>NZ_JABMLF010000002.1:609417-620077 GCF_013205055.1 Rathayibacter sp. VKM Ac-2856
CGCCACCCCGACAGGCACACCCACCTCGACTGCGACAGGCGCACCGACCGGCGCACCGACCGGCGCACCCACCTCGACCCCTGCAACCGGGCCGACGCAGACTCCTACAGCGACCGCCACCTCCACGCCAGGTCCCACCACACTCGAGAGCCCCGGCCTTGCCGGCGCGCTGAGCGGGAGACTCCTCCTCGCGCCGGGCGGGAAGGCGCAGGTCGGAACAGAGGTGCTGTGGACGGCGACGCTCACGAACATCGGCGACGCCCCCCTCTACGACGTCTCCCTCAGTGACCTGAGCGACGAGGTCGACCTCTCTCCCGGAGAGACCGCCTCCGTGTCGGTGACCACGACCCTCGGACAGCGCGAGCTGGACGAGCACACCGCCGTCCTCTCGACGTTCGCGAGCGGCGACACCGAGGAGGGAGCGTTCATCAGCATCGATCTCACCGGCAGGCTCGCCCTGCCCATCCCCGCGACGGCGCTCACCCCGGCCACCGCCGCACCCGCTCCTGCGACCCCGACCCCCACGCCGGGCACCCCCACCCCGGGCACCCCCACCGCGTCTCCGGCCACCGCGCCCGCGGCCCCTGCCACGCCGGCCGCCGCAGCATCCCGCTCAGCGGGCTCGAGCACCGGGGGCTCCGCTGCCGCGGCGACCTCCGGGCGACGGCTCGCCGACACCGGCTCCGATGCGGCGGGCGCGCTGCCCGGCGCCGGGCTCCTCGCGGCCCTGGGCGCGCTCGGCGTGCTGCTCGGCCGCCGTCGACGCAACCGCACCGCGGACTGACACCCGCCGACCGTCCCAGCGCCGGTGGCGTCGACTCGACCCGACGCCACCGGCGCTTCGCCGTGTCCCACCCCCTCCGCCTCAGAACGCCACACCTCTCGATCCGCGCCACGAATGAGGAACATCAGCTCTCTCGAGAGGGCGACCCTCTGCTCCGGGTGGTCGTCGCACGCTCCGACGGCTCGTGCCGACGTGCGCTCCGGGCGCCAGACCCTCTCTCCTGTGCCAGAAGTTCGACGGCCGATACGGCGCGATGCGAGCATTCGTCGTCTCTCCTTCCCACCCACGTCCGAGGAGCCCCCGTGCGCCGTCGTCCCGACTCCCTCCGCCCGCGCCACGGCGCCGGCACCCCGGTCACCGCCGCCGCCGCCGCCGCCCTCGCACTGACCGTCGGGCTCCTGGGGACCACGTCGGCCGCCCACGCCGCCGCGACGCCGCCGGCTTCCACCACGCCCTCCGCGACGCCCTCCACGAGCGTCACCGTCAGGGCCGCCGCCTTCAGCGGGGCCGCGCGCGGCGAGCTCGTCCTCGCGCCCGGCGAGGAGCCGAGGGTCGGCACCCAGGTGAAGTGGACCGTCACCGTCGCGAACACCGGTGACGTCCCGCTCGACGACGTCGCCCGGACGCTCGTCGGACCCGGCGTCCATCTGGACCCCGGCCAGACCCTCGAGCCGGTCTCGTCGAAGACCCTCACCCAGAAGCAGCTCACGGAGGGCTTCGCCGTTCTCGACGAGGTCGCCGGCGCGAGGACACCCGACGGCGTCTCGGTCTACGCGCGCGTCCGCGGCCGCCTCGACATTCCCCGACCGACACCGACACCGACGCCGACGCCGACCAAGACCCCGACCAAGAGCCCGACCCCGACCCCGACCGGGTCTCCGACCTCGAGACCGACTCCGACCGGGTCTCCGACACCGACTCCGACCTCACCTGCTCCGACTCCGACCACGCCCGCGACGACCCCGACGACACCGGCACCGTCCCCGACGCCTCCGTCGCCCACCCCGTCACCGGTTCCGGTCACCCCGGCATCCGCCCCGTCCCCCGGCGCTTCGGCCGTCGTCGCGCCTGCGGGCCAGACGGGCTCGACCGGCTCGACCGGCTCGCCCGCGAAGGTCTCGGCCGCGACGGAGACGGCGCGGCATCGCCTCGCCTCGACCGGGTACGACGCGGCGACCGCTCTGCCCGCCGCCGGGATCCTCACCGCCCTCGGTGCGCTCGGCATGCTCCTCGGCCGCCACCGCAACCGCCCGACGACCGCCCGAACAGGTCGCTGACCGATCCAGTTCGCCTGCCGATCCAGCTCACCGGCCCACCGGCCGATCAGCGATGGAGTCGGCTCCCGTCGACCCGACCGACGGTCCACGACCGGCGCTGCGCTTCCTCCGGAGTGCCGAGCACCGCCCGGGGACACGGCCCGCGCCGGTCGACCGCGCCGCGCCGGAGTGCTCTATCAGCGCCAGATCGTCTCGTCCCTGCCAGACGTTCGACGGCCGATCCAGACGGATGCGAGCATTCGTCGTCTCGCCTTCCCACCGTTCTCGAGGAGCCTCCATGCACCGACCTCACGAGTCACCGCGCCCGCGCCGCGGCGCCCGCATCCCCTTCACCGTCGCCGCCTCTCTCGCCCTGACCGCGGGCCTCCTCTGCTCCACGTCGGCGGCTCATGCCGCCGTGGCGCCGACGGTCCCCCCGACGCCGCCCGCGAGCGCGACCGCCACCGGCGCCCAGCTCACCGCCACCGCGCGCGGCGAGCTCGTCCTCGCGCCCGGCGAGACGCCGAAGGTCGGCACCGAGGTGAAGTGGATCATCACGGTCACGAACACCGGCAGCGTCCCCCTCGACCACGTCGCCGAGTGGGGGGAGGCCCTGCCCAGCGACCCTCTGGAACCCGGCCAGACCCGCGAGGTGACCGATTCGACTTCCCTCTTGCAGGAAGAACTCCGAGAGGGCTACGCCGTCCTCAGTGTGTTCGTTCCCGCTACGACACCTGGCGGCAGGATAACCACCGCACCGCTGTACAGCCGTCTCTACCTCCCCGCACCGGCACCCGTCGAAGCCCCCTCGCTGACGGCGACCGCGCGCGGCGAGCTCGTCCTCGCGCCCGGCGAGACGCCGACCGTCGGGACCCGGGTGAAGTGGACCGTCACCGTCACCAACACGGGGGACGTCGAACTCTACGACGTCGGCGTCGAGGGAGCGGAGGAGGACGAGGGCGACCTCCAGCCTGAGCAGACCAGTGAGCAGACGCTGAGCACGACCATCGGGCAGAGCGAGCTCGACGGTCGCGCCGCCGTCCTCACGACCTTCGCGGGCGGCTTCACCGAGGCGGTCGAGTACATCGGCGTCGACGTCACCGGGAGACTCGACCTCCCGTTCCCGGCACCGACTCCGACTCCGACGGAACCGACCCCTCCGGGGCCCACGCCGACGGCACCGCCGGTCATGCCGGGCACCCCGGGCACGGTCGTCCCCGCCGCTTCAGCCACGGCGGGTGCGACCGGCTCGACAGGCTCGACCGCGGCGGGCTCGTCAGTCTCGACCACGACGAGCTCGTCCGCGGCAGAGACGTCGAAGCGCCGCCTCGCGGACACCGGATCCGACGCATCCGGCCTGCTGCCCGCCGCCGGGATCCTCGCGGCCCTCGGCGCACTCGGCGTGCTGCTCGGCCGCCGTCGACGCAACCGCACCGCGGACTGACACCCGCCGCCCGTCCCAGCGCCGGTGGCGTCGACTCGACCCGACGCCACCGGCGCTTCGCCGCGTCCCACCCGCCTGCCTCACTCGCCCGAGACCGCCAGAACTCTCGATCCGCGCCATGCATGAGCAACATCAGCTCTCG
Organism: Rathayibacter sp. VKM Ac-2856; assembly: GCF_013205055.1. Lineage (GTDB taxonomy): Bacteria > Actinomycetota > Actinomycetes > Actinomycetales > Microbacteriaceae > Rathayibacter. The sequence continues at coordinate 613,044 of NZ_JABMLF010000002.1, forward strand.
AGGCGAGACCATCTCTGTATTCCCCTGCGAACCACGACGCTCACCCCCCTCTTCAAGGAGCTCTTCATGACCCCACGCCGCCCGGACGCAGGGAGTGCCCGCCACTCCCGCAGCATCTCCCTCACCGTCGCGGCAGCCGTCGTCCTGAGCGCCGGCCTCCTCTGCTCGCCCGCGACGATCACCCACGCCGCAGAGAGCGCGCCGCGCCCCACCGCCGGCCCGAAGGGTGCACCGGGGGTCGCCCTCGCGAGCGGGACAGCGACAGGAAGACTCCTGCTGGGGCCGGGTGAGAAGCCGACCGAGGGCACCCAGGTGAGCTGGACGCTCACGTTCACCAACAACTCGACAGAGCCCATCACCGTGGACGAGACCGCTCTCACCCTTCTTCCCGATCAGACCGGCACCGTCGAGGACGTCACTCGGATCCACGCGCTCTCGGCGGAGGAGGCCGCCGCGGGCGCAGTGCGGTACAACGGCGCCTGGGGCGTGCGCACCACCGGCGGAGCGACCACCGTCGTCGACGTCAGCGGCGAGCTGCCCTTCCCCCCGGACACCCAGGGCGCCCGGTTGACGGTGACCGCCGTCCCCGCGTTCCGGCTCGCTGTGGGCGAGCCCATCGTCATCGGCACCACCGTCGAGACCACCTTCACCGTGACCAACACCGGCGCCGTCCCTCTCGAGGACATCCGTGAGGTGGGTATCCCGCCGTACCGCCTCGCACCGGGTGAATCGTCCGTTCATCGCGTGACGAGCACGGTCACCGAGCTGGACCTGGTCTTCGGCTCCTACAGCCGCTCCGGCGGGACCCTCACCGGCCGCGCACCCAACGGCGTCCTCTACACCTCCGACCCGGTCTCGCTGACGCTTCCGATCCCTGCCGAGCACCCGGGCCTGGAGGTGGCCTACGCCCCGTCGTTCAAGCTCGCCCCCGGCGCTCCGGTCGCCGTCGGCACCGTGGTCGACGCGACCGTCACCCTGACCAACCGCGGCGACGTCACACTGAGAGACGTCCGGCATGTCGGCATCGCACCGATCGACCTCGCGCCCGGCGAGGTCAGCGTGCAGCGCATCTCGGACACGATCACCCAGGCGGACCTGGACGCCGGCGAGTACCGCCGCGAGGACGCCTCCGCCACGGCGAAGACCCCCCGGGGCGCGGAGCACCGCTCCACCCCCGTCACCATCGCGCTGGCGATCCCGAAGCCGGCACCCACCGCCACCCCGACTGGACAGGCCGGCACCGGCACGTCATCGACCGGCACGCCGACTTCCGGCACCACCGGCACGCCCGCCACCGGCACCACCGGCACACCAACTACCGGCACCACCGGCACACCCGCCACCGGCACTCCCGCCACCGGCACTCCCGCCACCGGTGCCACCGGCACGCCCACCACGGGTACCACCGGAGCCGCCACCGGCACGCCGACCTCCGGCAGCACCGGTGCACCCACCACCGGTACGCCGACCAGCGGCACGACCGATCCGCCGTGGCTGTTCCGCGGCGAGTTCGTGCTCAAGCCCGGGGAGACGGTCACAGCCGGCACGAAGGTGAAGTGGACCTCGACGGTCACCAACAACGGCGCCGGCGACATCCTCGACCTCTCCGCCGTCCGCACGAACGCCGCACCCGGCGAGCCCGGGAGCACCAGCGAGAAGATCTCGCGTCTCCCCTCGGGCGGAACCGCCGTGCTGCATCTCGAATCCACGGTCACCGCGGACGACCTCAGGAGCGGGCAGACCGGGATCTCCGTCACCGCGACGATGACCGAGGGCCGACTCGTCACCGTCCGGACCGCCCCCCGACTCGCGATCCCCGCCGAGAACCCGCGCCTGGAGGTCACGTCCGCCAGCGTGCCCCGGTTCGGACCGGGACTGTCGATGGTCGGCGGCGCCGTCGACACGACCTTCACCGTCGTGAACCGCGGAGACGTCACCCTCTCCGACATCACCGTCGCCGACATCCCCCCGTTCACCCTGGCGCCGAATGAGAGCGCCTCCCGCGTCACCCTGAGCAAGGTCCAGCAGTGGGACGTGAGCACCGGCGAGTTCCGCCGCACCGGCACCGTCACGGCCCGCACACCCCGCGGCACCGCCTACACCTCCGACCCCGTCGTCGTCGCGGTCCCCCTCCCGAAGAGCGCCCCTTCGGGCGGCACCGGCACCACCGGAGCAGGAGGGTCCGGCACCACCGGCACCACCGGCACCAGCGAGTCCGGCACCACCAGCACCACCGGCACTGGCACCACTGGGTCAGGCACCGCCGGGTCAGGCACCACGGGGTCAGGTACCCCCGGGTCGGGCACCACCAGCACCGGCACCACCGGGTCCGGCACCACCGGGTCGGGCACCACCAGCACCGGCACCACCGGGTCCGGCACCACCGGGTCCGGCACCACCAGCACCGGCACCGCCGGGTCCGGCACCACCGGCACCAGCACCACCGCGCCCGGCACCACCGGCACCAGCACCGCCGGGTCCGGCACCACCAGCACCAGCACCACCGCGCCCGGCACCACCGGCACCAGCACCACCGCGCCCGGCACCACCAGCACCAGCACCACCGCGCCCGGCACCACCAGCACCAGCACCACCGCGCCCGGCACCACCGGCACCAGCACCACCGGCACCAGCACCACCGGGTCGGGCACCACCGGGTCGGGCACCACCGGCACCGGAACCCCCGGCACTGCAGCCACAGGCACTCCCGACGTGGCCGACGCGGCCTGGCGATTCCGCGGCGAGTTCGTACTGAAGCCCGGCGAGAAGGTGACGGCCGGCACGAAGGTCCGCTGGACTTCCACGGTCACCAACACCGCAGGCGTCGACGCGCTGAACCTCTCCGCCGTGCAGGTCGGCAGCAACGGCGGCAACGTCAGCGAGAAGGTCGCCGTCCTCGGCGCCGGCTCGACCGCCGAGCTGCACCTCGAGACCACGGTCACGCAGGACGACCTCACCAGCGGCTGGACCCACGTCGTCGCCGAGGTGACCGCGGAGACCAGTCGGGGTCCCCTCAAGGTGCTGAACGCCGGGAAGCTCGCGATCCCCTCATCTGTCGGCACACCGGACACCACCGGCACCAGCGCGCCGAGCACCACGGGCACGGGACCTGGCGCGAACGGGACCGGAGCCCCCGGAACGACCGGCACGGGTACCACGGGCACCGGTACGACGGGCACCGGTACGACGGGCACCGGCGCCGGTACCGCAGGAAGTGGCACCGGCCCGGGCACCGGGATCACCCCGCCGACCTCCACTCCGGCGGCCACCGGGCTCTTCGGGACCGTGGAGGGAAAGCTCGATCTGAAGCCGGGCGAGAAACCGGTCGTCGGCACGCCGGTGAAGTGGATCATCACCTTCCAGAACCAGACCACGGCCACGGCCACCTTCTACGGGACTCCGATCGTTCTCGCGCCCGGTGAGAGCCGCCGCGCCGTGGACGTCTCAGGCCGACGGACAGTGACCCAGGCCGATCTCGATGCCGGCCGCATCGCCTACTCGAGCTCCTGGGGCGCCCAGACACCGAGCGGCGACGTGCTCGTCACCGTGCAGGGCGAGCTCCTGCTCCCGAAGGACGCACCGGTCGCCCCCGGGTCGGGCACCACCGGCGCAACCGGAGCCGGGACCGCCGGCACAGGCACCCCCGGGTCGGGCACCACCGGCTCGGGCACCACCGGATCCGGCACCACCGGCACCGGGACCACCGGCACGGGCACCACCGGCTCGGGCACTACCGGATCCGGCACCGCCGGCTCGGGCACCAGCGGATCCGGCACCACCGGCTCGGGCACCACCGGGTCCGGCACCACCGGGTCCGGCACCACCGGATCCGGCACCACCGGCACGGGCACCACCGGCTCGGGCACTACCGGATCCGGCACCACCGGCACCGGGACCACCGGCTCGGGCACCAGCGGATCCGGCACCACCGGGTCGGGCACCACCGGGTCGGGCACCACCGAGTCGGGCACCACCGGATCCGGGACCACCGGCACAGGCACCAGCGGCACCGGGACCACCGGATCCGGCACCACCGGCACCGGCACCACCGGCACGGGCACCAGCGGGTCAGGGACCACCGGCACCACCGGCGCGGCCGGGTCCGGCACCACCGGGTCCGGCACCACCGGGTCCGGCACCACCGGGCCGGGCACCACGGGCTCGGGCACCACCGGGTCAGGGGACACCGTCACTGGCACCACCGGGTCAGGCACCACCGGGGCCGGCTCCGGCACGACGGTCACCGGCACCCGCCCGACGACCACCGCCTCCAGCGGTGCGGGCAGCGCCGGCATCACGGCGGTGGGCACCACGATCGCGGGCCCCTCCGCGACGGGCACAGGCCCGGCCGACGCGCGCAGCACCGGCACGAGCACCACCGGCACGAACGGCTCGGGCGCCAGCAGCTCCGGCACCAGCGGCTCCGCCGCGACCGGGCACGGGGTCGCGGGCCCGCGGGCGACGAAGGACGCGTCCTCCGCACGCCTGGCCCAGACCGGCGTCGACGCGGCGTCCGCGCTGCCCGCGGCCGGGATCCTCGGTCTGCTCGGCGCGCTCGGCGTCCTCCTCGGCCGCCGCCGCCGCCGGAACCGCACGGCCGACTGACCTGGCCGCTCCCCTCGGGAACGAGGCGAGCGCAGACGACGACGGAGGGCGCGGGGCATCACACCCCGCGCCCTCCGTCGTCGCGTCCAGCGGCTCGCGGCCGCCAGCCCATCGTGCGTCAGCCGCACCTGCAGAGTCGACTGACCGATCCGCGATCAAGGACGGTCTGAGCCCGCCCAGCCGGACGGGCTCGGGCCGTCCTCGGCCCCCAAGGAACCGCCGACCTTCTGCGAGAACAGACAGGTCAATGCGTGCCATCAAGCCCCTCGCAGCGCCGGACTAGCTCGTTTGCGCCAGAGAAGTGCGCGTCTCGTTGCAGCGTGTGAAAGTACTCGAGCTTCACTCGAAGTATTGATCGACCACCGCCTAGGAGACCTCTTGACCCCGCGCCGCCCTGATTCCGCCACCTCTCGTCGCTTTCCCGGAACCACGGTGAACATCGCCGCCTCCCTCGCTTTGAGCGCGTGCCTGCTCGGCTCCACCGCAGCCGTCGCCCACGCCGACGAGGGCAGCGCGCCCGCCGCTGAGACCTCCGCCACCGCCCCGACTGCCGCCGCCGAGGCCTCCGCCACCGCCCCGATTGCCGCGGCCGCGGCGAACACGTCGGCGCCGTCGGGCCCCGACACCGCGACCACTCCGGCTCCGGAGGCGGAGCCCGCCTCGATCACGACCGCTTCCGCAGCTCCCAGCGCCTCGTCCGCCAGCACGTCGGCGCCGTCGAGCCCCGACGCCGCGCTCACTCCGGCTCCCGAGGCGGACGCCGCCTCGACCGCGACCGCCTCAGCAGCTCCCAGCACCTCGTCCGCCAGCACGTCGACTTCCGCGACCACGAACGAGCCCGCCGCCGCCACAGAGTCAACGGTGTCGACCCCGCAGCAGCAGCCCACTCCGCCCGCGAGCGCTGCTGCCACCACGGGCGTGACCTCGACAGTCGGGGGAACGCTCGACCTCGCACCCGGCGAGAAGCCCCACGTCGGCACCCCCGTGACCTGGACGATCACCCTGCACAACGACACCCCCGACACCGTCACCGTCTTCCAGACCCTCGTCCGCATCGCCCCCGGCGCCAGCGCCGAAGTCGAAGACAACCTCCCCGCAACCACCCTCACCCAGGCCGACCTCGACGCCGGACACATCACCTACCGCAGCCGATACGACATCTCCTCCCCCACCGGACAACGCACCCTCCGCGTCACCGGCGACTTCCGCTTCCCCGAAACCACGCCGACCACCACGACGTCGACCACGACCCCGACCACGGCACCCACGCAGACCCCCACGGGAACCGCGAGCGCTGCTGCCACCACGGGCGTGACCTCGACAGTCGGGGGAACGCTCGACCTCGCACCCGGCGAGAAGCCCCACGTCGGCACCCCCGTGACCTGGACGATCACCCTGCACAACGACACCCCCGACACCGTCACCGTCTTCCAGACCCTCGTCCGCATCGCCCCCGGCGCCAGCGCCGAAGTCGAAGACAACCTCCCCGCAACCACCCTCACCCAAGCCGACCTCGACGCCGGACACATCACCTACCGCAGCCGATACGACATCTCCTCCCCCACCGGATCACGCACCCTCCGCGTCACCGGCGACCTCCCCCTCCCCAAGACCGCTCCGACGTCGACCACCACCCCGACGACGAGCCCCACTGGGACCGCGACCGCTGCCGGCACAACCGGCACGAGCACGACCGGCACCGGCACCACCGGCACCGCTGGCACAGGCACGACCGGCACCGGCACCGCTGGCACAGGCACGACCGGTACAACCGGCACCGGCACCCCTGAGGCCGGGACCGGAACCACCGGCACGACCGGCATCGGTACCGGCACCACTGGCACAGGCACGACCGGGACGACCGGCACCGGCACCACTGGGTCCGGCACCGGCGGGACCGGCACCACCGGCACGGGCACCAGCGGCACCACCGGTACCGGTACCTCCGCTGCGGGCACGACCGGCACCAGCACCGACACCAGCACCACTGAGGCCGGGACGACCGGGGCCGGCTCCGGCACGACCGTCACCGGCACCCGCCCGACGACCACCGCCTCCAGCGGTGCGGGCAGCGCGGCGATCGCGGCCGTGGGCACCACGATCGCGGGCACCTCCGCGACGGGCGCAGGCCCGGCCGACGCACGCAGCACCGGCACGAGCACCACCGGCACGACCGGCTCGGGCGCGATCGGCGCGGGTACCAGCGGCTCGGGCACGAGCATCGCCAGCGCCAGCGGCACCAGCGCCAGCAGCTCCGGCACCAGCGGCTCCGCCGCGACCGGGCACGGGGTCGCGGGCACGCGGGCGACGAAGGACGCCTCCGCTGCACGCCTGGCCCAGACCGGCGTCGACGCGGCGTCCGCGCTGCCCGCGGCCGGGATCCTCGGTCTGCTCGGCGCGCTCGGCGTCCTCCTCGGCCGCCGCCGCCG
>NZ_JABMLF010000002.1:620177-781390 GCF_013205055.1 Rathayibacter sp. VKM Ac-2856
GACGACGGAGGGCGCGGGGCATCACACCCCGCGCCCTCCGTCGTCGCGTCCAGCGGCTCGCGGCCGCCAGCCCATCGGTTGTCAGCTCGCGGCGACCGCGATCTCGTTCGGCGTGACGCCCAAATCGGCCGTGGAGACGACCTCGCCGGTGGTCAGGTCGAGCGCGTGGATGCTGTCCGCGGCGGGGTCGGTGACGTAGGCGATGTCACCGGCGACGGTGATCGCGGGGTGCGGGTCCTGCCACTCGACCGGGCTCTGCCACGCGTCGACGACGGGGTACGACTCGATGATCTCGCCGGTCTCCGGGTCGATCACGTGGACCGCTCCGTCGGAGCCGATCAGGTAGGCGAGGTCGTCCGGGCCGCGCGCGACACCGCGGAAGGTGTACTCGACGCCCTCGGGCAGGTCGACGACGTCGAGGGTCTTCGCCTCGGTGTCGATCAGCGCGAGGCGGTGCAGGAGGTAGCCCTCCGCGTCCTGGTCGTCCTTGTAGTCGCCGACGACGATCGGGCTGGTCTCGCTGACCCACGCGTTGCCCATCCGGCCGTACGGCTGGTCGGGCGCCTCGAGCTTGGTGATCTCGCCGCCGTCGTAGACGAGGGCGCCGTTCTCGCAGCCGAAGACCACGACCTCGTTCTCGGCCGTGCCCTCGCCGTGCACGCCGGGGCACTGGTCGTTCGTGGCCGTCACGGCACCGGAGGCGTCGCGCACCTCGATGCCGGTGCGGCCGTCGGCATTGCCGACCGTGGTCAGGAAGGTGCCGTCCTCGAGGACGATCGAGACGCCGTGGTGCGCCTCGACGCCCGCGATGGTCTCCAGCTCGGGGAGGCCCTCGGACGACGCCAGATCGGCGGTCTCGAAGACCGTCGTGTCGCTCGTGCCGTCGGCGTAGAGGATCGTCTTGCCGCCGTGGCGGACGACGTGACCGGGGGTGTCGGCCGCGAAGACGACGTCGGTCAGCTCAGGCTCTCCGTCGGTGCCGGCGGCGGTGTCGAGGAGCTGGAAGCCCTCGCTCATGGTGACCATGACGTGCCGGCCGTCGCCCGCCGGGTTCAGGCGGGTGAACTCCTCGGAGTCCACGTCGGCGACGGTCTCGAGGGTCTCGCCGTCGAGGACGAGGATGCCGCCCTCGTAGGCGACGGCGACGCGCGGGCCGGCCTCGGCGGCGGCGGTCGGCGTGCTGCCGGCGGTGGAGTCGGCCGCGGGGGCGCCGCTCGAGGAGCAGGCCGCGAGGGTCGCGATCGTGCCGAGGGCGAGGAGGCCGAGGCCCGCTCGCCGGAAGGGCGCTCGGGGTGACTGGGGGGTGCGCATGTGGATGTCGTTCTCCTGGTGCTGGTCGTGGGCGCTCAGGGAGAGAGCCCGGTGGCGATGCGCTGCGTGTTCACGCGCATCATGGCGAGGTAGTCGGGAGCGCCGCCCTCGGGTCCGGTCAGGGACTCCGTGAACAGCTCGACCACCTCGACGCGGATGTCGGCTTCGCTCGCGAGCGCCTGGACCAGGCGGTCGGGAGACGAGGACTCCGCGAAGATCGTGGGGACGCCGGTGGTCTCGACCGCGTCGACGAGGTCGGCGAGGTCGGAGGCGGACGGCGCCGCGAGGGTGGTGCCGCCGGGGATGACCGCGCCGACGACGTCGAAGTCGAAGCGGTCGGCGAGGTACCCGAAGACGTGGTGATTGGTGACGAGGGCGCGGCGCTCCTCCGGGATCGCGGCGAAGGCCGCCGTCATCTCGGCGTCGAGCGTCTCGAGCTCGGCGCGATAGTCGGCGGCGCTGCGCTCGAGGGCCTCCGGATTCGCCCCGTCGAGCTCCGCGAGGACCGGCGCGAGCGCGTCGACGACGTCGATCATGCGGGCGGGGTCGGTCCAGAAGTGCGAGTCGGGGCTGCCCTCGGCGTCGCCCTCCCGGTAGTCGAGCACCTCGACGGCTTCGCCGGCGACGAACATCGCGACGTCCTCGGCGGCGGCGGCGTCGAGGTGCTGCTGCAGGCCCTCCTCGAGGCCCAGGCCGTTCGAGACGACGAGGTCGGCCGAACGCAGCCGCGCGGCCTCCTGCGCGGAGATCTCGAAGGAGTGCGGGTCGGCGTTCGGCTTCATCAGCGTCACGACCTCGGCCTCGTCGCCAACCAGCCGCTCGACGACGTCGCCGAGGATGTTGGTCGAGACGATCACCAGCGGGCGGTCGTCCGCGGCGGCCGAGCAGCCGGTGAGGGCGAGCAGGGCGACGGCGGCGGCGGCGGCGAGCGGGAAGCGGCGGGGCGAGCGGCGGGAGGGCGCGCGGTGGGCGGAGCGGGTGCGTCCCACGGTCAGCGTCCCGTCTCGGCGGTGAACGCCGGCTCGGTCGCCGTGTCGAAGCTCCGCGCGAGGCGGGCGTCGTCGGCGTAGTCGATCTCGTGCAGCCGCCGCTCGGCGGGCGCGCTGAGGTAGGCGCGCTGCTGATCGGCGACGAGGGTCGGCGCGAGGCCCGCGGCGAGCGACTCCGCCGCCAGCGACTCCGCGGCCAGGGGCTCGGTCTGCGCGAGCAGCGCGCCGTCCGCACCGTCGAGCACGAGCACCCGGCCGTCGGTCGCGAGCGCGAGCACGTGCTCGTCCTCGTCGTCGACGGCGGTCACCTGGGCCAGCGGCGCGGGAGCGGGGAGCAGCGTCCAGGAGCGGTCGCGGGTGTCGAGCAGCCAGATGCCGGTGTCGCCCGCGAGCCCGGCGACGGTCGGTCGGCCCTCGCGGTTCGCGAAGCCGGTCGCCGCGGGCGCCGTCGCGCCGGCCGGGTAGGGGATCCGCTCGACGCTCAGCTCGTCGCCGTCGACCGTGGCGAGCAGGGCGCCGTCGGCGCAGCCGATCACCGCGCCGACGCGGGTGGTGATCGTCCCCGCCGGGTTGGGGCACTGTTCGCGGAGGCCGGTCGGCTCGCCGTCGGCCGTGTGCGCGACGACCGACGCCGACTCCCCCGAGCCGTCGGTGACGAGGGCGAACGAGCCGACCGGGACGACCATCCCGGGCCCGGGCTCGCCCTCGAGGCGGAACGACTCGCTGATCTCGCCCTTCGACAGCGCCTCGGTGTCGAGCAGCACGGCCTCGCCCGAGCCGGGGAAGTGCAGCCCGGTGCCGCCGGAGGTGGAGAGGTTCGTGGTGGCGACGACCGCCTCCCCCTCGCCCTCGACGGTGCCGAGGAGCCTCGGGTCGGCGCGGTAGTAGTGGAAGTGGTCGACGTGGTCCCAGGTCCACACCCCGCTGTCGACGATCTCGACGCCGGCGGCGGTCTGGGCGAAGAGGTAGCGCCCGTCGGTCGTCAGCGCCGAGGGCTCCCCGATCGTGCCGAGCTCGGCGACGCTCTCGTCGAGCAGGTCGAGGTGCGAGACGGCGCCCGCGGGGTCGATCCAGGTGAGCCCGAGGCGCGGCTCGGCGAGCTCCGCGGCTCCGGAGACCGCACCGTGGCCCTCGCCGGTCGCGGCGCCGGTCGCGTCGTCGGCGGGTGCGGCGGTCTCGGTCGAGCAGGCCGCGAGGCCGAGGGCGAGGGCGCCCAGGAGGAGGGAGGAGCGGGTGGAGCGGGAGAGCACGGGGTCCTTTCGGAGGGGTCGGCGGAGGGCGGGAGGTTGGCCGGTCACGCGGGCACCGGGACGCCGGCGGCGCGTGGACGCCGCACCGCGGTCGCCGCCCGCAGCGCCCAGGACAGCCCGGCGACGGCGATGGCGGTGGCCGCGACGGAGGCACCGGCGGCGGTCGCCGCATGCCAGGAGACGAGCAGGCCGACCAGGACCGAGAGCACGCCGAGCACGGCGGCGAGCACCATCCGGGTCGGGATCCGCGTCGTCCAGTGCCCCGCGGCGACGGCCGGCGCCAGCAGCAGACCGACGACGAGGAGCGAGCCGACGGCCTGGTACGAGGCGACGACCGCGAGCGTCACCAGCCCGACCAGCGCGGCCTGGGCGGAGCGCGGCCCGAGTCCGAGCACCGCGGCGATCCGGTGGTCCAGCGCGAGCGCCACCAGCGACCGGTGGAACACGGCCGCGACCGCGAGCCCCACCCCCGCCGCGACCGCCAGCAGGGCGATGTCGAGGGGCGCGATGGCGAGGATGTCGCCGAACAGGATCGACGTCGCGTCGGTCGCGAAGCTGCCCGAGTGGCTGATGACGATCACTCCGAGCGCGAGCATCGAGACGAAGAGCATGCCGATGCTGGTGTCGTACGAGAGCCGGCCCCGGCGCTGCAGGGCGGCGATCCCGAGGCTCATCGCGACGGCGCTCACCGCCCCGCCGACCAGCACGGGCGCCCCGAGCACGGTCGCGAGGGCGACGCCGGGGAGCATGCCGTGGGCGAGCGCCTCGCCGAGGAAGGCCATGCCGCGGATGACGACCCAGGTCCCCACGACGCCGCAGAGGACGGCGACGAGGGCGCCGCCGAGGAGGGCGCGCTGGAGGAAGTCGAGCGCGAACGGCTCGAGGATCCCGGAGAGGAGGGCAGGCATGGTGCTCGACCGTAGCCGATAATGAGAAGCGTTATCAAACCTGTAGCATCGAGGCGTGTCGTCGATCCCTCCCCACTCCTCCGACCGCGTCGGCCTCCGCGGGATCGGCGTCGACTTCGGCGACCGGACCGCCCTCGACGACGTCGACCTCGACCTGCCGCCGGGCTCGCTCACCGTCCTCGCGGGCCCGAACGGAGCGGGCAAGTCGACGCTCCTGGAGGTCGTCGCCGGGACGCGAGTGCCCACCCGCGGCTCGCGCTCGGCGACTGCCGCGATCGCCTTCGTCCCCCAGCGCACCGCCGTCTCGGACCGCCTCCCCGTCACCGTGCGCGACGTCGTCACCGTGGGCGTCTGGGGGCGCACCGGCCGCTGGCGCCGCGTCGGCCCGGGCCTGCGCGCCGAGGTCGCCGCGGCGATGGAGCGGCTCGAGATCACCGCGCTCGCGGGCGAGCCGTTCGCCGTGCTGTCCGGCGGGCAGCGGCAGCGGGCGCTGCTCGCGCAGGGGCTGGCGCGCGGGGCGGACCTGCTGCTCCTCGACGAGCCGACGACGGGGCTGGACGCGGCGAGCGCCGAGCGGATCCGGGAGATCCTGCGCAGCGAGGCGGAGCGCGGCGTCACGGTCGCCTGCGTCTCGCACGACCCGGCCGTGATCGCCCTCGCCGACCGCGTGGTGCAGCTGGCCGAAGGCCGCCTCGTCGCCGACGGCGCCCTCGCCCACTGAGGCGGCGTCGGGGACGACGGGTCTCGATACGCCCCTTCGGGGCTACTCGACCAGCATGCTCTCCCTGCTGATCGAGCAGCCCGCGCAGCGGGCGGGTCGAGATCCGCCCCTGAGCAGGGAAGGGCGCCGCGGGACGCATGCACGTCTGCTTGGATGAGCAGATGACGTGGAGGTGCAGATGACCGAGGATCTCGAACCCGCCGCCGAGCTGTTCAAGGTGCTGTCGTCCTCCTCGCGGCTGCGGCTGCTGCGCGCACTGGCGCTCGAGCGGTCGACCGTCGGGCACCTCGCCGAGACGACGGGGCTGTCCCAGCCGCTCGTCTCGCAGCACCTGCGCACCCTCCGGTCGGCCGGCCTGGTCGCCGTCGAGCGGATCGGCCGCGAGGCGCACTACTCCGTCGCCGACACCCACGTCAGCCACATCGTCGACGACGCGGTCCGGCACGCCCTCGAGGGCTGACCGCAGCCCACCCCCGAGCGCGCGCCCGGCGTCAGCCCTGGCGGGCCTTGAACCGCGGGTTGAGCTTGTTGATGACGAGAACCCGGCCGCGGCGGCGCACGACCTGCGACCCCGGCATGCTCTTCATGGACTTCAGCGAGTTGCGGACCTTCACGGCTGCTCCTTCTTATCGAGAACGATTCTCGTTTAGAGTAGGGCACCATGCAGACTCCGAGCCCGACCCCGCGCCCGCCCGTCCTCGCCGTGACCCTGGTCAGCGCGACCGACGCGCGTGACAGCGCCCGGATCGCGCGGCTGCTGAGCGGCGGCGTCACCTCCGTCGAGGGCTTCGTCGTGGAGCTGCCCGACTCGGACAGCGCGGAGTTCGCCGTCGAGCTGGCCGCCGAGCTCGCCCGCCAGGCCGACGACGGCGAGACCGGGATCACCGTGATGTCGATCGATCCGGTCGCCGACCCGATGGAGGTCGGACTCGTCCTCGAGCACCTCCTCGGCCGCCGGCACCCGGGCGACACCCGGATCGGCGTGCTCGACGTGGTCGCCGTCACGTCGCTCGACGAGGTGTCGCGGGTGCTGCTCGGCGAGGGGGCTGACGCCGGGGCTGCGCAGGACCCGCCGCACGACTCCCCGCAGTGGGACCGGGCCGAGCGGCTCGCCGGCCGCCTCGAGTTCGCGGGTCTGATCGTCCTCACCGACGGCCACCGCGACGACGACGCCGCCCTCGATCTGCTGCGCGCGCTCTCGCCGGGTGCGGAGATCCTCGCCGAGCGCGACCTCGACCGCTACCGGGAGCGCCGGGCCGTGCTCAGCCCGCAGCGCGCGCACCGCCTCGCCTCCGACCTGGGCTGGCAGCGGGCGCTCCGGGGCCTGCCGATCGACTCGGGATCGGTGAGGGCGCACGTCTTCCGCGACCCGCTGCCCTTCCACCCCGGTCGCCTGCACGCGGCCGTGGCCGCCGACCTCGTCCCCTCGCGGGTCGGCCGGATCCACCGCTCCCGCGGCCTGGTCCGCCTCGCCAGCCGGGCCGACCGGGTCGCGTCCTGGTCGATCGCCGGCGACGTCGTCGCGCTCGATCCGACGACGATCCGCAGCTGGTCCGTCGACGCCCCGGTCGGTCAGGAGATCGTCGTCCTCGGCCGCGACCTCGACGTCGACGAGCTGACCCGCGTCCTGAGCAGCTGCCTGCTCACACCGCGCGAGCTCCTCGCCGGCCCGGACCTCTGGGGCGTCCTCGACGACCCGTTCCCCCGCTGGGAGGACGAGCACCAGCACTGAGCGACGAGCACCTGCGCAGCGCGCCTGGAGCGGCGCGCCTGGAGCGCCGCGCCCGCGACCGGACCCGGACGGGGCTCCGCCGCCGTCGCGGACCCCGTTCAGCGTCCACTCGACGGACGGCGAGCGTGCGAGAGGACCCGAACGGGGCCCTGCGGCCGATCCGGGGCCCGATCCGGGTCCACTCGCGCGCGCGACCGCGGGTCAGGCGGCGTGCGCGTCGATCCGGGCCAGCAGCTCGGCCTTCACCGCGTCGGACGCCCAGGAGCCGAGCACCGAGTTGCGCGCCAGCTGCACCAGCTCGTCGCGGGTGAAGCCGGCGTCGGCGAGCGCGACGTAGTTGTCGGCGATGTAGCCGCCGAAGTAGGCCGGGTCGTCCGAGTTGACCGTCACCCGCACGCCGCGCTCCAGCAGCGCGCGCATCTCGGGCGCCTTCGAGTCGCTCGAGACGAACGAGTTCGACAGCGGGCAGCAGGTCAGCGCGAGCCCGCGCTGCACCACCACGTCGATCAGCTCGGGTGCCTCGACGATGTTCGTGCCGTGGTCGATCCGGTCGACGCCGATCTCCTCGAGCACCTGGCGCAGGTGCTCGACGCCGTTGGGCTGGTCCACGTCGCAGTGCATCGTCAGCCGGAGCCCGGCCTCGCGGGCCCGCGCGAACACCTCGCGGAACTTCGCCGGCGGATTGCCCCGCTCGTCCGAGTCCAGGCCCACGCCGATCAGGCGGTCGGCGAACGGCAGCGCGCGCTCGAGCGTCTCCGCGGCGCTCTCGGCCGAGAGGTCGCGGAGGAAGCAGAGGATCAGTGCGGCGTCGACGCCCAGCTCGGCGGCGTCCTGCGCGGCGCGGTGGTAGCCGCCGATCACCGCCTCGAACGGCACGCCGCGCGAGGTGTGCGCCTGCGGATCGAAGAACGCCTCGACCCGGACGACGCCGTCCGCCGCGGCCCGGCGGAAGTACTCCGTCGCGAGGTCGTAGAAGTCCTGCTCCTCGCGCAGCACGTCCATCGCCGGGTAGTACACGGCGAGGAAGGAGGCGAGCGAGTCGAAGTCGTACGCGAGCGCCTCGGGCACGGGCAGGCCGTTGCGCTCGGCCAGCCGCGCGCGCAGCTCGGGCTCGAGCGTCCCCTCCAGGTGCACGTGCAGCTCGACCTTGGGCAGGTCGCGGAGGAAGGAGTCGGAGGTCACGGGAGCCTTTCGTCGAGGGGGCGAGGAGTGACGGGGCGAAGTGGGGAGGGCGGGGTGCGGGGCGGAGCGGCGTGCGGCTCAGGGCCGCGCGGCGATGAAGTCCATCGCCACGAGCGGCCCCGGCAGCACCGCGCCGATCACGGTGCGGGCCGGCGGATCGACGGCGAACCGCGCGGCGTAGACCTCGGACGCGGCGGCGAAGTCGCGTTCGAAGTCGCTGAGGATCAGCGTGATCCGCACCACGTCGCCGAGCCCGAGGCCGAACTCGGTCGCCAGCAGCCGCTCGATGTTGTCCAGGGCCGCGGCCGTCTGCGCGGCCACCCCCTCCGGCACCGAGCCGTCGCCGGGCGCGAACGGCCCGATCGCCGAGCCGTAGACGACGCCGTGCGCCTCGACGGCATGGCTGTAGGCGCCACGGGGCGCGCCGAGCGCCTCCGCGTTCACGAAGCGGCGGGTCGCGGTGGCCGTCATCGCGGCAGCTCCCCGGAGACGACGCGGCCGCGCGAGACGACGGCGACGATGTTCTCGGCGCGCAGGTCGTCGATGCTCTCCCACGGGCGGCCGCGGAGCACGACGAAGTCGGCGCCGAAGCCGGGAGCGAGCCGGCCGACCTTCGCGCCGAGGCCGACGACGGCGGCCGCGTCCGAGGTCGCCGCGACGAGCGCGCGCTCGGAGCTCCAGCCGAACGACTCCCGCATCCGCCGCACCTCGTCGAGCTGCTCGCCCCAGTCCACGTAGACGCCGTTCGCGTCGGTGCCGAGCACGAAGCGCACCCCGGCCTCGCCCGCGGCGAGGAAGCCCGCGTCGCGCACGGCGACGACGTCCTGCGCCTTCAGCGACGCCTCCGGCGACGACGGCGCGCGACCGGCCGCGATCACGTCGTTGATGAAGAGGGTGGGCGCGACGGGCAGGTTCCGCTCGACCAGCGTCGCCCAGTGCTGCGAGCCGATCGCGGTGCCGTGCTCGATCGAGTCGACGCCGAGCGCGAGGGCGCGGTCGAGGCCGACGACGGAGTGGGTGTGCGCCGCGACGGGCATCCCGAGCGCGTGCGCCTCGTCGATCGTCGCCGCGATCTCCTCATCGGTCTGATTGCGCCAGCCGACCTTGTCGCCCATCGAGAGCACGCCGCCGCTCGTGTAGATCTTGATGCCGTCGGCGCCGGCCCGCGCCCAGGTGCGCACCAGGCGGCGGCACTCGTCGGGGCTGTCGGCGACGCGGTCGCGGTGCGGGTAGTGCGGCGGCACGAAGAGGTCGCCGTGGCCGGCGGTCATGCCGACGGCGCCGTGCGTGACGATCCGCGGACCCTCCGCGATGCCCTGCTCGAACATCCGCGCCACGGTCATCTGCAGCTCGTCCGCGCCGAGGTCGCGCAGCGTCGTGACGCCGGCGCGCGCCGCCTTCCGCGCGTTGTTCGCGATGTGGAAGACGCGCTCCTCGCGCGGGGTGACCAGCGGCCAGGAGGCGAAGTCGGCCGTGCCCTCGCCCGAGTAGGCGCCGAGGTGCACGTGGGTGTCGACGAGGCCGGGGATGATCGAGAAGGCGCCCGGGTCCGCTCCGGCCGGGGCCGCCTCGACGGAGGCGATCGCGTCGCCGCTCCAGGCGAGGGTCGCCGTGCCGAGGGCGCGGGTGCCGTCCCAGACGCTCCCGGTGATGGTCGTGGTGCTCGTGCTCATGCCCGTCCTCAGTTCTGTCCGCCGAAGCGGACGGCCGCCAGTCGCTCGCCGATCGCGACGACCGCGTAGGCGACGACTCCCAGTGCCGTGATCACCGCGAGCGACGCCCACAGCTCGTCGTAGCGGAATCCGGCGGAGGCGCGCTGCACCGCGCCGCCGAGTCCCTGTCCCGTGGCCAGCCACTCGGCCAGCATCGCGCCGCTCAGCGCGGAGGGGACCGCGACCTTGGCCGCCGCGAAGATCGCCGGCACCGCGGTCGGCAGCGCCACCTTGAGCAGCACGTCCATCGGCGAGCCGCCGTACACCGACACCAGCTCGAACGACTCGCGCGAGAGCGAGCGGAGGCCGAAGCCGACCGTGACCAGCGCCGGGAAGAAGACCGCGATGGCGCCGACGGTCGCGACCGCGCCGATCCCGTTGCCGATCGCGAGGGTCACCAGCGGCGTCACCACGATCAGCGGCATCGACTTCAGCAGCATCGCGATCGGCATCACCGTCGCCTCGAGCGAGCGGATCAGCACGAACAGCACCGCGATCGCGAGCGCGACCAGCAGGCCGGCGACGTAGCCGACGAGCGCGTCGACCGCCGTCACGCCGAGATTGCCGAAGACGATCGCGCGGTTCTCGGCGGCGTCGGCCTCGACGAAGAGGTACTCGGCGACGTCGGTCGGCGTCTTGCCGAGCAGCGGCGAGATGTCGGTGATCGCGAGGAAGGCGTACCAGAAGGCGAGCGCGAGGACCGCGGCGACCGCGAGCGGGACGAGCTCGCCGCGGACGATGCGCAGCACCATCCCGCCGGTGAGGTCGCTCGGGCGGCGGGCGGCGCGGGAGGAGGAAGAGGAGGAGCGGGGGCGGGTCGCGGTGCTCATACGACGCCTCCCGTGCTGCGGGCGACCTCGACGCGGGCGCGGCGGCGGGCGGCGCGCGGGCGGCCGACCGCCAGCGGCATCAGCCAGCGGCCGAGCGCCGCGATCAGCGCGTAGCCGATGATCGTGACGAGCCCACTGGTGACCGCGAAGGCCCAGGCCCGCTCGACGTCCATCTGGCGCTGCGCGACCGCGAGGGCGACGCCGAGGCCGGTGGTCACTCCGCCGAGGTACTCGCCGAGCACCGCGCCGAGGATCGCGGCCGGCACGCCGACCTGCAGCGCCGTGATCGTCGCGGGCACGGCCGCGATGGCCTGCACCTTGACGATCTGCGCCCAGCGCCCGCCGCGGTACGCCGAGACGAGGTCGAGCGCGGTGCGCGGCGCCGAGCGGACGCCGAGCAGCGCGCCGATCAGCGTGGTGAAGAAGACCAGCAGCGCGGCGAGGAAGATCGAGGTCGTGCGGCCGCCGAAGATCACCAGGATCACCGGGCCGACCGCGGTCAGCGGCAGGCAGTGGCTGATCACGCCGATCTGCTCGATCACGCGGTGGGTCCACGGCAGCAGCAGCGCGACCGCGGCGAGCGCGAGCGCCGCCAGGTTGCCCCAGAGGTAGCCCTGGCCGGCGGCGAGCACGGTGTCGCCGACGTTCCGGAGGTAGAAGAGCGGCCCGTCGCGGACGAACGCGGCGATGATCGCGCCGGGGCTCGGCACGGCGCGGCTCTCGCGGTAGACGGTGTCGGCGAGGATCCACCAGACCGCCACGAAGACGGCGAGCCCGGCGAGGACGCGCCAGTTGGTGCGGATCCAGGGCGTCACGCCTCGTCCTCCATCGCCACGCCGTGCTGGGAGAAGAGGATGTCGGTGATGCGGTCCTCGATCGCGTGGAACTCGGGGCTGCGCAGCATCTCGACGGTCCGCGGGCGGGGCAGGTCGATGTCGATCACCTCGACGATCCGGCCGGGCCGCGGCGACATCACGGCGACGGTGTCCGAGAGCAGGATCGCCTCCGCGATGCCGTGCGTGACCATCAGCGTGGTCGCGGGGCGCGCGGTCCAGATCCGCTGCAGCTCGAGGTTCAGCCGCTGCCGGGTCATGTCGTCGAGGGCGCCGAACGGCTCGTCGAGCAGCAGCAGATCGGGCTGCACGACCAGCGCGCGGGCGATCGAGGCGCGCTGGCGCATGCCGCCGGAGAGCTGCGAGGGGTAGGCGTCCTCGAACCCGGTCAGCCCGACGAGGTCGAGCAGGTCCGGGATGCTGTCGCGCTTCGCCGCCTGCTTGGTCAGCTCCAGCGGGAGGCGCACGTTCGAGCGGACCGAGCGCCACGGCAGCAGCGCCGAGTCCTGGAAGGCGATACCGAGCTCGGCCGAGCGCTTCGTGCCGAGCACGGGCGTGCCGTGGATCGAGACGGAGCCGGTTGTCGGCTTCTCCAGGCCCGCCAGCATCCGCAGGATCGTCGACTTGCCGCAGCCGGAGGGGCCGAGCAGCGACAGGAAGGAGCCGCGCGGAGTGACGAGGTCGACCTCGGCTAGGGCCTGCACCGACCGGTTCCCCAGGTCGAAGCGCTTGCTCAGGCCCGACAGGCGGATGCCCTCGTTCTCGATGGTGGTCAACTGCTCGTCCTCTCCGCGCGGTCCGTCGTGGTGCTGCGGCCGGGTCCTTCGCAGGGCCCGGCCGGGGAGGGTCAGCCCTCGAGCAGCTCCGGGTGCTCCTCGTAGACCTCGTCGATCAGCGTGGTGTCGAAGAGCTCGTCGGCGTCGAGCTCGATGCCGGTCAGCGCGAGCGAGGCGACCGACTCCTCCTGCAGCTGCGGCGTGATGGTGAGCAGGCCGTTCTCGTCGGTGTCGGGGGTGCTGATCAGCTCGGTCTGGGTGACCATGACCTGCGCCTGCTCCTCGACCTTGTAGTTCTGGTCGGCGGCGTAGTCGGCGACGACGGTCGCGGCGGTCGCGTCCGGGTCGGCGACGGCGTCCTGCCAGCCGCGGGCGACCGCGTAGAGCAGCGCCTTGACCTTCTCGCGGTCGTCGTCGATGCTCTCCTGCGCCACGACGATGGTCTCGCCGACCATCGGCAGGCCGGTGTCGGCCAGCAGGAACTGCTGCGCGGAGAAGCCGCGCTGGTTGAGCGTGTTGGCGCCGGCGGTCGCGTAGCCGATGTAGCCGTCGACCTGGCCGGTGGTGAGCAGGGTGGAGTCGGTGAGCGGCACGCGCGTCACGTCGTCCTCGTCGATGTCGTTCGCGGCGAGGAAGGCGCGCCAGACGAGGTCGTTGCTGTCGCTGACGCCGATGGTCTTGCCGACCATGTCCTCGGGGGTCTCGATCGGGGCGTCGGTCAGCGAGACGATCGCGAAGGGGTTCTTCTGGTAGGTCGCGCCGACGATTTTCATCTCGGCGCCCTCCGAGATCGCGGGGCCGGTGATCAGCGGCGACGAGACGCCGGCGAAGGCGGAGCCGCTCGCGATGGCCGTCTCGGCGCCGGTCGCACCGGTGCCGCCGGGGGTGAGGGTGACGGAGTCGAAGCCCGCGTCGGCGAAGTAGCCGTTCGCGTCGGCGAGGTACTCGCCCGCGAACTCGACGTGGGGGACCCAGGACAGCTGCATCGTCGCCTCGCCGAACGAGCCGGCGTCGCCGGACCCGGCGGCGTCCGAGCCGCTCGAGCAGGCGGCGAGCGTGGTGCCGGCGACGACGGCGACGGCGAGGGCGCCGAGCACGGAGCGGAGGCGGGACCGGGACGGGGCGGTGCGGGGCATGCGGGCTCCAAGAGGCGTCGGGGGCTGGGGGTGCAGGGGCGGACCGGAGGGGCGGGCCCGGGGGAAGGCACGCGCCGAGGGGGCGGCGCTGACCCAGTCGACCGCAGCCGGGCACTCCGCCGCGTCGTCGCACGGAGGATTTCCGCGCCGCGACGGCCCCGACTCCCCGATGCACGGACAAACCGTGTTGCGGTGAGGTTTCCAGCCTCGCATCCCGGATGGCGACTCCACGGATCGCGGAGTCTTCGACCGCTGCTTCCCCTCACTGCTCCGCGTTCTGCGGAGCGGCACGAGAGTGCGACCTGCGGAGCGGTGCCCACCGACTGAACCCTCCGTTCTCTCCGCGCAGAACATCAGCGGAAAGCCGATCTCATCGCGCATCAGCGATGACGCGCGCCCTCGGCTGATGTTCTGAGCGAGCACAGCGCCGAGCCGCGGGCGAAGGCCGATCGAGCAGCCCGCGCAACGGGCGGACCTCTCGTGCCGATCGTGCAGGGCAGCCCGTTCATGCTGATCGAGTAGCCCGCGCAGCGGGCGTATCGAGATCCACCTCCGCCGGGACCCGAGCCTGCAGACCCCGCTCTCAGCCGGCGTCCGCCGCCACCCGGCGCAGCGCCGCCAGCACCGTGCGCACCGCGGTGCGGGCCAGCGCGTCCGGGCGGGCCAGCACATCGACGTGCCGAGCCAGGCCGGCGCCCTCGAGCGGGCGGAGCACCATGCCGTCCACCGCGAGCGGAGCCGCCGTGATCCGCGGCAGGATCGCGACCACCGCGCCCGCGCGGACCACCTGCGCCGCGACCGAGAACTCGTTGATCCGGTGCGCGATGCGCGGCGCGCGGCCGATCAGCGCACCCAGGTGCTCGAGCACCCCCGTCAGCGGGAAGCCCTCGTGCGTCGACACCCACGCCTCGTCCGCGAGCTGCTCGGGGCGGATGCTCGACTGCGCGGCGAGCGGATGCGCCGCCGGCAGCGCGACGTCGAGCGCCTCGACGAGGAGCGGAGTGACCACGAGCCGGGTCCGCGGCCACTCCGGATCCTGCGGCAGGCGGTGCGCGACGACGAGGTCGTGGTCGGCGGTGAGCCCGGCGAAGTCGCCCTGCGCCACGTCCGCGTCGGCGAGGGCCACCCGCGGACCGCCCTCGAGCGCCGCGAGCAGCGGGCCGAAGAACGCCAGCCCCGCGCTGTGGAACGCCGACACCCGCACCGCGCGGTCGTCGTGGCGCAGGAACGAGCCGATGGTGTCCTCCGCCGCGGCGAGCGCCTCCTGCACCCGCGTCCCCGCGACCGCGAGCGCCTCGCCGGCCTCGGTGAGCACGAGCCGCCGCCCCTGCTTCACCGTGAGCGGCACCGGCACCCCGGCCTGCAGGGCGGCGAGCTGCTGCGAGACGGCGGAGGGGCTGATCCCGAGGGCGGCGGCGACGGCCGCGACGCTCCCTCGGTCGCCGAGATCGCGGAGCAGGCGGAGGCGTGCGGGATCCATACGCGCGAGCCTAACCATGAAGCGGTCGCTTCACCGTTGATGAAGTGATGTCCGCTGGCTCTTCCGCGTCCGCCGCGCGAGGCTGACCGCATGCCCCGCCTCCGCGCCGACCGCGCCGCCGACCTGCTCCTGCTCGGCGTCGCCGCCGTCTGGGGTGCGAGCTTCGTCGCCGCGAAGGACGTGGCCGCCGACATCGGCGTCCCCTCGACCCTCGCCCTGCGCTTCCTGGTCGCCGCCGCCGCGCTGGCCCTGCTCTGCCTGAGCCGCCGCGAGCGCCTGCCGCGCGGCCGCGGACTCGCGATCGCCGCGCTCCTCGGCTTCTCGCAGGCCGCCGTCATCGCCCTCGAGACCTGGGGCGTGCACCTCACCTCGGCGACGAACGCCGGCCTGCTGATCAGCCTCACCCTGGTGCTGACCCCCGCGCTCGAGGGCCTCGCGTCGCGGTCCTGGCTGCCGCGCTCCTTCTTCGTCACGGCCGTCGCCGCGGTGGTCGGCGTCGCCCTGCTCGTCTCGAACGGCGGCCTGCGAGCGCCGACCGCGGGCGACGCGCTCGTGCTCGCGGCGGCCGTCGTGCGCGCGGTGCACGTCACCGCCAGCGCCCGGCTCGTCCGCACCCGGTCCGACGGCTCGCTCGGCGTGGTCCTCGTGCAGCTGCTCGTCTGCGCCGCCGCCTTCTCGCTGCTCGCCGGCCCGAGCCTGCCCGCCGCCGCGCTGGCCCTCGACGCCCGCGGCTGGGCCGGCGTGCTCTTCCTCGGGCTGCTCTGCTCGGTCTTCGCGTTCGTCGTGCAGCTCTGGGCCGTCCGGCGCGCGTCGGCCGCGCGCGCCAGCGTCCTGATGGGGACCGAGCCCGTCTGGGCGCTGGCCGTCGGGGTCGTCGTCGCCGGAGAGGCGATCGGACCGCTCGGCGCGATCGGAGCGGCCCTGATCATCGCGGCGAGCTATGCGGGCCAGGCGATCGAGCGGCGGCACCGACTCGGTGCTCCGGCACTCTCCGACGACCGACCGGCCGCAACGGTCAGTGCGCCACGAGCTCCTGCAGCCCGGTGACGCGGAGCAGATCGAGTCGCGTCTGGTCGGTCGAGCCCGGCGTCGCCGTGTAGACGACGATCCGCAGATCGCCGCCCGGCACCGCGAGCACGTCGCAGTCGACCGTGATCGGCCCGACCGGCGTCCTCGTGACCGTCTTCCGGCTGGAGCGGTGCTCGGCCACCCGCGCGACGGCCCAGCGGCGCTCGAAGTCGGGCGAGGCCGCCCGCAGCCGCGCCACCAGGTGCGCGAGGGCCGCGTCGTCGGGGTAGCGCCCGACCGCGGCGCGAAGGTCCGCGGTCAGATCGTTCGCGAAGTCCTCCGCGTGCTGGTCGTCGAACTCGGTGCCCTCGTGCCCCTCGGTGAAGTAGCGCCAGACCAGGTTGCGCTCGAGTCCCGTGCGGAGGGACGGGTCGCCGTTCAGCGCTGCCCAGAGCGGGTTCCACAGCAGGATGTCGTGCGCCGCGCTGAAGACGGCGAGCGGCACGTCGCCGCAGCGGTCGACGATCCGCTGCACACCGGGAGTGATGTGCTGCGGCACCTGCGTCGCGGTCGGCGGAGCAATGCCCGCCACCCGGTAGAGATGGTCGCGCTCCGCCTCCGTCACCCGCAGCGCGCAGGCCAGGGCGCCGAGCAGCTGCGCCGACGGATGCACCGCGCGGCCCTGCTCGAGCCGCACGATGTAGTCGACGCTCACCCCGGCCAGCGCGGCCAGCTCCTCGCGGCGCAGCCCCGTCGTGCGACGGCTCGGACCGGCGGGCAGCCCCACCTCGGCGGGCGTCACGCGCTCGCGCCAGGAGCGGAGGACGTCCGCGAATTCGCTCATGCCCCCATGATCCCCCGGGTGCGGGCTCCCGGTCCTGGTACTGCTGGTCCTCCCGTCGACCGGGGCCTGGGCGGGCCGTGCGCCGGGGCGGAGCATGGAGCCATGACAACGACACTGATCACCGGGGCCAACAAGAGCCTCGGCCTCGAGACCGCCCGCCGCCTGATCGAGGCCGGCCACACCGTCTACGCCGGCATGCGCGACCTCGCGACCGGGGACGCCGTGCGGGCCCTCGGCGCGCACGCCCTGCAGCTCGACGTGACCGACCAGGCGAGCGTCGACGCCGCCCTCGCCTCGCTCCCCGCCCTCGACGTGCTGGTCAACAACGCCGGGATCCTCGGCACCTCCTTCGGCGTCGACGACCTGACCCCGGAGTCGATGGCGAGCGTCCTCGAGACCAACGTCGTCGGCATCGTCCGCGTCACCCAGGCCGCGCTGCCGCTGCTGCGCCGCTCGGCCGCGCCCGTCGTCGTGAACGTGGCGTCCGGAGTCGGCTGGCCGCTCGCCCTCTCCACCCCCGGCCGCGACGAGCACCCGGTGAACGCCGTCCCCTACGCCGCGTCGAAGGCCGCGGTCATCACGCTGACCGTCCAGTACGCGAAGAACCTGCCCGGGTTCCGGATCAACGCGAGCGACCCCGGCTACACCGCGACCGACTTCAACGGCCACGGCGGGCACCAGACCGTCACCGAGGGGACCGACGCGACCGTCGCGCTGGCCCTGCTCGGACCTGACGGCCCGACCGGCGAGTTCCACGACCGCCACGGGCGCATCGACTACTGAGCACCGCGCCGGGCCCGCCGCCCCGGCTCACCCTCCCGGGCCCGCCGCCGGCCCACCCCGCCGGGCTCGCCGCCGCATGCTCGCCGCCAATTCGTTGGACGCGGCAACAAAACGGCCGCGAGCCCGGCAGAATGGGCACATGACGCAACGGAGCAACTGGGCGGGCACCTACGAGTACCGCGCCGCCGACATCCTCGAGCCGGAGTCGATCGACGAGGTGCAGAACCTCGTCCGCACGAACGAGCGGGTCCGCGCACTCGGCACCCGCCACTCCTTCAACGCCCTCCCCGACACCCCCGGGGCGCTGCTGCACCTCGGCCGCATCGCCTCCGACCCGGTGATCGACGCCGACGCGAACACGATCACGGTCGGCGGAGCGACGCGCTACGGCATCGTCGCCTCCCACCTGCACAGCAACGGCTACGCCCTGCACAACATGGGCTCGCTCCCCCACATCTCGGTCGCCGGCGCGATCTCCACCGGCACGCACGGCTCGGGCGACCGCAACGCCAACCTCTCCTCCGCCGTCTCGGCGCTCGAGCTGGTCACGGCCGACGGCTCGCTGCGCACCATCCGCCGCGGCGAGCCCGGCTTCGAGGGCGTCGTCGTCGGGCTCGGCGCCTTCGGCATCGTCACCCGGGTGACCCTCGACATCCAGCCGACCTTCGACGTCCGCCAGGACGCGTTCGTCGACCTGCCGTGGGAGCGCGTGCTCGACGACTTCGACGCGATCACCTCCTCCGCCTACAGCGTCAGCCTGATGACGCACTGGTCGAGCCCGACCGTCGAGCAGCTCTGGCTGAAGACCAAGGTCGAGCAGGGCTCCGTCGCCGACGTCGACGCCACCCACCTCGGCGCCGTCGCGGCCTCGGCCTCGCTGTTCGCCGTCTCCGAGGGCGTCGACTCCAACCTCAACCCGTTCGGCGGCTCCGTCGGCCCCTGGTCCGAGCGGCTCCCGCACTTCCGCCTCGACCGCGAGCCGAGCGCCGGCGACGAGATCCAGAGCGAGTACATGGTGCCGCGCGAGAACATCCGCGAGGCGATCGTGGCGCTGCGCGCGATCGGCGAGCGGATCGACGAGGTCCTGCTGATCACCGAGCTGCGCACCATGGCCGGCGACGACCAGTGGCTCTCCCCCGCGTCCGGCCGCGACAGCGTCGGCATCCACTTCACCTTCGCCAAGGACCGCGCCGGCGTCGACGCCGTCCTCCCCGCCGTCGAGGGCGCGCTGCTCCCGCTCGGCGCCCGCCCGCACTGGGGCAAGCACTTCCTCGCCACCGCCGCCGACATCGCCCCCCTCTACCCCCACCTCGACGACTGGCGCACCCTCCGCTCCTCCTGGGACCCCACCGACCGCTTCGCGAGCGCCTTCCTCCACACCCGCCTCCTCGCCTGACGTCTCTTCCCCCCCTCGCGAGATGCCACTTGTGCACGCGACACGCCGTCGAAAGCGTGCACAAGTGGCATCTCGCGGGGTCGTCAACGGGGTGACGGCGCGAGCGGGGGGTCGTAGCGTCGGGACGGACGAGAGGGGGGCCCGATGCCCGCGAAAGAGGAGATCCCGTCGACCATCGAGCGGTCGGACGAGCACGCGCAGAAGCTGTGGTCGGCCGCGCACGACTCGGCGGTCGACAGCTACGGCGAGGGTGAGCGCGCCCACCGCACCGCCTTCGCCGCGCTCAAGCACGAGTACGAGAAGGTCGGCGACCACTGGGAGCGCAAGGACGAGAGCGGCCCCTCGGACGACCGCGCCGCCCAGCGCGGTGCGAACGGCAGCGGTGACACGGCCGGTGGAGTCGACGCGAACGCCTCGAAGGCGCACCTCCTCGACCTCGCCAAGCGCCTCGACGTCTCCGGCCGCTCCCGCATGACCAAGGCCGAGCTCGTCGACGCCCTCCAGCGCGCGAACGCCAAGGAGACCCGCCGCGCCCGCGACTGACGCGGCCGTCCGCGCGCCGGCGTCTGCCCCACCCCACCCTCCAAAAGTTGCGGTAGTCGCGCCCGACTACCGCAACTTCTGAGGAGTGGGTGGGCGCCGATCGCGACCCGGCCCGCTAGTCGACCGCCACCCTCCAAAAGTTGCGGTAGTCGCACCCGACTACCGCAACTTTCGAGGAGTGGGCGGCCTCGACCGCGACCCCCGCTCGCTCGCCAGCCGCGACCCTCCAGAAGTTGCGGTAGTCGCGGTCGACTACCGCAACTTTCGAGGAGTGGGTGGGCGCCGGACGGGATCCCGGCCCGCTGCCTGAGAAATCAACGAGGAGACGCGGGTCCGTTGCGCATCTAGCGTCGAGGGCGACACGCCCCGACCCGAGCCTGGAGCGCCATGACACCGCACGCCGTGATCCCGCACGCCCCGAGACTGCATTCCACGACACCGCCCGCCCAGACCGCCCACGCCCGCACGAGCGCGGAGCCGAGCGCGTGAGGGTCACCGATACCAGCGACCTGTGGTGGCGCGCCGCCGTCTACTACAACCTCGACGTCAAGACCTTCATGGACTGGGACGACGACGGCGTCGGCGATCTCGAGGGCCTCGCGCATCGGATCGACTACCTGGCCGAGCTCGGCGTCGGCTGCCTCTGGCTCGCGCCGTTCTACAGCTCGCCCGGCAAGGACAACGGCTACGACATCAGCGACTTCTACGGCGTCGACGGGCGCTACGGCCACCACGGCGACCTCGTCGAGGTGATCCGCACGGCGCACGACCGCGGGATGCGCGTCATCGTCGACCTCGTCGTCAACCACACCAGCGACCAGCACCCGTGGTTCCAGGCCGCGCGCTCCTCCCCCGACAGCCCGTACCGCGACTACTACGTCTGGCGCGACGAGCCGCCGGCGGACCAGCCGGAGAACGTCTTCCCGGACGTCGAGGACGGCGTCTGGTGCCTCGACGAGGAGGCCGGCCAGTACTACCTGCACAACTTCTACCGGCACCAGCCCGACCTCAACACCGACAACCCGGCGGTGCGCGACGAGATCGCGAAGCTGGTCGGCTTCTGGCTGCAGCTGGGGGTCGACGGCTTCCGCGTCGACGCGGTGCCCTACCTCGTCGAGCCGGGCGCGCGCGACGAGCACGAGTGGCTGCGGCTGCTGCGCCGCTTCATCAGCCGGCGCTCGGGCGAGGCGATGCTGCTGGGCGAGGTCAACACGACCCGCGAGGAGCAGCTCGCGTTCTTCGGCGGCGAGGACGCCGACGAGCTGTCGATGCAGTTCGACTTCATCGGCAACCAGCGCCTCTATCTGGCGCTCGCGCGCGGGGACGCGGCGCCGCTCGTCGAGGCGATCGCGAGCCGCCCGCCGATCCCGGTCGGCAGCCAGTGGGCCAACTTCGTCCGCAACCACGACGAGCTGACCCTCTCCCAGCTCTCCGACGACGAGCGCGACGAGGTCTTCGCCGCGTTCGCCCCGGAGGAGTCGCAGCGGATCCACGGCCGCGGCATCGTCCGCCGCCTCCCGCCGATGCTCGGGGGCGATCCGCGCCGCATCCGGATGGTCTACAGCCTGCTCTTCTCGCTGCCGGGCTCGCCGGTGCTGTACTACGGCGAGGAGATCGGGATGGGCGAGAACGCCGACATCCCGGGCCGCAGCGCCGTCCGCACGCCGATGCAGTGGACCGCGGCCGCGAACGGCGGCTTCTCGCGGGCCGACGCCGAGGACCTGATCGCGGCCCCGCCCGGCGGCGGCTTCGGACCGGAGCACGTCAATGCGGCCGCCCAGCTCCGGGAGCCGGACTCGCTGCTCGCGCACATCAAGGCGCTCGCGTGGCTGTACCGCCGCTCGCCCGAGATCGGCTGGGGCGAGTACACCCACCTCCCGGCCGATCAGTCCTGCGTGTTCGCGCACCGGATGTCCGCCTCGACCGGCACGACCGTCGCGGTGCACAGCTTCGCGTCGAGCCCGCGGACGGTGACGATCACGCTGCCCGGCACCGAGCCGGGGTCGCGCCTGGTCGACTCCCTCGGCGGCGAATCGCAGCCGATCGGCGACGACGGCTCGGTCGCGATCGGCGTCGACGGCTACGGCGCGCGGTGGTTCCGCGTGGTGCCGGAGGGGTCGCGCCGCCTGGTCTGAGCGCGGAGCAGCAGCAGGAGAGGTCAAGCCCCTTCTGAGCGTCGGAGGGCCCTGCCTACCGTCGGAGGGCGGGCGACGAGGTCCGCACCGACTGCTCCTGGAAAGGTCCGACCGCATGTTCTTCCACCGTCAAGAACTCCAGTTCAAGTCCACTCCGTCCAAGCCCGACGCCGTCTTCGCCCGCCGGTTCCAGGAGGTGCTCGGCGGCCAGTACGGCGAGATCACCGTCGCGATGCAGTACGGCTTCCAGGCCTGGAACGCCCACGAGCCGGGCAAGTACCGCGACCTGCTCTTCGGCATCGGCGCGGAGGAGTTCGGCCACGTCGAGATGATCGCGGTCATGATCGCTCAGCTGCTCGAGAAGGCCCCCGTCGAGCAGTCCGAGGACGCCATCCGCAAGGACCCGGTCCTCGGCGCGGTCATCGGCGGCACCGACGTCCAGGCCGCGATCGTCGCCGGCGCGGGCGTGCGCCCGGTCGACAGCAACGGCAACCCGTGGCAGGGCTCGTACATCACGGCGAGCGGCAACCTCCTCGCCGACTTCACCGCGAACGCGAACGCCGAGATGCAGGGCCGCCTGCAGGTGGCGCGGCTGTACCACATGACCGACGACCACGGCGTGCGGGACCTGCTCTCGTTCCTCCTGGCGCGCGACACCATGCACCAGAACCAGTGGATCGCCGCGGCCGCCGAGCTGCGCGCCGAGGGCGTGGAGGACCTGCCGGTGCCCTCGAACTTCCCGCTGTCGAAGGAGGAGCGCTCGGTCTCCTACGAGTACATCAACTTCTCGGACGGCCCCGCCGCCGCGGAGGGCAGCTGGGCCTCCGGACCCACGCCCGACGGCAAGGGCGAGTTCAGCTACCGCACGGCGAGCCCGGACGACGGCGTGCCGATGCCGCCGCCCACCCAGCCGGACGAGCGCTTCTACGGCACCACGCCGAAGCCGAACATCGTCGAGAAGACGGTGGGCGCGGTGAAGGACGCGGTGACCGGCAAGTAGCGCGACCCGATCGCAGGGCCGTCCTCCCGCGCGGAGGGCGGCCCTGCGGCGTGTGCGGAGGATGCGCCGGGCGCTGTCGACGACGGACGAAACGATTCGTGCCTTTCCGATTCCGGACGTTCTGATCGGGGCGCAGACCGCCTAGGCTGGCCGCGAATCGTTTCGCCTCACGAGCCCGAGGAGTGGCATGGACGCCGCCCGCACCGCTGCCGCCGACACTACCGCCGCCGCACCCGCCGGGGCCGCCGCGCCCGTGGAGGCCGCCCCGCCCGCCGCCGCCGCACCCGCCGCCCCGCCGTCGCACCGCACCCTCGCGAGCGGCCGCCGCATCCCCGCCATCGGCGCCGGCACCTTCGGCTCCGACCGCTACGACGCCGAGACCGTCGGCCTCGCCGTCGAGCACTCCCTCCGCGCCGGCTTCCGCCTGCTCGACTGCGCCACCGTCTACGGCAACGAGCCGCGCGTCGGCCGCGCGATCGCCGACTCCGGAGTGCCGCGCGAGGACCTCTTCGTGATGTCGAAGATCTGGAACGACGCGCACGAGCCCGCGGCCGCCGTCGCCTCCGTCGAGCGCTCGCTCGAGGACCTCGGCCTCGACGTCCTCGACGCCGTCTTCGTGCACTGGCCCTTCCCCAACCACCACCCGCCGCACGCCGAGACCGACGCTCGCGACCCGGCCGCGCGCCCCTACGAGCACGCCGCGTTCCTGCGCACCTGGGCGGCCCTCGAGTCGCTCGTCGACCGCGGCCTCGTCCGCCACCTCGGCACCTCGAACGTGACGATCGCCAAGCTCGAGCGGATCCTCGCCGACGTGCGCATCGCCCCCGCGCTGAACGAGATGGAGCTGCACCCCTGCTTCCAGCAGCCGGAGCTCTTCCGCTACTGCCTCGACCACGGCGTCCAGCCCATCGGCTACTCGCCGCTCGGCTCGCCGTCCCGCCCCGAGCGCGACCGCGTCGACGGCGACCTCGTCGACATCGAGCACCCGTCCGTCCAGGCGATCGCGCGCGAGCGCGGCGTCCACCCGGCCGTCGTCTGCCTGGCCTGGGCCGTCAACCGCGGCCAGATCCCGATCCCGTTCGCGGTCAAGCCGGAGCAGATCGAGGCCAACCTCGCCGCCGCCTCCCTCGCGCTCACCGCCGCCGAGCAGGAGTCGCTGCGCGGCGCCGAGCGCAACAACCGCCTGATCAAGGGGCAGGTCTTCCTCTGGCCGGGCAGCTCCGACTGGCTCGACCTGTGGGACGCCGACGGCACGATCCCCGGCTGGGGCGGCTACGGCTCGCCCGCGCTCTGAGATGGCGACCTACAAGGACCTGCGGCAGGCGACCGGGCTGTCGCTCTCGACGATCTCGAAGCACTACAACGGCCTGCCGGTGCGGCCCGAGAACGCCGCGGCGATCGAGGCGGCGGCCGAGGAGCTCGGCTTCCGCGTCAACGGCTTCGCACGCGGACTGCGCTCGCGGCGCTCCCGCACGGTCGGCGTGCTGCTGCCGGCGCTCGACAACGAGTTCCACCTCTCGATCATCGCCGGGCTCGAGCACGCCCTCCGCAGCGACGGCATCGGCGTGCTGATCGGCGTCAGCCTGCCCGAGCCGGGCGCCGCCGTCGGGATGCTGCTGCAGAAGATGGTCGACGGGATCGTCGCCGTCCCGACCGCGGGCGACGTCGCGGCGCTGCGCAGCGCGTCCGCCCAGGGCACGCCCGTGGTCACCGTGGACTGGGTCGACGAGGCCCTCGAGACCGACCGCGTGGTGCTCGACAACCGCGGCGCCGGCTCCTCCGCGGCCCGGCTCCTCGCCGACCACGGCCACCGCGCGATCGCGGTGCTCGGCGGCGATCCGGACGTCTCGACCACCCGCGAGCGCACCGCCGGGTTCCTCGACGAGCTCGCCTCCCGCGGCCTCGAGCCGCCCGCGGTCGAGCTCGGCCCGCTCACGCTCGAGAGCGGCGTCGCGGCGATGGAGCGGATCCTCGCCCGCCGCGAGCGGCCGACCGCCGTCTTCGCGAGCAACCGCGAGCTGACCATCGGCGCACTGACCGCGCTCGGCGACTCCGGCCTCCGCGTCCCCGCCGACCTCTCGGTCGTCGGCTTCGACACCGTCGAGCTCGCCCGGGTGGTGCGGCCGCGGCTGACCATCGTCGCCCAGCCCACCGACGCGATCGCCGCCGAAGCCGCAGCGCTCATCCGTCGTCGGCTCGACGGCGGCGCCGAGCCGTTCGAGACGCGCACCCTTCCCAGCCGGCTCCTCGCCGGCGCCTCCGTCTCCCACCTCCACCCCACCCCCTAGGAGCACCATGCTGACCACGACCCTCCTGCACCCCGAGATCCTGCACGCGCTCGCCCGCGCCGGCCACGGCTCCCGCATCCTGATCGCCGACGGCAACTACCCCGTCGGCACCACGCTCGGCCGGAACTCCGCGCTCGTGCACCTGAACCTGCGCCCGGACATGCTCACCGTCGACGAGATCCTCGACGCGCTGCTCACCGCCGTCATCGTCGAGGAGGCGACCGTGATGACGCCGGCCCCCGGTCTCGACGTGCCCGCGCAGGACGTGTTCCGCGCCACCCTCGAGGGCGTCCCCTTCACCTCGGTCGAGCGCCACGCCTTCTACGCCGAGGCGCGCACCGACGACGTCGCCCTCACCATCGCCAGCGGCGACCGCCGCATCTACGCGAACCTCATCCTCACGATCGGCGTCCGCCCCGCCGACGCCTGAGCCGGGCCGCGTGCCCGTCCGCCCCACCCACCCACCCTCCAAGAGTTGCGGTAGTCGCCGCCGACTACCGCAACTTCCGAGGACTCGCACCCGGGTGAGCCGTCGAGCCTCCAAGAGTTGTCGTAGTGGGCGCGCGAGTACGACGACTTTCGCGCACTCGGGGGCGAGGAGACCCGCGCGTCAGGGCAGCGGCGCCTCGATCCAGCGCGGCGCCGGCAGCCCGGTCGCGCCCGGGCGCGCGAGCCAGAGCGCGCCCGCGAGCGGGTACCGCGCCTTCTCGTCGGCGGAGAGATCGCGCGAGGCGGACGAGATCACGGCGATGTCGAGCGCCTCGCCCGCGAAGGCGATGCTGGACGCGTGCGGCGCGTCGATCGCGATGCCCTCGCCCTCGAGGCGCCGGCCCTCGGAGTCGTAGACGCGCACGCCGCTCCCGCCCCAGACCGAGCACCAGAGCCGGCCATCGGCGTCGACCGTCATGCCGTCGAGGAAGACGCCCTCCTCCGGCTCGAGGAAGGTCTCGCGCGGACCGTTCACGCCGTCGACGTACGGGCGCCGGTAGACGACGCCCGACTCCGTGTCGACCGAGTACATCACCGAGCCGTCGGGCGACCAGCCGAGGCCGTTCGAGAGCCGCAGGTCGTGGTCCAGCACGGTGACCGCGCCGTCGTGCTCGATCCGCAGCAGCACGTCGTCGCCGACCGACTCGCCGAGCGTCAGCGAGCCGACGACCAGCCGGCCCTGCGGATCGATCGAGCCGTCGTTGAAGCGGTGCCCCTCGGGCAGCAGCTCGGAGCCGCGGGTCAGCGAGCCGTCGACCTCGAGGATCGCGAGGCGCCGCGTCAGCGCGACGAGCACGCGCCCGTCGCCCAGCGGCAGCGCGCAGCCGACCTGCTCCCCGACGTCCGAGCGGGTGATTGCCCCGATCCCGTCGTCGGTCAGCGGAGCCGACAGCACCGCGCCCGCCTCGATGTCCACCCAGGTGAGCCGCCCGGTCGCCCCGTCCCAGACGGGCCCCTCGCTGAGGACGTACGGAGGAGTGCCGGCGGGCGTCGCATCGATCATCCCTCCACGCTACCCACCGCCCCTGTCCCCTCCCACCCCTGCCCCTCTTCCGCGAGATGCCACTTGTGCGCGCGACACGCCGTCAAAAGCGTGCACAAGTGGCATCTCGCGGCGCGCGACGGGACGCCGGGCGCGGGGATACACCCCGCGAGCACGCGCTGGCAAGGGGTGCATAGCCCGGCGATGCTCGGGTCTATCGTCGTCTCGCCGCGTCCGGGACAGTGCTCGTCAGCAGCGCCGCCGGGGCGACAGGAAGGCGCGAGCCATGTCGACCGACACCGAAGAGCGCGGCCCCGTCCGGAGCCTCGTCCCCGCCCGCATCGACCGGCTGCCGTGGACCCGCTTCCACTGGTCGATCGTCGTCGGCCTCGGCTTCTCCTGGGTGCTCGACGGCCTCGAGATCCAGATCGTCGCGAGCGCCGGCTTCGCGAAGGAGTTCGACCTCTCGGCCGCGCAGGTCGGCGTGCTCGGCACCGTCTACCTCGTCGGTCAGATCGCCGGCGCGCTGATCTTCGGACGGCTGAGCGACAGGCTCGGGCGGCGGAAGCTCTTCATCCTGACGCTCGTGATCTACCTCGTCGCGAGCGGCCTGGCCGGACTCGCGCCGAACTACCTCTTCCTCGCCGTCTTCCGCTTCTTCGCGGGGATGGGCATCGGCGGCGAGTACGCGGCGATCAACTCCGCCATCGACGAGCTGATCCCCTCCAAGTACCGCGGCCGCGTCGACATCGCCATCAACGGCACCTACTGGGGCGGCGCCGCGCTCGGCTCCGCGGCGAACCTCTTCTTCCTCAACGACGAGCTCTTCGCCGAGAACGTCGGCTGGCGCCTCGGCTTCTTCCTCGGCCCCGTGCTCGGACTCGCGATCATCTATCTGCGCCGGCACATCCCGGAGAGCCCGCGCTGGCTGATGACCCACGGCCGCGAGGAGGAGGCGGAGCGGACGGTCGACGAGATCGAGCGCCGCGTCGAGGCGGAGGGCGGCGTCCTCGAGCCGGTCGACGACTCGAAGGCGATCACCGTGAAGGCGACCGAGAGCATCCCGTTCCGCACCATCGCGCGGGTGCTGATCCGGCAGTACCCGAAGCGGACGCTCGTCGGCGCGACCATGATGATCACCCAGTCGTTCCTCTACAACGCCATCTTCTTCACCTACGCGCTGGTGCTGGAGAACTTCTACGACGTGGAGCAGAGCGCCGTCTCGTACTTCTTCTTCCCGTTCGCGATCGGCAACCTCGTCGGGCCACTGGTGCTCGGCCACCTCTTCGACGTGTGGGGCCGGCGGAAGATGATCTTCCTCACCTACGGCGTCTCCGGCGCGGTGCTGGCGCTCTCGGCCGTGCTGTTCAGCATGGACGTGCTGACCGCGACGACCCAGACGATCCTCTGGTGCGTCTCGTTCTTCTTCGCCTCCGCGGGCGCCTCGAGCGCGTACCTCACCGTGAGCGAGATCTTCCCGCTCGAGCTGCGCAGCCAGGCCATCTCGTACTTCTTCACCCTCGGCCAGATCGCCGGCGCCGTCGCGCCCACCCTCTACGGTGTGCTGATCGGCGACGGCAGCGACCGAGGCCCGCTCACCGTCGGCTACTTCGTCGGCGCCGCCGTGATGATCCTCGGCGGCCTCGTCGCCCTGATCTTCGGCGTCGACGCCGAGCGCCGCAGCCTCGAGAGCATCACCGAGCCCCTCTCCACGGTCCGCGACTGACCCCCCTCTCGCGAGATGCCACTTGTGCACGCGACACGCCGTGGAGAGCGTGCACAAGTGGCATCTCGCGGCGCGGGCCAGCCGAGGCGCGTACGCTGTGAGGACACCCCCGGACGCTTCGGCTACCGGACGCGAGGCCCCTTCTCCGGAAGAGGCCTCAGCTCTTCCCCCTCCACGCGGCGGGACGGTGGACGACTCCGTGGTCGTCCCGGAGCCGGTCCGGGAAGCGACTCCCCTCCAGCGCACCGCGTCGGATCCTGCGGATGTGGGCGGGACCCACCGCGAGCAACGAGGCCGACGGTCTCTCGGTCGGGGAGATCAGGCCGATCTCCTTTCCGGCGGCGTCTCGCACCATCCGGAACGCCTCCGTGAAGTCCGAGTCGTTCGAGAGCAGGAAGAACGTCTCCGCCTCGCCGCGGAACGCGTCGACGAGCATGTGAGCGGCCAGATCGACGTCCGACCCCTTCTCCTCCGTCTTCCGCACCCCCACCGTCACGAGCCGGCCGTCGCCGTCCAGTCGCACAGGATGCACCGGCATCGTCCGGCGGTCGATCCGGAACGTCCCCTCGTGGACGGTGATCCGCGGAGAGGTCCGCAGAGCCCGCACGTACGCCTGCTGCCGTGCAGGTGCCTGAGGATCGGTCCCGAGCGTCGCCCTGATCATGGCGGTGAAGTACCGGACTCGCACAACGTCGAAAGTCGGGAGCAGCAGATCGCACAGGCGGGCGACGTCGAGCCACTTCAGCTCCGGCTCTCCTTCGAGAAGCCAGCGGTAGAGGTTGAAGCCGTCGACGTAGACGGAGGCCGTGGGACGCGCCTCGTCGGTCACGACGAGCCGCAGCTCAAGGAAGGGGCACTCATCGCCGGAGGCTACCGGCCTTTGGCCACCCACCCACGCCGCGTCGCCGGACGTCGGGCGGCCACCCCCTCCCTCCCCCTCTCGCGAGATGCCACTTGTGCACGCGACACGCCGCAGAAAGCGTGCACAAGTGGCATCTCGCGGAGGGGAGAAGGGACGGGCCGGCGCGCGCGTCAGCCGACGTGGACGCCCGGGCGGCGCTCGCGGCGGGGCTCGGCGCGGCGGAGGACCTCGCGGGTGACGGGGGCGACCTCGCCGGTGCCGGTGATGAGGAAGCGGAACATGTTCGAGAGCGGGCCGCCCTCGGTCCATTCGAAGTAGACGTCGGGGACCACGCCGGTCAGGGCGCGGATCTCGAGCAGCACCGTGGCGATGGTGTTCGGGATGTTGCCGCTGGTCACCGTGAGCACGCGGAAGCCGTGGCAGACGCGCCCCTGCACGACGAGGTCCTCCTCGAAGTCGGACGAGTCGGTGGGGTGCACCTCGAGGAAGAGGACCGGGCCGCGCATCGGCAGGTTGCTGTCGCGCTGCTCCTCCGCCAGCTTGTCGCGGTACTCGCGCTCGGAGCCGTCGTCCGGCTCGTTCGCGAGGATGCGGATCACGCCGTAGTCGTCGGCGTCGGTGCTGAGGAAGTCGAGTGCGACGGCGTCGAAGGTCACCGACGTCGCGCGCAGCTGGAACGACCGCTGCACCCGCGAGACCAGCGACACCACGAGGATCCCGAGGATGAACAGGCTCGCGATCCGCACGCCGTCCGGCCGCTCGACCACGTTCACGACCGTCGTGTAGACGAAGACGAGCGCGATGACCGCGAAGCCGATCGCCCGCTTGGTCTGCTTCTTCCGCTTCGCGGAGAGGAACACGGCGACGGACGCGGACGTGATCAGCACCAGCACCCCGGTCGCGTACGCGCCGCCCTGCGCGTCGACGTCGGCCCGGAAGAGGATCGTGATGAGGAACGCGACGGCCGTGAAGACCAGCACCAGCGGGCGCACCGCCGCGGCCCACTGCGGCGCCATCCCGTAGCGCGGGAGGTAGCGCGGCACGATGTTGAGCAGCCCCGCCATCGCCGAGGCGCCCGCGAACCAGAGGATGCAGATCGTGCTGACGTCGTAGGCGGTGCCGAACGCGTCGCCGAGGTACTCGTGCGCGAGGTAGGCGAGGGCGCGGCCGTTGGCCTGCCCGCCCGGCTGGAACTCGGCCTGCGGGATCAGCAGGGTCGTCACGAAGCTCGAGGTGATCAGGAACGTCGACATCGTCACCGCGGCGGTGATCAGCAGGCGCTTCGCCCCGCGGATCCGGCCGGCCGGGGCCGCGTCCGTGTCGCTCGCGTCGCCGCGGATCTGCGGCATCACCGCCACGCCGGTCTCGAAGCCCGACAGCCCGAGCGCGAGCTTCGGGAACACGATCAGCGCGATGCCGACCATGATCAGCGGATTCCCGTGCTGCGTCGTCAGCGCCGACCACCAGTTCCCGATCACGACCGGGTTCTCGGCGACGTGCGCGATCGCGACGACGATGACGACCGCGTTCAGCAGCAGGAACACCGCGACCAGCACGACCGCGATCGAGATCGCCTCCTTGAACCCGCGCAGGAAGACGATCGCGAGCAGCGCGACCAGGCCCAGCGTCAGCGGCACCTCCGCGCCGTGGAACCAGGCCGGGGCGAACGGGTTCTCCACCGCGTGCGCCGTGGCGTCGGCCGCGGACAGCGTGATGGTGATCATGAAGTCGGTCGCCGCGAAGCCGAGTAGCACCAGCACGAAGAGCTTGCCGCCCCACCAGGGCAGCAGCCGCTCCAGCATCGCGATCGAGCCCTCGCCGCGGAAGCTCTCGCGCGCCACGCGGCGGTAGACCGGCAGCGCGCCGAACAGCGTCAGCAGCACCAGGACGATGGTCGCCAGCGGCGAGACGAGGCCGGCGGCGAGCGCCGCGATGGCGGGCTGGTAGCCGAGCGTGGAGAAGTAGTCGACGCCGGTCAGGCACATCACACGCCACCAGGAGTGCGTCTTCCCGGTGGTGGAGTGCGGGCCGGGGTGGGTGCCGGAGTCGTCGCGCAGCCCTTCGAGCAGCCACGCCTTCACGCCGCCGCGGCGGGCGGAGGCGAGGGGCGAGGGCTCGAGGGCGTCGGCGTCACCGCGGACGAGGGAGGAGGTCACTGGACGTGTCTACTCGGCGGAGGCGGCTCGGGAGCCGAGAACGCCCGGATCCCTACGGT
Source organism: Rathayibacter sp. VKM Ac-2856 (assembly GCF_013205055.1). Taxonomy (GTDB): domain Bacteria; phylum Actinomycetota; class Actinomycetes; order Actinomycetales; family Microbacteriaceae; genus Rathayibacter. Next base: position 651,309 of record NZ_JABMLF010000002.1, read on the forward strand.
TCCCTAACGGGCAATCCGTGGGCGGCGCCGCGTCGGAGGGTGCTCACGAGGGCCACCGGTGCACGAAGAAGGCTGGACGGCCGGATCAGCCCGAAAGGGGCGATCGCGGCCGTCCAGCCTCAGTCGTGCAGGGAGCGCGCGGACTACTCCTCGACGACGATCGTCGTGATGACCGGGTTGCGGCGGTGGCGGCGGGTCAGCCAGCGGCCGAGCGTGCGCGTGATCAGCTTCTCGATCGCGTCGCGGTCGGTCGGCTGACCGGCGGCCTGCAGCACCGCGTCGTCGATCGCCTTGCTGGCGTTGTCCTTCCAGCTCGGCTCCTCGACGAAGCCGCGGGTGAAGAACTCGACCGGCTCGCCGAGCGTGCCGCGGTCGAGGTCGACGATGGCGAGCACCGTGATGGCGCCCTCCTCGGCCAGGACGCGGCGGTCCACCATCGCGTCCTCGGTCGCGACGCCGATCGTGGTGCCGTCGACGAAGACGAGGTCGGCGGGGATGCGGCCGCTCATGCGCGCGCGCCCCTTGACGAGGTCGATCGAGACGCCGTCCTCGATGACGAAGACGTTCTTCTCGTCGATGCCGGTGCGCGTGGCGATCGCGGCGTTCGCCGTGAGGTGGCGCCACTCGCCGTGCACGGGCAGGACCGCGGTGGGGCGGAGGATGTTGTAGCAGTAGGCGAGCTCGCCCGCGCTGGCGTGACCCGAGACGTGCACCTTGGCGTTGCCCTTGTGCACGACGGTCGCGCCCCAGCGGGTGAACGCGTTGATGATCCGGTAGATCGCGTTCTCGTTGCCGGGGATCAGCGAGCTGGCGAGCAGCACGGTGTCGCCGGGGCCGATGTCGATGATGTGGTCCTTGTTGGCCATCCGCGAGAGCGCCGCCATCGGCTCGCCCTGCGAACCGGTGCAGATCATCACGATCTCGGTCGCGGGCAGCTTCTCGAGCACCTTCATGTCGACGACGAGGCCGGCCGGGATCTTGAGGTAGCCGAGCTCCGCGGCGATGCCCATGTTGCGGACCATCGAGCGGCCGACGAAGGCGACCTTGCGGCCGTGCTTCTGCGCGGCGTCGAGCACCTGCTGGATCCGGTGCACGTGGCTGGCGAAGCTCGAGACGACGATGCGGCGCGGGGCGGTGCGGAAGACCTGGTCGATCGCGGGGGCGAGGTCGCCCTCCGAGATGGCGAAGCCGGGGACGTCGGCGTTGGTGGAGTCGACCAGGAACAGGTCGACGCCCTCGTCGCCGAGGCGCGCGAAGCCGGGGAGATCGGTGGTGCGCCCGTCGAGCGGGAACTGGTCCATCTTGAAGTCGCCCGTGTGCAGCACGAGGCCGGCCTCGGTGCGAATGGCGACCGCGAGGCCGTCGGGGATGGAGTGGTTGACCGCGAGGAACTCGAGGTCGAAGACGCCGGCGTCGATCCGGTCGCCCTCCTTCACCGGGCGGGTGCGCGGGGTGATGCGGTGCTCGGTGAGCTTCGCGGTGATCAGCGCGAGGGTGAAGGTCGACGCGATGATCGGGATGTCCGCGCGCTCCTTGAGGAGGTACGGCACGCCGCCGATGTGGTCCTCGTGGCCGTGGGTGAGCACGATCGCCTCGATGTCCTTCAGGCGCGAGCGGATCGCGGCGAAGTCGGGCAGGATCACGTCGATGCCGGGCTGGTTCTCCTCGGGGAAGAGCACGCCGCAGTCGACGATGAGCAGCTTGCCCTTGTGCTCGAAGACGGTCATGTTGCGACCGATCTCGCCCAGGCCGCCGAGCGGGGTGATGCGCATGCCGCCCTTCTCCAGCGGCTTGGGGGCGGGGAGTTCGAGGTGGTGGCGCGCGGGCTTGGCGGTTCTGGCGTTTCGCATGGGTGCTTTCCGGTGGGGGACGTGGCGTCGTGCTGGTGCGCGCGGCCCCCGCATCGTGCGGAGCGCCTCGGCGCAGGTGGTCTGTGTGGCCCCAGGTGCTCTGGGCGGCCCGTCCGCGCTCACCCGGGTGCGTGCTCCGCGCCGCATCGTGCGGCACCGGGAGCGGTGCGGGTGGGGCGCGGGTCGCGGTGGGGAGGTGGATCCGGAGTGCTCGGATCGCTGCAGAGACCGCGGCGGCCGCGTCCAGCATGACACCATCCGCCGGGAGTTGCCCCCACTGCGCCGATTCCGGCGCGCGCCCGGGCACGCCGAAGCCCCCTCCCCGACCCGGGCGAGGGGGCTCACCCCCTCCCGCGAGATGCCACTTGCGCACGCGACACGCCGTGGAAGGCGGTCACAAGTGGCATCTCGCGGGGGCGCGGAAGGCGGGAGGGAGGGGCGGGGCGCGCGTCAGCGCAGGGAGTCGAGCACGGACTCCAGCTCGTCGACCGCGAAGTCGATCTCGGCGGCGGTGACGACGATCGGCGGGGCGAGGCGGATCGTCGAGCCGTGGGTGTCCTTGGCCAGGACGCGACGCGCCATCAGCGCCTCGCAGACGGCGCGGCCCGAGGCGAGGGCCGGGTCGATGTCGATGCCGGCCCAGAGTCCGGCGCCGCGGACCGCGACGACGCCGCGGCCGATCAGCGCCGACAGGCGGGCGTGCAGTTGCGCGCCGCGCTCGCGGGCCAGCGCCTGGTACTCGCCGGTGGCGAGCAGCTCGACGACCGCGAGGCCGACGGCGGCGGCGAGCGGGTTGCCGCCGAAGGTCGAGCCGTGCTGGCCGGGCTGGAGCACGCCGAGCACGTCCGCGTTCGCGACGACCGCCGAGACGGGCACGATGCCGCCGCCGAGCGCCTTGCCCAGCAGATACACGTCCGGGACGACGTCGACGAGGTCGCAGGCGAAGGTCGCGCCGGTGCGGCCGAGGCCCGACTGGATCTCGTCCGCGATGAAGAGGACGTTCCGGCGCGCGGTGATCTCGCGCACCGCGGGGAGGTAGTCGGCCGGCGGCACGACGATGCCCGCCTCGCCCTGGATCGGCTCGATCAGCACGGCGACGGTGTCCTCGTCGATCGCGGCCTCGAGGGCCGCCGCGTCGCCGAACGGCACCGTGCGGAAGCCGGGGGTGAACGGAGCGAAGCCGTCGCGCGCCTCCGCGTCGTCGCTGAACGAGATGATCGTCGTCGTGCGGCCGTGGAAGTTGCCGGCCGCGACGACGATGTTCGCGCGTCCCGGAGCGACGCCCTTCACCCGGTAGCCCCAGGCGCGGGCGACCTTGATGCCCGACTCGACCGCCTCGGCGCCCGTGTTCATCGGCAGGACCATGTCCTTGCCGGCGAGCGCGGCGAGCGCCGTGACGAACGGGCCGAGCTGGTCGTTGTGGAACGCGCGGCTGGTCAGCGTGACCCGCGAGAGCTGCGCACGCGCCGCGTCCAGCAGCACCGGGTGCGAGTGGCCGAAGTTGACGGCGGAGTAGGCGGCGAGGCAGTCGAGGTAGCGGCGCCCCTCGACGTCGGTGATCCACGCGCCCTCGGCGGTCGCGGCGACGACGGGCAGCGGGTGGTAGTTGTGCGCGGCGTGCGCCTCCTCCGCGGCGATCAGGTCGGCGGAACGGTCGGTCTCGGTGATGCTCATGTCGTGCCTCCTGAGGACGATCGACTCCTCGAAAGTTGTCGTACTCGAGTGGTGAGTACGACAACTTCTGCGGAGTGGTGCGGGAGCGGAGTGGTGCGGGAGAGGGTGGTGCGGGTGAGAGGGAGCGCGTCAGCGCCGGAGCTCGAGGGTGCAGCACTTCACGCCGCCGCCGCCGAGCAGCAGCTCGGACAGGTCGACGCCGATCGGGTTGTAGCCGCGCTCGCGCAGCTGGCGCTCGAAGCCGGCCGCGCGCGAGGCGATGACGACGTTGAGGCCGTCGGAGAAGGAGTTGAGGCCGAGGACCGCCGCGTCCTCCTCCGAGACGAGGATCGCGTCGGGGTAGAGCTCGCGCAGGACGCGGTTGCCCTCCTCGCTGAACGCGCTCGGCAGGTAGGCGATGTTCGTGTCGTCGAGCACGGCGATCGCGGTGTCGAGGTGGTAGAACGACGGGTTCACCAGCTCGAGGGTGACGACCTCGCGGCCGAAGATCCGGGCGACCTCGGCGTGCGAGTCGGAGGCGGAGCGGAAGCCGGTGCCGGCGAGGATCCGCTCGCCGACGAGGAGGAAGTCGCCCTCGCCCTCGTTGACCTCCTCGGGCACGCGCACGTCGAAGCCGGCGCCGCGGAACCAGTCCATGTACGCGGGGCCCTCGGGCTGGCGCTCGGGGTAGGTGAAGGAGGCGCCGTAGGCGATGCCGTCGATCACGAAGCCGCCGTTCGCGGCGTAGACCATGTCGGGCAGCCCGGCCTCGGGCTCGATCAGCTGCACGTCGAAGCCCAGCTCGACGTAGGTGTCGTACAGCGTCTGCCACTGGCGCACGGCGAGGGCCGTGTCGGTGGGGACCTGCGGGTCCATCCAGGGGTTGATCCGGTAGACGACGGTGAAGTGCTCGGGGCGGCACATCAGGATCGCCTTGGCGACGGGGGTGCGGGTCGGTGCGGCGGCGAGCACAGCGGTATCGGTCATTCGAGTCCTCCTGCGAAAGGATGCGGATGAGCGGACCGGGTCCAGTGGCTCCGTCCCCCGCCGTGGATCGTCGCGGGGTGGAGCACGCTCGTAGCCAGTCTTGCACGCGCGTATCCTGCGATTTCCGCCAGGGCACGCACGGAATCGCTCACTATCGCCGCCTCACGCGCAGGATCGCAGCGACAGCGCCGGGCCGCCGCCGGAAGGGTGGATCGACGGGCCGTGGCACCGGTGCCGCCGCCGCGGTAGAACGGGAGTCCCGACGAGAGGCGCTCCATGATCGATCGCGACGGCCTGGCGGCGTTCCTCCGACTCCGGCGCGAGGCGCTGCAGCCCGAGGACGTCGGCCTCACCCGCGGCCCGCGCCGCCGCACCTCGGGACTGCGGCGCGAGGAGGCCGCGGCACTCTGCCACATGTCCACCGACTACTACGCCCGACTCGAGCGAGGCACCGGCCCGCAGCCGTCGGAGCAGATGATCGCGGCGATCGCGCAGGGGCTGCACCTCTCACTCGGAGAGCGCGACCACGTCTTCCGGCTCGCCGGCCACCGACCGCCGGCCCGGGGCGCCGCGGGCGAGCACATCGGTCCGGGACTGCTGCGGATCCTCGACCGGCTCCAGGACACACCCGCCGAGATCGTCACCGAGCTCGGCGAGACGCTGCGGCAGACCCCGCTCGGCGCGGCGCTGCTCGGCGACGCGTCGCAGCGCACCGGGGCCGAGCGCAGCCTCGGCTACCGGTGGTTCACCGAGCCGGCGGTGCGGGAGGCCTACCCGGAGGAGGAGCGGGCGCGGCTCTCGCGGATCTACGTCGCGGGACTGCGCGAGCTCGTGACGCTGCGCGGGCCCGGCTCGCGGGCGGCAGCGCTGGTCGAGCTCGTGGCGGGCCGGAGCGAGGAGTTCCGGGCGCTCTGGGCCGAGCACCAGGTCGGGCTGCAGCCGCCGGCGACCAAGCGCTTCCTCCACCCGACGGTCGGAATGCTCGAGCTCGAGTGCCAGACGCTCCTCGATCCGGAGCAGTCGCACCGGCTCCTCGTCTACACGGCGGTTCCCGGCAGCGAGAGCGCGGGGAAGCTGGAGCTGCTGGCCGTGGTCGGCGCGCCGGCCTGAGCGCGTGGCGGCTGCGAGCCGTGGAGCGCGGATCGGTGGATCCACGGGCCCTGCCTCCGCTCGCCGCTCCGGCCGAGCATGGGATCACCACCCACCGCCACCGCACCGAGGAGTCCGCATGACCCGCAGCATCCCCATCCCCGACCTGTCCGGACGGCTCGCCGTCGTCACCGGCGCGAGCGACGGCATCGGCCGCGTCCTCGCCGGCCGCCTCGCCGCCGCGGGCGCCGAGCTGATCCTGCCCGTGCGCTCGGCCGCGAAAGGCGAGGCGGCGGCGGCGGGTATCCGCCGCGACGTCCCCGGCGCCGTCGTGAGCACGCGCCCGCTCGACCTCTCCTCCCTCCGCTCGGTCGGCGCTCTCACTGCAGGCCTGCTGGCCGACGGCCGCCCGATCGATCTGCTCGTGAACAACGCGGGAGTGATGCGGCCGCCGCAGCGCGGGCTCACGGAGGACGGCTTCGAGCTGCAGTTCGGCACGAACCACCTCGGCCACTTCGCACTGACGCTCGGCCTGCTGCCGCTGCTCGGGCGCGCCCGCGTCGTGCACCAGACGAGCATCGCCGCCCGCAGCGGCTCGATCGCGTGGGACGACCTCGACGGCGCGCGCGACTACGACGCGATGCGGGCCTACGTGCAGTCGAAGATCGCGGTCGGCCTGTTCGCGCGGGAGCTCGACGCGCGGAGCGCCGCGGCCGGCTGGGGACCGACGAGCACCCTCGCGCACCCGGGCATCTCGCCGACGAACCTGCTCGCGGCGCAGCCCGGCCTCGGCCGCGCGCGGGAGGTGCGGGGCCGGGGCCTGATCGTGCTGCTCGCACGCCTGGGCGTCGCCGAAACCGTGGAGGGCGCGGCGCAGCCCGCCCTGCTCGCGGCGACCGCGTCAGACGGCGGCGGCTTCTTCGGCCCGAGCCGCTTGATCGGCGGACCGGCGGCGCGCATCGAGCCCTGGCCGACGCTCCGCAGCGCCGACGACGCCCGCCGCCTGTGGGACGCCTCGGAGCAGCTCACCGGCGTCCGCGCCCCGGCGTGAGCGCGCGGTCCGGAGCGCCGAGTGGACGCTCGGGCCCGGCGCCGCCTCGATCGGCGTGCCCGCCCCGGGGCCGTTAGCATTCGAGCATCGTGTCCGCCGCGGCCCGCCGCGCCCAACGGAAAGCCTCACCGTGACTCCTCGCCGCCGCCGGCACCCGGCGCTCGCGCCCTCCCTCTCCCCGCTCGCGGTCGGCGCGATCGGCGGCACCCCCGCGACGCCCGCCACGACCTCCGCCGCCCCGGCCGCGGTCCGCTGACCCGATGGCACCCGCAGCCGAGCCCCGCGCACTCCTCGTCGGCATAGAGACCGGCGGCACCAAGGTCGTCGCGGCGGTCGCCGACCGCGACGACCCCGAGCGGATCCTCGCGAAGACCACCCTGCCCACCCGCGGGCCCGACGAGACCCTCGGCGATCTGGCCGCGTTCACCCGCGACCACGGCGTCGACGGCCGCGTCGCGGCGATCGGCGTCGCCTCCTTCGGCCCGCTCGACATCGACCCCGGCTCCCCCGACTACGGCCGGCTCACCTCCACGCCCAAGCTCGGCTGGGAGGGCGCCGACGTGCTGACCCCGCTCGAGGCCGCGGCGCCCGGCGCGCGGACCGCGCTCGTCACCGACGTCAACGGCGCCGCGCTCGGCGAGGCGCGCTGGGGCGCGGGCCGCGGCGAGCCCGACTTCGTCTACCTCACGGTCGGCACGGGAGTCGGCGGCGGCATCATCGCCGGCGGTCGCCTCCTCGCCGGCAGCGGCTGGCCCGAGGTGGCGCACGTGCTGCCCCGCCGCCACCCGGAGGACCGCTTCGAGGGCACCTGCCCGTTCCACGGCGACTGCCTCGAGGGGCTCGTCGCCGGCCCGGCGATCACGGCGCGCTGGGGTCGGGACGGCTCGAGCCTCGGCCCGGAGGACGCCGCCGCGAACCTCCGCTTCAGCTCCTTCTACCTCGCGCAGCTCGTCACGACGCTGGCCTATGTCGCGGGGGTGCGCCTCGCGATCGTCGGCGGCGGCGTCGCCAAGACGCCCGGCCTGCTCGCGGCCACCGAGTCCGAGATCGAGCGCCTGATGGGCGCCCCCGGCGCCAACGGCACCGGCGCGGCCCACCTCCGCCTCGTCCCCCCGGCCCTCGGCGACGAGTCCGGCGTCCGCGGAGCCCTCTCCCTCGCCGAGTCCCTCCTAGCCTGACCCCCTCACCCCCCTCCCTTCTCGTCCCCGCGAGATGCCACTTATGAGCACGACACGCCGACGCGGGCGGTCACAAGTGGCATCTCGCGGAAGGGGCCGAGGGGGCGGAGGCGGAGGGCGCTAGAGGGCGTCGAGGTCGCGGAGCGCGGCGCGGGCGCGGTCGAGGCGGGCGGACTCCGGCTCGTCCCACCACTTCGGGCCTCGCTCGCCGAGGCCGTGCTTGGCGAGGCCGACGCGCTGCCGGGCCGCGGCGACCGCCTCCTCGTCACCGGCCTTCTTCGCGGTGCGCACGCCCGAGCGGCCGCGGCCGAGGTGCGACGTCAGGGCCGCGACGACCTCCTCCGGGAGGCTCGGATCGGTGCGGCGCCAGCGGCGGCCGTTCACGACGAGCCAGCGCTCGTCGTCGGCCGACTCGTCGACGGAGCCGCCCGCGGCGTCCCACGCCGAGTCGTCGCCGGACTCGCCCGCGGACTCGTCGGCCGAGTCCTCGGCCGACTCGTCGCCCCGCTCCCCCGTCACGCCCGGGGCCGCCCGGACAGCGCCGCGAACGCCCGCTCGGGCCCGGTCGTCGCGCCGAGCGCCGCCGCCAGCTCGTCCAGCCGCTCCCGCGCCGCGCCGCCGAGCGCCAGCATCCGCCGCGCCGCATCGGCCAGCTCGGGCACCCCGGCGGCGTTCGGATCGAGCACCTCGGCGACCCCGGCGTCCTCCAGCGCGGCCGCACCCGCGAACTGATCGGTCGAGAACGGCAGCACGACGAGCGGCACCCCGGCCGTCATCGCCTCCGTCACGCTGTTGTTGCCGCCGTGGGTGACTGCGAGCACCGAGCGCCCCAGCAGCGTCACCTGCGGCAGGAAGCCGCGCACCAGCCAGCCCGCGGGCACCTCGCCGAGGGCCGCCGGATCGGTCGCCCCCGACGCGAGCGCGACGCGCACCGGCCGCCCGTCGACCGAGACGTCCGCCAGCGCCGCTGCCACCCGGGCGAGGACGTCGTCGCGCACCGAGAGGAAGCTGCCGAAGCTCACGTAGACGACCGGGTCGTCCGAGGCGGCGAGCCACTCCTCCACCTCGGCGTCGCGCGGCTCACCGCGGACGGCCGAGCCGAGGAAGGCGTGCGGCGGCAGCTGCGCCGTCCGCGCCGCGTCGTGCAGCTCGCCGGGGTAGTTCAGCAGCAGCACGTCGCCGCTCTCGGCGAAGGCGTCGAGACTCGGCGGCGCAGCGGGGTCGAGGGCGAGCAGGGCGGCGTTCCACTCCGCGGTGAAGGAGTCGCGGACCCGCTCGCAGAGCGCGCGCAGCCCCGCCAGCTCGTCGGCCGACGGCGCGAAGGCGTCCGGCCACACCGGCGGGAAGCCGTAGACCTCGCCGGGCACCGTCAGCGCGCTCGGGTGGCCGAGCACGACGTCGCCGTAGGGCACGCCCAGCGCGCGCAGGGCGACCCGCGCCGTGAAGGCGAGGTGGTCGACGACGATCGCGTCGGGCCGGACCTCGTCGAGGATCTCGCGCAGCCGCACGGCGACGCCCGCCGGATCCCAGAGCAGATCGGTCAGCCGCTCGCGCGCCTGGTACTCCAGCGTCGGCACCATCCCGCGCCGGGTGGCGTCGAAGAAGCCGCGGAGCGAGTCGCCCTCATCGGGCGCCTGCTCCTCCGCCCGGATCGTGCCGGGGTTCGAGCCGCGGCCGAGGCGGAGCGCGACGTGCTCGAAGCCGAAGCCGTCGACGATCGAGCGGGTCGCGTCGCCCGTCGCCACCACGACGCGCTCGCCGGCGTCGCGCCAGGCGGTGCCGAGGGTCGCGAGCGGCAGCAGGTGCGACGCATAGTCGGGGCTGACGATCAGCAGCGTCACGAGGCGCCCAGCACCAGATCGCAGCGCAACGGGCGCTCCTGCTCGGCCGTCGCCCGGGCGTACACGGCCGACAGCGCGTGCGCCATCGCCTCGATCGTGTAGCGCTCGAGCACCATCGCCCGGCCGCGCTCGGCGGAGTACTCGGCGAGCGGACCCGCCGCGACGTCGAGCGCCAGGCAGGCGGCCACGGCGAGGGCGTCGTGGTCGGTGGTGTCCACGAGGAAGCCGGTCACGCCCTCCTCCACGTAGGTCGCCGGGCCGCCCGTGGCGGGCGCGACGACGGGCAGGCCCGCGGCGAGCGCCTCGAGCAGCGCGATGCCGAACTCCTCCTTGACGCTGGCGCAGACGTACGCGCCGCCGGCCGCGGCGAGCCCGGGGCGGCCGTGGCGGACGGCGCCGAGCCAGCGGGCGACCGTGCCGTTCGGGCGGTGCCCGGCGAGCAACAGCCCGCCGGTCGCGACGGCGGCGATGCGGTCGAGCTGCTCGGTCTCGTCCGGGCTGGGGTCGGCGAGGTCGCCGCCGACGAGGAGGAGGTTCGCGCGGTCGCGCAGCGGCGAGCCGGCCCACGCCTCCGCGAGCGTCGCCATCCCCTTCACCCGGTGCAGGCGCCCGACGCTGAGCAGCAGCGGGAGCCCGCGGCGCTCGGCCGGCAGCTCGGCCAGCAGCGCGTCGAGGGCCGAGAGGTCGTCTCCGGCGTCGAGCGCGACGCTCTCGCCCGCCGCCGCGGCCTTCGCCGCCTCCTCGCCGCGCTCGACCAGGCGCACGTCGATCCCCTCCGGGACGATCGTGTGCCGCTCGGGGTGCGCCGTGATGTCGATGCCGAGCATGTCGCGCATCGTCTCCGCGAGCTCGGCGCGGGGGAAGAGCACGGTGTGCGCGGCGTCGGCGGCGAGCCGCTGCACGAGGCGCACCCGGAACCAGAAGTGCTCGACCGCGTCCCGGTCGCCGAAGTCGGCGCGGGAGAGGGCGCCGCTCGCGTCGAGCCCCGCGATGAGGGCGTGCGGATCGGGCGCGACCGTGAAGACCACGGGGATCTCGAGCTCCCGGGCGACCGCGGCGGCCGCGAGCGAGCCGACGTCGGCCATCCGCAGGTGCAGGGCGTCGACGCGGCCGGCGGAGCGGAGGATGCGGCGGATGCCGCGCTCGGCGGCGATCCGGCGCGGCCAGGCCTGGGGCATCGGCACGGCGGCGCCGACGAACGGCACCGGGGCGAAGCCGTGGCCCGCCGCGGGCAGGCCGGCCAGCGCGCGCTCGGCCTCGGCCCACGTGCCGCGGGAGAGGGTGAGGACGCGCTCGATCCCCTCCTCCTCGGTCAGCGCGTCGCCGAGCCGCACGAGGAGGGTCGCGATGCCGCCGTTGTCGCCCGCGCCGACGCGGGTGAGGGTGCCGTCGATGTCGGCGTGCACGAAGAGCTGGGCGACGGTCGGGCCGGCGTCGGCGACCGGGGCGATCGCGCGGTCGGCGAGGGCGACGCGCGCCACGGGGCCGAGCGGCTCCGGCATCTCGCCGAGGCGGGCGAGCATCAGCGCCGCGTCGTCGGAGGGCCGCTCGCCGAGCGCGTCGGCGGCCGCGGCGCGCGCCTCGAACACCTCGCCCTCGTCGGCGGCGGTGTGCAGCAGGGTCCGCTCGGCGATCGCGCCGGGGACCAGCCCGATCGTCTCGACGTAGCGCGCGCGGACGTCGCGGTCGCGCTCGCCGATCAGCGCGCCCTCGAGGGCGAGGGCGACGAGGTCCGGGGCGGAGGAGGCCCACAGCAGCAGGGTGCGCTGCGCGAGCATGCCGGCGAAGCCGCCGTCGCGGAGCATCCGCAGCAGCGGGCCGACGGCGCTCGGGCGCGGCAGGCGGCCGCCGAAAGCCCAGGCGGCGTGCTCGCGGATGAAGGCGCGCTCGTCGGCGAGCAGGCGCAGCAGCGCGAGGTCGGCCTCCTCGTCGAAGACCTGCGCGAGCGAGTGCACCGCGGCGATGGCGGTGAGCTGGTCGGCGGGATCGAGGGCCGCGCGGGTGAGCAGGCGCACGGCGCGACCGCCCCCGTCGCTGACCGCGGCGATCGTCAGGGCGTCGGCCGCCCGGATCGCCTCGAGGAGGGTGGGCGCTGCGCGCACGGCGTCGAGAACGGTCTGCGTGGCCACGGATCACCTGGTCTGGTCGGAACGGAGGAGGGCGCGTCACCGACGGCCCCCACGAGCATGCCCTCCCAAACCCTGGGAAGTCACTACTTGCGCCGAACTCCCCCCGACGCTAGCCGTCCTGTCAAGGGGCTACCGCCCGAGACTTCGCTTCCGCGCTCCCTCTCTTCTCCCCCCGCGAGATGCCACTTGTGCACGCGACACGCCGTGAGAAGCGTGCACAAGTGGCATCTCGCGGAGGCCGGGTCAGGCCTGCAGCCACTCCAGGAGTCGCGGGAGCGGCCAGGTGGTGACGATGCGGTCGGCGGGCACGCCGAGGCGCTCGGCCCGCTCGGCGCCGTAGTCGAGGAGGCCGAGCTGGCCGGGGGCGTGCGCGTCGCTGTCGATGGAGAAGAGGCAGCCGGCCTCGAGCGCGAGGGCGATCAGCTCGTCCGGCGGATCCTCCCGCTCCGGTCGCGCATTGATCTCGACGGCGGTCCTGTGGTCGGCGCACGCGTGGAAGACGGCCTCCGCGTCGAAGGTCGACGGCGGCCGGGTGCCGCGCTCCCCCGTGACGAGCCGCCCGGTGACGTGACCGAGGACGTCCGTGCGCGGATGCGACGCCGCCGCGACCAGGCGCCGCGTCATCTCGCGGCTCGGCATCCGCAGCTTCGAGTGCGCGCTCGCCACCACCACGTCCAGCCGGGCCAGCATCTCCTCGGACTGATCGAGCGCGCCGTCCTCGAGCACGTCGACCTCGATCCCGCTCAGCAGCCGCAGCGGCCCCGTGTCGAGGCCCGCCAGGTGCTCGAGCTGCTCGCCGAGCCGCTCCGCACTCAGCCCGTGCGCCACCCGCAGCCGCGGCGAGTGGTCGGTCAGCGCCAGGTACTCGTGGCCGAGCGCGCGCGCCGCGTCCGCCATCGCGGCGATCGGCGTCGCTCCGTCGGACCACTCGCTGTGGCTGTGCAGATCGCCGCGCAGGAGGCTCCGCAGCGCGCTCTCGGGCAGCGACGCCGTCCCGCGCAGGTCCGCCAGGTAGTCCGGCACCCGCCCCTCGGCGGCCTGCTGGATCACGGTGAAGGTCGTGTCGCCGATGCCCGGCGCCGCGCGCACCAGCGCGAGATCGGCCCGCTCGCCCTCCGCCATGCCCTCGAGCACCGCCACGGCCTTCCGGAACGCCTTCGCGCGGTACTTCGACGCCCGCTCCTGCTCGAGCAGGGAGGCGATCTCCTGCAGCGCCGCGATCGGATCCATCCCCCCGGTCTAGCAGACGCACGGCGTCTCCTGAGTGATCGCCGAGCACCCTTGCCCACGGGTGAAGACGCGATATATCGTGACTTCACCGACTCGCGCTATATCGCGAGACGCCACAGCAGCCGAACGACCGCCCCACCCGGGCGAAGAAGGAGGAGCAGATGTCTCTCGAGAAATGGCTCGTGCAGGCGGGCGAGACGAAGGTCATCGACCTCGACGTCGTCCGCGCGATCAAGATCGCCCTGGTCGGCGGTCAGATCGACGTCATCGGGCACGACGAGCCCACCGCCCGCGTCGAGGTGCACAGCGTCTCCGGCCGCCCGCTCAAGGTGTCGATGGACGGCGATCGCCTCGAGGTCGACCACATCCAGCTCCGCTGGGACACCGTCGTCGAGGTCGCGAAGGGCCTCGGCCGCCGCGGCGACCGCGCCGACATCAGCCTGCTCGTCCCCCGCGGCGTCGCGCTGAAGTTCGACACCGTCTCGGCCGACGGCCTCGTCTCCGGCCTCCGCTCCGACGCCCGCGTCTCCACGGTCGGCGGCGACATCGTCATCGACGGCCTGCACGGCGACATCGAGGCGAACACCGTCCACGGCGAGCTCTCGGTCCGCAACCACACCGGCCGCGTCACCGCGCACACCGTCTCGGGCGACGTCACCACCGCCGGCGCCCTCACCCGCTTCTCCGTCGACGGCGTCTCGGGCAGCGTCTTCGTCGACGCCGAGGACGCACCGGACGAGATCCAGTGCAACACCGTCAGCGGCGACCTGACCATCCGGATCGACGAGGGTCTCGGCGCCCGCTACCGGATCAACACCGCCACCGGCACGCTGCAGCTCGACGGCGAGGTCGTGAAGGGCACGTTCGGCCGCGGCTACACCGCCACCACCGGCTCGCTCGACTCGAAGTGGGTCGACGTCACCGCGAACTCGGTGACCGGAGCCGTCACCGTCGTCCGCCGCTCCCCCGCCCCCGTCTCCGCGGGCGAGCAGCGCGTCACGGACGGAGGCGTGCTGTGAGCCCCGTCTTCGCGCACGGCCGCTTGCGCCTCTACCTGCTCAACCTCCTCGCGGAGTCGCCCAAGCACGGCTACGAGCTGATCCAGGCGCTGAGCGAGCGCTTCGGCGGCACCTACGCCCCGAGCGCCGGCACGGTCTACCCGCGCCTGGCGAAGCTCGAGGAGGAGGGCCTGGTCACCAAGGAGGCCGACGGCCGCAAGACCGTCTACTCCATCACCGACGCCGGCCGCGACGAGCTCGCGAACCGCGCGACCGACCTGGGCGACATCGAGGAGGAGCTGACCGACTCCGTCCGCCGGCTGGCCGACGAGGTGCGCCTCGGGGTCGCCGAGGCGATGAAGAGCCTCCGGGCCGATCTCGCCAGCGCCGCCCGCGACTCGCGGCCCTCCCGCGGCGGCCCGGAGCACTCGGCCGAGACGCCTGCGACGCCCGAGCCCGCGACGGCCCAGGAGTCCACATCCGGCGAGCGCCCGCAGGACGCCCCGGCCGACTCCGCCGAGCAGGCCGCGCCGGTCGACGCGCGCACCGCGTCCCGTGTCGCGCTGCGCGACGCCGAGGTGCTGCTCACCGAGTTCCGCGACGAGCTGCGCGCCGAGCTGCGCACCGCCGCCGCGCACGGCTCGATGAGCGCGGCCACCACCGCGGCCCTCCGCGACGCGCTCGAGCAGGCGCGCACGGCGGTCCGCTCGACGCTCGGCTGACGCCGGGCGCAGCGCCGCCCCACCGCACCACCGCACCACCGCTGACGGCGGGGATCCCTCCCGGGGTCCCCGCCGTTCGTGCGCCCGCCGTCATCGCTCTGCGCACTGCAGGGCCCGGCATTCCGGCGCGGGCTCGCGGAATCAGCCCGGGCTCGCGGAACCGGATCGTTTCCGCGTGCCGGGCCGGTTTCCGCGTGCCGGGCCGGTTTCCGCGTGCCGGACCGGTTTCCGCGTGCCGGACCGGTTTCCGCGTGCCGGACCGGTTTCCGCGTGCCAGAGGTGGGCGGAGCGGACGGTCGGCTCGCGAAATCGGCCCCGGCTCGCGAAACCGGGCAGTTCCGACGTGCCGAAGCGCTTTCCGCGTGCCGAAGGTGGCGGGACCGTCCGAGACCGCAGGTCCGGCTCGCGAAACCGGCCCCGGCTCGCAGAATCCGGCGATTTCCACGTGCCGAAGCGGCTTCCACGTGCCGAAGGTGGCTGAGCGGCCCGCAACCGCACGTTCGGCTCGCGAAACCAGCCCCGGCTCGCAGAATCCGGCGATTCCCCGTGCCGAAGCGGCTTCCACGTGCCGAAGGTGGCCGAGCTTCCCACAACCGCACGTTCGGCTCGCCAAACCAGCCCCGGCTCGCAGAATTCGGCCGTTTCCACGTGCCGAAGCGGCTTCTCCGTGCCGAAGGTGGCCGAGCTTCCCACAACCGCACGTTCGGCTCGCGAAATCCGCCCCGGCTCGCAGAATCCGGCGATTTCCACGTGCCGAAGCGCATTCCACGTGCCGAAGACGGCCAAGGGGCGGCGGTCGGCTGATCGCTCGATGCGACGGAAGGCCGACCGCCCGGTCGCGCTCGCCCTCGTTCCGCCGCTCGCGCACCGGCGACTTCCCCTTGCGTTCCGCCGCTCCAGGACTATATTTCCTATAGGATCTTTTCGCGGCCAGAGTCGGCCGCAGCGAGCGCAATGGAGCACTGATGAGCGAAGGCATTCCTCCCACCCCGGCGCGGACCACCCCGGCGCCGAACCTGCAGGGGGCGCAGTCCTGGGACGGCGTCGACTGGAACCCCGACAGCTGGACCGCCGAGACCTGGCCGATCGCCACCTGCCTGCACGGCATCCCGCCGGTCGGCCGCGACGGCGTCGCCCTGCACGATGCGGCCCCCGAGGTCTGGGACGACATGTTCGCCCAGGTCGAGCAGGTGGGCTTCACCCTCGCCGAGCTGGCCGACAGCCACGTGCGCCCCGCCGATCTCGAGCCCTCGCGGCGCGACGAGTTCCTCAGCATCGCGAAGTCGCACGGCGTCGGCATCCCCTCGGTGCACCTGCAGCGCCAGAGCGTGATCATGCCCGGGCACGAGGAGACGAACCTCGCCTACGCCCACCGCACCATCGACGCGGCCGCCGAGTGGGGCATGCAGGTCTTCTCGACCGGGCTGCACCAGCCGTTCAGCGACGCCCAGAAGCGCGCGCTCTGGTTCTGGACCGCCGAGGGCCCGAAGGACCCCGACGACCCCGAGGTCTGGAAGGCCGCCGTCAGCCGCATCCGCGAGCTCGGCAAGCACGCCGCCGACGTCGGCCTGCCGCTCGCGCTCGAGCTCTACGAGGACACCTACCTCGGCACCGCCGACAGCGCCGTCCGCTTCGTCGAGGAGGTGGGCCTGGACAACGTGGGCCTCAACCCCGACGTCGCGAACCTGATCCGCCTGCACCGCCCCGTCGAGGACTGGCGCGAGCTGTTCGCCAAGACCCTCCCCTACGCCAACTACATGCACGTGAAGAACTACACCCGCGACGAGTCGGCCGACGGCTCCTGGGCCACCTCGGTCCCCTCGACCATGGAGGCCGGTCTCATCAACTACCGCCAGGTCCTGCGCGACGCGGTGGAGGGCGGCTTCCGCGGCATCCTCCTCGCCGAGCACTACGGCGGCGACAGCCTCGGCATGTGCTCCACCAACCAGACCTACATCCGCTCGCTGCTGCCCCGCGCGGCCCGGGCCCCGAAGTAAGGACGCACCACCATGAGCGACACCACAGGCACGAGCGGCACCGCCGCCACCGCAGGCACCACCGCCCCGACCGCCCGCCGCATCGCCGTCGTCGGCTCCGGCTACATGGGCGGAGGCATGGCGCAGGTCCTCGCGCTCTCCGGCGCGACCGTCGTCATCGCCGACATCTCCGAGGAGATCGCCCGCAGCAACTACGAGCGCCTGCTCACCGAGACCGCGCAGTTCGTCGCCGACGGCCTCTTCCCCGAGGACGCCGTCGCCCGGGTCCGCGCCCAGCTCGCGCCGGCCGCGTCGATCGAGGAGGCCGTCGCGGACGCCGACTTCATCGAGGAGGCCGTGCCCGAGAAGATCGAGATCAAGCACGAGACCCTCCGCCGGATCAGCGCCGCCGCGCGCCCCGACGCGGTGATCGGCTCGAACACCTCGACCATCCTGATCGGCTCGCTGGCCGAGGCCGTGACGAACCCCGAGCGCTTCCTCGGCGTGCACTTCTCCAACCCCGCGCCGTTCATCCCCGGTGTCGAGCTGATCCCGCACGAGGGCACCGCCGAGAGCGCGATCGCCCTGGCCGAGGAGATCGTCGCGGCGACCGGCAAGGAGACCGCCCGGGTCAAGGACTCGACCGGCTTCGTGCTCAACCGCCTGCAGTACGCGCTCTTCCACGAGGCGACGCAGATCGTCGAGGAGGGCATCGCCACCCCCGAGGACATCGACACGATCGTCCGCACCACCTTCGGCTTCCGCCTCCCGGTCTTCGGCCCGTTCGCGATCGCCGACATGGCCGGCCTCGACGTCTACGCCTTCTGCTACGCCTCGCTGCAGACCCGCTGGCCCGAGCGCTTCGCCACTCCGGAGTCGCTGGCCGCGCTGGTCGACGCCGGCAAGTTCGGCACCAAGTCCGGCGCCGGCTACCTCGACGTGCCCGCCGAGCGCACCGCCGAGCTGATCGCGTACCGCAACCGCGCCTACGTCGCCATCAAGAAGCTGATGGACGAGCTCGGCCCCGCGCCGATCGCCTGACGCGCCGACCGAGAAGGAGCCCTGTCATGACAGCATTCCCCGAGTCCCGGACCGTCGTCCTCACCGGCGCCGCGTCCCCGCGCGGCATCGGCCGCTACTCCGCCCACCACCTCGCCGAGCAGGGCTGGAACGTCGGGATCATCGACCTCCACGCCGACGCCGCCCAGGAGGTGGCCGCCGAGATCGCCGAGCAGCACGGCGTGCAGGCCGCGGGAGCCGGCGCGAACGTCGCCGACGACGCGCAGGTCCGCGCCGCCTTCGACGCGCTCGAGGCCGCCCTCCCGCCCGTGCTGGCCCTGGTCAACCTGGCCGGGATCGCCTCCCCCGTCTCGTACCTCGAGGTCACCCCCGAGGAGTGGCAGCGTGTGATCGACGTGAACCTCAACGGCGTGCACTTCAGCACCCGGCGCGCGGTGGAGTCGATGGTGACCCGCGGCGTCGGCCGCGTCGTCAGCCTCTCCTCCGTCTCGGCGCAGCGCGGCGGCGGCACCTTCAGCAAGACCGCCTACTCGGCCGCGAAGGCCGGCGTGATCGGCTTCACCCGCAGCGTCGCCCGCGAGCTCGGCGGCCAGGGGATCACCGTCAACGCGATCTCCCCCGGCCCGATCGACACCGACATCATGGGCGGCACCCTCACCGAGGAGCGCAAGACGGCCATGGCCGCCGACGGCGTGCTCCCGCGCATCGGCACGCCCCGCGACATCGCCGCGGCGATCGCGTACCTCATCAGCGAGGACTCCGGCTTCGTGACGGGTCAGACCCTGAACGTCGACGGCGGCCTCTACATGCACTGACGCCCGCGCCCGCGCCCACCGCGCCCGCACGGACCTCGCTCGCACCCGACCGCACCGACCCGAACGGACACCCCATGAACAAGCTCACCGGAACCTGGTCGCTCGGCCGCTGGATCTTCCTCGGCGTCGGCGTGATCCTCGTCGCCGTCGGCATGGCGCAGATCCTGCCCGCCCTCGGCTCCTGACCCTTCCCCTCCACCCGCCACCGCTTCGGCCGACTCAAAGGAGAGCGCCTTGACCACCCCGACCCCAGCCCTCGGATCCACCCGTGATCCCGCGCTGAAATCCGCCATCTCGAAGGCGTCGCGGCATCTGATGCCGATGCTCGTCATCCTCTACTTCGTCGCGTTCCTCGACCGCACCAACGTCGGCTTCGCCGAGGAGGCGCTCTCGGTCGACCGCGGCATCTCGGACGGAGCGTTCGCCCTCGGCGCCGGCATCTTCTTCATCGGCTACGCGATCTTCGAGATCCCGAGCAATCTGCTGCTCAAGCGCTTCGGCGCCCGCTTCTGGCTGGCCCGCATCGCGGTCACCTGGGGCATCGTCGCCGCGGCGTTCGCCTTCACCACCGGCGACACGATGTTCATCATCCTGCGCTTCCTGCTCGGCGTGACCGAGGCCGGGCTCTTCCCGGGCGTGATCATGTTCCTGTCGGAGTGGTTCCCCAACAAGGTCCGCGTGCAGATGTTCGCCATCTTCTACCTGGCGCAGCCGTTCTCGCAGATGCTCGGCGCCCCGCTCAGCGGTGGCCTGATCAGCGTCGGCAACCAGATCACCCCGTGGGAGGGCTGGCAGGTGATGTTCTTCACCGAGGGCCTGCTCGCGGTGATCGCCGGCTTCGCGGCACTGAAGTTCCTGACGAACCATCCGCAGAAGGCGAAGTGGCTGACGCAGGGCGAGAAGGACTCGTTGACGGCGGCGATGGAGCGCGAGGACACCGTGCGCCAGGCCGACGGCCCGACCGGCATCTGGAAGGCGATGGCCAGCTGGAAGGTCTGGTACTTCACGATCATCTACTTCTGCCTGCAGATCGCGGTCTACGGCACGACGTTCTACCTCCCGCAGCAGGTCGCGAACCTGATCGGGCAGGACGTCGGCTTCCAGGTCGGCCTCGTCTCGGCCATCCCGTGGCTGGTGGGACTGTTCGCCTGCTACTTCGTCGGCCAGCACGCCAACACGATCCGCCGCCGCCGCTCGTGGGGCTCGATGTTCTACATCTTCACCGGCCTGTCGATCTTCGGCTCGGCCTGGGCGGGCTCGGCCGGCCAGCCGATCCTCGGCCTGCTGTTCATCACCCTCGCGGTGGCGAGCTTCCTCTCGGTCGGACCGATCACCTGGGCCTACCCGACCGCGTTCCTCACCGGAGCGGCGGCCGCGGCCGGCATCGGTCTGATCAACTCGCTCGGCAACCTGGGCGGCTTCGTCGCCCCGCTGATGCGCAACGGCTTCAACGAGGCCGTGCCCACCGACAGCGGCGTGTGGGGAGTCGTCTCCCTCGGCGTCTTCGCCTTCCTCGCCGCCGCCATGATGTTCTGCACCAAGTTCTTCCGCGGCTCCAAGGCGGACGAGCTGCTCGAGACCACCAGCGTGCAAGCGGGCCACTGACCCGCTGCCACCCCCTCGGAGGGCCCGACCGCACCGCGCGGCCGGGCCCTCCGTCGTCGGCCGCGCACCCCTGCCGATCGACGGACCCGCGCGGCGGTACCCCTGCGGATCGACGGACCCGCGCGGCGGGCACCCATGCTGATCGACGGACCTGCGCGGCGGCCACCCATGCTGATCGAGCAGCCCGCGCAGCGGGCGTATCGAGATCCACCGACTGCAGAACGTGGGTCTCGATACGCCGCTCCGCGGCTACTCGACCAGCATGGGGCGGCCGAACCCGCGCGCCGCTCCGACCAACTCCGGCACGCGAAACCGCCCTCGGCACGTGGAAAACGCTCGATCCCGCGAGCCCGAGCCGAATCCACGAGCCGAACATCCCCCGCACCCACCTCCGGCACGCGAAAGACACTTCGGCACGTCGAAACAGCCCGAATCCACGAGCCCGAGCCGAGAACACGTGCCGAACCTGGCGCAGCGGCCATCCATGCTGATCGAGTAGCCCGCGCAGCGGGCGTATCGAGATCCACCGACTGCAGAACGTGGGTCTCGATACGCCGCTCCGCGGCTACTCGACCAGCATGAGGCGGCCGGAACCCGCGCGCCCCTCCAGCCACCTCCGGCACGCGAAACCGCCCTCGGCACGTGAAGAACGCCCGATCCCGCGAGCCCGAGCCGAATCCACGAGCCGAACATCCCCCGCACCCACCTCCGGCACGCGAAAGACACTCCGGCACGTCGAAACAGCCCGAATCCACGAGCCGAAGCCGAAATCACGAGCCGAAGCTCCACCCAGCCGATCTCCGGCACGTGAAACGCACTCCGGCACGTCGAAACAGCCCGAATCCACGAGCCCGAGCCGAAAACAGGAGCCGAACCTGCAGCAGCCGACGCTCCACCCACCTCCGGCACGTGAAACGCACTCCGGCACGTCGAAACAGCCCGAAACCACGAGCCCGAGCCGAGGACACGTGCCGAAGTTGGCCCGGCGGCCATCCATGCTGATCGAGTAGCCCGCGCAGCGGGCGTATCGAGATCCACCGACTGCAGAACGTCGGTCTCGATACGCCGCTCCGCGGCTACTCGACCAGCATGAGGCGGCCTGAAGCCGTGCCCCGCTCCGGCCACCTCCGGCACGTGAAACGCGCTCCGGCACGCTGAGACAGCCCGGTTCCGCGAGCCGGAGCCGGGGCTCGGCCGCGCGCCGGCTAGCGCGCGCGGACGGAGTCGCGCCGCGACCGCTCCCGCACGCGCTCGATGTGCGCGCGCATCGCCGCCGCCGCCGCCTCCGGCCCGGCCGCGAACGCGTCCACGATCGCCCGGTGCTCCACGACGGCGTCGTCCGCGTCGCTGACGCCGGTCTGCACCGTCTGGCGCATCCGGTGCACGCGGGTGGAGATCGCCTCCGACATGTCGATGAGGAACGGGTTGTGCGTGCCCTCGAAGATCAGGTGGTGGAAGTTCCAGTCCACCGCGAAGTACTCGCGCAGCAGCGCCACCGGCAGGTCACCGTCGGTGGCCCGCACCACGGCCGTCATCGCCTCGTGCGCGGCGAGCGCCTCCTGCAGCCGCGGCACCAGCGCCGCCTCGTGCGCCGAGGCGAGGGCCGCCGCGCCGCTCTCGAGCACCAGCCGCGCGTCGAAGAGCGCGTCCAGCTGGTCGTCGGCGAGCGGAGGCGCCACCCGGTAGCCCTTGTTGGCCACCCGGGTGACGAGGCCGGTCCGCTCGAGCTGCACGAGCGCCTCGCGCACCGGGGTCGGCGAGACGCCGAGCTCGCGCGCGACGGCGTCGATCGACAGGCGCATGCCCGGCTCGATGTCCGAGCCGAGGAGCACGTCGAGCACGCGCTCGTAGACGTGGTCGCGCAGGCCCCGCCGCTCGATCGACTCCGCGCCGGTGAGGCGGAACACGGGGTCGGTCATCACAGCCTCGCGGATTGATGCGGAAGGGGGTCGGCTCAGCTTACGCAGTCGCGAACGGGCGTCCACTGAGGCCGCCCGGCCGCCGCTCAGGAGCGCTCGTACTCGACGATCTCCTCCACCTTCGCGGCCGAGGCGCTCGACTCGTCGAAGACGTAGCCGAGCCACTCGCGCACGTTGCGGCGGGCGACCTCGATGCCGACCACGCGCTGCCCCATGCAGAGCACCTGCGCGTGGTTCGAGAGCACTCCGCGCTCCACCGAGAAGGAGTCGTGCGCGGTCACGGCGCGGATCCCCTCGACCTTGTTCGCCGCGATCGCGACGCCCAGGCCGGTGCCGCAGATCAGCAGCGCCCGGTCCGCGTCGCCGCGCGCCACCATCTCGGCGGCCGCGATCGCGACGCTCGGGTACGGCGTGTGCGACTCGGCGTCGACCCCCACGTCGACCACCGAGACGACGCGGTCGTCGCCCTCGAGGTCGCGCTTCAGGATCTCCTTGTAGTCGTAGCCGGCGTCGTCCGATCCGACGACGATCCTCCAGGTGGTGCTCATGCGGTCTCTCCTTCGTTCGTGGACGGTGCGGTGGTGGACGGTGCGGCACCGGATCCGGCACCGAGCAGCGGAGCGATCGCCTCGACGATCAGCGCGAACGACACCGCGCCGGGATCGGGCGTGCCGAGCGACTTCTCGCCGTGCGAGCGCGCGCGGCCGAGGCCGGGCATCAGGTCCGAGGTGGCGTCGGCGGCCGAGCGGGCGGCCGCGGAGGCGGCGGTCCACGCGTCGCCGAGCGCATCGCCCGCGCCGGCCCGCTCCGCGAGCGTCTCGGCGAACGGCACCAGCGCGTCGACCATCGTCTTGTCGCCGACGCTCGCCTTCCCGTAGCCGCGCACGGCGTCGGAGGCGGCGGTCACTCCCGCGCTCACCTCGCGCGCGCTCACGGCCCGGTCGTCGCCGAGCGCGTCCCCGACACTGCGGAGGATGACGCCCCAGAGCGCTCCGGAGGTCCCGCCGGCGCGGTCCGACCAGGCGTCGCCCGCCCGGGTGAGCAGCGTCCGCGCCCCCGCCCCGCGCTCGAGCACGCCGGCCGCCTCCTGCGCCGCGGCCCGCGCCCCGCGCTGCATGCCGATGCCGTGGTCGCCGTCGCCGGCGATGGAGTCGAGACGGCCGAGCTCGTCGGCGTTCGCGTCGATCACGTCGCGGATCGCCGCGATCGCGTCCGACAGCCGGGCGGCGGCGGCGCGCGACTCCTCGGTCGCCTCGCCGATCTCCTCCGCGACCGCCTCGGCCTGCGTCGCCGTCACGGTCACCAGTGCGCCGCCGTCGACCGCGCCGGTGCGGAAGGCCGGGGTGTCGCTCGGCGCCGACCAGAGCGTCTCGAGCTCCTCGTCGACCCAGAACAGCGTCAGCGAGACGCCGGCCATGTCGAAGCTGGTGCAGAACTCGCCGACCTGCGGGTCGACGAGGGTGATCCCGCGCGCCTCGAGCAGGTCCGCGATCGTGCTGAAGACGACGAACAGCTCCTCGCTCTTCACCGAGCCGAGGCCGTTCAGCACCGGGACGACGCGGGCGCCGTCGACGCTCACGCCCTTGGGGATCTCGGCGTCGGCGAGCAGGTGGGTCACGAACAGCTCGGCGAGCTCCGCGGCACTGGGGATGTCGACCTCGTCGATCCCCGGCTCGCCGTGGATGCCCAGCCCGACCGCCATCCGACCCTCGGGCACCGAGAACAGCGGCTCGTCCGCACCGGGCAGCGTGCAGCCGGTGAAGGCGACGCCGAGGGAGCGGGTGCGCGCGTTGCCGAGCACGGCCACGCGCTCGACGTCGTCGATCGAGTACCCGGCCGCGGCGGCCGCTCCGGCCACCTTGAAGACGGTGAGGTCGCCCGCGATGCCGCGGCGCTTGTGCGCCTCCTCGGGCTTCGCGCTGAAGATGTCGTCGGTCACCGTGACGGTGCGGCAGTCGATGCCGTCGGCCCGCACCGCGTCCTGCGCGGCGGTGAAGTGCAGCACGTCACCGGCGTAGTTGCCGTAGCTGAGCAGCACCCCGCGGCCCTGCTCGCTCGCGCGGATCACCGACTCGACCTGGTGCGCCGAGGGCGAGGCGAAGAGGTTGCCCATAGCGGCGCCGTGGGCGAGGCCGGGTCCGACCAGTCCGGCGAAGGCGGGGTAGTGGCCGGAGCCGCCGCCGATCACCACCGCGACCTCGGGCTCCTCGGAGCGGGTCGAGCGGGAGACGCCGCCGACGACCTTGCGGACCCAGCGGCCGTTGGCGCGGACGAAGCCGTCGACCATGTCGTCGGCGAAGTCGGCGGGTTCGTTCCAGAGACGGGTCATGCGCGTCGGGCTCCTCATCATCGAGTGCACCGGCCCTCCGGCCGGACACCATCGATCCTATAGGATCTTCCGCCCGTCCTCCAGGCGCCGCAGCCCCCGCGGCCGCAGCCCCCGCAGCCCCTACTGCCGCCCCACCGCCAGCGCCTCCTCCTCCACGTCGAGGAACGCCAGCGCGCTCAGCACCGCCGGCTCCTGGTACCGCCCCTCCGCCCGCGCCTTCAGCACCGCCTCGCGCTCGGCCGCGATCATCACGCGCCGCAGCCGGTTGTAGGAGTGGGTCAGCGGCTCGGCCCCCTCGCCCTCCGGCGGATTCTCCAGCGCGTCCGAGAGGAACACCGCGTTCCGCCGCAGCCGGTCGAGCACCCGCTCCTCGACGCCGTCCTGCGGCTCCCGGTCGAGCCGCGCCAGCCCGGCCGACTGCGCCTCGGCCAGCAGCATCTGCTTCTCCACGTGCTCCTGCTGCTCGTTCGGCGCCGGCAGCTTCAGCAGCCGCACCACCCGCGGCAGCGCGAGCCCCTCGACCAGCGTCCCCGCGACCACCACGAACGCCAGGAACTGCAGGAACGCGCGCTGCGGCGTCTCCTCCGGCAGCAGGAACGCGGCGGCGAGCGTGACGACCCCGCGGATCCCGGCGACGGACACCCCGATCGCGGTCGGCCAGGTCCAGCCGCGCTGCTGCAGCCGTCGTGGTCCGTGCCGGAAGAGCAGGGTCGTCAGGCACATCCAGACCACCCGGCTCGCGATCAGCGCCCCGAGCAGTGCGGCGCTGATGCCGATCCCCTGCCAGACGCCGATGTCGGAGTCGGCGGTCGCCCGGACCACCGAGGACAGGCTCAGCCCGATGAAGAGGAACACCGCGTTCTCGAGCAGGAACTGGATCGTCCGCCAGTTCAGCGACTCCGCGATCCGCGCCTGCGCCGACTGGATCACCGGCGCCCGGAAGCCGAGGAAGAGCCCGGCGACCACGACGGCCAGCACTCCCGAGCCGTGCAGCAGCTGCGCCGGGATGAACGCGACGTAGGGCGTCACCAGCGAGAGGCTCGTGTCGAGCACCGACGAGGACACCTGCTTGCGCACGACCCCGAGGACGAAGGCGACCAGCAGGCCGACGCCGCCGCCGACGACGACCGCGAGGACGAAGTCGAGCGCGATCCCGCCGGGCGTCACGGTGCTGACGATCGCGAGCAGCGACGCGTTCAGCGCCACGAGCGCGGTCGCGTCGTTCAGCAGGCTCTCGCCCTCGAGCACGGTCAGCATCCGCCGCGGGAGTCGCAGGCGCCCCGCGATCGCGGTCACCGCCACGGCGTCCGTCGGCGCCACGATCGCGCCGAAGGCGAGCGCCGCCGCGATCGAGATCGCCGGCACCACCGCCCAGGCGACCGCGCCAACCACGAGCACCGTGAAGACCACGAGCCCGACCGAGAGCAGCAGGATGCTGTCGCCGCGGGCGCGCACGTCCAGCACCGAGGTGCGGATCGCCGCCGCGTAGAGCAGCGGCGGCAGGATCCCGTAGAGCACGACGTCCGGCTCGACGACGACCTCGGGGATCCCGGGGACGAAGGAGACCAGCGCGCCGACGGCGACGAGCGCCACGGGAGCCGACCAGCCCGCCTTGCCCGAGAGCCCCGTCACCAGCACGGTGACGACCACGAACGAGACGATCCAGATGATGGCGACGACCGGTTCCTCCACGCGGCTCCCTCCCGAGAGCCGAGCCTAGGCCCGAGCGCCGACCCTAGGCGCCGGCCTCGTGGATGTCGCGGGCCTTGGTCACGCGCCCCGCGTCGACAGGGTTCATGCCGAGCACGATCTTGCCGCGCGAGTGCCGCTTCTCCAGGTCGTCGAAGGCGTCCTGCACGAAGCCGTAGGGGTAGAAGCCGGAGACGAGCACCCGCAGCTTCTGGTCGCGGACGAGCGCGACCAGCTCGCCGAGGATCTCGGTGTCGCGGCGCGCGGTCTCGGCGTCGGGCCAGACGGCGCGCAGCTCGATCTCCTTGCGGTCGTCGCTGGAGTGGAAGCGGGCCGGCTCGATGCCGAGCTCCTCGGCCAGCTCCGCGTTGTCGCCGCCGAAGTTGTCGAGGAAGACGGTGACGCCGTTCGGTGCCGCCGCGCGGATCCGGTCGGCGATGCCGTCGCCGTAGACGATCGGCTTCACGCCGATCTGGCGGAGGTAGTCGAAGTTGCGCTCGCCGCAGGTGCCGAGCACGGTCGCGCCGCGCAGCTTCGCCAGCTGGATCTCCATGCTGCCCACGCCGCCCGCCGCCGCCGAGACGACCACGGTGTCGTCCGGTCCGATGTGCATGGCCTCGATCGCGCGCCAGGCGGTGACGCCCGCGAGGAACAGCGCGCCGCCGACCTCCCAGCTGACCGAGGCGGGCTTGGCGACGAGGTTCTGGCGCGGAACGACGATGTGGGTGGCGTGCGAGCCGACCAGCGCGTGGCCGACGACGTCGCTGCGCAGCTTGAGGTCGCTGACGCCCTCGCCGAGGCCGACGACGATGCCGGAGAAGTCGGTGCCCTGGCGCATCGGGAAGGCCGCGGAGTGCTCGGAGTCGAACATCCCCTGCCGAATGAAGGCCTCCATGTGGTTCACGCCGGCCGCGAGGACCTCGACCAGCACCTCCCCCGGCCCGGGCTGGGGCCGCGCGATGTCGGCGATCTCGAGCACGTCCACCCCGCCGAAGCGGGTGAACTGGACGGCACGGGCGGTATCGGAGCGCAGACGGGACATGCGCTCATCATCCGCCCCCGGCGCCGTGATCCAGTGGCCCCCGAACGGGGACGTGCGGCGTCGGAGGCGCCGATCGGGCGGAGGGGCGGCAGGCGATCAGGCGACGGAGTCCGGGCAGTACAGCTGGGTGCGCGGGCCGCTGCGGTCGATCACGTGCTCCGACATCGCGCGGCCGCAGAGCGGGCAGGCGCGCCCGGCCGGAGCCTCGGGCTCGGGCTGGTCGTAGGGGCCGAGCGGAGGCGGACCGAGCCAGGGGAAGAGCCGCGCGTTGAAGCGCTGATAGAGGGATCGGGTCGGCTTCGCCATATGCTTAGCGTACTAACCATCAGCGCACGAAGGGGAGGGAGGGCCGATCCCGTGACGACCGCACCCGAGAGCATCGACCCGCTCGCCCTGCAGAACCAGGTCTGCTTCTCGCTGGCGGTGGCCGCCCGCACCGTGATCGGCCTCTACCGGCCCGTGCTCGAGCCGCTCGGCCTGACCCATCCGCAGTACCTGGTGATGCTCGCGCTCTGGGAGCGGGCCCCGCGCTCGCTCGCCGACCTCGGCGACGCCCTGCACCTCGAGCCCGCCACGCTCAGCCCCCTGGTGAAGCGGCTCGAGGCCGGCGGCTACGTCACGCGGGCCCGCAGCACCGAGGACGAGCGCCGCCTCGACGTCGCCTTGACCCCGGAGGGAGCGGCCCTGCGCGAGCAGGCCCTCCGCGTCCCCCCGCAGATCGTCGAGCGCCTCGACCTCCCCCTCGACGAGCTGACGTCCGTCCGCGACGCCCTCACCCGCCTGATCGGCGCGGCCACCCGCCCTTGACGCCCTGCGCGACCCGACTCGCCCAAGAAGGCTCGTTCTCCGCCCGGAGAACGAGCCCTCTCGGGCGAGTGGGCGCGGCTGCGGCGCCGCGTCATGCAGGTCGAGTAGCCGCGCAGCGGCCCCTTCATGCCGATCCGGCCGCCGCGCAGCGGCCCCGTCATGCTGGTCGAGTAGCCGCGCAGCGGCGTATCGAGACCCACCCACCGCCAGCACGCGCGGATCTCGATACGCCCTGCGGGCTACTCGATCAGCATGGTGGCGGCCCCTTCATGCCGATCCGGCCGCCGCGCAGCGGCCCTCCATGCAGGTCGAGTAGCCGCGCAGCGGCGTATCGAGACCCACCCACCGCAGGCACGCCGGGAACGACGAAGGGGCCCCGCCGTCAGGCGGGACCCCTCCGTTCAGTGCGCGGGACTCAGTTCGCGACGCGCAGCGTGATCGCCGCGCTGGTCGTCACGTTGCCGGCCTTGTCCTGGGCCTTGGCGGTCACCTGGTAGGCGCCGTTCGGGTAGGTCGACGAGCTCGCGGTCAGGGCCCACGATCCGTCCGCCTGCTTCACGCCGTTGCCGAGCTTCGTGCCGCTCGCGTAGAACGCGACGGCCGTCACGCCGACGTTGTCGCTGGCCGATGCCACGAGGCGGATCGAGCCGACGACCGTGGTGTTGGTCGCGGGCGAGGTGATGCTCACCACGGGCTTCTGCGTGTCGGCCACCGGCGGGGTGGTCGGCGTCGCGGTCGCGGTCGGCTTGGGCGTCGCGGTCGCCGTCGGCTTGGGAGTCGCAGTCGCCGTCGGCGTCGCGGTCGGCTTCGGCGTGGCCGTCGCGGTCGGCGTCGCCGTCGGGGTGGCCGTCGGCGTCGCGGTCGCGGTCGGCGTCGCGGTCGGAGTCGGGTCCGGCGCCGGCGCGGTGCCGACGGGGATCGTGCTCACGGCATAGCCGAAGTAGCGGCCGGCGACGGCGCGGGTCGGGTCGCCCTGGAAGCTGCGGCCGCGCTCGGTCGCCGCCTTCGCCTGAGCGATGACCTGGGCGCGGACCTGCGCCGGGGTCTTGCCGACGCAGGAGCCGCCGGTGGTCATGCAGTCGAGGACGACACCGCTGGTGGCGGCGGCCGCCATGCTGGTGCCCGACTGGATGTAGGCGTAGGCCCCGCCCTTCTTGGTGGTGTACGGGCACATGCCGGGCGCGGCGATGGTGTGCTTCTGGTCAGCGGCCGAGACGGCGAAGTTGCTGTTCGTCGAGACCGCGTCGTCCTTGGTCTGGACGCTGCAGGGCGCGGTGCCGAGTCCGCCGGGCTTGCCGTCGTAGTTGGCCATGTTGGTCACGGCGAGCACCTCGTCGTAGGCGGCCGGGATCCAGCCCGCGAGGTCCTCGGAGGTGTTGCCCGCGGAGCCGACGGAGACGATGCCCTTGCTCTCCAGGTCGCAGATCGCCTGGTGGATCACGTCGCCGTTCGAGCGGCCGCAGTTGCCGTCGTCGGTGCCGTAGGTGGCGAGCGACATGTTGACGACCTTGATGTTGTACTTCGCCGCGTTCGCGGACACCCAGTCGAGGGCGCACATCAGGGTGCCGGTGTTGCCGCGGTTGTTCGCGTCGAGCGCGCGGATCGAGTAGATCGGAGCGCCCGGGGCGACGCCCACGGTGCCGGAGCCGTTGTCGAGCGCGGCCATGTAGCCGGAGACGCCCGTGCCGTGGCCGTTGGCGTCGGCGGCGGTGCCCGAGCCGAAGCAGTTGATCTGCTCCTTCAGGTTGTAGTCGGGGTGCGAGCTGACGCCGGAGTCGATGACCGCGACGGCCGGGCCGGCGTAGTTCGTCACTCCGTCGCCCGCGCGCACCGGGGCCTTGTCGGCCTCCGCGGTGAGCACGTGCGAGGGGACGGTCTGCGCCTGGCCGTCGACGACCTGGTCGGCCGGCGTGACGCCGAGGACGCGCGAGTCGGCCTCGAGGACCGCCTTCTGGCGCGCGGTGAGCGGAGCGGTGAAGCCCGCGACGCCGCCCTCGAACTGCACGTCGTCGGCGACGCCGAGTGCGCGGACGACCTGCTCCGAGATCGAGCTCGTGTCGACCGAGACGAGGTAGCGGCCGGTGGTGGCGGCCTGGGCGGGGGCGGAGCCGGCGAGGGCGATGCCGGCGGTCACGGCGAGCGCGGTGAGCAGACCGGCTGCGCGATGGAGGCGCGAGCGGGCCGGCGGCGCGGCGGTGCGGGAAGAGGACACGGGTTCCGTCGATTCTGTCGGCGTCTCGGCCGACCTGTCAGGGTGCGAGCGGGTCGACGCAGGCACTCCGGGCGAGCGCCCGCGCCGCTGCAGCGGGGCTCGGGTCAGGGGCCGGGAGGCGGCGGAACGGTGCGGAACCCTCCGAGCGTCGACGGAGAACCCTCCGTCGGCTCCCCCCATCGGAGTGATCCACCTCCGACTTCAACAGACTTCCGGCGATTTCACAGCGGGAAAGATGGCCCCAGTTCGAGGGTGATTTGACCCCCTGTCCCACAGATGGTGACCTCCGCTCGCACCCCAGACCGACAGGTGCGGAAATGCCCGGTCACAGCGCGGGTTCAGCGCTCGTACGGCTGGCGCCGCAGCGGCTTGACTGCCCTCCGCCACGGAGTAGTGTCGTCGCTCGTGACACACGAGGGCACCCCTTCCGGCGCGAAGGCGTCCTCCCCCGGTGCGGGCGACGCCGACGCGAACGAGCTCCGCACGGCGAAGCACTTCTTCATCGGCGAGCCCCTCTCCAGCGACAAGCTCGAGGGCCAGCTCCTGCAGAAGCGGCTCGCCCTCCCCATCTTCGCCAGCGACCCGCTCTCCTCCGTGGCCTACGCGCCGCAGGAGCTGCTGATGATCCTGCTGCTCGGCGGTCTCTCCTTCCTCACCTTCGCCCCCTGGGTCGCCGCCTGCGTCGTCGTGCTGCTGGTCGTCGTCGTCCTCAGCTACCGCCAGCTGATCAAGGCGTACCCCTCGGGCGGCGGCGACTACGAGGTCGCCCGCACCAACCTCGGCGAGACGGCGGGCCTCACGGTCGCCGCCGCGCTCCTCGTCGACTACGTGCTCACCGTCGCCGTCTCGGTCGCCTCGGGCGTCGACAACATCATCTCCGCGATCCCCGCCCTCGCTCCGCTGCGCGTCGAGCTGGCGATCCTCTTCGTGATCCTCCTCGCCGCCGTCAACCTCCGCGGCGTCTCGGAGTCGAGCAGGGCGTTCGCCGTCCCCACCTACCTCTTCGTCGCGAGCGTCTTCGTGATGGTCGTCGTCGGCCTCGGCCGCGCCGCGTTCGGCGACGCTCCGGTGGCGGAGTCGGCCGGCTACACCGTGGAGGGCGAGCAGCTCACCCAGGCCGCGATCGTCCTGCTGCTGCTGCGCTCCTTCGCCAGCGGCTGCGCGGCCCTCACCGGCGTCGAGGCGATCTCGAACGGCGTGCCCGCGTTCCGCGCCCCGAAGGTCAAGAACGCGCAGCGCACGCTCGTCGCGATGGGCACCATCGCGATCGTCCTCTTCGTCGGCCTGACCGCGCTCGCACTGCTCTCGAACGTGCACTACGCCGAGAACGCCTGCCACCTGATCGGCTTCACCGACTGCGCGACGACGCCGCAGCGCTCGGTGATCGCGCAGGTCGCCGCCGCCACCTTCGGCAACAACACGATCCTCTTCTTCGTGATCCAGGCCGCCACCGCCGCGGTGCTCCTGCTCGCGGCCAACACCGCGTTCAACGGCTTCCCGCTGCTGGGCTCCGTGCTCGCCCGCGACGGCTACGCGCCCAAGTCGCTGAACACCCGCGGCGACCGCCTGATCTACTCCAACGGCGTCATCATCCTGGCGCTCGTCGCGGCGGTCATCCTGCTCGTCTACCAGGCCTCGCTGACCAGCCTGGTGCAGCTCTACATCATCGGTGTCTTCGTCTCCTTCACCCTCGGGCAGTCGGGCATGGTGAAGCACTGGATCCGGATGATCAAGAACGGCGAGGGCTCGCGCACCGTGCGGACGAGCCTCGCGATCAACCTCTTCGGCGCCACGCTCACCTTCGCGGTGCTGGTCGTCGTCACGATCACGAAGTTCACCCACGGCGCCTGGCTCGTCTACCTGGTGATGCCGATCCTGGGCGTGCTGATGGCGGGCGTCTACCGCTACTACCGCGACGTGGAGAAGGAGATCGAGGTCGACCCGACCACGACCTTCGGGGCCAACGGCGACCACGCGATCGTCCTGGTCGGCCGGATGAACAAGCCGACGCTCAAGGCGCTCGACTACGCGATCGCCGCGCGGCACGAGTCGCTGGAGGCGGTGCACTCGTCGATCGACGACACGCAGACCGCGCAGCTCAAGACCGACTGGGAGCGGATGGACATCGAGGTCCCGCTGCGCTGCATCGCCTCGCCCTACCGCGACATCTCGTATCCGCTGATCAAGTACATCAAGGCGCACCGACTCGAGCACGGCTCCGAGATCATCACCGTCTACATGCCGCAGTACATCGTCGGGCACTGGTGGGAGGGCTTCCTGCACAACCACAAGTCGCGGCGCATCCGGCAGAAGCTGCTGCTCGTGCACGGCGTCACCGTCGCGCTGGTGCCGTGGCTGCTCGACTCGTCCGAGCTCATCTACGGCCGCCGCTCGCGGCCGATCCCCGGCCAGTCGCGCCGCGGCGAGCCGGTGCGCCCGGTCACCCGACGGCCCATCCCGCCCGCCTCCGTGCTCCCCAAGGGCGCGGCCGGCGAGGGCGCGCCCCGCAGCGGCTCGCGCACCGCCGCGGCGACCCGCCCCCGGAAGCCCTCCGGCAAGGGCGGCGGCAAGCGCCGCTAGCCCCGCAGGGGGCCCGTCCATGCTGGTCGAGTAGCCCCGCAGGGGCGTATCGAGACCCACCCTCGTCGACACATGCGGCAGCAGACCGCCCTGTCTGCGACGGTGGATCTCGATACGCCCGCTGCGCGGGCTACTCGATCAGCATGGAGCGCGGACCACTCGAAGCCGCCCACGCTGGTCGGACAGCCCCCCGCTCATGCTGGTCGAGTAGCCCCGCAGGGGCGTATCGAGACCCACCCTCGTCGACACATGCGGCAGCCGGCCGCCGTGTCTGCGACGTGGATCTCGATACGCCCGCTGCGCGGGCTACTCGATCAGCAGGGGCGCGGACCACTCGATCAGCAGGGGCAGACAGGTAGAGGGCCCGCGGCGATCCGCCACGGGCCCTCGATTTCCCCTTGTGCCTTCCCCCGAAGGCGGCCCGCCCCAACGGGCCGTCATCGACGCTATCGGCGGGCTATGGACCTGCGCATCCTCCTCACGACGGATCCGCATCCACCCCCTGGCGTGGTGCGACGCCGAGCACGAGGTGCCAGAGCACGGCCACCGCGACGACGGCGGCGGTCGTCCAGGTGACGACGAGGACCGCCGCGTCGACCACGTAGGAGCGGTACGCCTCCTCGAACGGATCGATCCCCGAGCCCGAGAGCACGATGCCGGCCGGCAGGACCGCCGCCGCCAGCACGGCCGTCCACGCGGCGAGCCGCGCCGGGTCGCGGTGATCGGCGGCGACGGGACGCGGGCGGCGCGCGACGTACCAGACGAGAGCGCCGATCCCGAGACCGAGAAGACCGAGCACCCCGCTCGCGTACTGCGCCCACTTGTAGCCGGGGAACGGCCCGACCTCCTCGCGGAGGAACGGCAGCGCCGCGACGAACGGACCGCCGTCGTGGGTGAACGCGTCCCAGAGCACGTGCGTGGCCGAGCCGATCACGATCCCCGCGGCCGCCAGCAGGACGGCCCTCACCCAGGCGCGCGCCGTGCGCGGCGGCGCCGCGGGCCGACGCAGGCGCACCCGGACGATCCACGGCGCGAGATCGCGCCAGGCGGGCTGGAGCAGCACCAGCCAGAGGACGAGGCCGAGGGCACCGACGACCAGGTCGACCGTCACGATGCCCAGCATCGAGTGCGTCGCGTCGCGGGCCCAGCGCAGCGGCAGGTACAGGCCGATGTCCGGCGCCATCGCGCCGATCGCCACGGCCGCCGCCGGGATCCTGCTGTTCGTGAACGCCAGAGCGACGACGGCGTGGCTCGGCGTGAACGGCATAGTGCACGGTATCCCGTGCACCGGGCGCCACGGCGGACGAGGTCGCAGGGCACCCACCCCCACCCGGGGAGCTCGGAGCGCCACGACCGTAGAATCGTCCGGACGTCCGGCCCTCCGGGCTGTGCGGCGACGGATCGGAGCGGGTGTGCGGAAGTCGTTCGCGATCCTCCGTCTCGCGCTCGCGGGACTCGGGGCCGTCGGACTCGTGGGCGACTTCTTCTACACCCTCGGCTTCCGACTGTTCCAGATCGACAACTTCTTCGCGTACTTCACCACGCAGTCGAACATGGCCGGCGTCGTCGTCCTGGGCCTGTCCGGGATCGTCGCCCTCGCCCGCGAGCGCGAGCCCCGCTGGCTCAGCACCGTGCGCGCCCTCGTGCTCACCTACATGGTCGTCTCGGGCATCGTCTTCGGGCTGATCGCCGTCGAGGCGAACAACCGCGGCGTCCGCGTCGACGTGCCGTGGTCGAGCGCGCTGCTGCACTTCGTCATCCCGACGCTCGCGCTCCTCGACTGGATCCTCGGACCCGGGCGCCGGCCCGTCGCCTGGCGCGGCACCCTCACCGTCCTCGGCTTCCCGATCGTCTGGGGCGTGATCACGCTCGTCCGCGGCGCGCTGATCGGCTGGTACCCCTACTTCTTCCTCGACCCCGCCCAGGTCGACGGCCCGGTCGCCTTCGTCCTCTACGACGTGATCGTGCTCGCCCTCATCTCGGGCATCGCGGCCTTCGTCCTCGCGCTCAGCAGGGTCCGCCCGCTCGGCGCCGCGCGGGCGGACGAGTGGCGGGGCCGGCTCGCCCGGCTGCGGGAGCGGCTCAGCCGGTCGCGACCGCGAACGGCGTCAGCGCCGACTGCGCGACCACGAGCAGCTCGTCGTCGCTGAGCGACTGCAGCGACAGCGCCTGATCGGCGCCGACGAGGCCGACGAGCACCGGCTCGCCGGTCGCCGGCTCGAGGTTCAGCCACTCGGTGATGCCCGCCGCGGAGCCCACCAGCGACCAGCGCGCGGGCAGCTCCGCATCGGTGTCCCAGAACGGCTCGTCGAAGCGGAGCCAGAGCGTGTCGACCACGCCGGAGCCGAGCGATGCGATCGCCGTGCGGTGCGCGAACGGCAGCGGCGGATCGAACGCGATCGCCTCGCTCTGCAGCACGCCGATCGGCACGGTGACCAGCACGCGGTCGGCGGTGAAGGACTCCCCCGTGCCCAGCCGGATGCTCGCGCCCGTCTCGGTGTAGCCGATGCCGCTGACGGCCGCACGCAGCGACACCTCGACGTCGGTCAGGAGGGTCTCGACGAGGGGCGCCAGGCCGTCGGTGAGGACCGCCGAGGCCTCCTCGGACGCGTCGGCGACGTCCTCCGCGGTGCCGGCGGCCGAGGCGTCGCCCAGCCCGTACCAGGCCGAGAGCTCGGCGGGTGCGGCGCCCGTGCGCAGCGCCGGGCCGCCCGCGAGGAACGCGGCGAGGCGCGCGGCGTCGCCGTCCCCGCTGCCGGGCTCGACGGCGGCCGGGTCCGGGGCGCCCGCGCCGGCGAGGGCGTCCGCGAGCGCGAGGTCGGTCGGCTGCTCCGCCGCCCACTCGAGGGCGCGGGTGAGGGCGTTCGCCGCGGTGTCGCCGACATCCGGCTGCTCGCCGTCGTCGGTGCTCGAGCGCACGGTCGCGAGGTCGACGGCGGAGGTGGTGATCCCGGCGTCGAGGACGCTCTCCCGGAGGGCCGGGCCGGCCCCCACGAGCGCCCAGGCGCCGCTGTCGACGGCGATCGGCCAGCCGTCGGGCGTGCTGGTGGCGATGCGGCCGCCGACGCGGTCGCGCGCCTCGACGAGCGCGACGTCGTAGCCGGCGTCGAGGAGGCGGCGGGCGGCGACGGCGCCCGCGAGGCCCGCGCCGATGATCGCGATGCGCTCGCCCTCCTCGGCGATCGCGGCGATCTCGGCGGCCGCGCGGACCCCCGAGTTCCAGGCGCCCTGCAGCGTGCCCGGGGAGTCGGAGTCGGTGGCCTCGCCCGCGAAGAACAGGCGGTCGAGCACGGTCCCGGCCAGGTCCTCGCGGTGCTCCGGGGTCGCCCCGACCGCGAGGTAGGAGACGGCGCCGAGCGCGTACGGGTCCTGGCCCCAGTCCGAGCGGACGAAGGCGGCGGGCGTCGGCACCGCGGTGGTGCTGGGCGTGGGCACCGGGGCCTCGGTGACGGAGCGCGTGGGCGTCGGCCGCGGCGGGGTGCAGGCCGCGAGGGCCAGGAGACCGGCGCCCGAGGCGGCTCCCGAGAGGAAGAGGCGGCGTCCGATCGTCATCCCCGTCATCCTACGTTCTCGCCGCCCCGCGGGGGCCGCGGACCCCTCGCGTCCGGCGGACGCCCGACCCCGAGTGGTAGACCTGTCCCATGAGCAACGACATCCGCGAACTCTCCGAGGGCGAGAGCTACCTCGCCTTCTTCCAGGGCGGGCCGTTCGACGGCCAGACCGAGACCCGTGTCAGCACCGAGGGCGGCTACGAGAAGTCGGTCGACGTCTACGCCGCCGTCGACGGCCAGGAGACGCACCTCGTCTACACGTCCGTCTCGGCCAAGGAGGTCGGCGAGTCGGTCCACGTGACCTACGCGCTCGAC
Source organism: Rathayibacter sp. VKM Ac-2856 (assembly GCF_013205055.1). Lineage (GTDB taxonomy): Bacteria > Actinomycetota > Actinomycetes > Actinomycetales > Microbacteriaceae > Rathayibacter. Next base: position 687,897 of record NZ_JABMLF010000002.1, read on the forward strand.
GCGCCCGACTCCGACCCCGTCGAGGACCCGGAGGACCGCGGCGGCGGATTCCAGTAGACCGCAGCAGCACCTCCCGACGACGCCGCTCCGATCGCCCTCCGCGCGATCGGGGCGGCGTCGTCGTGTGCGGCGGTGTCGTCTGCGGCGGGCCGCTCCGTGACGAATCATGACGTCGCCCGGGTCCGCTCCGATCCCGCGACCCTACGATCGCGCCGGAGCGTCCGACCGCCGGTCGCCCGAACGGAGACGACGATGCCCACCGAGCAGACCACCTCGACGATCGGCGCGCAGACCGCCGACTTCACCACCGGCTTCAACGACACCATCGGCGACGAGCTCGCCGCCGTCTTCGCGGGCGAGCAGTCCGACCTCGTCGAGAACGGCGTCCCCGTCGGCGCCGTCGCGGTCGGCGACCGGCTGCCGAGCGCGAGCGTCCTCACCGAGGCCGGCGAGACCGTCGCGCTCTCCTCCGTCCTCGGCGACGGCCCGGCCGTGCTCGTCTTCTACCGCGGCGCCTGGTGCCCGTACTGCAACATCACGCTGCGCCACTACGACGCGACCCTCGCGCCCGAGCTCGCGAGCCGCGGCGTCGCCTTCGTCGCGGTGAGCCCGGAGACGCCCGACGCCTCCCGCACGCTGGGCGGCGAGCTCGGCTTCACCGTCGTCTCGGACCCGGCCAACGCACTCGCCGCCGAGCTCGGCATCGTCACCGCGCCGAGCGACGCCGCGATCGAGGCGCACACCGCGCTCGGCTTCGCGGTGAAGGACTCGAACGCCGACGACACCCCGGCGATCCCGTTCCCGACCGTCCTGGTGCTCGACGCCGAGGGCGTGGTCCGCTTCGCCGACGTGCACGTGGACTACACGACGCGCACCGAGACCGAGGAGATCCTCGCGGCGGTCGACGCGCTGTCCTGAGCTCTCGGCCGGCCGGGCCCGTCGGGAAGGGCTACGCCCGATGGGAGGGGCTGTCAAGGGGCCCCTCCCCTCACGGCGTCCTCTCCATCCGCGTGGCGAGACTCCTCCGAACACACCATGACGCCGATCCGCGGCGCCGGAAGGAGCACGACTCATGGCAGAGATCACCGCCCACCACGGCCTCTTCAAGGACACCGACCTCCACGTCGACGACACCGGCGGCTCGGGTCGCCCCGTCGTCCTGATCCACGGCTGGCCCCTCTCGGGCGAGTCCTGGAGCGAGCAGGTCCCCGCGTTCGCGGCGGCCGGCTTCCGCGTCATCACCTACGACCGCCGCGGCTTCGGCCGCAGCGACAAGCCGCTCACCGGCTACACCTACGACACCCTCACCGAGGACCTGCACACGCTGCTCACCGAGCTCGACCTGCAGGACGTCACGCTCGTCGGCTTCTCGATGGGCGGCGGCGAGGTCGCGCGCTACTTCTCGAAGTACGGCGCCGAGCGCCTGCACAGCGTCGTCTTCGCGTCGGCGGTGCCGCCGTACCTGATGAAGACCGACGACAACCCGGACGGACCGCTGGAGAAGTCGGCCGCCGCCGAGATGACCGCCGGCCTGACCAAGGACGAGGACTCGTTCTACGAGCAGTTCACCACCGAGTTCTTCTCGGTGAACGGCGAGCTCAAGGTGACGGAGGCGCAGCGCCAGGACGCGCTCGCCCTCGCGAAGCAGTCGTCCAAGCACGCGGCGCTCGCCTGCATGGCCGCCTTCGCCGGCACCGACTTCCGCGAGGACCTGCCGAAGGTCTCCGTGCCGACGCTGGTCATCCACGGCGACGGCGACGGCACCGTGCCGTTCGAGGGCTCCGGCGCGCGCACGCACGCCGCGATCCCCGGCTCCGAGCTCCACATCGTCGCGGGCGCCCCGCACGGCGTGAACGTCAGCCACGCCGACGAGTGGAACCGCGTCGTCCTCGACTTCCTGCAGAAGTAGCGAGGGCCGAGGCCCGTTCATGCTGGTCGAGTAGCCGCGGCACGCGGCGTATCGAGACCCACCCCCGCTCGCACTCCCGGCGACGGCGGATCTCGATACGCGCGCTGCGCGCGCTACTCGATCAGCATGGAGGGGCCGCCGCACAGCGAGACCGACCGCGTGTGGCGAGATGCATGCCGGTCGAGTAGCCGCGGCACGCGGCGTATCGAGACCCACCGGCACAGCGCGCCCAGCGCGACCGCTCCACGCGACAGCCACGAATCCATGCTGGTCGAGTAGCCGCGGCACGCGGCGTATCGAGACCCGGAAGCACAGCCCGCGCAGCGCGACCGCCCCACGCGACAGGCACGAACCCATGCTGGTCGAGTAGCCGCGGCACGCGGCGTATCGAGACCCGGAAGCACAGCGCGCCCAGCGCACCGCCCCCGCGCCCCGCCGCCGCCTCAGCCCTTCTCCGCACCCTCCGTCGTGTTCATGATCCGGCGCTGGAAGACGAAGAACAGCACCGCGACCGGGATCGACATCAGCACCGCCGCCGCCAGCTGCAGCGGGTACTGGTTGCCCGTGCCCAGCTGCCCCGAGACCAGCGAGGCGACACCCGTGGTCAGCGTGTTCAGCTCCGGCGACTGCCGCGAGACGACGAAGTGCGAGAACTCGTTCCACGAGCCCTGGAACGACAGGATGAACAGCGTCACGATCGCCGGTCGCGCCATCGGCACCACGACGGAGCGGAACGTCCGGAACACCCCGGCCCCGTCGATCCGCGCGGCCTCCTCGATCGACGCCGGGATCGAGTCGAAGAACTGCTTCATGATGAAGATGCCCGCCGCGTCGACGATCAGCGGCACGATCATCCCCGCGTAGCTGTCGTAGAGGCCGAGCTGCTTGAGGATGAGGAACCGCGGGATCAGCAGCACCACGGCCGGCACGCTCATCACGCCGATGAACAGCGCGAAGAGCAGCCCGCGGCCGCGGAAGCGCAGCCGTGAGAGCGCGTAGCCCGCGAGCGAGTCGAAGAACACCCGCCCGACCGCGACGAAGAGCGTGACGATCACCGAGTTCAGCGTCCACAGCGGCAGCGGCACATCGGTGAACAGCCGCTCGTAGGAGGCGAACGACCAGGTCGCGGGCAGCAGCGACAGCGGGTTCGAGGTGGCATCGGCGTCGGTCTTGAACGACGACGCGACCGAGATGAGGAACGGGTAGATGTAGACCAGCGCGAGGCCGATCAGCAGCAGGTAGCCGCCGATCAGCGAGGCCCGGCCCCGCGCCCCGAGCTGCACGCGCCGACGCGGCAGCGGTGCCTGCGGTGGCGGCGGCGGCTCGGCCTCGGTGCGCGGCTCGGAGTCGACCAGGGTGCTCATCGCACGCCTCCCGTGGTGAGGGTCGTCGCGGCGTCGGCGCGGGCGGCCCGGCGGGTGCGGCGAGCGCTCGGCTCGCCCTTCTCCCGGAGGATCGCGCGCTGGAGCAGCGTCAGGACGACGATGATGAAGAACAGGATGAAGGCGATCGCCGCGCCCTGACCCCAGCGCAGATCGGTGAACGACGACTCGTAGGCGAGGTACGCCGGCGTGAGCAGCGTCTTGCCGGGAGCGCCGCCTCCGGTCAGGTAGATCTGGTCGAACACCTGCCAGGTGCCGATGAGGCCGAGGGTGAGCACCGTGAACAGCGTGGGCTTCAGCATCGGCAGCGTCACCGAGAAGAACTTCCGCAGCGGCCGCGCGCCGTCCATCAGCGCCGCCTCGTCGATCTCGGCGCCGATGTTCTGCAGCGCCGCGAGGAACAGCAGCATGAAGGTGCCCGAGGTGGTGAAGATCGCCATGGTGATCAGCACGCACATCGCGACCGACGGACCCGACAGCCAGTCCCACCAGGTCAGCCCGAGCGGGCCGTCGCCGGCGAACCACGCGCCGTTCACGCCGACGAGCCCGAGCAGCGAGTGCAGCACGCCGGTCGGATCCGCCATCCAGGTCGGGCCGTCGGCGCCGAACCAGCCGAGCACCGCGTTGACGACGCCGGAGGCGCTGAAGAGGAACAGGAAGATCACGGTGATCGCGATCGACGAGGTCACCGACGGGAAGTAGAACGCGGTGCGGAAGAAGCCGCGCCCGCGCAGCACCCGGCGGTTGACCTGCACCGCCAGGAACAGCGCGAGCGCGGTCTGCAGCGGCACGACGAGCAGCACGTAGTAGACGTTGTTGCGGATCGCCGTGCCGAAGTCCTTCTGCGCCAGACCGGAGTCCAGGAGCACCGCCCGGTAGTTGTCCGCCCCGACGAACTGCGCGGTCGGGCCCAGCGGCGAGCCGAGCCCGTTCCAGTTGCTGACGCTGACCCAGAGCGCGAGGACGATCGGGACGACCAGGAAGACGCCGACGACGAGGATCGCGGGGAGGGTGAAGAGCCAGCCGTAGCGGGCCTCGTGCCCGCGGATGCCGGAGCGGCGGCTCCGGGCGGCGGCGACGGTGCTCATCGGCGTGCGCTCGCTACTTCGCGTTCGCGGTGTCGAGCGCGTCCTGCAGGTTGGTCTGCAGGTCCGCGAGGATCGCCTCCGGGTCGCCCGACGCCAGGCCCTCGAGGGCCGAGTTGAAGTCGGTGATCACGGTGGCGGCGCCCGCGAAGGCGACGGGGCTGACGGCGTAGTCGTTGCCGGTGACGAAGGCGGCGTTCTCGGGGTACTTGCTCGCGTACTCCGCCGCACCCGACTCGGTCGAGGGGATCACGCCGAACGCGTCCGAGAAGGCGAGCTGCTGCTCGTCCGCCGTGAGCGCCGTGACGAGCGACTCCGCCTGGTCGGCGGTGGTGCTGCCGGCCGGGATGCCCCAGCAGTTGCTGAAGGTGAAGGTCGACTTTCCGCCGGGGCCCGCGGGCAGCTCGGCGACCGTGTACTTCACGTCCGGGTAGTCGGCCTCGAGCGCGCCGTTGATCCACGGGCCCTCGATCACCATCGCGGCCGCGCCCTTGCCGAACGCCTCGCCGGCCCAGCCGGAGTCGAGGTCGGCGGGGAACTTCAGCACGCCGTCGCTCAGCAGGGTCTTCACCTCGGTGAGGCCCGCGACGTTCTCGGGGGTGTCCGCGGTGACGGTGGTGCCGTCCTCGGAGAGCAGCGAGCCGCCGGCCTGGTTCATGAAGGTGCCGATGCGCGCGTACTCGGCGCCGAAGGAGAGCCCGGTCACGCCGTTCGCGGTCAGCTTCTGCGCGGCGGACTGGAGCGACGCCCAGTCGGTCGGGATGTCGGCGTCGGTGAGGCCGGCGGCCGCCCAGAGGTCGGTGTTGATGACGAGGCCGAGCGTCGAGAAGTCCTTGGGCTCGCAGTAGAACTGATCGTCGTAGGTGAAGGCGTCGCGGAGAGCGGGGTAGAAGGCGTCCGCGTTCCCGGCGTCCTGCGCGTAGGGCTCGAGGTAGCGGTTGCTGGCGTAGGTCTGGAACTGGTCCCAGCTCATGTAGAAGAGGTCGGGCGGGTTGCCGCCGGAGAAGCCCTGGCCGAGCTGCTGCGTGAGGTCGCTGGCCGCGACGACGTCGACGGCGGTGTCGTTCGCCTCGCCCCAGGCGCTCACGGCGTCGGTGACGGCGGTGGTCTCGGCGTCGCCGGACGAGCCGATCATCACGGTGAGGCCGGCGGAGTCGTCCGACCCGCCGCCGCCGCTCGAGCAGGCGCCGAGGGAGAGGGCGAGGCCGCCGGCGAGGATCGCGGCACCCCAGCGTGCCGCTCCAGTGCTGTGTGTCATGGTCTGACCTTTCGTGGGGGTTCGGGAGGAGAGGGGACGCCCGCGGGCGTCAGCCCTCGGCGTGATGGAGAGGGGTGCGCACGACCAGGTGCGGCGTGATGAGGCGGTGGGCCTCACCGGGTGCGAGGGGGCGGTGGACGACGTCGTCGCCCTGCTCGCCGAGGAGGAGCTCGAGGGCACCCGCCGCGACCGCGCCGAGGTCCTGCTCGACGCTGGAGAGGCCGACGGCGGCGGCGACCGGGGTGTTGTCGAAGCCGACGACGGCGAGGCCGGGCCGCCCGACGGCGACCGCGGCCATCGAGGCGCCGAGGGCGAGGGAGTCGGAGACGCAGACGAGGCCGTCCACCTCGGGGTGCGCCTGGAGGAAGGCGATCGCCGCGGCGCGCGCGCGCTGCACGTCGTCCTCGGCCTCCGCGACGAGGAGGGGCGCGCCGGCGAAGCGCTCCGCCATCACCCGCTCCCAGCCGCTGCGGCGGTCGTCGCCGGTCGCCGAGCCGGTCGGCCAGCCGAAGAAGGCGATCCGCGAGCGGCCCTCGTCGGCGAGGTGGGCGGCGGCCTGCGCGACGCCCGCGGCGCCGTCGACGTCGACCCAGAGGTGCTGCGGGTCGCCCTGGTCGTCGCGGCCCCAGGGGCGGCCGAAGGTGACGAACGGCACGCCCTGCTCGATCAGCCAGGCCGTCCGCTGGTCGCCGTAGAAGGTCGAGGTGAGGACGAAGGCGTCGACGTCCGCTCCGTCGCGGAGCTTGCCGATGCGGTCGATCTCCTCCTCGGGGCTCGCGGCCGTGTAGAGCAGGATCCGCATGCCGCGGGCGTCGGCCTGCTCGGTGACGGCGTGCAGGAAGCGGTCGAGCAGGCTGCCCGAGACGCCGTCGAGCACGCGGTCCATCCGCACGCCGATCGTCCCCGACTTGCGGGTGCGCAGGCGGCGGGCGGAGGCGTGCGGCCGGTAGTTGAGGTCGCCGATCGCCTTCTCGACCCGCTCCCGCGTGCTCTCGCGCACGATCTGCGGGCTGTTCAGCACGTTCGAGACGGTCTGGCGCGAGACACCGGCTGCGCGGGCGACGTCCTCGACGGTCGGCAGTGCCATGCGTCCTCCTCGACGGGTGTGCGGTGGTGCGGGGTCGTCTTGATCGTTCAAATACGGGCGGACTGCGCTATTTGATCGATCAAATTCTTGGGTAATGTTACCTGCGGCGACGGCGCTGTCAACCGGCCGTCCGCTCCAGTGCCCGACGATCCAGTGAGGAGTCGACCGTGACGACCGACCGCGACGACCGCCCCCGCCCGCCCCGACAGCCCCTCCTGAACGACGCCGTGGTCCTGCTCCGGGCGCCGACGCAGCTCTGGAGCGACGACGCCGGCGAGCTCGGCGCCCTTCCCGCCCACGGGCTCTACCACGGCGACGTCCGCGTGCTGGCGGGCCTGCGCCTGCTCGTCGGCGGGGAGCCGCTGGAGTCGATCGCGGTCGGCCGCGACGGCGCCTCCTCCGCCCGCTTCACCGCCCTCGCCCGGCACCTCGACGACGACGCCGCCGACCCGCGCCTGCGCGTCGTGCGCCTCCGCACGGTCACCGCGGGCGGCCTGGAGGAGCGGATCCGCCTCGAGTCGGCGCTGCCCGCCGCCGTCGCGACCACCGTCGAGCTCGCGCTCGACCCCGACTTCTCGCTCGTGCACGTGGTCAAGGCGGGGCTGCGCGACGGGACCGCGATCGGCACGTCGGTCGACGGCTCCTCACTCGTGTGGACGCACGCGGGCGCCCGCGCCGAGGTGCGCGCGGACGGCGCCGCGGTCGCCGCCGGCGCTCCCGCGACGCTCTCGTGGGACGTCGTGGTCCCGGCCCGCGGCTCGGTCGAGGTCTCGTGGAGCATCGCGATGAGCGACTCCGCAGCTGTCGTCGGCGCCGCCCCCGGCCCGGCGGAGTGGGCGGGCGCCGTGGTCGAGGCCGGTGACTCGCGGCTCTCCGCCTGGTGCCGCGCCGCTCTCGACGACCTCGACGCGCTGCGGATGGTGACGCTCGAGCGGCCGGACGAGCCGTTCCTCGCGGCGGGCGCGCCCTGGTTCTTCACCCTCTTCGGGCGCGACTCGATCTGGGCGGCGCGGATGCTGCTCCCGCTCGGCACCGAGCTGGCCGGCTCGACCCTGCGGGTGCTGGCCGGGCTGCAGGGCACCGAGCACGTCGCCGAGACCGCCGAGCAGCCGGGCAAGATCATGCACGAGCTGCGCTCGACGACCCTCGACATCCCGGGCGAGGGCGTCTCGCTGCCGCCGCTCTACTACGGCACCGTCGACGCGACGGCGCTCTGGATCTGCCTGCTGCACGACGCCTGGCGCTGGGGGCTCGCGGACGCCGAGGTCGAGGCCCTGCTGCCCGCGCTCGAGGCGGCGCTGCGCTGGCTCCGCGACGAGGGCGACTCCGACGGCGACGGGTTCCTCGAGTACGTCGACACCACCGGTCACGGCCTCGCGAACCAGGGCTGGAAGGACTCGGGCGACTCGATCCAGTGGGCCGACGGCAGCCTCGCCGAGGGGCCGATCGCGCTCTGCGAGGTCCAGGCCTACGCGCACGAGGCGGTGGTCGGCGCGGCGGCGCTGCTCGAGCACTTCGGCCGGGACGCGGCGGAGTGGCGCGCGTACGCGGCGGCGCTCAAGGACCGCTTTGCCGCCGCCTTCTGGATCGACGACGCCGACGGCGGGCACCCCGCGATCGCCCTGGACGCGCGGAAGCGCCCGGTCGACACCGTGACCAGCAACATCGGGCACCTCCTCGGCACCGGGATCCTGCGGCCCGAGCACGCGGCCCGGGTGGCGCAGCTGCTCGGCTCGACCGAGCTCGACTCCGGCTACGGCCTGCGCACGCTCGCCACCGGGTCCGGCGGCTACTGGCCGCTCTCGTACCACGGGGGCTCCGTGTGGGCGCACGACACCGCGATCGCCGTGACCGGGCTGGCCCGCGAGGGCTTCGGCGCGGAGGCGACCGCGCTGTCCCGCGGGCTGCTCGCCGCCGCCGAGGGGTTCGGCTACCGGATGCCGGAGCTGCACTCCGGCGATGCCGCGGCCGAGGTGGCGGCGCCCGTGCCGTACCCCGCGGCCTGCCGCCCGCAGGCGTGGTCGGCGGCGGCCTCCGTCGCGGTGCTCACGGCGGCGCTCGGCCTCGCACCGGGCGGCTCGACCCTCGTCGTCGCGCCGATCGCGCCGGCCCTCGCCGGCCGGATCCGCGTCGACGGGATCCGCTACCGCGGCTCCGTCGTCCCCATCGACTGGGACGGCGCGCTCTGAGGCGAGGAATCCGCCCCCGCCTCATGCTGATCGAGTAGCCCGCGCAGCGGGCGTATCGAGATCCACCGTCGCCGAGACGCGGGGCCTGCAGACCACCCTCCCGGTCACACGGGTCTCGATACGCCCCTGCGGGGCTACTCGACCAGCATGTTCACGCGGGCCCGCCGATGCAGCACGAGCGCGTGAGCCCCGCCTCATGCAGCACGAGCGCGTGAGGCCCGCCTCATGCAGCACGAGCGCGTGAGCCCCAGTTCATGCTGATCGAGTAGCCCGCGCAGCGGGCGTATCGAGATTCACCGTCGCCAGCACGCGGGGCCTGCAGGCCACCCTCCTTGTCACGCCGGGTCTCGATACGCCCCTGCGGGGCTGCTCGACCAGCATGCGCACGCCCCATGCCGTATCGAGATCCACTCGCCGTCAGGACAGCCGCGCGACGACCGCCCGCGCGATGCGGCGCCCCGAGCGGTTCGCCCCGATCGTCGACGCCGTCGGTCCGTAGCCCGCGAAGAACACCCGCGGGTCCGTGAGCGAGGCGCCGTCCTCGACCGCGACGCCGCCCTCCCGCTCGCGCAGCCCGAGCGGCGCGAGGTGGCGCAGCTCCGGCCGGAACCCGGTGGCCCAGATGATGGCGTCGGCGCGCGTGTAGGAGCCGTCCGGCCAGCGCACCCCGTGCGGCTCGATCGACGAGAACATGCCGCGCTCCGTCAGCACCCCGCGCTCGATCCCCGCCACGATCCGCCGCGTGCGCTGCACCCCGGTGCCGCCGACGATGCTCGGCAGCGCGCGGCCGGCCCGCGCCGCGCGGTCCTGCTCCGCCACCGCCTCCACCGCGGACTCCAGCGCGAGCTGCTCGCCGTCGCGGTACTCCACCGGTCGGCGTGTGGCCCAGGTGAGCGAGCGGGCGACCCGCTCCAGCTCGAGCAGGAAGCCGATCGCGGAGGTGCCGCCGCCCACCACGACCACCTGCCGGCCGGCGAAGTCGGACGCGCGGAGGTACTCGGTCGTGTCGATCTGGACGCCCTCGAAGCGGTCGCGCCCCGGGTAGTACGGCAGGAACGGCGAGCCCCAGGTGCCGGTCGCGTTGACCAGGATCCGCGCTTGCTCCGAGCCGTGGTCCGTCTCGACGACGAGCGGTGAGCTCCGGTCGCCCGTCGTCGCACTGCTGACGCTCCGCACCGCCTCGGGCCGCCGGACGGCGAGCTCGTACGCGCTCTCGTAGGCCTCGTAGTACTCGGTGACGACGTCGCGCGCGGGCCTGCGGCGGTCGGCCGTCGCGAACGACAGGCCGAGCCGGTCCATCCCCGGCAGGTCGTGCACCCGGTGCGCCGAGCCGAGCCGCAGCGCCTCCCAGCGGAACTGCCAGGCGCCGCCGGCCCGCGGCCCGCGGTCCAGCACGGCGAAGTCGACCCCCGGACGCAGGCCCAGGCGGCGGAGGTAGAAGGCGACCGAGAGCCCCGCCTGACCTGCGCCGATCACCACGACGGGACGCGGATCGAGGGCACTGTCCACGGTGCTCCCCACGCGGTCGGGAGGCGCCGCCCGCTCCGCTGATCGCGCACAGGGGGGCCGGTGCCTCGTCTGCTAAACTACCGGCTAGATTTCATACTTCCTGTCTGCTTCTTTTTCTCCAGCCGGCTTTGCCCGTCTGGCCTGTCATCGTGAGGGGGTCACCCATGGGGCGCGGCCGTCAGAAGGCAAAGAACACCAAGATCGCTCGGGAGCTGAAGTCGTTCAGCCCAACGGTCGATTACAGTGCGCTCGAGCGCGAGCTCAGCCACCCGGACGAGCCGGACTACTCGAAGTGGATCGACGACGAGGACGAGGGCGACGACACCGACCTCGTCGAGGAGCAGCACCAGAAGCGTGCCTGACGCCTCCTCCGCCGCGGGGTCGCTCGAGTCGAGCGGACCCGCGGTTTCTGCTTTTCGGGAGGCGGTGTCTGCGGAGGCAGCAGTGCCTGCTGAGGCGACCGCTCCCGCGGAGGGCGGCGGCCGTGTCGAGCAGCTGTCGACCCGCGTCGCCTACGAGACCCCGTGGATCCGCGTCCGCGAGGACGAGGTCCGCTGGCCGGGCGGTGTCGAGGGCGTGTACTCGGTCGTCGAGCGCGCCGACTACGCACTGATCGTCCCGCGGGAGCGCGAGGGGTTCTGGCTGGTCGAGCAGTACCGCTACCCGATCGGCCGCCGCACCTGGGAGTTCCCGTCCGGCGGCTGGCCGCACGGCTCGCCCGGCGGCGACGCCGAGGCGCTCGCCCGCGCCGAGCTGCGCGAGGAGACCGGCCTGCGCGCCGGGCGGCTCCGCCCGCTCGGCCGGCTCAGCGAGGCGGACGGCTTCGTCGCGCAGTCGTTCGACGTCTTCCTCGCCGAGGACCTCGAGCACGGCGAGCCCGAGCGCGAGGAGACCGAGCAGGACATGCGCCAGCAGTGGTTCGCGGACGCCGAGGTCGCTGAGATGATCCGCTCCGGCGCGATCGTCGGCACCTCCGACGTGGCCGCGCTCGGGCTGTTCTGGCTCGACCGCGGGCTCGGCGGCGGGCGCGGCGGCGGGCTCGGCGGCGGGCGCGATCGCGGGCTGCAGCACGAAGGCGGCGCGTGAGCCCGTCCGCCGCCGCGGCGCGCGCAATGTCGGTCGTCACTGGCAGAATGCCGAGATGAGGTCCGCGCCCGCGCCGTCGCCCGTGTGGCACTCGGAGACGCGCGGCGGCGACCTCGACGAGGCGCGCGCCTTCTACTCGGCGGGCTACAACGGCTCGGGCTTCCGCGCCGAGCGCACGCGCGTCCCGTTCGCCTACCGCTACGCGGCGACCGGCCCCGGCCCCGTGAGCCTGCGCTCGGCCTCGTTCCTCGGCTCCGTCCGCGGCACCGTCGAGCCCTCCGGCGTCTACGTGGTGATCTGGCTCACCGCGGGCCGCGCGAGCCTCGACCTCGGTCGCGACGAGAACCGCCTCGCCGTCGGCCACCCGGCGATGTTCCCCTCCGGCCGCCCGTTCGGCTTCGAGACGAGCGAGTACCGCGACGCGCTCGTCCACTTCGACGCCGGCTTCCTCGAGCGCGCCGCCGCCGAGCGGCACGGCACCGAGCCGGGCCCCCTCCGCTTCGCGCCCCTCGCCCACGCGCCGGCCCCGTGGTGGGCGGCGGTGCGCGTCCTCCGCGACACCCTCGCCGGCTCGCCTGCGCCCTCGCCCCTCCAGCGGGAGACCGCGTCGCAGATCGCCGCCGCGGCGGTGCTGCAGGCCTTCGCCCACCGCATCGCGCCGCTCCCCGCGTCCTCGCCCTCGGTCAGCGCGCGGCGGCTGCGGCGCGCGGTCGAGTTCGTGCACGCGAACCCCGACCTCCCCCTCGGCGTCGCCGACATCGCCGAGGCGGCCGGGCTCACCGTGCGAGGCGTGCAGCTCGCGTTCCAGCGCGCCTACGCGATGACGCCGCGGCAGTACCTGCGCGGCGTCCGCCTCGACCGCGCCCACGACGAGCTGCTCGCCGGCGAGTCGCAGACCCTCGTCGTCGGCGACGTCGCCGCGCACTGGGGCTTCGTCAGCGGCGGCCGCTTCGCCCAGCACTACGCCCGCCGCTTCGGCGAGCTGCCGAGCGAGACGCTGCGGCGCTGAGCGGCACCGGGCCCCGACGCCGGCGGGCCCAGGGCGATTCCCCGCGCGGGCGCTCCGAGGCGTAGTGTCCGAGGACCACCCGCGGAACGCCCCGCGGGTCGCGTCGATGGAGCCGCGATGTTCGAACCCGAAGGATCCGCGCGCCCGGTCGCCCGGATCATGTCCGTGACCGCCGCACTGCTGATCGGCGCCGTGCTGGTCGGCGGCGCCGTGGGGGCCGCCGTCGCCGTGGCCCTCTACCTCCCGAGCGCCCTCGCGACCGGCGAGCTCGACGCCTCCGCGCTGGTCGGCTTCGGGATGCTGATGGGGGTCGCCTCCGGTGCCGGCCTGGGCGCGGTAGGTGGGATCGGCGCGGTCGCCGGCATGATCTCGGTCCGCGCGGTGAGCCGCCGCGACGGCGCCTTCGTCATCGGCACGAGCATCGGCGCCGCGTTCGGCGTGCTGGTCCTCGCCGCGAACCTCCTGGTCAGCCGCGACGCCGCCACCTGGATCACCGCACTCCTCGCCACCGCCGCCGCCTTCCTCCTCTGCGCCTGGGGCTCCTGGCTGCTGACCCGCCGCGAGCACTCCTGGGAGCGCGCCCACGCCTCGGAGCGCCGCCGCCCCACCGCCGTCCCCACCCACCTCCGGCACGCGGATCCGCCGCCGGCACGCTGAATCCACCCGATCCCGCGAGCCGAGGCCGACTTCACGAGCCGAACCTCTCACCGCCCTCACCTTCGGCACGCGAAAAGACCTCCGGCACGCCAAAACAGCCGGATTCCACGAGCCGAAGCCGAATCCGCGAGCCGAAGATCCCGACGCCCACCTCGGGCACGTGAAACCACCCCCGGCTCGCGGAATCGGCTGAATCACGCGAGCCGAGGACGGAACCACGAGCCGATCGCGCCGACGCCTCAGCTCCGGCACGCGAAACCGGCCTCGGCACGTCGAAACAGCCTGATTCCACGAGCCGAAGCCGACTTCACGAGCCGAACCTCTCACCGCCCTCACCTCCGGCACGCGAAAACACCTCCGGCACGCCGAAACAGCCGGATTCCACGAGCCCAGGCCGACTTCACGAGCCGAACCTCCCGACGACCCACCTCCGGCACGCAAAAGCACCTCCGGCACGCCGAAACAGCCGGATTCCACGAGCCGAGGCCGAGCTCACGAGCCGAAGCAGACTTCACGAGCCGAACCTCCGGACGACCCACGTTCGGCACGCGAAAACGGCTCCGGCACGTCGAAACAGCCGGATTCCACGAGCCGAAGCCGACTTCACGAGCCGAACCTCCCGACGGCCCACCTTCGGCACGCGAAAGAACCTCCGGCACGACGGAACAGCCGGATTCCGCGAGCCGGGGCGGGAATCGCGAGCCGGAGGTCGGCCGGCAGCGGCGCAGGACGATGCGCGCGCGGCGGGTCAGCCCGCGTACGACCCGACCAGGCGCACCGCGCCGCCGTCGACGCCCTTGGCGCCCTGCTCGAAGCCGTCGAACGAGCGCTCGCTCATCGACACGCGCCCCGCGACCCACGACGGCACGCCCGACGACTCCAGCGCCGCGATCACCGCGGGCGCCGAGTCGGCGTCGACGACGGCGAACATCCCGATTCCGAGGTTCCACGTACCCTCGGTGCTCTCGAGCGACGCCCCGGACATCGCGGCGAGCGCGCGGAACACGTCGGACGGGCTCCAGCTCGAGCGCTCGACCTCGACCCAGGACCCGCGGGGCAGCACGCGCGCGAGGTTCGCCGCGATCCCGCCGCCGGTCACGTGGCTGATCGAGTGCACGCCGGCGCCGAGAGCGTCGTCCTCGAGCACTCGGAGCAGCGGCGACGTGTAGAGGCGGGTCGGCTCGAGCAGCACCTCGCCCACCACTCCCCCGAGCTCGGCGGAGGTGTCGGTGAAGCGGATCCCCTTCTCGGCGAGGATGTGCCGGACGAGGGAGTACCCGTTGGAGTGCAGCCCGGAGGAGGCCATCGCGATCACCAGATCGCCGTCGCGCACGCGGTCGGCGCCGCGCACCGCGTCCGCCTCGACCGCGCCGACGGCGGCGCCGGCCACGTCGTAGTCGTCCGGTCCGAGCAGTCCGGGGTGCTCGGCGGTCTCGCCGCCGACCAGGGCGGTGCCCGTCGCCGAGCAGGCCCGGGCGATCCCCGCCACGATGTCGGCGATGCGGGTGGGGACGACCTTCCCGCACGCGATGTAGTCGGTCATGAAGAGCGGGCGGGCGCCGACCACGACGATGTCGTCGACGACCATGCCGACGAGGTCCTGGCCGATCGTGTCGTGCTTGTCGATCGCCTGCGCGATCGCGACCTTCGTGCCGACGCCGTCGGTCGAGGTCGCGAGCAGCGGCGCCCGGAAGTCCTTGAGGAACGAGACGTCGTAGAGACCGGCGAACCCGCCGACTCCCCCGAGCACGTTGCGGTCGTGGGTGGCGGACACCGCCGCCTTCATCAGCTCGACGGCGAGGTCGCCGGCCGCCGTGTCGACTCCCGCGCGGGCGTAGCTGCTCGTCTCGTTGCTCACGCGACGACCCTACCGAAGGGCCGCGCCGCGCAGACGCTGCGATGCGGGGCGCTCGGCGATCCCCCGGCAGGCCGAGGATCATCCGCACCCCCGTCAGGGGCTGATCTGACATCCCGGCGAGACGGATGGATGGTTGCGTTGTCATGATCGGCGCAGTCCCCTTCCGTCAGTGGACGGGCTTCGCGACCGACGCCCGCCCGCCGCAGCCCCCCGAGGAACCCGCGATGCCCGACTCCGCCGCTCCCGTCCCGCCCGCGAACCCGCTCCGCCGCCGCTCGATCGTGACGGCCGCCGCCTGGTCGGTCCCCACGGTCGCCGTCGTCGTGTCGGCACCGTCGGCCGCCGCCTCGACGCCGCCCGAGCCCGTCGGTCCGCCCGACCTGATCGACGTGACCGGCTTCGAGAGCGTCCGCTGCGACGTCGTCCCGGCCGGCACGGTCGTGTTCCGGGCCCTCGACGGGACGTCCCCCGCGGCGAAGGGCGGCGCGGTGGCGGTCACGCTCCCTCCCGGTCTGAGCTTCTCCGCCGGCGGGACCTCCGCCGTGGTCGTCGTCGGCGAGGAGGGCGTCGTCTCGGTGCCGGCGTTCACGGCGTCGGGCTCCGCCGGCTCCTACACGATCACGGCCGCGTACGGGACGGCGACCGCCGTCGCGCAGGGGACGGTGACGGCGAAGCCGGGACAGGTGGTGGAGCTCACCCGCTCCCCCGGCGACGGCAACCAGGCGCCGCGGTTCTCGGCCGCCGCCGTGCCCGGCCTCGTCGACGGCGTCCACGGCGCGATCTCCGGCGACGAGCTCGCCGGCAGCGCCGGTCGGAACGCGGCCGTGATCACGGCGGGCGGACAGGTGCACTACTGGGGCGCGAACGTCGGCGCCCCGGTCACCGCTCCCGGGACGCTGCTGTTCAGCGGAACCCCGGTGACGGGCATGGTGTTCGTGGACACCTGGACCTGCGCGCAGGCCGGCAACACCTCGACCGGTGGAATCGCCGCCGGGATCCGACCGGACGCCGTCTACCAGTGGGCGCGCACCGGCACCGGCGCGGGTCCGCTCACCGTGGTCGCCGCGACCGGGATCAGCGGCACCGTGCTCGCCGCCGAGTCGAACGACGGCTACAGCTACGTCCTCACGAGCAGCGGACTGCACTGGTGGGCGAACGCGACCTCGGGAGACCGCGTCACCGCGACGCTGATCGCGGGCACGGCCGGAGCGACGGCGATCAGCACCTGGAGCCACCGCCGCGCGAACGGCGAGCTCGTCTTCGGCGGCGGGGTCCTGCTCGCCGACGGCGGCGTGAGCCTCTGGAGTGGGAGCCACGCCCTCGCCCCGTCGGTCGGCGCGCCCGCGGACATCGTCGAGTTCCAGGCCGGCCAGGCCTCGACCTACGCCCTCACCGGATCCGGTGAGCTGTGGACGCAGGGCGTCGCCTTCGCCCCCTCGGCCGGCGGAACGTCCTGGACCCTGCGCGCGGCGGACGTCTCGACCAGCAACGCCTGGTCCTTCGAGGGGTACACCGGCGGCGTCTACGTCACCACGGCGGGCGCGGCCGTGCAGTTCATGGCCGCGCAGCCGGCCGGCGGCATCGTCTTCCGCACGGAGGCGAAGACGCTCGCCGCGGGCGTCTCACTGACCAAGGTGTTCAGCACCGACGGCACCTACTTCGCGCTCGCCTCGAACGCGACCGTGTACGCGTGGGGCGGCAACCTGGACAACGCCGGCCGCTCGCAGCCCGTCCTCGTCGCCGGCGTCACCGACACCACCGACCTCAACGCCTGGGGCTTCCACGGCCCGTCCTACGTCGGCGGCGGGTACGTCATCTCCTCGACCGGCTGCTGACGCCGTCGGATCCGCCCGCGCCACGGCGCCCGCGCGCCCCCGCCTCGGCGGATCCGCCGGGAGCGAACCGTTAGGGGATGCGTCCTCCGCGTGCCAGGATGGACCGTCAATCCCCCCTGCTATCCCCTTGGGAGCCCCTCCGGCATGTGCGGAATCGTTGGGATCGTGTCCTCCGGACCGGTCAACCAGTCCATCTACGACAGCCTCTCCCTCCTGCAGCACCGCGGCCAGGACTCGACCGGCATCGCGACCGCCGACGGCAGCACGCTGCACATCAAGAAGGCGGCGGGGCAGGTCCGCGAGGCGTTCCGTACCCGCGACATGCGCTCGCTGCTCGGCACCATGGGCCTCGGGCACGTGCGCTACGCGACGAAGGGCAACGCGGAGCGCGAGGAGGAGGCGCAGCCGTTCTACGTGAACGCGCCGTACGGCATCATCCTCATCCACAACGGCAACCTGACGAACACGCGCGAGCTCACCGAGGAGCTCTTCACCGTCGATCGGCGCCACCTCAACACCACCTCCGACACGGAGCTGCTGGTCAACGTGCTCGCGAACGAGCTGCAGGCCTCGATCTCCGGCCGCGACCTCGACGCCGACGAGGTGTTCGACGCGGTGTCCCGCGTGCACGAGCGCGTCGAGGGCTCGTACGCCACGATCGCGCTGATCGCCGGGCACGGCCTGCTCGCGTTCCGCGACCCGTTCGGCATCCGTCCGCTGATCGTCGGCCGCCGCTTCAATGTGAACGGGCCGGACGACTGGGTGGTCGCCTCCGAGTCCCTGGTGCTCGAGGCCCAGGGCTTCGAGATCGTGCGCGACGTCGCTCCCGGCGAGGCGATCTTCATCACCCCCGACGGTCGGATGACCAGCCGCCAGTGCGCGAAGAACCCGCGCCTCATCCCGTGCTCGTTCGAGTACGTCTACCTCGCCCGCCCGGACTCGATCCTCTCGGGCATCTCGGTCTACGAGGCCCGGCTGCGCCTCGGCGACCGCCTCGCCGACACCATCGCCCAGTACACGCCGGGCGGCGCGATCGACGTGGTCATGCCGATCCCGGACTCCTCGCGCCCCGCGGCGATGCAGGTCGCGCAGAAGCTCGGCATCCCGTACCGCGAGGGGTTCTACAAGAACCGCTACGTCGGCCGGACGTTCATCATGCCCGGGCAGGCGGTGCGCAAGAAGTCGGTGCGGCAGAAGCTGAACGCGATGTCGAGCGAGTTCAAGGGCAAGAACGTGCTGATCGTCGACGACTCGATCGTCCGCGGCACGACCTCCAAGGAGATCGTCGACATGGCCCGCACGGCCGGCGCGAACAGCGTCACCTTCGCCTCCGCGGCCCCGCCGGTGCGCTACCCGCACGTCTACGGCATCAACATGCCGTCACGGCAGGAGCTCGTCGCGCACAACCGCCGGATCCCCGAGATCTCGGAGGCGATCGGCGCCGACTACCTGATCTACCAGGAGGTCGCCGACATGAAGGCGGCGATCCTCGAGGGCTCGGACGTCACCGATCTCGAGACGAGCTGCTTCACCGGCGAGTACGTCACGGGCACCGTCACCCCGGAGTACCTCGACTGGGTGGAGCGCACCCAGCTGAGCTGACGCTGGGAGGGCGCGCATCCGGCAGGCACAGGCCCCGGGTGCGCGCAACGGGGTGCACGCGGAGCGGCGCAGCGGTCATGATCATGGGGCGCCGATCCGTGCGCCCGAGACGAGGAGTCCCTGTGATCTATCGACTGCTGCCCCTGATCCTGACGTTCGTCGCGGGTCGCCTGAGGAAGTCGCAGAAGGCCAAGCGCGCCACGCAGAACGCCGCGCGCTCGACGAGCCGCAGCCGCAAGCGCCGCTGAGCGCCCGCTCTCTAGCGCGTCGAGGCGTCCGGCTCCGCGCCGGGCGCCTCGCTGCCGTTCGGGGCGTCGGGAGTCTCGCCCACGGTGGACTCGCGGGCCACGGTGCGCTCGGCCGTGGCGCGCACGACGCGACGGCCGACGACGCGGTCGAGGACCACGACGACGAGGGCGGCGAGACCTCCGAAGATCGTCACGAAGAGCAGCAGGCTGAAGCCGAAGACCTGCGCCTGGCTGAAGCCGTCGGTCTCGGGCAGCGCGAAGGTGAGCACGAAGGCGACGATCGCGCCGAGTCCTGCGCCGAGCGCGAGGATGCGCCAGACCCGCGGCGAGCGGCGGACGTCGACCTCCTCGCGGGTGATCTCGACGTCGTCGGGGCGCGGCGAGGAGTCGAGCGGATCGGTCATGCCTCCATTCTCCCCTGTGCTCGCCCGGGTGCGGGCCGTGTGGAGAAGTGCGCGGAGATCGGGTAGCGGGGTGTCGATGCGGCGCTGCGACGTCGTGCTGCCGGGGTCTCGATACGCCGCTCCGCGGCTACTCGACCAGCATGGGGGCGCCGCTCCGCGGCTGCTCGATCGGCATGGCCGGCCGCTGCGCGGCTGCTTCAGCCGGAGGCGCGCCCGCCCCATGCTGATCGAGTAGCCGGCGCCGCCGGCGTATCGAGATCCGCCCACCGCAGAGACCTCCTGCTGCCGGGGTCTCGATACGCCGCTGCGCGGCTACTCGACCAGCATGGGGAGGGGCGCTTTCCTGTGGCCGAGCGGGAACCTGCGCACCACCATGCTGATCGAGTAGCCGGCGCCGCCGGCGTATCGAGATCCGCGGTCAGAGGGTGTGCAGGAGGCGGCCGGCCTGGGCGCGCAGCTCGCGGACGACGGTGCGGACGGAGAGGCGCTCGGCGCGGTCCGGGCGCATCAGCGCGACGATGTGGCGGACCGAGCTGACTCCGCGCAGGGGCTTCACGACGATGCCGGTCGTGCCGGCGGTGTAACGCGGGACCACCGCGATGCCGAGGCCCGCCGCGACGAAGGCCTCCGTCACGCGTGTCGACGCGAAGCGCTGCTCGACCCGCACCGGCTCGCCCGAGGTCGTCTCGATCTCCTGCATGATCCGCTCGAACGGGAAGCCGTCGGGCACGCCGATCCAGGTCTCGCCGACGAGGTCGCCCGCCGTCACCGTGGCGCGGTCGGCCAGCCGGTGCCCGAGCGGCAGAGCGATGTCGAGCGGCTCGACCATCAGCTCCGCCATCGCGAGCCCGTGCCCCGCCCAGGCGCTGCGGCCCGTGGGCGAGTGCGCGAGGACGATGTCGAAGTCGGCGGTGAGGTCGAGGAACTCGTCGGTGCCGGGGTCCGCGTCCTCGCAGTGCACCACGAGCCCCTCGACACTGCGCAGCGCGACGAGCGCCTCGGGCAGGAGCATCTGCCCGGCCGTCGGGAAGGTGGCGATCGTGACCTCGCCGATCGGGTTGTTCTTGAAGGTCTGCCAGACCGCGTCGGCGCGCTCGAGCGCGGTCGCGATCTCGGTGGCGCTGCGGGCCAGCTCGCGACCCGCCGCAGTGAGGACGACACCGCGCCCCGAGCGCTCGATCAGCGGCACTCCGGCCTCGCGCTCGAGGACCTTCAGCTGCTGCGACACCGCGGAGGGAGTGCGGTGCGTCGCCGCCGCCACGGCGGTGATCGAGCGCCGCATCGAGAGCTCCCTGAGCAGTTCCAGCCGGCGCAAGTCCATGTAGCAACGCTACACGTCAGGCCAAGAACAGTTCGATTGTCCTAAGGAACAGAAGGCCCGAGAGTGGACGTTGTACAGAGCATCCCGGCGGATGGATCGCCAAACCTGGCAGACACGTCGGAGCAACGAAAGGCAGAACACTCATGAGCATCGCACTCCTCGTCGTCCTCGGTGCCGTCGCCGCATGGGGCACGGTGTCGACGGTGCTCGTCGCCAGCCGCGACGGATACCGTCAGGTCCCCGTCCGCCACTGAGCCCCGCGCTCCGCGACAGCACCTCATCGCGTTCCGAACGCCGTCTCCCCTCGGGGAGGCGGCGTTCTCGCGTTCCCCCGGGGGTCGCGCATCCCTGGAGACGCGAGAAGGCCCCGCGGCGCGAACCGCGGGGCCTCTCCTGTGCGAGTGCTACTTCGCGGCGGTCCGGCGGCGCAGGCGCGCGACCGTCATGCCGAGGCCGAGCAGCAGGGCCGCGATGCCGGCCGCGAAGGCCGGGGTCGCGTCGACGCCGGTGGCGGCGAGGTGACCGGTCGAGCCGCCCGAGGCGCCCGGAACGACGGGAGCCGTCGTCGCGGGAGTCGTCGGGATGACCGTCTCGGTGGGCTCCGGAGTCGGGGCCGGAGTGGGCTCGGCGGCGACGGCCGCGACGGCGAAGTCGAGGCTGATCGTCGTGCCGGTGGCGTCGCCCAGGGCGAAGCTCGCGGTGTGCGTGCCTCCGGCGAGGCTCTCGCCGATCGGCACGGCCACCGAGGCGCGACCCGTGGAGTCGTCGGTCACGGCCCGGATCGGGTCGATCTCGGCGGTGGTGACGACCGCGTCGTCGACCGAGACGGTCACGACCGTGTCGGTGGGCGCTCCCGTGCTGAAGAGCAGCGACGAGAGGTCGACGGTCATGGTGTCGCCGACCGCGTACTCGCCCGACTCGGGCAGGTTGGCGGTGAGGCCGATGGAGCGCTGGACCGGGTCGGGGCTGACGGTGCCGAGGTCCTGGATGTAGGACACGAACGCGTCGAGGTCGATGCGGCCCGAGTCGGCCGTCCCGACGCCCTCGGTGAAGGTGCTGAAGCCGTCACCACCGGTCGAGAGGAAGTTGTTCGTCACGATCGTGAAGGTCGCGGCCGGGTCGATCGGCTCGTTCTCGAAGAAGACCTCCGAGATGTGCGAGCCGGTGGGCGCTGCCGGGTCGAAGACGTAGGTCAGCGCGGCCGAGGTCGCGAGCTTGAGCTGCGGGTGGCTCGAGCTGCCGACCCACTGCTCCTCGAGCAGGTCCTTGATCTGGGCGCCGGTGAGCTGGAGCGTCACGAGGGTGTTCGCGAACGGCTGCGCGTCGGAGGCCTCCGCGTAGGTGACCACGCCGTCGGCGTCGCCGGGGGTCTCGGCACTGGCCGCGAAGTCGAGGTCGTCGCGAAGGCCGCCCGCGTTGGTGAAGGCGATCTGGGTGCCGAGCTCGCGGGTGGCCCAGAGCTGCGCGTCGGCGACGAGGTTGCCCAGCGTCGACTCCGATCCGCGGTTCGTGGTGATGCCGTCCTCGCGGTAGGCGCGGGAGATGTCGTCGGTGATGGTGCCGACCTGGACGCTGCCCTCCTCGACGGCGACCGCGGCGGCCGCCTCGACGATCGCGGCGACCTCGGGGTCGGCCGGGAAGGCGCCCACGTCGATGGTGTCGGCCGGGTCGTCCGACTCGGGGTCGTCGGCGACGACGGTCAGCGGCACGACCTCGCTGGTGAGCGAGGTGAGCTGCTTGGTCTCCGGGTCGACGGTCAGGGCCATGTGGCCGATGTTCTCGGCGTAGCTGCCGGTCTGCGAGACGACGGTCGGGAAGGCCCGGCCGGCGTCGATCGTCGCGTCGTACTCCTGGTGGCTGTGGCCGGAGACGATCGCGTCGACGTTCGGGGCGACCGCGTTGACGATCGCGCCGAACTTGGGGTCCGCGGCGGGGGTGTTGGCCTCGGCGGCGTCGGCGTCGGCGCCCTCGTGCAGCAGGAGGACGACGACGTCCGCCTCGCCGTTGGCGACGTCGCCGTCCTGGAGCTCGGTCGCGACCTCGTTCACGTTCTCCACGATCGGCTCGATCGAGAGCGTCGAGATGCCGCCGGGGCTGACCAGCGTGCCGAGGTCCTCGGTGATCGCGCCGATGAAGGCGACCGAGACGCCGCCCTGGTCTGCGATGACGTAGGGGTCGTAGGCGCGCTCGCCGGTCGTCGTGTCGAAGAGGTTCGCGTTGACGTACGGGAAGTCGGACTCGTCGCTGACGCGGCCGTCGACATCGGCGCGGCCCTTGTCGAACTCGTGGTTGCCGAGGGTGCTGACGTCCAGGCCCATCTCGTTGAGGACGTCGAGGGTCGGCTGGTCGTCCTGCACCTTGGAGGTGAAGGTGGAGGCGCCGATGTTGTCGCCCGCGGAGACGAACAGGGTGTTCGGGTTGGCGGCGCGGTAGGAGTCGACCGCTCCGGCGAGCACCGCGGCGCCGGCGGTGGTGCCGTCGGCCTCGATCCGGCCGTGGAAGTCGTTGATCGAGAGGATGTCGATCGCGACGTCGCCCTCGGCGGCGCTCGCGGGGGCCGCTCCGAGGAGGGCCGCTCCGGCGACCGCGCTGACGGCGGTCACGGAGAGGATTCGGTTCAGGCCGCGACGGCCCGGGGTATCGCTTCGCATCTGTGGGAGGTCTCCAAGCATCGAGCGGCGATTCGGAGAGAACTCCTGCCGCAGTGGGGGAACTTTCCCAGACAACCCGACAGCGGCCTGCCCGTCAAACGTCGATCGGGGCGGCGCGGGCGCGTTTACGAGATGTTAATGCGCGGGTCGGGAGCGCGGGCGGGCCTCTCTGCGGCCGGAGCGTCAGCGCAGCCGGAGCAGCGGCAGGAACGGGGAGAGGTCGGCGCGGACGCCCGAGGCGTGGATCCGGCCGCTGGCGAGGCCGTCCGTCCAGGGGAGGGTGCCGGTCGCGAGCGGCAGCCAGGTGGCGGCGTCCATCTCGATCACGTTCGGCGGGGTGCCGCGGGTGTGGCCCGGGCCCTCGACGCACTGCGCCGCTCCGAACGGCGGCACGCGGACCTCGACGCTCCGGCCCGGCACCCGCGTCTCGATGATCTGCAGCAGGAACCGCACGGCGGTCGCGGTCGTGTTCCGGTCGGCTCCGCCGGCGAGCGCCGCCCGCACCGCGTCCTGCCCGGTCGCCTCGTCGATCTTCCCCTTGGCCATGCTGCCCAGTCTGCCGTGCCCCCCGGTCCCCGCCCGCGCTCCGCGGCGCCGCGAGATGCCACTTGTGAGCGCGACACGCCGCAGAAAGTGTGCACAAGTGGCATCTCGCGGAGGGAGGAGGGGCCGCATCGCGGAGGGAGGAGGGGCCGCGGGAGGGGGCAGCGCGGGGCGGGCCTATCCTGTCAGGGTGAAGATCCTCGTCCTCGGCTCGGGTGCCCGTGAGCACGCCATCATCACCGCTCTGCTCGCGGAGGAGGAGGCGCACGAGATCATCGCCGCCCCCGGCAACGCGGGGATCGCGCGCGACGTCGAGGTCATCCACTTCGACACCAACAGCCCGCGGCTGGTCAGCGACTTCGCCGTCGAGCAGGGCATCGAGCTCGTCGTCATCGGCCCGGAGGCCCCGCTCGTCGCGGGCGTGGCCGACGCCCTGCGCCGCCGCCGCATCCCCACCTTCGGCCCCGACCGGGCCGCCGCCGCCCTCGAGGGCTCGAAGACCTTCGCGAAGCGCGTGATGGACATGGCCCGCGTCCCCACCGGCCGGGCGACCCGCGTCTCGACCCTCGTCGACGCGACGCGCGTCATCGACGAGTTCGGCGCCCCCTACGTCGTCAAGGCCGACGGCCTCGCGGCCGGCAAGGGTGTCCTCGTGACGGAGTCGCGCACCGCCGCGATCGCGCACGCGGAGTTCTGGCTGCAGTCCGGCGACGTGCTGATCGAGGAGTTCCTGGCCGGCCAGGAGGTCTCGCTCTTCCTCCTCTCCGACGGCCACGACGTCGTCCCCCTCTCCCCCGCCCAGGACTTCAAGCGCCTGGCCGACGGCGACGAGGGCCCGAACACCGGCGGCATGGGCGCCTACTCCCCCCTCCCCTGGCTCGCGGACCGCTGGGAGAGCGAGCGCGCCTTCGTCGACGAGGTCATCGACACCGTCGCCATCCCGACCATCCGCCAGCTCGAGCGCGAGCGCACCCCGTTCGTCGGGCTCCTCTACTGCGGTCTCATCGTCACCGAGGCCGGAATCCGCGTGATCGAGTTCAACGCCCGCTTCGGCGACCCCGAGACGCAGGTCGTGCTGCCGCGCCTGGTCTCGCCGCTCTCGGCGCTGCTGCTCGCGGCGGCGACCGGTGCGCTCGCCTCCGTGCCGTGGCCGGCCTTCTCCGAGGAGGTCGCCGTCACCGTCGTGCTCGCGAGCGAGGGCTACCCGGAGAACGCGGCCACCGGGCGCGTGCTCGGCGGCCTGGAAGCGGCGGCCGAGGTCCCCGGCGTCACGATCGCGCACGCCGCGACCCAGCTGGTCGACGGCCGCTTCGTCGCGACCGGCGGCCGCGTGCTGAACGTCGTCGCCCGCGGCGCCGACTTCGCCGAAGCCCGCGAGCGCGCCTACCGCGCCCTCGACCTCATCACGCTCGACGGCGGGCAGTACCGCCGCGACATCGCGCTGCGCGTCGCCGGGCGCTGAGGCGCCGGACCTTCAGCCCGGGAAGCGGTGGCGGTAGCGGACGCTCTCGTCCGCGAACGCCTCGGCGTCCGCGGCCGGGTGGAGGAACGGGTGCAGCTCGATCGCGCCGCGGGGGAACCCGCGCAGCCACGCCGAGATCTCCGGAGTGACCGCGCGCACCGCGGCTCGGATCACGGGCAGGCCGTCCTCGTCCGTGCCGTCCAGGAGGGCGGCGACCTGCCACTCCGCTCTCCTCCTGATCAGGTCCGCTCACGCTCGATCGAGGTCGGCGCGGCTCCACGGCGAGGCGACGAGCGTCAGCGCGGAGCCGTGCACGCGCTCCAGTCGCACTCGGACCGACTCGGGATCGGCGGCCGAGACGATCACCCGCCACCGCCCGTCCTCCGCTCGGAGGTACCTGCGGCTGTCGATCTCGCCGCTCGCGAGCATCTCGGCCTCCTGCTGAACGGAAAGAGCGTCGGGGTCCGGGCGCTCCTCGGAGGACCTCTCCGACGAGCGGACGGACGGCGATCGGTCGAAGACGTCCTCCACGCGACGGCGCCGCAGGGCCGCGACCCGGAGATCGGAGCCCGAGAGCGAGCCGAGGATCGCGATCAGCCCGGCTCCGGCTTCGAGGGGCCGACCGACGAGTCGCACCCCGTGCTGACGGATCGTCGAGGGGCTCCGGTGCGCAGACGCCGATCCCTCGAGATGCGACGTCCGCGGAACGAGCCAGGATTCGCCGTCCAGGTCGACCAGCACGCCGATCGCCGAGAACCGATCTTCCCTCGTCGTCACCGATCGACCCCGCTCCACTCGTCCGGAGGCGCACGATCGCGCCGATCCGCTACCGGCGATGCTCTCGTGCCCGGGCGACGACGTCACGCGTCATCGCCCGACGTCGCTCCCGCGGCGCGGGATCGAGCGCACTCGCGCCGCCGGTGGTCGGACCGTCCTCGCGACCGCCTCTCGGCGCGCAGGTTCCGCCCTTCGTTCACGGCGAACGCGGAGGAGGACCTGTGCGGCCGACGCGCGGAGCCTCACGCGGTGGTGCGGAGGGGCGTGCGGCGGGTCGCCGCCCACCAGAGCAGGGCGTAGCCGAGGACGGCGGCGCTGCCGACGGCCATGACGGTGCGCGGCTCGAGGAGCAGGATGCCGAGGGAGACCAGCGCCTGGCTGAGGGCGATCGCGAGCATCGCGACCATGGCGTCGACCGCGAAGACGCGGCCGCGGAGCTCGTGCGCCGTGATCGCCTGCAGGCCGTAGCCGCTGAGGCTCGCGTTCATGCTGCCGCCGACGTGGGCGAGCAGGACGAGGGCGATCGCGAGGACCACCGAGGTGCTGACCGACACGAGCGCGTAGCCGACGCCGAAGAGGACGACGGCGGCGAGGATCCCGGCCCGCAGATCATCGGTGCGCTCGGCCGCGAGGCGCGCGACGCGGGGGCCGATCACGGCGCCGACGCCGCGCGCGGCGAAGAGGAGGCTCGCGGCGACCGCGGGCTCGGCCGCCGTGCTCAGCGCGAGCGCCGGGAACAGCGCGATGGCGCCGTTGCCGAGATGACTGCCGGGCTTGGCCAGCAGCAGCGCCGGGACCCGCCGGTCGGCGCGGCAGACGGCGGCGACCGCGCGGACGTCACTGACGAAGCGGGCGAGTCCTCCGCGCCGGCCCGCGTCGGTCGCCGTCCCGCGCGCGGCAGGCAGTCCGAGGAGGAGGAGCGCGGAGACCGCGTAGGCGGCGACGGTGACGGCGAAGCAGAGGAACGGCGAGACGAGGGCGGAGGCGATGCCGCCGAGGGAGGCGCCGAGCGCGAGCATCACTCCCCAGACCGAGCTCAGCCCGGTGCTCGCGACGAGCAGGCTCTCCCGCGGCACGATCTGCGGGACGATCGCGTTCACTGCGGGGGTGAAGAACGCCTTGCCGACCGCGAGCAGCCCGAAGGTGAGCACCGCGAGCCACGCGGTCCCCGCCGACTGCAGCAGGAAGAGGGGCGCCACGGCGAGCGCCGAGCCCGCCTGCGCCGCGACCAGCACGGTGCGGCGGGAGACGCGGTCCACGAGACCGCCGGCCCAGAGCGAGAGCAGGGCGATGACCGCCGTCTCGACCGCGAGCAGGAGGGCGCCGAGGGCGCCGTCGCCGGTGAGGCTCTGGAGGAGGACGATCAGCGGGATCATCGTGAACCAGTCGCCGCCCTGGCTGACGATCTGGGCGAGGAAGACGCGGCGGTAGTCCGGGTTCGCCCGGAGGATCCGCGCGACGCTCTCCCGCGGCGCGGTCATCGCGGCGGGGTCCGGCCGGTCGGGTCGTGCCCGGGCGCGGCGCTGCGGATCGCCGCGAGGTCGCCCCGCCGCAGCCGGGCGACCATCAGGGCGTCCTCCTCCGAGACGCCGTCGAGCATCCCGGCGGGGAGGAGGTCGAGGAAGTCGCACGCCCGCGCCACGGCGACCCCGATCGCGTCGCCCGTCGTGCGCTGCACGGCGTTCGCGACGACGCGCATGTCGCCGTGGACGATGTCGAGGGCGAGCACCTGCAGCAGCTCGGGGGCGAGGCGCTGGAGGACGAGGGCGGTCTCGATCGCCATCGTCATCCGGGCCGCCGCGTTCGAGGGCTCGTGCAGGCGCTGCGTGATCGACTGCGGGCCGGACTCCCGCACCCGCCAGTGGTAGACGACCTCCGAGACGACGTCGACCGACGCGGCGCGCAGGTGCGCCTCGATCATCACCGGGCCGTCCTCGTACTCGCTCAGCTCGAAGCCCAGACCGGAGCGGTCCCAGAACGAGCGCCGGAAGACCTTGTTCCACGACATGCGGTCGAGGATCAGCGCGGGATCACGGGTGATGTGCGTGCGGTGCCGGGTCGCGCCGAAGACGTCGCGGTAGCGCGGGTGCGCCCAGACCCGGCCGGAGTCGAAGCGCCGCACGTCACCGGAGGCGAAGTCGGAGCCGCTCGCCTCGAGGGCGCCGAGGAGGTGGTCGTAGGCGCCGGGCGGCACGCGGTCGTCCGCGTCGCAGAAGGCGAGGAACTCGCCCTGCGCGACGGCCGTCCCCGCGTTCCGGGTGGCGCTCAGACCGCGGTGCTCCCGGCTGAGGACGGTGATGCGCGGGTGCGCCGCCGCGAAGGCGCGAGCCAGTGCGAGGGTGCCGTCGGTCGAGCCGTCGTCGACGACGATCACCTCGTGCACCTCGTCCCGGTCGGCCAGGGAGGTGAGGCACTCGAGGAGGTGGTCCTCGACGTCGAAGGCCGGGACGACGATGCTCAGCGTCTGCTGCATGGGTGGGTCATCTCTTCTCGGAGGGGGCGGGTGCCCCGGCGGGTGCGGGCTGCCCGTCGCGTGCGGGCTGCGCGGGCCGAGCCGCCAGGGCGCGGGTCAGGTCGGCGGCGTGGGCGCGGAGCCGGTCGGCGTGGTCGGCACCGGTCGGCTCGGGACGCCGGCGCTCGAGGGCGATCGACGCGGGCCCCGCCGACAGCACGAGGACGCGCTGCCCGAGCCGGACGGCCTCGTCGACGTCGTGGGTGACGAAGACGACGGTCGGCCGGGAGCGGCCCCACTGCTCCAGGAGCACGTCCTGGGCCGCTCGCCGACTGTGCACGTCGAGGGCGCTGAACGGCTCGTCCATCAGGACGACGCGCGGGTCGGACACGAGCGTCCGGGCGATCTGCGCGCGCTGGCGCATGCCGCCGGACAGCTGCTTCGGCAGGAGCTGCGCGGAATCGGCCATGCCGACGCTCGCGAGGAGCGCTCCCGCCCGGGCCCGCCGCTCGGCGCGCCCGACCCCCTGCAGCTGCAGCGGCAGCTCGACGTTGCGGCGGACGCTCCGCCACGGGAGGAGGGCGTCGTCCTGGAAGGCCATCGCCCGGCTCGCGTCGGGACCCGTGACGGGCGCGCCGCCCACCAGGACGGCTCCGCTCGAGGCCGGCTGCAGCCCGGCGAGGACGCGCAGGAGGGTCGACTTGCCGCAGCCGGAGGGGCCGAGGACCGTGACGATCTCGCCGGCGGCGACCGTGAAGGACAGGTCCCGGATCACGGTGCGGCCGGACCGCGCGACGCTCAGGCCCTCGACGCGGATCTCGGCGCCACCGGGTGCGGTGCTGCCGGGCGCGGTGCCGCCGGTCGGGGCGGAGCCGGTCGAGGTGCCGCCGGTCCGCGCGCCGCCGCTCATGCGCCGTCTCCCGGCAGCCAGGCCGTCGCCCGGCGTCCCAGCCGCTCGACGGCGGCGGAGGTGAGCCAGCCGAGGAGTCCGATCACGGCCATGCCGGCGACCACCGCCGGGTAGTCGACGACCGTCGAGGACTGCCAGGTCCGGTAGCCGATGCCGAGGCGGCCGGAGATCATCTCCGCCGAGATCACGCAGACCCAGGACACGCCGATCCCCACCGACAGGCCTGCGACGATCCCGGGGAGGGCGCCCGGGAGGACGACGCGCGCGAGCACCTGCGGCCGGCTGCCGCCCATCGTGCGCACCGCGTCCTCCCACGACGGCGGAAGGGCGCGGACCGCGTGCCGGGTGCTCACCGCGACCGGGAAGAACGCCGCTGCGGCGGTGATCGCGACGATGCCCTGCTCGCTGGTCGGGAAGAGCAGGATCGCGATCGGCACCAGCGCGATCGCCGGGATCGGTCGGACGATCGCGACCAGGGTGCCGATGCTGTCCTCCGCGAGCCGGCTGCGGGCGAGCGCGATGCCCACGATCGTGCCGAGGACTCCGGCGAGGGCGAAGCCGGCGCCGATCCGCCCGAGACTCGCCAGGACGTCCTGGTGGAGGACGCCGCTGCCGAGCTGGGTCTGCAGCGCGGTGAGCACGGCGGTCGGCGGCGGCAGCTTGTCGAAGGACAGCCAGAGCCGCACGCCCCCGGTCGTCAGGAGCTGCCAGAGCAGGAGCGCGAGCGCCACGGTGCCGAGCCGGGTCACGATCCGCCGGGTCGAGGTCCGCCGGGTCACGATCCGCCTGGTCGAGGTCCGCCGTGGCGAGGTCCGGGAGATCGGGATCAGCGGGGGCGACGAGGCCGCCACCGGGAGTCCGGCCACGGGCCCGGTCTCAGAGCGCGCGAGCACGGTCCAGCGCCTCCTCGTAGGTGAGCAGCTCGCTGCCCGGGTCCGACTCGAGGAACTCCTGCGCCGCGGAGCGCGTGGCGAACGGCACCAGGCGGCGGCCGGGCTCCCCCTCTGCGACCTGCACCCACTCCGACCGGTCGGCGAACCAGCGCGTGCCGGTGCTGTGGTCGGGCACGTAGGCGGCCCGGGGCGGCTGGGGCGAGGCCGCGATCGCGGAGAGGAGGCACTCGGGCGTCGCGTGGAAGACGGTCCGCTCCTCCCCGGCGGGCCAGAGCTCGGACGCTGCCGACGACGTCCACTCCGCGACCGCGCAGGCCTCGTCGCGGACCGCCTGGACCGCCGGATTCTCCAGCGAGTCCACCGCCGCGTCGTAGCCGAGGCCCCAGGCGGCGCGCAGCGGGGCGTCGTCGACGAAGGAGTCGACGTCGAAGTCGACCGGGACACCCGTCGCCTCGAGGTACTCCGCGTCCTCGACGAGCGCGTCGAGGAGCGGTCGCTTCAGTGTCGGGTCGAAGGTCGCGATCCCGTTCGCCCCGTTGTAGAGGTGCACGACCTCGACCGGCAGACCGGTCGCCTCGGCGACGATCGTCGACGCGCGGAGCGGGTCGCGGTGCAGGAACTGCGTCGCCTCGATCAGCGAGGAGAGGAAGGCGTCCACCACCTCCGGCCGCTCGTCCGCGAAGGCGCCGCGCACGACGACGCCGTGGAAGGTCGGCGCGCGGGTCGCCGCCCCGTCGACGAGGAGGCGCGCGGTGCCGTCGTGGACCATCAGCCCCGGCCAGGAGGTGAACTGCGAGACCGCGTCCACGGATCCCGCCGCCAGGGCGGACGCGCCCACGCTCGGCGCCTGGTTCACCCGGGTCACGTCGGCGTCGGTCAGGCCCGCCTCGCGGAGGACGCGGGAGAGGAGGCCGTCGCCGGCCGAGCCCGAGCTCGTCGAGATCGATGCGCCGCGGAGATCCTCGATGTCGTCGGCGTCGGAGGAGGCGGGCACGACGATGCCGTTGAGGCCGCCCTCGATGTCGTACGCCGTCACCGCGATCAGCTCGGTCCGCGCGCGCTCGAACGGCCGGGTCGTGGACGCGTTGATGACGAGCGGGAAATCGCCCATCGAGCCGAGGTCCATCTTCTCCGCGAGCATCTGCGCGGTGATCGGGGCGCCGGTGTCGTAGTCCTCCCACACGACGCGGTACCGCGTGCCGGTGTCGCGGCCGAGCTCCGCGAGCTCCTGCTCGAAGAAGCCCTGCTCCTTCAGCAGCGTCCCGGCGGTCGCGGTGTTGATGGTGCGGCTCTGGTAGCCGATCACGACGTCGACGGTCGCCGCGCCGTCCGCGGCGCAGCCGGACGCGAGGAGCGCGGGGGCGGCGAGGACACCCGCGGCGGCGAGGCGGCGGCGGCGCGGGGACGGGGCGGTGCGGGCGGTCATCGGACGCCTCCGGCGGAGTCGGTGTGGCGCGGGCGGAGTGCGACGGAGAGCGTGAGGACGCTGCCGGTGTCGAGGTCCAGCCGGTGGACTCCGCTCGGGAGCGACTTCGCGCCCGGCACGTAGATCTCGCCGAGGACCGAGCGGGTGCTGAGGACGCTCCGCTTCTCCGCCGAGCGCAGCACCAGCTCAGGGGTGAGGGTCGCGTTGACGATCTGGCAGCAGTCCGGCGGCACGGTGACGACGCGGCCCGGCTCGGTGCAGATCAGGACGACGCCCACGTCCGTGCGGAGCAGGAGGACGCCGTCGGCGTCGCTGTCGCGATGGGCGCCGGCCCCGTGGTGCAGGAGCGCGCGGTACCAGCGGTGCACCCGGGTCAGGCAGACCCGCTGGGCCGGCTCGAGCGCGGTCAGATCGCGGCCCCAGGCGGGCACTCCCCCGGCGATCATCCGCAGCGCGATGACGCAGACCTCGGCGGGCGTCGCCGCTCGCGGGAAGGTCTGGTAGTCGTTCAGCCCGGGCATTCCGCGGGCCTGGATGTAGTCCATCCGCGCCAGGTTCGTGCGGGACGCGTACGGGGAGTCGCCGCCGCGCACGACGGAGCCGAGCGCCGCGACCTCCGCCGTCGCGTAGTCCTGCTTCATCTCGACGATGATCGGCCGGCCCTGCGACGCCGTCACGACCGCGCACTCGGCGAGCACGCGGTGCAGGCCGACGATCGTGGAGTCGAGGTCGTGCGAGTGCTCGGGCGACTCGCACTCCTCGACCGGGAGCCAGTTGAAGAGGTCGTACTTGACACCGTCGAAGGGGTGGCGCGCGAAGAGCCCGCGCACCACGTCGACCATGACCTGCCGGGCGCGCTCACTGCGGAAGCACAGCGAGTGGAACATCGTCGGGTTCAGGATCGGAGCGCCGAGCGCGTCCTGGACGAGGAGGTCGCGGACCCGCTCGAACGCGGCCGAGGCCGGGCCGACCGCGTGCGGGGCGCACCAGATGATCGCCCTGCTGCCGAGCGCGTGGATCGACTCGATCAGCCACGCCAGGTCCGGGTACTTGAGCGGGTCGGGGGTCCAGTCGCCGATGTCCATCGGCAGGTCGTAGCTCGAGTCGAGTCCGCGCCCGAACCAGCCGTCGTCGATGACGATGTTCGAGATCCCGAGCGCGGCGGCGCTGCGGGCGTTCCGCAGGACGAGCTCCTGCGTCATGTGCTCGGAGCTCCAGTCGACCCAGGTGCACCAGTACGGCTCGAGGGCGGCCGGCGCGGTCCGGTAGCGGACGTCGAGGGCCTGCCGCTCGCACGCGGAGAAGCGGCGGAGCACCGAGCGCCAGCCGGGGTGCTGCGCGGCGGGGAGGACGGCGATCCAGAAGCGGTGCTCGGCCGGGGCCGCGGCGGACGCGGGGCCTGCGGTGCCGGCGATTGCGGTGCCGCGCGCCGGCAGCGTGTCGGCGAGGTGGAGCAGCGTGAACTCGACCCGCAGCCGGCGGAAGTGCACGTTCAGCGCGCGGTTCGACGCGGGCTCGTGCACCGTGATGTCCATCTCGGACGGCGGGGCGATCACGCCGACCCCGTGGGCACCGCCGCCGAGCGGCTCGAAGACGAACACGGGCGTCTTCAGCGAGTTCGCGCGGACGCGCAGGTCGCCGCTGAACCGCCAGGCGGAGATGGGGTGGCTGCTGTTCATGTGCCAGCGGCCCGTGTCGGGGAAGACGACGTGGTCGAGGTTGTCGAGGCTCGTCGTGTAGACGACGCTCACCTCGCCCACCGCGGGCACGGCGGGGAGGCGGACCTCGAGCAGGTCGGCTCCGGCGCTCTCGAAGCGCCAGCCCGTGGGCACGGGGGTGCCGTCGGCGACGACGATCCGGCCGTCGCCGTCCGCTTCCAGGCGGACGCGCAGCTCGACGGTCGACCCGTCCGTGTGGCGCGCGCGGACCTCGACGCTGCCGAGTGCGGCGCGCGTGGCCGTGGTGTCGCTGAGTCTCACTGTTCCTGCTTCCCTGGTCGACGGTGCCCGGCAGCGGGTCCGGAGCCGTGTCGCTCCGTGACTGTTCACGGAGGACAGGACGCACCCCGCGCCGCGACACGATGATCCGCGCCGTTGCAGGCATGGTGACGCTATCATTCCGCCGCGCACGATGACTACCTGGAGGCGGCGTCAGGGGACGGGAGGCGGTGTGGAAGGGGTGTGGAGGAGCGTCGCCGCGGGTGCGCGCCAGGGGCGGAGCCGGCTCAGCGGGCCGTCGCGACGATGTCGCGCAGGGCCTCGCCGAGGTCGGGGTGGGCGAAGGTGAAGCCCGCGTCCTCGAGGCGTCCGGGGACGACCCAGCGGCTCTTCAGCAGCAGCTCGGACTCGGTGCGCAGGGCGAGGGCGGCGGGCTCGAGGACGAAGCGCAGGGCGGGTAGGCCGATGCGGCGGCCCACCGCGGCGCGGAGCAGGCGCGAGAGCTCGGTGTTGTCGCTGGGATGGGGTGCGGCGAGGTTCACGGGACCGTCGAGTCCCGACTCCTCGAGGAACAGGATCGAGCGGAAGACGTCCTCGACGTGGATCCAGCTGAAGTGCTGCCGGCCGTGCGTGGGCCGGTACTCGTGGTGCACGCCCGCCGCGCGTCGGGCGCGGGTGGCGGGCCAGCGGCCGTCGAACTGCGGGCCGCCGAGGCCGAGGCGCGCGAGTCGCAGCAGGATGCCGGTCGCCGGTCCGTCGCCGAGCACGATCGTCATCCGCAGCGCGAGGCGGCGGACGCCGGGCGTCTCTCCCGCGAAGAACGCCTCCTCCCACGCGCGGGCGACGTCGACCGAGAAGCCCTCGCCGAGCACGCCGTCCGCCTCGGTGTTGGCGCGCTCCTCCTCGTGGCGGTAGATCGTGGCGGTGCTGGCGTTCATCCAGACCGGCGGAGGAGTCGTCGCCGCCGCGACCGCGCGGTGCAGCTCCCGCGTGGTCTCGACTCGGGAGCGCAGGATCTCGGCGCGGTTCGCCGGGGTGTAGCGGCAGTCGACGCTCTTGCCGGCGAGGTTGACCAGCAGCCGGGCACCGTCGACGGCGCGGGTGATCGCGGCGGTGTCGCCCCAGCGGGCGTCGGGGCCGGAGCGGCCGATGCGGCGGACGGTCCAGCCGTCGGCCTCGAAGCGACGGGCGAGATCGGTGCCGAGGAAGCCGCTCGCTCCGGCGAGGACGACGACGGGGCGCGCGGGATCGGGCATGGGTTCATCGTGCCGCATCGCGGGCGCGCGGCGCTGTGTCAGAGCCGCCGGGCCGCGGCCAGGGCGCCGGCGAGGCGCTCCGGGAAGCCGGGCGGGACGTCGGCGGGCAGCGCGTCGACCGGCCACCAGGCGAGATCCTCGCTCTCGTCGCTGACGGCGAGCGGGGCGGCGGGATCGGCGATCGCGCCGTAGCCGATGTCCCAGTGGGCGCTGCAGCGAAAGCCGCCGCCCAGACCGTGCCGGTCGAGATCCAGCGGGACGGCGCCGAGGAGGGTGAGCGCGGCCAGGCCGCTCTCCTCCCGGGCCTCGCGCTCGGCGGCGGCGGGGACGGAGGCGTCGGCCGCCTCGACGTGCCCGCCGAGCTGGACCCAGAAGCGGCCCTTGCGGTGGTAGCAGAGCAGGACGCGGTCGAGTCCGGGCGAGAGCACGAAGCAGCTCGCGGTGATGTGCTCGGGTCCGCCGCCGCGCTCGAGGGCGGCCGGACCGTGCTCGGCGAGGAACGCGAGGTACTCGTCCCGCAGCCCGGCGAGCGCCGTCGGCGCCGCCCACTCCGCCAGCTCGACGCTCAGCTGTCCGACGCGCGCATCCTCCACCCGCCCGAGCGTAGGCGAGACGCCCCCGCCCCCTGCCCTCCCCCTCCGCGAGATGCCACTTGTGCACGCGACACGCCGTGGGAAGCGGTCACAAGTGGCATCTCGCGGAAGGGCGGGGCGGAGGGGCTGGCAGGTCAGACGGCGAGGCCGGAGAGGCCCTCGCGGTCGACGCGGCGGTGGAAGCGCATGCCGGCGAGGCCGCCGAGCACGGCTCCGACCAGGGAGACGACCAGGGCGGCGAGCACGGTCACGACGGCGGTGACGGTGGCGTCGCCCGCGTCGAGCGGGATCTGCGGGAAGCCGCCGACGGCCGAGAGGACCTGGCTGCCGCCGGTGACCGCCGAGACGATGCCGACGACGATCGCCACGATCACCGCCCACGCCCACACGCCGACGCCCTGCTTGGCGCCGCTGAAGCGGGCCATGCGCCCGGCGACGTAGCCGCCCGAGTAGTACGCGACGAGGAGGATGACGAGCAGCGCGATCGCGCCGACCCAGCCGAAGGCGGCGGGGTCGGCGGCCAGGTCGGCCGTGACGTCCTGCGTGCCGACGACGGCGGCGCCGATCGCGGTGACGAGGGCGGTGAGGATGACCGCGAGACCGGTCGCGGCGAGCCAGCCGAAGAACGCGCAGCCGATCTTGAGACCGCCGAAGCGGTCCTTCTCGCGCTGGTGGATGTCCTTGCGGGCGGCGGTGCGGGCCTTGGCGGCCTCCGCGGAGTCGGGGTCGACGGGGGCGCGATGCGCGGCGGACTGGTCGTCGGTCGCGGCAGTAGCGGTGCCAGTGGTGCCCGCGGCGGTGGCCGTCGTGTCGAAGCGCGTGGTCGCGTCGTGGTCGGCGCGGGTCGTGTCGCTGCGGGTCGTGTCGGCGCGGGTCGTGTCGCTGCGGTCGCGGTCGCTGCGGTCGGGACCGGTGCTGTCGGAGCCGGGGCCCCGATCGGTGGGCGTGCTCATGTCGGCCTCCTCGTGTCGCTCCACTGCGGAGCGTCGGCTCAGTCAACTCCCCGGAGGCTCCCGGTGTCGCGGGCTTGACGAGGCGAAGGAGGCGCGGGGCGGGGCGTCCCGCTCGTTGGTGGGCGGGTCTCGATACGCCCCTGCGGGGCTACTCGACCAGCATGCAGAGGGTGCGGGGCTGCCCGACCAGCACGAAGGGAGCGGACATCCATGCTGATCGAGTAGCCCGCGCAGCGGGCGTATCGAGATCCACCGTCGTGCCGAGTGCGGCCTGCAGGGGCGGCGCAGGCGTCAACCCCTTGGTGCGGTTCGGCGCGAGCGGCTTGCATGGAGATCCGACCACGACGAGAGGGAGCACCATGACTCCGGAATCCCCCGAGCAGACCCCGCCCGGAACCGAGGCCGAGCTCACGCCCAAGGCCGACCACGGCGAGACCAGCTACCGCGGCTCCGACCGCCTGCGCGGCAAGGTCGCCCTGGTCACCGGTGCCGACAGCGGCATCGGCAAGGCCGTCGCGATCGCCTTCGCCCGCGAGGGCGCGGACGTCGCCATCTCCTACCTCGACGAGCACGAGGACGCCGAGGACACCGCGAAGTGGGTGCGCGAGGCCGGCCGCGAGGCGCTCCTGCTCCCCGGCGACCTGCGCGACCCGGCGCACTGCCGCTCCGTCGTCGCCGACACCGTCGAGAAGCTCGGCCACCTCGAGGTGCTCGTCAGCAACGCCGCGTTCCAGATGAGCCGCGAGGAGGTCACCGCCATCCCCGATGAGGAGTGGGACCGCACGATCGCGACGAACATCAGCGCCTACTTCCACCTGGTCAAGGCCGCGCTGCCGCACCTGACGAGCGGCGCCTCGATCATCGCGACGAGCTCGGTGCAGTCCGACCAGCCCTCGTACCAGCTGCTGCCCTACGCGGCGACGAAGGCCGCGATGCTCAGCATGACCGCCTCGCTCGCGCAGGCCCTCGGCGAGAAGGGGATCCGCGCCAACTCGGTCGCCCCGGGCCCGATCTGGACCCCGCTGATCCCATCGACGATGCCCGAGGAGGCCGTCGCCTCGTTCGGCGAGCAGGTGCCGCTCGGCCGTCCGGGCCAGCCCGCCGAGGTCGCGCACGCCTACGTGCTGCTCGCCTCGGACGACGCGAGCTACATGAGCGGCTCGACGATCGCCGTCACCGGCGGGAAGCCGATCCTCTGAGCACCCGCGAGCGCGGCCTCCGGGAGCGAACCTCCCGGAGCGCCGCGCACCCGCAGGTAGGTGCGATAGGTTCCCGCGGGTGACCGTCCACATCCGCAGCATCGAGACGGCCGTGCCGGCCACCGTCCTGCACCAGCCGGAGATCCGCGACCTCTTCGCCGCGCAGCCGGCGGTCTCGCGCCTCGGCTCGCGACTGATCGGCGCCGCCTTCAACGCCTCCGGCATCGACACCCGGCACACCGTCGTCGACGAGCTGGACCGCGAGGAGCGGGAGGGCGAGAGCACCTTCTACGACGCCCGCTCCGGCCGCCTGCTCGACCCGGGCACCTCCGCGCGCAACGCGGTCTACACGGCCCGCGCGCCCGAGCTCTTCGCGGAGTCGGCGGAGCGCGCGCTCGCGGCCGCGGGCTTCGCGGCGGGCGAGGTCACCCACGTGGTCACCGTCTCCTGCACCGGCTTCTACGCACCGGGCCCGGACTATCAGCTGGTCCGCCGGCTCGGGCTGCCGGTCTCGACGCAGCGCTTCCACCTCGGCTTCATGGGCTGCTACGGGGCCTTCCCCGGCCTCCGCGCGGCGCGCGCGTTCTGCGAGGCCGACCCGTCGGCCGTCGTGCTGGTCGTCGCCGCCGAGCTCTGCAGCATCCACCTGACCAGCTCGAACGACGCGGAGCAGATCGTCGCCACCTCGGTCTTCGCCGACGGCGCCGCCGCCGCGGTCGTCACCGCGCGCGAGCCCGAGCCGGGCACCGCGGTCCTCGACATCGACGCGCTCGACACCACCCTCACCCCCGAGGGCGAGGACGAGATGGCCTGGACGATCGGCGACCACGGCTTCACGATGCGACTGAGCACCTACGTGCCGTCGATCATCGGCGCGAACATCACCGCCGCGCTCGAGCCGATGCTCGGACGGGCCGGCGTCGGCGCCGCGGACGTGCAGCGCTGGGCGGTGCACCCCGGCGGGCGCAGCATCCTGGACCGGGTGCAGTCGGCGATCGCGCTCTCGGACGAGCAGATGCAGCCCTCGCGGGAGGTGCTGCGGACCGTGGGCAACATGTCTAGCGCGACGGTGCTGTTCATCCTGCGTCGCCTCCTGCACGGCGAGGCGGCCGACGGCGAGCGGATCGGCGCGATGGCGTTCGGGCCCGGGCTGACCGTCGAGATGGCGCTGCTCACCAAGCGCGGCGGAGCGTGACCGCCCACGCGCCGCTCGTCCCCGACCTCCGCCACCGGGAGACGACCGCGCAGGAGCTGATGGACGATCCGTCCTGCGACCCGGCGCTGCTCGACGCGACCTACGCGCGCTTCGGCGCGGTGAACCGGCTCGTCTCGGGCTGGCACCGGCTCTACCGGACGCGGCTGCGCCCGCTCTTCACGAGCGCCGAGCCGGTGCGGCTGCTCGACATCGGCTCGGGTGGCGGCGACATCGCCCGCTCGCTCGCCGACTGGGCGCACGCCGACGGGCTGCGGCTCGCGATCACGGCGATCGACCCGGACGAGCGGGCGTTCGCCTTCGCGACGTCGACGCCGGCGCCGGCCGGGCTGGAGTTCCGGCGCGCGAGCAGCGCCGAGCTGGTCGCGGAGGGCGCGGAGTACGACATCGTCACGTCGAACCACCTGCTGCACCACCTGTCGGCGGAGGCGCTGACCGCGCTCCTCGAGGACAGCGAGCGGCTCGCGCCGCGGGCCCTGCACAATGACATCGAGCGCTCGCGGCTGGCGTACACCGCGTACGCGGCGGCGACGCGGCCGATCGCGGCGGGGTCGTTCCTGCACTACGACGGGTCGCTGTCGGTGCGGCGGAGCTACACGGCGCCGGAGCTGCGCGCGGTGGCGCCCGAGGGCTGGCGCGTGGAGCGGGCGGCGCCGTACCGGCTGCTGCTGGCGCGCGGGTAGGGGCTGCTTCGGCGGCTCGTTGCGGTGCGGCGGCCGGGTGCGGGCAGCGGCCGGATGCGCGCGGAGGCGGCGCGGGACAGCGGCCAGGCGCGGGCGGCGGTGGCGCTTGCGGCGATCGGATGCGGGCGGCGGCCGGATGCGCGCGGGTGCGACCGGCGGGGGGTGCGGCTAGCGGTGGGGGCGCTCGACGTCGTCGCCCGGGGAGCGCTGGTCGGCGCCGTGCGAGCGGCTGTACTGCCAGCCGGCGAGGGCGAGGATCAGCACGCCGCAGGCGATCGTGATGAGGTCCGGCACGGAGGCGCCGTCGCCCAGCGAGCTGAGGCCCGCGCCGAGGAGGAGGACGCCTCCGATGAGGTAGAAGATGACTCGCGTTTTCATGGCCTCATCGCTTTCGTCCGCCGGAACAGGCCCTGCGATGCTACCCCGTCCCGCCGAGCGGCCGCCGATCGACGCCGCGGCCCCGCGAGCGACCTCCGGCACGTGAAAACACCTCCGGCACGCGGAATCCGGCCGAAACCACGAGCCGGAGCCGAATCC
The DNA here is from genome assembly GCF_013205055.1 of Rathayibacter sp. VKM Ac-2856. Taxonomy (GTDB): domain Bacteria; phylum Actinomycetota; class Actinomycetes; order Actinomycetales; family Microbacteriaceae; genus Rathayibacter. Next base: position 727,821 of record NZ_JABMLF010000002.1, read on the forward strand.
ACGAGCCGAAGCTCCTGCATGCCACCTCCGGCACATCGGAAACACCTCCGGCACGCGAAAACCGACCGAAACCACGAGCCGGAGCAGGAATCACGAGCCCAACCTCGCTGCCCGCCGCCCCCCGGCACGTGAAACTCCCTCCGGCACGCACGAACCGGCCGAATCCACGAGCCGGAGCCGAATCCACGAGCCCGACTTCGCTGCCGCTACCTCCGGCACGCGAGAACACCTCCGGCACGCGGAAATCGACCGAATCGACGAGCCGGAGGCGAAATCACGAGCCGAACCTTCTGCCCACCACCTCCGGCACGTGGAAGCACGTCCGGCACGCGGAAAACGACCGAATCGACGAGCCGGAGGCGAAATCACGAGCCGAACCTCCTGCCCACTACCTCCGGCACGCGGAACGACCTCCGGCACGCGGAAACCGGCCGAATTCACGAGCCGGAGCCGAATTCACGAGGCCAACCTCGATGCCACCACCTCCGGCACGCGGAACCACCTCCGGCACGCGAGAACCGGCCGAATTCACGAGCCGGAGGCGGAATCGCGAGCCGAGCGCGCGCACCGACCGGCGGCCACGGCCACGGCCACGGCCACGGCCACGGCCACGGCGCCAGCACCTCCCCCTCGACTAGGGGTCGCCACCCGGGCTGTCAATGGGGCTTCGGCGTGTCTCCCCGCCGATTCCGCGCGGAGGGGCCCGACCGGTTAGCGTCCCCGAGGAGCCGTCCGCCGTGGGCGGCTCGCCCTGACGAAAGGCGCCCGTGGCCACGCTGACCTATGGACCGCAGAATCTCGAGATCGAGTTCGAGGAGCGCGTCCTCGCCCACCTCAAGGTCGCCGTGCTGTCGAAGCTGCGGCGCAACGAGGCCTTCTCGCTCTCCTGGACCGAGGACGCCTCCACCGGCCACGGCCGCAGCTCCGTCTGGCTGCACCCCTCGGTGCCGCTGCACTTCCGCTTCGCCGACGCCCACCAGCCCAAGCTCAACCGCCAGTGGATCGAGCAGATGCTGAGCGTCGCGAGCATGCACGGCGAGCTGTCGGTCCTCCCGGAGCCCGAGGAGTCGCGCCAGGGGTCCTGATCCCGGGTGCCCTGTCCCTCCGGGGCGGATCCGTCAACCCCACCCCCCTTGTCAGGGTCGCGCCGTAGCGTCGAAGGACAGTGACCGGGCGGTTCTCCGTCGGTCGGGACCACGGACGGAGACGACGATGACCGACACCGCGCGAGCAGCCGCAGCACCCACCCTCAGCACCGCGGGAGGCGTGCTCCGCAAGGACGAGCCGATCGCCGTCCGCCACGCGCCGGACTCCGCCTCCACCGACTCGCAGCCGGTGCTCGGCTGCCGGATCGACGTCAGCGGCCGTGTCTTCACCGTCGAGCTCGAGATGGCCGGCATCTTCCTGCGCCAGGTGCGCCGGACCCTCCGCGACGGCGACAGCGGACTCGTGCTGCTGCGCCACATCGACGGGATCGAGATGATCCCCTTCACCCGCGCGACGCCGTTCGAAGTGTCGGACATCGTCTGCCCCGAGGGCGTCGAGGCGGTGCAGGCGCGGATCGCCGAGGGACTGCGCGCGCGCTGAGCCGCGGGGCCGCGTGCTCGCCCGGGCGACGCGCGGACGGCCCCTCCGTCAGCGCGCCGCCCTCTTGCGTCAGGCCCTCGTGCCTCAGGCCGGGAGCGACTCCTCGATCAGGCCGACGATCCGCGGGTCGTCGGGCTCGACGGTCGGGCGGAAGCGGTGCACGGTGCCGTCGGCGGTGATCAGGAACTTCTCGAAGTTCCACTTGACCTTGCCGGCCTTGCCCGCCTCGTCCTCGGTCTTGGTCAGCTCCGCGTAGAGCGGGTGGGCCGAGCGGCCGTTGACCTTGACCTTCTCGAACATCGGGAACGTGACGCCCCAGGTGGTCGAGCAGTACTCCTTGATGCGGTCGGAGTCGCTGAGCTCCTGCAGGAACTGGTTGCTCGGGAAGCCGAGCACCGTGAAGCCGCGGTCGCCGTACTGCTTCTGCAGGGCCTCGAGCTTCTCGTACTGCGGGGCGAGGCCGCAGCGGGAGGCGACGTTGACGATGAGCTTCACCGGCGCGTAGTCGGCGAGGGTCGACGTGGCGCCGTCGATCGTGGTGAGGGGGATGTCGGTGATCGTCTCGGGCACGGGGGCTCCTTGTCGAGGAAGTGGGGTGATCGCCAGGCTATCCAGCGCAGCCGTGCGCGGGCCGAAAGACGCTCCTCCACAGCTCCGCTTTCGCGGGGGCTCTCCCCCGACGGCGCAACTCCCTCCCCCTCGGCGGGCGGGCGCCGCCACCATGGAGTCATGACCCCCTCCTCGCAGCAGCTCGTGACGGTGGGTGGGCGGCGCCTGCGGCTGACCAACCTCGACAAGGTGGTCTACCCGGAGGCGGGGTTCACCAAGGCCGACGTCCTCTCCTACTACGCGTCGGTCGCGTCCGCGATGCTGCCGCACCTCGCCCGCCGGCCGGTGACCCGCAAGCGCTGGGTCGACGGGGTCGGCACCGCCGAGGAGCCCGGGGAGGTCTTCTTCGAGAAGAACCTGCCCTCCTCCGCGCCCTACTGGCTCAGCCGGACGAAGCTCGCGCACTCGTCCCGCGACGTCGAGTACCCGCTCGTCGACGACGTCGCCGGTCTGACCTGGCTGGCCCAGCAGGCGGCGCTCGAGCTGCACGTGCCGCAGTGGCGGGTCGGCTCCGACGGCGAGCGCCGCCCGCCCGACCGGCTCGTCCTCGACCTCGACCCGGGTGAGGGAGCGGGGCTGGCGGAGTGCGCGGAGGTGGCGTTCCTCGCGCGCGACCTGCTCGAGGGGATGGGGCTCGAGCCGTTCCCGGTGACCAGCGGCAGCAAGGGCATCCACCTGTACTGCCCGCTGGACGCCTCCGCCTCGAGCGACCAGATCTCCTCCGTCGCGCACGAGCTCGCGAAGGCGCTGGAGTCGGATCACCGGGACCTGGTGGTCTCCGACATGAAGAAGACGCTGCGCGAGGGCAAGGTGCTCGTCGACTGGAGTCAGAACAACGCGGCGAAGACGACGATCGCGCCGTACTCGCTGCGGGGGCGGCTCCTGCCGCGGGTCGCCGCGCCGCGCACCTGGGAGGAGATCGGGGCGTCGGACCTGCGGCACCTCGCTCCGGACGAGGTCGTCGAGCGGCTGCGGAGCGACGGCGACCTGCTGCGTCCCGTGCTCGCGGCGCGCGGTGCGGGGCTCGAGCCGTCGCCGGAGCGGATGGCGGGCTTCGCGGCGACGGACGCCTCAGCGGACCGGCTTGCTGCCTACCGGAGCATGCGCGACGCCTCGAAGACGCCGGAGCCCGTGCCCTCGCCGGGGGCGGGGATCTCGACGTCGGGCGACACGTTCGTGGTGCAGGAGCACCACGCGCGGCGGCTGCACTACGACTTCCGGCTCGAGCACGACGGCGTCCTGGTCAGCTGGGCCGTGCCGAAGGGGCCGCCGCTGGACGGCGACCCGAACCGGCTGGCGGTGCAGACGGAGGACCACCCGCTCGAGTACGCGACCTTCGAGGGCACGATCCCCGCCGGCGAGTACGGCGGCGGCGAGGTGCGGATCTGGGACGAGGGCACCTACGAGCTGGAGAAGTGGCGCGAGGGCGAGGAGGTGATCGCGGTGCTCACCGGCCGGCCGGACGGCGGGCTCGGCGGCGAGCCGCGGCGGTACGCGCTGCTGCACACGGGTGCGAAGGGCGGCAAGGGGGACGAGAAGAACTGGCTGCTGCATTTGATGGCGCCGGGGGCGGGGCACGGCGGGGCGGGGCACGGGGCGAAGCAGGGGCGCGGGGTCGCGGCGCGGAAGGCCGGGGGCTCGAGTGGCGGGCAGGGCACGGGGTCGTCGGGAGCGTCGTCGGGAGCGAGGTCCGGCGCGTCGGCGTCGGGAGCGAGGTCCGGCGGGTCCGCGTCGGGGGCATCGTCCGCCGCCGTGCCGACCGCGGAGGCCGCCGCTTTCCGGCCGATGCTCGCGACGGCCGGGCGCGCGGCGGACATCCCCGCCGACTCCGCGATCGAGATGAAGTGGGACGGCTACCGCGCCCTGGTGCGGGTGGCGGACGGGGCGGTGACCCTGACCAGCCGGAACGGCAACGATCTGACGGCCGCGTTCCCCGATCTGCTCGAGCCGATCGCCGAGGGCGTCGCGGTGGACTGCGTGCTGGACGGCGAGATCGTCGCGCTGGACGACCGCGGGCGGCCCGACTTCGGTCGGCTGCAGACCCGCGGCGGACTGACCAAGCCGCGCGAGATCGAGGCGGCGGCCCGAGCGAATCCCGTGCACCTGATGCTCTTCGACCTGCTGGCGATCGACGGGACCGATGCCGTCGGCCGCCCCTACGACGAGCGCCGGGCGGCCCTGGAACAGCTGGCGACCGAGAACGAGCGGGTGCACGTGCCGTCGGTCTTCGACGGCGACCTGGAGGAGGCGATGTCGACGAGTCTCGCGCTCGGCCTCGAGGGCGTGGTCGCCAAGCGCCGGGACGCCGCGTACCGGCCGGGCATCCGCTCCGGAGACTGGGTGAAGCTGACCCACCACCGCGTGCAGGAGGTGGTGATCGTCGGCTGGCGCGAGGGCGAGGGCGGACTGCAGGGCTCGGTCGGGTCGCTGCTGACGGCGGTGCCCGGCGACGACGGGCTCGTCTACTCCGGCCGGGTGGGCAGCGGCTTCAGCGACCGCGAGCGCCGCGGCCTCGTCGACCGCCTCGCCGAGCACGCGACCGACGAGCCGGCCGTCGCGATCCCGCCCGCCGAGTCCCGCGGCGTGCACTGGGTCGAGCCCGTCCTCGTCGGCGAGGTCCGCTACCGCGAGCGCACCTCGGGCGGCACCCTCCGCCAGCCCGTCTGGCGCGGCTGGCGCGCCGACAAGTCCGCGTCGGACGTGCGCCTGGAGTGACGGCGCCCGGTGCCGAGTCGCCCGAGAAGGCTCGGATTCCGGCCTCGCGGGCGCCTTCCCGGGCGACTCAGCGCTCCGGGACGGGCGGGTCAGTCGAGGCGGACGCCGCGGAGGAGGACGAGGGTCGAGCCGACTGCGACTCCGGTGCCGATGAGGACGCCGCCCGCGCCGGCGGCGGCGGCGATCGTGCCGAGGAGGGTGGGCAGGGCGATCAGGCCCATGCGGTTGCCGGCGAGGCGGAGGGAGAGGGCGCGGCCGTGGCGGTCGGCGGGGGTGCGCTCGATCAGCCAGGACATGGTGATGGGCTGGCCGATGCCGAGGCCGAGGCCCAGGAGGGCGACGGCGACGAAGAGCAGCGCGGTCGGGGCGGGGAGGGCGACGAGGACGAGGCAGACGGCGGAGACGACGATCCCGGCGACCATCACGCGGGTGCGACCGAAGCGGGAGGTGGTCCTGCCGAGCAGGAGGCGCGAGGCCATCGAGGCGAGGGCGCGGACGGTCAGGAGGGCGCCGACGACGCCCGCGGGGAGGCCGCGCTCGGCGCCGAGGGCGGGGAGGTAGACGACGGTCAGGTCGACGGCGGCGACGACGGTCGCGCTGGTGAGCAGGGCGCGGGCGAGGCCGGGGATCCGCAGCAGGCCGAGCGTCGAGCCCTCGGACGGGGCCTCCGGGGCGGTGTGGGGCGCGGGGCGGGCGATCGCGGCGGTGACGGCGAGGAGGAGGACGGCGAGCGCGCCGCCGACCAGGAAGAGCGGCGCCGGGTCGGGGCGGACGGCGCTGCCGGCGAAGACGGGGATGAAGGCGGGGCCGATCGCCTGGCCGAGCGAGGCGGCGAAGGTGTAGTAGCCGAAGCGGCTGTCGAGGCGGGTGCCGGCCGCGCCTCCCGCGACCACCGCCTGCTGGCCGACGACGCAGCCGAGGTGGCCGGCGCCGAGCAGGGCGGTGCCGGCGAGGAGTCCGACGAGGCCGCCGCCGGCGAGCAGCAGCAGCCCGGCGGCGGCGATCGTCAGCAGCGAGCCGCAGGCCATCACGAAGCGGGCGCCCACCCGGTCGACGAGACCGCCGACGGGCAGCGCGATCAGCAGCGGCACCACCGCGAAGGAGGCGCCGAGCGCCCCGAGCGCCCACGCGGGCACATCGAGCTGGATCGCCTGGTAGACCGCGGCCGGCCGCAGCAGGAACGCGACGGCCTGGATCAGCACCGCGTGCGCCAGCAGCGCGGCGGTCGAGAGCGCCTGACGGTCCGGCACGGCGCTCCCTCCCCTCGGCGGGCGATCGCCCGCCGTCCATCCTCGCGCACGCCCGCGCACCGCCCGCCCGGGCCGGTGCACGCCGAGTCGCCCGAGAAGGCTCGTTCCCGGGCGGTGGAACGAGCCTTCTCGGGCGACTCAGCGGCGGTCCGGGCTATGGCGAGAATCGATCCGGCGCGAATGGCTCCTTCCTGAGCGCAACGGGAGCCGTCGATGACGGATGGCCCGAGCAGCGGGGCCGGTATTGGAGGAGTACGCCGGACCCCTAGGCTTCGTGCGTGTTCCGTCGTGCAGCCCCACTCGTCCTCGCCGCCCTCCTCTTGAGCGCCTGCAGTTCCGCGGCGCCGGACAGCGCCGCTCCCGCGGACCCGGGACAGCCAGCAGCGACCTCGTCCTCTGAGCCGGCTCCTGCTGTCGTCGAACCGGTGGATCTGACCGGCGACTGGAAGCAGGCGAATGCGAAGTCGCCCGACAACTACCAGGCGGCCACGATCACCGCGTCCACGATCACCATCAACTGGGTGGCAGACGGCGGGGAGACGACGGCCCTCTACTGGGCAGGCTCCTACGTCCCGCCGGTCGACGCCGCGACGCCGTACTCATGGGACTCCGCGAACGACACGACGCAGACGACCTCGGCGATCGCCGCGTCCAGCGACCCGGCGAAGACCTTCACCTTCGACGGCGAGACGATCAGCTACAAGGTGTCGGCCCTCGGCGTGACCACGACAGTCGAGCTCAAGCGGACATAGCGAAGAGTGCGGCCGACCGTTTCATCAGGGCCTCTGATTCAGAGGCACGAGCGAGGATGGACGAGCAATTCCGCTCTACTTTCGCCACGAGTAGGAGCTGGCGGATGAGCTACGCAGGTCAAGAGGAGTTCACTGCTCCCACCGGTATCACTCGCAGGAGGTCCTTCTGAGCCGACCAGCTCGATCACGTCCCCGCGATCAGGCCCTCAAAGGGGGGTCTCCGGATACTCGATCCGTCGACATACTGAACCGCTTGCTTCAGCTGGCCGGACCCCACCGAGGACGCCTGGCGGAGCACACCTTCGAGGACTCGCACCACGAAGAGATCACGGCCTGACGGGAACATCCCCGAGCACCGACTTCTCCTCCACGGCGTCCGTTCCGTAGTACCGACGCTGAGGAGTCGCGCGTGCGCACCCACCGCTTGGCCCGTGTCCGCTCGATCCTGATCGCTGCCTTCGTCGCAGTCGCGCTCACGACCGGGCTCGCCGCCCCGCCTGCTCAGGCAGCGATCCCCCGGCCCTCGAACGACGACTTCGCCTCGGCCGCCGTCGTCTCGAGCCTGCCGTTCGTCGGGACCGGGTCGCTGACGAGTGCGACCCAAGAGCCCTTCGAGCAGTCGGAGTGCACGATGGATGACCACGAGGACTTCGGGACGCACAACGTCTACTTCCCCTATACGGTCTGGTACCGCTACACGGCCCCGACCGATCAGGGGCTCACCTACACGATGAACCGGAGCGACTTCAGCTGGGGGGCCGCCGCCTACCGCGGAACATCGCTAGAAAACCTCGAGCAGGTGAGCTGCGTGAGCCTCGAAGAGGGTCCAGAGGAGAACTTCGTGCAGGCGCGGGCCGGCGAGACGTACTTCTTCGAGGTCGGACTCGCGGATTGGGGAAGCACCCTCGATCCTGACCGCGACATCCCCTTCGTCTTCGACCTGAGCGCCTCGTCGTTCACCCCGAACACGGAGCCGGTTGGAGCGCTTCCCATCGGTACTCTGCCCACGACGATCTCTGCTTCCAACGTCACGACGAACCCGCGGATCCAGTACGGGTACGCCGGCTGTGACACCGACTACGAGCGACCGATCACGAACAACCTCTGGTATCGATTCGTCGCCTCATCGACGGGCACCGTGCAGATCGACGTGCGCAGGAGCGATTACGGCGCTGACTTCGCGGTCTATGACGCCATCGCCGACCGTCCAGGGAATCTCATCGTCTGCCCGAAAACCAACGTCGGAGAGGGATATCCGAACAAGATCTACCTCAAGGACAATGCGGTCGCGTCGTTCCGCGTTGTCGCGGGATCGACCTACTTCATTCAGGCCGGCGCGTTCTATCGGACCGACACCGGCAACCTCCTCATGGACGTCACCAAGGTCACTGACCTCACCGTCGGCACGCCGACGATCACCGGCAGCGTCGTCGTCGGTCGGACGCTCACCGCCAGTGCCGGCACGTGGGGCCCTTCCCCAGTGGGCTTCCGCTACCAGTGGTTCCGCAGCGGCATCGCCGTCACGGGCGCGACCGGCTCGACTTACCAGCTGACCGCAGCGGACCAGGGCTCTCGTCTCTCGGTGGCCGTCACCGGCGCGAAGACCGGATATGCCGAGACGACGAAGAGGAGCGCATCGACGACGGTGGTGGCCGCAGGCACCCAGACCGTCTCGGCCGGCATTCCCACGATCAGCGGCACCGCCTCCGTAGGGCGGACCATCACAGCGAACGCGGGCACATGGGGGCCGGCCCCGGTCTCCCTGTCGTACCAGTGGAATCGGAACGGGACAGCGATCGCAGGCGCGACGTCGAGCAGCTACGTCCTCGCGTCGTCGGACGGCGGAGCAGCGATCACAGTCTCCGTAACCGGCACGAAGTCCGGGTACGCGTCGGCCACCCAGACGAGCGCCTCAGTCACGGTCGTGCTCGCTCTGATGACCCTCATGCCGACTCCGACGATCAGCGGAACCACCACAGTCGGATCGATCCTGACGGCGAACGCCGGGATCTGGGACGCCGGCACCACCCTCAGCTACCAGTGGAAGCGGAACGGCGGGAACTACATCGTCGGCGCGACGTCGAAGACCTACACCGCGTCCCCTGCTGACCTGAAGGGGACGATCACGGTCTCGGTGACGGCGACGAAGCCCGGGTACTCGCCCGCGACGAAGACGAGCGCGACGACGTCGACCATCGCCGCCGGAACTCTGACGACCGCGACTCCCGCCCTGAGCGGAACCCCCGCCGTGGGTCAGACGCTGACGGCCGTGCCCGGCACATGGGGTCCGTCGCCTGTCGTCTTCAGCTACCAGTGGAAGCGGAACGGAACCGTCGTCTCAAGCGCGACAGCGTCGACGTACACTCCGACCGCCTCGGATGTCGGCGCCTCGATCGTCGCCGTCGTGACGGGGACTAAAGCTGGATACACGACCGTGACGAAGACGACCGCTGCTAAGACGGTCGCGCAAGGCACGCTGAGTGGACCGGCTCCGACGATCAGCGGAACCAAGAAGATCGGCTCGACCTTGACGGCCGTACCGGGAAGCTGGGCACCGGCACCGGTGACCCTGAGCTACCAGTGGTACCGGAACGGCTCGGCGATCAGCGGCGCCAAGAGCGCGACGTACAAGCCGGTGGCCGCGGACAAAGGCAAGACTCTGACCGTCACGGTCACCGGAACGAAGACCGGCTACTTGACGCTGAGGCGAAGCAGCGCAGCGACGACTGCGATCGGCTGAGCCCGGGCCCGGCGACGGGTCTTACCTCTACAGACCACGCGCCTGAGTCGCCCGAGAAGGTTCGTTCCCGGGCGGTGGAACGAGCCTTCTCGGGCGACTCAGCGGGCGGGATGCGGGATGCGGGCTGGGCGGCGAGGCTCCAGTGGCCCACTCGACGCTTGGCGAGCCCGAGCGGCGAGTCGCCCGAGAAGGTTCGTTCTCGGGCGGTAGAACGAGCCTTCTCGGGCGACTCGGCGGGTGCGGGGGCTTCTGCGGGCGGATCAGGGCGGCGATCCGTCGCGAATGGCTCCTTCGGAGGCGGGGAGGGAGCCGTTCGTGACGGATCGATCGGGGGCGGGGCGGGTCAGCGGTCCCGCGGGTCCGGGTCCGGGGGCGGGAGCGCGGAGGCGTGCTCGGGGAGGACGCCGAGGCGGTGGCGGCCGTGGAGGCGGAACCACAGCAGGCCGGTGGTGACGACCGCGGCGACGACGATCAGGGCGATCCAGCGGAGGGGGCCGTCGCCGTAGACCTCGGTGCGGGGCCAGGCGAGGTTCACGGTCATCGCGGCGCCCCAGAGCACGGCGACGACGTTGACGGGCAGGCCGAGGCGGCCGAGGGAGAAGTAGCCGGCGGGCGCGTCGGCGGTGGGCCAGCGGCCGCGGAGGCGGCGGACCAGCAGGGGCACGGTGACCAGCAGGTAGGCGAGGTAGATCAGGATGACGGCGACGCTCGTGACGGCGGTGAAGATCTCGGGGGTGCCGATGTTGACGACGAGGATCAGCACGGCGAGCACGCCGATCAGCACGGCCGGCGCGACCGGGGTGCGGCGGCGCGGGTCGACGCGGGCGAGCAGGGCGCTGCCGGGCAGGGCGTTGTCGCGCGCCATCGCGAAGACCAGGCGGATGCCCGCGGTGTGCACGGCGAGTGCGCAGACGGTGATCGCGACGACGATGCAGCCGAGGAAGACCGAGCCGAGCGGTCCGCCGAGCACCTGGAGGACCACGAGCTGCAGGCCGCCGGACGGGGAGCCGAGCGCGGGGTCGGCGAGGTCGGGTGCGGCGAGGAGGCCGAAGAGGATGATCAGGCCGCCGAGCACGAACGAGGCGGTGATCGCGCGGAGGATGGCGGTCGGGGCGGTGCGGCGCGGATCGACGGTCTCCTCGCCGAGCGAGCCGGCGGTGTCGAAGCCGTACATCACGTAGGCGGAGGCGATCGCGGCGATGAGGAACGCGCCGAGGTAGCCGCCCGGCGCGCCGTCGCCGCGTCCCGTCGTCTCCAGGACGACGCTCGGCGGGTTGACCGCGTTGGCGGCGAGGACGACGACGAGCAGGACCGCGGCGACCAGCTCGATCAGGACTCCGGCGCTGTTGATCCGCGCCATCAGCCGCACGCCGACCGCGTTGACGGCGGTCGTGAACGCCACCAGGATCGCGCCCCAGAGGACGGCGCTGACGCCGGCGCTCGTGCCGGAGCCGTCGCCGAGGAGCTGGAAGCCGCTCCAGAGCTGCGGCAGCGTGGTCTGGTAGGCCAGCACGACGGCGGCGAGCGAGACGACGGAGGCGAGGGCCATGATCCAGCCGGCGAGCCAGCTGACCGTCGGGCCGGCCAGGCGCTTGCTCCAGTTGTAGACGGAGCCGGCGACCGGGTAGCGCGCGGCGAGCTCGGCGAAGCAGAGCGCCACGGCGAGCTGCCCGGCGAACACGAGCGGCCAGGACCACCAGTAGGCGGGGCCGCCGTTCGCGTAGCCGAAGGAGAAGAGCTGGAAGGTGCCGGTCAGGATCGAGATGTAGCTGACTCCCGCGGCGAAGCTGCCGAAGCGGCCGATCCCGCGGGTGAGGGTCTGGCGGTAGCCGGACTCGGCCATGCCGTCGTCGGGGACGGCCGGCGGAGTGTCGGCGGGCGGGTCGGCGGACCTCGCATCGGCGGACATGGGCGCCTCCTCGCACGGGGTCGGGCGCGTGCGAGGTCAGGATGGCAGGCCTCGGCGGCGCGAGGGGTGCGGAGGCACGGACGGGGTGGGTCTCGATACGCCGCTGCGCGGCCACTCGACCAGCATGGGCGCCGCCGCTGCGCGGCTGGTCGACCGGCCTGCAAGCGGGCGGGTCTCGATACGCCGCTGCGCGGCTACTCGACCCGCATGGGGGCGCCGTTGCGGCGGGGGCACTCGGACGGCGGGGGTGCGAGAGGACTCGGGGTGGGGTGCGGCGGGGATTCAGAGCCCGCCGAGCGTCCAGTCGCGGGTGGCGCCGGGGCGAGTGGACGCGGGAGGGGGGCTGCTCGGGGCGCGGGGCCCGTTGCGGGTCCGGTCGCGAGTCGTGCTGATCGAGGAGCCCGCGAAGCGGGCGCATCGAGACCCACGCGGAGGGTGTCGGCGGGGCTGGTCGACGCGCGGAGACGGCGGGCGGGTCCTCCTCCACAGCCGATCGGGCGCACGGCTCTCAGCCCAGGATGGGCGCCGCGACCGGCGGTGTCACCCCGAACGCCGAGACGTCCTCGCTGGTCGTGCCGTCGAGGGCGAGCTCGGCGAGGACGCGGCCGATGGTCGGCGTGAACTTGAAGGCGTGCCCGGCGCCGAGGCCGACCAGGATGTCGGGGTGCTCGTCCAGCGGCCCGAGGATGAACCGGCGGTCAGGCGTGAGCGCGTACTGGCAGGTGACGGTGCGCAGCACCTCGCCGGCCGCCGGGAGCACGGCGCCGACGAAGCCGGTCAGCTCGTCCAGCAGCTCGGCCGAGGGCACGAAGGTGCGCTCGCGCGGGGCCATCAGGTTGTCGGAGACGTCGCGCGCGGCCTTGATCGTCGGCTCGCCGTAGGTGGGGAAGCCGTAGAAGCAGTGCTCGTCCTCCCAGATCCAGACAGGGAAGCGCTCGCGGTCGAAGACGCTCGGGTCGGCCGGCGCGAAGTAGCTGACCTGCTCCTGCATCGTGACGAGCGGGATCTCGGCGCCCAGCGGTGCGAGCAGCTCGTTCGTCCAGGCGTCGGCGGCGAGGACCACCTTGCCCGCGCGCACGTCGCCGCTCGCGGTGCGCACGACGACGCCGCCCTCGCCCGGGATCAGCGCCTCCACCGGCGTGCGATCGCGGATCACGGCGCCGTGCTGCCGGGCCCGCAGCTGCAGCACCGCGACCGAGCGGGCGGCGTGCACGATGCCGGAGTCGGCGGTGAAGACGGTCTGCGTGCCCTCGGGCAGCGAGAACTGCGGCCAGCGCTCGGCGACCTCGGCCGGCGTGAGCAGCTCGAACGGGACTCCGCTCTCGGTGAGGCTCGAGCGGAACGCCTCGGCGGAGTAGGGGCTGCCGGCCGGGAAGAAGACCAGCCCGCCGGTGATCGTGACCAGCGTCTCGCCCGACTCGGCCTCGAGGTCGGCCCAGTCGAGGTAGGCCGACTGCGCGAGCCGCACGTACTCGGGGGCGCCGTAGGAGGTGCGCAGGATGCGCGAGGTGTCGTGCGAGGCGCCGCGCACGTGGCCGAGCTCGAACTGCTCGAACGCGACGACCCGGGCGCCGCGACGGGCGAGGTGGTAGGCGGCAGCGCTGCCGAGAGCGCCCATCCCGACGACGGCGACGTCGAACTCCTCGGGAGTGGACTCCGCGGTGGCTGAGTTCTCGGAGGCGGACTCCTCGGCAGCTGAGTTCTCGGCGGCGGAGTCCTCGGCGGCGGAGTCCTCGGGGGCGGAGTCCTCGGGAACGGACTGGTTCATGGCGGCTCCTCGGAGGGGATGCGGGTGGCGCGGACGCGGGACCACCCTAGGAACGGCGTAGGTCGCGCCCCTCGCCCAGGACCGCAGGACGCAATAGTCTGCGCGGAGAATTGCGGTTCTGTGGAGGGCGGCTGATGAGCGCACGCGTGACGACGGGCCTCCGGGTGGTGCGGCTGCTCGGCGAGCGGCCGGATCCGACGGCGCCGCTCGGGGTCGGGGTGATCGCCGCCGCGCTCGGGGCGCCGCTCAGCTCGGTGTCGCGGATGTGCGCGGAGCTGGAGCGGACGGGGCTGATCGAGCGCGGCGCGGACTACGGCAGCTACCGTCTGGGCGCGGTCGCCGTGCGGCTCTCGGGGCGGGCCGCGGCGCCGGTGGCGCGGTCGCTCCGCTTCGCCCTGACGCTCGCCGCGCAGCAGACCGGCGAGACCGTCGTGCTCGCCGCCGGGGCGCCCGGGGCGATGCGGGTGATCGGCAGCGTCCTCTCCTCGTGGACGCTGCACTCCCCCGCGGCGGTGGGCGAGCGGATCGACGACGCCGACAGCGCGATCGCGCGGGCCGCCGATCCGCAGGATCTCGGCGACGACACCGTGGTGGAGACCGCCGAGGGGCTGCGCGTCGAGATCGCGACACCGCTGCTGACGCCCGCGGGCGAGTGCGCGGCGGTGCTGGCCGTGCGGCTGCCGGCGGTCCGGCTGCGCGAGAACGGCCCGCGGATCCGGCGGGCGCTCGCGGTCGCGCGCCGGAGCATCGAGGCGGCGCTCGGCGCGGAGCGGATGCGGGGTGCGGACGAACCGCAGGTCCTGGCCGATGCGGCGGCGGCAGCCGCGGACGGCGCGCGCACGGACGGCGCGCCCGCGGCCACCCCTCCGACCGGCGGATCCGGCGGCTCCGGCGCCTCCGCCCTGCACGCGGTCCTGCCGCTCCTGCAGCACCTCGCCGACGGGCCGGACACCGTCGCCGGCGCCGCGCGCGCGACCGGCCTCCGCCGCGACCGCACCGGACGGCTGCTCGACGCGTGCGTCGCGGCGGGCGTGGTGGAGCGGGGCGCCGACGGGGAGTTCCGCGTCGCCTGGGTCGTGCACGGCTGGTTCCGGGCGGCCGCCGCTCCGCTGATCGTGTCGCGCGGCGGGCCACTGGTCGCGGAGGCGGCGCGGAGCCTGCGCGCCTGTGCCTTCGTGACCGTACTCGCGGGGATGCGCAGCCTCACCCTGGTCGAGGAGCTGAGCGTGCTGGACGGGAGCCTCGCCGGCGACGGCCTCGCGATGCTCCCGTGGCTCGGCCGCGCCCACCCGATCGTCGGCTCGGACGGCGGCCCGACCATGCTGATGGATCTCGAGCCGGACGAGCTCGCGCAGCTCTTCCCGGCGCGGCACACCCCGCGCGAGCTGGCGCGGTTCGTCCGCCGGGTGCAGACCGTCCGCCGCGACGGCGTCCTCTCGATGCAGGCCTACGACGACGCGGGCATGGTCTCGATCTCGGCGCCGATCCGCGACGCGAGCGGCGCCGTCGTCGCGGCCGCGTGCCTGGTGGGCATGGCCGACGACGTCACGGCGCGCTCCCGTGAACTGGAGCGGGCCGCGATCCGGCTCGCGGAGGCGGTGTCGGCGGTCCTGCGCTGACGGCGCCCGCTCGCTCCCCTCCGCCGGGCGGCAGCGCGGATCGGCGGAGCGGCCGGCCATGAGCACGGGTACTTCCGCCTAGCCGCGGCGAACGAGCGGGAGAGTTGCCGCGCCGGAGACATCGGGCGATGACACGGGGAGGCCGGGCGCGGAGAGGAGCGGTCTTCCCGCGCCAGGGCGCGGAACGGCGGGTGCGAGCGGGCGAGCGGAGTCGCGACTCCAGCGAGGACGAGACCGGGGCCGGACCTCAGGATGCAGGCGCCGACCCGGAGGAGAGCGGTCCTCCGAGCATGTCCCTGAGAGCACCCGACCGTACCCTGAGAGCGCTCTCCACCTGAGCGCACGCCACTCGCCGACCGGGCGCGGACACCCTCCGCGCCGAGGAGACTCCGCCAGGTGATCCCCGGGGAGCCCCACCACCGAAGAAAGGCACCACGTGGAACAGGAGAGACGACGCCTCCGACTGCTCCTGGCCGTCCGCGCCTTCGAGGAGGGCGGAGCGGCGCGGGCGAGCGCCTTCACCCTTCTCGACGAGAAGTCCGACGCCGAGGCTCTCGCGCAGCTGGACGCGGACGTCCGCTCCCTCGTCGACGCCGGCCTCCTGCGCCAGGAGCACCGCGAGTCGGGGACCTGGACGGCGCACCTGACGCCGAAGGGCGAGGAGCTGGTCTTCGCCCACACGGCCTCCCTGTGGCTGGCGCCCGTCGTCGCGTCCATCGCGACCGCTCCCCCCGCCGCCGCCCAGGACGCGCGCGGCCCGCGCGAGTGGACGCGCACCGGCCCCTGACCCGCGCGCAGACCCCCGTCCGCGTCCACTCGCGTCCGAGTGCCCGCGCGAGTCGACGCGGGGCGGGGCCTGGAGCCCAGGCAGGGCCCGGTGAGCGTCCGGTCGCGAGGCGCCGCGTCAGCGCGTCGTCGCCATCACGCGCAGGCGGCACGCCAGCTCGAGGGCGAAGCGCGTGTCCGGGTCCTCGAGGTCCAGCGCCAGCGCCTGCTCGATGCGGCGCACGCGGTAGTTCACGGCGTTCGGGTGCAGCAGCAGCACCTCGCCGGCCCGGGCGAGCGAGTTGCGGTTGCTGAGGTAGGCCAGCAGGGTGCGGACCGAGATGGCGGAGCGCTCGGCGCCGAGCGCGTCGAGCGGCGCGAGCACGTCGTCGAGCAGCGCGCGGCTGAGCGGGGACGCGTAGAAATCGAGCAGCACGCGGCGCAGACCCGTCACGTCGGTGACCTCCACGGCCCCGAGACGGCCGGCGGCGACCGCCGAGCCCGCCGTGATCCGCGCCTCCGTCGCCGACTGCCGGAGCCCCGAGGCGCCGGACTGCGGAGTGCCGAGGCCGACGGTGAACGTCCAGCCCTCCCCCGCGAGAGCCGAGCCGTAGGCGATCAGCCGCTCCGCCACGTCGCGCACCCGCCGCTGGTGATCGGGCGCGCCCGACTCCTCCGACGCCACCACCACCAGGTCGTCGTGGAAGACCGCGAGGTGCCAGACCTCGTCGCGGCCGTCGGTCAGCTGGAAGGCGTTCAGCTCGATGGCCGCGACCAGCGCCGCGGGCAGGCGCCGCTCGGCGTCGTCGCGGTGGCGCGGGGTGATCCAGGCGGCGGCGTGCGCGGAGGCGACCGGCAGCCCGGCACGCGCGGCATCGACCGCGAGGGCGTCCATCCGCGAGGACTCGGCGAGCAGCAGCTCCACCACGAGGTCGGCCCGCGACCGCGCCGGCCCGAAGCGCACCTGCGACTCGCGCTGCAGCGCCCGCGACAGCAGCGCGGCGATCACCGGCAGCGCGATCACCGCCGCGGTCTCCGGCTGCTCGGCGACGAGCCGCCCCACCGCGACCTCGCCGATGCAGACCGCGTCGGGGTCGCTCCAGGTGACGGCCGGGTCCTCGATCATCCGCAGCTCGATCCCGAGCGCCGCGGTCGCCGCGTCGAGCACGGCCGAGCGGGCGTCGGCGGGGTCGCCGTCGCAGGCCGCCCGGGCCGCGGCGATCGCCAGCTCGGCCCGGCCGAGGGCCTCCGCCGCCCCACCGCGCAGCAGCCGGTCGATCGAGACGGCCAGCTCCGACGGCGGCGCGCTCGCGGTCAGCACCGGCAGCGCCCCGCGGTCGGCCAGCGAGCGCGAGGTCTCGGCCAGCGGAAGCTCGCCCACGAAGAGCAGGGCGGCGACCTCGGCCGCGATCGCCCGCCGGATGACGATGTCGATCTGGTACGCCCGCGGCTGCTCCGCGCCGTGCAGCACGATGACGAGGTGGCCGGGCGAGGCCTGACCGACGTCCTCGAGCGCCAGCATCTCCACTCCGCTCAGCGCGACGCCGGCCGGATCGCCCGCGCGGCAGACCATCCCGAACTGCTCGCTGTGCTCGAGGACGTGGACGAGCGAGGTCTGTGCCATGAGCACAATCATGGCCGTTTCCTCATGGTGACGGCACATTCCGCCCTCTGGACCCGCTGGCTAGCCTCGGAGCATGAGCTTCACGCCCCCGGCCGGACCGAGCCCCGTCCGCCTGATCACCCGCGACGACGTCGCTCCCCTGGCCGCCGGCTGCGCGGTCTTCGGCACCGGCGGAGGCGGCTCGGTGCACGGCGCGCAGCTCTCGGTCGAGAACGCGATCGAGGCCAACGGCCCGGTGCGCGTCGTCGGCGTCGAGGACCTCGGCCCGGACGACGCGGTCATCATCATGTCCGGGATGGGCGCGCCCTCGGTCGGCATCGAGATGCTCGGCTCGAGCAGCCAGGCGCACACGCTGCTCCGCGAGGTCGAGCGCCTGGTCGGCCGCCCGATCACCACCGTGATGGCGGCCGAGATCGGCGGCAGCAACGGCGTCGCGCCGGTCGGCTGGGCCGCGGAGCTGGGGCTCGCGGTGCTCGACGCCGACGGCATGGGCCGCGCGTTCCCGAAGGCGACCATGATCTCGATGAACGTCGCGGGCCTCCCGAGCGAGTTCGCGGTGATGAGCGACGTGGTCGGCAACGTCACCGTCCTCCGCACGATCGACATCGCCTGGCTGGAGCGGCACGCCCGCGCCTTCACCGTCGCGGCCGGCGGCATCGCCCTCGGCGCGCACTACCTGCTCACCCACGAGACCGCGCCGGGCGCCGTGATCGAGGGCACGGTGAGCCGCGCGATCCAGGTCGGCCGGCGCCTGCTCGCCTCCGCCGACCCGGTCGCCGACATCGCCGAGGAGCTCGGCGCGGCGATCCTGATCGGCGGCAAGGTGATCGACATCGACCGCAGCACCGAGGGCGGCTTCACCCGCGGCTCCGTGACGATCGACGGCGTCGGGGCCGACCGCAGCCGGATGGTGCGGGTCGAGATCCAGAACGAGAACCTCGTCGTGATCGAGGACGGCGGGGTCGTCGTCAGCGTCCCCGACCTCGTCTCGATCCTCGACTCCGAGACCGGCGAGGCCATCTCGACCGAGATGCTCCGCTTCGGCCAGCGGGTCAGCGTGCTCGCCTGGGCCTGCGATCCGCTCTGGCGGACCCCGCGCGGGATCGAGCTGGCCGGCCCCGCCGCGTTCGACTTCGACTTCGACTACGTGCCGTTCGACGGCGCCGTCGCGGAGGCCGCCCGATGAGCGCCGCACTCCGCGACTTGTCCGTCGGCATCGACGTCGGCGGCACCAACACCGACGCCGTCGTGCTCGACGCCGACGGCGGCGTGATCGCCTGGACGAAGCAGGCGACCACCGAGGACGTCACCGGAGGCATCCGCGCGGCCCTCTCCGCGGTGCTCGGCGAGCTGGGCGCCGACCGCGACCGCGTCTCGCGCGTCATGCTCGGCACCACCCACGCCACCAACGCGATCGTGCGCCGCCGCGACCTCGGCCGCGTCGCCGTCGTCCGCCTCGGCGCCCCCGCCTCGACCGAGTTCCCCTCGCTCTCGGGCTGGCCCGCCGACCTCCGCGACACCGTGCTCGCCGGCAGCCTGCTCGCCGGCGGCGGCCACCTGATCGACGGCTACCCGATCTCGCCGCTCGATCGCGACGGCATCCGCCGCTTCCTCGACTCGCTCGAGGGCCGCTTCGACGCGGTCGCCGTCTGCGGGATCTTCAGCCCCTCCTTCCCGGAGCAGGAGCTCGAGGTCGCCGCGCTGGTCGCCGACCACGCGGGTGTCGACCTGCCGGTCTCGCTCAGCCACGAGATCGGCGCGCTCGGACTGCTCGAGCGCGAGAACGCGACCGTGCTGAACGCCGCGCTGCACGGCATCGCCCGCGACGTGACGCAGGGCCTGCTCACCGTGGTCGACGAGGAGCGCCTCGACGCCGCCACCTTCTTCGCCCAGAACGACGGCACGCTGATGGCCGTCGAGTACGCGGCCCGCTACCCCGTGCTCACCATCGGCTCCGGTCCCGCCAACTCCATCCGCGGCGCCGCGTTCCTCTCCGGCGCCGACGACGCGATCATCATCGACATCGGCGGCACCACCAGCGACCTCGGCGTGCTCGTCGACCGCTTCCCCCGCGAGTCGACCCTGCCGCGCGAGATCGGCGGCGTGCGGACCAACTTCCGGATGCCGGACATCCTCAGCGTCGGGATCGGCGGCGGCACCGTCGTCGACCTCGCGACCGGCGTGCCGACCACCGACTCGGTCGGCTACCGCATCGCCCGCGAGGGGCTGCTCTTCGGCGGCACGACCGCCACCCTCACCGACGCCGCCGCGATGCAGCTGCCCGGGATGATCGCCGGCCACAGCCTCCCCGCGCTCGACCGCGCCACCCGCTCCGGCCTCGGCAACGCCCTCGCCGTCGCGCAGGACCGGATCGAGTCGGCCGTCGAGCGGATGTCGCTCGGCCGCGTCGGACTGCCGCTCGTGGTGGTCGGCGGCGGCGGCTTCCTCGTCCCGGACCGCGTGCACGGAGCGAGCGAGGTGCTCCGCCCGGACCGCGGCAACGTCGCCAACGCCGTCGGCGCCGCGATCGCCCTGGCCGGCGGTCGCGCCGACCAGGTCTGCGACCACGTCGACCGCGCCGCCGCGATCGAGGCGGCCGGCCGGATCGCGATCGACCGCGCGATCCAGGCCGGCGCCGATCCGCGCCTCGTCGAGATCGTCGACGTGCTCGAGACGCCGCTGTCGTACTCGACCAGCGCCTCGCTCAAAGTCTCCGTGAAGGCCGCGGGCCCGCTGGCCCTGATCGGGAGTCCTGCACCACTCGCCCTGCATTCCCCGAAGGACGCATCATGACCCGTTCTCCCCGCACCACAGCGCTCCGTGTCCCGGCCGTCGCCGCGGGCTCGCTGGTGGCACTGCTCGCCCTGAGCGCCTGCTCGGCCCCGGCCGGCGGCACGGCCTCGAACGCCGACCCCGTCTCGGGCGGCACCTTCTCGCTGGCGATCAACGACGACCCGGGCAGCCTCAACCCGTTCACCGGCGTCTCCCTCGTGCAGCGCGCGATGGTGACCTTCGGCTACGACTCGCTCGCCTACACGACCCCCGAGGGCGAGGTCGTGCCCTTCCTCGCCGAGAGCTGGGAGACCACGCCCACCTCGATCGCCTACACGCTGAAGGACGGCATCACCTGCGCCGACGGCACCCCCTTCACCGCCGAGACGGCCGCGGCCAACTTCGCCTACCAGGCGAACGCCGACAACGGCACGTTCTGGTTCGGCTCCAACGTGACCGCCGACATGACCGCGACCGCGGAGGGGAACGTCGTCACCGTCACGTCGGCGGCCAACAACCCGTTCCTGCTCCAGGGCACCGGCAGCATCGAGATGGTCTGCCAGGCCGGCCTCGACGACCCGTCGACGCTGACCGACACGACGAACGGCACCGCCCTCTACGCGCTGACCGCCTCGAGCCCCGGCTCGGACTACACGTACACGAAGCGCGACGGCTACACCTGGGGCCCCGACGACGTCACGAGCGACACCGAGGGGCTGCCCGACGAGATCGAGGCGCGGGTGATCACCGACGAGGCGACCGCTGCGAACCTGCTGATCTCGGGCGAGCTCAACGCCGCCTCCGTCATCGGCGCCGACCGCCAGCGCCTCGACGCCGCCGGCCTCGACACCGAGGGCGTGCTCAACCCGATCGGCGAGATGCTCTTCAACGAGCGCGCCGACCGCCCCACCGCCGACGTCCGCGTCCGCCAGGCGCTGACCCTCTCGCTCGACCGCGACGCCGTCGGCGAGCTGGTCACCGACGGCAACGCGGTCGACTCGGTCTCGCTGGTCAACCAGATCCCGCTCACCTGCGTCGCCGGCGGCCCCGACTGGACCCTGCCCGACACCGACGTGGAGGCCGCGGGCGAGCTGCTCGACGAGGCCGGCTACGCCCTCGGCTCGGACGGCCTGCGCACGAAGGACGGCGAGCCGCTCACCATCCGCTTCCTCTACGACGCCGGCACCCCCTCGCACGGCGCCGCCGCCGAGGAGGTCCAGCAGGAGTGGAACGAGCTCGGCATCACGACCGACCTGGTCGCCGAGGACTCCGCCGGCTGGTCGACCGACCTCTACCAGAGCTACGACTGGGACACCGGATTCATCCAGCTCGCCCCCTCGAGCCCCGTGGTGCTGAGCCTGTTCTTCCTCGGTGAGACGAGCGAGAACGGCGGCTACAACTTCATGGGCGTCGAGAACCCCGAGTACAACGCCCTCGCCACGCAGGCCCTCAGCGCCGGCAGCGCCGACGAGGCCTGCGGCATCTGGAAGCAGGCCGAGTCCGAGCTGATCGAGCGGGTCGACGTCTTCCCGCTCGCCGAGACGGAGTCGCCGATGTACGTGAAGGGCGCCACCTTCGAGCGTCCCGGCACCGTCGCGCCGACCACGATCCGGATGCAGGGCTGACCATGACGATCCCCTCGGTGCGACCCCCGGCCGCCGCGTCCTCGGCCGCCGTGCCCCCGGCCGGCCCGCCGACCGCGCCCGCCGCCGGTCCGCGCCGAGGGGATCGTCTGCTCGGCGTCGCCGGATCCCCGCGCCTCGCCTTCCTGCTCAAGCGGTTCGCCCGCGCGGCCCTCTCGCTGGTGATCGTGCTGATCGCCTCCTTCTTCATGGTCCACTTCGTGCCGGGCGACCCGGTGCGGGCGGCGCTCGGTCCGACCGCGCCGGCCGAGACCGTGGCGGTGCTGCGCAGCACCCTCGGCCTCGACCTGCCGATCGGCCAGCAGTTCCTGAACTACCTCGGCGGCCTGCTCCGCGGGGATCTCGGCACCTCGATCAGCACGCAGCGCCCGGTCGGCGCGACGCTGGCCGAGCGGCTGCCCGCGACGCTGATGCTCTCGGTCGTCTCGTTCGCGGTCGCCGCGCTCGGCGCCTTCCCGATCGGCGTCGCCACCGCCGTCTCGGCCCGGGCCGGCAAGCACCGCGCGCTCGATCTCGGCGTCTCGGGCCTGCTCGGCGTCGTGATCGCGATCCCCAACTTCCTGCTGGCGGTCGTGCTGATCTGGCTGTTCAGCATCGTCGTGCCGCTCGCCCCGTCCGCGGGCTGGGGCGGCCCGGAGTACGCGGTGCTGCCGGTGCTCGCGCTCGCGATCGGCCCGCTCGCCTATCTCGCGCGGATCGTGCACGTCGAGATGGTGCGGGTGCTCGAGGCGCCCTATCTCACCACCGCGCGCAGCAAGCGGCTGCCGGGGCACCTGCTCTACCTGCGGCACGCGCTGCCCAACATCGTCACGGCGACGCTGACCGCGGGCGGAGTGGTGCTGACCGGCCTCGTCGCCGGCACGGTGCTCATCGAGACGGTCTTCGTCATCCCGGGCATCGGATCGACGATCGTCTCGTCGATCACCACCAAGGACTACCCGCTGATCCAGGGCATCGTGCTGATGTACGCCGTCCTGGTCCTCGCCGCCAACCTCGTCATCGACCTGCTGCTCGCCGCGCTCGACCCGCGGTCGGCCATCGCGGAGGCCTGAGCCATGAGCACTGCATCCCCCGCCCGCCGGGCCTCCCTCGCGCGGCGGCTGCCCGAGTCGCTGCGGACGCCGCAGGGCGTCGCGGCCGCCGTCGGCCTCGTCCTGGTCGTCCTCGCGACGATCCTCGGCCCGATCCTCTTCGGCGACCTCGCCACCGAGCGCTCGATCGCCGACCGCCAGCAGGGCGCGAGCCCCGCGCATCCGTTCGGCACCGACGACCTCGGCCGGGACCTCTTCGCCCGCGTCGTCGTCGCGACCCGCGTCTCGGTGCTGCTGACGCTCGGCGCGACCGGCATCTCGGTCGTCGGCGGCGTGCTGCTCGGCGTCACCGCGGTGCTGCTGCCGCGCCTGCTGCAGCGGCTGATCGCCGGCCTCATCGACATCCTGCTGTCCTTCCCCTGGCTGCTGCTCGCCCTCTTCTTCTCGGTGATCTGGGGCACGACCGCGGTCGGCGCGATGCTCGCCGTCGGCTTCGCCGGCATCCCGGTCTTCGCGCGGCTCACCAGCACGCTGGCCGCCTCGGTCTCCTCCAGCGACTACGTGCGCGCGGCGGGGATGCTCGGCAGCCGTCCGCTGCGGACGACCGCCCGGCACGTGGTGCCGAACATCCTGCCGCCGCTGCTGGTCAACTCGGCCGCGCACGCCTCCGTCACGCTGCTCTCCTTCGCGGCGCTGTCCTTCCTCGGGCTCGGCGTCCAGGCGCCCGAGTACGACTGGGGCCGGCTGCTCAACGAGGGGGCCAAGCGGATCTACGTGGATCCGATGGCCGCGATCGGCCCCGGCATCGCCGTGGTGCTGGTGGGCGTCGTCTTCGCCCTGCTCGGCGAGGTCCTCAGCGAGTCGTCCTCGCGCCGCCGCCCGGTGAAGGCCGTGCGGCGCCGGCGCTCGGACGAGGTCGTCGCCCCCGTGACGGACGCGATGCCCGTCGTCGAGATGTCGGGGCTGCGCGTGGCGTTCCCCGGCCGCGACGGCGCGATGACCGAGCGGGTGCACGGCGTCGACCTGACGATCCTGCCGGGCGAGACCGTCGGCATCGTCGGCGAGAGCGGCTCGGGCAAGTCGGTCACGGCGAGCGCCGTCGCCGGGCTGCTCGGCCCGGACGCGCTGGTCACCAGCGAGCAGCTCGTCTTCCGCGGCATCGACATGACCGCGGTGCCCAACGCCGCCGAGCGCCGCCGCCTCGGGCTCGAGCAGGCGATGATCTTCCAGGACCCGCTGACCTCGCTCAATCCGGCGCTCACCATCGGCCGACAGCTGCGCGAGGCGAGCGAGGTGCACGCCCGCACTCCGCGCGCCGAGTCGCTGCGCCGCGCGATCGCGAAGCTGAACCTGGTGCGCATCCCGGACGCCGAGAAGCGGGTGGGGCAGCTGCCGCACGAGTTCTCCGGCGGGATGCGGCAGCGGGCGATGATCGCGATGGGCCTGATGGGCGCGCCGCGGCTGCTGATCGCGGACGAGCCCACCACGGCGCTCGACGTCACCGTGCAGCGGCAGGTGATGCAGGCGCTGCGCGAGGCGCAGACCGCGACCGGAGCGGCGATCCTCTTCATCTCGCACGACATCGCGCTGGTCAGCGGCTTCTGCGACCGGATCGTCGTGATGCGCGACGGCCGCGTGGTCGAGGAGATCGCGGCCGCCCGCCTCGACGAGGCGCGGCACCCGTACACGCGCGGGCTGATCGCCTGCGTGCCGGACATGGCGACCGACCGGAGCGCGCTGCTCCCCGTGATCGCGGCCGCGGACGAGGATCCGGCGACGAAGGACGAGGAGGCACTGACCGCATGAGCGAGCTGCGCTACGAGGCGGTGACCGTGCGCTTCGGCCACGGCCGCTCGGCGACCACGGCCGTCGACGCCGTGCACCTCACGGTCCGCCCCGGCACGACACACGGGCTGGTCGGCGAGTCCGGCTCCGGCAAGTCCACGGTGGCCCGGGTCGCCGTCGGCCTCACTCCCCTGCACTCCGGGCGGATCCTGCTCGACGGCGTCGACATCACCAGCCGCGCGCCCGAGGCCCGGGCCGCGCGCCGCCGCGTGCAGATGGTGTTCCAGGACCCGCTGTCCGCGCTCGACCCGCGGATGAGCGTCGGCGCCTCGATCGCGGAGGGGCTGCTCGCGACCGGCCGGCGCCACTCCGCGTCCGCCCGCGACGACCGCGTCCGCGAGCTGCTCGACCTGGTGCACATCGACCCGGCCCGCGCCGACGACCGCCCGACCGCCTTCTCCGGCGGCCAGCGCCAGCGGATCACGATCGCCCGGGCGCTGGCCGCCGAGCCGGAGGTGCTGATCGCCGACGAGATCACCTCGGCGCTCGACGTCTCGGTGCAGGGCGTGGTGCTCAACCTGCTCCGCGAGCTCCAGCGGCAGTTGGATCTGACGATGCTCTTCATCTCGCACAACCTCGCCGTCGTCCGCTACGTCAGCGACGAGGTCTCGGTGATGCGCGGCGGGCGCCTCGTCGAGCACGGCACGACCGACGCCGTGCTGTCGGACCCCGCCGACCCGTACACGAGGCAGCTGCTCCGGGCCGTGCCCGTGATGGGCCGGCCTCTCGACCTGGAGGACGCATGACCGAGCTCCTGATCCGCTCCGCCCTGCTCGCGGGGCAGGACGCCCCCGCGGATCTGCTGCTGCGCGACGGCGTGATCGCCACGATCGCCCCCGCCGGCACCCTGCCGAGCACCGCCGAGGCCCTCGACGCCGGCGGCCGCTTCCTCGCGCCCGGCTTCTGGGACGCGCACGTGCACTTCACCCAGTGGGTGGTGCGGAGGCAGCGGGTCGACCTCGCGCCCGCGGCGAGCGCCGCCGGGGCCGTCGCGATCATGCGCGCGGCGCTGGCCGTGCGCGAGGACGCCGTGCTCATCGGCTACGGCTTCCGCGACGGCCTGTGGAGCGACGCCCCGACCCGCGCGGCCCTCGACGCGATCGCGCCCGACCGCCCGGTCGTCCTGATCAGCGGCGACCTGCACTGCGGCTGGCTGAACAGCGCGGCCGGCCGCCGCTTCGGCAGGGCGGTCCCGGAGGACGGGATGCTGCGCGAGACGGAGTGGATCGGCACGCTCGACCTGATCGACGCGGTCGGCCTGCCGACGGCCGCCGCGTACCGCGAGACCGCCGAGGCCGCCGCCGCGCGCGGGGTCGTCGGCATCGTCGAGTTCGAGAACGCCGACAACTCCCGCGCCTGGCCGGCCCGCATCGCGGAGGGGGTCACGGCGCTGCGCGTCGAGGCCGCCGTCTGGCCCGACCGGCTCGACGACGCGATCGCGCGCGGGCTGCGCACCGGCGACCCGCTCGATCCGACCGGCCTGGCACGGATGGGCCGCCTCAAGATCGTCGTCGACGGCTCGCTCAACACCCGCACCGCCTACTGCTTCGACCCGTACCCCGGGATCACCGCCGACCACCCGCACCCCTGCGGCGTGCTGAGCGTCGCCCCGGAGGAGGTGGAGGGGCTGCTGATCCGCGCCCGCGACGCCGGGATCCTCCCCGCCGTGCACGCGATCGGCGACCGCGCGAACGCCGAGGTGCTCGACGTCTTCGAGCGGCTCGGCCTCGCCGGAACGATCGAGCACGCGCAGCTCGTCGCCGCGGAGGACTTCGCGCGCTTCGGCCGGCTCGGACTGGTCGCGAGCGTGCAGCCGGAGCACGCGATGGACGACCGCGACGTCGCCGACCGGCACTGGGCGGGCCGCACGGAGCGCTCCTTCGCCTTCGCCTCGCTGCACGCCGCGGGCGCGACCCTCGCGCTCGGCTCCGACGCGCCGGTCGCTCCGCTCGACCCGTGGATCTCGCTCGCCGCCGCCGTCAGCCGCCGCCGCGACGGCCGCGAGGCCTGGCACCCGGCCGAGCGGCTGCCGTTCGACGTCGCCCTCGCCGCGAGCACCCGCGGGGCGACGGTGGCGGTCGGAGCCGTGGCCGATCTGGTGCTGCTCGACCGCGACCCGGCGACCACCGACGTCGAGGAGCTGCGCGCGACGCCCGTCGCGGCGACCCTGCTCGGCGGCCGGCCGACCTGGTCCGCGCTCTGACGCACTCCTCCACAGGCTCCCTCCACCCCGCTCCTCCGCCGCCCCTCCCCCGCACCTCCCCCGACAGGACCCCGCCATGCCCCTGATCACCACCCCGGCCGGCGTCGCCGTGCACTACGAGACGACGGGCGACCCCGCCGGCCGCCCGCTCGTCCTGCTGCACGGCGGCGGCGCCCAGCTGATCGGCTGGGACGACCGCTTCTGCGAGCTGCTCGCCGAGCACGGCTTCTTCGTCGTCCGCACCGACAACCGCGACGTCGGCCTGAGCCAGGCGACCGGCGGCCCGGAGGACACCGCGGCCGGCTACGACCTCGCCGACATGGCGCTCGACGTCGTCGCGGTGCTCGACGCCCTCGGCATCCAGCGCGCGCACCTCACCGGCATGTCGATGGGCGGCTACCTCGCCCAGCTCGTCGCGATCCTGCACCCCGAGAGGGTCGCCTCGCTCGGCCTGATGTCGACCTCGCTCAGCTCGGCGCCCGAGTTCCTGGTCGGCGAGCACAGCGGCGAGCCGATCACCGAGGTCCCCGAGGCGCTCGACCGCGACGCCTACATCGCGATGTTCGTCGGCGGCCAGCGGCACTACCGGTCGCCCGGCTTCCCCTTCGACGAGACGGCGAGCGCCGCCCTCGGCGCCCGCTACTACGACCGCGCCTACACGCCCACCGGGCTCGTCCGGCAGTGGAACGCGCTGCTGCGCGGCCCGCTCGAGCGGCGCGAGGCGATGGCGCGGGTCACCGTCCCCGTCGCGATCATCCACGGCCGCGGCGATCAGAGCCTGCACTGGAGCGCCGCGCTCGAGACCGCGCGGATCCTGCCCCAGGCCGAGCTGCACCTCTACGAGGAGATGGGCCACGACGTCCCCGTCGAGCTCTGGCCCGAGTTCGCCGCGATACTGGCACGCACCGCCGCCCGCGCCGAGAGGACCGTCCATGCGTGAGAACGCCGACTACGCGATGACCGACCCCGCCGAGATCCGCGCGCTGATCCGCGCGACGCCCTGGGCGACGATGGTCAGCGCCACCGCGGACGGCGTCGTCGTCTCGCACTACCCCTTCCTGCTCGAGGAGCCGCAGCCCGGCGCGGACGACGGCGGGATCGTCCTGGTCAGCCACGTCGGCCGGCCGGACGAGCGCGCGCACCGGCTCGGCGAGTCCGAGCTGGCCGTCGTCTTCCAGGGCCCGCACGGCTACGTCTCGCCCAGCTGGTACGGGGTGGCGCGGGCGGTGCCGACCTGGAACTTCGCGGCCGTGCACGTCTGGGGCGTGCCCGAGCTGCTCAGCGACGAGGAGAACCTCGCCGTCCTCGAGCGGCTCGTCGACCACTTCGAGGACGAGCTGCCCGAGCCGTTCCGGCTGCGGATCAGCGCCGAGAACGCGGCCTACGCCGAGCGGATCGTGCACGGCACGGTCGGCTTCCGGCTCCGGGTGACCCGCCTCGAGGCGAAGGAGAAGATGAGCCAGGACAAGCCGGCCGAGGTCGTCGACCGCGTGACCGCCGCCCTCGACGCCCCCGGCCCGTACCGCAACCCCGCCCTCGCCGAGCGGATGCGCCGCGTCCACGCCGGAGAGGCGCCGTGATCCCCGGGCTGCACGACGACCTGGTCCGCCTGCGCCGCCGCCTGCACGCCGACCCCGAGATCGGGCTCGCGCTGCCGCGCACCCAGGCGCTGCTGCTCGAGGAGCTGGCGCCGCTCGGCCTCGAGATCAGCACCGGCGACGGCCTCGGCTCGATCACCGCGGTCCTGCGCGGCGGACGGCCCGGACCGGTCGTGCTGCTGCGCGCCGACATGGACGCGCTGCCCGTCGTCGAGGCGACCGGCCTGCCCTTCGCCGCGACCAACGGCGCCATGCACGCCTGCGGCCACGACCTGCACATGGCCGGGCTCGTCGGCGCGGCCCGCCTGCTCGCCGCCCAGCGCGACGAGCTGGCCGGCACGGTCGTGCTGATGCTCCAGCCCGGCGAGGAGGGCTTCGCCGGCGGCCGCCTGATGATCGAGGAGGGCGTGCTCGACGCCGCGGGCGAGCGCCCCGTCGCCGCCTACGCGATGCACGTCGACTGCTCGACCGACTCCGGCCTCTTCGTCACCCGCTCCGGCCCGATGATGGCGAGCGCCAGCGGCATGCGGATCACCGTGACCGGCACCGGCGGGCACGCGGCGTTCCCGCACCTCGCCGTCGACCCGATCCCGGCGGCCGCTGCCCTGGTGCAGGCCCTGCAGACCTTCGTCGCCCGCCGCGTGCCCGCCACCGACCCGGCCGTCGTCTCGGTGGTCGGCATCTCCAGCGACGCGACCGCGCCCAACGTCCTGGCCGCGCGGGTCGACCTGAGGCTCAACATCCGCACGCTCTCGCGCGAGACCTTCGCCCTCGTCCGCTCCTCGCTCGGCGAGCTCGCGACCGGCGTCGCCGCCGCGCACGGCTGCGGCGTCGAGACGGAGTTCATCGACTCCTACCCGGTCACCCACAACGACCCGGCCGAGACGGAGCGCGTCATCGCCGCGCTCACCGAGCGGCACGGCGCCGACCGCGTGCTCCGCCTCCCCGCACCGTCGATGGCCTCGGAGGACTTCGCCTACGTCCTCGACGAGATCCCCGGCACCCTCCTCTTCCTCGGCACCCGCCCGCCCGGCACGCCGGCCGAGGGCGCCCCCTCGATGCACTCCGAGTCCGCCGTCTTCGACGACGCCCTCCTCGGCCTCCACGCCGAGACCCTCGCCCACCTGGCCCTCACCCGCTGCATGCTGATCGAGTAGCCCTCGCAGAGGGCGTATCGAGATCCCCCTTGCCACCCCGCGAGATGCCACTTGTGCACTGATCTCCCGGCGTGTCGCGTACACAAGTGGCATCTCGCGGAGCCGACCGGGCGGGTCACCCCGTGCATGCTGATCGAGTAGCCCTCGCAGAGGGCGTATCGAGATCCACCCGGACTGAGTGAGGCCACCCTTACTGAGAGTTAGGCTAGCCTACCCTCATGCAGCACACACGACGCCCTCGCCTGCCCCTGCTCGCCGCCGGTCTCGCGACCGCCTCCCTCGCCCTCGCCGGCTGCTCCGCCGGCGCCTCCGGAGCCGCCCCGAGCGACGTCGCCGCCGCCACGATCGTCGTCGAGAACGCGAAGCCCACGCTGACGCTGGTCGACGAGGACGGCGAGCAGTCCTACCAGGAGGACACCGCCGTCGCCCGCACGTCCGTCGAGGTGCCCGCCTCCCCCTCCGCCGTCGTCACCTTCGACATCGCCACGCTCGACACCCTGCACACCATCGGCGCCGGCGACGCGGTCGTCGCGATCCCCGACGTCGCCCTGCCCGAGTACCTCGCCGACTACGCCGACCTGCCCAAGGTCGGCACCCTCTTCGAGCCCGACTTCGAGGCCGTCGCCGAGCTCGACCCCGATCTCATCGTCACCGCCGCGCGCAGCACCGGCCAGTACGACGAGCTGTCCGAGATCGCCACCACGATCGACCTCACCGGCAGCTACGCCGGCACCTTCGACCCCGCCGCCGCCCTCGAGCGCGCGACCCAGCTCGGCGAGCTCTTCGACCGGGAGGACGAGGTCGCCGAGGCCGCCGCAGCGACCGAGCAGCTCGCCGCGACCATCCAGGACCGGGCCGACGGCACCGCCCTCGTCCTCTCCGTCTCCGGTGGCGAGTACGGCGCCTTCGGCGAGGGCTCCCGCTTCGGCTACTTCTTCGACGACCTCGGCTTCACCCCCGCGGTCGCCGCCGCCGAGCTCCCCGGCGCCGAGGGCTCCCCGCACGGCGACACCGTCACGAACGAGTTCCTGCTCACCGCCGCCCCCGAGTGGATCTTCGCCTTCGACCGCGGCGCGGCCACCGGCGCCGGCAGCACCGCCGAGGCGACGCTCGACAACGCGCTCGTCGCGCAGACCCCGGCCGCGCAGAACGACCGCATCGTCCAGCTGCCCGCGAGCGAGCTCTACATCGTGATCAACGGCCTCACCGCCGTGCAGAACGTGCTCGAGAGCGTGCACGACGCGATGCAGAGCTGAGTGCTCCCCGCGTGGTCCGCCCTCCCGTCCGCGCGCTGATCGTCGCGGGGACGGCGCTCGTCGCCGTCCTCGCCGCGCTCTCGCTGCTCCTCGGGGTCGCCGATCTCGACGCGTTCGTCCTCGTCGAGAGCCGCCTCCCCCGCACCCTCGCCCTGATCCTGGCCGGCTCCGCGTTCGCCGTCACCGGCCTGATCCTCCAGCTGCTCACCCGCAACCGCCTCGTCGAGCCCGGCACCACCGGCGCGACCGACGCCGCCACCCTCGCCCTGCTCGCGGTGCTCCTGCTCGCCCCCGCGCTGCCGCTGGGCGCGACGGCCGCGCTCGCCTCCGCCGGCGCCCTCGTCGGCGTGCTCGGCTTCCTGGCGCTCGCCCGCCGCATCCCGTCGCGCTCCAGCGTGCTCGTGCCCGTCGTCGGCCTCCTCTACTCCGGCGTGATCGGAGCCGCCACCACGTTCCTCGCCTACCGCACCGACACGCAGCAGGAGCTCCTCGACTGGGGCATCGGCGACTTCTCCGGCATCCTCCGCGGGCGCTACGAGATGCTCTACGTCGCCGCGGCCGCCGCCGCCGTCGCGTGGATCGCGGCCGATCGCTTCACCGTCGCCGCGCTCGGCGAGGACGCGGCCCGCGGCCTCGGCCTCGACACCCGCGCCGTCCTCGTCACCGGAGTCGTCATCATCGCCGCGGTCACCGGGGTCATGACCGTGGTCACCGGCGCGCTGCCCTTCCTCGGCCTGATCGTGCCGAACCTCGTCAGCCGCCTCGTCGGCGACGCGATGCGGCGCTCGGTGCCGCTCGTCGCCCTGCTCGGAGCCGCGCTGGTGCTGCTCTGCGACCTCCTCGCCCGGACGGTCCGGTTCCCGTTCGAGCTGCCGATCTCGCTGGTGATGGGGATCGTCGGCGGCCTCGTCTTCCTCCGGCTGCTGATCGGCCCCGCCCGCAGGAGGACCGCAGCATGAGCGCGGGCGTCCTCGCCCGCCGGCGCGCCCTCGGCCCCCGCTCCGCCCTCGGCCCCCGCTCCGCCCTCGGCGCGCGCTCGGCCCTCGGCCGCCCCGGCCCGCGCCTCGCGCTCCTGGCCGCCGCCGCGCTCGCGGTCGTCGTCCTCTACCTCCTCACCGATCTGCCCGGCCGCTGGGAGTACGCGCTCGGCCTGCGCACCCGCACCGTGCTCGGCATGGTGATCGCGGCCGCGGCGATCGGAGTCGCGACCGTCCTCTTCCAGACCGTCACCGCGAACCGCATCCTCACCCCGGGCATCATGGGCTTCGACGCGGTCTTCCTGCTGATGCAGGTGGTGACGGCGTTCACGATCGGGCCGACGCTGCTGGTGACGGCGCCGCCGCTCGCCTCCTGGCTGGCCGAGCTGGTGCTGATGGTCGGGGTCGTCGTCGCCCTCTACTCCTGGCTCTTCGTCCGCCGCCGGCTCGATCTGCACGTGATCGTGCTCGCCGGGCTCGTGCTGGGCGTCCTGCTGCGCTCGGTGACCGGGTTCCTGCAGCGTCTGCTCGACCCGGACACCTTCGCCGTCGTGCAGAACCTGACCTTCGCGAGCTTCACCTCCGTCGACCGCGAGCTCCTCCTGCCGACCGGGGTGCTGGTCGCCGCCGCGATCGCGTCCCTCTGGCCGATCCGCCGCTCGCTCGACGTGCTCGCGCTCGGCGAGGCGACCGCCGTCTCGCTCGGCGTCGAGCACCGGCGCACCGTGATGCACGTGATCGTCGCCGTCGCGGTGATGGTCGCCGCCTCCACCGCGCTCGTCGGCCCGGTCGCCTTCTTCGGCCTGATCGTCGCCAACGTCGCCTACACCGTGGTCGGGCACCGGCACCTGCGCAGCATCCCCGCGGCGGTGGCGGCCGGAGTCGTCGCCCTCGTCGGCGGCCAGCTGGTGCTGGACCGCGTGCTCGGCTTCGGCACGGAGCTGCCGGTCGTCATCGAGTTCGCCGGCGGCGTCCTCTTCCTCCTCCTCGTGCTCACCGGAAGGGCTCGCTGACATGATCCGCACCACCGCCGTCACCACCCGGCACGGGAGGCTCGTGGCCGTCGACGACGTCACGCTCGCCCTCGACGCCGGCCTGACCGCGATCATCGGCCCGAACGGCTCGGGCAAGTCGACCCTCCTCGCGACCATCGGCCGCCTGATCGCCCCGGCGTCCGGCGGCGTCACCGTCGACGGACTCGACGTCGCGACCACCCGCTCGCGCGACATCGCCCGCCGCCTGGCGATCCTCCGCCAGGACAACCACGTCGCCCTCCGCCTGAGCGTCGAGGACCTCGTCGCCTACGGCCGCTTCCCGCACGGCGGGCGGGGCACCTCGCCCGAGGACCGTGCCCACGTCGACGCCGCCCTCGCCGCCCTCGATCTGTCGGCCGTCCGCGGCCGGTTCCTCGACGAGCTGTCCGGCGGTCAGCGCCAGCGCGCCTTCGTCGCGATGGCGCTCGCGCAGGACACCGACCACCTCCTCCTCGACGAACCGCTCAACAACCTCGACCCGCGCCACGGCGTCGTGCTGATGCGCCTGCTGCGCCGGCTCGCGGACGAGCGCGGGACGACGATCGTCGTGGTCCTGCACGACATCAACGTCGCCGCGCAGTTCGCCGATCGGATCGTCGCCGTCCGCGACGGGCGGATCGCCCACCACGGCCCGACCGCCGAGGTCCTCACGGCCGAGCACCTCGAGGCCCTCTACGACACCCCGGCCGTCGTCGCCGACATCGCCGGCCGCCGCGTCGTCCTCTGGCACTGACGCCGCTCTCCCCCGCGAGATGCCACTTGTGCACGCATCCCCCGGCGTGTCGCGCGCACAAGTGGCATCTCGCAGAGCTGACCGACCGGGTCGCCCACTGCATGCTGAATCGCACGCCCCTGACACCCCGCGAGATGCCACTTGTGCGCGCATTCAGCGGCGTGTCGCG
This sequence comes from Rathayibacter sp. VKM Ac-2856, assembly GCF_013205055.1. Classification (GTDB taxonomy): domain Bacteria; phylum Actinomycetota; class Actinomycetes; order Actinomycetales; family Microbacteriaceae; genus Rathayibacter. The sequence goes on from NZ_JABMLF010000002.1 coordinate 761,577, forward strand.
CTCACAAGTGGCATCTCGCGGCGCGCGGCCACCAGGGATGCGGCTCAGGGGTCGTTGTCGAAGGCTCCCGATGCGCGGACCGTCTCGGCCAGGCGCTCCTCGGCGAACCGGCGCGCGACGTCGTGCTCGCGGCCGTCGCCCGACTGCGCCGTGATCCGCTCGCCCCGCACCGCGGTGACCGTCCACTCGTCCTGATCCGGACCCGCCGCGGCGCGGAACCTCACGCCGACGCGGATCCGCTCCCGCTGCGTCATCGCCGGGCCTCTGCCGCGGCCGCCGAAGCAGGCGCTGCCGCCCGGCGCAGCTGAGCCGCGCACTCGAGCAGCTCCGGGATCCCGCTCACGGGCTCCGGCTCCGGCTCCACCCGCAGGCCGATCCGGCGGAACACCGGCGGCTGCGTCGCCAGCACGTGCCCCACCGGCTGCCCGCCGGTCCACACCGTCAGCAGCACCTCGCCGTCCGGGTGCTCGGGAGTGCCGATCTCGTAGACCCGCCCGCGCACGGCCGCTCGCACCGGGGTCTTCCGGGCCATGTGCACCCACACGGGGAACTCGCAGACCATCTCGCTTCCTTCCTTCTCGCGGGCGACGGCGCAGGACGCCGACAGGAACTGCTCAGTACTCGGAACCGCTCAGTACTCCAGGCGGTTCTCGACGTCGAAGTCCGAGGTCAGATCCCCGTCGCCGGGCTGCACGGGATGCGACCCCACGAGCGCCTCGGTGCGCGCGCGGATCCGCTCCACCTCCTCGCGGTTGTCCGGCTCGGGGAGCTCGGACGGCGTGGTCTCCGCGACGAGCGACGCCCCCGCGTTGAGCAGGAACGACACGTGGATCGTCGCGCCGTCGGAGCCGATCCCCGTGTACTCCACGCGGTCGGCGGTGCTGTTCGAGGCGAGCGCGACCGCGTACGCGACCAGGGCGTCCGCGGCGTCGTCCCCGAGCAGGATCGTCTTGTCGGCGAAGAGGATGTGCTTCATGTCCTCATGCTCGATCGGGCTCCTCCCGACTGGCGAGGAGGTTGACAGATCGGGGCCGTCCTGCCCGGCAGCCGAGGATCCGTCGCACTTGTCACCGCCCCGGATGTGGAGAAAGGTGTCAGTCAGGTGGGCGCGTGCCGGCCGTGATGAAGGCTGGAGAAGCCGATGGGAAAGCTCTTCTACGACGGATCCGTCGAGATCGACTTCGAGGACCGAGTGCTCGCGCACCTGCAGATCGTCGTCACCGCCAAGCTCCGCCGCAACGAGTCGTTCCTGCTCAGCTGGCGCGACGACCACAGCATGGGCGACGGCCGCAGCGCGATCTGGCTGCACCCGGCGGTCGGCCTGCGCTACAAGTACTTCGGCGGGCGGATGCCGCGCATCAACCCGGCCTGGATCGCGGCGCTCACCGACCTCGCCAACTCGGCCGGCGGCCTCTACGTCGTCACCGAGCCCGACACCGAGCACGTCCGCACGATCGACCGGGAGAACCACTGATGCGAAGGCTCGACATCCTCTACAACGGAGCGCCCTACACCGTCAGCAACCGCACGGCCGAGCAGTTCCAGGCCGATGTGGAGGCCGCCCTCACCTCGAGCACCCCGCAGTGGCTCACCGTCAATCACGGCGAGGGCCGCGCGAACTCCGCGCTCATCCTGATCACGCCGTTCAGCTCGCTCACCATCCTCACCAACGACGCCGAGGAGGACGCGGCCTCCGACGCCGCCTGAGCGCCCTACGGGTCCGGCGGCGATGTGTCAACGCTCCTGACACCCGCCTGCTCCCGTCGTTGACTCGGGGGACACGACGAGAGGAGCCGCCATGTCGCACACCCTGTCCCCGTCCCGCCCGAGCACCCTGTCCCCGACCCGCCCGGAGGACGTCGTCCTCGACCCGATCGGCGCGGAGGGCTGGCGCGTCCGCAACGGCGCCGAGCCCGCCGACAACCCGCTCGCCTTCCTCGGCTTCGTGACCCCGGTCGGCGACGGCTACGACGTGCACCGCATCGGCCACCCCGGCGAGGACCTCCGCCGCGCCACGCTCGACGACGTCCGCCGGGCCTACGTCGTCGGCGCATCCGCCGTCTGACCCGCTCGCGCCGACCCGCCGACGAAGGCCCCCCGGATGAGCCCCTCCCCCGCCGTCGCGGACCTGATCACCGCCCTCGAGCAGCCGGGCGGCATCCACCCCGGTCTCGCCCGCCGGGTCATCGCCCAGCTGGCGAGCCTGGACGCGGCCCCGCGTCCCACCCGCCCGACCCGGCGGATCCGCCCGTTCCCGGTCCGCCGCCTCACCCGCACCCGGAGCGCCCGACCTGCCCGCACCCGGAGCGCCCGGACCGCCCGACCGACCCGACCCGCCCGCCGCCGTGCCGCTCGGGAGCCGCGCGTCCCGGCGCACCGACGGCTAGGGTGACATCGATGCCCGATTCCGCCGTCCTCTGCGACCCGTATCTGCGCGGGTACCCGATCGACGGCGTCGCGATCTCCACGCTCGGCCGCACGTTCGGCGGCGAGACGATCGCCGCGAGCGACCCGACGGCCGCCCGCCTCGACGAGATCCAGCTCGACCTCGGGCAGGGCCCGTGCTGGGACGCGATCGCCGCGGGCGTCCCGGTCTCCCTGGTCGACCTCGACAGCGAATCGCGCTGGCCGCTCTTCGCCGAGGCGGTCGACGCCCTCGACGTGCGCTCCGTGTTCGCGTTCCCGCTCACCTTCGCCGGAATCTCCATCGGCGCCGTCGACCTCTACACCCGCGTGCCCGTCACCCTCGACGACGCCGTCCTCTCCGAGATCAGCGCGCAGTCGCCCGCCACCTCGCTCCGGGTGCTCGCCGCGGTGCTGCACGACGACGCGGACGACGAGAGCAGCAACCCCGGCTCGCGGCGGGTCGTCCACCAGGCGACCGGCATGATCATCGCCCGCTACGGCCTCGACTCGGACGACGCGCTCGTGCTCCTGCGCGCGCACGCCTTCACCCAGCACCGCCCGCTCGTCGAGGTGGCGCGGGACATCGTCACCCGCCGCGACGGATTCCCCGACCGACCGCTCACCGCTCAGGACGGCTCATGGTGAACAACTCCCGGGAGCGCAGCGTCATCTCGACGTTCGTGGCCCTCTCCGACTCCCTGGTCGACGACTACGACATCGTCGACTTCGCCCAGACGCTCGTGGACAGCAGCGCGACCCTCTTCGACTCGGTCTCCGCCGGGCTCGTCCTCGCCAGCCCCGAGGGGACCCTCGAGGTGCTCGCCTCCACCGACGAGGACACCCGCCTGATCGAGCTGCTGCAGCTCGAGACCGACGGCCCGTGCGTCGAGTGCTACGAGACGGGTCGCTCCGTCATCGTCCCCGACGCCCTCGCCGTCGCCGACCGCTGGGCCGATTTCCGGACCCGCTCGAGCGATCTCGGCGTCCGGGCCGCGCACTGCGTGCCGATGCGCTCGCGCGGCACCACGATCGGCTCGCTCAACCTGTTCCAGGCGGCGGCCGGGACCCTCGACCCCGACGACGTCGCCGTCGTGCAGGCCTTCGCCGACGTCGCGACGATCGGCATCCTGCACCAGCGGGCGCTCCGCGAGAGCACGATCACGCAGGAGCAGCTGCAGCGCGCCCTCGACAGCCGCGTCCTGATCGAGCAGGCGAAGGGCATCATCGCCTACTCGCAGCGCACCACCGTCGACCGCGCCTTCGAGATCCTGCGCGCCCGCTCGCGCTCGACCTCCACGCCGATCACGACCCTCGCCCGCCAGATCATCGCCGGCTACCAGGGCTGACGCGGCGTCGGCTCAGAGGCCGTAGTCGCCGAGGTCGTCCCACAGCGGCCGGGGGTCGACGTCCGTGGCGCCGACCGCGAGGGGCCGCTCGAGCGCGTCGAGCCTCTCCAGCAGAGCGGGCGCCGAGTCGGCACCGGCGGCGGAGCGAGCACCGCGGACCATCAGCGCGACGCCGAGGCCGACCGTCAGCACCACCTCCGCGGGCACCTCCGCCGACGCCTCGTCCGTGAGGGTCACCGTGGCCATGCGGCCGCGGTCGGCCAGCGCGAGCGAGTAGCGGACGACGGCGTCGGCGGCCTCGTCCTCGAGGACGAGCGCGCCGCCGGCATAGGTCAGAGTCTTCATCGCAGGGTCCCCAGGTGATCTCGACGGATGGGCGAGGTTCCGACACCGGGGACCAGGATGCGGTCCGCTCACGGTACGCCCCACCGCCGCCGCCGCACAGGGGGGGTTGCGCGCCGGCCCGCCCGCGCCGCGGAGTCCGCACCGTCCGGCCCTAGCCGCGGCAGTGCGCGCATGTTAGCGTGAACACCACCCCGGCGGCCGCCCTTCGGCCGTCCGATCCTCCCCTACTCGGAAAGGTCTCGACGATGAGACGACGCTCCCCGGAGCCCCCTGCCACCGCGCCCCGGCGCCGTGCCCGGTCCTTCTTCCTCTCCGCACTCGCGTGCACGAGCGTCGCCCTCGGAGGCGCCCTCGTCCCCGTCACGGCCCAGGCCGCCGACGTCCCCGCGCCCACCGCGCACTACGACATGTCGCACGCCGGCTCCGCCCTGCTCGACATCTCCGGCAACGGCCGCAACGCTGCGCTGACCGGCCTCACCGACGCCTCCTTCGTGGACGCCGGCGGCGACCAGGTGGCCCGCTTCAAGGCCGACGGCTACGCGAGCCTCCCCCAGGGCCTCGTCTCCGGCGCCGACAACGCGTTCGCCGTCGAGTACACGGTGAAGACGCAGACCACGGCGAACCAGTTCGGCTGGGTCGTCGGCAACGGCATCGGCCCGTGGAACACGACCCAGCTCGGCAACCACGTCTTCGTCAACCCGCGGAACCCCGACGGCGCCCCCAGCGGCCAGGTCCTCGCCGGCATCCGCGTGAAGGACAGCGGCAACGGCGAGACCCGGATGCCCTTCGGCGGCACACTGAACCCGGGATTCACGACGCTCACCCTCGTCGGCACCGGCACCGGCTCGAGCACCACGCTCACCCTCTACCGCGACGGCGCGCAGATCTCGACGGTCACCACGGCCAAGTCGATGGCGAGCATCGTCCCCTCGACCGGGACGCTCGGCTACCTCGGCCGCTCGCTCTACACCGGCGACCCGCTGCTCACCGCCGACGTCACCGACGTCAAGTTCTGGGACACCGCGCTCACCGCGGACCAGGTCGCGGCCAGCATGCCCACCGCCGCGGCGAAGTCCTCCGCGACCTCAGCCCTGCTGCGCCCCGACGTCCAGGCCGTGCTCCTGGCCGGCAACCCCTCGCTGAGCGCCGTCTCGTCGAACCTCACCCTCCCCGCCACCAGCAGCGGCGTCCCGCTCACCTGGACGTCCTCGAACACCGCGGTCGTCTCCACGACCGGCGTCGTCTCCCGCGCGATCGCGCAGGACACCCCGGTCACCCTCACCGCCACGACCAGCCAGGGCGCCGTGCTCGTCTTCGACGTCGTCGTGCTCGCCCCGAGCATCAACGACGACCTCGACGCGCTGACGCTGGCGACCCGCACCACCGAGAACCTGCCGCTCGCGGTCTCGGGCGCGAAGAACGGCAGCGCCATCACCTGGACGTCGTCCGACCCCGCGCTCGTCACGCCCACCAGCGGCTCCTACACGGCCCCCGCGGTCGGCGCTGCGGACCCCTACCGCGGCGGCGGCGTCGTCACCCGGCCGGCCTACGGCTCGGGCGACAAGCCCGTCACCCTGACCGCGACGGCGACGCTCAACGGCGTCACCGAGACGCGCTCCTTCACCCTGACGGTCGCCGAGCTCGGCCGCACCGCGCCCGACGCCGGCTACGCCTCGGCGTACTTCAAGTCCGACGGCGACGAGAAGATCTACCAGGCGGCGACGTCCGGCAACGACTTCTTCACCTTCTCGCCGGTCAACGGCGGCCAGGCCGTCATCACCTCGACGACCGACACCAAGGGTCTGCGCGACCCGTTCATCCTGCGCTCGCACAACGGCGACAAGTACTACATGGTCGCCACCGACCTCTGCATCTCCTGCGGCACCGGATGGGGCGACGCCCAGTCCAAGGGCAGCCTGAAGATCGAGGTCTGGGAGTCGACCGACCTGGTGAAGTGGACCCGCACCAACGGCGCCGACACCGGCATCACCGTCAACCAGCCGGCCGCGGGCATGACCTGGGCGCCGGAGGCGTACTGGGACGACGCGCTGCAGTCCTACGTCGTGTTCTTCTCCTCGCGCCTCTACTCCGACGCGACGAAGACCAACACCGACAAGCTCTACTCCCGGGTCTTCTCGGTGATCACCCGCGACTTCCGCACCTTCACCCAGCCGCCCGCCACCTGGCAGGACACCGGCTACGCGCGGATCGACTCGACGATCACCAAGATCGGCGACTCCTACTACCGCTTCACCAAGAACGAGGAGGGCGGCGCCGCCGGCGTCCTCGAGGCCGGCAAGGACATCTTCCTGGAGAAGTCGACGGTGCTGACCGCGCCGACGACCTCCTCGAACTGGAACGCCGACCCGACGAAGACCTGGCAGCTGACCGACACGAACATGACGAAGCTCGAGACCGGCCAGGACGGCGAGGGTCCCGAGATCATCAAGCTGAACGCGGGCGACCCCAACGACACCACCGCGAACGGCGACGGCTACGCCTTCCTCGTCGACAACTACGGCCAGGGCGGCTACAAGGCCTTCGTGACCTCGGGAGCCGCCATCGCCGGCAGCTCGCAGTCCGCCCGCCTCTCGAAGTCGGCCGACTGGAACGTCTCGACCAAGGGCGGCCTCCCGGCCAGCCCGCGGCACGGCGCGTTCGTGAGCGTCCCGCAGACCGTCCTCACCGCGATGAAGAACTGGACCGGCATCAGCGCCGTCGACTCCACCACGACCCTCACCGCCGACGGCCGCACGGTCACGGCGACGGTCGCGGCGGCCGACAAGGGCGACGTCGCCGGAACCGTCACCTTCACCGGCGGCACCTGGAGCTCGACCGTCGCGCTCTCCGGCGGCTCGGCGAGCGCCGTCGTCCCGGCCGGAGTGAGCGGCGTCACCGCCTCCTACAACGGCTACGCCGACGCGCTCGTGCGCACCTCGGCCTCGGCCGCGCTGCCGCTCGACACGCTCGAGCTCGCTCCCACCGTCTCGACCCGCTGCATCGCCGGCAAGGTCGTGCTGACGGTGACCGTCAAGAACACCGACACCGCGGCCGCCGACATCACCGTCGCCTCGGCCTACGGCACGAAGTCGTTCGCCGCGGTCGCCCCCGGGTCCTCGGCCTCGGCCGCGTTCACCACGCGCCTGAAGTCGACCCCCGCCGGCACCGTCACGGTCACCGGCACCTCCCCGGGCCAGCCCGCCTTCTCCGCCACCCTCCCCCACCCGGCGGCCACCTGCTGACCCTGCTCCCCCTCCGCGAGATGCCACTTGTGCACACGACACGCCGTGAAAGGCGTGCACAAGTGGCATCTCGCGTCGGGGGAGACAGGGCGGGTGGTCAGGGGCGCTCCAGGCGGAAGCCGATGCCGCGGAGGGTCGTGATCGTCGCCGCGTCGCCGAGCTTGCGGCGGAGGGCGAAGACGTGCACGTCGAGGGTGCGGGTGGAGCCGAACCAGTTGCAGTCCCAGACCTCGTCGATGAGGGCCTCGCGGGTGAGGACCGTGCCCGGGCGCCGGGCCAGCGCGACCAGCAGATCGAACTCCTTCGGCGTCAGAGGCAGCTCCGCGCCGTCGAGATGCACGCGATGCGACGCGGGATCGACGACGACCCGGCCGAGCGACAGGGGCGGCGGAGGGAGGGCGGTCGCCGACTCCGCCGCGACAGCACCGGTCCTCCTGCTCACCGCGCGGATCCGCGCGATCAGGCCGTGCAGGCCGAACGGCTTGATCACGCAGTCGTCGGCGCCCACCTCCAGCGCGGCGACGGTGTCGGCCTCGTCGCTCCGCGCGGTGACGACGATGATCGGCACGTCCGATCTGCGACGGAGCGTCCGGCAGACGTCGAGACCGTCCATGTCGGGCAGCCCGAGATCGAGCAGGACGAGGTCCGCCCGGACGGAGCCCAGAGCCTCCCTGCCGCTGCGCGCCCGGACGACGGTGTAGCCGTACCGCTCGAGCGTCGCGGACACGCAGTCGGCGATCGCGGGATCGTCCTCCACCAGCAAGATGAGCACGACTCACTGTGCCACGGTCCGGCGGCCGGGCGCTCGGCTGTCACGGCGCGACGGGCTCCTTCGACGAGTGGTGCTCGATGATCCGCCACCCGCCGTCGATCTCCTCGTAGACGAAGGTGAACCGGGCGTGCACGACCTCCCCGGTCGCCGCCAGATCGAAGGTGTAGAGGCCCGTGCTCGACGCGTAGCCGTCGCCGAGATCGCGAACGACGCCCTCGTCGATCCTCCCCGTGGGCCGCTTCTTCAAGAACGCGTCGAAGTAGCCGACCCGCTCGGCCGCCGTGTCGAGCACCCCGGGTGCCACGGTCGGCAGCAGCACCGCGTCCTCGGCGTAGAGCGCGTCCACCTGCGCCGGGTCCCCGGTCGCGAGCGCCGCGTTCCACTGGTCGAACAGCGCCCGGATCTCGGCGTCGCCCGGCCCGTCCGCCGCAGCCTGTTCCGAGGCAGCCCCGGCCGCGGCGGTGGAGGACCCGGCCGACGGGGACGCGACCGGCGCGGCAGCGGCGGAGCATCCGGCGAGCGCCAGGAGCAGCGCGGCCGACGGCGCGAGGAGGGCGCCGAGGCGGCGGAACGAGCGGGTGCGGTGAGACGACATGGGTATCCCTGACGAGGAGAGGAGCGACGGCGCGGCGGTCGCCGGCCCCGCCACCCTCCGCTCCCGCCCGTCAGCGCCGCGTCAGCGCCCGGTCAGCGCCCGGTCATCCCGCGTCAGCCGACCGTCACGATCCCTCGCTCGCGGGCGTCGATCCGGCAGCCGATAAGCGATCCGGCGCCACCGTGCCGCATGACGCGCAAGGACACAGGAGCGGAACACGCCCCCACTACGGTGTGGCACTCGACCGCGCGAGACGCTCCGCCGGCCCGCACCGGGCTCGGCCGCCCGGAGCATCCCGCACCTCCCACCCCCAGGAGCAGCATGCCTCGACGCCGCACCCTCCCGACCATCGCCCTGGCGGCTCTTCTCGCCGTCAGCACCGCCCTGCCCGCGCACGCCGCGACGACCGGCCCGTCGCCGCTCGACGATCCGCTCGCCGGCGTCACGACGGAGGCGCTGCGAGTCCTGCCCGCGGATCCGGAGGCCGGACGCCCCGCCGCCGTCTACACGATCGTCGACGAGCGGTACATCGCGTTCCCGGTGTCGGCGACGCAGCCGGGCGGGCCGGGGACCGCGTACGACCTGCTGACGGCCGCGCCGCTCTCCGCCGTCACCGACGTCGCCAGGGGCCGGACCGCTCTCCTCCCCTGCTCGCGGGTGGACGACGCTCCGCCGTCCGTGCCGGCCGTGTTCGCGACCCTGTGCAGGGCGGCGGGCGCCGCCGAGATGACCTGGAGGGACGGCCGATCACTCGGGGTGCCGATCTGGTACGCCCGCGACCTCGACGGAGAGCTGGTCTGCATCTCGGGGACGGGAGCGGAATGCCTCACGAGCGAGCCCGGCATCGATCCGGCGGCGGGCGCCGATCGCTGGCGCGTGTCCTCCGCCCGGTGCAGTTCCGCTCCGGCGGGCTCCCCCCTGCTGCTGGCCTGCGGTCAGCTCCGCACCGCTCTCAACGACTCCGGGCACCGGATCGCGCAGCGAGCGCACGAGCGCCAGTACGCGCGGATGGATCGTCTCTTCTCCCTCGGGCCGAACGACGCGAGAGTCGGAGCGGAGGCGGCGCTCAGCGCACGGGTCGCCGAGTTCGCGCCGCGGCTGAATCGGGCGATCGCCGAGCGGAGGACCGCGTGCCATCCGGCGTGGATGATCCTCAACATCTTCGTGAGCATCGGTCTCTGCACGGCCGCCGCACAGGACGTGAAGACGCTCGAGGCGGAGCGGGACGCCGTCACGAACGAGCGCGACGCCCGGGTCGGCGAGGCGCAGGCGGGACTCCGGGCACGGATGGCGGAGGACTGGCACGAGCTGCACCGCACCTGGGCGGGCGAGGACCCCACCGGCTTCGCGGCTCTGCTCCGGGTCGAGAGCAAGGAGCTGTCCGAGTTGAAGGCGACGGAGGAGGAGTACCGGCGCGCCGCCGAGAGCGACGAGCAGGAGTTCCTCGCGCTGCAGCGGCAGTGGCTCCACGAGCGCAGCGTGGTCGGGGAGGCGGAGAAGATCCCGCTGATCGGGCCGATGATCCGGCACATCGAGGACTACGAGGAGAACCCGAGTGGCATCAACCTCCGCCGCATCTTCCTCGGAGCGCTCGGCCCGGTGGGTGAGACCATCGAGGGCGGGCTGGAGCTCTCCGCCGAGACCGCGCTGAAGTCCGGCGAGCTGAGATTCCTCTCGGACGCGCTGCACGAGATCGGCGGGCAGGACGACTTCGGCACCACGCTCGAGAACCTCGCCGCCGACTTCACGAAGGACCTCGGCGACGAGGCGGTGGAGGGCGTCCGCGAGAGCGGCCTCTGGAGTGAGGCACCCGGGTCCGACGCGCCGCCGGAGTCGCAGTACCAGGACTTCGGGCAGCTCCTCGCTCGGTCTCCCCGGATGACTCCTGACGCGACGTCGAAGTGGCTCCTCGCGAGCGGGCCGCTCAACGACAAGCTCGGGATCGACGGGACGAAGCGGTTGCCCGTGCTCAGCGCCACCAGCGCCGATCTGCGCCTCGCGGCAGGGCAGGTCGCCTTCGAGCGCGGGGTGGAGGCGGTGTTCACGCACGCGTTCGGCACGGACTACGAGCAGGTCGCGCGGAAGAACCCCGCCTGGACGGGCGCGGAGGCGCGGCTCATCACGGCGGAGCTGCTGAAGGTCGTGACGGATTCCGCCTATCTCGAGCAGATCAGCCCGATGTGGGTCGCCTCCGACACCCTGGGCGATCGGCCCGCCGCCTTCGTCTACGACGACGATCAGAGCGTGATCCTGCTGAACAAGGATCGCACCAGCCTCACCGACGGGTCCGCGAACCCGGAGTTCGCCAAGTACTACCTCGAGGAGCTCGGCCACTCGCTGAACTGGTGGCGCTGCCAGATCTTCGACGTCGAGGTGAAGTACTGCGAGGTGCCGGGCGACGCCGGTGCGCGCTTCCGCGACGCCGTGATGCTGAGCACTCCGGCGACCGATCCCGGCTTCGGGGCCGCGGTCGCGGAGCTTCCGGCTCACGACCAGGAGAGCACGGCGCTGGTCCGGTTCTCCGGCGGCTCGACGGCGCATCTGGAGGGCTGGAACTCCTACAGCTCCCTCAACTCGCACATCTCCGGGAAGGGCCGGTTCAGCTTCCTCCTGCGAGCGGGGATCGAGCTCTCCTCCGAGTACCCGGGGGTCAGCGACGAGTTCGACCTGGAGATGTCGGTCGGTGCTCCGTCGATGACCAGGAACGGCAATCCGTGGATCACCTCGCCGAACGGGACGTGCGAGGTCCGGCAGCTCGCCGCCAAGGAGGACTGCAACGTCCCCACGATGTCGATCGCCTTCTCCTTCCGCGACTCGATCAACTACTCGCTCCTGGGGGCGCCGAGGGTGCGGGACAGCCGGCTCGCGAGCGCAGGGGTCAACCTCTCCCCGGCGATCGTGCGCAAGCACGGCGTCCGGCTCTACTTCCAGCCGAAGCCCGGAGAGCCCGACGCGTGGCGCTTCCTGCCCGGCCACTCGATCTACTTCAAGGAGTTCTCACTGGCCGCCGACGGCAAGATCGACGGCACGAAGATGCTCGACACGTTCGCCGGCAAGCGGATGCCGGCCCCGCACCGGATCGACGTCGCCGGGAAGGCGACCGTCGAGGGCAGCTACATCGTCGAGATCGCCACCCGCGAGAAGTCGGCGCTGGACCGCTGGCTCGCCCTCGACGTCTCGTCCGCGCTGCTCGGCTGCGCCGGCGGCGTCGTCTTCGCGGTCGTCGCGGAGCAGGACCCGATCACGGGCTGCCACGTCGGGTCCGATCTCATCGAGGGGGTCGAGAGCGCGATCGAGGCGGAGGACCGCCGGCTCACCAGCTTCCTGACCTCCAACGCCTCCGTCGCCGTGCCCCTCTCCGTGGAGTACAAGGCCACCCGACCGGCGGGACGTGTCACCGAGCTCCCGGCCGACACTCCCCCTCCGCAGCCCGGCGCCGTCGAGATGTGGGAGGTCGGTCCGCCGCCGGCGGCCTCCGCGCACTCCGCCCAGCAGGTCTCCGCCCTGAAGGCGAAAGCGAGCACCGCGCTGAAGAAGATGAAGTCCGTGTCCTTCACCGGACTCGCCGTCTTCCGCCCCCGCATCAGCTGGACCCTGGCGACGCGCTCCCTCCACCTGGGAACGCACTCCCTCCCCACCGCCAACCTCATCGAGTAACCCCACGCCCGCCCCTCTCCCCTCACCGCGAGATGCCACTTGTGCACGCTTCTGTCGGCGTGTCGCGTGCACAAGTGGCATCTCGCGGCGGGGGATGGAGGGGCGGGCGCGCGCGTCAGCTCGTCGGGGCGAGCAGGTCCGCGTGGTGCACGGCCGCCACGTTGGGGTGGGCGCGCAGGCGGTAGCGCAGGGCGTTCTCGCCGTAGGTCTCGAGGATCGGGCTGTTGGTCGGGTCGACCGAGAGTCCGGACTTGAGCTCCTCGGGCAGCGGCAGCGAGGGCATCGTCGAGTCGAGCGAGGGGTTGAAGAAGAACGGGATCGAGATCCGGTCGGTGCCGATCAGCGGCGAGATCACGCGGTGCAGCGTCGCCTTGAGGTAGCCGCCCGTGGCCAGCTCCAGCATCTCGCCGATGTTCACGACGAACGCCCCGGGCAGCGCCGGCGCCTCGATCCACGAGCCGTCGTGCTCGACCTGAAGCCCGCCCTTGCCGGGCTCGACCAGCAGCAGCGTCAGCACGCCGCCGTCGCGGTGCGCGCCGACGCCCTGCTTGGGCTCGGGGTCGGAGGTGCCGGGGTAGCGGACGACCTTGACGAGCGAGAACGGCTTCTCGGCGAAGGCCTCGTCGAACACGTCGGCGGGAGCGTCGAGCGCGACCGCCCAGGTGCGCAGCAGGCGGATCGCCACCGCGGCGAGCTCCTCGTGCCAGCGCTCGAAGACGGCGCGGAACTCGGGCAGCGACTCGGGCCAGAGGTTCGGCCCTTCGAGGCGCTGGTAGTCGGGCACGTCGGGGCCGGCCGGGACGACGTCGCGGTCGATCCCGATGTCGACCTGCTCGCGGTAGTCGACGTCGCCGTTGGTCAGCTCGGCGCCGAACCGGGTGTAGCCGCGGAACTGCGGGCTGGCGGTGTTCTCGATCGCCAGCTTCTCCTCCTCGGACAGGTCGAAGAAGCGGCGGGAGACGGCGACGACGTCGTCGAGGAGGTCCTGCGGGACGCCGTGGCCGACGAGGTAGAAGAAGCCCACGTCGTGCGTGGTCTCGCGGAGGTCGCGGCGGAACGCGGCGGCCTCCTCCTCCCCCTGGTCGAGGCGGGACAGGTCGAGGATCGGCAGGGAATCGGTCATGGAGAAAGCCTTGCGCAGTTCGCCTTCTCCGGACCCATTGTTACGACAACTAAATGCGAAGACCCAGGTGGCGCCCGGGACCGAGGTCTCCGAGCGCCGCCTGGGCCCGTTCGTGCCGCCGAGTGTTACGGCGTGGGCATGCCGCCGTTCACGTGCAGGGTCTCGCCGACGACGTAGCTCGACTCGGGCGAGGCGAGGAACACGTAGGCCGGAGCGAGCTCCGCGGGCTGACCCCAGCGGCCGAGCGGCGTCTGCGAGCCGACCTCGGGCAGCTTCTCCGGCGGCTGTCCGCCGGCGGTCTGCAGCGGGGTCCAGATCGGACCCGGCGCGACGACGTTCACGCGGATCCCCTTGGGCGCGAGCTGCTGCGAGAGCGCCTTCGAGAACGTGTTGATCGTGGCCTTGGTGGAGGCGTAGTCGACCAGCGTCGGCGACGGCTGGTAGGCCTGGATCGACGAGGTGCTGATGATCGCGGAGCCGGGGGCGAGGTGCGGCACGGCCGCCTTCGTCATCCAGAACATCGCGTAGACGTTGGTCTTGAAGGTCTCGTCGAACTGCTCGTCGGAGATGTCGAGGAAGTCCTCGACCGACTGCTGCTTGCCCGCGTTGTTGACGAGGATGTCGAGTCCGCCGAGGCCCTCGACCGCCGTCGCGACGGCGCCGACGGCGAAGTCGTGGTCGGTGATGTCGCCGGGGATGGCGACGGCGGTGCGGCCCGCCTCCTCGATGAGGGCGACGACCTTCTTCGCGTCGGACTCCTCCTCGGGCAGGTAGACGATCGCGACGTCGGCGCCCTCGCGGGCGTAGGCGATGGCGACGGCCGCGCCGATGCCCGAGTCGCCGCCGGTGATGAGCGCCTTGCGGCCCTCGAGGCGACCGGAGCCGCGGTAGGTCGACTCGCCGCGGTCGGCGAGGTCGTCCATCTTCGAGTCCAGGCCGGAGCCCTCCTGGTACTGCTCCTCGGTGTCGATGTCGGCGAACATCGTCGTGGGGTCCTGGAACGTGTACTGGTCGTTCGTCGTGTCGGAAGTCATGCCTTCGACGCTAGGCGCGTGCATCTCGCCCGCGCGCGTGCTTGACAGCGCCGGATGCGCGCGACAGAGCGGATGCCCAGGCTGCATTCAGGTTCGATCGCCGGGCTCCCGGTCGTGGACCCTCTGACCAGGAGCATCCGAGAGAGGGATTACCGCCGCGCCCGTGTCCGGGAGAATGGCCGGGTGACCCGCGACGACTCCCCGGCCTTCGACACCACCGCACCCCTGCCCGGCTGGCAGCACGCCTACTCGGGCAAGGTGCGCGATCTCTACACGCCCGACGACTCGGACCCGGTGCTCGGCGCCGACCGCATGCTCGTCGTCGCGAGCGACCGGGTCAGCGCCTTCGACACCGTCCTCGAGCCCGGCATCCCCGGCAAGGGCGAGCTGCTGACGGAGCTGTCGCTGTGGTGGTTCGGCCAGCTGGCCGACGTGCCCAACCACCTGGTCGTGGGCGAGATCCCGGAGCCGGTGCGGGGCCGCGCCATGCTCGTGCGGACGCTCGACATGTTCCCGATCGAGTGCGTCGTCCGCGGCTACCTCTCGGGCAGCGGGTACAAGGAGTACCTCTCGACCGGCGCCGTCTGCGGCATCCCCCTCCCCGAGGGCCTGGCCGACGGCGACGTCCTCCCCGAGCCGATCTACACTCCCGCCTGGAAGGCTCCGCAGGGCGAGCACGACGAGAACATCTCCTTCGAGCGCACCGTCGAGCTCGTCGGCGAGGAGGCGGCGGAGGCGCTGCGCACCCTCTCCCTGCACGTCTACCGCGAGGCGGCCGCGATCGCGCTGCGCAGCGGCGTCATCCTCGCCGACACCAAGTTCGAGTTCGGCGTCGACCGCTCGACAGGCATCGTGACGCTCGGCGACGAGGTGCTCACGAGCGACTCCTCGCGCTACTGGGACGCGGTGGAGTACGACGCGGGCGTGCGCGGGCAGTCCTTCGACAAGCAGATCGTCCGGGACTGGCTCGCGGACAACTGGGACGGCCAGGGCGAGGCGCCCCGGCTCCCGCACGAGATCGTCGTCCGCACCGCGGGTCGCTACCGCGAGTTGATCGAGCGCCTGACCCGCTGAGCCGGCGAGCGCGTCAGGCCGTCCGCTCCCGCTCCTGCGGTCCCTCCTCGAAGATGCGCGAAAGCCCCTCGAGCACCTCGGCGAGCCGCGCGGACTCCCGGTCCGGAATGCCGTCGGTGAGCGTGCGGACCTCGCCGTAGACCCGCTCGTCCGTCTCCCGGAGGGCCGTCTCGGCGCGCTCGGTCAGGCAGAGGATCCGGCCGCGCCCGTCGGACGGGTCGAGCACCCGGTCGACGTAGCCCGCGCGGGAGAGCCGGTCGACCAGGATCGAGACGGCCGCCGTCGTCAATCCGATGGCGCCGGCCAGATCGACGGCCCGGACGGTCTCGCCCAGGCCTGCCCCGATCCCGATCAGCCGGAGCGCGGCGAGGTCGGTGGCGCCGATGCCGAGCCGGCGCTCCACGCGCGCGTCGTAGCCGCGCTCCTCGGTCCGCAGTCTCGCCAGCAGAGCGAACAGATCCGGTCGATCGTCCATGGGTCGCGCCTTCCTGAGTGGCAGGCGCCCCGGCCGGGAACTCGCTCCGACCATGCAACCACTTCTCGACCGACCGTGGTTGCTGTCCGGTAAACGCACCGCGGCCGTCATGGTTAGCTAAACGACTTAGCCAATCCCGTAGGCTCGGAAGGCTGCGCCCGCCGGGGCGCGACTGAGACGCCGAGGAGATTCGACGATGGGACGCCTGCTGTACGGGGCACCTCCGAGCGCGCACCGGTTCGAGGACCGGACCCTCGCGCACCTGCAGAACGTCATCACGGCGCGGTTCCGCCGCGGCGAGGGCTTCCTGCTCACCACCGAGGACGACGAGGGGCGACCCTCCGAGCTGTGGCTGCACCCCACCATCGCCACGCGCTACGAGTACGACGCCCCCGGTCAGCACGAGATCAATCCGCACTGGCTGCGCGCGCTGTCCGCGGGCTCGCACGGACGGCTCGGACTGCACGTCCTGCCTGAGCCTGAGAGCGCTCCCGATCCGCGTGCGAAGAGGATCACGGCATGAGCGACCACAACGGCACCCTCTTCCGGCGCGGCGGCACCGTCCGCTTCGTCCGCTGGGTGTCCTCCCGCGACGGCGGCTGGGCGCCCGAGATCGTGCAGGGGCGCTACCTCGAGCGCGACGACGCGGGCTGGCTCGTCGACATCGACGGGACGCCCACCCTGCTGACGAAGGACGACTGGGCCGTCTACCGCTGATCGCCTCCTGGCGCCTCGGCGACCGGCGCCTGAGCGGCCGGCGCCTGAGCGGCCCGACCGCCGCGTAGTGTGGCGGGAGTGCGTTCCGTCGATCGCCGCGGCATCACCTCGGCTCCCTTCCTCCTCACCACCGTCGGCACGACGGCGCTCGTGTTCCTCTGCGCGTTCGAATCGCTCGCGGTCACGACGATCATGCCGATCATCAGCGCCGACCTCGACGGCCGTGCGCTCTACCCGCTCGCCTTCGCCGCCACCCTCGCGGCTGCGGTCGTCGGCATGGTCGCGGCCGGCTCCTCGGCCGATCGCCGCGGGCCGACGCCCGCGCTGATCACGGCGATCCTGCTGTTCACGCTCGGCCTGATCGCGGCCGGAACGGCGAACTCGATGGAGGTCTTCGTGGCCGCGCGCCTGCTGCAGGGCCTGGGCAGCGGCGGGATCACGGTCACGCTCTACGTGCTCGTCGCGCGGGTCTTCCCCTCCGCCCTGCATCCGCGGATCTTCGGGGCCTTCGCCGCCGCCTGGGTGGTGCCCTCCCTCGTCGGCCCGCTGGCGGCCGGGATCGTCGCCGAGCTGGCGAGCTGGCACTGGGTCTTCCTCGGCGTCGTCGCGCTGGTCGCCCTCGCCAGTGCGGCCATCGCGCCGACCCTCCGCGCGCTCGAGCCGCACGAGCTGCGGCCCTTCGACCGCGGCGCGATCGGCCGCGTGCTGCGCGCCGTCGTGGTGGCGGCGGCCGTGGTCCTGCTGAGCACGAGCGCCGAGGTCGCACCGAACGCGGCGGGCGTGGTCGCCGCAGTCGCGATCGTCGTGGTGATCCTCGCGGTCCGCGCGCTGCTGCCCGTCGGCACGCTGCGGGCGCGCGGCGTCCTGCCGTCGACGATGCTGCTGCGGGCACTGGTCGCGGCGGCCTTCTTCGGCACCGAGGTCTACCTGCCGCTGCTGCTCAGCGAGCAGTACGGACTCCCGCCGTGGCTGGCCGGGGTCACGCTCACGGCTGGAGCGGTCTCGTGGGCGCTCGGCTCGCAGCTGCAGGGCCGCCCGGGCACCCGGCTCTCGCACGGCGGCGCCATGCGGCTCGGCACGGGGCTGCTGCTCGCCGGCATCGCCGTGGTGCTGCTGACCACCGTCCTCCTGCTGTCGCCGATCGTCGCGGGCGTCGGCTGGTTCCTCGCCGGCGGCGGCATGGGCGTCATGTTCCCGCGGATGGGCACGCTGACGCTGGCGCTGTCGGCGCCGGGCCGCGAGGGCTTCAACAGCTCGGCGCTGCAGATCGCCGACTCGACCGGCGGCTCGGTCTCGCTCGCACTGACCGGCCTGCTGGCCGCGGCGGTGACCGGGCTGGTCGGGAGCGGCGGCGCCGTCTTCAGCGCCACCTTCGCCTACGGCGCGCTGATCGCGATCGCCGCGGTGGCACTGGCCGGCCGCCTCGGCGGACTCCTCCGACTCGAGGGTGTGGAGGAGCCCGCGTCACGCGATCGGCCGTAGCGCGAAGACCGCGGCGCCGGGTCGGGCGACGCCGGTCTCCGGCGGGTCCCGGTCAGCTGTAGAGCGACTCCGGCACGTCGAGACCGTAGATCGCGCGGCCCGAGCTCCAGATCACCGAGCAGGCGGCGCGCAGGAGATCGGTCTCGTCGCTGCCCGCGTCGACGATCACGACGGAGTCGCCGTCGAGCCGCACCTTCGCCGAGCGCACCGAGTGCGTGCCGTTCCGCGCGACGACCGTCGCGGGGTAGGGCAGGTGCAGCTCGCGCAGGTCGCCGAGGATGTAGGTCGGACGCAGCTTCGGATCCGCGGCCAGCAGCTGCTTCGCCCGGTCGATGCCGGTGAGCACGAGCGCGCTCTCCATCGAGGCGGTGTTCGCGCCGGCGATGTCGGTGTCGAGCCGGTCGCCGATGAACAGCGGATTCGTCGAGCCGAAGCGCGCGGTGGCCGCGTCGAAGATCGCCCGCTCCGGCTTGCCGGCGACGACGGGCAGGCGGCCGACCGCGGTGTGCACGGCGGAGACGAGCGTGCCGTTGCCCGGAGCGATGCCGCGGGCGACCGGGATCGTCCAGTCGGTGTTCGTCGCGACCCACGGGATCCCCGTGTGCAGCGCGAACGACGCCTCGGCCAGCTCGGCCCAGCCGACCGTCGGGGCGAAGCCCTGGATGACGGCGGCCGGCGAGTCGTCGGCGCTGCGAGTGACGGTGAAGCCGGCGCGCTCGACCTCGGTGGTGAGGCCCTCCCCGCCGACGACGAGCACCGTCGAGGCGGCCGGGATCAGGTCGGCGAGCAGCACGACGGCCGCCTGCGGTGAGGTGACGACGTCCTCCGGGCGCACGGCGAGGCCGAGGTCGGAGAGGTGGCCGGCTACCGAAACGTCGGTGCGCGACGCGTTGTTGGTGATGTAGCCGACGCGCAGCGTCTCACCGGCGCGGTTGAGGCTGTCGACGGCGAACGGGATCGCGTCGGCGCCCTTGTAGACGACGCCGTCGAGATCGGCGAGGACGCAGTCGCGCCCGTCGAGCG
Source organism: Rathayibacter sp. VKM Ac-2856 (assembly GCF_013205055.1). GTDB lineage: Bacteria > Actinomycetota > Actinomycetes > Actinomycetales > Microbacteriaceae > Rathayibacter. Next base: position 780,868 of record NZ_JABMLF010000002.1, read on the forward strand.
GGGTGGGCTCAGGCTTCGGGCTTCGGAACATCGGCGCCGTCCTCCTCGGGGTCGGTGGTGCTGCTGTCGGAGTCGGAGGACGTCGGCTCGTCGCCGGCCGCCTCCACCGGGAGCGCCTCGGGGGTGGCGCCCGCGAGAGCCTCCTCGAAGTCGGCGTCGGACGCGTCGCCGTCGCCGAGCGCGGCCTGGTGCTCGACGGCGTCAGCGGCCGTCGTCTCCGCGGCCGTCTCCACCGCGTCGGTCGCCAGCGCGTCCGTCTCCAGCGCGTCCGTCTCCAGCGCGTCCGTCTCCAGCGCGTCCGCTTCCGGCGCGTCCTGCTCGGCGAGCTCGGTGTCCACGGGGTCGAGCAGGTCGTCCTCGACGTCATCCGAGTTGCCGGAGTCATCGGAGTCATCGGAATCGTCGGAATCGTCGGACTTCACGGAGTCATCGACGTCGTCGGAGTCCACGGAGTCATCGACGTCGTCGGAGTCCACGGAGTCATCGACGTCGTCGGAGTCCACGGAGTCATCGACGTCGTCGG
>NZ_JABMLF010000002.1:781490-783576 GCF_013205055.1 Rathayibacter sp. VKM Ac-2856
AGTCCACGGAGTCATCAGAGTCGTCGGAGTCCACGGAGTCATCAGAGTCGTCGACGTCCAAGGAGTCGACGGGCTCGTCCGAGTCGTCGTCGTCGGCCGTCTCGTCGTCACCGACGAGCTCGGCGAGTTCGGCGCGCGAGGCGGGAACGTACTCGCCCTCCTCCTCGACGACCTCGATCGTCTCGTCGTCACCGCCGCCCTCGGCCGCGAAGACGGCCCGCGCGGCGATGTCCGCACGGCGCTGCCACTCGGCGGCCTCGTCGGCACGGCCCACCTCGTCGAGGACGAGCGCGTACGCCGCGAACAGGTCGGGGCTGTAGGAGAAGGCGCGATCGGGGTCGAGCTGCGGGATCTCGAGCTCCATCAGAGCGAGCTCGCCCTGACCGAGGTCGAGGCGCGCACCGGACATCGCGATCGCGAGCGAGACCTGAGCACCCGGGCTGAGCGTGCTGCGGTCGATGGAGCGGCCGAGCTCGAGCGCCTTGTCGGGGCGCCCCACTCCGCGCTCGCTGTCCACCATCAGGGCGACCTGCTCGTCCGATCCGGAGATCCGCCGGTACGTGCGCAGCTCGCGCAGTGCGAGCGCGAAGTCGCCGGTCGCGTACGCCGAGATGGCCAGCGATTCGCGGACCACAGCGATGCGCCCCGCACGACGAGCGGCGGAGAGGACGTGTCGGTGCGCGAGCTCCGGGTCCTCCTCGAGCAGCCGGCCGGCCATCACCAGGTGACGGGCGACCCACTCCGCGTTGTCCTTCGACAGTGTGCGCAGCTCGTTGCGGGCGACCTTGTCGAGATCCTTCGCCTGCACGTCGTCCGGCAGGTCGGGGTCGTCGTGCCGCGGCCGCACCGACTGGAGGGAGCGGCGCTCGCGCTCCTCCTCCGTGAGCTCCGGCTCCTCGCGGGGAGCACCGCGGCCGGCGTACCCGCCACGGCCACCGGCACGATCGCCCCCGCCGCGACGGTCGTCGAAGCGCCCGCCGCGCGAGTCGCCGTCCCGACGGGGACGGGAGTCACCGTCACGGGAAGGACGGAACTCGCCCTCACGGCGAGGACGGGAGTCGCCGTCGCGCGAGGGACGGAAGTCGCCCTCACGACGAGGACGGGAGTCGCCGTCGCGCGAGGGACGGAAGCCGCCCTCACGACGAGGACGCGAATCCCCGTCACGAGAAGGACGGAAGTCACCCTCACGACGAGGACGCGAATCGCCGTCACGGGAAGGACGAGAGTCGCCGTCCCGACGGGGACGAGAGTCGTTGTCCCGGGACGGACGGAAGTCGCCCTCACGGCGAGGACGGGAATCACCATCGCGGGAAGGACGGGAGTCACCGTCACGACGAGGACGCGAATCGCCATCACGGGAAGGACGGAAGTCACCCTCACGACGAGGACGCGAATCACCATCACGAGAAGGACGGAAGTCACCCTCACGACGAGGACGGGAATCGCCATCACGGGAAGGACGGAAGTCACCGTCACGGCGAGGACGAGAGTCACCGTCACGAGAAGGACGGGAGTCTCCATCCCGGCGCGGACGGGAGTCGCCGTCCCGAGAAGGACGGACGTCACCGTCGCGCCGGGGACGAGAGTCGCCGTCACGGGAAGGACGGGAGTCTCCGTCACGGCGCGGACGGGAGTCGCCACCGCGGTCCGGGCGCGCTCCGCTGTCGCGTCGAGGGCTGTCGGTGCCACCGGCGCGGTACGGACGGGAGTCTCCACCGCGGGCGGGCCGGTCGCCGTCGCGAGCTCCGCCCCGCGGGGAGGAGGAGCGGTCGCCGCCGGCGGCGCGGGGCGGGCGCTCGTCGCGCCGGTCCTGTCCGCGGTCGTTGCGGTCGGATGCTGCGTCGTCCATGCGTTCCTCGCCTGTCGTGGTGGAGCTCTGTGGAGTTGACCCGTCGTGACGACGGGGATCGGCGGCTCGAGAGCCGCTCGCCACCACCCTAACCCGCAGCGTGGTCGATTCCACGGGGGTCCGGATGGTGGCGCGGTCGGTTCTGCGGACAGAACCACGGGTTAAACAGCGATGGCCACCCAGAATCTGGGTGGCCATCGGCAAATGGTGTCCGGCGGTGTCCTACTCTCCCACAGG
>NZ_JABMLF010000003.1 GCF_013205055.1 Rathayibacter sp. VKM Ac-2856
GAGGCGACCTTGTCGCGGTGCGCCTGGGTCACCAGCGGTCCCATGTCGCAGCCGCGGCGCCCGTCGCCGATGCGCAGGGTCGCCGCCCGCTCCTGGATCTTCCCGATCAGCTCGTCCGCGACGGGCTCCACGGCGACGACCACCGAGATCGCCATGCAGCGCTCGCCCGCCGAGCCGAAGCCCGCATTGATCGCCGAGTCGGCGACGAGGTCCAGGTCCGCATCCGGCAGCACCAGCATGTGGTTCTTCGCCCCGCCGAGCGCCTGCACGCGCTTGCCGTTGCGGGTGCCGGTCTCGTAGACGTACTGGGCGATCGGGGTGGAGCCGACGAACGAGATCGACGTCACGTCCGGGTGCTCGAGCAGCCCGTCGACGGCGACCTTGTCGCCGTTCAGCACGGTGAAGACGCCGTCCGGGAGCCCGGCCTCCTTCCAGAGCGCGCCGAGCCAGATGGCCGACGACGGGTCCTTCTCGGACGGCTTCACGACCACGGTGTTCCCGGCCGCGATCGCGATCGGGAAGAACCACATCGGCACCATCGCCGGGAAGTTGAACGGGCTGATGATCCCGACCACGCCGAGCGGCTGCCGGACGGAGTACACGTCGACTCCGGTCGAGACCTGCTCGGAGTACTCGCCCTTCAGGTGGTGCGCGAGCCCGGTCGCGAACTCCACGACCTCCTGGCCGCGGGTGATCTCGCCGAGCGCGTCGGAGATCACCTTGCCGTGCTCGGACGTGATGATCTCGGCCAGCTCGCCCTTCTTGGCGTCGAGGAGCTCGCGGAAGCGGAAGAGGATCTGCTGGCGCTTGGCCAGGGAGGTGTCGCGCCAGGCGGGGAAGGCGGCCTTGGCGGAGGCGACGGCCGCGTCGATCTCGGCGGCGTCGGCCAGCGCGACCTCCTTCGTCGCGACGCCGAGCGCCGGGTCGTAGACCGGCGCGGTGCGGCCGGACGAGGACGGCGAGGCCGCCCCGTCGATCCAGTGGCCGATGGTGGACAGCGAGGTGGCGGGCGACTCGGCGATGCTCATGGGCTCGAGGGTAGGCGGCGAGCGGGCGGACGCGAGGGGCGGATCTGTCCAGCGGCAGGGGTCCCGGCTGGACGGAGCGGCACGGGTGGATCTCGATACGGCCGCAAGCGGCCTACTCGATCAGCATGAAGCGGAACGGGATTGTCCGCCCACCCATGCTGGTCGAGTAGCCGCGCAGCGGCGTATCGAGACCGACGCTATCGGAGGGTGGATCTCGATACGGCCGCAGGCGGCCTACTCGATCAGCATGAAGCGGAACGGGATCGTCCGCCCACCCATGCTGGTCGAGTAGCCGCGCAGCGGCGTATCGAGACCGACGCTGTCGAAGGGTGGATCTCGATACGGCCGCAAGCGGCCTACTCGATCAGCATGGAGGCGGCCGCAGGCGGCCTACTCGTCTGCGTGGGGCGTCTGGTCCCCGCCCGGGGCGAAGCGCGCCAGCGCCGCCGTGATGTTGTCGTGGCCGCCGCGCTCGTTCGCCCAGGCGACCAGCGCCTCCGCCAGCGCGACCGGGTCGCTGCCGATCCGGGCGACGGCGTCGTGCAGCACCGCTGCGAGGTCGTCGGCGGGGGACGCGTAGTTCCACAGTCCGTCGGAGCAGGCGAGCACCCAGCCGGGCTCGTCGAGCACGGTGGAGGCGATCGCCGGCGACTCGTCGTGCGCGTCCGCGCCCAGCCACTTGGTGATCGCGTGCGCGTCGGGCGCCGTCTCGGCCTCGGCGCGGGGCACGCCGGAGGCGATCTGCTCCTGCGCCCAGGAGTCGTCGACCGTCAGCTGCCGCGCCGGTCCCCCGTCGGGGATCCAGTAGCTGCGGCTGTCGCCGACGTTGCCGGTGACCAGCAGGGCGCCGTCGAGGATCGCGGCGGTGAAGGTGCACGACGGCGGGTTGTCGCGCTTCTCCGGGACCGCGGCGTCGATCGCTCCGGAGGCGCGCGCGACCGCCATCTGCAGCAGCGCGCCCCAGCGCTCGGCGCCGTGGACCGCTCCGCCGACCTCGGAGCGCAGGGCACTCAGCGCGGCGCGGGCGGCGGCCAGTGAGGCGGTGTCGGAGTCCGGAGTGGAGGAGACGCCGTCGCAGACCACGAGGAGCGCGGTCAGCAGGGCGCCGTCCTCGCCGGCGGTCGCGCCGATCGCCATGGCGTCCTCGTTGGCCGCGTGCCGGATCCCCCGGTCGCAGACCCCGCCGACCAGCGGGTGCGGCGCCTCGGCCCAGTGCTCGCGCTCGGTCGGCGCGCGCTGGCCGCACTGCTCGCAGTAGCCGTCGTCGGCGATCGCTCCCCCGCAGTGCACGCAGGCGGTGGGCCCCTCCGAGCCGGCGGCGGGCGGAGCGGCCGCGGCGGCCGGGACGATCAGCGTCGTCCCGCAGGCCTCGCAGAAGGCGTCGCCGGTCGAGACCGGCTCGCCGCAGTTCGGGCAGGCCGTGGACAGCACGGCGCTCTCCCCGCTCACGTCAGCGTCCAGCGGCGCACGGCGTTCGCCCGGTCGACGAGGCGCAGGCGCTCCTGCTTCTCGCGGGTCGCCGCGGCGAGGGAGCGGTAGGAGATCTCCAGGCCGTCGCGCAGGGCCGGCTCCGTCGCATCGATCCCGCCGATCGTCGCGCCCTCCGCGGGGCCGTCGCGGCGCACCAGCTCGAGCGCCGACTCCAGCACCCCGGTCGTCAGCTCGAGCCGGGTGCGCGCGTCGATCGCGACGGCGTCGACGCTCGCGAGCGCGGCCGAGAGCGCGGGCAGTCCGCGTCCGGAGCCGGCCAGCAGCTCGGCCCGCCGACGACGGGCGTCGACGTAGGAGGAGCGGGTGGGCCCGACGATGTCGAGCGCGTCGAGCGCGCCGTCGAGGTCGGCCCGATGCTGGCGGACCCGCGCCAGGCCGAAGGCGGCCGGGGCGGTGTAGTTCGCGTCGGCGCGGGCGCAGATGACGTAGAGCGACTCCGCCACCTCGGGCTCGCCGCTGGACTCGCAAGCCGCCGCGAGGGCGAGCTTGGGGGCGAGCTCCCCGGGCACCTGGCCGTAGACGGTGTTGAAGGAGGCGCGGGCGCCGATGGCGTCGCGCCGGGCGAGCTGCGCGAGGCCGCTCATCCAGACCGCCCGCCACTCCCACGGGTCCTCGGTCAGGATCTCGCCGGTCGCCCGGGCGACGTCCTCCCAGCGCTCGGCCTCGATCGCCGCGCGGGCGCGGGCGAGCCGGACCTCGACGGTGACGGTCGGCGCGAGCGCGAGGGCGCGCAGCCGGACGATCGGGTCGGCGACGTTGACGCCCGCGAGCCAGGCGCGGGCCGGGTCGGACTCGTCGGTCTTCAGCCCGGGCAGCGCGTCCCAGGGCAGCGGCCGGTCGACCACGTCGGCGACCGGCGCCTCGAACAGCGCCGACTCGGTCGAGTGCAGTGCCGGGTGCCCGGGCCCGCGGTCGGTCGCGACGACCTCGCGCAGCACGCCGAGCAGCTGCCCGCGCATCTCGTCCACGGTGGCGAAGCGGTCCTGCGGATCCGGCGCGCAGGCCTTCGCGACCAGGCGGTAGAACGAGTCGTACTTCTGGAACAGCGGCGTCTCGGACACCGGCGGCAGCGACGCGACGTAGGTGGTCTGGTTGCCGCGGAAGTCGAGGACGAGCGAGGCGATGGTCCGCCCGATCGTGTAGACGTCGGACGCGATCGACGGCCCGAGCTCGGGCACCTCGGGCGCCTGGTAGCCGACGGTGCCGTAGATGGCCGACTCCTCGTCGTCGGCCCGGCGCACCCCGCCCAGGTCGATCAGCTTCACCTGGTCGCCGACCTGGATCATGTTGTCCGGCTTGAAGTCGCAGTAGAGCAGTCCGTGGTCGTGCAGGTAGGCGAAGGCCGGCATCACCTCGAGCACGAAGGCGAGCGCCTGGTCGACCGGCAGCGGATCCGCGGAGCCGCCGTTCGCGTCGCGGCGCTCCTGCAGGATCTGCTTGAGGCTGGGCCCGCCGACGTACTCCATCACGATGTAGCCGGCGCCCTCGTGCAGGACGAAGTTGTAGATCTCGACGATCAGCGGGTGCTCGACCTCGGCGAGGTACTGCCGCTCGGTGACCGCGGCGGCGTACGCGTCCGGGTCGCCGGAGTTGAGCAGGCCCTTGAGCACCACCCAGCGGCCGGAGACGTTGCGGTCGCGGGCCAGGTAGATCCAGCCGAGTCCGCCGTAGGCGAGGCAGCCGACGACCTCGTACTGGCCGCCGACGACGTCGCCCTTCGCGAGCTGCGGGGTGAAGCTGAACGGCGTGCGGCAGTTGGGGCAGAAGCCCTCGGTGCGGCCGGGCTTGCCGTCGCGGCCGCGGCCGACCGCGGTGCCGCAGTTCGAGCAGAAGCGCTTGCGCTCGGGGAGCACCGCCTCCTTCATCAGCGCGGCCATCGGATCGGCGGCGGGACGCGAGGGGACGGTCGTCAGTCCGGCGCCGAGCCGGGGTCCGCGCAGGCGGGTCGAGGTGGTGCCGACGCGGCGGGTGGTCTTCGAGCCGGTCTGCGCGGTGCGAGCCGAGCCGAGCGCGGCGGTCGCGAGGCGGGCGGAGGAGGTGCGGCCGCTGCGGGCGGTCGCCGCCTCCTCGGTGCTCGAGCCGACCGGGGCCTGCGCGTTCGGCGCCCCCTCGGCGAAGCCGGTCCCGAACGCGGCGGAGGCAGTGGCGGGAGCGGCGGGAGCGGCGCCGGTCGCGGGAGCGGCGCGGCGCGCGGTGGGGGTGGAGACGGCGGCGGCGGGAGCAGCCGCCGCCGGCGCCTCCGCCGGCAGCCCGCAGACGTTGCAGTAGCCGTCCTCGATCACACCGGTGCAGCCCGGGGTCGAGGTGCAGGGGGCGCCGTTCATGAGCTGGCCTTCCGGGGGTGCGAGGGAGAGGAGGCGGCGGGCAGATCGCGGGTGACCACGTCGTACTGCTCGACCAGGTGGCGGGCGAGCGCGACCGAGCACGGCACCGCGTCGAGCGCGGCGCGGACCTCGGCGTCGGCCGCGGCACCGACGGCGGAGGCCGCCCGGCCGTTGGCGGCCGCGCGCTCGCGCAGCGCCCGCAGGCGGAAGCCGAGCGCCGCCCGCTCCCGCAGCGGCGAGGTGTAGGCGGCCTCGACGGCGTCGAACGCCCGGCCGACGGCGGTGAGGCGGGCGAGGTGCGCGTCGAGCGCCTGCCGGTCGGCCGGCGGCTCGCCGAGTCGCGAGACGTCGGGCACGGCGAGGCGGGGCGGATCCGCGATCTCGCGGCGGCAGCGGGCGACCAGCTCGCGCAGCGGCGCCTCGCGCAGCTCCGCGGCGGCGGCCAGCTCGCGGGCGCGGGCCCGGTCGTGCTCGAGCCCCCGGCGCTCGGACGCGGCGATGATCAGGTCGCGCTCGAGCCGGGCGGAGTCGCTCTCGAGCTGGCCGAGCGGGCCGGAGACGTCGGCGCCGCGGCCGGCCTTCTCCGCGAGGCTGTCCAGCCGGGAGCGCAGCACGGCGACGCGCTGGGCGGCGGCCTGGTCGACGGCGCCGCGCGCGTCGCGGGTGAGGTCGCGGCAGCGCTCGATCTCGGCGCGGACGCCGACGATCCGGCCGGCCACGTCGGTGCCGCTCGGGTCGAGCTCGAGCCGCGACTTCAGCTGTCCGACCACGGCGTCGCAGAGCCGGACGGCCTCGACCAGCGACACGGCGGCGCTCCCGCCCGACCCCGACGCGTCGAGCCGGCCCCAGATCAGCTGCGACATCCGCTCGCGCGCCACGGCGTCGACCCGGCCGGAGTCCCAGACCTGCTCGAGCTCGGCCAGCCGCCGCGTCACCGACTCGCGCAGCGACTGCGCGAGCACGACGTCGGCGGTGTAGCTGTCGGCCTGCGGCGACGCGAGCGCGGCGGCGTCGAGCCGCGACAGCTCCCGGGTCGTCCGATCGAGCCAGCGGCCGAGCCGGGCCAGGTAGTCGAAGAGCTCGCGCTGCGGGATCGCCTCGCCCAGGCGCCCCGGAGCGACGGGCGTCCCCTCCGAGACCCCCGCTCCCGAGCCGCCCTGCGTCCCCGTCCCCGCGGCCACCGTCAGCGTCCGTACACCGCGTCGGGCGGCGACTGCGCGCCGAGCTCGCCGAGCCAGCGGTCGTAGATGCTCTGCCAGCGGCCGTCGGCGCGGATGCTCTCGAGTGCCGCGTTGACGAAGCGCACGTAGTCCGTGTCGCCGGCGGGCATGCCGAGGCCGTACGGCTCGGAGCTGAGCGGGCCGCCGATGACCTTGGCGTAGGGGTCCTGCGCCACGAAGCCGGCGAGGATCGTGTCGTCGCCGGCGATCGCGTCGACCGAGCCCTCCTGGAACTCCGCGAGGCACTCGGTGTGCGTGTCGGCGGCGACCGCGGTCACCTCCGGGTAGTCGTTCTCGAGCCGGCTGAGCGTGGTGGTGCTGCGCGGAGCGCAGACCGACTTCCCCGCGAGGTCCTCAATGCCGTCCGCGTCGAGGCTGTCCGAGACGAGCACCTTGAGGCCGGCGCCGTAGTACTCGGAGGAGAAGGCGATGCTGCTCCAGCGGTCGCAGGTCATGGTGAGCGTGCGGGCGACCAGGTCGACCTGCGGGGTGGCCGCGTCGCCGCTGAGGGCGGGCAGGCGCTGGGCCGAGGTGATGACCACGAACTCGATCGAGTCCGGGTTCCCGAAGATCGCGCGGGCGATCTCGCGGGCGATGTCGATGTCGAAGCCCTCGATCCTGCCGGTCAGCGGGTTCCGCGCGCTCATCAGCAGGGTGTCGGCCGAGACGCCGACGCGGAGCGTGCCCGCCGCGCGGATCTCAGCGAGGCGGGGGCTGTCGGTGACGCCGGTCGGCGCGTAGGAGGTGACGGCCGAGGGCGAGCACTCCGCGGTGGCGGGAGCGGCGCTCGACGACGCGGAGGCCGTCGGGGTCGGCGTCGCCTCGGTGATGGTGCCGAGGTCCTCCGCTCCGCTGGTGCAGCCGGAGACGGCGAGCACGGTGGTCAGCAGGAGCGCGACGGCGCCCGTCCGCAGGGTGCTGAGGCGGGTCATCGGTACTCCTCCAGTCGCTGCGAGACGCCGCGCCAGGCGAGCAGGGCGCCCGCGAGGCCGGCGGCGAGCAGGATCCAGGAGGCGACCGAGGCGATCGCGCTCCCGTCGTCGAGCTCGGTCCGGGTCGTGTCCGCGTCGTCGAGGATCGCGGTGCGGGCGTCGTTCGCGAACGCGGTGAAGGCGACGTTCGCGGAGTCGGGCTCGGTCGAGGTGGCGAGATCGACGGCGTCGTCCCACCTGCCGTCGTCGTCGGCGCCCCGGATCGCGGTGTGCAGCTCCAGCCACGCGTTCAGCTCGCTCAGCAGCGACCCGTCGACGATGCCGGCCTCCACGCCGTCCTGCAGGCGGGTGCGGGCGTCCTCCGCCGCGGTCTGGAACTCCGCCTCCAGCGCCGCTCCCGAGCCGCGCTTGATCAGCGTGAAGCTCTCCAGCGACTTCGCGTCGCTCGCGGCGGTGAGCGCCTGCGAGACGACGAGGGTCGCCTGGTACGGGTCGGCCCGCACCGCGGCCGCGCGCCCGCCGATCGAGCCGAGGACGACCGCGCCGCCGATGCCGACCAGCAGCAGCAGGGCCGTGGCGGTGACGAGCGGGCGGTTGAGGTAGCGGTGCGTCCGGCGGGCCAGCCAGATCTGCGCGGCGATCAGCAGGACGAGCATCGCCAGCGAGCCGATCAGCAGGAGCACGCTGAAGCGCACGGTGTCGTACGCGGCGGCGACGCGGTCCGCCCCGCGGGTGACGAGCCCGTTGAGGTCCTGGAGGATCCCCTTCTCGGCACCGGTCAGCTGCGCCGAGGCCTGGTCGAGGTAGGCCGAGCCGACGGGGAAGCCCTGCCGGTTGTTGGCCCGGGCCTGCTCGATCAGGCCGCTGTAGGTGGTCAGCTTGCTCGTGATCGCGGCGAGGGTCTCGGCGTCGTCGGGCTGCGTCGAGGCCAGCTCGGTGAGCCGCGTCAATGCGGCCGCGAGGTTGGCCACGTACCTCTGCCGCTGATCGGCGGGCTCGAGGCCGCCGACCAGGAAGGTGTTCGCGGCGATCGCGTTGGCGTCGACGAGGAGGTTCCGCACGTCCTGCACACCGACGAGCTGCGCGGCCTGCTCCCGTGCCTCGGTCGCGGCGCGCGACTGCAGCGACGCGGCCTGCTGGGCGAAGACGCCGAACAGCACGGCGGCGAGCGCCGTCAGCACCAGCATCAGGCGGAGGGTGCGCGGAGTGGTCGAGGTCGCCCGGGCGAGCAGCGTCGGCCGCCGGGTGGCGGGCGCGGCCGGCGGTGCGGCCTGCGCGGGAGGTGCGGCGGTCGTGATGCTCATGAGCTCTCCCCGGTCGATGCGTCGGCCTCCGGCAGCTCCGCCTCCACGACGTCCGCCGCCTCGAGCGTCCGCAGCTCGTCGAGCGTCGGCTCCTCGGTGTCGCGCAGGCGCCAGGCGTGGCGGGCGATCGCCGCGTCGAGCACGTTGCGCACCCAGCGGCCGTTGCCGAACGCCTCGGTGCGCTCCTGCGCGGCGGCGAGGTCGGCGAAGGCGGCGATCGCCTCCTCCGTGGGCGTGAAGTCGGCGGAGGCGGCGAGGCGCGCGAAGATCGCCGACAGCTCGTCGTCGCTGTAGTCGGCGAAGTCGATCGTGGTCGAGAAGCGGCTGGCGAGCCCCGGGTTGGTGTCGAGGAAGCCCTGCATCGGGCCGGAGTAGCCCGCCACGATGACGACGAGGTCGCCGCGGTGGTCCTCCATGTCCTTGACCAGGGTGGTCACCGCCTCCGCCCCGTACTGATCGAGCGCGAGGGCGTAGGCCTCGTCGATGAAGAGGACGCCGCCGCGGGCCGAGGCGATCACCTCGGCGGTCTTCATCGAGGTCTGGCCGAGGTAGCCGGCCACCAGCTCCGAGCGGTCGACCTCGACGAGCACGCCCTTCGAGAGGATGCCGAGCGAGCGGTAGATCCGCGAGACCAGGCGCGCGACCGTGGTCTTGCCGGTGCCCGGGTTGCCCGTGAAGACGAGGTGCCGGGTCAGCGTCGGCGTGGTGAGCCCGGCGGCCTGGCGCAGGGTGTCGATCCGGAGCAGCTGGGTCTGCCGCTTGATCTCGCCCTTCACCCGGTCGAGGCCGATCAGCGCGTCGAGCTCGGCGAGCAGGTCCTCGATCGCCTCGGGCGGCTCGAGCTCCTCGGGCTCCGGCTCGGCGGCCGGAGTGACGGGCGGCGCGGCGGCGGCCGACCCCGGCTCGTCCTGCGGCCCGTCGTGCTCGGTCCGCCGCAGCCGGGCGAGGATCTCGTCGACCCCGGGAACGCCGGCAGGCAGATCGCGCGGCGCCGCGGGGACGGAGGACGGAGGAGCCTGCGCCGCCCCGACCGCCCCCAGCTGCGCCGCCGCCGTCGCCGACGCCGCCGCGATCCCGCCGATCCCCGGCTGTCCGAGCGAGCTCGCCGCGGAGACGACCTCGGTCAGCGCCCGCGCGTACGCGCCGGCCTGCTCGGAGCGCGCCGCGACCAGCCCGGCGAGCAGGTCGGTCGGCGAGCTGCGCCAGCGCCGGGCGCTCGACGCGGCGGTGAAGAAGGCCTCGAGCCCGCCGGTGCTTCCGGTCTCGGCGAGCCAGTCCTGACCCGCTCCGGTGATCGACTCGGCGACCGCGGCGGCGAGGCGGCCGCCCTCGGCGCGCACGTCGGCGCCGTCGAGACCGGCGGCGGTCCCGACGAGGACGAGCGCGTCGAGCGACGCCTGCAGCGTGCTCACGAGGCGCTCGGCGGGGTCAGCGAGCCGGGGGTGGTCGGCGCGGGCGGCGTGGACGGCGTGCTCGGCGCGTCCAGCCCGCTCGACAGCGACGACTCCGTGAACTTCTCGGCGAGGAACTGCCCGTGCGCGATCAGCGCCGAGGCGTCCTGCCGCGAGACGGCGTCGGAGATCCGGTCGAGGGTGCCCCCGAGCAGGTCGAGCTGGTCGCAGAGGATCATCAGCGAGGTCTTCCCCTTGTGGACGGCGCGGCGGTCGGCGAAGTCGCGCGGGAGGCGCAGATAGCCCTCGACCGCCTCGGGCAGGTAGCTGGTCGCGGTGGCGACGACGGTGTGGCCCTGCCGGCTCATCCCACCGAGGCGGTCCAGGCGCGGGACCATCTCGCGGACGGTCTCGTCGACCCGGCGGATGCGCGCGGCCACGATCGCCGGCACCTTTCCCGCGGTCTCCGCGGCGACCCGGTCGAGCGCCGCGAGGATGTCGTCGCTGGACGGCACGCGCGGCAGTGCGGGCGCGGTCTCCTCCGGCACCGGGTCGGTGCCGCCGAACAGCCGGGAGAGCCAGCCCATCGGCTAGCGGCCGAGATCGAGCGAGGAGGCCGCGTCGATGTCGGAGTTGCTGCGGCGGGCCCGCTCGACGTACTCGCCGGCCTTCGCGGTCTCGACCTGCAGCACGCCGACGGTCTGCGCCATGCTGTCGAGCGCCTTGATCTTGAAGTCCGAGATCGAGTCCATGGTCTGGTAGATGTTCGCGAACGCGGCCTGCAGCTGCGGGAGCCCGACCGTCGCCGACGCGGCCTGCGACTGGATGCTCGCGGACTGCTCGGCGAGCATCCGCGACGTCGCCTCGATCATGTTCGAGGTCGTCGTGTTGAGTGCGGTGATCTGGTCGAGCACGAGGCGCTGGTTCGCGAGCGCCTGCGCGACGATGACCGCGGTGCGCAGCGCCGACACGGTCGTCGTGGTCGCGCGGTCGACGCCCTTGATCAGCTCGACGTTGTTCTTGATCACGACGTCGATCGCCAGGTAGCCCTGGATCGAGACGGCCAGCTGGGTCAGCAGGTCCTGGTGCTTCTGCCGCGCGTAGAAGAGGACGTCCTCGCGCAGCGCCCGGGCGCGGTCGGGATCGGTCGCGTCGAGCTCGGCGATCTTCGCCGACAGCTTCACGTCGAGGCGCTCGGCGACGTAGATGTACTCGTTGAGGCGCGTCATCGTGTCCCAGAGGTTCTGCTTCTCCAGGTTGAGCGCCGCGTTGTCCTTCCGCAGCTCGTCCTGGCCGTCGTAGAGCGCCTGGATGATCGCGTTGAGGTGCGACTGCGCGCTCTCGTAGCGGCGGAAGTAGTCGGTGATCTTGTTGCCGAAGGGGATGAAGCCGAGGATCTTCTTCTGGATGTTGTCCTCGGACGGGTCGAGGTCCTCGACGGTCCGGCGCAGCTCCAGCAGCGTCCTGCCGATGTTCGAGCCCTCGGAGAGGCCGCCCTCCTGCAGCGCGCGCACGGGCGTCTTCAGCAGGCGGTTCGAGGAGTCGGCGGCCGAGCGGATGTCCGCGTCGCCCATCGTGCGGATGTCGTTCGCCTTCGCCGCGAACTCGGGGCTGCGCGCCTCCGACGACATCAGCGACGCGAGGTAGCCGTCGACCTTCGCCTCGAGCCCGGGCAGCGCCTGCTCGGGGACCTTCGGCGCGATCGACGGCGCCGAGGTGGTCGCGACGGCGGCGACGGGCTCGGGCGGCGTGAGCGAGAGGGCGTTCTGGGGCGGCTGCAGGGCCTCGGTCATCGGGGATCCTCACCGTAACGGGCGCGCACCGTGGCCGGCGCTCGGCGCCGACTGGACGAACGTGCCCCCAGCATATCGCCGGGGAGTGAGCGCTCCCTCAGACTCCCGCGGGTCGGCGCCGGAGGGTCGCGACCGCCACGCCGCCCAGGGCGATCGCGCCGCCGATCAGCGCCGCCGCCGGCGGCGTCTCGCCCAGCAGCAGCCAGGACAGCAGCACCACGACGGCCGGGACCGCGTAGGTGGTGGCGGCCGTGCGGCCGGCGCTCGAGCGGGAGAGGACGTAGCCCCAGGTGGTGAAGGCGACGGCCGTGGGGAAGACGCCGAGGTAGACGACGGCGGCGATCGAGGAGGCGGGCGCGGCCTGGAGCGAGGCGAGCAGCTCCGGGGCGAACGGCAGGCAGGCGACGGTCGCGGCCAGGCAGCCGATCCACGTCATCGTCATCGCGTCGACGTGCCCGAGCAGGCGCTTCTGCAGCGTCGCGGCGCCGCCGTAGAGCACCGCGGCGGCGAGGCCGAGGACGACCCCGATCACGTCGAACTGCCCGGACGAGGTGGAGAACGCGATCACCGCGACTCCGGCGAGCGCCACCGCCATGCCGCCGAGCAGGCGCCGCGGGAAGCCCTCGCCGAGCAGGAGGCCCGCGAGCACCGCGGTGATCATCGGCGCGATGTTGACCAGGAGCGCCGCGGTGCCGGCGTCGACGTGCCGCTCGGCCGCGTTGAGCGCGAGGTTGTAGAGGCCGAACCAGGCGACGCCCCAGACGATCACGAGGAGGAGGATCCGGCCGCGCGGCACCCGGCTGCGCGCGGTCCGCTCGCCGTGGCGGCGTGCCGTGAGCACGAGGCGCACCACCGTCAGCGCGATCGAGCCGATGACGATCCGGCCGAGGGTGAGCGCGCCGGGGTCGAAGTCGTCCGCGGCGAAGCGGATCCCGACGAAGGCCGACGCCCAGAGCAGCACCGTCACGGCGATCGCGGACCAGAGCAGCACGGCGTCGCGGCGGGTGGGGGTCGCGGCGGGGGCGGCGGGAGTGGAGGCGGAGGGGGCGGTGCTCGACATGGTCTCATCGTGGCGGGTGGCGGCGCCGCGCGCCGCCCGTGCCGCGCACCGCGCCGGAATCGCTCGGGACAGGCCGGTTCGCAGCAGCGAGGAGCACGATGGCGGGATGACCTCCGTCGAATCCGTGACCCGTACCGCGCCGGCGCTCGGCGGGCCGCGCATCCTCCGCCAGCGCTGGACCGAGGCGTCCTTCCTGCACTGGCGCGTCGACCCGGCGCAGGTGGCCCCGCACCTCCCGGCCGGCGTCCGGCCCGACGAGCACGACGGCTCCTCCTGGGTGGGGCTGATCCCGTTCCGGCTGTCGCGGACGGCGTTCCTCGGCGGGCCGCGCGTGCCGTGGCTGGGGACGTTCCCGGAGGTGAACGTGCGGCTCTACTCGGTCGATCGGCACGGGCGCCGCGGAGTCGTCTTCGTCTCGCTCGAGGCGTCGCACCTGCTCCCCGTGCTCACCGCGCAGGCCGTCTTCGGCCTGCCGTACCGCTGGGCGCGGATGGACATCGAGCACCGCCACGGAGCCGCGATCTACACGACCGAGCGGATCGGCGAGCCCGCCGCGCGCTCCCGGATCGTGGTGCGCCCGACCCCCGGCACCGATGCGTCCGAGGACCCGCTGGCCGGCTTCCTGACCTCGCGCTGGGCCTACCACGAGCGCCACCTGGGCTCCACCTGGTACGGCCGCAATCTGCACCGGTCGTGGCCGCTGCAGCGCGCCGATCTGCTCGCGCTCGACGACGGGCTGCTCGAGGTCGCCGGATTCCCGGGGCTGGCGTCGCGGGCGCCGGACTCGGTGCTGTACTCGCCGGGCGTCGAGACGGTCTTCACGGTGCCGCGGCGGGTGTGAGGGGGATCCCCGAAAGGGGGTGGCTAAGGCGCCGGCTCGTCGGAGAGCATTCAGCGGACAGAGCCTTTCCGCCTCGACGAGGAGACCCGTGGAATTCACCGAACGACTGATGGCCCTTGCGACGAAGGTCACCCAGCAGCGAGACATCATCCAGACCGAGGAAGCAACGAAGAACGCCTTCGTGATGCCGTTCATCTCGACGATCCTCGGCTACGACGTCTTCAATCCCCTCGAAGTCGTTCCCGAGTTCATCGCCGATGTCGGCGTGAAGAAGGGCGAGAAGATCGATTACGCGATCGTGCACAACGGCGACGTCCAGATGCTCGTCGAGTGCAAGAAGTCGAGTGAGCCGCTCAAGATCGAGCACGCATCGCAGCTGTACCGGTACTTCGCGGTGACGAACGCACGCATCGCCATCCTCACCAATGGCGAGCAGTACCACTTCTACACCGATCTCGACGCTCCTAATCGTATGGATGCGAAGCCCTTCCTGGTGCTCGATCTCACCGACATCGACGAGACGCTCATCCCCGAACTGGTGAAGCTGACGAAGGAGGTCTTCGACCTCGACTCGATCATCAGCGCGGCCGGCGAGCTGAAGTACATCGGCCAGCTCAAGCGCGAGCTGGCCGCCCAGTTCGCTTCTCCGTCCGATGAGTGGGTGAAGTTCTTCACGACGCGCGTCTACGAGGGCGGTGCGTACACGCAGAAGGTGCGGGAGCAGTTCACCGCACTGGTGACGAAGGCCTCGAAGCAGTTCCTCAACGAGCAGGTCAATGAGCGCCTGAAGACGGCACTCGGAGCGCCGAACTTCCCACGGACGGAGATGATCGCCGCAGAGCAGGCGGTCACGAGCCAGGCCGTGGTCGAGGAGGAGTTCGAGGACCAGAGCGACATCGAGACCACGCTCGAGGAGCTCGAGGGGTATCAGATCGTGAAGGCGATCGCCTGCAGCGAGGTCAAGGTGAGCAGAATCGCCTCCCGCGACGCCAAGTCGTACTTCGCGATCATCATCGACGACAACAACCGCAAGCCCGTCGCGCGGCTGCACTTCAATCGCAAGCAGAAGTACCTCGGGACCTTCGACCAGGAGAAGAACGAGACGCGCCACGCGATCTCGACGCTCGACGAGATCTACGAATACGCGAACACCATCCGGGAGACGGTGCGGGTCTACGCGTAGGGGGATCGAGAATCGGGCGATCGCTCCTCCCCAGGATCGATCTCGGCGCGTTCTCCACTGATAGGGCCGGACGGCCGGCCCCGTGTCGGTGGTCTGTGGAACCATCCTCGTATGGTTCAGAACGAGGACGGGGGACGACCCCCGGGGGTGCGCGAGCACCTGGACGAGGCGCTCGCCTCGGCCGTCGGCGTGGTGTGCGTCGTCGACGGGTTCCGGGCGCGGGCCGAGGCGCAGCGGGCCGAGCTGATCGAGCTCGCGCGGGTCGCGTCGCTGACCGCCCATGCCGCGCTGGTCGACCCGCGGGTGACCGTGCGGGCCGAGCGGTCGGAGGCGGCGCACAGGGCGCTGATCGCGGAGCTCGCCACGGCGCTGCGGGTGTCCGAGGCGCACGCCACCGGGCTGATCGAGGAGAGCCGGCTGCTCGTCAACGAGCTCCCGCGGACCCTCGCAGCCCTGCGCGACGCGGAGATCTCGCCCGAGCACGCCCGGGCGATCCTCCGTGCGGCCGCCGAGCTGCCGCCCGAGGTGCGCGGGCGCTTCGACGAGGAGGCCGCCGCGCTAGCGGCCGATCGCACTCCCCCGCAGCTGCAGCGCCGCCTCCGGACCCTGCGCGAGCGACTGCACCCCGAGTCGCTCACCGAGCGCCACCGCCGGTGCGCCGAGCGCCGCGGGGTCTGGCTCGACGGTGACGGGGACGGCATGGCCACCCTGCACCTGCACCTCCCGGCGCCCGAGGCGCACGGCGCCTTCGACCGCATCGACCGGGTGGCGCACTCCCTGCGCGAGCTGCCCGGCGAGAAGCGGACGGTCGGCCAGCTGCGCGCCGACGTCGGAGCGGCGCTCCTGCTCGACGGCGAGACGAACGGCGCCCGCGCGACGGGCACCGCCGTCCCCGCCGGGATCCGTCCCCGCGTCGCGGTCACTGTCCCCGTGCTGACGCTTCTCGGGCGCTCCGACGAGCCCGGCACCCTCGAGGGCTACGGGCCGATCGACCCCGGGACCGCCCGCCTACTCGCCGCGGACGCGCCCTCCTTCACGCGGATCCTCACCCACCCCGAGACCGGCGCCGTGCTCTCCGTCGGGCGCACGAGCTACCGGGTCCCCGCCGATCTGCGGCGGCACCTTCTCCACCGGGACGAGACCTGCCGCTTCCCCGGCTGCACGCGTGCCGCCTCCGCGAGCGACGTCGACCACGGAGTGGAGTGGCAGCACGGCGGCCGCACCGACGCCGACAACCTCGCCCACCTCTGCCGCCATCACCACCGGCTCCGGCACACCACCACCTGGCGCATCGAGCACCGGCCCGCCGGAGTCCTGCACTGGACGAGCCCGATCGGCCGGCGCTACACCACGCGCCCGGCGCACTCCGAGCCACCGCCGGGCGCCGACGGCGCGCCACAGATCATGCAACCGAATGCGGCGCAGGACGAGCCTCCGCCGTTCTGACAGCCTCACGTCAAGGGGCGCGACTCCTGCCCGGGCGCAGGCGTAGGGTTCCCCCTTCGGCCTGGTGAGAACCGGGCTCCGCACTCAGCTCCACGACCAGCAGAGGACGACATGCCCACGACACCGACCGCCGCGCTCTTCGACATCGACGGCACGCTCGCCGACACCAACTTCCTGCACGTGGAGGCCTGGTCGCGCGCCTTCCGGCTGGCCGACCTCGACATCCCGACCTGGCGGATCCAGCGGGCGATCGGCGCGGACTCGTCGGAGCTGCTCGATCTGCTCGTGGACGACGAGGTCGACGACGCGAAGCGGACCCTGATCAAGGACCTGCACACGAAGCTCTACGCCGAGGCGTCCGCGCGGATCACGCTCCTGCCCGGTGCGCGCGAGCTGATCCGGGCGCTGGCGGACCGCGGGGTCCGCATCGTCCTCGCGACCTCCGCGCCGGAGAACGAGCTGGAGATCCTGCTCGACGTCCTCGACCTCGGCGACACGGTGCACGCGGTGACGAGCGGCGGGGACGTCGACACGGCCAAGCCGGCGCCCGACCTGATGAGCATCGCGCTCGAGCGGGCCGGCGTCTCGGTCGACCACGCGATCATGATCGGCGACGCGACCTGGGACGTCATCGCGGCCGAGCGGGCCGGCCTGGCCACGATCGCCGTGCAGTCCGGCGGAACCGGCGAGCACGAGCTGCGCGAGGCCGGAGCCGTCGCGGTCTACGAGGACGCCGCGGCGATCCTCGCCGACCTCGAGGGCGGACCACTGGCGAGCCTCCTGCACTGATCCCCTCGACGGGGAGCAGGAGGCCCGCTCGCGATCAGCTCTGCGGACGCCTCCGCAGCACGAGCAGCGTGATGCCGATCGCCGCGACGACGGCGACGAGCGCGCCGCCGATCCAGAGGACGTCGCCCAGGAGCGCCGGATCGGATCCGGTCGCCGCCTCGGCCTCGTCCGCGGACGGCGCCGAGGCGTCCGACACCGCGACGGTGCCGTTGCAGTCGGGGACGGACTCGGACCCCTCCGCGAGGGCGACGTCGGCTCCGGGCTGCCAGTCGAAGCCGTACTGCCCGGAGACCGGGTGGCCGTCGGTCGAGACGACCTGCCAGGTCACCTCGTAGGCGCCGGCCGCGCCGAGCTCGAGCGGCATCGACGCCTCGGGCCCGAGGACGCTGACGCAGCCGTCGCCGTAGTAGAGGCCGTCCGGTCCGACGACGCGCAGGGCCGCCGCGGCGCCGTCGTTGCCGAGGACCAGCAGGTCGTCGTTCGTCGTCAGCGCGAGGGTGCCCGGCTGCTCCGTCACCGTCGAGTCGGCGGCGGGCGTCGTCGACACGAGGTAGTTGTGCGCGCTGGCCGGCGTCGCCACCGCGACCGAGCCGAGGAGCCCGATCGCGGCGGCGGCGAGGACGAGGCGGGTGCCCGTCTTCCGAGTCGTCAGCGTCACGCGGACGCCTTCGGGCTGCGGCGACGCGAGGCGAGCCCGAAGGCGACGCCGACGGCACCGAGGACGAGGCCCCCCACGCCCAGAACGCGGGCGAGCACGTCGTCGCCCTGACCGGTCGCGGTGGTGGCGGAGGCGGTCGTCGCGACCGCGTCGTCACCGTCGCCGTCGTCGTCGTGGTGGCCCGAGCCCTCCATCGCCGCGGTCACGGCGACGGTCGGCGCGGGCAGCTCCGGCTCGGCCTCGCCCTCGACGGTCGGCTGGTCCCAGGCGGTCGAGCCGGTCTCGCAGGTCTGCAGCACGGGGAACTCGAGGGTCGAGCCCGCCGCGTCCTCCGGCAGCTGCAGCTGCAGCGAGACGGTGTCGCGGTAGCCGTCGGCGAGCGGGGTCTTCGCGGTGTAGACGACGTCCGAGACGCGCTCGGTCGCGGTGTTGCCGTGCGAGTCGGTCACCGGGTCCGCGATGGCGACCTCGTTCTTCACGACGTCCCAGTTGGGGTTCACGGTCGGGCTGACCGAGTTGATCCCCTCGGGGACGGTGATGGTGAGGCCGGTCGTCGGCGAGCCCTCGCAGCCGTGCGCGAGGGAGAAGGTGACGACCGTGTACGAGCCGGCGGCGGTGGTGGAGGCGGCCGCGGTGACGTGCGCGCTCGCGGCGGTCGGGGCGGCCAGCGCGAGGGCGACGGAGCCCGCGGCGACGAGCGCACCGCCGCCGACGAGGCGGACGCGCGAGGAGAAGGAGGAGGAGGTGGTGGAGGAGGTGCGGGTGGTGGTCATGATCGTGAGAGGTCCTTGAGGGAGTCGGCGCATCGCCGAGGAAGGGTGAGGGCGCAGCGCGGGATCGCGGTGCGCGCGGGCTCACCGGCCGAGGCCTCCCGTCGCCGACCAAGGGATCGGGTGGGAGGACGTCAGACGGCGGGCAGGGCGCGCGCGGGCGGGCCGCGGTGCCGCAGGGTCCGCAGGACCGCGTCGAGGGCCCGGGGTGCGCTCGGCTCGACCGCGCCGAGCACGGCGACCGAGGCGGCGAGCGGCTCCAGCAGGGCAGACGCCCGCGCGACGAGGCGCACGACGACGCGCAGCACGGCGGTGCCGAGGGTCCAGAAGACGCGCTCGGCGTGGCGGAGCGCCGCGACGGTGACGAGAGCGGCGACGAGGTGCGAGACGAGCATCAGCGGGGTGTGCGCGGAGTGGCCAGCACTGTCCAGCGCGGCGCCGCCCGCGACGAGCTCGACCGTGCCGCTGCCGTGGAAGTGGCCGCCGGCGGTCGCGCCCACGACGCTCACGTCGCCGCCGCCGCCGGTCACCAGGAAGAGGGAGTGGTACGCCAGCTGGCTGAGCAGAACCGATACCGCGAGCCGCGCCAGCGAGAGGGTGCGACCGGAGAGGAGGACGCAGACGACCGCCGCGAAGGCGGTGGCGAGCGCGAGGATCGCCGGAGCTGGGGCCTCGGCGCCGGCGAGCGTGTGCGAGGCGGCGGCGGTCGCGGTCGCGGCGACGGCGGCGACGACTCCGCGCGCCACCCGTGCCCCTCGCGTCTGCATCCGCTCGACTCCTGCCGTCCTGTGCTGTCCGTCTCGTGCCGCACCGCGTGCGCGGGCCGACATCCAGGGTAATCGCCTCACCCGGGCCGTTATGAACCCGTGACCCGATTGCCCCGATCGATTCCAAACCCCCTCGGGGAGGGCTCCGAAGACTGTTCAACGGCCGCGAAACGGTCCACACACAGACAGGTCCTCCGCATCACGTGGGGGCCGTATCACGAAGGAGCATCCCCATGCGATCCACCAAGCGCACCACCCTCGCCGCGTTCGCCCTGCTCGGCACCGCCGCCCTCGGCCTCACCGCCTGCTCGTCCGGCGCCGGCACCACCGACGCCGCGACCGACACCGCTTCCGAGATGTCGACCCCGATGATGACCGAGTCCGCGACGCCCATGGCGACCATGGACCCGGCCGCCAACCTCGTCGGCTCCGGCTGCGCCGCGTACGCCGAGCAGGTCCCGGACGGCGCCGGCTCGGTCGGCGGAATGGCGCTCGACCCGGTGGCCACCGCCGCGTCGAACAACCCGCTGCTCACCACCCTGACCGCTGCGGTCTCGGGTCAGCTGAACCCCGACGTCAACCTCGTCGACACGCTGAACAGCGCCGAGTTCACCGTCTTCGCCCCCGTCGACGACGCGTTCGCCAAGCTCGACGCCGCGACCCTCGAGACGCTGAAGACCCCCGAGGGAGCGGCCACGCTCTCCTCGATCCTCACCTACCACGTCGTCCCCGGCCAGATCGCCCCTGACGACATCGACGGCACGCACGCCACCGTCCAGGGCGGCGACGTCACCGTCACCGGTTCCGGCGACGACATCAAGGTGAACGACGCCTCGGTCATCTGCGGCGGCGTCCAGACCGCCAACGCGACCGTGTACCTCATCGACACCGTCCTCACCCCCCCGGCCTCCTGAGCCGGCGCGATCCTCGGATCGCACCCCTGAAACGCCGAAGGGCGGGCACCTCACCGGGTGTCCGCCCTTCGGCGTTGCTGCGCGGAGAACCGTGCGAACGCTCTACTCGCCGGCGCTGATCTCGGCCAGCACCCGGTCGCCCGGGTAGGCCTGGATCATGTCAGCGCGGATCTCGGCGCGCTCGAGCAGCTCCTCCATGCGGTGGCGGCGGTTGCGCGTGATCAGCGTGACGACCGTCCCCTTCTTGCCCGCGCGGCCGGTGCGGCCGGAGCGGTGCAGGTAGGTCTTGTACTCGTCGGGGGCGTCGGCCTGGATCACCAGGTCGATGTCGTCGACGTGGATGCCGCGGGCGGCGACGTCGGTGGCGACGAGGACGTCGACCCGGCCGCTGGTCAGCAGGGCGAGGTTGCGGGTGCGGCGCGACTGGTTGAGGTCGCCGTGCAGGCTGGTCGCCGGGATGTCGGCGTGCTCGAGCTGCTCGGCGAGCTGCTCCGCGAAGGCGCGCGTGCGGGCGAAGATCAGCGTCTTGCCGGCGCGGGCCGCGAGCTCCTCGATGATCGCGCCCTTGTCGCGGTGCTCGATCAGCAGGACGCGGTGGTCGATGGTCGAGGACGCCTGGTCCTCGCCCGCCACCTCGTGCACGCTCGGCTCGACGAGGAACTCGTCGACGAGCGTCGCGACGCCCTTGTCCAGCGTCGCGGAGAAGAGCAGGCGCTGGCCGCCGCGCTTGGTCTGGCGGAGGATGCGCTGCACCGGCTCGAGGAAGCCGAGGTCGCACATGTGGTCGGCCTCGTCGAGGACGGTCACCGAGATGGTCGAGAGGTCGAGACGACCCTGCTCGATCAGGTCCTCGAGGCGGCCCGGGGTGGCGATGATGATGTCCACGCCGCGCTGGAGGGCGCCGACCTGCTTGTACTGCGGGACGCCGCCGAAGATCGTGGCGGTGAACAGGCCCACGGAGCGCGCGATCGGCTGGATGGTGCGGTCGATCTGCATCGCCAGCTCGCGGGTCGGGGCGAGGATGAGCGCGCGCGGCGGGCGGCCGGGCTTGCGGCCCTTCGCGCCGTCGTTCTCCATCAGGCGCTCGACGACGGGGGCGCCGAACGCGATGGTCTTGCCCGAGCCCGTCTTGCCGCGGCCCAGGACGTCCTTGCCGGCGAGGACCTCGGGGATCGTCGCGGCCTGGATCGGGAACGGCGAGGCCGCGCCCATCTGGGTCAGCTGGCGGACGATGTTCGCGCCGAGGCCGAGGTCGCCGAAGCTGACGCCCTCGACATCGACGGCGACCGTGGCGGTCGCCTCGAGGCGCTCGAGCACGACGTCGTCGGCCTGGTGGCTGCCGCGGCCGTCGCGCTTGGGGTAGAAGTCCGAGCCGGAGTCGCGGCGCGGGCCGCGGTCGTGCCGGTCGGCGCCGCCGCGGGCGGGGCGCTCGGTGCCGCGGTCGAAGCCGCGGGCCGGGCGGTCGGTGCGGTCGAAGGAGCGCGCGGGGCGGTCGGTGCGGTCGAACGAGCGCGCCGGGCGGTCGGTGCGGTCGAACGAGCGCGCCGGGCGGTCGGTGCGGTCGAACGAGCGCGCCGGGCGGGCGTCGCGGTCGTTCGTGCGCGCCGGGCGGTCGGTGCGGTCGAAGCTGCGCGCGGGGCGGTCGGTGCCGCGGTCGTACGAGCGGGCCGGGCGGTCGTCGCGGTCGTTCGAGCGCGCGGGGCGGGCGTCGCGGTCGTAGCTGCGGGTGGGGCGCTCGTCGCGGTCGAACGAGCGGGCCGGACGGTCGGTGCGGTCGTAGGAGCGCGCCGGGCGTACGTCGCGGTCGTTCGAGCGCGCGGGGCGGTCGGTCCGGTCGTACGAGCGGGCCGGACGATCGTCGCGGTCGTTCGAACGCGACGGGCGGTCGGTGCGGTCGTAGCTGCGGGCCGGGCGGTCGTCGCGGTCGTAGCTGCGGGCCGGACGGTCGTAGCCGCGGGACTCGCCGCGGTCGGTGCCTCGGGACTCGCCGCGGGACTCTCCGCGCTCGGTGAGCTTCGCGGCGCGCTCCTCGGCGTTCCAGCGCGCCTTCTTGGGGGCGTTCTCGTCGACCGGGCGGTAGCCGCGGTGGCCCTCGCTGCGCGAGCCGGACTTGGGCGCGGCGAAGCGGGGGCGGCCGCCGAGCTGGGACTTGCCGCTCGAGGCGCCGAAGCGGTTCGGCTCGAAGTTCTTGGCGGGGCGTCCGCCGGCGGGCTTCTTGTTCTTGGGCATGGCTGCTTCCTGGGTTCAGGTCTTGCGCGAGCAGGCACACGCCGATCGATCACCCTCGTGGGGTGCGAACGGACGGGGCGCTGCGGGAACCCGGGTGAGTCGCTGCTCTGAGACGCTGACCGGGGCCGATTCACACATGTGATTCATCTCACGACGACTGTCGGAGATCCGGCCCGCTTGACTGACAAACCCATCCGCGCGGCGACGCACGGAGTCAAGAGCCGACCACGAGAGTTTACACGCGAGCCCGGGTGCTGGCTAGAGTGCGCGCGCTCGAGTGCGCCGGCGCGAGTGCGCCGGGGCGAGTGCCGCGTCAGCTCGACGCGCGCCGCGCCCGGTACGCCGCGACGTTCGCTCGGTTGCCGCAGTTGCCGGTGTCGCAGTAGCGCTTGGAGCGATTGCGCGAGAAGTCGACGAGCACCGCCTCGCAGTCATCGGCCGCGCAGATGCGGATGCGGTCGCGCTCGTCGCCGCGGATGACGTCGACGAAGGCCATCGCCGCCTCCACCACGATCCGCGTGGCGAGCGGGCTCTCGTCGCGGGTGGCGTGCAGGTGCCAGCCGTAGACGCCGTGCCGCACCAGCTGCGGGAGGGCGCGGCCCTCCTCGAGCATCCCGTTGACGACGGCGACGAGGTCCTCCTCGGCGCGGCTGCGCCAGAGCGAGCGGAGCGGGGCGCGGACCGAGCGCACCGCCTCGAGCTCGGCCGCCGAGCCGTCGCGGCTGCCGGTGTAGCGGTGCTCGATCAGGAACTCGTCGAGCTGCTCGATCGACGCCATCTCGTCCTCCCCGGACGGCGACAGCTCGGGCAGCGTGTTGACGAGCACGGCGGTGGAGGTGAGCGCCGCCTCCACGTCATAAGCGAAGACCATGTTGACTCCTGACACGTCCGATCAGTACTGTCACGAGCATAACGACGTTGACTCCTGAACACCGACTGCTCGATACCGACTCCTGGAAGAGGCCACCGTGACGCTCTCCGCTCCCCCGCGCCGCCTGGGCTCCGGTCTGGCGCTCGCCCTCGCGGCCGCGGCCGCGTTCGGCCTCGGCGGCCCCTTCGTGAAGCCGCTGCTCGAGGCGGGCTGGAGCCCGTCCGCCGCCGTGCTCTGGCGGGCGGGCGGCGCGGCGCTGATCCTCGCGATCCCGGCCGCGCTGTCGCTCCGGGGCCGCTGGCACGTGCTCCGGCGCAACCTCGGCACGGTCGGCCTCTACGGCGTCTTCGCGGTGATCGCTGCGCAGCTCTGCTTCTACAGCGCGATCGAGCACATGTCGGTCGGCGTCGCGCTCCTGATCGAGTACCTCGCCCCCGTGTTCCTCGTCCTCTTCGCCTGGGCGCGCACCCGCCGCCACCCCGGCCGCTTCACCCTCGCCGGCTCGGCGCTCGCGCTGGCGGGCCTGGTGCTCGTGCTCGACCTGTCCGGCGAGTCCACTCCCGAGCTCGTCGGCGTCGCCTGGGCGCTGACCGCGTCGCTCGGCCTCTGCGTCTACTACGTGATCGCCGGCCGGATCGATCCGGAGCTGCCGCCGATCGCGCTCACCGCGGGGGCGATGACGGTCGGCGCCGTGCTCCTGCTGATCCTCGGCCTCAGCGGGCTCGTGCCGCTGCGCGCGACGTTCGGCGACGTCGTCTTCGTCGGGAACGACGTGCCCTGGTTCCTGCCGGCCGCGGTCATCCTCGGGATGTCGACGGTGCTCGCCTATCTGCTCGGGATCGAGGGCGGCTCGCGGCTCGGCACCCGCATCGCCTCCTTCGTCGGGCTGACCGAGGTGCTGTTCTCGATCGTCGCCGCGTGGGCGCTGCTCGGCGAGCTGCCGGCGCCGATCCAGTTCGGCGGCGGGGCGCTCATCCTGATCGGAGTGGTGCTCGTGCGGCTGCAGGCGGAGGCGCCCACGCCGGCCGTCCCCGAGGCCCGCGAGGCGGAGGTCCCGCTGTCCACCCCCTGATCGCGGGGTCGACCTAGGCGGGCGCCGCCTTTCCCCTTATGCTCGGCTCACCCATGCGCGCGCCCACCCGACCCACGCGACCGATCGCCCTGTTCGCGGCGACCCTGGCACTGCTCGCGGGAGGCCTCGCCGGCTGCACGAGCGCCCCGGTCTCGCAGCCGATCGCCCAGGCGGCCGGCGCCGCCGCGGTCACGGCGTACGACGACGTGCCCGTCACCGCCGATCTCGTCTACGACGAGGCGACCGGGCAGGCGCTCGACGTCTGCTCCCCCGTCGACGCCGCGGCCGGCGCCGCCCTCCCCGCCGTCCTCGTGGTGCACGGCGGCAGCTGGACCCGCGGCGACAAGGCCGACCCGAACTGGCGACCGCTCTGCCAGTGGCTCGCCTCGGAGGGCTTCGTCGCCGCCTCGGTGAACTACCGCCTCGCTCCGGCCGACGTCTTCCCCGCGCAGATCGAGGACGTCTCGGCCGCGCTCGACTGGATCCTCGCGCCCGAGCAGACGGAGCGCTTCGGCATCGACCCGACCCGCGTCGCGGCCTTCGGCGGCTCGGCCGGCGGCAACCTCGTCTCGCTGCTCGGGACTGACGACGCACTGACGGCCGACGGCGCCGGCACCTCGCGCCTCGCCGCGGTCGTCGACCTCAGCGGCCCCGCCGATCTCACGGCGGCCGGCCTCGCCGACGACGACCCGATCATCGGGGTGGGCGCGGCCGTCCGCGGCTACCTCGACTGCGCCGACCTGGCCGACTGCGCCGTCGCCGACGCCGCGTCGCCGATCACACACGTCGACGGCTCCGAGCCGCCCTTCCTGATCGCGCACTCGGAGGGCGAGCGCGTCGCGTTCAGCCAGTCGCAGCGCTTCGCCCGCGCGCTGGACGCGACGGGGGCGAGCGTGGAGTTCGTCGTCGTCCCCGGCACCCGCCACTCGATCGCGATGCTCGACGAGTCCCTCCGCGCCACCGTCGTCGAGTTCCTGCACGCGCAGCTCGACGCCCCGGCTGTGCAGACGCTCTCACTCGAGCCGGCCGAGCCGGCGGCGGCGCCCGCGTCGTGAGCACCGGGATCGTCGTCCGGCTCGAACGGCCGGATCCCGCTGCGCTCGCCGGCCTGCTCGACACCGCGCTCCCGCCGCACGCCCGGCTCCTCGTCGCCCGGGACGGCACGACGCAGCAGCCGATCGGCGTGCTCGCGCTCACCCCCGGCCCCGACGACTTCGCCGAGCTGCTCGCCCTCGAGGTCCTCCCCGGCTCCCGGCGCAGCGGCGCGGCCCGCCGCCTCGTCGCCGCCGCGCTCTCCTACGCGAGCGTCCAGCGCATCCGCACACTCCGCTTCCGCGTCCCGGTCGAGGCGGAGGCGGCCCTCGCCACCGCCCGCGCGCTCGGCTTCACCGAGATCGACGGCTTCGGCGCCCACGTGGGCGACGACTCGGGCGTCTGCTTCGCGCGCTCGGTCTGACGCGGCCCGACCTCAGAGCGCGCGGACCAGCGCGGTCGTCGCCGCAGCCACCAGCACGACGACCACGAGCGGCGCGCGCAGCAGCACCGCCGTCGTGCCCGCCGCGACACCGACCGCCCGGGACGCGGGCGCGGGATCACCGCCGTCGGCCAGTGCCGAGGTCAGCGCGACCGCGACGAGCAGCACGACCGTGCCGCGGTCCAGGAGCCGCTGCGTCGCGGGACCGAGGTCGATCCGGTCGCGCAGCACCGCCCCTCCCCCGCGGAGGGCGAAGCTGCCGACGGCGAGGACGAGGACGCCGAGCGTCACCGCGGCGGTGCTCACCTGCGGCGCCCCGTCATCAGCAGACCGCCGAGTGCCAGCACCGGCGCGAGTCCGAGCGGCACCAGGGGCAGCGCGGTGAGCGCGAGCACTCCGCCCGCGATCGCGGCCGCTGCGGCCCGCCCCTCTCGGAGGGCCGGGAATGCGAGCGCGAGCAGGAGGGCGGGGAAGACCGCGTCGAGCCCGAGCACCGACGGGTCGGGAACGACGGCGCCGAGCAGCGCCCCGGCCAGCGCCCCGAGCGGCCAGGCGGTGAGCACCGCGGCCCCCGAGACCCAGAACAGGGCGCGCCGGCGCGCGACCGTCGCCCCGCCGAGCGCGAGCGCCACCGTCTCGTCGTTCGCGAGGTGCGCGCCGAGGAGCCGGAGCGGCCCGCGCGGCAGGAAGCCGCCGACCGTCATCCCGTAGGGCAGCGCCCGGGCGTTGACGAGCAGCGCGGCCAGCGCCGCCGCGAGCGGTGCGCCTCCCGCGGCCACCACGCCGACGAAGAGGATCTCGGCGGAGGCGCCGAACACCGCGACCGCGAGCAGCAGGATCTGCCAGAGCGGGAATCCGGCGGCGGTCGCGCCGAGCCCGTAGGAGACGCCGACGACCGCGACGGAGGCGGCGACGAGCAGGACGCCCCGGAGGTCTCGGGGGCCGACCGTTCGGAGCAGCGAACGCGCGGTGCTTACAATGAACACGAGGCACATGCTGCCGTCCACCACCGCCGTTCGTCAAGTCGAACGATCGATCCGGAGAGCGAACGATGTCGGACTCCCCCCGCGACCTGGTCGCCTCCGCCCTGCGCCGCGAGCGCGGCCGCCTCGGCCTCAGCATCTCCGAGATCGCGCGGCGCGCCGGGATCGCGAAGTCGACCCTCTCGCAGCTCGAGGCGGGCGAGGGCAACCCGAGTCTCGAGACGCTGTGGGCCCTGGGCAGCGCCCTCGGCGTGCCGTTCTCGCACCTGGTCGAGCCGCCCCGCCGCTCCGTGCAGCTGATCCGCGCCGGGGAGGGCCCGCGGATCGCCTCCGCCACCGCCGACTACGCCGCCACCCTGCTCAGCGCCTGCCCGCCCGGCGCCCGCCGCGACGTCTACCGCATCACCGCCGAGCCGGGAGCGGCCAGGAACTCGGATCCGCACGCCCGCGGCACCGTCGAGCACCTGATCCTCTCGTCCGGCCGCGCCCTGGCCGGGCCGGCCGACGACCCGGTCGAGCTCGCACCCGGCGACTGCCTGTCCTACCCGGGCGACGAGCCGCACGTCTTCGACGCCCTCGAGCCGGGGACGAGCGCGGTGCTCGTCTCGGAGCACGTCTAAGCGGCACCGCTCGTCAGTCGAACGTGCAGGCCGTCTCGTCGGACAGCGCGCGCAGGATCCGGTCGCGGTGGTCCGCGCTCATCGGCGGCAGCGCGTCGGGCGCGAACCAGCCGACCTCGCTCGACTCGTCGTCGGCGACGTGCGCCTCGCCCGAGATGTAACGCGCCCGCAGCACGTGGTCGAGGTACTGCGCGCGGTCGCCGTTCGGGTACTCCATCGGCGGCAGGGTGTGCAGCCGGACGACGCGCTCGACCTCGATCACGACGCCCGCCTCCTCCAGCGCCTCGCGGCACGCGGTGCCGGCCACGGTCTCACCGGGGTCGATGATGCCGGTGACCGCCGTCCAGGCGCCGGTGTCCGCGCGGCGGACCAGGAGGATCTGCCGGACCGGGTCCTCGCGCACGATCACCGCGGTGACGCCGGAGAGCCAGAGCAGCTCGGTGCCCACCTTCTCGCGGAGCCGGAGGACGAACTCGGGGGTGGCCATCGGCGGCGGTCAGCCCGCGAGCGCGCCGGAGTCGAACGGCTCGGGGCGGAAGTCGAAGGCGACCACGCCGGCCGTGTCGAGCAGCGGGCCGACGAGTCCCTTGAACGCGTCGTGCGCCGGATCGAACAGACCGGGGCCGTCGACCGCGGGGCGGCCGATGTAGTAGTTGAGGTCGCCCTCGGACGCGAAGGTCAGCAGGAACGCGCGGTCGAAGCCCTCGCCCGCCCCCTCGGTGCTGAGCTGCGGGCCGTTCTCGATCGACACGATGTAGGGGACGCCGTTGCGGACGCACTCCTCGCCGAGCGCGAGGAACGACGCGATCACGCCGTCCACCTCGGCGACGAGCGCCATCGGCCGGAAGCGGAACAGCACGATGTGGCGAATGGTCCCGGGGCGGTAGTCCGCGGCGACGAAGCGCTCGGGGCCGACCTCGGCGATCGCGCGGGCGGCGCGGTCGGAGCCGCTCAGCCAGCGCGAGCCGATCGTCTCGGGGGCCGCCGCGGCGACCTCCGCTGCCGTGGTGGTCTCTGCTGCTGTGGTCTCGAATCCTGTGTCGCTCATGCCGACGCCTCTCCGGCGCGGGCGGCACGCCGCCGCTCACGATACCCCTCGACCAGGTTGTAGACGACCGGCAGCACGACCAGCGTGAGCACCGTCGAGGACACCAGTCCGCCGATCACGACGATCGCCAGCGGCTGCGAGATGAAGCCGCCGTGACCGGTGATGCCGAGCGCCATCGGCAGCAGCGCGAAGATCGTCGCGAGCGCCGTCATCAGGATGGGCCGGAGCCGCCGCTCGGTGCCGTGCAGCAGCGCCTCCCGCACGGGCATCCCCCGATCGCGGTACTGGTTCACCAGGTCGATCAGCACGATCGCGTTGGTGACGACGATGCCGATCAGCATCAGCACGCCGATCAGCGACGGCACGCCGAGCGGCACGCCGGTGAGCACCTGCAGCAGGATCGCTCCGGTCGCCGCGAACGGCACCGACACCAGCAGCAGCAGCGGCTGCAGGAGCGAGCGGAACGTCGCGACCATCACGACGTAGACGATCAGGATCGCCACCAGCAGCGCGATCCCGAGCTGCGAGAACGCGTCGCTCTGGTCGGCCGTGACGCCGCCGAGCGAGGCGGAGACGCCGGCCGGCAGCTCCGTGTCGTCGATCGCACTCTGCACCGCCGCGTTGGCCGAGGCCAGGTCGTCGCCCTCGGGCGTCACCGTGATGGTGGAGGTGCGCTGCCCGCGCTCCGTGGTGATGCTCGCGGGCCCGTCGGTCTGCTCGACGACCGCGAGCGAGGAGAGCGGGACCGCTCCGGTGCGCGTCGGGATCTCGAGCGCCGACAGCTCGTCGAGGGTGGCCGGCGGCTGCGCCTCGGCGAGGTAGACCGAGAGCGTGCGGTCGTCGATCACGACGCTGCCCGTCTGCGTCGGCTGCAGCGCCTGGCTGACCAGGGTGCCGACCGCGACCTCGGTGAGCCCGGCGTCCGCGGCGGCGGCGCGGTCGACCCGCACGGCGATGTAGGGCAGCGAGGAGGAGAGGTTGCTCTCCGCCTGGCTGATCCCGTCGGTGCCGCGCAGCGCCTCGAGGAGCGCGTCGTTCGCGCTCTGCAGGTCGCCCTGCGAGGCCGTCGAGAGGTCCACCTCGATGTTCGACGAGGCGCCGAAGCCGGAGGACGCGGCGACGCTGATGTCGTCGGCCGCGGCGACCGAGCCGAGCGCCGTGCGCACCTCCGTCTGCACGGCCTCCTGATCGGCCGACTCGTCGGTCGTGACCGAGTAGCGGATCGAGGTGCCGCCGCCTCCGCCGCCGAACGCGCTCTGCAGCCCGCCGCTCGCGGAGCCGATCGAGAGCTGCACGGTCTCGACGCCGTCGACGTCGAGGATGGCCGCGCTCGCCTGCTGGGCGGTCGCGTCCTGGGCGTCCAGGCTCTGGCCGTCGGGCACGGTCTGCGTGACGGTGAAGGTGTTCTGGCCGCTCGCGCCGAGGAAGTTCGTCTTCATCAGCGGGTAGAGCGCGCCGGTGCCCACGAGCACCAGCAGCGAGAGCAGGACGGTCGCGACGGAGTGCTTCAGGGTCCAGGCGATGACCGGGCCGTAGACCCGCTGCAGTCCGGACGCGCGGCGCGGGCCCGCCTTCGCGCTGTGGCGGGCGTGCTCGGGCGCGGCCTCCGGGGCCGGCGCGACCGTCTCGCCGGCGGCGCCGCGCTCCTCGGCGAGCGCCGCCTGCGCCGCCTCGCGGACGCCCGGGCGCTTCGAGGGCCGGAGGAACCAGTACGCCAGCACCGGCACGATCGTCAGCGCGACGATCAGCGACGCCAGCAGCGCGATCGACACCGTCAGCGCGAACGGCCGGAACAGCTCGCCGGTCGTGCCGCCGACGAACGAGATCGGCAGGAACACCGCGACCGTGGTGATGGTCGAGGCGGTGATCGCGCCCGCGACCTCGCGCACCGCGACCGCGATGGTCGCCGCGCGCTCCTCCCCCGCGTCGAGGTGCCGCTTGATGTTCTCGATCACGACGATGGAGTCGTCCACCACGCGGCCGATCGCGATCGTCAGCGCGCCCAGCGTGAGGATGTTGAGCGTGTAGCCCGCGGTCTGCAGGCCGATGAAGGTGATCAGCACCGAGGTCGGGATCGAGATCGCGGTGACCAGCGTCGACCGCACCGAGAGCAGGAACAGCAGGATGACGAGCACCGCGAAGACGAGGCCGAGCGCCCCCTCCTGCGCGAGCGACTCGATCGAGTCCTGGATGTAGGGGGCCTGGTCGAAGACCGAGGTGAAGGCCGCGTTCTCGCCCAGCGACGCCTCGAGGTCGGGGAGCAGCGCGGAGACGCCGGTCGAGACGTCGACCGTGTTCGCCGCGGGCAGCTTCGTGATGGAGAGGGTCAGCGCGGGCTGGCCGTTGACCCGCGAGATCGAGGTGATCGGGGCGTCGGTGACGGCGACGGTGGCGACGGAGCCGAGGGTGGGGGCCGCGGCGGGCGCGGTGGGGGCGAGGGCCGAGGCCGCCGCTGCGGAGGCCGCCGACGGGATCAGCGGCAGTGCCGCGATCGCGTCCGTCGAGTCGAGCTTGACGCCGGACTGCACCGAGAAGGTGCTGCCGTCCTGGGTGATCTCGCCGCCGGCGACCAGAACGCCGTTCTGCTGCAGCGCGGTCCGGATGTCGGCGGCGGACAGGCCGGCCGCGGCCAGCGCCGCGTCGTCGGGCGTGATGGTGACGCGCTGGGCGCTCTCGCCGACCAGGGCGACCTCGCGGACGCCCTCGACCTTCTCCAGGTCCGGGATGACGCTCGTGCGCAGCCGGTCGGCGAGCGCCTTCGCGTCGCCGTCGCTCGACACGGCCAGCTGCAGCACCGGCAGGTCGTCGAACGAGCCGGTGACGACCTGCGGATCGACGCCCTCGGGCAGCGCGGTGCGGATCCGGTTGATCGCCTGGAGGATCTTCTGCTCGGCGGTCGCCAGGTCGGTGCCGTAGGTGAAGGAGGCCGAGATCAGCGACGAGTTCGTCGACGAGGTCGCGCTCGTCGACTCGAGGCCGGGCACCCCCTGGATGGCGGTCTCGATCGGCGTCGAGACGTCGTCGTTGACCACCTCCGGAGCGGCTCCCGGGTAGCTCGAGATCACCGCCAGCTGCGGGAAGGAGATCGACGGCGCGAGCTCCTGCTTCAACCCGGTGAGGGCGACGCTGCCGAAGACGGCGACGACGACGGTGACGAGCGCGATGAGCGCCCGGTTCTTCATGCTGAGGACCGCGAGGAGATGCACCCTCCGAGTCTTCCATCAGCCGGCTGAGGAACGGACGAGGGGCCCCGGACCGGGGGTGAAGGCTCAGATCACATCGGCGAGGCTCAGACCCCGTCGGCGAGGCTCAGACCACGTCGGCGAGGTAGCCGGTGTCGGCCGCCGGGTGGCGCGCGACCTGGCCCCAGGCGACGGCGAGCGCCTCGACGGCCCGGTCGGTCGTCTCCGGCGAGTAGCCGATCGGGATCCGCAGGAACCGCTCGAAGGCGCCGTCGATCCCGAAGCGCGGACCGGCGGTGATCAGCAGGCCCGAGGTGCGGGCGGCGAGCGCCAGCTGCGAGCTCGCGGGGCGGCCGAGGCCCACCCAGGTGGACAGCCCGCCAGAGACCCGGGGGACGCTCCACTCCGGGATCGCGCGCGCGAGCGCCGCCTCGAGGTGGTCGCGGCCGGCGCGCAGCTGCTCGCGGCGCAGCTCCAGCACGCCGTCCATCCGGCCGAGCATGTCGGCGACGAGGAGCTGCTCGAGGATCGGGCTGCCGAGGTCGCCCGCCGAGCGCGCGGCGACCAGCTTGCGGATGATGCTCCGCTCGGCGCGGACCCAGCCGATGCGGATGCCGCCCCAGAGCGTCTTGCCGACCGAGCCGATCGAGATCACCGTGCCCTCCGGTCCGTAGGACGCGAATGGGAGCGGCGACATCCGCCGGTCGATGTCGAGCTCGGCGGTGGTCTCGTCGGCGATGATCAGCGTGCCCTGGCGGGCCGCCGCGGCGATCGCGCGCTCGCGCAGGTCGACCGCCATCGAGCGGCCGGTCGGGTTGTGGAAGTCGGGCATCAGGTAGGCGAGGGTCGGGCTCGTGCCGCGGATCGCGGCGATCAGCCCCTCGCCGTCCCAGCCGTCGGCGCCGTCCACGTTCACCGGGACGAGCCGGGCGCCGGCGAGCCGCAGCGCCTCGTAGGCGTGCGGGTAGGTCGGCGCCTCGATCAGCGCGCGGTCGCCGCGGGCGAGCAGGGTGCGGGCGACGAGCGCGATCGCGTGCTGCGCGCCGATGGTGACCATGATCTGACCCGGCTCGGTCCGGAGCCCGCGCCGGGTGTACCGCTCCGCGATGGCGCGGCGCAGCAGCGGCAGGCCGACGGTGTCGTAGGAGCCGTCCTCGAAGTACTCCGGCGCGAGGCGCGCGGCGCGGGCGTAGGCCTCCGCCAGCTCGGGCACGGCGGGCAGCGCGGCCTTGGTGAAGTCGACGAAGTCGGAGGCGAGGGTGGGCACGGCGTGCACCGCCGCCCCGGGCAGGCGCGTGACGCTCCCGGAGCCGCGGACGCTGACGAGGTAGCCGCTCTCGCGCAGCTCTCGGTAGGCGGCGGCCACGGTGGTGCGGCTCACGCCGAGCCGCGCCGACAGCTCGCGCTCGGCCGGCAGGCGGCTGTCGGCCGGGATGCGGCCGTCGATGCTGAGCAGCCGGATCCGGTCGGCGAGCGCGAGGTACGCGGGGCGCGTGCCGCGCTGCTCGCGCCAGTCGCCGAGGAGGGTCTGCAGGGCGCGCACGCCGAAGTGGACATCAGCCATGCGTCCAAGATAGCCGGATTGGACCGCGCGAAGGAGGCCACTCCTGCGATGGGATGCTTGACATGACGATCACCGCGCCCCTCGCCGTCCCCGCTCCCCCGGTGAGCCAGTGGCGGATCCGCCCCGTCCCGCGGCTGCTGGTGGGGCTCGTGCTCTACGGGTTCGCCGACGCGATGATGATCCGCGCCTCGATCGGCGTGGACCCGTGGACCGTCTTCGCGATGGGTGTCTCGCGCCAGACCGGACTGGGGATCGGACTGCTCACCAACGTGATCGGACTGCTCGTCCTGCTGCTGTGGATCCCGCTGCGGCAGCGACCAGGGCTCGGCACCGTGCTGAACGTCCTGGTGGTCGGCACGATGATCGACGTCGGGATCCACCTGCTCCCCGTCCCCGCCGAGTGGTGGGGGAAGGCCCTGCTGTTCGCCGGCGGACTGCTGCTGCTGGCGGTGGCGAGCGGGATCTACATCGGCGCCCGCCTCGGCCCCGGCCCCCGCGACGGCCTGATGACCGGCCTGCACACCCGCTTCGGCGTCCCGATCTGGGCGGCCCGCGGCGGCGTCGAGCTCACCGTGCTCCTGATCGGCTGGGCCCTCGGCGGCGACGTCGGCCTCGGCACCCTCGCCTTCGCCCTCCTGATCGGGCCGCTCTGCTCCGTGACGCTCCCGCTGCTCGGCGTCCGCCGGCACTGAGCTGTTCGAGCCGGCCGCGGAGCGGGCGCCGCACATGCCGATCCAGCCGGCCGCGGAGCGGACCCCGGACATGCTGATCGAGTAGCCCGCGCAGCGGGCGTATCGAGATCCACCGTGGTGCAGAACGGTGGGTCTCGATACGACCCTGCGGGGCTACTCGACCAGCATGCGGACCGCACAACGTCAGCTGACAGGAGGCGGCCTCCCCCATCAGAGGAGGGCACCCCTTCTCAGCTGACGTTGTGCGGCGCCGAGCCCTCGCATGCCGATCGAGCCGGCCGCGGGGCGGAACCGGGCATGCTGATCGAGCAGCCCGCGCAGCGGGCGTATCGAGATCCGACGTGCAGACACGTGGGTCTCGAGACGCCCCTGCGGGGCTACTCGACCGGCATGCGCTCGCTAGCGCTTCGCGCTCAGCTCCGCGCGGGTGCGCTCGGCCTCGTCCGAGTCCTGGATGGAGGCGATGCCCTCGGTGATCGAGGTGCCGGAGGCGGGGGCGTCGTGGTCGTCCGCGCCGAGGCTGGCCTCGTCGAAGGGCAGGCGGCCGCCGAGCACCTCGCGGACCTGGCCCATGTCGATCTGCTTCGTCCAGGTGCCGACGAGCAGGGTGGCGACCGCGTTGCCCGTGAAGTTGGTGACCGCGCGGGCCTCCGACATGAAGCGGTCGATGCCGACGATGACGCCGACGCCGTTGACCAGGTCGGGGCGGAAGGACTGGAGACCGCCGGCCAGCGTGGCCAGCCCGGCGCCGGTGACGCCCGCCGCGCCCTTGGACGCGACCATCATGAAGAGGAGGAGCCCGATCTGCTCCGGGACCGACATCGGGGCGCCGGTCGCCGAGGCGATGAAGAGCGAGGCCATCGTGAGGTAGATCGCGGTGCCGTCGAGGTTGAACGAGTAGCCGGTCGGGACGGTGATGCCGACGACGGGCTTGGAGACGCCCAGGTGCTCCATCTTGGCGATCAGGCGGGGCAGAGCGGC
Source organism: Rathayibacter sp. VKM Ac-2856 (assembly GCF_013205055.1). GTDB lineage: Bacteria > Actinomycetota > Actinomycetes > Actinomycetales > Microbacteriaceae > Rathayibacter. Next base: position 34,628 of record NZ_JABMLF010000003.1, read on the forward strand.
CTCGGAGGAGGAGGTGCCGACGATGAGCAGGTACTCGCGGCCGAGGTACTTCATCAGCGAGAAGATGCTCACGCCGGTGACCAGGCGCAGCAGCAGGCCGAGGATGACGACCACGAAGATCGCGCAGGTGAGGTAGAAGCCGATCATCAGCGTGGCGAGGGCGACGACAGCGCCCCAGCCGGTCTTGCCGACGACCGCGGCGATCGCGCCGAACGCGCCGATCGGGGCGACCCAGAGCACCATCGAGAGGATGCGGAAGACCAGCACCTGGAGCTGCTTGATCGCGCCGAGGATCGGCTGGCCCTTGGCGCCCATCTTCTGCAGCGCGAAGCCGACCAGGAGGGCGACGAAGAGCGTCTGCAGGATGCTGCCGTCCACGAGCGAGGAGAACAGCGAGACAGGGATGATCCCGAGGATGAAGTCGCTGGTCGACTCGGCCTTGAGGTCGCTGGTGTCGTAGGTGGCGCTCGAGATGTCGAGGCCCTCGCCCGGGTGCAGGATGTTGCCGACGACGAGGCCGATGGCCAGGGCGAAGGTCGACATCACGATGAAGTAGCCGAGCGCGAGCCCGCCGACCTTGCCGACGGTCGCGGCCTTGGCGATCGAGCCGATGCCGATCACGATCGTGCAGAAGATGATCGGCGCGATCATCATCTTGATCAGCCCGACGAACGCCTTGCCCACGGGCTCGAGCGTCGCGGCGAAGGCGGGGGCGACCAGGCCGACGATCACGCCGGCGACGACCGCGATGATCACGGCGATGTACAGCCAGTGGTTGCGGTCGATCCGCCGGCGGGTCTTCAAGGGGGTGAGGGAGGGGCTGAGCCGATCGGGGCCGCCGGGCGTCTTCGCCATGCGCATGTCCTGTCTCTTCATCGAGCTGGGAGGGGGTACGACGATGCTCGCCCCCGCGGGCCGCCCGCCGGAGGTTGCGTTCATACTGTTCACGAACGCGCACGGACGAGGAGGTCGAATGCCCGCAGCGAGCCCCCGCGGCAGCATCGCCGCCCGCCTGTTCGCGGTGCAGCTGGTCTGCATCCTCGTGCTCGGCGCGGTCGCCGTCCTGGTGCTCGCCCTCGACGCCCGGGCACGTGCGGGCGACGACGCGGCCGCGCGGAGCCTCGTGGTCGCGCGCACCGTCGCCGACAACCCGTTCGTCCTCGCCGCGGCGGAGAGCGCCGATCCGTCCGCCACCCTCCAGCCCTACGCGGAGGAGGTCATGGCCGACACGGACGTCGACTTCCTCACGATCATGAACCCCGACCGCACCCGGTACACCCACCGCGACCCCGCCCGGATCGGCCAGCCGTTCATCGGCACCATCACCCCGGCGCTCAGAGGCGAGACCTTCACCGAGACCTACACCGGCACCCTCGGCCCCTCGGTGCGCGCTGTCGCCCCGATCGAGGACGCCGACGGCACGATCGTCGCGCTGGTCTCGGCAGGCGTGACCCTGAGCCGCGTGGACGCCTCCTTCCTCCCCCGCCTGCAGGTCGTCGCCGGCGGCGTGCTCGGCGCGGTGGCGCTCGGCGGCATCGGCTCCTGGCTGCTCGCCCGCTACCTCCGCCGGGTCACGGGCGGCCGCGGCCCGGAGCAGATGAGCCAGGTGTTCGCGTACTACGAGTCGGTGCTGCACTCGGTGCGCGAGGGCCTGCTCCTCGTCGACGACCGCGGGCGGCTGGTCCTCGCGAACGACCACGCGCTCGAGCTGCTCCGGCTCGAGGGCGTGTCGATCCCGGTGGCCGTCGACGCGCTCGACCTGCCCGAGGCGCTCCGCTCGGTCCTGCTCGCCGATGTGCCGGTCGCCGACCGGGCGGTCGTGGTGCACGAGCGGATCCTGGTGGTCAACGGCCGGCCGGCCGCCTCCCCCGGCGCGAGGCCGCTCGGCACCGTGACCACGCTCCGCGACCGCACCGAGCTGCAGCGGGTCTCGGGCGAGCTGGAGTCGATGCGCACGCTCTCGGACGCGCTGCGCTCGCAGACCCACGAGTTCTCGAACCGCCTGCACACCATCGCCTCGCTGATCGAGCTCGGGCGGCCGGAGGAGGCGCTCTCCTTCGCGGCCGGCGAGCTGAACCTCAGCCAGCGGCTCGCCGACCGGGTGCTCGGCTCGGTGCAGGAGCCGGTGATCGCCGCGCTGCTGCTCGGCAAGGCCGCGCAGGCCCGCGAGCGCGGGGTCGAGCTGCACCTCGAGACCCACCTCGAGCCCGGCGCGCAGGGCTTCGAGCCCGGCGACCTGGTGACCGTGCTCGGCAATCTGATCGACAACGCGCTCGACGCGGCCGCCTCCTCCGCCGCCGACCGCGAGCCCTGGGTCGAGGTCTACCTCGGTCTGACCGACGCCGCGGGCACCGAGGGCGCCGAGCTGGTGCTGCAGGTCTCCGACAGCGGACCGGGCGTCGCCGAGGCCGCCGACGTCTTCGCCCGCGGCTACTCCACCAAGGAGTCGGACGCGTTCGGCCGCGGCATCGGCCTCGCGCTGGTGCAGCAGGTGGTGCAGCGGCTCGGCGGGAGCATCGAGGTGTCGCGGCACGTCGGCGCGGTCTTCACGGTGCAGCTGCCGCTGCGGGACCCGGCCGGGGCGACCCGGTGACCACCGCCCCGATCCGCGTCCTCGTCGTCGAGGACGAGCCGCTGACCGCGAGCGCCCACGCCGACTACGTCCGCCGCGTCGAGGGCTTCGAGGTCGCCGCCGTCACGGGCAGCGGGGCGGAGGCGATCCGCGCCCTGCGCGCCGACCCCGGGATCGCGCTGATCCTGCTCGACATGAACCTGCCCGACATGGGCGGCCTCGACCTCTGCCGCGCCGTCCGCACGGCGGGCCTGGACGTCGACGTGATCGCGATCACCGCCGTGCGCGACGCGGCCGTGGTGCGCGCCTCCGTCGCCGCGGGGATCGTGCAGTACCTGATCAAGCCGTTCGTCTTCAGCGTCTTCGCCGCGAAGCTCGCCAGCTACCGCTCCTACCGGGAGCGGATGCACGGCGCCGACGTGGCGAGCCAGCACGAGGTCGACGGCGCCTTCGCGGCGCTGCGGACCTCCAACGCGCCGGGGCTGGCCAAGGGCCTCTCGGCCGAGACGCTCGACGCGGTGACCGCGCTGCTCGGCCCGGACGGCCTCTCCGCGGGCGAGCTCGCGGCGCGCCTGGACGTGTCGCGCGTCACCGCCCGGCGCTACCTCGAGCACCTCGCGGACTCGGGCGTCGCCGAGCGCGCGCCGCGCTACGGGTCGCCGGGGCGGCCCGAGCTGGAGTACCGGCGGGTGTGAGCTGCCGGCAGTTACTGCCTGTAGGACGAGAGGAAGTTCCCGAGCCGCTCGATCGCCTCCGAGATGACCCGCTCCTCCGGCAGCGTGACGATCCGCAGGTGGTCCGGCGTCGGCCAGTTGAAGCCGGTGCCGGGCACCAGCAGGATGTGCTCGGCGAGCAGGAGGTCGTACACGAGCCGCCCGTCGTCGCGGATCTCGTGCACCTCCGGGTCGAGCCGCGGGAACGCGTAGAGCGCGCCGAGCGGCAGCTCGCAGGAGACGCCGGGGATCGCCTGGAGCCCGGTCCAGGCCGCGTCGCGCTGGCGCCGCAGCCGGCCGCCCGGGGCGATCAGCGCCTCGATCGACTGCACGCCCGAGAGCGCCGCCTGCACCGCGTACTGCCCCGGCACGTTGGGGCAGAGCCGGGTGGACGCGAGCAGGGTGATCCCCTCGAGGAAGCCCGCGGCGTGCTCGCGCGGCCCGGTGATCGCGAGCCAGCCGGAGCGGTAGCCCGCCACGCGGTAGGTCTTGGACAGCCCGTTGAAGGTGAGGCAGAGCTGGTCCGGCGCGAGCGAGGCCAGCGGGATGTGCTGGGCGTCGTCGTAGAGGATCCGGTCGTAGATCTCGTCGGCGAGCAGCAGCAGCGAGTGCTCCTCGGCGACCGCGACGATCCCCTCGAGCACCTCGCGGGTGTAGACCGCGCCGGTGGGGTTGTTCGGGTTGATGACGACGATGGCCTTCGTCCGCGAGGTGACCTTCGCGCGGATGTCCTCCAGGTCGGGCTGCCAGCCGTCGTCCTCTGCGCAGCGGTAGTGCACCGCGGTGCCGCCGGCGAGGCTCGTCATCGCGGTCCAGAGCGGGTAGTCGGGCGCCGGGATGAGCACCTCGTCGCCGTCGTCGAGCAGCGCCTGGAGGGTCATCGTGATCAGCTCGGACACGCCGTTGCCGAGGAACACCCACTCGGGGTCCACCGGCGGGAAGCCGGGGACCTCCTCGTAGCGGTAGGTCACCGCGAGGCGGGCGGAGAGGATCCCGCGGCTGTCGCTGTAGCCGTGCGCGCTGGGCATCGCCGCGATCATGTCGCGCACGATCTGGTGCGGCGCCTCGAAGTCGAAGCCGGCCGGGTTGCCGGTGTTCAGCTTCAGGATCCGGTGGCCCTCGCTCTCCAGCCGCGACGCCTCGACGAGCGCCTTGCCCCGGATCTCGTAGAGGACGTTGCGGAGCTTGGAGGACTGCTCGAGGGGGCGCGGCGGGGTCATCGGTCCAGTATTCACCGGCCGACGACCCCGAGCGCCGGTCAGCCCCTCGTGGCGCGCACCGCCGCGGCGATCTCCTCCTCGATCAGGTCGTGGTTGATCGCGGCGGCGACGCGGAGGCCGTCGGCGGCGGCCGCCATCACCTGCGACATCGGCTCCACCAGCGAGCCCGCGGCGAAGACCCGGGGCGCGGTGGTGCGGCCCATCGGGTCGACGGTGAGGTGCCGGGCGGCGCCGGAGGGGTGCTCGACGAGCTCGAGGCCGAGCCCGTCCGGCAGGTTCCCCTCGACGCGCGGGCCGACGACGAGAGCGTCGAGGTCGATCCGGCGGCCGTCGACGACGACGCCGACCAGGCGGTCGTCCTCGACGAGGACCTCGGTGACGGCCCCGTCGATCAGCTCGATGCCCCGGGCGGCGAGGCCCTCGGCCTCCTCCGCACCCGGCGCGAAGACGCCGTTCGTCAGGATCGACACCGTGCCGCTGAGCTGCCGGAACATCTGCGCCTGGTGCCCGGAGAAGCCGCTGCCGAGCACGGCGATCCGGCGCCCGCGCACCTCGAAGCCGTGGCAGTACGGGCAGTGCAGCACGTCGCGGCCCCAGCGCTCGGCGAGCCCGGGGATCGCGGGCAGCCGGTCCGTCGATCCGCTCGCGAGCAGGAGCCGGCGGGCGCGCAGCACGGTGCCGTCGTCGAGGGTCGCCGTGACGCCGGCGTCGGTGGTCTCGGCGCTGACGATCCGGCCCGGGACCACCCGTGCGCCGTAGCCCTCGGCCTCGATCCGGGCGAGGCGGGCCAGCTCGACGGGCGAGGTGCCGTCGCGGGTGAGCACGTTGTGGGCGCCGGGCGAGGGGGCGTTCCGCGGCGGCCCGCCGTCGACGACGAGCACGTCGCGGAGGCTGCGGCCGAGCGCGGTGGCGGCGGCGAGTCCGGCGAAGGAGGCGCCGGCGACGAGGACGTCGGGGACAGGGACGTCGGGGAGGTCTGAAGCGGTCATGTCTCGAGCTTCGGGCGATCGCCGCGGGCCGTCGAGGATCCGTGCCGTTCCAGCATGACCGCGCGACCGGCGTGCCAGGATCGGGGCATGCCCGAGCACCCCGAGCACGACTCCCCCTCCGACGACGAGATCGTCGCCGCGGTCGGTCCGCGGCTGAGGCGCCTGCGCACCCGCCGCGACCGCACCCTCGCCTCGCTCGCGACCGAGACCGGCATCTCCGCGAGCACGCTCTCGCGGCTGGAGAGCGGCGGCCGGCGCGCGACGCTCGAGCTGCTCCTCCCGATCGCCCGCGCCCTCGGCGTGCCACTCGACGAGCTCGTCGGCGCCGCGCCCGAGGACCCGCGCGTGCACGGCCGGCCGTTCACCCGGCACGGGATGCGGATCCAGCCGCTCAGCCGCGACGCCGGAGCGCTCCAGGCCTTCAAGACCACGATCCCCGCGGGCCCCCTCCCGGCGCCGGAGGAGCAGCGCACGCACGAGGGCTTCGAGTGGCTCTACGTGCTGAGCGGTCGGCTCCGGCTGCGCCTGGGCGAGCACGACATCGTCCTGCCGCCGGGCGAGGCCGCCGAGTTCGACACCCGCGTGCCGCACTGGTTCGGCCGGGCCGACGAGCAGCAGGTCGAGTTCCTCAGCCTCTTCGGGCGCCAGGGCGAGCGGATGCACATCCGCGCCTCGACCCGGCGCTGAGCGGCGCGCCGGCCCGCGGCTCAGCTCTCGCCGAGCACCTCGCGGACGAAGCCGGTCGTCTTCGCGCGGAGCGTCGCGATCCGCTCGGCCATCGCGGCGCCCACGTCGAAGCCGACGTAGGCCACCGAGGGTCGCGTGCGGACGTTCGCCGAGCACTGGAAGTCCGCGCAGACCAGCGTGCCGAGGGTGTCCCCCGCGCGCCCGGCCGCACCGGCCTTCTTCGCGCCGAAGAAGACGACGTCGTTGGGCAGGCGGATGTCGCGGCACCAGGAGCACTGCGCCCGCGAGCGCGGGTTGGCGTCGGCCTGGCGGAGCACGACCCCGACCAGCCGGTCCTCGAGCGGCACCACGACGTAGGCGCGGCGGCCGATCTTCCGGTCCCGCCAGCCGAGGTGGTCGAACGAGTCCCAGTCGAGCTCGTCGAAGCGGGCGGGGAGCGCGAGATCCGCGACCTCCTTGCGCGAGGCGTTCACGAAGGAGTCGCGGATCTGCTGGTCGGTGAGGGGAAGCATGTCCTCCTCAGCCTAATCAGCCGAGGTGCGCGACGGCCTCCCGCGGCGCCTGCGCGAGGAACTGCTCCTTGCGGATGCGGATCATCGAGAACGCGATCACCGCGGCCAGCACCAGGCCGACCGCCGCGGCGACGAACACCGCGGAGTAGCCCTCGACGAAGGCGACCGGCGAGGACTGCTCCCCCGCGACACCGGCGTAGATCGTGGTGAAGACGGAGAGGCCGATCGAGCCGCCGATCTGCATCGCGGCGTTCGCGGTCGCCCCGGCGGCGCCGGCGTCGTGACCGGCGATCCCGGTCAGCGCCACATTCTGCACGGGAACGAAGATCATCGCCATGCCGACGCCGAGCAGGATCAGCCCGGGCAGCACCTGGACGAGGTACGAGCCGTCGGCCGTGATGCGGCTGAGGTAGAGCAGGCCTGCGGCGGCGATCAGCGGGCCGACGATCATCAGCAGGCGCGGGCCGACGGTCGGCAGGAGCTTCGTGGCGATGCCCGCGACGACCATGATCGTGACGGTCATCGGCAGGTTCGCCAGGCCCGCCTCGAGCGGAGCGAGGCCGAGCACGAGCTGCAGGTGCAGCGTCAGGTAGAGGGTCGAGCCGATCATGACGCTGCCGACGATCGCCTGGATGAGGAACGCGCCGCCGCGGACGCGGTCCGAGACGATGCGCAGCGGCAGCAGGGGGTGGTCGGAGCGGGCCTGGATGCGGACGAAGGCCGCGAGCAGCAGGACGCCGGCGAGGAGGAAGCCGAGGGTGTCGACGCGGAGCCAGCCCTGCTCGGCGAGGGTGAAGCCGTAGACGAGGCCGGCGAGGCCGAGCGCGACGGTGATCGTGCCGGCGATGTCGAAGCGGTTGCGGCCCTCGGCGCGGCTCTCGGTCACCAGCAGCGCGCCGGCGACGACGCCGATCAGCACGACGGGGACGTTGACCAGGAGGCACCAGCGCCAGTCGGCGAACTCGGTGAGCAGGCCGCCGAGGACGAGGCCGACCGCGGCGCCCGCTCCGGCGACCGCGCCGAAGACGGCGAAGGCCGTGTTGCGCTCGCGTCCGCCGGGGAAGGAGACGGTGAGCAGGGCGAGGGCGGCCGGGGCGAGCAGCGCGGCGAAGGCGCCCTGCAGACCGCGGGCGGCGATCAGCTCGGTGCCGGTCGAGGCGACGCCGCCCCACGCGGACGCCGCGCCGAAGCCGACCATGCCGATGAGGTAGGTGCGCTTGCGGCCGGTGTAGTCGGCGATCCGGCCGCCGAGCAGGAGCAGCGCGCCGAACGCGAGCGCGTAGGCGGTGACGACCCACTGGCGCTCGACGTCGGTGAGGCCGAGGTCCTGCTGCGCGGCGGGGAGGGCGATGGTGACGATCGTGCCGTCGAGGACGACGACGAGCTGCGTCATCGCGAGGATGACGAGGACCCACCAGCGGCGGGAGGACGAGGGCGCGGGCATTGCAGAGCCTTTCGAAGCGGAGGGAGCGGGACCGGCGGGTCCGGATCCGAGCCGCGTCTCTGGGGCCGAATCTCGTGGGACTAGCCCACCCCAACTGGTTGGTTGGGCATCGACGAGTGTATCGTTCGAGCGCCCGGAGGTGTGAGCGTGAGCGAGAAGTCGGACGACCAGGACGCGGTGCTCCCCGCCCGCGAGCGCATCCTCCGCGCCGCGACGGCCGAGTTCGCCGCCCACGGCTTCGCCGGAGCCCGGGTCGACCGGGTCGCCGCCTCCGCGGGCCTGAACAAGGAGCGCCTCTACGCCTACTACGGCGGCAAGCGCGGTCTGTTCGTCTCGACCGTCGTCGAGGCGCTGCGGGCGCTCGACTCGACGCTGCTCAGCGGGGCGGTCGATCTGCCGGACCTCGCCGGGCGGATGTTCGACCACGTCTGGAACCACCCCGAGTTCCTCCGCCTGCTCACCTGGGCGCGCCTGGAGGGCGGCGGCGTCTGGGAGGAGGCGGGCGAGCGCCTCGGCAGCCTCCCCGCGCCGGAGGCCCGCGTCCAGGAGTGGCAGCGGGCCGGCATCGTCGATCCGAGCTGGTCGGCCGAGGACCTCTTCATCGCCCTGCTGGGGCTCTGCGAGATCTGGCATCTGACGCCGTTCGCCCAGCGCGGCGACGGCGGCACCCGCGAGCGCCGCCGCGCCTTCGTCGTGCACGTGGCGACCCTGGTGGCGTCGCCGCCGGCCGGGACGCCCGCGGTCAGTCCGCCGTCGTGAGCCGCTCGAGGTAGCCGGCGAAGGCGAGCAGGTCGGCCTCGGGCCAGCTGCTCAGCGCCTCCTGCATCCGCTGGCGCTGCTGCCCGCCGAGGTCCTGCATCCGCTCGCGGCCGAGGTCGGTCAGCGTGAGGAAGCGGGCGCGGCCGTCGGCGGGATCGGCCGCGGTCTCGACGAGCTCCAGCGCGCAGAGCTGGCGGATCTGCCGGCTGATCACGCTGCGGTCGACCCCGAGCCGCTCCGCCGCGGCGCTCGAGTGCACGGGCCCGCAGCGCTCCAGCATCCGCAGCAGCCGGAGCCCGAAGGGCGGCAGCGCCGGATCGATGGTCGCCGCCGCGTCCCGCACCGCGGTCCGCACCTGCACGGCGAGCGCGGTGATCTGCTCCTCGACCTGGAGCAGCGCGCTCGCCGGGGAGGCGGACGGCGGGGCGGACGATGCGGCGGCCGGTGCGGCGGGCATCAGGGGCGCTCGGCCACGTCGATCGAGCCGGTGGTGGTCGCGGCGTGCCGGGCGTGGGCGACGGGCGCAGCGTGTCGGCCGTGCGCGCTGTCGTCGTGAGCGCGGTCGACAGCGACGCGGTCGACGTGGGTGCGCTCCTCCGCATGCACCGCGCTGTCGCTCCGGACGCTCTGGCCGACCGGGCGGAGCGCCGCCTGGCCGTCGGAGGCGGCGATCAGCGCGTCCTCCGCACCGGCGACGACGTCCGAGGGCTCGGACTTGCGCTGCACGGCGTTCATCGTGCCCAGCGGCGCGTTCGGCAGCAGCAGGACCGCGATCAGCGTGATGACCGCGAGCGGGATGCTGTAGAGGAAGACGTCGCCGACGCCGATGCCGTAGGCGCTCTCCACCACGACGCGCACGGCGTCGGGCAGCGAGTTGACCTGCGGGATCGTGCCGCCCGCGAGCGCCTGGGCGGCGATCGCCTGGTCGGCCGGGGCGAGTCCGGCGATGCCGTCCTTGATCCGGTCGGCGATCACCGTGCCGAGCATCGAGCCCAGCACCGAGACGCCCACCGTGCCGCCGAGGCTGCGGAAGAAGGTGACCGCGCTGGTCGCGACGCCGAGGTTCTTGATGTCGATCGAGTTCTGCACGACGAGCACCAGGTTCTGCATCAGCATGCCCAGGCCCGCACCGAGGATCGCCATGAAGACGCCCACCAGCACGAGGTTCGTGTCGTAGCGCAGGGTGCTGAGGAGGGCTGTGCCGACGACCGCGAGCACGCCGCCGGTCACCATGATCGCCTTCCACTTGCCGGTGCGCGAGATGATCCCGCCGAAGATGGTGGACGCGATCAGCAGGCCCGCCATCATCGGGATCGTCAGCAGACCCGACTGGGTCGGCGTGGCGCCGCGCGAGAGCTGCATGTACTGGGCGAGGAAGACAGCGACGCCGAACATCGAGACGCCGACCGAGATGCTCGCCACGACGGCGAGGCTGAAGGTGCGGTTCTTGAACATGCCCATCGGGATGATCGGCTCGGCGACCGTGAGCTCGGTGATCACCGCCGCGATCAGCAGCACGACGGAGCCGCCGACCATGACCGCGGTCTCCCACGAGGCCCACTCGAAGTTCTTGCCGGCCAGCGAGACCCAGATCAGCAGCAGCGAGACGCCGCCGGCGATGAGGACCGCGCCGAGGTAGTCGATCTTGACCGTGCGCTTGGGGTGCGCGGGGAGGCGCAGCGTGACCTGGAGCAGGACGATCGCGACGATCGCGACCGGCAGGGCGATGAAGAAGTTCCAGCGCCAGCCGAACGCGTCCGTGACGACGCCGCCCAGCAGCGGGCCGCCGACGGTGCCGATCGCCATCACGCCGCCGAAGAGGCCGGCGTACTTGCCGCGCTCCCGGGGGCTGATGATGTCGGCCATGATGATCTGGCTCAGCGCCGCGAGGCCGCCGGCGCCGAGGCCCTGGAAGACGCGGAACACGATGAGCATGTTCGTGTCCTGCGAGAAGCCGGCCGCGGCCGATCCGATCACGAACAGCGCGAGCGCGAGCTGGATGAGCAGCTTGCGGTTGAAGAGGTCGGCGAACTTGCCCCAGAGTGGGGTGGAGACGGTGGTCGCGAGCAGCGTCGCGGTGACGACCCAGGTGTAGGCGTTCTGGTCGCCCTTGAGGTCCGAGATGATCAGCGGCAGCGAGGTCGAGACGACCGTGCCCGCGAGGATCGAGACGAACATGCCCAGCAGCAGGCCGCTGAGGGACTCGAGCACCTGGCGGTGCGACATGGACCCGTCGGGACTGACGGGGGTGGCGCGCTCTTCTCGAGTGCGCGTGCGCTCTGCGCGGGACATACGGCTCCTTGGTGACGATGCGGGGTACTAGTTGATGGTGATCAACTATTGACCGACTGCAACTATATAGCCGAGCGAGGTGTTTCACCAGGGGCTGCGGGGAGCAATTCCGCCGTCGTGTCGCCCGGCTCAGCGGGCGACGCCGCGACGGCGCAGGAGCAGCACCGCGACGACGACCGCGGCCGCGAGCGCGACGAGGACCGCGACGCCGAGCGGCGATCCGGCCGCGGCGCCGATCACGGCCCAGAGCACGGCGAAGCCCACCGTCGCGTAGATCAGCGCCCAGGCCGCGCAGCCCGGCAGCATCGCGAGCAGATAGACGCCGAAGCGCATCCGGGCCGCCCCCGCTGCCGCGTTGATCATCGTCTGGAACCCGACGGTGAGGAAGCTCACGGTCACCGCGGGCGCCCCGTAGCGGGCGAGCAGCGCCGAGGCCCGGCGCAGCGCCGGCGACTCCAGCCACCGCCCCCACCGCCGCGACGCCGCCCCGGTCACCACGGCGCGCGCCAGCCAGTAAGTCGCCTGCGCCCGCACCAGCACGATGACGAACAGCGCTCCCAGCAGCTCCGCGAACCCCAGTCCGTCGAGGAAGGCGGGCATCGTCACCCTCCCTCTCCTCACGCGGCGTGAGGCAAGGCTACCCTTCCCTCGGTCGCGCTGCCGCTGGAGCAGCGGCGCCCGATCATGCTGATCGAGCGGCGGGCTGCGCGTATCGACACCCACGCCTCATGCTGGTCGAGTAGCCGCGCAGCGGCGTATCGAGACCCACGCGATCGAGCCCGGACCCGCCGTGCCCCCCACGTACCCGTCCCGACTCCACCCCCGCCCTAGGCTCGACGCATGGACAACATCGACCGGAAGATCCTCGATCTGCTGCGCCAGAACGCCCGGGCGGGCTACGGCGACATCGGCGGTGTCGTGGGCCTCTCCGCGTCCGCGGTGAAGCGCCGCGTCGACCGCCTGGTCGCCGACGGCGTCATCCGCGGCTTCACGATCAAGGTCGACCCGGCCGTCGACGGCATGGCGACCGAGGCCTACGTCGAGCTGTTCTGCCGCGGCACCGTCGCGCCCGACGAGCTGCGCCGCATCCTCTCCGCGGTCCCCGAGGTCGTCGATGCGGGCACGGTCACCGGCTCGGCCGACGCCATCGTGCACATCCGCTCCCGCGACATCCCCAGCCTCGAGCTCGCCCTCGAGAAGGTGCGGATCGCGCCCAACGTCGACCACACCCGCTCGGCGATCGTGCTCTCCCGCCTCATCCAGCGCGGCGAGGAGCAGTAGCGCCGAGCGCGGCGGTCAGAGTCCCGCGGACGGGAAGGTCTGCATCATCTCCGAGAACAGCGCGGCGGTCCAGCCGATCGCGATGATGAAGGAGACGGCCACGACGCCGAGGAAGATCCACAGCGGCAGCAGTCCGCCGCCGGTCACGCGCTTCACGACGACGCTGCGCCCGATCACGTAGACGTAGGGAGCGGCGAGGAACGCCCAGGCCCAGTGGAACGGTCGCTGCACGCCGGCCTTCTTCAGCTGCCGGTAGTCGAGGAACGCGAAGACGACCTCGGCCGCGTAGATCAGGAAGCCGACGACCTGCACGGCGCCGAGGCCGACGAGGTACGCGGTCGACATGCCCATCGTGGCGCGCGGGCCGTAGGTCGAGGAGACGGCCGACGCGGCGATCGCGTCCGGCGGGAGCAGGAAGATCGACAGCGCGGACAGCAGCGGCAGGAGCACGACCACCCAGATCCACGGAGTGGTGGTGACGATGCTCGGGTCCCGCGGCTGCGGCGCGGGGCGACCGCCGTACGCGGCCTGCTGGCCGGAGTACGGGGGGTACGGCTGCTGCTGCTGCGGGTAGGGCGGCTGCTGGCCGGCGGGCTGCTGGCCGTAGGCCTGCTGACCGTAGGGCTGCTGCTGGCCGGCGGGCTGCTGGCCGTAGGGCTGCTGCTGCGGGACGTCGTGCTCCGGAGCCGACCGGCCCGACGCCGACTGGCCGTAGCTCGTCGCCTGGCCGCTCGAGGTCTCGCCGTACGCCGGGCGGTTCTCGCCGTACGCGGGGCCCGACACGGGCGGCGCGACGGGAGGGCGCGGGGCGCTCTGCTCGGGCGCGGCGGGCGGAGTCGTGGGAGTGGAGGAGACGGGAGCGCTCGGCGGCGTCGGCGCCGCGGCCGGGGCGTCGCGCAGGGAGTCGGTCCAGCCCTGGCCGTCCCACCAGCGCTGCCGCGGCGAGCCCGCCGGGTCCGGGTACCAGCCGGCGCGCGGGCCGGAGGCCGAGCCGCCGTTCCGCTCCTGCTCGCTGCCGCGCTCGTTGCCGCCGTTCAGGTCGTCCGTCATCGCGTCCTCCGCTCCCCATCGGGCGCTCTGCCCGCCATCTCCGGAAAGCGTATCGCCGCACTCCTCGGCCGCACCTGAGCGGCGCCTTGCCGCCGCCTCTGCTGCGCCTGACCGGACGCCGTGCGCGCCCCTCCGCCAGGATGGACGCATGCCGCACACCCTCCGCGCCCGCGCCCTGCTCTTCGACATGGACGGGACCCTGGTCGACTCGACCGCGGTGGTGGAGACGATCTGGCGCTCCTTCGCCGAGCGCTTCGGCCTCGACGCCGGACTCGTCCTCGGCGCCGTGCACGGGGTCCGCGCGGAGGACAGCGTGCGGCGCTTCGCCCCGGCGGGCAGCGACGTCCTCGGGATCGTGGACGAGCTGAACGCCTACGAGCTCGAGCACACCGAGGGCACCGTCGAGATCCCCGGCGCGACCGCCTTCCTCGCCGCGCTCCCCCGCGACCGGGTCGCGCTCGTCACCTCCGCGAGCCCCGCGCTGGCCGCCGGCCGGCTCGCCGCCGCGGGCGTCCCCTCCCCCGCGGCCGTCGTCACGGCGGACGACGTCGTGCACGGCAAGCCCGCCCCGGACGGCTACCTGGCTGCCGCCGGTCTCCTCGGCGTCGACCCGGCCGAGGCGATCGTCTTCGAGGACGCGGAGGCCGGGATCCTCGCGGGCCTCGCCGCCGGGATGCGCGTCGTCGTCGTCGGAGCGCACGAGTCGGAGGCCACCCGCGGTCTCCCGCGGATCCCGCACTACTCCGAGGCGAGCGTCGCCGTCGAGGGCGACGACCTGGTGCTGACCCTGGCCTGAGCCCTCAGTACCGGATCGCGTCGATCACCTTCACCCGCACCGCGACGATCGCGGGCACCACGCCGGCGAGCGCGCCGACGAGGGTCGCCGCCCCCAGCCCCAGCAGCGCCGCCTCCACCGGGAACGGCGGGATGTCGCTGATCCCGTTCTCCTTCACGAAAGCGACGGTCCAGGGATTCGTCACGAGGATCACCGCGATCGTCACGCCGACCACGCCCGCGACGACCGTCGCGACGACGCTCTCCATCATGATCGAGAAGAAGATCCGCCCCGACGAGGCGCCGAAGCTGCGCCGGATGCCGATCTCGCGGATCCGCTGCCGCACCGTCACCAGGGCGATGTTGAGCAGCCCGAGCGCGCCGAGCGCCAGCACCAGGCCGGCCACCCCGCCGATCACCCAGGTGAGCACCGCGAACGGGTCGGAGTCGTAGCTGAGGTAGTCCTGCCGGTAGACGTCCGCCTCGAAGCCGGGGCCGAGCGCCGCGGTGACGTCGCGCTTCACCGCCTCGATCAGCGGATCCGCGATGTCCAGCGGCACCCACATCTCGTAGTTCGGCAGCTGCGGGCCGCCGAACGCCGGATCCCCCTGGGGAGCGAGCGCGGAGTAGGCGTCGACCAGCATCATCGCGCTCGGGCTGGTGTCGTACTGGTTCGAGGGCGTCACCCCGATCACGACCGCGGTGGTGTCGTGCTCGCCGCCGAGGAGCGTCGCCGTCGGGTGCGTCCGCAGATCCGGGCGCCCGAGGCGGTCCCAGAAGGCCTCGTTGACCACGAGCGCGGGAGCGAGCCGGCGCTCGTCGCCGTCGGCGAACCAGGTGCCGCTCGCCAGCTCCACCCGGTGCATCTCGGCATAGGGCTGGTCGACGGCGGTGATCCCCACGTCGACCGCGCCGTCGGTGAACTGGACGCGCGTGCCGCCGTAGGTCGTGCGGCTGGCGTAGTCGATGCGGTACCGCTCGAGCACCTTCTCCCACGCGGACTGCATCACGACGGGGTCGACGACGCCCTCAGGCCCGGTCGTGTAGGCGGAGAGGAAGAGGCTGGCGGGCCGGCCGCCGCTGCGCTCCGAGACCTCGATGTTGGCCTGCCGTGCGATGCCGCCCGCGGCGACGACGCCGGTGAGGGCGGCGACCGCGACGGCCACGCCGATCAGCGAGAGCAGCACCCGGCCGCGGTGGATCCGCAGCTCGGTCCACGCCTCGACGATCGCGCCGACGAGTCCCGTGAGGCCGCCCATCAGTGCCGCCTCTCCGCCGTCGAGGCCGAGGAGGAGGCGCTCAGCCGGCCGTGGTCCAGCCGGTAGTGCCGCTCGGCGCGGGCCGCGATGGCCGGGTCGTGCGTGATGGTGACCAGGGCCGAGCCGGACTCCTGGGCGATCTCGTCGAGCAGGCTCATCACGCTCTCCCCCGTGTCGGTGTCGAGCGCGCCGGTCGGCTCGTCGGCGAGGATCAGCCGCGGCCGGCGCACGAGGGCGCGCGCGATCGCGATCCGCTGCTGCTCGCCGCCGGACATCCGGCCGGGCATCGAGTCGACCCGGTGGCCGAGCCCGACCCGCTCCAGCATCTCGGCGGCGAGGGCGGAGCGCCGCCAGAACTCGGTGCCGGTGGCGTAGAGCAGCGGGGTCATCACGTTCTCGCGTGCCGTGCGGCCCTCGAGCAGATTGAACTGCTGGAAGATGAAGCCGATGCTGCCGCCGCGGATCCTGGCGCGGGCCCGCGAGGAGAGCGTCTCTGTCGGCCGTCCCTCCAGGAGCATGCGCCCCTCGGTCGGCTCGTCGATCAGGCCGAGGATGTTCAGGAGCGTCGACTTGCCGGAGCCGCTGCGCCCGACGACGGAGACGTGGTCGCCCTCGCCCACCTCGAGGTCGACGCCGTCGAGGATGGTCAGCGGGGGCGCGTCGGGCAGCGGCACGACCTTGCGGATGCCCTCGAGCCGCAGGATCGTCTGCTTCTCGATCGTCACGGGCAGAAGACCGAGCCGTCGGGGTTCGTCACGCAGTCGCCCTCGAGCTGCTCGTCGCCGGCGGCGGCGCCGGGCACGAACTGCAGGATCTCGGCGCCCTCGTCCAGGCCGCCGGTGACCTCGATGCTCACGCCGTCGGTGAGGCCGAGCGTCACGGGGACCTCCTCGGTCGAGCCGTCCTCGGCCAGGCGGTGGACGACGCCGGACTCGGCCGTGCCCTCGACCGCGGTGGTCGGCACGACGAGCACGTTCTCGGCGAGGCCGCCCGCGAGGGTGACGGTCGCGGCGAGGCCGGGGAACACGGTCACCTCGCCGGGGACCTGGCAGCGGAAGCTGGTGCCGGAGCCGCCGGTCGCTCCCGTGCCGCCCGTCTCGCCGGCGGGCGTCTCGCCCTCGCCGGCCAGCGGAGTCGTGATGGTGAGCCCGGTGCAGGTGAAGGCGGCCGGGCCGCCGGTGACGGCGACCTGCGCCTCGGTGGGCCGGTCCTGGATCCGGTAGAGCTGCTCGGCGTCGATCGAGCCGGTGACCGAGTAGGTCGGCGGGGCGACCTGCCCGGTGACCTCGCCGACGGCGACGGCCTGGTCGTGGATGACGCCGAGGGCGCTCAGCACGCCCGCGGCCGGCGCGTAGACGCGCTCGAAGCGGACCGAGGGCGGCGGCTGCGTGACGGTGATCTGGCCGTCGGGGCCGGTGGTCTCCACCGGGTCCCGCACGGTCTCGACGCGGATGTCGTAGATGAGGTCGCCCGAGGCGACGGTGGCGCCCTGGGTGATGTAGACGTCGTCGACGGTGCCGACGGCGGTCGCCTTGACCGGCACGGCCGGGTCGGCGGCGACGGTGCCCTGGAGCGTGAGGTCGTTCGTCACGGTGCCGCGGCCGACGACGACGGTCGGCTCGGTCAGCTCCCCGGTGGGGACGGTCGGATCGGCCTCGGCGGACCCGTCCGGGAAGAACGCGATCTTCACCAGCGCGACGGCCGCGGCGCCGATGATCACCATCCACACGATCGGGAAGACCCATCGCCGAACCGCACCCATGTCTGTCCCCCGACTCCGGCGCCCGTGCGCCCCGGCGCTCCCCCGTGGCGCGCCGGACCGCAGCCTATCGACCGCATGCGACGCGGCGCGTCAGCCGCTGTGACTACTCCGCCCGGCCGAGCGGGCGGGTCTCGATACGCCCCTGCGGGGCTACTCGACCAGCATGTCCTCCCTGCGAAGCGGGCACAGTTCATGCTGATCGAGTAGCCCGCGCAGCGGGCGTATCGAGATCCGCCCGGCTCAGGCCTGGAGCGCCGCGACCACCGCGGCGACGCGACGGGCCCGCGTCTCGGCCGCCTTGGCGCCCTCGACCGAGGTGACGTGCGCCTTCCGCGCACTCGGCGACAGCGCGGCGAAGGCGGCCGTCACCCCACCCGCCTCGAGAGCGGCGGCGAGATCCTCCGGGACCTCCACGGTGCGCGGCGCGGTGTCGAGCTCGAGGTCGACCTCGAGCGCGTCCCCGCCGGCCAGACCGCTCGCGGCGCGCCTGTCGGCGGAGAGCGGGATCAGCGCCCGGCCGCCCATCGCGCCGACGGTGCTGGTGAAGGCGAAGCCGTTGACGACGACGCTCACCGCCGGCCGTCTGCCGCCGCCGAGCGCGTCGAGCACCTCGGGCGGCACCTCGATGCCGGTGTTCCGGCCCACCTGGAAGAGCGTCGTCGTGAAGCGCACGGGTCGAGGATGGCACGCGACCGCGGCGTCCGCCAGACGCTCAGCAGTCGCGGTCGGCCGGGTCCTCGCGGTCGGGGTCGGCGGGCTCGCCGAGCGACGAGCGGACGGCGTCCACGGTCATCCGCCCCTCCGGATCGAGGCGGCTGAGCATCCGGGTCATGATGTCGGCGAGCTGCGGGATCTGCTCGGCGTCGAGCGGGTCGATGACGTCCGCGAGCACCGTGGCGACGTGCCCGGGCGCCGTGTCGACGATCTTCTGCAGGCCGGCGTCGGTGAGCACGGCGTTCGTCGCGCGCCCGTCGGTCGGGCAGGGCCGGCGCTCGAGGTAGCCGCGGGCGGCCAGCCGGGTGACGACGTGCGAGAGCCGCGGGAGGGTGGCGTTGGTGCGGGCGGCGAGCGTCGTCATCCGCAGCGCCCGCTCGGGCGCCTCCGACAGCATCGCCAGGGTCATGTACTCGAAGTGCGTCAGGCCGGCGTCGCGCTGCAGCTGGGTGTCGAGCGCGCCCGGCAGCAGCTCCACCACCGCGACGAAGCGCAGCCACGCGGCGAGCTGCTCCTGCGTGAGCCAGCGCGTGCCGTCGCCGCCCCTGCCGTCGCCGCCCCTGTCCGTGTCCATCCCTCCACCCTAGCGCTTTGTTGCCGCGACAAGTAAGACGGGGCGCGTCACACCACGTCGTCGCTCAACGCGATCGGGGCGCCGAAGCGGTGGTTCGTGATCGAGATCGACTGCTCCCTGAGGAAGGGCAGCAGCTCGACGCGGCCGGCGGGAGTGACGGGGTCGGCGTAGATCGCGACGTCGGGCGAGCCGCCGAGCGCCTCGGCGAGCGCCGTCGACAGCGGGACGCGCGAGCCGTCCGCGCGCACGAGCGGGACGGGCTTGCCGGTGCTGCCGCGGGTCATCCCGCTGACCACGTCCGTGAAGGAGCGGGTCGAGTCGCGGACCATCTGCATCGCCTCGGCCGAGGAGTCCGGGCCGAGGGAGGGGGCGGTGCCGCCCTGCGGGCCGCCGAACGCGTCCACCCGGTCCGAGACGATGTCGCCGACGATCCGGATGCGCGAGGCGGTGATCCGGCCGGCCGCGGCGCGGGCGAGCCACTGCTCGTCCGACTCCACGACCACCTTCGGGGCGAGGCCCGCCATCTCGAGCAGCTCGTCGCCGGCGAGCATGCCGGCCACCTTCGGCGGCAGCGGGATCGACGTCGAGATCTCCAGGCGCGCCCGCACGAGCAGGCCCGCGGCGATGACGCGCAGCAGCTCGCCGAGGTCGCCCCCGTCGGCCAGCCGCAGCGCGACCGGCACCCGGAGGTAGCGGAACAGGTTGCGCTCGACGCCCACCTGCGAGACGTCGGTGACGACGCCGAACTCCGTCGCCCAGGCGAGCTGGTCGGACAGCGCCGAGCGGCGCAGCAGATCGAACTGCTCGAACTGCAGCGAGGACTGCGCGGCCTCGATGAACTGCCGGGCGCGGTCGTCCAGCCCGCGCAGGTGCAGGGTCGTCGACGGGCGGGCCGGCGAGGGCTTCCACGAGCCGAGCCCGATGAGGTGGTTCGGGCCGCCGGCCTTCGCTCCGCCGCCGACTGAGGAGCGCTTCCAGCCGCCGAAGGGCTGGCGGCGCACGATCGCCCCGGTGATGCCGCGGTTGACGGAGAGGTTGCCCGCCTCGACCGAGTCGAGCCAGAGCGCGAGCTCGTCGGAGTGCAGCGAGTGCAGGCCGGCGGTGAGGCCGTAGTCGGTGGCGTTCTGCAGGCGGATCGCGTCCTCGAGGGTCGCGGCGTGCATGATGCCGAGCACCGGGCCGAAGAACTCGGTCAGGTGCGCGTAGCTGTCCTCCGTGACGCCCTCGCGGACACCCGGTGACCACAGGCGCCCGGAGTCGTCGAGGCGCCGCGGCTCGACGAGCCAGGACTCCCCCGCGCCGAGGGTGGTCAGCGCGTGCGCGAGCTTGCCCGTCGGCGGCTCGATCAGCGGCCCCATCGCGGCCGCCGGGTCGCTCGGCCAGCCGACGCGGAGGGAGGTCACGGCGTCGACCAGCTGCGCGCGGAACCGCTTCGAGCGGGCGACCGAGCCGACGAGGATCACCAGCGAGGCGGCCGAGCACTTCTGCCCGGCGTGCCCGAACGCGCTCCGCACGATGTCGGCGACGGCGAGGTCGTAGTCCGCGTGCGGGGTGACGACGATCGCGTTCTTGCCGCTGGTCTCGGCGAGCAGCGGCAGGTCGGGCCGCCACGAGCGGAAGAGCTTCGCGGTCTCGTAGGAGCCGGTGAGCAGCACCCGGTCGACCAGGGGGTCGGTGATCAGGGCGCGGCCGAGCGTCTCCTCGTCGAGGTCGACCAGGGCGACGAGATCCTGCGGGATGCCCGCGTCCCAGAGCGCCTCCACGAGGACCGCGGCCGAGCGCCGGGCCTGCGGGGCCGGCTTGACGACGACTCCGGAGCCCGCGGCGAGCGCCGCGAGGATCGAGCCGGCCGGGATCGCGACCGGGAAGTTCCACGGCGGCGCGACGACGGTGACCCGCTCAGGGACGAACGTGGCGCCGCCGACGGCGTCCAGCTCGCGGGCCCGGGTCGCGTAGTAGTGGGCGAAGTCGATCGCCTCGGACACCTCGGGGTCGGCCTCCGCGACGGTCTTGCCGGTCTCCGAGGCCATCACCTCGATCAGCCGGTCGCGGTTGGCGGCGAGGGCGAGCCCCGCCCGGTCGAGGATCGCGGCGCGGTCGTAGCCCAGGCGCTCGCCCCAGCGCTCCGCGCGGCGGGCGACCCGGCGCAGCAGCTCCTGCAGCTCGGCCGGGTCGGTGATGCGGGCGCGGTCGGCGGCGAGCGCGCCGATGCTGGACCGCGCGATCCGGTCGGTGATCAGGCGGGCCCAGCGGCGGTTGCCGGGCAGCGCCGGGTCGGTGTCGGGCTCGTTGCGGAAGGCGCTGGTCGCCGCTGCCGCCCCGGAGCCGCGGCGCAGCCCCAGCACCGCCTGGGTGAGACCCTCCGCGGCGGGGTCCTCGACGCGGGCCCCGGCACCGGCGTGCTCCTCGACCAGCCGGAGTCCCGAGCCCGAGCCCCACTCGCGCAGGCGGTCCTGCGTGCGGTTCGGGGTCGGCACGGAGTCGTCGAGCGCCTCGAGCGACGCCCGGAAGCGGCCGAGCTCGCGCTGCAGCACGCTCTCGTCCTCGAGCTCGAAGACGGCCGAGAGGAAGTTCTCCGAGCTCGAGTTCTCCTCCAGCCGGCGGATCAGGTACGAGATCGCGACCTCGAACTCGTGCGGGTGCACGACCGGCGTGTAGAGCAGGAGCCGGCCCACGTCCTCGCGGACGGCGCGCGCCTGGCCGGTCGCCATGCCGAGCAGCATCTCGAAGTCGACCGCGTCGACCACGCCGCGCTCGTTCGCGGTGATCCACGCCCAGGCGATGTCGAAGAGGTTGTGACCGGCCACGCCGATGCGCACCGCGTCGGTGCGCTCCGGCCGGAGCGCCCAGTCGAGCAGGCGCTTGTAGTTCGTGTCCGCCTCGACCTTGCTGCCCACCGTCGCGAGCGGCCAGTCGTGGATCGCCGCGTCCACCCGCTCCATCGCGAGGTTGGCGCCCTTGACGACGCGCACCTTGATCGGCGCCCCGCCGATCCGGCGGCGCTCGGTCGCCCACTCGGTCAGCGACGCGAGCACGCCGAGCGCGTCGGGCAGGTAGGCCTGCAGCACGATCCCGGCCTCGAGCTGCTGCATCCCCGGCTGGTCGAGGAGGCGGCGGAAGACCGCGACGGTCAGGTCGAGGTCGCGGTACTCCTCCATGTCGAGGTTGATGAACTTCGGCTCCGGGCTCGCCGCGGCGTACTGGTAGAGCGGAGTCAGCCGCTCCACGACGCGGTCGACGGCCTCGTCGAACGCCCACATCGAGAGCTGGCTGGCGATGCTCGAGACCTTGATGCTCACGTAGTCGACGTCGGGGCGCTCGAGCAGGCGGCGGGTGCCCTCGAGGCGGCGGTCGGCCTCGCGGTCGCCCAGCACGGCCTCGCCGAGGAGGTTGAGGTTCAGCCGGTCGCCGCCCTCGCGCAGCCGGCGGATCGCCGCGCCGAGCCGGGCGTCGGACGCGTCGACGACGAGGTGGCCGACCATGCGGCGCAGCACCTGCCGGGCCGCCGGGACGACGATCCACGGCAGCACCGGACCGACGGCGCCGCCGGTCGCGACCGCGGCCCGCAGGTAGGAGGGGAGGAACGCGGGCGTCTTCGCGGTGAGCGCGGCGAGGTTCTCGGCCGCGACCGTCGTGTCCTCCGGACGGGCCACCCCGTCGACGAAGCCGACCGTGAAGTCGAGCCCGTTCGGATCCTGCAGGACGCCGGCGAGGCGCTGCGCGGCGGGATCGACGGGGAAGGCCCGGCTGCGGACCAGCCAGCGGCGCACCAGCGCCTCGACGCGGGCGAGGACCGGCGCCTCGCCGTCGAACTCGGGCTTCTGCCGGGGCAGGCGGAGCGCCATGCCCGTCTGGTACTGGCCGGTGTCGCTGAGGGCGCCGCGGTCGATCTTGTCGTCGTGCGCGTCGATCTTCTCGTCGTGCTCGCCGATCTCGTCGTCCGTCGCGTCGATCGTCTCGTCCCTCGCGTCGATCGTCTCCTCCTGCTCCGGGTCGTTCCCGGGCACGGCTGAGGGCGTCGACTTCTCCATCCTCCGAGGCTATGCCCGAGGCGGCGCGACGGCCGGTCGTGTCGCCCGCGTCTGTGGACACTCGGCGGGGAACCGATGCTGTGGAGGGCGGTGCCGGGGGCGCAGCCCAGCGAGGAGATCCTCTTCTCGCTCCGCGAGTTCGTCACCGAGGCGCTGCGCAGCGACGAGGGCTGACGCCAGACTGAGGGCATGGCCCGACGCGACAGGCACCGCCCCCGAGACGTCACCGAGCGCAGCGGCACCGCGCCCGGCCCGCTGCGCTCCTCCCCCGCCGCGGTGGATCCGTCGGTCGACGTCGTGATCGTCGGCGCCGGTCACAACGGGCTGGTCGCGGCGGCCTACCTCGCGCAGGCCGGACTCGACGTGCTCGTCCTCGAGCGCGGCGCGCACGCTGGCGGCGCTACCGCCTCCGAGTACCCGTTCCGCGGCGTCGAGGCGCGGCTCAGCCGCTACTCCTATCTCGTCAGCCTGCTGCCGCCGTCGATCCTCGCCGATCTGCGCGTGGACGTGCCGCTGCTCCGGCGGCGCTACTCCTCGTACACGCCCGACCCCGCCGATCCGACCCGCGGGCTGCTGGTCGACACCGGCGACGCCGCGGCGACCGCGGACTCGTTCGCGCGGATGGGCGCCCCGGAGGACGCGGAGTCGTTCGCCGGCTTCTCGGAGCTCACCTCGCGGCTGGCGCGCGCCCTCTGGCCGACGCTCACCCAGCCGATGCTGCGCCGCTCGGAGGCGCGTCGCCTGGTCGGCGAGGACGAGCTGTGGCGCTCCGTGTTCGAGCAGCCGATCGGCGAGCTGGTCGAGCGGAGCGTCGCCGGAGACGCGGCGCGAGGCGTCCTGCTCACCGACGCGCTGATCGGCACCTTCGCGGGAGCGGGCGACGCCGACCTCGCGCAGAACCGCTGCCTGCTCTACCACGTGATCGGCGGCGGCACCGGCGACTGGGACGTCCCGGTCGGCGGGATGGGCTCCGTCTCGGGGGCGCTGGAGCGGGCCGCCCGGAACGCCGGCGCGCGGATCCTGACCGGCGCCGAGGTGACGGGCATCGACCCCGACGGCGACGTCGTCTATCGCCGTGGCCCGCGCAGCCGCCGCGTGCGCGCGCGGTTCGTGCTCTCGAACGTCGCCCCCTTCGTCCTCGACCGGCTGCTGGGCGGCCAGGGCGGAGCCGTCCGCCCCGAGGGCGCCCAGGTGAAGGTGAACCTGGTGCTGCGCCGCCTTCCGCGCCTGCGCGACGAGAGCGTCGACCCGGCGGCGGCCTTCGGCGGCACCTTCCACGTGAACGAGGGCTACGAGCAGCTCGAGGACGCCTACCGGGCGGCCGGGCAGGGGCGCCTGCCCTCGCCGCTGCCCTGCGAGATCTACTGCCACTCGCTGACCGATCCGACGATCCTCTCGCCGGAGCTGGCCGCGAGCGGCGCGCAGACCCTCACCGTCTTCGCCCTGCACACCCCCGACCGGCTGCTGACCGGCGACGGCGCCCCGACTCGCGCCGAGCTCGAGGCCGCGGTCCTCGACTCGATCGACTCGGTGCTCGCCGAGCCGATCCGCGATCTGCTGCTCGCCGACGCCGACGGGAACCCCTGCATCGAGACGCGGACGACGCGCGACCTCGAGGAGAGCCTCGGTCTGCCCGGCGGCCACATCTTCCACGGGCCGCTGGCGTGGCCCTTCGCCGAGGACGACGAGCCGCTGGACACGCCCGCCCAGCGCTGGGGAGTGGCGACCGAGCACCCGCGCGTGCTGCTCTGCGGAGCGGGCGCGCGCCGGGGCGGCGGGGTCTCCGGGCTCGGCGGCCACAATGCGGCGATGGCGGTGCTGGAGGCGATCGGGGCCTGACGGTTCGTCGCCGTCAATGGAAGCGGTGGTCCTGGATGGTCATCCGCGGGCCGTGCCGGGGCTTCCTGGCGCCGCTCGTCCCGATCAGGCGGATGATCCGCTGCCGGTGGCCGCGCCACGGCTCGAGCAGCTCGAGCATCCCGTCGTCGTCGACGCCGAGCCGGCCCGTCAGCGCGAATCCGACCGCCGCGGCGAGGTGGTAGTCGCCGACGCTCACCGCGTCCGGGTCGCCGTGGGCGCGCATCATCACCTCGGACGCCGTCCACGGCCCGATGCCGGGCACCGACTGCAGCCGCTGCGCGACGACCTCGCCGCCGCGGCCGAGCGCCAGCGTGCGCTCGAGGCCCTTCGCGACCAGCGCGGCCGTCAGCACCGTGCGCGAGCGCCGCGGATCGACGCCCGCCCGGTGCCAGTCCCAGGAAGGGACCCGGCGCCACTGCTCCGCCGACGGCGCCACGTGCAGCGGCACCGGCCCGGGAGCCGGCTCGCCGTGCAGCCGCACCAGCGCGCGGTAGGCGCGCCACGCCTCCGTGCTGGTCACTTTCTGCTCGAGGATCGACGGCGCCAGCATCTCGAAGACGAGGTTCGCCCGGGTCAGGCGCAGCCCGGCCGAGCGGCGCAGCACCTCGGCGAGCGGACCGTGCGAGGACAGATCGAGCCCGCTCCAGTCGTCACCGTGCCCGAGCAGCTCCGGCACGTGGTCGATCAGCCACTCGGCGCCCTCGCCCCAGGCCCGCGCGTGCACGGCGCCGTCGGCCGCCTGGCGCAGGTGCAGAGTGCCCGGGCCGAGCGGAGTGCGGAACGCGCGCCAGAATCCGGACGCGTCGATCAGCATCGTCGGGTCTCCCGAGCCGCGCAGCAGCGTGCGCAGGGTGAGCGCGAGGCTCACCGGCACGGCGGGCGCGTAGACCGTGGCCAGGAACGGCACGGGAGCGGGGAGGGCGGACGACACGCTGCGATGGTAGCCGCGGCCGCCGACACCCGCCGTGACCCGCCGATCCGCGCCCTGATCAGGGGTCCCGCAGAACTCCCATCCACGACGTGTTCGGAGCGCTGCCCGCCCCGGATTGGTTCAAACGGCCAGAACACATGCGCAATTCCGATCCGCCGATTCCGCTGGTCAGCGATGCGCTTCGGGGCGTAGCTTCGCGCTGTCGCGGCAGTGTTCGACCGCCCGGCCAACCGCCTATCACTGGAGATGCGCACATGTTCGACACGACATTCATCCGCAACGCGATCGTCAGGAGCTCGGAGACCGCTCTCGACCGTCGCCGCTTCTTCGAGGCCACCGGCGTCGCCGGACTCGGCATCGGAGCGGCGGCTCTGGCCTCCGCGCCCGCCGCCTCGGCCGAAGAGGTCGCGGCCGAGGGCCCCGGCGACGCCGCGGTCCTCAACTTCGCGCTCAACCTCGAGTACCTCGAGGCCGAGTTCTACCTCCGCGCCGTCACCGGCTCGGGCCTCGCGAGCAGCGACACCGGCGGCACCGGCAAGCTCGGCGGCGTCAAGGGCGGCCGCGCCGTCCCGTTCAAGACCCCGTGGCTGAAGTCCTTCGCCCGCGAGGTCGCCAACGACGAGAAGGCGCACGTCAAGTTCCTGCGCGCCCAGCTCGGCGGCGCCGCCGTCGCGCGTCCCTCGATCGACCTCGAGGCCAGCTTCAACGCCGCGGCGACCGCGGCCGGCCTCATCCCCGCGGGCGGCACCTTCGACCCGTTCCTCAACGAGCAGAACTTCCTGCTCGGCGCCTTCGTCTTCGAGGACGTCGGAGTCACCGCCTACAAGGGCGCGGCCCCCCTCATCGAGTCGAAGCTCTACCTGGAGGCGGCCGCCGGCATCCTCGCGGTGGAGGCCTACCACGCCGGTGCCATCCGCTCGGCGATCTACGGTGCCGGCCTCGACGTGCAGGCGGGCAAGCTGTCCGACGCCCGCGACAGCCTCGACGGTCCCACCGACCTCGACCAGGGTGTCAAGGTCGGCGGCGCGGCCAACATCCAGCCCACCGACGCCAACGGCATCGCGTTCAGCCGCAGCCCCGGCCAGGTCCTCAACATCGTGTACCTGAACCCCGGCCCGGTCGTCAAGGGCGGGTTCTTCCCCGCCGGCGTCAACGGTGCGGTGAACACCGCCTCCAACGGCGGCGTCTGACCCCACGACGATGAAGGGCCCTTCCTCGAGGCGGCGAGGAGGGGCCCTTCGTCGTCCCCGCTCGAACGCACCCGCGGGCGGACCTGCCCGAACGGGTGCCTCGAGCGCTCCCGGGAGTCCTCTACTCTGAGCGGGTGAAGATCGGGATCCTGACCTCCGGAGGCGACTGCCCCGGGCTGAACGCCGTCATCCGCGGTGCCGTGTACAAGGGCATCAAGGTGTACGACCAAGAATTCGTGGGCTTCCGCAACGGGTGGCGCGGTGTGGTCGACGGCGACCTCCTCCCCCTCGGGCGGCCCGAGATCCAGGGCATCGCCAAGCAGGGCGGCACCATCCTCGGCACCAGCCGGACGAACCCCTTCGAGGGCGACAACGGCGGCCCCGAGAAGATCGCCGAGATGATGGACCGCAACGGCATCGACTCGATCATCGCGATCGGCGGCGAGGGCACCCTGGCCGCGGCGAAGCGCCTCACCGACGCGGGCCTCAAGATCGTCGGCGTCCCCAAGACCATCGACAACGACCTCGGCGCCACCGACTACACCTTCGGCTTCGACACCGCCGTCGGCATCGCGACCGACGCCATGGACCGCCTGCGCACCACCGGCGACTCGCACGGCCGCTGCATGGTCGCCGAGGTCATGGGCCGCCACGTCGGCTGGATCGCGCTGCACTCCGGCATGGCCGCCGGCGCGCACGTCATCCTCATCCCCGAGAAGAAGACCTCGATCGAGCAGATCGTCGAGTGGGTGCGGAGCGCCCAGGACCGCGGGCGCGCGCCGCTCGTCGTCGTCGCCGAGGGCTTCTCGCTCGACTCGATGGACGACGCGCACTCCGAGCGCGGCCTCGACGCCTTCGGCCGTCCGCGGCTGGGCGGCATCGGCGAGATGCTCGCCCCGATGATCGAGGACCGCACGGGCATCGAGACCCGCGCCACCACCCTCGGCCACATCCAGCGCGGCGGCACGCCGAGCGCCTTCGACCGCGTCCTCGCCACCCGCCTCGGCATGGCCGCCGCGGACTCCGTCGTCGCCGAGCACTGGGGCCGCATGGTCGCCCTGCGCGGCACCGACATCTACCACGTCGACTTCGCCGAGGCGCTGGGCACCCTGAAGACGGTGCCCGACTCCCGCTACGAGGAGGCGCGCACCCTCTTCGGATAGCGCAGTTCTTCACTCCATCTTCACTCTGTGGCAAGATTCACTATGGAGTGAAAGTGGGTCCAGGGTGAATGTCGTCATCTGCCTTCCCGCGTCTTTGTCCGGCAGATTCGAGGCGTCAGAACGACCAGTCGGCGTCTCCGTCCTCTTCGAGGGCGAGGGGGCGTGGATCGAAGCCGATGGTCATCGCCGTCCGGTCTGGGTGCTGGAACGTGCGTCGCGCCTGCCCTCCCACCTCTCCCGGGCGGTACCGGACGGATGGACAGGTCTGATCGTCGGGCGCGGAATTCCGGCCGACGAGCGTGACGAGCTGGAGCGCTCGCAGCTGAGCTGGTGGGACCTCGAGGGAGGGCTGCATCTGGATCTCGAGGGCCGACGGATCGATCGCGAGTCGACTCCGCCGCGCACGAGGGGGTCCTCGGCGACTGGACGGAGTTCTGAACGCGGGTTGGGCCCGGTCGGACGACGAGCAGCGCAGCTCCTGCTGACAGAACCCACTCCGAGTGTGTGGAGCGTGACCCGGCTCGCCGAACGCGCCAGGATCTCCGCCGGCCAAGCCCACAACGTCCTCGCCCTCCTCGAGAGGGACGGGGTGCTGGAGGCCGTCGGCCGCGGAGCTTCCAAGCGGCGCGTTCTGAGCAGGAAGGACCCGCTCCTCGGCCGACTGCGCATCTCGGAGTCCCTGCTTCGACCGCCGTCCGGACTTTTCGCGCATCTTTACAGCCACAACGACCGGGAGGTCACGCAGAAGCTGGCCACTGCTGCCGCGAGCGCCGGCGTGGACTACGCCGTGACCTCGACGATGGGTTCGCGACTCTGGGGTGTTCCTGTGACGACGACGGACATCGTCCGGGTGCGTGTGGCCGCAGACGACCTCCTGAGGGTCGCGATTCTGCTCGATGTCGAGGACCTTCCCTCACGTGACGGTGCGAATCTCGAACTCTGGACGGACACGGGCCTCGTGGGGACGGCTGCGTCGGTCGACATCGAAGGGGTCCGAGTGGCGCCGGCTGCGCGCGTCTGGCTCGACCTCTTGCGCCAGGGCGGTCGCTATGCCGATGCCGCCGACCTTCTGTGGGAGCAGCTCCGTGACTGACTCCGACGGGACACAGGTGGACGCCTACAGCCGGGAGACGACCGACGTGCGATCAGCGAGGCGGCCGATGTCATCCGCGCCGCCGGTTTCGCGAGCGCTCACCTCGTCGTGATCGGCGGTCTGGTCCCCTCCTTCCTCGTCCCGGTCCTGGAGGAGGGAGCAGACCCGCATATCGGGACCGCCGACATCGACCTCTGCGTCAGCCTGGCCTTCGTCGACGGAGAGACGGAGGAGTACGACCGCCTGGAGCGTGTCCTCCTCGACCGAGGCTTCTCCGTCTCCGATGCATCGTTCCGCTGGGTCCGAGGGACGCATCCCCGCGTGACACTGGAGTTCTTCTGCCCCGCCGGTCCGGGCCGTCCTGCCGGTGCCGCTCACCGTCCACGAGCAGCGGACAACCCCGTCGCCAAGCACAACATGGGCGCGCGCCTCTCAGCGCTGGCTCTCGACGCAGGCGACGTGTTGATCGACGACGCCGAGACGATCGAACGCCGCGTCGTCCTTCCCGAGGGGCGCGGAACGATCGACATCGCCCTCCGCGTGACCGGCCCGCTCGGATTCCTGGTCGCCAAGAGCGCCGCTCTTCAGAATCGGGACAAGCCGAAGGACGCGTACGACATCGTCTGGCTCCTCGAGAGCTGGCCGGGCGGCCCCGCGGCCGCCGCCGTGGCCTGGGGCGAGCGAGCCGCCTACACCGCCGAGGTCGAAGTCCTGGTGCGACGACTCGGGCAGCAGTTCGAGAGCACGGGATCAGTCGGAGCGGTGAGCTATTCCAGATTCGTCTCTTCTCCGCCGCCACTCGCGACACGCCAGGCGGTCGGCGCCGTCCGCGAGTTCCTGAGAGCGCTTCGACAGGCCGGGTGAAGCGGATCTCGATACGCCCTCTGCGAGGGCTACTCGATCAGCATGTGCGCCCAGAGGCACTCCACGCCGAGCGGGATGACCGGCCAGCGGCCCTGCATGCCGGTCGAGCAGCCACGCAGCGGCGCATCGAGACCCGCCGTCGTCAGCCCTTCGCGCCGTCCGGCGTCGCCGTCGCGACGAGCACCGCGCGCGCCAGCGTGTGGAAGTGCACGTTGAAGCCGAGGATCGCCGGCGTCGACTCCGGATCCAGCTCGAGCTGCTCGACGTCGAGGGCGTGCACGGCGAAGAAGTAGCGGTGCTCGCGGTCCGGCGGCGCCGCTCCGATGAACTGGCGCAGCCGCATCTCGTTGGGCAGCGTCTGCGCGCCCGCGGGCAGCAGCTCGAAGCCGGCCGCTCCCGCGCCGGTGGGCAGCTCGGTCGTGTCGGCGGGCAGGTTGTAGACCGCCCAGTGCCAGAAGCCCGAGCCGGTGGGCGCATCGGGGTCGAACACCGTCACCGCGAAGCTCTTCGTCTCCGCGGGCGCTCCCGACCAGCGCAGCTGCGGCGAGACGTCCTCGCCGCCCGAGCCCTCGCCGTAGTGGCGGGGAGCCAGCGGTGCGCCGTCGCTGATGTCGTCGCTCTCGAGGGTGAAGGTCGCCACCTCGCCGAGGCGGGCGTAGGGGTCGTAGTTCCAGTCGGACATCCGGTTCTCCGTTCGGGCGCTCGGGGTGCGCGCCAGCTCCCAGCCTAGGAACCGTGCGCGCCGCGTCGAGGGCTTGCGCGCTCAGGAACCGAGGTAGCGCCCCGGCCGGTGGTTGAAGGCGAGCACGAGGTTGAGCACCACGACCCCCGCCGCCGAGATGAGCACGTTCAGCGGCGGCACGACGAGCAGCGCCGCCACGACGACGCAGGCGTCGAGCGCCATCATCACGTAGCCGGCCCGCCAGCCCAGCCGCTCCTGGGCCAGGAGGGCGAGGATGCTGAAGCCGCCCAGGCTCGAGCCGTGCCGGAAGAGGATCAGCAGGCCGATCCCCGCGAGCACGTCGCCGGTGAGCACCCCGTAGACGGGCTCGATGCGGATCGTCCCGAACGCGAGCGGATGCAGGCCCGCCAGCAGCGAGACCAGCACGATCGAGAACATCGTCCGCAGGGTGAAGCGCCAGCCCTTCTTCCAGAGCGAGAGCGCCAGGAACGGCAGGTTGACCACGACGAGGATCACGCCGAACGGGATCGGCGCCGCGTAGCCCAGCAGCAGCGCCAGCCCCGCCGTGCCGCCGGTGACCGCCTCGCTCGCCCGCAGCAGGAACAGCCCGAGCGAGACGATGAACGCGCCGGTCACGAGTCCGAAGACGTCCTCGACGCGGCTGTGCGGGACGGGCAGGCTCTGCGGAGCGGAGAGGGGGGCGTCGGTCACCCGGAGATGCTGCCACACCCGCGTTTCGGGAGCGTGTCGTCCGCCCCGGCCGCGCCCTCGTAGGATGTGCCGGTGCTGCCGAAGATCCTGCTGTTCTACCGCTTCGTGCCGCTCGCCGACCCCGAGTCCGTGCGGCTGTGGCAGCGCGAGCTCTGCGAGCACCTCGGCCTGCGCGGGCGCGTCCTGCTCTCCGCGGACGGCGTCAACGGCACCCTCGGCGGTGAGATGGGCGCGCTCAAGCGCTGGGTCCGCCGCACCCGCGAGCACTCCGCCTTCCGCGGTCTCGAGGTGAAGTGGAGCGACGGCACCGCCCTGGACGAGGAGGGCCGGAGCGTCGATTTCCCCGGGCTGTCGGTGAAGGTGCGCGAGGAGATCGTGTCGTTCGGGGCGCCCGAGGAGCTGCGCGTGGACGCGACGGGCGTCGTCGGCACCGGCGTCCGGCTGGACCCGGACGAGGTCGACGCGCTCGTCGCCGAGCGGGAGGACGTGGTGTTCTTCGACGGCCGGAACGCCTTCGAGGCCGAGATCGGCCGCTTCGACGGCGCGGTCGTGCCCGGCGTCGCCAGCACCCGCGAGTTCGTCGAGCAGCTCGACTCCGGCGCCTACGACCACCTCAAGGACCGGCCGGTCGTCACCTACTGCACGGGCGGGATCCGCTGCGAGGTGCTCTCGAGCCTGATGCTCGCGCGCGGCTTCGGCGAGGTGTACCAGCTCGACGGCGGGGTCGTGCGCTACCAGGAGGCCCGCCGCGACACCGGCCTCTGGCGCGGCGCGCTCTACGTGTTCGACGGCCGCGGCTCCCTGACCTTCTCCCCCGGCGCCGAGGTGATCGGCCGCTGCCGCGTCTGCGCCGAGCCGACGAGCCGGATGCGCAACTGCACCGATCCCGCCTGCCGCGAGCAGCTGGTCGTCTGCGACGACTGCGGCACCGCG
Organism: Rathayibacter sp. VKM Ac-2856; assembly: GCF_013205055.1. Taxonomy (GTDB): domain Bacteria; phylum Actinomycetota; class Actinomycetes; order Actinomycetales; family Microbacteriaceae; genus Rathayibacter. Next base: position 66,688 of record NZ_JABMLF010000003.1, read on the forward strand.
GCCTGCGCGGCGCACGGCACCCTCCCCGCCGCGGGGCCTACGGTGCTCGGATGAGCATCGAAGCGCGCGGCCGCATCCTCGTCGACCTCCACACCGCCCCCGAGCTGCTGAGCGTGGTGAACGTGTGGGACGTGATCTCGGCGACCACGATCGCCGCGCTGCCCGGGACCCGGGCGCTCGCGACGGCCAGCCACTCCATCGCCGCGACCTTCGGCTACGAGGACGGCGAGAGGATCCCGCTCGACCTGCACCTGGGCATGATCGAGCGGATCGTCGCCGCGGTCGACGTCCCCGTCTCGGCCGACCTCGAGGCCGGCTACGGCGACGCGGGCGAGACGATCCGCCGGGCCATCGAGGTCGGCGTGGTCGGCGCGAACCTGGAGGACCAGGCGAAGCCGCTGCCCGAGGCGCTGCGCGCGGTCGAGAAGGCGGTCGCCGCGGCCGAGGAGGAGGCCGTGCCCTTCGCCCTCAACGCCCGCACCGACGTGTTCCTCCGCGCGGGCGACCGCGACCGCGGCGAGGTGCTCGCCGACGCGATCGAGCGCGGTCGCGCCTACCTCGACGCGGGGGCGACCTGCTTCTTCGTCCCGGGCCTCCTGCAGGACGCGGAGCTCGAGGCCCTCGTGGCCGCCCTCGGCCTCCAGCGGGTCAGCGTTATCGGCGTCCCCGGCTCGCAGTCCCCCGCCCGCTTCGAGGAGCTCGGCCTCGCCCGCGTCTCCTACGGCCCGTGGACGCAGCGCGTCGCACTGACCGCCCTGCAGGATGCGGCATCGGCCCTGTACTCGGGCGGCGCGCTGCCCGAGTACACCCGGCCGCTGAACTGATCGCGCGCCCGGGCGCGCCCCGCGTGCCCGGGCGTAGCGTGGGCTCATGTTCCGAGCCGTCGTCGTCGAGCAGCACTCCTCCTCCGACTCCCAGACCCCGAATCGCGCGCGACTGACCGAGCGGGACGATCCCGACCGCTCGCACGGGGACGTGACGCTCGCCGTCGAGTACTCGAGCGTCAACTACAAGGACGCCCTCGCTCTCGCCGGCCGTCCCGGCGTGGTGCGGCGCACCCCGCTGATCGCGGGCATCGACGTCGTCGGCACGGTCGAGTACGCCGACGGCGCCGCGGCCGAGCGCTTCGACTCCGGCGACCGCGTGGTGCTCAACGGCGCCGGTCTCGGCGAGCGCTTCGACGGCGGCCTCACGGAGCGCGCCCGGGTCGACTCGGCCTCGCTGCTGCGGATCCCCGGCGCGATCTCCTCGGCCCGGGCCGGCGCGATCGGCACCGCCGGCTTCACCGCGATGCTGGCCGTGCTCGCGCTCGAGCGCCGCGGCGTGCGGCCGGGCGACGGACCGGTGCTCGTCACCGGCGCCTCGGGCGGTGTCGGCTCGATCGCCGTCGCCGTGCTGTCGGCGCTCGGCCACGAGGTCGTCGCGTCGACCGGGCGTGCGGACGAGCACGGCGACCTGCTCCGCCGCCTCGGCGCGGCCGACGTCCTCGACCGGGCCGAGCTGTCCGAGGAGGGGAAGCCGCTGCAGTCCGAGCGCTGGGCCGGCGCGGTCGACTCGGCCGGCTCGCACACCCTCGCGAACGCGCTCGCGCAGACCCGCTGGGGCGGCACCGTCGCCGCGTGCGGTCTCGCCCAGGGCGGCGACCTGCCCGCGAGCGTGATGCCGTTCATCCTCCGCGGAGTGACGCTGGCGGGCATCAACTCGGTGGAGGCGCCGCGGAAGCTGCGCGAGGAGGCCTGGCGCCGGCTCGCGCACGACCTCGACCTCGACCTGCTCGACGGCCTGACGACGACCGTCCCGCTCGCGGGCGCGATCGACGCGGGTGCCGATCTGCTCGCCGGGCGCGCGCACGGGCGCACGCTGGTCGACGTGCGGGGCTGACGCCCGGGGAGCCTCGGGGGGGCGGGCTACTCGGCGGCCTCGGTCGCGCCGCTCGGCTCAGCGGAGGCGCGGCCGGCGGAGGCGTCGGGGCGGGGCTTCGAGGCGGCCGGCTTCTTCGGAGCCTGCTTCTTCGCGGCGGGCTTCGGGGCGGCGGGCTCGTCGGGGGCAGGCTTGTCGGCTGCGGGCTCGTCGGCGACGGGCTTCTCGGCGCCGGGCTTCTCAGCGACAGGCTTCTTCGCGGGCGACTTCTTCGGAGCGGGCTTCTTCGCGGCGGGCTCCTCCGCGGGCTTCTCCGCCTGCGCCGCGGCCAGGCGCTCAGCGGCCTGCTCGGCGACCGCCGGCACGACGACGAGATCGTCGGTCTCGATCACCGGGATGGCGGCGGTCGCGGTGCCCAGCTGCAGCGCGGCGATCAGCTCCGGCGCGTGCTTCGTGCTGACGATCAGGCGCGAGTACTCCTCGCCGACCAGGTCGATCACCACCGCCGCGGCCGTGCGCTTGATCAGCAGGAAATCCTTGCCGCCGTGGAACTTCCAGGTCCCCGCCGCGATCGTGAGCGGGACCGCGGTCCCCGGCGCGCGGATCCCGCGCACCCAGATCCACGGATCCTCGGTGACCGTCGCCGAGCGGATGCTCGCGCGATCGACGACGACGTCGCCGCGGTGCAGGGCGAGCACCCGTTCGGCGCGGGTCAGGCGGAGTTCGAGGCGGTCGGGGAGCACGGTCACGACGGGCATGCCCCTAGTCTGCCCCGACCATCGCACTCGGCGCCCGGGGTCGCGGTGGCAGCATGGAGGGATGGTCGGCGATCAGGACGAGCGGCGCCTCCTCGACACCCGCCTCGCCGAGCGGCAGGCCGAGGCGAGGCGCGAGGCGCAGCGGCTCGAGGAGTCCCTCCGCGAGCTGCTCCTCGACCGCGCCGACGGCACCGCCGACGATGAGCACGACCCGGAGGGCACCCCGCTCTCGGCCGAGTGGTCGCGGATAGCCGGAGTGCGCGACGCCCTCGCCCGCACCGAGCACGACCTCGCCGCCGCCCGCGCCCGCCTCGCCTCCGGCGACTACGGCGACTGCGCCAACTGCGGCCGCCCGATCGGCGCCGCCCGCCTGGAGGCCCGCCCCACCGCCGACCTCTGCATCACCTGCGCCCGCGCCGCCGAGTCTCGCCGCCGGTGACGACGACGCGCGCCGAGGCCGTGCACTCCCGCGCACCCTGAAGGCCCCCACAGGCCAAGGCGTGCAGAAACCCGGGTGCTCCTGCGAGAGTTCACATGCGGTCGTACCCCCGATGGGTGGTCCCGCTCCCCCTCCCCCCTTTCTGCCGCCTCCTCGAAAGGCCTCCTCCGCATGACCGAGACGTCGACCGACCGCGCGACCGGCGCCCCTCCGGCCCCCGACCGCCGCGCCTGGCGCTCCCTCGTGGTCCTCCTGGCGGGCATGTTCATCGCCCTGCTCGACACCACCATCGTCAACGTCGCCCTGCCGACGATCCGCACCACCCTCGACGCCTCCGAGTCCACGCTCTCCTGGATCATCTCCGGCTACGCGCTCGCGTTCGGCCTCGCGCTCATCCCCGCGGGCCGCCTCGGCGACCGGTTCGGGCACAAGTGGGTCTTCGTCAGCGGCGTCGCGCTCTTCACCGTCGCGAGCTTCGCCTGCGGTCTGGCCGCGGACGACGTGCAGCTCGTCGTCGCGCGCGTGGTGCAGGGCCTCGCGGGCGGCGTCTTCGTGCCCGCGGTCAACGCCTACATCCAGCTCCTCTTCCGCGGCCCGGCCCGCGGCAAGGCCTTCGCCATCATGGGCGCCGTGCTCGGCGTCTCGTCGGCGCTCGGCCCGATCATCGGCGGGCTGATCATCCAGGCCTTCGGCGACGAGAACGGCTGGCGCCTGGTCTTCTGGGTCAACCTGCCGATCGGCGTCGCGACCCTGATCGCCGCCGCGCTGCTGCTCCCGACCCGCCGCGAGCTCGGCGCGGAGGACCGCGCCCCGAGCGGCGGCGTGGACTGGCTCGGCCTGATCCTCGTCTCCGGCGGACTCGTCGCCCTGCTCGTGCCGCTCATCCAGGGCGAGGACGAGGGCTGGCCGCTGTGGACCTTCCTCTCGATCGCGGGCGGCGTCATCCTGCTCGCCGCGTTCGGCGCCTGGGAGGTGGCGTACACCCGCCGCGGCCGCGCGCCGCTCGTCCCGCCGACCCTGTTCCGCCACCCGGCCTTCACCGGCGGCGTCATCCTGGCGCTGGTCTACTTCGCGGCGTTCACGAGCATCTTCTTCACCATCTCGCTGCTCTGGCAGTCGGGCCTCGGCCACACCGCGCTCGAGTCCGGTCTGGTGTCGATCCCCTTCGCGATCGGCAGCATCGTCAGCGCCTCGCAGAGCAACCGCCTCACCGCCAAGCTCGGCCGCAACGTCCTGGTGCTCGGCAGCGGACTGCTCGCCGTCGGCCTCGTCTGGGTGTGGCTGGTGCTGCTGACCGCGACGCCCGACTCGATCACGAACTGGCAGCTGCTCGCGCCGCTGTTCATCGCCGGCGTCGGCAACGGCTTCTTCATCGCGCCGAACGTGCAGTTCATCGTCTCCACGGTCGACCCGCAGGACGCGGGCGCGGCCAGCGGCGTCATCTCGGCGATCCAGCGGATCGGCTCGGCCGTCGGCATCGCCGCGATCGGCAGCGTCCTCTTCGGCGGACTCGTGATCTCCGGCCCGGACACCGTCGCGTCGGGCTTCCTCGACGCCGCCGCTCCGGCCATGCTCGTCAGCGCACTGATGGCGATCGCGGCGTTCGCGCTGGTGTTCGTGCTGCCGAAGTCGGTGTCGCGCCGGGGCTGACCCCCGGCGCGACCGCCGCCGCTACGGGCGCGCTGCCGCTGCGGCCTTCGCGGCGGCCGGCAGCGCGTCGACGATCCGGCCGATCGCCGCGTCGTCGTGAGCGGCCGAGACGAACCACGCCTCGAACACCGACGGCGGCAGCGAGACGCCCGCGTCGAGCATCGCGTGGAAGAAGGCCGGGTAGCGGAACGACTCCTGCGCCTGGACCTGGGCGTAGTCGCGCACCGGCCCGCCGATGTCGGTGAACATGAAGCTGAAGAGGCTGCCCGCGCTCTGCACCGTGTGCACGACGCCCTCGGCCGAGAGCGCGGCCGAGACCTCGCGCTGCAGCGTCAGGGCGGTGCGGTCGAGCGAGGCGTAGACGGCCTCGTCGGCCAGCTGGAGGGTGCGGATGCCCGCGGCCACGGCGACCGGATTCCCCGACAGCGTGCCCGCCTGGTACACCGGGCCGAGCGGCGCGAGGTGGTCCATCACGTCCGCGCGCCCGCCGAGCGCCGCGACGGGCATGCCGCCGCCGATGACCTTGCCGAAGGTGTAGAGGTCGGCGACGTAGGGCGCCTCCGCTCCCGCGTTCTCGAGACCCCACCAGCCGCCGGCGCTGACGCGGAAGCCGGTGAGCACCTCGTCCATGATCAGCAGCGAGCCGTTGGTGTGCACGAGCTCGGCGAGCGCCGCGTTGAAGCCCGGCGCGGGCGGCACGACGCCCATGTTCGCGGCGGCCGCCTCGGTGATCACCGCGGCGATCTCGGAGCCGCGCTCGGCGAGGACGGCGCGCACCGCGTCGAGGTCGTTGTAGGGCAGCACGATCGTCTGCGCCGCCGTCGCCGCCGTCACGCCGGCCGAGGCGGGCAGCGCCAGCGTCGCGAGTCCGGAGCCCGCGTCCGCGAGCAGCCCGTCGGAGTGGCCGTGGTAGTGGCCGGAGAACTTGATCAGCAGGTCGCGGCCGGTGACCCCGCGGGCCAGCCGGATCGCGGTCATCGTCGCCTCGGTGCCCGTCGAGACCAGGCGCAGCTTCTCGATCGGCGAGACGCCGCCGGCCGTGATCCGCGCCTCCACCAGCTCGGCCAGCTCGGTCTCGGCCGGGGTCGACGCGCCGAAGGAGAGTCCGCGCGCCGCGGCCGACTGCACCGCCGCGACGACCTCGGGGTGGGCGTGGCCGAGCACGGCCGGGCCCCAGGAGCAGACCAGGTCGACGTACTCGCGGCCGTCGGCGTCGGTGATGTACGGACCGGTCGCCGACACCATGAACCTCGGGGTGCCGCCGACGGAGCGGAAGGCCCGGACCGGCGAGTTCACGCCGCCGGGGATCGCGTGCCGGGCACGCTCGTACAGGGTGTCGTTCGCGGTGGGAGTCACCCGACCACGATACGGCGCGCGCCTCAGCGGACGCCGGACGCGGCCGGCCGCTACCTCGTGACCGCCGCTACCTCAGCAGGTCGTTCGCCAGCTCGACCGCCCAGTAGGTGAGCACGGCGTCGGCGCCGGCGCGGACGATGCCGGTGACCGACTCCACGATCGCGGCCTCGCGGTTGATCCAGCCATTGGCCGCGGCGGCCTCGATCATCGCGTACTCGCCCGACACCTGGTACGCCCAGACGGGCACGTCCGAGACGGCGGCGACGTCGGAGAGCACGTCGAGGTAGGACATCGCCGGCTTCACCATCACGACATCCGCGCCCTCGGCGAGATCGAGCGTCGCCTCGCGGAGCCCCTCGCGGCGGTTCGCGGGGTCCTGCTGGTAGGTTCGCCGGTCGCCCTCGAGCGTGGACTGCACGGCCTCGCGGAACGGGCCGTAGAAGCTGGAGGCGTACTTGGCCGAGTAGGCGAGGATCGCGGTGTCGAGGTGCCCGGCGCCGTCGAGGGCAGCGCGGATCGCGCCGACCTGGCCGTCCATCATCCCGGACAGCCCGAGCAGGTGCGAGCCGGCCTCGGCCTGCGCGAGCGCCATCTGCTCGTAGCGCAGAAGCGTCGCGTCGTTGTCGACCCGGCCGCGCTCGTCGAGCACGCCGCAGTGGCCGTGGTCGGTGAACTCGTCGAGGCAGAGGTCCGTCTGCACGACGAGCGCGTCGCCGACCTCCTCCACCACGGCGCGCGTGGCGGCGTTCAGCACGCCGTCCGGATCGGTGGCCCCGGAGCCGACCGCGTCACGGGTGGTGGGCACGCCGAAGAGCATGACGCCCCCGAGTCCGGCCTCCGCCGCCTCGGTCACCGCGCGCCGGACGCTGTCGAGCGACTGGTGCGACACCCCCGGCATCGAGCCGATCGGCTGGGGCTCTGTGATCCCCTCGGCGACGAAGAGGGGGAGGACGAGCTGGGCGGGATGGACGCGCGTCTCCTGCACGAGCCGGCGCAGAGCCGGGGTGGTGCGGAGTCGCCGCGGGCGGATCGCGGTCATGCCTCCAGCCTAAGCCGGTCCCGCCGGGAGCCCCCCGCCCGCAGAACATCAGCTCCTCCCCAGGGCCTGCAGGCGCTTCGTTTTCCACAGATCGACGCCCGGCACACCACCCGGACCGGACGGCCGCCAGGGTCGGCTCGTGACTGACCTCGGCTCCCTCCTCGCTGCGGGCGGCGGTTTCGCTCCCGCGAGCGCCCTTCGCGCCGCCGGCATCGACCGGACGACCCTCGAGCGCGCACTCTCCGCGGGGGACGTGGTCCGGGTCCGGCGCGGCTGGTACGCACTCGCCGGTGTCCCCGAGATCGAGCTCGCAGCAGTGCGCGCCGGCGGCGTGCTGACCTGCGTCTCTCTGCTGCACGCGCTCGGACTCTGGACCACCGAGCGACCGGGCCTGCACATCACGCTGGGCGACTCCTCCGTCCACTCCGTTCGCCCCGGGGCCGTCGGACACTGGCGGCGATGGCCCGGACAGGGGCGGCGCTCGTTCTCCCAGGACGGGATCGGGTCCGCGATCTTGAATCTCATCACCTGCATCGGCGAGGACGACGCGATCGTGACCATCGACTCCGCTCTCAACTCCGGTCTGCTGGACGCGGATGAGCTGCCTGCTCTTCGCGCACTCGCGCCCGCAGGGAAGCGGAACCTCTTCGCACGAGTGGACGGCCGGAGTCAGTCGGGTCTCGAGACGAAGACGCGCCTGAGCATGCGCCGCCGCAACGTGCTCGTCCGGCCGCAGGTGCTCATTCCCCGCGTGGGCCGAGTCGACGAGGTGATCGGCGACCGGATGGTCCTCGAGACCGACGGCTACCGCTACCACTCCAGCGTCGAGCAGTTCCATGAGGACCCCCGTCGCGACCTCGAGCTCGCCCGCCAGGAGTACCTCTGCATCCGTCTCGACAACCATCAGATCATGGACGACTGGCCCCGGACCGAGGCGGCTCTCTTCACGATGATCGGCCGGAACGAGCACCTGTGGACCGCCGCGCAGCGCCGTCGCCGAGGACTCGAACGAGGATGAGCGGCCCTGTCGATGGAGTGCGTCCGCACAACGTCAGCTGAGAAGGGGGTCCCTCCTCTGTCAGCCGAGGCCCACCCGTCTCAGCTGATGTTGTGCGGCGCAGCCGCCGGTCAGCGGGTCGCGCGCTCCGCGGCGACGGCGGCGACCGCGTCGATCAGGGAGGAGGCGGAGCGCTCGTCGGCCACGACGTCGACGCGCAGGCCGAAGGCGCGGGCGTCCTTCGCGGTCTGCGGGCCGATCGCGGCGACGAGCGTGGACTCCGGCACCGGGCCGAGCTGCCTCTGCACCTGCTCCGCGACGCTCCCCGAGGTGACCAGGATGGCGTGGACGGCGCCGCTGGCGACGTCGGCGACGACCCGGTCCTCCACCTGCACTCCGACGGTGCGGTAGGCGACCACCGAGCGCACGTCGTGGCCGATGCGCTTCAGGCCCTCGGTGAGCAGCGGCTTCGCGATCTCGGAGCGCAGGGTGAGCACGCGCAGCGGGTGCTGCCCGCCCGTCGCCTGCTCCCACTCGGCGAGCAGGCCCTTCGCGGAGTTGTCCTCGGAGGGGACGAGGTCGACGGAGTAGCCGGCCGCGACGAGCGCCGCGGCGGTCGTCTCGCCCACGGCGGCGACCTTCGTGCCCGCGGGCACGGTCGTCCGCAGCAGCGACAGCACGTCGACCGTGGTCGCGCTCGTCACCGTCATCCAGTCGAAGGCGCCGGCCTCGAGGTCGGCGAGGGCCTGCTCGAGGGCGGGGAAGTCATCGGTGGGCGCGAAGTTGATCATCGGAGCGACGACGGGCGACGCTCCCTTCGCGCGGAGGGCACCGGCGACGCCGTCGCCCCACGGACCTCCGCGGGGGACGAGGACACGCCAGCCCTGCAACGGCTTCTCCCACTGGGAGTAGGCGGCGGGCACGATCACGAAGAGGCTCCCAGAGGTGCGAGTTGGGCGGCACCCGCACCGAGAAGCGCGTCAGCGAGCAGAGAGCCGCAACGGAACGCGGCTTCGACGACGGGCAGTTCGCGACCACCATACTGCGGATCCGCCAGGTGTCGAGCACCGGCGACCGAACCGTTATCGATCGGCTCCGCCACCTCCCGAGAGAGGGACGCCGAGCCGTCGACCGCGAACACCACGCCGCGGGTCACGACGCTGTCGCCCTCGACCGATGCGCTGGCGCCGATCGGCGCGGCGCAGCCCGCCTCGAGCACGGCCAGCAGCGCGCGCTCCGCGGTGATCGCCGCGCGGGTCGGGGCGTGCTCGACGGCCGCGAGCGCGGCCCGCAACTCCTCGGACGGCTCCTCGTCGCGGACCTCGATCGCGAGCGCACCCTGACCGGGCGCGTGCGGCGAGACGTCGAAGTCGAGCACCTCGGTGATCGCGTCGGTCCGGCCGAGGCGGCGGAGCCCCGACAGCGCCAGCACGATAGCGTCGAGCGGCGACGCGCTCCCCGCGGACACGCGGCCGAGCCGGGTGTCGATGTTCCCGCGGATGTCGACGATCTCGAGGTCGGGACGCGCGGCGAGCAGCGCGGCCCGCCGCCGCGGCGAGCCCGTGCCGACCCGAGCCCCGTGGGGCAGGGTCGCCAGGGTCGCCCCGTCGCGGGCGCAGAGCGCGTCGCGCGGATCCTCGCGCTCCGGCACCGCGCCGAGGACGAGGCCCTCGACCGGCGCCGTCGGCAGGTCCTTCAGCGAGTGCACGATCGCGTCGCAGCGGCCGGCCAGCAGGGCGTCGCGCAGAGCGCTGACGAAGACCCCGGTGCCGCCGAGGGACGCGAGCGAGCCGCGCATCCGGTCGCCGTCGGACTCGATGCGCACCAGCTCGACGGGCACGCCCGCGGCCCGGGACATCAGATCCGCCGTCATCCGGGTCTGCGCCACCGCGAGCGCGCTCGCGCGGGTGCCGACTCGGATGCTCACGACAGGATGCTTCCCGTCACGGTGCGATCCCCGCGAGCGCCGGCTTGAAGCCCGCGCGCACGTTCTCGCAGCAGCCCGGACGGCAGACGTCGTACCAGGGGCCGAGCGCCGTCATCGACGGACGGTCCTCGACCGGCGTGCCGTTCACCCGCTCCATGACGAGGTCGACGAGACCGGAGACGTAGACCGGGTCGGTGCCCGGCGTCGCGACGCGGATCGCGACCAGGCCGTGCTCCTCGGAGGTCTCGAGCGCCTCGTTGTCGAGGTCCCACATGACCTCCATGTGGTCCGAGACGAAGCCGAGCGGCACGATCACGAGCGCCTTGCGGCCCTTGGCGGGCAGCTCGGCGATGGCGTCGTTGATGTCGGGCTCGAGCCACGGCTGGGTGGGCGGGCCGGAGCGCGACTGGTAGACCAGCTGCCACGGCACGTCCTCCGCGCCAGCGGCCGCCATGACGACCTCCGCTACCGCGAGGTGCTGGGCCTCGTAGGCCCCGCCGTCGCCGAAGTGGTGCACGTCGACGACGGTGCCGTCCTCGTGGCGCTCGTGCGGACCGCTGCGCGCGGCGTCGGTGGAGGGGATCGAGTGCGTCGCGAAGAGCACCTCGACCTCGGTGGTCGCGTCCAGGCCGGGCAGGCGCGAGCGCAGCTCGTCGAGCCCGTCGTGGACGGCCTTCACGAACGGCATCACGAAGCCGGGGTGGTCGAAGAACTGGCGGACCTTGTCGATCCGCAGCTCGCCCTCGAGGCCGGTCGCGTCGAGCGCGGCGGCGAAGTCCTCGCGGTACTGACGGCAGGAGGAGAAGGACGAGTAGGCGCTGGTCGCGACGGCGATCAGATTCGAGAAGCCGCGCTCCTTCGCCTCCGTCACCGCCTCGCTCATGTAGGGCGCCCAGTTGCGGTTGCCCCAGAGCACGGGCAGGTCGATGCCGCGGTTCGCGAGCTCGGCCTCCAGCGCGGCCTTCAGCGCGCGGTTCTGCGCGTTGATCGGACTGACGCCGCCGAAGTGGCGGTAGTGGTGGGCGACCTCCTCGAGGCGCTCCTCCGGGATGCCGCGGCCGCGCGTGACGTTGCGCAGGAACGGGATGACGTCGTCCTGGCCCTCCGGACCACCGAAGCCGGCGAGCAGGATCGCGTCGTAGGCGACCGGCACGGAGACGTGCTCGGGGCCGGAGGCGGCGGCGGGCGTGGCGCCGCGAACGAGGACGCCCTCGGGGACCGCGGGGACGGCCTCGGCGAAGTCGCGCGCCTCGGGGGCGGGAACGGTGGAGCTCATCGGAGGACCTCGGCGATCTGGTCGGCCTCGATGCGCCGACCGGTGTAGAAGGGGACTTCCTCGCGCACGTGGCGGCGGGCCTCGGTGGCCCGCAGGTCGCGCATGAGGTCGACCAGGTTGACCAGCTCCTCGTCCTCGAGCGCGAGGATCCACTCGTAGTCGCCCAGCGAGAAGGAGGCGACCGTGTTGGTCAGCACGGAGCGGAAGCGCGAGCCCTGACGGCCGTGCTGGGCGAGCATGGTGCGGCGCTCCTCCTCGGGGAGGATGTACCACTCGTAGGAGCGGACGAACGGGTAGACCGTCAGCCAGCGGGCCGGCGCCTTGCCGCGCATGTACGCGGGCAGGTGATTGGCGCTGAACTCGGCGTCGCGGTGCACGCCCATCGCGTTCCACGTCGGAAGGAGCCCGCAGAGCAGCTCCGTGCGGCGCAGCTCGCGGTATGCGCGCTGCAGCTCCTCGGGGGCCGCTCCGGTGAGCCAGAGCATGATGTCGGCGTCGGCGCGCAGGGCCGAGACGTCGTAGGTGCCGCGCACCGTGACGCCTTCGCCGGCGAGCCGTGCGACGGCGTCCTCGTAGGCCGTGGCGGCCTGGGCGGACTCGTCGGCGGAGAGGGTGAACGGGCGTGAGGGATCCCTGCGGAGAACCGCCCAGAGCGTGTATCCCAGGGCCTGATCGGAGTGATCCTGATCGGCGGGGGGCTGCGGCGCCGGTGCGGCGCTCGTGTCGGGGGCGGACTGAACGGGACCCGCCGTTCCGGCGGTCTGATCGGTCATTGATCCATCATCCCTCCGCTCGCGCCGATGCACAAAAGCAGGAGGGACTCTGGCGCCGGGGGGCCGGGAGCGCTAGCGGCTCGCGGCTCCCCGGCACCGGGTGGGCGCCCGGTCCGGGGTCAGTCCTCGACGACCGCGCGGACGATGCCCCAGACGACGAGGCCGACGGCCGCGGCGGCGCCCGCGGCACCGGCGATCAGGGCCTCGGGGTGGTGCTTGCGCACGACGGAGACCTTGCGCTCCAGGGTGCGCTGGACGTTCCGCACCTTGCGCGGGACGTTCACCTTGTACTCGATCGCGTCGAGCGTCGCGGCGAGCTCGCTGCGCGCGCGCTCGATGTCGGCCTTCAGCTGGCTCGGCTGGAGCTCCGCCGGGTCGACGAAGCGGGGCGTGGTGCTGGATACAGCGCGATCAGTGGTCATAGCTGCCGACTCCCTTGAACGCCTGGACGTCCTTCTTGATGCTCTCGATCGAGTCCTGCGGAACGGGCGGGACGGCCTTCTTGATCGACTTCACGCCGACCAGGATCAGCACGACCGCCACCAGCAGGAAGAACACGGTCACGATCAGCGCCGACAGCCAGGCGGGGAGCCAGGACGCGATGCCGATGATCGCGAAGGTGACCAGCGTCGCCCACGCCGTGAGGAGGAAGAAGGCGGCGACCGCGAACAGCGCGACCGCGAGGCCCGCGCTCTTCGCCTTGCCGGACAGCTCGTTCTTCAGGGACGCGATCTCGGCCTTGACGAGCTCGATCACCAGACCGGGCAGGTCGCTGACCAGCTCGCCCAGCGACCGGGCGTTCTTCGGATTGCGTTCGTTCACCACAGGGGCTCCTCGGAGGGGGGACGTGCCGGGCCTTCGCAGAGCGGACGGCCCGGAGGGATGAGGACTACGCCTTGCTGGTGGAGGACGACGTCGTCGATCCTCCGGAGCCGGCGGCGGCGGCGGCCTCGTCGACCTTCGACGCGGCCGAGCGGGCCGCGGCGGTCGCCTCGGCCTGGGAGGCGCCCTGGGCCTTCTTGCCGCCGGACACCGCCTTCACCACGACGCCGCGCACCAGGTCGTACGCCTTGTCCGAGACCGTGCTGAGCTGCGTCTTCGCCGCTCCGCCGACGGCGCCCGCGACGTCCTGCACGGGCTGGGTCTGCCAGAAGCGGTTCGCCGCTGCGGCGATCTGCTCGTACCGCTTGCGACCGGCACGCGCTCCCAGCACGTAGCCGGCTGCGGCTCCTGCCACGAAAAGAATCTTGCCCTTCACGCCTACTCCTCGTCCTGGGCCGCTCTCGCGGCTCGTTCACGCGGTCGATGACCACTCGTGTCGGGGCACGCCGCACTCACGCGGATGCCTGCGACCCAGAGTAGCCGTCGCCGTCATATTCTTCGCGCGGAATGCCGACGCCTTGACGCACCAGTCGGCGCCGGATAAGAGCGGCGGTCTCCGCGGCATGCGGGAGCACCGAGGCCAGGCCGGTGCCCGCGAGCCACGTCCCGGTCACGGCGATCCCCGCCACCGGCGCGAGCACCTCGCGGAACGCCTCCAGGTGCGCACGCCGGCCCAGCGCCGCGGCGGGGCGGACGTTCGCCCAGCGCACCCGGGCCGAGTCGACGAGGCTCGCCGGGTCGAGCTCGATCCCGAGCAGGATCGACGCGTCGCGCAGCGCGGTCGCGGCCGCCTCGGCGTCGCTCGCGCCCTCGAGCGGCGGATGCTCGCCGGGGCGCCCGTAGGAGAGGCGGAGCACGTGCCGCCCCGCGGGGAGCCCTGCGGCGAGCCAGGCCCACTTCGCGGTGGCGTGGGTGATCGCCTTGGCGACCACGTCGCGGGCGGTCGGAGCGACGAGCACCCCGGATCCGCGGGGCGCCGCGTCCAGGCGGGCGTCGTCGACGACGAGGGTGACCAGCTCGACGGAGTCGCGCAGCACCTCGGCGGCCTCCTCGCGCACGGCGGGGACGATCCCGGCGAGCAGCTCGCGCGCGTCGCGCTCGGGGGTCGCGACGACGACGGCGCGGGCGCTCAGCCGCGAGCCGTCGCCGAGGGTGAGCAGGAACGGCTCGCCGTCCCCCTCGAGGCGCGCCACCGGGGTCCGCACCCGGATCTCGCCGGAGAGGTAGTCGATCCGCTCGACGAGCGCGGCGACGAGGCGGTGCATCCCGCCGTCGATCCCGCGGACGGCGACGCCCGCGGGGAGGTTCGCGCGCAGAGCCGCGACACCGCCGGCGAGGGAGCCCGCGCGGGTGATCGCGCCGTTCAGTCCGGGGGCCGCCGCGTCGACGTCGATGTCCTCCGGGCGGCTGGAGTAGACGCCGGAGACGACGGGCGCCACGAGGTCGTCGAGGACCCGCTGCCCCATCCGGGTGCGCACGAGCTCGGCGAGCGAGTGGGCGCGCCCGATCCGGAGCACCGGCGTCACGGCGTCGAGCCAGGCGCGGGCGGCGCCGCGGCGGCCGATCGCCCGGACGACGTCGGGGGCGAGCGGCGTGCCCGGGATGCCGAGGATCCCGGCGCGCGGCGACGGCACGGAGCGCCCGCCCGCGAGGTGCAGCCAGGAGCCGCCCGCCCGTGGCTCGACGATCGACTCCGCGAGCGGTCGGCCGTCGAGGGTCAGCGCGGCGAGCGCCTTCTCGACGTGACCGCCGCGGGTTGCGAAGCTCTCGGCGCCGGCGTCGAGCACGACCCCGGCGATCTCGAGCGGGGCGACCGAGCCGCCGACGGCGTCGCCCGCCTCGAGCACGACGACGCGCAGGCCGATCCGCAGGCACTCGGCGGCGGCGGCGAGCCCCGCCACTCCCCCGCCGACGACCGCGACGTCGCAGTCGACCGGGGCTGCCGCTCCCGTGCCGGACCCCTCGGTCACGGCCGCCAGGCGTGCACGTGCGCGACGAGGCGCGTCAGCACGTCGGGGTCGGTCTCGGGCGGCACGCCGTGGCCGAGGTTGAGCACGTGCCCCGGAGCGCTGGTGCCGCGGCGGAGGACGTCGTCGACGTGGGCGGCCAGCACCTCCCACGGGGCGGAGAGCAGGGCCGGGTCGACGTTGCCCTGGACCGGGACGAAGCCGCCGAGGCGGTGGTTCGCCTCGTCGAGCGGGATGCGGTAGTCGACGCCCACCACGTCCGCGCCGATGCCGTGCATGGCGGCGAGCAGCTCGCCGGTGCCGACGCCGAAGTGCACGATCGGCACGTTGCGGCGAGTCTCGCCGTGGTCGTAGGCGAGGTCTCGCACGTGCGTGAGCGCCCGGGCGGAGGCGGGGGCGACGTGCTCGGTGTAGTCGGCCAGCGAGAGCGCGCCGGCCCACGAGTCGAAGAGCTGCGCCGCGCTCGCGCCGGCCAGCACCTGCGCGCGGAGGAAGCGGCCGGTCACCTCGGCCGTCCACTCCATCAACCGGGCCCAGGCCTCGGGGTCGGAGTGCATCAGCGTGCGGGCGCGGATGTGGTCCTTGGACGGCCCGCCCTCGACGAGGTAGGCCGCGAGGGTGAAGGGGGCGCCGGCGAAGCCGATCAGCGGGGTGTCGCCCGCGCCGATCCCCTGCAGGCCCTCGACCGTGCGGCGGACGCCCTCCCGGATCGGCTCGAGCGTCTCGTCGAGCACGGCCGGGTCCTTGGCGACCAGCTCGTCCACGTCGGCGGCGGTGCGCACCGCCTTCTCGAGGACCGGACCGCGGCCCGGCACGATGTCGACGGCGACGCCGGCCAGGCGCAGCGGGATGACGATGTCGCTGAAGAAGATCGCGGCGTCCACGCCGTGCCGGCGGATCGGCTGGAGCGTGATCTCGCTCGCGAGCGCCGGATCGAGGCACGCGTCGAGCATCTGGGTGTCCGTGCGCAGCGCCCGGTACTCGGGCAGGCTGCGCCCGGCCTGGCGCATGAACCAGACGGGCGTCGCCTCGGGCCGCTCGGAGCGGTAGGCCCGCAGCAGAGCGGAGTCGGCCGTCCGCCCGGAGGCGAGCGGGTGCAGCGGATCGAGCAGGCCGGCGATGGGGGAGGTCACCGCGGCATTATTCCAGGCCGGGCTGATCCCGGCGCATCCGTGCAGTCTTCCCGAGGACCGCGGCCGACTCCCGGGCACCGCGGGTAGACTGCCCTGGTGCTTCTGTGTCTGACGGCGTCGCACAAGAACGCCAGCTTCGATCTCCTCGAGAAGCTCTCCGTCGACTCCTCCGCCGTGGCGTCCGCCCTGTCGGACGGCATCGACTTCGTCTCGGGGGCCGTCGTCGTCGCGACCTGCAACCGCTTCGAGGCCTACCTCGACATCGACGAGCCGCTCACCGCCGCCCAGGCCGTGGCCGTCGAGGCCGCCACCGCCGCCGTGAGCGCCGCGACCGGGGTCGAGCAGGAGGAGCTGCGCAGCTCCGTGAGCGTCGTCTCGGGCGACCGCGTCGCCGAGCACCTCTTCGCCGTCTCCAGCGGGCTCGAGTCCGTCGTCGTCGGCGAGGGCGAGATCGCCGGGCAGGTCCGCCGCTCGCTCGAGGAGGCGCGCCGCCTGGGCACCACCTCCTCCGAGCTCGAGCGCCTCTTCCAGCGCGCCTCGCAGACCTCGCGCGGGATCAAGAACCGCACCGGCCTCGGCAGCGCCGGCCGCTCGATCGTCCGCCTCGCCCTCGACCTCGCCTCCAGCCGCATCACCGACTGGCGCGCCGCCCGGGTGCTGCTGATCGGCACCGGCAGCTACGCCCGCGCCACCGTCGCGGCGCTCCGCGATCGCGGTGTGCTCGAGATCGCCGTGCACTCCCCCTCCGGTCGCGCGGAGGGCTTCGCCGCCCGCCGCGCACTGCGCCCGATCGACGGTGCCGAGCTCGCCGTCGAGGCCGTCGCCGCCGACGTCGTGATCACCTGCACCACCACCCAGGAGCCGGTCCTCGACGCCGCGATCCTGAGCGAGGGGCGCCTGCGCGGCTTCTCCCGCGAGCGCCAGCTCGTCATCGACCTCGGCCTCCCCCGCAACGTCGCCGCCGACGTCACGACCGTCACCGGCGTCGAGCTGCTCGACCTCGAGACGATCAGCCTGCACGCCCCGCTCGACGTGCTCGACGCGTCCACCCAGGCGCGCGCCCTGGTCGACAAGGCGGCCCGCAAGTTCTCCGACGTCGCCGACGAGAAGAGCCTCACCCCCGCGGTGGTCGCCCTCCGCACCCACGTCTTCGACGCCCTCGACGCCGAGATCGAGCGCGCCCGCTCGCGCGGCGACGAGGACGGCCGCACCGAGCAGGCGCTGCGGCACCTCGCCGGCGTGCTGCTGCACACCCCGAGCGTCCGGGCGCGCGACTACGCCCGCGCCGGCGAGCAGGAGGCGTACCTCACCGGTCTCGAGGCGCTCTTCGGCATCGAGGTGCCGGCCGAGCGCGCGGCGACCCGCCCGCTCGACGCCGACGGCACCGCCGCCTCCGCATGACCCCGCTCCGGCTCCCCTACTCGGCGGAGCCGATCGGGACGGAGCGGCTCGTGCTGCGTCCGCTCACCCTCGACGACGCCGACGACCACGCCCGCTACCAGGGCGATCCGGAGGCGGTCCGCTACCTCCGCTGGCCGGTGCGGACGCCCGAGCAGTCGCGGGCGCACCTGGCCGTCCGGCTCCCGTCCGACCGGCTCGCGGCCGACGGCGACGTCGTCGTGCTCGCGATCGTGCCCCGCTCGGGACCCTTCGCCGGGCACGTCGTCGGCGATCTGACCCTCATCGCCTCCTCCGTCGAGCAGGCGGGCGTCGAGATCGGCTGGGTGCTGCATCCGGAGGCGCAAGGCGTCGGCTACGCGACCGAGGCCGCCCGGGCCCTGCTCGACCTCGCGTTCGACCGGCTCGGTGCGCACCGCGTCGTCGCGCAGCTGGACGCGCGCAACACCGCCTCGGCCCGGCTCTGCGAGCGCCTCGGCATGCGCCTCGAGGCGCACCACCTCGAGGACGAGCACTGCAAGGGCGAGTGGACCTCGACCCTCGTCTACGCCCTCCTCGCCCGCGAGCGCTGACGCCCTCCGCGAGATGCCACTTGTGAGCGCGACACGCCGTGGAAAGCGTGCACAAGTGGCATCTCGCGAGAAGGGTCAGGCTCCGCGCAGGCCGGAGAAGAGGTGCGTCTCGAGCTGGTCGAGCGGGATGCGCTCCTGCTTCATGGTGTCGCGGTCGCGGACGGTCACGGCGTGGTCCTCGAGCGAGTCGAAGTCGATGGTGACGCAGTACGGCGTGCCGATCTCGTCCTGGCGGCGGTAGCGGCGGCCGATCGCGCCGGAGTCGTCGAAGTCGACGTTCCAGAGCGCGCGGAGGCGGTCGGCGACCTCGCGAGCGAGCGGCGACAGCGCCTCGTTGCGCGAGAGCGGCAGGACGGCGACCTTCACCGGCGCGAGGCGCGGGTCGAGGTGCAGCACGGTGCGCGTCTCGACCTTGCCCTTGGCGTTCGGCGGCAGCTCCTGCTCCTCGTAGGCGTCGACGAGGAAGGCCATCAGCGCGCGGGTCAGGCCGAAGGACGGCTCGATCACGAACGGCACGAAGCGCTCGTTCTTCGTCTGGTCGAAGAAGGAGAGGTCCTTGCCGGAGTGCTCCATGTGCGTCTTGAGGTCGAAGTCGGTGCGGTTCGCGACCCCCATCAGCTCGCCCCACTCGCCCGAGGCGAAGCGGAAGCGGTACTCGATGTCGACGGTGCGCTTGGAGTAGTGGGAGAGCTTGTCCTTGGGGTGCTCGAACTGGCGGATGTTCTCCGGCGAGATGCCCAGGTCGACGAACCAGTCCCAGGCCAGCTTCATCCAGGTCTCCTGCCACTCCTCGTCCGTGCCGGGCTCGACGAAGAACTCGAGCTCCATCTGCTCGAACTCGCGGGTGCGGAAGATGAAGTTGCCGGGGGTGATCTCGTTGCGGAACGCCTTGCCGATCTGGCCGATGCCGAACGGCGGCTTCTTCCGCGCGCTCTGCAGCACGTTGGCGAAGTTCGTGAAGATGCCCTGCGCGGTCTCGGGGCGGAGGTAGTGCAGACCGGACTCGTCGTCGACGACGCCGAGGTAGGTCTTCATCAGCCCGGAGAACTGCTTGATCTCGGTCCACTGGCCGATCTTGTCGGGGTGCTCCGGGTCCGGGATGTCCGCGAGGCCGTTCTCGGGCGCGTGGCCGTTGTCCTCCTCGTACTTCTCGAAGAGGTGGTCGGCGCGGTAGCGCTTGTGCGTGATCAGCGACTCGGTCAGCGGGTCGGAGAAGACGCCGACGTGACCGGAGGCGCTCCAGATCGCGGTCGGCAGGATGACGGCGGAGTCGAGGCCGACCACGTCGCCGCGGCCCTGCACGAACGCCTTCCACCACTGGCGCTTGATGTTCTCCTTGAGCTCGACGCCGAGGGGGCCGTAGTCCCAGGCGGAGCGGGTGCCCCCGTAGATCTCACCGGAGGGGAAGACGAACCCCCGGTGCTGGGCGAGGGTGACGACCTTGTCGAGGGTGGTGGGTTCTGCCACGGGGAGCTCCTCAGCTGTTCGGGCGCACGGGGCCCTGGCGCGCGCCGGCTGCGCGCGTCCTTCTGGTGTGCGTCCATGGTAGCCGCGGGCCGGAGGGGCGGCCGCGGGCCGGAGGGGCGGCCGCGGGCCGGAGCGGCCGCCGCGGCATGATGGCGGGATGAGCAGCCTGCCTCCCCTCGTCGTCTCCGCCGTCGCCGTCCTGCGCGAGCGGCGCGTCCTGATGGTGACGGCCCGCGGACGCGACGTCCTGTACCTCCCCGGCGGCAAGGTCGACCCGGGCGAGACCGGCGCGCAGGCCGCGGCGAGGGAGGCGGAGGAGGAGCTCGGGACCGCGCCGACCGCCCTGCGCGAGCTCTTCACCGTGCGGACGCAGGCGCACGGCGAGCCGGAGGGGCGCGAGGTGCACATGACCGTGTTCGCCGCGGAGCTCGCCGCCGAGCCGCGCGCGAGCAGCGAGATCGACGCGCTGCACTGGGTCACCGGCGCCGATGCCGACCTCTGCCCGCCCGCCGGCGTCGACACCCTCGCGCGGCTGCGCGCCCTCGACCTCGTCGACTGATCGCACGGACCTCGTCGACTGAGCGCACGCCGCGACACGCGCTCGCGGGCGGCTAGCCTCGTGGCGTGGAGACGAGACGACGCGCCAGGGACCAGCCGACCGGAGGCGACGTTGCGCGCCTGGAAGCGGTGCGGCTGGAGCCGGCGGTGCCGATCCTGAGGATCTTCTCCGTCGCCAAGGCGGGCGAGTTCTACGTCGACTACCTCGGCTTCACCGTCGACTGGGAGCACCGCGCCTCCCGCGACGCACCGCTCTACCTGCAGGTCTCGCGGTCCGGACTGCGGCTGCACCTCAGCGAGCACCACCGCGACGGCAGCCCCGGAGCCGCGGTGCACGTGGCCCTGCGCGGGGTGCGCGAGCTGCACGCCGAGCTCGACTCCAAGGAGTACCCGTACCTCAACCCGCGGATCACGCGGACGCCGTTCGGCTTCGCGCTCGAGCTGATCGATCCGTTCGGCAACCAGCTCCGCTTCGCCGAGGCGGCGCCGGACACCGCTAACGGCTGAGAGCCGACTGGTCAACCGTTCACCGCCCGTCCACCGCTTTTCGATCCGGGTCCTCTAGCGTGGCCGGGATGGTGACTCGGGGGACGACGCGGCGACCGGGCGAGGCCCGGTCACAGCACGAGCGCACGCGCGCGCCGCTCCTCTCGACGGTCGCGCCGCTCGTCGTCGGCCTGATCGGATCGCTCGCGATCCTCGCCGGCTCGCTGTCCGTCGGCTACCTCCCGCTCGACTCGCCGATCCGCGACTGGCCGCTGATCGCCACCCTGCGCGGCTCGTCCGGCCCGACAGAGCTCGGCCTGGTCGCCGTGATCGGCGGCGGCATGCTGCTCCTCGTCGCCTGGCTGCGCCTGCGCGCGGTCGCCCTCGACGACCGCCCGGGATCCGTCCGCGCGATCCTCGTCGCCGCGCTCGCCTGGGCCGCTCCCCTGCTGCTCACCGTGCCGCTGTTCAGCCGCGACATGTTCTCCTACGTCGCGCAGGGGCGGCTGATGACCGCCGGCGTCGACCCGTACGTCAGCGGCGTGGCCACCCTGCCGGGCTGGTACGCGCTCGGCGTCGACCCGCGCTGGGCCGACACGCCGACGCCCTACGGCCCGCTCTACCTGCTCGCCGAGCAGACCGCCGTGCACGTCGCGGGCTGGACCTTCCCCGAGCTCTCCGTCGCGATGCTCCGCGCGCTCTCGGTCGCCGGAGTCGCCGTCAGCGCCGTCTACGCGCTCCGGCTGGCCCGCCTGCGCGGCCTGTCGGTCCCGCTCACCGCGTGGAGCCTCGTCGCCAACCCGCTGACCCTCGTCCTCTTCATCGTCGCCGGGCACAACGACTCGGTGATGATCGCCCTGATCCTCGCCTCGCTCTACTACGGGCACACCGATCGCCGGGTCGCGGCGGTGCTGCTGATGGGCGCCGCGATCGCCGTGAAGCCCGTCGCGGTCCTCGCCCTGCCGGTGCTCGCCCTGCTCTGGCTCCGCCACGACGCGACGCTGCGGCAGCGGATCCGGGTGTGGGCCTGGAGCGGAGCCGGCGCGCTGGCCGTCGTCGTCGCGATCGGCCTCGCCGCGGGCGTGGGCGTGGGCTGGATCGGCGCGATGATCGTCCCTGGCTCGATCCTGCACTGGTACGCGCCGATGTCGGCCGTCGTCGTCGCGGTCTCCACCGCGGTGCAGGCGGTCGGTCACGACCCGGCCGCGGCCATCGCCGTGGTCAAGATGCTGGCCCTGCTCGGCGCGGGCGTGGTCGCCGCGGCGCTGATGCTCTCGCGGCGCGCCATCGATCCCCTCGCCCGGCTCACCGGCGCACTGCTGGCCTTCGTCACCGCGTCGACCGCGATCCACCCCTGGTACGCCCTCTGGATCCTGCCGATCGCGGCGCTGTCGCGTCCCTGGCAGAGCACGCACCGGCACCTCGCGGTCTACGCGACGGTGTTCCTGATGTGCGTCACGCTCGCCGAGCCGGTGGACGGCAGCGGTGGCGCGGTCGATCAGATCCCCGCGCGCGTCGCGTCCATCGCCGCGATCGTCGTCGTCGGCGTCTACGTCCTGGTCGGCTACTCCGACGAGGAGGACGTCGACGCGCGCCGCCTCGTCGGAGCGGTGCCCTTCGGCTCCGCGATCCTGCAGCGCCTCAGCGGCGGCCGTCTCGGCGGCGCGGCGCTCGGCGCCCCCGCCCTGCGCGTCCCCGCCCGCAAGTAGCCGCACCCTGCTCGCTCATCGAGCACTCAGCAGACGCGCCCCGAGACCCATGCTGGTCGAGCAGCCCCGCGCATGTTGGTCGAGTAGCCCCGCAGGGGCGTATCGAGACCCCGCTGACGTGCTCGCCCAGCCCCCTGGCCTCAGGCGTCGTCAGTCCTGCTGGCCCGGCGCTCGAGAGCGGCCTGCGCGGCCGCCGCGGCGGCGTCCTTCTGCGTGCGGCCGAGCACGTTCGAGAGCGAGGAGAGCCAGCCGGAGTCGTCGTGGCGATCCGCGACGGCCTCCGAGAAGAGCGGCAGCTCGCTCCGGGTGGCGTGGATGGCGTAGTCCTCGCGGCTGTAGTCCGGCGTCGCGGCGTCGCTGCCGCGGTCGTCCTGAGTCATGGTGCTCCCTCAGCGCCCGGTTCGTTCCGAGCGCCTGGTCAGGCTAGTCCTGTTCTGAGCCGATGTCGTCGCTGCCCCCCGAGCGCGGGAGGGGACGCCAGACGACCAGCTCGGTCCGCCGCTGCGCGCGGGTGCCGTGCCGGAGGGTGACGACGTCGCCCTCGAGGCCGGCGGCGAACACGCGGCGGCCGGGCCGGTTGAGCAGCTCGTCGGCGAGCGCGGACTCGAGCTCGCGGACCCGCTGGGACAGCGAGAGGACCTGGTTCTCGAGCTGGAGGATGCGGGCGATGCCCTCCAGCGAGACACCCTCGGAGGACAGCCGGGCGACCTCGCGCAGCTGCACGACGTCGCGCATCGAGTAGCGGCGCGACTTGCCCGCCGTGCGGGTGGGGCGCACCAGGCCGAGCCGGTCGTACTGGCGCAGGGTCTGCGGGTGCATGCCGGCCAGCTCGGCGGCGACCGCGATCGCGAACACCGGGGTGCTCTCGTCCACGTCTTCTCCTCTCCGGCCGGCCCTGCAGGGTCCGGGCGCTAGTAGCGGGCCTTCTCCAGGATGTCGTCGCGCGGGTTGTCCGACGGCTCGGCGGCCGCGTAGGCCTCCAGCGCGTCGCGCGCCGCGCCGGACAGGTGGTCGGGCACCGCGACCTGGATCTCGGCGAGCAGGTCGCCCGTGCCCTTGCCCGTGGCGACGCCGCGGCCCTTCACGCGCAGCACGCGGCCGCTCGGGGTGCCGGGGGCGACGCGCAGCTTCACCGGGTCGCCGCCGAGGGTCGGCACCTCGATCGTCGCGCCGAAGACGGCCTCGACGAAGGTGACGGGGACGGTGACGCGCAGGTTCAGGCCGTCGCGCTCGAACACGGGGTGCTTGCGCACCGCGACGGTGAGCACGAGATCGCCGGGCTCGCCGCCGTCGGGGCTCGGGCGGCCCTTGCCGCGGACGCGGATCTTCTGCTGGTCGGACACGCCGGCCGGGATGCGGACCGAGAGGGCGCGGCCCTCGCCGGTCTGCAGCTGCACGGTGTCCCCCTGGGTCGCCGTGCGGAAGTCGATGGTGGTGCTGGCGGTGACGTCGGCGCCCTTCTGCGGGCCGCCGAAGCCGCGGAATCCGCCGCTGGGCTGGCCGAACCGGCCTCCGCCCGCGTTGCCGAACATGCCGCCGAGGATGTCCTCGAAGCCGGCGGGCGGGCCCTGCTGGGTGCTGTAGGACGTGCGTCCGCCGCCGCCCTGGTTGAAGACGTTCCCGAAGACGTCGTCGAAGCCGCCGGGCTGACCGCCGGCGGTGAAGCGGGCGCCCGAGCCCATCGCGCGGATCTGGTCGTACTCCTTGCGGTGCTCCGCGTCGGAGAGGACGGTGTACGCCTCGCTGATCTCCTTGAAGCGCGCCTCGGCCTTCGCGTCCCCCGGGTTGGAGTCGGGGTGGAACTGCCGTGCGAGCTTGCGGTAGGTCTTCTTGAGGTCCGCCGCGGAGACGTCCTTCGAGACACCGAGGACTTTGTAGAAGTCCTTGTCGAACCAATCCTGGCTGGCCATGCGCCTCTTCCTGTGTCGTGGTGCGTGCGGGCCTCAGCACCCGGCAGGGGCCGCCCGTGGTCGGGACGGCCCCTGGTCGGGAGCGGAGGCTCCGCGGTGGTGCGGGAGGTGGATCAGTCGGCGGGGACCGCGACGACCACCTTGGCGGCGCGCAGCAGCGAGCCGCCGAGGTAGTAGCCCGACTCGACGACGTCCGCGACCGTGGAGGTCTCGGCGCCGGGAGTGGGCTGCTGGAAGATCGCCTCGTGGATGTTCGGGTCGAACAGGTCGCCGACGGCGCCCGTCTTGACCAGACCCAGCTTCTCCATGCCGCCGCGCAGCTTCTGCGCGATGGCGGTGAACGGGCCGCCCTCGGCGAGATCGCCGTGCTTCTCGGCGCGGTCGATGTCGTCGAGCACGGGGAGGATGACCTTCACCGCGTCGCCGATCGCCCGCTCCTTGTCGACCTGGCGGTTCGACTCGGTTCGCTTGCGGTAGTTCGCGTACTCCGCGGTCACCCGCTGGAGGTCGGCGAGGCGCTCGGCCGCGAGGGTCTCCCCGTCGGACTGACCGGAGAGGAACGAGAGGTCGGCGTCGGAGAGCGTCGTCTCGACGTCGGGGCCCTCGGCCTCGATCAGGCCCTCGGTGTCCTGCGCGGACTCGGCCGCCTCGGCTCCGGTGGTCGGCTCGTCCTCGGGAACGCCCTCGGCGGGCTCCTGGTTGTGCTTCCCCATCGTTACTTCGTGTCCTTCGGCTCGTCCTCGTCGATGACCTCGGCGTCGACGATGTCCTCGTCGTCCTTCTTCTCGTCCTCGGCCGGCGCGTCCTGCGGAGCGCTCTGCGCGGCCTGGTCCTGCGAGTAGATGGCCTGCCCGATCTTGGTCTGCGAGGCGTTGAGGGCGTCGAACGCGGTCTTGACGGCCGCGTCGTCGTCTCCGGCGAGCGCGGTCTTCAGCGCGTCGACGTCGCCCTGGACCTCGACCTTCACGTCCTCGGGCAGCTTGTCCTCGTTCTCCTTGATCAGCTTGTCGATCGAGTAGGCGAGGGTCTCGGCGTTGTTGCGGACCTCGGCGGCCTCGCGGCGCGCCTTGTCCTCGGAGGCGTGCTCCTCGGCCTCGCGCACCATGCGGTCGATGTCGTCCTTCGGCAGGGACGAGCCGCCGGTGATCGTCATCGACTGCTCCTTGCCGGTGCCCTTGTCCTTCGCGGACACGTGCACGATGCCGTTGGCGTCGATGTCGAAGGTGACCTCGACCTGCGGGATCCCGCGGGGCGCCGGCGCGATGCCGGTCAGCTCGAAGGTGCCGAGGTTCTTGTTGTCGCGGGTGAACTCGCGCTCGCCCTGGAACACCTGGATCGCGACGGACGGCTGGTTGTCGTCGGCCGTGGTGAAGGTCTCGGACCGCTTGGTGGGGATGGCCGTGTTGCGCTCGATGAGCTTGGTCATGATCCCTCCCTTGGTCTCGATGCCGAGCGAGAGCGGGGTGACGTCGATGAGGAGGACGTCCTTGCGCTCGCCCTTGAGGACGCCGGCCTGCAGGGCGGCGCCGACGGCGACGACCTCGTCCGGGTTGACGCCCTTGTTGGGCTCCTTGCCGCCGGTGAGCTTCTTCACGAGCTCGGCCACGGCCGGCATGCGGGTCGAGCCGCCGACGAGGACGACGTGCGCGATGTCGTCGACCTTGACCCCGGCCTCCGCGATGACGTCGGTGAACGGCTTGCGGGTGCGCTCGATCAGGTCGTTCGTGAGCTCCTCGAACTTGGCGCGGGTGAGCGTCTCGTCGAGGTTCGCGGGGCCGTTCTCGGTGAGCGAGAGGTAGGGCAGCTGGATGCTGGTCGAGGTGCTCGAGGAGAGCTCCTTCTTGGCCTGCTCCGCCGCCTCCTTGAGGCGCTGGCGCGCGATCTTGTCCTTCGAGACGTCGACGCCGGTCGAGTCCTTGAAGCGCTTGACCAGGTAGTCGACGACGCGCTGGTCCCAGTCGTCGCCGCCGAGGCGGTTGTCACCCGAGGTCGCGCGGACCTGGATCGTGGAGAAGTCGTCGTCCTTGCCCACCTCGAGGAGGGAGACGTCGAAGGTTCCGCCACCGAGGTCGAAGACGAGGATGAGCTCGTCCTCCTTGCCCTTGTCGAGGCCGTAGGCGAGCGCCGCGGCGGTGGGCTCGTTGATGATGCGGAGGACGTTGAGGCCGGCGATCTCACCGGCGTCCTTCGTGGCCTGGCGCTCGGCGTCGTTGAAGTAGGCCGGGACGGTGATGACCGCGTCGGTCACCTTCTCGCCCAGGTACTGCTCCGCGTCGCGCTTGAGCTTGCCGAGGATGCGCGCCGAGATCTCCTGCGGCGTGTACTTCTTGTCCTCGACGCCGAAGGTCCAGTCGGTGCCCATGTGGCGCTTGACGGAGGCGAGGGTGCGGTCGACGTTCGTCACGGCCTGGCGCTTCGCGGTCTCGCCGACGAGCACCTCGCCGTCCTTGGTGAACGCGACGACGGACGGGGTGGTGCGGAAGCCCTCGGCGTTGGCGATGACGGTGGGCTCGCCACCTTCGAGGACGGCCACGACCGAGTTGGTGGTTCCCAGGTCGATGCCTACGGCACGGGACATATGCGTGTTTCTCCTTCGTGGACGGCCGTCGGGCCGTCCCTCACTGGTGGATCTTCTGCGGGAAAGTCGAGTGCGGGAGTTGAGCCCCGCACGCTCAAGTTTACGCATCCGCCCCGGTGAGTCAAGTCCGGGACCGCAAACCTGAGTCGACCCGGCTCAACTCTCAGGCTGCACGGGCCGCCACGCTACCTGCCGTTTCCCCGATCCCCCTACGGTGAGTGCATGACCGCCCCCGCCCTGCCTCGAACCAGCCGCTGGCCCGTCCTCGCCTGGGGGCTGTGGGACTGGGGCAGCGCCGCCTTCAACGCCGTCGTGACGACCTTCGTCTTCACCGTCTACCTCACCACCGACGGTCTCTTCGGCACGCCGAGCGGCGTCTCGGCGGCACTGGGCTGGACGCTGGCGGGCGCGGGCGTGGTCGTCGCGCTGATCGCGCCGGTGACCGGCCGCCGCGCCGATCGGGGCGGGCGCCGCCGCCGCTGGCTCGGCCTGCACTCCGCGGTGGTGGTGGCCTGCATCCTGCTGATGTTCCTCGTCCGCCCCGACCCGGCGTACCTGTGGCTCGGCCTCGGGCTGCTCGCGGTCGGCACGGTCTTCTTCGAGTTCGCGAGCGTCAACTACAACGCGATGCTCAGCCAGGTCTCCACCCGCGCGAGCGTCGGCCGCGTCTCCGGCTTCGGCTGGGGCATGGGCTACGTCGGCGGCATCGCCCTCCTGCTGATCCTCTACTTCGGCTTCATCTCGCCCGAGGTGGGGCTCTTCGGCGTGACCGGAGAGGACGGCCTCGACGTCCGCGTCTCGATCCTGCTGGCCGGGGTCTGGTTCGCCGTCTTCGCCCTGCCCGTGCTCTTCGCCGTCCCCGAGCTGCCCGGGAGCGCCGAGCACGGCGAGCGGGTGAGCGTTCTCGCCTCCTACCGCGCGCTCCTGCGCCAGATCGGGGCGCTGCGGCGCGAGAGCCCCACCACGCTCGCCTTCCTGCTCGCGAGCGCCGTCTTCCGCGACGGCCTGACCGGCGTCTTCACCTTCGGCGGCGTCCTGGCGCAGGGTACCTTCGGCTTCAGCGCGGGGCAGGTCATCCTCTTCGCCATCGCCGCGAACATCGTCGCCGGCGTCGCGACGATCGCGGTCGGCGCCCTCGACGACCGGATCGGCCCGAAGGCGGTCATCGTTGCCTCGCTGATCGGCCTCATCGTCTGCGGCGGCGCCGTCTTCGTCCTGCACGACGCCGGGCCGACCGCGTTCTGGATCTTCGGACTGCTGCTCTGCCTCTTCGTCGGTCCCGCGCAGTCGGCCAGCCGCAGCTATCTCTCCCGGCTGATCCCCGAGGGCCGCGAGGGCGAGATCTTCGGCCTCTACGCGACGACCGGGCGCGCGGCGTCCTTCCTCGCCCCCGCCGCGTTCGCGACCGCGGTGTCGATCGCCGCGAGCCTCTCCGGCGGCGGCGAGGCCGACGTGCAGTACTGGGGCATCCTCGGCCTCGTCGTCGTGCTCGCCGCGGGGCTCGCCCTGCTGCTGCCGGTGCGGAGCCCGGCGGCGGCGCGCGGCGCCCGGGGCACGACGGGCGGCTAGCGGGCCGCGGGGTCGCCGGCCGCGATCAGGTCGCGACCCAGAAGAGGATCAGCAGCAGCGTCACCAGGAACCCGGTGAGGAAGTTGAGCCCCAGGAACCGCCTCCACCCGGCGTTCGCGCGCTCGGCCTGCTCGTCGGTCAGCGAGCGGTACGGCCAGATGCTGACGGCGTACGGGATCGCCAGCACCGCGGCGAGCGTCCCCGGCCAGGGCAGCAGGAGAAGGAGCAGCCCGCTCGCGACGTAGGCGGCGATCGCGAAGCGCGTGGTCGCCCGCGCTCCGATCACCGTGGCGATCGAGCCGATGCCGCCCGCCCGGTCGGCCAGGATGTCCTGCACCGCCCCGAAGGCGTGGCTGGCGACCCCCCAGAGGAAGAACGCGACCAGGAGCGCCCACAGCCCCGGCGTGAGCGCCGTGCCCGCGAGCGCGATGCCGTAGACCGCCGGGCTGACGAAGTGGGTCGCCGAGGTGAGCGAGTCGACGAACGGCCGCTCCTTGAAGCGCAGCCCGGGCGCGCTGTAGGCGATGACGGCGAAGACGCTGATCGCCAGCACCAGCCAGGACAGCGGCGAGCCGAGCAGGACGAGCGCGATCAGGAACGGGACGTTGGTCGCGACGGCGGCGATCAGCGTCGCGCGGTGCTCGCTCCGGTCCAGGACCGCTCCCTCGACGCCGCCCTTCCGCGGATTCCGCAGGTCGGACTCGTAGTCGAAGACGTCGTTGATCCCGTACATCGCGAGGTTGTAGGGGATCAGGAAGTAGAGGGTGCCGAGCACGAAGGCGAGGTCGATCTCGCGGGTGGTCAGCAGGTAGGCCGCGGCGAACGGGTAGGCGGTGTTCACCCAGCTCAGCGGGCGGCTCGAGACGAACAGCGCGCGCAGGCGCTTCACGAGGCGCTCGGGCGGCGCGCGGGCAGGAGGGCCCAGAGCGCGGGAAGGGCGAGCGCGGCGGCGATCGCGTAGGCGAAGTCCTCGATCGGCGCGACGCCGATCCGGATGCCCGAGATCAGGTCGTCGTCGTAGGCGACGAGGAGTCCGACCCCGATCATGATGTTGTCGAACACCGCCGTCATCACCAGGAGCACGGCGAGGGTGCCGAGCAGCGCGGGGAGCCGGAGCCGGCGGCGGCGCAGCGCCAGCACCAGCAGCACCGCGACGACCGCGAGGAAGACCGTGTTGAGGAGCAGGTAGGTCACGCGCGCGCCTCCGCCCGCTTCGCCAGGAAGCCGTGCACATTCATGCTCAGGTAGCAGAGCAGCGTGAGGAAGAGGACCTCCTCGATCGGCAGCTCCGGCGCGATCTGCAGCCCGGTCATGTACGGGGTCTCGCCGCGGAAGAAGACGCCGAGGCCGATGCCGGCGAGGTCCCACAGCAGGAAGAACGCGACGCCCGCCGGCAGCACGATCGCCGCCCGGCGGGCGTCCGCCCAGAAGAACAGGCCGAAGCGCCTGTCGAGCACGACCATCCCGGAGATCGAGACGACGAGCGCGAGCAGGTAGAGGACCCCCACGCGCTACTCCCCCGCGGCCGCGAGGCTCGGCTCGGGAGCGACGCTCGGCGCGACCGGCGCCGACGGGGCGTCGCGCACCGGCAGCGGCTCGGTCGACACGTCGCCGCGCACGCGCTTGAGCATGACCTCGGCGCTGATCACGCACATCGGCAGGCCGATGCCCGGGATCGTCGAGCTGCCCGCGAAGAGCAGGCCGTCGACGTGGGCGCTCGCGTTGCCGGAGCGGAAGAACGCACTCTGCGAGAGGATGTGCGCCGGCCCGAGCATCGAGCCGCGCCAGGCTCCGAGGTCGCTCTCGAAGTCGGCCGGGCCGATGGTCCGGCGGACGACGACGCGCTCGGCGAGGTCCTCGGCACCGGTCCAGGTCGCGATCTGGCGGATCGCGGCGTCCGCGATCGCCTCGACCTGCGCGTCGCCCGCGCCGTCGACTCCGCCGTGGCCGATGGAGGTGTCGGCCGGGATCGGGACGAGGACGAAGAGGTTCTCGTGGCCCTCGGGAGCGACGTCGGGGTCGGTCGCGCTCGGGCGGCAGACGTAGATCGACGCCGGATCCGGGACGGAGGGGTTCTCGCCGAAGATCCGGCCGAAGTTCTCGCGCCAGTCGGTCGTGAACAGGAGCGTGTGGTGCTCGAGCTGCGGCAGCTCGCCGCGCACGCCCAGCAGCACCAGCACGGCGCTCGGGCCGGGCTCGCGGTTCTCCCAGTACTCCGGCGGGTAGCTGCGGAGCTCGTCCGGCAGCAGCGACTGCTCGGTGGTGAAGAGGTCGGAGGCGTTGACGACGAGCTCGGCGGGGAGGCGGTGCACGCCGTCGGGGCCCTCGTACTCGACGCCGACGACCTCGGCGCCGCGGCGGCTGCTGCGCGGAGCGCGGGTCGTGAGGATGCGCGTCGCGGGCGAGGAGGTGCGGACGGTGACGCCCGCCTCCTCCGCCACCTCGGCGACCGCCGCGATCAGGCGGGTGAAGCCGCCTATCGGGTAGAGCACGCCGTCGGCCAGGTCGAGGTGGCTCATCAGGTGGTACATGCTCGGCGCGGCGAACGGCGAGGAGCCGAGGAAGACGGCCGGGTAGCCCAGGATCTGCCGGAGCCGGTTGTCGGTGACCGCGGTCGCGGCGAACGTGTCGAGCGGGGTGAGCAGGAGGCGGCCGAGGCGGCCGGTGCGGCTGAGCACGTCGCGCCGCAGCAGCGGCAGGAAGGACGCGAAGCTCGTGTAGAGGAAGCGGCGCTTCGCGACCTCGTAGGTGTCGCGCGCCGACTCGAGGTAGACCCGCATCCGGTCGCCGGCACCGGGCTCGATGCTCTCGAACAGCGCGAGGTTCGACTCGAGGTCGGCGAGCACGTCGATCGGCTCGTCGACGCCCTGGCTGTAGACCCGGTAGCCCGGGTCCAGGCGCTTGAGGTCGAGGCGCTCGGCGGCGCTCGTGCCCATCAGGCGGAAGAAGTGGTCGAACACCTCGGGCATCAGGTACCAGGAGGGACCGGTGTCGAAGCGGAACCCGTCGCGCTCCCAGGAGCCGGCGCGGCCGCCGACGACCTCGCGCTGCTCGAGCAGCGTGACGTCCCAGCCGTCGCGGGCGAGGAGGGCGGCGGAGGCGAGACCGCCGATGCCGCCGCCGATCACGACGGCGCGGTGCGGACCGCTCGCCGAGCGCGAGGCGCGCGCGGGACCGGCGCCCAGGCGCGGACCGATCGTCGAGACCGCGGCCCGGGCGGCGAGCGCCGCCTTCGTCGCGGTCGGCACGCTGACCCGGGCCCGGAGGAGCTCCTCGGCCGGGGTCGCCCGGATCCGGTCCGCGAGGGCGGCGAAGAGGGAGTGCGCGAGCAGCACGGCGCGGCGGCTCGAGCGCGGCAGCTCGGGCACGATCGCACCGGCGGCGGCGAGGTCGTCGTCGAGGTCGGCGAGCAGCGCCGCCTTGTCGCGCTCGGAGAACGCGCGCGGGTCGACGCCGGGGAAGTAGCTGCGCCCCAGGCCGTCGACGTCGGCGGCGAGGTCGCGGAGGAAGTTGACCTTCTGGAAGGCCGATCCGAGGCGCCGGGCACCGGCGACGAGGCGCTCGCGCGCGGCGGCCGAGACGAGCCCCGCGTCGGGCGCGGCCAGGAAGACGTGCAGGCACATCAGCCCGACGACCTCGGCCGAGCCGTAGACGTAGCTCTCGAAGGACTCGGGGGTGTGCACCGTCTCGCGCAGATCGGCACGCATCGACGCGAAGAACGGCGCGGTGAGCTCGGTGCCGAAGCCGGTCGCCCGCGCGGTGCGCGCGAAGGCGTGGATGACGAGGTTGGCGCTGTAGCCGGTGGCGAGCGCCCGCTCGGTCTCGGCCTCGAAGGCGTCGAGCGACTCCTCCACAGCGGCGCGGTCGAGGTGCGCCTCCACGGCGACCCCGTCCACGATCTCGTCGGCGACGCGCACCAGCGCGTAGACGTCCTCGACGCGCTCCCGCACGCCCGCGCCGAGCAGGCGCGTGGCCAGG
Organism: Rathayibacter sp. VKM Ac-2856; assembly: GCF_013205055.1. GTDB lineage: Bacteria > Actinomycetota > Actinomycetes > Actinomycetales > Microbacteriaceae > Rathayibacter. The sequence continues at coordinate 98,970 of NZ_JABMLF010000003.1, forward strand.
CCGAAGGAGGTGGAGTAGCGCCGGATCACCTGCGCGGACGCCTCGTGGGCGACGCGGTCGTACAGTTCGCTCTGGCGGCTCATCGTGCCACCGTACGGCTCGATCGGGCGGCGACCGTCATCGTGGCGGCGATCCGCGCGTCGCGGCCGATCGGCGAGTGCGCGGTCATCGGGTGCGCCCGAGGACGCTGGCGACCAGGGGACGCATCTCGGTGCGGAACGCCTCGGTCACCGCGGGGGTGTGCAGAGCGTCCCAGGCCCGGTTGGCGAAGTCGCTCGCGAGCGCCTCCGCGTAGCCGCGCGAGCCGCACTCCTCGAGGATGCAGCGCACCCGCTCCGCCGTCTCGGGGTCGAGGTGCTCGTCGCCGATCAGCCCCTCGATCTCGCGCCAGCGGTCGGTCCCCGCGGCGTGGGCGATCAGGACCGTGCGCTTGCCCTCGCGGAGGTCGCCCAGCGTGGTCTTGCCGGTCTGCCCCTCGGTGCCGAAGACGCCGAGGAGGTCGTCGACGATCTGGTACGCGATGCCGATGCCGCGGCCGAACTCGCCGAGGGCCTCCACCGCCGCGTCGTCCGCGCCGGCCAGGATCGCCCCGGCCTGCAGCGGCGCCTCGAACGAGTAGACGGCGGTCTTCAGCCGCTCCATCTCGAGCACCTCGTCGACCGAGGGCATGCCGGGCATCAGCGAGAAGTCGACGTCGGCCAGCTCGCCCGCGGCGGAGGCGAAGACGGCCTCGTCGAGCAGGGTGAGCAGGCGCGCGCGGACGCCGTCCGCCGCGCCGACGCCCTCGATCAGGCGGTGCGCGCCGGTGAGCGCGAGGTCGCCCGCGATGACGGCGACCGAGGTGCCGCGGTGCTCGGCGATCGGGATCGAGAGGCCGGCCGTCGTCGCCTCGTCGCGGTAGCTGCCCGAGACGTTCGGGCCGCCGCGGCGGACGAAGTCGCGGTCGATCACGTCGTCGTGCACGATCAGCGCCGTGTGCAGCAGCTCGAAGGCCGCGCCGAGGTGGGCGGACGCCTCCGGGTCGAGGCCGCCGTGCGCCTCGTAGGCCGAGATCACCATCAGCGGGCGGAAGCGCTTGCCCCCGCGGGTGTTGGCCTCGATGGTCTGCCAGAGGGTGAGGTACCGGGGCCCGAGCCGCGTCGCCCGCGAGCGCGCGAGCGAGAAGAACCGGTCCAGGACAGCATCGACGTGCTCCTGCCGCCTTCGGGAGAGAACCACGGGGTCGCGCGTATCCACGGGGTCGAGGCTAACAAACTCGCTTCTCTAGCAATAAGCCGGCTGAGTTCCGCGGTCGTGCTTGACTTACGGTCATGACTTCGGAAGGAATCGCCGTGCGCACCGACGAGCTCGAGCAGCTGGATCTCCTCGAGGAGGTCGTCCTGCTCGATGAGTCGGGGACGGCCGTCGGCGTGGCCGACAAGGCGACCGTGCACGACACGGACACCCGCCTGCACCTCGCGTTCTCCTGCCACGTCTTCGCGCCCGACGGCGCGCTGCTGGTGACCCGCCGCGCGCTCGGCAAGCGCACCTGGCCCGGCGTCTGGACCAACTCGTTCTGCGGCCACCCCGCTCCCGGCGAGCGGATCGAGGACGCGGTGGTGCGCCGCGCCGAGCGCGAGCTGGGCGCCCGGCTCGAGACGCTCGAGGTGGCGCTGCCCGACTTCCGCTACCGCGCGGTGGACGCCTCCGGCATCGTCGAGAACGAGATCTGCCCGGTCTACACCGCGACGGTCTCGAGCCGCGACGCGCTCGACCCGCGCGCCGACGAGGTCATGGACGTCGAGTGGGTCGACCCCGAGGCGACGCTGGCCGCCGTCCGCGCGACCCCGTGGGCCTTCTCCCCCTGGCTCGTCCTCCAGCTCCCCCGCCTCCTCGGCTGACGCGCTGCGCCTGCTCGCGCTCCCGCGCCCTCCGCGAGATGCCACTTGTGCACGCCCGACACGGCGTGTCGCGTGCACAAGTGGCATCTCGCGGGAGGGGTCAGTCGGTGTAGACGTCGGTGCGGTGGAAGTTCAGGGCGGAGCGGGAGGCCGTCGGGCCGCGCTGGCCCTGGTAGCGGGAGAGGTAGGCGGCCGAGCCGTAGGGCTGCTCGGCCGGCGAGCTGAGCCGGAAGAAGCACATCTGGCCGATCTTCATCCCGGGCCACAGCATGATCGGCAGGGTGGCGACGTTGCTCAGCTCGAGCGTGACGTGCCCGGTGAAGCCCGGATCGATGAAGCCCGCCGTGGAGTGGGTGAGCAGCCCCAGTCGCCCGAGCGAGCTCTTGCCCTCGAGCCGGGCGGCGATGTCGTCGGGCAGCGCCACCTCCTCGTAGGTCGATCCGAGGACGAACTCGCCGGGGTGCAGGATGAACGCCTCGCCCGCCGGGGTCTCGACGAGCCGCGTCAGCTCGGGCTGGTCCTCGGCCGGATCGATGTACGGGTAGCGGTGGTTGTCGAACAGCCGGAAGAAGCGGTCGAGGCGCACGTCGACCGAGGAGGGCTGGATCATCGCCGGATCGTGCGGAGTCAGTCCGACGCGGCCGGAGGACAGTTCGAGCTTGATGTCGCGATCGGAGAGCAGCACGAGGCGATCCTAGGGTGCGGGGCTTGCTAGCATGTCCTGGTGCGCCCGAGCGGCGCCGCGCGAGTGTAGTTCAATGGTAGAACTTCTGCTTCCCAAGCAGATGGCGCGGGTTCGATTCCCGTCACTCGCTCCACTCGCCCTTCTGGTCACCGCTCGCTGATCGCCGGTGTCATTCGTGCGCCGCGGCGAACAGCTCGAGGATCTCCGCCGCGATGATCGCGTGCCCGCGCCCGTTCGGGTGGTTCGGCTGCGCCATCAGCTCCGCCAAGGAGTAGCCCTCCGCGTGCAGCCGGCGGAAGACCCGGAACGGGTCCGCCAGCGGCAGGACCTGCCGCGCGGCGAGCTCGCGGATCTGCTCGGCGTGCTGCGCGAGGGGGTCCTCCGGATCGGCGAGGTCCGCCGTCAGGTCGGGCGACGGGGTGATCAGCACAGGGACCGCGCCCGCTCCGAGCACCGCGGCGATCATCGACTCCCAGGCGCGGCGCGCCCGCTCGAGTCCGATCACCCGGTCGTTCAGGGCGTAGTCGATCAGGACGACATCGGGGCGGTGCCCCAGGACCTCGACGATCCGGCCCGCGCCCGCCTCCGAGTGCTCGCCGCCGACGGCGGTGACGATCGCGTTGAGCACGGCGCGGGGACGGAGCTCGGCCAGCCGGGCGGCCACGACCTGGGGGTAGGCGGAGCGGCGGTCGACCACCGGGGTCGCGGCGTAGCCGGCGGGGACGCTGTGGCCGTGGAAGACGAGGTTCACCGCACGGTTCCCGGGCCAGGCCCGCTCCAGCTCGGCGACGACCCGCCCGAGGTCCGGCACGGCTAGCGGGTCGCCGGCGGGGCGGTGCTGGCCCGGACGATCAGGGTCGTGGGCACCAGCTCGGTCACGGGCTCGTCGCTGACCCCGTCGGCGAGCTGCTCGAGCAGCAGCTCGACGCACCGCACGCCGACCGCCCGGTAGTCCTGGCGGACCGTCGTGAGCGGCGGCGAGTAGTCCTGCGCCTCGGGGATGTCGTTGAAGCCGACGACGCTGACGTCCTCGGGGATCCGCAGTCCGTGCTCCGCGAAGGCCCGGTAGACGCCCAGCGCGGCCTCATCGCTCGAGACGAGCACGGCGGTGCAGTCGCCGCTCTCGGCCAGCGCGGCGCCCTGCAGGTACCCGCCGTCGGAGAGCCAGTTGCCGTAGCGGACGGGGGGAACGGGAGCGCCGGCCGCGACGAGCGCCTCCCGCCAGGCCGCCTCGCGGCGCTCGGCCGCGAACGAGCCCCGCGGTCCGGCGATGTGGTGCACGGTGCGGTGCCCCAGCCCCAGCAGGTGCTCCACCGCGGCGCGGACGCCGCCCGCCTGGTCCGCGTCGACCACGGGCGAGGAGGCTCCGGCGGCCGCGTTGACGAGCACGCGCGGGATGCTGGGGAGGGTCAGCCGGTCGGTGTCGCGCAGGTGCGTCTCGACGACGACGATGAGGCCGTCCACCGCGAGCTCGCCGAACCGGGTGAAGGCGCCGTTCAGCCCGGTCTGGCTGGCCGCGGAGACCGGGACGAGGGTGATCGCATAGCCCGCCGCCGCCGCGGCGGCGGCGATCGAGTCCACCGTCCGCATCATCCCGAGGGTGTCGAGGCTGAAGACGGCGACGCCGATGGTGCGGAACGAGCCGCTCTTGAGGGCGCGGGCCGCGCTGTTCGGCCGGTAGCCGAGGGTGCGCATGGCGTCGAGCACGAGCTGTCGTGTCGCGGGAACGACGTTGGTCTGTCCGTTCGCGACGCGCGAGGCGGTGACGGGGGCCACTCCGGCCAGGCGCGCCACGTCCGCCAGGGAGGGGCGGCGGGGGGCTTCGGTCATGTCTCCATAGTGGCTCCTCCTGCGCCGCAGCTCGTCCAGGACGTCCTCGAGGAAGTCGGGCGGGGGGAGGGGGTCGGGCCCGGGCTCGGAGGACATGTCCGAATGGTAAGGCAACCACGGACGCCCGGATCCTCGTATGATCGGCGGCGGCCGCCCCCGCCCGGGCTGCGGCGTGCTCGACGACAGGACCACCGTGACTCCTCGCCGCCTCCCCCGATTCGCCGCGGCGCTCGCCCTCGCCGCCACCGCGCTCGCGCTGCCGGGCTGCACCGGCGCGGCCGCCGCCGAGGACGACCGGCTGCTCGTCTGGACCTGGGACGACGAGCTCCCGCAGGTCGCCGAGCGCTACGAGCAGGAGCACCCGGGGGTCGAGATCGACGTCGTCGACGTCGGCACGGGGGCCGAGCAGTACACCGTCCTGCAGAACGTCCTCGCGGCCGGGTCCGGGACGCCGGACGCCGTCTTCCTCGACCACACCGCGCTCCCGCAGTTCGCCCTCTCCGGAGCCCTCGCCGACCTCGGTCCGCTCGGCGCCGCCGCTCTCGCCGACGGGTTCGCGCCCGGACCGTGGTCGGCGTCGCAGGTCGACGGCACGGTCTACGGGCTGCCGTGGGCCTCGGGGCCGATGGTGATGTTCTACAACGCGGCCCTCTTCGAGAGGCTCGGCGTGCCGGTGCCCACCACCTGGGACGAGTACGTGAGCGCGGCCGAGCATCTGCACGCCGCGGACCCGGAGGTGCACATCCTCAACGACACCGGGAACGCCGGCCTCGCCGCGAGCCTGATCCAGCAGGCCGGCGGCAGGCCCTTCGCCGTGAGCGGCTCGGAGATCGGGATCGATCTCACCGACGCGGGGACCGCGCGGTACGCGGACACCTGGCAGCGGCTGCTCGACGACGACCTGCTCGCCCCGGTCCCCGACTGGAGCGACGAGTGGCGGAGGATGCTGGTGGAGGACAGGATCGCGACGCTGCCCGCCGGCAGCTGGATGGCCGCGGTCCTCGCCCGGACCGCCCCCGACTCCGCCGGCGACTGGCGCGTGGCGCAGCTGCCGCAGTGGGAGCCCGGCGCGAGCGTCGCCGCGGAGCACGGCGGCGGCGGCTTCTCGGTGCTCGAGAGCAGTGGGAGGAAGGAGCTCGCGGTCGACTTCCTGACCTTCGCCACCGCGGGCGACGGCGTCGAGGTCATCCGCGACTCCGGGCTGTGGCCGGCGCACCGGGCGGCGACCGAGGAGCCGGGCTTCCTGGACGAGCCGAACGCCTACTTCGGCGGGCAGGCGGTCAACCGGGAGTACGCCACCGCCTCGGAGCGGGCCCCGGAGGACTTCCGCTTCCTCCCGTTCCAGGTCTACGCCTCCGGGGTCTTCAACGACTCGGTCGGCAGGGCCTACACCGGGGAGGCGACGCTGCAGGACGGACTGCTCGACTGGCAGGCGGAGCTGGTGGAGTACGGCGCCCAGCAGGGCTTCTCGATCCGGGAGTGACGCGGATCGGCGCGACACGCCGAGCGGATCCGCGCCGGCAGGCCGATCGCGGCGCCCGACGGTGCAGGGTGGAGGGGTGAGCGAGCTCGTGCAGATCCCGTCTCCGGGCATCGCCCTCGAGTACGGGCACCCCGGCCGCCCGGTCGTGGTGATCCTGCACGACGTGTTCGGCCGGCTGCCCTGGCTCGAGCCCTTCGCCGAGGCGGTGTCCAAGCACGGCTACCACGTGCTCGTCCCCGACCTCTACGACGGCTGGGCCACGCTCGCCCCGGAGGACGCGCGGGACCTCGCCGCGATGGCCGCGCAGGACCGCGCGCTCGCCTCCGTCGCCGACGCGGTGCGCACCGGAGCGGCGGCCGGGGCGGAGCGCTCCGCCCTGATCGGCTTCGGCTTCGGCGGGCGGCTGGCCCTGCTCGTCGCCGCGACCGGTCTCGTCGACGCGGTCGTCGCCTACTACGCGACCCTCGGGCGCGAGGAGCACGCGCTCGTGCCCTGCCCGACGCTGCTGCACTACGCGCAGAGCGACGAGTGGCCGGAGGGCGACGACCCCGAGTCGTTCGTCGGGCGGCTGAAGGAGGCGGGCACGCCCGTCACCGCGCACACCTATCCCGACACTCAGCGGCACTTCGCGAACGCCACCCTGCGGGAGTCGGTGAGCCCGGCGGCCGCGGCCCTCGCCTACGCGCGGACGCTGTCGTTCCTCAACCCGCAGCTGATCGACTGCTGACGACGTCCGGGCTCAGCCCTGCACGTCGTGCAGGTGGTGCTGCACGTCGTGCAGGTAGTACTTCGCGATCGTCTCGACAGTGAAGGACGCGCCGTCGCTGCGACGGCCCGGCCGCTGCCACTGACGGCCGGTGACGCCCTCGAAGACGTCGCTGATCCGCGCCGCCTCCTCGACGAGCTCGCGACCGACCACCGCCGGATCCTGCTGGTCGTAGCGCTCCTCCACCGCGGCCACGTCCTGGTCCCAGTTCGGGAAGAGCGGATCGTCGCCCTCGAGCATCAGGCCGAGGCGCCGGCGGTAGATCCGGTGCACGTCGCGCACGTGGGCGGCGTACTCCAGCGGGGACCAGGTCTCGTCGTCGGGGCGCCCCGCGGCGCCGTCGCGCTCGAGGACGTACGGCCAGGCGGCCGCGTTCTGGCGGATCAGAGCGGGGACGGCGTCGGACTCGACCAGCGAGGCGTCGAAGCCGCACTCGAGGCAGGGGCGCTCGAGCACCCAGGTCCAGTCCTTGGTGTCGGGAGTGATGGGCATGGCTCCAGGGTAGGACCGCTCAGCAGGGTCGCGCGCCCTGCACCGCGGAGCGCTCGCCCTCCGCGTTCCAGGGCAGCTCCGGCAGTCCGGTGGCGCCGCTCGCCGCGCCCTGCTCGACCGCGATCGCCGCGAGGGCGCGCGCCGTCGTCGCGGCGAAGCCGTCCCCGGCGGTGGAGTCGTTGAAGGCGACCGCGACCGTCAGCCCGGACGCGGGATCGGAGTAGGCGGCGGTGAGGAAGCCCGGTGCGATTCCGGAGAAGCCGCGGAGCGGACCGGCCTCGTGGCCGCCGAGACCGGCGCGGAGCCACTCGGCGCGCCCCTGGCCCTGCGGGATCGGATCCGTCCACATCGCCTCGCCCGCGGGCTCGGCAGCGAGACCTTGCGCGAGACGGCGGAGGTCCTCGAGATCGGTGACCGCCCCACCGGCCGCACCGAGCGAGGACGGCGACGCCGCCGACAGGTCGCGGCGGTTCTCGCACTGGAGGGCGCCCGTGCGCGGGTCGAGGGACGCGGCGAAGCCGAGCATCGCCGGCGCGGGCAGCTCGAGCTCGGAGTCGCCGGGGAGGCGGGTGCTGGTGAGGCCGTAGCGCGGCACGACGTACTCGTCGTAGAGCGACTGCATGCTGCGCCCCGTCGCCTGCGACGCGACGAAGCCCGCGAGCAGTGGACCGGTGGCCGAGTCCGCCCAGGAGGCGCCCGGCTCGGCGATCGGCGCACTCACCTGGGCGGCCGAGATGAGCTCGAGCGTCGGCCACTCGCGGGAGGGGTTCTGCACGACGGTCGGCCAGAGGATCGAGCGGAAGTCGGCGAGCCCCGAGGTGTGCGAGCAGAGCTGGCGCAGCGTCGTGCCGTCGATGCCGGGCAGCGAGGTGAGCGTCTCGCCGACGTCGGCGTCGAGGTCGACGGTCCCCTCCTCGGCGAGCGCCACCACCACGTCGCAGGTCATCGCCTGCGTCCCGCCCGTGCCGAGGCGCACCTGCGTCTCGGTGGTGACCGGAGTCGCCTCGGCGTCGCCGATCGAGCCGACCGCGCTCTCCCAGCCGCCGGCCCACGGCGACCAGACGCCCGCGACCGCTCCCGAGGATCCCGCCGCGTCCTGCGCCTCGGCGAGGAGAGCGGAGAGGGCGACGGCCAGGTCCTCCGGCGCGGGATCGGACGGCGCGGCGGGCACGACGGACGGGACACCGCCGGTGCAGCCGGTGAGGGCGAGGACGAGGGCGGGCACGGCGAGAGCGCCGACCCGGGTCGACCTGCGGCCACCGATCATGCGGTCCGACTCCCCCCGAAGACGCCTGCTGGAACCCTTCCACTGTACGGGCGCGCTCCGGCGGGCCGGGCGGCGGGTGCCCCCTCCGAGGGGTTTCGTGTCCCGACCGTGACCCGGCGAGCACGCGCTCCTCGATCCGGCCACCCCTTTTCCAAACCGTCTGAGCGGCTGCTACGAAGAGAGGACAGGCGGCGATCAGACGCTGCTCGAAGGGAGATCAAGGATCATGCGCACTTCACCGAACCGACTGCTCGCCACGCTCTTCGGCGCGGTCTACGTCGTCGTCGGACTGCTCGGCTTCGTCGTCACCGGCGGCGTCCAGTTCCTCGCGACGGAGGGCGGTCTGCTCCTCGGCATCTTCGAGGTCAATCCGCTGCACAACATCGCCCATCTCCTGATCGGCGGGGCCCTGCTCATCGCCGGTCTCTCCACGGTCCCGGCGGCCAAGTCCGTCAACGTCACCGTCGGAGCGGTCTACCTGCTCCTCGGCATCGTCGGGTTCTTCCTGGTCGACACCGCCCTCAACGTGCTCGCGCTGAACACTGCCGACCACTTCCTGCACCTCGCCAGCGCGCTCGTCCTCCTCGGAGTCGGGCTCACCGCCGACAAGGGCACCCGGGCGCGCACCGCGACCGCCTGACCCGGAGCGGCTCCGGCCGCTCCCCCCATGCTCCGTCCGCCGTGGGCCCGCCGTTTTCCGCGGCGGACGGACTGAACGGCCCCGGACGACACGATGCGGTGTGTCGATCCGGGGCCTTCCCTCTTCACCGGGGTGCCCCTCCTGCATCGGCGGGAGACCTCGGTGACGAGAACAGCGCGACCGCGAGAGCGGCGCAGTGACGAGAACGGAGACCGGGATGAGCACCGTGGCCCGCGGCAACGCCGCCTTCGCAGGACTGGGTGCCGGTCTCGTGCACCTCTCGCTCGCCGCTGGTGAGCTGAACGCCGCGACGATCCCGATCGCCGCTCTCGGCGTCGCCGAGCTCGCCTGGGGCGTCCTCGTCCTCGCGCGCGGCCGGATCCTCGTCCCCCGCATCGCCCTCGGCGTCACCGGGGCCACGGTCGCCGGCTTCGTCCTCGCGATCGCCGCCGGACTGCTGCGCGATCCGCTGCCGGCCCTCGCGGCGGGCGCTCTGCAGCTCGTCGCCGCCGCCGTCGTCGCCGCGACCCTCCGCTCGCAGCGCGACGACGCGGAGCGACCCGTCTCCGCCCCGCGTGCCGTGCTCGGCCTCTTCGCCGGCGCGCTGCTCGTCTCGGCCCTCGCCACTCCCGCGCTGTCGGCGTCGTCCGAGGGCACGCACGACATGGGCGGCATGATGACGACCGTCCGCGACGGCGGGCACGGGCACTGACCCGTCTCCTCGCGCCGCACTCTGGCGACGACGCGGCCTCTCGGCTACGGTAAGGGCAGCCTAAGAAGCCGAAGGAGGCCACCGTGCCGAACGCCTCGACCGGACCGACCGCCTCGACCCTCTCGAACGTCGTCCCGTTCTCCCAGGCCCTCCGCGCGCGGATCGGCGGGTCCGGCGGCGACGACGAGGTCTCGGCCTTCATGACCGCGCTGATGACCGGCTCCGGCAGCCGCGACGACTACGTCGCGATGATCGCCCAGCACTACTTCGTCTACGAGGCGCTCGAGGCCGTCGCGGAGTCGATGGTCGGCGACCCGGTCGCCGCCCCGTTCATCTCGCCCAAGCTCACCCGCCTGCCCGCGATCGCTGAGGATCTCCGCTTCCTCGTCGGCGAGGACTGGCGCTCGCGGATCAGCCCGCTCCCCTCCACCGCGGCCTACGTCGAGCGGATCCGCACGGTGGCGAGCGGCTGGAGCGGCGGCTTCGTCGCGCACCACTACACGCGCTACCTCGGCGACCTGTCCGGCTGCTCGATCGTCCGCGCCCTGCTGCAGCGGCGCTTCGGCTTCGAGACCAACGGCGTGGGCTTCTACCTCTACGGCGAGATCGCGACGCCCTCGGCGTTCCGCGCGGTCTACCGCGAGCAGCTCGACGCGGCCGGCTGGGACGACGACGAGCGCGACCGCGTCATCGCGGAGGTGGCGGAGGCCTACCGGCTCACCACCGCGCTCTTCCGCGACCTCGCCCGCTCGCGCGCCGCGGCCTGACCGCCGCGCGCACCGGGCTCAGGAGGAGGCGGGCTCCGCCTCGGCCACCGCGGCGGGCTCGGCCCGGCGCTCGGACATGAAGCGCAGCACGTCCTTGTCGACGATGATGTCGCTCGGCCGCAGCGGCCGGGTGAGGTAGAGCCCCTCGAGGCTCGTGATGCGGCTGAGCGCGACGTAGGTCTGCCCGGGCGCGAAGGCGCGCTGCCCCAGGTCGACCACGGCGGAGTCGTAGGTCTTGCCCTGCGACTTGTGGATGGTGACCGCCCAGGCCAGGCGCAGCGGGAACTGGGCGAACTCGGCGACGATCTCGCGGGTCAGCTTCTTCGTCGCGGCGGAGTAGGAGTAGCGGTAGCGCTCCCAGGTCGCGGGCTCGACCTCGTGCACCTCGCCGTCCACCTCAACCCAGACGGTGCCGGCGACCTTCGTCACGCGGCCGATCGTGCCGTTCACCCAGCGCTGCTCGGCGTCGTTGCGCAGGAACATCACGTGCGCGCCGATCTTGAGCTCGAGGTTCTGATCGGCCGGGTAGGCGCGACCGCCGAAGTCGCCGCTGATCTCGGCGGAGGCCGTCTTCACCGGGCCCTTCAGTCGCGCGAGGGCGGTCTGGTTGATCCGGTTGACGGTGTCGTTGCGGGTCGCCAGGGTGATCGCGTCGTTCTCGGGCGGGGTGCGCGCACCGGCGGCGTTGAGGACGTCCGCGATCTCCTTGGTCACCATGCCGAAGCGCACCGCGTTGAGCATCCACTTGAAGCGCTCGTCGCTCTGCCGGTGGATCCTGCCGAGCTCGATGATCCGCAGCGGCGCCTCCTGCCAGACCAGCGCGTCGAAGAACCAGAGCGAGCGGTAGCGGTCGGCGAAGTAGGCGCGCTCCTCCGGGTCGCCCGGCACGGGGGCGAGCTGGAACGGGTCGCCGAAGAGGACGACCTGGACGCCGCCGAACGGCTCGGAGCGCCGCTGCCGGGCCTGACGGAGGCTGCGGTCGATGCCGTCGAGGAGGTCGGCGTTGACCATCGAGATCTCGTCGATGACGAGGGTGTCGATGGTGTTGAGCAGCTTCCGCAGCTCGGGCGGCTGATCGAGGTCCGAATCGGCGATCACGCCGATCGGGAGCCGGAACAGCGAGTGGATCGTCTGACCGCCGACGTTGAGGGCGGCGACACCGGTCGGAGCGCAGATGACGATCTGCTTGTCGGTGTTCCAGCTCAGGTGGTTGAGCAGGGTCGACTTGCCGGTGCCGGCGCGGCCCGTGACGAAGAGGTGCTCGCGGGTGTTCTCGATGAGGTCGAACACCCGCTGTTGCTCGTCGGAGAGGGTCGGCTGGGTCACCGGTCCACTGTACCCAGCCGACCCGGGGTCGATTCCGGGATCGTCAGACGTCGCGGACGCGGGTCACCGTCAGGGCGGGGACCCAGACGGCGAGGACCCAGGCGGCGCTGGCCAGCAGAGCGGACGTCGTGCTGATCTCCTCGACGCCCGACCCCTCGCTGGGAACGCTCGCCAGCGCCAGTCCGAGGTTCGAGAGCAGGTACGGGCTCACGTCGGCGATCCACTGCACGTCCATCAGCCCGCTCGCGATGGTCGCGATCAGCGGCAGCACGAAGAGCACGCCGACCGCGAGGCCGATGGCGGCGGCTGTGCTGCGCACCAGCGCCGCGATCCCGACCGAGAAGACGCCGATCACGGCCAGGGAGAAGGCGCCGCCGAGCAGGCCGCCGAGGACGCCGCCCTCGAGGAGGGACACCTGCGCGCCCTTCGCGGCGAGCGGCGGCGCGATCAGCGCGAACGATCCGACGCAGGTGATCACGCCGACGAGGAAGGAGGCCGCACCCACGACGATCCCGCGGGCGACGAGCGAGGGCACTCGGCGCGGAACGGCGGTGTAGGTCGAGCGGATCATCCCCGTCGAGTACTCGCCGCCGAGCGAGAGCGCGCCGAGGACGGCGATGATGAGGCCGACGAACTGCAGATGGAGGGTCGATCCGCCGGCCACCAGCCCGGACGCCGAGCCCGAGGTCGGGGGCTCGACCGCGGATCCGAGGGCCAGGGCGAGCCCGAGGGCGAGGACGACGCTGACGCCGATCGACCACCAGGTCGAGCGGACGGTGACGAGCTTGAGCAGCTCGGAGAGGACGATGCCGTCCAGCCGCAGCCGGGCGGGCGAGGCGGCGGGGCGCACCGGGCTCGAGGCGGTCGCGGTCATCGGGAGGCTCCTTCGAGGGGCGCGGCGGGGGTGGAGTACTCGACGGAGTCGGCGGTCATCGCGACGTACGCCTCCTCGAGCGAGCGGGTGAGCGCGGTGAGGGCGTGCAGGACGGCTCCGGACTCGTGGGCGAGCGCTCCGACGGCCGGTGCCTCGAGCCCCTCGACCTCGAGCCCGCCGGGGACGAGGGAGACCGCGGCGCCGCGCGAGACCAGCAGCTCGGCGAGCCGCGCCGAGTCCGGGCTCTCGACGCGCACGCGCGGCCGCGCCTCGGCGAGGAAGTCGGACAGCGGGGCGTCGGCGAGGATCCGGCCCCGGCCGAGGACGACGATGTGGTCCGCCGTCTGCGCCATCTCGCTCATCAGGTGCGAGGAGAGCAGCACGCAGCAGCCCTCGGCCGCCTTCGCGCGGACGAAGTCGCGGACCCAGCGGACGCCCTCCGGGTCGAGTCCGTTGACCGGCTCGTCGAGCAGGAGCGTGCGCGGATCGCCGAGGAGCGCGGTGGCGATGCCGACCCGCTGGCCCATGCCGAGCGAGAAGCCGCCGACGCGCTTGCGCGCGACGCTGCCGAGGCCGACGACCTCGATGACCTCCTCCACCCGGGACCGCGGGATGCGGTGCGTCGCGGCGATCACGCGCAGGTGGTCGCGGAGGGACCGGCCGCGGTGCGTCGCCTTCGCGTCGAGGAGGGCGCCGACCTCGGCGAGCGGTGCCTCGTGCTCCCGGTAGGGGCGGCCGTTCACCAGCACCGAGCCGGCGGTCGGCCGGTCCAGGCCGACGATCATCCGCATCGTCGTCGACTTTCCGGCGCCGTTGGGACCGAGGAACCCGGTCACCCTCCCCGGCGCCACGGTGAAGTCGATCCCGTCGACGGCGGTCTTCGCCCCGTACTTCTTGGTCAGGCCCCGTGCCTCGATCATGCGTTCCCCTTCTCGCAGCGCGCCGCCTCGAGCCCGCAGGAGGCGGGCGGGATCGGCACAGCGGGGGACAGCCTAGGAAGGGCTCGCGGGGCCCGCTCCGCGCTGTCGCGGAACGTCCGCTCGGACGGGAACGCCCCGGGGACGCCCCGGGTCAGCCGCGCTTCTGCAGGGCCGCGAGGCGGTCGTTGTACGCGGAGAGCTCGGCCTCGCCGGTGCGGTCCGCCTGGCGGTCCATCCGCTTCGAGTCGCGGGCGTCCGCCCGGCTCCACATCACCGCGACGATGATGGCGAGCGCGAGCGTCGGGATCTCGCCGATGCTCCAGGCGATGCCGCCGGCCGCCTGCTGATCGGAGAGTGCGTTCGTGCCCCAGCCCATCGCGCCGTACCAGTCGGCGAGGAGGAGGCCCTCCCCCGTCATCAGCGCCAGGCCGAAGAAGGCGTGGAACGCCATCGTGCCCAGCAGCAGGAGCAGGCGCATCGGGTAGGGCACGCGGTGCACGCTCGGGTCGACGCCGATCAGGACGCTCACGAAGAGGTAGCCCGTGATCAGGAAGTGCACGATCATCCACTCGTGGCCGATGTGGTCGGTCGTGGCCCAGCGGAACAGCGGCGAGTAGTAGAAGCCCCACAGCGAGCCGACGAACAGCAGTGCCGCGACGATCGGGTGCGAGACCGCGGTGGCGAAGCGGGAGTGGACGGCGAGCAGGACCCACTCGCGGCCGCCGCGCGAGCCGTCGGTGCGCCGGGCCGCGGCGCGCGCGATCAGCGTGACCGGGGCCGCGGGGACGAGCAGCACCGGCACCGCCATCGTGAGCACCATGTGCGCGAGCATGTGCGCGCTGAACAGGTACTTCTCGTAGGCGTTGACGCCGCCGTTCGTGATGTACGCGAGGAGGAGCATGCCCGCGATCCAGAGCACGGTGCGGTGGACGGGCCAGCGGTCGCCGCGGCGGTGCAGGCGCACGACGCCGGCGACGTAGAAGGCGATGCCGAAGCCGCAGAGCAGCAGCCAGAGCAGGTCGACGTTCCAGAGGGTGACGAAGTTCAGGGCGCTCGGCGCGGGCGGCAGCGGCTCGCCGGTGAGCAGCTCCGCGGGCGTGGGGTTCGTGAGCTCGGTCGCGGCGACCTGGTCGACGGGGGTCGCCGTGCGGGCGAGGGCTGCGGCGACTCCGGAGGCGATGCCCATGAAGGCGACCTCCGCCGCCACGAGCCACCAGAAGCTGCGCCCGCCCGCTCCCCCGGCGGCGCGCATCCGCGCGATCAGGAAGCGGCGCTGCACGAGCCCGAAGACGCCGAGTGCGGTGAGCGCCGCGACCTTGACGAGCACGAGCACGCCGTAGCCGGTGAGCAGGTTGCCGAGGGTGGCGAGCCGCAGCTCGGCGCTGATGTAGCCGGAGGCGGCGACGACGACGAAGCTGACCAGCGCGAGGCTCGAGTATCGCGCGATCACCGGCAGCAGGCGCTCGCCGCCGAGCAGCGGGCGCAGCACGATGATCGTGAGGAGGCCGCCGAGCCAGATCGCGGCGAAGACCAGGTGCAGGCCGAGGGCGGTGACGGCGGCGTCGTGGCCGCTCGCTCCGGCGGCGTGGCCCTGCTGGGCCATCGGCAGCAGCGTCAGGAGCGCGATCGCCGTCACGAAGACGAGCGCGGTCTGGTTGCGCACGGCGAAGCAGAGCACCGTCACCACGGCCGCGAGCAGCGTCGTGATCAGCCAGGCCTGGCCGACCGGGATGCTCCCGATGAAGTAGCTGAGCTTGGTGCCGAAGTCGCGGTCGAGGCTCAGCGGCGTCTGCGTGACGTTGAGGAAGGTGAGGAAGCCGGTCACCGCGGAGGCGGCGGCGAGGAACGCGGCGCTGGCCGCGGCCACGTCGAGGGCGATCGTGTACTCGGTGCGCGTCTCGACGGCGGTGTCGACCGCGGTGCCGGCCCGGCCCGCCGTGGCGTGGGAGCGCTGCGCCGCCGACCGGGAGCCCGGCAGCCGCGGGCTCAGCGCGAACAGCGTCAGGACGAGCGAGCCGATCATGCCGGCGGCGCCGAGGTTGACCGCGAGCTTGGCGATCGGGAGACCGAAGCGGACGACGGGGCCCGGGTCGTTGAGCAGGGGTGCGGCCGAGCCGCCGCCGAACGCGAGAGCCGCGAGGAGCGCGATGAGGGCGGCGGCGACGAGCAGGAGCGCCGGGCCCGCGATCCGGACGGTTCGATTCACCCCGCAAGCCTACGTTCTCGCGGCTGAGGGGCGGCAGGACGACGAAGGTCCGGGACGACGAAGGCCCCGGCGGATCGCCGGGGCCGCAGAGGGGCCGTGGACGACGAAGGCCCCGGCGGGATCGCCGGGGCCTTCGTGCGTCGTGCGGGGCGCTGACTACTTGGCAGCGGCCTTGAGCTTGGTGCCCGCGGAGACCTTGACCGAGTGGCCGGCCGCGATCTGGATGGTCTCGCCGGTCTGCGGGTTGCGGCCGGTGCGCGCGGCGCGGGAGGTGCGCTCGACGGCGATCCAGCCGGGGATGGTGACCTTCACGTCGTTGGAGACGGAGTCGGCGAGGGTCGAGAAGAGCGAGTCGAGGACGCCGTTGACGGCGGCCTGGCTCTGGCCGGAGTCGGCGGCGATCTTCGCGACGAGCTCGGTGCGGTTGAGCGACTTGTCAGCCATTGGAGTGTCCTCCCAGGACGTTCGCGCTGTTGAGAACAGCTGGTGGTTGTGTGTCGTCCAACGGCCGGGGACGGACCCCGTCAACCGGTCGGACCGTCCGTAACCTACCAGCCCGATCCCGGATCGGCGTCGATTCGCGCGTCGAGAAGCCCGGAATCACGCCGATCGGCACCCCGCGGAGGCTCTCGAACGGCTGGGAGGCGGTGTCAGGGGCCGTCGCTACACTCGCCGACGGCGCGCGCCCGAGCTCGCCGGGAGAGGCGACCGCGATGGCGCAGACGACGGACGGCTGGATCTCGACGGCGATCTGGTGGCAGATCCACCCGCTCGCCTTCCTGGGGGCCGAGGCGACCTCGGCCGACGGACCGCGGGAGGGCGACGAGCCGCAGCACCGCCTCCGCCGCCTCCTCCCCTGGCTCGACGACCTGCTCGCGCTGGGCTGCAACGGCCTGCTGCTCGGCCCGGTCTTCGCCTCGATGACCCACGGCTACGACACGGTCGACCACCTCCGCGTCGACCCGCGGCTCGGCGACGAGCAGGACCTCGACGATCTGATCGCCGCCTGCCGCGAGCGCGGGATCCGCCTGGTCTTCGACGGGGTCTTCAACCACGTCGGCCGCGAGCACGCGTGGTGGCGCGAGGCCGTCGCCGCGGGCGAGGGCTCCCCCGCCGCCGCGCGCTTCCGTCGGACGGACGCGGCGCGCGAGGTCGACGGCCTGCGGGTCGACGTCTTCGAGGGGCACGAGGCTCTGGTCGAGCTCGACACGACGAACCCCGAGGTCGCCGCGCACGTCTCGGCGGTGATGAGCCACTGGCTCGAGCGCGGGATCGACGGCTGGCGCCTGGACGCCGCGTACGCGATCGCCCCCTCCGCCTGGCGCGCCGCGATCGACCCGGTGCGCGAGCGCTTCCCCGAGGCGTGGTTCGTCGGCGAGGTCATCCACGGCGACTACGCCGGCTACGTGCGCGAGTCGGGCCTGGACTCCGTCACCCAGTACGAGCTGTGGAAGTCGGTGCGCAGCTCGATCGAGGAGGGCAACCTCTTCGAGCTCGATTGGACGCTGCAGCGGCACGCGGAGCTCCTCGAGACCTTCGTGCCGATGACCTTCATCGGCAACCACGACGTGACGAGGCTCGCCAGCGCGATCGCCGATCCGCGGCACCACGGCCACGCGGTCGCGGTCCTCGGCCTCGTCGGGGGCGTCCCCAGCATCTACTCCGGCGACGAGCGCGGTCTCGAGGGCGTGAAGGAGGAGCGCGCCGGCGGCGACGACGCGATCCGGCCCGAGTTCCCGGACGACCCGGCCGAGTGGCCGCGGAACGACGCCTACCGCGTGCACCAGGAGGTCATCGCGTTCCGGCGCCGGCACCCGTGGCTCGTCGCCGCGCGCACCCGGAGCGTCGACCTCGCGAACACCTCGGTGCTCCTCGTGGCCGAGGGGCCCGGCGGCGAGAGCGCCCGGCTCGCGCTCAACCTCGGCGACGAGGCGGCGAGCCCGGGCGGGATCCGCGTCGAGGCGCACTCCTGGCTCCTGCTCGACTGAGCTGCGCGAGCGGGCCGCTCGACGGAGCCGCTCGACGGAGCGTGGGC
The DNA here is from genome assembly GCF_013205055.1 of Rathayibacter sp. VKM Ac-2856. Classification (GTDB taxonomy): domain Bacteria; phylum Actinomycetota; class Actinomycetes; order Actinomycetales; family Microbacteriaceae; genus Rathayibacter. The sequence goes on from NZ_JABMLF010000003.1 coordinate 116,853, forward strand.
GGCGGGCTCCCGGTGATCTACGCTCGGGGCAGCGGCGGGAGCGCACTGCCCCGGCCGCTCGAGACGGACGAGGAGCGACGATGCCCGACGGGTCGCAGTCACAGCAGGATCAGACCGCGCAGGCGCTGCGGATCGAGCACGAGCCGGAGGCGGGCCGCGAGCGGACCGGCCTCGAGGAGGCGCTGGCCGCCCCGGTCGACTCCCTGACCGATCCCGGGCCGGGCGAGCGCAGCGGTCTCTCCAGCCGCATCGCCGAGGAGCTCCTCGACGGCGTCTCGGACACGATCGGCGGCGACGCGGCGCCGGCGCTCCGGCGCGCCCCCGAGATCGACGACCCGGCGCGCGCCGTCGGCGACGACCCGGCGCAGCCGATCCACGGGTCGTTCAGCGCGGAGTTCGAGAAGCGCTGAGCTCCGCGGCGGGACGTCCCTGCTGATCGATCGGCTCGCGGAGCGGTGGGTCTCGATACGCCCCTGCGGGGCTACTCGACCAGCATGGGGGCCCTGCGGGGCTACTCGACCATGATGCCCCTGCGGGGTGACTCAACCAGCATGGGGCCCTGCGAAGCTACTCGACCAGCATGGGGGCCCCTGCGGGGCTGCTGGATCGGCGTGCGGCGGCGGAGGGACGAGGGCGGGGCGCAGTCATGCTGGTCGAGTAGCCGCGCAGCGGCGTATCGAGACCCACGCTGTCGATCACATGCTGGTTGAGTAGCCGCGGAGCGGCGTATCGAGACCCCTGCGCCGACGACGGTGGATCTCGATGCGCGCCCTCCGGGCGCTACTCGATCAGCCTGCGCGCGGGGGCGTCCGGTCGGGGCCGAGGGTCTCGGTGAGGAAGCGCAGCAGCTCGACGAGCAGCGCCTCCTTCGACTCGGCGTGGCGGTACTCGTGCCCCTCGCCGTCCAGCTGCAGGAAGCGGACCGGGCGGCCGAGCTCCTCGAGCGCCGCGACGATCTGCCGTGCCTCGCCGATCGGCACGTTGGTGTCGAGCTCGCCGTGCACGACGAGCAGCGGCACGTCGATCGCGTCGGCGGCGTTCAGCGGTGACAGCTCCTCGAGCAGCGCGGCGTCGTGCTCGGGGTGCCCGTACTTGGTGACGGCGGCGGAGGCGATCCACGGCTCGGTGTCGCGGTAGAACGTCTGCAGGTGCGACATGCCGCAGATGTCGACGCCCGCCGCGAAGACGCCGGGCGAGAAGGCCAGCGCGGCGAGGGTGAGGTAGCCGCCGTAGGAGCGGCCGGTGACGGCGATCCGCTCGGCGTCGGCGTGCCCCGACTCGACGAGGAACGCGGCGGCGGCCAGGACGTCGTCGAAGGCGTCCGTGCGCCTCTCCACGTCGTCGGCGTGGACGAAGTCGCGACCGAAGCCCGAGGAGCCCCGCACGTTCGGCGCGAAGACGGTGATCCCCGCGGCGGCGACCGCCTGGTGCTGCGCCGAGAAGGTCGGCCGCTCCTGCGACTCCGGCCCGCCGTGCAGGCTGAGCATCGCCGGGCCCTGCGCCGTCGCGCCGGGAGCGCGGTAGAGCCAGCCGGAGAGCGCCAGGCCGTCGCGGCCCTCGAAGCGCTCCAGCGTCGGGACGACGAGCGGCGCGGCGGCGAGCGCCGGCACCCCGGTGATCCGGGACCACTCGTGGCTGGCGGTGTCCAGCCGCCAGAGCTCGCGCGGGCGCTCCGGGCCCTCGACGCCGAGGATCACGGCGCCGCCGTCGCGGGAGAGCACGGGGGTCGTGGCGACGAGTCCCGGCAGCCCCGCGACCGGGACCCGCTCGCCGGTGGTGGTGTCGAGCAGCTCGATCTCGCTCGAGCCGGCGACGTTCCAGACCAGCATCAGCATCCGGCCGGCGTCGTCGGCGTCCAGGCCCTCGAGCTCGGCGTCGTCACGGGCGGCGACGCGGCGGATCCGGCCGCGCCAGCCGTCGGGGCCGAGCGGCATCGCGACCAGCTGGCGCCGGGGCAGATCGACGTCGGTCGCGAGGTAGGCGACCATCGGGCTCTCGGTGTCGTGCGGCGGCGAGGGGCGCAGCAGCGCGACGTCCGTGGATCCGGTGCCCGAGTCGGGGAGGAGCGCGTGGTTCTCGTTCGTCAGGCGGTCGACGACCACGCAGTACTGCTGGCCGCGCTGCCCGTCGCGGACGACGACGAGCCGCTCCTCCACCGAGAGGTCGAGCACCGAGATCAGGTCGCCGTCGACCAGCGGCTTCCGCTCGCCCGTGACCGGGTCGACGAGGAAGGAGCGGGTCGGCTGCTCCGGCTCGGCCGACGGGATCGTGACGACGACGTGGTGCCCGCTGCGCGTCCACGGGCCGAGCTCGGCGTGGGCGTCGCGCGAGCCGGCGATGCGGCGGGCGTCGGAGCCGTCGGGCCGGACGACCCAGACCTGGCTGCGCACGCCGCCGTCGGTCGCGACGAGGCAGGCGAGCCAGGCGGAGTCGGCCGACCAGGAGACCTCGAGCACCGGATCGTCCGTGAAGCGGAGGCGGCGCGCCTCCGGGGGCGCAGCTCCGACGACCACGTCCTGGACCCAGACCTCGGGCGCTCCGCCGCGATCGCTGAGGAAGGCGACGCGAGCGGCGTCCGGCGTCATCGTCGGGCCCCAGCTGCCCCAGGCGTGCACGAGGCCGAGCCCGAGCTCCTCGGCGGCGGCCAGGAGGTCGGCGGCCGGTCGAGCGGCGGCCGGCGGAGCGGCGGGAGGGAGCGTCATGCCTCCATCCTCCGGCACCGCTCAGCCGACGCCGTGCTCCTGCAGCCACATCTCGAGCAGGGCGAGCTGCCAGAGCTCGTTGGAGCCCAGGCGGGTGCGGGTCGCGTTCGGATCGGCCAGGAGCGCGTCCACTGTCGCCGGATCGAAGATCCCGCGGCGCCGCGCGGCCGGGTCGGTCAGCGCCGAGCGCACCCGCTCGAGATAGGGGCCCTCGAGCTGGCGGATCGCGGGCACCGGGAACGAGCCCTTGGTGCGGTCGATCACCTCGTCCGGGACGATGCCGCGGACCGCGCGCTTGAGGACTCCCTTGCCGCCGTGGGCGAGCTTGAGCTCCGGCGGGATCGTGCCCACGAGCTCGACGAACTCGTGGTCGAGGAACGGCACCCGCGCCTCCAGGCCCCACGCCATCGTCATGCTGTCGACCCGCTTCACCGGGTCGTCGACGAGCATGACCGCGGTGTCGTTGCGCAGCGCCGCGTCCACGGCCGTGTCGGCTCCCGGCCGGGCGAAGCGCTCGGCGAGGAAGACGGTCGCGGCGTCGGGGTCGCCGCGCCAGGCGGGCGAGAGCAGCGACTGGAGCGCGGCGAAGGAGCGGTCGACGAAGACGTCCGCGTAGGCCTCGGCCGCCCGCTCGCGCGGCACCCGCGCCAGCGGCGGGTACCAGTCGTAGCCGCCGAGCACCTCGTCGGCCCCCTGCCCGGACTGCACGACCTTGACGTGCTGCGAGACGTCCTCGCTGAGCAGGTGGAAGGCGACGGCGTCGTGCGAGACCATCGGCTCGCTCATCGAGCCGACCGCGGCGTCGATCCCGGGCAGCAGCCGGGACGAGTCGATCGGGAGGCGGTGGTGATCGGAGCCGAAGCGCTCCGCGACCAGGCTCGAGTACTCGAACTCGTCGCCGGACTCGCCGCCCGCCGCGTCGAAGCCGATGGAGAAGGTCTGCAGTCCGGTCTGCCCCGCCTCGGCGAGCAGCGCGACGATGAGGCTGGAGTCGATGCCGCCGGAGAGCAGCACGCCGACGGGCACGTCCGCGACCATCCGGCGCGAGACGGCGGTGCGGAACGAGGCGAGCAGCGCCTCCTGCCAGTCGCGCTCGCTCCAGTCGGCCCGCGCGGGATCGCGGGCGAAGACCGGCTCCCAGTAGACGCGCTCGCGGCTGCGCCCGTCGGGCTCGATCACCCGCACGGTCGCGGGCGGCAGCTTCGTCACGCCCGTGAGGATCGTGCGCGGCGCCGGCACGACCGAGTGGAAGCTGAGGTAGAGCATCAGCGCCGTGCGGTCGATCGAGGTGTCCACGCCGCCGGCCGCGACCAGGGCCGGCAGGGTCGAGGCGAAGCGGAGCCGGTCGCGCGACTCGTCGAGGTAGAGCGGCTTGATGCCGAGGCGATCGCGGGCCAGCACGACGCGGCCGGAGTCGCGCTCGTGGATCGCGAAGGCGAACATGCCGAGGAGGTGGTCGACGCAGTCCTCGCCCCACTGGGCGTAGGCCTTGCCGATCACCTCGGTGTCGGAGTGGGAGAAGAAGCGGTGCCCCTTCCCCTCCAGCTCGGCGCGCAGCTCCCGGTGGTTGTAGATGCAGCCGTTGAAGACGATCGTCAGGCCCAGCGCGGCGTCGACCATCGGCTGCGCACCCGCAGCGGAGAGGTCGATGATGGCCAGCCGCCGGTGCCCGAGCGCGACGCGGCCCGAGGCCCAGAGGCCGTCGCCGTCGGGGCCGCGGTGCACGAGGCAGCCGGTCATCCGATCGACCGCGCCCCGGTCGGCGCGCTCGCCGTCGAACCGGATCTCGCCCGCGATGCCGCACATCTCAGCCGCCTACGATCCAGGTGTCCTTCGCGCCGCCGCCGCGCGAGGAGTTGACGATCATGCTGCCCTCCGCGGCGACACGGGTGAGGGCGAGGTCGGCGAGCCGGACGTCGCCCGGCCCGGTCCCGGTGACGAGGACGAAGGCGCGGAGGTCGATGTGCCGCGGCTGCAGCTCGGTGCCGGAGAACGCGGGCAGCGAGGAGAGCCGCACGACCTCCTGGGCGACCCAGCCGCCCGGGTCCGCCGCGATCTCCGCGCGCCGCTCGGCGACCCGGGCCGCGGGGGCGGCCGGGCCGATCATCACGCCGCGGCCGCCGTAGCCGTCGACGGGCTTGGTGACCAGCTCGCCGACGCGCTCGAGCACGATCCGGCGCTCGGCCTCGTCCTCGGGCCGGTAGGTCGGCACGGACTCCAGGAGCGGGCGCTCGTCGAGGTAGTAGCCGATCAGCTCGGGCACCGCGCAGTAGAGGGCCTTGTCGTCCGCGACGCCGTTGCCGGGCGCGTTGGCGAGGTACACGTCTCCGGCCGCTGCGACCTCGAGGATCTCGCGGCCGATCGGCCGGTCGCCGTCGACGAGGTCGACCAGCTCCACGTCGAGCCGCAGGTAGAGCGCGTCCACCGGCGCGCCGCCCGCCAGGACCCGGCCGCCCCGCACCTCGACGTCGCCCGCCTGGAGCAGGAGGAGACCCGCGCCCTCGGCGAGCCGGCGGTGCTCGAACCACGCCGAGCTCGACGCTCCGCTGGAGAGCAGGCCGAGCACCGGGTCGGCGCCCTTCGCGCCGTGGGCGAGGGTCGCACGCAGTCCGGCGAGCGCCGTCGACGGATCGAGGAGGCCGTCGGGGCGCGGCAGATCGGGCAGCACGTCGTCGAGCAGGTGGCGGATGCCCAGCGCGTAGGCGAGACCGCTGGGGTTCCGCAGGTTGTCCTCCAGCACCCGCCAGCCGCCGAACTCGTTGCGGACCAGGTCGAAGCCCATCACGGCGCCGCGGACGGTGCCGGCCGGCAGCCGCGCGGCGTCCTCGCTCCAGCCCGGCGCGCCGCGCAGGTCGCGGACCACCCCGGCCCTGACCGCGCGGCCCTCGCCGTAGACGTCCTGCAGGAAGCACTCGAGCGCACGGGCGCGCTGCTCGAGCCCCGCGGCGAGCTCGCCCCACTCGTGGGCCTGCAGCACACGCGGGACGAGGTCGACCGGGAACGGGCGGTCCTCCTCGCCGACGCGGAAGGTGAGCCCGGCCTCGGCGACGCGCCGGTCGCGGGAGTCGTGCAGACTCGCGAGCCGCTCGGGGCCGAGCCCGCGGAAGTGCTCGAGGATCGGCTGGTAGGCGCTCTTGGGCCGTCCGCCGGTGGCCACGGCCTCGTCGCCGGCGCGGACGCGGTAGGTGCGCAGGCTCGGCGCGGGGAGGATCGGGCCGCTCGCGGGGCCGTGCGTCTCGGCGACCACGGCGTCGACGACGGCGTCGAGGGTGCCGCGCTCGGCGAAGACGGCGCGCTGACGGTCGGCCGAGTTGCCGCGCGCGATCAGCGCCTCGGCGAGCGCGCGGACCTGCTCCAGGTCGCCGAGCTCGTCGAGGGCGGGCTGGAGGCGCGCGATCAGGCTGCGCAGCGCCTCGGCGGCGGGCACGGGGCGCGGGTGCTCGGTGTGATCGAGCAGCGGGCCGGCGAGACCGCCGCGCGCGGCCTGCCAGGTGGCGGCGCGCTGGATCGGCGGCGGGGTGTGCCGGAACGGCCGGCCCGCCTCGATGTCGAGCTCGGCGGTGCGGACGAGGCCGCGGAAGAGCCCCGCGATCAGCACCGCGTCGTCGACGATCGGCATCGCATCGCAGACCCGCAGCTCGAGGGTCGGCGCGTGCGAGGAGGGCCGCACGTCGAAGTAGGCCATCTTCGAGTCCGCGATCACCCCGGTCGCGATCAGGTCGTCGAGGAGGCGGTCGTACTCGGCGGCGGAGTCCAGCGGCCCGGTCGCGCCGGCGCTCGGCCAGCGCTGCCAGATGATCGTGCGGATGCTCGCGTAGCCGGTGTCCTGGCCGTTCCAGTACGGGCTGCTCGCGCTCGCGGAGAGCAGCACCGGCAGGTCCCGGGCGATGCGCTGGGCGATCTGCACGGCGAGCTCGCGGTCGGAGACGCCGACGTGGATCTGGGTGCCGCAGATCAGCTGCTCGTCCACGAGCATCCGGTACTGCTCCTGCATCCGCCCGTAGCGGCCGGTGCTGGTGAGCTCGAAGTCGCCGTGCTCGGAGCGGGGCGCGGTGCCCACGGCGGCGATGCCGATGCCGTCGGGCGCCGCGGCGTCGATCACCGCGCGCCGGAGCGAGATCAGCTGCTCGCGCAGCCCGTCGAGCGAGTCGACCACCGCGGTGTTCGTCTCGACCGTGGTCCGCTGGAGCTCGGCCGAGAAGCTGTCTCGCGGAAGCCGGGCCAGCACCTGGGGGGCGTGGGGGGAGAGCTGCCTCGACTCGAGATCGATGAGGTGGAGCTCCTCCTCCGCACCGAGGGTCAGTTCTGCGCGCATGCGCTCACCGTACGACCCTCATGTTTCGGGCGGCTACGGGGTGGCCGCGGACGCGCCGTCGTGCTGGGCGCGGCGGGGCGGTGGGCCGGCCGGGTCAGGCGTGCTCGGCGGGACCGGGCGCCGGGGCGACGGCGCCTCGGTGGACGTCCTCGAAGAAGTCGGGGCGGAGCACCTGCCGCTCGATCTCGAACCAGCCGCTGGTCCAGCCGTCGCCGACGGGGTGCGCGGGGCTCAGCAGCACGTGGCCGGGAGTCGCGCCGCGGCCGACCGCCGCCGCGACCGAGCGGTCGGGGTCGTAGAGCGCGTGCTCGACGAGCGGGGCGAAGACCTCGTGCGCGGCGAAGTCGGCGGGTGCGCCGAGGAACACGGGCATCAGCTCCTCGCCCTCGCGCAGGCCGTTCGGCCACCAGCGGAAGCGCTCGACCAGCTCGTGACAGGAGATGCAGGACGGCGAGAAGAAGACGAGGTGCGTCGGCGGGTCCGCCCACTCGGCGAGGGCGATCGGCTCGCCGGCCGCGGTGAGGAGGACGAGGGCGTCGAGGTCGGGGGCCGAGGCGGGTCGGGAGGGCGCGGCGGGCGCGGCGGCGGTCGCGCGGGCGGCGAGGCGGTCGCGCACCGGCACCAGCGCGAGCGCGAGCAGCACCGCGACGGCGGCCGGCAGCCACCAGGCGATCAGCCGAGTCGCGGATGCCGCCCCGACGAGACCTGCCAGGGCCAGCGCGAGGAGGACCGCGTTCCGCGCGACGGTGCGGCCGGTCATCCGCGCGTCGCCGAGACCGCCGAAGCACTCGCACTCCACCGGCTCCGGGGCGCGCACCGCCCGGACTGCGACGACGAGGAAGACGACGTCGAGGACGACCGCGCCGAGCAGCGGCACGCGGTGCAGCGGCGCGGGGGCGAGGAGGATCGCGAGGCCGAGCGCGATCTCGAGGACGGGGAAGACGCGGGCGAAGAGCGGGCCCGCGGAGAGCCGGTCCGGCAGGCCGAGGGCGACGAGGCTGGCGCGGAACCGCTCCGTGCGGCCGAGCTTCAGCACTCCGCTGACGACGAGGACGGCGCCGGCCACCGCTCCGGTGATCGCGAGCACGGCCGTGAGCGTCGTCGTCGGCATCCGTGTCCCTCCCGCACCCGGCGGTGCCCCCGCAGAGCACGCTACCGGGCGGGCGCCGCCGTCAGGAGGCGGAGCCCGTCGGGAGACGGAATCCGCCAGGAGGCGGAATCCGTCCAGAGGCGCAGCTCAGGAGTCGAAGCCGAGCCCGAGCGCGTCCAGGGTCCGCAGCAGCGGGTTCCGGCGGCCGTCGTCGTGGTCGGCGCGGTCGAGCGACCAGCGGGTGGCCTGGATCCCCGCGGTCGCGAAGGGCTCGGGCGGGAAGGGCAGCGGGCGCTTGCGGACCATCTCCAGCTCGGTCCGCTCGGTGGGCTCGCCGGTGAGCAGGTCGAGGAGGACGTCGGCCGCGAACGCCGTCGTCCCGACGCCGAGCCCGGTGTAGCCGGCGGCGTAGGCGACGCGACCGGCGAGCGCCGTGCCGTAGAAGGCGGCGAAGCGCGTGCTGGTGTCGATCACCCCGGCCCAGCGGTGGCTGAAGCGCAGGCCCTCCAGCTGCGGGAACGTGGTGAGGAAGTGCGCGGCGAGCGCGCGGTCGGTCTCGGGGCGGTCCTCGTAGGCGGCGCGGATCCGGCCGCCCGGGTGGTACACCGCGTCGTAGCCGCCCCAGAGGATCCGGTCGTCGGCGGTGCGGCGGTAGTAGTGGAACTGGTTCGCGACGTCGCTGACGCCCTCGCGGCCGGTCCAGCCGATCGAGGCCAGCTGGGCGGCGTCGAGCGGCTCGGTCATCAGGACGTGGTCGTAGACCGGGACGGTCAGCAGCCGGGTGCGGGCGAGCAGCGAGGGGAAGGCGCTGGTGCCGAGGATCGCGTGGGACGCCGTCACGGAGCCCGCCGCGGTGCGGACGAGGACTCCGGAGCCGTCGCGCTCGAGGCCGAGCACGCGGCTGTCCTCGTGGATCTCGACGCCGAGCTCCTCCGCGACCCGCGCCAGCTCGCGGACGAGCTTGCCGGGGTGCACCAGGGCGCACTGCTCGGCGGGCGCGGCGAGACCGGCCAGGAAGATCGGCGAGTCGACGAGTGCGCGGATCTCGGCGGTGTCGAGGAAGCGGCCGCCCGCGACGCCGTCGCCGTCCGCGAGCGGGCCGACCTGGTACTCCTCCACCGCCACCGCGAGCGAGCCGGTGCGCTCGAAGTCGCAGTCCATCGCGTAGCGGGCGACGGTCTCCTGGATGCCGTCGAGGTTCAGCACGCCCAGCCGCTCGAGCCGCGCGGCCTCGGCCGGCCAGCGCGCGAGGCCGTTCTCGCGGCCGTGGGTGAGGCTCGACTCGACGAACCCGCCGTTCCTGCCGGACGCGGCCCAGCCGAGCGAGCGGGCCTCGAGCAGCACCACGCGGCGGCCCGGGTCGCGCTCCTTCGCGCGCAGGGCGCTCCAGAGGCCGGTGTAGCCGCCGCCGACGATCACGAGATCGGCGCGGACGGCGCCGACGAGAGCCGGGCGGGGTGCGGGGGCGCCCTCGAGCCAGGGCACGCCGCGCCGCGTGCCGGCCAGCGCGTGGTCGACGACGGAGGGGGCGGGTGCTGATCGTTCGAAAACCGTGCTCTTCGAGGCCATGATGCCTCCATTACGTCAGTGATCGGGCCTTTGTGCAACCGGATCCGTCGTGGATGGCGCACTCTCCCGGCGGGGCCCGCCGCCGCGGTCGTACACTGCGAGGGAAATCGGAGGGGACATGCGAGGACGCCGGCCGCGCGACGGGGGACGCGACGCTGCGGCGACCCCTCCGGCCGCTGCTTCCGGTCCCGCCGCTCCCGCTACGGCCACTCCCGTCGCCGCCGCTCCCGCCGCTCCGGCCGACGAGCTCCACGACGTCTCCCCCGGCATGCGGATCGCGGCCGCCTGGGGCTGGCGCGTGCTGGCCGTCGCCGCGCTGCTCTGGCTGGTCGTGAAGCTGGTCGCGCTGGTGCCGGTCGTCGTCGTGCCGGTGCTGATCGCGCTCCTGGTGACGGCCCTGCTCACGCCGCTGCGCGACCGGCTCGAGCGCTGGCGGCTGCCGCGGCCACTCGCCGTGCTCCTCTCGATCCTGGCGCTCCTGCTCGCCCTCGTCGGTCTGATCGGGCTCGTCGTCGTGCAGTCGCGCGCCGGTTTCGGCGGCGTCGGGCAGCGGGCGCTCGACGCGGTGGACGACGTCGAGGCGTGGCTGCAGGGCCCGCCGCTCGGCTTCACCGACGTGCAGCTCGGCGACTGGGCGCAGCGGGCGATCGACTGGGCCGACACCCAGGCGTCGACCATCGCCTCCGGGGCGCTCGCCGTCGGCTCGCAGGTCGCGGAGGTGTTCGCGGGCACCCTGCTCACCCTCTTCTCGCTGATCTTCCTGCTGCTGGACGGCCGGCGGATCTGGACCTGGTTCCTCCGGCTGATGCCGCGCGCCGCGCGCTCACCGCTGGACACCGGAGCGGCGGCCGGCTGGGAGACGCTCAGTCAGTTCGTCCGCGCTCAGCTCGGTGTCGCCGCGATCAACGCGATCGGGATCGGGATCGGCGCGCTCGCCCTGCAGCTGCCGCTGGTCGTGCCGATCGCGATCGTGGTGTTCCTCGGCTCCTTCGTGCCCTTCCTCGGCGCGATCGTGACGGGGGCGCTGGCCGCCGTCGTCGCACTGCTGTTCAGCGGGCCGGTCGCGGCGCTGATCATGATCGGCGTGGTCGTCGTCGTGCACCTGCTCGAGGGGCACGTGCTCCAGCCACTCATCCTCGGCACGGCGGTGAAGGTGCATCCGCTCGCGGTGGTGCTGGGCGTCGCGACCGGGCTCGAGGTCGCCGGGCTCGCCGGCGCGCTCTTCGCGGTGCCGGTCATCGCGACGCTGAACTCGGCGATCACGGCGATGCGGCACGAACCGGGGCGGCCCGCGTGAGCCGGCACCCCTTCGACCCGGCGGGCGTCCCCGGGTCGGCGGTCCTGCCCGCGCTCGCCTGCCCGGTCTGCTCCGCCGCTCTCGCGCCGGACGCTCTGCCGAGGCCGTCGCTCCTGCGCTGCCCGCTCGGCCACAGCGCCGACCTGGCGCGCCAGGGCTATGTCTCGCTGCTGCGCGGGCGGCACGCGACGTCGGGCGACACCGCCGCGATGGTGCAGGCGCGCGACGCGCTGCTCGGGTCGGGGCACTACCGGGCGATCCAGGACGCGGTCGCCGCGGCCGTGCCGGTCGACGCGCGGCTGGTCGTCGACCTCGGCTGCGGGACCGGAGCGTATCTGGCGGCGGTGCTCGACGCGCGGCCGGAGGCGAGCGGGCTGGGGCTCGATCTGTCCGCGGCGGCCGCGCGGCGGGCGGCGCGGGCGCATCCTCGCGCCGCGATCGCGACGGCGGACCTGTGGCAGCCGCTGCCGCTCGCCGACGGCTGCGCGGACGCCCTGCTGACGGTCTTCGCGCCGCGGAACGCGCCGGAGATGCTGCGGGTGCTGCGCCCGGGCGGCGTCGCCGTCGTGGTGACGCCCCGCGAGCGCCACCTCGGCGAGATCCGCCCGGTGTTCGGGATGCTCGGGATCGACGCCGGCAAGGCCGAGCGGCTCGACGAGCAGCTGCAGGGCTTCGAGCGGGTGGCGCGCGAGGAGCTCGACTACGCGGTCGCGATGACCCCCGGCGAGCTGCGCGCCGAGGTCCTGATGGGGCCGAGCGCGCACCACGTCGACGCCGGCGCGGTCGACGCGCTGCTGGCCGGCCGCGAGGACACCACCGAGGTCACCGTCGCCGTCACGGTGTCCGTGTACCGCGCGAGCTGAGCGGATCCGATCCGCTCGATGCCGCTCATCGGCGCGCTCCCCTTCATGCCGGTCGAGTAGCGCGCAGCGCGTATAGAGACCCCGCGTCTGCAGAACGGTGGATCTCGATACGCCCGCTGCGCGGGCTGCTCGATCAGCATGAGCGGGGCCGCTGCGCGGGCTGCACGATCAGCATGAGCGCAGGCCGCTGTGCGGGCTACTCGATCAGCATGAGCGCAGGCCGCTGTGCGGGCTACTCGATCAGCATGAGCGCAGGCCGCTGCGCGGGCTACTCGATCAGCAGGAGCGGGGGCCGCTCCGCGGGCTGCTCGATCAGCAGGGGCGCGCCCGCTCCGCGGGTCAGTAGCTCTCGCGGTGGCGCTCCTGGTCGACGACGGCGGCGCGGTCGGAGAGGGCGCGCAGGCCCGCGAGGGGCTGCGCCATCCGGTGGTTGCCGCGGAGGACCGGCTCGGTGCGGTCGAGGAACGCCCAGTAGCCGGCCGTGACCGGGCAGGCGTTCTCGCCCAGGCGCACCTTCGGGTTGAAGCGGCAGCCGCCGCAGTAGTCCGACATCTTGTTGATGTACGCGCCGCCGGAGGAGTACGGCTTGGTCGCGACGATCCCGCCGTCCGCGTGCTGCGACATGCCGATCACGTTCGCGGGCATCACCCACTCCGTGCCGTCGACGAAGACGTCGACGAACCAGTCGTTCAGCTCGGCCGGGTCCCAGCCGCGCTGAAGGCCCCAGTTGCCGAGCACCATCAGGCGCTGGATGTGGTGCGCCCAGCCGTGCCGGCGCACGTCGTCGAGCGTCTCGTGCAGGCAGTTCGCCTCGATGCCGGCCGGATCGAGATCGAGCAGCTGCTGGGGCAGCGGGGCCTTCGCGCCGAGTGCGTTGCTCCGGTGGCGGTAGTCCGGCCCGAGGTGCCAGTACAGGTGCCAGACGTAGTCGCGCCAGCCGAGGATCTGCCGGACGAAGCCCTCCACGCTCGAGAGCGGAGCGCCGCCCGAGGCGTGCTCGGCCGCGGCGGCGTCGATCACCGCGCGCGGATCGAGCAGGCCGAGGTTGAGCGGCGCGCTCAGCAGCGAGTGCGCCATCGTCCAGTCGCCCGAGAGCATCGCGTCCTCGTAGGTGCCGAAGTCGCCGAGCCGCGACGAGACGAAGTCGGCGAGCGCCGCCTCCGCCTCCGCGGGGGTCGCCGCGAACCGGCGCGGGCCGTCCTCGCCGACGAGGTGGATCGCGCCCTCGCTCTCCCAGCGGGCGAGATCGGCGCGCACCTCCTCGTCGATGTCGTCCTCCTCCGGCCACCACGGATCGGGCAGCCCGAGCCGCGAGGCGCCCTTGGGCGGCGGGTTGCGGTTGTCGTGGTCGTAGTTCCAGCGGCCGCCCTCGGGCTGGTCGCCGCGCATCAGCACGCCGGTGCGCTCGCGGCTCCAGCGGTAGAAGTCCTCCAGCAGCAGGCGCTTGCCGGACTTCGCGAGCGCCCACTCGCGGAAGTCCTCCTCCTCGGTGACGAAGCCGCGGCTGGGGAGGATGCTCATCCCCATCCGGCGGGCGAGCCGGCGGCCGCCGCGGGTCGGCGGGTCGATCACCTCGAGGTCGTCGCGGCCCGCGAGGCCCTCGGCGAAGGTCTCGGCGCGGACGTACTCGACGCGGTCGCCGAGCTCGCGGCCGCGGTGGCGCAGCGCCGAGAGCAGCAGCTGCGCCTTCGCGCGGTGCATCGGCCGGCGCCCGAAGGCCGAGCGCGCCTCGACGAGCAGCATCGGGCCTCCGTCGTCGAAGAGGGGGCCGAGCTGGCCGATGACGCCCCAGCGGGTGCGAGTCCGTGCAGTCATGCTCGGAGGCTAGGCGGCACCGGGGACATCGCGACAGGAGTTGCGCTCGGGCCGCGGAGTGTTCGCCGGACGGGTGCCGAGGTGCGCGGATGTGCAGCCGCAACGGCTTGCACAGGCGGTCGCGGTGCTGGATCGTCGAGTGCATCCACCCGACGCGATGAGGCGAGGAGACCGCCATGGCACACGACGACGAGTTCGAGACCACCACGACCAGCGAGAACGGCAGCACGACCGAGGAGACGACCCGACGCGGCCGCCACGTCGCGGACGGCGCCGTCGCGGACGACTCCGGCACGGCTCCCGGCACCGACACCTCCGACGAGGGCGAGTACACCGAGACCGACGGCGTCTCGCACACCTCCGGCGACGAGGAGGGCAGCTACGTCGACACCTCCTCGCACGAGGAGTCGAGCACCGAGAAGGGCTCCTACGTCGACACCGAAGGCACCGGCCCCGACACCACCGGCGAGGGCGAGTACACCGACCGCGACGAGTAGACCCTCGCGGGAGCGGGCGGGCCGTCAGTCGACGGCGACCGCCCGCTCCGACGCGATGAACGCCGCGACCGCATCGGCGCCCGGATGGTCGTCGGCGCTGATCGTCACCACGGCGTCGCCCGCGAAGACGAGCAGCTGCCCGTACGCGCCGTGCAGGCGCCAGCAGGCGCCGGGGCCGTCCCAGCCGGCGAGGGCGTAGCGCTGATAGCCCGGCCCCGTGCCCGCTGCGACCCAGTCGGAGTGCAGCGCGTCGCTCCACTCAGGGGCGAGGAGCCGCTCGCCGCGCCACAGTCCGCGGTCTCGGATCAGGCGGCCGATCCGGGCCGTCTCCTCCGTGCGCAGGGCGAGCCCGCTGCCGGCGACGATGCGCCCGCTCGGGCAGCGCTCCCACTCCGCGCCCTCGATCCCGAGTGGCCGCAGCAGCCTGCGGTCGACGTAGTCCCCCACGTCGCCCACGCGCGTCTCCAGGAGCCGCATCGCGGTGTAGCTCGCGGCGTTGGAGTACTGGAAGACGGGCCCCCGGGAGGGGCGGCGGAGGAACTCGACGGCGAGGTCGCGCCAGTCCGTCATCAGCGTGGGCGACCAGGGCAGGTCGATGCCGCTGGTCATGCTCAGCAGCCGGCGCAGCGTGAGCTCGGCGACTCCCTCGCCGAGGTCGGTGGAGACGTCCGCGGACAGCGGTCCCAGCGGCTCGTCGAGCGAGATCATGCCGTCATCGACGGCCAGCCCCGCGGCCAGCACGCAGACACCCTTGGCCACGGAGTGCACGTCCTCGCGCACGTCCGGAGTCCAGCGGTGCTCGGCTGCGTCGTCGCCGATCAGCACGTGCAGGCCGTGGGCGCCGAATCCCGTGGCGTCGATGTGCTCCACGAGGCGGTCGCGGAAGGCCTGCGCTGCGGAGGGGATCCGCGCTGCTGTGGGGGTCTGCGCTGCTGTCGTCGGCACTCGGGTCACCGCGCCAGTCTGCCCCGACGCGGGCACTTCCTAAGATCGTGGGCATGGACGAGGACAGCGCGCGGGGCACCTGGCGGCGCGAGCCGAGCACCGTCGTCGTCGCCGACACCGGTGCGCCGACGAGGATCGAGGAGCCGTTCGCGATCGCGGCCGGCAGCGTCCTGCTCGAGGCGCCGCACGAGTTCGCGCCGCACCGGCACGAGCTCCACGAGCTGGTCTGGGTCCGCGGCGGGACGATGACGGTGCGCCTCGAGCATCGGATCCTGACCGTGCCCGACGGCTTCGGCGTCTGGATCCCGGCCGGGACGGAGCACGCCGGACGGACGACGGCGCGCACAGCGCTCTGCGACGCCCTGTTCGATCCGGAGCGCTCACCGGTGCCGATCGCAGTGCCGGCACTCGTCGAGGTGACGCCCGTGCTGGCCGCCCTGCTCACGCGGCTCTCGCGGACCGACCTCGAGGAGGCCGCGCGGCTGCGAGCGGAGGCGGTGGTCTTCGACGTGATCGCGCCGTCGAGCGAGCAGTACTCCGTCACCGTCCCGCAGGGCGAGCGGCTCGCGCCGCTGGTCGCGGCCCTCCTCGACGACCCCACCGACCGGAGGACGCTCGCCGACTGGGCCGAGCACCTCGGCGTCGGCGAGCGGACCCTCTCCCGGGTGCTCCGCGCGCAGACCGGGCTGTCGTTCCTGCAGTGGCGGCAGGCGCTGCGGGCGCATCGCGCGGTGGCGCTCCTGGCCGAGGGGCGCAGCGTGCAGGACGTCTCGGAGCTGATGGGGCACACCCACCCGAGCACGTTCATCGCCGCTTTCAAGCGGGTGATGGGGACCACGCCCGGGGCGTTCGCGCAGGATCAGCGCGGCGCCGCAGGGGCCTCTGCGAGCTGACGCGGCGGGCCGGAGTGGCCGGAACGCTCTATGCGGTGTCCTCGGCAGTCGATTGCGGTCGATCCTGCGGCCACCTAGCCTGAGGAAGGTAAGCCAACCCTTAGTCAGCGGATCTCCTCCCCGCTCGCTCTTCAGACGCAGGACTCCGCCTTCCCCATGCACCCCTCCCCCGAGCCTCCGCGCTCGCCCTCGCGCCTCGCCGGTGCCGACCTCGTGCTCGGCTTCGGTCAGCGCACCGTCGTCGACGGCGTCTCGGTGCAGCTGGAGCCCGGCCGGGTGACCGCGCTGGTCGGGCCGAACGGCTCCGGCAAGTCGACGCTGCTGCGCGCACTGGCGCGGCTGCACACCCCCAGCGGCGGACTCGTCACCCTCGACGACGACCGCCCCGCGACCGCGCTGAGCAGCCGCGACTTCGCTCGCGAGGTGACCCTCTTCGCGCAGAGCCGCACCGCGCCGCAGGGGCTCAGCGTGCGCGAGGTCGTCACCTTCGGCCGCCACCCGCACCGCCGCCCCTTCGCCGGCCCCTCGGCCCGGGACCGCGACGCCGTCGAGCAGGCGATGGCCGCCACGGGCGTGCTGTCGATGGCGGAGCGCGCCGCGGGCGAGCTCAGCGGCGGCGAGCTGCAGCGTGTCTGGCTCGCAGCCTGCCTCGCCCAGCAGACCGGGGTCGTGCTGCTGGACGAGCCGACCAACCACCTCGACCTCCGGTACCAGGTCGAGACGCTCGATCTCCTCCGCGATCTCGCCGAGGTGCACGGCGCCGCCGTCGGCGTCGTCCTGCACGACCTCGATCACGCCGCACGCGTCGCCGACCGCCTGCTGCTGCTGAGCGACGGCCGCGTCCTCGCCGAGGGCGCCCCGATCGAGGTGCTCACCGCCGAGCACATCGAGGCGGCCTACGGGCTGCCGGTCGAGGTCGCCGTGGACGAGCGGACCGGCCGCCTGCGCATCGACCCCGTCGGCCGGCACAGCAGCCGCCTGCACGACTCCCGCCCGCACGAGACGACCCCCGCCCGTTCCCGAGAGGACACCGAAGAATGACCCGCGCACCCCTCCTCCCCACGGCCCTCGCCGCGGCCGCCGCCGGCGTGCTCCTGCTCACCGGCTGCGGCACCACCGCCGTCGAGACCGCCGACGCCGCCGGCACTGTCGACTCCGCCGAGTGCGCCGCCGACGACACGCCGACCGCCACCGGCGCCGTCTCGCTGACCGACAGCCTCGGCCGCACCGTCGAGCTCGACGCCCCCGCCCAGCGGATCGTCGTGCTCGAGTGGCAGCAGACCGAGGACCTGCTGACGCTCTGCGTCGCCCCGGTCGGCGCCGCCTCGACGGAGGACTACGCCACCTACGTCAGCGCCGAGACCCTGCCCGCGAGCACTGCGGACGTCGGCGAGCGCGGCGAGCCCGATCTGGACACCCTCTACGGGCTCGACCCGGATCTGATCGTGATGGAGGCCTACAGCGCCGACGACGACCTGCTCGCTCAGCTCGAGGAGCGCGACGTGCCCGTGCTCGCGACCATCGGCGCGGACGCGAGCGGTCAGATCGACAACATGAAGGAGGTGTTCTCGCTCCTCGGCGAGGCCACCGGCCGGACCGAGCGCGCCGACGCGGTGCTCGCGGAGTTCGACCAGCACCTGGCCGACGCGAAGACCGAGGTCGCCGAGGCCGCGCTCGCGACGCCCGAGTTCGTCTTCTTCGACGGCTGGATCGAGAGCGGCAACGTCGTCATCCGCCCCTACGGCAAGGGCGCGCTCTTCACCGAGCTCGGCGAGGAGCTCGGCCTCGAGGGCGCCTGGACCGACGAGATCAACGACTCCTACGGCAGCGGCGGCGTCGACCCCTCCTACGGGCTCGCGCAGACCGATATCGAGGGGCTGACCGCGGTCGGCGAGGCGAACCTCGTCTACTCCAACGACGGCACCGCCGACAGCTACGTGACCGAGCTCGCGAAGAGCCCGGTCTGGGCCGCGCTGCCCGCCGTGCAGCAGGGGCGCGCCTTCGAGTTCCCGCCCGGCGTCTGGGGCGCCGGCGGTCCGAAGTCGGGCGAGCAGGCCATCGACGCCTTCGTGGACGTCATCGTCGGCGTGCTCGCGGCCCTCGCGGTCGCGGTCGTGCTCATCGGGCTCTGGCACCTGACCCAGGGCACCTCGGGGATCGGCGCGGACGGACTGCTCCGCGCCCTCCTCGGCGAGGAGGTGTCGGTCGGCGGGGTCTCCGCGGCCGATGTCTTCGCCGGCTCACGGCTGCCGCGCCTGTCCGCGGGCATCGCCGTCGGTCTCGCCCTCGGCGCCGCCGGCGCCCTGCTGCAGTCGATCTCGCGCAACGCCCTCGCCTCACCCGACACGCTCGCGGTGACGGCCGGCGCCTACTTCGCCCTGACCGCGGTGGCCGCCTTCTCGGTGTCGGTGCCGCTCTGGGCGTCGAGCGGAGTCGCCTTCCTCGGCGGTCTCGCCGCGGCGGCCCTCGTGCTCGCGCTCACCGGGCGGGCCGCGGGGACCTCGAGCACCCGGCTCATCCTGGCGGGCTCGGCCATCGCGATGGCGCTCGACTCCGGCACGGCGATGCTGCTGATCCTCTTCCGGGAGAACACGACTGGGCTCTTCGCCTGGGGCAGCGGCTCGCTCGGGCAGCTGAACATCGACGCCTCGGTCCGCGCGGCTCCGCTGATCGCCGTCGTCCTCGCACTGGCCCTGCTGCTCTCGCGCCGCCTCGATGTGCTCGGTCTCGGCGAGGACGGCGCCGCGACGCTCGGCGTCCCGGTCCGCTCGACCCGCGCGCTGGCCCTGCTCTGCGCGGTGCTGCTCACCAGCACCTCGGTCACCTTGGCCGGGCCGATCGCCTTCGTCGGGCTCGGCGCCCCCGTCCTCACCCGGCTGCTGGCGGCGCGGGTCCCAGCGCTGCGCCGCCACGTCTTCCTGGTGCCCGCCTCGGCGCTGATCGGCGCCGCGCTGATCGTGCTCGCCGACGCACTGCTGCGCGCGATCCTCAGCCCGGAGGGGGCCACGGCGATCCCGACGGGCATCCCGACCGCGGTGCTCGGCGGACTCGTCATCGTGGTGCTCGCGCTGCGGATGCGCGACGCCGGAGCGGCGCGAACGGCACGCACGGTCCACTCGACCCTGCGGACGGCGCGGCGGTTCCGGGTCGTGCTCGCGGTCGTCGGCGTCCTGCTCGCGGTGACGATCGTGCTCGCGCTGCTCGCGGGGAGCCTGCAGCTGCGGCTCGGCGACGTCGCCCTCTGGCTGCAGAGCGCTGCACCGGACCTCGTCGCCCGCGCCCTCGACGAACGGGCACCGCGGATCGCGGCGGCCGTGCTCGCCGGCGCGGCGCTCGCCCTCGCGGGCACCGCCGTGCAGGGCACCGTGCGCAATCCGCTGGCCGAGCCGGGACTGCTCGGCATCACGGCGGGCGCAGGGCTCGGCGCTGTGATCGTCGTCACCACCGGGCTCGGCGGCGGCGGTCGGCCGGTGCTGATCATGATGGCGGTCGCCGCGGGGCTCGTGACCTTCGGGGCGATCGCCCTGCTCGCCTGGCGGGGCGGACTGCAGCCGGACCGCTTCGTGCTCGTCGGCATCGGCGCCGGCTACGCCCTGAGTGCGGTGACCGCCTTCCTCCTGCTGAGCTCCGACCCCTGGCGGACGCCGCGGATCCTCACCTGGCTCTCCGGCACCACGTACGGCCGGTCGCTGCCGGACGTCCTGCCGGTCGCCGTCGGGATCCTCGTGCTGCTGCCGGTGCTCCTGGGCCTGCGCCGCCGACTCGATCTGCTGGCGATCGACGAGGACACCCCGCGGATCCTCGGCGTCCGGCCCGAGCGCACCCGCCTGGGCATGCTCGCGCTGGCCGCCGTGCTCGCCTCGCTGGCCGTCGTCGCCGTCGGCACCGTCGGCTTCGTCGGCCTGGTCGCGCCGCACTTGGCCCGCACGCTGGTCGGCGCGCGGCACGGGCGCATCGTGCCGGTCGCGATGCTGCTCGGCGGGCTGCTCGTCCTCGTCGCCGACACCCTCGGCCGCACGCTGATCGCGCCGTCGCAGCTGCCCGCGGGCCTGATGATCGCGCTGGTCGGCGCGCCCTACTTCGTCTGGCTGCTCCGCCGCACCCGCGACTGAGTGATCACCCGGTACGCGGCGCCGACGGCCAGCACCGCGGCGCCGCCCGCGATCGAGGCGGGCGGCAGGGTCGCCACGAGCAGCAGGCAGCCGGCCACGCCGATGACCGCCAGCACGCGCGGGTAACGGCGGTGCCGCGCCTCCTGCGTCAGCGCCGCGACGTTCGCGACCAGGTAGTAGAGCAGCACGCCGAACGAGGAGAAGCCGATCGCCGAGCGCAGGTCGGCGACGAGCACCAGGACGACGATGATCGCACCGACGGTGATCTCGGCGCGGCGCGGGACGCTGCGCACCGGGTCGATCGTCGCCAGCGCGCGCGGCAGGTCGCCGTTGCGCGACATCGCCAGGCTCGTGCGGCCGATGCCGGCGATCAGGGCGAGCAGCGCGCCGAGGCTCGCCGCGGCGGCGCCCGCGCGGATCAGCGGCGCCGTCCACGGCCAGGCAGCGGCCGCGTCGACGAGCGGCTGGGTGGAGGCGGCGAGCCCGTCCGCGCCGAGGGCGGCCAGCAGCGAGACGCCGACGACGGTGTAGATCACGACGGCGAGCACGAGCGCGCCGAGGATCGCCCGCGGCACGGTGCGCGCGGGGTCGCGCACCTCCTCCCCCATCGTCGCGATGCGGGCGTAGCCGGCGAAGGCGAAGAACAGCAGGCCGGCCGACTGCAGCACGCCGTAGGCGTCGAAGGGCCGGTCCGCGACGGCGTCGAAGGGCCCGCCCGCCGCGGACGGCCCGGAGGCCGCGACGGCCGCGACCGCCACGACCAGCACCACGAGCACGATCGAGAGCAGGATCCGCGTCGCCAGCGCCGTGCGCGTCACGCCGAGCACGTTCACCGTGACCAGGGCGACGACCGCCGCGACGGCGACCGGCCGCTCCCACCCGGCCGGGGCGGCGTAGGCGGCGACGGTCAGCGCCATCGCCGCGCAGCTCGCGGTCTTACCGACGACGAAGCTCCAGCCGGCCAGGAAGCCCGGCCACTCGCCGAGCCGCTCGCGGCCGTAGAGGTAGGCGCCGCCCGAGCGCGGGTACTGCGCGGCGAGCTGCGCCGTCGAGGAGGCGTTGGCCCAGGCGACGAGCGCGGCGAGCGCGAGACCGATCAGCAGCCACGGGCCGGCCGCGGCGGCGGCGGGCGCGAACGCGGAGAAGAGACCGGCACCGAGCATCGAGCCGAGCCCGATGACGACGGCGTCGGGGGTGCCCAGGCGGCGGGCGAGGGAGGCGTGGGAGGTCACCGCCCCGTCTTAGCGCACCCCGGAGACCGGCGGGTTAACCTGGGCGTCCGCGCCGAGACCGGGAGGCTCCCATCCGCATCCTCATCGTCGACGACGAGATCAATCTGCTCCGCGCGCTCGAGGCGGGCCTCCAGGGCGAGGGCTTCGCGGTCGACACCGCCGCGAACGGCACCGACGCGCTCTGGCTCGCGCAGGAGGCGGAGTACGCGGCGATCGTCCTCGATCTGATGCTCCCCGACATCAGCGGCTTCCGCGTCTGCGAGCGCCTGCGCGCGGCCGAGGACTGGACGCCGATCCTGATGCTGACCGCGAAGGACGGCGACCTGGACCAGGTCGAGGCGCTCGACACCGGCGCCGACGACTACCTCACCAAGCCGTTCTCCTTCCCGGTGCTGGTCGCGCGGCTGCGGGCGCTGATCCGCCGCGGCGCCGCCGAGCGCCCGACCGTGCTGGTCGTCGGCGACCTCGTGCTCGACCCCGCCGCCCGCCGGGTGGAGCGCGGCGGCGTGCCGATCCCGCTCACCGCGCGCGAGTTCAGCGTGCTCGAGTACCTCGTCTCCCGGGCCGGCGACGTCGTCTCCAAGCGCGACGTCCTCGGCGCGGTCTGGGACTTCGACTTCGACGGCGACCCCAACATCGTCGAGGTCTACATCCGCACCCTCCGCAACAAGATCGACCGGCCGTTCGGCCGCGAGACGATCCGCACCCAGCGCGGCGCGGGCTACTCGGTGCAGCCGTGACGGGCGGCGCGGCCGGGAGGCGCGGCGCGGTCGGGAGGGGCCGGCGCTCGCTGCGCACCCGGATCACGCTCGCGGCGACCGCGGTCGTCGCCCTCGCGGCGGTGCTCGGCGCGGCCGGCTTCCTGCTGGTGCTGTCCTCGGTGCTCGCCGGCAGCGCCGCGACGGCCGCCGAGACCGAGGCGGAGCGGATCGCGACCCTGGTCGAGAACGACGGCGCGGCCGCGGTGCGGGCCTCGGAGGGCGCGGTGCAGCTGGTCGTCGACGGGCGCGTGGTCGCCGCGGGCGAGGACGCGGAGGACCTGCCGGCGCTGGCGACCGAGGAGCGCGACGAGCCGTTCGCGACGACGCCCGCGGACGAGGATCCGCTCGTGGTCGCGACCCAGGAGCTGGACGACGGCGCGCTCCTCGTCGTCGGCGTGCCCGACGAGGGCCGCGGGGAGGCGCTCGCGACGACCGCGGGGCTGCTCGCGGTCGCCGTGCCGCTGCTGATCGCCTTCGTCGCGATCGTCTGCCGGGTCGTCGTGGGCCGGGCGCTGCGGCCGGTCGACCGCATGCGGGCGGAGGCGGACGCGGTGACCGCCGCGGCCCTGGACCGCCGGATCGCGGAGCCCGGCTCGGGCGACGAGATCGACCGGCTCGCGCAGACGCTCAACCGGATGCTCGGGCGCCTCGAGGACGGCCAGGAGCGCCAGCGCCGGTTCGTCTTGGACGCCTCGCACGAGCTCCGCTCCCCGGTCGCGGCCCTGCGCCAGAGCGCCGAGGTGGCGCTCGCGCATCCCGACCGCTTCGACGGTGCCCGGCTGGCGACCACGGTCGCCGAGGAGTCGGTGCGGATGGGCGGCCTGATCGAGGGACTGCTGCTGCTGGCGCGCGCCGACGAGGCCCGGCTGGCGGTGCTCGCTGCGCCGGTCGACCTCGACGACCTGGCGCTGCGCGAGGTGCGGCGGCTGCGCGACTCCGGGATCGCCGTCGACGCGTCCGGGGTCTCCCCGGTGCAGGCGGTGGCCGACGAGGCGCTGCTCGGGCGGGCGCTGCGGAACCTGGTCGACAACGCGGTGCGCCACCGCGCCTCGCGGCTCGCGATCGCGACCCGCGGCGAGGGCGAGGCGGCGGTGATCGTCGTCGACGACGACGGTCCGGGCATTCCGCCGGCCGAGCGCGAGCGGGTGCTCGGGCGCTTCGTGCGGCTGGACGAGGGGCGCGCCCGCGACGCCGGCGGCTCCGGGCTGGGGCTGGCGATCGTCGCCGAGATCGCTGCCGCGCACGGCGGGAGCGTCGCGGTCGAGGAGTCGCCGTGGGGTGGCGCGCGGCTGACGCTGCGGGTGCCGCTGGGCTGAGGCCACGCCCTCCGGTCGCTTCAGGGTGGCTTCAGCGAGCCCGCGGGACAGTGGCTGCGGCGTCGACGAGCGGCGCCGGAGACGGAGCGGATCATGAAGAAGAAGACCGGGATCATCGTCGGAGTCGTGGGCGCGGTCGTGCTCGTCGGGGCCGGCACGGGCATCGCCTTCGCCGCGACCGACGGCTTCGAGCGCTCGGACGCGCTGACCGGAGCGGACCTCGACCGCGCGAGCGAGGTCGCGATCAGCGAGATCGGCGGCGGGACCGTCACCTCGGCCGAGCGCGACGACGACGGCACGCCGGGCTACGAGCTCGAGCTGCGCGGCGACGACGGCCTCGAGTACGACGTGCGTCTCGACGACTCCTTCGGAGTCCTCGTGGTCGACCCGGAGGACGACGACGCCGTGCGCGGCGACGGCGCGACCGGCACGGGCAGCGACGGCACGACCGGCACGACGGACGGCACGGCCGGAACGGACGACGCCACGACCGGCGCCGTCGATCCCGACGACCTCGTCGGCGAGGAGCTGACCCGCGCGAGCGAGGCCGCGATCGCCGCGGTCGGCGGCGGCACGGTGACCGAGGCCGAGCGCAGCGACGACGCCGACCACGCGTTCGACGTGGAGGTCACCCGCGCGGACGGCACCGACGTGGACGTCGACCTCGGCGCCGACTTCGCGGTCCTGCGCACAGAGGAGTAGGACCCGCGAGCAGGGGTGAGCGCCCGGAGTCGGAGGGGCTCAGCCCTTCCCGGGCCCGTTCCCGTTGCCCGGGTTCTGCCCGCTCGACGGGCTGCGACCGCCGCCGTTGCCGCCGGTGCCCGGAGCCTCCACGGGCTCCTCGACCGGCGCCTCGACCGCGGGTGCGCCCACGGCGGGCGCCGACGGCACGGGCGCCGGCGACTCCTCCTCGGGCGGCTCGGTCGGCTCGGTCGGCTCCAAGGGCTCGGTCGACTCGGTCTCCTCGGGAATCGGCGACGGCTCCTCGTCCGCGGTCTCGACCGGGGCCGGGGTCTCCTCCTCGGGAGTCTCCTCGGCCGGCGGCTCCTCCTCGGCGGGCGCGGTCTCCTCGGGGACGGGCGCGGTCGACTCCTCGGGCGCGGGCACGGCGGCGATCAGCGCACCGAGGTCCGCGCGCACCAGATCGGCCTGAGCCTGGATCGCGCTCGCACGATCGGCCTGGACCGTCCCGCCCGCGATCGCCGCGTCGAGCGTCGCCTGGAGCGCGTCGAGCTCGGTCAGCGCTCCCTCCCAGTCGTCGGCCGACGCCTTCTCGGCGACCGCCACGACGGCGTCGTCGAGCGCCTGCGCGGTGCCGTCGTCGATCGACGGATCCGAGGCGGAGCAGCCCGACAGCACGAGCACCGCGGCGAGCACCGCTCCCCCGGCACGCAGTCGGAGGCCGGTGCGCAGGCCGAGACCCGTGCGCAGTCCCCTCACGCGCTTCCCGCCCCTCATGAGCCGATGCTCTCGCGCAGCTGACGGAGGTGCTCGCCGAGCTCGCCGTCGACGGCGGGCAGCGGCGACTGCGGACCGTCGAACAGGACGATCACGAGACCGACCGCGACGGCGACGAGCGCGAGGACCAGGACGATCAGCCACGGGCTCGGGCCGGTGCGACGCCGGGCAACGGCGGGCGCGCTCGGCGCGACCCACGTCGTCGTCGCGGTCGCGGGCGCGGCCTCGGGGAGCCGCTCGGTCGCCCCCGCGGGCAGCACCGAGGTCGCGTCGAGCAGCTCGGTCGCGGCGGAGGTCGGAGCGAAGCGCTCGGTGGCGAGCATCCGCTCCGTCGGCGGCGGGCCGGCCGGCTCCGCGCGGATCACGTCCGGGACGACGATCGCCGTGGGCGGCCCGTCGCGCCGCGGATCGATCAGCGCGCGCGCCGACTCCGCGACCTCGATCGCGCTCGGCCGCTCCGCCGGCTCGCGCCGCGTCATCGCGTTCAGCAGCGCCGACCAGCCGCCGCCGAGCGACTCCGACACCTCGGGGTCGCGCAGCAGCCGGGCGAGGGTGACCTCGATGGCCGAGCCGGTGAAGGGACGCCGCCCGGTCAGCGACTCGAGCAGCACCAGCCCCAGGGAGTAGACGTCGCTCGCGGAGGTCAGCACGTCGCCGTGCGCCTGCTCCGGGCTGAGGTAGGCGGCCGTGCCGATCAGCGTGCCGGGCGAGGTGATGCGGGTGGCGTCGATCAGGTAGGCGATGCCGAAGTCGGCGAGCTTGGGCCGGAACTCGCGGCTGGTCAGCGGGCTCGGCACGAGCAGCACGTTCGACGGCTTCACGTCGCGGTGCACCACGCCGGCCGCGTGCACCGTGTGCAGGGCCTCGCCGAGATCGGCGGCCATCGACGCGACGTCGTTGGGCGCGACGGGGCCACTGGCGAGCCGCTCCGCGAGGCTCGGCCCCTCCGCGAGCTCCATCACCATGTACGCCTGGCCGCCGGTGTCGTCCCCGCCGTCGTCGGCGTCGTAGAGAGTGACCAGCGCGGGGTGGTTGAGGGCGGCGAGCAGCCGGATCTCGGACGACTTCCGCTGCAGGTCCTGCGCGTCGTCGATGCCCGGGGCGAACATCTTCAGCGCCACCGACCGGCCGAGGATCTCGTCGCGCGCCCGGTAGACCGTCGCCATCCCGCCGCGCCCGATCAGCTCCTCGATCGTGTAGCGACCGCCGATCGTCGTGCCGACGACGCGGTTCTCGCCCGTTCGGTGGGATGACACGATTCCTCCTCGGACGGATGCTGCGGCAACGCCGCGCTCCCCGGTGCGACCGTTCCCTCAGGGTAGTACGTCCGTCCTCCGGCACGCAGGACCGACCGGGGCGGGCGGCCTGTCAAGCGGGTGCCCGTCGAGGGGGCCGCGCGTAGCGTGGCTGGTCCCGACGAAAGGTGAGGCACATGCACGAGGACGAGCAGGGATCGACGATCGGCGCGACGGACGGCGCGGCTCCGGCCACGGCGAACGAGAGCGAGACGATCGAGAAGGACCGCGCCGAGTCCCCGGGCAGCGAGCGCGAGACCGAGGTCCGCCAGGAGCAGGACCCGACCACCAGCCGGACCGAGGTCTCCGGCTCGGCCGAGGTCATCTCCGTCCCCGGCACGGGCGGCGCGGACGACGTCGGCACCGTCGAGGTGGACCCCGACGAGGTCAGCCTCAACGGCAAGCCGTTCCCGGGACACGCCGGAACGAAATGATCCGGCCTGCCCCGGGAACCGCTCCCATCAGCCGGCTCCGCCGGCGGGCGGGGCACGCAGGTACGAAGTAACTCCCCTCACGCGACCGGGTCGAGCAGGCCAGGATCGTGGCGGTCGACCGTCCGCGCGTTGTTGACGCGGCGGTCGACCGGGTAGGCCGTGATCGTCGAGGCGACGGCGACCGAGGCTCGGTCGAGCGTCGCCAGCATCTCCTCGCTCGAGGCGAGCGGCTCCGGACTCAGCCAGGCGTCGCGGACGTCGGGGGTGAGGAAGACGGGCATCCGGTCGTGGACCTCGCCGGAGGCGTCCCGCGCCTCGCGGGTGATGATCGTGAACGAGACGCGCCACTCGTCGCCCTCCTTGCGCGCCGCGTAGAGGCCCGCCGCGGCGAGGATCGGCTCGTCGCCGTGCAGGAACCACGGCTGCTTGCCGTCGGCCCGCGCCTCCCACTCGTAGTAGCCGCGCATCGGCACGATGGCCCGCTGCTTCGCGAAGGCCCCGCGGAACAGCCCGTTCGAGGCGACGGTCTCGAGCCGCGCGTTGATCGGCGACGGCCCCTTCCCCTTCGCCCACGAGGGCCGGAAGCCCCAGGAGGCCAGCTCGATCTCGCGCTCGAGCGCGTCCTCGTGCCGGTGCTCGCGCACGATCGGCGCGGCGTCGGTGGGAGCGACGCTGAAGTCGGGCGCCCAGTCGGCCGCCCGGCCGCCCGCCGCGACGAACTCGGCGATCAGGGCGTCGGTCTCGGAATCCATCGCGAAGCGTCCGCACATGTGGGCGACACTACGCCGGACCACCGACGGCGGCGAGGACCTCTGCGCGCCGACCGCGCCGGATCGTCGCGACCGCGAGCCCGGCGACCATCACGGCACCGCCGATCAGCACGCCGACCGAGGGCACTTCGCCCAGCAGCGCCCACGCCGACAGCACGCCGACCACCGGCACGAGCAGCGTGAACGGCACCACCGACGCGGCCGGGTAGCGGGCCAGCAGCGAGTTCCAGATCCCGTAGCCGATCAGCGAGGCGAACACCGCGGTGTCGAGCGTGCTGAGGACCGCCGCGAGCGAGAGCCCCTGCAGCGCCGTCGCGATCGCGGGCCCGCCGTCGACGAGCAGCGAGAGCAGCAGCGCCGGGATCGGCACGACCAGCGCCGACCAGACCACCAGCGACAGCCCCGAGGCGCCCTTCGCGCGCCGGGTCAGGACGTTGCCGATCGCCCAGGACAGCGCACCGCCCAGGCAGACCACGAACGGCAGCCACGGAGCGACCGCGCCGTGCGAGACGGCCACGATCACGAGACCCGCGACGCCGACGACCAGGCCGATGCTCTGCCGCCGGGTCGGCCGCTCCCGCAGCAGCACCGCCGCGATCAGCACCGTCATCACGATCTGCGCCTGCACCACCAGCGACGCCAGCCCCGCGGGCATCCCCAGCGCCAGCGCGAGATAGAGCAGAGCGAACTGCCCGAGGCTCATGAACGCCCCGATCGTCGCGACCGTGCGCAGCGGCGCCTCGGGCCGCGGCACGAGGAACACGGCCGGCACCGCGACCACCGCGAAGCGCATCGCGAGGAACAGCAGCGGCGGCACGTCCGCGAGCCCGACGTCGATGACGACGAAGTTCAGCCCCCAGAGCAGGACGACGAGGAGGGCGAGGAGGCTGTGCCGGCGGGTCATGGGTCCAGACAAGCGCGAACGACCCGGCAGCACCAGCGCAGGTCGGCACCGCCGATCCGGTAGCGTCGCTGCATGATCGAGCCGTCCGCGCTCCGCGCCCTCGTCGCCGTCCGCGACTGCGGCACCGTTGCCGCCGCGGCCGACGCGCTCGGCTACACCCCCTCGGCCGTGTCGCAGCAGCTCAAGCGCCTCGAGCGCCAGACCGGCGGTGCCGTTGCCGAGCGCTCCGGTCGCGGCGTGCTGCTGACCGCGCACGGCCGCACGCTGGCCGAGCGCGGCGAGCGCCTCCTCGCCGAGCTCGAGGCGCTCGGGCACCTGGGCACCGTCCCGGCGGAGGAGGTGACCGGCACTCTGCGGGTGGCCGCGTTCTCGACCGCGATGCGCGGCCTGCTGGTGCCGGCCCTGTTGCTCATCCGCGAGCGCGCGCCTCGGCTGCGGCTCACCCTCGACGAGCTCGACCCGTGGGAGGCCTCGCGCCGGCTGGAGCGGGGCGCGGCCGATCTCGCGATCCTGCACGATTGGCCCGGGCTGGCGCTCGATCTCCCCCACGACACCATCGAGAGCGAGATCCTCCTCGAGGACCGCGCCGACGTCCTCCTGCACCGTGCGCACCCGCTCGCCGGGAGCGCCGAGATCGCGCCGAGCCGCCTCGCCGACGAGACCTGGGTGAGCATCCCGGCGGGGGCGATCTGCCACGCCTGGCTGCTGCGCACCTTCGCCGGCACCGGCCGCCAGCCGGACATCGCCTACTACGACGAGGACTTCAGCACCCACATCGCCCTGGTCGAGGCGGGTGCGGCGGTCGCGCTGGTCCCGCGGCTGGGACGCGAGCCGCTTCCGGAGGCGGTGGTCGCGGTCCCCGCGGTCGACCCGATCTCGACGCGCGTCGTCAGCGCGGCCTGGCGCCGCTCGGGCCGGGGGAATCCGGCCCGCGCGGTGGTGCTCGACGCGCTCCGCGCGGTGTCGTAGCCCCGAGGAGCGCCGACCGACCGGCGGTGGTCAGCCGCCGACGACGCGGCTCTTCGCCGACCAGAAGCGCATCAGCGCGCCGGCCGCGATCGAGCCGGCCGCCCCGGCGGCGAGGTCGCCCAGCGTGTCCTCGTAGCCGACGAAGATCGTCTCGTCGACGAAGCGGTGCCCGGCCCACTCGCCCCACTCCCAGACGACGCCCATCGTCAGGCCGAAGCAGGCGCAGAGCACGATCGCCGGGGCGAGCGGTCCGCGATCGCCCGCCACCGTCGGCACCACGCCGGCGCGCGCGGCGAGGATGTAGGCGACGGCCGCGACCAGCCCGTTCAGCACGAAGTGCACGACGAGGTCCCACGACGCCCACGCCTGGTAGAGCCCGAGCACGCTGCTCCACGAGGCGATCAGCAGAGCCAGGCCGAACGCGGCGTCCAGCGCGGGACGGATCCCGAGGAACCGCGGCAGGACGAGCCCGATCGCCGCGAGGGCGAAGACGGCGACGTCGACGAGGTCCCAGCCGAGCACCGCGGCGACGATGCTCGCGGCGCCGAGCGCGCGGACCGCGTCGGCGAACCACTCGCCCCGGGTGCGCGGCGGCTCCATGAAGGTCGAGATCAGGACGGGCTCGTTCTCGGGGCGGGATCTCACGGCGGTGCGGGTCACGGCTTCGTGAAGCGGAGCACGGCCTGGACCGCCTCGTGGTCCGAGCCCGGAGCCGCGTCGTCGTAGCGCGTGGCGTTGATCGCGGCCGAGACGACCTCGAACGCCCCGGCGCTGACGGTCAGCCAGTCGATGCGGCGCCCGGCCTTCGGCGGGCGGTAGTTCGAGTAGGTGCCCCAGTGCGGGGTGAGGTGCGTGCCGGCGACGACCCAGGAGTCGGCGAGACGGCCCTCGTCGAGCAGCGCGCGGTAGGGGGCCGTGCCGATGTCGGTGTTGGTGTCGCCCATCACGATCGCCGGCCGGCCGAGATCGAGGACCCGCTCGGCGACGAGCTCGGCCGAGCGCAGCCGCGAGCGGCGCGAGAGGTGGTCGAAGTGCGTCGCCACCACGGTCAGCTCGCGATTCGTCGCGTGGTCGGTCAGCTCGGCGATCACGGCGGTCCGCGGGATGCGGTTGCCCCAGCTGCGCGAGCCGGCGACGTCCGGAGTGGCGGACAGGGCGATCTGCGACCAGTCGCGCACCGCGAAGCGGCTGCGGTCGACGAAGAGCATCACGCGCTCGCCGCCGCGGTCGGCGTCGCGGCCGAAGCCCATCCCCTCGAAGGAGGCGTCGAGCGACTCGTGCACCCACTGCGCCTGATCGGGCAGCGCCTCCTGGACCGCGAGGATCGACGGGCGCTCCTCCTGCAGCAGGCGGCGGACGAGCGGCTTGCGCCGCTCCCACTGGTCGACCGCCCGGGCGGTGAGGCGGGGCATGCGCCGCCGGATGTTGTACGTCATCACGTGCAGCTCGGGGGCCGCGATCGGACCGATCAGGGGGGTCGGGTCGGGCATGCCTCCAGCCTACGGGGGCGATCCGAGGTGTCCGGGAGGCTTGCGGACCCGCTTCCCGGTGCCCCTACCCTTCGAGGATGACCCTCTCGCCCGCGCTCGCGGCCCTCGCCGACGCCTCGTTCGTCTCGCTCACCACCTTCCGGAAGACCGGCGTCGGGGTGTCCACGCCGGTGTGGATCGCGCGCGACGGCGACGAGCTGGTCGTCACCACTCCCCGCAAGAGCGGCAAGGTCAAGCGCCTGCGGAACGACCCGCGGGTGACCCTGGTGCCCTGCGACCGCCGCGGCCGCGTCGCCGACGGCGCGACCGTCCTCGAGGCCGAGGCGCGCATCGTCTCGGACACCGGCACCGTCGACCGCCTCGGCCGCGTCTTCCTGCGGAAGTACCGCCTCGAGTACCGCGTCTTCATGGTGATCGAGCGCATCGTCTCCCGCGGCGACCGCACCCGCGTGATGCTCCGCATCGCGGACCGCTGAACCGCGACGACGCCCTGCTGTTCGCCGGGTCGCGTCGGTAGAATCGAGGCTTCGGAAGGGAGTCCGGCATGGCGCATGCAGTCGCAGCAACGACGGTCGGTGATGCCGAGAGGGATCGGCATCGGATGTTCGCGGAGGCCGCACTCTCTCTCGCGGGCCACGAGGTCGAGGATCCGGCACTGCGCGCGATCATCGAACTCGCTGCGCGCCACGAGCTGTCGGGGGACGAGGCGGTCGCGGCGATCAGGCGGCACGTCCAGGGCTGATGCCCGGCGGTTCCACCTTCCGCACCTGGGACGACTACTTCATCCCGGGGACGACTGTTCTCCGGAACCTGTTGACGGGACCCGGGAAGCCCTACGGCGAGACCGATCCCGTGAAGCTGCGCGTGATGGAGGAGGCGATCACCGCTGTCCGCATCCGGGAGCTGCACGAGAAGCCCATCGCCGGCCGGTTCGACTACGCGCACATGAAGGCGATCCATCTCGCGATCTTCCAGGACGTGTACGCATGGGCGGGCCAGGAGCGAGTCGCTCCGGTCGGGAAGCGCATGACCAAGGACGGACACGCCTACTACCCCGCCGGCCCATCCCTCGCCGAGGCCGCGGAATCCGAGTACGCCGAGCTCGCCCGCAAGGATCATCTCCGCGGCCTCGGTCCGGAGGAGTTCGTCGAGGAGCTCGCCGAGAGCTGGGGCGAGCTGAACGTGATCCACTTCGCGAGAGAGGGCAACACTCGCTCGCAATTCGTGTTATTCTCCCAGCTGGCCGAGCAGGCGGGCTACCTGATCGACGCCGCAAGGTTCCTGCCCGGAGCACCGCTGCGGGACGCCTTCGTGGAAGCGCGATTCCACAGTCAGGACACCGGGAGCAACGAGAAGCTCGCCGCGGTCCTGCGGCAGGCGGTCACACCTCGTCCGAGAGATGCGGACGCAAGGTCCCGGTGATCGCCGGCGGAGGCTCGGTGCGGCGTCGCGCGCCTACACCCGCGGGACCGGTCGCGGATAGGGCTTCGGGCGCGTGGTGTGCGGGCACTACGGTGGGGCGTCGCCCGCCGGTGCCCCTTCAGCGCCTCCCGCGCACGCCGGCGATCGCAGAAGGAGCACGTATGAGCATCGGAGCAGGGATCTTCCTCCTCGTCGTCGGCGCGGTCCTCGCCTTCGCCGTGGACATCGACGTCGCCGGAGTCGATCTGACGCTGATCGGCTACATCCTGATGGCCGCCGGGGCCGTCGGCCTCATCATCGGCCTCGTGCTGAGGACCCGCCGCCGCCAGGCCGTCTCGACCACCCGCTCGGCGGTCGACCCCGCCAGCGG
The DNA here is from genome assembly GCF_013205055.1 of Rathayibacter sp. VKM Ac-2856. Lineage (GTDB taxonomy): Bacteria > Actinomycetota > Actinomycetes > Actinomycetales > Microbacteriaceae > Rathayibacter. The sequence continues at coordinate 149,372 of NZ_JABMLF010000003.1, forward strand.
CGAGCAGGTCACCCGCCGCACCAGCGAGGGCAGCGGCCCGGTCGTCTGACCCGCGGAACCACGAGAGGGGCGTCACCGGCATCACCGGTGGCGCCCCTCCTCTCGTCTCAGAGCGTGCCGCGACGGCTACTCGTCGTCGGGCTCTCCGCCCGAGACGGTGTCCGTGTCGCCGCCGCCGTCGGAGGTGTCGGTGCCGGTGCCGTCGGGGAGGTCCTCGGTCTTCTCGGTCTTCTCGTCCTCGGTGCCGTTGCTGCTGTCGCTGCTCATCGCCGCTCTCCCTTCGCTCCGGCGCTCTGCCGGGACGACCACTCTCCTCCGCGCCCGACCGGGAGCGCCAGGGGGTGGCGGCGGCGGGCGGAGGCGGACACGATGTGCCGACGCGAGCACAATCCCCAGCGGCGCGGCCCGCGTCTCCGGTTGACTGGGCGCGCACCGCCGATGGACGGCGGCACTCTGGAGGAGACATGGCGAACCACCGATTCGAGCTGCGATCCGGACGCGGGATCGGCGTGTCCGCCGCCGGCGATCCGATCGCCGACCGGCTGGTCGTCCTCTGCCATCCCACTCCCGGCGCGGGCGGCTTCGATCCCGACCCGCTGGTCACCGGCCCGTGGGGACTCCATCTGATGACCCTCGACCGCCCCGGCTACGGCGCCTCCGACCCGGTCGGACCGGCCGACGGCCGCGTGCAGGACCGCGCTGACGATCTCGCGGAGTACCTGCGCCGCTCCGAGCGCACCGCCCGCGTCATCGACGGCGCGCGCTTCGGCAGCGTCGGCGTCGTCGGCTGGGGCTCCGGCGGAGTCGTCGCGCTCTCGCTCGCGGCGCGGCACCCGGACCTGGTCGACCGCCTCGCGATCGTCGGCACGCCCGCGCCGCCGCAGGCCGGCGTGCTGGTGCACTCGACGACGGCGTGGGAGCGGCGCCGGACCCTGCTCGGCGAGGACGCCGCGGGGATCGCCGGCACGCTGCCGACGGACGTGCCCGGACTCGACGCGCTCGGGGTCGACCCGGGCGACCCGGTGCTGGCGAGCCACGGCGGGCTGCGCAACCGCCTCGAGCGGATGCTCGGCGAGGGCTGGCGCCAGGGCCCCACCGGCGCGGCGACCGATCTCGTCGCGCTCCGCGACGGCTCCTGGGCCGACGAGCTCGACCGGGTGACGGCCGAGGTCCTGATCGTGAACGGCGACGCCGACCCTGTCGCGGGCACGGAGGACGCGCGGTGGTTCCGCTCGCACCTGCCCGATGCGCGCTCCGCCACCGTCGACGGCACGGGGCGGCTGGCGCTGGTGCGCGAGTGGCGGCGGATCCTCGACCACGTCGCTCCGCTCGAGCGCGGAGCGCAGGGCCGATGAGCCGCCGCCGCACCGCCCGTCCCGGCCCGCTCGGCGCGGGCCCGCTCGTCCTCGTCGGCGCGATGGCCGTCTCCGGGGTGATCCACCTCGTGCGCCCCGCCGTGTTCGAGCGCGCCGTCCCGCGGGCGATGCCCGGCTCGGCCCGCGGCTGGGTGCTCGTCTCGGGAGTCGCCGAACTCGCCTGCGCCGCCGCGACGCTCCTGCCCTCCACCCGCCGCGCCGGCGGTCTCGCCTCCGCCGCCCTGATGGCCGGGGTCTTCCCCGCCAACGTGCAGATGGCGCTCGACGCCCGTCGCCCGCGCACCCGGGCGATCACGCTGCTGCGCCTCCCGCTGCAGATCCCGCTCGTGCTCTGGGGCCTCCAGGCAGCCCGCTAGGGCGGGCGCAACCCCGAGCGGCACGCGCGAGCGCGCTGCTACCGTCCAGGCATGAGCGACCAGACGGCGGATGATCGCCGAGACCAGCTGACCAGCGCACCGAAGGCGACGGAGGCCGACGCGGCCCCGCGCATCGACGTGACGACCACCCCCGCGGGCGACACCCGCATTGACATCCGCGACGACGCCGACGTGCGCCCGGGCCGCGTCGACGCCGACGGGAACGAGCTCGCCGAGCAGGACGAGGACGGCGCCGATGTCTGAGCTCCGTCGCGCCGCCGTCGTCTACAACCCCGTCAAGGTCGACCTCGAGGCCGTGAAGGCCGCCGTCGCCCGCGCCGAGGAGGCGGCGGGCTGGGACGAAACCCTGTGGTTCGAGACCTCGGTCGAGGACCCGGGAGCCGGCCAGACCCGCGAGGCCCTCGAGCAAGGCGTCGACATGGTGATCGCGGCGGGCGGCGACGGCACCGTGCGCGTGGTCGCCGAGGCGCTGCAGGACTCGAAGGCCTCGCTCGCCCTGCTGCCCTCGGGCACCGGCAACCTGCTCGCCCGCAACCTGAACCTCACGCTCGACGACATCGACAACGCGCTGACCGTCGCCTTCTCGGGCCGGGACCGCGCGATCGACATCGGCGTGATCGACATCGAGACGTCGAAGGGCCGCGACCGCCGCTCCTACGTCGTGATGGCGGGCCTGGGCATCGACGCGAAGATGCTCGCGAACACGGACGACGACCTCAAGAAGCGCGCCGGCTGGCTCGCCTACGTCGACGCACTGCGGAAGGCCCTGCTGGACAAGAACCAGCTCGAGTTCCGCTACTCCCTGAACGGCGCGAAGACCCGCAAGGTGCGCGCGCACACGATCATCGTCGGCAACTGCGGCGCCCTGCCCGCGAACATCCTGCTGCTGCCGGACGCCGCGGTCGACGACGGCGAGTTCGACATCGTGCTGCTGCGCCCGGAGGGCTTCTTCGGCTGGGTGCAGATCATCTTCAAGGTGGTCTGGGAGAACGGAGTGCTGCGCCGCAGCGGCGTGGTCGGCAAGAAGCTGATGGGCCTCACCAAGGAGGTCTCGGCGCTGCGCTACGTGAAGGGCCACGAGCTGGTCGTGCGGCTCGAGCGGCCGCAGGAGATCGAGCTGGACGGCGACCCGTTCGGCTCCACCTCGGCGTTCCGCACCTGGATCGAGCCGGGCGGGCTGACGGTCCGGGTGCCCGCCGCCTGATCCGGCGGCGGCGATCCGGCGGCTGCGATCCGGCGGTCCATGCCGGAGGGCACGGGCCCGCCGCCCGGTCGGGAGGCGGCGGGCGACGGCGAGCGCGGCTGCGGCGCGAGTTCGGGTCTCGCACCCCATGCACGTGCATGGACATGGCGACCCTAGTGCGGATTCCGTCGCGGAGGCAACGGAACGAGCGGAAGAAGGCCGTTTCCCGTTCGGAAACAGGCGATTCTGCTCAGCCCGCCGCGCCGAACGCGACGGATTCCGCATCCCGCTCGCCGGTCCGCCACCGCCGAGGGCCGCCCCGCCCCGGGCGCGGCCCGCGGCCGTCAAGCGGGAGAACCGGACCGCGTCCCTCCACTACGGTTCCCCCCATGGGCTTCTTCGACCGCAACGTCCCCCCGGCGACTCCTCGGGCGACTCCTCCGGCCACTCCCCCGACCGAGCGCCGGCCGACGGTGTGGTCCGACGGGCTCGGGCGCTTCGCCCTCCGCTGCCTCCAGGTCCTCGTCGTCCTGGCGCTCGCGGCGGTCCTCGTCTTCGCGCTGACCCAGCTCACGCTGGTGCTGATCCCGGTGCTGATCGCGATCATCCTGGCCTCCGCGATCCACCCGCTGCTCGCCTGGATGCGCCGGAAGGGCGTGCCGTCGATCCTCGCGACCTGGATCGCGCTGATCGGGCTGCTGGCGATCCTCGGCGCGATCGGCTGGCTGATCACCGTCGCCGTCCGCAACCAGTGGGACGAGCTGGTCAGCAGCGCCTCCGACGGCATCGCGTCGCTGCAGGACTACGTGCAGCACCTGCCGTTCCAGATCGACGAGCAGCAGATCGAGGACGCCCGCCAGAGCGTGGTCGACTTCCTCACCTCGAGCTCCTTCGGCTCCGGCGCCCTCGCCGGGGCGGCCGCCGCCGCGAACTTCGTCACCGGCCTGGTGCTGATGATCGTCGTCCTCTTCTTCTTCATGAAGGACGGCCCGAAGATCTGGGAGTTCCTGCTCCGCCCCTTCACCGGCTCGAGCTACGACCGCGCCAAGCGGGTCGGCGGCAAGACCGTCGACGTCCTCGGCGGCTACATCCGCGGCACGGCGACCGTCGCCGCGGTCGACGCGATCGGCATCGGCATCGCCCTGGCGATCCTGCAGGTCCCGCTGGCCCTGCCGCTCGCGGTGATCGTCTTCCTCACCGCCTTCATCCCGATCGTGGGAGCGACGGCCGCCGGCATCCTCGCCGCGCTCGTCGCCCTGGTCGCGAACGGGCCGCTGGCCGCGCTGATCGTGATCATCGTCGTCATCGCGGTGAACCAGCTCGAGGGCAACTTCCTCCAGCCGGTCGTGATGGCCCGCTCGCTCAAGCTGCACCCGCTGATCGTGCTGATCGCCCTGACCATCGGCACCGTGCTCGCGGGCATCGTCGGCGCCGTGCTGGCCGTGCCGATCGCCGCCGTGGCGTGGGGCATCGTCTCCGTCTGGAACGGCCCCGACCGCCCGGCCGAGCCCGCGCGCCAGAAGCGCGACGAGAGCGTCTGACGCCGACCGCTCCGCCCACGGGATCGTCGGGCCGCGCCTAGGGCGCGCGCCCGATGATCCCGTCGCGCATCGCCTGGCGGCGCAGCGCGATCTTGGTGCTCACCCCGACGCCCTCGGCGCGGTACTTCGCCCGCGCGTTCCGGAGCGAGCTGCGCGCGGCGTCCTGGGTGATGCCGAGCTCGGTCGCCACCTGCTTCAGCGACAGGCCCTCCACGAAGAGGCCGACGATCCGCCGCTCGCGGGCCGTCAACGGACCCGCGCCGCCGCCGCCGAGCAGCGCCCGCGTCTGCGGCGTGAGGAAGCACTCGCCGCGCGCCGCCGAGCGGATCGCCTCGAGGATCACCTCGGTCCGCTCGCTCTTGACCAGGTAGCCGAGCGCGCCCGCCTCCAGCGCCCCCGCGACGGTCTCCGCCTGCGAGTGCGTGCTGATGATGATCGGCGCGGCCCCCGCCGCCGTGATCGTGCGGATCTTCATCGCGAGGTCGAGGTCGTCGCCGAGGTCGATGTCGAGCAGCACCACATCGGTCGGGAAGCGCGGGTGCGCGAGCAGCGCCGTCCAGCTCGAGGCCGTCGCGACGACGCGGATGTCGGAGCCGGAGCGGTTGATCCACTCGGTCAGGGCGCTCAGCAGGATCGGGTGGTCGTCGAGGATGGCGAGCGCGATCCCGGGCGCCTCCGCCGCGACCCCCGGCGTCCCGATCGTGCCGTCGGGGGCGCTCACGCCGGCCTCCCCGGAGCGCGGTGCTCGAGCTCGATCGTCGTGCCCGCGCCCTCCGGCGAGGCGTGGTGCGCGCCGATCTCGCCGAGGATCCCCCACACCGCCGGATCGACGTCGCGCGGACGCAGGCCCGGCGCGCGGAGGACGATCCGCATCGGCGCCGCCGGCAACGGCGCCGGCTCCAGCTCGAGCTCGATCGGCGGACGGCCGGCGCCCGCCTGGGTGGTCAGCAGCCAGAGGGCCGAGAGCAGTCGCGAGCGGTCGGGCGGAGCGAGGGCCGCGGCTGCACCGCGCGGGTCCCGGAGGAGGACCGCCCCGGACAGCAGCGCCGACTCCTCCACCGCGATCCGGAGCCAGGTGCGGTCGTGGCTGCGGGCCAGCACCTCGCGCAGGCGGTCGCCGAGCACGCGGGCGCGCTCCGCCAGCTCGGCGTCGGGGACGGCGTCGCGGTCGACGACCTCCTCGAGCAGCTCCGCGATCTCCGCGTCGACGCGGGCGAGCTCGGAGGCGGCGAGCCCGCCGGGCCCGCTCCCCGGCCCGTCGACCACGCTCTCCGCGACGGTGCGGTCGAGCCCGCGGTGCACGTGCCGCTGCAGCGCGGAGAGGAGGGACGCGTAGACGCCCACCGGTGTCGTGGCGAGCAGCACGTTGCCGACCGCGATGCTCGACCCCTCGCCGGTGAGCACGGCGTGGCCGAGCAGTCCGAGCAGGCCGAGTCCGACGAGCACGGAGATCGCCGTGGTGCTGCGCGACGGCGGCTGGAAGCCGAGCAGCGCGACCACCGTGGCGCCGACGCCGATGCAGACGGTCGGGTAGTAGAGGGGCGCGGGCGCCGGGAGCGCGTAGTCGGCGAACTCCAGCACCATCGCCGCGGCGTCCACGACGAGCACCCCGGTGAACACGCCCCGCGGCAGGTCGCCGTGCCGGGTCACCACGACGACGACCCCGACCGCGAGCGCCACCAGCACCATCGCCCAGGACAGGCCGGAGAGCCAGGTCGCGGACCGGTCGTTCAGCGCCCAGAGGAAGGACGCGAGCCCTCGGACGACCAGTGCCGCGGTGATCGCGAGGAAGCCGACGGCGAGGTAGCTCGCGGTCAGGCGGTTGGTGCGGGTGATCCGCTGGCGGACCGAGTCGAGCGTGCGCGGACCCTGCCCGGCGGCGCGGACCAGCTCGACGAGCGTCCCCTCGCCGGAGCGGCCGGTCCTCGCGGGGGCGGTCATCGCGGCACGCTCAGCAGGACGGTCGTGCCGGCGCCGATCGCGGAGAAGATCCGGACCGTGCCGCCGACGGTCTCGATCCGCCCGACGACCGATTGCGCGAGCCCGAGCCGCGACGTGGGCACGGCGGCGGGGTCGAAGCCGCGACCGGCGTCCGAGACGGTCAGCCGGACCGTGTCGGCGCCCTGATCGAGCGTGATGTGCGCGGTCGTGGCACCGGAGTGGCGCCGCACGTTCTCGAGGCACTCGCCGGCCGCCCGCGCGAGGGCGTCGAGGGCGGGGCCGTCGAGCGGAGGAAGGGAGTCGTCGCCGCCGGGGTCGGAGACGCCGGCGTGCCAGCGCACCGCGACGCCGAGCGCCTCGGCGCGGCGGCCGACCTCGAGGAGGACCGGGGGCACCACGGCGACCTCCCCGGAGACGACCGGGTCGGGTCCGGATCCGTGCTCGGGCTCCGCTTCGGGCCGGTCGCCGGGCTCGGAGTGCTCCAGACGGCGCAGCAGGGCGAGGTCGGCCGCCGCCTGGGCGCGCAGCGTCGTCGCGGGCACGCCCTCGCCGCGGTGCGCCACGAGGGTCAGCGTGGCGAGGATCGTGTCGTGCATCAGCCGGGCCTCCCGGCGGCGCCGCGCCTCGCTCTCGCTGGAGCGGCGCTCGGCGGCGTGCGCGGTCCGCAGGCGGGCGGTGCCCGCGCGAGCCCGCGCGACGCTGGACGCCAGCCAGCGGGCGCCGATGACGGCGATGACCCAGCAGACCACGACGGAGAGGCCGACGAACAGCGACCGGCCCGACCCGAGGGTCGCCGCCATGCCGAGCAGGAGCGCCGGCACGCCCGCGAGCACGGCGGCCCCGATCAGACGCCGGGACGAGCCGATCGCGAGCAGCCCGGCGGGCAGGGCCATCGAGGCGAGCATCGTCACGCAGCTGAGCACGGTGCGGTCGCCGTCCTGGACTCCGGGGCCGAGGAACGCCGCGAGCGCGGCGAAGCCCAGCACCAGACCGGCGATCACGGCCCGCGCACCGCCCGGGCCGGCGCGGAGCGAGGAGAGCTGGATCGCGGCGCTCACGACGAGCAGGAGCGCGCTCGGCAGCACGGCGGTCAGCCCGGTCGGGGCGAGCAGTGCCAGGTGCAGGGCCGACGCGCCGGCGAACACGCCGCCGGCCCGCCGCGCGCAGGCGATGCCGACCTCGATCTGCTCGCGGCGCAGCTCGAGCGCGTCGGCGACGCTGATCGCGACGTCAGGAGTCTGCGCGCTCGGGGTCCGGGCGCCCGGAGTCTCGGCACTCGGCAGCAGCATCGGCACCTCGCCCTGGCGGCGGTGCGCGGGCCGCACCGGTGGATGCATCGTGGCACAGGGCGGCCCGCTCCGAGACGTTCCGCGCAGCGCAGTCGCGCTCGGGCGCTCCTCTCCCGTAGAGTGGGGTCATCTCCTGGGCGATCGCCCGAATTCCATGGCTGAGAAGTCGCACGACGACGAAGAGATTCAGCCCCTGATAGAGACCGCATCGACCGAGTGCATCGCCCTCGGTCAGCCGGTTCGAACGCCCGCCTCATCCGCGGGTACCGCCCTTCACAGGACGCCGCGGAAGCCGTGCCGTTCCTCGTTCGACCCCCGCCTCACCGATACTCTCGGCGAGCGGGACGTTCTCCCCCGCGCAGACGCACTCCCCACGAGGAGCCGCGCTCTCCGCCCCTGATACGACCCGGATCGACCGGCCGACGCGTGTTTCACCCGCAGCGGACGAGCGGAACGGGTACCGCACAGCTGTGCGACATCTAACGACGACCGCTCGCGCGGGCGTCACCATCACGTAAGGAAAAGAAATGCCTACTGGCACCGTTAAGTGGTTCAACTCCGAAAAGGGCTTCGGCTTCATCGCTCCCGACGACGGAGGCGCCGACGTGTTCGCGCACTTCTCCGCCATCGCCAAGGAGGGCTACCGCGAGCTCGTCGAGAACCAGCACGTCGAGTACGACGTCGAGCAGGGCCGCAAGGGCCCGCAGGCCGCGAACATCCGCGGCGTCGGCGAGTAATCTCCGACCTTCTGCGTCAGCGAGCGCCCCGTCCCCCGCGATCCTCGGATCCGGTGGGCGGGGCGTTCGCCGTTCCCGGGCGCTGATCCACCGGGCCCGGCCTCGGCGGTATCCTCGCCTCCATGGGACGACTGATCTACGGGCCGCAGTCACTCGAGATCGACTTCGACGATCGACTGCTCGCCCACCTCAAGGTGGCCATGTTCGCGAAGATGCGGCGGAACGAATCCTTCAGCCTCTCCTGGAGCGAACCGGAGTCGAGCGGCTACGGCCGCAGCTCCGTCTGGGTCCACCCGACGACACCGCTGCACTTCCGCTTCCACGGCGGCCGGCGGCCGGCGCTGAACCGCGTCTGGATCGATGAGCTGATCGCGCACGCGAACGGGACCGGCGAGATGGTGCTGACGCCGGAGCCGGACGAGCGCGACTGAGGGGGCTCGATCAGCGTCGGTCTCGATACGCCCCTTCAGGGCTACTCGACCAGCATGGCGGGGGTGCTGCGCGGCAGCTCGATCAGCGTCGGTCTCGATACGCCCCTTCGGGGCTACTCGACCAGCATGTTCTCGCCGCTCCGCGCGATCCGCGGCAGCGCCACGGTGATCGAGCAGCCCTCGCAGACGGCGCACACCATGCTGATCGAGCAGCCCTCGCAGACGGCGCGCACCATGCTGATCGAGTAGCCCTCGCAGAGGGCGTATCGAGATCGGCCGCACCATGCCCTCGCAGAGGGCGTATCGAGATCCGGCGGGGCCGGCGGGCCGCTCAGACCACGCGGGGGCGGGCGATGTGCACGAGCTCGTCGTGCGGCAGCGCGCGCAGGCGCGACGCGATCTCCTCGCGGGCGGTGGCGTCGACCGAGGCCCACGCGTACTCCTCCGGCCACAGCGGGGTGAGGGTCACCAGCTCGACGTCGCCGGTCGCCAGCTCGAGGCGCTCGGGCAGACCGCCGCCGCGCAGCCCCAGCAGCACGCCGACGGCGCCGTGCTCATCGGTCCACGCCGCCGGAGCCGCGGCTCCCGGCAGCGTCGCGGTGTCGACGCCGGTGCGGCAGCAGACGCCCTGGAGCGCCGCCAGCCGGGCCGCCTCGTAGAGCACGCGGAACTGCCAGTGGTTCCAGAGGTCGGCCGCCGGGATGCCGCGCAGCGCCGACGTCTCGAGGCACAGCTCGAGTCCGAGACCGGTGCCCGGGCTCGCGAGGCGGTCGAAGGGGTCGCTCAGTCCGTCGGTCGCGAGGACCACGGAGGGGCCGCGCTCGACCCGGAGGAAGGCGCGGTGATCGGTGGGCCAGCGGGCGCCGCCGCGGACGCCCGGGTCCTCCGTCGAGACGACGACGGTGCGATCGAGATCGCCGACGCTGCGCCAGAGCTGGGCGCGGTCCTCGGCGACGGCCTCGGCGAGGGCCTTCCGCTCGTCCGGGGTCCAGCGGAGCTCCCGGGTGCGGTTGAACAGCAACGACATGAGACTCTCCGTCCACGCGGCGGGCGTGCCGCGTCCTCCGGAACCGTACGGGTCGCGCCAGAAGGGCTCCTCCGAGCAACCGGAGTAGTTCCTGGACGCCGGACTCCGCGCCGGGAGGGCTCAGCCGAGCGGATCGACGCCGTTCTGCCGCCAGCGCTCGTCCGCGAGCTGACCGGATCCGGCCTCGCCGTCGTGCGCGCCGAGCGGCTCGGCCTCGCGCCGCGCCTCGGCGGGGACGGAGCCGAGCGAGGTGCCCGCTCCCTCGGCGGTGCTGCCGGGGGGAAGCAGTCCCTCCTCGTCCTCGCGGGAGCCGACCTCGTCCTCCGGAGCGTTCTCGGTGCCGCTCTCGGCCATCGAGTCGTAGGGGTGGTCGGGGTCGGCGCTCTCCTCGGGAGTGGTGCTCTCCTCGTTGTCGTCGTCGACGGGCCGGACGTCGTCGGGCTTCTCGACGTTCGCCGAGCCTCCGCTGGTGAATCCGGCGAACTCGGGGCTGTCGTCTGCACTCATGGCGGCCACGGTAGCACCGGGCGGCCAGCGCCTAGGCTCGGGGGACGACCGCTCCGGCGGCGCGACGACGGGAGTGGGAAGTGCGACGACTCGGCTACGAACGGTTCGGCGGGCCGGACGTGCTCTCCTGGCGGGAGGCGCCCGTGCCGATGCCGGGCCGCGGCGAGGTGCTCGTGCGCACCCGCGCGGCCAGCATCAACGCGACCGACGAGAAGATCCTCTCCGGCACCGCCCGGATCATGACCGTCGGCCGGAAGCGCCCCTACGGCTTCGGACTCGACATCGTCGGCACCGTCGAGGCGCTGGGCCCGGGCCGCCACTCCGTCTCGATCGGCGACCGGGTGGTGGGCATGACCCGCGACGGCGACGCCTTCGCGGACGCCGCGATCGTCCGGGACCGCTCGCTCGTGCCGCTCCCCGACTCCCTCGACGACGTCCAGGGCGTGACGCTGGCGATGTCCGGCGGCACCGCGGTCGGCACGGTCGACGCACTGCGGGTCCGCGCGGGCGAGCAGGTGCTGGTCGGCGGCGGCTCCGGGGCGATCGGGAACCTCGTCGTGCAGCTGCTCGTCCGGGCCGGCTGCACCGTCGCCGCGACCGGCTCGGCGGCCTCGGCCGACACCCTCCGCGCGCTCGGCGCCGAGGCGCACGACTACCGGCTGCTCGATCTCGGCGTGCTCGGCGGCCGCTTCGACGCGGTGCTCGACGTGTCCGGGCACCTGCCGGCGAAGGACGCCGCACTCCTGCTCGCGGACGGCGGGCGCTACGCGACGCTCGTGCCCAGCGGCCCGGACCTCGGCGCCCAGGCGGCGGGACTCGTCCGGCGCGACCGCCCGGCGGTCCGCAACCTCATCGTCACGGCGAGCGCCGAGCGGATCGGCCGCGCGGTGTCGCTCGCCGTCTCGGGCGAGCTGACCCCGACGGCGGGAGCGGTGCATCCGCTCGACGAGATCATCGCGGTGCTCTCGCGGCGGGCGCAGGGCACCGACCGCACCCTCGGCAAGATCGTCTTCACCGCCGACGACGCGGCGCCGCTCAGCTGACCGGGTCCGTGCCGACCGGGGCAGCGGACGGGGCCGCGGCCTCGTCCTCCTCCTCGCGCGGCGCCGACCCGCCGAGGGACAGGGTCGCGGCGAAGCCGACGGCCAGGAACGCGGCCGCGGCGAAGGCGGCGAAGCGCGTGCCGTCCGAGAGCGCCTCCCCCGCCGCCCGCGCCACCGCTGCGGTGCCCGGGTCGGCCGCGAGCCCGGCGATCGCCGCGCCCGAGGAGTCGACGACCGCGTCCACGGTGCTGCTGACCTGCGCGGCCGGCAGTCCCTGCTCCTCGAGCGACGCGGTGAGCACGCCCGCCGTCGAGGTGTAGAGGATCGTGCCCAGCACGGCGATGCCCAGCGCGGAGCCGATCTGGCGGGCGGTCGACTGGGTGCCGGAGCCCTGGCCGCTGAGCTCGACCGGCACGTCGCGGAGGACCACGCCGGTCAGCTGCGCGGTCGCGAGGCCGACGCCGAAGCCGTAGACGGCGAGGAAGGGGACGAGCGCCCACCACGGCGTCGCGTCGGTGACGACCGCGCCGATGCCGACGACGCCGACGATCTCGGCCGCGAGCCCGACCCGGACGATCAGCACCGCGGACACCCGGTTGCCGAACGCCCCCGCGAAGCCGGAGGCGACGAACGAGCCGAGCGCGAGGGCGATCAGCACCAGGCCGGTCTGCACGGCCGAGTAGCCGAGCACGTTCTGCAGCCAGATCGGCAGGGCGAGGATGATGCCGAACTCGCCGAGCGAGACGATCATCGCGGCGATGCTGCCGTTGCGGAACGACGCCAGCCGGAACAGGCGCAGCGAGAGCATCGCCGAGCGGCCGGCGCGCTCCCGGGCGCGGGCCCAGAGCACGAACGCGATCGTCGCGAGGACCGCGACCGCGAAGGCCACCGGCACGGGCGAGGGCAGCCACCAGCCCAGGCTCCGGCCCTCGATCAGCCCGAAGACGAGGGCGGCCGAGGCGATCACCGAGAGGAGGGCGCCGACCAGGTCGACCCGGCCCGCGTCGGGCTGCCGCGACTCGTCGACGAAGAGCAGGGCGCCCACGACGATCACGATCCCGAGCGGGATGTTGATCCCGAACGCCCAGCGCCAGGAGAAGTCGGTGGTGAGCCAGCCGCCGAGCAGCGGGCCGACGGCGGTCATGCCGCCGATGGTCGAGCCCCAGACGGCGAAAGCGATCGCGCGCTCCTTGCCGCGGAAGGTCGCGTTGATCAGCGACAGCGTCGACGGGAGCACCATCGCGCCGCCGACCCCCTGCACCACCCTCGAGGCGATCAGCAGGTCGCCGGTCGGGGCCAGCGCCGCGGCGATCGAGGACAGCGCGAACAGCGCGATGCCCACGATGAGCATCCGGCGCCGGCCCCAGCGGTCGGCCAGGGTGCCGAAGGCGAGCAGGAGCGCGGCGAAGACGAGCGTGTACGACTCCTGCACCCACTGCACCTGCGTCGAGGTGATGCCGAGATCGCCGACGATCGACGGGATCGCGACGTTCACGATCGTCGAGTCGACGATGATCGTCGCGACGCCGAGGCTGATCACGACCAGGCCGATCCACCGACGCCGTGCTGCTGCGATGACCATGTCCGCCGCCCTCCTCCGCCCCGGATCCGGTCCGGAGCTCCATTAGTAAGCCAGCTGACTATATGCCTCCGAGCAGGGCGTCCGCCAGGCCGGCGCGTGGAGTGGGGTCGAAGACAGTAGCGGCCCCCGACCCGCCCGACAAGGGCGAGAACCGCTCAGGGAGCGTTCGTCAGGATGGTCGCATGCCCGCATCTCCCCGCTCCTTCCCCTATCCCCTCGGCGTCTCCCTCCGCGGCGACGCCGGCGCGAACGTCGCCGTCTACTCGGAGACCGCGGACGGCGTCGAGGTCTGCCTGTTCGACGAGTCCGGGGCCGAGACCCGCGTCGCCCTGACCGAGCGCACCGGCCACGTCTTCCACGGGATCGTCCCCGGCATGGGCATCGGCACGCGCTACGGCCTGCGCGTCGACGGCCCCTGGGACCCCGCGAACGGTCTGCGCCACAACGCCGCCAAGCTCCTGCTCGACCCGCACGCCACGGCGATCGAGGGCTCCTACGACTGGAGCGAGGACGTCTTCGGCCAGTTCTACGAGGACGCCGACACCCGCAACGACGCCGACTCCGCCGCCTCCGTACCGCGCTGCGTCGTGACCGACCCCGCCTCCTTCGACTGGACCGGCGACGAGGCCCCGCGCATCCCCCTGGACGAGACCGTCGTCTACGAGGTGCACGTGAAGGGCTTCACCCAGCTGCACCCCGACGTGCCCGAGGAGATCCGCGGCACCTACCGCGGTCTCGCGCACCCCGCGTCGATCAAGCACTTCACCGACCTCGGCGTGACCTCGGTCGAGCTGCTGCCGGTGCACCAGTTCGTGCAGGACTCGCACCTGATCGAGAAGGGCCTGCGCAACTACTGGGGCTACAACTCGCTCGGCTTCTTCGCTCCGCACAACGAGTACTCGCACGCCGGCGACGACGGCTCGCAGGTCGACGAGTTCAAGGCCATGGTCAAGGCGTTCCACGAGGCCGGCCTCGAGGTCATCCTCGACGTGGTCTACAACCACACCGCCGAGGGCAACGACAAGGGCCCGACCCTCTCCTTCAAGGGCATCGACAACGGCTCCTACTACCGCCTCGTCGAGGACGACCGCGCCAACTACTTCGACACCACCGGCACCGGCAACAGCCTCAACGTCGCGCACCCCGCGGCGCTGGGCCTGATCATGGACTCGCTGCGCTACTGGGTCACCGAGATGCACGTCGACGGCTTCCGCTTCGACCTCGCCACGACGCTCACCCGCCAGACCGGCGAGGCCGAGGTGCACAGCGCCTTCCTCGACCTGATCGCGCAGGACCCGGTGCTCGCGCCCGTCAAGATGATCGCCGAGCCGTGGGACACCGCCGGCTACCAGGTGGGTGGCTTCCCGGCCGACTGGTCGGAGTGGAACGGGAAGTTCCGCGACGACGTCCGCGACTTCTGGCACGGCGCCGACTCGGTGCTCGGCACCACGGCCCAGCGGATCCTCGGCTCGCCCGACGTCTACGAGGCCGACAAGCGCTCCCCCGTCTCGAGCGTCAACTTCGTCACCGCGCACGACGGCTTCACCCTCGCCGACCTCACCGCCTACTCGCGCAAGCACAACGCGGCCAACGGCGAGGACAACAACGACGGCGAGAGCGACAACCGCTCCTCGAACAACGGGGCGGAGGGCGCGACCGACAACCCCGCCGTGAACGAGCGCCGCGGCCGGATGCGCCGCAACTTCCTCGCGACGCTGCTGCTCTCGGCCGGTGTGCCGATGATCCTCGGCGGCGACGAGATCGCGCGCACCCAGGGCGGCAACAACAACGCCTACTGCCAGGACGACGAGATCTCGTGGTTCGACTGGGAGAACGCGGACCGCGAGCTGCTCGCCTTCACCCGCGAGCTGATCGCGCTGCGGAAGGCCGAGCCGGCCCTGCGGCCGAAGTGGTTCCGCCGCGCCCCCGGCGACGGACCCGAGACGGTCGACATCCTGCGCTCGGACGCGGCGGGCTTCGCCGACGAGGACTGGGACAACCCGGACGCCCGCTCGATCACGTTCGTCTTCCGCGCCGAGGGCAGCGCGAGCTTCGCGCTGCTGCTCAACTCGGCCGAGAACGGCGTCGAGTTCACGGTGCCGGACGCTCCCGGCGCGGAGTGGGAGCTCGCGGCCTCGAGCGACCCCGAGCAGGTGGTCGCGGGTGAGGTCACCACGCTGATCGTCCGCGACGCGTCCTTCACGCTGCTGCGCTCCGCCGCCTCCTGATGACCGGGCCGGGCCGGACCTCGCGGCGCCTGCGCTTCAGCGGGCGCATCGCGGGGTTCGGCACGGCCTCCGGCACCCGGATCGTGCTCGGGATGTGGGAGCGCACGCCGTTCGGCGCGTTCGCCGACGCGATGATCGAGCGTCCCGACGGGCACCGGATCCTGATCGCGCCGACGGACGAGGTGGCCGGGTTCATCGGATCGACCTACTCGTTCGACGAGGTGCTGCTCGCGCCGGTCTCGTGGCGGCGGATCTCCGGCGGCCTCGACGCCGCCGCGGGGCCGCTCGCCGTGTCGCTGCGGCTCGGCGGGCTCACCCCGCTCGGGCGGCTGCTGCGGATCGTCCCGCGACCGCTCGCCGAGCACCCGGCATGGCTGACCGCGATCTCGCCGGTCGCCTCGGTGCTCGTGCGGGGCGTCAGCACCGCGGGCTCGGCCGGCCACGGCAGGCGGGAGTACTACGGGGTCCGTGCGATCCGCCGGATCCTCGAGGTCTCCGCGTCGCTCGGCGGCGAGGACCTCGGCGCACTCGGGCCGCTGTCCCCGCCCGTCCGCTTCGGCTTCTCGTCGGCGCCGGCCGCTCCGGCGATCGTCGACGTCACGACCACCATCACGCTGCCCCGTCCCGGGGCGGCACGAGAGAGAAGGAGCGCCTCGTGAAGAAGGGCGACAAGATCAGCTGGAACACCTCCCAGGGCGAGACCCACGGCGAGCTGGTCGAGAAGAAGACGAAGGAGTTCCAGTTCGAGGGGCAGAAGTTCAACGCCTCGGACGACGAGCCCTACTGGATCGTGCAGAGCGACAAGACCGACGCGAAGGCCGCGCACAAGGAGTCCTCGCTGAAGAAGAAGTAGCGCCGCTCCCCGGCGGTGCGGGGTGCGCCGCCCGGCCGGGCTCTCCGGAGTCAGCCGCCGCGGCGCACCAGCTCGTGCACCCAGGCCAGCTTCTCGGCGATCGCGGGCGTGATCACGAACGGGTAGAGGTCGTCCTTGCCCATCGAGCGGTTCACGCTGTTGAGGGCGAGGGAGAAGCCGTGCCAGCGGGCGAGGATCTCGGGCATCTCCAGGCCCGAGATCCGCTCGGCGCCCGTGGCCTGGACGCCGCCGACGAGCGACTCGGGCAGGCGGCCCCACGGTCCGGCCACGGTGAGACCGACGGTCGCCGTGGTCTCGAGCGCGTCGGCGATGTGCAGGTAGTGCGCGAAGGTCTCGGCGAAGTCCTCCCACGGGTGCGTCGTCGCGTACTGGGAGATGTGGTCGCGGGCCCAGTCCTCGGTGGCAGCGCCGCCGTAGTGCGCGTCGAGCGCCGCGCCGTAGTCGGCCCGCTCGTCGCCGAACAGCTCGCGGAACGCGGGCAGGAGCGGGGTGCCGTCGACGAGCAGCTGCCAGTAGTAGTGGCCGATCTCGTGACGGAAGTGGCCGAGCATCGTCCGGTAGGGCTCGCCGAGCCGCGCCTTCAGCGCTTCGCGGTGCGCGTCGTCCCCCTCGGCGAGATCGACGGTGATCACACCGTCCGCGTGCCCCGTCGTGACGGAGCCCTGCGCCGAGGAGAGGAGCTCGAAGGAGAGCCGGCGGCCCTGATCGACCGGCAGGTCGAGGTGCCGCAGCTGGCGCAGGAGGCGCCGCTTGGCGAACTCGGCGACCGTCAGCTGGCTCAGCGTCGCCGCGTCGTACACCGGCGGCCGGGCGCGGGTCAGGGCACAGGAGGCGCAGGCGCCGCCGGTCCCCTCCGCCGCGAGCCAGGTGCAGTCGATCGTGCCGCGGTAGACGCAGAGCGCGCGCCCCTCGGCCTCGACGAGCTCGTCCGCGGCGACGTCGTAGGCGAGCGCCGTGCCGCAGCGCAGGCACACCGCGTCCTCGAACTCCACCCGCGCCTCGCAGTGCGGACAGCCGAAGACGCGCATGACGGGCGAGCCTACCGGGCTTCAGGGCCGACGAGCCTCAGGCCCCCACGAGCCGCGTCAGCGCCAGGCTGTTGAGGGACACCTGCTGCTCAGCCGCCTCGATGACGAGCCGACGATGCAACCCGGGGGGCATTCGGACGAGGAAGCGACCCGAGTAGGTCCGGTCGCCGAACGCGACAGGTGGCACCTCGCCAGTGTCGGCCATGTCGGCGAGGACCTCGACGACGACGCTCCGGATCCCGGCGAACGCCTCCGACGACGAGTCCGCCGCCCAGGAGAGCGAGGGGAACTCCGCCACGGTGCCGAGGAACTGCTCGTCCTCCTGCGACCACTGGACTCGATAGGTGTAGTGCTCCGCGTCGGTCACTTCAGCTCCCCCTCCCACTTCTCGATCGCCGCGAGCACCTGCTTGACCTGATAGGGCTTCGCCTCTCCCCGGTCGTTCTGAATGTACACCCGCGGATCGCCCGACCAGGGCATCCGGTAGACGCGGTGGGAAGTGCCGCGCTGACGAGGTTCGCCGAAGAAGTGATCGCACACCCTCGCGAGATCCTCGAAGCGCACCCCTCTCGGGTTGCTCCGCATGCGCTGCAGAAGCTTTGCAATCGACGACATCGTCATAGTATCACCGGCGATATCAGACGGAGTGCGTTGCGCGCCAAGCTCCGGAGACCTTCTGGCCAGGCGACAGGGGGGAGCAACCCCGCCGTGTGACTGGTGGAAGGCCGCGGCCGCTCTCCGTGCCGCAGACGGAGCGCTCGATGTCGTCGAAGGTCGATCGGCCGCGAGACAGCAGACCGGACGAACGAGAGAGACGGATCATGAACGTCGAGCAGGTCGCCGAGCAGCTCGGCGTCACTCCGCGCCGAATGCGGGCGCTGATCGCTGCGGGCCGAGTGGAGGCAATCCAGGGCCTCTCCACCGACGAGCCGGCGCGCGCCGCAGGGGTGTCCGTCTCCGACGTTCGACGCCTCGAACGCGGTCTGTCGATGTCGACTCCCTCGACCGCGCGGCGAGTGCTGGACGTGCTGGGAGTCGAGCCGACCGCGCTTCCCGACCTGGACTGTCGATGACGGAACGCCTGGAAGGCAGGCCCGCCGGCGCTGGCACGGCCCCGCCGGACCACCTAGGGCCGGGCGATGCGGATGAGCTTCTTGTTGACGAACTCCTCGAGGGCGCTGCGGCCCATCTCGCGGCCGGTGCCGGAGCGCTTGACGCCGCCGAAGGGCAGCTCGACCGCGTCGCCGAGGACGAGGTTGATCCAGACCATGCCGGCGTCGATGCGATCCGCCAGGCGCAGGGCCTGCTCCTCGTCGGTCGTGTAGAGGTAGGAGCCGAGGCCGAACGGGGTGTCGTTCGCGAGCGCGATCGCCTCGTCCTCGTCGTGGACCCGGTAGAGCGCGGCGACGGGGCCGAAGAACTCCTCGCGGTACGCGTTCATCTCGGGCGTGACGTCCTCGAGGACGGCCGGCGGGAAGAAGTTGCCGGTCACCTCGCCGCTCGCGCGGACGGTCGCGCCCTGCTCGCGCGCGGTGGCGAGCTGCTGCTCGAGGCGCTCGGTGGCGGTGGAGGAGGACAGCGGGCCGAGCAGGGTGCCGTCGGCGAACGGATCCGCGGGCTGCGCCTTCGTGAAGGCCTCGGTGAACTTCGCCGCGAACTCGTCGTAGAGCGCGTCGAGGACGATGAAGCGCTTGGCCGCGTTGCAGGACTGGCCGTTGTTGTCCAGGCGCGCGGCGACCGCGTCCTCCACGGCCTTGTCGAGGTCGTCGGTGGAGAGCAGGACGAACGGGTCGGAGCCGCCGAGCTCGAGCACGACCTTCTTCAGGTGGCGGCCGGCGATCTCGGCGACCGCCGCGCCCGCCCGCTCGGAGCCGGTGACCGACACGCCCTGCACGCGCGGGTCGGCGATCACCGCCGCGGCCTGGTCGTTGCTCGCGTAGAGGTTCACGTAGACGCCGGCGGGGGCGCCGAGCTCCTCGGCGGCGGTGCGGAAGATGTCGGCGATCGCGGCGGCCGACTCCGGGCACTGCGGGGCGTGCTTGAGCAGGATCGCGTTGCCGGCGACCACGTTCGGGCCGGCGAAGCGGGCGACCTGGTAGTAGGGGAAGTTCCACGGCATGATGCCCAGCAGCACGCCGAGACCCGCGCGGCGGACGAAGGCCGAGCCGGTGCCGTCGGCGAGCGCGATCGGCTCGTCCTTCAGGAACTCCTCGCCGTTGTCGGCGTAGTAGCGGTAGATGTCGGCCGCGAAGCCGACCTCGCCCTGCGCCTGCTCGAGCGGCTTGCCCATCTCGCGGACGATGATCTCGGCGAGCGCATCGGCGCGCTCGGCGTGCAGCTCGGCGACGCGGCCGATCAGCGCGGCGCGGGTGGCGACCGGCACGGTGCGCGACCAGGAGGAGTACGCGTCGTGCGCCGAGGCGATCGCGTCGGCGACCTCGGCGTCGGTCGCTCCGGGGTACTCGCTCAGCGTCTCGCCCGAGGCCGGGTCGATGACGGCGTAGGTGCTGCTGCTCATGCGGGGAGTGCTCCTTCACGGTGGTGGGCCGGCGCGGTCGCGCCGGCGGTGTCGTCGTGCTGGGTGGTGTCGCGCTCGGCGCCGTCCTCGTCCAGGATCTCCTGCGCGAGCCGCCGGCCGACGCGGATCGCGCCGTCGACGTGCTGGTAGCCCTCCGCGGCGAGGTCGCTCGAGCCGAAGCGGAGCGGGCCCACCGGCTCGAGCTGGAGCGCGCCGTAGCGGGTCAGCCCGCCGAGGTCGAAGCTCGCGGCGTAGGCGCCCTGCGTCCACTCCTCCGCGGCCCAGTCGCTCTCGTAGTAGACGACGGGGTCGAGCGCGGCCGGGCCGTAGTAGGCGGCGAGCGAGTCGAGGATCGCGGCCTTCCGCTCGGCCTCGGGCAGGGCCAGCACGCGGTCGGCCTTCTCGTCCGAGACGAAGCCGACGAGGGTGCCGCGCTCCTCCCCCGCGTTGGAGTTGTCGTACGCCTCGTGCACGAGGGCGTGCGGGCTGAACGCGGTGCCGGAGAGGCCGTCGGCGCGCCAGAACGGGGTCGCGTAGGTCGCGTGCACCTTGATCACGAGGCCGAGCGACTGGTGCTGCAGCGCCTGCTGGCGGAGCCGGGGCAGGGGCGGGTCGAAGGCGATCCGGTTGACGAGGTTCGGCGGCACCGCGACGATCGCGCGGCGGGCCCGCACCGTGACGCCGTCGGCGCGCACGGTCACCGCGTCGCCGCTCCACTGCACGGAGCGGACCGGACGGCCGAGCAGGACGCGCTCGGCGCTTAGGCGCTCGGCGAGCCGCTCCGGGACCTGCTGCAGCCCGCCGAGGACCCGCTTGTCGAGGATGAAGTCGGCGTCGACGAGGTTGCCGAAGCTGCCCGCACTCGCCGCCATCAGCAGGGCCTGCAGCAGCGAGAACGCGTGCGCGGGCTTGGTGAGCATGGCGTCGGCGATGAAGAGCGCGACGTTGGCGCGCGCCTCGGCGTCGTCGGTCTGCGCCTCGAGCCAGGCGGCGAAGCTGATCCGGTCGTAGTCGTGGGCGAGCGGGTGCGACCACGGGGCGGCCGGGTCGGTCTCGGCGACGAGGCCGTCGAGGATCCCGATCAGCCGCTCGATCTCGGCCTCGGTGCTCGCGCCGCCGGGGAAGATGTCGCCGGTGAAGCGCCGGGCGCCGCCGTCGGCGCCGATGTAGATGCTCTCGCCCTCGCGGTAGCGGGAGTAGGTGGCCAGGCCCAGCTCGTCGAGCGTCTCGAGCAGCGCGGTCTGGTCCGGGGAGACCCACTGACCGCCGAGCTCGAGCATCTGGCCGTCGATCACCCGCGTCTCGAGGCGGCCCCCGACGCGCTCGCGCGCCTCGAGGACGACGACGCTGCGGCCCCGCTCCTGCAGGCGGAGGGCCGCGGTCAGGCCGGTCGCGCCGGCGCCGATCACGATGACGTCGCAGTCGATCTCGGAGGCGACGCCGGATCCGGAGGCGGGTGCGCTGGGTGAGGCGCTGGGCATGACAACTCTTTCCGTCGGTGATCCCCGGCTGTGACGAGGGATTGCGAACCATTTTGGCACGGGAACCATCGAGAAGGGCAGTGCGGGAGCCGACGTCTCGCGATTCCCCTCAATACATAGGCGTGCTATGTTTATGGACGTGCTCGAACCGTCCGCTCCCGTCCGCCTCGCCTCCGCCGCCACCGCGCTCGCGCGGTACGCCGGTCGCTCCAGCGGTGCCACTGGGCTCGGCGCGCAGTCCGGGGCGGTCTGGTCGACCCTCGCCGAGCTGCGCACCGCCTCCCGGATCCGCCTGGGCGAGCTCGCCGAGCGCGTCCGCGTCACTCAGCCGACGATGACCGGCATCGTCGCGCGCCTGGACGAGGCCGGCTGGATCCGCCGCGTGCACGACGAGAGCGACGGCCGCGCCTGGCTGATCGAGGGCACCGAGGCGGGATCCGCGGCGCTCGCCGAGCACCGCCTCCGCCTCGACGCCGCCCTCGCGCCGCTGTTCGAGGACCTCGACGACGACGACCGCCGCGCCCTCGAGCGCGCCGCGGCCCTCGTCGAGGCGCGCGTGCTGCGCGTCGCCGGCTCCTGACGCCCTCCCCGCGCACGTCCCCCTCCCCGCATGTCCCCCTCCCCGCACGACCCCGTCCCGAAAGGCCCCTCCGTGTCCACACCCCACTCCCCCGCCGCGGGCGGCTCGATCCTCCGGCAGCCGCTCGCCGTCTGGGCCGTCGCCTTCGCCGCCGTCATCGCCTTCATGGGCATCGGCCTGGTCGACCCGATCCTCCCGGCGATCGCCGAGAGCCTCGAGGCGACGCCGACCGAGACCTCGCTGCTGTTCACCAGCTACCTCGTGATCACCGGCGTAGTGATGTTCTTCACCAGCTGGCTCTCCAGCCGCATCGGCGCCAAGAAGACGCTGATGATCGGCCTCGTGCTGATCGTGGTCTTCGCCGCGCTCGCGGGCACGGCCGGCAGTGTCGAGGGCGTCATCGGCTTCCGCGCGGGCTGGGGCTTCGGCAACGCGCTCTTCATCTCGACCGCGCTCTCGACGATCGTCGGCGCGGCCAGCGGAGGCTCCTCCGCCGCGATCGTGCTCTACGAGGCCGCGCTGGGCGTCGGCATCGCGATCGGCCCGCTGCTCGGCGGCCTGCTCGGCTCCGTCTCCTGGCGCGGCCCGTTCTTCGGCACCGCGGTGCTGATGGCGGTCGGCTTCATCGCCATCGCGACGCTGCTGCGGGAGGATGGCCCGCGGCCGACCCCGACGCCGCTGTCCGCGCCGTTCAAAGCGCTCGCGGTCCCCGCGATCCGCACCCTCGCCGGTGCCGCGCTGTTCTACAACATCGGCTTCTTCGTGCTGCTGGCCTACACGCCCTACCCGCTGGGGCTGGACGAGATGGGGCTCGGCTTCACCTTCTTCGGCTGGGGGCTGGGCGTCGCGATTACCTCGGTGTTCGTCGCTCCGCTGCTCACCGCGCGGCTGCCGCGCACCGTCGTGCTCCGCTCGGTCCTGGTGCTGCTGGCGCTCGACCTCGTCGCGGGCGGGCTGCTGATCTCGTCGCGGGTCGGCCTGATCGTCTGCATCATCGTCGGCGGCCTGCTGCTGGGCGTGGTGAACACGGTGCTGACCGAGTGCGTGATGGAGGCGACCGACCTGCCGCGCTCCGTCGCGTCGTCCGCCTACTCGGGCGTGCGGTTCCTCGGCGGGGCGATCGCGCCGCCGGCGGCGTCCGCGCTGGCCGTCGCCGTGTCGCCGGCGTTCCCGATGTACGCGGCGGCGGGTGCGGTGCTGGTCGCATCGCTGATCGTGTTCCTCGGGCGGCGGACGCTGGCGCGCGCGGACGCGCACGGGGCGGAGGCGGAGGCCGTCGAGGCCGACGCGATCACGCTCGGCGAGAGCCTCTGAGGCCTGCACGCGGGGTCTCGATACGCCCCTGCGGGGCTACTCGACCAGCATGGGAGCGGTCCGCAGCGAGCGGGCCGCACCCGCTCATGCTGATCGAGTGGCCCGCGCAGCGGGCGTATCGAGATCCACTGTCAGGGGGCGACCTCGAAGAGGCGGGGGCGCAGCGGTGCCGTGCGGGGGTCGGCGGCGCAGGCCGCGAGGGCGGCGGCGAGCACGCCGGGCGCCGGGTGCGCGTCGCGGACGCAGACGTCGACGCCGGCCGGGGTGAACGGCGTCCGCGCGAAGCGGGTCAGCGCCCAGCCCGCCTCCGCGTCGGCCGCGACGAAGGACCACCGGCTGCGGGCGAGCAGCGTCAGCGGCTCGACGCCGCGCCAGCGGAAGCCGTCCGGATCCGCGGGGTCGGGGGCGTCGATCCCGACCACGTACCGCGTCGAGCGCCGGCCGCGCCAGCTGACGACGTCGGCGACCTCGCCGCTCGGCAGCGGCGCGTAGGTGATCGCCACCCCCTCCCGCCCGCGCCAGAGCGGCAGGCTCGAGCCGCGCACGAACCACGTGCCGGTCGCCAGGCGCCTCACCGCAGCGCGTGCTTCACGTTGGAGCGGGCCAGCGCGATCGCCTCGCCCGTGCCGCCGTTCATCACCATCTTCGACATCGCCAGCGCGAATCCCTTCACCTGCGCGCCGGTCACCGTCGGCGGCAGCGACAGGGCGAGCGGATCCGTCACCACGTCCACGAGCACCGGCCCCGGATCGGCGAGCGCCTCCCGCAGCGCCCCCTCGACCTCGCGCGGGTCCTCGACGCGGATCCCCCGGAAGCCGATCGCGGTCGCGACCTGCGCGTAGTCGACCATCGGCACGTCGACCGCGAAGTCGGGGAAGCCGTCGACGAGCATCTCGACCTTGACCAGCCCGAGCGTCGAGTTGTTGAACACGACGATCGTCACCGGCAGCTTGTACGCGGCGACCGTCACCAGCTCGCCCATCAGCATCGAGAGCCCTCCGTCGCCGCTCAGCGAGACGACCTGGCGGCCCGGCTGCGCGAGCTGCGCGCCGACCGCCTGCGGCAGCGCGTTCGCCATCGACCCGTGCGAGTACGAGCCGAGCAGGCGGCGGCGGCCGTTCGGCGTGATGTAGCGCGCCTGCCAGACGTTGCCCATGCCGGTGTCGGCGGTCACGATCGCGTCGTCCGCGAGCAGCACGTCGAGCGTCGAGGCGACCAGCTCGGGGTGGATCGGGCGCTTCGTGGCGACCTCGGTGTACTTCCCGACCACGCCCGTGACGAGCTTCTCGTGCTTCTTCAGCAGCTTGTCGAGGAAGCGGTGGTCCTTGCGCTTCACCAGCGGGGTGAGCGCGTCGAGCGTCGCGGCGACGTCGCCGTGCACAGGGTGGGCCACGCTCACCCGGCGGCCGAGCTTCGAGGCGTCCGTGTCGACCTGGGCGATGACGACCTTCGACGCGTCGGGCAGGAACTGCTCGTAGGGGAAGTCGGTGCCGAGCAGGATCAGCAGATCGGCGTCGTGGATGCCCGCGTGCGCGGCACCGTAGCCGAGCAGCCCCGTCATGCCGACGTCGTACGGGTTGTCGTACTGGATCCACTCCTTGCCGCGCAGGCTGTGCCCGATCGGCGCTCCGACGAGCTCGGCGAACGCGACGACCTCGTCGTGCGCGTGCCGCACTCCGGCGCCGGCGAAGATCGCGACCGTCTTCGCGGCGTCGATCGCCTGGGCGAGCGCGCGGACGTCGGCCTCGGCGGGCACGAGGATCGGCGGCTCCGGCAGCACGAAGGCGGGGAACTCCCCCACGGCCTCGAACTCGGCGACGTCGCCCGGCAGCGTCACCACGGCCACGCCGCGGAGGGCGACGGCGCTGCGCATCGCCGCGTTCACGACCCGCGGGGCCTGCGCCGCCGTGGAGACGAGCTCGCGGTAGTGCGAGCACTCGACGAAGAGGCGGTCGGGGTGCGTCTCCTGGAAGTAGCCGGAGCCGATCTCGTTGCTCGGGATGTGGCTCGCGATCGCGAGCACCGGCGCGGCCGAGCGGTGCGCGTCGTAGAGGCCGTTGATCAGGTGCAGGTTGCCCGGCCCGCAGCTCCCGGCGCACACCGCCAGCTTCCCGGTGATCTGCGCCTCCGCGGCGGCCGCGAAGGCGGCGGCCTCCTCGTTGCGGACGTGGATCCAGTCGATCCCGCCTTTGGCCGAGCCGCCGCTGCGGCGCACCGCGTCGACGATCGGATTGAGCGAGTCGCCGACGATGCCGTAGATCCGGGAGACCCCGGCGTCGATGAGCTGGGCGATGAGCTGGTCTGCGACGGTCTTCTGAGCCATGCCCCCATTCGACTCCACTCGGCTGGGCGGCGCCTGCCGCGCGGGGGGCCTTGTCGGGAGGCGGCGATCGGAGTAGCGGCCTCGATCGGCGGGCGGACGCACCGCACAGGGGGTGCCCGCGCGGGCCCGGCCGCCCCTACCCTGGAGCCGATCTGTCACCGTCACCGCCGCCGTCTGGAGCTCCTGATGAACCGCCGCCGTTCCTCCCTCGTCCTCGCCGCCGCTGCGGCCCTCGCCCTCGGCCTGACCGGCTGCTCGGGGATCAACAGCATGATGGGCGGCGAGACCCGCGACGACTCCTCGGGCGAGATCGTCGAGGGCGGCACGACCGACGTCTTCCAGCTGCGCGTCGGCGACTGCCTGAACGACGAGCTGAGCGAGACCGCGACCGAGGTCACCGACGTGCCGACCGTGCCGTGCACCGACGAGCACAGCTACGAGGTCTTCCAGAACATCACGATGGCCGAGGCCGACGAGTACCCGGGCGAGACGGACACCGTCGCCCAGGCCGACTCCGAGTGCCAGACGGCGTTCGAGAGCTTCGTCGGGCTCAGCTACGAGGAGTCGCAGTACGAGTTCAGCTACTACTACCCGACCGAGGAGAGCTGGGGCAGCGGCGACCGCGTCATCAACTGCCTGATCACCGACCCGGCCGGCCTCAGCACCGGCAGCCTCGCGGGCGCCGCCGCCTGACCCACTCCCTCCCGCTCCCGCGAGATGCCACTTGTGCACGCCTTTCACGGCGTGTCGCGTGCACAAGTGGCATCTCGCGGCGGGGGGATCAGGGTGTGAGGCGCGTGGGGGGCTCGGGGCTGGGGAAGAGGGTGAGCAGGGCGCCTGAGGCGATCCAGACGGTGGCGATGCCGAGGATCAGCCAGCCGGCGTCGAGGGTGGAGGCGGCGCCTGCGAGGGCGGCTCCGACCGCGGCGGCGGCGGCGCGCAGGCCCGCGCCGATCGTGAAGACCTGGGAGCGGACGGCCGCCGGGCTCTCCTGATCGCGCAGCAGCAGCATCGCGGCGTTCGCGGGCGCGGTGAAGATCCCGGCGACGGCGAACGCGACGACGGCCACGACGATCCCGAGATCGGGAGCGGCGGCGAGCAGGGCGACGCCGGTCGCGGCGAAGCCCGCGCCCATCACCCAGGCCGGGGGCCGGTGCGTCCAGCGCCGGAGGGCGACCGCGATCGCGCCGAGCAGCCCGCCGACGGCGAAGGCGGTGAGGAGCCCGGCCGCCGCGGCGGGGCTGCCCACCCGCTCGAGCGACAGGCCGATCGCGGCGACCCCCGCCGCGCCTCCGCCGATCTGGCTGATCGTGCCCGAGAGGGTGACGATGGCGATCGGCCGGTGGCGGACGAGGTGGGTGACCCCGGCGGCGATGGTGCGCCGGACCCCGACGGTGGGAGTCGGCCGCGCCTCCATCCGCAGGGCGAGCGAGCCGAGGACCCCGATGAGCGCGAGGGCCGCCATCGCGAGCATCGCGAAGCGGGCCGAGGCGACGGCGATCACGAGCCCGGCGATCGCGGGGCCGCCGATGGAGGCGACGGTGTAGGAGAGCGAGTCCTGCGCGTAGGCGCGGCGCGGCTCGGCGATCGCGCTGGTGACGAAGCTCGACATGCCGCCCATGTAGACGGGGGTCGCGAGACCCGCGAGCACCAGGAGCAGCGCGATCAGGAGCGTCGGCACGTCGCCGAGGAACGCGGCGAGCGCGAAGGAGGCGGCGGTGGCGAGCGCCGCGCCGACCAGCAGCCGGCGCGGCGCGCGCACCCGGTCGAGCACCGTGCCGACCAGCGGCGCGGCGATCACGCTCGGGAACAGCGCCGCGCCGGTCAGCAGCCCGCCGAGGGCGACGTCGTCGAGGCGCTCGACGGCGAGGACGGGAAGGGCGACGACCATCCCCGCGCTCGCGAGGCGCAGGGGGATCGAGGCGGTCAGGTAGGTGGCGGCGCTCATGAGGCTTCGGAGGACATCACCGCCCATTTTTCCACGGGCGCGCGGCACCGGTCGCCCGGCGCCTCGATCAGGGCGGCGCCTCGATCAGGGCAGCGCCTCGATCAGGGCAGCAGGATCACCTTGCCGTCGAGGGTCCGCGACTCGGCGAGCTCCATCGCCGCCACGATCCCGGTGAGCGGGAAGCGCGCCGCGATGTTGGCCGAGAGCGAGCCCTCGGCGAGGAGCGCGAGCACGCGGCCGAGGTCCTCCTCGAGCCGGGCGCGGAAGCGCGCGGGACGCAGCGAGTGCCCGGCCCAGAGGTCGTAGAAGACGGCGCGCCGGCCGTTGGGCGCCAGCTGGTAGGCCTGGATCCGCGCGAGCTGCTTCAGGAACGGCGGCCAGATGCTCCCGGTGCTCGCGCTGACGATCGCGTAGGCGACGAGGGTGCCGCCGGGCGCGAGCAGCGACCAGGCCAGGCGGGTCGTCGCTCCGCCGATGTTGTCGAAGACGGCCTGGACACCGCCGGGCGCGAGCTCGCGGACGCGCGCGGCGACCTCCGGGTCGGCGTAGTCGACGGGCTCGACGCCGGCTGCGCGGAGGGCGTCGTGGTAGCGGGGCGAGGCGGCGCCGATCACCCGGATGCCCTCGAGCCGCGCGAGCCGGTGCACGAGACCGCCGACGCCGCCGTTCGCTCCGAACAGGAGGATCGTGTCGCCGCGGGAGACCCGGGCCGAGCGGTGCAGCATCTGCCAGGCCGTCACTCCGTTCACCACCACGGCCTCGGCGTCCTCCGACGCGACGCCGTCGGGCACCGGGACGCAGTCGCGTGCGGCGACGCGGGCGTGCCCGGTCCAGCCGCCGGTCTTGGTGAGCGCGGCGACGCGGCGGCCCTCGAGCGACGCGTCGCCGCCGGGGCCGACTGCGAGCACCCGGCCGACCAGGTCGTAGCCCGGGGTGAAGGGGAAGGGCGGCTGGGCGACGTAGCGGCCGCGGCGCATCGACTGCTCCGCGAAGGAGATGCCGGTGGCCTCGACGGCGACGAGCAGCTCGCCGGCCGTGGGCGGCTCGACGGGCGCCTGCTCGACGACGAGCCCGGACGGCTCGACGAGTCCGGGGAGGACGACGCGGGTGGTGGTGCGCGGGAGGGTGGTGGTCATGGGGTGCTCCTGGGTGGTTTGCTGAGTGACTGGACAGTCACATGTGTGGGTGTGCGGGAAGGAGTGGTGCGGTGGAGAGGGTGGGGTGGAGGCGGAAGGGATGGCAGCGTGGGTCTCGATACGCCCCTGCGGGGCTACTCGACCAGCATGGGTGGGGGCGGGCCTGCTGGACCAGCGGGCGAACCAGCGCTACTCGACCAGCAGGGGATGCGCCCTTGCGGGGCTAGTCGACCGGCATGTGGCGGTCAAGGGTGGTGGCGGATGCCTGCCGAGACGATGTGCGCCCACTCGGAGTCGACGCCGCCGAGGTCGGCCTGGACGATCAGGTGGCAGAGCTGGCCGTAGGCGATGAAGCGCTGCACGGCCGGGCCGTCGGCTCCGGAGACGACGGTGACCCGCCGGACGACCGCGGAGACGCCCCGGCGCACGGCCTCGCGGATCTCCGGGACCTCGCACGCGCTCTGCGCCTGCGACTGCAGCATGATCAGGTCGCGGTCGGCGATCAGGTCGATGTAGGCGGCGGTCATCGCCTCGAGCCGGTCGGCCGGGTCGGAGGAGGGCGAGGCCTCCCCCGCTGCTGCGAGCCTCGACGCGACCAGCTCGTAGCAGCGGTCGACCGCGGCGACGAAGACGCCGAGCTTGCCGGGGAACAGGCGGAAGACGTAGGCCGGCGAGACCCCGGCCTCCGTGGCGACCTCGGTGATCGGGGTCGCCGCGTAGCCGGTGCGCGCGAAGACGTGCACGGCGGCCGCGGTGATCCGCTCGCGCTGCGCCTCGGCGGTGGAGCGAGGGGTCGTGGTAGGCATGTGACTGATCGAACACTCACCAAGACCGGATGTCAAGAGCGCGGGACGATCCGGTCGGTGCACCGGACCGGATCAGGAGCGCTTCCGCCGCCCCTTCAGCGCGAGCTGGAGCGCCGCCAGGAGCAGCAGCGCGGCGAACAGCACGCCCGAGAGTCGCGCGGGCAGCAGGAACGACAGCGCGACTCCGGCGAAGGAGAACCCCGTCGCGCAGAGGCCGACGACGAGTCCGGCGCGGACGTCCAGCAGCCCGCGGCGCGCGTTCGCGATCGAGCCGCTGATCGCCGTCGGGATCATCGCGGCGAGCGAGGTGCCCTTGGCGAGCAGGTCGGCGAGGCCGAACGCCCCGACGAGCACGGGCACGGCGATCGCGCCGCCGCCGATGCCGAAGAGCCCCGACGCGACGCCCATCGCGAGCCCCAGACCGCCGAAGCCCGGCCAGACGCCCCAGCCCTCGGCGACGTCGCCCGTCTCGTTCGAGCCGAACACGGCCATCCGCACCGCCGCCGCGAGCAGCAGCGCGACGAACAGCCAGCGGAGCACGCCGAGCGGCAGGCGGGCGAGCAGCCAGGAGCCGGCGACCGCGCCGATCATCGCCGCCGCCGCGATCACGGCCGCGGGGAGCCACGCGACCTGACCGCCGAGCGCGTAGCCGAAGGCGCCGGCCACCGCCGTGGGGGCGATCGCGAGCAGCGAGGTCGCGGAGGCGCGGCGCTGGTCCATCCCGGCCCAGGCGATCAGCATCGGCACCATCACGATGCCGCCGCCGACCCCGAACGCGCCGGAGAGCACCCCGCCGATCGAGCCGATCAGGGCGAGGACGAGCAGGGTCCGCGGACGGAGGGAGCTCCCGCGAGCGGCCCTTCTGCGCTCGCGCCTCCCGCGAGGGGTCTTCACGGGGGCGGCCGATGCAGGGGCGGCCGATGCGGGGGCGGCCGGTGCAGGGCCGGCCGGTGCGGGAACCGGCCGTCCCGGGTCGCCCTGCGCGCTCACGTCGTCCGTCACCCGCCCAGCCTGCCACCTGCGCTGTCTCACGGTGGAAACACGAAGTGCGTACCCTTCGTGACGCGTCGCCGGTGGGGCCGGGCGAGCGGCGCGAGGAGGGGGCACCGTGCACGCGACGCCGATCCGGGCCGCGTCCTGGCCGACCGCGCTGGCTGTCCGAACGGTGTTCGAGCGCGAGGCTCGGCGGACGGCCGCGTCGATGCTCCCGTTCGCGCCCGAGGGGATCCGCCGGGTCGCGGAGCCGATCCCGGCGCGCCCCGGGGCGCCCGCCACCACGGCCGACGTCTTCCGCTCCGCAGCCGCGGGCTCCCGGCCGACCGTGGTCTGGATCCACGGCGGCGGCTGGGTGTCCGGCCACCGGCGCGACGTCGACCCCTACCTCCGCATGCTCGCGGCCGCCGGCTACACCGCCGTCGCCCTGGACTACAGCCGCGGACCGGAGGCGGTGCATCCGACCGCACCGCGGCAGCTGCTCGCCGCGCTCGAGCACCTCCGCCGCAGCGCCGGACGCCTCGGCATCGCGCGCGACCGCATCGTCCTGGCCGGCGACTCCGCCGGCGCCCAGCTCGCGAGCCAGCTGGCCACGGCGATCACGAACCCCTCCTACGCCCGCGCCGCGGGACTCCCCACGACGCTGCCCGTCGACGCGCTGCGGGCCGTGGTCCTGCACTGCGGGATCTTCGATCTCGACACGCTGGCCGCGGCCACCGGGCTGGCGGGCCGCGGACTGCGCGCCGCCCTCTGGGCGTACACCGGCCGGCGCGCGTGGTGGACGTCGGAGGCCGCGCGCTGGATGTCGACGATCGACCACGTGACCCCGCGCTTCCCGCCGGTGTTCCTCAGTGGCGGCAACGCCGATCCGCTCACGGCGCAGCAGTCGCGCCCGTTCGCGGCGCAGCTGCGCTCGCTCGGCGTGCCGGTCACCGCGCTGCTCTGGGGCGACGGGCACGACAGCGAGCTCGGGCACGAGTACCAGTTCCACTTCGAGCGGCCGGAGGCGCGCGAGACGCTCGAGCGCACCCTCGCCTTCCTCGACCGGGAGACGGCGCGGTGAGACCCGACCCTGGCAGTCGCCTGGGCACGTGGGACGACACCGTGACGAACGACGGGGTGGCTCCGTCCTACTTCAGAACCGCCCGATCGACCGACCGGGCACCGAGACGAAAGAGGAGACCATGGCCGAGAGCACCACGACCACCACGACGACGACCGGCACCGGACGCACCGTCATCGATGACGGCGTCATCGCGAAGGTGGCCGGCATCGCGGCCCGAGAGGTCCCCGGCGTGCACGCTCTCGGCAACGGAGCGGCCCGCGCCCTCGGTGCGATCCGTGGCGCGCTCGGCAACGAGGACCGCGCCCAGGGCGTCAAGGTCGAGGTCGGCGAGCGCCAGGTCGCGGCCGACGTCACGATCGTCGCCGAGTACCCCGTCGCGCTCCAGGACGTCGCGGAGGGCGTGCGCTCCGCCGTCGGCCGTGCGATCCGCGAGATCGTCGGCATGGAGGTCGCCGAGATCAACGTGACCGTCCAGGACGTGCACATCCCCGAGGACGACGCCCCCGAGGACGAGCCGCGCGTCGCCTGACCGCTGACGCCGTCCCACGCGACGCCCCGCGGTCGATCCGACTGCGGGGCGTCTCGGCGCGTCCGGACTCCCGACCGGCGCCCACCCCCACCCGACCCCCCTCGCCGCGTTCCCCGCGCGGCACCGATCCCCTGGAGAAGCGCATGGAGAACAGCTGCGCCCGCCCCCTGGACGTCGACGACGCCGTCGCGCTCGTCGGAGTCCTCACCACCCTCGAGGTGCTCACCACCGACGGCCGGATCGGCTCGGCGGAGCTCGACGCCCTGCGGCACAGCCTCGCGCAGGGCGGCGCCGTGCTGCCCGGAGCCGACGGACCCGAGATCGGCGCGGCCCTCGCAGCGCTCAATGCGCGACTTCGCGACAGCATCGCGTAACCACGGACAACGGCCGCGCGCAAGAGTGTGTTTGTGACAGGCTTGTCAATGCGCGCCACTGCGCGACGATGAAGGAGCAGCCATGAGCGTCGGTCACTACGTGCTCTCGTCCACCGGGCAGTGGGCGGACGAGACCGAGATCCTCGGCGTCTACTCGTCCGAGACCTGGGCGCGCGAGGCCGCCGCCAGCTGGCTCGACGCCCTCGACCGCGAGGCCTTCCCGCAGTGCGTGATCGAGAACTGGAACGGCTCGAACCTCGTCCACCGCGAGGTCCTCGGCGGCCTCGGC
Source organism: Rathayibacter sp. VKM Ac-2856 (assembly GCF_013205055.1). GTDB lineage: Bacteria > Actinomycetota > Actinomycetes > Actinomycetales > Microbacteriaceae > Rathayibacter. Next base: position 181,893 of record NZ_JABMLF010000003.1, read on the forward strand.
CTCGAGCACGACGGCTCGGCCGCGGGCACCGTCGAGGGCTGAGGGCCTTCGCCGACTCGCCCTTCGCCGACTCCCCCCCTCGTCGACTCCCCCTTCGTCGACCTCGTGATCCTCGGGGTCAGCCTCCCGCGACGGCCCAGTGCGACGGGCGCTCGAAGTGCGGCGGCAGCGCCGTCGCGGCGTCCCCGCGCGTGCTGCTGACCTGCGCCTGCGTCAGGAAGAGCGCCCCGGAGAGATCGGCGCCCGCCACCAGCGCATCGCGGAGGTCGGCGCCCAGCACGTCGCAGCCGCGCAGGTCCGCCCCGCGGAGATCCGCCGCGATCAGCAGCGAGCCGCGCAGGTCGGCGCCCCGCAGATCCGCGCCCCGGAGCGCCGCGGCCACGAGGTCGGTGCCGGGCTGCAGGCGCAGGCGCCCGTGCCGCTTCCGGCGCGGGAGGGCGGAGCGGGCCGACGCGCTCGCCGCGATCAGCAGCGGTCGGGCGGCCGCGTACTCCGCGTCGACGTCGGCCGCGAGGATCTCGTCCGCCTCGGCGAGCGTCAGCCCGTGCACGGCGTCGAAGCGGGCGCGCAGCTCGTCGCGCAGAGCCGCGTCGGTCTCGCGCAGGGCGAGAGCGACGTCCAGGTACCAGAGCAGCTCGTGCAGGCGGCGCATCAGAGGGAAGACCGCGAACATCCGCGCCCGCACCTGGGCGGCGGAGCGCCAGGAGACGCCGCCGAACGTCTGCATCGACACCTTCTGACCGGCGCCGAAGCAGTCGAAGACGGTGCAGCCGACGAAGCCCTCCGGTCGCAGCCGTCGGTGGATCGTGCAGGCGTCCTCGGTGTCGAGGTTGCCGCAGGGGTCGCCCGCCGCCTTGTCGACGGGGAAGTCGGCGGAGCGGGTGAACGCGAGGGCGACGCAGCAGAGCCCGAAGCAGTGCTCGCAGTCGCCGCCGAGGTCCTCGCGGCGGCCGAGCTCGACGCGGGTGCGGGTCATCGGGGCGCCGCCGCTGGAGTCGGCGCGGGGGTCGCCGTCGGCGTCGGTGTCGCCGTCATCAGTGCGACAGCGCGAGCACGCCGACGACGGCGGCTCCCAGTCCGACGAGTCCGAGCAGGCCGATGATGCTCTGGCCGAGACCGAGACCGGCTCGGACCACGGCGATCAGGGCGATGCCGGCGAGGGTCGCGACGTAGACGCCGACGCCGATCCGGAGCGCGAGGACGTCGTCGATCCAGCCGAGCGCCGATGCCGCGAGCACCAGGACGGGGAGGGAGGCGGAGGCGAGGGCGCCGCCGGAGATCCGGAGCATCGTGCGCGCCTCGACCGCGGTCGGGGTCGAGGCGTGGGCGACCTGGTGCGCGATCACGTCGGCGACGAAGCCGGCCGCGGAGATGCCGACGATCGCGATGACGAGGCTGCGCAGCGCGTGCGCGGAGTCGGCCTGGTCGTCGACGGCGTAGATCATCACGACGGCGAGGCCGGTGAAGGCGGCGTAGACCCGCTCCTTGAGCGCCTTGGCGATGTCGTCGAGCGCGCGGCCCTCCGCCACCGCGCGACGACCGCGGCCCCCTCCTCCGCGCACGGTGCTCAGTAGGAGCCGGTGTCGACGCGGGCGGCGGAGGAGTCGCCGGCCTGGCGCGCGGTGAGGTCGCCGAGGATGACGGCCGAGCCGCTCGTGCCGAAGCGGGTGACGCCGAGCTCGCGGAAGGCGAGGAGCGTGTCGAGGTCGCGGACGCCACCGGACGCCTTGACCTGGACGGCGTCGGAGACGGCGCCGCGCATCAGGCGGAGGTCGTGCTCGTTCGCGCCGCCGCCGGCGAAGCCCGTCGCGGTCTTGACGAAGTCGGCGCCCGCGCGCTCGGCGGCCTCGCTGCCGGCGACGATCTGCTCGTCGTCGAGGTGGCTCGTCTCGAGGATGACCTTGACGACGTGCCCCTCGGCCGCATCGACGACCGCGCGGATGTCGGCCTCGACGTCCTCGAGGAGTCCGCTGCGGAGGCGGCCGATGTTGACGACCATGTCGAGCTCGACGGCGCCGTCGGCGAGCGCCTGCGTCGACTCCGCGACCTTGGCGGCGGTGGAGGTGGTGCCGTGCGGGAAGCCGATGACCGTGCCGACGAGGACGCCCGAGCCCTCGAGCCGGCGGACGGCGTGCGCGATGTCGGAGGGGCGGACGCAGACGCTGAAGACGCCCGCCGCCCGGGCCTCGTCGAGCTGCGCGTCGACCTCGGCGCGGGTCAGCTCGGGCTTGAGGATCGCGTGGTCGATGAGCGCCGCGATCTCGGCGACGGTCGGAAGGCTGCTTGTCATGCGCGCCATTTTACGCGGCGCGTTCGCGAAGCTCCGGCGGCGGTGGATCCCGATACGCCCGTTCGCGTGGATCTCGATACGCCCGCTGCGCGGCCTACTCGATCAGCATGGACCGTGCATCTCGCTACGCCCGCTCCGCGGCTTACTCGATCGGAAGGCATGGGCGGCAGCCCCATGCTGGTCGAGTAGCCCCGCAGGGGCGTATCGAGACCCACCGTCGTCAGCAGGGCGGCATCGAGACCACCGTTCGATGCGGGTGGATCTCGATACGCCCGCTCCGCGGCCTACTCGATCAGCATGGGCCGGCCCCACCGGCGCAAGCGAGCCCATCCGTCACGACCGGCTGTCCCACCGCCGACGAAGGAGCCGTTCGCGACGGATCACCGCCGAAGACGCGGAGCGCAAGCGGGAACCGCGAGCGATTCGGAGAATCGCGTGCCAAGCGATTCTCCGCAGCGGACGCAGGACGCTCTGCGGATCCCGGCCCCGTCGCGAGGCCGACCGCGGTCAGGGGCGGCAGGGACGCTCCTGACCCGTGAACGACGAAGGCCCCCCGATCGTGAGATCGAGGGGCCTTCGTCGTTCACGCAGCTAGCACGCTGGTAAGCGGCGCTGCGCGCCGCTTACCAGCTCGACTTGGTGATGCCGGGCAGCTCGCCGCGGTGGGCCATGTCACGGAAGCGGACACGCGAGATACCGAACTTCGAGAGGTTGCCGCGGGGGCGGCCGTCGACGGCGTCGCGGCCGCGGACGCGGACCGGCGAGGCGTTGCGGGGGAGCTTCTGGAGGCCCGTGCGGGCGGCCTCGCGGGACTCGTCGGTCCCGGCGGGGTCGACGAGGGCCTTCTTCAGCTCGAGGCGCTTGGCGGCGTAGCGCTCGACGACCACCTTGCGCTGCTCATTGCGGGCGATCTTGCTCTTCTTAGCCATACTTAGCGCTCCTCGCGGAAGTCGACGTGCTTGCGCACTACGGGGTCGTACTTCTTGAGCACGAGACGGTCGGGGTCGTTGCGGCGGTTCTTCTTGGTCACGTAGGTGTAACCGGTTCCGGCCGTCGAACGGAGCTTGATGATCGGACGGACGTCCTGCTGCTTGGCCATTAGATCTTCACCCCACGAGCGAGAACATCCTTCACGACGGACTCGATGCCACGGGCGTCGATGACCTTGATGCCCTTGGCCGACAGCGTCAGCGTGACGTTACGGCGCAGGGACGGGACGTAGTACGTCTTCTTCTGCACGTTCGGGTCGAAGCGGCGCTTGGTGCGCCGGTGCGAGTGCGAGATGGCGTGTCCGAAACCGGGGACGGCTCCGGTCACCTGGCAGACTGCTGCCATGGTTTCCTCCATGTGTGGGTACCGTGGGCCACGCGCGGCACGAGGCCTCGCCCGACCCACCCAAGGTCACTTGTCGGCGCGCCGCCCGAGGGCAGCGCGCAAGAGCGTGCAGATGCACGCAACCCGAGTAGCTTAGGCGACACCCGCGCGCCCTGCAAGACACGCCGGTGCTACGGTCGCTCCGGCGCTCCCGGGGGGTCCGGGTCGCCGCGTGGGGGGACCATGTCTGCATCGAGGGCGAGCGCGCCGAGACCGGGTGCGCAGCCGAGCGCGCTGAGGCGCCGTGCGCTGCTGCTGGGGCTCGCGTCCGCGGCCGTCGGCCTGACCGGCTGCACGAGCGCCGTCCGCGTCGGGCCGACCGCGGCCGCCGTGGCCGCGACGCCGTCGCCCACTCCGACGCCCACTCCCCCGCCGCGCCCCGTGCCGACGACCACGGCGGCGCCCGTGCCGGTCCGCGCGCGGTTCCCGCTGCCGGAGGGGACGATCACCGAGCTGCCCGGCGACGGGAGCCTGCTGGCGTGGACGGTCGACGACGGGTCCGACTCCGACGTCGTGGCCGCGTACGCGCAGTTCGCGAAGGACACCGGGACGCGGCTCACCTTCTTCCTCAACGGGAAGTACGACTCCTGGACCGTGAACGCACCCGCGCTCGCGCCGCTGGTCGCCGGCGGGCAGGTGCAGCTCGCGAACCACACCTGGTCGCACGCGGATCTGACCTCGCTCTCGACCGACGGGATCCAGGAGGAGCTCGGCCGGAACGGCGAGTTCATCCGCGCCACCTACGGGGTGGAGGCGGCTCCCTTCTACCGGCCGCCGTTCGGCTACACCGATGCGCGCAGCCGGACGGCCGCAGCGGCGATCGGCTACACGGCGACGACGCTCTGGTACGGCTCGCTCTCGGACTCCGGTCGGATCACGCCGGAGCAGCTGCTCGGCTTCGCGGACGAGTGGTTCCGGCCGCAGCGGATCGTGATCGGGCACGCCAACTTCGACCCCGTGACGACGGTCTACGCGCAGCTGGTCGACCTCCTGCGCGAGCGCTCCCTGCAGACGGTGACCCTCCGCGACGTCTTCGCCGTCTGACCCCCTCTTCGCTCCCGCGAGATGCCACTTGTGCACGCCCGACACGGCGTGTCGCGTGCACAAGTGGCATCTCGCGGAAGCGGAAGAGGGGTCAGGGGCGGAGTGCGGCTCGGGCGCCGGCGGTGATCGCGGCGGCGACGGCGTCGAGGCTCGGGGTGCGCAGCGCCCACTGCTGCCAGTGGAGGGGGACGTCGACGGGGGCGCCGCCGAGGGCGACGAGGCCCGCGGCGCCGACGGGGGCCTGCAGCTCGGGCAGCATGCCCCAGCCGAGACCGAGGCGGACGGCCTGCTCGAAGTCGGCCGAGCCGGGCACCCGGTGCTGCGGGGGTCGCGCCTCGACGCCGGCCGCGGCGAGGAAGCGGGCCTGCAGGCGGTCCTTCTCGTCGAAGACGACGACGGGAGCGACGGCGAGCGCCGCCGCGTCCGGTCCGTCCGGGAACCAGCGCTCGGCGAAGGCGGGCGCGGCCATCGCCCGGTAGCGCATCGTGCCGAGCCGCTCGACGGTGCAGCCGAGCACCGCCTCCGCCTCGGCCGTCACCGCGGCGAGCACGGTGCCGTCGCGCAGGAACGCGGTGGTGTGCTCCTGGTCCTCGCGGTGCAGCTCGACGACGACCTCGGGGACGGTCGCGAGCGCGGGGAGCACCCAGGTCGCGAGCGAGTCGGCGTTGACGGCCATCGGCACCGTGACCGGGCCGCGCCCCTCCCGCGGGCCGCCGTCGAGCGCGCGGACCGCGTCCTCGGCGAGGAGCTCGATCTGGCGGGCCAGGCGGAGCAGACCGGCGCCCGCCTCGGTCGCGACGACGGGGCGCGAGCGCACCAGGAGGACGCGGCCGGCGGCCGACTCGAGCGCCTTGATCCGCTGGCTGAGCGCCGAGGGAGTGACGTGCAGCTCGCGGGCGGCGGCGTCGAAGGAGCCGAAGCGGACGGCGGCCGCGAGGGCGCGGAGGCGGGCGAGGTCGAGGTCGTCGGTCAGCATCGCGCTCCTCGCATCAGTCGTGCTTACGGTACTGAAGGAGCATGAGCTGGTCTACAGGAGCGGCGGGGCCTACCGTCGGAGCCGTGTCCCCCCTCCTCGCCGCCGTGTCCGGCCTCGGCTTCGGCCTCTCGCTCATCATCGCCATCGGTGCGCAGAACGCGTTCGTGCTGCGGCAGGGGCTGCGGCGCGAGCACGTGCTCGCCGTCGTCGCGATCTGCGCCCTCGCGGACGCCGCGCTGATCGTCCTCGGCATCGCCGGGATCGGCGCCGTCATCGAGTCGGCACCGTGGCTGCTGGTCGTGATCCGCTGGGGCGGGATCGTGTTCCTCCTCGCCTACGCGGTGCTCGCCGCGCGGCGGGCACTGCGCCCGGGGACGCTCGAGGGCGATCCGGCCGGCGCCTCCACCTCGCTGCGCACGGCGATCGGCACCTGCCTGGCCCTGACGCTGCTGAACCCGCACGTCTACCTCGACACCGTCGTGCTGCTGGGCTCGGTGGCGAACACGCACGGCGACGAGCGCTGGTGGTTCGGCGCGGGGGCGGCGCTGGGCAGCGTGCTGTGGTTCACGGCGCTGGGCGTCGGGGCGCGGGCGCTGCGGCCGCTGTTCCGGAGCCGGACGGCCTGGCGCGTGCTCGACGGGGCGGTCGCGGTCGTGATGGTGGTGCTGGCGGTGTCGCTGGCGCTGTCGTCCTGAGCAGGCCGGGGCTCCCGAGCAAGCGATCTCGTCCTGAGCGGGCGCCGGCGTGCTGAGCGGGCCGGGGCTCAGCCCGCGCGGACCATCGTGCGGGCGGCGAGGAGCCAGACGACCCCCGTGGCGAGGATCAGCAGCGACCCGACGAGCGACGCCGCGATCGAGATCCCGATCAGCAGCTCCTGGGACGGCGTCGCCGTGACCAGCAGGGGCACCGAGGTCGCGAAGCCGCCCACGGCGTTCACACCCACGGCGACGGCGGCGATCACGACCACCCGCCGCGGGACGGTGCGCGAGCGAGCGAGCGCGACGAGCCCCACCACTCCGGCGACCAGCGACAGCACGGCGAGGGTGAGCACGAGCGTCGAGGCGGTGATCATCTCGGGTGTGGGAGTCGAGCCCGTCGTGCTCGGCGAGGACCACCTGATGATCGGCCGCAGCACGATCAGCACCGCGAAGACGATCAGTGCCGTCGCGCCGGTCGCGCCGACCAGCCCGCCCTTCGAGTCGGCCCCGCGCGCGAGGACCGACGCGGCGGCCGCGAGCAGCCCCGCGCCGAGCAGCACGACCGCGCGTGCCGCGAGCACGGATCCGGAGCCGGCCGGGACGACGAGGAACAGGACCTCGAGCAGCCCCGCCCCGGCGACGAACAGGCCGGCCAGGCGCAGCGTCGCCGCGCGCGAGGCGGTCGGAGCGGTCATCGGGGTCCCCTCTCCCGGACTGGTCCTCCCACGCTAGCGCGCCTTCCCTCACTCGCATTGTTCTACTAACATGGCGAACATGCTGCTGCGCGTCGACCACTCCTCACCGCGCTCGCTGGCCGATCAGCTCGAGGCGCAGGTCCGCGCCGCGGTGGCGTCCGGCGAGCTGTCGGCGGGCGATCGTCTGCCGCCGGCGCGCGAGCTCGCCGACTCCCTCGGCATCAACATGCACACCGTGCTGCGCGCGTACGCCGCGCTCCGCGACGACGGCCTCCTCGAGATGCGCCGCGGCCGGGGCGCCTGGGTGGCGGAGTCCGCCGGCCCGGGACTCGTGCGCGTCACCGCCCTCGTCGAGCAGCTCGCCGCCGAGGCCCGCCGCAGCGGCATCAGCCGCGCGGACGTCATCCGATTCCTCGAGAGGACCGCACTGTGACCACCACCCGCACCTCGACCATCTCCGGGTCGCGACCTCGCGCGCTCGTCGCCGCCGCGTCGCTCCTGATCCCCGCCGCCGGGATCCTCGTCTCGCGGGCGGTCCTCGCCGACCGGCTCCCGCCGGTGCTCGCCTCGCACTGGTCGAGCACGGGCGCCGCGGACGAGTCGCAGCCGGTCGGGGCCCTCCTCGCGCTGGCGCTGCTGCTGGCGGGCGTCCCCGCCGTCGCCGGACTCGTCGCGGCGGCGCTCGGCCGAGGCTCGAGGCTCCTGCTCGGCGGTCTCGGCCTGGTCGCCGGACTCGGCGCCGGCGCCTGGGCGACCTCGGTCGGGACGACGCTCGCCGCGGGCTCCGCGGAGGAGGCCGTGCTCGGCGCCTGGCTCGTCGCACTCCTGGGCAGCGGCGCCTTCGCCGTGATCCCCGCGCTGCTCGCCCCGCCGACCCGGCACGCACCACGGATCGCCGCGGACGGCCTGCCGCTCGGCGGCGAGGAGACCGGCGCCTGGTCGCACACCGTCACCGGCAGGGTCTTCGCCGTCACCGGAGCGGTGCTGGTGGGCAGCACCGCGATCGCCGTGACGAGCCTGCTCGCGACGGACGCCACGGGTCCGGCGATCGCGATGGGGATCGTCCTCGGGGCGAGCGCGATCGTGATGCTCGGCTTCACCCGCCTGCGCGTCACCGCGGACCGCCGCGGCCTCCGCGTCGTCTCGAAGGTGCTCGGGATCCCGCTGCGCCGCATCCCGCTGTCATCGATGGCCTCGGTGAGCACCGCGGCGCTCCGACCGTCGGAGTGGGGCGGCTGGGGCTACCGGATGTCGCCCGGCCGCTCGGCCCTCATCCTCCGCTCCGGGCCGGGGCTCGTCGTGACCACCACGCGCGGCAGCGAGTTCGCGATCACCCTCAGCGACCCGGAGACCCCGGCCGCACTCCTCGAGACCCTGCGCCGACGCACGGAGGGCCGACGCGCGTAGGGTGCGAGCGCGGCCGGTGGTCGCCGCGGGAGTGGGCACGAGGGAGTGGGCATGGAAGCGGGCAGGGACACGGGCGAGGACGCGGGGAACGACGGGCTGCGCAGCAGGACGGTGACCTGGCACGATCCGATGGCGGGCGCGGCCGCGGCGATGCGGATGAGCGGGCTCGCCTACCTCCGCGCGATGAAGGACGGGACGATCCCGCCGCCGCCGATCATCACGCTGATGAACATGGACCTCGGCGAGGTCGACGAGGGGCGGGTGGAGTTCCGCTGCTCGCCGGACGAGTCGCACTACAACCCGATCGGGCGGGTGCACGGCGGATTCGTCTGCACGGTGCTCGACTCGGCCGCGGGCTGCGCGGTGCAGTCGACCCTGCCGGCGGGCGTCGGCTACACCTCGCTCGATCTCACCGTCAGCTACCTGCGCGGCCTGCACAGCGACAGCGGCGAGCTGCTCGCCGTCGGCACCGTCGTGAAGCCCGGGCGGCGCGTGGCGTTCGCCGAGGCGAGGGTGACCGACGCGCAGGGCCGCCTGGTCGCGACGGCCACGTCGACGCTGCTGGTCTTCCCCCTCGGCGAGGGCGCCTGACGCCTCGCGGAGCCGTCGGGGAGCACGAGAGAGCGCCCGCCCATGCTGGTCGAGTAGCCCGCAGGGCGTATCGAGACCCGCCGTCGTTCGCAGGGCGGGTGTGCAGGCCGGACTTCTGAGAGCCGTGGATCTCGATACGCCCGCTGCGCGGGCTACTCGATCAGCATGGCCGCCCGCTGCGCGGGCTGCTCGATCAGCATGACCGCCCGCTGCGCGGGCTACTCGATCAGCATGGAGCGCGGGGTGGTCGGTCGGACCAACGCGCGGCACTGGCACGAACGCGGGGGCGCCGCAAGTGCCAACGCTCGTTCTCGCGCTGTGGTCGCATGGTGCTCGGACGCCGCCGCTCGGGCGGCTCCGTGATGCGACAGGACCTGCATGCCCACGACCGCGAGCCGGCCGACGATCTTCGCCCTGCACGGGCTCGGCCTCAGCGGCCGCCTCTTCGATCCGCTCGCGCGGGAGCTCGCCGGCACGGCGGACGTGGTTGCGATCGACCTGCCGGGCTACGGCGACGCGCGCGACGCCGTCGACACCTCCCTCGCCGCGATGACCACCGCGGTGATCCGCGTGATCCGCGAGCACGGCGCGACGCGCTGGCTGCTCGTCGGGCACAGCATGGGCGGCAAGGTCGCCTCGCTGGTCGCCGAGCGCACGCTGTCCGGCCGCTCCGGGCTCTTCGGGCTCGCGGGCGTCGTCCTGCTCGCCGGGTCGCCGCTCTCGCCCGAGCCGATGCCCGAGGAGAAGCGGAGCGAGATGCTCGGCTGGGCCGCCGACGGCCCCCTCTCCGAGCAGCACGCCCGCGAGTTCCTCGAGCAGAACATCGGCGGCGCCCTGCCCGCCGCCGAGCAGGAGCAGGCGCTCGCCGATCTGCTCCGCTCCTCCCCCGCCGCCTGGCGCGACTGGCTGCAGAGCGGCAGCCGCGAGGACCGCAGCGACCTCGCCGACGCGCTCCGCGCCCTGCCCGCCCTGCTGATCGCGGGCGGGGAGGACGGCGACCTCGGTGCCGACGGCCAGCGCGCGACGAACGCCCGGACGTACCCGCGCGCCGGCCTCGTCGAGCTGCCCGGTGCCGGGCACCTGCTGCCGATCGAGCGGCCGGTCGAGGTCGCCGCGGCGATCCGCGCCTTCTGGGACGAGGAGGCCGGCACCGGCCCGGCCGTGCCCGCCGACGTCGCGGCCACGATCCGCTCCAGCCGCACCACCTCGCGGATCCGCGCCCTCTTCGCCGAGCGGCTGCTCGCCGACGACCCCGGGTACGCGCCCGCCGCGCTCAGCCCCGCCCAGCTGACGACGCTGCGCGCCGTCGCCGACCGCGTCGTGCCGCAGGACAGCGGCGAGAGCGCCGTCGCGGGACGGATCGACCTGGCCGCCCGCGTCGACGCCCAGCTCGCGGCCGGCCGCGGCGACGGCTGGCGCAACGCCGACCTGCCCAGCGACCCGGAGGCCTACCGCCTCGGCCTCGACGCCCTCGAGGGCTTCGCCGCCCTGGCGCCCGCGGAGCAGGACGCCCGCCTGGAGGCGCTCGGAACGGAGCCGCTCGGGGCGTTCGGCGCGGAGCAGGCGAAGGCCTGGTTCGAGGACTGCCGCAACGACCTGGTCCGGCAGTGGCTCGCGCACCCCGCGAGCCTCGCGCGCATCGGCTTCGACGGCTACGCGACCGGCGGCGACGTCCTCCCGCTCCTCGGCTTCACCGCGCTCGCCGCCGGCGATCACGACACCTGGGAGCCCGGCACGGCGCGGACGATCACCGTGGCGAGCAGCACCTCACCGAGCAGCACCACGCAGGACAGCACCCTGCAGACCAGCACGAGGGATCCCCGATGAACACCGCGACCATGCGCCGCTACTCCCCCGACGAGATCGTCGACGCCGTCGTGATCGGCACCGGCGCCGGCGGCGCCCCGATCCTGGCGACCCTCGCCGCGCGGGGCCTCCGGGTCGTCGCGCTCGAGGCGGGGCCGCACTTCGATCCGCTGGCCTTCACCTCGGACGAGACCGAGGCGACCGAGATCAACTGGATGGAGGAGCGCCTCAGCGGCGGCAGCACGCCCACTGCCTTCGGCCCGAACAACAGCGGCCGCGGCGTCGGCGGCTCCACCCTGCACTGGGGCGCGTTCACGCCGCGCCCCGACCCGCGCGACCTGCTGCTGCGCACCGAGTCCGGACTCGGCCGCGACTGGCCCGTCACCCACGCCGAGCTCGTCCCCTACCTCGAGCGGGCGGAGGCGACCATCGGCGTCTCCGGACCGGCCGACTACCCGTGGGACCCGTCGCGCCGCTACCTGCAGGCGCCGGTCGACCGCAACGCCTCGGCCGACATGATGCTGCGCGGCTGCGCGGCCCTCGGGATCCGCGCCACCGACGCTCCTGCCGCCGTCCTCAGCGAGGGCCGGCACCAGGACGCCCACGGCGAGCGCGCCTCCTGCCGCAACTGCGGTCAGTGCCACCAGGGCTGCCGCACCGGCGCCAAGGGCAGCATGGACACGTCCTACCTGCCGCTCGCGGTGCGGGACGGCGCCGAGATCCGGGCCGAGTCCTTCGTGCACGGCATCGAGCTCGACGCGGCCGGGAAGGTCAGCGCCGTCCTCTACACCGCCGACGGCGTCGAGCACCGGCAGCGCTGCTCCGCGCTGTTCCTCTGCGCGGGCGGGGTCGAGACGCCGCGGCTGCTCCTGCACACGGGGATCGCCAACAGCAGCGGGATGGTCGGGCGCAACTTCCTCGCGCACGGCGCGACCCAGGTCTGGGGCACCTTCGACCAGGAGATGCGCGGCTACCGCGGCTACCCCTCCTCCGTCATCACCGAGGACACCGTGCGCCCGGCCGACGCCGACTTCGCCGGCGGCTACCTGATCCAGAGCCTCGGCACGATGCCGCTCACGCAGGCGACCTCGTTCGTCCGCGGGGCGGGGCTGTGGGGGCCGTCGCTGATGGCGGCCCTGGACGACTACCGCTTCCTGGCGGGCGTCGGCATCAACGCGGAGTGCCTGCCCTCGGACGACAACCGGCTCGTGCTGACCGACGAGCTCGACGAGCACGGGGTGCCGAAGGCGCGCATCACCTTCTCGCCGGGCTCGAACGAGGAGGCGATCGACCGGCACGCGATCCGGACGATGACCGCGATCGTCGAGGCGGCGGGTGCCCGGAGCACCCGGGTCATCGCGCGGACGGCGCACACGCTCGGCACCTGCCGGATGGGCACCGACCCGGGCGACGCGGTCGTGGACGGCGACGGGCGCAGCTTCGACGTGCCGAACCTCTTCGTCTGCGACAACTCGGTCTTCCCGAGCGCCGTGATCGCGAACCCGGCGCTCCTGACGGTCGCACTGGCGCTCCGCACGGCCGACCGCTTCCTCGCGGCGTAGGCACGCGCTCCGCTCCCGTCCCCCTCCGCGAGATGCCACTTGTGCACGCTTTCCCCGGCGTGTCGCGCTCATAAGTGGCATCTCGCGGCGGGGGGAGGCGAGGGAGGGGGGGAGGGAGCGCGGGCGGGACTTAATACGTCGGAAACTTCTCAGAAACGGCACAGCATGTGGGGGCGGTTGAGTGGGGGCACACCCCTCACCCGTTGGAGCCCGCATGCCCCTGTCCCGGCCGTCCGCCCGCACCACCGCCCGCCGCGCCCTCGCCCTCGGCGCCGCGCTCACCGCCGCCCTCTCGCTCGTCGCGTGCTCCGGATCGAGTGACGCCGGCTCCGGCTCCGGCTCCGGAGGCGACGAGACCGTCACCGTCACCGTCGGCACCCTCCGCGGTCAGCCGCACTTCTACCAGCCCTTCCTCTACGAGCGGTTCGCCGAGGAGGGCGTCGAGTTCGAGGTGATCACCCTCGACACCACGCCCGCGCTCAGCGACGCGCTGGTCGCCGGGACGATCGACTTCGCGATCTCGGGCGTCACCCCGACCATCGCCTCGATCGCCCAGGACCGGGACCTGACGATCGTCGCGTCCGCCGCGGACGGCGGCTCGGGCTTCATCGGCGGCGAGGGCGTCTCCTCGGTCGAGGACCTCGCCGGCAAGAAGGTCGGCTACATCCAGGGCAGCGCGCAGGAGGTGGCACTGCGCTACTACCTCGACGAGGCCGGGCTCACCGACGACGACCTCGAGCTGATCACGATCCCCGTCCCCGAGATGGCGTCCGCGTACACGAGCGGCTCGATCGACGCGTTCTTCGGCGTGGAGATCGGCGTCTCGATCGCGGAGGCGGCCGGCGGCACCGAGATCGCCGACCCGTACGCGACGCCGATCGGACGCGTGAACATCGGCCTGGTCACCACCGGCGCGATGATCGAGGAGCAGCCGGAGGTCGTGCAGAAGGTCGTCGACACGCACGCGGCGACGACCGAGTACATGGCGGACAGCGTCGACGAGTGGCTGCCCGACATGATCGCCGAGTTCGGCGGCGACCAGGAGGTCCTCGAGTCGGCGCTGGAGAACTTCTGGCTCCGCTCCGACCTCAGCGAGGAGTACCAGGGCCAGCTCGGCGCGCTCGCGACGCAGATGCAGGAGCTCGGCTTCATCGACTCCGCACCCGCGATCGAGGACGTCGTCGACACGACGTTCGCCCCGGCCGCCTGAGTCGTCGGCCGATGACCACCACGACCCGCGCCGTCGAGCCGGCGACCGCCACCGAGCGGCTGTCGACGGTCAGGCGCCGACGTCGCGGCGCCCGCAGCGGCTGGACGACCTTCCTGCTCGGCCTGCCCGTCCCGATCCTGTTCCTGCTGCTCTGGCAGTTCGGGCGGGCGGGCGAGTGGGAGCTGCCGTTCGGCATCCGGATGGCGTTCCTGCCCTACCCGGGCGACGTGCTGGTCTCGCTGATCGACTACGCCGTCGCCGGGCTCCGTAACGACGCGTTCAGCGGCCTGCTCTGGACCGACCTCGCGGCGAGCGCCGGCCGGGTCTTCGGCGGCTTCGCGCTCGCCACCGTGATCGCCGTGCCGCTCGGCGTGCTGATGGGCCGCTACTACACGGTGAACTCGCTGTTCGATCCGTTCATCAACCTGTTCCGACCGGTGCCGGCGACGGCCTGGGTGCCGCTCGTGGCGCTGCTGATCGGCTACGGCGACCAGGCGTCGATCTTCCTGATCACGCTGTCGGCGTTCTTCCCGATCGTGCTCGGCACGATCAGCGGGGCGCGCCAGGTGCCGCCGCGGCTGATCGAGGCCGCGCGGATGCTGGGCACGTCGCGAGCGGGCGTGCTCGTGCGCGTCGTGCTGCCCGCCTCCGCCGCCGCGATCGTCAACGGAATGCGCATCGGGCTCGGCCTCGCCTGGGTCGTGCTGGTGCTCAGCGAGACGACGGGGGTGAGCACGGGCCTCGGCTCGACGATCTTCCTCGCGCGCGACGTGGTGCGGACCGACCTGATCGTGGTCGGGATGATCTGCATCGCGATCGCGGGCTTCGCCTCCGACCGGCTGCTCCTGCTCCTGTTCCGCGTGCTCTTCGGCCGCCGGCCGCTCGTCAAGTGAGGACCCGATGACGCTCTCCGCCCCCTCTCCCGGCCCCGTCGCTGCGTCCCGCACCGCGGACGTCCACGTGCTCAACCTGGTGAAGCGCTACGACACCGCCGGCGGCGGCGTGCTCGCGATGGCCGACGTCTCCCTCGACATCCGCTCGGGCGAGTTCGTCGCCGTGGTCGGCGCGAGCGGCTGCGGCAAGTCGACGCTGCTGCGCATCCTCGCCGGCTTCGAGGAGGCGACCGAGGGGGTCGTGGAGGTCGGCGGCCGGGCCGTCTCGGCGCCCGGGCCGGATCGCGGCGTCGTCTTCCAGGACTACGGGCTCTTCCCGTGGCTGAGCGTGCGGGAGAACGTGGCCTACGGTCCGCGGCGCAAGAAGCTGGCCAAGGCGGCCGCGGCGGAGGTGACCGACCGCTTCATCGAGGCGGTCGGGCTGACCCGCTTCGCCGACCGGTACCCGGGCGAGCTGTCCGGCGGCATGCAGCAGCGGGTGGCGATCGCGCGGGTGCTCGCGAACGAGCCGTCGGTGCTGCTGATGGACGAGCCGTTCGGCGCGCTGGACGCGCTGACCCGCTCGGATCTGCAGGTCGAGCTCAAGCGGATCCACCGCGAGACGGGCACGACGGTGCTGTTCGTGACGCACTCGATCGAGGAGGCGGTCTACCTCGCCGATCGCGTCGTCGTGATGACCGGCGGCGCCTCGCACGGCGTGCCCGGGCACATCAGCGAGATCGTGACGGTCGACCTGCCCGGCGAGCGCGACGTGACGGCGCCCGAGTTCAACGAGTGCAAGCGCCGCATCTCCGAGCTGGTGCACGCCCCGGCGTGAGCCCTGCCGGCTGCCGCGAGATGCCACTTGTGCACGCTTTTTACGGCGTGTCGTGTGCACAAGTGGCATCTCGCGGCGGGGAGGGACGAGGGGGTGGGACGGGCGCGAGGCGGGATGAGATCGTTACGGGAGGCGCGCCCCTCGTGGGGCCGGGGCGCCGGAGGATGGGAGAAGGGGGACGGTCCGTGCTCCCGTCGTCACGTCCCGGGGGTCCACCGATGCATGTTCCGTCCCGCGCGCTGCTGCGCGCCGCACTCGCCGCCGGTGTCGTCACCGTCCTGAGTGGCTGCGTGCCTGCGGAGGATCCTGTCGCGCAGCCGCTCCCCGAGGAGACCGTGACGGCCACGGCGACCGCGACCGCCACCGTCACCGCGACCCCGACGCCCTCCGCCACTCCCGTGCCGGCCGACGCCGCGAGCCTCCTGCTCGGGCCGACGTCGTTCTCGCTGGTGGACGATTCCGGGGCGGAGCTGGGCACCTGGGCCTACCGCGACGGCACCGGGGCGGTGGCGGCGCTCACCGAGGCGTTCGGCAGCGAGCCGACCGAGTCGGACGACGTGCCCTACGAGGGCTACCGGACCCACGACTACACCTGGCCGGGCTTCGTGCTCAAGGACACCGAGGTCTACGACGCCGGCGGACCGGAGCTCACCTACCCCGAGCCGGACGTCATGGTGAAGGCCACCGCGCCCGCCGTCGCCGACGTCGCGATCAGCACCCTCGGCGGCGTCGCGGTGGGCGATTCCGCCGCCGAGGTCGCGGCCGAGCGGCCGGAGAGCGTGATCGGCGACAGGCCCGGCGCGTTCCTCTTCGACAACACCCCCGTCGGGAGCGCCGACGGCACCGAGCTGACGAACGGCGTGGGCGCCGTCGCTGACGACGAGGTCACCGTGTCGAGTCTGAACGCGCCCTACATGAACTGGGGCGTCTGACCGGAGCCGTCGCGCGCCGATCCGGACCCTGCTCGCTTCCGGCGCGACGTCGGTCCGCTGTCACTCCCCGTCGCGGAAGTCCGTGCTGCGGCTGAGCTCCTCCCACGCGTCGGCGTCGGACCGGAGGGCGTCGAGGGCCGCGCGGAAGGCGTCGGAGGCGTCGTTGCCCAGCAGCAGGATCGACGGCGGCGCGTCCGACTCGACGGCCTCGATCAGCGCGGTCGCCGCCTTCGCCGGGTCGCCCTTCTGCGTGCCGTGCACGGTGTCGTGCTCCTTGCGGCGCTTGCCCGCGGTCTCGGCGTAGTCGGCGATCGGCTGCGACGACTGGGTCAGCGAGCGACCGGCGAAGTCGGTGCGGAAGCCGCCCGGCTCGACCGAGAACGCTCGGATGCCCAGTGGCGCGACCTCCTTGCGCAGCGACTCGGTGAGCGCCTCGATCGCGGCCTTCACGGCGGCGTAGTAGCCCGAGCCCTCCGGGGAGATGCGCGCGCCGATCGAGGACAGGTTGACGATCGTGCCGGAGCGGCGCTCGCGCATCCCGGGCAGGACGGCCTTGATCGTCCGCACCGAGCCGAACAGCTGCGTGTCGAAGAGCTGCTGCACCGCGTCCTCCTCGCCCTCCTCGACGGCCGCCCGGTAGCCGTAGCCCGCGTTGTTCACCAGCACGTCGATCCCGCCGAGACGCTCCTGCGCGGTGTCGACCGCGGCGGCGACCTGGGCGTCGTCGGTGACGTCGAGCGCCAGGGCGAGTGCGGAGTCGGGGTGCTCCTCGGCGATGTCCCGCACGGACTCGACGTCGCGCGCGGTGACGACGACGCGGTCGCCGTGGGCGAGGACGGCGGTCGCGAGGGCGCGGCCGAGTCCGGTGGAGCAGCCGGTGATGAGCCAGGTGGTCATGGCGGTCCTTCTTCCTCGAGGTCCCCGCGGACGCCGCGGGCCGGGGTCCATTCCACTCCGACCGGGCGCGCCCGGACAGGGGTGGACGCGTGAGAAGGTGGTCCGATGTCCTCCGTGCGCGCCCCCACGCGCGCGGGAGTGCGGACGCGGCGCTTCCGGCGGCTCGCGCGCCTCGGCTTCGCGGTCAACGGCCTCGTGCACCTGCTGATCGGCGGCCTCTCGCTGCGGGTGGCGTTCGGCGACGAGACGACGCAGGAGGCGGATCCGTCGGGAGCGATCGCGCGCATGGCGGAGTCGCCGGCCGGTCTCGTCGTCGTCTGGGCGGCGCTCGTCGCGCTCGTGGCCCTCGGGATCTGGCAGTTCACCTTCCAGAGCCGCTCGAGCGATCCGAGTCGCGCGAAGCGCTGGGGGCGGCGGCTCGTCGAGTCGGGGAAGGGATTCGCGTCGCTCGCGCTGGCCGGGACGACGCTCGTCTTCGCGCTCGGCGGGTCGACCAGCTCCTCCGCCACGATCCGCGCGATCAGCACCGATCTGCTGGCCCGGCCGGCGGGGTCGATCGTGCTGACCATCGTCGGGGGCATCGTGCTCGGCAGCGGGATCGGCTTCGTCGCGATCGGCGTGCGCCGCGGCTTCCGCAAGCTCGTGCGGATCCCGGCGGGCAGGCGCGGTCTGGCCGTCCTGATCCTCGGCGCCGCCGGCTACGTCTCGAAGGGGATCGCGCTCGGCATCGCCGGCGGGCTCTTCGTCGTCGCGGCGATCACCGGCGACGCCCGGCGCGCGACCGGCCTGGACGGCGCCCTGCGCTTCCTCGACGTGCCGCCCTACGGCACGATCCTGCTCGCCGCGGTCGGGGTGGGCCTGATCATGTACGGCGGCTTCCTGATCGCGCGCGCGAAGCTCGCCCGGCTGTGAGCCGGGGCGCGGCGCGGGCTCAGGCCGCGGGGACGGCCGGGGCCAGCCGCTTCGCGTAGCAGCGCGTCGCCGGCTCGTCGCCCCAGTAGCCGAAGCCGGGGATCGGGTCGTAGCCCGAGCTGCTGTAGAGGGCCATCGCCTCGGGCTGCTCGATGCCGGTGACCAGGCGGAGCAGCGTGACGCCGTGCCGGACCGCCAGCTCCTCGACTCCCGCGAGGAGGACGCGGCTGTGACCGCGGCCGCGCGCCGCCTCGGTCACGAACATCCGCTTGATCTCGCCGATCTCACCCTCGGCGGCGAGCGCGACGCAGCCGACGACCTCGGACTCGGCGTGCAGCAGCAGTGTCGGTGCGTCCGCAGGCGGCCGCGGCCCCGGGTCGTCGCCGCCGTAGCGCCGCATGATCTCGGCCTCCTGCACGGCGAACAGCCGCTCCGCCACCGCGTCGCCGGCCGTCGTCTCGACCAGCCGCACCCCGCCCGCATCCCTGTCTGCACCCACGCGCCCACTCACGTCCCTCACGCTCCCATCCCCCGCCGCGAGATGCCACTTGTGCACGCGACACGCCGGGGGAAGCGTGCACAAGTGGCATCTCACGGCGAGGGAAGGGACGTGCGGGTCAGGCGTAGCGGGCGGCGACCTCGGCGAGGCAGTCGCGGAAGACGCGGACGGCGGGCGAGGCGAGCTGCGCCTCGCGCTGGGCCGTGAAGATGGTGCGGCGCGGGCGGCCGGGCAGCTCGAGGAGGCGGCAGTCGGGCTCGCCGCCGGCCCAGACCAGGTCCGGCATCAGCGCCACCGCGTTGCCCGAGGCGGCGAGGCGGATCTGCGCCTGCAGGTCCGCCGTCTCGAAGCGGACGTCCGGCTCGAAGCCCGCGACGCGGCAGGTCTGCTCGGCGAAGTGCCGGCTCGCGGTGCCGCGCGGCTCCATCACCCACGCGGCGTCGCGCGCGCCCTGCAGATCGCGCACGGAGGAGTCGCGGCTGACCGCGAGGCGGATGGCGTCGGTCGTCAGGTCGCTGCGCACGAGGCCCGGCAGCCAGGACACCGAGTGGCCCGGGTACTGCTCGGCGACGACCAGGTCGAACTCGCGCGCCCACGAGGTCTCGTGCAGCGCCCCCTCCGGCTCGCGCTGCACCATCTCGACCCGCACCTCGGGCGCCCGCTCGGCGATCGAGCGCAGCGCTCCGGGCATCAGCGCGAGCGCCGCCGACTGGAACACCGCGACCCGCACCCGCCCCGTGACCGACTCGCCCGACGCGGCGAGCGCCGCCTCCGCCCGCTCGAGCAGCGCCATCACCTCGCCCGCCGCCGCCACCAGGATCTCGGCCTGCGGGGTGAGCTGCACCCGCCGCCCGACCTTCCGCAGCAGCTCGACGCCCGTTTCGCGCTCGAGCACGCTCAGCTGCTGCGAGACGGCGGAGGGGCTGTAGGCGAGGGCCTCCGCGGCGGCGGCCAGGGTGCCGCGGATGGCGACCTCGCGCAGCAGCACGAGGCGGCGGACGTCGAGCACGGCGGACCTCGCTTCTGCGGCGCGAATCGGTAAGACCAGCTGACCGGTACCGGTAAGGAACGGTCGCTTCTGCTCAATGGTACCCCGTCGAATACTGGGGACATGACGGATCTCGCAGCTCCTGCCCGCTCCACCGGCCCCTCCCCCGACGGCCCCGCCGCGGACAGCGTCGACCCCGGACTCGTCGACGCGAGCGTCGCCCTGGTGCGCCAGTGGCTGCGCGACGCCGCCGACGTCCCGGTCGACGCGTCCGGCGCCCAGCTCGCCGGCGTGCTGAAGGATCCGAGCGGCCTCGACTTCACGGTCGGCTTCGTCGACGGCGTGGTCCGCCCGGAGGACACGAAGGTCGCCGCCGCGGCCCTGCGCTCGATCGCGGGCGGCGTGCCGCGCTTCCTGCCCGCCCCGATGCGCGGCGCGGTCGCCCTCGGCGGCGCGGTCGCCCCGCTGCTCCCGGACGTCGTCGTGCCGATCGCCCGCCGGGTGCTGCGGCAGATGGTCGGCCACCTCATCATCGACGCGACCGACTCGCGACTCGGGCCGGCCATCGCGAAGATCCGCCGCGACGGCGTCCGCCTCAACATGAACCTGCTCGGCGAGGCGGTCCTCGGCCGCAAGGAGGCGCAGCGCCGCCTCGAGGGCACGCACCGCCTCCTCGCCCGCGACGACGTCGACTACGTGTCGATCAAGGTCTCCTCCACCGTCGCCCCGCACAACCCATGGGCGTTCGACGCCGCGGTCGACGACATCGTCGACGAGCTGGCACCGCTCTTCGCCCGGGCCGCCGCCGCGACGCCGCAGAAGTTCGTCAACCTCGATATGGAGGAGTACAAGGACCTCGATCTCACCATCGCGGTCTTCACCCGCCTGCTCGACCGGCCCGAGTACCTCGACCTCGAGGCGGGCATCGTGCTCCAGGCCTACCTGCCCGACGCGCTCTCGGCGATGATCCGGCTGCAGGAGTGGAGCGCCGCGCGCCGGGCTCGCGGCGGTGCCGGCATCAAGGTGCGCCTGGTCAAGGGCGCGAACCTGCCGATGGAGCAGGTCGAGGCGTCCGTGCACGGCTGGCCGCTCGCGACCTGGTCGACCAAGCAGGACTCGGACACCAACTACAAGCGCGTGATCGACTACGCGCTGCACCCGGACCGGATCCGGAACGTGCGGGTCGGCGTCGCCGGCCACAACCTCTTCGACGTCGCGTACTCCTGGCTGCTGGCCGGCGAGCGCGGCGTCCGCGAGGGGATCGAGTACGAGATGCTCCTCGGCATGGCGCAGGGCCAGGCGGAGGCGGTGCGCCGGACCGTCGGCTCGCTGCTGCTCTACACGCCGGTCGTCTCGCCGGCCGAGTTCGACGTCGCGATCGCGTACCTGATCCGCCGGCTCGAGGAGGGGGCGTCGAGCGACAACTTCATGTCGGCCGTGTTCGAGCTCGAGGCGCAGCCCGCGCTGTTCGCCCGCGAGGAGGCCCGCTTCCGCGCCTCCGTCGCCGCGCTCGACGGCGCCGTGCCGCCCGCGCACCGGGTCGCCGACCGCTTCGCCGCGTCGGGCCGCCCCGGCTTCGGCGACTTCCGCAGCACCCCGGACACCGATCCGTCCGTCGCCTCGAACCGCGCCTGGGCCGAGGAGATCCTCGCCCGCGTGCCGGCGTCCCGCGCCGGGGTCGAGGCGATCGAGGCCGCGACGATCTCCACCCGTGACGAGCTCGAGGCGGCCCTTGCCGCCACCCGCGCCGCCGGGTCCGCCTGGGGCGCCCTGCCCGCCGACGAGCGGGCGCGCATCCTGCACCGCGCGGGCGACGAGCTCGAGGCGCGCCGCGGCGAGCTGCTCGAGGTGATGGCCGCCGAGGCCGGCAAGACGATCGACCAGGGCGACCCGGAGGTGTCCGAGGCGATCGACTTCGCGCACTACTACGCCGAGCGGGCCCGCGAGCTCGACTCGGTCGACGGCGCCGTCTTCCACCCCGCGCAGCTGACGCTCGTCGCTCCGCCGTGGAACTTCCCGGTCGCGATCCCCGCGGGCGGCGCTCTCGCCGCGCTGGCCGCCGGCTCGGCCGCGGTGCTGAAGCCCGCCGGGCCGACCGCGCGCTGCGGCGCCGTGCTGGCCGAGGCGCTCTGGGCCGCGGGCGTCCCCCGCGAGGCGCTGCTGCTGCTCCGCCTGCCGGAGGAGGAGCTCGGCGCCGACCTCGTCGCGCACGACGCCGTCGACCGGGTGATCCTCACCGGCGCCTACGAGACGGCCGAGCTGTTCCGCTCGTTCCGCCACGACCTGCCGCTGCTCGCCGAGACCAGCGGCAAGAACGCGATCATCGTCACGCCCTCCGCCGACCTCGACCTCGCCGTCAAGGACGTCGTCTCGAGCGCCTTCGGCCACGCCGGCCAGAAGTGCTCGGCCGCCTCGCTCGTCGTGCTGGTCGGCTCGGTCGCGCGCTCCAAGCGGTTCCGCGCGCAGCTGCTCGACGCGGTCGAGTCGCTCACCGTCGGGCAGCCGACCGACCCGGCGACCCGCATGGGACCGGTGATCGAGCCCGCCGCGGGCAAGCTGCTGCGCGGACTGACGACGCTCGGCGAGGGCGAGCGCTGGCTGCTGCAGCCGCGCTCCCTCGACGACACCGGCATGCTCTGGAGCCCGGGTGTCCGCGACGGCGTGCGCCGCGGCTCGGAGTTCCACCGCACCGAGTACTTCGGTCCGATCCTCGGGATCATGACCGCGGCGACCCTCGAGGACGCGATCGCGCTCGTCAACGAGGTCGACTACGGCCTCACCTCGGGGCTGCACGCGCTCGACCCCGCCGAGATCGGCACCTGGCTGGACGGGATCCAGGCCGGCAACCTCTACGTCAACCGCGGCATCACCGGGGCGATCGTCGAGCGCCAGCCGTTCGGCGGCTGGAAGAAGTCGGCGGTCGGTCCGGGCACGAAGGCCGGCGGACCGGACTACCTGCTCGGCCTCGGGTCCTGGACCTCAGCGCCGTCCGCGGCCACGACCGCCGTCGACGACCCGCGCGTCGGGCGCCTGGTGGCCGCCGCCCGGGCCGAGCTGCCGGCCGCGGAGGCGGACGCGGTGGAGCGCACCGCCCGCAGCGCCGCGCAGGCTCTGGCGGCGGGTTCGGCCCGCGACGTCACCGGGCTGGCCGCCGAGCGCAACGTGTTCCGGCACCTCCCGTACGGCGCCCCGGTGCTGATCCGCCTCGCGGACGGCGAGCCGGTGGGGTCGCTCGCGCAGGTCGTCGTCGCCGCCGCGACCGCGGGCACCCGGGTGGCGGTCTCGAGCGCGACGCCGCTGCCCCCGCAGCTCGTGTCGGCGATCGCGTCGGGAGCCTCGGCGGTCGCCGTCGAGGACGACGCCGCCTTCGCGACGCGGGTCCGCGAGCACGGGGCCGGCCGGGTGCGCCTGCTGGGCGCCCCCGCCTCCTCCGTCACCGCGGTCACCGGCGGCCGCCCGGACCTCGCGGTCTACGCCGGCGAGGCCACCGAGTCCGGCCGCCTGGAGCTGCTGCCGTTCCTGCGCGAGCAGGCCGTCTCCATCACCGCCCACCGCTTCGGCACCCCGAACCACCTGACGGACGCCCTCCTCTAGCCCCTCCCCTCCGCGAGATGCCACTTGTGCACGCTTCCCACGGCGTGTCGCGTGCACAAGTGGCATCTCGCGGAGAGGGGATCAGGACGCGATCTGAGAGATGCGCCGGACGGAGAGGTCGAAGAGAACGACGGTGTCCCGCATCGAGACTCCTTGATCCCTGACGCCCAGGACCGCGTCGTGTTGGAGACGCCCGTACTCGTCGCGGCTGCGCTCCAGATTCTCCCTTGCCGCCCTTAGCTCCCGCAGGACCGACGCGACGTCGTCCGGGAAGGCGGCGCCGAAGTCCCAGGACAACTCGAGAGTGTCATCGTCGACGTTCGTCAGCGCGGAGACGAGGTCGCGGACTTCGCCTTCGAGCAGGGCGAGCGAGCGCGACTCGGCGGCGCCCCCGGGCAGCCCTTGAACGACCGCGACCCAGAACGGTTTCTCCTGAGTGACGGCGACCTCATAGCGATTCATCAGTCCAACCAGCCTTTCCCGGGAAGGTGCATCAGTGCGCCTTCGTTTGTGCACGCCATGACCTGCGACATCTGACCCGAGTACCGGGCCCAGGCCGATCCGTCCGAGTGCGACACGGACGGGATTCGCGAGTCTAGGGAGTGAGACCGGTAAGCATCGATGGCGGTGGAGTGGTTGGCGCGCGAGGCGTCGCCTTCGCGGTCAGAAGAGGCCGCGGGGGGACTCGACGGAGGCGAGGACGCCCGGGGCGGCGACGAGGGTGAGGCGGGCGACCTCGTCGGGGGTCAGCTCGGGCAGGCGCTGCGCGAGGTCGAGGAAGCGGTCGACCTCGGCCTCCTCCAGGACGTCGGCGGCGAGGGTGCGGAACTTCGCGACGTACTGCTCGCGGGTGAAGGGGTGCGCGCCGAGCGGGTGCGCGTCCGCGACCGCGATCTCGTCGACGATCGTCGTGCCGTCGGTGAGCAGGATCTCGACGCGGGCGCCGAACGCCTTCTCGGCCGGGTCGGTCGAGTGGTAGCGGCGCGTCCACTCCGCGTCCTCCTGGGTCGTCGTGCGCTGCCAGAGCGCGACGGTGTCGGGGCGGGCGGCGCGCTCGGGGGCGTAGCTGCGCTCGTGGTGCCAGGCGCCGTCCTGCAGGGCGACCGCGAAGATGTACGGGACCGAGTGGTCGAGCGTCTCGCGCGACGCGGTCGGGTCGTACTTCTGCGGGTCGTTCGCGCCGGAGCCGATGACGTAGTGGGTGTGGTGCGAGGTGTGCAGGACGATCCGCTCGACCCGCTCGGGGTCGGCGGCCTCGGGGTGCGCGTGGTGCAGCCGGCGGGCGAGATCGATCAGGGCCTGCGCCTGGTACTCGGCCGAGTGCTCCTTCGTGTACGTGTCGAGGATCGCGCGCTTGGCCTCGCCCGCGTCGGGCAGCGGGACGTCGTAGGAGGCGTCCGGGCCGTCGAGCAGCCAGGCGATCACGCCGTCCTCGCCCTCGTAGATCGGCGACGGGCTGGTCTCCCCGCGCATCGCCCGGTCGACGGCCTCGATCGCGGCCTTGCCGGCGAACGCGGGGGCGTACGCCTTCCAGCTCGAGATCTCGCCCTTGCGCGACTGCCGGGTCGCCGTGGTGGTGTGCAGCGCCTGCGCGATCGCCTGCTCGATCACCGCGACGTCGAGGCCGAGCATCGTGCCGAGGCCTGCCGCGACCGAGGGGCCGAGGTGCGCGACGTGGTCGATCTTGTGCCGGTGCAGGCTGATCGCGCGGACGAGGTCGACCTGGACCTCGTAGCCGGTGACGATGCCGCGGAGCAGCCGGGCACCGTCGATGCCCGCGTGCTGGGCGACGGCGATCAGCGGCGGGATGTTGTCGCCGGGGTGCGAGTACTCGGCCGCGAGGAAGGTGTCGTGGTAGTCGAGCTCGCGGACCGCGACGCCGTTCGCCCAGGCGGCCCACTCGGGCGAGACGCGGCGGCCCGGATCGACGCCGAAGACGGTCGCGCCCTCGCCGCCGATCGAGGCGGGGTGCGCGAGCGCCTGCGACCGGGCGGCGACCACGGGCCGGCGCAGGATCGACGCGGCGGCGACGGCGGCGTTGTCGATCACGCGGTTGACGACCATCTCGGCGACCTCGGCGTCGACCTCGACGGGATCGGCGGCCACCTCGGCCAGGGCGTGGGCGAGCTGCCCGTGGCGCGGGAGCTCCTCGTCGCTGCGGTGGACGCGGACGTGGTGTTCGTGCACGGGGGCTCCTTCGGCTCGTCCCTGCCAATCTACCGGCGGGTCCGCAGGCGGGGTGTGCGCCGGAGCGCCGGGCAGACTGTCGGCATGACCGCCACCCGCGTGGCCGCCTTCGACTGCGGCACGAACTCCCTCCGCCTCCTGATCGCGGACGTCGAGGACGGCCGCCTCGTCGACGTCCTCCGCCGCACCGAGCTCGTGCGGCTCGGGCACGGCGTCGACCGCACCGGCCGCTTCGACCCCGATGCGCTCGAGCGGACGCTCGCCGTAACCCGCGAGTACGCGGCGCTGGTCGACGAGTCGGGAGCCTCGCGCCGGCGCTTCGTCGCCACCTCGGCGACCCGCGATGCGGCCGATCGGGACGACTTCCTCGGCGCCGTCGAGCGGATCATCGGGGTGCGTCCCGAGACGATCAGCGGCGAGGAGGAGGCGGCCCTCTCCTTCCGCGGCGCCGTCTCG
Organism: Rathayibacter sp. VKM Ac-2856; assembly: GCF_013205055.1. GTDB lineage: Bacteria > Actinomycetota > Actinomycetes > Actinomycetales > Microbacteriaceae > Rathayibacter. Next base: position 207,721 of record NZ_JABMLF010000003.1, read on the forward strand.
GCCGTCGACGCGGCCCGCCCCGTCCTCGTCGTCGACCTCGGCGGCGGCTCGACGGAGCTGGTGGCGGGCGTCGACGCGCCCGAGCAGGCGCACTCGATGGACGTCGGCAGCGTGCGGCTGACCGAGCGGCACCGCGCGAGCGGGGGCGCGCCGACCGAGGAGCAGCGTGACGCGATCCGGGCCGACGTCCGGCGCGCGCTGGCCGCCTCCTCCGTCGACCTCTCCGCCGCCCGCAGCGTCGTGGGGGTCGCGGCGACGGTGCTGACGGTCACCGCGCACGTCCTCCGACTCGAGGCCTACGACCGCGGGGCGCTCGAGGCGACCCTGCCGATCCGCGACGTCCTCGCCGCCTGCGACGAGCTCGCCGCGCTCTCACCCGCCGAGACCGCAGCGCTCCCCTACGTCCGCGCCGGCCGCGAGGACGTCCTCGGTGCCGGCGCCGCGATCTGGGCCGAGGTCCTCCGCGCCGCGCAGCAGGCCTCCCCCGCCGTCACCACCGTCACCACGACGGCCCACGACATCCTCGACGGCCTGGCCCTCACCCTCTGACCGGTCCCTCCCCTCACGCTCCCCTCCGCGAGATGCCACTTGTGCACGCCTTTCACGGCGTGTCGCGTGCACAAGTGGCATCTCGCGGCGGGGAGAAGGGGGGCGCGGGGGTGCGGGTCAGTGGGTGAGGGTGCTGCCGGAGTCTCGGGGGAGGCGGGCGGCGGCGGCGAGGGGGACGAGGGTCAGCACGGCGAGCGTCAGGAAGGCGAAGCGGTAGGGGACGAGGCCCGGGCCGAAGGCGGAGCCGGCCGCGAGCGCGATGCCGCCGGCCGCGACGCCGAAGCCCGCGGCGATCTGCTGGGTGGTCGCGCTGAGGGTGTTCGCGCCCGACATCCCCTCGGGCGCCACCTCGGCGAAGGTGACGGTGTTGTAGGCCGTGAAGCCGGCCGAGCGGGCGACCCCGCTGAGCACCAGGAGCGCCACGATCGCCGGGATCGGGACGTCCGGATCGAGGAACGCCATCGCGACCATGCAGGCGATGCCGACGACGTTGGCCGCGACGAGCACCCCGCGGAAGCCGACCGTGCGCAGCAGCCAGGTCGTCGCCGGCTTGATCGCGAGGTTGCCGACGAAGAGCGCGAGCACGATCGACCCGGCCTGCACCGCGTCCCAACCGAAGGCGTCCTGGAAGAGCAGCGGCAGCAGGAACGGCACGGCGTTGATCGTCGCCCGGTAGAGCGAGCCGCTGGCGTTCGCGACCCGGAAGGTCGAGAAGCGGAAGGCGTCGAGCGGGACCAGCGGATGCGGCGTCCGGCGCAGGTGGCGCACCGCGACGCCCGTGACGAGCGCGCCGGCCACTCCCAGGCCGAGGGCGACGGTGTTCGAGCCGCTGCCGGTGACGAAGCCGGACGCCCCGACGAGCGCGCCGAGGCCGACCGCGACGAGCAGCAGGCCGACGACGTCGAGCGGAGGCGGCGCCGCCTCGGTCCCGACGGGCACGATCCGCCGCGCGATCACGAAGGCGACGACGCCCAGCGGCAGGTTGATCAGGAAGATCCAGTGCCAGGAGGCGTAGGTCGTCAGCAGTCCGCCGATGAACGGCGCGAGGATCGGCGCGACCAGTCCCGGCCAGACCAGGATCGCGATGGCGCGGATGATCCCCTCCCGCGGCGTGACGCGCAGCACCGCGAGTCGGCCGACCGGCACCATCAGCGCGCCGCCCACGCCCTGCAGCACCCGGGCCGCGACGAGCAGCGGCAGCGTCGGGCTGAGCGCGCAGAGCAGCGACGCGAGCGTGAAGACGGCGATCGCGATCGTGAAGACGCGGCGGACGCCGAAGCGCTCGCTCAACCAGCCGGAGGCGGGGATCAGCACCGCGACGGTCAGCAGGAACGCGGTGACCGTGATGGCGACGGCGGCGGAGTCGACGCCCAGGTCGGCGCCGATGGCGGGTGCCGCGGTGGTGACGATCGTCGCGTCCAGGTTCTCCATGAAGAAGCAGCCCGCGACGAGGAGTGCGAGGGCGCGCTGACGGCGGGGATCCAGGGCGGCCTCCTGAGGACGGGGTGGGGTGCGGGGCGAGCGTAGCGCGGGCCGGAGGGCGCTGCGGCGCCCGGGCCGGGTAGCGTCGGACGCATGAGCGACTCCGAGACCCGCACGATCCAACTCCGCCGCTACGAGCTCGTCGACGGGGTGATGGACGACTTCCTGACCTGGTACGAGGCGAAGATCGTCCCCGCCCGCGCCGCGCACGGCTTCACGATCGAGTTCGCCTACGCCGACCGCGAGGTGAACGAGTTCGTCTGGGCCGTCAGCACCCCGGGCGACGCGGACGCGTTCGGCGAGATCGAGCGCGCCTACCTCGCCTCGCCGGAGCGCGAGGCCGCGTTCGCCGGTGAGCCGACCCGGGTGGCCGTGCACCACGTGCGGCTGATCGAGCGCATCGTCTGAGCTCGGCCGAGCGGGGCGGCGGCGGCTGATCGCAGCCGCCCCGCTCCCCTCCCCTAGCGCCGGGCCCGGCGCGCGAGGGCCAGGACGGCCCGGAGCGCCAGCGAGCCCGCGACGATCGAGCCGACGGTGCCGAGCAGCCGGGGCCAGACGTGCTTCGGAGTGTCGAGACCCGCGCGGTCCTTCGGCGAGGCCAGCGCGGCCGCCGGCAGCGCACGCCCGTTGGCGCCCGCCTCCGCCATGTGCGCGAGCCGGCGCAGGGTCTCGATGTTGCGCACCCAGAGGAACGTGTGCAGGAGCGGCTTCGGGATCAGCGTGCCCGGCCCCTTCACCGCCGTCTCGTGGATGCGGACCCTGCAGCCGTCGCGGTGCGGCTCGACCTCGAGCCGCACGCGGGCCTCGCCCATCGGCCAGCCGGCCGCCTGGATGATGAAGCGGCTCGACGGGTCCCACTCGAGCACGGTCGTCTCGTCGTCGATCACCAGCGGCCAGACGCCGAACGAGTGGTGCAGCTTCGAGCCGACGTGCGGCCAGTCGCGGCCCACCCGGCGCATCCGGGACGAGCCGACGACCCAGGACGGGAAGAGCCAGCCGGAGGCGAAGACGGCGAAGACGGATTCGGGCGGGCAGTGGAAGACGCGGGTGTTGCGGGACATCGCATGCTCCTTCGAAGCGGGTGCTGAACGCGGGCGGGTCGTGCCGCCCGCGTCTCAGGGTGCCAGATCCGCGGGGCGCGTCTGGTCGGGCCCCGGCGCGAGGTCCGGCGCCCGGCGGATGCCGAACTCGTGCCGGAGCGCGCTGCGGGCGGCGTGGAAGCCCGCCATCCCGTGCACCCCGGGCCCGGGCGGCGTGGACGACGAGCAGAGGTAGAGCCCCTTCGCGGGCTGCCGCCACGGGTCGGGCGAGGGCACCGGTCGCGAGAGCAGCTGCGCCACGCTCGCCGCTCCGGCCGCGATGTCGCCGCCGATGTAGTTCGGGTTCCACGCCTGCATGTCGCGCGCGGTCATCGAGGACGCCGCGAGCACGCGGTCGCGGAAGCCCGGGGCGAAGCGCTCGATCTGCGCCGTGATCGACTCGCGCTGGTGGGCCGGCGAGTTCCGCGGCACGTGGGTGTACGCCCAGAGGACCTGCTTGCCCTCGGGCGCGCGGGTCGGGTCGAGGACGGAGGGCTGGGACACCAGGACGTACGGGTTCTCGCTGTGCCGGCCGAGGACCACGTCGCGCTCGGCGGCGGCGATCTCGGCGCGGGTGCCGCCCACGTGCAGCGTGCCGGCCTCCGCGAGCTCGGGATCGGTCCACGGCACCGGGCCGTCGAGCGCGAAGTCGACCTTGGCGACGCCGTTGCCGTAGCGGAAGCGCCGGAGCGCCGCGGCGTACGGGGCGGGCAGGCGGTCGCCGGCCAGCTCGAGCAGCGCCGTCGGCGTGAGATCGAGCAGCACGGCCCGGGCGCTCGGCAGCTGGGCGAGCGAGGTGATCTCGACGCCGGTCTCGATCGTGCCGCCGTGCGCGCGGAGATCGTCCGCCATCGCGTCGACGATGGCCTGGCTGCCGCCGACGGGCACCGGCCAGCCGCGCGCGTGCGCGTAGGAGCCGAGCGCGAGCGCCGCGGCGGCGGTGGACAGGCTCGGCATCGGCCGGATCGCGTGCGCGGCGACGCCCGCGAGCATCGCCGGGGCCACCTCCTCGCGGAAGCGCGCGTTCCAGAGGGGCGAGCCCTGCTCGAGCACGCGCAGCCCGAAGCGCAGCAGCACCGAGGGGTCGGTCGGGATCTTCAGCAGGGCGTCGTTCGTGAAGCCCGCGACGCGGTCGGCCCGCTCCGCCAGCGGACCCATCAGCGAGCGCCAGGCGGCGCCGTCGCGCCCGAGCGCCGCGGCCGTCCGCTCGAGGTCGCGGTAGGCGATGCCGGAGCGCCCGCCGTCGAGCGGGTGCGCGTAGGAGATCTCGGGCAGCCGCAGATCGATCCGCCGGTCGAGCTCGAACCGCCGGAAGAACTCCGAGGCGAGTGCCATCGGGTGCACGGCCGAGCCGATGTCGTGGTGGAAACCGGGCAGCGTCAGCTCGGCCGTCCGGGCGCCGCCGCCGAGGGTCTCGTTGCGCTCGTAGACCGCGACCGAGAGCCCTGCGCGGGCGAGGGTGACCGCGGCCGAGAGCCCGTTGGGCCCGGAGCCGACGACGACGGCGTCGACCACGTCACTTCCTCCGCAGCGCCGCGACGGCCCCGACCAGGCCGGCCGCGCCGAGGACGGCGGCGCCGGCGTAGCTCGCGGCACGGTGGCGGATCATCCAGATCTGCGGCGTCATGGTGTGCGCGCGGTCGCTGAAGAGGCCGCGGGCGCCGTGATCGCCGGGAACCGGCTCGTAGACGTTGTTCGGGAGCATCGGCTCCTTCTTGTCGGGCGCCTGCTGGCCGTCGAACGCGCTGCGGGCGAGGTACCAGTCCATGAAGGCGCCGGCGAAGCGGTCGCCGAGGATGGTGCCCGCCGTCGGCTCGCCGACCCAGGTGCGCCGGCGCGGCTTGTCGGCGACGTCGGCGATCGCGATCGCGCCGACCTCCGGCTCGTAGATCGGCGGCACGGGCTGCGGATGGTGCGGCAGCTGCGACTTCACCCAGTTGAACTGGATCGTGTTGAGCGCGGGCATGTCCACCTCGGACAGGCGGATCCGGCTCTTGGAGTGCAGCAGCTCGGCGGTGACCGCCTCGGTGAAGCCGCGGGCGCCGAACTTCGAGGCGCAGTAGGCCGCCTGGAGCGGGATGCCGCGGTGCGCCAGCGCGGAGCCGACCTGGATGACGTGGCCGCGGCCGCGCGGGGTCATCCGCGAGAGCGCCGCGCGGGTGCCGTTGACGAAGCCGAAGAAGTTGACGGCGACGGCGCGCTCGAAGTCGGCCGGGTCGGTCGACAGGAACTCGCCGAAGACGCCGACCATCGCGTCGTTCACCCAGAGCTCGATCGGGCCGAGCTCGGCCTCGATGCGGTCGGCGGCCGACTCGACCGCCTCGCGATCGGCGACGTCGGTCGGGATCGTCAGACCGCGGCGGCCGGCCTGCTCGATCTCGGCGAGCGTCGCCGCGAGCCCGTCCTCGCCGCGGGCGAGCACGGCGACGTCCCAGCCGCGCGAGGCCAGCTCGCGGACGGTGGCGCGGCCGAGACCGGCGGTGCCGCCGGTGACGACGGCGACGCCGCGGCTCACGCGAGGACTCCGGCGGCGAGGTGTCGGGGGTGCGGCGTCGTGATCATGGTCGAGCTCCTTCGTGAGGGCGCCGGGAGCGGCGTGCTGCAGTTCCACGGTAGGCCGCTCGGGAGGCGCGCCGCGCGGGGTTGCGCCCGGTCGGTGGAAGCATCGACCGACACGCCCCTGGGGAGGAGTCCCACACCTCTCGATCCGTCCAGAGATCGTCCAGACCGCATCCAGACGCCGGGGCCAGACTGACGCCGCCGCGCCCCCGCGCCACCGCCCCTCGACGACCGGAACGACCCATGAACGCACTGCTCGGGCTCAGCCTCGTCTCCGGTCCGGCGGTGGTGGCCGTCTACGCGGTCGCGGTGCTCGCCCTCCTCGCGCTGATCCTCGCCTTCGCCCGCTCCGCGCCCCGCGGCCGCCGTCGGCGCCTGGTGCTCGCGGCCGGCGTCCTGCTCCTCGGCCTGCTGGTCGGCTGGCTGCTCGCCGGCCTGATCGGCGGCACCGGCGGCCCCTTCGGCGTCGACTTCACCCCCGTCACGCGCGTCTGGGTCGGGCTCGGCCTCGGCGGACTCGGCGTCGCCCTGGTCGCCCTCGTGCACGCCCTCGCCCATCGGCGCGCGAGGCGGGCGCTCGCCTCGGCGCTCGTCGGCGTCCTCGTGCTCACGACCGCTGCGATGACGGTCAACATCGACTTCGGCCAGTACCCGACCGTGCGCGAGCTGCTGGGGATCAGCGCGTACCCGACGCTGGCCGGTCCGATCGCGACGCCCGCCGGCGAGCACGCCTCCCTCGAGACCTGGACCGCCCCGGCCGGGATGCCGACCGCGGGCAGCGTCTCGACCGTGACGATCCCCGCCACGCAGTCGGGGTTCCCCGCCCGCGACGCCGTCGTCTACCTCCCGCCGGCCGCGCAGACCGCGGACCCACCGCTGCTGCCCGTGATGGTGATGCTGAGCGGCCAGCCCGGCTCGCCGTCGGACCCGCTCGCGGTGGAGCACCTGCAGCAGACGCTCGACACGTACGCCGCCGCGCACGCGGGCCTCGCGCCGATCGTGGTGTCGCCCGATCAGCTCGGCGACCCGACGGCCAACCCGATGTGCATCGACTCCCCGCTCGGGAAGTCCGCGACCTATCTCACCGTCGACGTGCCGAACTGGATCCGCGCGAACCTGCCCGTCCTCGGCGATGCGCAGCACTGGGCGATCGGCGGCCTCTCGCAGGGCGGCACCTGCGCGATCCAGCTCGGCGCCGGCTATCCGCAGCTCTTCGGCAACATCATCGACGCGTCCGGCGAGCTCGCCCCGACGCTCGGCGACGACGCGACGACGATCCAGCAGGGCTTCGGCGGCGACGCGGCGGCCTACGAGGCGGCCAAGCCCGCGGCGATCCTCGCGAGGAACGCGCCGTACACGGACTCGTTCGCGGTGTTCGGAGTCGGCGCGAACGACACCTCGTTCCTCTCCGGAGTGCAGACCCTGCACGCCGCCGCGGAGGCCGCCGGGATGGACACCACCTACCTCGAGGTCCCGGACAGCGCGCACGACGCGACCGCCTGGTCCGCCACCTTCGACAAGGGGCTCGAGCTGCTGACGGCGCGCTGGGATCTGGTGCCGGCGGCCTAGCGCGCGGAGACGGAGACCGGCGTTCCTGCGGTGGGCGGTCTCGATACGCCCCTGCGGGGCTACTCGACCAGCATGGAGGCGACCTCGTCCATGGTGATCGAGTAGCCCGCGGAGCGGGCGTATCGAGATACGCGGGCGGCTCCTTCGCGGCGGGCCGCTAGGCGCGGGTCGCCGCCGCGACCGCCGCCGCCACTCCCCCGCTCCACGGCGCCCCGTGGCCGGGCAGCACCCAGGTGGCGCCGGTCGGCAGCAGGCGCTGCAGCGAGGCGATCGCCTGCTCCGGCTCATCGGTGAACGGCGCGGGAGCCGGCCCCGTCGCCCCCGTCAGCACGTGCCTGGTCGTGAGGCCGTCGCCGACGAACACCGCGTCCGCGATCGGCACGTGCACCGCGATGCTGCCGGCGGAGTGCCCGGGCAGCCCGATGATCCGCGGGGCGCCCGGCAGATCGAGCCTCTCGCCGTCCTGCACCGTCACGACCTCGGTCAGCGGGGGCACGCGCGCCCCGCCCTTCCGCAGGAAGTAGCCGAGGAAGCCGACGAGCGGGCCCAGCCGCATCGACGGTGTCCGGTTCGAGGGCTTCTTCCCGCCCTTCGCGCGGTCCGCGTCGGCCTCGTGCACGAAGACGGGCACGCCGTGCTCGCGCCGCAGCCGCTCGGCGAAGCCGATGTGGTCGGAGTCGCCGTGGGTGAGGACGACGCCCTTCACGTCGTCGAGCGAGCGGCCGATCGCCGCCAGCTCGGCGAGCAGCTCGGGCCAGAGGCGGGGCAGCCCGGCGTCGATGAGGGTCACGCCCTCGGGGGTGTGGACGAGGTAGGCGGCGACGATGTCGGAGCCGAGGCGGCGGAGGTGGGGACCGAGTTCCATGATGGCTACGGTACATAGCCATCATGGCTACTGTCAATAGCTATAGTGGGGGCATGCCCACTCCCGAGCGCACCACCCTCGAGGCGATCGTCCGCGCCGCCGCCGAGATCCTCGAGGAGGAGGGCCTCGCCGGCGTGACGATGCAGGCCGTCGCGCAGCGCGTCGGGGTGCGCGCCCCCTCCCTCTACAAGCGCGTCGAGGGCCGCGACCCGCTCGTGCGACTGGTGGCCGAGGCGGCGCTGGGCGAGCTCGCCGCGAGGGTCGAGCCGCTCACCACGGCGGAGGAGCTCGCCGACGCCTTCCGCGCGTTCGGCCGCGAGCGGCCGGCCGCCTTCCTCCTGGTGATGGCGCCCGCCCCCGGGACCCCGGTGGCCCGGCAGGAGTTCCGCGACGCGGCGAGCGCCTCCGTCCTCCGCGCCACCGCCCGGCTCGCGGGCGAGGAGCACGCGCTCGAGGCCGCGCGGACCCTCACCGCCTGGGCCACCGGCTTCATCGGCATGGAGATCAACGGCGCCTTCACCCTCGGCGGCGATGTCGAGAGCGCCTGGCGCTTCGGGCTCGGCCGCGTGGTGGCGGCACTGAGCCTCGAGGACGTCAGCGCGCCGACGCCTCGTCCTCGAGGAACCGGGGACGACTCGCCGCGATCCCGCTGACCAGCAGCACCACGAGGCTCGCGAGCAGCAGGACGTAGGAGCCGGTCCAGCTCCCCTGCGCCTCGTAGAGCAGGCCGATCAGCAGCGGCCCGGCGCAGGCCAGCGCGTAGCCGAGACCCTGCGTCGCTCCGGAGAGGACCGAGGAGCCGGCCGTGCTGCGGGTCCGCGCGTTGACGAGGGTGAGCGTCATCGGGAAGGTGCTGACGCCTAGGCCGAGGCAGACCACCCAGGCCACGGCGCCGGTCAGCGGCGCGACGAGCAGGCCGACGTAGCCGACCGCCAGCAGCGCGACGCAGACCACCACCACGATCGACGGGTTCCGCATCCCCAGGGTGAGCGGTGGGACGACGAAGGCCGCGCCGAGTCCGAAGATCGAGAAGAGGGCGAGCAGCGCGCCGCCCTGCGCCGGATCCGCGCCCGCGTCGACGAGGATCGTCGGCAGCCAGGTGATGATCGCGTAGGTGTTGAGGGCCGTCATCCCGAGCATCAGCACCATCGCCCAGAGCAGGCGGGTGCGCCAGACGCCGGCCAGCCGGACGGGAGCGGCGGCCGCGGCGGCGCCGGCCTCGCCGCGGCGGGCGAGCGCCGTCCAGAGCAGGCAGGCGATCGCGGTGAGCGCGGCCCAGACGCCGACGGCGAAGCGCCAGTCGATGGCGGAGGCGAGCGGGACGGCGATGAGCGGAGCGACGAACTGACCGGCCTGGAGCAGCGCGAGGTAGAGCGAGCTGATCGCCTTCAGCCGGTCGGCGAAGTAGCGCTTCACGATCGGCACGATCAGGACGTTCGAGGTCCCCACTCCGGCGAACGCGACGACGGACGCGAGCACCAGCGCGAGCGGGCTCGGGCTGAGCGCGCGGAGCAGGATGCCCGCCGTGGTCACCAGCGTCGCGACGGCGAGGGTGCGCTCGAGGCCGAAGCGGCGGGAGGCCGCCGCGGCGACCACTCCGAAGACGGCGAACGACGCGGTGACGATGGTGCCGAACGCGCCGTAGAGCGTCGGGCCGAAGGAGAGGTCGGCGCCGATCGTCTCGAGCAGCGGGCTGAAGCCGGTGACGGCCGTCCGGAGGTTGAGCGCCGTCATCACGATCGCCGCGAGAGCGAGGAGCGCGGTCCTCTGCGGAGTGACGACGGTGGCGGTCATGACGGTCTGCCCTCGGTAGGATGATGGGATGAATCCCGCCGAGCCTAGCGCGACCGATGCCGACGCGGGCGCATCGGCTTCGAGCGCACCCGGCCCGAACGCAGCCGGCCCCGTCCCGCCCGGCCCGTCCGCTCCCGAGCCCCTCGCGCCCTTCCGCCGCGAGAGCGTGATCGACCACGTCACCGCCCTCTTCCACGAGGAGATCCGCTCCGGCCGCTGGGCACTCGGCGCGCGGATCCCGACGGAGCCGGAGCTCGTGCGCTGGAGCGGCGCGGGGCGGAACTCCGTCCGCGAGGCCGTGCAGACGCTCGTGCAGTCGGGGCTGGTGCGGCGGGAGCAGGGGCGCGGCACCTTCGTGACCGCGCGCTCGCAGCTCACCACGTCGCTCCGGCGCCGGCTGCCCACCGCCGAGCGGCGCGACGGCCTCGAGCTGCGCTTCGCGATCGACGGCGCGACCGCGGCGCTGGCCGCCGAGCGGCGGACGCCGGAGGACGTCGAGACGCTGCGGGCGCTGCTCGCCGCCCGCGGCCGCTCGTGGACGGGCGGCGACCTCGCCGAGCGGACCGCGACCGACACGGGGCTGCACCGCGCGGTCGTCGCGGCGACCCACAACGCCCTCTTCCTCGAGCTCTACGACGGGCTGACCGGGCTGTTCGAGACGGTGCTGCAGGACGACGTCGTCGGCGACGAGGACCGGCACGAGCGCGAGCACGCGCTGCTGGTCGAGTCGATCGCCGCGGGCGACCCCGCGGGGGCGCGGCGGGCGATCGAGGAGCTGCTCGCGCCGCTGCTGGAGCCGGACGGCGTGCAGAGCATCAGCTGAGAGGGCTGCTCATCGCTCCTCGGCGATGAGTCGTGCTCTCCGCTGATGTCCGTGCGCGAGCAGCGCCGCTCAGCGCTGCGGGCGGCGGGTCGACCAGAGCGCCCAGGCCACCAGCAGCGGCTGGAAGACCAGCCGGACGGCGCGCTTGCGGTCGGTGTCGAGGCCGAACGCGCTGGTCCTCGTGACGTACTGCGAGATGTTGCCGGGGAAGATCGCGGTGAAGAACGCGGCGGCGGCCGCTCCGACCAGCGGCGCCCGGCGGCGGGCGAGCACCAGCGACGCTCCCAGGCCGATCTCGACCACGCCCGACGCGAGCACGACGGTGTCCTTGTCCAGCGGCACCCACTCCGGAACCTGCGCCTGGAACTCCTCGCGCGCGCGGGTCAGGTGGCTGACGCCGGCGAAGACGAGGGCGGAGCCGAGGAGGACCTTGGCGCCGGTGCGGAGGAGGGACGGAGTGGAGGAGGACATGCGTCCATCGTTCCCGATCGATCGCGCCGGAGCACCCGCGGCCGCCGGAACCGCACGAACGTGCCGTGTCGGAGGCCCGGCCTAGTCTGTTCGCGTGTCAGACAGCATCCTCGTCCTCACCACCGGCGGAACCATCGACAAGGAGTACTCGCTCGCGGGCGAGCTCGAGATCGGCGCGCCGACGATCCCGCGCCTGCTCGAGCCCGTGCTGTCGACGCTCGAGTTCCGCGTCGAGGAGGTCCTGCGGAAGGACAGTCTCGACCTCGACGACGCCGACCGCGCGCTGATCCGCGAGCGCGTGCTCTCGGCAGAGGAGGACCGCATCGTGGTGACCCACGGCACCGACACGATGACGCTGACGGCCGAGGCGCTCGGCGCCGTCCGCGACCGGGTCGTCGTGCTGACCGGCGCGATGCAGCCCGCGCGGATGCGCGACAGTGACGCCGCCTTCAACCTCGGTGCGGCCGTGGCCGCGGTGCAGCTGCTGCCGCCGGGCGTCTACCTCGCGATGAGCGGACGGGTGCTGCCGGCCGGCGCCGTCGTGAAGGACAGGGCGGCCGGGATCTTCCTGCCGGCCTGAGCCCGCGGCCCGGGGGCCCGCGTCACTCCGCCGCGGCGACCGCCCGGGTGCACTCCGCGCAGAGCCCGAAGACGTCCACCACGTGGTGCGCATCGGTGAAGCCGTTCTGCGCCGCGACCGTGCGCGCCCAGGTCTCGACCGCGTCCGCCGCGATCTCGACCGTCAGCCCGCAGCGCCGGCAGATCAGGTGGTGGTGGTGCGTGCCCGGGGTGCAGGCGCGGTAGAGGCTCTCGCCCTCGGGCGACTGCAGCGAGTCGGCCTCGCCCTCGACGGCGAGGTCGGACAGGGCGCGGTAGACCGTCGCCAGCCCGATCGGCGAGCCGGACGCGTGCAGGGCGCTGTGCAGGCCCTGCGCGCTGACGAAGTCCTCGCGCTGAGTGAGCGCCTCGCGCACGGCCTCGCGCTGCCACGTGTTCCGCTTGACCACCGGTCCGCCTTCCCGTTTCACGACCCGCGCCACGCTATACCCCCGCCCCGACCGCGGCCGGTGAGCGCCGGCGCGAGGACCGGCGCACGCCCTTTCGGCCGATGATCCGGCAGACGACGTAGATCGTGAACGAGATCGTCGTCACGTAAGGACTGATCGGGACGGAGCCGCCGAGGGCGAGCAGGATCCCGCCGACCAGCGCGCCGACGGCGAAGAGCACGCTGAGCAGCGGCACGAGCACCGGCGACGCCGAGATCCGCAGCGCCGCGGCCGCAGGGGTCACCAGGATCGCGAGCACGAGCAGCGAGCCGACGATCTGCACCGAGACGGCCACCGCGAGGCCGAGCAGCAGCATGAACGCGATCGAGAGCGCCCGGGTCGGGATGCCGCGGGCGGCCGCCACGTCGGCGTCCACGCTCGCGAAGGTCAGCGGGCGCCAGATCAGCGCGAGACCGATCACGACGACGACCGAGATGGCGATCAGCCAGCCGAGCTGCGGGTCGTCCACGGCCACGATCTGCCCGGTGAGCAGGCCGAACTTGTTCGCGCTCCGCCCGGGGTACAGGGCGAGGCAGAGGATCCCGAGGCCGAGGCCGAAGGGCATCAGCACGGCGATGATCGAGTTGCGATCGCGGGCCCGCGAGCCCAGCAGCCCGATCAGGAGGGCCGCGACCAGCGAGCCGACGATCGAGCCCTGCACGACGCCCACGCCCAGCAGCAGCCCGGCGGAGGCGCCCGCGAAGGACAGCTCGCTGATCCCGTGCACCGCGAAGGCCATGTCGCGCGACATCACGAAGACGCCGATCAGCCCGCCGACGACGCCGAGGACGGCGCCCGCGATGACGGAGTTCAGCAGCAGCGCGAGCAGCGCGCCGTAGTCGGAGAAGTCGAAGATCTGCGACCAGACGTCGTCGGTCATGCGCGCTCCTCCTCGTGCTCGTGCACGTGCGAGTGGTCGGGGGCGCCGACCACGATGACGCGTCCGCGGGCGCGGATCACGTCGACCGGCGCGTCGTAGAGCTCGCTGAGCACCTCGGAGCGCAGCACCTCGTCGGGGGTGCCGATGCGGAAGCGGCCGCCGGCCAGGTAGAGCACCCGGTCGACCATCCCGAGCACCGGATTCACGTCGTGCGTGACGAAGAGGACGCCGAGGTGCCGCTCGCGCCGGTGCCGGTCGATCAGCTCGCTCACCGCGCGCTGGTGCGCGAGGTCGAGGGCGATCAGGGGCTCGTCGCAGAGCAGCAGGGCCGGGTCGCCGGCGAGGGCCTGACCCACCCGGACGCGCTGCTGCTCACCGCCGGAGAGACTGCCGATGGGCGCGTCGGCGTAGTCGGTCGCGCCGACCGAGGCGAGCAGGGCGTCGACCTGCGCGCGGCGCGAGCGCGAGGGCAGGGGCAGGCCGAAGCGGTGGCCGTCGATGCCGAGGCCGATCAGGTCGCGGGCGCGCAGCGGTGTGCCCTCGTCCGCCAGCTTCTGCTGGGGGATGTAGCCGATGCGGCGGTTGCCGCGGTGCACGGGCTCGCCGAGCACGCGCAGCTCGCCGGTGCTGAGCGGCTGCTGCCCGAGGACGGCGCGGAGCAGGCTGGTCTTGCCAGACCCGTTGGCGCCGAGCACCGCGACGAACTCGCCGGCCTGGACGTCGAGGTCGACGCCGCTCCACAGCTCGCGGTCGCCGAAGCGCAGACCGGCGCCGCGCAGCTGCAGCACGGACGCCGAAAGGCCCGCCTCCGAGGAGGCGGGCGCGGTCGAGGAGGCTCGGGTCACGACGAGAGGGCTCCCTCGAGGGCGTCGAGGTTCGCGGTCATCCAGGTGACGTAGTCGTCGCCCTCGGGCAGCGTCTCGGTGACGCCGACCGTCGGAACGCCGGCCGCCTCCGCCGCGTCGAGCACGGCCTGGGTCTGCGAGCTCTCGGTCTGCTCGTTGAAGACGAGCGCGTCGACGGTGCCGTCGGAGAAGAGGGCGAGCGTCTCCTGCAGCGTGGTCGCGGGGACGTCGGTGCCCTCCTCGACCGCCTCGCTGAACTCCTCCGGAGTCGCGTTGACGAGCCCGAGCGCCTCGGTCAGGTAGAGCGGAACGGGCTCGGTGATGGCGATCGAGCGGCCGCCGAGGGTGCCCTTCAGCTCGGCCTCGCGGTCGATCAGGCCGTCGAGGGAGGCGCCGAGCGTCGCGGCGTTCTCCTCGTAGGTCGCCGCGTCGTCCGCGTCGATCGCGGACAGCTCGTCGGCGATGGCGGTGACCATCTCGCGGACGGCGGCGAGGTCGTACCAGACGTGCTCGTTGTACGCGGCGTGCTCGTGGCCCTCCTCGTCGTGGCCGGCCTCCTCGGACTCGGCCCCGGCGGACTCCTCCGCGTGGTCGTGCTCCTCCTCGAGCCCGGCGACGACGGTGGCCGTGATGACGGGGGCGGTGGAGCCGGACGCGTCGATCATCGTGTCGACGAACGCGTCGTAGCCGCCGCCGTTCTCGATCACGAGGGCCGCGTTCGAGAGGGCGAGCTGGTCGCGCGCCGTGGCCTCGTACTCGTGCGGGTCCTTGTCGGGGCTGTCGATGATGCTCGTGACCTCGACCAGGTCGCCGCCGATGCTGCGGACCAGATCGCCGTAGACGTCGGTCGACGCGACGACCGCGACCTTCCCGCCGTCCTCGGCGGAGGCGCCGGACGAGGAGGCCGTGCCGGAGCACGCCGAGAGGGCGAGCGCAGTGCTGCCGAGCAGTGCGACGAGGGCGAGGGAGCGGGTCTTCACGGGTGAGCCGATCTGGGTCAGGAGCGGGACGGTCGGGATGAGGACACGCTAGCGACTATTGATAACGATTGTCAAAATCGACGGCGGTGCGCGCCTCCTCCCTCTGTCTCGCGGCGTCACGAGCGGTCACAGGTCGTCGCATTCCCCCGCGGCAGCACTCCCCGCTGCCACAGTCGCCGCACGCCCCGCGACCAGCGCGGCGACCGAGATCATCCGATCGAGAGGACCCACCGTGACCAGCACCGCATCGACCCCGACGCTCCGCCAGGACCGGACCGACAGCGCAGGCCGGACGGACAGCGCAGGCCCGTCCGCCCCCGACCGCTGGGCCGACGCCCCGCGGCCCGCCACCCCCGCCGAGTGGATCGCCCGCGCCGAGGAGGTCGGCGCCGTCCTCGCCGTCGACGCGCTCGAGCGCGACCGCGCCGGCGCCGCCCCCCTCGCCGAGGTGGCCCTCCTCAAGAGCGCCGGCCTCGTCACCCTGCTCGGCCCGCTCGAGCACGGCGGCGGCGGCCAGGAGTGGGCCGTCGCCCTCCGCGTGGTCCGCACCGTCGCGCGCGCCGACGGCTCGATCGGCCAGCTGCTCGGCTACCACTACCTCTGGGCCTGGGCCGCGCGCCTGGTCGCCACGGACGAGCAGATCGCGGCGGTCGAGCGGCAGGCGACCGAGGGGAACCTGCTCTACGGCGGCGCGGTGAACCCGCGCGACTCGGACCTGTCGATCCGCGAGGAGGGCGACGAGCTGGTCTTCCGCGGCCGCAAGTCGTTCTCGACCGGCGGAGTGGTCAGCGATCTGACCGTGCTCGAGGGCGTGCTCGAGGGGACCGACACCCACGTCTTCGCGATCGTGCCGACCGCGCAGGACGGCATCGTCTTCGGCCGCGACTGGGACAGCCTGGGGCAGCGCCTGACCGAGTCCGGCTCGGTCGAGATCCGCGACGTCCGGGTGCCGTGGGCCGCGGCCGCCGGCTTCGTCGACCGGGTCTTCCAGCCGCTCGTGTACAACACCCTCAACGTGCCGACGATCCAGCAGGTGTTCGCCGAGTTCTACCTCGGCATCGCGCAGGGCGCCCTCGAGCGGGCGGCGCAGTACACGCGCGAGTCCACCCGCGCGTGGCCCTACGGCGGCGACGACAAGGCCCGGGCGAGCGAGGAGTGGTACATCCTCGAGGGCTACGGCGATCTGCAGTCGCGGCTCTGGGCCGACGAGGCGCTGATCGACGCGACCGGCGCCGCCCTCTCCGCCGCGCTGCACGCCCCGCGCGAGGAGCTGACCCCGCGCCGCCGCGGCGAGATCGCCGTGCGGATCGCGGCCGCGAAGGCGCGCATCGTCGAGGACGGCCTGGCCGCCGCGACCCGCGTCTTCGAGCTGACCGGCGCCCGCGCGTCCTCGAGCTCGGTCGGGCTCGACCTGCACTGGCGCAATCTGCGGACGCACTCGCTGCACGACCCGCTGCCGTACAAGCGCCGAGAGGTCGGCGTCTACACGCTGCTGAACGAGGTGCCCGAGCCGACCTGGTACACCTGATCGGCCGCGCGGCACGGTCGGCGTCAGATCAGGCCGTGCCGCCGGAACGCCTCCCGGACGCCGTCCTCGCGGACGGACGCGGTGACCTCGTCGGCGGCGGCGAGGGCCGCGGCGGAGGCGTTCCCCATCGCGATGCCGAGGCCCGCGGCCGCGAGCATCTCGACGTCGTTGGAGCTGTCGCCGATCGCGATCGTGTCGGCGACCGGGTGACCGAGCCGCTCGGCCAGGCGGAGGAGCGCCGACCCCTTGTCGACGCCGCGGACGCTGACCTCGCCGCCCGCGTCGCCGAGGGAGGGGATCGTGCCGGTGATCACGTGGAAGCGCTCGCCGAGGCCGTCGCGGACGAGGGCGAAGGTGCCGGGGTGGTCGCCGAAGAAGGTCGCCTTCGCGATGCCCTCCGTCGGCACGGTGCCGTAGCCGCCGCCCACTCCCCCGCTGGTGAAGACGTCGTCGAACGACTGCAGCGAGTAGGCGATCCGGTGCGCCTCGAGGAATCCGGCGATCGCCTCGACGTCCTCGGGCGGCATCGTGCGCGACTCGAGTAGGACGCCGTCGAGCTCGACGAAGCCGCCGGCCGCCGAGACGACCCCGTCGAAGCCGAGGTCGAGCACCTGCTGCGGGATCTCGGGGCGCGAGCGGCCGGTCGCGACGAGGACGAGGTGGCCGTTCCGGCGGGCGCCGGTGATCGCCTCCGGCACCGACGGGGCGATCACGCCCTCGTCCAGGAGCGTGCCGTCGACGTCGAGCAGGACCAGTCGGGTGCGTGTCACCCGCGGAGCCTACCCGGCGGGCTCCGCGCGATCCCGCGCCAGGTCGCTCGGCCGCCCCCGTTGTACGGTGAGCCCAGCGAGCGGAGGAGGGGACATGGCGGTCACGCTGCACGACGTCGCCCGCGCCGCCGAGGTCTCGATCAAGACGGTCTCCAACGTCATCCACGACTACCCGCACGTGCGCCCCGCCACCCGCGAGCGCGTGCAGGCCGCGATCACCGCGCTCGGCTACCGCCCGAACCTCGCCGCGCGGAGCCTGCGCCGCGGCCGCACCGGCGTGATCGGGCTGGCGCTGCCCGAGCTGAGCCTGCCGTACTTCGCCGAGCTCGCCGACAGCGTGATGCGGGCCGCGGATCCGCTCGGCCTGACGGTCCTGATCGAGCAGACCGGGGGCGACGCCGAGCGCGAGCGCACGGTGCTCACCGGGGAGCGGCGCCGGCTCACCGACGGCCTGCTCTTCAGTCCGCTCGGCCTCGGCGGCGGCGACGAGGACGCGCTGGACGTCGACTTCCCGCTGGTCCTGCTCGGCGAGCGGATCTTCTCGGACCGCACCGACCACGTCACGATGCAGAACGTCGCCGCCGCCCGCGCCGCGACCGCGCACCTGATCGCCGCGGGCCGCCGTCGCATCCTCGCGCTCGGCGCGCACGAGGGCGGCGGGGTCGGCTCGGCGTCGCTGCGCCTCGAGGGCTACCGCGCGGCGCTCGCGGACGCCGGGATCCCCTTCGACCCGCGGCTGATCGGCGGCGCCGGGCCGTGGCGGCGCTCGGGCGGCGCGGAGGCGATGCGGCGCCTGCTCGAGTCCGGGCTCGCCTTCGACGCGGTGTTCGCGCTCAACGACACCCTCGCCCTCGGCGCGCTGCGGGCGCTGCAGGACGCGGGCGTCCGGGTGCCCGAGGACGTCGCGGTGATCGGCTTCGACGACGTCGACGAGGCTCGCTACTCCTCGCCCAGTCTCAGCAGCATCGACTCCGGCCGCGACGAGATCGCGCGGACCGCGGTCGAGCTGCTGCAGGCGCGGATCGAGGGGACGCGGACCGGGCCGCCGGAGCTGCGCGAGGCGGCGTTCACGCTGATCGGGCGGGAGTCGACGGCGGGCTGACGGGGGCGGGCCTCGGCGGAGGGCGAGCCGGCGGAGGAAGCGAGCCGGCGGCGGGGACGAGCGGGTGCGGCGCGGGTCAGGCGCAGGCGCAGATCTCGCGCCGGATCCAGTCGCCGGCCTCGGCCACGGGCAGCTCGCCGCGGCGCAGCAGCCGGCTCCACTCGACCGCGCGCCCGGTCAGCCGGTCGTCGGCGCTGCCGCGGTGATCGCCGCCGATCGTGCGCATCAGGAGGTGCGCGAGCGGGCCGCCGAGGTGCAGCGAGGCGCCGGCCACCCCGGCGAAGTGCCGGGCCTGGCCGCGCGTGCCGTCGTCGTAGGGCTCCTCGAAGCCGCGGCCGCGGATCCGGTTGCTGCCGCCGGAGGCGAGATCGACGAGTCCCAGCGGCCACGGGCGGATGCCGGCGACCTCGCGCGCGGTGGCGGAGATCAGGGCGCGAGGGCGGGGCGAGGCGGCAGCGAGGGCGTCGACGCGGTCGGCGAGCGCGGAGCAGGCGTCGGGGGCGTTCACGCCCCCCAGTCGAGCACACCGCGACTGGGCGGCGGCGGAGAAGCGCACCGCCTCCGGGCGTGCGGGCCGGCGTGCGCGGCCGCTTGACACCGGCCTCGCACGCCAGCACCATCGTGTGTACAACGTTAGAAACGGCGGGCGGCGATCGCCGACGATCTCCCTCTCCGGCCCGGCCGGGGCCCGCCGACGCCTCGGAAGGGCCCCGCATGACCGACGCCACCGCCAGCACCGCCGCCGCGACCGCGCGCATCTCCCTCGACCCGGCCGCGGTCGTCGCCCCCGTGAACCCCCGGCTCTTCGGCTCGTTCGTCGAGCACCTCGGCCGCTGCGTCTACGACGGCATCTACGAGCCCGGGCACCCGACTGCGAACGAGGACGGCTTCCGCCTCGATGTCGTCGAGCTGGTCAAGGAGCTCGGCTCGACCACCGTGCGCTACCCCGGCGGCAACTTCGTCTCCGGCTACCGCTGGGAGGACGGCGTCGGCCCGCGCGAGAACCGCCCGCGCCGCCGCGACCTGGCCTGGCACTCGCTCGAGACCAACGAGGTCGGCCTGGACGACTTCGCCAAGTGGGCGAAGCTGACCGGCAGCGAGATCATGTACGCCGTCAACCTCGGCACCCGCGGGGTCCTCGAGGCCCTCGACGTGCTCGAGTACGCGAACGGCAAGGCCGGCACCTTCCTCGCCGACCAGCGCATCGCCAACGGCACGCCGGAGCCGCACGACATCCGGATGTGGTGCCTCGGCAACGAGATGGACGGCCCGTGGCAGGTCGGCCACATGAACGCCGACGACTACGGCAAGCTCGCCTCCCGCACCGCCAAGGCGCTGAAGATCGCCGACCCGTCGCTCGAGCTCGTGGTCTGCGGCTCCTCCGGCTCGTCGATGCCGACCTTCGGCGAGTGGGAGCGCGTCGTCCTCGAGCACGCGTACGACGACGTCGAGTACGTCTCCTGCCACGCGTACTACCAGGAGTACGACGGCGACCTCGGCTCGTTCCTCGCCTCCTCCGTCGAGATGGAGTTCTTCATCGCGACCGTCTCGGCGACCGTCGACCACGTCAAGCACAAGCTCCGCAAGACCAAGGACATCAAGCTCTCCTTCGACGAGTGGAACGTCTGGTACCTCCAGGAGTGGACCGAGAAGGAGAAGGCGGACGCCGAGGGCGACCAGAGCACCCGCGAGTGGGCCTACGCCCCGCGCCTGCTCGAGGACGTCTACTCGGTGGCCGACGCCGTCGTGCTCGGCAACCTGATGATCACGCTGCTGAAGAACTCCGACCGGGTCACCTCGGCGTCGCTCGCGCAGCTGGTCAACGTGATCGCGCCGATCATGACCGAGCCGGGCGGAGCCGCGTGGCGCCAGACCACGTTCTTCCCGTTCTCGACGACCGCGCGCCTGGCCTCCGGCTCGGTGCTGAAGCCGCGGATCGAGGTCGGCACGTACTCCACCGCGCGGCACGGCGACGCTCCGCTGGTCGACTCCGTCGCCACCCTCGACGACGGCCGCGCCTCGGTCTTCCTGGTGAACCGCTCGACGACCGAGGCCCTCGAGGTCACCGTCGACGTCAGCGGCCTCGGCGTCTCGACCGTCGCGGAGGCGGTCGGCATCTTCGACGAGGACGTCTACGCCAAGAACACGAAGGACGACCAGGAGCGCGTGGGCCTCAAGCCCGTCGACGCCGTCCTGGCCGACGGCGTGCTGACGCTGACGCTGCCCCCCGTCTCCTGGACGGCGGTCGCCCTGACGGCGTAGCCCCGGCGGCGCGGCCCGCCGGCCCGGGCCGACCCATGCTGATCGAGTAGCCCGCGCAGCGGGCGTATCGAGATCCCCCACCGCCGAGACTCCGGCACTCCATCCACGGGGGGGTCTCGATACGCGCGCCTGCGGCCCGCTACTCGACCAGCATGAGGAGACCCCCATCACGCGCGGCGCAGGACCTTCCCTGCCCGTGCTGACCGACGCTTGCGGCGCGGGCCCCTCCATGCTGACCGACGCTCGCGGCGCGGGCCACTCCATGCTGATCGAGTAGCCCGCACAGCGGGCGTATCGAGATCCCCACCGCCGACACTTCAGCGCAGCAGCGCCTCGAGGTCGGCGACGCCGCGGCCGGCCAGCGTCGGCCAGAGCGTTCGGTCCGCGCCGGGCGCGAGCTCGGCGTCGTGCGGCACCCCGATCGCGCGGGCCCCGGAGGCGACGGCCGCCGCGAGCCCCGTCGGCGAGTCCTCGATCGCGACGCAGCGCGCGATGTCCACGCCGAGCGCCGCCGCGGCCAGCAGGTACGGCTCCGGATCCGGCTTGCCCCGCGTCACGTCGTCGCCGGTCACGAGGGCCGCGAGCGGCACCTCCGCGGCGAGCGCGTCGACCACCACCTGCGCCATCACCCGCGAGGAGGTGGTGACGATCGCCTGCCGCACGCCCGCGCGGTGCACGTCGCGCAGCAGCTCCCGCGCACCCGGCCGCCAGCGGAGGCCGCGGCGCATCTCCGCGAGCACATCGCGCTCGAGGGCCGCCTCCACCTCGGCGTCGGGAAGCTCCACCCCCGCGGCCTGCAGCGCCCGCACCGTCTGCTCCATCGTGCTGCCGATCAGCGCGAGCGCGTCGGCCCGCGTCCACTCGCGGCCGAAGCGGCCGGCGAGCACCTCCTGCGCCCGGATCCACGCCGGCTCCGAGTCGACGATCGTGCCGTCCATGTCCCAGAGCACCGCCGCGACGCCGGGCACCGCCGCGACCCCGCGCATCGCGCCGACCCCGCTCACGCCGCGACTCCCGTCGCGCGACGGCGGCCGAGGACGCTGGCCAGCAGCACCGCCGTCACTCCCGCGATCGGCACCACCAGCAGCCCGGCGCGCAGCCCGGCCCCGTCGGCGACCAGCCCGACGAGCGGCGGCGACAGCAGGAAGCCCAGCCGCATCAGCCACGAGACGAGCGTCACTCCCGTGCCCGCCCGCAGCCCTGGGAGCTCGTCGGCCTCGTGCATCGCCGCGGGGACGGTGGTCGCGAGCCCCAGGCCGGCCGCGGCGAAGCCGAGGATCGTGCCGGGGACGGACGGGAACGCGAGCGCCGCGCCCATCCCGATCGCTGCGATCGCCCCGCCGACCCGCACCACCGCGCGCTGCCCGAAGCGGTCGACCAGCCGGTCGCCGAGGATCCGCCCCACGAACTGCGCGCCGACCAGCGCGACGAACCCGTACGCGGCCACGGCCGCACTCGCGTCGAGCGGACCGCCGAGGTACACGGCCGCCCAGGTGGACGCGGCGTCCTCGACGAGCGTGCCCGCGATCGCCACCGCGACCAGGGCCGCGAGCACCAGCACGACGCGCGGGCTGATCCGGCCCCGGGGCTCGCGGGGAGCGGCGCCCTGCTCCGACGCGGTCTCGTCGTCGCGGCCCGGGAGCAGGAACCGCAGCGCGATCAGCGAGACGACGGCGAACAGCACGCCCGAGACGCCGAGGTGGAGGGCACGGGGCAGACCGAGCGCGATCGCGCCGGCCGCCATCGATCCGCCGAGGACCGCGCCGATCGACCAGATCGCGTGGAAGGAGTTGATGATCGAGCGGCCGTAGCGGCGCTGCACCCGCAGCCCGTGGGTGTTCTGCGCCACGTCCGTGATCGCGTCGGTCGCGCCGGCGAAGGCGAGCGCGCCGGCGAAGACCAGCAGCGACGGCGAGAACCCGGCGAGCACGGTGCCGACCGCGGTCAGGATCGTGCCGAGCACGGCGGCCCGGCCGCTGCCGAGCCTGCGGATCACGACGGCCGCCGCGAGCCCCGCGACGATCGCTCCGGCGGGGAACGCGGCGATCGCGACTCCGTAGGCCGCGTTGTCGAGCGCCAGGTCGGCCTTGATCTCGGGGTAGCGCGGGACGAGGTTCGCGAAGAGCGCGCCGTTGGTCAGGAAGAGCGCGGCGACGGCGCGGCGGGCGCGGCGCGACTCGAGGGACGGCGGCGCGAGAGCGGTGGACATGCGTACGAACGTACACGCAGTGTGTACGATCGTGCGCATGGACTACTTCGCCGGGGACGACCGCACCAACCGCGAGCGCATGCTCGCCGGAGACCTCTACATCGCCGACGACCCGGAGAGCACCCGTCTCGCGCAGCGCGCCGTCCGGCTCGCCGATGCCTACCACCGCGCCGCGATCGCCGACGAGGCCGCCGCGCGCCCCCTGCTGGAGGAGCTGCTCGGCTCGCTCGGCGAGGACGCGTTCGTGAAGCCCCCGCTGTTCGTCGACTACGGCGAGAACATCACGATCGGCCCGCGCACCTTCGTCAACTACCACCTCACCGCCCTCGACGTCGCGGCGATCACCATCGGCGCCGACTGCCAGATCGGCCCGAACGTCCAGCTGCTGACGCCCACCCACCCGGTCGAGCCCGGTCCGCGCCGCGACAAGCTCGAGGCGGCGCTGCCGATCACGATCGGCGACAACGTCTGGCTGGGCGGTGGCGTGATCGTCTGCCCCGGGGTCAGCATCGGCGACGACAGCGTGATCGGAGCGGGCGCCGTGGTCACCCGCGACATTCCCGCCGGCGTCGTCGCCGTGGGCAACCCGGCCCGCGTGATCCGGAGCATCGCGGAGTGAGCGGGACCGCCGAGCGCCCGCGCGCCGCGCGCCGCACCGACCCGCACCGGCGCGACCGCATCATCGACGCCTGCCTCGACGTCATCGCCGAGGAGGGGGTCGCCGGCACCTCGCACCGCCGCGTGGCCGCCGCCGCCGATGTGCCGCTCGGCTCGATGAGCTACCACTTCGCCGGGATGGACGAGCTGCTGCACGAGGCGTTCACCCGCTTCGCCGACTCCGTCGCCGAGCAGACCCTGCGCCGGATGACGGACGCCCGCACCCCGGACGAGGCGCGCGAGGCCGTCGTCGACGTCGTCCTGCACGACATCTTCGGCAGCCGGCGCGAGCTCGTGATCACCCACGAGCTCTACACGCTCGCCGCCCGCCGCCCCGAGTACCGCAGCATCACCCGCAGCTGGATGGCCCGCTCCCGCGCCGCCCTCGAGCGCCACGTCGACCCGACGACCGCGCGCATGCTCGACGCGCTGATGGAGGGCCTGACCATCCACCGCGCCCTCGACGAGGAGCCCGCCGACGACGCGGTCGTCCGCGAGGCCGTCCGCCGCATCCTCGGCTGACCTCCCTCCCCGGGCTCCGCGAGATGCCACTTGTGCACGCCACGCACGGCGTGTCGCGCGCACAAGTGGCATCTCGCGGCGGGGAGAAGGGGTGGGCAGGGGGCGGGGCAGGTGGGGGTGGCAGGGTGGGGGGCATGGCTTCTTCGCGCGACTACGACCTCGACGAGCTGCGGGGGCGCGTCCTCGGGGCGGACGGCGGGGCTGTTGACGACAGCATCCCCGAGCTGGCCGCGGCGGATCCGTCGCTGTGCGCGATCGCACTCGCGCTGCCCGACGGGGCCGTGCGCTCGAGTGCGCAGGCCGACGTGCCGTTCAGCATCCAGTCGGCGGTCAAGCCGTTCCTCTTCGCGCTGGCACTGCTGGACACCGACGGCGATGCTCTGGATCGCGTCGGCATCGAGCCGACCGGCGAGGCCTTCGACGCGCTGAAGCTCGAGAGCGGCACCGGCCGCCCGCCGAACCCGATGGTGAACGCTGGGGCCCTGCTCACCGCAGCGCTCGTCGACGGCGGTGACGCGAGCGGCCGCAGCGCGCGGATCCTCCGCGGCCTGTCGGCGTTCGCGGGCCGCCCGCTCGACGTGGACGAGAGCGTCGCCTCGAACGAGCACCTGCTCGGCGACCGCAACCACGCCCTCGCGCACCTGATGCGCGCTGAGGGCACCCTGCAGCGCGGCGCCGATGACGCCGTCGCCGCCTACGCCCGGGCCTGCGCCGTGCTCGTCGACGCGGAGGCGCTCGCGGTGATGGGCGCCACCCTCGCCCTGGGCGGAGTGAACCCTGTCTCGGGCGAGCGCGTCGTGCCGGCCCGGGTCGCCCGGGACGTCGTGTCGGTGATGGCGACCTGCGGCGTCTACGACGGCTCGGGCCGCTGGATGCGCTCCGTCGGCGTCCCCGCCAAGTCGAGCGTCTCCGGAGCGATCGTGCTGTCCGCTCCCGGCCGCCTCGGCGCCGCCGTCGTCAGCCCGCCCCTCGACTCCCAGGGCACCAGCGTCCGCGGCGCCGCCGCGAGCACCCTCCTGTCCGCCGAGCTCGCCCTGCACTCCTTCGACCCGGTCCCGCGCTGAGCCGACCTTCTGCAGAAGAACTCGGAGCACGCGGGTCTCGATACGCCGCTCCGCGGCTACTCGACCAGCATGGGTGCGGGCACCGAGCCGGCATGAAGCGGTCACCGACCCAGCACGGGGCGGCCTGCGACCGGAACATGCTGATCGAGTAGCGCCCGACGGGCGCGTATCGAGATCCACCGTCGTCGGACGCGGGGGTCTCGATACGCCGCTCCGCGGCTGCTCGACCAGCATGGGGCGCCCACCGAGCCGGCATGGGGCGGTCACCGAGTGGGGACCGCGTGGCCCGTGCATGCTGATCGAGTAGCGCCCGCAGGGCGCGTATCGAGATGCGCCGGCGACGGCGGGAGGCGCCTAGTCGAGCAGCAGGGCCGGCTCCTCCAGCACGCTCGCGACGTCGGCGACGAAGCGGCTGACGACGTCGCCGTCGACGACGCGGTGGTCGAAGGAGCCGCCGACGGTGGTGACGAAGCGGGGGCGGACCTCGCCGTCGACGACCCACGGCTTCTGCTTGATGGTGCCGAGGGCGATGATCGCGACCTCGCCGGGGTTGAGGATCGGGGTGCCCGTGTCCATCCCGAACACGCCGATGTTGGTGATGGTGATGGTGCCGTTCTGCATGTCGGCGGCGGAGGTCTTGCCGTCGCGGGCGTCGAGGGTGAGCTTCTCGAGGGCCTGGGCGAGCTCGAGGAGGCTCATCGACTGCGCGTCCTTGACGTTGGGGACGAGGAGTCCGCGCGGGGTCGCCGCGGCGATGCCGAGGTTCACGTAGTGGCGGACGAGGATGTCGGTGTCGGTCCAGGCGGAGTTGACGGTGGGGTTCCTCCGCACCGCCCAGATGATGGCCTTGGCCATGATCAGCAGGGGCGAGACCTTGACGCCGGCGAAGTCGGGCGAGTTCTTCAGTCGCTTGACGAACTCCATCGTGCGGGTCGCGTCGACGTCGACGAAGACGCTGACGTGCGGCGCGGTGAAGGCGCTCCGCGACATCGCCGAGGCGATGGCCTTGCGGACGCCGCGGACGGGGATGCGGTCCTCGCGGGAGTCGCCCCAGGCGGGGGTCTGGATGTTGCGGAAGACGCTCGCCTGGGAGGCGTGGCGGATGACGTCGTCGCGGGTGACCTCGCCGGCCAGGCCCGTGGCCTGGACCTCGAGCAGGTCGACGTCGAGATCCTTGGCGAGCTTGCGGATCGGCGGCTTAGCGATGACGGGCAGCGCGGCGGAGGCCGGGACCGAGGTCGGGCGCGGCGGCGCGGCCGGGCGCGCGGGCGCGTCGGCGGCGGGCGCGGCGGCCGGGCGGCGACGGCGGGTGGCGACGTGTCCGCCGGCGGTGCCGTAGCCGACGAGCGCGGCGCCGGAGCCCTCACCGGGCTCGGTGGTGGAGGGAGCGGGCGGCGCGGCGGGCGGGGCCGCCTGCGCGGGCATCGCGGGGATCTCGGATCCGGCCGAGCCCGCGCCCTGCACGGTGATGATCGGCGTGCCGACGTCGACCGTCTGGCCCTCGTCGACCAGGACGTCGACGACGGTGCCGCTGAAGGGCGAGGGCAGCTCGACGAGGGACTTGGCGGTCTCGATCTCGACGAGGACCTGGTTGACGGTCACCTCGTCGCCGACCTTGACGCGCCACGCGACGATCTCGGCCTCGGTGAGGCCCTCGCCGACGTCGGGGAGGAGGAAGTGCTCTGTCATCGTCGGGACTCCTGGCTGTGCCGGTCGTTCGTGAGGAAGGGGGCGCGTCGGGACGCGAGGGGGCGGGCGCCGCTGCGAGGCGTCGTGCCGCTCAGTAGGCGAGCGAGCGGTCGACGGCCTCGAGCACGCGGTCGACGTCGGGGAGGAAGAGCTTCTCGACCTTGGCGGGCGGGAAGGGCGTGTCGAAGCCCGCGACCCGGAGCACCGGCGCCTCGAGCGAGTAGAACGCCTTCTCGGTGACGGTCGCGGCGATCTCGGAGCCGAGGCTCACATTCGCCGAGGCCTCCTGGGCGACCACGAGCCGCCCGGTCTTCCGGACCGACGCGAGCAGCGGCTCCCAGTCGATCGGCGAGAGCGAGCGCAGGTCGACGACCTCGACGCTGGTCCCCTCCTCGCCGGCGAGCTCGGCGGCCTGGAGCAGCACGGAGACCATCGGCCCCCAGCCCACCACGGTGACCTCGTCGCCCTGGCGCACGACGCGGGTCGCGTGCAGGGGGGCGGCGGAGGCGCGGAGGTCGACGTCGCCCTTGGGCCAGTAGCGGCTCTTGGGCTCGAAGAACATCACCGGATCGTCGGAGGCGATCGCCTCCTGGATCATCCAGTAGGCGTCGTTCGGGGTCGACGGGCTGACGGCGCGGAGCCCCGCGGTGTGCGCGAAGTACGCCTCGTTGCTCTCCTGGTGGTGCTCGACGGCGCCGATGTGCCCGCCGTAGGGCACCCGGATCACGACGGGCATGGTGAGCGCGCCCTCGTGCCGGTTCGTCATCTTCGCCAGCTGCGAGGTGATCTGATCGAAGGCCGGGTAGATGAAGCCGTCGAACTGGATCTCGCAGACGGGGCGGAAGCCGCGCATCGCGAGGCCGATCGCCGTGCCGACGATGCCGGACTCGGCGAGCGGGGTGTCGAGCACGCGCTGCGGGCCGAACTCGGCGTGCAGGCCCTCCGTGATGCGGAAGACGCCGCCGAGCGGTCCGATGTCCTCGCCCATCAGCAGGACGCGGTCGTTCTCGGTCATGGCGCGGCGAAGGCCCGCGTTGAGCGCCTTCGCCATGGACATGGACTCCAGCTGCGTCGCGCTGAGCGGCGGCTGGACGGTGGTGGTCGTGTCGATCGTCATCGCGGGTCGCCTCCGAGCGATTCCTCGTAGCCCTGGAGCCACGCCTTCTGCTCCGCCACCTGCTGGTGCGGCTCCGAGTACACGTGGTCGAACATCACGTCGACGGGCGGCGGCTCGAGCGCGAGCAGGCGCCGGCGGATGTCGGCCGCGAAGTCCTTCGCCTCCTCGTCCACCTCGTCGAAGAACGACTGCGGTGCACCGAGACCGCGGAGGTATGCGGAGAACCGGGTGATCGGGTCCTTCGCGACCCACGAGGCGAGCTCGTCGTCGGTCCGGTACTTGGTCGGGTCGTCGCTCGAGGTGTGCGCCCCGATGCGGTAGGTGAGCGCCTCGATGAACTGGGGTCCGCCGCCGGAGCGGGCGTCGGCGAGGTGCTTCGCGGTGACCGCGTAGCTCGCGAGCACGTCGTTGCCGTCGATCTGCACGCCGGGGATACCGAATCCGGAGGAGCGGAGGTAGAGCGGGCTGCGCGACTGCGTGGCGACGGGCACCGAGATGGCGTAGTGGTTGTTCTGCAGGAAGAACACCTCGGGCGTCTGGTAGCTGGCGGCGAAGACCATCGCCTCGCTGACGTCGCCCTGGCTGGAGGCGCCGTCGCCGAAGTAGACGATGACCGCCGCGTCCTTCTCGGGGTCACCGGTGCCGGTGGCGCCGTCGAAGCTGAGCCCCATCGCGTAGCCGGTCGCGTGCAGGGCCTGCGAGCCGAGGACCAGCGTGTAGAGGTGGAAGTTGCCGTTCGCCGGGTCGGCCGGGTCCCAGCCGCCGTGCGTCACGCCGCGCAGGAGTGCGAGCACGCGGAGCAGGTCGACGCCGCGGACCTTCGCGACGACGTGCTCGCGATAGGAGGGGAACACGTGGTCCTGCGGGCGCAGCGCGAACGCGGAGCCGACCTGCGCCGCCTCCTGCCCGTGGCTGGGGACCCAGAGGCCGAGCTGACCCTGCCGCTGCAGGTTCGCCGCCTCGATGTCGAAGCGGCGGACGACCGCCATCTCCCGGTAGAAGGAGCGGTGCTGCTCCTCATCGATCCTGTCGAGGAAGGGGGCGTACTGCTCGGCCGCGGGGGTCGGTGCGAACCGGCCGTCCGCGGTGAGGAACTGGACCGTCGGCGTCTCGCTGGTGGCTGCCACCCGACTAACCTATCCGCCTCGCGGGATGCCCCTTCGGGAGGGTCCCGACAATCTCCGCCGCCGCGGTGAGGAGCTTGTCGACAGAACTCGCCTCGCCGATCGACACCCGGATGCCCTCGGGCGGGAAGGCGCGGACGACCACGCCGGCCCGCTCGAAGACCTCGGCGGCACGCTCGGTCTCGTCGCGGGTGTCGAACCAGAGGAAGTTCGCCTCGGACTTCGGGACGGTCCAGCCCTGGTCGAGGAGCGCCTGCCAGAGCTGGTCGCGCAGCCGGGCGATCCGGGCGACGCGCTCGAGCAGCTCCTCCCGGTGCTCGAGGGAGGCGATCGCCGCGGTCTCCGCGAAGCGGGTGACGGAGAGGGGGATGGCGGTCGAGCGCGCGGCGTCGAGGATGCGCGGGTGGCCGATCGCGTAGCCGACGCGCAGGCCCGCGAGTCCGTACGCCTTCGAGAAGGTGCGGGCGACGACGAGGTTGGGGTGGCGGCCGAGGAGGGTGGCGCCGTCGACCGCGCGCTCGTCGCCGACGAACTCGGCGTAGGCCTCGTCGAGCAGCACGAGGACGTCGCCGGGGACGCGGTCGAGGAAGGCGGCGACGTCGTCCGCGGTGGCGACGGTGCCCGTCGGGTTGTTCGGGCTGCAGACGATCACCATGCGGGTGCGCTCGGTGATCGCCTGCGCCATCGCGTCGAGGTCGTGCGTGTCGTCCGCGCGCAGCGGTACGCGGACGCCGGTCGCCCCGGCGGTGGTGATCAGCGAGGGGTACGCCTCGAAGGAGCGCCAGGCGTGCACGACCTCGTCACCCGGCCCCGCGGCGGCGGTGATCAGCTGGGCGATGACCGCGACCGAGCCCGCGCCGACGATCACCTCGTCGATACCGACTCCGTAGCTCTCGGCGAGCGCCGTCCGCAGCGCGGTCGCCGCCGCGTCCGGGTAGCGGTTGAGGTCGGTGACCGCCTGCACCCGCTCGAGCACGGAGGGCAGCGGATCGAACGGGTTCTCGTTGGAGGAGAGCTTGAACGCGTCCGCGGAGGCCGCGCGTCCCTGCCGGTAGGCCGGCAGCGCGAGGATCTCGGGGCGGAGTCGGACGGGTGGCACCTGCTGGTCGGTCACCCGGCCCATGCTATTCGGGCGGCGGGCGGGCGGGCCGCGGGCGGAGCCGTACCGGGGGTTCGCCGGATACCCGCTGCGCCGGCGCCTTTGCGAGAGTGGAGGCATGCGCAGACTCCTCCTCGGCCTCGCCACCAACGCCGTCGCCCTCTGGCTGACCACGCTCGTCGTCGCCGGCGTCCGCGTCGATCCGTACGAGGAGGGCCCGACCGCGGCGGTGCTGACGTACCTCCTGGTCGCGGTGATCTTCGGCATCGTCAACTCCGTGGTCGGCGGGGTCGTCCGCGTCGTGGCCTTCCCCCTGTACGTGCTCACGCTGGGTCTCGTCTCCTTCCTGATCAACGGCCTGCTCCTGCTGCTCACCGCCTGGATCAGCGGTCTCTTCGACTTCGGCCTGGTGGTCGACGGCTTCTGGTGGGGCGTGCTCGGCGCCCTGGTGCTCGCGATCGTCAACTGGTTCCTCGGACTGCTCCTCCGTCCCTTCGCCCGCGACCGCCGCCGGGACTGACCGGCACGGTGGTCAGCCGGGCGGCGAACCGCTCTCCCGGCGCTCCCCGCCAGAGCGGGAAGAGCGCGGCCCCGGCCGCCGCCAACCGCGGGTCGGCCGAGACGTCGAGCTCGCGCGCGGTCGCGACGTAGGCCTCGAGTCCGTGCGCGGGCACCGGGCTCTCGCGGGGAGTCCCGGCCGGCGAGTCCCGCTCGATCAGCACGACGCCGGGCTCCTCCCCCGACGTCCGCCCGAAGCCGCCGAGCGCCGGCACCAGGTCGTCCGAGTGCTCGATCGACACCGAGCGCGTGCCGTCCGGCAGATCGAGTCCCCGCACCGGGCTGCCGAAGGTGACGACGTCGTGCACGTCGTAGCGCCCCGACTGCGCGATCCGGAGGGCGACCAGCCCGCCCTGCGAGTGCGCGGCGAGCGTGACGGGCGCCCCGGGCGGGATCCCGGCCGCCGCCATCGCCGCGAGCGCCCCGTCGACGGAGGCCGCCCGCCGACCGCTCATCGCCTGCAGGTTCGACGCGGCGCCGAAGGCCTGCTCGGGGTCGGCGCTCCAGTCGGTGGTGCCGGAGAGGGTGACCAGCCACTGGGCGCCGAAGCGCTCGATCACCACCTGCGGCCCGTCGGGATCGCTCGGCGGGATCCGCGCCGCCAGCTCTCCCCAGCCCGTCGGCGGCGCGTCGGCCGAGCCCGTGCGCACCGCCGGCGGCGCCACCCGCTCCACCCGCACCTCCCGCTCGCCCGGCGCCGGCAGGACTCCGAACAGGGTCCCGAGGACGACCAGCGCACCCGCCGCCGAGGCCACCCCCTCCCCGATCACCTGCTCGGACGACGGACGACCCACCGCCTCGGCCAGCTGCGGCGGCAGGAGCAGCACCCCGATCTCCGTGCCGAGCCCGATCCAGGAGATCAGCCCGCGCAGACCCTCGATCACCAGAGGGTCGCCCAGCAGCGCGCGGACGAGATCCTCCCCCTCCTCCTCCAGGTCGGCACGGGCGGACTCGTCACCCGCGAGCGCCCGCACCGCGGCCGACGCCGACCCGAACGCGGCATCGGCGACCGCCCGGACCAGCACCGCCGCGTCCTCGACGGCTCCGGGCAGCCGCCGCGCGAGGGACTCGCCCGCCCGCCGGCCGAAGACCGCGACCGCCGCCTCGGGAGCGGACACCGCGGAGAGCTCCGGCGCCGCGCCCTCCTCCGCCCGCTCGTACCCCGCCGCGGCCGCCTCGAGCGCGTCCCGCAGCGCCGCCGCCTCGGCCTCGAGCCCCCGCAGCCGCTCGCCGAGCACCGCCGCCTCGCCCGCCCGCCCCGGATCCGCGAGCCGCACCGCGACCACGACCCCCTCGCCGAGCGCGGCACAGCCGGCCAGCCCCGCCGAGAGCCGGTCGAGCACCCGTCGACGCTCGTCGAGCCCGCCCGTCTCGACCCGCACGGGAGCGACCGCGCTCATCCGTCCGCTCCCGCCGCGAGCTGCTGCGCCGCCCCCTCCGCCGTCGCGAGCCCGGCCAGCAGCTCGGCCGCCCGATCGGCGAAGCGCCGCGCCGCCGCCCCCTCCCACTCGGCGTCGGGGAGGAGACCGCCCGCCTCCCCGCGCAGCATCCCGATCCGCTCGGCGAGCGCCGCCGCCTCCGCGCTCGGCCACGGCGCGCCCGTCCCCGCACCGGCGGCCGCACCCGAAGCCCCGGCCGCACCCATGCCCGCACCCGCCTCGACCGTCATCCCTCCGCCACCTCCTGCGTCCCGTGCACTGCCCCTGCGGCAAGCCTCGGGCAGCGCGAGCGGGCGCGGACGGCCGCTCGGTCGAACCGTGGAGAGGTCGAGGATCCGACCGCTGTGGAGGACCTCCGGTGCGCCATGATGGGCGGGTGACCCCCCGCTCCCCCGCGCCGTCGGCGTTCGCCGTGTGCTTCGTCTGCACCGGCAACATCTGCCGGTCGCCGATGGCCGAGGTGGTGCTGCGCTCCCTCGCCGAGCGGGCGGGGCTCGGCTCGGTCATCGAGATCACGTCGGCCGGCACCGGCGAGTGGCATCTCGGCGAGCACGCCGATCACCGCGCCCTCGACGCGCTGCAGCGCAGGGGACTCGACGGCGCCCCGCACCGCGCGCGGCTGTTCGACCCCGCGCTGTTCGAGGAGTTCGACCTCGTCGTCGCCCTGGACCACGGCCACGAGCGGGCGCTGCGCTCCTGGGCGCGCACCGACGTCGACCGGCAGAAGATCCGGCGCCTGCTCGCCTTCGAGCCGGGCCTCTCGGCGCAGGGCGACGTCCCCGACCCCTACTATTCCGATGCGGCGGCGTTCGACTCGGTGCTCGCGCTGATCGAGCGCGCGTGCCGGGCGCTCTTCGCCCAGATCGAACCGGGACTGCGCGGCAACCGCACGGTCCGCACCGACCCGCGCTCGAGCCTCCAGAGTGCGCGGGACCCCCGAGAACCGGAAGGCACCACCGCATGACCTCGCTCCCTCCCCAGCCGCTCAGCCCCCTCGACGGCCGCTACAGCGCCGCCGTCTCCCCGCTCGGCGAGCATCTGTCGGAGGCCGGCCTGAACCGCGCGCGCGTGCACGTGGAGGTGGAGTG
The DNA here is from genome assembly GCF_013205055.1 of Rathayibacter sp. VKM Ac-2856. Classification (GTDB taxonomy): domain Bacteria; phylum Actinomycetota; class Actinomycetes; order Actinomycetales; family Microbacteriaceae; genus Rathayibacter. The sequence goes on from NZ_JABMLF010000003.1 coordinate 240,891, forward strand.
GCTGCTCGCCCTCACGGACCGCCGTCTCTTCGGCTCCGAGCCGGTCGAGGCCGCCGCCGCCGAGGAGCTCCGCCGCCGCGCCCGCGACTTCGGGCAGCCCGAGATCGACCAGCTCGCCGAGCTCGAGGCCACCACCCGCCACGACGTGAAGGCCGTCGAGTACCTGGTGCGCCGCTGGCTCGCCGAGCTGGGCCTGGACCGCATCGTCGAGCTCACCCACTTCGCCGCGACCAGCGAGGACATCAACAACCTCTCCTACGCGCTCGTCGTGCGCCAGGCCGTCGGCGACATCTGGCTGCCGAAGCTCCGCTCGGTCGTCGCCTCCCTGCGCGAGCTCGCCGAGCGCTACCGCGACGAGTCGATGCTCAGCCGCACCCACGGCCAGCCCGCGACGCCCACCACCATGGGCAAGGAGTTCGCCGTCTACGCGTTCCGGCTCGAGCGGGTCGTCGCGCAGATCGAGGCGACCGAGTACCTGGGCAAGTTCAGCGGAGCGACCGGCACCTTCGCCGCGCACCTCGCGGCCGACCCGGACACCGACTGGGCCGCCCTCGCCGAGGAGTTCGTCGGCTCCCTCGGCCTCGTCTTCAACCCGCTGACCACGCAGATCGAGTCGCACGACTGGCAGGCCGAGCTCTACGGCAAGGCCGCGCACGCGAACCGGATCCTGCACAACATCTGCACCGACGTCTGGACCTACATCTCGCTCGGCTACTTCCGGCAGATCCCGCAGGCCGGGGCGACCGGCTCGTCGACCATGCCGCACAAGATCAACCCGATCCGGTTCGAGAACGCCGAGGCCAACCTCGAGCTCTCCAGCGCCCTGCTCGACTCGCTCGCGCAGACCCTGGTCACCTCGCGGCTGCAGCGCGACCTCACCGACTCCACGACGCAGCGCAACATCGGCGTCGCCTTCGGCCACTCCCTGCTCGCGCTCGACAACATCGCGCGCGGCCTGCTCGAGATCGACCTGGACCCGCGCGCCCTCGCCGCCGACCTCGACACAAACTGGGAGGTGCTCGCCGAGGCGATCCAGACCGTCATCCGCGCCGAGGTCGTGGCCGGCCGCTCGTCGATCACCGACCCCTACGCGATGCTCAAGGACCTCACCCGCGGCAAGCGCCTGGGGGCGGAGGACCTCGCGGTCTTCGTCGACGGCCTCGACATCGGCGACGCCGCGAAGGCACGCCTGCGCGCGCTGACTCCGGCCGGCTACACCGGGATCGCCTCGGAGCTCGTCGACCGCCTGAGCTGAGGCCGCGGCCCCGCCCGGCGCGGACGCGGCGGCGGATGTCGGGGGTCGTGCCTACGGTCGATGCATGCCCTCCGCCTCCGCGCCCGTCTGCGCCCTCGCCGGCTGCCGCTCGGACGCCGAGCCGGGCGCACCGGTCGCGCTCTGCACGGCGCACCTCGGGCTCGCACACGACTGGGTGGCGCGCGAGGACGGCGTCGTCGACGCCCTCCCCTCGCCGTGCCTCGTCTGCGGATCGCGGCTCGGCGTGCGGCATCCGTCCGGCTGGCTCTGCGCCGCCTGCGAGTGGCGGCTCGGCGACGCCCCCGACGGCGAGCTGCCACCCCCTCGGGTCGACGTCGTCTACTACATCCGCTTCGCCGGCCGGATCAAGATCGGCACCAGCGGCAACCCGAAGCAGCGGCTGCACCGGCTGCGCCACGAGGAGCTGCTGGCCTTCGAGCGCGGTGGGCGGCCGCTCGAGCAGCACCGGCACGCGCAGTTCGCCGCCGAGCGACTGGAGCGAACGGAGTGGTTCACCCGGAGCCCCGCGCTCGACCGGCACGTCGAGACGGTCCGGGCGGGCGAGCCCGACCCGTGGGCCCTGCACCGGCGCTGGTGCAGCGAGGCGCTGGCGCTGCGGACCTGAACCGCTGCCTCCCGATGCCGCTGCTGTCAGCGCGCCCAGGCGTCGACGAGCAGCGGCCCGCGGATCTCCCGCAGCTCGTCGAGCAGCCGGTCGACGAGCCCCGCTGAGACGCCGGAGGCGAGGACGTCGTGCGGCCCGAGCACGGGCAGGCGCCCGGTGCGCACTCGGACGACCTCCCAGCCGACGGCCCGCAGCGCGCGGTCCTTCCGCCGATCCGCCTCCTCGCGCCGACCGACGTGCTCGAGCCCGTGCCGCCCCGTGGAGTCGTACTCGATCGCGACCCGGAGCTCGCTCAGCACGATGTCCGGCCACGCCTCCAGGTGCTCGAAGAACGGCCGGCTCAGCCGAACGGCCGTGAACCCCGGCTCGAACTCGAGCCGCTCCGTCAGCAGCGCCCGGAGTCGCGCCTCGACGGCCGAGGCGGGCGGGGGAGCGCAGGCGCTCGCGAACGCCTCGCCGGGCGGCAGCGCGGGCGTCTTCGTGCAGATCCTCGGCGTGCGCGCCGGGGTGCGGGAAGGACGCGCGGCATGGGCCGGTGCGGGCGGGCGCTCGGGGTTCTCTGCGAGCACGGGCGTCACCGCCGACGCCTGCGATGCCACGGACGGGGATGTCGTCGCGGACGGGGACGTCCGCGCGGGTCGAGGGGTCGGTTCGGGGATCGGCGGGGCCGCCGGCAGGGGTCTCCGCGGCTTCGCGAGTGCCGCGCAGTCCGGGCACCAGGACGAGCGGCGCCGCTCGCGGCCCGGCCGATGGCGCTGCTCCTCGGGCGTCGCGACGAACACGTGCCCCGCGTCGCAGAGCCAGCACAGGTACACGTCGGCCGCCGGCGGGATCTGGCTCAGCACGATCCCCGCGTTGTACTCGGGTCGGTACTGCCGCACGAGCACCGGGTACGAGGCCCACGCCTCCCGGTACGTCCCCACCGGGTACGGCACCTCGGCACCCCGCGAGAACCGCCGCCGCTCCCACCATCGCCCGATCGCCTCCGCCACCCCCGCACGCTAACCCCGACCACCGACGCCGACCCCCTCCGTGGTGGAGCACGACGGATCAGCCCCGGCTCGCGTCGGGCACGACCGCGTTCGCACGGCCGCGTCGTCGCCGATCGGACACATCGATGCCGAGCCCGAGGGCGAGAGCCGCCAGGGCTCCGCCGATCCACGGGCCGGGTCCGGCGCCGGTCTCGGCCAGGGCGGTCGCGACCCGCGGGACGGGCACGGGTGCGACGACGGTCGTCTCCCCCGGCGCGCCGCACTCCCCGCGGTGGAGGACCGTGCCGTCCGCGGCGGCGAGCGTCTCGACCCAGTAGTAGCTGCCGGGCTCGGTGAAGCGGGTCTCCGCGGACCAGGAGGACGCGTTCTCGTTCGGACCGGGGGTCGTGGCGACCGGACTGCCCGAGCCGTCGTAGACGCGGTTCTCCGCCGTGCACGCGGCCTGGTCGCCGCTCGCCCGGAAGGCCTCGAACGTGATCACGGCGCCGGCCGGGACCCAGCCGTTCACGACGGCCTCGTCCCTCACCGGGTCTCCCGCCTGCACTGCAGCGGTGGCCCTGGTGTGGACGTCGGGGGCGTGCACCGTGGTCGTCTCGCCGGGAGCCCCGCACTCGCCCTGGGCGAGGATGCTCCCGTCGAACGCGTGCAGCTCCTCCACCCAGTGCACGGCGCCCGCGGCGGTGAGGACGATCGGGGGCGAGGTGTAGGTGCCCGCGCCCTCGACGGCGACCGGGGCGCCCGTCGTGTCCGCCGCCAGCGTCGTCGCATCGCAGACCGGCGGCGCGGCCGGGGCGGAGGCTACGGGGCCCGGAGCGGCGCGGTAGGCCTTCCACACGAGGGACGCACCCGGGGGGACGTCCCCGGTGACGATCGCGTCGTCGGTCGCCGCGTCGTTGACGGCGACATCGGCCTCGGCTCTCGACGTCACCCCGGGCACGGTCACCTTCGTCGTCTCCCCGGGGGCTCCGCACTCGCCGCGGTGCAGGACCCTGCCGTCCCTCGTGAGCAGCGTCTCCACCCAGTGGTAGGTCCCGGGCTCGGTGAAGCGGACCTCGCCGGACCAGTGCGAGGTCTTCTCGTGCTTCCCCGCGGCGACGGGGACCGGCGACGTCGATCCCTCGTGGACCCGGGACTCGGGCGTGCACGAGGCCCTGTCGCCGATCTGCCGGTACGCCTCGAAGGTGATCACGGCCCCCTCCGGCACCTCGCCGTCGACGACCGCCTCGTCCCTCGCGGTGGCCGACAGCGGGACGGACGGCGTCGCCCTCGTGCGCACCTCGGGAGTCGTCACCCGAACGACCTCGCCCCTCGTGGCCCATCCGTCGGCCCAGCCACGGGTGAAGAGCGTCTCGGGAGCGGACCACACCCAGACGATGTGCCCGGCGGAGCCCGCGGGCGCGGTCGCCGGCTCCGACGTGAAGGTGCCGGGACCCTCGACCACGATGCTCGACGTCGTCAGAACCGTCGCGCTCTCGGGCTTCGTCGCCGGGACCTCTCCGGTGCCGGGCACCCAGTAGGCGGTGCCCGTGAAGGTGACGGGGACGTTCCGGCCGTCCTTCCTGAGCCAGGCCCCGGTGTCCTTCACCGTCAGCGTGTCCGTAGAGGTCGCCGTGACGGGGATCTCCTCGTCCGCGACTCGGGTCTCGGCGGCGACGGTCGTCGGCGAGAGGTGCGTCTCCGCGACGAGGCCGAACCGGTCCGACCACGTGTAGCCGTCGGGCAGGAACGGCTTCGCGCGCTCCGCCTGCCACGCCTCCTCGACCCGCCAGACCCACGTGTAGAACCCGGCCGAGGGGACCGTGACGCCCGGAGACGTGTACGACCCGGGGCCGGTCGCGGTCAGCTCGACGCCGCCGACCACCGGCGCACCCGCCGGAGCGGAATCGGACGGCGTCGGCTGCTCGGTGAAGGGACCGTGGAGCGTTCCCCGGTACACGACGGGGACGGGCGCGCCGTCGAGGGTGCGCCACTCGGCCGACCCCGGCGCGACTCCCGCCCGAACGGTGTCGATCGCCTGCTTCCCCGCCTCCACCCGCTGTGTCGACACCTGCGTCGACGCGATCGGCGAGAACAGCATCGGGATCGGCGCGGAGGCCGCCGTGGCGGCGGCGATCGTGAACGAGCCGTCGATCTTCTGCCCCTTCGACGCCGACCACTGCTCCGCTGTCCTCCCCGGAGCCCACGTCGTGATGTTGCCGACGTAGCCGGACGCCCCCGCCACCCGGATCTCGTCGGACCGCGCCTCGACGGCGACGTCCGAGCCGCCGCCCGGGACGACGCGGAACCGGCGCGACTCCCCGCTCGTCATCGTCGAGTCCCCCGACCCGCTTCCGTCGAACACGGCGTTCGTCAGATGGACCGCGCCCGCCTGACCTGCCGGATCGGTCTGAAAAGCGACGGTGCCGGTGCCGGTGCTCGCGTCCACGTCGAGGGTCAGCGACGCCGACCCCGACGTCCGCCCCGGCGTGACCGCCGTCACCCCGGCGGCCTCGGCCCGGTACTGACGGAGCAGCCCGAGCACGGCGTCGCGGTTCGCCCCGGCTCGTGCGCTGTAGTAGACGTCACCCGGCATGCCGTGGCTGTTGTAGGCCGCGTTGTCCGCCAGGTCCCAGACGTAGAGCGCGACCGCGGCCGCAGTGTTGGCGTCCTCCGTGGTGCCGTGCACGTCGACGATGTAACTCAGGCGCGCGAGCTGATCGGGCGAGAGGGAGTTCCAGTCGCTGTTGAGCGACGGCCCCGACGTCGGGCTGTACGGGATCGACGCCATGATCTGCAGGCAGTAGGCGAGCGTTCCGTCCGGATGCCGGTAGGCGCCCAGGAATCCCTTCCCGACATCGAACCCCGCGCCGTGCGTGGCGGCCGACGCCGACGACGGCGCGAGGAAGGAGGTGGTCACGGCCCAGGACGTGCCTGCGCCGCCGACCAGTCCCGTCGCCAGCAGGCCGGCGGCCAATCGTCGACCCGCCGGCATCCGTCCCCGGTGCGCGGCGGCCGGTGGCGCTTGCCGCCGCGTCCGCCCACGGGACGCGCCCCCTGCGCCTCGGGAGGGCTCCCCATTCCGTCGCTCTCGTTCCATGCCGTCGTCTCCTCTGCGCCCGTCGAGGCTCGTGCCTCACGCGACTGCCGGATGCGACCGCGTGCCGACCCGTGGAGGGCCTGCCGACGGTCATCAACGTATCCGTCCTATGGGATCATGGTTCCGTTGGCGCGAATCATCAGCCGCGTGGATGGTGTCGTGCCGGCAGCGGGGGCGATTCCGCGTCGACACCGTGCGGGAGGATGAGGGCATGTCATCGTCTGTGTCGCCCGCGACGAACCGAGCGACCCCGGAGGAGGCCGAGCTGGCCGTCCGGGTGATCGGCAGCGAGATCAACCGGGGGATCCTGCGGTCGCTCTCCCGGGCGGCGCGCCCCGAGCTGGGCCTGCTGTTCGGCGAGCTCGCGGAGGCGATCGGGCCCGAGCTGCCGACGGGACGCGCCACGACGACGAGCCTCTACCGGCACCTGATCGAGCTGGAGGACGCCGGAGTGGTCCTGGGCAATCTTCCGCGCGAGCAGCGCCGGGGACGCTCGGTGCAGTACCGGATCGTCCCGTCGCGCCTGGAGGAGATCTACGCGCGCAGCCTGGCGTACGCGCTCGGCGAGACCGACCGGGACGACGCCACCGCGTAGAGCGCGTGCGGACAGCGGGCAGCGGCGGGCGGCCTGCACGCGTGGGTCTCGATACGGCCCTGCGGGCCTACTCGACCAGCATGAGCGGGCCTACTCGAACAGCATGAGCGGGCCTACTCGACCAGCATGAGGGGGCGGGGACGACGGCCCTGCAGTGATGCTCGATCGGCTGGTCCTGAGGGAGGGGCACACAGCTGCGCCCGTTGTACTCGCCGTCTGCACACGTTGGTCTCGATACGGCCCTGCGGGCCTACTCGACCAGCATGAGCGGACGGGGGCGGACGCGGTTCACCGCGGGCCGACGCCGTCGACCAGGAGGGGCGCCCACAGGGCTCCACCGCAGATGCGAGCGCACCGCGGAATCGCGTGCCAAGCGATTGCGCGGAGCGGACGCGACACGCTCTGCGGTACCCGGCCAGCCCGACAAGCCGACCGCGGGGAGGTGCGACCGGCTCGTCGGCGCCGGCGACTCCGTCGCCTAGCGCCGACGAACCGGTCGCACCGACCTAATGAGCACCGTCCTGCTCGTCGAGGTCGGCGATCTCGGCCTCGTCGGGCTTGAAGGTGAGGGAGAACATCGCGATGGCGACGAGCACGACGATGAAGGCGACGCCGAAGCCGATGAGGGCGACGACGAGCTCACGGGTCGACATGAGCACGACGAGGCCGACGAAGGCGGCCATGACGGCGGAGAGGCCGATCAGCTCGGCGGGGCGCAGGCGGTCCTTCCGGGTCGGGCGGAAGGTGCGCGGCGCGAAGTCGTCGTCGGACGGCGACGGCTCGGAGCGCGCGGGCTCGGGGCGCGAGGGCTCGGGGCGCGACGGCTCGGACGAGGCGGGGTCGGGGGCGGTCATCGGTCTCCTCCGGTGGTGGGGGTGGAGGGTGCGGCGGCATCGGCGCCGGCGGCCCACTTGAGCGAGAACGCGGCGATCGCGAGGAAGACGGCGAGCATCACGGCGTAGGCACCGAGGAGCCCGACCGAGACCACGGGGTGCGGCGGCAGCAGGGCGAAGGCCGCTCCGAGGAGGACCGTGCCGATCCCGATGATCCGCGCGTCGCGGGCGGCGAGGCCCGCGCTCCGGCGGCCGCTGGAGAACTCGAGCGAGCCGGAGACGAGCGCCCAGCCGGCGACCAGCGCGATGAACGGCAGCAGCGCCGCGACCGGCAGGGCGACGAGCGCGAGCACGCCGGCGGCGAGGGTGACCCCGGCGGAGGCGAGGGCGAGGGTGCGGCCGCGGCCGACGGGCGTGCGCAGGCCGATCACGAGGGCGACGGCTCCGCTGAGGATCGCGAACCCGGCGAAGACGGCGAAGCCGAAGGCCGGTCCGTGGTCGGGCGAGAAGGTGACCACCACGCCTGCGACGGCCGCGACGGCGGCTCGCGCGAGGTGCAGGGGCCACAGTCGGCTGGCGGTGTCGGCTTCGGCCACGGTCGAGCCTCTCTGGTGGTGCGGGCGGGTCGGGGTCGCGCGAGCGCGGGGACCGAGCGGCGTCGCCGGGTCCGTCGGTGCGGTGTCCCGCACGATCCGGAGGACGCCCCGCCCGGCGAGCGGACGGCCGCCTCCGCGGACCCTGTGATTTTACGCTCCCGCGGACGCTCGCGGCGCCGTGGGGGTCCCGGGAGCCGGGATGCTCGGCGACCGTGGAGGGTGGCGCCTCCCCCCACCGCTCGCGCGCCACGGGCGTGCGCCCCCGCGTGCGCCGTGTTTCCGCGCGATTAAAACCCCGGCTGAAACCCCGGCGCCGCTCCGCACGGACTCGTGGTCCACAGCGAGCGCTCGCTATCGTGGGTTCCACCCGCGCGCCCCACCCCTGGGCGCGATCACCACCCCCCACCAGGCACCGGGCGGTCTCCCCCGCCGTCCCGCCCGCCGACATCCCTGGAGTTGATGCCTTGAACGGACTGGATCTCGCGATCCTCGCGCAGCGAGCACGCGATCTGGCCTTCAGCAAGCTGGTCGCCGGCGGTTTCCACCGCTTCGGCAAGGGTTCCCGGATCTGCCTGCCCTTCCGGATCGGTCCGGGCCAGGGCAAGCGGATCTCCATCGGCGAGAACGTGCTGATCAGCGCGAACTGCATGCTGATGGTCCCCTCCGACGACGCGCCCACGCCCGCCCTGATCATCGGCGACCGCGTGCGCATGAACATGACCGCGATCACCGCCGTGAAGAGCGTCGTCATCGAGGAGGGCGTCGGCATCGCCCGCGGCGTCTACATCTCGGACCACTCGCACGGCTTCATGGACCCGACGCGGTTCATCCGCGACCAGGGCGTGGACCGCATCGCCCCGGTGCGCATCGGCCGCGGCGCCTGGCTCGGCGAGAACGCCGTGATCATGCCCGGCGTCACCGTCGGCCGCGGCGCCGTGATCGGCGCGAACGCCGTCGTCCGCGAGGACGTCCCCGACTACTCCGTCGCCGTCGGCGTGCCCGCGCGCGTCATCCGGACCTTCGCGTGAGGAACGCCGTGCCCGAATCGACTGTGCCCGAACCGACCCTGCCCGAGCGGACCGCGGACGGGGTCGTCCGCGACGTCGTCTTCACCTTCTCCTACGAGACGTACACGGACGCGGCCCGCCGCGGCATGATGCGCCCGCCGGACCGCATCCTGCACTCCCTGATGGAGAGCCCGCAGGTCGGGCGCCTCATCGTGGCGAACCCGTACCGCTTCCTCCCGACGACGCTCGCCCGCGGCGTGCTGGGCCGCGAGGTCGAGTTCCCGTCGACCCCGCAGCGCGTCCTGCACACCCCGCTGCGCCTGCGCCGCTCCGACCCGACCGACATCGCCGGCCTGGAGAAGGAGTACCGGGCCTACGACCGCGGTCTCGCGAAGCTCGCGGACGAGATGGAGCTCGTGCGGCCCGTGGTCGTCACGACCAGCCCCGTGGTGGCCGGCTTCTCGCCGTTCGAGTGGGCGGAGCACGTGATGTTCTTCGCCCGCGACGACTGGACGACGTCGACCCGCTGGAAGAACCACTGGCCCGCGTTCCAGGAGGCCTACCGCCGCGTCGCGACCAGCGGCCGCTCGGTGACCGCCGTCTCGCAGGAGATCATCGACCGCATCGCGCCGACCGGACCGCACGCCGTGGTCCCGAACGGCGTCTCGCCCGAGGAGTGGACGGGCCCCGTGCCCGACGCCCCGGAGTGGCTCGCCCGGATCCCCGGACCGCGCGCGCTGCACGTGGGCACGCTGGACGACCGGCTCGACGTCGAGGGGATCGTCGCGGTCGCCACCGCGCACCCCGAGCTGCAGATCGTCCTGATGGGCCCGCAGCCCGACCCGGGCTACCTGGCTCCGCTCGCGCCGTTCGCGAACGTGCACCTGCACCACTCCGTCGGCCGCCGCGAGCTGGTGGCGACGATGCGCAACGTCGAGCTCTGCCTCCTCGCGCACCGCCGCACCCCGCTGACCGAGGCGATGAGCCCGCTGAAGCTCTACGAGTACGTCGCGAGCGGCTGCCCGGTGATCTCCGTCGACCTGCCGCCGATCCACGGCATCAGCGACCGGATCCGCATCGTCCCGACCATGGCGGAGTTCGCCGCGGTCGTCGACGACGCCCTCGCCGACGGCCCCGCCACCGAGGACGAGCGCCTCGGATGGATCCACGCGAACTCGTGGGCCGCGCGCCACGAGACCGTGCTCGACATCCTGCTGGACCGCGACGGCGGCCGCCGCCGCTCCGGCGGGTCCTCGGCTCTCCGGGCCGGCTGAGTCAATCCACCTAAGGTCTCGGCTCCGAAGTAGCAAACGATCGGGCGCCTCACTATCGTGGGGGTGGCATCGCGGCCCGCTCCGCTGTGCCCTCGTCCTCGGACGGCGAGCACACGTCCAGGCGCAGGAACGTCCAGGCGCAGGAGTGGGACCGCCGTGCCGGCACCGCCGACGACCCCGACGTCGCGGTCCCTCCCGCCCGATCTCCACCGACCGACCAGGACCACGATGCAGCGCAGGCTCCCCGCCCCTCCCCGCGCGCGTCCCCCTGTCGGTCGACCCGCCGATGCGCAGGACGCCCCCGAGTCCTAGCGCCGTCCGGGGAGAGCGCGGTCACGACGCCGCCGGATCTCCCCTCCCGTGAGCCGCTCCTCTCCCGAGGAGCACGGCCCGCGCCCGGCCCCGCGCCGATCCAGCACCACCCAGCCCCCGCACCACCCAGCCCTGCACCACCCAGCCCTGCACTACCGCCTCAGTCAGCATCCGCCGGAGGAAGAGCCCGAAAGCTCCCCGGACGGAGAAGGGTCGCCATGTCTCAGTTCCTGTTCGTCTGCTCCGGTGGAGGGCATCTGAAGCAGCTGTTCACGCTGTCCTCCCGCTTCGGGATCGATCCCGCCGATCAGCACTGGGTCACCTTCGACAACGGCCTCAGCCGCTCCCTGCTCGAGGGCCGCCGGGTCACCTTCAGCCGCTTCGCCGCCCCGCGCGACGCCCGCCCGATCGCGCAGAACGCGATGATCGCGCACCGCATCCTGGCGAAGGGCGACTACTCCGCCGTCTTCAGCACCGGCTCCAGCCCCGCCGTGTCGTTCATGCCCGAGGCCTCGATGCGCGGCATCGAGTGCCACTACGTCGAGAGCGCCGCGCGCGCCGACGGGCCCTCGATCACCGGCAAGATCATGGCGCGCCTGCCCGGCGTCAACACCTACACGCAGTACCCGGTCTGGGCGGACGAGCGCTGGCTGTTCGGCGGCTCGATCTTCGACGCCTACACGACCGGTCCGGACCGGCCCGTCTCCGCGATCCGCCGCGCGGTCATCTCCGTCGGCACCCAGGACCTCTACCCGTTCGACCGCCTGATCGCCGCGTCCGTGCCGCTGCTGAAGGACGCCGAGGTGCTCTGGCAGACCGGTCTCGCCGACGTCTCGCCCTACGGCATCGAGGGCCGCGCTAGCGTCCCGCACCACGAGCTCCAGGAGGCCGTGAAGGAGGCGGACGTCGTCATCGCCCACGCGGGCACCGGCGCCGCCATCACCGCCATCGAGGCCGGCAAGGTACCGATCCTGGTGCCGCGCCTCGTCGCGCGCGGCGAGCACATCGACGACCACCAGATCCAGATCGCCCGCGAGCTCGACCAGCGCGGCCTGGCCATCGCCGCGTCGCCCGAGGAGCTGACGGAGGAGCTGCTGCTGCGCGCCGCGAGCCGGACCGCCGCCCTCGCGCCGGCCGTGCCGCCGTTCCGCTTCAGCCCGTCGCGCGCGCGCTCCGCTCGCCGCTCCTCGTCGCCCTCGACCGTCCCGTCGTGGCGCGCCGAGCGCGGCGACTCCCGCGCCGAGGCCGTCTGACGCCTCGCGGCGCCGCGCCTCCGCGCGGCCGGGGGACCTCCGGCACGCGGAACCCACTCCGGCACGTCGAAAGTGCCTTCTTCCGCGAGCCGGACGTCATTTCACGAGCCGAACCTGCACACCCGCACCTCCGGCACGCAGAAACCACTCCGGCACGCTGAAAACACCCCCTTCCACGAGCCGGACTCGATTCCACGAGCCGGACTCGATTCCACGAGCCGAACCTGCACGCCTCGACCTCCGGCACGCGATGACCGCTTCCGCACGCTGAAAGCACCGCATTCCACGAGCCGGAGGTGGTTTCACGAGCCGAACAAGCACACCCGGATCTTCGGCACGCGAAAAGCACTCCGGCACGCTGAAATCGCCCCACTCCACGAGCCGGACGTCATTTCACGAGCCGAACCTGCACACCCGGACCTCCGGCACGCAGAAACCACTCCGGCACGCTGAAAGCACCACATTCCACGAGCCGGAGGTGGTTTCACGAGCCGAACATGCATGCCCGGAGCTCCGGCACGCAGAAACCACTCCGGCACGCTGAAAACACCACATTCCGCGAGCCGGACGTCATTTCACGAGCCGGACGCGATTTCGCGAGCCGAACATGCACGTGCGGAGCTTCGGCACGTGAAAACCGCTCCGGCACGCTGAAAACACCACATTCCGCGAGCCGGACGCGATTCCGCGAGCCGAACATGCACGTGCGGATCTCCGGCACGCGAAAACCGCTCCGGCACGCTAGACACTTCTGATTCCGCGAGCCGGACGCGATTCCGCGAGCCGAACATGCACGTGCGGATCTCCGGCACGCGGAAACCACTTCGGCACGCTGAAAGCACCGCTTTCCGCGAGCCGGACGCGATTCCACGAGCCGAGGATGCGCGCGCCGGGCCTCGGCTCCGCGGCGCCGCACGCCCCCGGCACGCCGAGAGGGCGGAGGAGCCGCAGCTCCCCCGCCCTCAGGGTCGGTCCTCAGCGCCCGCAGGCGCCCGCTCAGCGCGTCAGGAGGCGTTGGCGAGCAGTGCCGTCCAGGCGATGTCCGCGAGCTTCGCCTGGCCCGCCAGGGACGGGTGGAAGTGGTCGACGTCGGAGATGTCGTCGGAGGTGACGTCGAAGTCGTGCAGCGCGCCCTGGTCGTAGACGCAGTTCGCGGTCGCCCCGCAGACGTCGGCCAGGACGTCGTTGTAGGCGTCGATCGTCGTCGAGACGTTGTCGCGGCGGGCCTGCGACTCCGCGTCGTCGGAGGTGGGCTGGTAGAGCAGCGAGTTGCAGTTGGAGCTGCCGGCCCAGCGCGAGACGGCCTCGGCGTCGGTCCGCTCGGTCTCGAAGAAGTCGAGCAGGTTCGGCACGGAGGAGACGAAGATCGTCGCCTCCGGAGCGCCGGTGGAGAGCGTCGAGAGCGCGGTCGTGACATTGGTGCGGAAGGCGTCCGGCGTGGTGATGTCGGCGCTGTTCTTGCGGCAGACGTCGTTCGCGCCGATCAGGATCGTGACGAGGTCGGGGGCGGCGGCGACCGCCTTCTCGGCCTGGCCGGGCAGCTCGGCCGAGGTCGCGCCCTTGGAGGCGACGTTCTCGATCTCGGGCACGGCGCCGACGGACTCGCCGGCGCGGCGGGCGACCGAGTCGACCGTCTCGTCCTCGCCGGTGGTCCACGACGCGCTGGGGCAGGGCTTGTTCTGCCCGCAGGCGGCCACGCCGACCGAGATCGAGTCGCCCATCGCGGCGATCGAGCCGGCCGCGAAGGGCAGCTCGCCCGAGGCGGCGGGCTCGGTCGTCTCGGCGGGCGTCGGGGCGGAGGTGCAGCCGGCCAGCAGCGCGGCGGCCACGGCCACGACGGCGAGGACGCCGGCGCGACGGGAGCGGGTGGTGCGGGTCATGCTGCGCCTCCATCGGCGGCCGGGGTGGTCGGGGACGCCGGCGACGCGGGCGCCGCCGGGCCCTTGGGCTTGGGCTTCCGGACCTGCTTCACGAACGCCAGGATCTGGTTCATGTCGCGGCGGTAGGCGGGGATCGCCATCGCGAGCGCCAGCGGCACCAGCGAGGCGAGACCGCCGACGATCAGGTGCAGGATCGCGGGCAGGTCGGTGTACGCGCCGACGGCCCAGGCAGCGCCGAACATGAACGGCACGACGAGCGCGGGGCGCAGGACCGGCACGATGACATCGGAGCCGCGGACGAAGGTGCCGCGGATCGCCAGCCAGAAGCCGGGCACCAGCAGCGCCAGGGTGGTGAGGCCGTAGAGGAGCGCGAGACCCTCGACGCCGTTCCACCACAGGCCCACGAAGAACGAGCCGATGACGAGCGGGCGGGTGACCACGTAGTAGACGAGCTGGCGGTGCACGCGGCCGAGCGAGATGTAGATCCAGCCCTGCACGTTGCCGATGCCCTGCGCGATGCCCGCGATGGACAGCAGCGACAGGATCGTCGCGGACGAGGACCACTGCGAGCCGAGCAGCAGCTCGACCAGGGGCCCGGCCAGCGCGGCGAGCACGCCGAAGGTCGGCAGGGTGAGGTAGCCGATCACGAGCAGCGCGCCGCGGACGTAGCGGCGGTAGCGCTCGCCGTCGTCCTGGAGCGAGGAGAGCACCGGCAGCGCGACGCGGCCGAGCGGGCCGTTCAGCTGCTGCAGCGGGAGCAGGAAGAGCGAGTAGGCCCGCGTGTACTGACCGAGCACGCCGGTGCCGAGCTGCGCGCCGATCAGCACGTTGTCGACGTTGCGGGCGAAGTAGTTGAGCAGCTGGACGCCGAAGATGCTTCCGCCGGTGGTGACCAGCGGGATGACCTCGCGCGAGATCTGCGGGCGGCCGAAGGTGGGGCGGGCGGCGACCCAGAGCGCGATGAAGCGGTAGATCAGCGCGCCGCCCTGCAGCACGACGAGCGACCAGACGCCCCAGCCGAGGAAGGCCGCGATGATCGAGCCGATGACGCCGACGAGCATCGAGATCACGTCGATCTGGGCCATCAGGCCGAACTTCATCTCCTTCTGCACGCGAGCCTGGAGCGGCATGCAGAGGCTGTTGATGAGGAGCGTCGGCGCGACCGCGAGGGTGAGGACGACGAGCGCCTGCTCGTTGTAGATGCCGGCGATGAGCCAGGCGGAGGCGCCGATCACGATCGTGCCGACCACGCCGAGCGCGACCGACAGCCAGAGCACCGACCGCCAGACGGTCTCGCTCATCTTCTTGGCCTGGATGATCGCGCCGGTCAGGCCGAAGTCGCGCACGAGATCCGCGACGCCGACGATCGCGGTGACCGCTGCGAGCAGGCCGAAGTCGCTCGGCGAGAGCAGGCGCGCCAGCACGATCGTCGAGATCAGCTGGATCGCGGTCTTGCCCCACAGGCCGCCGAGGGTCTGGATGACCCCGCGGCTGGCCTTGTGGCCGAGGTCGGAGCCGGCGCGCTTGGGCGGCAGGTTCGGCCCGTCCCCCACGGTCGGCGACTGCGCGATCGCGTCGGTCGCCAGGGTCTCGGTGGTGTGGGCGGTGTCGTCGATCGCCGCCTCGATCTGGGCGTCGGTCGCCGAAGCGCCGTGACGGGCGGAGGAGCCGCCCGCGGGGGTCGACCCCGTCACGCGCGCGTCGTCTCGTCGCGGTTCCATTCGGGTACGCCTCCTCGAGCGATGATCGACCGCGCCTCGAGGCGGGGTCGCAGATAGCCGTAGCAGTAGATCGGGAAGGCCAGCCACAGGGAGGGCCGGCGCAGGACGCGCTTCAGCAGCGCGACCGGGCCGCCGCCGCCGGGGCCGGACTGCTCGGGCACGAGACCGGACGCCGCGAGCTGGGCGTTGCCGATCGCGATGCGGACGGTGCGCTTGATCTGGTTGCGCATCCGGCGCGGGGCCTTCACGGAGAAGGACCGGCCGGGGAGCGTCAGCCGCTCCTCGGGGGTGAAGAGCTGCTGGACGAAGCGGTCGTCGGCGATGATCTCGGGGAAGGCGCCGAAGCGGCTCCGCCCCTCGGCCGAGAGGCCGTAGATCCCGGAGCCGACGAGGCCAGGGGCCCGGTAGTCGGAGAGCTCCCAGATCGAGTAGTGGGCGCGGACGGGCCAGGAGGCCCCGCGGGTGTCGACGCGGAACTCCGGCGCGGCGGCGAGCGGTCCGCCGGGGCGGGCCAGCTCGTCGCCGAGCGCCAGGAGCGTCTCGGCCGACACCGACACGTCGGCGTCCACGTAGATCCGCGGGAGCACCGTGGCGATCTCGTCGGCCGCGTTGAGGCCGGCGATCTTCGACGCCCGGGGCGTCTCCGCCACCAGGATCCGCGGATCGACGGCCCGGGCCACGGCCGCGGTGTCGTCGGTGCAGCCGTTCGCGCCGACCACGATCTCGAGCCGGCCCTCCGGGTCCCCGTCCACGAGGGCGCGGAGGAGCCGGGCGATCACCGCCCCCTCGTCGTGCGCGGGGATGACGACGCTGACGCGGGCGCTCACGACTCGATCGGAGCCGGCTTGCGGACGACGTGAGCGCCGACGTGCGAGCCGAGGGCGGGCTGACCCACCGGGATGTGCGGACCGCCGCGGGTGAACGCGGAGACGTGCCCCGCCTCCTCCGGCGACAGACGTCGACGGGTCGACTTCCGCGGCGCCTCCGTGAGCACCCAGGCCCCGACGGCCAGGAGGATCCAGAAGAGCATGAAGGCCTGGAAGAAACCGAAGGCGTCGTAGAAGTACGCGGCGACCGTGTAGCCGAGCAGCAGGATCGCGATCGCGAACGCGAGGCTCGCGTACTGCGGGGTCGTCGTGCTCTTGAACGAGTAGCGCAGCAGCATCACGATCGGCACCAGGAACAGCACGGCCAGGCCGATGACGCCCACGGCGCCGCCGTCGAGCAGCGTGCCCAGCCACTGGTTGTCGAGGATGAACGCGTTCTTGTCCTCGCCGACCACGATGCGGCTGCCGACTCCGGTGCCGAAGAAGGGGTGCTCGCGCACGATCGCCATCGCCGGCTCGAGGTCGGCCAGACGGCCCGCGCCCGCCATGCCCGCGGAGGTGTACTGCGAGGCGATGAGGGCGTCGGGGTCGAGGAACGAGCCGATCATGTCCGTGAGGATCTTCGGGATCAGCACGAAGCCGAGACCGAGGACCGGGATCATGCCGAGCAGCAGGTAGCCGCCGATCTTCGGCCGCAGGATCAGCGTGAGCAGGAACATCACGCCGAGGGTGACGATCGCCGTGCGGGAGACCGCGGTGACGACGCCGAGCAGCAGCGCGAGGATCGTGCCGTAGTAGATGATCCGGCGGTTGATCTCGTTGAAGGGCCAGCGGGCGTACTTCGAGAGGTAGATCGCGATCGGGATCATCATGGTGAACATGACGGCCAGGGCGATCGGGTGCTGCGACGAGCCGAACGAGCGGTAGCCGCCCGCGCGGTAGGCCTCCTGCTCGGCGCCGAGGCGCTCGAGCGGCAGGAACTTGTCGAGCATCGTGAAGATGTTCTGCTGCGTCGCGCGCTCGATGACGGCGAAGAAGGCGACGACCACGGCCGACCAGACCAGGAAGGTCAGGAAGGCCTCGATCAGCTTCTCGTTGCGCATCACGAGCCGGGCCACGAAGAAGACCGACAGCATCAGCAGGTCGTTGACGATCGCGCCGGCGACCCCGCTGCCGAGGTTGCCCTCGGAGATGAACTGCACGTTCGCCGCGATCGAGAGCAGGCTCGAGGCGACCCAGATGCCGATCGGCCAGCCGAACGCGGCCGGGCGCCAGACGAAGACCGGGTCGATCATCAGCGCGACGATGGCCGCGACGACCATCAGCACGATGACGAGCCGGTACGGCTCCAGGGCGAATCCGAGCGGGATCGGCAGGGCGTAGTACCGGACCGGGATGAACATGATCACGCCGAGCAGGACGATGAACGCCCCGGTCCAGTTGAAGACGAGCTTGCGCGTCAGGTACAGGAACGAGATCCCGAAGAGGATCGCCCCCGCGTACAGCGGATTGAGGTAGTAGACCGCTGCGACGGCGACGGCCGCGAGCAGGACGGTCGCCAGGACGGCGCGGACCGTGAAGGTCCGGCGGACGAGGATCTCACCCGCGTAGGGGTCGTCGTTCCCGGGGACCCCGAGTGGGGTCCCCTTCAGAGTCTGCGTGCTCATCTGCTGCGACCGCCTCAGGTGGCGCTGCGCTTCCCGGAGGAGGCCAGCTCACCCGACCCGGCGGTGTTCTCGGGGGCGGTGCCGAGGGCGGCGGGGCGCCGGCCGTCCTCGGACGCGGTGCCGGTCAGGGCCGGGCCGCGCCGGAAGGACTCGCCGCGGCGCTGGCTGCCGCGGTTGGCGGTGACGCGCTCCCGCGAGATGCGGATGTTGTAGAGGATGAAGGCGAGCGCGATGAAGGCGAGGAAGACGCCGAGACCGGTGATCGCGATCGGGATGATCGGGTTCGACCCCTCCTGCTCGACAGCGGCGCCCTGGTCGGTGACCTGGAGGGTGACGCGGAGCTCGGGGGCGACGCCCTGGGCGTCCTGCTGGGCGGTGATGTAGCCCTGGAAGATCTGGGTCGCGGTCTGCGAGATCAGGACGGCGCGGGCCGGGTCGGTCGACTCGCCGACGATCGAGAGGATCGGGAGGCTGAAGCGGCCCGGGTTCTGCTCGGTGCCGGCCGGCTGCGTGGTGCGGCGGACGGCGGAGAGGGCCTCGGTGTCGGCGAATCCGCCGATGGCCTGCTCGACCTGCGCGCGGATCTCGGAGCCGCTGACGATGTACGCGTAGATGACCGCGGTGTTCGTCAGGTCGTTCTGCTGGGCCTCGGAGGTGCCCTCCTGCAGCGCCTGGCCGGGCTCGACCGCCTGGAGCGGGTTCCGGGAGCCTCCGCCGAGCAGGATCGTGGTGTCGGAGCGGTAGGCCGACTCGGCGCGCGAGACGACCTCACCGTCCTTGACGGTGTATCCGGCGACCATGGCGGCCAGGACGGCGACGACGAGGCCGACCGCGAGGAGCCATTTGTAGCTCCAGAGCACTCGAAGGTAAAGGGGGACGGACATCTCGGTCTCGACTTCCAGACGGCGAGGTGTGGGACCTCGGGGACGCGCCGCATGCTCGGAGGTTGCACTGCTGCTGCAATCGATGGAGCAACGCCTCCGTCCATCACGGCGGTGATGGCGGAACGGGTTATTGCGGCTGTCGAGGTCTGGGACGACGCAAGCCTGGTGCGAAGGGCGGTTTCGGAGCGGTGCAGGTGCGGCGTTCGCACCGGCCTTCGGGCATGCCTCGAAGGGGCCGGAACGAGCACAGAACCGGGACCCCACTGAGTGCGGTGCCCCGACACACTCATTGTGACCATAACCCACGGCATGCGGATGCCGGAAGTATTGCGGCTGTGTTAAGTCTGCGGGAGCGACGACTCGCCGAGCCGGGAGTGGACTTGCGTTCCTCTCAGGTGGTCGAGGATGGTGGCTAAAGTTCATTCCTGAGCGCGCCGCCCTCACGACAGGAGACGCATGGATGATGAGCACCAGTGCTCCACCACTGCCGCAGACCCACCCGACCGCCGACACACCGAGCACGACAGCACCGACCGAGACCTCGACGCTCCTCTGACGAGCGTCCCGTCCGTCGCGCCCGCTGACGCACGGCCGTCCGCCGGGGCGCCCCTGTCGATCCTCTACTCGTTCCCGCACGGCATCGGCTCGCCGGGCATCGGCTGGACCGCGCTGCACCAGGTCCGCTCCCTCGTCGCCGCCGGCCACCGCGTCACCGTCGTCGCTGCCTCGATCACGGAGCAGCTCGGCCCGGTCGCTCGCGCCGTGACCACCCTCACCGTCGGCGGGGTCCGCCTGCCGCACCGCCTCTTCGGCCGCAGCCGCTCCATCGCTCACCACGACCGCGTCACCGCGCGGATCCTGGCCGAGGGCGACTACGACGTCGTGCACGGCTGGCCGTGGGGCTCGGCCCGCACCTTCGACGAGGCCGCCCGCCAGGGCGTGCCCTCGGTGCGCGAGGCCCCGAACACCCACACCGCGCACGCCTTCGAGGTCGTCGCGGAGGAGTACGAGCGCCTGGGCATCACGCCGCCCCCCGGCTCCCCCCACACCTACAACGCGGTGCGCCTGCGCCGCGAGGAGCGCGAGTGGGCCGCGGCGACCGCGATCCTCGTGCCGTCCGCCTCGGTCGAGAGCACCTTCCTCGAGAAGGGCTTCTCGCCGCGCAAGCTCCTGCGCCACCGCTACGGCGCCGAGGTCGACACGACCCGCTCGTTCGACCCGGACCCGCGCGACGAGCCCGACCACGTCTTCACCGCGGTCTTCGTCGGTCGGATCGAGCCGCGCAAGGGCCTGCTCTACGCGCTGCAGGCCTGGCAGGAGTCGACGGCCAGCACCACCGGCCGCTTCCGCGTCTACGGCGACTTCACCCCGGGCTACCGGGAGCGCCTCGCCGGACTTCTCGAGCAGCCGAGCGTCGAGCTGTGCGGCTTCACGGGCGATGTCGCCGGGGTGTTCGCGAACGCGGACGTGCTGATCCTGCCGACCATCGAGGAGGGCAGCGCCCTGGTCACCTCGGAGGCGCAGGCCGCCGGCTGCGTGCCGCTGGTCTCCTCCGCCGCCGGGGCGAACCTCGAGGACGGCGTGCAGGGGCTAGTGCACGAGCCGCGCGACGTGGAGACGCTCACCGCGCACCTCGATCTGGTCTCCTCCGACCGCGCCCTGCTCGCGCGCCTGCGCCGCGCCGCCCTGGACAACCGCGACAACCTGACCTGGGAGCGCGCGAGCGTCGACCTCGTGGCCGCGTACCGCGCCGCGATGGTGCTCGTCCGCGAGGACCGCGACGCCGCCGCCGCCGACCGCTCCGACGACCGACCCGCCGACCGCTCCGCCTCCGACGACCGCTCCGACCAGCCGAGGACGCCGTGACCGCTCCCGCCCCGACATCCGGGGCCCTGGCCCCCCGCGACGTCTCGATCATCCTGTGCACGCGCGAGCGGCCCGACATGCTGCGGGAGGCCCTCGCGTCGATCGCGGCGGGCACCGACCCCGCGGTCGAGGTGATCGTCGTCGACTCCGCGTCGACCGACGCCCGCACCCGCGAGGTCGCTCTCGCGGCGGGCACCCGCTACGTGCGCACCGACACCAAGGGCCTCTCGATCGCCCGCAACATCGGGCTCGACGCGAGCGACCGGCGGATCGTCGTCTACACGGACGACGACTGCGCGCCGACGCCGGGCTGGATCGAGGCGCTGCTGCGGGCGTTCGAGGACGAGCACGTCACCGTGGCGACCGGGCGGATGCTCGACCACACCCTCGTCGACACCGACGTGGCGCCGACCGACCGCATCGTCTACCGCAGCGCCGTCCGCGGGCTCGACGCCGGCCACGGCGCGGTGATGGCCTTCCGCCGCGACGTCCTGCAGACCCTCGGCGCCTTCGACGACACCCTCGGGGCGGGCCGCTACCTGGCCGGCGCCGAGGACCTCGACATCTTCTGCCGCGCCCTCGCCGCGGGCGGCACCGCGGTCTTCGTGCCCGACAGCGTCGTCCTGCACGTCAACACCCGCAACCCCGTCGCGTATCGGCGCCTGATGCGCGGCTACGGCCTCGGCCTCGGCGCGCTCGTGGGCAAGTGGTGGCGCCTGTCGCCGAAGGTCGGCGCCCGCCTGACCGCGACCCTCGCCGTGCGCAGCGGCCGGCGCCTGGTGCGCTCGGCGAAGCGGCGCGGCCGCGGCGCGCGCGACGAGCTCGCGATGGTCGAGGGCATCCTGCGCGGCTACCTCCGCTCGCGCCACCTCCGTCTCTCCGGCTCGACGTTCGTCGACGAGTACCCGCCGACGCCGATCCGGCTGCAGACCGGCCCCACGTCTGCAGGCCCCGCGTCGGCCGGCTCGGCGCCCGCCGGCACCCCGAGCTGACCGCTCCCCTCCTCCGCCTCCGACCAGGGAGCACCGCCATGACCCGACACCCTCGCCGTACCGGGCGACCGCACGCCGAGCCGCTGCGCACCCTCGACGAGAAGTTCGTCTCGAACGCCGTCGTCTACGAGGTCGCCCGGCCCACCGGCTCGATGATCATCGACGGCACCCCGTTCCGCCGCGCGGACGGCTCGCTCGACCGCGACCTCGTGTACTCCGCCTGGGAGGCGTTCATCCGCACCTCCCCGTCGGTGCGGCAGCGGCTAGCCCGCGCGCCGCTCGGGCTGTTCACGCCGTCCTGGGTGTCGGTCGACGAGATCGACGTCCGCGACCACGTGCGCTTCCACCCGGGCGTCGTCGAGTGGGACCCGCGCCACGTCGAGCTGCTCACCGGCGCCTTCAACGGGCCGATGGATCCGAAGGGGCCGCTCTGGGACATCCTCGTGATCGAGCTCTCGACCGGGCAGCTCGGCTTCGCGGTGCGGATCCACCACGCGCTGGGCGACGGCATGTTCGGCCTCGTGCTGATCCAGGCGTTCACCTCGGGCGAGCCCATCGAGTTCCCGGCGTACACCCGCCGGCCGCTGCGCTTCCCCGACGACCCGCGGCCGCCGCGCGGACCGATCTCGCTCACGCTCGCCGCCCGGCGGCAGATCGCGTCGACGCACGCGTCGCTCGCCGACGAGTGGACCGAGTGGAAGCGCAAGCCGCTGAAGAAGCGGATCACCCGCGTCGGCGGGCGCAACATCCGCTCCGCCCGCGACTGGTGGATCCGCCGCTCGGGACTGCTCGAGCGCAGCATCAAGCCGCGCGACGCCGCGATCCTCACCGTCGACCTCAAGACCGCGAAGTCGGCGGCCCGCGCGGCCGGCGGCTCGGTCGCCGACCTGACCGTCGCGCTCGCGCTGCACGCCTTCGCCGCGCTGCACCCGGAGCGCCAGGAGATCGCCACCCTCGTCCCCGTGTCGCCGCGCCGGGAGAAGAACGAGGTCAAGCGCAACCACGTGTCGATGGTGCGCGTCGCCGTGCCGGTGGCGCTCGGTCTCGCGGAGACGGTGGCGGCGGTGCGCGAGCAGGTGCAGCGCGCCGTCGAGACCGGCGAGAGCGGGATCACCCGCGGGCAGAAGGACTGGCAGGGCTACGCGTCCTACCTCCCCGTCTTCCTCCGCCCGCGCTGGTTCGGCGGCGCCGAGCTCGCCTCGATGACGCTCTGGCCGGTGACCGAGCCGGACGACGAGGCCGCGGTGTTCGCGAGCTCCTTCACGAAGCGCCTCGACATCGCGATCTCGGTGCGCTCGGACCTCGACGCCGACCGCTTCATCGACTCCGTCGCCGCCTCGCTGACCGAGATCGGCGCCCCGGTGATCGATCCGCTCGCGGAGGCCGAGGACGACGCGCCGGCGGACGCCACGGCTTCGAACGACGCGGCCCCGACCGACACGACCGCGGCCGACACCCCCACTGACACGACCCCGAACGGAGCCGGCCGATGAGCCAGGGCGGCGGACCGCTGCGCACCCTCACCAAGGTGCGCACGTACCTGCAGGCCGTGCGCCTGCTGCACTTCCACGCGTACAGCCACGCGGACCAGGTGCCGCGGCTCACCCGCGGGGCCGACGTCTCGTTCGCGCCGAACGTGTCGTTCCGGAACGCCGAGCGGATCACGCTCGGCGCCGGCACCCACATCGGCGAGAACTCGCTCCTCTGGGCGGGCAACAGCACCGGCCGGATCACCCTCGGCGCGAAGTGCCTGCTGGCGCCGAACGTCACGATCACCGCCTCGAACTACGGCATCGTCCAGGGCACGCCCGTGATGGACCAGCCGAAGATCGAGAAGGACATCGTGATCGGCCGCGACGTCTGGCTCGGCGCCAACGTCGTCGTCGTCGCGGGCGTCACCATCGGCGACGGCGCGATCGTCGGAGCGGGCGCGGTGGTCACGAAGGACCTGCCGGCGAACTGCATCGCCGGCGGCGTCCCCGCCAAGGTGATCGGGCAGCGACCGGAGGCCGATCGTGCCTGAGGCCGTCGACACCAGCCTCGCGATCGTCGTCGTCAGCTACAACACCCGGGAGAAGACGCTGGCCTGCCTCGCGTCCATCCCGCTCGGCGACGCCCCGACTCCCCCGCACGTCATCGTGGTCGACAACGGCTCCGAGGACGGCAGTGCGGAGGCGATCCGCGCCGCGCACCCCGAGGCGACCGTCATCGAGGCGGGCGACAACCTCGGCTTCGCCCGCGGCGTGAACCGCGGCGTCGCGGCTGCGACCGAGCGCTTCGTGCTGCTGCTCAACCCCGACACGCTCGTGCTCGAGGGCTCCTTCCGCGCGCTGATCGAGTTCGCCGTCGCGAACCCGCGCTACGGCGTCTACGGCGGGCGCACCCTCCGGCCCGATGGCTCCGTCGACCCCTCGTCCTGCTGGGGCGCGCCGAGCCTGTGGTCGCTGCTGACCTACGCGACCATGCTCTCCACCGCCTTCCGCGGCAACCCGCTGCTCGACCCGGAGTCGCTCGGCCGCTGGCAGCGCGACAGCGTGCGCGAGGTGCCGATCATCACCGGCTGCCTGCTGCTGATGCCGCGCGACGAGTACGAGCGGGTCGGCCGGCTCGACGAGCGCTTCTTCCTCTACGGCGAGGACGCGGAGTTCTCGATCCGCGCGCGCCGTGCCGGCCTTCGCCCCGTGATCGTCCCGACCGCCGTGATCGTGCACGACGTCGGCGCCTCCACCCGCGACGCCGCCACCGCGGGCAACTCCGGTCGCAAGATGTGCATGGTGATGGCGGGCAAGGCCACGATGATCCGCCTCGCGTGGCAGCCGCTGCCCGCCCGGATCGGCATCGCGCTGCTCCAGGCCGGCGCGCTCGTGCGCTCCCTGCTCGAGACCGCGACGCGCCGCAAGCGCCGCGCCTGGACCGAGGTCTGGCAGCGCCGCGCCGACTGGCGGGTGGGCTACCCCGAGGCCGAGCGCACGCTGTTCGGCCGGGTGCCCGGCACCGGCGCCTCGACGGAGGCGGCCCGATGATCGCCGGCGGGACCCGCACCCTCCGCGGCCGCCTGCGCACGCGCCTGCGCGGGCTGCTCTCCTCCGAGGACGCGCGGAGCCGCCGCCTGCGGGTCGAGGCCGAGCCGGCCTTCCGCACCCGCTACGCGAACCCCTACAACGCACGGCTCTACACGGCGATGACCGCCGAGGGCGTGCTCGTGCGCGACCTCTCCTGGCTCCGCCTGCTGGTCGCGAAGGTCGACGTCGTGCACCTGCACTGGCCGGACCTGACCTTCCTCAGCGGGGTCCGCCGCTACCGGATCGTCGCGCGGCTGGTCTTCTTCTTCGCGTTCCTGCGCGTCGCCCGCCTCCGCGGGACGCGCCTGATCTGGACCGCGCACAACGTCACCTCGCACGAGGAGCGCGGCACCGCGTTCCTGCGCAACTGGTACCGGCGCCTGCTGACCGAGAACCTCGACGCGATCGTCTGCCTCTCCGAGGACGGCGTGACCGCGATGCGGCGCTCCTACCCCGAGCTCGCGGCGGTGCCGGCCTACGTGACACCGCACGGGCACTACCGGCACGACTACGACTTCTCGGCGACCCGCGCCGAGGCGCGCGCGGAGCTCGGTCTGGACCCGGAGGCGCGGCTCGTCGTGTCGGTCGGGCAGATCCGGCCCTACAAGAACGTGCCGACGCTGATCGAGCGCTTCCGCGAGCGGGAGGACGACGGCACGCTGCTCGCGGTCGCCGGCAACCCGGCCCGCGGTCCGCTGCGCGGCGTGATCGAGGAGGCGGCGGCCGGCGACGAGCGGATCCGGCTCGAGCTGTCCTTCCTCAGCGACGAGCGGATGGCGCTCTGGCTGCGGGCGAGCGACCTGGTCGTGCTGCCCTACTCGGCGATCCAGAACTCCGGATCGGCGATCCTCGCGGTCTCGGCCGACCGGCCGGTGCTGGTGCCGGATCTCGGCGCGATGCACGAGCTGGCCGCGCTGGTCGGCTCGGACTGGGTGCGGCTCTACGACGGCGCCTTCGACACCGCCGCCCTCGACGACGCGCTGGCCTGGCTGGACGAGCGCGCGGTCGACGCCGACGCCTCCGCCGACCTCTCGGCGCTCGAGTGGGACGCGATCGCCCGCGCGACCATCGACGTGTACCGCCGCGTGCTGCGGGCGCCGCGGCCGCGCTGAGCGCGGTCGCCCGTCGAGCAGCCCGCCGCGCGGGCCCACCCATGCTGATCGAGTAGCCCGCACCGCGGGCCCACCATGCTGATCGAGTAGCCCGCACCGCGGACCTATCGAGATCCGCCGCCGACAGCAGCAGTCTCTGCAGGAGTGGGTCTCGATACGCCCCTGCGGGGCTACTCGACCAGCATGGTCGGCCGCCGCAGCGGGCGGTCCACGCTGATCGAGTGGCCCGCGGAGCGGGCGCATCGAGATCCCGCGCACTGAGAAATCACGAAGAGTAGTGCATCCGAAACCTGGGACCGCTACCTTGGGCTCCTGATCCCCCTTGCTCTTCTCCGCCGGTCGTTCCCAGCGTCCGGCAGTCGTCGGCCACTGCTGCCCGGCGAGCCCCCGGTTCCCCGCCCCGCCCGCCGCACAGAAACACAGGACCTTCGTGATCCCTCGCTCCACCTCGACGCGCCGCCCCGCCGGTCGTCTGCGCCGCTTCCTCGCGGCCTCCGCCGCCGCCGCGGTCGTCACCGCCGGTCTCGTCGGAGCCTCGGCGCTCCCGGCGCAGGCCGCCGCGACCGTCCAGTCCGCGTCCGCGCAGACCGGTGCCGGCCGCTACGTCGTCACCGTCGACTCGAAGGCCGTGTCGACGACGCTCGCGAGCGCCCTCGGCCTCTCGCTCGATCAGTCCTACGGCGGAGGCGTCTCCGGCTTCACCGCCACCCTGACCGCCCGTCAGTACGCGATCCTCGCCGCTGACAGCCGCGTGCTCGGCCTCTCGCCCGCCGACCAGGTGGTCGAGGGCCAGGCGCAGACCATGCCCTCGCACGTCCTGACCGCGGAGGCCGACAAGGCCCCGGTCACCGCCGGCGACGGCGTCACCAACTGGAACGGGCCCGCCGTCGCGGTCATCGACTCCGGCGTGAGCGCCCACCCCGACTACACCCTGGCCAAGCAGGTCAACTGCTTCGGCTCCGGCACCGCTGAGGACGCGAACGGCCACGGCACGGGCGTCTCCGGCTACATGGCCGCGCTCGACAACGGCTCCGGCACCGTCGGCATCGCCCCCGGCGCCCCGGTCTACTCGGTCCGCGCGCTCGACGCGAACAACAAGGGCACCATCTCGACGCTGATGTGCGCGCTCGACTGGGTGTCGCAGAACGCCGCGACCTACAACATCAAGGTCGTCAACATGTCGCTCGCCACGAACGGCGTCGACGACAACAACTGCGGTCGCACCAACGGCGACACCATCCACCAGGCCGTCTGCGACCTCGTCGCGAAGGGCGTGACCGTGGTCTCGGCCGCCGGCAACTCCTCCGCCGACCTGTCGAAGTACATCCCGGCCGCCTACGACGAGGTCCTCGCCGTCACGAACTTCGCGAACTACGACGGCAAGCCGGGCTCGCTCGCGGCCGTCCCGTGCTCGAACGTGACCACCAAGGACGACAACTACACGCTGAACAGCAACTTCGCCAGCGCCGCTGACGCCGGTCACACGATCGCCGCGCCCGGCACCTGCCCCTACACGACCAAGAAGGGCAACACCTACGCGTACATCCAGACCGGCACCAGCATGTCGACGGCCGCCGCCTCCGGTGTCGTCCTCGACTGCCTCGCGGCCGGCGGATCCTGCGTGGGCAAGACCCCCGCGCAGGTCATCGCCCAGGTGATCGCCCAGGCCAAGTCGGCCACCGTCGACCGCGGCCGCAGCTTCGCCGGCGACCCGACCCGTCCGGTCTCCGGCCGCTACTACGGCTACGGCGTGAGCACGATCCCGGCCGGGACCGTCGTCACCCCGACGCCCACCGCGACTCCGACCGCGACTCCGACGGCCACGCCGACCGCGACCGCGACTCCGACCGCCACGCCGACGGCCACCGCGACTCCGACCGCCACGCCGACTCCGACCGCGACGCCCACGGCGACCGCGACCCCGAAGCCGACCGCGACGCCCACCGCGACCGCGACGCCCACCCCGACGCCGACCTCCGGCGCCGACATCACGAAGCCCCAGGCCAAGATCGTCTCGCCCGCCAGCCAGACGACCGTGACCGGCACCGTGACGCTCGTCGCCAGCGCGAGCGACAACGTCGGCGTCTCGAGCGTCGCCTTCTGGTCGGGCTCGACCAAGCTCGGCGACGGCGTCAAGCAGGCCGACGGCACCTTCGCCCTCACCGCGAACAGCCGCAACTGGCCGAACGCGACCTACGTCGTGGTCGCCAAGGCCACCGACGCCGCGGGCAACGTGGGCACCAGCGCCTCGATCACCCTGGTGATCAAGAACTGACCCACCCCGCCTGAAAGGCCCGGCCCCTCCTCGGAGGAGCCGGGCCTTTCGCGTTCTCGCCGCACGTCCGGCTCGTGGAATCGGGCCGGGCTCGCCGGAATCGTCCGATTCCACGAGCCGGACCGCTGTCCACGAGCCGGAGCTCGCTGAGAGCGACGGAGGCCTTTCCACGGTGCGGGCGCCGCGTCAAGGGCGGGTGCTGCGGCGGCGCGGTCCGTAGCGTCGGAGGCGCGCGGCCGACCTCCGGCGGCGCGGAGAGGCAGTCATGAGCGACACCGAGCAGAACGGCCCCGTCATGGACGGCGCCGAGGACGCGAGCAACGACGACAAGCTGAGCGGCCTGATCGAGCAGGTCGACCACGACCACGGCGACGAGGGCGCGGGCGCCATGGCCGACGCGCTCCGCGACCGCGCCGACGAGACCGACACCGAGATCACCTCCTCGGACGAGACCGAGACCCGCACCGAGACCG
Source organism: Rathayibacter sp. VKM Ac-2856 (assembly GCF_013205055.1). Taxonomy (GTDB): domain Bacteria; phylum Actinomycetota; class Actinomycetes; order Actinomycetales; family Microbacteriaceae; genus Rathayibacter. The sequence goes on from NZ_JABMLF010000003.1 coordinate 269,468, forward strand.
AGTAGCGCCCCGCCCCCGCCGGTCGGGCGGCTCGCGCTGCGGGCAGCCCGACCGGCAGCATCCGTGCAGCATCGCGCCCCCGTGCCGCAGCTCGGAGTCCCTCCCTCCCTGCTGGTCGAGCAGCCCCCAGCGCGTATCGAGACCCACCGCCGCCCCAGCATGCTGGTCGAGCAGCCCGCAGAACGCACCGAGACCCACCGCCGCCCCATGCTGGTCGAGTAGCCCGCAGGGCGTATCGAGACCCACCGCCGCCCCAGCATGCTGGTCGAGCAGCCCGCAGAACGCACCGAGACCCACCGCCGCCCCATGCTGGTCGAGTAGCCCGCAGGGCGTATCGAGACCCACCGCCGCTCCATGCTGGTCGAGTAGCCCGCAGGGCGTATCGAGACCCACCGTTCGACGGTCTCCGCCCGAACGCTCGTCAGCAGTCCTGCCGCACAGCCGAGCAGGTCCAGGCTGGTCGCACCGCCCCCGACCCAGGAGTCCCCCCATGACCGCACCCCGCCGCGCCCTGATCCTCGTCGACGTCCAGCAGGAGTACTTCGCCGGACCGCTCGAGATCCGCTACCCGCCGCTCGCGACCTCACTGCCCGCCGTCACCGCCGCGCTCGACGCCGCGACCGCCGCCGGCCTGCCCGTCGCCGTCTTCCAGCACAGCAGCGGCGAGGGAGCGCCCGTCTTCGCGCCGGGCACCCCCGGCTTCGCGCTGCACCCCGAGATCGAGCGCCGCCGCCGGGACGACTGGCGATCGATCACCAAGCAGTACGGCACGGTCTTCGCCGGCACCGACCTCCTCGCCTGGCTGCGCGAGCACGACGTCGACACGATCACCCTGGTCGGCTACATGACCAACAACTGCATCCTCGCCTCCGCCGCCGAGGCCGAGACGCACGGACTGAGCGCCGAGGTGCTCTCCGACGCGACGGGCGCCATCGCGATCTCGAACGCGGCCGGCTCCGTCGACGCCGAGACCGTGCACACCACCCTGCTCGCCCTGCTGAACTCCAACTTCGCCGCCGTCGCCTCCACCGCGGCGTGGACCGAGGCCCTCGCGTCCGGCGAGGCCCTCCCGCAGAGCGACCTCGGCAGCTCGGCCGTCGCCGGCGCCGCGCTCCCGCCGCGCTGACCCCGACCGGCCGTTCCCGCCCTCGTCAGCGCTCCGGCGGCGGCGGGAACGGGCGGGTCGAGCGGGGCGCCGCCGGGGGCAGGGCCGCGCGGGCGCGGTGCAGGGAGACGGCGGTGAGGAGCACGCGGGTGCGGGCCGGCGAGGCGTCGAGCGGGCCGATCAGGGCCTCGATGCGAGCGAGGCGGTCGTAGAGCGTCTGCCGCCCGATGCCGAGGGCGGCCGCGGTGGCGGTCTTGCCGCCCCAGTGCGACGCGAAGGCCTCCAGGGTGGCGAGCAGCTCCGGGCGGCCGTGGCGGAGCGGTCCGAGCACCTCCTCGACGAGGGCGTCGGCCTCCGCGTCGTCGCGCAGGGTGCTGGCGAAGCGCTCGAGCCGGTGCAGCCGCGCGTCGACGACGCCGCTCGCGACGCGGGTCCACTCCCGCACCCCGCGCACCTCCGCCAGCTCGCGCGGCACCCGCGCGCAGGCGTCCGCTCCGCTGCCCACGCAGACCAGCGCGGCCGTCCCGGCCCCGGACGGCCACTCGCCGAGCAGCAGCCCGCGCGCCCGCTCCCGGGCGGCCGCGTCCGGGAAGGCCAGGAGGGCCAGCAGCTCGCCGCCCGCGACGCAGACGACGCTCTCCGCGGCGGCGGGCGCGGGGCCCCGGGCCGGGCCCGCAGGCGCGGCGACCGCGAGCGCCGAGCGGACCGAGCGGAGGGTGCGCTCGTCGTCGCCGACGTCCGCCCAGACGCCGAGGAAGCACTCCCGGTCCTCCACCCCGAGCCGCCCGAGCAGCGCGTCGATCTGCAGCTCGGCGCTCGGGTCGGGGCGCACCGCCGGCGCGGTGGCGACCGCGAAGAGCTGCGCGGCGAGCCGCTCGCGACTGGTCGGCGGCCGGCGCCGGAGCAGCGCGATCGCGAGCACGTCCGGCGCGCGGTCGAGCGCGACGGCCACGGCGTGCAGATCGGCCTCGTCGTGGGCGCGGAGGAAGAGCGTGCCGAGCAGCGAGTCGCCGGCCCGCAGCACCCCGGAGGAGGATCCGGCGGTGCGGCTCGTGTCGACACCGCGGCCGGGATCGGCGCGCACGATCTCCTCGCCGGCGGGCGAGACGAGCGCGGCGGTGGCACCGGTCGCGCTCGCGACGACCTGCAGCAGCTCGTCGATCCCGGCGTCCGACGCCGCCGCCTCGCCGAGAAGTCCGGACAATCTGTCCGCCACCCGCAGGCTCCGGAACTTCTGCTCGGTGAGCCGGGTGTTGATGCTCTCGCAGACCTGCACGAACGGCACGCGGTGCGGCAGCGCGAGCACCGCGAGCCCGTGCTCGTCCGCGGCCGCGACGAGCGGCGCGGGCACGCTCGGCAGGCGATCGGACAGCTCGACGGCGAGCGCCCCGATCCCCGCCTTGACCAGGGACTCCACGTAGCGGCGGCACTCCTGCGGATCCTGGTCCGAATGGAGGTTCACCCCCTCCATCAGCAGCAGCTCGCCTCCGAGCAGGAGTGGCGCGACGTCGAGCTGCTCGCTCGCGTGGGCCCACCGGATCGGCACCCTGCCGGCGGTCGCGCCTCCCGCCACGATGACCGGCCGGGCGGCCGCGAGCAGCGGGTCCAGGAGCGCCTCGGACAGCGGGATCACCATGCAGAACGTCCTCTCGCGTCACCGCGAATTTACACGGCGCAACGGTCGCCGAAACGGCGTGCCGGGAGGGTGGAGCCCGACGCCGAGCCCGGTCCCCGCTCGTCCAGGCGCCGCTCGACCACGCCCCGCTCGCGCACGGCTCCGCTCCACCTCGCCCCGCCCGCGCACGGCTCGCCCCTCCACAGCCCGCGCGATCGCCGTGCCGTCCCCCGTTCGTCCCCCCTCCGCCCCGCTCCACCTCACGTCTCGAGAGGATCCACCCATGAGCTCCGACACCCTGCACGGCACCGACACCGAGGACGCGCTGACACCGCTCCCCGACAGCCGCCGCAACGCGCGCCTGGACGGGCAGTTCTGGATCTGGGCGGGCGCCAACATCGCCCCGATCAACTGGGTCCTCGGCGCGCTCGGAGTGAACATGGGCCTCGGCCTGTGGGACACGATCACCGTCCTCGTGCTCGGCAACGTCGTCGGCATGGCCGTCTTCGGCTTCTTCGTGCTGCTCGGTCAGCGCACCGGTGCCACGGGGATGCTCGTCGGCCGGGCCGTCTTCGGCCGCCGCGGCAACTACGCGCCGGCCGTGATCCAGGCCGTCGTGGTGATCGGCTGGTGCGCGATCAACACCTGGATCGTGCTCGACCTGGTGATCGCGCTGCTCGGCTCCGTCGGCCTCGTCGATCCGGAGTCGGCGAACCTCGGCTGGAAGATCGCGGTCGCCGCGGTGATCATGGCGATCCAGGTCGCGATCTCGTTCCTCGGCTACAAGGCCATCGCCGCGTTCGAGCGCTGGACGGTGCCGCCGACCCTGCTGGTGCTCGCCGTGATGTCGATCGTGGCCTGGTTCTTCCTCGACATCGACTGGTCCTACGCCGGTCCGGCCGAGGGCGCCCTCACCGGCGGCGATCGGATCGCGGCGATGTCGATCGTGATGACCGCGATCGGGATCGGCTGGGGCCTGACCTGGCTCGCCTACGCGGGCGACTACTCCCGCTTCGTCAGCCCCCGCGCCTCGCGCCGCAAGCTCTACTTCGCGAGCGTCCTCGGCCAGTTCGTCCCCGTCGTCTGGCTCGGCGTCCTCGGCGCCACCCTCGCCACCAAGAACGGCTCGGTCGACCCCGGTCAGCTGATCGTGGAGAACTTCGGCGCCCTCGCGATCCCGGTGCTGCTGCTCGTGGTGCACGGCCCGATCGCGACGAACGTGCTCAACATCTACTCGTTCGGCATGGCCACCCAGGCGCTCGACATCCGCCTCGGCCGCAAGGCGCTGAGCCTGATCGTCGGCGTGCTCGCCTTCGCGGCCTCCGTCTTCTTCGTCTTCCAGGACGATCTCGCGACCACCCTCGACGCCTGGCTCGTCGGCCTGGTCGGCTGGGTCGCTCCGTGGGGCGCGATCGTGCTCGTGCACTACACGGTGTTCGAGCCGCGGGTCCGCTCCTTCGGGCACCTCTTCGCCCCGGTCGGCTCGCCGCTGCTGCCGGACGTCCGCTGGCGCGCGCTGCTCTCGTTCGCCATCGGGGCGACGCTGACCTGGCTGTTCATGAACGGCTCCGTGCCCGCGCTGCAGGGTCCGGCCGCGACCGCGCTCGGCGGCGTCGACGTCTCCTGGCTCGCCGGCGGCGTCTCCGCGGGGCTCGCCTACCTGCTGCTCGGCCGGGGCGACGCCGCGGGCTGGGTGCAGAAGCGCGAGGCCCTGGAGCCGGCGGGGCGAACGGCCGAGCCCGTCCTGGGGTAGCCGGCCCCGTCGCTCCGGCGGCCCTCCCCCGCACTCCTCGCTCCTGCACTCCTCTCCTCCCCGCTCCCGCACCACCGCACCACGAACGGAACCGCCATGGCACTCCTCATCACCGACGCCGCCGTCATCACGATGGACCCGGTCTCGGGCGCCGTCCCGATCACGGCGAGCATCCGCATCGTCGACGACGTGATCACGGAGATCGGCCCGGGGCTGGTGCCCGAGCCGGGCGACGAGGTCGTCGACGGACGCGACCGGCTGGTCACGCCCGGGTTCGTCAACGCGCACACCCACTCGTGGGAGTACCTCTACAAGGGGCGCTACGACAACCTGCCGCTCGAGCTGTGGATGCTGCTGTCGTACCCGATCCTGGGCGACAGCCGCGTCGCCCCGGATCTGGTGCGGCTGCGCTCGTCGCTGTTCGCGCTGGAATCGCTGAAGGCCGGGGTGACGACGCTCGTCGACGACGTGCTGGAGAACCCGGACCAGGACGCGGAGCAGCTCGCCGCGGTCTTCGACGCGTACGACGAGATCGGGATCCGGGCGAACATCTCCGGGCACGTGATCAGCAAGCCGTTCTTCGAGACCATGCCGTTCCTCGAGGAGTACCTGCCGGCCGAGCTGCTCGACTCGGTGCGCGGGGCCGCGCGGCCGACCACCGAGGGCTACCTCGACTTCAGCCGCACCGCCTTCGCGACCCAGCACGGGCGCGGCGGCGGCCGGCTGCGCTACATGGTCGCGCCGTCGGCCCCGCAGCGCGTCGGCGCCGACCTGCTGATCGGAGCGACGGAGCTGGCGCTCGAGCACGACGCGGAGTGCCACATCCACGTCCTCGAGACCAAGACCCAGCTGGTCACCGGCGAGGAGTTCCACGGCTCGACGCTGGTCGAGTACATGGCCGGGATCGGCGCCCTCTCCGCCAACACCACCTTCGCGCACGGGATCTGGCTGACGGACTCCGACATGGCGGCGATCGCCGGGGCGGGCACCTCCGTCTCGCACAACCCGATCTCGAACCTCAAGCTCGGTTCCGGCATCGCGCCGTGGCGCGCACTGCACGACGCGGGGGTGAACCTCGGACTCGGCACCGACGGCTGCTCGAGCAGCGACTCCCCGCGGATGCTGGACGTGGTGAAGGCGGCGGCCCTGCTGCACAAGGTGACGGACCCCGACCTGGCGTCCTGGCCGACCGTCGCGGAGGTGCTCACGGCGGGCACCATCGGCGGCGCGCGCAGTGCCGTGCTGGGCGACGTCACCGGGAGCATCGAGGTGGGCAAGCAGGCCGACCTCGTGCTCTTCGACCTCGAGACGCTCGCGTTCACCCCGCGCCAGCGCCTGGAGAACCAGCTCGTCTACTCCGAGAACGGCTCGTCGATCGACACCGTGATCGTGGCCGGCCGGATCGTCGTCTCCGGCGGCGAGTCGACCACCGTGGACGAGGCGGCACTGCGGGCCGACCTCGCCGCCCAGCTCGGCGAGATCGTCGCGTGGCAGGACGCCCTCGACCGCTCCAACGGCGTGCTGACCGAGCCGTTCCACCGCATGTACGAGCGCGCTATGCGCCGCGACGCCCCCATCGACCGCTTCAGCGGCCGCCGCCTGGTCTGACGCCGAGCGCCCCGGGCGCGACCTCCGGCACGCGGAATCACCTCCGGCTCGCGGAATCACCTCCGGCTTGCGGAAACCACTCGATCCCACGAGCCCGACCCGATTCCACGAGCCGAAGGTCCCGTCCGCCACACCGCGACCACCTTCGGCACGCGAAAGCAGCTCCGGCTCGCCAGAACCGCCCGATTCCGCGAGCCCAACCCGATTTCACGAGCCGAACCTCGCACACACGCTGACGCACCCACCTCCGGCACGCGAAAGCAGCTCCGGCTCGCAGAAACCATCCGATCTTGCGAGCCCGACCCGATTTCACGAGCCGAAGGTGGCGTCCGGCGCACCGCGACCACCTTCGGCACGCGAGAACAGCTCCGGCTCGCCAGAACCGCCCGATCCCGCGAGCCGGACCCGATTCCACGAGCCGAAGGTGCCGGCCGGCACACCGCGACCACCTCCGGCACGCGGAAACGGCTCGGGCTCGCGGGAACCGTCCGATCTTGCGAGCCGAGCGTGGTTTCGCGAGCCGGATCTCGTGCAGAGGGGGGCGCGGCGGCCTGCGGCAGGCAGGGTCGGCTTCGGCTCGTGAGGATCGCCGGAGACGGCGAGCCGCGGGTGGTTCCGCGAGCCGGAGGTCGGGCACCGGTGCGGGACACGCCCGGGGCGGCGCGGAGCCGTGGAAGCCGCGGATGTCCGTCCGGGTCCGGTCGGGGTGCCCGACGGGCGGGAACAGGCGGATCCGCGGCGCGTCGGACCGGAGTGCGCCCCCTGAACGGGAACCTCCGTCCGGAGGAAGGTTCATCGGGAACAGGCGTTCGAAAGTCGCCCCTATGGTCACAGCAGTAGCGCCGGAGCCCCCGGCCGACCTCTCGAGCGACTCCCCTCCCCGCAGTGCCGCGGACGTGGAGCGAGCCGCTCCTCCGCCCTAGACGCCCGGAAGGACGCCCGTGCCGACGACCCCGCCGCCGACGACCCGCGCGTCGACGAGCCCGACGCCGATCGGCCGAGCACCGATCGACGAAGCGCCGATCAGCCCCGCATTGACCAGCGCGGCAGCCCTGACCCGCGCGGCAGCCCGCGCGTGCCCGTCAGGCGCGCGGCAGGCCGGCGAAGTTCGCGGCGCTGAGCTCCTGGACGGCGGGCAGCTTCGCGAGGATCGCGGCGGAGACGCTCTCGCGGTCCGAGAGGACGCGCTCGAGGGCGTCGCCCACGCGGCTCGCGAGGCCCGCGCCCGGCTCGACGCACAGGTAGGGCAGCTCGAACATCGCCATCAGGCCCTCGACCTTGCCCTGGGTGGCGAGGGTGATCGCGGGGACGCCCTTCATCAGGGACATGATCGCGAGGTGCATGCGGCCGGTCACGGTGACGGTCGCGCGCTCGGTGAAGCCGCGCACCTCCGCCGGGGTGAGGACGTCCTCGACGAAGGCGACGCCCGCGGTGTCCGGCAGGGCGGCGAAGACCTTGCGGCAGGCCGCGAGGTCGTCCGGTCCGTGCTTGATCACGTGCGGGAGCAGCACGACGGCGAGTCCGCGGGCGCGCAGGCCGCCGATGATCTCCACGTAGGCGCCGGTCTGGTCGGTGTCGATCAGGCCGGAGACGTTGACGATCGCGATGCCGCCGGAGGTGTCCAGCGCGGCGAGCTCGCTGCTCGCGCGGCCCTGGTCGACGGAGCGCGCGGAGAAGACGATGTCCGCGGAGGCCTTCGCGTCGAGTCCGTCGCGGCGGGCGCGCTCGACCGAGAGCGGGTCGCGGAGGAAGAGGGTCGTGCCGGCGCGGTCCGCGTCGCGGAGCTGCGCGAGGGCGCCCGGGTGGGCCTTGCCGTTCCAGCTGAAGCCGAGGACGCGCGTGCCGACTCCGGCCGACGCGGCGCTGCGGGCGACGAGCGCGCGGCTGGTCGAGGCGCGGAAGTTGTAGGCGCCGTCCATGATGTCGGCGCCGACGATCGAGACGGACGCGGCGCCGGGCAGCATGGCCCGGAAGCGGCGCAGGTCGCGGACGAAGCTCGGCAGGCCGCCGTAGAGCAGGGTGCCCAGCGAGACGATCTCGACGCGGTCGGCGTGCTCGGCCGGGATGCGGAAGTCGCCCTTGTAGCGGGTCACCACGGTGATCGGTCCGGCCACGTTCTCGAGGAACGCGCCGACCAGGGCCGCGTCGCCGATGTTGCCGGCGCCGGGCGGGGCGATGAGGATCGCGCGCCCCTGAGCGCCTCCGGAGCGGCGGGCGCTGCGCAGGCGCGGTGCGTCGAGGAAGACGCCGCGCGCTCCGAGCGAGAGCACCGCCGGGCTCTTCAGCAGCGGGGCGGTGCGCTTGCGCAGCCCGCCCAGCACCGTCCGGACTCGCGAACCTACTCCGCTCACAGCGATCCCGTTCCCGGCCCCGTCGCGGAGCCGTCCTTCTCGGTGGCGGAGGCGGCCCATCGCCGCGTCCGTCCGTCTGGGCGGGGGCTCGGTGGCAGCTGCAGCGGTGCTGCGCGGCCGCCGGGGACGCTCCCGCCGCGCCCAGTGTACGGAGTCGCCCCCCTTTCGCCCGGCGCGCACCGCCGAGGCCCGGTGCGGCCTCCCCTCGACTTCTCCCTTCTCCTCTCCCAGCCCCGAGTCCCCGCTCACACCTTCCCCGATTGGACACCACGCCCATGACTCGAACGCTCAGCGCGACTCTCGCCGCCCTGCTGGTCGTGATCGCCGCGTTCTTCGCGGCCGCGCCCAGCTTCGCGGCGGCGAACCGCTACGCCTCTCCCACCGGCACGGGAACGGTCTGCTCCGCAGCCGCTCCCTGCGCCCTGACCACCGCCGTCCAGAGCGCGGCCGCCGGTGACACCGTGCTGCTCACCTCCGGCACCTACCCGACGACGACCCTCAAGGGCGGGAAGGCGACCGTCGCCGCTCCCGTCACCGTGCGGCCCGCGCCGGGCGCCTCGCCCGTCCTCGGCTCGACGAAGGTCTACACGCCGAACACGGTGTGGAACGACATCTTCTCGAAGAGCACCTTCTACACCTACGGCTCGGGCATCACGGTGAACCGGATGCACATCGACGGCGCCGGCATCTTCGTGCGCAGCGCGAACGTCGTCGTCCGCGACTCGCTGTTCGAGAACGGCTCGTCGATGGACGGCATCCAGGTCGGCGGCACGGACAACGGGCTGATCGAGAACAACGTGGTCCGCAACTTCGACCAGAACATCGACAACGGGCTGCACGCCGACTGCATCCAGGTGTTCGAGAGCAACCACGTCACCCTCCGCGCCAACACGCTGATGAACTGCTACAACGCGGGCATCATCTTCTCCCCCGGCGGCGGCGACGGCATGACCGACATCACCGTCGAGTCGAACTTCGTCTCCGGCTGCATCGTGATCACCTCGGACTGCCGCGGCGGCTCGGCGGCGGACTTCCGCGAGGCCTCCGCCGACGGCATCTACATCCGCAACAACACCTTCGAGTCGGGCGCGCTGCGGGTCGGCGGGGCGAAGAACACGGTCTTCGACCGCAACATCGTCAGCTACCTCTCCTCCTGCACCAGCCCGATGACGAACACCATCGTCGAGAACTGGAACACCAAGCTCTGCAAGACGCCGTCGCTGCTGAACCAGCAGGGCAACATCCAGGGCGCCCCGGCGCTCGCCTCCGTGGCCACCGGCGACCTGCACGTGCTGTCCGCGACCGGCACCCAGATCGCCGGCTGGGGGTCGACCACGTCGGCCCGCACCGACATCGACGGCCAGACGATGGGCTCCCGCACCGCCGGCGCCGACCAGTTCGGCGGGGTGACCGCTCCGACGCCGACCGCGACGCCGACGCCCACCGCGACCCCGACCGCCACCGCGACGCCGACGGCCACGCCGACCGCGACGCCGACCGCCACGCCCACGGCTACTCCGACGGCCACTCCGACCGCCGTGCCGACGGCGACCGCGACCCCGACGGCGACGCCCACGGCCACCCCGACGGCGACTCCGACGGCCGCGCCCGCCCCGGTGGACCGCACCGCGCCGACCGTCGCGATCGTCTCGCCGGGCTCCGGCTCGTCGGTCACCGGAGTCGTCAGCCTGATGGCGACCGCCTCCGATGACACCGCGGTGACCGGCGTCAGCTACTGGGTCGGCACCACGAAGCTCGGCGACGCCGTCCAGGCGTCCGACGGCAACTGGTACCTCACGGTGAACACCGCGGTGTTCCCCAAAGGCAGCTACTCGGTGACGGCGAAGGCCGTCGACGCGGCGGGCAACGCCACGACGAGTGCGGCGATCATCCTGAAGCGGGTCTGACTCCCGGAGTGATCCGCGCCTGAGGGCGGCGGGTCACGCGAGAAGGGCCCCGGTGCGCAGAACGCGCAGCGGGGCCCTTCGTCGTCGGCGGGAGCGGTGCGGTCGTGGGGCGCGATCGGGCCGCAGGCTCCGGTCCGGTCAGTCCGCGAAGATCGCGCCGACCGGCTCGCGCTTCTCGGCCTGGAAGCGGTCCTCCGCGCGGCCGAGCGCCCAGTAGGCCGACAGCGAGAGCGCGGCCCGCTCGACACCCCAGTCGTCCTGGAGGATCGCGCGCAGCCGCTTCATCGCGGTCCGCTCGCCGTGGGCGAAGACCTCGACGGGGCCGGCGGGCCGCGGCAGGTCGCCGACGGCCGCCGTGAGCGCGAGCCCCGCCTCCTCATCGCCGCGGTGCAGCCAGCGCACCTCGACGCCCGCCGGAGCGGCGAGCGGGAGCTCGTCCTCGGCGCCGTGCACCTCGATCAGCGCGGTGCCGCGGGCGTCGGCGGGCATCGCCTCGAGCGCCGCCGCGATGGCCGGCAGTGCCGACTCGTCGCCGAGCAGGAGGTTCGCGGCGTCGGCGCTGGGTGCCCAGGCGCCGCCGGGGGCGGACATCTCGAGCCGGTCGCCGGGGCGCGCGGCGGCCGCCCAGGGCCCGGCCACGCCCTCGTCGCCGTGCAGGACGAAGTCGATGGCGAGGCTGCGGGCCTCGAGGTCGACGGAGCGGATCGTGTAGGTCCGGCGCACGGGCAGGTCCTCGGGGGCGAGGCGGGCGCGCAGGGCGTCGAGGTCGTGCGGCGGCTCGAGGGCGACGCCGGAAGGAGCGAGCAGCAGCTTCACGTAGCGGTCCGTCGCGGCGAGCCGCTCGGGGTCCGCGGCCTGGAGGAAGGCGTCGAAGCCGTCGCCGCCGAGGTGCACGCGGACGAAGTGGTCGGTGAGGCGCTCGGTGCGCAGCACCGTCAGGACGAGCTGCGGGCGGGCCGGGCGCGCGCGGCGCTCGGGCGGCGCGGCGGCGGGCGCGGCTGCGGCCGCGGCTGCGGGCGCTCCCACGGGATCGACGGACGGTGCGGGCGTGGTGGCGTCGGTCATCCCTCCAGCATGCCGCCCGCGCCGCCCCGGCGCTCGCCCGGGCCCCCGGCTCGCAGCAACCCCGCATCCCCGCCTCGACCGACACCTCCGGCACGCGAGATCGACTCCGGCACGCGGAAACGGCCCGATTCGACGAGCCCGAGCCCATTCCACGAGCCGAACATGTCGGACAGACGCGCACACCTCTCGCTGGAGCGCATCGTCGACACCTCCGGCACGTGAAACGACCCCCGGCTTGCGGAAAACGCCCGATTCGACGAGCCCGACCCGATTCCACGAGCCGAACGCCCGGAGCAGACGCGCGCACCCCGAGCCGGAGACCGCGGTCGACACCTTCGGCACGCGAAATCGACTCCGGCACGTGGAAAACGCCCGATTTCACGAGCCCGACCCGATTCCACGAGCCGGACATGTGGAGCAGACGAGCCCAGCCCCACTCAGAGTCCGCAGCCGGCACCTCCGGCACGCGAATTCGACCCCGGCACGCGGAAAGCGCCCGATTCGACGAGCCCGACCCGATTCCACGAGCCGAAGGTGCGCCGCACCCGCCGCGGCCGCCACGCCGTAGCCTCTCCCCATGGATGCGACCACGACCGTCGCGCGCGCCGCCCGGGCCGCGCCGCGGCTGCAGCCCGACCGGATGCTCGTGCCCGACGTGCTGCGCGGGGTCGCGATCGTGGCGATGCTGATCGCGCACGCGCTGCCGCTCGTGCCGGGGCTGCGCGGCGGGGCGGTCGGCTTCGTCGCGGGGAACGTCAACGACCTGGCCTCGCCGCTGTTCGCCCTGGTGATGGGGATGTCCGCGGCGCTCGTCCTCGCGCGGCCGACGTCCTCCGGCGGACGCGTCGTCGTGCAGAACCTGATCCGCGGGGCGGTGCTCGTCGCGCTCGGCGTGTGGCTGGGCACCTGGGGCAGCTGGATCGCGATCGTGCTGGCGCACCTGGGGCTGACGCTCGCGCTCGGGACGCCGATCCTGCTCCTGCGCAGCCGCGCCGTCGCGGTGATCGGCGCCGTCCTGCTCGTGCTGGGCGCCCCGCTGAACGCGGCGGTCGCGGCGGGCGCGGATCCGACGGTGCTCTACGGGCGGACGCCGGTCGGCCTGCTGCTGCAGTGGAGCTTCGTCGACCCGCACTACCGCGTGACCAACCTGCTCCCCTTCTTCCTGCTCGGCGCGCTGCTGCTGCGGCGCGGCTTCCGGCGCGAGCGCCTGCTGGTCCTGCTCGCGGTGGTCGCCGTGCTCGCCTACCCGGTGCGGCCGGTGCTCGAGCGGCTGCTCGGCGTCGACGCGGGGTCGGGCAGCCACCCGGACACCCTGCACGACCTCGGGCTGGTGCTCGCCGCATACGTCGTCGTCGTGCTGCTCGCAACGGTCCGGCGGCGGCCGGCGAGCACGGTGATCGCGGCGGCGCTCACCCCGCTCCGTGCGGTCGGCTCGCTGGCGCTCTCGGTCTACGTGCTGCAGGTCGCGGTGGTCGCCGCCTTCGCGACTGCGGGCCTCGGCTACCGAGCGGACACGCCCGCCGCCGCGCTCCTGCTCGTGCTCGGGGTGTGGGCGATCGGCGTGCTCTGGTGGCGCTTCGTCGGCATCGGCCCGCTGGAGTGGCTGATCGGACGGCTGACCCGCCTCGTCCCGGGGCCGCGCCGCTGAGTCGGCGGCCGCTCGGTCGGCCGCCGACGCACCGACCGCCCCCGGCTCAGCTCTCGACGACCGGCAGCTCGGCGACCGCGACCGCTCCGCCGCTCTCGTCGGTGATCTCGATCGACGCGACGGAGGGACGCAGGACCGCCGCGTTCATCGCGCAGTCGAGCTCGGCCTCGCTGCCGAGGAACGAGCCGGAGGGGAGCCGCAGTCCCGTCGCCGTGACGAGGACGACCTCGTAGCTCTCGCCGACGGCGAAGCCGCTGCCGCGCAGGATCGTCTCGGTGCCCCAGGTGTGCGCGACGAGCTCGGCGTCGATGTCGAGGTCCGCGTCCTCGGCGAAGGCGATCGGCTCGGCCGCGCCGAGGGTGCCCGGTCCGCCCTCGGGTGGACGGTCCGTGAGCGCCAGGACGCCGAGCCCGCCGATCGCGCCGAGCGCGAGGCATGCGGCGGCGGCTGTCGCCTGAAGCGCGATCCGGCGCCCCCGTGCAGGACGAGCCGGCACGGACTCCGCGCCGCCGACGCGCGGCAGCGCCACCAGCGGCGCGGGAGAGCCGAGGGCGGCCACGCGATCCGCCAGCTCCGCGGACGGCTGCGGCTCCTCCCACCGGCCGACGCCGCGGAGACCCTCGAGCACCGCGCCGAAGGACGCCAGCTCCTCGTCGATGCTCGGATCGACGGCGCGGAGGCGGTCCAGCGCGGCGGACTCCTCGGCCGACAGCTCGCCGGCGAGCGCCGCGGCGATCAGCTCCTCCCGACGTCCGGCGTCTCCGCCCGGTCGATCTGCGCCTGTCACGAACGGTCCTCCGAGGTCGGGTCGGGCCCCGCGAGCTGCGTGCGGAGCGCCTTGAGAGCGTAGAACGTGCGGGTGCGGAGCGTCGCGACCGCGACTCCCGTCGCCGCGGACACCTCCGCGTAGCTCTCGCCGTTGAGGTGGATCGCCACGACCACCTGCCGGTGCTCGGGCGAGAGGCGGGCGAGCGCCTCGACCATCATCAGCGGCTCCAGCAGGTCGGCCTGCTCGCCGGGGACGTCCTCGAGCGCGTCGGCCGGCACGATGCGCGGCAGGCGCTGCACGGAGCGGTGGGCGTCGACGATCACGTTGCGGGCGATCGCGAAGAGCCAGGTGCGCGGGCTCGCCCGCTCGGCGGCGTAGCGGTCGCGCGAGCGCCAGGCGCGCAGGAACGTCTCCTGCACGCAGTCCTCGGCCAGACCGCGGTCGCGCAGCGCGTTGACGGCGAAGCCCAGCAGGGCGGACCCGTGCTCGTCGAAGGCCGCGGTGAGGTCGATGCCGGCGCCGGGGCCGGAAGCCGCGACCGGCTCCGGATCGGGATGCGTCATCGCCGTGCAGTCCCCTCGTCGCATCGTCGTCGCCGCGAGTGCCATCGACGCCTCCCGTTCCGACCGGCCGAAGAGCCCGTCGGAGGAGGTACGTCCCGGACGACCGAGACGTTCATCCGAGCACGGAACCCCAGTCTATGAAGGATCTCTCAGCCGCCGGGGAGCCCGGACGGCCGGTCCTCGCGCGGCCGGCCCTTCACAGCGAAGGCGCCGAGGGCGTAGGCGAGCAGGAGCAGCGCCATCACGACGCCGGACGCCACCGCCGCGAGCACGGCCGCCGCCCCGCTGCCGACGAGCAGGCCCAGCCCGCCGAGCACGACCAGCGCGCCGCCGAGCACGGCGAACATCCGCTCGGAGAACGCCCACGCGAACGGCAGGAAGTGCAGCCCGACCACGAGCGCGATCAGCGCCGGCCGGAGCTCGCCGCGGCCCGCCGCCTCGAGGGCGCGGCTGCCGGCGGCGATGAGCGCGAACTCCGCGACGACGCAGGCTCCGTAGACCGCGAGGCGCATCGGCCGCGGCGGCGCGAACGGCCCGAGCGGACGCGGCCGGACGAAGAGGAACCAGAGCGCGGCGGCGACCGTCGCGGCGACGAGGATCCGCGCGACGAGGGCGACGGGCTCCGCGGGCGAGTACGAGAAGGCGAAGACAACGGCGCCGGCGAGGCCCACGACCGCGCCGAGTCGCCGGGGATCCGCGAACCGCGGGGGACCGTCCTGCTCCGTCGCCATCCCGGCAGCCTCGCACACGGGCCCGCTCAGGATGCGTGTAGGAGAAAATAGGCCGGAATTGGGAATTCCTAATTCTGGGCAGTCGATGGCAATCTTCGGGGCGGGCGAGGGTCGCAGCGGTGGAGAAGCGGGTCCGGCAGCCCGCCCTACTTCGGAGCCGCCCCGTCACGGACCAGCCGCGGGACCAGCCGGACGAGCACGACCATTCCCACCAGCTCGACGAGGGTCTGCGTCACGACGACGACCGGGGCGAGTGCCAGCGGCGCGGGGAGGGCGAGGGCGAGCGGCAGCACCACGAGGGAGTTGCGGGTCGCTCCGCTGAACACGAGCGCCCGTGACACGGGGACGTCGAGGCGGAGGAGCCGGGCCGTCCCGAGACCGGCGGCGACCATGATCGCGAGGAACGCGGCGTAGAGCGGGACGAGGACGAGCAGCTCCCCGGCGGCGGCGCCGACCGCTCCGATCTGGGAGGCGACGACGACGAGGAGGGTCGCCGCCATCAGCGGGACCATCAGGCCGAGCATCGTCGACTCGACGACGCGCCCGGCGCGGTGCCGGCGGCCGAGGGCCTGCACGAGCGCGGCGGCCGTGAGCGGCAGCACGATCAGCAGCAGGAGCGCCCGGAGGAAGGGGCCGATCTCGACGACGGCGACGCCGGACGGTCCGAGGAGGAGCAGCAGGTACAGCGGCAGGAGCAGGAGCTGCGCGAGCATCAGCAGCGGTGCGGCGGCGAGCAGCCGGTCGGAGGCGCCGCCCGCGAGGCCGGCGAAGACGATCACGTAGTCGATGCAGGGGGTGAGCAGCACGAGCAGCACTCCGAAGAGGAGGGCCGGGCTGTCGGCGACGAAGCGGGAGAGGCCGTAGGCGACGACGGGGACGACGGCGAAGTTCAGCAGCGCGACCGCGGCGAGGAAGCGGACGTCGCGCAGGGAGCGGCCGATCGCCGCGAACGGGACGCCGAGGAACGTCGCGAACAGCAGCAGCCCGAGCACCGGCTCGATCGCGACCTCCAGGTGCCGGGCGGCGGGCAGCAGCAGACCGAGCACGGCGCCGGCGGCGATCGCGGCGAGGTACACGGGGATCTGCCGGCGCTCGAGCCGGGCCACGAGCGCGCTCACGCGAGCGGGCGGGGCGGAGGAGGGGGCACGGTCCCACGCTAGGCGCTCGGGCGGCGGGCCTGCGGCTGCGCGGCCCTGCCGGCGTGGATCTCGATGCGCCCGCTCTGCGGGCTGCTCGATCAGCAGGAACGGGGCCGCGGGCACGCCCTGCCGGTCGGCATGCCCCTCGCTCGCGCCCCGCACATGCTGGTCGAGCAGCGCGCCCCATGCTGGTCTATTAGCGCGAAGCGCGTATCGAGACCCACCCGCGCAGAAGCCGGGTGCGCCGGCCCCGCCGAGCACGCTACGCTCATTACTCAGCCAGCTGACTAATCGAGGAGCGACATGACCGCCACGACATCCCCCACCCGCGCGGACCGCATCCGGCAGTCGGTGGTCGCCGTGAGCGCCGTGCTCGCCGTCGTCGGCTCCTTCATCGGCTCGGGAGCTGCGGGCGGCACGCAGATCCAGAACGCCGCCGGCGGCGCGCTCTCCGCCTCGTCGACGCCCGTCGCGCCCGACGGACCGGCCTTCGCGATCTGGAGCGTCATCTACACCGGCCTCATCGGCTACGCGATCTGGCAGTTCCTCCCCTCGCAGGCCGCCCGCACCCGCCACCGCCGCCTGGGCTATTGGGCCGCGGCGAGCCTGCTGCTGAACGCCGCGTGGATCCTCGTCGTGCAGGCCGGACTGCTCGTGCTCAGCGTCGTGGTGATCGTCCTCCTGCTCGCCGTGCTCGCCCGGATCTTCGTGATCCTGCGCACCAGCCGCACCGGCGGCGTCGTCGACGCGGTCCTCACGGACGGCACGTTCGGCCTCTACCTCGGCTGGGTGTGCGTCGCGACCGTCGCCAACATCACGGCGGCCCTCGTCGGTTCGGGGATCGGCAGCGCCGACGGACCCGGCGCCGCACCCTGGGCCGTCGCGATCCTGCTCGTCGCCGCGCTGATCGGCGTGCTGATCGCCGTCACCGGCCGCGGCCGCCTCGCGCCGATGCTGTCGCTGTGCTGGGGCCTCGTCTGGGTCGCCGTCGGGCGCTTCACGGGCGAGCTCCTCTCGGCGCCCGCGGGAACGGCGGCGCTGATCGCGGCGGCGATCGTGCTCGTCGCGACGATCCTGCTCCGCCTCACCGCGGGCCGCCGCACCACCGCGGCACGGGCGGCCACCGCCTGATCCTCAGCCGGGCCGAGGTGACGGTCTTCACCACGTCCGCGTCGAAGACCGACGACGCCCTCGCGCTCGGGGCCGCTCACGTCGTCGTCTCCCGCGACGAGGAGGCGATGGCCGAGCAGCGCGGGCGGCTCGACCTGATCCTCGACACCGTCTCGGCGCCGCACGACCTCGCGCCGTACCTGCACGCGCTCGCCCTCGACGGCGCGCTCGGCGTCCTCGGACTGCTCGCGCCGGTCACCGTGGACGTGACCGACCTGCTGATCGGACGCAAGAGCCTCACCTCGGGCGGCAGTGGCGGCACCCGCAGCACCCGCGAGCTGCTCGCCTTCTGCGGGGAGCACAGTGTCACGGCGGACGTCGAGGTGCTCCCCTCCGCCCGGGTGGGCGAGGCGCTCGAGCGCCTCGCCGCGAACGACGTCCGCTACCGCATCGTCCTCGACCTGTCGGACCTCGACGCGACCCTCGGCGGAGCGAACTGATCGGCGGCCGCCGGAAGTACCCCGAGAGCGCCATCTTCTTGGAGCGACGCGCCCGGTCCTCGAGGATCGACGGATGTCCTCGACCACCCCACCGCTCGCGCGCCGCATCAGCGACGCAACGCATCGAGTACCTCGTGTGCTCGACGTCCTCGACGACGCGCTCACTGAGCGAGGGATGACTCTCCTCGGCGCCCAGCACTACGAGACCACCCGCAGCGCACGGACCAGCTTCGAACAGGTGATCGACGGAGCGGTCCGCGGCAGCAGCGTCACCGTGCGCCGCGACGGCGACTCCGTGGCCGTCGTCGACGCCACGCGGTACCGCAGGTACCTCGCACGGACGGTCACCGCCGATGTCCGCGTGCGTCAGGAGGACGGCGTCTTCGCGATGATCATGGTCGACCCGGCGATCACCGTGGAGGACGAGGACTACGAGGCCCTCGTGGCCGACATGCTCCTCTCTCTGCGCGAGTACGCGAAGGACTGGCAGAACCACCTGATGACCGCGCCGAACCACGCGGAGAA
This sequence comes from Rathayibacter sp. VKM Ac-2856, assembly GCF_013205055.1. Classification (GTDB taxonomy): domain Bacteria; phylum Actinomycetota; class Actinomycetes; order Actinomycetales; family Microbacteriaceae; genus Rathayibacter. The sequence goes on from NZ_JABMLF010000003.1 coordinate 287,857, forward strand.
CTGGGGGCTCGTGCAGCTCGTGGAGCTGTCCGACGACACGCAGCTGACCGCGTGGCTCCTCGGCACGAACGAGCACGGATGAGCAGGCGTCCCGCGCCGACGGGCGAGCACCACGACGACTTCTGCCTCACTGGGGAGTGGTCGGGAGGCACCCCGGCGCCCGCCGGACCACCCGCGAAGCGCCAGATCCTTGAAGCCAGGCAGCCGTCCCTCGAGGATCGAGGGATGCCGACCAGCCTTCACGCCCGTAACGCTCGACCGCCTTTAACGGTGATCGCCCCGGCGCGCCGACGCTCTCGCGTCCCGTCCGGGGCATACAAGAGGAACGGTATCAGGACCGCGAGGTCCGCTTCCGCTCCGGGCGCCGAATGATGCCCGTCGACCCTGCGACCCTGCCGAATCTGCCGGCGGTCATCGGGAGCAGTCGCCTGGGCCCTTATCTCCTCGAGACCGGCGATCAGGCCACCGCGCTCCGCCTGTACTCCTGGAACATCGAGGCGAGCACCTCGATCCTCGGGGCGAGCTCCGCGCTCGACGTCGGTGTCCGCAACGCGATGCACCGCGTTCTCGCGGCGCACTGGGGTCGGGAGCCGTGGTGGGAGGTCGCGCCACTGCGGGCGAACGAGAGCGATCAGATCCGGGACGCGGTCGGCTTCCTCGACCGACGCCGGGGCAAGGGCCAGTGGTCGGCCGGTCACCTCGTCGCCGAGCTGCGGGCGTCGTTCTGGGAGGGGCTGCTGGTGAACCGCTACCACCGCGGACTCTGGGAGCCCGCACTCAGGCGGGCGTTCCCCTCCTTCACCGGTCGCCGCGGCGACCTGCACGCACGTCTGGAGCGGCTGAGACTGCTCCGCAACCGAGCCGCACACCACGAGCCGGTGCACGCTCGCGACCTGATGATCGACCACCGCTATCTGTGCGAAGTGGCGCAGTACATCGACGACGACCTCGCAGCCTGGATCCGGAGCCACTCCCGGTTGCCCGGAATCGTCGCGGCGCGCGCCGACACCGTCGCGGGCCGAAGGGCCACCCGCTTCTGAGGCGTGACCCTCCGATGCGCGACAGGACGCGGAACGGGGCTCGCGCCCTCCGCAGAGCCCGTCGCGCGTCCACTCGCGAGGCGCGGGGTATGCGAGTGGACGCGGAACGGGGGCTGCGGGGGTGGCGGAGCCCGGTGCGCGTCGACTCGGGGCGTGCGCACAGCGGCGGGCCGCGTCAGGCTCGGGACGACGCGGCCTCGCGGGCGAGGGACGGGGCGTGCGCCGCGAGCACCAGGTCGCGGACGGCCGTGACCGGCAGCGACGCGGCGGCGGCCGGCAGCAGGTCCGGGTCCGAGGTCAGCACCAGCGGGGTGTCGGCCGCCGACGCCGGCAGGCGGCCGTGCGTGCCGCGCACCAGCGACGCGTCCAGCGGCACCAGGTTCATCGCGTAGCGCAGCCCGAGGGCCTTCTTCGCGAGGTTGCCGGCCGCCTTCGCCTTCACCAGCCTGTCGGCGGGGTCGAAGAACAGCTCCGCCGGGTCGTAGCCGGGCTTGCGGTGGATGTCGACGCCGCGGGCGAAGTCCGGCGCGCGGTCGTCGTCGAGCCAGTAGTAGTAGGTGAACCACGCCCCCGGCCGCGCCACCACGACGAACTCGCCCGAGCGCTCGTGGTCGAGGCCGTACCGCGCCTGCGCAGCGCGGTCGAGCACATCGTCCACCCCGTCCAGCGCCTCGAGCAGCGAGCGCACCCGCGGCAGGTCCGCCGCGTCCGGGACGTAGACGTGCGCGATCTGGTGGTCCGCGACCGCGAAGGCGCGCGAGGTCCACGGGTCCAGCTGCTCGCGGCCGTCCTGCACGTAGACCTCGAGCAGACCCTCGCGCCGCAGCAGCCGGTTGACGTCCACGGGGGTGTCGGCCGCCGCGATCCCGTACTCCGCCACCACGACGACCGACGCGCCGAGCGCCTCCGCGTCGTCGAGCAGCGGAGCGAGCACCACGTCCAGCTCGGACGACGCCCGCCGCGCCTCGGGCGAGTCCGGCCCGAAGCGCTGCAGGTCGTAGTCGAGGTGCGGCAGGTACGCCGTGGTCAGCTCGGGCGGCCCGGAGCCGTCGCCCGCGAGCACGTGCCGGGTCGCGTCCACCATCCACTGCGTGGAGCGCAGCGACGCGGTCGGCCCCCAGTACTGGAACAGCGGGAAGGCGCCCAGCTTGCCGACCAGCTCGTCGTGCAGCGCCGGCGGGCGGACGTAGGCGTCCGGCGACTTGCGGCCGTCCGCGTGGTAGATCGGCCGCGGCGTCACGGTGACATCGGTCGTCGCTCCCATCGCGTACCACCAGCCGATGTTGGCGGCGCGGTACGGGTCGTCGCCCGAGAGCCGGCGGGCGGTCTCCCAGACCTTCTCCCCCGTGACGAGGCGGTTGTGCTGGCGCCAGAGGTGCACCTCGCCGAGGTCGCGGAAGTACCAGCCGTTGCCGACGATCCCGTGCTGCGCGGGCATCGTGCCGGTGAGCATCGACGACTGCACGCTGCAGGTGACGGCCGGCAGGATCGTGTCGAGCGGCAGCTGCCCGCCGGCCCGGGCGAGCCGGGACAGCCGCGGCATGTCGGCGAGCGCCGTCGCGGTGAGCCCGACCACGTCGAGCAGCAGCACCGGCCTCACAGCGCGACCTCCTCGGCCACGCGGGCGGCGCCGGGACCGGCGGGCGCCGCCTCCCGAAGCGCTTCGCGCGCCTGCGGGGTGAGCAGGTGCTCCGCCGCCCAGGCCAGCTCGGCACCGATGCCGACGGAGAGGTCGCTCGGCGCATCCGCCAGCACCGCCCAGGTGTAGGTCTCGACGTCGAGGTGGATGTCGTCGTACGGCCAGGCGGCCTCGACCGCGGTGACCGCCTCGGCGAGCACCGCGGTCGTCGCCGCGAGCGGCGCGGCCGGCCGGTGGTGCAGCGGCACGTGGAAGTGCACGCGCCACGGCCCGGCGCCGGGCAGGGTGTCGAGCGCCTCGGGCAGGTCGTCCACCCGGAGCACCCCCTCGGGGCCGTTCTCTCGGGTCTGGTGGAGGTAGCGCTTCTCCACGAACGCCCCCACGGCCGCGCGGGCCGCCGGGTCGGCCGGGTCCTCGACGTGCAGCGCCGCCGAGGCCTGCACCTTGACGACCCGCAGGCCCGCGTCGCGGATGCGGCGGACGGCCGCGGCGGGGTCGGCGAAGGACACGGCGAGGTGGCAGGTGTCGAGGCAGACGCCCACGTAGGCCGGGTCGACCAGGCCGATCCGCGGGTGCAGCCAGGCGACGACGTCCTCGACCGTGTCGAGGATGCAGCCCGGCTCGGGCTCGATCGCCAGGCGGATCGCGTGCCCGGTCGAGCGCCGCAGCTCGCGCAGCTCGGCGACCAGCAGCCCGAGCTGCCGGACGGCCGCCGCGTCCTGCTCGGCGCCCCAGCCCTCGCGCCAGCCCAGCGGCAGCGTCGAGATGCTGCCGTCGGCGCCCGCGGGCAGCAGATCGGCGAGGATCCGCGCGCAGTCGATCGTGTAGGCGAGGCGCTCGGGGGTCGTCCAGTCGGGCCGGTAGACGTCGAGCTTCACCACCTCGGCGTGGAAGGCGGCGTAGGGGAACGCGTTCAGCGTCCGCACCTCGAGGCCGTTGCGCTCGAGCGCGGCGCGGAGCACGGCGCGGTCCTCGCGGCTGGCGACCAGGCGGGCGGCGAGATCGCGCGGGATCCACAGCCCCACCCCCACGGTCTCGAGCCCGGCGGCGACGCGGGCGGGCCCGGCGTAGACGTCGAGCTGGCGGACGACGCCCTCGAGGTCCTCGGCCGGGTGGACGTTGGTGCAGTAGGAGAGGTGCATCAGACGACCTCCGCCACGCGCGGCGCGCCCCGGAGGATCGAGTTGCCCTCGAAGCTGCGGCTCATGGCGTCGACGGCGTCGAAGCCCGGGATCGGATCGAGGTTCAGCCGTCCGCTCTGCCCGTAGAAGTCGACCGGGTTCCGCCAGAGCAGCCGGTCGACCTCGTCGGCGCTGAAGCCGGCGACGAGCAGCAGATGCCCGGTCTTCGCCGTGGTCAGCGGATCGGAGCGACCCCAGTCGGCGGCGGAGTTGACCAGCACGCGGTCCAGGCCGATCCGCTCGACCAGGGTCACCAGGCGCGTCTCGTCCATCTTGGTGTCCGGGTAGATCGAGAAGCCGAGCCAGCAGCCGGAGCCGAGGACGAGGTCGACGGTCGTCTCGTTGAGGTGGTCGACGACGACGAGGCCGGGGTCGATCCCGGACTCGGCGACGACGTCGAGCGTCTGCTGCGTGCCCGCCGCCTTGTCGCGGTGCGGGGTGTGCACGAGCACGGGCAGGCCGTGGTCCTTCGCCAGCTCGAGCTGGTGGCGGAAGACCGCGTCCTCCTCCGCGGTCAGCGAGTCGTAGCCGGTCTCGCCGACCGCGACGACGCCGTCCTTGGCGAGGTAGCGGTCGAGCTCGGGCAGCACCTCGCGGCAGCGCGGGTCGTTCGCCTCCTTGGGGTTCAGGCCGATCGTGCAGTGGTGGCGGATCCCGTACTGCGCGGCGCGGAAGCGCTCCCAGCCGATCAGGGCGTCGAAGTAGTCGGTGAAGGAGCCGACGCTCGTGCGCGGCTGGCCGAGCCAGAACGAGGGCTCGACCACGGCGCGGACTCCGGCGTCGTGCATCGCCTGGTAGTCGTCGGTCGTGCGGGAGGTCATGTGGATATGCGGGTCGAAGATGCGCATCGTCGCGCCTTTCTCGTGAGGGGTCGTGGGGTGTGCGGGGCGGCTCAGCTCGGCAGGAGCACCGCCAGATCGTCCGGCACGCTGCGGCCGGCGGCGCGGCGCTCGTCGGCGAAGCGGCCGGCCATCGCGGCGAGCTCGGGGTCGCTCCGCCGCTCGAGCCCGGCGACGGCCGCGAGTGGGACGCCGCAGAAGACGAGCTTGAGCACACCGTGCCGCCAGGAGTGCGCGTCGAGGTGCTCCTCGGCGCAGCGCCCCATCGCCGCGGCGACCAGTCGGGTGTCGTTGGCGCGCAGGGCGTCGGCGATCAGCTCGCGACCGGCCGCGACGACCGGCTCGCCGCTCCGGCCGGCGGCGGTGAGCGCGTGCAGCCCGGCCAGCACGCCGCGGCGCTCCGCGTCGTCGCCGCCGCGGTAGAGGCGGAGCAGGAGCGCGGCGAGAGCGTCGTCGTCGAGGGCCGAGGCGGCCGCCGCGATCAGCGCCGCGCGCGCCGCGTCGTCCTCCGTTCCGTGGACGAGGCCCTGCGGATCCGCGTCGGGGCGCAGCGGTGCGCGGCCGGCCTCCCGACCCGCGGCCGGGAAGAAGCGGTCGATGCGCTGCGGCTGCTCGCGCAGGACGGCGCAGGCCGCGGCGGTCCACGGGTGCTGCGGCGGCTGCGCTGCGGCCGTGTCGGCGCCGGTCGCTCCGCCGTCGACCGCTGCGGCCGTGCCGTCGCCGGTCGCCGCGATCGCCGCCCGCATCGCCGCGAGGCTCGCGATCGCGAGGCGCGGGGCGTCGTGCGAGTGCCGCGGCAGCTCGACGGCGGCGATCCCGCGGTAGCCGATCTCGTCGAGCGTCGCGAAGGCGGCCGCGAGATCGAGCGCCCCGGTGCCGAGCTCGAGGTGCTCGTGCCGCTCGGGCAGCATGTCGTCGACCTGGACGTTCAGCAGCAGGCCGGCCGCGCTGCGGAGGGCGCCGACGACGCCGTCCGGCTCGACGACCACGCAGTGGCCGAGGTCGACGGTCAGGCCGAAGGCGTCCGGATCGCCGAGCTCGCGCCGCAGCAGCAGCGCGTCCGCGACGGTCTCGACCAGCATTCCCGGCTCCGGCTCGAAGGCCAGGCGCACGCCCGCGCGCTCGGCCTCGGCGACGACGCCGCGCATCCGCTCGACCAGGAGCCGCCAGCCGCGGGCGCGGTCGGCGCCCTCGGGCAGCACTCCCGACCAGAGCGACACCGCGTCGGCGCCCAGCAGCGCCGCGATCTCGATCGCGCGGTGCAGGAAGGCCAGGCGCGGCCCGGCCTCCTCGTCGACGAGGGTCGGCCGGTGCTTCGCGAACGGGTCGAGGAGGTAGCGCGCGCCGGTCTCGACGACCACGCGCAGGCCCAGCTCGTCCAGCCGCGCGCGCAGGGCGAGGCTGCGCTCGCGGACGTCGTCGGCGAACGGGTCGAGGTGCGGATGACCGAGGGTCAGCGCCACCGCGCGGTAGCCGGCGGCGTGCAGCACCGTCAGGGCGTCGTCGAGGGTGTGGTCGGCGAAGCCGTTCGTGCCGTAGCCGAGGACGGGACCGGGACGGGAGCCGGAGCCGGGGCCGCCCGCGCCGGCCTGCCGCGCGCTCACGTGATGTCCGTCGAGACCCTCGGGCGCCGCAGCACGAGCGCGCCGAGCGCGTCGAGCCCCAGCAGGGCCGCCCCGAGCTCGGGCCGCCGCAGCCCGGCGAGCGCCGCCTGCAGCGGGATCATCCCCGCGATGCCCGAGCGGGTGGCCGTCCGCGCCGCCGCCGCATCGGGCGTCTGCACGGCCCGCAGCTGCGGGACCAGGACGAGCGCGATCCAGCGGGCGATGGCGACTCCGACGACCGCCCCGATCGCCGGCGAGCCCTTCGCGCGGACCGCCCCGCCCCCGAGCGCGAGGGCGAGCGCGGCCGTGCCGGTCGCCGCCGCTCCCGCGACCGCCGGACGCGTGCCGTGCACCTCGCCGCGCGAGAGCACGGTGACGCCGAGCGTGTGCACCGCGACGGCGGCCGAGGCGGGAGCCGCCGCGCGCACGCCGTCCGCCCCCGCGCCGAGCAGCACGTCGAGCCCGCGGCAGACCGCCATCACCGCGGGTCCGAGCGGAGTCGGCTTGGCCAGCAGGTCGTACGACCAGATGCTCGCCGCGAGCGGCACGCTCACGAGGAGCGAGCGGCGCCCGTCCACCAGCGCCGCGACCGCGATCCCCGCGCCGGTGAGCCCGGCGGCGAGCCCCAGCGCGGCCCCGCGCCGGATCCGCCCCGACGGGATCGGCCGCTCCGGCCGCTCCACCGCGTCGAGCTCGGCGTCGGCGACGTCGTTGAGCGCCATCCCCGCGGAGTAGAGGAGCGCCGACGCGAGCGGCAGGGCGACGGTGCGCGCCCCGGGTGCCCGGCCGGCCCACGCCGCCCCCGCCACCGTGTCGCCGAGCACCGTGAGCGCCGCCTTGGCGCGCACGAGCTCGAGCCAGTCGCGCAGCTCAGCCATGGCGGATCGGACCGCCCGCCACGAGCGAGCGCTGGACGACGGCCGCCCCGGTGCGCGCCGACCACGCGATCAGCTCCGCCGTCTGCTCCGCGAAGCCGTGCACGTCGCTCCCCCACGGGTCCTTGAAGAAGAAGCCCATCTCGGGGACCGGACCCGAGATCCCGGCCGCGTCGGCGAGCGACATCAACCGCGCCAGGTCCAGGATCAGCGGCGCCGCGAGGGCCGAGTCGTAGGCCGACCAGATCGTCTGCACCGTGATCCGCGAGCCGAGGAAGCCCTCCGCGTGCGCGTGGTCCCACGCGGTCTTCACGTCGCCGAGGTCCGGCACGTTGTCGATGTGCAGCGGAGTGACGACGTCCTCGCCCAGCAGGCTGCGCAGTCCGCGGTTCTTCGAGACCAGCTTCGAGCGCACCGCCTCCGGGTCGGCGAGGGTCTGCCCGTCGCCGCCGCCGAGCAGGTTCGCGCCCGCCCACGACATCACGCGCATCCCGCGCGCCGTGAACATCGGCGCCAGCACGCTGCGGAGCAGGGTCTCGCCGGTCTTGCCGTCCTGCCCCGCGATCGGGACGCCCGCCTCCGCGGCCCACTCCTCGAGCGCGGGCAGCGCCAGCGCGGTGGAGGGGGTGAAGCAGACGTAGGGCGAGCCGGCGGTCACCGCGGCGAGGGCGGCGATCGAGCTGGGCGGCAGCACCGTCTCGCCGGGCCGGGCGAGCGCCGCGCGCAGGGCGGCCAGGTCGTGGAACTCGGGGCGGTCGGCGGGCAGCACCTCGGTCGAGGCGACGTCGATCACGACGACGCGGGCCAGGGAGTGGCGCTCGCGGAACTCCGCGATGTCGGCCGCCTGGCGGTCGATCTCGTCCTGCTGCGAGCCGCCCTCGACGGCGAAGGAGCGGCGGATCTCGCCGTCGGTCGCGTCGAGCCGGTCGGCGACCTCGGCGACGACGGAGGTCGAGAACATCCCGCCGGCCGCGAGGCTCATCGCCTTCTCGAGCAGCGGGGTGGCCGAGACGTCGTGCCCGCCGATCACGATGGAGTCGAACGCCGCGAGCGGGACGTCCTCGAAGGCGGGGGTCGCGGTGGCGCAGCCGTTGCTGGGCGCGGCGCCCGAGGCGATCGCGTGCAGGCCGACGGCGGCCGTGGTGGCGACGCTGCCCCGGGCTCCGATCAGCCAGAGGCCGATGCGCTCCTGCTGCGGGGCGCCGCCGGCCGGGACGGTGCCGGTGGTGGTGCTGGTGGTGGTGCTGGTGGTGGTGGTGGTGCTGGTGGTGGTGGTGGTGTCTGACGAGGTCATCGTTCTCTCCTGTCTGAGGGGTGGGTGAAGAAGGGTGGGGACGGCCGCAGGGCGCGTATTCGGGCCGTGCTCGCGCGTCGAGATTGCGTCGGTTCGCGACGACTGCTTTCCTCAGGTGTGCCGAGCCGCGACCCCTCCCCCCGAGCCGCCGCGCGCCGTCGCGCGGACGGCGGGCGCTGAGGATGGGCGTGCGGGCCGGATCGCAGACCGGCGACCTGCTGCGGCTGTTCGCGGACGGCCGCCCGCGCACCCGCGCCGAGCTGGTCGAGGAGACGGGGCTCGCCCGGACGGCCGTGACGACGCGGCTCGACCTGTTCTTCGAGCTCGGCCTGATCACGCACCTCGACCGCGCGCCCTCGACCGGCGGACGCCCGTCGGCGCGGCTGGTCTTCGATCCGTCGGTCCGCGCGTTCCTGGCCATCGACCTCGGCGCGACGCACTCGACGATCGCGCTGACCGACTTCGACGGCCGCATCGTCGTCGAGCGGCGCGAGGAGCTCGACATCGCGCAGGGCCCGATCCGGGTGCTCGATCACGCGCTCGACGTCTGCGACGAGATCCTCGCCGACGCGCATCTGGCGCCCGAGGCGCTGGCCGGCTTCGGTCTCGGCGTCCCGGGGCCGGTCGAGCACGCGAGCGGCCGCCCGGTGCGCCCGCCGATCATGCCCGGCTGGGACGGCTTCGACATCCCCGGCTACATCCGGCGCCGCTTCGACACGACCGTCCTCGTCGACAACGACGTGAACCTGCTGGCGCTCGGCGAGCGCGCGCGCTTCCCGCACGCGCAGGACCTGATCTTCGTGAAGATCAGCACCGGCATCGGCTCGGGCATCGTCTCGGGCGGCGTCCTGCAGCGCGGAGCGCTCGGCGCGGCCGGCGATCTCGGTCATGTGCAGATGCCGCGCACCGCACCCGAGGCGGCGGACGGCCGCGACGGCGACCTCGAGGCGCTCGCGAGCGGCGCCGCGCTGGTGCGCGCGCTGGCCGAGGCGGGGCGCGACGTGCACTCGGTCCGCGATCTGCTGGTGCTGCTGCGCGACCGGGATCCCGAGGCGATCGAGGCCGCGCGCATCGCGGGCCTGCAGATCGGCGAGGTGCTGGCCACCTGCGTGAGCCTTCTCAACCCGTCGGTCATCGTGCTCGGCGGCAGCATCGCGCTCGCCGCGCCGGAGATCCTGGCGGGGGTCCGCGAGGTCGTCGACCGCCGCTCCCTCCCGCTGGCGACCCAGCGGCTGCACGTCGTGAACGCCGAGCTCGGCGGCAGCGGCGGCGTCCGCGGCGCGGCCCTCATGCTGCGCCAGCACCTGCTCGACCCGGGCAGCGTCGACGCCTTCCTCGAGCTCCTCCGCGCCCAGAGCACCCCCGGCGCCTGACGCCTCCCGGCCGGCCGCCGACACCTGGTCGGCCGACGCCGTGTCGCCCGCCGGCTCCCGGTCCGCCGACGCCGTGTCGGCCGCCGACGCCCCGAGGGCCACCGACTCCTCGCCGGGCACGAGCGCCCCGACGGCGACGGTGCTCAGGAGCGCACCCCCGCCCCGTCCGACGCGCCCGGGTCCGTCCCGTCCCGCGAGATGCCACTTGTGACCTCGACACGCCGTGCGGAGTCGTCATAAGTGGCATCTCGCGGAGCACCGGACGAGGGGGCGGACGAGGAGGCGCTCAGGGCGGCGGCGACGGCTGCGGCGATGCGCTCCTGCTCGCCCGCGGCCCGGCGGCGGCGGCGCACGACGGCCAGCACGATCAGACCGACGAGCAGCGCCAGGAGGAGCAGGGCGCTCCACGGCACGGCGGCGGTCGAGGACTCCGCGGAGACGGCGGCGACCTCGGGGACGGCCGCGGGATCGCTCGCCTGCCCGGCGAAGTCCGCGGTGACGACGGAGCCGGTCAGCGCGATCCGCGCGGTCGCGACGAACAGCGGCCAGACCCCGGCGACCGTGACGCTCCGGCTGGCCGAGCTGCCCGGCAGCAGCTCGGGCAGCGGCTCCGGGTCGGTCGCGGCGACGCTGCCGAGACCGAGGAGACCGGAGACCGCGAGCTCGGCGCCCGGGGCGATGCGGGTGTTGCCCGCGTTGGTGACGGTGTAGTCGAGAGTGGCGGAGCCGGGCGCGAAGGGGTTCCAGCCGCCCTCGTACGAGACGGCGAGGCCGTCGACCGAGAGGCGCGGGGCGAGGTCGCCGCCGACGCGCAGGTACATCCGCGAGCCGAGGCGGCGATCGACCGAGACCCCGGTCTCGCCCTCGACGAGGATCGACGAGACGACCCCCGCGGCGTAGTCGCCCGGCACGGCGTCGGCCGGGACCTCGATCTCGAACGGCACCTGGACACTCTCGCCCGCGGGGACGACGACGTCCGGGGCCTCGAACGCGATCCAGCTGCCCAGCTGCGTGGACGGCTCGGCGGCCGGCAGCAGATCGAGCTGCCCCGCCTCGGTGACGAAGCCGTCCGAGCCGTAGACGCGGAACGTCTGCTCCTCGTCGTCGTAGTTCGACACGATCAGCGCATCGCTCAGCCGCCCGCCCGGCTCGAGCGCGTAGGCGTAGTTCGGCCGGTCGCTGCCCTGCTCGGTGTCGGCGGGCCGCACCCCCCAGGTCACGGCGGTCTCGCCGAGTGCCTGCGCGGGCAGCACAGCGGCGCCCAGTCCGACGACGAGCAGGACGCCCAGCGCGCGAAGTGTGGAGCGGAACATCATCGTCCAGCCTTTCGAGGGGTGTGTGGCTCCCCGCGAGATGCCACTTGTGCACGCGACACGCCGTGTCGGGCGTGCACAAGTGGCATCTCGCGGAGAGAGAAGAGAGGGAGGGGGGCGACCGGCCGCGTCAGCGACCGGCCGCCCGAGGGGCCTAGCCGAGCGCGGTGAGCGTCAGCGTGGCGGTGTAGGTGCCGGTCCCGACCGACAGCGGGAGCTGCAGGTCGAGGTCGGCGCCGAGGACCGAGGAGCCGGCCGGGTGCCCGTCCGCGGCGGAGCCGAGGACGCGGGCGGTGGAGAGGCCCTCGCCCGAGACGAACCCGGAGACGACGGGAGCGCCGGCGACGGCACCGCCCTCGTTCTCCAAGACCTCCGGAGTCCAGCCCAGGTACTTCCCCGAGACCGTCTGGTCACCGGCGCGGAAGTCGCTGATCTGAGCGGTCACCGACCACTCCGGTCCCGACAGGCGCGAGTCGGTCACGCGGACCGGCACGAGCTCGCCCGAGGCGGCGAAGTGGTCGCCCTGCTCCTCCGCGACCCCGAGGTTCACCAGGTTGCTGGTGCCCTCGAGGCTCCAGGTCAGCTCACCCTCGCGCGCGTCCGGCACGATGACGGCGACCGCCTGGTCGCCCTCCGCCGCGGCGCCCGCGGCCGTTCCGGTGAAGTCGCCGTCGACCCCGGCCGCGGTGTTGCCCGCGCCGAAGTTGACCGCCGGAGCGTTCTCGGAGAGGGTGATCCGCCCGCCGACCGACGAGCCCGCCAGCTGCACGGTGCCGGAGTTGCCCGAGAGCACGAGGTTCCCGCCGACGGTGTTCCCGAGGGCGGCCGGCGAGCCGTCCTCGTTCGCTCCGACGAGGACGCCGCGCGAGGATCCGCTGACCGTGAGCGAGCCGCCGACGATCGCGCCGCCGACGCTCACGCCGAAGTCGCTGCCCGCGAAGGTCGCGTCGCCGCCGACGCTGGTGCGCGCCACGTCGACGTAGTTCGCCGCGTCGGTGCTGACCGAGCCGTCGACCGAGACGTCGCTCAGCTCGACGTCGATCCCGCCCGCCTCGACCATGCCCGCGACGGCGAGGTCGCGGAGGTAGAGGAAGCCGGCGCGCGAGCCCTCGGAGAAGGACACGACGTCGCCGCCGACGCTGGTGCCGTCGATCGAGATGCCGTAGGCGTCCGTGCCGATGACGTCGCCCTCGATCGTCGCCGAGGTGGCGTCGAGCCAGGCGTCGTCGCCGACGGTGATCGAGCCCTGCACGACCACGTTGCCCAGCACGCAGGTCTCGCCGGCGGCGACGTTGAGGTCGCCCGCGATCGTCGTGTTGCCGAGCTCGGTCGTGCAGTCCGTCGTCGCCGCGAAGGCGGGCGGCGCGGCGACCATCGCGAGGGAGGCGGCCGCCAGGACCGCCGTGGGCGTCTTCCACTTCATGGGGGTTCTCCTCGATGCGCCGGTGCGCGTGGTGGTGCGGGGAAGGATGCGTGCGGCGCCGGCGCGGCGCGAGGACTCAGCCACGGAGCGCCTCGATCGCGTCGTAGCTGCGCGCGGCGTTGCCGAGCGAGTTCACCGGGTTGGGCGCGACGGCCTGGGTGGGCGCCGTGTCCTGCTCCCAGACGCCGTAGCGCTGGCCGCGGTCGCGCAGCTCCGACAGGAACGCCTGGTAGGGCAGGTTGCCCGCACCGAACTCGACGATGTCGTAGCCGTTGGTGTTCGCGTTGTTCGTCTTGCCGTCCTTGAGGTGCAGGATCGGGTAGCGGCGCGGGTTGCGCTTGATGTAGTCGAGCGGCTCGAAGCCCGGGTAGAGCTTCTTGCCCACGTAGGCCCAGTAGACGTCCATCTCGAGGTAGACGTGCTTGGGGTCCGTGTTGTCGTAGAACACGTCGTACAGGCGCGTGTTCGGGTCGTCCGAGCCGAAGGCGAACTCGCCCGCGTGGTTGTGCTGGTAGAGCTTCATGCCCGCGGCCGAGACCTGCTGGCCCCAGGCGTTCCACTCGTCCGCCGCCGCGCGGTAGCCCGCCACGGTGTTGACGTTGGTCGGTGCGTTGCCGGTGCCGAGGTGCGGGGTGCCGAGGATCTGCGCGATCTCGATCTGCCGGCCCAGCTCCGAGCGGAGCAGGTTGGTGCCGACGTGCGAGCCGACGGCCCGCAGGCCGTTGTCGTCGAGCAGCTGGCGGATCTCCTGGGGGGTGATCGCGCCGACGTTGCCCTGGGTGTACCCGGCGAACTCGATCTCGCTGTAGCCGATGCGGCCCAGCTCCTCGAAGACGGCGCGGAAGCCGAGCGACGAGACCTTGTCGCGGACGCTGTAGAGCTGGATCCCGATCCGGTTGATCGGGACGAGCCGGTTGGCGCCGGACGAGGGCGCGGGAGCGGCGGAGGCGGAGGAGGCGAGCGTGCCCGCCCCGACTCCGACGGCGACCGTCGAGGCGGCGAGCGCCGTCATCAGCGAGCGCCGGCTCATCGGCTTCGCCGAGATGGATCCGTGGTGGTGGTGCATTGTTTCTCCTTCGAAACGGCAGGTGCCCTGTCGATGCAGGCGTCCTGTCAGTGCAGGTGGTCCTGTCAGTGCAGGTGGTTCAGGAGGAGGACCGGCCGGCCCGGGCACGCGGCGCGAGCCGGCCGGTCCTGCCGCGACTACTGCTGGACGGTGAGGTTCAGCAGCGTCGACGCGGCGTTCGTGTTCGCCGTGGCGGTGTGGGTGACGGTCAGCTTGTAGCTGCCCGCCGCGAGCTTGGGCAGGGTCACGACGACCTCGCCGTTCTCGTCGAGGGTGCCGGTGAGCATCGCGACGGTGGAGAGGTTCCTCTTCACCATCACGGTCACCTGGCCGGTCCCGGCGACGCCCGTCGAGGTCGTCGCGTCCACCGAGACCTGCGCGCTGGCGCCGGGCTTGACCGGGTTCGGCGAGACGGTCGCGGTGAGCACCGAGGCGGCCTTCGACACGATCAGGCGGGCGGTGCCGGCCGAGGCCTTGAAGGTCCCGTCCGCTCCGTACGCCGCGCGGATCGTGTGCGTTCCGGCCCCGAGGGTCTGCGGCAGGGCGATGGTCGCCGTCCCGCCCTCGAGGGCTCCGCGGCCGAGCTCGGTGTCGCCCTCGTAGAGGACGACCTCGCCGCCGGGGGTGCCGCCCTGACCGGAGACGGTGACCGTCGCCGATCCGGGAGCGCCGTAGGTGACGCGCGGGGCGTCCAGCGCCACGGTCGTCGTCGAGTCGACGGTCGGCGCGTTCGCGGCGCCGAGGTCGATCGTGAACGAGACCGTGCCGACCTCGGAGACGTTGCCGCCGGTGTCGGTGGCGCGGTACTGCACCGTGCGGGCGCCGTTCGTGGTGAAGGGCACCGAGTAGGCGCCGTTCGCCGCGCGGACCGTGGTCCAGGTCGCCCCGTTGTCGACCGAGTACTGCACGCTGGCGAGCGCGCCGTTGTCGGCCGCCGCGAGGTTCAGGTTCACCGCGCGGTTGTAGACGCCGCCGACGCCGGTGGGCGCTGCGGGGTCGAGGGTCGCGCTGACGGTCGGCGCCGTCGCGTCGCCGGCGCCGTCACCCTGGAAGGTGAGGGAGTCGAGCGAGAGACCCGAGGGCGAGGTCACGTAGAGCGACCCGGTGCCGGTGGGCTGGCCGGAGAACGGCACGAGGACGTCCTGCCAGCCCGCGCCGGCGGGGATGGTCGCCGTTCCGAAGGGCGCCGCGTCGGCGGCGTTCCAGCGGAGGTCGACGGTGCCCTCACCGGTGGCGCGGACCACGACGCCGGTCAGGTTGGCGAGGTTCACCGGGTCCCAGCGCAGGAAGGATCCCGCACCGAGTCCGCTGACCGCGTTTCCGCCGCTCGCCTCGGTGTCCGCGTAGGGCAGGACGCCCTCGCGGGCGGCGTGCTCCGCCTCCTGCGTCTTCGGGTTCAGCCGCAGCGTCGCCTCGGCCGAGGCCGGGGGCAGTCCGTTGTAGCCGGCGTCCGTGTAGGTCACGACGACGGTGCCGTAGAGCAGCGCGCCGGGGCCGTGCTCGGGCGAGTCGGCGGACGTCGGGAACGCTCCCGTGGCACCGGTGCCGGTGACCTCGGGGTGGGCGTGCTCGTCGTGGCCGAGACCGTAGGTCCAGCCCACGCGGCTGCCGACGATCTGGTCGCCGTCCTCCGCGTCGGTGCCGGTCACCCGGTAGGGGATCGCGTCGCCCCACTCGAAGAACGCGCCGTTGCCGGGCGTCTCGATCCGGATCTGCGGCGCCTGGTTGCCCACCGAGATCACCCGCGAGGTGAGGCTGAACTTGCCCTTGGCGTCGGTGACGCGCAGGCGGGCCGTGAACTGGCCGAGCTCGGTGTAGGTGTTCGTGGCGGTGATGCCGGAGGCGTCGAAGGTCCCGTCGCCGTCGAAGTCCCAGTCGTAGGTGAGCGCGTCGCCCTCGGGGTCGGAGGATCCCGTGGCGTCGAACGTCACCTCGAGCGGGGTCTCGGAGGCGGACACCGGCGTCGCGGTGAAGCGCGCCTGCGGGGCCTTGTTGCCCTCGGCGTAGTCGATCCGGTACAGACCCGCGTCGGGGTTGGCGCGGAAGAACCCGTCGCCGTACTCGAGCACGTACATCGACCCGTCGGGGCCGAACTCCATGTCCATCGGGTTGTCGTGGATCGGCTGCGCGGCCTGGCTGAGCGCCGCGTTGGGGAGGAAGTCCTCGATGTGCGTGACCGCGCGGTCCTCATCGAGCGTGAACGCCGCGATGTAGTCCTGCGAGAACTCGCCGAAGAAGGTCTTCTCGTTCCAGTACGCCGGGAACTTCGACGACGAGGTGCTCTCCTCGTCGAAGTGGTAGACCGGTCCGCCCATCGGGCCCTGGCCGCTGCTGGAGCCGAAGTTCACGAGCTCGTCGAACGGCTGGTCGCCCGGGTTGTCGCCGTAGTAGACGGTCGCCGGCGTGGCCGCCGGGATGTCCACGAGGCCGGTGTTCCAGCGCGAGTTGTTCTTGAGGTTCTCCGGGTCGAAGAACTCCCGCGGCGTCGCGGTCTCGAAGTCCCACTCGTTGTAGGGCAGGTTCGGACCGTGCACGTAGGGCCAGCCGGAGTTCTGCGGCTGGTCGAGACCGGTCGCGTTCCACTCCACGAGACCCATCGGGCCGCGCACGCCGTCGGCCGCGGCGGCCTTCGTCGCGTCGGGTCCGTAGTCACCCCAGGAGAGCGTGTTCGTCTCGGCGTCGACGTCGATCTTGAACGGGTTGCGCACGCCCATCACGAAGATCTCGGGACGGGTCTTCTCGGTGCCCACCGGGAAGAGGTTGCCCTCGGGGATCGTGTACGAGCCGTCCTCCTGGACCGTGATCCGGAGGATCTTGCCGCGCAGGTCGTTCGTGTTGCCGGCGCCGCGACGCGAGTCGAAGCCGGGGTTCATGCCGGGTGCGTCGTTG
This sequence comes from Rathayibacter sp. VKM Ac-2856, assembly GCF_013205055.1. GTDB lineage: Bacteria > Actinomycetota > Actinomycetes > Actinomycetales > Microbacteriaceae > Rathayibacter. The sequence continues at coordinate 304,393 of NZ_JABMLF010000003.1, forward strand.
TTCGGCGCGAAGCCCGCGGCACCCGGAGCGCTCGCCGGCGTGTTGTCACCGGTCGAGAGGTACAGGTTGCCGTCGGCGTCCCAGTCGAAGTCGGCGCCCACGTGGCAGCACTGCCCGCGCTGCGCCTCGACCTCGATGATCGTCTGCTCGCTCGCCATGTCGAGCCCGGAGCCGGTCCACTTGAACCGGGAGAGGCGGTTGACGCCCTTCCACTGGTCCCAGTAGCTCTCGTCCTCGCCCGCGGGGAGCATGTTGGGGGCCGCGCCGGTCGGCGTGCCGCTGAGGGGCGCGTAGACCAGGTAGACCCACTGGTTCTCGGCGAAGTCGGGGTCGATGCCGACGCCCTGGAGTCCGTCCTCCGAGTTCTGGTAGACGGGGATCGTGGCCACGACGCGCGTGGTCCCGGTCGTGGGATCGGTGTGGCGGATCTCGCCGTTCCGAGCCGTGTGGAGGACCGACTTGTCCGGCAGGACGGCGAGGTCGATCGGTTCGCCGACGTTCTTCGTCAGCAGCACCTTCTCGTAGTTGCTCCAGTCGAGCGCGGACTCCGCGCCCGGCTCCGAGCCGTGGTCCACTCCGTCGTGGGCCGAGGCGGGCAGGCCGAGAGCGGTGAGTCCGGAGACCGTCACCATCCCGGCGATGCCGAGGGCGAAGAGACGCCTGATGCTTCTCTTCGTGGATCGCTTACCATTCATGCGTGATGTGATTCCTTCAACGAGGTGTTCATCGCAGAGGCCGGGTCCGTCTCTGTCCGCACGACGTGCGGACCCGGTCTCCTCCAGTCGGCCCGTGGGCCGTGTTCTACGTCATCGCCTCCTCTCGCGGATGCTGTTCCGATGCCGGTCGCTCCTCTTTGTTAAGGAGTGGCGCTTCCGGCTGGTCCGGGGCCGGCGCGAGGTCTCCCCCGCGCCGGCGGGTCTGTCGGGTCGAGTCGGTGGATCAGGACTCGAAGGCCGAGGGCAGGTACTCGGAGACGTTGTCCTTCGTGACGACCGGCGCGAAGAGCTGGATCTGGCGCGGGACGCCGAGCGAGGTGGTGTCGCTCATCGACTTGTTCTGCTCGATGAGGCGGGCGAGCTTGATGCCGTCCGCGGCCTGGGTCGAGGGGTAGACGACCGTGGCCTTGACCACGGAGTCGTCGGCCTCGATCTCGCGCATCATGTTCGCCGAGCCGGCGCCGCCGACGAGGATGAACTCGTCGCGGCCGGCGGTGTCGATCGCCGCGAGGACGCCGACGCCCTGGTCGTCGTCGTGGTTCCAGATCGCGTCGATCTGCGGCGCCGCCTGGAGGAGGTTGGCCGCGGCCTGCTCGCCGCCCTGGACGGTGAAGTCGGCGGCGACGCGGTTGTCCACGTCGAGTCCGCAGCCCGCGAGCGCGTCGGCGAAGCCCTGGCTGCGGTCCTGGGTCAGCGGGAGGGAGTCGATGCCGGCGATCTCGGCGACCACGGCGTCCGGGTTGTCGCCGAGCTCCTCGCAGAGGTAGGTGCCGGCGCTGACGCCCATGCCGTAGTTGTCGCCGAGCACCGTCGAGCGGGCGGCGAACGGGCTGGAGAACTCGCGGTCGACGTTGATGACGGTGATGCCCGCGTCCATCGCCTCGGTGGCGACCTCCGTGAGCGCCGCGCCGTCGATCGGCAGCAGCACGATGGCGTCGACGCCGTCGTTGATGAAGGTCTCGACCTGGCTGATCTGCAGGTTGACGTCGTTGGTGCCCTCCGCGGTGCGCAGCTCGACGTCGTCGTACTTCTCGGCCTCGGCGAGCGCGGCGCGGCTGACCGCGCCCATCCAGCCGTGGTCGGCGGCGGGGGCGGTGAAGCCGATCACCACGGTGTCGCCCGAGGCGTCGTTGTCCGAGGAGGCGACGGCGGCCGCGGTGCCGCCGCCACCGGCGTTCCCGGTCTCGACGGGGGCGTTGGAGATGCAGCCGGTGAGCATCAGCGCGACGGCGCCGAAGGCGAATCCGGCGGTGCCGAGGCGGGCGGTGCGGCCGAGGCGGGTGCCGGAGGGGTGGCGAACGGACATGGAAGTGATCTCCTTCGATGGATCCATGAGGGGCCGCAGGGCACAGCGGTGCCTGCGGAGGGTGACCGGGATGGTCGAGGTGGGTGCTGTCAGTGCAAGAGAGGGATGCTGCGGGGGCCGGCGGCCCCGGGTCACGACTTGCCGCGGGCGGCGAAGCGCTGCTGCAGCAGGACGGCGGCGACGATGATCGCGCCCTTCGCGACGGCCTGGGCCGAGGTCGACATGTTGTTCTGCGTGAAGACGTTGGTGAGGGTCGTGAAGATCAGGACGCCGAAGACGGTGCCGACGATGGTGCCGCGGCCTCCGGCGAGGAGGGTGCCGCCGACGACGACCGCCGCGATGGCGTCGAGCTCGTAGAGCGTGCCGTTGGTGGAGGAGCCGGCCGTGGTGCGGGCGAGCATCATCACCGCGGCGATGCCCGCGGTCAGACCGGCGAGGCCGTAGACGTACATGGTGTGCCGGCGGACCTTGATGCCGGCGAGTCGGGCCGCCTCCGGGTTGCCGCCGACCGCGATGGTGCGGCGGCCGAAGGTGGTGCGGTTGAGCAGGATCCAGCCGGCCACCGCGACGAGCGCGAAGATCAGCACGAGCACCGGGATGCCGAGCACGTCGGCGCGGAAGAAGTCGAGGAACGGGTCGACGGTGACGATCTGCGTCTGCCGGTTCGAGATCAGCTCGGCGAAGCCGCGGGCCGCGACGAGCATCGCCAGCGTCGCCATGAAGGCGACGACGCGGCCGTAGGCGATCAGCGCTCCGTTGATCAATCCGCAGACCAGGCCGACGAGGACCGCGGTGAGGACGATGACCAGCCAGGAGGTGTTGGCGGCGTAGTACTGCGTCGAGACCGTGCTCGCCCACACCGTCGCGAGCCCCATCACCGAGCCGACCGAGAGGTCGATGCCGCCCGAGGTGATGACGAAGGTCATGCCGATGCTCAGCACGCCGATGACGGCGGCGAGGCGGAGGATCGTCAGCACGTTGTCGATGCTGGCGAAGCGCTCCCCCGCGGTCGCGAAGCCGACGATGCAGAGGATGACCAGCGCGAGCACCAGCCCGATGTTCCGGCCGAGCGAGCCGCCCATCATCCCGCGGAGCCCAGAGCGGGCGTCCTTCGGCGGGGTCCCGCCGCGGGGTCCGCCGGTCGCCGCCGACGCGTGCCGACCGGGGTCCTCCTGAGGACCGCCGATCGACGGCGACGCGGTGTCGAGCTGTCCGCTCACGCTGCACTTCCTTCCATGACGAGATCGAGCACGCGGTGCTCGTCGATCGAATCGGCGGGGCCCTCGTGGACCACGGCGCCGTCGGAGATCACGAGCACTCGGTCCGAGAGCCCGAGGACCTCGCCGATCTCGCTGGAGACCACGAGCACGGCGGCGCCGTTGGTCGCGAGGTCCCGGATCAGGGTGTAGATCTCGGCCCGCGCCCCGACGTCGACGCCGCGGGTCGGCTCGTCGAGCAGCAGCACCCGGCAGCCGCGCACCAGCCAGCGGGCGAGGAGCGCCTTCTGCTGGTTGCCGCCGGAGAGGGTGCGCGCGTCGCGGTCGACGCCGTGCGGGCGGAGGTCGAGCGCGACCGCCTGCTCGGCCGCCGCGGCGCGCTCGGAGCGCTCGTCGAGGAAGCCGCTCTTGGCGAAGCGCCCGAAGGTCGAGAGGGTGATGTTGCGGTAGACCGGCTCGTCCAGGAGCAGGCCCTGGCTCTTGCGCTCCTCCGGGCAGAGGCCGATGCCGGCGTCGACCGCCGAGCTGACCGAGCCGGCGCGCAGCCGCTTGCCCGCCACGCTGACGGTGCCGGTGCTGGCGCGTCGCGCCCCGTAGATCGTCTCGAGGATCTCGGAGCGGCCGGAGCCGACGAGGCCAGCGAGGCCGACGACCTCGCCGGCGCGGATCTCGAGCGAGACGTCGGCGAACGAGCCGCGCAGCCCCAGGTTCTCCACCTTCAGCAGCGTCTCGGCCTCGGCCGGCAGCTCCTGGCGGTCCGGGAAGACGTACTCGACGGCGCGGCCGGTCATCAGCGTGATCAGCTGCGCGGTCGGGGTGTCGGCGACGGCGAGGTTCTTCGCGACCGTCGCGCCGTCCTTGATGACGGTGATCCGATCGCCGATGGCGCGGATCTCCTCCAGGCGGTGCGAGATGTAGACGATGGCGACGCCGTCGGCGGTGAGCTGGCGGACGACGTGGAAGAGGTTCTCGACCTCCTCGGAGTCGAGCACCGCGGAGGGCTCGTCCATGATGATGACCCGCGCGTCGTGCGAGAGGGCCCGGGCCATCTGGACGATCTGCTTGCCGGCCGCCGAGAGGCTGCCGACCTCGCGGTGCGGCGTGATCTCGGGGTGGCCGAGGCGCTCCATCAGCTCGCGGGTGATCTTCGCGGCCTTGTGCCGGGCGGTGAAGCCGCCGCGGGACAGCTCGTGGCCGAGGTAGATGTTCTCGGCGACGGAGAGGCCGTCGACGACGTCGAGCTCCTGGTACATCGTGGCGATGCCGAGCGCGAGAGCGGCCGTCGGCGAGGGGATCGTGACGACCTTGCCGTCGACGAGGATCTCGCCCTCGGTGGGCTGGTGGGCGCCGGCGAGCGTCTTGATCAGCGTGGACTTGCCGGCCCCGTTCTGACCGAGGAGGCAGTGCACCTCGCCCGGGCGGACGTCGAGATCGACGCCGTCGAGGGCTCGTGCTCCGGGGAAGACCTTGACGATTCCGCGCATCTGCAGAAGCAGCTCTGATGCGGTGTCCGGGGTGCGGGAAAGAGGCTGGGCAGCGGGGCTGCTGGGGTCTGCGGTGACCATGCGGACGAAGCTACAGTCACTTAAGTCGCGGGTCAACCAAAAGTTCTGAGCCGTTTCGAAGGAGATCCGGGCGGTCCCTCAGCGCTTCGTAACGTGATCGACGCCCGCGTCAGCCCTGGGATCCGCGGGTTTACGCGACATCTGACGGCGTGTCGTCCGTCGTGTCGAGACATGGTGTCTCCCTATAGAGCGCTCTCCGACCCTATGAATCCCCTTCGGGCCGCAACCGGATCGTGACCTTCGGCCGTCGATGCCCTCCGCCGGACCCTCCCGCGGGTCAGAAAGTGCTGGCGGAGCCGCGCACGGGCATGACAGGGTCGTCCCGCCGACGAAAGGACGACGATGTCGAACGACAGAGCACTGCGCGTCGCGATGGTGGGGACCGCCTTCATGGGCCGGACCCACTCGCACGCCTGGCGCACCGCCCCCCGCTTCTTCCCGCTGCCGCTGCGGCCCGAGCTGGCCGTCCTGGTCGGCACCGACCCGCAGCGCACCGCCGAGCGCGCCCAGACCCTCGGCTGGAGCGAGTCGTCGACCGACTGGCGCGAGGTGATCGCCCGCGACGACATCGACCTCGTCGACATCTGCACCCCCGGCGACACCCACGCCGAGATCGCGATCGCCGCCCTCGAGGCCGGCAAGCACGTGCTCTGCGAGAAGCCGCTGGCCAACTCCGTCGAGGAGGCCGAGCGGATGACCGCCGCGGCCGCCGCCTCCGGTCGCGTCGCGATGTGCGGCTTCAGCTACCGCCGCACCCCCGCGCTCGCGCTGGCCAGGAGCTTCGTCCAGGAGGGACGCCTCGGCGCGATCCGGCACGTCCGGGCCCAGTACCTGCAGGACTGGCTGAGCGACTCCGAGGCCCCGCTGACCTGGCGCCTCGACGCCGCCAAGGCCGGCTCGGGCGCGCTCGGCGACATCGGCGCGCACATCATCGACAGCGCCCAGTGGCTGACCGGCACGCCGATCACCTCCGTCTCCGCGGTGCTGCGCACCTTCACCACCGAGCGGCCGGTGCTCGCCGAGCAGGTCGGACTCGGCGGGCGTGCCGGTGCCGATGCCCCCCGCGGTCCGGTGACGGTCGACGACGCCGCCGCCTTCACCGCCTCCTTCGAGGGCGGCGCCCTCGGCGTCTTCGAGGCCACTCGCGTCGCCACCGGCCGGAAGAACGCCAACCGCATCGAGATCAACGGCGAGACCGGCTCGATCGCCTTCGACTTCGAGCGGATGAACGAGCTCGAGTACTACGACGGCCGCGACCCCGAGGACGCCCAGGGCTTCCGCACCATCCAGGTCACCGAGCCGTCGCACCCCTACATGGACGCCTGGTGGCCCACCGGCCACGGCATCGGCTACGAGCACCTCTTCACCCACCAGGTCGTCGACCTCGTCGAGGCGATCGCCGCCGGCACCCCCGCCACCCCCACCTTCGCCGACGCCCTCGAGGTCCAGCGCGTCCTCACCGCCGTCTCCACCAGCGCCGCCCACCGCTCCGAGTCCACCCCCGTCCGGCGCACCCCCGGCGGCACCGGCCCGGTCTGACGCCCCCGCTCCGACGCGGCGGGTGCGGAGAGGAGCCGGGCCCCCTTCGGCCGGGGCTACCCGACCGTCCCCGGCCCCTCCCCCAGGTCGAGGAAGCCCAGACCTGGCACTCCGCGGTAGACCCCGTCTCCGGCGAGGAGGGGAAGGCCCTTCGCCATCGCGCAGGACGCGACCCACCGGTCGCCGGTGTGCCGCTTGTCGTGCAGGGGATGCCCGATCCGTCGGCACGCGGCGAACAGAGCCACGTGCGCCTCGATGACCGCGTCGTCGACGCCGATCGTGGGCGTGCCGTCGAGGAGCGATCGCAGCGCGTCCGTCCGGCTCGCGCCCCAGCTCGCCGCGGCGGCGCCCTGCAGGAGCTCCACCCGGGACTGGAAGGAGACGACGACCCGCCGACCCCGGAGCGCCCGTCGCCACGACACGGTGACGTCGCCCGGGAGGGCCGCCGGCGGCCGACGGACGAAGAGGCGGCTGAAGACGTCGGTGTCGATCAGGACCGGGCCCGAGTCGCTCATCCTCGGACCGCGCGCAGGAACGAGTCGAACTCGTCGTCGGAGAGCGCGATCGCGTGTCCGGGGTCCGGACCGGGGGCCGACGCCAGGATCTCCTCGAGAGGCACGACCGAGGGGACGAGAGCACCGGCGAGGGGATCGACGAGGGAGTCGCCCATGCCGGAGACCGAGGCGTTCCGCACCGAGACGAGTCCGCCGTCCGAGTCGTACTCGGGGACGCCGACGGCGACGACGATCGAGTCCAGCAGACGCGCGACCGCCGTGTCGTCGACGACCGAGGAGAGGTCGATCCTCGACCCCGCCGCGTCCTCGAGGCGGAAGCGATGGGTGTGCAGATTGGCCGAGTAGAGCCGCCCCGTCACCTCGACGCGATCCGAGCCCTGCCTGCGAGGCGCCTGCCAGAGGTCGCGGCGCAGCGAGCGGGTCGCGACGGAGCCGTGCGTGCGCCCGTCGACCGAGAACTCGACGTGCTGCGCCGCCTGCTGGAGAGCGCTGACCAGATGAGCGGTCGCCAGCGCGAGGGGGTCGCCGACCCAGTGCGGTCGATCGTTCCGCGCGATGCTCTCGAAGAGGGCTGCGAGCGTCTCGTCGAACGCCGTCTCCTCCTCGCTCTCGAAGTCGAGGGCGTCGGGCGTACCGGCCCGGTGGACCCGCACCGTCGTGCTCCCCGGCGCCAGCCCGACCATGAGGCGGGCGACCCGTCGAGTCCGCTGCGGAACGCGGCCGACCTGGTGCGCCATCGTCTCGACACGTCCGATCTTGGACGCCAGCTCCTTCAGGCTCTCGACCAGGGCCAGCAGATCGTCGGCCTCGAGCTCCCCCTCGGGCGCTCCCGCCCCGATCAGTCGGACGTCGAACTGCATCGTCATCGGCTCCACCCGCTCCCGGTTCCGCGTTCCATCCCGTTGCTCCATTCTGTCGCCGCCGCCGTCGCCGCGGGGGTGCGGCGCCGGATGCCGCCACCCGTCAGGCGGGAGTGTGCCTCCCGCCACCGACATGGCGTCGCGGGCGGTGGCAGGCTGGGGCCGTGCGACGACGAGGGACTGCCGGGGCGGTCCTCGCGGGCGCCGCGCTCCTGCTGGGCGGGTGCGTCGCGGAGGAGCCCGGGCCGGCGGCGATCGGCGTCGGCGGTATCGCGGAAGGGACGACGGCGAGCGTCTCGGCCGCGGGGACGGTCGACGTCTCGTACCAGCGGCAGGGCGACTTCGCGGTGGTCGTCGGGCTCGACTGCTCGGCCTGCACCGGGCCCGTCACCGTGTCGGCGCCCGGCCGCAGCACTCCGGTCGGCGAGGCTGCGGCGGGGACGGAGTCGGCGTGGCTCCTCGAGACCGTCGCCGCCGATCCGGTCGACCAGTCGCTCCTCGTGCAGGCCGACGGCCCGTGGACGCTCACCCTGCGCAGCTGGAACGACCTGCCCGAGGTGTCCGGGGAGCAGTCGGGCAGCGGCTCCGCGGTGCTCGCGTTCTCGGACGACGTCGAGCGCCTCGACGTCGCCTACGGCCCGGCCAGCAGCGAGGACTCGCTCTCCGGCCGCGTGCTCGGCACCGCCGGCACCCGCCAGACCTTCGGTGACACCACCGCCTTCGCGCGCGTCGTCGACGCCACCCTCCCGGGCGTCGTCGCCCTCCGCACCGACGGCGCCTGGACCCTGACCCCGCTCCCCTGACGCCGACCCCCGTCCCTTCACCCCCGCGAGATGCCACTTGTGCACGCGACACGCCGACGATCCCGCGCACAAGTGGCATCTCGCGGAGCGGACGGACGCGTGGGCGGACGGGCGGTCGGGAGGGGGCCGGAGTGGGCGCCTCGGGGGCGTCGCCTCGAGAGGCGATCCTGCGCCATACTTCCTGCATGAGCAAGAAGATTGACGCGGCACATCGCGCGCTGGTAGCCGCCCTCGACAAGCACGCCGCTCTCGTCGGCGACAAGTCGTCGAAGCCGAGCAAGATCGCACGCGCCGCGTCCGAGCTCCGCTCCGCGACGAAGGCCTACTCGGCACTCGTCTCGGCCCGCACCGGCACGTCGAGCCCGTTCGCCGACCTGGCCGACCCGCGCCTGGACCAGCCGACCATCGCCTCGCTCCGGGCCGAGCGCGACGCGATCGCCGCGCGCCTCGCCAAGCACGAGGCCCTGGCGGCGGAGTCGGACGACCGGGCCCTCGCGGGCTGACCCGCCCCTCAGCTCTCCTCCACAGCGCGTCCTCCCCCGCGGAAGTCGCCGTGTTACGGGCACGTTTCGCGCGCCCGGCGTTCCCCTGCGTACCGTGGACCCCGGGATCCGCGCAGTCGCGGCGTCGAGCGACCGGAGGCCGGTCGCAGCGCCGGCGGTGACCAGCACCGCCCGGCGCGGACGCCGCCCGGATCCCTCTCCACGGAAGGATCCACCGCATGTCCCTGCGCAGCACGCTCCTCGCGACCACCGCGATCACCGCCTCCGCCCTCCTCCTCGCCGGCTGCTCGGCCGCCGGCGGCGCGGACGACGACACCGTCCGCATCGGCGTGGTCGGCGCGAGCGACCCCTACTGGGCGACCTACGAGCAGGCCGCGGAGGACGCGGGCATCGACGTCGAGATCGTCGACTTCACCGACTACAACCAGCTGAACCCCGCGCTGACCGAGGGCGAGATCGACCTCAACCAGTTCCAGCACCTGGTCTACCTGGCGCAGTACAACACCTCCGCCGACGCCGACCTCGTGCCGATCGGCGCGACCGCGATCTACCCGCTCGGCCTCTACTCGACCCAGTACGACAGCGTCGAGGACATCCCCGAGGGCGAGAGCGTCGCCGTGCCGAACGACGTGACCAACCAGGCCCGCGCGCTCCTCGTCCTGCAGTCGGCCGGCCTGATCGAGCTGAAGGACGGCGGCAGCGCCTTCTCCGGCCTCGACGACATCGACACCGACGCCTCGAAGGTCACCGTCACCGCGCTCGACGCGGCGCTCACCCCGACCTCGCTCCCCGACGTCGCCGCCGCGGTCGTCAACAACGACTACCTCGAGGGCGCGGGCCTGACGGCCGCCGACGCCATCACCCAGGACGACCCGAGCGACCCGACCGCGGTGCCCTATGTCAACGTGTTCGCGGCCCGCGCCGACGACGCCGAGAACGAGACGTACCTGAAGCTCGTCGAGGTCTACCAGGGCTCGCAGGACGTGCTCGACGGCGTCTCCGAGCAGTCCGGCGGCACGGCCGTCTTCGCGACCACCCCCGCCGCGGAGCTCCAGTCGACCCTCGCCACCGTCGAGGCCGACGCCTCGGCCCAGGGCTGACGCCTCCCCCTCCCCCGCCGCGTCCGCGCGGCCGGCAGCGCCCACTCGGCAGCGCCGGCCGCGCGGCTGTGCCCGTTCCCGGCCATGCCGATCCCCAGCAGTGCCGACCCCCAGCAGTGAAGGAAGCGCCGTGCCGCTCATCCGCCTCGCCGACGTGAGCAAGGTCTACCCGCCGCTCGCGCGCGGCGCGTCCGCCCTGACCGCCGTGGACGGCGTCAGCCTCGACATCGAGGCCGGCGACGTCTACGGCGTGATCGGCTACTCGGGAGCCGGCAAGAGCACGCTCGCGCGCCTGATCAACGCCCTCGAGCCCGCCACCGGCGGCAGCATCGAGATCGACGGCCGCGAGATCGTCGGCCTGCCCGAGCGGGAGCTGCGCCGCCTGCGGCTCGGGATCGGCATGATCTTCCAGCAGTTCAACCTGTTCGGCTCCAAGACCGTCGAGCAGAACGTCGCCTACCCGCTGCAGGTCGCCGGCACTCCCCGCGCCGAGCTGCGTGCTCGCGTCGACGAGATGCTCCGCTTCGTCGGCCTCTCGGACAAGGCCCGCAGCCACCCGGAGCAGCTCTCCGGCGGCCAGAAGCAGCGCGTCGGCATCGCCCGCGCCCTCGCCGCGTCGCCGCGCATCCTGCTGGCAGACGAGGCCACCAGCGCGCTCGATCCGGACACCACCGGCGAGGTGCTCGCGCTCCTGCGCCGCATCAACGAGGAGCTCGGCGTCACCATCGTCGTCATCACGCACGAGATGGACGTCGTCCAGCAGCTCGCGACCAAGGTCGCCGTGATGGAGGCGGGGCGCATCGTGGAGCGCGGCCCCGTCTTCGACGTGTTCTCGGCGCCGAGGGAGGCGGTCACCCGCCGCTTCGTCTCCACCGTCGTCCGCACCGTGCCCTCGCCCGAGGAGGCGGCGGTGCTGCGCGCGCGCCACCCCGGCCGGCTCGTCACGCTGTCCTTCTCGGACGGCTCCGCCTCGCAGGGCGAGGTCTTCGCCGAGATCGCGCAGGCCGGGGTCCCGCTCGAGCTCGTCTACGGCGGCATCACCGACGTGCGCGGACGCGCCTTCGGCCACCTCACCGTCGCGCTCGACGCCGCCGACGACGTGATCGACCCCCTGCTGGCCCGACTCGGCGCCCGCGTCGCCCTCACGGAGGTGCCCCGATGAACGAGCTCGTCCCCCTGCTGCCCCAGCTCGCCGAGGCGACCGGGCAGACCCTCTACATCGTGGCCTTCAGCCTGCTCTTCGGCGGGCTCGGCGGTCTGCTGATCGGGCTCGGTCTCGCCGTCACCCGCGGCGGAGCGCTCTACGCCAACCGCGTCGTCTTCGGCCTGCTGAACGTGATCGTCAACGTCTTCCGGCCGATCCCGTTCATCATCTTCATCGCCGCCGCTCAGCCGCTCGCCCGCCTCGTGGTCGGCTCCGGCATCGGCACCGACGCGATCATCTTCACGCTCTCGCTCGCCGCCGCGTTCGGCATCGGCCGCATCGTCGAGCAGAACCTGCTGACCGTGCAGCCCGGCGTGATCGAGGCCGCCCGCTCGGTCGGAGCGAGCCGGTTCCGGATCGTCCGCACCGTCCTGCTGCCCGAGGCGCTCGGCCCGCTGATCCTCGGCTACACCTTCGTCTTCGTCGCGATCATCGACATGTCCGCCGTCGCGGGCTACATCGGCGCCGGCGGTCTCGGCACCTTCGCGATCCAGTACGGCTACCGCCAGTTCGAGCCGGTCGTCACCTGGGCCGCCGTGCTCGTCATCATCGTCATCGTCCAGCTCGTCCAGCTGCTCGGCAACGTCCTGGCCCGCCGAGTCCTCCGCCGCTGACCCGCGCCCTCCCTTCCCCGCGCCCCCGCCTCCCGCGCCTCCGCGAGATGCCACTTGCGTACACGACACGCCGCGAAAGGCGCGCACAAGTGGCATCTCGCGGGAGGAGAGGGCACCGTGGAGCGTCATGAGGATCCGATACGACCCGAGTGCGAACGCCGCCTACCTGCCCGTCGGGCGTGAGCCCGAGGCCGGCGAGTCCGTCCAGCAGGTGCACGACATCGCCGACCCGCACGGATTCGGGGAGATCATCCTCGACTTCGATGCCGCCGGGCACCTGATCGGCGTCGAGATCGTCGGCGCGCGCGCACTCCTGCGCCCCGAGACCCTGGCCGACGCCGACGTCCTCTGACGCCGGTGAAACACCTCCGCGAGATGCCACTTGTGTGCGCGACACGCCGTGGAAGGCGTGCACAAGTGGCATCTCGCGGAGGAGAGGGGGCTGGGCTCAGTAGCGGGGCTTGCGCTCCGGGCGGTCGGTCGAGCGGGACGGGCCGGAGGGACGGCCGCCGCGGTCGGCGCCGGCCCGGCTGGGGCGGCGGTCGGGCTTGAGCTCGATCAGCTGGCCGCTGATGCGGGTGCCGGCGAGGCGGTCGAGCACGTCCTGCGACAGGTCGGCCGGCAGCTCGACGATGGAGAAGTCCGGGCGGATGTCGATGTGCCCGAAGTCGCCGCGGTTGAGCCCGCCCTCGTTCGCGAGCGCACCGACGATCTGGCGCGGCTCGACGCGCTGGCGGCGGCCCACCTCGATCCGGTACGACGCGAGGTTGCTGTTCGACGAGCGCTGGCGGCGCTCCGGACGCTCGCGGTCGTTGTCGTACGAGGACCGGTCGGAGCGCTCGGGGCGGTCGCCGCGGCTGTCCTCGCGGCGGAAGCGCGGGTCGTCCGGCGAGAGCAGCAGCGGCTCGTCGCCCTGGGCGACGATCGCCAGCGCGGCGGCCACATCCGACTCGACCACGTCGTGGTGCTCGACGTAGTGGCCGATGATGTCGCGGAACCGGTCGAGCCGCTCGCGGTCGGCCAGCGCCGTGGTGATGGCGTCGTCGAAGCGGGACAGGCGCGTGACGTTGACGTCCTCGACACTCGGGAGGCGCATCTCGGTCAGCGGCTGGCGCGTCGCCTTCTCGATCGCCGAGAGCAGGCGGCGCTCGCGCGGGGTCACGAAGCTGATCGCGGCACCGCTGCGGCCGGCCCGGCCGGTGCGGCCGATGCGGTGCACGTAGGACTCGGTGTCGATCGGGATGTCGTAGTTGACGACGTGGCTGATCCGATCGACGTCGAGACCGCGGGCCGCGACGTCGGTCGCGACGAGGATGTCGAGCTTGCCCGACTTCAGCTGCTCGACGGTGCGCTCGCGCTGGGCCTGGGCGACGTCTCCGCTGATCGCGGCGGCCGTGTAGCCGCGGGCGCGCAGCTTCTCGGCGAGCGTCTCGGTCTCGCTCTTGGTGCGGACGAAGACGATCATGCCCTCGAAGTTCTCGACCTCGAGGATGCGGGTCAGCGCATCGACCTTCTGCGGGTAGGACACCATCAGGTAGCGCTGGGTGGTGTTCGCGGAGGTCGTGGTCTTGGCCTTGACCGTGATCTCCTCCGGGTCCTTCAGGTACTTCTGCGAGATGCGGCGGATCTGCGACGGCATGGTCGCCGAGAACAGCGCGATCTGCTTCTCGACCGGGGTGTCGGCGAGGATCGTCTCGACGTCCTCCGCGAAGCCCATCTTGAGCATCTCGTCGGCCTCGTCGAGCACCAGGTACTTGAGGTGCGAGAGGTCGAGCGTGCCCTTCTCGAGGTGGTCCATGATGCGGCCGGGCGTGCCGACGACGACGTGGACGCCGCGGCGCAGCGCCGAGAGCTGCGTGCCGTAGCCCTGGCCGCCGTAGACGGGGAGCACGTGCACGCCGCGCAGGCCGGACGCGTAGCGCTCGAACGCCTCGCAGACCTGTAGCGCCAGCTCGCGCGTGGGCGCGAGCACGAGGGCCTGCGGCGTCTTCTGCGAGACGTCGAGGCGGGAGAGGATCGGCAGCGCGAACGCGGCCGTCTTGCCGGTGCCGGTCTGCGCGACGCCGAGGACGTCGCGGCCGGACAGGAGGGAGGGGATCGTCGCGGCCTGGATCGCCGAGGGCGTCTCGTAGCCGACCTCCTTGAGGGCCTTGAGGACGGGGTCGCTGAGACCCAGGTCCGAGAAGACCAGGGAGGGGCCGGTCTCGGCTGCCGGCGCGGCCGGGGCGGTGCTGTCGGCGGCGGGCGCGGTCGCGCCGTCGGCCTGGGGGGCGGGTTCGGGTGTATCGGTGGACGCCATAGTGCAACGGTAGGGCGTCGGAGGCGCGCGCGAGAGCGAAACCGGCTTCCTCACGTGCTTTCGCGCCGGATCGGCGGCTGTGGAGGGCTCTCGGAGCGCTCCGGAGGGGCAGGCGTCAGTAGAACTCGACCGTGTCGACCCGATTGATCAGCTCCTCGCCGTCGAGGAAGCGACCTGCGTTGCGGGCGAAGAGCTCGGCGATCAGGCGGTCCTCGGCCGCGTTCAGCGCCGCGGTGTGCGGGCTGAGCAGCACGCTCGGGTGATTCCAGAGCGGGCTGTCCTCGGCGAGCGGCTCCTGGGCGACCACGTCGAGCGCCGCGAAGCCGACCCGGCCGTCCTCGAGCGCCTCGAGCAGCGCGTCCTCGTCGATCACGGTGCCGCGGCCGACGCTGACGAGCGTCGCTCCCGGGCGCAGGGCCGCGAAGAAGTCCGCCCCGACCAGCTTCTCGGTCTGCTCCGTCCCGGGCAGGGTGACGACGACGCCGTCGATCCGCCCGGCGACCTCCGCGATCGCCGAGGGCTGCACGATCTCGTCGACGTGCTCCACCTCGCTCTCGTGCCGGCTCGTCCCGATCACCCGGGCGCCCAGCGCCGACAGCTTCTGCGCGGTCGCCCGGCCGATGGTGCCGAGCCCGACGATCAGGATCGTCTGCTCCGAGAGCAGCCCCATCGTCCAGCGCGAGCCCCACTCCCGCCGGCCCTGCAGCTCCTGCAGTCTCGGCAGCGTCTTCGCGCCGGCCAGCAGCCCGAAGAGGGAGAACTCGGCCAGCGGATCGGAGTGCACGCCGGCGGAGGTCGAGAACGCGACCCGCGCCAGCTGCTCCTCGCTCAGCTCCGCCTTCTTCACCTGCGCGCCGCCGCCGGCGGGCATCGTCTGCACCCAGCGCAGCCCCGGGTTCGCGGCGACCGTGCGGGCGAGCGCGGCAGGATCCTCGCCCGGGATGCCGTAGAGGACCTCGGCCGAGTCGACCAGCTCCTCGAACGCGGCCTGCTGCTCCGCGGTCCGCTCGAACGCCGGATCGCCGCCGTGATCGCCCGGGTGGCGCATCGGCGGCAGCAGGCTCTGATCGGCGACGAAGTCGATCCGCGGCTCCAGCTCCACCACTCGGGCGATCAGCTCGTCGCTGATCGGCGTCGCGGCGACGACGCGCAGGCGAGGCGTCCGGTCGCCGGGCTCGGTCGGGCGGGGCGGAGTCGATGCGGGCGTCGTCACGGGAGTCCCTTCGAGCGGCGGTCGGCGGGCGCGGCGGGCGCCGATGCCCTCCACCGCGGTCTCCTTCCAGCGTATCGAGCGCAGAACATCAGCTGAGAGCGTCCGTCATCGCCGAGGGGCGATGAGCCCCGCTCCGGGCTGATGTTCTGCGGGAACCCCCGACGGGAGCTGCTCCGATTGCGCCCGATCCACCGGAAGCAACCCCTTTCCCGCCCGCGATGCTGAGGATGTCCGCGCCGTCCGCTGGCAGATCCCGCGTCGCCGCCTGGACGAACGGTGGGGACGCCGCAGCCGCCGCGGGACGCGGTCCTAGCGTGAGCGGACGGGAACATCGATCGAAGGAGACCGGATCATGGCGGCAGCAGGAGTGGCGACGGTATGGGTGCCGGTCGAGGACATGGAGCGGGCGGTCGCGTTCTACCGCGACACCCTCGGCCTCGACTTGATGAGCACCTCGAGCGACTGGTCGGAGCTCGACGCGGGCGGACTGATGATCGGGCTGAACGCCCGCGAGTCGGCCTCCGTCTCGGCGAGTGGCGGGGCGGTCGTCTCGTTCCAGCCGGACGGCAGCATCGAGGAGGAGCTCGAGCGGCTGAAGGCCCGCGGAGCCTCGATCGAGGGTGAGATCAGCGACCACGAGTGGGGCCGCATCCTGCCCTTCAAGGACTCGGAGGGCAACGACCTCCAGTTCTACACGCCGCCGAAGGGCTGACGGCGGGCGCGGGGCCGACAGACCCCGAGTCGACGGCGCAGAGCCGACAGCGGCGGGGAGGCGGGCCGAGGCCCCCTCCCCGCCGCCGCGTCACGCCGCCGGGCGCAGCGGCAGCCGACCGGCGAGGCGCGCGCCGCCCAGCGCGGCCGACGGCGCCAGCTCGATCGATCCTCCGTAGACCGCGAACTGGCGCGACAGCCGCTCGAGCCCCGAGAGCACCGGCCGCGCGGCGAGTCCGCCGCCGTCGTCGTCGAGACCCACGATCACGGAGTGCTCGGACTCTCCGCGATCGACGTCGAGGTGCAGCCGGACCGCGCGGGCGCCGCCGTGCTTGAGCGCGTTGGTCAGCGCCTCCTCGATCAGTCGCACCAGCAGCACCCGCTGCTCGAGGGCCACTCCGCGCTCCTCCAGATCCGGGTAGTCCTCGTGCACGTCGAGGTCGACCGCGATCTCCGGCGGCAGCCGCGAGATCAGATCGCGGGCGGCGGCCACCAGCCCGTGCTCGATGTCGACCGGGTAGAGCGCCCCGCTGACCGCGCGGACCTCCTGCTCGCGCAGCTCGTCGAGCCGGGTCGCCAGACCGCTGAGCCGCTCGGCGGGGACGTCGGCGCGCACGCCCGCGGGAGCCTCCGGATCGGCCGCCGCGGCGAGCACGCGCAGCTCGGCCGCCAGCAGCACGAGCGTGTTCTGCAGCCGCCCGTGCAGCCCCTGCGCGACCTCGCGGCGCACCCGCAGCTCCTCCTGCTGCAGCGCCTGCACGGCGTCGACGGCCTGGAGCAGCACCCGGGCGCGCTCCCGCTCCTTCTCGCGCACGCGTCGGGTCGCCTCGACGAGCAGGAAGCCGAACGACACGATCAGGCCGACCACGACCGCTCCGACCGCGAGCTCCACCACGAGCGCATCGAGCGCGGTCGGCGGATAGATCCCGGTGATCAGCTGCAGCCCGACACGGACGAGGGCGACGGCGACCGCGATCCCGACGGTCATCAGCAGCCGCCCGGCGCGGGCCCGGCGCTCGGGGCGGAGGGCGGCGACGAGGGCCACCGCGAGCCCGATCGCCGTGGTGTTGCAGACCACGCGCACGACGACGTCGAGGACCGGACCGCCCTCGATCCCGCGCACCGTCTGCGACAGCATCCCCAGGGCGAAGACCGCCTGCAGCGCCGCGAGCACCGCCAGCACGCCGCCGAGCAGGGCGACGATCCGGCAGAGGACCCGGTTGTCCTCCGCGGCGTCCGCGCGCAGCGGCCGGACGGCGTCCCCCGGCGTCATCGCGTGTGCTCGAGGAACAGCAGGGTCGCGTCCACCCGCGGGTTGCGCGCGCCGTCGGAGCGCAGGCCGAGCGCGCCGTAGAGGGCGTTGACGTGGTTGTCGACCGAGCGGACCGCGATGCCGAGCTGCTCCGCGATCGCCGCGTTCGTGAGCCCCGAGGAGAGCGCGACGAGCACCTCGTACTGGCGGCGGCTGAGAGCATCGACGGGCGAGCTGCGGCGGGCGGTGCGCGCGGCGACCAGGGCGGGATCGAGCACGGTCCGGCCGTCAAGGGTCGCCCGGATCGCCGTCATCAGCGCGCCGGAGGTGAGCGAGGAGGTCTTCGAGAGGTAGCTCCAGCCGCGCACCTCGGCACGTCCGAGCCGGAGGAAGCGGTGCATCGAGTCGACCGCGGAGAGCAGCACGACGGCCAGCTCGGGGTCGGCGGCGCGCAGCTCGCGGCCGAGCTCGATCCCGTCGCCGTCGCCCAGCTCGATGTCGATCACGGCGACGTCGACCTCGGCGGGCCGGATCCGCCGGCGCGCCTCCGCCGCGGAGGACGCCTCGACGACGCTCCGGACGCCGGGCACCCCGCGCAGGAGCGACGCGAGCATCTGGCGGTAGAGCGGCTGGTCGTCGACGACGGCGAGCCGCAGCTCCCGCAGACCACCCACCGTTGTCACACCGGATATCTTGACCCGCGCCTCGGCGCAGGAGGTCCGCGAAGAGCCCTCAGAGGCCCTCGACCCCCACGAAGGGGGGCTCAACCGCGGGACTGGAACTCGCGTGGACCGCCTTGTTGAGACACTTCATCTCATACTGGAGGCAGGACCGCACCCGTGAGGGCCACGCCGAGGACGGCCGCAGCGAGCGCCGCCGCCCACATCCCGAGCCCGTAGCCGAGTCCGGCCGCCCAGCGCCGCTCGAGCAGCATCCGCGCCGCCTCGACGCTCGCCGTGCTGAACGTCGTGAAGCCGCCGAGGACGCCGGTGCCGAGGACGAGTCGCCAGGTCTCGTCGAGGCGCCCGCCGAGGGCGAGCCCCGTGACGATCCCGAGCAGCAGCGAGCCGGAGACGTTGATGAGGAGCGTCCCCACCGGCCAGCGCACGGGGATCACCGCGCGGGCCACTCCGTCGAGGACGAGCCGGGCCGCGGCGCCGACGCCGCCCGCGAGGGCGACGCAGAGGAGGAGGAGCGGCTGCGTCATCACGCCGGGCTCTCGTGGCGCCGACCCGCGAGCAGGACGCCGAGCGCCGCGGCGAGGGTGCCGAGCACGAGGGTGCCGCCTGCGTAGAGGAGGACCTCGGCCCAGCGACCGCCCTCGAGGAGCGCCGCGGTGTCGAGGGAGAAGGTGCTGTATGTCGTGAAGCCGCCGAGCACACCGGTGCCGAGGAGGAGGCGGAGCGTGCGGCGCCGGCCGGCGTCCGGTCCGCGGCGCGCGAGGCCGGCGAGCAGGAGGCCGAGCAGGAAGGCGCCGACGAGGTTGACCACGATCGTCGCCACGGGGACGGCGCCGAGCGGAGGCAGGGCGAGCGCGGTCCCGTAGCGGGCGGCCGTGCCCACCGCGCCGCCCGCGGCGACCAGGAGGATCGCGCTCGGCCGCAGGTGCAGCGGCGGCGCGGACGACGGCGTCGCGGACGACGGCGGAGCGGGCGACGGCGTCGCGGGCAGCGGGCCGGTCACTCCCCCGTGGCCCACGGGACGCGCCGCCGGGTGCCCCCGTCCGCGCGGGGGACGACGAGCACGGGGCGGTGCTGGCGGTGCGCGAGGTGGACGGCGACGCTGCCGCTGAGGAACTCGGCGATGCCGGCGAGCATGCCCGCCTCGCGGGTGCCGACCACGATCATCCGCGCGTCGACCTCCTCGGCGACATCGGTCAGGACCAGCGCCGGCTCGCCCTGGACGGTGCGCAGCGTCCAGTCGACTGCCGTGCCCGAGAGGGCGGACTCGATCTCCGCGCGGAGTCCGGGCGGCTCGGTGGGGCCGTCGTCGCCGCCGCCGGAGCGGGGCACGAGACCGACCGGGATCCCGCCCGTCATCGGGTCGACGTACTCGCCGACGAGGTACGGATCGCCGACCACGGTGAGCAGCAGCAGTGGAGCACCGAGCCCGGCGGCGAGCCCGGCGGCGGTGCGGACGACCTCGGGACGCTGCCCGTCGACGACGCCGACGAGCACGGGTCCGGAGGGGGTGGATTCGGTCATGGACGGCTCCTTCCCTTGTCGCTCCATCCTCCCACCGGGGTCCGTCCGGGGGGCGACGCCGAGCGACGAGTTCGACCGTGATCATTCCGTTACCGGGCGGGTGCGGGCTAGAGTGACACGTCGCCGGGCCCTGCCGGCGCCCTGGATCGGCTCGCAGCCCCCGCTGCGCCGGCCCCGAGTCCCCCACCCGAGGAGAGCGCACGCGTGTCGACCACTGGCATTCCCGTCCCGCAGGAGTGTCCCGACACCTCTTCCCCCGCGCCCGTGCACCTCACCCGCCGCGAGGCGCGCGCCGCCGAGGCCGCCGCCCTCGCGCAGCCGGCCCGGGCTGAGGCCGGCGCCGCGCCCGCCCGCATCGCGCCCGCCCGCATCGCCCCGGCCCGGGTCGAGCCGGCCGCCACCGCTCCTGCGCAGCCGGCGCCCGCCGCCGCCGCTCCCCCGCGACCCGCGCCCGCCCGCACCGGCTCGCTCAGCCGCCGCACCCTCGGCTTCGCCACCTTCTCCATCGTGGGCGGTCTCTTCGCCACCGCGGCCCTCCCCGCCTACGGCGCCCGCAGCACCGCCGCGACGGCGGGCGGCACCGCAGCGAACCGGGTCGGCCTGCAGAACCTCACCGTCTCGTCGGAGGCGGCCGGGCAGACCGCCGTCCGCGACGCGTTCGCCGCCCCCACCCAGGCGCAGCTCGACGAGGCCAGCCGCCAGGCGGCGGTGCTCCAGAACTCGAACGGCGGCGGCTTCAGCACCGTGCAGACCCGCGCCGTCGGTGACGACTACCCGTGGCCCTCCGAGACGATCGACGACGACGGCGGCGGACTCTCGCCGCTCGGCTACTACTACCGCGAGTGCGTCGACTTCGTGGCCTGGCGCCTCAACCGCGACGCCGGCGCGACCGCCGCGCCCTGGAAGTACACCTGGGGCAACATCACCCCGATGGGCGGCAGCGCCTGGGAGTGGCCGGACAACTGGGCCGCGAAGGGCTGGGCCACCAGCGCGGTGCCCATCGTCGGCTGCGTCGCCTGGTGGACCTACAACCACGTCTCCTACGTCCAGAAGGTCAACGACGACGGCACCGTGCTCCTCGAGGAGTACAACTACGGCGGCCGCCACAGCTACGTCACCCGCACCTTCCCCACGGCGCAGGTCCCCCTCTTCCTCTACCCGCCGGCCCTCTAGCGACGGAACCCGCCGCCTCGCGGGTCGCTCACCGTCTCCGCGCGGAGCCGTCCCTGCTGATCGAGTAGCCCTCGCAGAGGGCGTATCGAGATCCACCACCGTCAGAAGGACGAGTCTGCAGACCGCTCTGCTGAGGATGGGCGGGTCTCGATACGCCCCTGCGGGGCTACTCGACCAGCATGGGAGCCCTGCCCCCTCATCGGATCCCGAAGCCGTCCCCACCGTCTTCGCGCCACGCCGCCCCGGCGGCGGGAGTCACGTGCACGGTGACCGTGACGCGCACCTCCTCCTCCGGCACGTTCAGGAAGAGGGCAGCGACCTCGCGAGCGACGGCGTTCACCTCGCCGACCGTCCTGGCCTACCCGACCGAGTCGAGCTCCGGGATGGTCACGAGCCACCATCGCCCGTCCCGCTCGGCGGTCGCGGTGAAGTCGTACCTGGTCACGGTCATCCTCCTGGCGCAGTTCCCCGAGGCTCCGGATCTCGTGGCTGCTCGCGCCTCGGCCACGAGCACTCGAACCCGCGTGAGGGAACGACACGACGTCCCGATACTTCTCGGGCTTCGTCACGAAGACAGCAAAGTCCCCCTCGCGCCCGCAAGGAAAGGGGGCTGGCATACCGGCGCGCGATGCGGGGCCGCTCACGTTCTCGCGGGCACCTCGCCGCACCTCTCGGGGCCGGCCGGCCTCAGTGGCGCGCGGGGAGGGTGGCGAGGACGGCCAGGAGGGCGGCGAAGGCGGGGGTGCGCGGGTCGATCGGGGCGTAGTGGTCCGCGTCCGGGAGCTCGACGAGGCGCGCGGACGGGTGCGCTGCGGCGTACCGGCGCGCCTGCTCGATCGGGACCTCGTCGTCACGGTCGCCGTGCAGCAGCACCGTCGGCATCGGCGGGGCGGGGAGCTGCGCGGGGTCGAGGTCGTCCAGCCGGCCGTCCGGCCCGAGCATCTCCGCGACGGCGCCGTCGCCCAGGCGCTCGTCGGCGGCAGCGCGCAGGTCGAGCACTCCGGCCAGCGAGACGACGGCGTCGACGTGCGGGGACGGGTGCGCGGCCTGCGACCAGACGGCCAGGTGGCCGCCCGCGGAGTGGCCGAGCAGCACCGTGCGCGGGCGCTGCTCGGCGGGGACGAGCGACGGGAGCGCCGCGATCGCCGCGCGGACGTCGTCGACCGTGCCGGGCAGGCCGCCGCCCGGATCGCCGACCCGGCGGTACTCGATCAGCAGCGCCGACCAGCCCGCGTCAGCGAGTGCGGCGGCGAGCGGACGGGCGTGCGCGCGGTCCCAGCGCGCGCGCCAGAAGCCGCCGTGCACGATCAGCACGAGCCCGCGGCCCGCGCCCCGGTGCAGCTCGGCGATCTGCTCGGGCGCGTCCCCGTAGCGCAAGCACTCGTCCGGCTCGCGCGCGACGAGCTCGAGCACGTCGCTCACGCGCCGCCGTGAGCCTCTCGGGAGTCGTCGCGCGCCCCCTCCAGGAGCAGGTCGCGGACCGCCGTGACGACGATCTCGACCTCGGCGAACGACGTGGACAGCGGCGAGAGCCCGAGGCGGATCCCGCTCGGCGTCCGGAAGTCCGGGATGATCCCGCGCTCCCACAGCACCGGCACCATCGCGGCGAAGTCCGGGTGGTCGACGGTGATGTGACCGCCGCGGCGGGCGGGCTCGCGCGTGGTCGACAGCTCCACGCCGAGCGGGGCGAGGTGCTCGTCGAAGAGCTCGACGGCGAAGGCGGTCAGCGCGATCGACTTGGCGTGGATCGCGGGCAGTCCGGCCTCCTCGATCAGGTCGAGCATCGCCTGCATCGCCAGCATCCCGACGATCGGCGGCGTCCCGCTGAGGAAGCGGCGGATCCCGTCGGCGGGGTCGTACGACTCCCCCATCCGGAACGAGTCCTTCACGCCCATCCAGCCCTGGATCGGCTGCGCGGCGCCGGCGATCAGCTCGCGGCGCACGTAGAGGAAGGCGGGCGCGCCCGGCCCGCCGTTGAGGTACTTGTAGGTGCAGCCCGTCGCGAGGTCCACGCCCCAGGCGTCCAGCTCGATCGGCAGCACGCCGACCGAGTGGCAGACGTCCCAGAGCACCAGCGCGCCATGCTCGTGCACGATGCCGGTGATGGTCGGGACGTCGGCGGCGTAGCCGGAGCGGTAGGCGACCTGGCTCAGCACGACCACGGCCGTGTCGGGGCCGACGACCGCGCGGACGTCCTCGGGGGTCACTCCGCTGCCGGACTCGGTCTCGATCCAGCGGATCGTCGCGCCGGTCTCGGCGGCGATGCCCTCGACCACGAAGCGGTCGGTCGGGAAGTTGCCGCGGTCGATGACGATCTCGTGGCGATCGGGCCGCGCGCTCAGTCCGGTGCGGATCAGCTTGTAGAGCGAGACCGTGGTCGAGTCGCCGACGACGACCTGGCCGGGAGCGGCGCCGAGCACGGCCGAGCCGAGGCGGTCGCCGAGGGTCAGCGGCAGCTGGAACCAGCTGTCGTCCCAGCCGCGGATGAGGCGGTGGCCCCAGTCCTGCTCGACGAACGCGGCGTAGCGCTCGGTGAGGACCTTCAGCGGGCGGCCGAGCGAGTTGCCGTCGACGTAGGCGGGGAGGGCCGGGTCGTCCGCGCCGACGAAGCAGGAGCGGTAGCCGGCGAGCGGGTCGAGCCGGTCGAGCTCGGCCGCGGAGGAGCGGACGGTCTGGTCGAGGGCCACGGCGGCCCTCCTCTCGTGTGGGGTGCGGTGCGCTCGGGCGGGCGCGACGGTGCGGGATGCGCAGGGGGACCACCACAGTCGCACGAACCGCCCGCTCGGGACAGCACTCGCGCGAGGATGGGCGCGTGACCTCCTCCGCCGCACCCGTCGACCGCCCGCGCCTGCTCCCGAGTCTCGGCGTCGGAGCCGCCGCCGGGGTGCTCGGGCTGCTGCCGTGGCTGCTCACCGGACTGCGGCTGCCGCTGCAGAACCTGTGGGCGACCGACGTGGCGCCGGAGGAGATGCCGCTCGCGCTGCTGCCCTTCAGCCAGTACTCGCTGACGCTGATCGTCTCGGTGATCGTGACCGGGTCCGCGCTCGCCGGGCTCGCCGCGCGGCTCGGCCGTGGCCGCCTGGGTCCGCTCGGGGCCGCGCTCGGTGCCGTCGGCGTGCAGGCGATCGCCCTGGCGCAGTCGGCGCTGACCGTGGCGGCCGGGCTGCGGGAGGACCGCTGGTCAGGTCTCTACCTCGGCGCGATCACGGCCGGCACCGTGGGGGCGATCGCGGTCGGCGCGCTGATCCTGGTGCTGATCGCGCGGGCGCCGCGGCCGGGCGCGACGATCGCGATCGCGCTCGCGGCGGTGACCGCCGGCGGCTGGCTGACCGGTGTGGTCGCTCCGCTCAGCCGCGACGGGTCGGGCGCCGGCCTCGCGCTGCTGAACGCGGTGCAGTGGCTGCCGGGGATCCTCGCCGGCCTCGCCCTCGCCTGGTGCGGGGTCCTCTCCGCCGGCCGCGTGATCGCCTGGATCGTGAGCCTCGCCGTGCTCTGGGTCGGGCCGGTGCTGGTCACCGCCGTCTCCGCCGCCGCGGGCACGCGGGTGCTGGCCCGCTACCCGCTCGAGATGCTCGACTACGCCCAGGGCGTCTTCACCAGCGCGCTGATGCTGCCCGCCGTCTCGCTCCGCACCCCGGCGACGGCCCTCGTCGTCGCCGCCCTCGGCGTCGCGACCCTGCGCGCGCTGGTCGCCCGCCGCACCCCGTGACCCCCGCGAGATGCCACTTGTGCACGCGACACGCCGTGAAAGGCGGTCACAAGTGGCATCTCGCGGGAGGGGTCAGGACTCGAACCAGCCGCGGGGGTGGTGATCGGCCGTGAGCGGGGTGCGCTCGCGCCGGGGCCGCGCCCACTGCACCGCGTTCGCCAGCACCCGCTTGATGTCGGGGTGGTGGTAGACGGGGTAGTCCTGGTCGCCGGGCGAGAAGTAGAACACCTTGCCCAGCCCCCGGGTGTAGGTCACTCCGGAGCGGAAGACCTCGCCGCCGGAGAACGTCGAGAGGAAGACGGTCTCCTCCGGCACCGGGATGTCGAAGTACTCGCCGTACATCTCCTGCTCGGGGATGACGATCGGGCTGGGCACGCCCTCCGCGATCGGGTGCGTCGGCGCGATCGTCCAGACCAGCTCGCGGTCGTGGTCGTTCCGCCACTTGAGCGAGCAGGTCGTGCCCATCAGCGCCTGGAAGATCTTCGAGTAGTGCCCGGAGTGCAGGATCAGGATGCCCATCCCCTCCTGCACGTGCCGCAGCACCCGCTGCACGACCTCGTCCGACACCTCCGGGTGCGCGATGTGCGCCCACCAGAGCAGCACGTCCGTCTTGGCGAGCGCCTCCTCCGTCAGCCCGTGCTCGGGCTCGGGGAGGGTGGCCGTGCGCACCGAGACGGCGTCGCCGAGCGACTCGGACAGCCCGTCGGCGATCACGCGGTGGATGCCGTCGGGGTAGTGCCGCATCACGGTCTCGTCGCCGCGCGTCTCGTGGCGGAACTCGTTCCAGACCAGGACCTCGAGGGGAGCGCTCATGCGACCGCCACCTCCTTCTTCTCGGCGGCGGAGCGGTAGATCGCGTCGACCACCCGGCTGCGGTGCAGCGCGTAGTCGCCGTAGTGGCCGGCGTAGCGGGGTCCGCCGGCGGGGGCGTCGGCTCCCGAGGCGATCGCGGCCAGGAACTCCGCGATCACCGAGCGGTGGTGCCCGGCGGGCACCGGGACGTCCGGGCGGGAGGTGGTGGGGGCACCGGCGACCTCGGAGTAGAACGTGAGGGTCCCCTCCGTCGCGTAGTCGGCGACGTGCAGACGGGCGCCGCCGGCCGAGCCGAGCAGCTCGACCTCGATGTCCTCGTGCACCTTCGAGTAGCTCGCCCACGACGCGTCGAGCTGCAGGCTGCGGCCGTTGTCGAGGCGCAGCAGCGCGCTGGAGAAGTCCTCGACCTCGAACGCGTGGGTGCCGGTCGCGGCGACGCCGTGCGGGCGCCCGCCGCGGCCGGAGCGGCCGATCTCGCCGTACGCGACCGCGGAGACGCTGGTCACGCGCGGCTCGCCGAGCAGGTGCAGCGCGATGTCGAGGACGTGCGAGCCGAGGTCGATCAAGGGGCCGCCGCCGGCAAGCTCCTTGCTGGTGAACCAGGAGCCGATGCCCGGGATGCCGGTGCGCCGCTGCCAGCTCGCGCGGGCGTGGTAGATCTCGCCGAGCGGGGCGTCGTCGAGGTAGGTGCGCAGGTAGGCGACGTCGGCGCGGCGGCGGTGGTTGTAGGCGATCTCGAGCACACGGTCGTTCGCGCGGGCCGCGTCGACCATCTCGGCGGCGAGCTCTGCGGTGGTGGCGAGCGGCTTCTCGCAGAAGACGTGCTTGCCCGAGGCGAGGGCCGCGACGGCGATCGGGTGGTGCAGGTGGTTGGGGACGCCGATCGACACGACGTCGAGGTCGTCGCGGGCGACGAGCTCCTCCCAGTCGGCGTAGAGGTCGGGGACGCCGCGGGTGGCGCCGAGCTCGCGCAGGCGCTCCTCCTCCTGGCCGGCGAGGGCGACGACGCGCGCGCCGGGGAGGGCCTGGAAGGCGTCGAGGTGGGTGGTGCCGGCGAAGCCGAGGCCGACGACGCCGACGCGCAGCTCCCCCGGAGTCTCGGTGGTGCCTGTGTTCTCGGTCATGCGATCGAGCCTAGTCGAATTGATTCGAGTCCTCGATAAACGAGGTCACCACCGGTTCTCGGCCCTCTGCCGCTGGGCATCATGCATACGAATACTGTGAGTGCTTTACTTCCGGAATGGAGATCGAGATCGTCGTCGCCGTCCTGAGCCTTCTCGCGACGATCGCCTCGGTTGTGCCGATCTACATCGGCTACATGCGGAACAACCCCAAGCGACTCCTGCTGATCGCTGTTCAGCTCCACTCCCTCGAGAACGACAGATGGCGTCTCGACCTGACGCTCCGCAATCAAGGGAAGGCCGACATCCCTTCCGACTCCTTCGACGCGGGACGTCCGATCGAGGTGCTCATCGGCCGCGAGGCGCAGGGACTCGACTGGGCCGGCAACGGCAGCAGGTCGGACAACTGGAGCCTGACCGGGCGTCCGTCCGTCACGTTCTCCCCAGGTCTTCTCAAGAGAGATTCGGACGTCGCCGCTTCTGTGACGGTGACAGGTCGACCCGAGATCCGCATCGAGGCGCCGCTCCGGGACATTCCCGTCAAAGAACTGATCGGACCCGGCAGCGCTCCGGCGGTACTTCAGTCCAGTGCACCGGCGACCACTAGGCCACTCCCGCCGACGGCAGTCGCTCCATCCGTCCCGAGCGCTCCTGCTCCCGCGGATGCGGACTCGACCGCCAAGGCGAAGCCTGACTATCCGCCGCCCACCGCGGCTCCCTACGGCAGCCCGCCGGTCGGCGTCCCCGCGCCCCCGCCCCTTCCTCGTCCCAGGGACGATCGGGAGGAGGGGCACATCGCACTGCCGCCCTTGCGCGGCCAGCGACGCCGAGAACCCGTTCTCCGTGGCGGCTTCGGCATTTGGGCGGCTCTCGGCTGCGGCGTCATCGGGTTCATCCCCACCATCTGGGGCTCGCTCGCGTCATCCGACCCACGTCTCTCCTACTCACTCGTGACGGTCGGCGTGCTCTTGGGAAGTACAGGGTTCTTCGGGCTGCTCGGGACTTTGGTGATCAGACTCCTGCGCCGCTCCCTCGAGCCACCGACGAGCTGGCGAACCCCTGCGGAGCGTCTGCGACGACCCGGCACCCTCGCAGTACTCACGATCACCTACATCGGGCTGGTGTTCCTGGCGGCGGGGTTGGCCACGCAGGGTCCCGACTCGACCACCACTCACTGGGCTACCGGCGTGGGCTTCAGCCTTCTGTTCTTCGCAATTCCATTGAGCGGGAGCATCGGGCTCGTCCGCCTCATCAGAGCACTGGCACAACGACCGCGCACGTCGACCGGATACCCCCACCTGCCGGCGTGACCTCCTCCCGAGCCGCGGCGTCAACTCCTGCAGCAGCCGGACCGGAGCTCCTTGAAGGACAGAGGCGATGGCGACGCGCGTGCCGCACTGTGCCCGCTGCGCGGTGTGGCGAACATCTCGGTGACTGATCCGGCGATGCCACGCTGTGCAGGGTTCGAGCTCGATCACACAGTGGCAGGACCAGCCGTGATCGGCCCCTCAAGTGGGGCCGAGATTCGGCCGCGGTTCACGACTCGACACGCGATAGACGAACGGACGCATATCGGGGTCGCGACGACGAGCAGACCCCATCCCGAGTCCAGTCGGTGCACTCGGCGGCTGCGAATGGACGCGTCGTGGGGGCTGGACGAAGCACGGGCCCCGGTTGAGGTCCTGTGGCGGGGTCTCGATATGCGGCCCGGGGCCGCTGCTCGACCAGCATGGACCGGGCCGGTCGCCATCGAGGACGCCCGCGCTCCATGCTGGTCGATACGCCCGCTTCGCGGGCTACTCGATCAGCATGGAAGCGCGCGCTGCAGGCGCACCGCGATGTACTCGCGGCCCGGCAGGTCGATGCGGAAGCGACCCGAGTAGGTGCCCGGCAGCCGCTCGACCGTCATGGCCCAGGTGTCGAGCACGTCGACCGTGTACGACACGTCGGGCTCGAGCAGGAAGCGGCGGTAGGTCGGCCGGTCGAAGCCGAAGTAGTAGAGGTAGTACTCGCCCTCGACGCCGGCGCGCGGCACGTCCCAGTCGAGCGGGATCGGCTCGAGCCCGCGCTCCGGCCCCTCGGCCAGCACCGACTCCAGGAAGGCGATGCGCGCGGGACTCGTTCCCCGCAGCTCGCCGCCCTTCGCCCACCACAGCACGTCCTCCGGGTGCACGTAGGTCTCGCCGTGACCGACGTAGCCGCCGCGCAGCGCACCCTCCCAGAACCGGCGCACCAGCTCCTCACCGGTGATGTTGCCCCAGCCCTGATCGATGTCGCCCTCGTAGGCGCACTCGTCGATCACGACGGGCTTGCCCCAGCGCCGCCACTCCGTCGTCATCTCGGCCGTCTTGTAGACGTCCTGCCGCTGGATGCTGGCGTGGGTGATCCACGAGCGGGAGTAGTCGTAGAAGTCCCGGCAGTTGTGGATCGAGAGCAGGTGCCGCGAGGGGTCGTCCTCCCCCACGATGCGGGCGAAGCGCTCCCAGTCCTCCTCCGTCTTCTCGAACAGCAGGTCGTACTCGTTCGCGAGCGACCACCAGACGTTCGCGAACGACGCGAGCCGCGCCACCGCGTAGCGCACGTAGCGGTCGTCGGCGACGGCGTCCATCGTCGAGAAGCCCCAGCGGTCGTAGGCGTGGAAGAGGATCAGGTCGGCCTCGATGCCGAGCTCGCCGAGCTGCTCGATGCGCCGCTCGAGGTGCGCCCAGAACTCCGGATCGAACCGGCGGTGGTCGAAGCCCTCCTCCGCCGAGCCCTCGAACGGGTACAGCACCGGCTCGTTCTCGTTGAAGAGGTACGACTTCGGGAAGACGCACATCCGCATCTTGGTGAAGGGAGCCGTCGCGAGGGAGGCGAGCGTCCGCTCCTCGAGCTCGTCGCCCTGGTGCGTCCAGGCGTAGGAGGTCGTGCCCAGCGGGCGGTGCCGCGTGCCGTCGGCGTGCGCGAAGTGGAAGGTGTCGGCCACGCGCACGGGTCCGTGGCGGCCCGCCTCCGCGGCTCCGACCGAGACCGAGCCGGTGATGCCGTCCAGCGATCGGGCGGTGCTCGAGGTGGTCCAGGCGTGATCGCCCGTCGTCTCCGGCATCCAGCGCAGGCGGTACACGCCGTCGCCGTCGTAGAAGCCGGGCACGCGCACCGATCCGGCGGGTCCGTCGACGATCGCGGAGAGGGCCACGTCGACGAACGGGTTGCCGTGCGAGGGGCCGCGCAGCTCGATCTCGAAGCGCCCGTGGACGGAGGCGGTCGCCGGTGCGGACACGACGGCCGAGGCGAGCGCGACGTCCGCGCTCTCGTAGTCGGCGGAGGGTTCGACGAAGCGCTCCTGCTCGCGGACCGGGGCGGGCTCCTCGGTCGGGATCGCGGCGACCTCGGCGAGCAGCGCCTCGCGCTCGGCCGGGGCGAGCGACTCCTCGGTGTCCACGACGAGGCCGATCGGGTAGCCGTGCAGGGTGTGCAGGATCGAGGAGTGCACCAGCCCGGGCAGGTGGCGCTCGACGATCGCGTGGCCACGCGGGTCGCGGAGGACCTCGAACAGGCGCGTCTCGGGCGAGAACCGCTCGGCGGTGTCGGCGGTGTCGGTGGTGTGCGGCACGGTCAGCCCTTCACGGCGCCGGCGAAGGCGCCCTCGACGAAGTAGCGCTGGAACATCAGGTAGACGATCAGCACGGGGAACACGGACATGATGGTGAAGGCGTTCAGCGGCCCGTACGAGCTGGTGAACTGCGACTGGAAGCCCTGCAGGGCGAGCGGGATCGTCCACGAGTCCTGGCTCTGCAGCAGGGCGAGCGCGATGGAGTACTCGTTCCAGGTCGAGACGAAGTCGAGGATGAACAGCGCGGCGAGCGCCGGGCGCGCCAGCGGCAGGATGATCGTCAGGAACAGCCGCCAGTTGCCGGCGCCGTCGATGCGCGCGCTCTCGTCGATCTCCTCCGGGATCTGCCGGAAGAAGCCGTAGAGGATGAAGGTCTGGTACGGCAGGCCGAACGCGATGTACGGCAGGATGATGCCGACGTTGCTGCTCAGCAGCCCGAGCCCGTTGATCACCTGGAACAGCGGCGCGATCGCGACCTGGATCGGCACCATGGCGCCGAGCGCGATCACCCCCATCAGCAGGCGCTGCCGACGGAACCGCAGCCGCGCCAGCGCGAAGGCGGCGGCCGCCGAGATGAAGAGCCCGACCGGCACCTTGATCAGCGCGATGAGCAGGCTGTTGCCGCCCGCGGTGAGCAGGTTCCCGCGGTCGAGCGCCTCGACGTAGTTGCCGAAGTCGGGAGACCACGGCGGCACGAAGGCGGGCGTTCCGAAGATGTCCGTCTCGCTCTTCAGCGAGGTGAAGACCATGAAGACCAGCGGGATCGCCCAGATCAGGACGGCGAAGACCAGCGCGATCCACAGGGCGATGCGGATGTAGTCCCGCCCGCCGACCGGACGGCGCTGCCGCTTCGGCGGCTCGACCAGGCCCGGCGCGCTGGTCGGGATGCTCGTGACGGTCATGAGTTCTTCTCCTGACGTGCCGTCCACACCATGTACGGGACGACGATGACGAGGGTGATCACGAGCAGGACCGTGGCGATCGCGTTGCCCTGGCCGTACTCGTGGTTGTTGAAGGACTGCTGGAACGACCACAGCGCGAGCACCTGCGTCTGCTGTGCGGGGCCACCCCCGGTCATGCCGACGATCAGGTCGAACACCTTGATCGAGTTGATGATCGTGAGGACCACGACGATGACCGTGGTCGGCCGCAGGGCCGGGATCGTCACGTTGCGGAACACCTGCCAGGCGTTCGCGCCGTCGAGCCGGGCCGCCTCGACGTGGTCGGGCGACACGCTCTGCAGACCGGCGAGGAACAGCACCATGTTGGTGCCCGCGATCTGCCAGACGAAGGCGGCGAAGATCGAGTACAGCGCGAGGTTCTTGTCACCCAGCCACTGCACCTCCGCCAGCCAGGGCAGGTTCAGCAGCTCGGCGAGGTTCACGCCGACGCCGTAGTTGGGGTTGTACATCCAGCGCCACATGTTCGCGATGGCGATCGGAGCGAGCACGCCGGGGATGTAGAAGAGCGAGCGGAAGGCGTTCCGGCCGAACAGAGGCCGGTTGAGCGCCAGGGCCATCACCAGGCCGAGGCCGACCGGGATGAACAGCGAGAGCACCACCCAGATCAGGGTGTTCGAGAAGGCGGTCCAGAACACCGGGTCCTGGGTGAAGATGCGGACGTAGTTCTGCAGACCGACGAAGACCTGCGGCGCGCCCTGGAAGCCGGACCACTCGAAGAAGCTCAGCCGCACCGACTCGAGCGAGGGGCCGACCACGAAGACGAGGTAGGCGGCGAGCGCCGGCGCCAGGAACGGCAGAGCGGCGAGGAAGCCGGTGCCGCCGAAGCGGGCGAGGGCCCGGCGGCGCGGGCGCTTCGGGCGCGGCTGCTCCGGGGCGGCCCGCCGCGGACGGGCGGGGGTGGATGTCGTCATGTCGGACCTCTCGGACGTCTCGGACACGGGGATGCTCGGGCTCGGGCGGCTCGGGCGGGGGACACGGGGCGGAGGAGGCGCGGGACCCCCTCCGCCCGCGGCGGCTACTGCTGGTCGATGAACGTCTGGAACTCGCTGCCGGCGTCGGCCGGGTCGAGCTCGCCGGTCGCGACGAGGTTCTGGATGCGCCAGTACTCCGTGGTCTGCGACTGCGAGAGGTTCTGGTCGTTGTTCATGTAGACGCCGGTCGCCGCCTCGGCGATCGGGTTCCAGAGTGCGTCGAAGGCGCTCTGGTCCTCGGGGGTGACGTCGACGTTGACCGAGCGGCTGCCGAAGGTGGCGATGAACTTCGCCTGCGCCTCGGGCGAGGTCAGGTAGTCGAGGAACTTCGCGGCCTCGTCCGGGTGCTCGGAGTTCGCGGAGACGTAGTTGTTCTCGTTGAAGCCGTAGATGCGGTCGGTGCCCGTCGGGAAGGCGAAGATGCCCACCGAGTCCTCGGACATCCCGGCGTCGCGGATCTGCTGGTTGAACCAGTCGCCCTCGATCGCCATGGCGGCCTTGCCGCTGAAGAAGAGCGAGCTCGACTCGTCGTTGTTGATCGAGATGAAGCCGTCGTTGACGTAGTCCTTCGTCCAGGTCGCGAACTCGGTGAAGGTGTCGGTCACGCAGGACTCGTCGGCCCAGCTCGCCTCGCCGGTGACGAGGGCCTGGTAGCCGTCGGCGCCACACTCGGTCTCGAGCAGGCTGTCGAGCAGGCGCATCACGTGCCAGTTGACGGTGCCGCCGAACTCGAACGGGGTGATGCCCGCGTCGGCGAGCTTCCCGGCGTCCTCCACCAGCTCGTCGTAGGTCGTGGGGGCGGCGTCGATGCCGGCCTGCTCGAAGAGGTCCTTGTTGTAGAACACCGCCTCGGTGCGCTGGGTGTAGGGCACGCCGTCGTAGCCGCCGTACTGGGTGACGGTCGAGAGCGTGGTGTCGGAGAAGCGGTCCGCCCAGCCGTACTCGTCGTAGTACTCCTTCAGGTCCAGGCTCGCGCCGGCGTCGATGAACTCGCCGCCGAGGCCGGGGCCGGCCCAGGAGAAGAAGAGGTCGGGGGCGCCGCTGGTGCCGAGCGTGGTGCGCAGCGCGTCCTTGTGCGCGTCCACCGCCCGCTGCTCGACCTTGACCGAGATGTCGGGGTTCGCCTCCTCGAAGTCGCTGACGATCTCATTGATCGTCGCGTTGGCGGAGTCGGCCGACTCGGTGAGCTTGAACCAGGTGATCTCGGTCGTCCCGCCGGAGTCGCCGCCGCTCGCGGAGCAGCCGGCCAGGCCTGCGAGGAGGAGAGCGCCCGTGGCGAGGGCGGCGGATCGGGTCAGAGCACGGGATCGGGTCAGAGCACGCATCTTCGCGTCCTTTCGCTGCTCGACATCGCAGCAGCGCGACATCGACGTCGGATCCGCCGAACGGGGCCGGGACTGGAGCTCAAGCGGCGGTGGATGAGGGATACGTTATCGATAACACATTCGGCCGACAATGCGCGCAACCGGTTGATGGGTCACGATCGGGTAACGGGAATCGGGTCGGATTCCGCTCAGTAGAGTGGGCGGGTCGCCGTCAGGGAGGAGCCTCGATGACGAGCACCTCCCCCTCCCGCGCCCGGCCGAGCATGGCCGACGTCGGCCGGCACGCCGAGGTCTCCGCGCAGACCGTCTCCCGCTTCTTCACCGGCGGCTACGTCGCTCCGGCGACGCGCGTGCGCATCGAGGCGGCGATCGCCGAGCTCGGCTATCGGCACAACCGCGTCGCCCGCAATCTCCGAGTGCAGCGGACCGACACGGTCGGCTTCCTCGCGATGGGACCGCTCAACTACGGCCACTCCGAGCTGCTCACCGGCGTCAGCCGCGCGGCGCGCGCCGAGGGGCTCTCGCTGATCACGGCCCTGCTCGAGGTCGGGCCGGACGCTCCCGGCGCGCGCGACGAGATGCGGCACGCGGTCGACAAGCTGCTCTCGTTCCAGGTCGACGGGATCATCGTCGGCACGCCCTACGGCGGGCTCGACGAGCTGGTCGAGTACATCGCCGCGTCCGTCCCCGTCGTGACGCGGTCCGAGCGCGGCGGGCCCGCCGGCGACTCCACCTACGCCGACTCCTACGGCGCCGGCTTCCTCGGCACCCGGCACCTGCTCGAGCTCGGGCACCGGCGGATCCTGCACCTCGCGGGCCCCGGCGACCGCAACGAGGCCGTCGACCGCGAGCGCGGCTACCGGGCGGCGCTCGCGGAGGCGGGGGTCGCCCCGCTCCCGGTGCTGCGCTGCGCGGAGTGGGACGCGGAGTCGGGCGCCGCCCAGGGCCGGGCGGTGGATCCGGACTCGTTCACCGCGGTCTCGGCCGCGAACGACCAGATCGCGCTCGGCTTCCTCCGCGCGATGGCCGAGCGCGGGCGGACCGCGCCCGGCGACTACTCGATCGTCGGCGTCGACGACATGCCCGACTCCGCCTACTACTCGCCGCCCCTGACGACGATGCATCTCGACCACCAGCTGCTGGGCGAGAAGGCCCTGCAGATGCTGGCCGCGCGCATCCGCACCGGCGAGCGCCAGGAGCGCACGGCCGTGCAGGCGCGCCTGGTGCTGCGCGCCTCGACGGCGCCGCTGCGCTGACCGCTACCGGACGCGCAGGAGCCGAGCGCCGCGGACCTCGAGGTGCTCCAGCGCACCGCCGGGTGTGCGAGCGGTCACCTGCGCGATCGTCGCGACGCGCCTCGTCTCGAGGTTGTGCGCCCTGACCGTGGAGTACTGGACGAGGATCCGGGACTCGCCGACCGGGAGATCGACCGACCTGTCGGAGGCGCGCAGCCGCACTCCGTGCAGATCGACGCCACCCGTGTTGGTCAGCGTGACTGCCCATGCGACGGTCGTGCCGACCCTCGGCGTCCCCCCTGGCGCGAGGACGAGCGTGCCGGTGACCGTCGCCTTCAGCGCCGGGCGCTGGGCCGTCGGGGTCGGGCTCGTCGTGACGGTCGGAGTCGGAGTCACGGGCGGCGTCGGCGTCACAGTCGGAGTCGGCGTCACAGTCGGAGTCACGGGCGGCGTCGGCGTCACAGTCGGCGTCACAGTCGGAGTCGGCGTCACGGTCGGAGTCGGAGTCACGGGCGGCGTCGGAGTCACAGTCGGCGTCGGAGTCACAGTCGGAGTCGGCGTCACGGGCGGCGTCGGCGTCACGGTCGGAGTCGGCGCCACGGGCGGCGTCACCGGCGGTGTCGGCTGCGTCGGCGTCGTCCGGGACGGCGGAACCGGGAGCTCGTACAGGAACTGGGGAGACGCGTAGAAGGATCCCGCGGGCGTCGTGGCCTGGACCGAGCCGTAGTACGGGACGTAGCCCCTCTCGAGATCCGCGGGGGAGACCGTCACCTCCTCCTCCGTCTCGACGGCTGCGCCGACCGCCAGGTTCTCGTCGCCGCCCACCCCGATCAGTGGCACGTCCCCCGTGTTGACGGTGCGGAGGACGATCCTCACCGGCGTTCCGGCCACGACCTCCTCGCCGGGCTCCAGCACGAACCCGCCCCGGACGGAGACCGTCAGGCCCGGGTGCTCCGCGGCCTGAGCCGGAGTGAGGGGGCCCGCCGTCACGGTGCCGACCGTGACGGTGAAGTCCGGTGACCGGTAGGCGGTTCCCGCCGGCGTCTTCGCCGATATCGCGCCACTGGCCAGGATGTATCCGCGGTTTGCGACCTCGGCCTGCGTGAGACCTCGTTCGTCCACGATGTCGATCGACTCACCGATCGGGAGGGCGACCCTGTTCGGACCGACCTCCGTGAGCGGGACGTCGCCGGTGTTGGTCACGTGGTAGCTCACTCTGACGCGGGTGCCGACCTTCACGCTCTCGCCCACCTCCCGCAGGATCTCCCCCCGCGCCGTCACCGCCAGCTTCGGGTGCTCGGCGACCGCGGAGGGCGGCGCGCCCCGCCCCTCGGAAGCAGCGGACGGTGTCGACGGAGAGTCCGCGGCTCGGGCGGCGGTCACCGCGGAGCCGAGCAGCGCGACGGTCAGGAGGACGGAGGCGGCGGCAGCGGTCCGGGCGCGGTGACGGTCGGCGCGGAGGAAGCGGAGGCGGGGACGTGGCACGGTGGCTCCTCGGGGGTGCGGCTGGTCTCGGGGGTCGAGCCCGGACAGGGTCGCACTCGAGGAGCTCTCGGAGCCACGATCTGACGCCGAGGAGGCAGAACGGCGCGGACTGTGCAGTTCACCGCTCCCCGTGCGTCGCCGCGACGAGAGCCGGGCGGCGGGATCCTGCGATCCGCACCTCCCGGCCTCAGCTCTGCAGACGCTCCCGCGTGGACAGCCGCTCGAGCAGCTCCTGCAGGTCGCGGCGGACGACCGGGGTCTCGAGGAGGTCGCGGTCGGCGGCGTCGTAGGCGGCCGCGAACGCCTCGAGCTGGCGGTGCAGCTCGGCGCGGGCGGCGCCGCGGGCGACGGGCTCGAGCCGCTGCGCCAGGCGGATGCCGGCGCGGACGACGAGCGGCTGGTCCAGCGCGTAGGCGCGCAGGGCGAGGTAGACCTCGGCGAGGAGGTCCGCGGCGCTCGGCCAGGTGCAGAACAGGCGGGCGACGCCGTCGGAGTCGCGCAGGCGCGTGCGCGGGCCGTCGCCGTTGCAGAACTCGACCAGCGCGCCGGTCAGGGCGTCGAGCGCGCTGACGGCGGTGTAGGGATCGTTGGTGCCGGTCGCGAGGCCGCGGACGCCGATCTCGACGACCTGCTGCACGGCGTAGCGGAGGTCCTGGTGCGGGGTGCGCGCGTCGGCGATCACGACCGCGGCGAGCGCCGCCTCCGCGAGGTCGCCCGCTCCGTCGCCCGAGCCGTCGCCCCCTCCGGAGACCTCGAGCACCGGGTCGCCGGCCAGCACATGGTCGCCGGGCTGGGCGAGCATCCGCAGCACCGCGTCGTGGCGCGCGCCGAGCGCAACGAGGCGCTCGAGCTCCAGCTGCTCGATGTAGCCCGCGCGGGGCGCCGTCAGCACGACGCCGCCGGACGGGAACGGCTCCTCGCGCGCGTCCCGCTCCCCCTCCCCCGACAGCTCCGCGATGACGTCCTCGAGCTCGCCGAGCACGCGCTTCTGCAGGGTCGTCACCTGCACCGACAGCGCGATGTGGTGGATGAAGTAGACGAGCACCGCGACGTCGCCGACGGCCAGCAGCACCGCGAAGCCCACCGCGACGACCGGCACGAAGGCGAGGGTCGCGTCCTCCTCCGTGTGCACGGAGCGCAGGACGATCAGGGAGTAGAGGAACGTCGAGGTCAGCACGGCGAGGACGACCTGGTTGCCGCGGTCCGCCATGAAGTTGCGGACGAGCCGCGGACCGTAGGCGGAGGACGTGGTCGCGAGGACCGAGATCGTGATCGAGAACGAGGTCGCGGCGACCCCGAGCATCGTGCCGCCGATCGCCGAGAGGATCGCCCGGCCGCCGGTCGCGGAGAGGTCCTCGACGAGCGGGAGGTCCTGGATCCCCGCGCGCAGGAGCAGCCGGTCGACCTCGATCAGCCCGAACGCCAGGCCGATCGCGAGAACTCCGAAGAGGGTGGGCAGGAACCAGAACGATTCGCGGGCGTGCAGGAGCCGGGAGCGCATCCTCGAAGGCTAGGGCAGGGCGGCGGGGTCCCCTGCATGCTGATCGAGTAGCCCTCGGAGAGGGCGTATCGAGATCCACCGTTCTGCAGGACGTGGGTCTCGATACGCCCCTGCGGGGCTACTCGACCAGCATGGAACGCCCCTGCGGGGCTATTCGACCGGCATGCGAAGGCCTACGGGACGATGACCGCGCGGCCGCGCACGGAGTTGTCGTGCAGGTCCGCGTAGGCCCGGGGCGCGTCGTCGAGGGCGTAGCGCTGCACCTCGACGTCGATCCGGCCGGTCTTGGCCAGCTCGAAGACCTCGATCAGCTCGCTGCGCGTGCCCCAGTAGGGGATCCGCACGGCCGCGTCGTAGGCGATCGCGCCGAAGCCGATCGTGGCGGTCCCGCCGCCGATGCCGACGATGGTGACGTCCGACTCGACGGCCGCCGCCGCGACGGCGGTCGCGATGGTCGGGTTCGCGCCGACGAAGTCGAACACGGCGTTCGCACCCAGCCCGCCGGTGATCTCGCGGATCCTGTCGGCGGCCGAGGCGTCACTGATCAGCGTGACGTCCGCTCCGACGTGCTTCGCCAGCTCGAGCTTCTCCTCGCTCACGTCGAGGACGATCACCGTCGCGCCCGAGAGCGCCTTGAGGATCTGGATGCCGACGTGACCGAGCCCGCCCGAGCCGATGACGACGGCGTAGGTGCCGGCGCCGAGCTTCGGGAGGCTGCGCTTGATCGCGTGGTACGGAGTGAGGCCGGCGTCGGTGAGCGAGACGTTCTTCACCGGGTCGAGGTCGCCGATCGGGATGAGGTGGCGGACGTCGTCGACGATCATGTACTCCGCCATCGAGCCCTGGTTGCCGAGCCCGGGCGGGCGGATGCCCTCGGCCTCCGCGTTGGTGCAGTAGTTCTCGGCGCCGCGCGAGCAGTTGAGGCAGTGTCCGCAGCCCCACGGCCCGTACACGGCGACCGCCTCGCCGATCTGCAGGCCGGTCTCGACGCCGGGACCGAACTCCTCGATCACGCCGGCGCCCTCGTGGCCGAGGGTCAGCGGCAGCGGGTAGTGCTGGGCGAGGTAGTCCTCCTCGGGGAGGCTCATCACGTAGTCGTCGGAGTGGCAGACGCCCGCGGCGGTCACCTTCAGCAGGATCTCGCCCGGACCAGGCACGGGCTTCTCGATCTCGACGACCTCGGGGGCCTGTCCGACGGTGGTGTAGCGCAAGGCCTTCACCGTTCCTCCTTCGCCGGGCCGCGCTGCGCGCAGTCCGACATCTGTCTGCTATCGGGTGCACTCCAGTATCCGCCGCCCTCCCTCCACGCGTCCCGTCGGGCGGGGAGGGGTTGACCTCCCGCGGCGCGCGGCCGACGCCGGAGCGCCCCCGCAACAGCCCCGAAACGCGCGATCGCTAGGGTTCCCGGAGCAGCGCCGGCGGACGCCGGCCGGAACGCGGGAGAGCATGAAGAAGCGGATCGTCCTCGGGGTGTTCGAAGCGGGTACGCCGCACGTCGGCGGCACCATCAGCTGGTCGCACCCGCGCAGCCGCGACGGCGACTTCCGCGACATCGACTACTGGCAGCGCATGGCGCGGCTGCTCGACGAGGCCGGGTTCGACTTCCTCTTCTTCGCCGGCGGCTCCTTCGGCTACTCCTCGCGCCGCGGCGAGCTCTCCGACGTCCTCGTCGAGGCCGGCATGACCTTCGCGCTCGACGGCGCGTACCTGATCCCGGCGCTCGCGGTCGGCACCGAGCGCCTGAACTTCGTGGTCACCAGCACCACCGGAGCCGACCATCCGCTGCACGCGGTGCGCAAGTTCTCCACCCTCGACCACGTCACGCGCGGGCGGATCGGCTGGAACATCGTCACCGGCGCCTCGCAGAACACGATGGCCGCGATGCTCGGCCAGTCCGCGATGGTCCCGCACGACGAGCGCTACCGGGCCGCGCAGGAGTACGTCGACGTCGCCTTCTCGTTCTGGGAGGGCGGCAACGACGACGACGTCATCGTGCTCGACCACGAGCGCAACGTCTTCGCCGATCCGGAGCGGATCCGCCCGGTCGCCTACGAGGGCGAGTTCTACCGCTCGCACGGCTACCACACGCTGCCGCCGTCCCCGCAGCGCTCGCCCCTGCTGTTCCAGGCGGGGACCTCGCCGGTGGGGCGCGCCTTCGCGGCGAAGAACGCGGAGTGCGTGTTCGTGCAGGGGTCGACCTACGGCAAGGTCGCGGCCGACATCGCGGACCTGCGCCGCCGGGCCGCCGAGAACGGCCGCGACCCCGCGTCGCTGAAGGTCATGGTGGGAGTGACGATCGTCGTGGCGCCGACCTCGGCGGAGGCGGCGAGGCTGCGGGCCGAGTTCGACGCGCTGCAGACGGACGAGCTGGCCGCGCACTACTACGCCGGCAACACGGGCGTGGATCTGCTGGCCTACGACCTCGACCGCACGCTCGCCGAGCAGCTGGTGCTCGACGACCAGGCGGGGCAGATGGGCACGAGCAACATCGACCGCTTCCTCAGCCGGCCGGACGGCACGGCGCCGACCGTGCGGGAGATCCTCGACGAGCTGAAGGGCAAGGGCACCCGCGGCTTCGCGATCACCGGCGACCCGGTCGAGGTGGCGGACGAGCTCGAGCGGATGATGGAGGAGACCGACCTGGACGGGATCATGCTCGAGGCGGTCTTCGGCCTGGCCTCGATGCGCGACTTCGTCGAGCTGGTGCAGCCCGAGCTGCGCCGCCGCGGCCGCCTCGACCCCGAGCCGACCGGCGCCACCTTCCGCGAGCGGATGCTCGGCACCGGGCCGCACCTCGCGCCCGAGCACCACGCGGCGAGCTTCCGCCCGGAGTAGCGGCCGGCGCGGTGGGTCTCGATACGCCGCTGCGCGGCTGCTCGACCGGCATGGCGGGCGCGCCGCATGCTGATCGAGCAGCGCTCGCAGAGCGCGTATCGAGACTCCGCGTGTGGACCCGAGATGGGGTCCGCAGGAGGCCCAGAGCCCGCTTCGGGTCCACTCGCGTGAGTCCGCGCCCTCGAGTGGACGCATGCGGGGCGCTGCTCCGATGCCGGCGCCCGTCTCGGGTCCGTTCGCGTGGGTCTCGATACGCCGCTGCGCGGCTACTCGACCAGCAAGGTGGGCGCGGGCCGCCCAATGCTGATCGAGTAGCGCTCGCAGAGCGCGTATCGAGATCCCGCGTGCAGACCCGAGATGGGGTCCGCAGGAGGCCCAGAGCCCGCTTCGGGTCCACTCGCAGGAGCCCGCGCCCTCGAGTGGACGCATGCGGGGCGCTGCTCCGGTGCCGGCGCCCGTCTCGGGTCCGTTCGGGTGGGTCTCGATACGCCGCTGCGCGACTATTCGACCAGCATGGTCGGCGCGGGGCCGACCCCTGCTGATCGAGCAGCGCTCGCAGAGCGCTTATCGAGATCCGGGCGCGTCAGTCGACGCGGACCAGGGTGCGCTGCCAGCCGCTGGAGCCGTTGGGGGCGACGCCCGCGCGGTCCTCGATCTGGAGCATGCCGTTGGCGTCGGTGGCGCGGACGGCGACGTAGTGGGCGCCGGACTCGGCCTCCCAGTCGACGAACCACTGCACCCAGGTGTCGAGGTTGACCGGGGTCGAGAGCGTGGCCTCCTGCCAGTCGCCGTCGTCGATGCTGACCTCGACCTTGGCGATGCCGGTGGTCTGCGCCCACGCGACGCCGGCGATCTTCGTCGCGCCGGCGGGGATCGCGGCGTCGATGCGCGGGGTGTCGATGCGCGAGGACATCTTGATCGGCGCCTCGGCGTCGTAGCCGCGCGGGGTCCAGTACGCCTCGTCGGCGGCGAAGGTGGTGACCTTCAGCTCGGTCAGCCACTTCGTGGCCGACACGTAGCCGTAGAGGCCCGGGACGACCATCCGCACCGGGAAGCCGTGCTCGAAGGGCAGCGCCTCGCCGTTCATGCCGACCGCGAGGATCGCGTCGCGGTTCTCATCGGTGACCGCGGACAGCGGTGTGCTGGCGGTGTACCCGTCGACGCTCGTCGAGAGCAGCATGTCGGCGCCGCTCTGGACGCCGGCCTTCTTCAGCACGTCGCGCAGCGGCACGCCCAGCCACTTCGCGTTGCCGACGAGGTCGCCGCCGACCTGGTACGAGACGCAGGTCATGGTGATGCCGTACTCGTCCAGGCCCATGTCGAAGATGTCCTGCAGAGACATCGTGACCTCGCGGTCGACCATCCCGGAGATCTTCAGCGACCAGGTGGACGGGTCGATCGAGGGCACGGTGAGCGCGGTGTCTACGCGGTAGAAGTCGGCGTTGGGCGTGTAGAGCGGAGTGACGCCGTCGATCCCGAGGTCGGCACCGGCGGGCACCGTGACGGTGCTGCGGGGGCTCGGCAGGCGCAGCGCGTCGCGCACGCTGGCGAGCGAGGACGTGGCGGCGTTGACGGCGCGCGCTCCGGCGCCGATCACGGCGGCGCCCACGGCGGCGATGAGGGTGACGCGGAAGAAGCCGCGGCGCTCGATGCCGACCGGGCGGGCGGCGGGCGCCGCTCCGGTCCTCTCGGCTGCGGTGGCGGCGCGCCAGCGGCGCAGGCGCGAGACGGTGAGGTGCATCACGATCATCGCGACGACCAGGCCGACCAGGGTGGGCACGGCCGACAGCGCGGTGGCGCCGGTGCGGGTGACGATCGCGGCGATCGAGAGGCCGCCGGCGATCACGAGCAGGATCTGGCCCAGCGGCGGGCGGATCAGCTGCAGCACGCCGGCGAGGGCGGCGGCGACCAGCACGGCCACGCCGATTCCGGCGAGCAGGAAGATCTTGTCGTTCGCGCCGAACGCCTCGATCGCGAACTCCTTGAAGGGGCGCGGCACGATGTCCACGATGAACGCGCCGAG
This sequence comes from Rathayibacter sp. VKM Ac-2856, assembly GCF_013205055.1. Classification (GTDB taxonomy): domain Bacteria; phylum Actinomycetota; class Actinomycetes; order Actinomycetales; family Microbacteriaceae; genus Rathayibacter. The sequence continues at coordinate 346,759 of NZ_JABMLF010000003.1, forward strand.
TGCGAGCACCGGGCTGGCGTTCTTGGCGACCACGAGCGCGACGAGCTCGGCGATCGCGAGCAGCACCCCCGCGACGACGATGCCGGCCACGGCCGCGAGTGCGGTGAACCGCAGCGTCGGCACGCGCCTGTTCTTCCCTGTCTTTTCCATGGGAGTCATGCTGACCCCTTGACCTGCCCATAAGCAGTGTGGTGCCGGTTTGGTCGCTTATGTAACGAATCCATAACGCCCGCGCCCCTCCCGCGCCCCTCCCCACGCCTCTCCCACACCCCTGATCGCCCGCCGCGAGATGCCATTTACGAGCGCGACACGCCGTGGAAAGCGTGCACAAGTGGCATCTCGCGGAGGGGGAAGGGACGGGTCAGCCGCAGGTGCGGGCGGAGTAGGGGGCCGCCTTCGTCGTCGTCACCGCCTTGCCGTCGATGGTGGCCGTCGCGGTGACGGTCGCGGTGCCGGCGGCGATCGAGACGGCGCGGGTGGTGTCGGCCTGCGTCGCGCTCTTCCCGGGCGCGATGCCCGGGTAGGACTTCGTGGCGTAGGGAGTCGCGATCGAGATCGCGGCCACGGCCTTCGAGTCGTTGCGCGCCGTCGTGGTCAGCACGACCTTGCCGGCCACGCAGCGCGTCGTCGCCGTGACCGTCAGGTCGAGCGCGGCGGCGGGAGCGGCCCGCACGATCGCGAGCCGGTAGGTCGCGATCGTCGTGTGGTCCTGCGCGGAGGAGGTGATCACGACGTTCGTGGTCCCCGACGCCGCGAGCGCCACCGTCCGGGCCGCGGTGTCGTCGATCAGGACGCCGTCGACCCGCACCAGCCCGCTGGGCGTCGCCGGGTCGAGGTCGAGCGCGACGCTCGTCGTCGAGGCCGGCACCGTCAGCGTCAGATCGCGCACCCCGGCGGCGAGCGCCGGCGAGAGCGTGCCCATCGAGGGGGTCAGCGTCGCGAGCTCCGCGTTCGTCGCGAAGCCGGTCGACTCGGTCGTGTAGACGCCGTAGACGCCGCCGACGTTGCTCGCCGTCCCGGTGCCCTGGAAGCGCACGGTCACCTTCGGCACCCGGTTCCCCTGCGCGTCGAGCACGTAGGCCCCGGCCTGGTTCCGCTTCCAGCTGTCCTTGGCGGCGATGCCGTCCAGCACCGCCTTCGGGATCTCGTCGTACTGCACGTACCAGCTCGTCGCGCCGGCGGCCCCCGAGATCACCTCGGTCTTGAGCTTGACATCGTTCAGGTAGATGTCGAACGTCCGCCCCGCGTCGCCCGCGTAGTAGCGGACGCCGAGGTAGTTCCTCGGCAGCGACGGGTCGACGATCATGTCGTACTGGAAGAACGCGTCCGCCGCGCGCTCGCCGTCACGGTAGCCCTCGCCGCGCCAGGTCCCGACTCCGGACTTGTTGAACCGGTAGTTCTTGTCGGCCTCCGAGTTGTTGTTGTCGAACGAGGTCAGCGAGTCGATCGTCGTCTCGTCCACCCGCAGCTGCTGCTTCTGCTTGAGGATCAGCGCCTGCGCCTCCGCGGAGTCCGGGGCGATCAGCGTCATGTAGGTCGCGTAGCGCGCGTTGTAGAGGCTGTAGTACGGCTGGAAGATCCGCGCCTCGGACGTCGCGTCGACGTTCGTCATGCCGAAGCGCATCGTCGTCGTCCCGTTGCCGTTCGCGCCGTTGGGCAGGCGGAGCAGGTTCTGCTTCACCGACGCGGTCCACTGCGCCGCGTTCGCGACGACCACGTTCGAGTTGACCGTCTTGTCGGCGACGCTCATCTGCACGAGCACGCCGGCCGGGTAGGAGGCGCCGACGTTGCTCCGGTTCAGCTCGGTCGCGAGCAGGACCGGTCCGTAGGTGAAGGCCGTCCAGTTCGCGTTCTCGGTGTTCGCCACCGCGGCGACCGCGGCGGGAAGCGTCCAGGTGAGGGTGTCGCCGGCCGCCACCGGGACGACGGCGTAGCCGGCCTCGGTGAGCGCGGCGACGTCGCGGACGGCGCCGTTCACGGTGAGCGTCGGCGCTCCGTCGACCCAGGACGGGATGCGCAGGCGCAGCGTGGTGCCCTCGGCGACCGCTCCCGCTCCGAGCGCGGCGATCGTGAAGGTCGCGGTGTCGGTGTTCGGGATGTCGGCGGTCTGGGTGACCTTCAGGTTGCTGCCGCCGGAGCTCAGCACCGACGAGCGGAACTGGTTCACGTAGACCGTCTTCGGGCCCTCGAAGTAGATCGAGTCGCCGAGCTTGGTGAAGCTCTCGACGCCGGTGCCGTGGTCGCACCAGAACTCGTCGTGCTCCTTGCCGAAGACCTTCGCGTAGCCCGCGGTCTGCGGCTGGAAGTAGGTGACCATGCCCGTCTCCGGGTTCTGCACCGAGAGCACGCCGTTGATGAAGGCGTTCTCGTAGAAGTCGGCGTACTTCACCTCCTTCGTCACCTGGAACAGCGCCCGGGTGAGCTTGAGCATGTTGTAGATGTTGCAGCCCTCGGAGGTGGAGTTCTCCCCGTAGCCGGTGGTCTGGCCGTTCGTCGCGTACTCGTAGAGCGTGTCCGCGCCGTGGAAGTGCTCGGACTGGCTGTTGCCGCCGTTCGCGTAGGTGTGGCTCTCGTCGACGATCCGCCAGAAGTTCTCGGCGGCCCGGCGGTACATGTCGAGGTCCGCCTTCTCGGTGGCGGTGAGCGTCGCGTAGAGCGCCGGGTCGTCCGTGAAGAGGGTGTAGCGCTTGAGCGCGCCGATCAGCTTCGGGATGGTCGTGTTGGCGTGCAGGCCGTTGAGGACGTCCTCGCCGTTCGCGAGCGCGCGGAACAGGGCCGTCTCGTCGAAGTACTCGGCCGCGCGCTTGTGCGCCGGCTTCTGCGTGGTCTCGTAGAGGCGGTAGAGCGCCTCGTTCATCCCGCCGTACTCGGTGTTGAGCAGCTGACCGGGGTTCGCCTGCCGGCCCGCCCAGGCCGTGATCCAGCTGCCGAAGCCGTCCGCGACGACGAGCGCCTTCGACGACACGGCGCTCGGCGCGTACTGGTGCGCGTCGAGCAGGCCCGCGAGCACCTTGTGCAGGTTGTAGAACGGCACGAGCAGGCCGTCGGCGCCGGAGGGCAGGTAGCTCACCGGGAACGGCGAGACGTAGCCGGCGTTCGCCGGGTCCTTGAGGGCGTAGGCGTCCTGGACCTTCTTCAGGCCGTCGACGGAGGCGGTCAGCTTCGCGAGCAGCGCGGCCTTCGTGGCCGGGTCCTGCTCGGTCGCGTACGCCTGCGAGAGGCCGGAGAGGTAGTGGCCGAAGAAGTGGCCCTGGAACCGGGTGCCGCTCTCGCGCTCCCAGCCGCCGTAGCCGCCGGCCGTGGTCGGCGCGAGACCGGCCTGCGTGTAGAAGGAGTGCAGGAACATCTCGGGGTCGAGGCTGAGCAGATACTCGACCGTCTGCTGCTCGCCGTTGGCGAGATAGGGGTCCTGCACGGTGACGTCCGGCAATCCGGCCTCCTGGAGGTAGCTCGAGCTCTTCACCCCCTGCGGCTGCACCTGGACGGTGAAGGTCCGCGTGACAGGGGTGCTCCCACCGTAGGTCGAGGAGCCGGTCAGGGTGACCGTCGTGGCGGCGCCAGTGGGCGGGGTGACCGCGGCGGTGCCGCCGGAGATCGCGATCGCCGCGTCGTTCGAGGAGGTCCAGGCGATGTCGGAGCCCTTCGCGCCGCGGACGGGCACCGAGAAGCCGGTGCTCGTGCTCGCGGGGAGGGTGACGGCGTCGAGGTCGGCCTTCGCGACGGCGGCGGGATCGAAGGAGGCGTTGTGCGCCTTCGTCAGGGCGACGACGTCGGTGGTCGTGGCGACCTTCCCGTAGAGGACGTAGTCGTCGAGGAGTCCGCGCAGGTGCGCGCCGTTGTACTGGGGGCCGTTGAAGCCGATGGTCTTGATCGAGGTGCTCTCGGAGCCGAGGACGCCGGTGGCCGCTCCGGTCGCCTCGTACTTGGTGACGGTGGGCTGCTTCACGCCGTTGCGGTAGAAGGCGACCTGCTTGGTGACCCGCTCGTAGGTGGCGACGACATGGGTCCACTCGTTCGCCGGGAAGAAGCCCGCGCGCGCGGTGTCGATCGCGACCTTGTAGGGCTGCCCGGTCGAGGGGCCGATCGAGAGCGCGAGCGGGGTCGCGTCGCTCTCGGAGGTGAGGTACCAGCCGTCGGAGTTGTAGGCCGTCTTGCTCCAGGTGAAGACCTGCTCGCCGGTCATCGCGGCGGTGGGCCGGTACCAGAACGAGACGGTGAGGTCGGCGGGCTGGAGGCGGGCGTCGGTGCCGAGCGACACGGCGTTGGAGCCGGTGAACTCGAAGGCCTGCCCGGCGAGGCCGGTGCCGTACGCGGCGGTGCCCTTCTGCATCCCGACCGCGTTCCCGCGGCCGCTGGTGTCGCTGATGCTGCCGTCGAAGGGCAGCTCGAGCACCTTCGCGCCGTCGAGGGAGGTGGCCGGGGCGGCCTGCGCGGTCGGGCCGACCGCGAGCAGTCCCGCCGTCAGCGCCATCACCGCCGCCGCCGCGATCGGGATCCGTCGTCTGGTCGTCATTCGTGGAGCCTCTCGTCGTTGAGATCGGTACTGGGCGTGATGTTACCGTGAACACTTTGCTTTCGGTGAGGTTTCGGTACGCGGCCTGAGCGGGCTCGCAGGTGCTGAGCCGCCATCGATCCCGCCCGCCGCCATCGTCCGCAGCGGGCGCCACGGATGGTGCTCGCGGGGCCTCGCGGGGGAACCCTTGACGGCGACGGGAGGGCGGACGATGAGCGCGAGAGGGACCGCGGACGGGACCGCGCCGCTGCTCGACGTCGAGGGCGTCTCCCGCCGGTTCGGCGCGGGGGCGGAGGCGGCCTGGGCCGTCCGGGACGTGAGCCTGCGGGTCGAGGCGGGCGAGGTCGTCGCGCTCCTCGGACCGAACGGCGCGGGGAAGACGACGCTCGCGCGGATGATCGCGACCCTCCTGACGCCGACGGGCGGCACGATCCGCGTCGACGGGGTGGACGCCGTGGCGAGGCCGGACGAGGCGAAGCGCCGGCTCGCGCTGGTCCTCGGCGGCGAGCGCGGATTCTTCCTGCGCGCGACCGCGCTGGAGAACCTCCGCTACTTCGCCTCGCTCGCCGACCTGCCGCTCGGGAGGAGGAGCGCGCGCGTCCTCGAGGTGCTCGCCGCGGTCGATCTCGCCGACCGGCGACACGACCGGGTCGAGGAGTTCTCCCGCGGGATGCGCCAGCGGCTCCACCTCGCCCGCGGGCTGCTGGCGGAGCCGCCGCTGCTCCTGCTCGACGAGCCGACCGTCGGGCTCGACCCCGAGGCCGCGCAGGCGCTCCGCGCCCTGATCGGCGAGCTGCGCCGGAGCGGGCGCGGCATCGTCCTCACGACCCACTACCTGCACGAGGCGGAGGAGCTGTCGGACCGAAGCCTCGTCCTCCTCGACGGCCGTCTCCGCGCGGCGGGTCGGCCGCAGGACATCGCCGCGGCGGGCGGGCTGGGCGAGGTGACCACGTTCGCCGCTCCGGCGCTCTCCGCCGAGCTCACCACGGCGGTCTCCGCGGTCGACGGCGTCCGCTCGGTCCGCTCCGACAGCATCGCCGGCCGTCACGTCGTCGTCGTCGGCTGGGACTCCTCGCGGCCCGACCTCCGCGCTCTGGCGGCGGCCGTCTCCGGCGTCCCGACCGGAGCGTGGACCACCCGGCGGGCGACGCTCGAGGAGGGCTATCTCGCGCTCGTCGAGCGGTGCCGAAAGGACGGCCCGAGCCGAGGGGAGGGCGGGGAGTGAGGACCGCCGTGCGCGAGGGCGCCTTCCACCTGCGGCTGCTGCTGCGGAACGCCTACTTCGTCCAGACCGCGCTGATCGCGCCGCTCGTGCTCGTCGCGCTGCGGGTCCAGGCGGGACGGGGCGGTCCGGCGCTGTGGGCCGACGGCGTCGTGGTCGGCGTGTGGAGCGCGACCGCGACGGCGGTGGGGATCCTCGGCTACCAGCGGATGCAGGGGGTCCTGGAGCAGATCGCCCTGACGCCGCGCCCGATCGGCACCGCACTGGCTCCGATCTCGATCGCCTGCACCGCGGTCGGCGTCCTGTCCCTTCCTGCCGCGGTCCTCGGCGCCGGGCTCCTCGACGGCTGGACCGCGCCGCACTCGCCCGCGCTCGTCGCGCTCGGCCTGGTCCTGCTCGCCGCCGCGTGCGCGACGACGGCGCTCGCGCTCTCCGGGCTCGTCGTCCTGACGCGGCACGCGACGGTCTACGAGCCGATCCTGCTCGCCCCGGTCCTCCTCCTCTCCGGCGCCGTGATCAAGCACGCGCAGCTGCCCGTGCCGCTGCAGCTGCTCGGGGTGCTCGATCCGCTGACGGGAGCGGTGCAGGTCCTGCACGCGGGGATCTCAGGAGGTCTCGCGCCGGGCGCGGTCGCGGTGTGGAGTGCGCAGGGACTGCTCGCGGCGCTCGTCTCCGCGCTGGTCGCGCGCGCGATCCTCCGCGTGGCCGTCCGGCGGGCGCGGTCGGCCGGGACGCTGGCGCTGTCGTGAGCGGGATCGCGAGGCGGGCGGCCGCGGTGGCGACGATCGCGCGGGCGACGGGCGGGGTGGTCTCCGTCGTGCGGGCATCGGTCGTGCGGGCCGCGGTCGCGCGGTCGTCGGTCGCGCGGTCGTCGGTCGTGCCGGCGTCGGTCGTGGTGGCGCTGCGGACGATCGACGCCACCCGGACGCGCCGGACCCTGCTGGTCGCGGTCGTCGTCGGGCCGATCCTCCAGCTGCTCTTCCTCGCTGCCGTCGCAGGGCCCGGGCGGCCGGCGCCTCTCGCGGTCGGCGTGACCGCGAGCCTCCTCCTCGCCGTCCTCACCGCCGTCGACGCCGTCGCGACAGCGCTCGCCCGGATGCGGCAGGACGAGGTCCTCGCGACCGTGCTGCTGAGTGCGCGCTCAGCCGCGCTCCTCTGGCTCGGGCCCGTGCTCGCCGGCGCGGCCGTCGGCGTCCCGGCCGGGCTCGTCTCCCTCGTCGTCGCCGTGCTGCTGATCGATCCGGTGGCGGGAGCGGAGCACGCCGTGGGAGCGATCGTCCTGGTCTGCTGCGCCGCCCTCGCCGGGAGCGGCTGCGGTCTCGCGGTCGGGGTGCTCGGGCTGCGCTCGCGCGACGGACTCGCCTGGGTGGGGCCGTTCGCGGCGGTCGTGACCGTCCTCGGCGGGGTCGTCGCGCCGGTGGATGCCCTGCCGCCGGCGCTCGCGGCGGTCGCGCGGGTGCTCCCGCTGGGTCAGGCCACGGACGCCGCGCGGACGCTGCTCGCGGAGGGGGTCACGGGAGGATTCGCGCTGCAGACCGCTGCCGTCGTGCTGATCGGCGGGGCGTGGTTCGGGCTGGGACTGCTCGGCTGGGCCGCGGCCCGCCGGGCGCTGCGGCGGACGGGCGGGGTCGAGCTGCTGTGAGGTCGTCGCGGGGGCCGGGCCGCGACGCATAGCAGCGCGATGCGGATCCCGGCAGGGGCTGCCGGGCCGGCGGGCGCTTTGATGGGATGGGTCCATGTCCGACTCCGCCGATCGTCCGTCCGAGGACGGCGACCTCCGCTCCCTCGTCTACTCCAGCCACACCGCCGCCGGCCTCGAGGAGTCGGACCTGCCCGCGCTGCTCGAGCAGTGCCGCGCCAACAACGAGCGCCTCGGGCTGACCGGGATCCTGCTCTTCCGCGACGGCCGCTTCCTGCAGCTGCTCGAGGGGCCGGACGCGACGGTGCGCGAGCGGATGGCGATCATCGCCGAGGACCCCCGGCACGCGGGTCTGCGGATCCTCCTCGAGGAGAGGCCGCAGCAGCGGCTGTTCCCGTCGTGGACCATGGCGTACGAGGCGATCACCGACGCGATGACGACCGAGCTGCCCGGCTACCGCACCACCTTCGAGGACATCGACACCGATGTCGACGCGAGTGCCACGCTGCCGGCGCTGCGCGAGCTGATCCGCTGGTTCCAGGTACGCCACTGACTCCGGGCGCGCCACTGATTCGGACGCCGCGGGCCCGCGCGTTACGGTGACGGCGTGACTGCGGACGAGGACGACGAGCGCGAGGTCGCCGCGGAGCACCTGCGCGCGGAGCTGCGGCCGCGACCGCTCGGCTGGCTGCGGCTGACCGTGGACGCCCTGCTCGGCGGCGGGTACTGGACGACGCACGACCTCGTGGTGACCCGCCTGGACACCGGCGCCGAGATCATCCGAACGCCGGCCGACATCGGCGATCCGTACCACCTGCTCGGGCAGATCGAGCTGGAGCTCGAGACGAAGACGACGGAGGAGTTCCTCCGGGACTGGCGCAGCGAGTAGCGGCGGTGGCAAATGAGTCCCGACATCATGCTGATCGAGCAGCCCTCGCAGAGGGCGTATCGAGATCCACCACTCTGCAGACGTGGGTCTCGATACGCCGCTCCGCGGCTACTCGACCAGCATGGTTGCGGTGCGCGCCTATGCGCGCCCGTTCTTTCCAGGGAGCGCGTTCGCGCTTTCGTGAGGCAGCGCGCTTGCGCGTCCATAGCGAGCGGAGGCCGCTCCTGTCAGGCAACGCGCTGGCGCGGCCATGCTGATCGAGTAGCCCTCGCAGAGGGCGTATCGAGATCCACCACTCTGCAGACGTGGGTCTCGATACGCCGCTCCGCGGCTACTCGACCAGCATGTGTGGGCGCGTCAGCCGCAGGTGCGGGCGGGGTAGGCGGCCTGCAGCGTCGCGGTGCCGGTGGTCGCGGTGAGGGTGCCGGCCGGGACGGCGGCGGCGCGCGTGGTGAAGGCGTGCGTCGCGTTCGCTCCGGGGGCCGCGGTCAGCGTGGGCGAGGTGCCCCAGGCCGAGCGGATCACGACGGACAGGGGCGTCGTGCCCGTGTTCCGCACGACTCCCGTGACGACGACCTTGCCGGCCACGCAGCGCGTGGACGCGGTGAGGGTCGCGGTCGCCGCGCTGACGACGACCGTCGCCGTCACCCGCACGGCCGTCGAGCTCGAGAGCACGCGGCCGGGCGCGTTGTACGCCGTCGATCCGCCCGTTCCGACCCACTGGTTGTCGTTCGCGCCGATCGTGCGCACGACTCCGGTGACCGGGTAGCGGCCGGGAGCGGTGCCGACGGAGGAGGTGTTCCAGGTCACCGGCTGCGAGGCCGTGCCGCGGCCGTAGGCGAGCACCACGTCCGTGCGGGCCGGCAGCGCGGCGACGGAGCCGACCTCGCCGAGGTCGGAGCGCACTGCGGAAGCCGCGTCGGCGGCCCGGACCTCGGCGTACTGACCCGCGGTGAGCGAGACGATCCCGCCGTGCTTGGTCGAGGCCGCCAGCGAGAAGCCGGGGTCGGTCAGCTGTGTCCAGCCGGCGTCGAGGTCGGTGGTGACCATCGGGCGGTAGCCGGTGGCGGGGATGACGTCGACGTAGAGGTACCAGCGGTCGGCCCCGTGGTCCTTGAAGACCGCGGGCCCTTCCACTCCCCCGGCGTTGCCGCCGGCCCAGACGGCGCCGATGCGGTCCTGCAGCTGCGTCCACGCGGTCGACGGGAGCCACCACTGCTTCGCGGTCGTCGACTCCATGTAGATGCCGCGACCGGTGCCGTTGTCCTTCGAGATCCGGTAGGTGGTGCCGCCGTCCTGGATCATCGTCGTGTCGATGACGTCGGCGCCGGTGTCGATGAAGGTGCCGCCGTAGGAGTAGGTGGCCTGCGTGAAGTCGGTCGTCGCACCCCAGAGGATCCGTGACGCGCCCGTGCCGGGGGTGTGCGTGGCGTTCGGGTACACGGTGGAGGACCAGTAGACGACGAACGCGCCCTTGCCCGCGCCGTTGTAGTCCGCGACCCAGGTCGCCTCGGGCGCCCACATCATCCCGGCCTCGAGCGTCTTCGCGCCGGCCGCGTCGAGCGCGACGTCGAACTGGCGCACGTCGCTCCACGACACGAGGTCGGTCGACTCCCAGACGTTCATCATCGTGCTGCCCTGCGTGGTCCAGTAGCACCAGGTCGTGCAGGAGCCCGTGCCCTGGTCGCCGCCGAAGACCCGCAGATCGGTGGCGATGATGTAGTACTTCCGGGTCTCGGGGTTGTAGGTGAGGTACGGGTCGCGGACGCCGGTGGTGCCGAGGTCGGAGGCGAGGATCGGCTTCCCGCCGTTCAGCGGGTCCCACTTCTCGGGGTCGTCGCCGCGCGAGACGTCGAGGTAGATCTTCTCGGCGTAGCCCTGGGCGTCCTCGACGAAGTGCACCATCAGGTAGCCGTAGGGGGTGTCGACGCCGACCTGCGGCTCGACGGTGACGGCGACGGAGCGGGACTGCGAGACTCCGCGGATCGACGCCGTCGCGGTGAGCGACGAGGTCCGCGCGGCCTGGCCGACGGCCGGGCGGTCGGCGGTGAGGGTGCGGCCGTCGGCGGAGACGCGGAGGGTCGGGTCGCTCGAGGTCCACCGCACCGTGCCGCCGTAGTCGGGCAGGTTCGTGGTCGAGTCGTCGATCGTGAGCGGGGCGACCCCGTCGAGCACGGCCGCGGTCAGCGGCAAGAAGGACGAGGCGTGCAGCGTCGCGTCGACGCTCGACACGGTCGCGACCTCCTCGCCGGTCAGGGCGCGGTCGTAGACGCGGAACGTCGACACCTCGCCTTTATAGAAGGGATCGGGGTAGGGCGCGCGGCCGATCGTGTTCAGCGACTGGTCGGCCACGGAGGAGGGCCGGAGCGCGGTGGGGGCCGAGGCGACGCGGGCGCCGTCCACGAAGAAGGAGATCGTGCCGGCCGAGCCGTCGATCACCGAGGCGAGGCTGTACCAGCGGTCGGCCGCGATCCCGGAGGCGCTGCGCGCGTTGTTCTCGCCGCCGCCGCCGCTCGTCGTGATCGCGGTGCGCACCCTGTCGCGCACGGAGGCGAACCAGTACTGCGAAGTGCTGTCGCTGCCGATGTTCCAGAGGAAGTGGAAGTCGTTCAGCATCGATGCGTCGGCGCGGGTCTCGATCGTCACCGTGGCCGACGACGTCCCCTTCAGCAGGTCGTCGGGCAGCTCGACCCAGGGGGCCGCGCTGGTCTTCGCGCCGCCGGTGAGACGGAGTGACGTGCCGGTCCAGAGCGCGTCGGTCCCGTTCACGACGCGGGCGGCTCCTACTGCGCCGCCGGCCGCGTTCGGCACGGTCGCGCCGGTCGTCTGGTTGAAGCGGTAATCGGCGAGCAGGCCGGCGGTGGGGGCGGTCGCGTCGGCCGCGGTGGCGGTGGGGGCGACGAGGCCGGCGGCCAGCACCGCCCCGAGGCCGAGTGCGGCCACGGCAGCGCGAAGGGGAGAGCGGCGGGCGGGCCGGCCGAGCGCCCGAGGGGCGGCTGGGTTCCGCAGCGCGCCGACAGGCGCAGTGCGCCGTCGTGGGACGAGTCTCATGGGGAACTCCTTCATGTCCGGGCGAGGCAGCGGTGCCGGCCCTGATCGGTGGGGGATTTTCGAAGGTGAGTGGGCGTGACGACGAGGAGCGAGGCCGGCCGTCGGCCGGCCCCGCTCCTCGCTCGCGCTAGCCGCAGCGAGCTGCGGGATACGTCGCGGTGACAGGCGTGCTCGCGCCTGCTGCAACAGCCGTTCCGGTGAGCGTCCCCGCGGCGATCGCGGTGGCGCGGGTCGTGATCGCCAGGGAGGCGGTCTTCTGCGCGCCCACGCTCTGCGTGCGCTCACCCCAGGGCGTCGCCCAGGTGACGACGGCCGCGGCGGCACCGGTGTTCTTGGTGACGACGGTGACGATCGCCTTCCCCGCCACGCATCGCGACGTGGCGGTCGCGGTCACCGTCGAGGTCGTTCCGCGGACGACGACGGTCGCGGTGACGGTCCGGTTCCCCGGCGCCACCTCCTGGTTCTTCGTCAGCGACAGGTCGAGGGTGCCGTTGGCGCGGACGTTGACGCCCTTGAACCAGGTGTTGCGGTCGGAGTCGAAGAGCCCGCCGGCGTTCTGCGGGTCGGTGGCCTGGTGCGGGTCCTGGTACGGGCGCGCGTGGTAGGCGAGCACGAGGTTGCCCGACTCGTCCTTCGCGAACGAGTTGTGTCCCGTTCCGGCCTGCTGCTTCGTGTAGTAGCGGGTCTCGTCCGCTCCGAGGCGACCGGTGTAGGTGTCGTTGGTGTCGAGCACCGGGAAGGGCGTCTGCTTCCAGCTCGCCGGGTCCTGGAGGTCGGCGCTCGCGGTCGTGGTGAGGAGACCGAGGCTGTAGTACTTGTCGACGGTACCGCCGGAGTACGTGATCGAGATCGCGTCTCCCTGCTGCACCATGAACGGCGCCTCGACGATCCCCTGGTCGGCGCCCTCGGTCGTGTCGCTGGGTGTGGGCGACCGCTTGCCGATCTCCCACGGCTGGGACTCGCCGTACACGCGCTTCAGCTCGCCGTCGACGAGGGGCACGGTGCCCTTCGGTCCGGTCTTCGCCTTGCCGATCAGGATCTGCCCGCCGGAGGGCATGATCCAGTAGCCCTGCTGCACGCCCGCCTCGGTGCGCTCGAAGTAGCTGACGTCGAACGCGGCTCCGTCGAGGACGACGGGCTCGCCCCACTTGGTCTGGTCGAAGAAGCCGCCCGCGGCGATGGATGCGTCGGTGCCGGTGTAGGGGATCAGGACGGTGTTGTCACACCATCCGCCGACGGGTGCGTAGCCCTTGTTCATCCCGGCGACGATCCACCAGGTGCCGTTGATCTTGTGGAACTCCTGCGCCCAGATGTAGCCGCCCCAGCCGTAGAACGTGTTCGGGTACTGCCCCTCCTTGCCGGGCGTGCCCTTGTCCGGGTCGATGACGATCTGCTCCGGCGCGTCCTGCAGCCCGGCGAGCGTCGTGGCCCGCTTCAGGCCGATCTTGCGGTAGCTCGAGCTCTCCTCGATCGGTCCGAGGGAGGGCTGTCCGTAGTGCGAACCGGTGAGGTAGTAGTAGCCGTCGTCCGGGTTGAAGAAGACGTGCGGATCGGCGCGGGCGTCGCTGACCATCTCCTCGGGATCCTGCTGGAGGGTCCCGGAGACCTGGTAGCTGCCCGGCGTGGTGGTGTCCACTCCGGAGAGGTCGTCCTGCCAGTCGACGTTCATGCTCTTCTTCGACCCGTCGTTGTAGGTCAGCACGGCCTGCTTCGGAAGCGCGGCGGCGACTCCACCGGCTCCGGCTCCCTGGGCGACGGTGGCGTCGATCTTCTCGACGCCCGTGTTCTGGAGGTCGACGTAGTTCTTGTAGAAGACGTCGAATTCGGCGGCCGTCACCGCGAGGTCGCTCGCCTGGCTCTGCGCGGCCCAGGACGGGAGTCCTGCGCCCTGGACGCCGAGGACCCGGGTGTCAGCCTTCGACGTGACGCCGAGAGGTGTGCTCGTGGTCAGGTCCGCGAGGACCGTCACCCGTCCTTCACCCGTGAGCAGGTCCGTCCAGAACACCTTGTACTTCTGCGCCGTGGCGTCGAACACGATCCGGGGGTCGGTCACGACCGAGCCGGGAGCGATCCGCACGGCGCGCTGCTGCGAGAACGTGCTCCCCTCGGGAGAAGTCCACACGTAGACGGAGTCGGTCGCGTTGTTCTGCGCGGACACCGCGCCGAGCGCCCCGTTCGCGTACCGGAAGAGGCTCGGCGAACCGACCTGAGCGTTCGGCTTCGCGTTCTGGTCGCCGTCGTTGGCGACGTACAGGATCGCCTGGGAGCGGTTCAGCGGCTCCCAGCTGCTGCCGCCGGCGGGCAGTGCCGCGGCGTACAGCGCATCAGCGCGGCGGTCGTCGTTGTAGGCCAGCGGGTCGTCCTTCGTCCCGGCCGTGGTGGTCACCGTCTTGACGTAGGTCGCGATCCGTCCGCCGGGGGCGGCGATGCGGCTGTCCCAGCGGAAGGTCTGGCTGCTGCCCTCGACGGTGGCGGTGAGCGTCACGGCGGCGGTCCCGGTGCCGAGGCCCGACGTGTCGATCGCTCCGTTCGACTGCACGCGGCTCGCCCCGGCGCCGGTGGCGCTCCAGGTGACCTGCTTGCCGAGGACGCGGGACGGGAGGTCGCCGAGCACGGTGGCCGGCACGGCCAGTGCGGCGCCCGCGTCGGAGGTGACCGCGGCGTTCTCCGCGCCCAGCTCCGTGCCGGAGAGCGCTCGGTCGTAGATGCGGAGGTTGTCGATCAGGCCGGAGAAGTACTCTCCCCCGCCCCAGTTCGCCTTGCCCACCTGAAGGACTCCACCGGACGCTCCGAGGATCTGGCTCAGCGGGACGCCGGAGCCGTTGACGGCGACCGGCTTCTTGTCGACGAAGAGACGCGTCGTCGACTCCGTGATGACGAGATCGACGTGCTTCCACTCGGCGTTCGTCGCCGTCGTGGCCAGGTTCCCGGCCGTGTTCCGGCCGTTCGTGTTGTCGTACCGCTCGACCGTGATTCCGGAGGTCCGGTCGAGGACGCCGAGGTAGTGCTCCTGGGCGTACTCCTGACGCGTGGTGGAGCGGGCGGCGAAGACGGCCCAGCCGGTGTTCGCCGAGGCGTCGGGCTTGCTGTCGTACGAGATCGTCACGTTCTGCCGACCGGCCAGGAGGGCCTTGCCGTCCGTGGCGGTCAGGTCGAGCCACGAGGCCGACGAGAGGCGCGCTGCTGTTCCCTGGCCCGTGTTCCCGGGGACCAGGTTCGCCGCTCCCTGGACGGAGGCGCGGGTGCTGCGGTCGACGTACGCGCCGTTGCTCGGCGCCGTATCGAAGGTGAGGTCAGCGAGCAGGCTCTGCTCCGGAGACGGGACCGCATCGGCTGCTGTCGCGGCGGACGCGGGGACAGCGCAGGAGGCCAGCAGGGCGACCGTCGCCACGGAGGCGGTGACAAGTGCCCGCAGTGCCTTGGGATCGGGTCTCTTCGGGCGTGGGGACGTCGACATTGACGGTTCCTCTCCGGATTCGCCTCTGAATCCGAGATGGGGGAAGCGAGAGCACGAAGAGCGCAACGCTTGTCGAACTGCAGGGGAGGACGGGGGATCCTCGTCGACACGCTGAACCTAATGCAAATTGTTCACGGTAACAAGAGGCCCCCTTCACCCTGCCACGAGCAGCGGTGGTGCGAGTCGCCGTCGAGCGCAAGTCCCTTCAGGAGCCGAGATGAGCGCTGAGGTCTCGGGTCGGCCCACCCCCGCACCACCCACCAGCGATGCTGACGAAGCGGAGCTCGCGCGCTTCGTCGCCCGCCTCGCCGCGGACGGCCTCCGGGTCTACGAGTCCCTGGCCGATCGTCTGCCGGATCCCGAGGCCCGCCGCCGCATCGCGATGTCCTCGCTGCGCGGCTCGCCGATCGACCGGCCGCCGACGACTGACCTGACGGCCTGTCGGCGCCCACTGCCGATGCGGCAGGGACGGCAGCCTCAGGGAGCGCCGCCATCGCTTCGCGCCAGGGCAGCACGGTAGCGAACGCGGCGCCCATGATGCTCTGCGAGGCCTCGTGCTGCCCCGGAGCGCCCAGGACGCAGTCTGAGGCGACGTACATGTCGAAGTCGCGCATGTAGCCTGACCGCACCGTGGATTCCACGCAGATCGAAGTGACCGTTCCGGTCACCAGCACGGACGTGGCCCCCAGGGTCCGGAGAACCTGCTCGAGCGGGGTGTTCAGGAAGGCGTCGTAGCGGTTCTTGTCGATGACTGCCTCGCCCTCGTGAGGTGTCAGGTCCGAGTGAATGTCCGCATCCCAGCTGCCGCGCTCGAGAATCTCGAAGTCCGGCGGGAGGAGGCCTTCCATGCGCATCGGCAGATCGACCATTCCGGGTCGGAAGACGCTCCGGGTGTAGATGACGGGTATGCCTGCAGCACGGGCCGCAGCGATCGCTTCTCCGTTCTCGGCGATGACGGCCTCGACGCCGGGCATCCCCAGCCCCAGGCTCGGAAGCGATCCCTCCGGGTGGATGAAACCGTTCTGCATGTCGATCACGATCAATGCGCTGGACATCCCGTCTCCTTGCTCAGCAGGTATGACGCGGTCGCAAGCGAGAGGACCGCGAGGCCAGGACTGGCCTACGACCCGGCGCGTTAGACTCCAGAAATCGATGCATACGATCGAGAGTGCCTCCCCGTCAGACAGCATTTGCATCTGCGGGCGCCCTCGCCGAGGACTCGTCAAGGAAAGCAGAGCAACCACGAGCTGCCTGTTACTGGCGTGTTACCGGCATGTGAATTCACGCCTCGGTTCAGGCCGGTGAATCGCGGGAGAAGTCGAGCGCTCGGGCGATGATCAGTGCGGCCACTTCGCGCACGCCGATGCCCTCCGAGAAGGCGTGGGCGCGGATCATCACCAGGGCGTCCGCGGGCGTCGACCGCATCTGGCTCATCACCATCTCGGTCGCCTGATGCACTTCTCGGCGCGAGAATGCGGGATCACGGACGGGCACGCCGTCAGCCGAATGACTCATCATCTGCTCGGCCACTGCCCTGGCCAGGGTTCCCGACAATCGACCGGCGAGCTGCAGCTGCTGAGCATCCAGCCGCATCACGGCGCTGCTGTAGAGGGTGACGGCGCCGATGTTCGAGGTGCCGACCAGCAGAGGAACGGCGAGGGCTGCCCTCGCTCCGGCCGCCTCAGCGGAGAGACCGAAGACCGGCCATGCAGCGAAGTGCCGCTCGTCGTCGATGCGCATCTCGGTCGCACGGTAGGTACGGTGTGCATCCCAGGCGGGCCCTTCGCCGAGGTCGATCTGCATTTCGTCAAGCGTCGCCGCTCGCCGACTCGTCGCCGCCAGCGTCTGCGCGCCGGTGGGAGCGCCGAGCACGGACACCGCAGCGTCCTCGCCGGGAAGGACTCTCACGAAGGACGCGAGGAGCCACTCGATCTCCTCACCGGAGGTGCCGGCCCCGCGTCCTGGCAGGTCCACCCTCACGACAGTGAGCGGGCCGAGCGCGGCAGCGCACTCACGCCGCTCTCGTCCAGTGGTGGGGATGGAGTCATCGTCTCCGGGACCGAGTCCACGTCAGTGTGTCGGCTTGCCGCCGAGGAGAGCGACGTGGATCTCCTCAGTGAGGAGATCCAGTGCCCGCGCCTGAGCCGCGAGGGAGGCCCTGCCAGCGCGCGTGATCGAGAGACTCTCTGTGCTCAGGACCTTGGTTCTCCTGCGTCCTTCCAGGAGCACCAGACCTCGACTCGAGAGGCTGCGAAGGTGCACACGCAGGGCGATGAGGCTGATGCTGCCAGCGGTCCGGTGCGCAAGTGCTGCTCTGAGACCGCTTTCCTCGGCGTGCTCGCCTCGTGCGAGCTCGATCAGGATGAAGGTGTCGACGTCGCCGCTGAAGGTGCAGGCGCTGCACACTCTCGGGTGCCGCGCCCGACCAGGCAGAGCCGTCAGGAGGCGGCTGCCGCGAGACGGAACAGGAGTCCTCTCTCTCACTCGAAGAGCGAGAGAGTGAGGGTGGAGCTGTAATCGCCGGCGTCGACGGTGGTCGGGGTCTTGAGGGTCAGTGCCGCGTCGGCGGTCCAAGAGCCCTCCTCGGCGACCTCGGCGCTGTTGTCGGTGATGGCCAGCAGCTCCTGGTCGACGAGGCCGACGTTGTTCGGTCCGGCGTCGAGGGCGGTGTCGACGACGTCGCCCTCGGCGACGAGTCCGGAGTCTCCGCCGTCGATCAGGTTCGGGGCCCATCCGAGGTTCTCCGCGCCGATCGTGTCGCCGGTCGACGAGGTGAAGTCGCTCGCGGTGCCGAGCACGTACCAGCCGGCCCCGGCGGGGATGTCCGCGGCGTCGCGGGTGTCGGTGATCGTGACGGTGGGCAGGGAGCCCGTGAACTGGCGGACCGTGCTGGTCGAGCCGTTCTCGGTCAGGGCGGTGGAGTCGCTCGCGACGGTCATCGAGAGCGCGCCGACCCCGGTGAGGGGCGCGATCTGCACGTTGACGTCGACGTCGTCGGCGCCCTGCTGCTCGTCGGCGAAGGCGGTGCCGGCGACGCCGAGCAGGAGCAGGCCTCCGGCGATACCGGCGGTTCCGCGGAGGAGGAAGGAGCGAGTGTTCATGTCGGGTTGTCCGTTCTGCGGCCGGTGGTGATGCCGGCGCGGCGTGTGTGGTGGGTGTTCGGGGCGGAGTCCATCGGACTTCCGAAGGATCGTGGTCGTCAGGCGGGAGTCGGCAGGGGGCGTGGGCCGCTCATCGTCGGTCTGTCAGGGGATGACCGGTGCTCAGGAGAGGTCGAAGGCGTTTCCGTTGATCAGCAGGACGTCGCGATCACCTGGAGCCGCTGCGGTCTCGGTGGGATCGTTCAGCGCCTCGGTGAAGGCGGCGTTCTGGTCAGTGAAGAGGGACGACTGCATGACGCTCGTCAAGAGAAGGCCGGCGGCGAGGACGGTCGCGGTTGTTCTGCGGTGCTGCATGGTGTCGGTCCTCGTCTTTCCGGTGAAGGTGCTGGAGTCAGCGGTGGTGATGTCCGATGCGGGTATCTGGGGAGCGGGCGGTCGTGCCTCCCGCTCCCCCTTCTCTCAGCGGCAGCTGCGCGCGGAGTAGTCGGCGTTCTTCTGGGCGGTGACGACCTTGCCGTCGATGGTGGCCGTCGACGTCGTGGCGACCGATCCGGCGGGGATCGAGGCGGCGCGGGTGGTCGTCGCGGTCGTCGCCGATGTGCCGGGTGCGACGCCGGTCACGGTCTTCGAGCCGTAGGCGGTGGCGGTGGTGACGTCGATGCTCGAGCGGCTGTCGTTCTTGACCACGGTGGTGAGGACGACCTTCCCGCTGACGCAGCGGGTGGACGCGGTCGCGGTCACGGTGAGGGGTGAGGTGACGGTCACCTTCGCGGTCACGGTCCGGTTCGCGGGCGCGACCTCCTCGGTCGGCGTCAGGTCGAAGACCGGTCGGCCGTCGGCGGCGTAGTGGATGCGGGTGAGGCGGGTGTCCCGGCCGTCTCCTCCGACTCCATTGCCCCAGGTGTGGTACACGTACAGGTCGTTGCCGTCCTCGTCCTGAGTGACGGCTCCGTGGCCCGGTCCCTGCTCGTAGGTGCGGTAGTCGACGACTCCGTCGGGCATCGGAACGCTCTGCAGGAGCGGGGCGTCGTACTTCGTCCAGCTGGCGATGTCGGTCAGGTCGCTGCCCTCCTTCGCCCAGGCGCCGCCGACGATGTACTTCGGGCTGACGGCGCTGCTGGAGTAGACGAGGGTGATCTTCCCGTCCCTCTGGATCGCGAACGCGCCCTCGGCCAGGCGGTCCTCGAAGGTGAGCGAGGGCACGATGATCGGGGTCGGCTCGCCGATGACGCGCGTGGGGTTTGCGGGGTCGACTTTGGCGATCCAGGTCGCCGGGTCGCTCGCGCCGTTGTCGACGTAGCGCTGGGACCAGGCGTAGTAGGCGGTTCCACCGGACTCGAAGTAGCTCATATCGAGGCTGATGTTGCGTCCCGTGCCGGTGCGGCTGAGGGCGCTCCCGTCGCTCTTCACGACGGCACGCGGCGCAGTCCAGTCGGCGGGGTTCGCGGGGTCTCCCCCGTCGCGCAGCTGCATGATGTGCGCCTGCACGGTGAACCACGCGCCGTCCTGGTTGGACTGGTCGTTCGTCGGGTTGAAGCAGGGGGCGAACAGGATGGAGAGCTTGCCGCCGATCTCGTGGATCTCGGGGGCCCAGTAGCAGCCGGCGATCACCTTGCCCTCGGCGGTGCGGTCCATCCGGGTCGTGCGGTTGAGCAGGTCGACCTCGCGGGTGCGTCCGCCGTTGTCGTCGCTGAGCTGGTCGATGCTGTCGGCCACGCGGATCGGGAGGTGCTGGGAGGCGACGTTGTTGTTGTTCGTGTCGTCGGTCGCCGTGAAGAGGTACTGCGTCTTCCCGTTGCGCTCGTAGCGGTAGATGGTCGGGTCCGCGCGGTTGTAGGCGAACGGCTCGCTGTACTGCCGCTGGCGGACGGTTCCGGAGAGGTCGTACGTCCCCGGGCCCTTCGCGGCGAGGTCCGCGAGCTGCTGCGGGTTCCAGTCGACGCCGAGGCTGCCGGTCGAGCCGTCGGCATAGGACAGCGTCGCCTTCACTCCGGCGAGGGTCGAGGTGTCGCCCTGGTCGATCGTCTGGGGAGCGACCGAGGAGGCGGTGTTGACCGTGCGGCCGAACGTCTCGATCAGCGCCTCGGCGACGGACGCGGAGACCGTCAGCGCGCTGCCGGGCAGGGCGTCGGCGACGCGGCCGCCGAAACCGGAGAGATCGGGGGCGACGACGGTGGCGGGGCTGCCGGCGAGGACGGCTCCGCGGTTCCCATCGGTGACGACGACGCTCCGCCGTCCGCCGTCCTTCGGCCAGAACGCCTGCGTCCGCAGCTCGGTGCGGGCGAGGTCGGTGACGGTCGTGTACTTCGCGGCTCCGGCCGAGTCGGTCCAGGAGACGAGGTAGCGCTTCTGGTCGGTGTCGTAGACGGCCCGCGGCGAGACGACGCCGCCGGTGGTGCCGAGGTCGATGAGTCCGAGCTCGGTGAAATCGGTCGCGGTGGCATCGGTCGCCTTGAAGACCAGGGCGCTCGCGGTCCCGGTGCCGTCGGAGGCGCCCGACTGGAGGATGCGGGTGGCGATCACGCCGACAGTGCCGTCGGCGAAGGTGAAGAGCGAGGGCGATGTGAGGGCGCGGGCGTCGGCCTTGTCGGTGCCGACGAAGACGCCGTCGGCGAAGAGGATTCCCGCGTTGCCGGAGAGCGGCGCTGCGTCGGCGACGGACGAGCCCACGGCGAGGTGGAGGCTGCGGGCGATCGCGTCCTGGTTCGCCTTGTTCTCGCCGGTCGGTGTGCGGGTGTAGGAGACGACGGTCTTCGCCGTGGTGGCGCTGAGGATCGTGGTGCGGAAGGTCTTGGTCAGCGTCGTAGCGCCGACCTTCACGGTGGCGGTGAGCGCGAGCGCCCGGTCGGTCGTCGTGTCGTTGACGAGGCGGCCGCCGGACAGGCCGGCTGCGTCGGCGCTCCACGAGACGGTGTACCCGGCGATCGTGGGCAGGGCGGTGCCCGAGGCGACGGTCGGGGGGACGACGAGGGCGGTGCGCAGGCGCGCCGTCGCGTCGGCCTCGGTGTCCGCGGCGACGCTCACGCTGCGCGCGGTGCCGGTCGCCGTGGATCCGGCGAAGGTCGCGGTCGGGGTCAGAGTCACGGTGGCGTCGGCCGAGCCGGGCGCGGGGCGCCGGACGGAGCCGTCGGCGCCGATCACCGAGGGGTCGCTGCTCCCCCAGGTGAGGGTCGAGCCGCCGGCGCCGCGGGTCGGGAGAGCGAGGTCGCTGGTGACGGGGCCGCTGACCGTGAGGGTCGCGGCTGCAGCGTCGGAGGCGGCGATGGCGGCGGCGGCGGGGGCCGCGTCCTCGCGCACCTGGTCCTGGGTGAGGGCGGCGGAGTAGACGTGCACATCGTCCATCGCACCGGCGAAAAGGGGGTCGGGGCCGTAGAACGACTTGCCGAGCAGCCCGGAGAGGGCGGCGGTGCCGACGGTCGCCGCTCCGGTCGCGGAGGTCGGGGTGGTCTGCGCGAGTCGGCCGTCGACGTAGGTCGAGACGCTCACTCCGCTGCGCAGCACGACGGCGACATGCGTCCAGCGGTCGGTGGCGGCGGGGCCGGTGTCGACCGCGCGCTGCTCGGAGCCATTCTTCACGGCGCCGATGAGGTTCCCGCCGCACTGGGGGGTGCTGAAGAGGTACCGCTCGGTCGACTGCCCGAGCGCGAAGGCCCAGCTGCAGCTCTGGTTCCCCTCCCAGCGCAGCCAGGCGGACATCGTCACGTCGGTGGTCGCCGCCGTGGTCAGTCCCGGCGCGATCTCGGCGAAGGCGGCGGAGCTCCCGGCGGCGCCGCCGGGGAGGCGCAGGGCGCGGTCGGTGCCGCCGCGCGGTCCCACGACCGTCGTGGCTCCGGAGCCGCGGACCGTGGCGGAGCGTCCCGCCGCGGAGTCGACGAGCGTCGTGCCCGCGGTGACGGGCGAGCCGGCGGCCGCGGTCGAGGAGAAGTCGTAGGAGAGGATCGGACCGGGGACCGCGGCCTGCGCGGGGGCGGCGCTGAGCGCCGCGCCTCCCGCTGTCAGGCTCGCGGCGACCAGGAGGGCCGTCGTGCGTCGGAACCGCATTGTTCGTCTACTTCCGTCGAGGAGAGGGACCGGGGGAGCACGGACGCTGCGGTCCGTGCTCCCCGGAGAACGGGAGCCGGGGCTCCGGGGTGGAGAGATCCGGGAGGGGGGCTGGTCGGCGCTCCTCCCCTCCCGGATCTCGGTCTAGCGGCAGCTGAGTGCCGAGTAGGGTGCGCTGACCGTCCGGGTGCCGGACGAGTCCTTCGAGGTGACGTTCACGTCACCCGCGGTGACCGAGGCGGCGCGGGTGCTGAAGGCGGCGGTGACCGACTTGCCGGGTGCGACGCCGGTGAAGGTCTTGCTCCCCCACTGCGATGCGACGGTCATCTCGACGGTCGAGCCGCTGGTGTTGGTGGCGGTCGCGGTGACCGTCACCTTGCCGGCGATGCAGCGGTTCGAGGCCGAGGCCTCCACCGAGGGCCCAGGAGGAGCGGTCGCCGTGATCGTGGCGATGGCGGGGGTCGCGGCCGAGTTGGCGAGCTGACCGCGGACCTGCACGGTGTCCCCCGCCTTCTTCAGCGTGCTGAGGTCAGCGGTCTCCCACGTCACGGCGACCGTCTCGCGGTGGCCGTCCTTGAAGGTCGCGCCCACCGTCGCGGGCAGGTCGACGGTCGCCGATCCCGCCTGCACGGTCCGTGCCACGGCGTCGATCGAGGTCACCAGGAGCGACGGGTTCCACTTCGCCGCGAGCGCGTCGCGCTCCTTCGCGGTGATGGAGACGACGGATCCGTGGCGCGGCGAGGTCGGCAGCGAGAAGCTGCTGGGGATCGTCCACTGGATGTCGCCCTCGAGCGAGTTCGTGCCGAGCGGGATGTAGCCGCGGCCGCCGTAGTTGTCGGTCCAGAGGAAGTACTTGTACCCGGCCCGGTCGCCCTCGTTGGTCTTGAAGATCTCGGGACCCTCGACCTCCGGCGTTCCGGCGGTGCGGCCGATGCAGGTGTCGATCAGGCTCCACGCGCCGGAGGCGGTGGTAGCGCGCAGGTTCGTCGACTTCTGTCCGATGATGTCGGGCGAGGGGCAGCCGCTGGTCTCGGTCGCCTTCGTGAAGCGGTAGTAGGTGTCGCCGTCCTTGAGCATGGTGGCGTCGATCAGGCCGTTGCTCTTGTTGAGCGAAGGGACGTCGGCGGCCTTGAACCAGACCTCGGGGGTGGTGAAGTCGCGGAAGTCGCGGGTGGTGGAGGTGAGGATCTGCGGTCCGTTGCCGTCCTCCACGTTGCGCGTGCTGTCGGTGAAGAGAGCCGAGGTCCAGTAGACGACGTAGGCGTCGATGGTGGGGTCGTAGGTGGCCTCCGGCGCCCAGGTCATGCCCGCGTTCGGCAGGTTGACCTCGACGTGGCGCTGCTGGCCCCAGTTGACGAGGTCGGTGGACTCCCAGATCTCGAGGTAGCGGCTGCCGCGGTTGGTCGATCCACCGAAGCCGGTGGTGCCGACGGAGAGGTCGGTGGCCATCAGGAAGAAGCGGTCGCCCTCCTTCGAGCGGAAGATGAACGGGTCGCGCAGACCCTTCGTGCCCAGGGTCGACGTGAGGATCGGCTGAGCGTCGTTCAGGGTCTTCCACTTGAGCGAGTCGTTGCCGTCGGAGGTGGCGAAGCGGATCTTCTCGCCCTCGACGCTGTCGCCGGTGAAGTACGCGAACAGGTAGGCGTCGAGGTCGGACGCGGCGACGGGGGCCGCGGCCGGCACGGTGCGCGTGAGCGTCCGCACGAGGGGGGTGGTGCCGGCGACGGTCACCGTCGCGGTGAGGGTGACGGTGGTGTCGGCGGACGGACGCGTGAGCGATCCCTTCGCGACGACGTTAGGCGCGGTGCCCTTGTCGGCGGAGGTGATGACGGCCTCGTTCGACGAGGTCCAGGTGACGACGGCGCTCGAGCTGCCGGCGCGCGTGGCGGTGGTGGCCACATCGGCTCCGGTCGAGGGCAGGTTCAGGCTGCCGCGCACCGGTCCGGCGAGGGCGGGGTCGTTGCTGATGCCGTCGGCCACGGCCCGGGCGAGCTCGGCCTCGGCGCTGTCACCGGCGGCGTACGCCGGGACGAAGACGGTGGTCGACCGGCCGACGACGGTGACGCCGCCGTGGACGGCGGTCGGGGTCAGCGTGACGGTCGCGTCCGGGTTCCCTGCGGTGGGCCGGGTGACGACGCCGCTGGTGCTGACGACGCCGGGGGCGCTCGACGTCCAGGTGATCGTGGAGCCGTTGACGCCGGTCGTGGGCAGGTTCAGGTTCGCGGTCACGTTCGAGGTGTCGCCGAGCGAGACGGCGGCGTCCTGGTTCGCGAGCACGGAGTGCACGCTCGCGGCGCTCTGCTGCACCTGGCCCGCGGTGAGCGCGGAGGTCCAGACCTGCATGTCGTCGATGGCGCCGGCCCAGTAGGCGTCTCCGCCGTAGAAGGACTTGCCGAGGAAGCCGGAGAACGTGGAGGTGCCGATCGCGGAGGCGGCGGTGTAGGTGGTGTTCCCCTGGCCGACGAGAGCGCCGTCGAAGTAGGTCGAGACCGACTGGCCGCCCTTGACGACGACCGCCATGTGCACCCAGCGGTTCGCGGCGACCGGCGTGTTGCCGGCGCCTCGCACCTCGGAGCCACTCTTGATCGCGCCGAAGCCGGCGGGCCCGCACTTCGTGGTGGCGAGCACGTGCGAGTCGACGCTCGAGCCGAGGGTGAAGGGCCAGGTGCAGTCCGGAGCACCGCTCCAGCGCAGCCAGGCGGACATCGTGACGTCCTGGGTGCCGGCGGGGATCAGGCCCGGCGCGATGCGGACGTGCGGTGCGGCCGACGTGTTGGAGCCGCCCGGGAGCGAGAGCGCGCGGTCGCCCGACGTGCCGGAGGGCCCGGCGACGCTGGTGGCACCGGCGTTCACCAGCGTGCCGGGGTGGTTGCCGGGTGCTGCGTCGGCGACGACGGCTCCGCTGCCGAGGGTCGCGCCGATGCCGTCGAAGGAGTACTGCAGCACGGGCGAGGGAACGCTCTCGGCTGCGCCGGCGGTGCCGATCGGGCCGAGGACGCCGCCGAGACAGGCGACGGCGAGCGTCAGAGCGGCGCCCGCTCGAGGGAGGCGTGAGCGCCGGGTGCGCTCCTGCCGGGGGGATCGTGACATGGGTCGTCCTTCAGGTGAGGGGGCGGGGAGGAGAGAAGGGTGCTGCGAGCGAGGTCGCAGCGGGAAGCGGTTCCGCGTGCAGCGGCGGGCGAGGCGGAGGGCGTGATCCTCTGTCGGGCGTCGGCGGGCTGATCGCCGCGGCGGATGTCCTGCGCGGGCTCGACCGACCAAGTGCGCCGAGGTCAGGGGTGACGCGCGCGCAGCGTGACGGTCTTTACCGCGGAGCGGGAGCCGGCGCTGTCCAGGCACCGCCGCTGTCGGGGCAGTAGGGACGGACACCCCGGCAAGGGGTGCTCCGACCGGCGTGAGGAAGGTGTGGGGACGTCATCGTCGACGGTCCTCTCCGGCTCGTCATCGAACCGCTGAATCGGGGTGGGTCGGGAGGAGCGTCGTGCTGCTCAACCACTGCTCGGTCACTGTAGCGACTTTTGTTAACGGTAACAATGGCGGAATTCCGGGGATGTCGCACGCCTGGACGGTGCAAGCGCTCTCTCCGCCCGAGGGCGGGGATCCACCCTCCCGGACCCGGATCCCCGGCGTGGATCGCATGACGAGCGGCCCTTGACACCGCGTCGGTGACCGGTCGATGGTTGTCCACGTCAACATCCGGTCAACAGCCGCTCCGCCTCCATCAGAGAGCCCCAGCGCTGCTCGGCCCGCGACGGAACCTTCGGATCACCATCCCGGACGGCTCCGATGCTCCCTCGTGCCGCCTCCGCCGATCAGGAGGCGCGCTCCCGCCGCTGGCATCCCTTCGGGGATGCCGCATGTCTGTGAAAGGCACTCCATGTCCCGGACAACGAAGTCCCGAATCTCCACGCGCACGATCGGAGCTCTGATCGTGGCCGTCGTCGGCCTCACGACAGTCGGCGTGAGCACTCCCGCCTCCGCCGCCGGCGCCCCCATCGGCACGGGAGCAGCGCAGGAGATCCGCAATCAGCACAGCAGCATGTGCCTCGACGATTACGAGTTCGCCACGCAGCCCGGCGCAGAGGTGCGCCAGTGGACGTGCGGCGAGACAGCCAACCAGCTCTGGCAGGTCAGCGACCTCGGGAACGGCTACGCCGAGATCAAGAACAAGCACAGCGACCTCTGCCTCGACAACTTCGACTTCGGCACCACGCCCGGCTCTGAAGTGCGCCAGTGGAGCTGCAACGGCAGCACCGCGCAGCAGTGGCGCATCACCTCCGTCGGTGGGGGCTACGCCGAGCTCGCCAACCGCCACAGCAACCTGTGCCTCGACAACAAGGACTTCGGCCAGCTCGACGGCTCCCTCGTCCAGCAGTGGACCTGCACCGGCTCCAGGGCCCAGCGCTGGGCCCTGACCGACCCGACCGTGCAGAAGATCACCTACACGCTCAACCGCTCGGCGAACCCGACCGCCGACGAGGCCGACGCCTACGCCCGCATCACCGACGCGATGGACCGCGCTGTCGCCCGCTACAACCGCCTCAACAACATCGGTCGCCAGCTGACCGTCTCCTACAGCCCCGGCACGCCGACGGCCGACGCGAACATCTACGGCCAGATGCGCTTCGGCTCGAACCGCACCTACATGGTGGAGGGCACCGCCATGCACGAGATGGCGCACACCGTGGGCGTCGGAACCTCGAACGGCTTCAACCAGAACTGCCAGAACAACGGCTGGGTCTCCTCCCAGGCTCTGCTGCGCACCTGGGACGGACCGAACGCCACGCTCAATTGCTCGGGATACCACTTCTACCCCTACGGCCTCAACTACAACACCGAGTTCAGCGAGCTGAACTTCGAGCGCCACGTCAAGCTGGTGCAATCCATGCTGAGTGACGGCATGTAGCACTTACTCCAGACACGTCCGAGCCGGGCAGGACCACTTGCTCGGGCGTTCCCGCGGACGTGCCGGACACCGCACCCTGGGTAGGGCGGTGTCCGGCACGTCCGCTTCGTCGTTCATCGATCGTCTCGCCTCTGCGGCTCCCGCACCTGCGCGTGCGTTCCGTTTGATCACGCACGGCTCGCGACGCCGAGCCTCGGCATCCGCGACGGCGGTGAACGGCAGAATCGCCGTCGTGAAGAGCGCGAGAGACGCGGTCCGCCCTGCCCGCGGTGTCGATCTCTCGATACGCCCGCTGCGCGGGCTACTCGATCAGCAAGAGAGGCGGGCTGCTCGACCAGCACGGGGCACATGCCGGTCGAGCAGCCGCGCAGCGGCGCATCGAGACCCGGTGTCAGCAGCCGATGGCCGGGTAGGCGGCCGTCGTGCGGGCGGTGCGGCCGGCGTCGTCGACGCCGGCGCCCGTCACCGTCGCCGAGCCCGCGGCGAGCGCCGGCTGGCGCACCGTGAAGCTCGCCGTGGCGTTCCTGCCGCCGGCCACGCCCGGGAAGGTCTTCGTGCCCGCGACGGTCGTGACGGTGATGTCGGCCGGCAGGTCGTCGGTGTTCTTCACGGTCGTGGTGAGCACCGGCTTCCCCGCCACGCAGCGCACCGTCGAGGTGGCCGCGAGCTGCAGCGCGACCGGCGCCGCCGGGGCACCGAGCGAGACGCGGAAGCGCTGGCAGTCGTTGTTCAGCACGCTCCACTGGCCGATCCGGGTGCCGTTCTGCGCCGAGCAGTTCGACAGGTCGAGCGCCTTGCCGCTGTGCACGGCGCGGAGCTCGACGGTGCCGTCGTTGCCGGGGCGCAGGTTCCAGCTGCTGCCCGTGACCCCGCACGCGCCCTGGCTGACGGTCGCGCCGTCGGCCGTGGAGCCCGCGGTGACCGCGAGGCACTTCGCCGCGGCCGACACCGGGTGGATCTCGACGGCGCCGGCGGCGGCCGCCGTGAACGTCGCGCGCTGGCACGGTGAGCCGAGCCACTCCTGCTGCTGCAGCACCGCGCCGTCGGCGGTGGAGCAGCCGGGCAGGTCGAAGGCCTTGCCGGTGACCAGCGAGGTGACCGCGACCGCGCCGACCGGGCGCAGCGCCCACTCCTGCGAGGCGGCGGTGCTCGGTGCCGACTGGCGGATCGCACCCGAGACGGCGTCGAGCGCCTTCCCGCTGGTGCGGTTCGTCAGCGTCGACCAGCCGCCGGAGCCGGGGGCGACCGTCCACTGCTGGCAGCCGGTCGTCAGCCACGCCGACTGCTGCAGGGCCGCGCCGGCGGCGGTGGAGCAGCCGACCGGTCCGAGCGACTTACCGCTGCTCGCGTTCACGACGCGCAGGTGCCCGTCGCCGGTGCTGTCCAGGGTCCAGCTCGCGCGGGGCGTGGTGCAGGAGCCCTGCACGACGCCGGCGCCGTCACCGCTCTGCGCGGAGGAGACCGTGGCGCAGAGGCCGGTGCTGCGGCTGACCAGCTGCCAGGCCGCACCCTCGACCCGTGCCGTGATCGGCGCGTTCTCGCCGCTGGGCACGGGGATCCGGGCGGCGGTGCCGAGCGGAGTGCCGAAGTCGGGCTCGCCCTCGGCGGTCCAGTCCACGAGGTGCGCGCGGGCCGAGCGCTCGCGGCCGCAGCCGCCGTCGGGGCGGTCGTTCGCGTGGTACAGGTTCCAGGTCTCGGTGCCGTCGGGCGAGGTGAAGAAGTCGTTGTGCCCGGTGCCGTACTCGCCGTTCGCCTTCGAGAAGACCGGTCCGTCGCTCTTCGTCCAGGAGGAGGCGAGCACCGGGTCGCCGGTGCCGTCGTACTCGAGGGTGCCGAGCTGGTAGTCCTCGGTGCCGCAGAAGCTCGCCGAGTAGACGATCCAGGTGCGGCCGTCCTTCTGCAGCGGGATCGGCCCCTCGTTCACCGGGACGCCGATGGTCTCCCACGGCTCGACCGGCTCCGACAGCACGTTCTGCGGGCCCGAGATCGTCCACGGGTCGGACATCCGCGCGATGTAGTCGCTCTGCAGGCCGTTACCCGGCTGGAACGCCGACCAGGTCATGAAGAGCTCGCCGTTCAGCTGCAGGTAGGCGCCGTCGATGTTCCAGGCATCGGTCGGCACCGGGCGGCCCTTGTAGGTGTACGGACCCATCGGGTCGTCGCCCGCGCTCTCGATCACCTGGAGGTGCTGGCGGTCGAAGTTGCCCGCGGTCCCCATCGTGTACATCAGGTACCAGCGCCAGCCGTTCGGGCCCTGGAGCCGCTGCAGCTCGGGCGCCCACATGTTCGCGTTCCGCCCGGGGTTCGTGTCGGAGTAGACGGTCACCGGAGTGGCGGTGCCGAGCCCGGCGAGCGTCGGCGATTTGCGCATCACGACGCGGTCGTCCCAGGTGGTGGCGACCAGGTAGTAGTTGCCGTCGTGGAACTCGATCGTCGGGTCGGCCGTGTCCGCCTCGATCGGGTTGGTGAAGGTCGGCTCGCCGATCGCCGCGGCGGGGCTCGCGACGAGGAGCGGCAGCGCGAGGACCGCGGCCAGCAGGATCAGGAGGCCGGCGATCAGCCGGCGGCGCAGGCCCGGTGCGGGCGCGGTCAGATGCATGAAGGACTCCGTCGTCGATCGTGATGCGGGCGCACCCGGACGGCCGCGAGAGGGCGGTCGAGAGAGCCGGGGCGAGAATTTGTTCACGGTAACAGCGGGGCTTGCGCAAGGTCAAACCCCCCTCGGCTCCTTCCGCGGATGCCCGGTCGAAACGTTTCGCCCCCGGGTCTTGATCGCGCGATCACCCCCGCCTAGAGTCCGAGGAGAACGTTTCGTGCTCCGAGTCCCCCGCGGAGCATCTCCGACCAGAGAGACGACCGCATGGCACCGGCGCACCCCCTGTTCTGGCGCGCCGCGCGGCTGGAGCTCGAGTTCCGCCACTCCCCCGAGGCGCCCGTGAGCCTGGCCCGGCTCGTCGCCGGGGAGCTGGAGATCTGCTTCGACCGTCCGCTGCCCCTCGTCGGGATCCTCACCGCCGGCCGCGGCCACGTCACCTCGACCGACCGCCTCGTGCAGACCGCGATCGGCGACTCCCTCCGCTACCTCTCGCACGAGTCCGAGCCCGGCGTCGCGCTGCGCATCGTCTCGGCGAGCGCCGACGGCGTGCGCGCGACGACCGTCCTCGAGGCCCTCGACGGCGCCCTCCGCGTGAGCACCGAGGTCGAGAACGCGGGCGATGAGCGGATCCTGCTCACCGCCGTCACCAGCTGGGCGATGCCCCTCGGCACCCGGCTCGATGTCGGCGCCGCCGCCGATCCCGCCGCCGACTGGGAGCTGCTGGAGGGGCGGAGCGAGTGGCTCGGCGAGGGCCGCTGGCAGGCCCGGGAGCTGCGCGAGCTGCTGCCCGACCTGCATCCCGAGCACACCGCGCAGCCGCCGCGCGAGTCGGTCGTCCGCACGGCCACGGGCACCTGGTCGACCGGCGGCCCGCTCCCCCTGGCGGCTCTCCGCTCGCGGCGGCAGGACGTGACCTGGCTCTGCGAGGTCGCGCACAGCGGGCCGTGGCGCTGGGAGGTCGGCGAGCAGATCGGCGACGCCTACCTCGCCGTCTCCGGCCCCACGGACCGGGACCACCAGTGGTCGCAGCTCCTCGCGCCGGGCGAGTCCTTCACCTCGGTGCCGGCCCTGCTCGCCGTCGGCACCGATCTCGAGCACGCCGCCGCGGCGCTCACCCGGGCGAAGCGGGCGGCGCGGCGCGCGCATCCCGACGACCGCCGGCCGGCCGTCGTCTACAACGACTACCTCAACACCCTCGTCGGCGACCCCACCACCGAGCGGCTCCTCCCGCTCGTCGCCGCGGCGGCCGAGGTCGGCGCCGAGACCTTCTGCATCGACGCCGGCTGGTACGCCGACACCGAGTCCTGGTGGGACACGGTGGGCGAGTGGACGCCGTCGACCCGGCGCTTCCCCGGCGGCCTCGGCGAGGTCGTCGACGCGATCCGCGGCCACGGCATGGTGCCCGGGCTCTGGCTCGAGCCCGAGGTGATCGGCACCGGCAGCCCCCTCGCGCGGACCCTGCCGGAGGAGGCGTTCCTCTCCCGCTCGGGCGTCCGGGTGGAGGAGAGCGGCCGGTTCCACCTCGATCTGCGCCATCCTGCGGCCCGCGCGCACCTCGACGAGACGGTCGACCGCCTCGTGCGCGACTTCGGCATCGGCTACCTCAAGCTCGACTACAACATCGATCCGGGGCCGGGCACCGACCGCGCGGCGTCGAGCGCCGGAGCCGGGCTGCTCGGGCACGCCCGCGCGCACCTCGACTGGATCGACGGCGTCCTCGACCGCCACCCGCGGCTGGTGCTCGAGAACTGCGCCTCGGGAGCCATGCGCGCCGACTCCGCCCTGCTCGCCCGGATGCAGCTGCAGTCGACCTCCGACCAGGAGGATCCGCTGCTCGCTCCGGCCATCGCCGCCGCCGCACCGCTCTCGATGCTGCCCGAGCAGGCCGCGAACTGGGCCTGCCCGCAGCCGGAGATGAGCGACGAGGCGATCGCCTTCACCCTGGTGACGGGGCTCGCGGGCCGCTTCCACCTCACCGGCCACCTGGACAGGATGACGGCGGAGCAGCGCGCCCTCGTCGCGGAGGCGGTGCGGACGGCCGCGGAGCTGCGGCCGCACCTGATCGCCTCGGTGCCGCTCTGGCCGCTCGGCCTGCCCGGCTGGACCGACCGCTGGGTCGCGTCGGCGCTGCAGGCACCGGGTGCGACGGGCTCGATCGTGCTCTCGCTGTGGGACCGCGGCGACGAGCCGGGCGAGACGACCCTCGCCTTCCCGGGCCTGCTCGGCCGCGCGGTCCGGGTGCGGACGGCCTTCCCCGCCGGCCTGCCCGCCTGGGACACGAGCTGGGACGCGGGCGCGGGCCTGCTCACCGTCCGCTCCGCCGGCCGCGAGCCCGGGGCGCGCACGCTGGTGCTGGACGTCGCGGACCGAGCGCCGCGACCCTGAGCGCCGCGGGCCGGGAGGCGCCCGACTGCGGTGCCCCGGGCCCCGCTTGGCTATGCTGATCGGACCCGCGATGTCGAGCCCTCGTCATCCCGCCGCACCGAGGGTGCCCGGCTCTCCCCCCAGGGGAGCGGAGGAGGTCCGCGCCATGGCCGATCGGCCCAACCTCCGGCATGTCGCCGCGGTCGCCGGGGTCTCGCACATGACGGTGTCCCGCGTGCTCAGCGGGCATCCGAACATCAAGGAGTCGACGCGGCAGAAGGTCCTCGAGGCCGTCTCCGAGCTCGACTACCGCCCCAACATCGCGGCCCGCTCGCTCGTCACCCAGCGCACCGACCGCATCGGCGTGATGATCGAGAGCGGCGCCGAGTTCGGTCCGTCGAGCACCCTCCGCGCCATCGAGCGCGCCGCCCGCGAGAAGGGCTACTCCGTCACCTCGGTCGCGCTGCGCGACGACCAGGACATGACCCCGGTCGACGCGATCAGGCACCTCTCCGGCCTCGGGATCGACGCGCTCTGCGTGATCGCCCCGCGCTCCTCCTCCGTCGCCACGCTGCGCACCGTCGAGATCGGCGTGCCGACCCTGGTCGTCAAGTCCGACAAGGACGCGAACTTCCTCACCGTCTCGGTCGACCAGCAGGCCGGCATGAGCCAGGCCGTCGACCACCTCGCCTCGCTCGGGCACCGCGACGTCCTGCACATGTCCGGCCCGCTCGACTGGCTCGACGCGCGCGCCCGCGAGCGCGCCTTCCACAGCCGGGCGAAGGCGTGGGGAATGCGCGAGCGCCCGATCGTCGTCGGCGACTGGACGCCCGACTCCGGCTACGAGTTCGCGCGGAGCCTGCAGTCGGTGCCGGAGTTCACGGCGATGGTGGTCGCGAACGACGAGATGGCGCTCGGCGTCATCCACGGCCTCGTCGAGCGGGGCATCCGGGTGCCGCAGGACGTCAGCGTCGTCGGCTTCGACGACCTGCCGACGGCCCGGCACTTCCTCCCGCCGCTGACGACCGTGCGGCAGGACTTCGACAAGCTCGGCACCACCGTCGCCGAGGTGATCCACGCGCGGATCCGCGGCCAGGAGATCCCGCAGCGCACCCGCATCCCCACCGAGCTCGTGGTGCGCGAGTCGACGGCGCCGCCGAGGGCCTGACCGCAGCACCGCAGCGCAGCGCCCGACCGCGCGACCTGACCACAAGGCCGAGCGCGGGGCCCGAGCGCGCAACCCGAGCACAAGGGCCCGATCGGCTCCGCTCCGACCGCGTATCATCGGCGGCACCCCTGGCGCGGCGCCCCCCGGCGCCGCATCGCACACGACCCGAGGACGGCCCGTGGCAGTTCAGTCGAAGACGACTCCGGCACGCCCCGATCCCGCACGCCGCGAGCCCATCGTCGAGATGGCCGGCATCCACGTCTCCTTCTCGTCCGGACCGGCGCTGTCCGGCGCGCGGCTGCGGCTGGTGCCCGGCGAGATCCACGGCCTGATGGGCGAGAACGGCGCGGGCAAGTCGACGCTGATCAAGACGCTCACCGGGATCCACCAGCCGGACGCGGGCGAGATCGTCGTCGACGGCGTCGCCCGGCGCTTCAGCGGCCCCGCCGACGCGAAGGCCGCGGGGATCACCGCCGTCTTCCAGGACGAGCGGCTCACCGACAACCTCAGCATCGGCGAGAACGTGATGATCGGCCACGAGATCCGCGGCCGCCTCGGCATCTCCTGGTCGCGCACCCACGCCCGCGCGGCCGAGATGCTCGCCGAGCTCGGCCTCGAGGACCTCGACCCGCGCCTGCCGCTCCGCTCGCTCTCGCCCGCGATCCGGCAGCTGGTCGCGATCGGCCGCGCGATGGTCGACCGGCCGCGCGTGCTGATCCTCGACGAGCCGACCTCGAGCCTGGACCTCGGCGACGTCGCCCGGCTCTTCACCGTGCTGCGGAGGCTGCGCGACCAGGGCGTCGCGATCGTCTTCGTCTCGCACTTCCTCGAGCAGGTGCTCACGCTCAGCGACCGCATCACCGTGCTCCGCGACGGCTGCACCGAGGGCGAGTACCCGGCCCGGCGGATGGACCGGGCCGAGCTGATCGCGAAGATGATCGGCAAGGACATCGAGGCGCTGCGGCAGATCGGCTCCGACCGCCGCGAGCACCGGCGCCAGCCCACCGGCCCCGCGATCTACCGCGCGGTCGGCATCGGCCGCCGGGGCGCCGTCTCCCCCACCGACCTCGAGCTGCACCGCGGCGAGATCGTCGGCTTCGCCGGACTGCGCGGCTCCGGGCGCACCGAGCTCGCGTCGCTGCTGAGCGGAGTGGAGCGGCCGGACAGCGGCGAGGTGCTGATCGACGGAGAGCACGCGGTCATCGTCGACCCGGTCTCGGGCCTGCGGAACCGCATCGCGCACTCGAGCGAGAACCGCCGCGAGGACGGCATCATCGGCGATCTCTCCCTCCGCGAGAACCTCGTGCTGGGCCTGCAGGCGCTGCGCGGCTGGGCGCACCCGCTGTCGGCCGCCGAGACCGACACTCTCGTCGCCACCTACGTCGAGGCGCTGAACATCACGCCGGCCGACCCGGACATGCCGGTGAAGTACCTCTCCGGCGGCAACCAGCAGAAGGTCGTGCTGGCGCGCTGGCTCGCCACCCGACCGCGCCTGCTGGTGCTCGACGAGCCGGCCCGCGGCATCGACGTCGCGTCGAAGGTCGAGATCCAGGCGCACATCGCCCAGCTCGCCAAGGAGGGCGTCTCGATCGTCTACATCTCCTCCGAGCTGGAGGAGGTGGTGCGCCTCAGCGACCGCATCGTCGTCTTCAAGGACCGCGAGAAGATCGGCGAGGTCAGCAACGGCCCCTGGCTCACCGTCGACACCATCGTCGAGATGATCGCCGCCGACACCGACGACGACGACGGCACCGACGACGCCTGGTGATACGCACGGGCGGCCGCACCATGCTGATCGAGCAGCCCCCGCAGAGGGCGTATCGAGATCCACCGACCATCGAACGCGGGGTCTCGATACGCCGCGCCGCGGCTACTCGACCAACACGGATCGCTGATGTCCACGCTGATCATGCGGCCGGCCGCGATCATGCTGATCGAGTAGCCCTCGCAGAGGGCGTATCGAGATCCACCGACGACTGCACGCGGGGTCTCGATACGCCGCGCCGCGGCTACTCGACCAACATGGATCGCTGATGTCCACGCTGATCACGCGGCCGGCCGCGATCATGCTGATCGAGTAGCCCTCGCAGAGGGCGTATCGAGATCCACCACAGCCGGCACTTCGGCCATCTCTCCCCCGATGCGCGCCCGCTCGCCCCACCGCACTCGCCGCCGCACCACGCTCATCCGCATGGCATTCCTCTACATCCTCCGCTGCGGCGACGGCAGCTACTACGTGGGCAGCACTCGATCCCTGCACCGCCGAGTCGACGCGCACATGATGGGCAAGGGCGCCGCCTACACGCGGAGCCGCCTGCCGGTGACGCTGCTCTGGCACCAGGAGTTCGACAGCATCGGCGATGCCTACTGGTGGGAGAAGCGCGTCCAGAACTGGAGCCGCGCCAAGCGCGAGGCGCTCATGCGCGGCGACTACGTCGCCCTGCGCGCGGCGTCGAAGAAGACCTTCGACAGGCCGGATCCGGACGAGGGCGCCCCACCGGACTAATCCGGGTCTCGATACGCCGCGTGCCGCGGCTACTCGACCAGCATGCACGGCTCAACCATGCTGATCGAGTAGCCCTCGCAGAGGGCGTATCGAGATCCACCGGACATCGAACGCGGGGTCTCGATACGCCGCGTGCCGCGGCTACTCGACCAGCATGAGCGTGCGAGGCCCCGCTCCCACTCGGATCGCGCGGTCACCGGGATCATGCTGATCGAGCAGCCCTCGCAGAGGGCGTATCGAGATCCACCGACGACTGCACGCGGGGTCTCGATACGCCGCTGCGCGGCTGCTCGACCAGCGTGCTCGCGCGGGCAGGAGGGTGGTTGACCCCTGTGAAACGTCTCACGTAGGGTGGGCGGACCGCCGGGGAAAGCGCATTCCTGCGTCCCGGACCATCGATGCCGAGGGATTCAATGCCGAATTCACGTCCGTTCCGTCCGCCCTCCACCGCCGGGGCGCTGCGCTCCGGCCTTGGCCTCGCGCTCGCCGCGGGCCTCGCCCTCACCGGCGCCTCGACCGCCGCGGCCGCGCCGCAGGCGGGCTCCGCGAACCCCGTCCTGACCGCCCAGCTCGAGGACCTCGACCGCGGGGTCGTCGCGCTCGCCTCGCCCGACGGCGGCGTCTTCGTCAGCTGGCGCCTGCTGGCGACCGAGGTCACCGGCTCCTCCGGCACCGGGATGATCGGCGCCGACTTCGCCGTCTACCGCGGCGCGGAGCAGGTCGGTGTCGTCACCGACAGCACCAACCTGCACGACCCGGACGGCACCCCCGGCGACGAGTACCGCGTCGTGCCGCTGGTCGACGGCGCCCCCGGCGAGCCGAGCGCGCCCGCCACCGCCTCGGCCGACGCGTTCGAGACGCTGCCGCTGCAGAAACCGGCCGACGGCGTCACTCCGGCCGGCGAGGCCTACACCTACAGCGCCAACGACATGAGCGTCGGCGACATGGACGGCGACGGCGACTACGAGTACGTCGTGAAGTGGTACCCCTCGAACGCGAAGGACGTCTCGCAGAAGGGCTACACCGGCAGCACCTACCTCGACACCTACGAGGCCGACGGCACGCTGCTGCACCGGATCGATCTGGGCGTGAACATCCGCTCCGGCGCCCACTACACGCAGTTCCTCGTCTCCGACTTCGACGGCGACGGCCGCTCCGAGATCATGACGAAGACCGCGCCCGGCACCACCGTCCTGCCCGGCGGCGACCCGGCCCGCGCGCAGTCGATCACCCTCCTCCCCGAGGACGTCGCCGCCGGCGTCACCGCCGAGGACGACTACCGCCTCTCGGCCGCCGGCTACCGCGACCACCTGATCGGGGTGTTCGAGGGCTGGGGCACCCGCGAGGAGGTGACGAGCGGCCAGTGGCCGGCGACCCTCGAGGAGGCGTTCGGCATCGCGCCGACGCACGCCTACCCGCTGGACCGCGACGGGGCGACCGAGCTCGCCGACTACTTCATCGACGTCTACGCGCCGAGCCGGAGCGACCGCAACGACCTCACCACCTTCGAGGGCTTCATCCTCGACGGCCCCGAGTACCTCACGGTCTTCGACGGCGAGTCCGGCGAGGAGTTGCAGACCGCCGCCTACGAGCCGGGCCGCGGTGACGACGGACTGCTCTGGGGCGACTACGCGTACTCCCGCATCGAGCCGGGCAACCGCGTCGACCGCTTCCTCGCGGGCGTCGCCTCCTTCGACGGCGAGACCCAGTCGGCCGTCTTCGCGCGCGGCTACTACACCCGCGCGGTCGTGGTCGCCTACGACTGGGACGGCACCTCGCTCTCGCAGCGCTGGGTCGCCGACAGCGGGCACGTGCCGCTGACCAACCCGTTCGACGACACCCCGCACGGCCGCGAGGGCACCAGCCCGGAGTGGGCGACGCTCACCACCCAGGGCTTCCACTCGCTCAGCGCCGCGGACGTCGACGGCGACGGCCGCCAGGAGATCGTCTACGGCTCCGCGACCCTCGACGACGACGGCAGCCTGCTCTACAGCTCCTACGACACCCTCCCCGAGGGCAGCAGCGCGCCCGGTACCGAGGCGAAGCTCGGCCACGGCGACGCGATGCACGTCACCGACATCGACCCGGCGAACCCCGGCCTCGAGATCTTCTCCGTGCACGAGGGCGGGGTCGGCGCGCCCTACGGCTACGCCCTCCGCGACGCCGCGACCGGCGAGGTGCTCTTCGGCGCCTACTCCGGCAAGGACACCGGCCGCGGGATGATCGGCGACGTCGACCCCGCGATCCCCGGCCAGGAGGTCTGGGCGATCGGGAAGCTCTCGGCGAGCGGCGAGCCGCTCACGGGTGGGGACTCCTCCCAGCAGCCCGGCACCAACCAGAGCATCCGCTGGGCCGCGGACATGACCACGCAGATCGTGGCGAGCACGACGATGCAGGACGCGACGCCCGTCACCCCGACTATCGTGACCGGCGACGGCACCGTGCTGCTCTCGGCCGAGGGCACCGTCACGAACAACGGCACCAAGGGCAACCCGTCGCTGGTGGCGGACGTGCTCGGCGACTGGCGCGAGGAGCTGCTGCTGCCGACCGCGGACTCGAGCGCGATCCGCATCTACTCGAGCACCGAGGTGACGGACCGCAAGCTGACCACGCTGATGCACGACCCGCAGTACCGGGTCGAGGTGGCGCGCCAGCAGACCGCCTACAACCAGCCGTCGTACACCTCGTACGGGCTGGCGAGCGACATCGACTGGTCGACCGTGCCGGTGCTCGCGCAGGAGGGGACGGAGCCGGTGCCGTCGCCGACGCCGACTCCCGCGCCGACCGGCACGCCCGTGCCGATGCCGACCGAGACCGCACCGCCCGTGATCCCCGCTCCCGGGGACCCCGCGCCGGGTGAGCCCGCGCCGCACGAGCCCGCGCCCGTCGCCGGGCCCGACGGCGACCTCGCCGCCACCGGCGTCGACCTGTCGCTGCTGCCCCTCGGGGCGCTCGCGCTCCTGCTCGGCGGAGGCGCGCTGCTGCTGCGCCGCCGCCTGCAGCACGGCGAGTAGCGGCCGGCGCCGCGTGCCGGAGGAACCGCGGAGCGGCCTCCTCATGCTGGTCGAGTAGCCGCGGAGCGGCGTATCGAGACCGATGTCACTTCGACGGTGGATCTCGATACGCCCTCTGCGAGGGCTACTCGATCAGCATGGAGCAGACTGCTCGATCGAGAGGGGGACCCTGATGGTGGAGCAGCCGCGCAGCGGCTTCCTCTTGCCGGTCGAGCCGCCGCGGAGCGGCCCCCTCATGCTGGTCGAGTAGCCGCGGAGCGGCG
The DNA here is from genome assembly GCF_013205055.1 of Rathayibacter sp. VKM Ac-2856. Classification (GTDB taxonomy): domain Bacteria; phylum Actinomycetota; class Actinomycetes; order Actinomycetales; family Microbacteriaceae; genus Rathayibacter. The sequence continues at coordinate 385,489 of NZ_JABMLF010000003.1, forward strand.
TATCGAGACCCACGTCCCTTCGACGGTGGATCGCGATACGCCCTCTGCGAGGGCTGCTCGATCAGCGTGACGACGCAGCCCTAGCCGCCGAGCAGCTGCAGCGACGGGGCGCGGCCCTTCTCGATGTGGGTGAAGGCGATCGACTCGGCGAGGCGGTCGTTGCCGGAGAGGATCGCCTCGAGCAGGCCCTGGTGCTCGTCGGACTGCTGGTGCTGGTCGCGCGCGGAGGTCAGATAGAACAGCCACGTCATCCGCCCACTGACCGCCCTCATCAGCGACCCGAGCAGCGCGCTGCCGGCGATGTCGACGATCGCCTCGTGCACGATCGTGCTGGTCTCGGCGACGAGCAGCCAGTCCTCGCTGTCGAGCGCCCGGTGCTCGGCCGCGATGGCCTCGTGCAGCGGCTCAGGTGACACGCCCTCTGCGACGCGCCGTGCGGCCAGGCGGGCGGCGAGCGTCTCCAGACTCAGGCGCACGTCGAACAGCTCCGTGACATCGGCGGTGGTCCACTCCGTGACGCGGGAGCTGCGCCGCGGCAGGGTGCGCACGAAGCCCTCGTTCTCGAGCTGCGGCACCGCCTCGCGGATCGGCAGCCGCGACACCTTCAGCTCGCTCGCCAGCGTCGACTCGACCAGCCGCGACCCCTGCGGATACCGGCCCAGGATGATCTCGCGGCGGAGCGTGCGATAGGTCTGCGCCGTCAGCGACTCCTCGGGGGCGATGCCGGTCACGCGGGCCTCCTTCGCTCGGCTCCCCCTATTCAACCGGGTCGGCGGCGCGACCGTCACCGGACGGCCCGCGTCTCGACCTCGACGCCGAGGGCCGCGCGCTCGGCCCGGGCGAGCACGTGAGCGCCCGCCGCCAGATCCTGCAGGCCGATGCCGACACTGTTGAACACGGTCACGTCGTCGCGTGACGAGCGCCCGCCGGTCCGGCCGGTCAGCACCTCCCCCAGCTCCGCCACGTCGGCGGGCCGGAGCCCGGAGCGGCGCACGTTGTCCGACTCGGAGAAGGCGATCCCGCGGGTGTCGACCACGACCCGGTCCGCCCGCGCGAAGACGTCGGCACCGAGCTCGCGGTAGCCGTGGCGCGGCGGCGACCCGACCGCGTTGACGTGCACGCCGTCGGTGAGCCAGGCTTCGTCGAGCAGCGGCTCGACCGACGGCGTCAGCGTGCAGACGACATCGGAGCCGCGCACCGCATCCGCCAGATCCTCGGGCGCCGTCGCCGGCACGCCGTTCGCGACGAGCTCCGCGGCGAGCGCCGTGGCGCTGGAGCCCGACGGCGACCAGACCCGCACCTCGTCGAGTTCGAGCACGGAGCCGAGGGCGAGCGCGTGCTCGCGGGCGAGCGGACCGGCGCCGACCAGGGTGAGGATCCGGGAGTCGGGACGGGCCAGGGCCGAGGTCGCGAGCGCCGAGACCGCCGCCGTCCGCAGGCGCGTCAGCGCGCGGCCGTCGATCAGCGCCAAGCACTCCGCGGTGTCGGCGGAGTAGAGCGAGATCGTCGAGCGCTGCGGCGGCAGCCCGCGCGAGCGGTTGCGCGGGGCGTCGATCAGCAGCTTCACCGAGGCGAGACCGAGGTACGGCGCGAAGGCGACCATCGGGACGGCGGCGGGGCCGTCGGAGCTGGCGTCCCCCGGAGTCCGCAGGGCCTCGGGGACCGGCTGCACCGCGCCGCCCTCGGCGAGCGCCCGGTGGGCGTCGTCGAGCGCGGCGATCAGACCGGGCCACTCGGAGAGCGCCTCGCACTCCTCCGACGTGATGATGCGTGTCGACATGTGATCCTCCTGCGCTCATTCTGTATGCACTGGTCGATCGATCGCATCACCGGGGTCCGTCGCAAGCGTCACGAGTTCGGTATCCAGAACCAGCGACAAAGCATCTAAACAGCCGCTTTCAGGCCGTGATTCCGGGCAATACGGATACAGACAAGCGCGGAAGTGTTTACATTCCGGAAACCTCCGGAGACGCGCACGAAACAGAGATGGCGCAATTCTGTATACCGACAGCACCACGGACACTCACTCGAACGGAGGCGGCGCGATGGGCCCCTACCTCGTCAGACGACTCGCCCAGGGTCTCGCGACGATCTTCGCCGTCGTCACGATCGCGTTCGGCCTGGGCCGCCTCAGCGGCAGCCCCGCGGCGCTCCTGCTCACCGAGAACGCATCGCCCGAGCAGATCGCCGACCTGAACCAGCGCCTCGGCTTCGACCTGCCGCTCTGGCAGCAGTACCTGCGATACCTCGGCGGGCTCGTCACGGGCGACTTCGGCGACTCCTACCGCCAGGCGGGCGTCTCGTCGATGCAGCTGGTGCTCGAGCGGCTGCCCGCGTCGCTCTCGCTCGGCGCGGTCGGCCTGCTGCTCGGACTGGCGCTCGCACTGGTCGCCGGAGTCGTCATCCAGCTCACCCGCTCCCGCGGGCTCCGCGCCCTCTCGCTCGGCCTCGGCTCGACCCGCCAGGCGATCCCCGACTTCTTCTTCGGCCTGCTGCTGGTGCTGGTGCTGTCGGTCTGGCTGGGCCTGCTGCCCTCGCTCGGCAACCGGGATCCGCTGGCGATCATCATGCCGGCGCTCACCATCGCGACGGGTCAGTTCGTGCTCTACACGCGCCTGCTCGACAACGCGCTGACCGAGCAGTCGACGCAGGACTACGCCCGCACCGCCTTCGCCCGGGGCGAGAACCGCTTCCGCGTGGTCGTCGGCGAGCTGCTGCCGAACGCGTTCCTCCCCGTGCTCACGGTCGCCGGCATCAGCCTCGGCTCGTTCCTCGGCGGCCTGGTCATCGTCGAGAACGTCTTCGCCTGGCCAGGGATGGGGCAGCTGATGCTCGGCGCGGTCTACTCCCGCGACTTCCCGGTCGTCCAGTCGGGTCTGATCGTCGTCGCCCTGCTGTTCATCCTCGCCAACCTGCTCGTCGACGTCGTCTCCGGGCTCATCGATCCCCGAGTGAGGCTCGCATGACCACCACCGAGATCATCCGCACCGGCGCCCTGCGCGCCGGCATCACCACGGCCTTCGCCCGCGGTCGCCGCGTGCCCGCGCTGCAGGTCCTCGGGGCGGCGATGGTCGGCTCGATCGTCCTCTTCTCGCTCGCGTACCCGCTGCTGCCCGGCTACGACCCGTTCGCGCAGGACCTCTCGAGGGTCCTCGCCGCGCCGGGTGCGTTCGCCGAGCACTGGCTGGGCACGGACGCGCTCGGCCGGGACGAGGCCAGCCGGCTCGCGCTCGCCGGCCGGGTCACCCTCGGGATCGTCCTGCTGATCGTGGTCGTCAACAGCCTCGTCGGCATGGCCGTCGGCACCTGGTCGGGCTACGTCGGCGGCAGGACCGACAACGTCCTGATGGGCCTCGCGGACATCCAGCTCGCCATGCCCGTCATCCTGGTGCTGATCGCCCTCGCCGCCTCGCTCGGCCCGAGCGTCTGGCTGATGATCACGGTGCTCGCCGCCACCTACTGGGTCGGCTACGCGAGGGTCGCCCGGAGCACCGCGATGGCGCTGCGCGACCGCGACTTCGTGCTCGCGCCGCGCCTGCAGGGAGCGGGCGGGCTCTGGACCGTGCGGCGGCACATCGTGCCGAACGTCGCGGTGCAGATGATGATCCTCGCCTCCAGCGACATCGGCGCGGTCATGCTGCTGACCTCCTCCTTCGACTTCCTCGGTCTCGGCGTGCAAGCGCCGACGCCGAGCTGGGGCCTGATGATCAGCGAGGGTCAGGACTACGTCCGCCAGGCGCCGCACCTCGCGATCATCCCCGGCGTCGCGATCTTCCTCACGGTCGCCGGCACCAATCTGCTGAGCCAGCGCTTCACCGCCGAGGGCTCGGCGACCACTGTCCGACGCACGTCACGACGATCCGTGAAGCGGAGCCTCCGATGACCACGACCGATGCCACCCCCGCGGCCGGCCCCACCCCCGCGACCGATGCCGCGTCCGCACCGGACGACCGCGCGGTCCTCCTCGACGTCCGGAGCCTCAGCGTCGGCTACACCGACGAGCACGGCGACACCGTCGTCCTGGTCGACCGCGTCTCCTTCACCCTGCACGAGCGGGAGGTGCTCTGCCTCGTCGGCGAATCCGGCTCGGGCAAGAGCGTCACGATGCTCGCCGTGCTCGGCCTGCTGCCCCAGGGCCTGGAGGTGCTCGACGGCACCGTGCACTACCGCGGCCGCGACGTCCTCGGGATGCCGGAGGCCGAGCTGCGAGGGCTGCGCGGCAGCGAGCTCGCGATGATCTTCCAGGACCCGATGACGGCGCTCAACCCGGTCAAGCGGGTGGGCGGTCAGATCGGGCGGGCCCTCCGGGTGCACGACCGCGCGCTCGGCCGCGCCGAGGTGCGCCGCCGCGTGACGGGACTGCTGACCGATGTCGGGGTCCCCGATCCGGAGCAGCGTGCTCGCCAGTACCCGCACCAGTGGTCGGGAGGCATGCGGCAGCGCGCCGTCATCGCGATGGCGATGGCGAACGAGCCCTCGGTGCTCATCGCCGACGAGCCGACGACCGCGCTGGACGTGACGATCCAGGCGCAGATCATGACCGTCCTCGGCACCGTGCGGGCGAAGACCGATGCGGCGATGGTGCTGATCACGCACGATCTGGGCCTCGTGGCCGAGGTCGCCGATGCGGTCTGCATCCTCTACTCCGGTCGCGTGGTCGAGCGGGGCTCGGTCTGGGACGTCTTCGCCCGGCCCGCGCACCCGTACACGGCCGGGCTGCTCGGCAGCCTGCTCTCGGCCGAGCGCGACTCCGGCGACCGGGTCTACGCGATCCCGGGCTCGCCGCCGTCGCCGCAGAACCGCCCCCGCGGCTGCCCTTTCGCTCCGCGCTGCGAGCTGCCCGCGAAATCCGAGCTCTGCACACAGCTCGAGCCGCTGCTCGAGGACCTCGGCGGCGACCGCTGGGCCGCCTGCCACTACGCGCAGCAGACCCCGCGCTTCGCCGCGGAGGTGACCGCGTGAGCGCCCCGGCGCTGAAGGACGTCGTGCTGAAGGTCGACGACCTGCACGTGCGGTTCACCCAGCGCACGGGCCTGCGCTCCCGCCGCGTGATCGAGGCCGTCAAGGGCGTGTCGTTCGAGCTCGCGCGCGGCGAGACCCTGGGGCTGGTCGGCGAGTCCGGCTGCGGCAAGTCGACCCTCGTCCGCACGGTCTTCGGCCTGAACCCGGTGGCGAGCGGCTCGATCGAGGTACTCGGCCGCCGGCTCGACGCCCTCTCGACCCGCGAGCGACGGGGCGTGCAGAACCGGATGCAGCTCGTCTTCCAGGATCCGTACTCGGCCCTGAACCCGAGGCTGACGGCGCACGAGATCGTGGCGGAGCCGCTGCGCATCGCCGGCCGCTACTCCCGCGACCGCGTGGTCTCGCTCCTCGACGACGTCGGCCTCGGGACCGACGCCCTGGAGAAGCGTCCCGGCCAGTTCTCGGGCGGACAGCGCCAGCGGATCGGCATCGCCCGCGCTCTGGCGCTCGAGCCCGACGTGCTGGTGCTCGACGAGCCCGTCTCGGCCCTGGACGTGTCGGTGCAGGCGCAGGTCATCAACCTGCTGAAGGACCTGCAGGCCTCCCGCGGACTCTCCTACCTCTTCATCGCGCACGACCTGGCGGTGGTGCGCTACCTCTCCGATCGGGTCGCGGTGATGAACCGCGGCGAGTTCGTCGAGGTCGGCACCCGCGACCAGGTGTTCGGCGCCCCGGCGCACCCCTACACGCGCTCGCTCCTCGACTCCATCCCCCTCTCCGATCCCCGGCAGCGGCCGAACGCGCCGGCCGCCTCCCCTCAGCCCGTCTCCACCCTCAGCGAAGGAACCCACCGCTCATGACCCGGAACCGCGCCACCTCGACCCTCGCCCTCACGACGATCGCCCTCACGATCGCCGCCCTCACCGGCTGCTCGGGAGCCTCGAGCGCCTCGGCAGACCGCGACCTCGTGATCGGCCAGGTGGCGGAGCCGGAGAGCGCGCCCGACCCGATCATGGACGGGTCGCTCGCGGGCTACAACTACTACTACAACGTCTTCGACCAGCTGACGAAGCTCGATGCGGACGGGGCGATCGAGCCCTCGCTCGCCACCGAGTGGACCCCGAGCGAGGACCTCACGACGTGGACGTTCACGCTCCGCGACGACGCGACGTTCTCGAACGGCGACCCGGTCACGGCGGGCGACGTGGCGTTCACGTACAGCACGATCCTGGCCTCGCCGGACTCCGACAACCTCGGCTACATGGGCGTCCTCCAGTCCGTCGAGGCGACCGACGACACCACCGTCGTCTTCACCCTGAACGCCCCGTTCTCGCCGTGGCCCTCGATCACCACCGCGATCTCGATCGTGCCCGAATCGGTCTACACCGAGCTCGGCTCCGAGGGCTTCGCCGCCGCTCCCGTCGGCAGCGGGCCGTTCCGCTTCGTCAGCTACACCCGCGGCGTCGAGTACGTCATCGAGCGGAACCCCGACTACTGGGGCGAGGAGCCCGAGGTCGAGAAGGTCACCTTCCAGACCGTCGGCGACTCCGACGCGCGGCTGAACGGCGTCTCGTCGGGGAGCCTCGACATCGCCCTCATCTCGCCCAACCAGGTCGACTCGCTGAGCGGGAGTGGTGTCGACGTCGCCTCGCGCACGGCGAACGGCGTGACCTTCCTCGGGATGAACTCGAGCACCGGAGTGCTCGCCGACCCCCGCATCCGCCGGGCGATCGGGCTGGCCATCGACAAGCAGTCCCTGGTCGACGGGGTCCTCAGCGGCCGCGCGGTCCCGAACGACCAGATCGTGGCGCCGGACGTGGCGGGCTACGCCGACATCGACGCCACCGAGTACGACCCCGACGCCGCGAAGGCGCTGCTCGCCGAGGCCGGCTACTCGGGCGAGACGATCCCTCTCCAGTACGCGACCGAGGGGCGCATCCCCCTGTCGTCCGAGATCGCCCAGGCGATCGGCGGCTACCTCGAGGCGGCGGGCATGACGGTCGAGCTGAAGGGCACCGACCAGGCGAGCCTGTCGAACATCATCTACGGCACCGTCTCGGTCGAGGGGCTCTACCTCAACACCTGGGCGCCGTCGACGATGGACGGCGACATGCCGGCGACGAACCTCTTCGCCGGCGGTCAGAACGACTACGCGAAGTCGCCCGAGCTCGCCGCCCTGGTCGAGGAGCAGCGCACCGTGACCGGCGACGAGCGCACCGCGGTGTTCGGCGAGATCGCGCAGACCAACATCGACAACGCCTTCATCGCACCACTGTTCACTCCGGACGCCGACTACGCGGTCGCCCCCGGCCTCGACTGGACGCCCCGCGCCGACGGCGAGTACGTGCTGAGCGACGTGACGTTCGCCGACTGACCAGTGACCACCACTCCTCGCATCCGAAAGGCTCCGCCCATGCCGCACTCCACGCTCCTCCGCGACGTCCGCCCCTGGGGCGGTGAGGCACGCGACGTCGTCGTCGACGAGACCGGGATCGTCGCGATCACCGCGGTCGGCGAGGGGGCACCCGGCGAGGTCGACGCGGTGATCGAAGGTCGTGACGGGATCCTGATCCCCTCCTTCTCCGACGTGCACGTGCACCTCGACTCGACGCGGCTCGGCCTGCCCTTCCGGCCGCGCACCGGCGAGGAGGGACGCTGGGGCCGGATCATGAACGACCGCGCGCACTGGCGCAGCGCCGAGGCGCCGGTCGCCGACCGCGCGACCGCGACCCTCCGGACGATGATCGAGAAGGGGGCGACCCGGGTCCGCAGCCACGCCCAGGTGGACGCCGACTCCGGGCTCGAGAAGTTCGAGGGCGTGCTCGCCGCCCGCGAGGCGCACCGCGACCGCAGCGACGTCGAGATCGTGGTCTTCCCCCAGGTCGGCGTCTTCGTCGAGCCCGGAGTGGTCGAGCTGCTCGACGAGGCCCTCTCCCTCGGCGGCGACCTGATCGGCGGCATCGACCCGTGCGAGATCGACCGCGACCCGGTCCGCCACCTCGACGCCGTCTTCGCCCTCGCGGAGAAGCACGACGTCGGACTCGACATCCACCTGCACGAGCGCGGCTCCCTCGGGCTCTTCTCGATGGACCTGATCGCCGAGCGGATCCGCGCACACGGACTCCAGGGCAGAGTCTCGATCTCGCACGCGTTCGCCCTGTCGTCACCCGCCCGGGGAGTGGCCGCCGCCATCGAGACGCTCGCGTCGCTCGATGTGGCGCTGACGACGATCGCGCCCGGCCACGGCGCCGAGCTCCCCCTGCTCGACCTCCTCGCCGCCGGGGTGCGCGTCGGCCTCGGCATGGACGGCCAGCGCGACTACTGGTCCCCGTGGGGCAACGGCGACATGCTCGAGCGGGCGTTCCTCCTGTCCCACGGCCAGGGCTTCGACAACGACATCGACATCGAGCACGCGCTCGCGGTCGCGACCTGGGGCGGCGCGTCGGTCATCGACGGCGGGCTGCACCGGCTCGCCTCCGTCGCCGACCGCCCGGGACTCGCGGTGGGCGACCCCTCCGAGCTCGTCGTCCTCCGGGGCGACACCCCCACCGCCGCCGTGATGGACCGCGACCCGGACCGCCTGGTCCTGCACCGCGGTCGGCTCGTCGCCTCGGGCGGCGCCCTCGTCTGACCCCTGCGGGGGCGCACCCCTGCTGGTCGAGCCGCTGCGCAGCGGCGTATCGAGACCTACTTCCCGTCGACGGTGGATCTCGATACGCCCTCTGCGAGGGCTGCTCGATCAGCATTGGGCGGGCGCCCTGACGACCGAGCAGCCGCGGAGCGGCCCCCTCATGCTGGTCGAGTAGCCGCGGAGCGGCGTATCGAGACCGACGTCCCTTCGACGGTGGATCTCGATACGCCCTCTGCGAGGGCTACTCGATCAGCATGAAGCGGGCACCCCGACGGCCGAGCAGCCGCGCACCGGCTTCCTCATGACCCGCCCCTCCCTCCGGGAGGCGGCGGGTCTTCGGCGTTAATGCACGATCGTTACCGAAGAGGGGCGGGCGCTGTTGCGTCACAAGAATTGTTCACGGTAACATTTTGCCCAGGACGCACCCGGACGTGTCACTGCACGACGGGCGTCCACCGCACATCCTGCACTCACCGCACCCCGGGCGCCAGACCCGCGCTGCACTCATCACCGCCGGGCCCCTGGGCCCGCACCCCACGGGCGCTCCCGCGTGCCCGTGATCTCAAGGAGGAGATCCATGTACAACACGAGGCGTTTCGGCCAGTTCCTCGGATTCGCAGCAGTCGGCGCACTCGCGCTCGGCCTCGCCGGCTGCTCCGGCGGCTCGGACACCGCCGCCGGCGGCGGCGGAGACGACGTCACCACCATCGGCTTCGTGGCCGTCGGCCCCGAGGGCGCCTGGCGTCAGGCGAACGAGACCAACATCGAGGAGACGTTCACCGCCGACGCGGGCTACGACCTCAAGTACGCCCCCGCCACCAACGGCGACCAGAAGTCGCAGATCGACTCCTTCACGTCGTTCGTGGACGAGGGAGTCGACATCATCCTGCTGTCGGCCACGGAGGGCTCCGGCTGGGAGGACTCGCTCGAGCGCGCTCAGGAGGCCGAGATCCCGGTCATCCTGATCGACCGCGGCATCGAGCCGGACGACACCGACCTCTACGTGACCCGCATCGCGCCGGACAACATCGCGGTCAGCACCTCGGTCGCCGACTGGGCGAAGACCAGCTTCCCCGACGGCGCCAAGTACTTCACCCTCGAGGGCCCCGCCGGCGTCTCGGTCGTCAACGAGCGCAACGAGGGCTGGGACGAGGTCATCGGCGCCGACTCCGCCTTCACCAAGATCGGCGCGCAGACCGCGAACTGGTCGACCGAGGAGGCCAAGAGCGTCTTCGAGACCGTCCTGAAGTCGAACAACAACGACGTCCAGATGGTCTTCGCCCAGAACGACGAGATGGGTCTCGGCGCGGTCCAGGCCGTCCAGGAGGCCGGCCTCACCCCGGGCGTCGACGTCAAGATCGCCACGATCGACGGCACCAAGAACGCCCTGCAGGCCCTGGCCGACGGCGAGCTCAGCTTCGTCGCCGAGTACAACCCGCTGTTCGGCGAGACCGCCCTCGACGCCGTCGAGAAGACCCTCGCCGGCGAGACCGTCGAGTCCTCGATCGTCGTCCCGAGCGAGACCTTCGACTCGCCCGAGGCCGCGGCGACCGCCCTGCCCGACCGCAAGTTCTAGGCGGCGTCCGGGCCGCACCAGGCCCGGGAGCACCACGCAGCACCACTCCACCAGGAGCGACCGGGGCCCCCAGCGGGTCCCGGTCGCTCCGTCCTCCGGCGCAGAGCTGCGCCACTCGAGAACGGAACGACGCGACATGGCGGATTCGCCTCCGATCGTCGAGATGAAGAACATCTCGATCAGCTTCCCCGGCGTGAAAGCCCTCGACGGAGTCGACTTCCGCCTGTTCCCGGGCGAGGTCCACACCCTCATGGGCGAGAACGGCGCCGGGAAGTCCACCCTCATCAAGGCGCTGACCGGCGTCTACAAGATCGACAGCGGCGAGATCGTCGTCGGAGGGACGCCGCGGCGCCTCGCCGGCACCGCGGACGCGCAGGCGGCCGGCATCTCGACCGTCTACCAGGAGGTCAACCTCTGCACCAACCTGAGCATCGGCGAGAACGTCATGCTCGGCTACGAGGTGCGCGGTCCCTTCGGCATCAACTGGCGCGCGACCCACGAGGCCGCCAAGCGCGCCCTCGAGCGCCTCGGCCTCGGCCACCTCGACCCGCGCCGCCCGCTCTCCTCGCTCTCGATCGCGATGCAGCAGCTGGTCGCGATCAGCCGCTCCACGGTGAGCGACTCGCGCGTGCTCATCCTCGACGAGCCGACCTCGAGCCTGGACGCGAACGAGGTCGAGAACCTCTTCGTCGTGATCCGGCGCCTGCGCGAGGAGGGCGTCGCGATCCTCTTCGTCTCGCACTTCCTCGACCAGGTCTACGCGATCAGCGACCGCCTGACGGTGCTGCGCAACGGCACCTACGTCGGCGAGTACCTGACCCACGAGCTCGACCGCACCTCGCTCATCTCGAAGATGATCGGCAAGGACATCGCCGCGCTGCGCTCCCTCGACTCCGAGCGCGCGGACAGCGACCACCTCTACAAGGAGGCCCCGCTCTACACGGCGAAGGGCCTCGCCAAGAAGGGCTCGATCGAGTCGACCGACCTCACGCTGCACCGCGGCGAGGTCGTCGGCTTCGCGGGCCTCCTCGGCTCCGGCCGCACCGAGCTCGCGCGCCTGATCTACGGCGTCGACAAGCCCGACACCGGCGAGATCACGCTGCACGGCAAGAAGATCGACGTCCCGACGCCGACCGCCGGGCTCGCGCACAAGATCGCCTTCTCGAGCGAGAACCGCCGCGACGAGGGCATCATCCGCGACCTCTCCGTCCGCGAGAACCTCATCCTCGCCGTCCAGGCCAAGCGCGGCTGGGCCCGTCCGCTCTCCAAGAAGGAGAAGGACGAGATCGTTGCGAAGTACCTCGTCGAGCTCAACGTGCGCCCGGCCGACCCGGACCGCCCGATCAGCAAGCTCTCCGGCGGCAACCAGCAGAAGGTCCTCCTCGGCCGCTGGCTGGCCACCGCACCGGAGATCCTCATTCTCGACGAGCCGACCCGCGGCATCGACGTCGGAGCGAAGGCCGAGATCCAGGAGAAGGTCGTCGCCCTGGCCGGCGAGGGCGTCGCCGTGATCTTCATCTCGTCCGAGCTCGACGAGGTCGTCCGCCTCAGCGACCGCATCATCGTCCTGAAGGACCACCGCGTGATCGCGGAGATCCTCAACGGTCCCGCTGTCACTGCGGAGTCGATCGTCACTACCATCGCCGCAGAGGGAGTCGTCGACGAGGACGTCGTCGTCCTCGAAGGCGCCACGCAGGAGGCCGCATCATGAGCAGCGACACGCGACCCGACCGGGGATCACTCCTCGCGGGTCTCATCCGCCGTCAGTACTTCTGGGGAGCGGTCGCCATCGTGCTGCTGCTGCTCGTCAACGTCGTCAAGGACCCGAGCTACCTCGGCGTCAGCGTCAGCCCGACCACGGGCTACCTCGTCGGCAACGTCATCGACATCGCCCGCGCCGCCGCCCCGATCCTGATGATCGCGGTCGGCATGTGCCTGGTCGTCGCGACCGGCGGCATCGACCTCTCGGTCGGCTCGATCATGGTCGTCGCCGGCGCCGTCTCGATGGAGTTCCTCAACGCCCAGGGCGCGCCGGACTCGCTCGGCGCCGCCGCCGGCGCCTTCGGCCTCGCGCTGCTGGTCGCCGGAGTGCTGGGGGCCGTGAACGGCATCCTGGTCTCGGTGGTGGGGCTCCAGCCCTTCATCAGCACGCTCGTCGTGATGCTCGCGGGCCGCGGCCTGGCGAAGGTCATCACGGGCGGTCAGAACACCGCCGCGACGAACGAGCCGTTCCGCTGGCTCGCCAACGGCTACGTCTTCGGACTCCCCGTCGTCTTCCTGCTCGCGATCGCGATCGTCGTGGTCGTCGGGATCCTCGTGCGCCGCAGCGCGCTCGGCCTGATGATCGAGGCCATCGGCATGGACCCGAAGGCGGCCCGCCTCGCGGGCATCAACCGCCGCGGCCTGCTGATGACCGCCTACATCGGCTCCGGCGTCCTCGCCGGCGTCGCGGGCGTCTTCGCCACCGCGAGCGTGATGACGGTCGACGTCTCGCGCACCGGCTACCAGCTCGAGCTCGACGCGATCCTCGCGGTCGTCGTCGGCGGCACGTCCCTCGCGGGCGGCAAGTTCAACATCACGGGAGCGGCCGTCGGAGCGATCCTCATCGCCACCCTCGACAAGACGGTCGTCTTCCTCGGCGTCTCGTCCTCGGCCACGCCCGCCTTCAAGGCGATCGTCATCGTGGCCCTGTGCCTGCTGCAGTCGGAGCGGGTCCGCTCCGCCTTCAAGAACCGTCGCGAGGCGCGCCGCAGCGTCCCGCAGAAAGAGGCGATCCCCGCATGAGCGCCGTGCTGACCCGACCCGCCCCTCCGGCGCGCTCGAACCGCTCCTCCGCCACCTCGTGGCTCAGCCAGCACCTCGACAAGCTGCCGACCCTCGCCGCCCTGGTGATCTTCCTGGGCATGATCGTCTACGGCGAGGTCGCCTACGGGCGCATCCTGCAGGCGAGCACGATCTCGAACCTGCTGATCAACAACGCGCACCTGATCATCCTCGCGGTGGGCCTCACCTTCGTGATCCTCACCGGCGGCATCGACCTCTCGGTCGGCGCGGTGATCGCCTTCACCAGCGTGAGCGGCGTGCTGCTCATCAACAGCGGCTGGAACCCCTGGATCGTGATGCTGCTGATGGTGCTGATCGGCTCCGCGTTCGGCCTGATCTCGGGCGTGCTGATCCAGTACTTCAACGTCCAGCCGTTCATCGCGACCCTCGCGATGATGTTCCTCGCCCGCGGCCTCGCCTCGATGCTGAGCACGGTCCCCGAGCGCCTCCCCGAGGACTCGGCCGTGCTCTCGCTCGCCACGCCGATCAAGCTGATCGACGGACCGAAGGTCAACGACTTCGTGATCAGCCCCGGCGTGATCATCGCCGTGATCGTCGTCGCCGCCGCGTTCTTCGTGCTGCACCGCACCCGCCTCGGCCGGACCGTCTACGCGATGGGCGGCTCCGAGCCGTCGGCCGCGCTGATGGGTCTCCCGGTCGTCCGCACCAAGCTGCTCATCTACGTGATCAGCGGCACCCTCGCGGGCCTGGCCGGCGTGGTCTACACCGCCCGTCTCGGCAGCGCGCAGAACATCACCGGCACCGGCTGGGAGCTCGACGCCATCGCGGCGACCGTCATCGGCGGCACGCTGCTCACCGGCGGCGTCGGCTTCGTCCTCGGCTCCGTGATCGGCGCGCTCGTCCTCGGCCTGATGAACGTCCTGATCACCCGCGACGGCGGCATCCCGCCCGAGGCGACCACCATCATCACCGGCGGCATCCTGCTCGTCTTCGTGCTCCTGCAGCGCGCGGTGATGGCCCGCAACCGGACCTGACGCCCGGGCGCCTCCGCCGCGCCCGCCCGCCATCGATCCGTCACGAACGGTCGCCTCGGAACGCTCGAGGCGACCGTTCGTGCCGTTTCGGAGCGGCGACCGGGGGTCGGAGATCCGCGGAGAATGGGCGTCGCGTTGACGTCAACATCGTGTTACCGTGAACATCGCCGGTGCGTGCCGGACCCTTTCCCTTCAGCAACGATGCCGAACCAGGAGTTAGTGCGATGAAGCCCTTCCTGCGACCGGTCGTCCTCGTGACGGCACTCGCACTCACCGTCCCGCTGCTGACGGCGCAGTCCGCCGCAGCCGCTCCGGCCGACGATCTCGTCCTCCGCTACGCGCTCGACGCGACCAGCGGCACGACCGCGGTGGACAGCTCCGGCAAGGGCCGCGACGGCACCCTCTCCGGTGGCGCCGTCGCCTCGGGCGCCGCGGGGGTGACGCTCGACGGCGTCGACGACTTCGTGAAGCTGCCGAACGACGTGCTCGCCGGCCTCAGCTCGATCACCGTCAGCACCGAGGTGCTGGTGAAGCCCTCCCAGGGCACCCCGTACTTCATCTGGGGCCTCGGCAACACGACGAACAGCGCCGGCAACGGCTACCTGTACACGACGGGCAACAGCTACAAGGCCTCGATCGCGACCGGGAATTGGACCACCGAGCAGACCGTGAACTCGGGCGCCGACCTCGCCCGCGGCGTCTGGAAGACGCTCACCTACACGCTCGACGACGCCTCCGACACCGCGCGGCTCTACCTCGACGGCACCCAGGTCGCGCAGCAGACCGGCGTGACGATCACCCCCGGCGCCATCGGCGGCGGCAGCACCACCGCGAACGCGATCGGCCGTTCGGTCTACACCGGCGACAAGTTCCTCGCCGGCTCGGTGCGCGACTTCCGCATCTACAGCAGCGCGCTCAGCGCCGCCGACGTCGCGACCCTCCAGGCGAGCGACGCCACCCGCACCAGCCGCGACGCCGCCGCGCTGACCCTCGGCGACCTCTCCGCCGTCACCGCGAACCTCACCCTGCCGACCACCGGCGCCAACGGCTCGGCGATCGCCTGGTCGTCCAGCAACGCCGCCGTCGTCTCCTCGAGCGGAGTCGTCACCCGGCCGGCCACGGGCAGCGCCCAGGCCGTGCTCACCGCGACCGTGACCCGCGGCTCCGCGACGCAGACCCGCACCTTCACCGCCACCGTGCCCGCGCAGAACGTGAGCGCCGACGCGCAGAAGGCGCTCGACGCGCTGAGCATCGTCAACGCCGGCGACGTCCGCGGCAACGTGACGCTGCCCGCGAAGGCCGGCTCCTTCGACGTCTCCTGGGCCTCCTCGAACCCCGCCGTCGTGAGCAGCACCGGAGTCGTCACGCGCCAGGCCGCCTCGACGCCCGTCACCCTCACCGCGACCGTCGCCGGCACCACCGCCACCCGGCAGCTCCCGGTCACCGTGACCGCCGCTCCCGCCGGGCTCGACACCGCCTACGACGCGGGCTACCTCTGGACCCACTTCGCCTCGACCGACTACGAGAAGATCTACTTCGGCTCCAGCGCCGACGGCCTGCACTGGTCGAAGCTCAACAACGACAAGGCGGTCCTCGCCAACCTCGGCGGCACCCTCGGCGTCCGCGACCCGCACCTGGTCCGCTCCCCCACCGGTGACGAGTACTGGATCCTCGGCACCGACCTGCACGCCGAGGGCACCGCGCCCGGCGGCACCTGGGACCAGACCAACGCGAGCAAGGACCTCGTCGTCTGGCGCTCGACCGACCTCGTGACCTGGAGCAGCCAGAGCATCGTCTTCGCCGGCTTCCCCGACGCGGGCAACGTCTGGGCCCCCGAGGCGATCTGGGACGACGTGACCGGCCAGTACTACGTCTACTGGGCCGCCCGCGACAAGACGCTGACCGGCGGAGCCTCCGCGCAGCGCGTCTACGTCTCGACTACCCGCGACTTCATGAGCTTCTCGACCCCGAAGGTCTGGCTCGACGAGAACCCGGCGGCCAACGGCGGCCCGAGCATCATCGACACCACCATCGCCAAGGAGGGGAGCACCTACTACCGCTTCTCCACCTCCGACTGGCGCACGGTCGTCGACAAGGCCTCGAGCCTCGCCGGCCCGTGGACCCGCGTGATCGCCCGCGGCGAGGAGACGTCCCGCGGCCTCTCCGACCACCTCGAGGGACTCACCGTCTACCAGCTGCCCGACGGCCGCTGGGTCGTGATGGGCGACTCGTTCGGCTACTCCGCCTACGTCACCGACTCGCTCGCGTCGATGCAGTTCACGGCGCTGCCCGTCGGCACCACCGGCGCGAACAGCTACTCCTTCTCCAAGCCCTTCCGGCACGGCTCGGTGCTGCGGCTCTCCAGCGCCGAGGAGGCGCGCCTGAACGCGGCCTACGGCGGCACCACCGCCGGCCCGACCCCGAAGCCGGTGAACGCGAAGGGCGAGATCCTCCGCTACTCCTTCGACGGCGGCTCCGGCACGACCGTGCAGGACGTCTCCGGCAACGGCCAGAACGGCACGATCGTCTCGGGCGGCGCCTGGCAGACCGGCTCGGTGAAGCTCGACGGCACCGACGACTACATCGAGCTCCCGGACGACCTGCTCGCCGGCGTCACCGACGTCACCGTGCAGACCGAGGTCTGGATCGATCCGGCCCAGAGCGGCGCCTACTTCGTCTACGGCCTCGGCAACACGACCAACGGCGCGGGTGACGGCTACCTCTTCACCTCCGGCAACAACTACCGCACCAGCCTCACCACCGGGAACTACACCACCGAGCAGACCGTCTCCTCCGGCTCGGCCGTGCCCCGCGGCCAGTGGGCACAGCTGACCTACACGCTCTCCGGCACCACCGCGACGCTCTACCTCGACGGCGTCCGCGTCGGCGGCGGCACCGTCACGGCCGACCCGAAGGACATCGGCGGCGGCACGACCACGGCCAACTACATCGGCCGCTCGAACTACGACGCCGACAACCGCTTCCGCGGCCAGGTCCGCGAGTTCGCGCTCTACAACCGGGCGCTGAGCTCGGCCGAGGTGCTCGCCTCCTCGGGCAACACCACGGTGCTGGCCGACCCGACGCTCACGGGCGACGTGCTGAAGACCACGCCGATCGTGGACCAGGCGACCCGCACCGTCACCTTCCCGGTGAAGCCCGGCACGGACCGCTCCAAGCTGACCGCCACCTACTCCACGGCCGCGGGCGTCACCGCGAGCCCCGCCTCCGGCACCGTCCGCGACCTGCGCACACCGCAGACCGTCGTGCTGACCCCGGCCGCCGGCGGCGCGAGCACCACCTGGACGCTCAAGGCCGTCGAGATGAAGAGCCCCGTCATCCCGGGCCTCTACGCCGACCCGAACATCGCCGTCTTCGGCGACACGTACTACGTCTACGCGACGTCGGACGGCTTCCCCGGCTGGGGCGGCAAGACGTTCTACGTCTGGTCGTCGAAGAACCTGGTCGACTGGACCCGCTCCGCGGAGCCGATCCTGACCCTCGACGGCGCGAACGGGAACGTCCCGTGGGCGACCGGCAACGCCTGGGCGCCGACGATCATCGAGAAGGGCGGGAAGTACTACTTCTACTTCTCCGGCCACAACGCGGCGCTGGACCGCAAGACGATCGGCGTCGCCGTGGCGAGCAGCCCGACGGGCCCGTTCACCGCGCAGCAGTCCCCGATGATCACCAACGCCGAGTCCGTGAACTCCGGTCAGGCGATCGACCCGGCTGCGTTCACCGACCCGGCCACCGGCAAGAGCTACCTCTTCTGGGGCAACGGCGCACCCGTGTACGCCGAGCTCGCGGACGACATGCTCTCGGTCAAGGCGGGCACCATCAAGCGGATCAGCGGCCTGACCGACTTCCGCGAGGGCGCGTTCATGAACTACCGCAACGGGCTCTACCACCTGACCTACTCGATCGACGACACCGGCTCCGAGAACTACAAGGTCGGCTACGCGACCTCGACGAGCATCGACGGGCCGTGGACCTACCGCGGCGTGATCCTGGAGAAGGACCCCTCGCAGGGCATCCTCGCCACCGGTCACAGCTCGATCATCACCGTCCCCGGCACCGACGACTGGTACATCGCGTACCACCGCTTCGCCATCCCGGGCGGCGACGGCCAGCACCGCGAGACGACCATCGACAAGGTGACCTTCGACCCGGCGACCGGCCTGATGCAGAAGGTCGTCCCGACCCTCACCAGCGTCAGCCCGCAGACGGTGCCGACGGCCGCCGCGGCCATCGCGGTCACCGCCACGGCGAGCACGCGCTGCGTGCAGGGCAAGGTCGTCCTCTCGGTGGTCGCGACGAACCCGAACGCCTTCCCGGTGAAGGTCGTCATCACCTCGACCTCGGGCTCGAAGACCTTCGCGGAGGTGGCGGCCGGGAAGTCCGTGACGCACGCCTTCACGACCCGCACCGCCGCGCTGCCCGCCGGCTCGGCGACCGCGACGGCCACCGCGTTCGTCGCGGGCAAGCCGGCCACCGCCACCGCCACCGCGCCCTATGCGGCGGCGAGCTGCGGCTGACCCCCTGCTCCTCCTCTTACCCGACCACCACGAATCCACTGAACCGGACGGCGACGACGCCGTCTCGAGAACGGAGAACACCCGAATGCACACTCGATCCCTCCTCACCCGTGGCGCCGCCGGCATCGCCGGAGGCCTGCTCCTGCTCGGCGTCGCCGGCACCGCGTTCGCCGACGAGCAGCAGGGCGCCGACGACGTCGACGTCAACGTGCAGATCGCGCCGCTCACCACGCCCGGCTCACTGTCGATGACCGTCGCGAGCGACGCGACGGCGCTGACCGAGAACGGGTCCACCGGCGTCATCCGCCAGTTCACCGGAACGCTGCCCACGGTCACCGTCACCGACACCCGCGACGCCGCCGACATCCCGGACGGCGCCGGCTGGTACGTCCTGGGCACCGCCAGCGACTTCACCTCCTCGACCGGCGACATCATCGGCGCGGAGAACCTCGGCTGGGCCCCGAACCTGATCGACGGCGGCGAGTCCGGCCTGGTCGCGGAGGGCGACGTCGTCGACACCGCCATCGACGGCGGCCCCGACGGAGTCGGCCTCGTCGACCAGGAGCTCCTCGCCATCACCAACGACTCGGCCGGCGTCGCCGAGGAGGGCTCCTGGACCGCGAACGCGGCCCTGACCCTCAAGACGCCGACCACGGTCGACGCGGGCGACTACAGCTCCACGCTCACCCTCTCCCTCTTCGAGTGACCCCACCGGCGGAGTGGCCGCCTCCGGCGCCCCCGCCCATGCTGGTCGAGTAGCCGCCGTAGGCGGCGTATCGAGACCCACCCACCGAACACGTGGATCTCGATACGCCCGCTGCGCGAGCTACTCGATCAGCATGTAAGGACCGCGTCCCGCGGACCGCTCCACCAGAACGCCTGAGGTCCGCACACGACCCATGCTGGTCGAGTAGCCGCCCCCGGCGGCGTATCGAGACCCACCCGCCGAGCACCCCCGCCCCCCGGCGACGCCCCGAGACCCACCCCCCGTGAGACCCTGGACTCCCATGATCGAACAGCGCCGTCCGTCCGCCCTGCTCCGCGTGCTCCTCGCCCTCGTCGCGGGCGCGCTCGCGCTCTCCGCCGCTCCCCCGGCCCTCGCCGCCGCCGCGACCGACCAGATCACCTGGGCCGTCAGCCCCGCGACCGACGGCGCCGTCGACACACGCTCGTGGGTCGAGCTCGAGCTCGATCCCGGTGCGAGCGCCGACGAGCAGGCCGCGGTCCGCAACCTCAGCGACCAGACGGTGACCTTCCGGATCGACACCGCCGACGGCTACTTCACCGACAAGGGCCGCTTCAACATGCTCCCCTCCGACCAGGAGTCGGTCGACGCGGGCACCTGGATCTCGGCCCCCGAGACCGTCACGGTCGAGCCCGGCGGCACCGGGATCGTGCCGTTCACCGTCACGGTGCCGGACAACGCCGAGCCCGGCGACCACGCCGCCGGTCTCGCCGCCTCCCTCGTCTCGGTCGGCACCGATGTCGGCGGCTCCTCCGTCGGCGTCGAGAGCCGCATCGGCTTCCGCGTGATGACCCGCGTCACCGGCGACGTCGCCCCCGCCGTCGCCGTCGAGAACCTCTCCGGCGACTACCGCCTCTCCTGGAACCCCTTCCAGCCCGGCTCGCTCACCGTCGACGCCGAGATCGTCAACACCGGCAACGTCCGACTGCTGCTCGACGGCACCGCGAGCGCCCAGAGCGCCTCCACCCCGATCGTCGCCGCCGACGCCGCCCAGCAGGAGCTGCTCCCCGGAGACCGCCGCGCCGTCACGCTGCAGCTCGACGACGTCTGGCCGCTCTTCGCCGTCGGCACCGACCTCACCGTCGCCCCGACCGTCGTCACCCCCGAGGGCCTCGCCCCGGTCGAGATCGCGCCGGTGACGGAGTCGACCACCACCGCCGCCGTGCCGATCCCGCAGCTGGCGGTCCTGCTCGGGATCGCCCTCATCCTGGCCGCGATCCTCGCCGGCCGCTCCCGCTCGCGCCGCCGCGTCGCCGCCCTCGTCCAGCAGGCCAAGGAGGAGGGCCGCCGCGAGGCCGCCCACTCCCCCTCCTGACCCGGCGCCCGTCCCTCCCCCCCCTCCGCGAGATGCCACTTGTGCACGCTTCCCACGGCGTGTCGCGTACGCAAGTGGCATCTCGCGGGAGGGGGCTAGGCGTGGAGCCCGGGGGAGGTCTACTGTCGCGAGTGCTGCCGCTCGATGACGCGTGCTTGACCGGATCCCCGCAGATGCAGCCTCTGACTCCGGGCGTGAACTCCTCCTCCCTTCGGGCTCCAGCCCCGGACTCCCCCTGAGCGCGGACCCTTCGCGGCGCGCACGATCTGGAGCGACCATGTCGGCTCTGCGGGCGGCACTCGCCCTCCTCCTCGTCCCCCTGCTCACGGCGGGCGCCGTGCAGGCGGCGGATCCCCCCGCCGCGCCCGCGCTGCCCTCGTCCGCGTCGATCCTCGCGACGACGTCGCTGGCGGCCGACTACTACCGGCCCTCGATCCCCCTCGCGCCGCAGCAGACGCTCGCCGGCTGGTCCTGGGCGACCTTCGCCCAGGGCGAGAACGCGCTCTACGCGGCCTCGGGGAATCCCGCCTACCTCGCCGACGGGATGACCTGGGGCGGCCTGACCTCCTGGAAGATCGCGACGAACGGCCTGGACCCCGACGATCTCAAGGCCGGCCAGGTCTACCACTCGCTGAACGAGTCCGATCCGCGCGCCTCGCTCGCCTCGATGGACGCCCGCATGGCCCAGGGCCTGGCGAGCCTTCCGCTCGATCAGTACGACTGGTCGGACGCCCTCTTCATGGGGCTGCCGAACTGGGCGTCGTGGTCGGAGCGGACGGGCGACCCGGCGTACCTCGACAAGATGGACGCCCTCTACGCCTGGTCGCGCGACGAGGGGGCGCTCAGCGACCGGTGCGGGGGCAGGGCCGTGCCGCAGTCGGGACTCTACGACGCCTCGGAAGGGCTCTGGTACCGCGACTGCCGGTACGTCGGAGTGCCCGATGCCGGCGGCAACAAGGTCTTCTGGGGCCGCGGCAACGGCTGGGCGATGGCGGCCATGGCCGACGTGATCAGCGCGCTCCCTGCGGGAGACGCGCGGGCCGTCCCGTACCGGGACATGCTGCGCGCGATGGCCGCCCGGGTCATCGAGCTGCAGGGCGCGGACGGGTTCTGGCGGTCCAGCCTGCTGAACAGCAGCGCCTTCCCCGCGCCCGAGACGAGCTCGACCGCGCTGTTCGCCGCCGCGCTGGCCTCGGGGATCTCCTCCGGGACCCTCGACCGGGCGACCTACCTGCCCGCTGTCAGCCGAGCATGGGAGGGGCTCAGGACCGTCGCGCTGAAGCCGAACGGCTTCGTCTCCGGCTGCCAGGCGGTCGGCTTCCAGCCCGCCGGGAGCTACACCGCGTCGGCCCCGCGCACCGCGCCGACAGCGACCTCGGTCGGCACCCTCCTCGCGGACTCGCCGCCCTTCTGCGTCGGCGCCTTCCTGCTCGCGGGGAGCGCGATCGCCGCTCTGGGCGGCGGGGCCGGAGCGACTCCGACGCCGACTCCGACCGCGACACCGACTCCGACACGGACGCCCACTGCGACCGCGACACCGACCGCGACACCGACGCCCGCGCCGACCTCGACGCCCCCCGCCACCGCCGACACCGTGAAGCCGAAGGTCGTGCTGCTCACTCCGACGGCGGGCGCGGTCGTCTCCGGCACCGTCACCCTCCGCGCGACGGCGACCGACGCGTCGGGCATCCACAGCATGAGCTTCTACCTCGGCTCCACCGTGCTCGGCGCCGGTGTCCCCGGCCCGAACGGCACCTACACGCTCCCCTTCGACTCGACCCGCTACACCCCCGGCTCGTACCAGATCACGGCGAAGGCGAAGGATCCCGCGCGCAACACCGGGGTCAGCCCGACCACCCGCTTCACGATCGCCACCGCCGGCACCTCGCCGACACCGACCGCGACGGCGACTCCGACTCCCGCACCCTCGCCGTCGCCCTCGCCGACGCCGACTCCCGCGCCGACGCCGACCTCCGGCATCTCCGGACCCGGTCGGTACCAGGAGTCGTCCCCCGCCCTCACGACCATCGGCACCTGGACGACCCTGAGGGCCGCGTCCGACGACGGCGGCGGCTCGGCCTACAGCACGAACGCCACCGCGACCGCGACGATGACGTTCACCGGCACCGGAGTCCAGTGGATCAGCCGGCTCTCACCGTCCGGCGGCATCAACGAGGTCTTCCTCGACGGCGTCCGCGTCGCCCGGATCGACCGCTACAGCAGCACGACGCAGTACCGGCGGACCGTCTGGACCAGCGCGGTGCTGCCTGCGGGCGTCCACACCCTCTCGATCCGCGCCACCGCCGACCGCAACCCCGCCGCCTCCGGCAGGACCCTGCTCCTCGACGCGCTCCTCGTCACAGGCTGACCCCCACCCCCTCCCCGCGAGATGCCACTTGTGCACGCTCTTCACGGCGTGTCGCGTGCACAAGTGGCATCTCGCGGGAGGGAGGGAGGGGGGGGGCTACTGGTAGGTGACCAGGTCGGGGAGGGGGGCGACCCGGGCCATCGTCTCGGCGGGGGTGAGCATCGGCAGGTCCTCGTCGTAGAAGTTCTTCCAGCCCCAGGCGATGCCCTCGGGGGCGCCCTCGTGCAGGGCGTTCCAGGTGGCCTGCTTGTCGGGCTGGCCGCCCTGGCCGTCGACGTGGATGAGGAACTCGAGCTCGGGGCGGTCGCGGCGGATGCTCTCGCGGTCCTGCAGCATCGACAGCCGGAACTGGTGCAGCACGAACATCTTCGGCGGCAGGCCCTCGCGCTGCACGAGGTCGGCGAGCCAGGTCGACACGCTGTCGACCTCGGCGGCCTCGACGCGGCCGATCTGCGCGAGCGGCACCTCGTCGGGTGCGAGCCGCCACTCCGGGTCGAGCGCGAGCCCGACGTTCGGCAGCCGCAGCAGCTCCTCGTAGGCCTGCGCCTGCCCGAGGAAGTCGGAGCGGCCCGGCTGCAGATCGAGCACGACGTACATGCCCGCCGCGGCCGCCGCGTCGATGTAGGGGCGGATGCCCGCCGGGTCGAGCTCGTTGGAGTAGTCGCCGTCGCCGCCGGCGCTGCCCGCCGCGACCGTGGTGATGATCTCGAGGCTCGGCACCACCTGCAGATCGGTGAGCGACCGGTACGGCTCGGCGACCGCGGCGGCCCGCGCGATCGTCGCGTCCAGGCCCTGCTCGCCGAGCACGCCGAGCACGGGCGCGCCGGGCGTCCCGTAGATCGCGACGTAGAGGTGGCCGCCGAACAGGCGCTGACCGCCGCCGGGCAGCTGCCAGCCGCTCGCGGCGGCGCGCACCGACCAGTCCGGCAGCGGCTGCGCGGCGAGCGCGGTGCCGAGCAGCAGGGTGCAGGAGGCGCTCGCGTAGGCGATCGCGGTGACCGCGTCGCCCGAGGCCAGCAGGTCGGTCACGCCGTCGGCGACGAGGGTCACCGGGACGCCGGCCGCGCGCGCGTTCGCGAGGGCGGCGACATCGGCGGCCTGCGCGAGGGCGGTCACGCCGGCGAGCAGCTCGGCTCGCGCGGGCAGCGCGCCGAACGGCGGCTCCGCGGGGGTGCCGGGAGCGACGGCGACGAGCGCGGCGGCGTCGAGGGCCGCGACCGCGACTCCGCTCGCCTCCTCGATCGAGGCGGCGTCCGCGGCGGCGGGCACGGTCTCGACGCCCGCGTGCTCCGCGACGGCGCCGACGGCGAGGATGCGCGTGGTGCCGAGGCGGGCCAGCTCGGCGTCGACCGGCGAGGCGGCGGCACTCGTCCCGGGCGAGGGGGATCCGGGCGCGGCGGACTCGGACGCGGCCGACTCGGGCGCGGCCGACGGGCTGGCGGACCCCGCACTCGAGGCCGGCGCGGACTCCACCAGCAGCGGCACGCCCCAGGCGATGCTCACCTGCGCGGCCAGCAGCACCGAGGCGGGCACGTCCTCCACCACGACGACCAGCGGGGCCGCGGTGAACAGCAGGCCGCTCGCGCTCGCGGCGTCCGCGGCGAGCGCCACCGGACCGGCGGGCGCGGCCGCCTGCGTGCGCGGCGCCTCCTGCGGATCGTCGTCCGAGCCGCCGGCGGGAGACGCGGAGTCGAAGGTGCAGGCGCTCAGCAGCGGCAGGACGGCCAGTCCGCCGAGGACGGCGCCCCGGCGGGACAGGCCTCGACGGGACAGGCCTCGTCGGGACGGCCGGTCGAACGGGACGGCGGGGAGTTCGGGGGGCATGCGCGGACCTCTCCTCTCGGAGCCGGCGGGCTCACTGGTGCGCGGTGGGTCTCGCTCCAGTGTCGCAGGCGCTGCCCCCCTCACGGGGACACCCGGGTCGTCAGACGGTGCGGGGCGCCTTCGCCAAGTTGGCCTCGAGCTCCTCGCGGTTCTGCCGCACCACGTAGGCGGGGCGGTCGCGCTCGACGCGCCAGGACTCGCTCAGCGGCGTGATCGCGACGGTGTCGAAGCCGAGGCGGTCGTAGAGGTCGGTGACGAAGTGAACGGCCTCGGGGTAGTCGCTCGACGTCGCGAGCGCGCGGCGGTCCTCGGTGCCGGCCGGGGTGCCGTCGGTCGTGATGTCGGCGGCCATGATGTGGTTGAACGCCTTGACGACCTTCGAGTCCGGGAGGTGCTTCTGCAGCATCTCGCTCGTGGTCGTCTCGCCCTTGTCGAGCGCCTCGATGCGGCCGTCGCGCTCGAAGTAGTAGTTGTTGGTGTCGAGGACGATCTTGCCGGCGAGCGGCGCGACCGGGACCTCCTCGAGGTTCTTCAGCGGCACGGTCACGACCGCGACCTCGGCGGCCTCGGCCGCCTCCTGCGCCGTGGCGGCGCGCGCCTTCGGGCCGAGCTCCGCGATGAGGTCGGCGAGGGTCTCGGGACCGCGCGAGTTGGCGATCACGACCTCGTCGCCCTGGGCGAGGACCGCGCGTGCGACCTGGCTGCCGATGTTGCCTGCTCCGATGATTCCGTAAGTGGTCATGGGGACGACAACGCCCGCGGAGGGGAGGAATTCCGTCCGGCGGAGGACTCCCACGCCGCATCCAGGCACCGCGGACGCGTGCCGCCGCGATAGGTTCGAGCGTCCGCTGACGAACGACCCCGGAGACCGCGATGCCGCAGTTCGACCTCCCGCTCGAGCTCCTCGAGCAGTACACCCCCGAGCTGCCGGAGCCCGAGGGCTTCGCCGCGTTCTGGCGCGAGACCGTCGCCGAGGCGCGCGCCCTCGCGACCGAGCCGGTCTTCGAGCCGGTCGACGCGGGCTTCCCGCTCCTGGAGACCTTCGACGTCACCTTCTCCGGCTTCGGCGGCCACCCGATCCGCGGCTGGCTGATCCTCCCCCGCGGCGCCGAGGGCCCCCTCCCCGCCCTGGTCACCTACATCGGCTACGGCGGCGGCCGCGGCCTGCTCGACGAGTGGACCGGGATGAGCGCCGCCGGCTACGCGCACCTGGTGATGGACACCCGCGGCCAGGGCTCCGGCCACCGCGGCGGCGTCACCGCCGACCCGGTCGGCAGCGGCCCGCACGTCAACGGCTTCATGACCCAGGGCATCGAGTCGCCCGAGACCCACTTCTACCGCCGCGTCTTCACCGACGCCGTCCGCGCGCTCGACGTGCTGCGGGCGCACCCCGCCGTCGACCCCGCGCGCGTCGCGATCTCGGGCGGCAGCCAGGGCGGCGGCATCTGCCTCGGCGTCGCCGGGATCCTCGGCCTGCTCGGCGAGTCCGCGTCGGCGCGCGCCGCGATCATCGACGTGCCGTTCCTCAGCCACATCCGCCACGCCGTCCGGATCGTCGAGACGAATCCCTACGCCGAGATCACGCAGTACCTGCGCACCCACCGCGGCGCCGAGTCCTTCGTCTTCGACACGCTCTCCTACTTCGACGGCACCTCGTTCGCCCCGCACGCGGACATCCCGGCGATGTTCTCGGTGGGCCTGCTCGACGACATCTGCCCGCCGTCCACCGTCTACGCCACCTACAACCGCTACGCGGGGCCGCGCGAGATGCGCGTCTACCCCTGGAACGGCCACGAGGGCGGCGGCACGTTCCAGCTGCGCGAGCACGTCCGCTTCCTCGCCCGCGAGCTCGCGTAGGGGCGGACGCAGGGCGGGCGGGACGCCGCTGTTTCGGGTTGTCGCCCTAACCCGAAACAACGAGCACGCTGATTCGGGTTGCCGAGGCGCGGCCGACGGGCGTCGCTTTGTGACGTCGTGCGACGACAGCGGTGCCGGATCCCGGCTCGACTGGGCACGATCGAGGGATGACTCGTCAGATCCGCTTCAACGCCTTCGACATGAACTGCGTCGCCCACCAGTCCTCGGGCATGTGGCGCCACCCCCAGGACCAGTCCTGGCGCTACAAGGACCTCTCCTACTGGACCGATCTGGCGAAGCTGCTCGAGCGGGGCACCTTCGACGGCATCTTCATCGCGGATGTGCTGGGCACCTACGACGTCTACGGCGGCTCGAACGAGGCGGCGATCCGCCACGGCGCGCAGGTCCCCGTCAACGACCCGATCCTGCTCGTCTCGGCGATGGCCGCCGCGACCGAGCACCTCGGCTTCGGCATCACGGCCGGCACCGCCTACGAGCACCCGTACCCGTTCGCGCGGCGCATGTCGACGCTCGACCACCTGACCAAGGGCCGGGTCGGCTGGAACGTCGTCACCGGCTACCTCCCCAGCGCCGCCCGCAACATGGGCCACGAGGACCAGCTCGAGCACGACGACCGCTACGACGTCGCCGACGAGTACCTCGAGGTGCTCTACAAGCTGTGGGAGGGGTCGTGGGAGGACGACGCCGTGATCCGCGACCGCGAGTCCGGCGTGTTCACCGACCCGGCGAAGGTGCACGAGATCGGTCACCGCGGCAAGAACTTCACCGTCCCCGGCATCCACCTCTCCGAGCCGTCGGTGCAGCGCACCCCGGTGATCTACCAGGCGGGAGCGTCGCCGCGCGGGATCCGCTTCGCCGCGGGCAACGCGGAGGCGATCTTCGTCGCGTCCTCGACCAAGGCGGGCCTGAAGGCCACCGTCTCGCGGATCCGCGACGCGCTCGAGGCGGCCGGCCGCGACCGCCACTCCGCCAAGATCTACACGCTGCTGACGATCATCACGGCCGAGACCAGCGAGGCCGCGCACGCCAAGCACCAGGACTACCTCTCCTACGCGAGCGAGGAGGGCGCGCTCGTCTTCATGTCGGGCTGGATGGGCATCGACCTGTCGCAGTACGACCTCGACGAGCCGATCGGCAACGTGAAGAGCAACGCCATCCAGTCGACCGTCGCCAACTTCCAGGAGGCGAACGAGGACGGCAGCGAGTGGAAGGTCCGCGACATCGCGAAGCTCGGCGCGATCGGCGGGCTCGGCCCGTTCGTCGTCGGCTCGCCCTCCGAGGTGGCCGACCACCTGCAGGAGTGGGTCGAGGACACCGACGTCGACGGCTTCAACCTCGCCTACGCGATCACGCCGGGGACCTTCGAGGACGTCGTCGAGTTCATCGTGCCGGAGCTGCGCCGCCGCGGCGCCTACCCGGACGAGTACGTCGAGGGCAGCCTCCGCCAGAAGCTGCACGGCCGTGGCGACCGCCTGCCCGAGGAGCACCTGGGCGCCGGCTTCCGCCACCGCGCGGAGGCGTGACGGGCGGGTCCCTCGACCGGCATGCACGGTGGGTGGGTCTCGATACGCCCCTCCGGGGCTACTCGACCAGCATGAACGGGGCGGCGACGCCTGCTGATCGGGCAGCCCGCGCAGCGGTCGACCCATGCTGATCGAGTAGGCCGCGCAGCGGGCGTATCGAGATCCGCGCACAACCTCAGCTGAGAGCACCCGCCCTCCCCCGACGGAGGAGGGACCCCCTTCTCCGCTGACGTTGTGCGCGGCACCGGCGGCAGAACATCAGCCGGAAGGGCTTCTCATCCGCGATGGGCGATGAGAAGGGCTCCGGGCTGATGTTCTGCATCCGCTCGGCCGACGGCGCCCCTGCTGAGCGAGGAGGCCGCGCAGCGGGCGCATCGAGACCCGCGGTGCAGACACGGAAGCACCCCGCCGCAGTGCGCGACGGGGTGCTCCTGTGCGTGTGCGAGGAGGCTCAGCCCTCGAAGGTGGCGTCGAGGGTGATCTCGACTCCGGTGAGCGCCTTGCTGACGGGGCAGGTGTTCTTGGCGTCCTCGGCGGCCTTGAGGAAGGCGGCCTCGTCGATGCCGGAGACCTCACCGCTGACGACGAGGGCGATCTTGGTCAGCTTGAAGCCGCCGGCCGAGTCCGGGCCGAGCGAGACGTCGGCGCGGACGTCGAGGGCCTCGACCGTGCCGCCGGCCTCGCCCAGGACGGCCGAGAACTGCATGGCGTAGCAGGCGGAGTGCGCGGCGCCGAGGAGCTCCTCGGGGCTGGTCGATCCGTTCGCGTCGTCGGCGGCGCGCTTGGGGAACGAGACGTCGTAGGTGCCGAGCTTCGAGCTCGAGAGCTCGACCTGGCCCTCGCCGGTCTCGAGCGAGCCGTTCCAGGCGGTGCGTGCAGAACGAGTGGGCATGGTTCCTCCTTCGGGGCGGGGAGCGCCTGCGGAACCGGCGTTCTCCCTGGGATTCCGAGCCTAGGGGAACGCTCGTTCTCCTGCAATGCACCGACGCCCCACGTCGCCTGGGAAGGCGCCTGGCGTCGGGTCCGCGGACGGGTCGTCGCTCAGTGCAGCAGCTTCAGCCCGATCACGCAGCCGACGATCCCGAGGACCAGCAGCGTGCGCACCAGCGAGAAGCCCTCGCCGCCGAAGAACATGCCGTAGAGCACGGTCAGCGAGGCACCGATCCCGACCCAGACCGCGTACGCGGTGCCGGTGGGAAGGTCGCGCATCGCGTAGGCGAGGCCGGACAGGCTGGCGACGACTCCGACGCCGAAGACCACCGTCGGCCAGAGCCGGGTGAACCCCTCGGACTTGCCGAGGGCGGTGGCCCACACGGCCTCGAGCACACCGGAGACGATCAGGACGATCCAGGACACGACGACTCACTCCTCCGAGTCAGTCTTGTCGCTCTCCGGGTACTGCTCCCTCGTCCGGTCGCCGTCATCGGCTCCGCCAGCCTGCCACCGGGCCCTGGGCAGGCCCTGGGCAGCGCGCGGCCCGCTCAGCCTCGCCGGTCGGGGAGGCGGTCGCCCTGCCGCGGCGCGTCGAGCCCGTGCGGCGCCGGATCGGCCGGCGCCGCGGCCGTCTGCGGGCCGACCCGCGACCCCGACGACGACTGCGACGTCTCCGGCAGCTCCTCGGCGACCGTGCCCGCGGGCTCGGCGCCGCCGCGCAGCTGCTCGAGGCGCGAGCGGACGATCGTCGTGATCGGCAGGCGGTCGCCGTGCGCCTCCTCGTAGGCGAGGAGCGTGGTCAGCGCGTCCTCGTCGAGCGGGCGGATCCGCTCGGCGAGCGTGCCGAGCGGGATGTCGTTCCAGTCGGGCAGCGGCAGGTCCTCGCGGGAGGGTGTGGTCGACATGGTCTCTCCTTTCGACAGGGGTGGATGGTGGGGTCAGGGGTGGGTGGTGGAGTCAGGCGTCCGTGCGGGCGCTCCGGCGGCGGGTGATCAGGTGCAGCAGCACGCCGACGACGAGCAGCACCGCGCTGGAGAGCCAGACCACCGGCTCCTGCTGGCTGAGCAGGAGCAGGCACGAGGCGACCCCGAGCACCGGGATCGCGGTCCAGATGCGGAAGTGCTCGTGCTCGACCCGGTCGCGCCGCAGCACGAGGACCGACACGTTCGTGCTGATGAACACCAGCAGCAGGAGCAGCACCACGGTCTGCGCGAGGGTCGCGAGATCGCCGATCAGGGTCAGCAGCGCGGCGGCGACGGTCGTCACGACGATCGCGACCCACGGCGTGCGGCGCTTCGGCAGCACGCGGCCGAGCACGCCCGGCAGCAGCCCCTCCTTCGCCATGCCGTAGGTGACGCGGCTGGCCATGATCATCGTGAGCAGGGCGCCGTTCGCCACCGCGATCAGGGCGATGACGCTGAACAGGCCCGCCGGCACTCCGACGCCGCTCGCGGTCACGACGTCGAGCAGCGGCGCGGACGAGTCGGCGAGGTCGTCGGCGGGCACCGCGATCGAGCTGGCGAGCCCGACCAGCAGGTAGACGCCGCCGGCCGTGAGCAGCGCGCCGAAGAGCGCCCGCGGGTAGATCCGGCTCGGGTCGCGCAGCTCCTCGGCGATGTTCGCCGAGGTCTCGAAGCCGACGAAGGAGTAGTAGGCGATGATCGCGGCGCCGAGCACCGCGAGCACGGGTGCCTGCTCCGAGCTCAGCTCGACCGTGCGGCCGAGGTCGCCGCCGCCGCCCGCGATCATCAGCGCGACGCAGACGATGACGATCAGCAGGCCGCCGACCTCGATCACGGTCATCACCGTGTTGCTCAGCAGCGACTCCGCCACCCCGCGGGCGTTGAGGCACGCGACGAGCACCAGGAACACGATCGCCGTCGGCACCGCGGGCACGTCGAGGAAGGTGCCGAGGTAGTCGCCGGCGAAGGCGAGCGACAGGCCGGCGGCGCTGGTGACCCCGGCCGCGAGCATCGCGAAGCCGACCAGGAACGAGACGATCGGCCGCTTGAACGCCCGCTGGGCGAAGACGGCGGCGCCGCCCGCCTTCGGATACTTGGTGACCAGCTCGGCGTAGGAGCCGGCGGTCAGCAGGGCCAGGCCGAGGGCGAGCAGCAGCGGCATCCAGACCGCGCCGCCGACCTCCGCCGACAGGGTGCCCATCAGGGCGTAGATCCCGGCGCCGAGCACGTCGCCGAGGATGAAGAAGTAGAGCAGCGGTCCGGTGATGCGGCGCCGGAGCGACGTCCCCTTCTTCTCGGTGGTCGTCACGCGAGCACCCGGTGCCCGCCGCCGCGCTGCTGCGCCATCTCGGCGCCGACGCTCTCGGCCTCCTCGCGGGACTCGTGGCGGGTCAGCGGAACGGCCGCGCCCGCGATCCGGTTGCCCCAGCCGTCGCCGTCGGCGTAGGTCTCGATGGCGGCGATGCCGTGGTCTGTGGTGCAGTGCTGGCCCAAGGCCGTCTCCGTCTCCCCCGGGCCTCTCGGAACCGCCCGGACAGACCAGACAACCCCGCGCTCCCGCGTCGGCCACAGGGGGTTGACGGCCCCGCGCGGCGAGGGAGAGGCGGGTCAGCCGGCGACGGAGGCGGCGGGATCGAGGTGGTCGGCGAGGGCGTCGAGCGCCTGGTCCCAGCCGTCGTAGTACGAGTCGTCGCCCTGCTCGCCGTCGACTCCGGCGAGCTCGAAGGTCAGCCGGGTGAGCTCGCCGGCCGAGCGGATCGACACCGTCGCGACCGGCGCCGCGGCGTCGCCGGGCTCGCCCCAAGTGAAGACGAGCCGCTCGGGCGCGCTGATCTCGCGGTACTCCCCGCCGGTCGGGTAGGTCTCCTCGCTGGCGGCGGAGACCATCGTGTAGGCGTAGCGGCCGCCGACCCGCAGGTCGACCTCGACGGACTCGCGCGGCGTGGTGAGCCCGCGGGCGTGCCACCACTCGGCGATCTCGTCGGGGTCGGTCCACGCGCTCCAGATCTCCTCCGGAGTCGCGTCGAAGAGGCGGGTGAGGGTGAAGCCCTGAGCGTCGTCGGTCATGGTCGTGCTCCTTCTGCGGTGGGTGGTGTCACGCGCGAGGCTACGCCCGCTCGCGCGAGCGGCGAGCAGAACATCAGCTGAGAGCGACTCTCATCGCTCATCACGGATGGAAGGCGTTCTCGGCTGATGCTGTGTCGAGCCGCACCCGCCTCATGCTGTGTCGAGCCGCACCCGCCTCATGCTGTGTCGAGCCGCACCCGCCTCATGCTGGTCGAGTAGCCCCGCAGGGGCGTAGCGCGACCCGCCGTCACGAGCAGGACGGGTCTGCAGATCCGACTTCGGACGGCGGTGGATCTCGATGCGCCCGCTGCGCGGGCTGCTCGATCAGCATGGTTGGGCCCCCTGTGCACCCGGTGGTCTCTCCCGGGAGACCTGCCGGGCGGGGCCTCCGGAGCGACCGCCGGGTCAGCTGCCGAGGCGGCCGGTCAGGCGGCGGTGGAAGCCGCTGCTGCGCTCGTCGAGGCCCTCGATCGCGACGGTCGCGCCGTGGTCGCGGTACTTCGTCTCGATGGAGTCGAGGGCGGCGACGGTCGAGGCGTCCCAGATCTGGGCGCGGCCGAGGTCGATCACCACGGCGGACGGGTCGTCGGAGTAGGCGAAGCGGTCGACGAGGTCGTTGCTGCTGCCGAAGAAGAGCGGGCCGGTCACCGTGTAGCGGACCGACTCCCCGTCGTCGGCGACCGCGCGCTCGACCGCGATCACGTGGGCGACGCGGCGGGCGAAGAGGATCATCGCGAGGATCACGCCGACGAGGACGCCGAGCGCCAGGTTGTCGGTCGCGACGACGACCACGACGGTGACGACCATCACCAGGGTCTCCGGCACGGGCATCCTGCGCAGGGTCGAGGGGCGGAGGCTGTGCCAGTCGACAGTGCTGATCGCGACGATCATCATCACCGCGGCGAGCGCCACCATCGGGATGCGACCCATCACCGAGCTCAGGCCGGTGACCAGCGCGAGCAGGAAGACGCCGGCGACGATCGTCGAGATCCGGGTGCGCGCGCCTCCGGTCTTCACGTTGAGCACGGTCTGGCCGATCATCGCGCAGCCGGCGATGCCGCCGTAGAAGCCGGCGAGCAGGTTCGAGACGCCGAGCGCCCAGGACTCGCGGCCCTTGTGCGAGGGGGTGCCGGTCATCTCGTCGACGAGCTTGGCGGTGAGCAGCGTCTCCATCAGGCCGACGAAGGCGACACTGAGGGCGGTCGGCAGGATCAGCTGGAGGGTCGTGAGGTCCAGCGGCACGAGGAACGGGGTGATGCCGGGCAGCTGCCCGGTCAGCGGGCCCTCGTCGGCGACGTCGGGCACGGCGAGGTTCGCGAGGATCACGACGGCCGTCACGACGACGATCGCGACGAGCGGGGCGGGCACCGCGGTGGTGAAGCGGGGCAGCACGAAGATGATCAGGAGGGTCGCGGCGAAGAGCGCGTAGGCGATCCACGGCACTCCGATGACGTGCGGCACCTGCGCCAGGAAGATCAGGATCCCGAGCGCGTTGACGAAGCCGATCATCACGGAGCGCGGGATGAAGCGCATCAGCCGGGCGAGACCCGCGAAGCCGAAGACGATCTGGATCACCGCGGCGAGGATCACCGTGGGCAGCACGTACTCGACGCCGTGCTCGGAGACGAGCGGCGCGATGACCAGCGCGACCGAGCCGGCGGCCGCCGTGATCACGCCGGGGCGCCCGCCGAGGATCGACATCGTCAGGGCGAGGACGATCGACGCGACGAGGCTCACCATCGGGTCCACCCCGGCGACGACGGAGAAGGAGATGACCTCCGGCACGAGCGCGAGCGTCGTCACCATGCCGGCGAGCACCTCGCGGGAGAGCTGCCGCGGCGAGCGGAGGGCGTCGAGGACGGTGATCGCGCGGTGCACCGGCGCGGGACCGTCGGGCAGACCGGCGGCGGGGGTGGTGGGGACGGACACGACGGTCTCCAGGGCGGACGGGCTCGGCGAGAGCGGCGGTCGGGGAGGTGCGCGGCGTCGCGCGAGCCGGGCCCTCGACCGCGGAGAATGGTGCGGGACCCTCGGCAGCAAACCTACCGCAACGTGAGGGTTGACCGGGCAGGGAGCGACGATGACGGAGAGACGGGCAGTCGAGCTGACGGCCGAGGAGGTCGAGGCGACCATGCGCATCGGCGAGCTCGCCGACCGGTCCTCGCTGTCGCTGCGCACCATCCGGCACTACGACGAGGTCGGGCTGCTCACCCCCAGCGGCCGCACCGAGGGCGGCTTCCGCCTGTACACCGAGCGCGACTTCGACCGCCTGCTGCTCATCCGCCGGATGAAGCCGCTCGGCTACACCCTCGAGGCGATGACCGAGCTGCTGCGCGTGGTCGACAGCCTCGAGGCGGCGAGCACCCCGGAGGAGACCGCGGCGATCCGCGCGCAGCTCGCGGCGTTCGAGGAGGAGGCGTCGCTCCGGCGGGCGAAGCTGGAGGATCAGCTGGCGATGGCCGACGAGTTCCTCGCCCTGCTGCGCGCGCGCTGACCGCCCGCATCTGCTTGCATGGAGGGATGAGCGCCGAGCCGGAGCAGGACCCGCCGCGCACCGGAGTGCTCGTCGTCGGCGGCGGCCCGGTCGGGGTGCTGCTGGGCGCGCTGCTCGCCAGCCGCGGGATCGACGTGCAGGTGTGGGAGCGGCGGGCCGCGGTGCCCGCCGGGTCGCGGGCCATCGGCATCCATCCCCCCTCGCTCGACGCGATGACCGAGGTCGGCGCGACCGAGCGGATCCTCGCCGAGGGCGTCCGGGTCGCGGAGGGCGTCGCGGTGAGCCGCCGCCGCACCCTCGGCTCGCTGTCCTTCGCGCGGGCCTCGCGCACGCATCCCTACGTCGTCACCCTCGATCAGCACCGCACCGAGTCGATCCTGCGCGAGCGGCTGAGCGCCGCGGCGCCCGACGCGCTGCGCTCGGGACTCACGCTGACCGGGCTCGCCCGCGAGCGCGACCACGTCGACGCGACGGGGACCGACGAGCACGGCGCCACGGTGACCGTGCGGACCGCGTTCGTCGTCGGCGCGGACGGGGCGCGCAGCGCGGTGCGGGAGCTGCTCGGCATCCGCAGCACGGGCCGCGACTACCCCGACTCCTACGTCATGGGCGACTTCGCCGACCCGGAGCCGCCCGCGCGCGCGGCCTCGGCGCTCGTCGACGTCGGACCGGACGGCGTGATCGAGTCGTTCCCGCTGCCGGGCGGGCGGCGGCGCTACGTGGCGCTCGCCGGCGACGACCTCGAGGCGCCCGCGTGGCGCCCGGACGCGGCGCCCGACCCGGCCGCCGCCCTCGCGCTCAGCGCCGTGGTGCGGGCGCGCACCGGAGCCGAGCCGGACCCGGCGACCTGCACGATGCTCAGCGGGTTCCAGGTGCGGCGGCGCGCGGCCGAGCGGATCGGCGTCGGCCGGGTGGTGCTGATCGGGGACGCCGCGCACGAGATCAGCCCGATCGGCGGGCAGGGGATGAACCTCGGCTGGCTCGACGCGGCCGAGCTCGCGCCGCTGCTCGCCGGCGCCGTGCGCAGCGGCTCGGCGGGGCCGTTCCCCGCCTTCGCCCGGCGGCGGACGCGGGCGGCGCGGCGCGCGGCGCGGCAGGCCGAGCTGAACATGGCGGCCGGGCGGCCGACCGGGGGCGCGGGCCTGCGCGGGCGCGAGAGCCTGCTCCGGGCACTGCTGGCGCTGCCGACCTCGGACGTGCTCGCGCGGGTGTACTCGATGCGCTGGTCGTAGGGGCCGCTGCGGGTCTGTCCTCGGGGGGCGCTGCTCAGGCGACCAGCCGGGCGCCCGCCAGGCCGAGCTCGACGACGAGGACGAGCGACGAGGCGATCACCAGCCGGAAGAGCGTGCGGGTCGGTGGACCGGTGAGCACGAGCCGGATGCCGGCCGCCGCCAGCACGAGGACCGCGACGGTCGCGACGACGGCGAGGACCACTCCGGCGCCGCCCACCGGATCGTCGCCGACGACCTGGCCGAGCAGCACGAGGACCGCGCCGAGCATCAGCGAGCCGAACGCGACGACGCCGGACAGGCGCAGACCGAGCCGGTGCGGGAAGCCGCGGACGCCGGTCGCGGCGTCGTCGACGAGGTCCGGGAGGACGTTGGTGCAGTGGATCGCGACGCCGAAGACCGCGCCCGTCGCGACCGCCCACCAGGCCGGCAGCTGCCCGCCGCCCGCGGCGACCGACACGACGGGGAGCAGCCCGAAGGCGACGAGGAACGGCGCGACCGAGAACGCGGTGCGCTTGAGCCCGGCGTCGTAGGCCCAGCCCGCGGCGACGAGGACGATGTGCGCGACCGCGGCGACCGGCCCGAGCAGGAGTGAGAGCACGACCGCGACGGCCGCGGTGCCGAGCGCGGCGGCCCGGACCTCGCCGACGCTGATCCGGCCGAGGGCGACCGGCTTGTCCGTGCGGCCCACGGCGCGGTCGCGGTCGACGTCGATCCAGTCGTTCGCCAGCCCGATCGAGAGCTGTCCCGCGAGCACGGCGAGCGCCACGAGCACGACGATCCCGAGCGGATGGCCGGACGCGGCGGCGAGCACGGTCGCCAGCACGGTGACGGTGACGGTCGGCCCGGGGTGCGACGACGCCAGCAGGAGGCGCACCCGGGACGTCATCCCTCCACCCTACGAGGCCGACGCCTGAAGACGGGGGCGGCCGGTCTGCACGGGTGGGTCTCGATACGCCCCTGCGGGGCTACTCGACCAACGGAGGGGGACGCCCGAACCGCGGGCACTGCATGCGGATCGAGCAACCCGCAGCGCGCTGCATGCCGTCGAGCAAACCGCAGGGCACTGCGTGCTGGTCGAGTAGCCCGCAGGGCGCATCGAGACCCGCCGCCACTGCATGCTGGTCGAGTAGCCCGCAGGGCGTATCGAGACCCGCCTCGATCAGGCATTCCCTCCTCCGAACTGAGGTCCCGACGGCCGCCGGCCGAACCGCCGCGCACAGAAGAAGCCCAGAAAGGTGACAGGCGGCGCATCGGGTCGGCGCCCTAGGCTCGAGTCGTTCTGACACCGCTCCCACACCCCCGGGACGGCGACCCCCACGACGCCAAGGACGACGCCGATGAACCGCATACCCAGCAACCGCACGACCGTGATCACCGCACTGGCCTGCGGCCTGCTGCTCTCGACCGGAGTGGCCGCCCAGGGCGCCGCCGCAGACACGGCCGCCGCGTCGCTCGAGGACCACCTCGGCCCGGACACCGGCGCCGGCGACACGCTGCTCGTGAACGGGCGCGCGTACCCGCTCGAGTAGCACCCGGCCACCGCCCGGCGGATTCCCGCCAGGCAGGTCGGCACTGAGTAGTTCCCTCCAGACCGCCCCGAAAGGGTGGTACCCGCTCCCTGTGACTCTCATCACACTGAGGAGCCTCCTCGACGGACGTGGCTCTGCCGCGCTCGGGTCTCGCAGGCGCAGCACCGCACCCGATCGCCGCTCGTCCTGGAGTCGTCATGCCCGAACCCCGTCCCGCCCGCGCGCGGGTCCTCGCCCTCGCCACCGCCCTCGCCGTCGGCGTCGGACTGCTCGTCGCCCCGGCGGCCGCAGCCGCGGAGGCCGCGCCCGCGCCGGTCTCGACCACCTCCGGCGAGTGGCACACCGATCGGTCGGCCGCCCGACAGGCCGCACCGCAGGCCGTCGAGCCGCGCGCGCTGGTCGCCGCGACCCCGCCCGCGAACGACCTGCGCGAGAACGCGACCGTCGTGACGACGCTCCCGTATTCCGCGTACGGCGTCCCCTATGTCGGAGCGACCCTGTCGGAGGGCGAGAACTCGACCTGCCGGACGACCGACCCGGACTACACCGAGTACTTCGAGGGCGGCGACAGCTCGATCTGGTTCAAGTACACGTCGACCAAGCGGCAGACACTGACCTTCAGCGGATCCTCGCCGGGATACACGCAGATCGTCAGTGCCTTCCCGGAGGGCCCGACCACGGACGCCACGCGGATCAGCTGCGCAGAGCTCGGCTTCCGGAACGCGAACTTCCTTCAGGCAGAGGCCGGGCGGACCTATTACTTCCAGGTCACCTCTGATTTCCTCTCGTCCGGCGTAGCGGCCGGAACCGCGGAGTTCTCTCTTTCCGCGAGTGCGGCAATCCCCAATACGACATATGGATCGGCGTCCGTCATCTCGACGCTGCCTGCCACGGTTGCAGGATCGACCACGAAGATCGACAGCAACTGGTACGAGCCATACGAGGGCTGCGACTGGAATCCCTTCATGGGCTCGGTCTGGTACAAGTACCGCGCTACGACGTCCGGGACTGTGCGGGCAGACGTCGGCGAGAGTTTTGCGCCGATGAACATCGCCAGTTACGACTCGGACGGCATCACACCAGGCAGCATGCTCGACTGCGGGGAGCAGTCTGCTGAACCGCAGGGCTACGACTACTCCTTTGACCGCGCCAACGTCGAGTTCGCTGTCACGGCGGGTAAGACGTACTTCCTCCAGGTCGGCAACTTCAGCTTCGACGAGGGCGACTTCGTCCTGAAGGTCTCCAACGTCGGCACCCTCACCCCCGCGACGCCGACGATCAGCGGGTCCGGAGCCGTCGGAGACACGCTGACCGCCGTGCCCGGCACGTGGGGTCCGCAGCCGGTGACCCTGGGCTATCAGTGGTTCAACAACGGCTATGCGATCGAGGGGGCCACTGGGCCGCAGTACCTCGTCACCGACTCCGACTACTACCGCGGCTCGATCACCGTCGAGGTCACCGGCACCAAGGCCGGCTATGCGACGGCCAAGCGCACCAGCACCGCCACCACCGTCACCGCCGGATCGCTCACGAACTCCGTGCCGACCGTCACCGGCTCGTCCGCGGTCGGCGGGACGCTCACCGCGAACCCGGGCAACTGGGGGCCCGCGCCCGTCGAGCTGGCGTACCAGTGGAAGCGCAACGGGACCGCGATCGCGGGCGCCACGGGGAGCAGCTACGTCGTCACCTCCGCCGACTCCGGCACTGCGCTCACCGTCAGCGTCACCGGCACGAAGTACGGCTACACGACCGCCACCCGCACGAGCTCGGCCACGCAGGTCGGTCTGCCCCTGCAGACGCTGATGCCGACGCCGACCATCTCCGGCAGCACCACCGTCGGCTCGACGCTGACCGCGAACCCGGGCACCTGGGACTCCGGTGTCACGCTGACCTACCAGTGGAAGAAGAACGGCGGCACGTACATCTCCGGCGCCACCGCGAAGACGTACGTGCTGAAGCCCTCGGACGCCGGCGCGACGCTCACCGTGAGCGTCACCGGCACCAAGCCCGGCTACTCCCCCGCCACCAAGACCAGCGCGACGACCGCCGCCGTCACGAACGGCGCGGTGATCACCGGAGCGACGCCGACCATCACCGGCACCGCGACCGTCGGGCAGAAGCTCACCGCGGTGCCCGGCACCTGGACGCCCTCTCCCGTGACCCTCGCGTACCAGTGGAAGCGCAACGGCACCGCGATCAGCGGCGCCACCGCGAGCACCTACACGCTCGTCGCCGCGGACGCGGGAGCGGCGATCACCGTCGCCGTCACCGGCACGAAGTCCGGCTACACGGCGGTCACGAAGACCAGCGCCGCGGTCACCGCGAAGGCCGCACTGCAGACGCTCATGCCGACCCCGACGATCACCGGCACCACGAAGGTCGGCTCGACCCTCACCGCCAACGCCGGCACCTGGGACGCGGGCACGACGCTGACCTACCAGTGGAAGAAGAACAACGGCGTCTACATCTCCGGCGCCACCGCGAAGACCTACGTGCTGAAGGCGTCCGACGCCGGCGCGACCGTCACCGTCTCCGTCACCTCCACCAAGCCCGGCTACTCCCCCGCCACCAAGACCAGCGCCACCACGGCGCTCGTCACCGGCGGCGTGCTGACCGGCGCGACCCCGACGATCACCGGGACCGCGAAGGTCGGCCAGACCCTCACCGCGGTCCCCGGCACCTGGAGCCCCGCGCCCGTCGCGCTGAGCTACCAGTGGAAGCGGGGCGGCACCGCGAT
Source organism: Rathayibacter sp. VKM Ac-2856 (assembly GCF_013205055.1). Lineage (GTDB taxonomy): Bacteria > Actinomycetota > Actinomycetes > Actinomycetales > Microbacteriaceae > Rathayibacter. The sequence continues at coordinate 425,618 of NZ_JABMLF010000003.1, forward strand.
CTCGGGCGCCACCTCCGCGACCTACAAGACCGTCTCGGCGGACGCGGGCAAGGCGATCACGGTGACGGTCACCGGCACGAAGGCCGGCTTCACCACGCTGGCGAAGACGAGCGCGGCCAAGACGGTCGTCAAGTAGGAGGAGCGTCCGGACGTAACCCCCCGGACACCCGAGGGGGGCGCGGGCGTGCGAGGCTTGATGGTCGCCGCCCGCTCTCCCCTCCCTCAGGACACCGTGAACACGCCTCAGCGCACCAGCAAGAACACCAGCAGCCGCCCGCCCGCGAGCACCGCCACCTTCCCCTGGATCGGCCTGCTCACGCTCGCCGGGGCCGTCTTCGTGTCGGTCACCAGCGAGTTCCTGCCGACCGGGCTCATCCCGGACATGTCGCGGGACCTCGGCGTGAGCATCCCGCTGACCGGCCAGCTGGTGACGATCTTCGCGGCGACCGTCGTCATCGCGACGACGCCGCTGACGCTCGTGACGCAGCGGTTCTCGCGGAAGAGCCTGCTCCTCGTCGCGCTGTGCACGATCGCCGTCGCGAACGTGCTGGCCGCTCTCGCCCCGACCTTCGCGCTCCTGGTCGGCGCGCGCATCCTCGGCGGCCTGGCGCACGGGCTGTTCTGGGCGATCGTCGCCGCGTACTCCGCGCACCTCGTCGCTCCGGAGCACCTCGGCCGGGCGACCGCGATCACCGCGGGCGGCGGCTCGGCGGCGTTCGTGCTCGGCGTCCCGGTGGGCACCGCGCTCGGCCACGCGTTCGGCTGGCGGCCGACGTTCGCGATCCTCGGCGCGATCGTGCTGCTGCTCGCGCTGCTGGTCGTGAAGTTCCTGCCGGCGGTCGACCACAGCATCCCGCTGCGCACCGGCGAGATCCGGCTGCCCGCGCGCAAGGACCGCAGCCTGCCGCGCATCATCGGCGTCTGCGTCGTCATCCTGCTGGTGCTGATCGGCCAGAACACGCTCTCCACCTACATCACGCCGTGGCTCGAGAACGCGTCGTTCTCCTCCGACAGCGTGCCGCTGCTCCTCTTCGCGTTCGGCGGCGCGGGTGCCGTGGGCCTCGTGCTCGCGGGCTTCGCGACCGATCGCTTCCCCCGCTCCGGCTTCGTCGTCGCGGCGGTCGCCGTGGTGGCCGCGCTGGTCGCGCTCGGGCTGGCCGCCGGCTCGCAGGCCACGGTCGCGATCGTGGTCGCGGCGATCGTCTGGAACATCGCGTTCGGCGGCATCCCGGCGATGCTGCAGACGCGGATGCTGCGCACGTCGTCGTTCCAGCTGCGGAGCCTCGCCGCGGCGCTGCAGACCACGGCGTTCAACATCGGCATCGGCGGCGGCGCGATCGTCGGCGGGCTGACCATCGACGCGGCGGGCCTCGACCTGCTGCCGTGGGTCGCGATCGTGATGATCGCGGTCGGCCTCGTGGTGAGCCTGATCGTCGAGGCACGCGCGTCGGCGGCGGTGCGGCGGGAGCAGGCCGCGGCGGTCCGCTAGAGCGAGGCGGGTCCCTCCAGCGGACGACGACGTCCCCGACGAGTGCCGGATAGCGTGGAGGGATGGAACTGCGCACGACTCCTCCCCTCGGCCGGCCCTACTACGGCGCACCCCCGCTCGCCGCGGTGCAGCGGTTCTTCGCGCAGTACGCGCGGTTCCGCGGGCGGTCGAGCCGCGCGGAGTACTGGTGGGTCATCCTCGCGGTGACCCTGCTGAACGTGGTGCTGCAGCTGCTCGACGGCACGGGTCCGGGGGTGCAGCTGTCGATGACGCCGTTCCGCTCGGGCGAGCTGGACTTCGACACGCCGCGGGTCGCCCTGCTCGCGGGGGCGATCGCGCTCGCCACGCTGGTGCCGTCGCTCGCGCTGATCTGGCGCAGGCTGCACGACGTGAACTACAGCGGGATGTGGATCCTCGCGCTGTTCATCCCGATCGCGGGGGCGGTCTTCCTGCTGATCCTGTTCGTGCTGCCGCCGCGGCCGGAGGGCGCCCGCTTCGACTGACGCGCGCGCGGGTCGTCCATGCCCCCTACGGTGAGGGCGTGACTGCGCGCGGCAACGACTTCGACGCCCTGCGGCTGGTCGCCGCGCTGATGGTCGTCGTCGGCCATGGCGCCGTGCTGCTCGGCGAGCCGGCGCCGCGACTGCTCGGGCTGCCCGTGCACTCGCTCGGCGTCTCGGTGTTCTTCTGCGTCAGCGGCTTCCTGATCGCGGGGAGCATGGAGCGCGCGCCGAGTGCCGGCCGGTTCCTGTGGCACCGGGTGCTGCGGATCTTCCCGGCCCTGATCGTGGTGGTCGCGGTGAGCATGCTCGTGCTCGGTCCGCTGGTGACGTCGCTGCCGGTCGGGGCGTACTTCGGGTCGCCGCAGACGTGGGCGTACGCGCTGAACGTGCCGCTGCTGGCGCAGTACGAGCTGCCGGGAGTCTTCGGTTCGGCGGTGCACGCGCGGCCGGCGGTGAACGGGTCGCTGTGGACGCTCGGGGTGGAGTTCTGCTGCTACCTCGGGGCGCTGGCGCTGCGGTGGGTGCCGGGGCGCTGGCGCGTGGGGACGGGGGCTGCGCGCGGGGTGGCTGTGCGCGGGGTTGCTGTGCGCGGGGTGCCTCTGCGCGGGGTGCTCGCGGTGGCGGCGCTCGTGGGGCTCGCGTTGGTGACGGGTCTGGGCGGGGCCATCGGCTCCTCCGCCGAGCTGTGCGCGTTCTTCGCGGCGGCCGCGGCGGTGCGGCTGCTGGTGCCGAGCGCGTGGCTGCGCTGGCCGGCCGGAGTCGCGGCGCTCGCGGTGCTGCTCCTCGCGGCCGGGACTGCGCTGCAGCAGGTCGCGCTGTGGGTGGCGCTGCCGGTGCTGGTGATCGTCGTCGGCCTGGGCTCGCTGCCGGTGCTGCGGCGGGCGGCGCGGTTCGGGGACTTCTCCTACGGCCTGTACCTGTGGAGCTACCCGGTGCAGCAGCTGGTGCTGGAGGTGCTCGGGCGGCTGCCGGTGCCGGCGAACCTGGCGCTGGTCACGGTCGTGACGCTCCTGCTCGCGGCGGCGTCCTGGTGGCTGGTCGAGCGGCCGGCCCTGCGACACAAGGACGCGCGACTGCCGGGGCGGGTCACCTCCGGCACGTGAAACAGCCTCCGGCACGCGGAATCTGCCGGTTCTCGCGAGCCGAAGGTGATTCCACGAGCCGGAGGTGATCGGGGTGGAGGTTCGGCACGCGAAACGCACTCCGGCACGCAGGAACGAGCAGATCTCACGAGCCGGAGGTGAAACCGCGAGCCGAAGGTCAGGGGCGCCGGCATGGCGATGGGCCGCCGCGCCCTCTCCGCAGCCGCCGCCGAGAGCCGGGCGATACGGGCGGCTACGCGCACCAGTCGCGGGAGACGCCGTTGACGCTGCGGGAGGAGTCGCCGGTGGCGAGGTCGACGAGGACGGTCGAGGTGGCGCTGAAGCCGGGGACGTCGGGGTAGTCGTCGGGGACGCCCTCGGCGGAGACGGCCTCGACGGCGGCGAACTGGCCGTTGGGCGAGAGGCAGATGCTGCGGATCCGGCCGGTGGGCGAGGTGCGGAAGATCTCGGTGGTGCCGCTCGCATCGACGCGGACGACGGAGTACTGGGCGGTGCCGGTCTCGGGCGAGTAGTCGGCCTCGAGCTCGATGTAGCTCGAGGAGTCCAGGAGGAGCAGCTGCACGGGCGAGGTGGTCGGGCCGACGTCGGCGGGCGGCAGGGCGAGGGTCTCGACGGAGCCGTCGGCGAGGTCGATGACGGAGCCGGAGTCGGGGTCGGCGACGACCAGGCGGTTCGCGCCGGGGACGAAGCCGCGGAGCTCGGCGTGCTGGCCGAGCGGGCTGATCGTGCCGGGGGTGAGCAGGTCGACGAGCAGCACCGTGTCGTCGAGCGAGTGGGTGACGACGGAGGTGGTGCCGGGCACGAACATCCAGTCGGTGGCGCGCAGCGGACCGCCGTCGACGCCGGTGATCGGCACCGCCTCCGCCTTCTGGTCGGTGAGGTCGTAGGCGTAGAGCGCGCGGTCGAGCGGGCCGGTGGGCGCGGAGCCGGTGAAGGTCCAGCCGAGCACGCCCTTCTCGGGCGAGGCGTGCAGCTCGCGGACGACGCCGGGGCCGGGCAGCGGGATCACGCCCTCCGAGCCGGTGTCGAGGGTCAGCGTGCGGATGAGGGTGGTGTCGTCGGGCTCGAGGGTCACGACGACGAGCACCGGGCCGACGACGGCGTAGTCCTGGATCCGGTCCGCCGTGTAGAGGACGCGGGTGTCGCCGCCGGAGAGCGGGCGCACGCGGATCGCGTCGGGCTGGGCGGGGTCCGCGGCGGTCCGGTCGAGCGTGTAGAGGTCGGGGTCCTTGGTGGTGAAGGCGGCGGAGAGGTCGGACTCGGCGCCGGTCGCCGTGCCGCGGGCGCCGTCGATCGCGATCTCGTACTCGGTGGCGTAGCGGAGGGTGTCGTCGAAGGTGACGGTGAGCACGCCGCCCTCGAGCTCCGCGGTGTGCGGGGCCTCGGGGGTGATCCGGACCCGGTCGAGCGCGTCGGGCTCGACCGCCTGGTCGAGGTGCACGCGGGCGCGGCCGCCGTCGCGCTCGACGACGCCGGAGGTGCTCACCTCGAGCGACGCGACCCGCGGGCCCTTGCCGATCGTCGCGGCGGTGAGACCGCCGACGGCGAGGACCAGGACCGCGGTGGCGCTCCAGAAGACGCGGGAGAAGGCGCGCTCGCCGCCCCTCCGCTCACCAGGAGCACGGCGCCCGCGAGGACGGCGCTCAGTAGACATACGGCATCGCCGGCTCGTCGATCGGGACGACCGTGTCGGGCTCGAGGACGACCGCCTCGGCGCTCGTGACGCTCGGGTTCGCGCCGAAGCCGCCGGTCACCTCGAGCCACTCCCCCTCGGTGTAGGTGTCGGCCCAGCCGGGCTGGTGGATCGGCACGCCGACCGGCTGCGCGTCGACGGCGCAGCAGGTCACGATGAAGCGGGCGACGTAGAAGACGTTCTCGGGGTCGCTCGCGTCGGGGGTGACGAAGCCGCTGACCGTCGCGGTGCGACCGGCGAGGAACTGCTCGCTCGCTCCCTGGCGCAGCAGCGTCGCCCAGTCGCGCACGGTGAACGACGCGGTGTCGCCGGTGGGGGCCTGCGCGGTGACCGAGGCGTCGACGGCGCTCGTGTTGACCTCGCGCTGGGTCGCGGTCGAGGCGGTCAGGGCGGCGGGCGGCACGATCAGCAGCGCGACGGCCGCGCAGGCGATCACCGCGACGCTGCCGAGCGCGGCGAGTCCGGCGCGCCACCGCCGGCGCGGGGCCGGGTGCAGGTGGTCCTCGACGTGGTCGTCACCGCGGTCCTCCGCATGGCCGTCCGCATCCCCGTGCCCGTGCCCGTGCCCCTCCTCCTCCTCCGCCCCCGGCACGATCGCGAAGGCGCAGATCAGCAGCACCGCCGCGACCGCCGCCAGGATCACCGAGAACTCGAAGTAGCGCGGGTGGATGTAGAGGCCGAGCCGGCCGGTCGCCGCGAGCCACAGCGTAGAGACGACGCCGATCAGGCTGAGGACGACGCCCTTCCAGCGGGCGAGGAGGCGCTCAGAGCGCATAGTTCACCGCCAGGCCGAGGACCGCGGCGGCGAGGCCCACGAGCGCGGTGATCCGCACGAGGGTCCGCGCGGAGAAGGTGGTGCGCAGCAGCGCGAGCATCTTGATGTCGATCATCGGGCCGAAGACGAGGAACGCGATGATGCCGCCGGGCAGGAACGTCGAGCCGAAGGAGAGCACGAAGAACGCGTCGACGTTGGAGCAGATCGAGATCACGAAGGCGAGCACCATCAGCGCGAGCACCGACCAGAGCGGGTCGCCGCCGAGGGTGGTCAGCACGTCGCGGGACACGCCGACCTGGATCAGGCCGGCGATCGCGGCGCCGACGAACAGCGCCGGCAGCATCGCGCCGGTCTCCTCTGCGAAGAGCAGGACGCTGCGGCGGGCCTTGGCGCGGAGGGTGCGCGAGGGCCGCTCGCCCGCCTCGCAGGCCGCGCGGAAGCGGGGGGTGAGCAGCGCCATCGGGTCGGTGTGGCGGCTGAAGATCCAGCCGACCAGGTTCGCGATGACGAAGCCGCCGACGATGCGCCAGACGAGGATCCCGTCGGCCCAGCCGAAGGCCTGGTAGGTGGTGATGATCGTGATCGGATTCACGATCGGCGCCGCGAGCAGGAAGGTCATCGACTCCGAGACGGACAGGCCCTTCACGATCAGCCCGCGCGCGAGCGGCACGTTGCCGCACTCGCAGACCGGCAGCAGCACGCCGAGGAGCGAGATCACCAGGCGCCGCGGCAGGGCGCGCTTCGGCAGGATCCTCAGCAGCACCGCCTCCGGCACCCAGAGCTGCACCGCGATCGAGAGCACGATGCCGAGGAAGACGAACGGCAGCGACTCGATGACGACGCTGATCGAGAGGGTCAGGAAGTCGCGGACCGCGTCGGAGAGCACGTCGCCCGCGGCCTCGGGAGAGAGGACCCGCAGCAGCGCGGCGGCCGCGACCAGGGCGAGGCCGAGCGCGATCCGGCGGGCGAGGACCCCGCGGCCGCTCCCGGGCGGCGTCGCGCCGCGCCGTGCCGTTCCGCCGCGGGCAGTGGCGGTCGCCTGGTCGATCGTCATCCGGACCATCGTAGGCGGGCCCCGAGGTGAGGATTCCTTCGGTCCGTGGACCCCGTCGCGAGAGGGAGCAGCGCAGGGGCACCGCTCCTAGCCTGACGACCGGCGCGATCGGACCACCCCGCTCCGCCGATCCCGTGGAGGTCGCCGTGCGCCGTCTCGAGGCCCGTCCCGCCGCGCTGGCAGCGCTCGCACTGACCGCGTCGCTCCTCGGCGGCGCGATCGGCACCTCGTCCGACGCCGCACGGACCGCATCGCCTGTCACCGCCGCGTCCGGCACCGCCGCATCCGGCACCGCCGCGTCCGGCACCGCATCCGTCACCGCCGCGACCGCGACCGCCGCATCCGTCAGCGCCGCGCCCGTGCCCGCCGCCGCCGTCGCGCTGGCCGCCCCCGCCGCCGCGGACGGCTGGACGACCGTCTTCTCCGACGACTTCGACGGCGCCGCGGGCAGCCCCGTCGGCCCGGCGTGGATCCACGAGCTCGGCACCTGGGGCACCGGCGCCGTCGACCGCACCACCGACTCCACGGCCAACGTGTTCCTCGACGGCGGCGGCAACCTCGGCATCCGGGCGCTGAGGGACCAGGCGGGCGCCTGGACCTCGGGCCGCATCATCACGCGCGAGAAGTCCTTCGCCGCCCCGGCCGGCGGCCAGCTGCTGATGACCGCGTCGATCCGCCAGCCGTCCCCCGCGCAGGCGACCGGCTACTGGCCGGCGTTCTGGGCGCTCGGCCTCGACGAGAACGGCGCGATCGACTGGCCGCGGACGGGCGAGATCGACATCCTCGAGGCGGTCAACGGCACGTCCCAGGTCATCCAGACCTTCCACTGCGACCTCGTCGACGCGGGCGAGTGCGACGAGCCGTACGGCCTCACCAGCGGGCTGCAGGACTGCGTCGGCTGTCTGAGCACCTTCCACACCTACTCCGCCCTCGTCGACCGGCGGGTCGCGGGGCAGGAGCGGCTGCAGTTCCTCGTCGACGGCGAGGTGCGGCACACCGTCGAGCAGGCGGGCATGAGCGCCGAGGCGTGGAGCGCCGCCATCGGCAACGACTACTTCCTCATCCTGAACCTCGCCATCGGCGGGGGCCTGCCGAACGGGGTCTGCGGCTGCGACAGCGCGAGCGCGCCGAAGACCTCGGGCGGAACGATGAGCGTCGATCACGTGGCCGTCTACCGGTCCGAGGCGCCGGCCGCGCTCGGCGCACCGACTCCGACGATCCTGGGGTCGCCGACGGTCGGCTCGACCCTCACCGCGCAGCCGGGCGCGTGGACGCCCGCGCCGGTCGCGCTCGCGTACCAGTGGAGCGCCGACGGAGTCGCCGTGAGCGGCGCGACCGCCGCGGCGTACACGCCGACCAGCGGCACCGTCGGCAAGCGGATCTCCGTCACGGTCACGGGCGCGAAGGCCGGCTTCCCGGCCGAGAGCCGCACCGCGCCGCCCACCGCGGTGGTGGCGAAGGGGACGCTGACCGCGCCGACTCCGACGATCACGGGGACGGCGAAGGTCGGCTCGACCCTCACCGCGAAGACGGGGACCTGGGGACCCGCCCCGGTCGCCCTGAAGTACCAGTGGCGAGCGGGCGGGACCGCGATCGCCGGCGCGACGGCGGCGACCTACGTCCCGACGACCTCGGTGGTCGGAGCCCGGATCACCGTCTCGGTGACCGGCACGAAGACCGGCTGGACGACCGCGGTGCGGACCTCGGGCGCGACCGCCGCCGTCGTGCGCTGATCCGGGCGGCCGCGCGCCTCAACGCGTCGGCCGCGCTCCGGGCCTCAACAGTGCTCAGCGCGTCAGCTGTGCTCCCCGCGGCGTCGGGGCACGATGCGCATCACCGCGGTGCCGGCCGCGATGAGCGCGAACGCCGCGAGACCCCACCAGAGCGAGTCGAACCCGGTCGCGGCGAGCGCACCGGCGCCCACCCCGGCTCCGGCGGAGGACGAGATGTTGTTGTACATGGGTTTCTCCTTCGATCACCAGGCGCGCTGACGTCGTGTCAGCGCGTCCAGGTAGGCCTTGGTGTGGACGATCTGCAGGAACAGATCGAGGAACAGCTCGTACATCAGGCCGGCGAGCAGCATGTGCCGCCAGCCCCGGTCGCGGACGGTGACGACGCGCTCGACGACGAAGATCAGGGTCACGGCGAGCCAGAACGGCTGGATCGAGAGCCCGCCCATCACCAGTGCGTAGACGACGGTCGCGAGGTAGACGTAGGTCACGAAGCAGCCGGCCATGGTCAGCAGCTGGCGGCCCCAGTAGGGCCAGGTGACGCGGGTGAGTCCGTACTGGACGCAGTTCTCGACGGCGCCGCGCTTCCAGCGCAGCCGCTGGTTCCACAGCTCGCGCCAGGTCGGCATGATCTCGGTGACGAGTGTGCAGCCGGCCGGGCTCAGCACCTCGTAGCCGAGGTGCTTGATGGCGAAGGTGAGCTCGTTGTCCTCGGTCAGGACCGTCGTGTCGTAGATGCCGCCGCGGCCGTCGCCGGCGGGGATGCGCCCGTCGCGCCGGGCACGGCTGATCTCGCGCAGCAGAGCGCCGCGCAGGACCGCGGCCGTTCCGGTGACCACGAGGCACTTGCCGTTCAGGCGGCGGACGTCGCGGGCGTAGCGGGCGTACTCGTTGCGCTGGAGGTGGCCGACCAGGCCGCCCCCGGGGGTGCCGCGGAAGACGCCGCCGACGGCGCCGATGCGCGCGATGCCGATCTTGAGGCGCGCGATCGCGAGGAAGTCGGGGTCGAGGGCCGAGTCCGCGTCCTGCACCAGGACGAGGTCCTCGTCCTCGAGCTCGAGCAGCAGGACCTCGAGGAACTGGTTGAGGGCGCCGGCCTTCTTGGCCGTGTTGCCGGTCGTGGCGTAGACCTCGGCGCCGTGCTCGATCGCGATCTCCGCGGTCCGGTCGGTGCAGTTGTCGGTGACGACGACGATCCGGTCCGGCGGCGACGTCTGGGTCTGCAGGCCGAGGATCGCGGCGGCGATGCCCTCCTCCTCGTTGTGCGCGGGGAGGACGGCGACCAGTCGGCCGACGGGCGTGGAGGTGTGGCGTCCCTCGCGGGCCGGCGGGGTGGCCGGGACGGCGGGGGCGGCCGGTGCGGTGCGGGCCGGAGTGCGCGCCCAGGACCGCTCGCGGGTGGGGGCGTAGCCGATCGGCACGGCCTCGGTCGAGGCGGCGGAGCGGGTGGTGAAGGGGGCGGGCAGGGGTGTGGTGAGCTCGTCGCCCCTGCGCGGCGGGGTGCTCCGCGCAGGGGTCGGCGGCTCAGCGGGCAGGGTGCCCGCGGAGTGCGCGATCAAGGCCAGGATCCTCAGTCTTCGGGTGTTTCGGGGGTGGGCAGGCGCGCCGAAGACACTCCGCAGGCGATTCGGGTCACCGGAGGAGAGTGATGATGAGGGGACGTGCCTGCTCTCGGGTGAGCATGTCGGCACGCAGCAGATCAATCAGCATCGGGTTGCTTGATGATCAAGGTAGACGTGCGACGGGTGTCGATGCAAGCGAATGGAGAATGATCGTTCTCCGACTTTCGGCGCGTGTCACTGCGCTGGTGACGGAGCCCGTGCGACGGCCTCTTCTCGTGACGCGGGCGGGTCGCCGCACAACATCAGCTGAGAAGGGGGTCCGTCGCTCCTGGGGCGATGCCCCCCACTCTCAGCTGATGTTGTGCGGAGCGGCGTCGTGCGGAGCAGGCACCGGTCGCCTCGACAGCCGTCCAGGCCTCGCCTCCCGCACCGCCGGCACGAGCGCGACGGCGGGTGCAGGATGAGCGCATGACCCTCCTCCGCGTCCGGATGCGACCGCGCGCCGTCGACGAGCCGCACCGCGTGTCGTCGCCGCTCGAGCTGCTGGTCGACCTGACCTTCGTCGTCGCCATCGCGCAGATCGCCGCGCAGCTCGCCCACGCGACGGAGGAGGGGCACCTCGGCGAGACGGTCCTCCCCTTCGCGATGGTCTTCTTCGCGATCTGGTGGGCCTGGATGAACTTCACCTGGTTCGCCTCCGGCTACGACACCGACGACGTGCCCTACCGCCTCCTCACGCTCGCGCAGATGGGCGGCGTGCTCGTGCTCGCGGCGGGTGTGCCGACGGCGTTCGAGGAGGGCGACTACACGGCGATCACCGTCGGCTACGCGATCATGCGGTTCGCGCTGGTCAGCCAGTGGCTGCGGGTCGCGGTCTCGACGCCGGCGCAGCGCGTCTCGGCGCTGCGGAGCGCGGGCGGGTTCTCGCTGGTGCAGGTCGGCTGGCTGCTGCGGCTCCTGCTGCCGGAGGAGGTCGGGGTGCCGAGCTTCCTGGTGCTGGTGCTGGCGGAGCTGGCCGTCCCGCTCTGGGCGCTGCGGGCGGGCGAGTCGAGCTGGCATCCGCACCACATCGCGGAGCGCTACGGGCTGTTCACGATCATCCTGCTCGGCGAGGGAGTGCTCGCCGGCGTGAACGGGGTGCAGCAGGCGGTGACGGAGTCGGGCGTCGGCGTCCCGCTCGTGGTCGTCGCGGCCTGCGCGCTGGTGATCGTCTTCGCGCTGTGGTGGCTGTCGTTCCTGCACCCCTCGGGCGAGCTGCTCGAGCGGCGGCGGGACCTCTCCTTCCGCTGGGGCTACGCGCACTTCGTGATCTTCGCGGCGCTCGGCGCGCTCGGCGCCGGGCTCGAGGTGGCCGTCGCAGCGACGGCCGGGCACCTGGAGGCGAGCGACACGGTGGTCGGCGGCGCGGTCGCCGTGCCGGTCGCCGCGTTCCTGGTGATGCTGTGGGCGGTGCACCTCCCCCTCGGCGAGCGCCGTCCGCTCCGCGCCGCCCTCGTGCTGCCCGCCGCCCTCGCCGTCCTCGCGACCCCCCTCCTGGCCGCGCCCCTCGGCGTCACCGCGGCCCTGGCCGCCGTCGCCCTCCTCTGCGCCGCCCTGGTCTGCACAGCCCTCCTCCTCCCCTCCCTCCCCCACCCCCGCGCCTGACCCCGCGCCTGACCCCCGCCTGGCGCGCCGCAGCCCGCGCCCCGCGAGATGCCACTTGTGCACGCGACACGCCGTGGAAAGCGTGCACAAGTGGCATCTCGCGGGGTGGGGCGAACGTGACGGGCGGGTGCGTCGCGTGGCCGCCGGACGGGGGTCGGACGGGGTCTCCGGCCGCTTGTAGGCTGCACGATCATGGGGAATCACCGCCGCTCGTCCCGCCTGCTCACCGCACTTCTCGCCGCCGCCGTCGGGGTCGGAGGTGCCCTTGTCCCCGTCACGGCGGCCACCGCCGCGGACGACACGACGACCTCGACGCAGACCACCCAGTCCGTCGAGACGGGCGTGCTCGACCCGTCGCTCGACCGCGCCGATCAGGGCCTGCCGCCGCAGACGACCCAGGTCTACAGCGAGAGCCAGACCAGGAGCTTCCGCGCCGATTTCATCGTGAGCGACGCGAACTTCTTCGACAGCGACGCGATGACGACCCAGCAGGTCCAGACCCTCCTGAACGACAAGGGCAGCAACTGCTCCACCGGGGTGGACGTGCCCTGCCTGAAGAACTTCTCGCAGCGGACGAGCTCCAAGCCCGCGGACGCGATGTGCAGCGCCTACGCCGGAGCGGCGAGCGAGAGCGCGGCGTCGATCTTCACCCGCGTCGGCGCGGCCTGCGGCATCAACCCGCTGGTGCTCGTCGTGCTGGTGCAGAAGGAGCGCAGCCTCGTCACCACGACGAAGCCGACCGCGAACGACTACAACAAGGCGACCGGCTTCAACTGCCCCGACACCGCCCCCTGCGACCCGGGCTCGGCCGGCTTCTTCACCCAGGTCTACAGCGCCGCCCGCCAGTTCAAGCGCTACGCCAACCCGCCCGGATCCGGCTCGAACTTCACGGCGTTCGCGCCCGGCAAGACGGCGCAGATCTCCTACTACCCCGACACCCGCTGCGGCTCCTCGCCCGTCACCGTGCGCAACCAGGCCACCTCGGACCTCTACTACTACACGCCGTACCAGCCCAACAGCTACGCGCTGAACGGGCAGGGCGACGCCTCCTGCGCGACCTACGGCAACATCAACTTCTGGTTCCTCTTCAGCGAGTGGAACCCCGCGGGCACCCTCGCCAACGCGGGCATCGCGCCGGTCGGCCAGGTCGACGGTCCGCAGATCTCCAACGGCACCCTGACCGCGAACGGCTGGACCGTCGACCCGACCACGCAGCAGGCCGCGCTCGCCACCACCGTCACGATCACCGCTCCCAACGGGACGCGGACCGTGCGCACCGTGACCGCCGACGGCGACCGCGGCGACATCTCCGCCCGGGAGTACCCGGCGGCCGGCCGCCGCCACGGCTACACCGCCACGGCCCCCGCCTCGGCGACCGGCACCTATACGGTCTGCGCGAGCGCCGCCTCCGTCGCCTGGAACCGCTGGGTCGGCACGGGCGACTCCCGCGGCCCCGGCTCGAAGGACCTCGGCTGCTCCTCCGTGCAGTACCAGGGCGGCAACAGCACCAGCCGCGACGTCCTCACCTCCGGGGGCGAGCTCCGCAGGGGCCAGCAGCTGACCTCCGCGGACGGCGGCTCCCGCGCGTCGATGCAGAGCGACGGCAACCTCGCGGTCTACTCGCGCAGCGGCCTCCGCTGGGCGGCCGGGACGCAGGGCGACGGCGACCGCCTCGTCATGCAGTCCGACGGGAACGCCGTGATCTACACCGCCTCCGGCCGGGCGATCTGGTCGACCGAGACCGCCGGGCAGCCCGGTGCACGGATGGTCATGCAGAACGACGGCAACCTCGTCGTCTACTCCACGTCGGGCCGCGCCCTCTGGGCGAGCGAGTCGGCCTCGAAGCCGGCGAGCGGGGACACCCTGCCGGGCGGCGGACGACTGACCTCGGGTCAGAAGCTGCGCTCGAGCGACGGGACCAGCGAGGCGGTCATGCAGACCGACGGCAACTTCGTCGTCCTGACCCGCGGCACTCCCCGCTGGGCGACCGGCACGAGCGGGGCGGGCAACCGCCTCGAGATGCAGTCGGACGGCAACGCCGTCGTTTACACCTCCACCGGCGCCTCCCGCTGGGCGACGAACAGCAGCGGGAACCCGGGTGCCCGGATGGTCATGCAGAACGATGGCAACCTCGTGATCTACTCGCGCGACGGCCGGGCGATCTGGGCCAGCCGGCGCTGACCTCGCGGCCGCCCGCGCTCGGCTCCCGGGTGCGGGCGGCGGCGTTCGCACTCGGCTCCCGGGTGCGGGCGGCGGCGGCCGCACCCGGCCCCTGGGGGCGGGTGGCAGCGTCCGCACTCGGCCCCCGGGGACGGACGGCGGCGAACCGCTCAGCATGACGCGCGCGGTCCGTGTGATCATGTTCCGACGCGCAACGCGGGCGGTTCGACGCCCGACGCCTGCGCAGACCGGGCGCCGCTCGTCGGCGTGTACGACCAGCCCGACCAGTTTGCGAGACCCGTGACTCCGACGATGTCCTCCTCTCCGTACCAGATCGACCGCACGACCGACCGGGTCCCGCGCCCCGACGAGAGGGGCGGACGGTGACCGTGAGACGTCCGGATCCCGCCTCGCCGCTCGGCCGAGGACTCGGCCGCGGCCGTCGCCTCGTCGGACGCGGACTCGTGCGCGTCTACGACGTCGCGAGCCGCCCCAGCTCGACGCGGGCCGAGGAGGAGCGCGCCTACCGGGCCGAGGTGGAGGAGACCCGCCACCGGCTGGTCCTCGACCGGCTGGCCGAGGTGTCGCGCGGGCTCGCCGAGGTGGCGACGTCGGTCGAGGTGCTGCAGGGCCGGCTCGCCGAGGTCGAGGCCGGCGGCGAGCGCCACGGCGCGCGGCTGTCCGAGATCACCTCCGCGACCGAGCAGAGCGCTCGGCACCTGGAGGATCTGATCGCGGAGACCGCCCGCGAGAACACCGAGGTCCACCGGGCCCTGATCGACTCCGTCGCCCTCCTCGGGCGAGCCGTCTCCCTCTCGGCCGCGGACGACGAGGCCGGTCGGTGAGCAGCGGCGTCTTCGTCGACCTGACCCCGACGCAGGATGCTCTGCACTCCGAGCGCGGGATCGCGGTCTACACGCGAGGCCTCTTCGCCGCGATCGAGGCACTCGAGCCGGGCTTCGTCGAGGCCTTCGTGCTCGATCCCGGCGCGGGCACTCCGGCGCTGCCGTCCGGGCTCGAGGAGTCCGGCCGCGTCGTCGCGAGGGAGCCGGGCGAGGTGCAGGACGCGCGGCTCTGGCACATCCCGTCGCCCTTCGACACCTCCCACGACCCGTTCCGGATCCTGAATCCGCGACGCGTCCCCTACGTCGTCTCGCTCTTCGACATCATCCCGCTGGTCTTCGACGACGAGTACCTCCGGCTGCCGTCGGCCCGCGCGCGCTACCTGGCGCACGTGGAGCTGGTGCGGCAGGCGGATCGCGTGCTGTGCATCTCGCAGGCGGCGGCGGACGAGGCGATCGAGCGGCTCGGGCTGGATCCCCGCCGCGTCGCCGTCACGGGGATCGCGGTCGAGGAGCACTTCGCCGAGGACGTGCCCGCCGAGGCCGCCTGGGAGCGCGCCGCGGCGGACGTCGAGGGCCTCCGCGCCGACTTCCTGATGTACACGGGAGGAAGCGACCTGCGGAAGAACATCGCGGGACTCATGCGGGCCTACGCGCTGCTGCCGAGCGAGACCCGGCGGGCGCACCAGCTCTGCGTGGTCTGCCGGCTCGATCCCCCGACCCAGCACCACTACGAGACGATGGCGGCCGAGCTGGGCATCGCGGACGACGTGCTCTTCACGGGGTACGTCGAGTCGGAGACGCTCGCGGCGCTGTACCGGAGCACGGAGCTGTTCGTGTTCCCCTCCTTCTACGAGGGCTACGGGCTGCCCGTGGCCGAGGCGCTCGTCAGCGGCGCGCCGGCGGTGGTGTCCGACAACTCGTCGCTGATCGACCTGGTGCCGATCGACGCCGCGCGGTTCGATCCGCACGACGACGCCTCGATCGCCGCGGCCATCCGTCGCGGTCTCGAGGACGAGTCGCTGCGCGCCGAGCTGCGGGCGCTGTCCGGCACCATCCCCACCACGTGGGACGGCGTGGCCGAGGCGACGATCGCCGTGTACCGGTCACTCCTGGACGGCTCGGTGGCCGCGCCGCGGCGGGCGCCGCGCACGGCGGTCGTCTGCGAGGTCGCGCTGCTGACCGCGGACGAGAGGGCCGACGCCGAGGCGCAGGTCCGCGCGCTCGCGGAGCAGGGGTCCGTGGTCGTCTTCGAGGACGCGTCCAACGAGCGGATCGCGGGGGCGTCCTCCTACTGCCACCTCGCCGCGTTCCTCGTCGCGGAGTCGATCGACGGCCCGTTCGACGACGTCGTCTTCCTGTCGGGGCGGGCTGCGCAGCCCGGCGCCGACGCGCTGCGCACGCGGCTCCGCCGCGGCCGCGCGCTGGCGCTGCCCGCGCCGCCCGCCTAGCGCGCCCCTCCTCCGCGCCGCCCGCCGCCGACTCGCCCGAGAAGGCTCGTTCCCACCCCCGAGAACGAGCCCTCTCGGGCGACTCAGTCGCCCTTCGGGCTCCGACGGTCACCCAGCGGCGCGGAGGCGGACCTCGTTCTGATAGTCGAAGTGCGTGCGGACCTGATCCGTGACGTCGATGTTCTGGAGTCTGCTCGAGGCCGGGCTGAAGCCCGCGACGCCGGCAGCCGTCTCGCCCGCCTGCGCCGCCCTGTAGACGTACTTGAGGACCGCGTCGTTCCGGGAGTGGTAGCAGTAGACGGCCTCGTCGACCGCAGCAGTCAGGGAGTCCCAGTTGCTCTTCGCCCCGATGGCGGCGCCGAGCAGGTGCGCGGCTTCGATGCGTGGCCCACCGGGCTTGGTGCCGAGTGCCTCAGCCGCCACGACCATCAGTCGCGCTCCGAGGCTGTGCCCGATGAGCACGTAGGACTCGGCGTCGGTCCGGGCCAGGATATCCCCGACGATGACACCCGTCTTGTCCGCACGGCTCTTCGCGACATGCCAGGGGTTCTTGAGGAGATCCGCGGCGATGAACGCCGGAGCGACGACATTTCCCAAGAATTTCGCTCCGGCCTTGGTGCCGAGGGCAGCAGCGGCTTTCACGAGACCCGCACCGCGCGCCTTGCCCAGCATTCCCGCCACGAGATCACCGAGGTCGTCGAGTTCTTTCGAGCCCCAGTGGACGCGGTAGACGGGAGAGTCCGGGTAGCGCGCATCGACGATCGCCTTCCAGCCACCCCACTTCTCGCTCTTGCTGTCGGTGAGGAACCCGTTCGCGACGATCACCGGCACGCCACCCTTGCCCGGACGGAGCAACTCGATGCGGAACGACTTGTCCTCGCGCAGATAGGCGTTGGAGACCGAGGCGCCCAGCGCCCCGCCAACCGCCGCGCCGACCGCGGTGACGACCGCCGTGCCGCCGGCCATCCCGAGCCCACCTGCCGCGAGAGTGCCTCCACCCAGCAGCGCCAGGCCGTGGGAACTGGCGGCAGCGCCGGACAGGCCGCCGAACACTCCCAGTGACCCCAGCGCTCCGCCGATGGCGGGCGCGGCGACGAGAGCGAGCGGAGCGGCGACGCCGAGAGCGACGACACTGCCGACAGCGATCTTCGAGATCGCATCGAGGTCCGGCTTCTCGTACTTGAGGAAGTCCTCGTAGTCGTGAAGCTCGCCGAAGGAGCCCTGGGCCTTCTCGAAGCCCGGGATCTCGCGCTTGTGCTCCGCGCAGAACTGCGGGACGCGGAGGGCACCGCGATCCCGAACCGCCATGTTGTCGCAGCCCGGAGCCATGCACGGGAGGGTCGGAGAGCCGCAGCCCTGGCAGACGTACACAGGGAGCTGGCCCGCGGGTCGGTTCGACTTCCGGTGCTCCGTCTGAAAGAAGCAGGACGAGCACCAGCCGCGCTCGGTCGTCAGCAGTGAGACGTCGTCCGCGACGTCGGCGATCCACTGGGCCGTCTTGGCGTACTCGTCCGCGCGCTTCTCCGCGGTCTTCCGCTCGATCTCGAGCACCTTCAAAGCGGCCTTCTGCTCCGCAGGATCGGCGATGCCGAGTGCGTCCAGATTCGACGCCGTCCGAGCCGCGTGCCAGGTCTTGGCATAGGCCCACAGGTTGCTGCGGAGTGCGAGATTCTCCTCGAGAACACCGCCGATCTCGACACTCGGTTCCAGATCCGTGTACTCGCCGACGAGGGACAGCGTCGCCCCTTGATCGGAGACGACATCCACTCGGAGACGTGATCCTTCGACGATGTGGGAATGCAGTGAGCCGGGCATGACCTGATGGTGACACAGGCGACGCCGCAGAGATTCCCCTTCACTCGCGATCGAATCCATGAGTGTCGTCACGAATACCCCGGCTCATTTCGCCGATCCTTCGCTTCTCAGCCCTCGGCATCACCGTGAACAAAGGCGGGCGGGCATTCCTCTCGTCAGCGAGTACCCGACTGTGGCCGCTGGCCTGATCCCCCCTGTCCGCAAGCGGACACGTCCGCTTGCGGCTCTTCCGCGCGGGGGCGCGGCGTTGCGAGACTCGGGCGATCCCTCTGCGTCCGCGGCAGCGCCACTCCCGCACGTCCCCTCAGGAGCGCCGCACGTGAGCACCAGCACGACGCCGGTCGAGACCGCCGACGGTCAGGCCGAGGGCGGCGCGGTCCGCAGGCCGCTGCGCGTGTGGCTGAGCGAGGGGTCCTACGGGCCGACCGATCTCGCGCGGCGCGGGGTGCTGCTGGTGGTGGGGTCGGTGCTGGCGGTGCTGGTGCCGATCGTGACGCTGACGCTGCTGGATGTGGACTCGCACCTCTCGCTCAAGGTGTGGATCCTCGCGGTCACCGTCATCGCGCTGCTGGGGGCGCTGCTCCGGGTCGTCGCGGACATGCGGCCGGGGCCGCGCAGCGACCTCGATCGGGCGGGCAAGGCGGTGGGGGCGGTCGCCGCGCTGTTCACCGCGCTCGCGGTGGTCATCGACTGGAGCCTGCTGCACCTGTAGCGGCGCCTCGGCCTCAGCTCTCGGGGAGGAAGCGGACCGGCAGCTCGGCCACGTGCAGGCCCGAGCGGCCGATCAGCTCCTCGATGGCGGCGTGCTCGCTCTCGGGCGCGACGAGCTGGACCTTGTCGACGCCGTCGATCTGCGTGCCGGGGGCGCCGGCGAAGTAGCCCGTCACGCCGTGCCGGGCGACCAGCTCGGTGAGGAGCTCGGCGTAGCGCTCCTGCTCGCCGGGCAGGACGAGGACGCTCAGGTCGACGCCGCTGATCTCGACGGGGCTGCCTGCGGCGACTCCGGCGGCGGCGCGGAGGTCCTCGGCGCGGGCGACGAGCGGCAGGAGGTCGGCGATGTCCGCGGGATCCTCCAGGGCCGTGAGGGCGAGGTGCCCGCCTCCGCCGGAGTCCGGCCAGACGGCGGCCTGCAGCTCGAGGCCGCGGACGGTGCTGTCGAGCGGAGCGAGCAGACCAGCGGGGTCGACGCCGAAGTCGGGGCACCGGGCGCCGGCGGGCCGCTCGTCTGCGGGGCTGTTCACGGCGAGGGTGGTGCCGGCGTCGGTCTGCACGCGGACCGACCAGGACACGGGGTCCCCGTAGTCCGTGGAGCAGGCCGTGTCGAGGAGCGCCGCGAGGCCGGCCGGGTCGACGTCGACGCCGATCCACGAGGTGGGGTCCGCGAAGACGGGCGCCTCGACCCAGCGGGAGGACTCAGGGGCGGTGACGCCGGGGAGGTCCGCGACCTGGGCGGTCAAGCGATCGAAGCGGGGGTCGGGCCGGTCGAACTGCGTCTCGCTGATCGTCCAGCTGAACAGGGTCGCGCCGCCCACGGCGAGACCGGTCGCGGCCACCGCCGCGAGGGAGAGCCACCACCGCTTCGTCATGCGACCACACTCGTCCGTCCTCGGCGGGAACGCCAGAGCGGAGGGCAGCGATCCGGCGAACAGCGGGCGAACGGGTGCCGCGGGTGGGGGCGGACACGGCAGGGCAGGGGCGGACGCGGCAGGGCAGGGGCGGACGCCTCCGGGCACAATGGAACGGTGTCGACCCCCTCCGCCGATCCGCAGCCCGAGCCCGCCGCCGAACTCCGCGACGACGTCCCGGGGGACGGCCGCGACGAGACCGAGAACGAGCGGCTCGACCGCAACTGGAGCGAGATCCTGCAGGAGCTCCGCGTCATCCAGACCGGCACCCAGATCCTCACCGGGTTCCTGCTGGCGATCGCGTTCCAGCAGCGCTTCGAGGACCTCGACGTGTTCCAGACCGACGTGTACCTGGTGCTGGTCAGCGGGTCCGTGCTCGCGACGATGCTCGGGCTGGCGCCGGTCAGCCTGCACCGCGAGCTGTTCCGCCGCCGGGCGAAGAGGACGCTGGTGCGCGCGGCGGACGTCCTGCTGCGGCTGACGCTGATCGCGGTGGCCCTGGTGCTCACGGGCACCGTGCTGCTGATCTTCGACGTCGTCACGACGCGGCCGCTGGCGATCACGATGGCGTCGATCACGGCGGTGCTGATCGGCGCCATCTGGCTGGCGCTGCCGCGGCGGATCCGCCGGCGCGGGTGAGGCGGCGGATCTCGATACGCCCGCCGAGCGGGCTGCTCGATCAGCATGATCGGTGAGCGTGCACTCCATGGTGGGGGATCTCGATACGCCCGCGGGGCGGGCTACTCGATCAGCATGATCGGTGAGCGTGCACTCCACGGCGGGGATCTCGATACGCCCGCCGTCGGCGGGCTACTCGATCAGCATGGACGCGTCGCGCCCCGCTCCTGCAGGCTTGGTCGCGGCCCGCTCCTGCCTGGTGGTGCGCGCTCCGCCCGTCCCATACTGGTCGAGTAGCCCCGCAGGGGCGTATCGAGACCGACCCTGTGCAGAACGGCGGCGCTGCAGGCCCGCGTCCGGACGTCGGCGGATCTCGATACGCCCGCTCCGCGGGCTACTCGATCAGCATGCTGCCCGCGCAGCGGGCGACTCGATCAGCACGCGGGCGGCACCCCCGTCGGTACGACGGCGCAGGATGACGGGTGCGCGACGCGCGCCCCGCCCGGGCCGTCCGCCGTGCGGCGCCAGTGGGCTGCCGATCTCCGCCATCGGTGGGGCTTGTATCGGGCCGACAGCGCGGGAGAGCGCGATCACCGCGAGCGGGTGAGGGGCGGACGGCGCCGGCGCAGCGCGCCGCTCCCGCACGCCCTCGACGCCCCCCGCACCCCCGCACGGCCGCGGATTCCCGGGGCGCGGGCAGCAGGGTCCGCCGCCGCCGACGTCCCCCGACCGGGAGGCACGGATCCCCGCCCCGGGCGCCGCTCCCCCGAGCACCCCCGGCGCCTGATGGCAGCCTGAGCGCATCCTGAGAACTCACGATCGGATGGGTCTCAAACGTCCCCACTCCGGGGGCCAAGAGCGCCCGACCCGAAACGTATCTTGATCCCTGCTCCACCCGGACGGCCCGACGGAGCAGCCCGGAGGGATCGGATCATGACGGAAGTGCGCGCGCTCGCCCGCCACCGTCGACCGGCCCCGCAGAACCCGATCACGGCGGCACCGCGCTCCCTCGCCCTGACGCTGATCCTCGTCCTGCTCGCCGCCGTCCTCGTCGTCCTCCCCGCCCCGCGCGCCGAGGCCGCCACCGTCCTGGTCCAGGAGGGCTTCGGCGGCACGAGCGTCGTCGACCCCGCCTGGCAGGCCCTCGACAGCGCCTGCATCACCCGCGCCACCGTGGCCCCACCCGCCGGCACCTCCACCCTCGGCGTCTGCGCCAACCGCACGCAGGCCCCCGCACCCGCGACCACCCCCGGCTTCCTGCAGCTCACCGACACCCGCACCAACGCGAAGGGCGGCGCGGTGTTCAACCGCCCGATCCCCGCGACCGGCGGGCTCGACGTCCAGTTCGACCAGTACCAGTACCAGGCGGCCCTCGGCCTGCAGGGCGCCGACGGCATCGGCTTCTTCCTCACCGACGGCTCGCGCAGCCTCACCGCGGCGGGCGCCCCGGGCGGATCGCTCGGCTACGGGCAGTCCACGACCGTCGACGGCGTCAACGGCGGCTACCTCGGCATCGGCCTGGACGTCTTCGGCAACTTCTCCGGCTCCGGCGGCGGGCTCGGCGCAGGCTGCACCCCGGCGCCCCCGGGCTCCGCCGCCAACCGCATCGTCGCCCGCGGCCCCGGGCAGGGCAGGACGGGCTACTGCTACATCGCCGGCACCGCCCCGCCCGGAGTACTCGCCTCCCTCCGCCCGACCGTCAACCTCAGCGACACGGGCGCTCCCGGCGCCGGCGCCGGCCGCACCATCCGCGTCACCGTCTCGCCGGCCGCCTTCCCGGTCGTCACCGTCTACTACGGCGCCTCGGCCGGCATGGCCGCCTCCGCGCTGACCCAGGCGCTGCAGTTCACGATGACGACCGCCGCCCCCTCCACCTACAAGCTCGGCTTCACCGCATCGACGGGCGGATCGAGCGACACCCACCTGATCCGCAACGTCTCGGTCTCCTCCATCAACGACCTCGACGACATCTCGCTCGTCAAGCAGATCGACCGCACGACCACGCAGCCGGCGACCTACCCCGAGGGCTCGGTCATCCCCTACCAGTTCGTCGTGACCAACGGCTCGGTCACCGGCACCCTCACCGGCGTCTCCGTCTCGGACCCGAAGGTGCCGACCGTCACCTGCCCGACGACGACGCTCGCCCCGCTCGCCTCCGTCACCTGCACCGGCAGCCATACGGTGACGGCGGCCGAGGCGGTCGCCGGGAACCTCGTGAACACCGCGACAGCGTCGGCCACGAAGACGGCGCCGGGCCAGACCACGGTCACCGTCACCAGCCGCACCGCCAGCGTCACCGCGCCCATCACCACGCCCGCCCCCGCGATCACCCTCGTGAAGTCCGGCGCCCTCACCGACACGAACGGCAACGCGCAGGCCGACGTCGGCGAGCGCATCGTCTACACCTTCGTCGCGCGCAACACCGGCAACGTGAGCCTGCAGAACGTCGCGGTCACCGACACCAAGGTCGCCTCGATCACCCCGGCGAGCGCCGCTCTCGCCCCCGGTGCGCAGACCACCTTCACCTCCGCCGCGTACACGGTGACGCAGGCCGACATCAACGCCGGCACCGCGATCCCGAACACGGCGACGGTCACCGGGCGCACCCTCGCGGCCACTCCCGCGACGGTCAGCGCGAGCTCGAGCACCACCACGCCGATCCGCTACGCCCCGTCGCTCGCGCTGACCAAGAACGGCACGCTCAACGGCGCCGCCGCGGCCGGCTCGACGATCTCCTACTCCTTCACCCTCGCGAACACCGGCAACGTGCCGCTCACCGCGGTCGCGATCAACGACCCCAAGGCGACCGTGGTCTACGGACCCTGGCCGGGCACCGCCGGCCAGCTCGGCCTCGGCCAGTCGGTCACCGCGACCGCCACCTACACGCTGACCCAGGCCGATGTGGACTCCGGCTCGGTCGTCAACACCGCCACCGCGACCGGCACCCCGCCCACCGGCGCCGCCGTCACCAGCACCGCCACCCGGACCGTCACGCTCACCCGCGCCGCCGACCTCGCCTTCACCAAGACCGCGAACCCCGCCTTCATCAGCACGGCCGGCACGGTCGTGACGTACACCTTCCGCGCCACGAACACCGGCAACACGACGCTGACGAGCGTGGGGATCACCGACCCCAAGTCCGGCCTCTCGGCGCTGACCTTCACCTGGCCCGGCACCGCCGGCCGGCTCACCCCCGGCCAGGTCGTCACCGCGACCGCCACCTACACGACCACCGCGGCGGACGTCACGGCCGGCACGATCTCGAACACCGCGACCGCCACCGCGACCCCGCCGACCGGCGTGGCGATCACCCGCACGGCCGCGGTCACCATCTCGGTGATCCCCGATCCGCTGCCCGACGCGGCGACCGTCGTCCAGGGCGGCTCGGTCGTCGTCGACGTGCTCGCCAACGACGGCGCGGCCGCGACGGGCGCGACGTTCTCGCGGGCCCAGCTCTCGGCGACCCCCAAGGTCGTCGGAGGCGCCGCGTCGCCCGCCCCCGCGACCCCGGTCTCCGGCTCCGTCACCTGCGTCGACAGCGGCGCCACCCGCGGCCAGTGCACCTACCGGCCGATCGCGGCGTTCGTCGGCACCGACGTCTTCGACTACGCGCTCTCGGGCACGTACGGCACCTGGAACGTCCGCGTCACGATCACGGTGACCGCGCTGAACCGCGCGCCCGTCGCCCGCCCCGACCGCGCCGTCGCGACGGCCGGCGGCCCCGCGGTCACGGTCTCACCGCTCGCCAACGACACGGACGAGGACGCCGGCACGACGCTGACCCTCGGCGCCGTCGGCACCGCGAGCAGCGGCACCTTCTCCTGCGCCGGCGCGACCTGCACCTACACGCCCGCCGCCGCCTTCACCGGGACCGTGCCGATCGCCTACACGGTGAGCGACGGCGCGCTGACCGCGAGCAGCACGATCACCGTGTTCGTCGATCCGGCGCCCCTCACCCCACGCGGCTTCACCGGGACCGACACGACCAGCGGAGCGATCGGCCTCGGCTCCTGGACCCGCTCCTCCGTCGTCGCCACCCCCGTCGCGAGCTGCACCGCGAACCGCCCGAGCACGCTCGTCAGCTGGTCCGCGGCGCCCGGGGCCACCGGCTGGACGCTGGAGCGCCGGCTCGCCGGGGCGACGCCCGGCGCCTGGATCGTCGTCGCGACCCCCGCGGCGAGCGCCACCTCCTTCACCGACGACCGACTCGGCGAGGGCCGCAGCTACCAGTGGCGGGTCCGACCCGACCTGCAGCGCTGGCTCGGCGTCGCGTCGGGGCCCTCGACCGCCGTCACCCAGCCGGCCGTCATCAGCGCGAGGGGCTGCTGATGCCGCCGCCTCGCCCCACGAACCCTCCCACTCGTCCTGCACCCGCCCGCGCGAGGGAGACCAGGCCCGCACCGGGCACCCATCTGAAAGGAACCGCCATGACCGCCACAGCCTCCACCGAGAACAGCGCCCGCAAGGGTGCACCCTGGAAGAAGATCGCCCTCACCGGCGGCGTCCTGCTCGCCGCGGGCGCGCTCGCCGGCGCCGGCGCCTTCGCCGTCTTCACCGACTCCGGCACCGCGGTCGGCAACGTCGACGCCGGCCAGACCGACATCAACGTCACGGGCGGCTTCACCGTCACCGACATCGCGCCCGGCGACACGATCCAGCGTCCGCTGACCCTCGTGCTGCCCAACGCGACCAACGACGGCGACCTCGTCTCGACCGTGCGCTTCTACCAGGACGTCACGGCCGAGACCGCCGGCACCGACGACCCGCTGCTCACCGGCCCCGGCGAGTCGCTCGTCACCGGCACCGACGGCCTCAACTACCGCCTGCTGACCTGCACCGTGCCGTGGACCACCGCCGCGACCGCCCCCGCGACGAACGGCCCGTACACCTGCGCCGGCACCACGACGCCGACCGGCAGCGGCAAGCTGTCGACCATCGGCGGAGTCGCCAACGCGGTGGACTTCACGCCGGCGAACTTCGGCATCACCCCCACCGCGACCGGTACCTTCCCGTCGGACGCGGGCGACGTCGCCCTCAACACGCTGATCGAGCTCGTGCTGCCCACCGTGGCCGACAACGACTACGAGAACGCGTCCGCGCAGATCACCTTCACCGCCGCCGCCATCCAGCGCGCCGGCATCCAGAAGTAGCCAGCCGCTCCCGCCCCGCCGCCCGCGCCCGCCCGCGCGGGAGGCGGGGCGGGAGCACCCCCTCCCCTTCTTCCCCTCGGAGCCCCATGCCACCCCTGCGCGCGATCGGCGCCGTCCTCGCGGCGGTCCTCCTCGCGCCCGCGGCGTCCGCGGCGTCCGTCACCCCGCCCGCCGCCCTGCTCGACGTGCGCGAGCTCACGGCTCCCGCGGCGTTGACCGGGCTCGCCCCCGGCGACACGACGGAGTGGGCCGCCGAGGTCACCAACGTCGGCTCGTCCGCGCACCAGGTCTCGGTCGCCTTCGCGGTCGACGGCGGCGACGCGCTCGCCACCGACCCGCGCTCGGGGCTGCAGCTGGTCGTGGACCTCTGCCCCTCGGCCTTCACGATCGACGACCGGCTCGTCGCCGGCGGCCGCTCGATCGAGCGCTACCTCTGCCCGGAGGGCGTCGTCCCGCTGGGCACCGGACCGGCCGCCTCGCTCGGCCGGCTCGACGGCACCCGCGCCCTCGATCGCGGCGAGACCGTCGGCGTGCGGGTCCGGGTGAGCTTCCCGGCGGGCTCGGGCAATGGCCTCGAGAACACCGCCGCTGCGCTCCGCGTGCTCGTGCGCGAGACCGGGGCGATCGACGACTCCGGCGATCCCGGCGCGATCGGCGGCCCCGGGGCCTCCGGGAACGGCGGCCCCTCGAACGGCGGCGCGGGCAGTGGCAGCCCGGAGAGCGGCCTGGCCGTCACCGGCCGCGACATCGGCGCCGCGCTGCTCGGCGGGCTGGTCGCCCTCGGGGCCGGCCTGCTGCTCGCTGCGGGGAGTCGACGTCGACGGGAGGAGCAGTCGTGAGCGGCGCGGTCGCGAAGGGCGCGGTCGCGAGCGGCCCCGAAGCGAAGGGCGCCGCCGCGAAGGGCGCCGTTGCGAAGAGCGCCGCCGTGAGGGGCACCGTCGCCACGGGCGCCCGCCGGCTGCTCGGCGTCATCGTCGCGCTCGTCGCGATCGCGGGCGTCGCCGTCTTCGTCGCGTCGGCGCTCGGCCTGGTCCGCCTCGTGCCCGTCCTCTCGAACTCCATGGCGCCCGGGATGCCCGTCGGCTCGCTCGCCGTGACCCTGCCCGTCGACCAGGCCGCCGTCCGCGCCGGCGACGTCATCGTCTTCACCGACCCGGACGTGCCCGAGCGGCGGGTGATCCACCGCGTGACCTCCGTCTACTCCGAGGCCGACGCCGCCGAGCTGCGCGGCTGGACCCCGGGACTGCTCGCGCTGACCACCAAGGGCGACAACAACCCGCAGGCGGATCCGTGGATCGTCACGATCGCGGACGACCGGATCTGGCGCGAGGAGTCGGTCGTGCCGCTGCTGGGCTGGCCGAGCATCCTGCTCGCGCAGCCCCAGGCGCGCTTCGCCTTCTTCGCGATCGGCGGCGCGCTCGTCGTCGGCGCGGTGCTCGTCGTGATCTGGCGCCGACCGGTGGAGGCTCGATCGTGAGCGGCGCGAGCGCGGCCCCCGTGCACGGGCGACGCCGGGCGGTTCCGCGCCGTCGCCGCTCGCGCGCGCCGCTCGCCGTCGCCGCCGCGATCGCGCTGGTCCTCGGCGCCGGCGCCTCCGCGTCCGCCCTCTTCCTCGACCGCGCGACCGCCGGCGCCGGCGTGGGCGCGGGCACCGTCATCGCAGAGTTCGACGCCACGGGGGTCACCACCGTGCAGGTCCCCGTGACCGGTCTCGTGCCCGGCGGCACCGAGCGGCGCCTGCTCGACCTCACCAACGCCGGCACCGTGTCGATGGGCGCCCTGCAGCTCGAGTCCGCTGCGACGACGGTCGGCGCGAGCGCCTCGGACGGCCTGCAGCTCGCGCTCGAGCGCTGCTC
Source organism: Rathayibacter sp. VKM Ac-2856 (assembly GCF_013205055.1). GTDB lineage: Bacteria > Actinomycetota > Actinomycetes > Actinomycetales > Microbacteriaceae > Rathayibacter. Next base: position 452,688 of record NZ_JABMLF010000003.1, read on the forward strand.
GGTGGCCTGGTCGACGGACGCCGCGACCTGCCCCGGGACGACGACCACCGTCGCCGCCGACCGCCCGGCCGCGGCCAGGATCGACCTGCCCGCCTCGCCCGCCTTCGCGGTCGGCGCGACCGATCACCTGCGCCTCACCCTGCGGCTGCCGGAGTCGTCGCCGTCGGCCGCGCAGAGCACCTCCGGCACGCTGACCGTCGCGGTCCTCGGCGTGCAGGCCCCCGGCAAGCACCGCTGACCCGCCGGACGCCGGCGGATCTCGATGCGCCCGCTCCGCGGGCCACTCGATCAGCATGAGCCGCATGCTGGTCGAGTAGCCCCGCAGGGGCGTATCGAGACCCACCCCGTGCAGAACGGCGGCACTGCAGACCCGCGTCCGGACGTCGGCGGATCTCGATACGCCCGCTCCGCGGGCTGCTCGATCAGCATGAGCCGCATGCTGGTCGAGTAGCCCCGCAGGGGCGTGTCGAGACCCACCCCGTGCAGAACGGCGGCACTGCAGACCCGAGTTCGAACGTCGGTGGATCTCGATACGCCCGCGCAGCGGGCTACTCGATCAGCATGAACGCGTCGCGCTCCGCACAACGTCAGCTGAGAAGGCACGGCCTCCGCTGTAGAGGGAGGCCCCCTCGTCTCAGCTGACGTTGTGCGGAGTTCCGTCGGTGGATCTCGATACGCCCGCGCAGGCTGCTCGATCAGCATGAAAGCGCGCCGGACTGCATGCTGGTCGAGTAGCCCGCAGGGGCGTATCGAGACTCACCCTGTGCAGAACGGCGGCACTGCAGACCCGCGTCCGGACGACGGTGGATCTCGATACGCCCGCGCAGCGGGCTACTCGATCAGCATGGTGCCCGTGCAGCGGGCTGCTCGCTCAGCATGGTGCCCGTGCAGCGGGCTGCTCGCTCAGCATGGGCGAGTCACGGTCGGGCGAGGCTGCGCCGAGAGGGGGGCGCCGACCGCGGGCCTACGCGTCGGAGAGGCGGGGCTGCAGCGTCGCGAGGGCCTCGTCGAAGCTCGTGGCGGCGGCGAGCACGCCCTCGGGGCCGATGGCGATCCAGCGGCCGCGGTCGCGCAGCACCAGGCCGAGCTCCTCGGCGGGGCGGCGGCGGGTGCGGCGCAGCTCGAGCACGAACACGCCGGGACCGGTCTCGCGGATCTCGGCCGTGCGGCGATCCGGGAGTCTCAGCGGTACACGCTCCACTCCTGCTTCATCACCCGGGTCTCCTCGCCGTCGACGGCGACGATCCACGCGCCGTCCGTCTTCCGCAGCACGCGTCCGCGCAGGTACTGCGGCTCCCAGCCGTCGGCCCGGTGCACCCACTTCACGAACCGCGCGAACCGCCCCGGCATCACGTCGTCTCTCGACATCTCGTCCTCCCCCGTGCTCGATGGCCGCCCTGAAGGCGACTCCCGAGGAGTCGTGTCTCCGGATGCGGCCGGATGAGAGGACCCTAGAACGCGCTGGGTGACCAGGAGGAGGGCCTTGACCTTTTCGCCGCTGTCGGCAACAGCTGTCGATGAACGACGGGATCAGCGCCCGACGGCCGCGAGGACGCGGCGCTTGAGGGGATGCAGCCGGTACGCCGCGTAGCGCACGGCCGGGTGCGCGAGCGCGCGCAGGCGCGCCGGCAGCGTGGTCCGCACCGCCGCCGCCTCGGCGTGGATCGCGGCCTGCGTGCGCGCCGCCGCCGCGAGGCTGAACCGCTCGACGACCACCTCCCGCCCGAGCTCGCCGAGCCGCCGGCGCAGCTCCGCGTCGCGCGCGAGCGGCACCAGGATGCCGGCCAGCCGCCCGGGCCCGTCCACGCCGTCGCCGAGCGAGTACCAGCCGCCGTCGAGGAAGAACGGCAGCGACTCCGGAGTCAGCAGCCGCCAGAAGGCGCGCTCGCCCTGCACGACCAGCGGCTTCGCGAACGCCATCCCCCGCAGCGCGCTGCTGCCCATGCCGAGCACGATGTCCGCGACCGCGTAGGCGTCGCGCGGGTCGAGCATCTGCCCGGTGAGGGTCACCAGGTCGCGGTCGCGCCCGGCGTTCACCCGGTCGGCCGCGGCCTGCAGCTCGGCGCGGACCGGCCCGTCGCCGACGACGATCAACCGGAGGCGCGGCACGTCGCCACCCGCACCGTCGCCGCCCGCACCGTCGCCGCCCCGCCCGTCCGCGATCGCCCCCACCGCCTCGATCGCCGCGAGGATCCCCTCGCGCTTGAGGTCGACGACGAGGCGCGCGACCGTGACGACCGCGATCTCGTCCTCCGCGATGTCGAAGCGCGCCCGCAGCGCCGCGGTCTCCGCCGCCGAGAGCTCCGCCGGCGCGTTCAGCTCGGTGTCCACCGGCGGCTCGATCAGATGCAGGACCGGCCGGCGGCTCGACTCCTCCTCGAGCAGCTCCACGACGCCGACGATCATCGGGAAAGCGGCAGGCACGAAGTCGGGCACCTCGGGCGAGAGCACGGTCGTCACCACCGGCACGCCGTCGAGCAGGTGCGGCCCGAAGGCCGCGTCCATCGTCGGCGCCCACTCGTAGGCGTGGATGAGGTCGATCCGCCGCTCGCGCACGAGGCGGCGCAGCCGAGCCATGCTGCGGAAGGAGAGACGCGGCCCCTTCTCGGGCGCCTCCACCCACTCGAGCCCGAGCTCCTCGACGAGCGGGCGCAGATCGCCGTCCGGCCCGTAGACGATCGACTCGTGGCCGAGCGCGGCCATCCGCCCGGCCAGCTCGATGCCGTTGATCTGGCTGCCGCCGACCTCGAGGGTGTGCAGGCAGGTGAGGACGCGCATCAGGCGGCCGGGGTGGAGCGCGACCCGGCCTGCGCCGCGACCTGGCGGCGGGCCTCGTCGATCGTCGCCATCACCGAGACGACCTCGTGGTGCGGGTGCACCGGCGACTCCACCAGGCCCGCGGCGACGTAGGAGGCGAACGCCGTCGCCTGGAAGGACAGCGCCCCGTACGGCCACGGCCCCTCGTCGGTCCAGACCTCCGAGTCCTGCCCCGAGCTCATGCTGCCCAGGGTCAGCGTCACGCCGCTGGGCCCGAAGAACGGGCTGTGCACCGCGAGCCGGCCCTCGGAGCCGAGCACCATCGCCTCGACCGGCAGCGACGTCTCGAGCGAGGTGGACAGCAGGGCGCGGGCGCCGGAGCCGGTGGTGAGCAGCAGGTCGACGCTCGCGTCGACGCCGGTGCCCGGGTCGGTGGTGCCGGAGGCGGCGATCGCGACGGGCGCGCCGAGCACGGAGGACGCGAACGAGATCGGGTACACGCCGGCGTCCAGCAGCGCTCCGCCGCCGAGCTCCTTCGCCCAGAGCCGCCCACTCGGGTCGACGGGAATGGAGAAGCCGAAGTCCGCGGTGACCAGGCGGAGCTCGCCGAGCACGCCGCTCTCGACGACCTGGCGGATCACGTCGGCCTGGGGCAGGTAGCGCGCCCACATCGCCTCCATCACCAGCACGCCCGCGGCGCGGCCCGCGTCGGTGATCTCGCGCGCCTCCTCCGCCGACATCGCGATCGGCTTCTCGATCAGCACGTGCTTGCCGGCCGCGATCGCGGCGAGCGCCTGGGCCCGGTGCAGCGGGTGCGGGGTCGCGACGTAGACGGCGTCGATCCCGGAGTCGGCGACCAGCTCCTCGACCGTGGCGTGCACCGTCGCGATGCCGTGCTTCTCGGCGAAGGCCCGCGTCTTCTCCGGATCGCGGGCGGTGACGGCGACGGCGCGCTGGACCGAGCGCGAGTGGATCGCCGCGACGAACGCGTCGGCGATGCCCGTGCCGATCACGCCCCAGCGCAGGGCGGGGACGGAGGCGGGGTCGATCGTTCGCGGGGCGGGGAGGGTGACGGGCACCGCTGAATCCTACGGCTGCGCCCGCGCGCCATCGAGGGACTCCGGCCACCGGACGCGCTCGAACAGGCCGCGCAGGCGCGCCCCGCGGTCGGGGTGCACCGCGCTCACCCAGGCGATCCGGCCGAGCAGGTGCGCGCGCAGGTCCGGCACGCCCGCCCGGTTCTGCCCCTCCGGGCCGTGCACGACGCAGTTGTGCACGATCGCGTGCAGCCGGTCGACGTCGGCCCGCCGGACGCTCGGCCGCGCATTGACGACGATCCCGGTCACGCTCTGCCGCGTCGACGCGGGGCGCAGCCGGGTCTTCCGCGGGTTCACCGCGTAGCCCGCGTCCTCGACGATCCGCGCGGCGCCGCGGGCGAACGCCTCGGCCCGCCGGGCGAAGCGCGGGCCGCCGCTGAAGGCGAGATCGTCGGCGTAGCGGGTGTAGCGGGCGCCCGCCGCCTCGGCGTAGCCGGTCAGGCGCGCGTCGAGGCGGCGCAGCGCCAGGTTCGCCAGCGCGGGCGAGGTCGGCGCGCCCTGGGGCAGGTGCGCGAGCGCGAGGGAGCGGCGGAGCGCGGCCCGCTCCTCCGGGTCGCCGCCCGCGGGCATCGCACGGATCACCCTGACCGGCACGGCGTGCGTGCAGAGCCCGGTCAGCGCGTATGCCACCGCCTCGGGCAGCCCCTCGCCGCGCAGCAGCCGGAACACCCGCGCGGCGCTCACCTGCGCGAAGAAGCGCTGCAGATCGAGGGTGACCAGCATCGCCGAGCCCGCGTGCACGGCCGCGCCGGTGATCGCGCTGCGCCCCGGGACGAAGCCGTGCGCGGCGGCGTGCACGGGCGCGAGGCCGACGATCTCGTCGAGGACGCTCCGCTGCACCGCGCGCAGCCGCGAGCGGGGGACCTCGAGCAGCCGCGGGGTCCGGCCGGGGCGCGGCCGCCAGACGTGGTCGTAGTTCTGCACGGCACCGGGACGCGGCGCACCGGCCGGCGGGCGGCGGTGCCACTGCCCGAGGTCGGCGAAGCCGTCGAGCTGCCCGGGCGATAGGCCGAGCAGCCGGGCGAGGTCGTCCCGGCCGTCGATCGCGGGCACCGGGGAAGAGGAGGGCAGCGCCCGCGCGGCGACCGGCGCGAGGTGCGCGACGACCCGCTGCGCCCGCTCCGGGAGCAGCCCCGCGACGACCTGCGCGAGCTCGCGCGGAGCGTCGAGCGGCGGGTGCGGGAAGGCGACGAGCACCCTGGTGACCAGCGGGCCGATCCAGCGCCGCCGCGCCCCGAGGGAGTCGGCGGCCGCGGCGCGCAGGCCGTCCGGCGTCCACTCGGCGCCGAGGAACGCGTGCGCGAGCGCCTCGACGACCGCGTCCCGTCCGTGCACGATGCCCCCCCCGCCGCCGACCGCTCCAGCCTAGGCTGGGCGGCACCGCCCCTCCGGGCGAGGCGGACGGGGCACGCGCTGCCCCCTCCTCCCCGGGGTCACCCCGGGGCACGTGGATCGACCAGGCATCACGCCGCAGGCACCCACCCGCGCTCCGCGCGGCACTGGGCCCGCACAGCTCGACAGGTCGCCCGGAGGGGCGGCTCCGCGGGCCGGACGGCGCGGCGGCGGGCCGATCGCCTGTCGCGAGCTACTCGAGTCGTCCCGAAAGCGCACTCACCCGGTTCGGGGGTCGACGGGCACCGGGGCGCGCTCGTAGCCTTCTCACACCTGCACGGCGTGACGACGCCGAGGCGCTGCCGTGAACGATCACGGCCGCGGACGCACGGCGGAAGGAGCGCGGATGGACACCTGGCGGCACCGTCTTCCCACGGAGGACTGGACACCCCTCTTCTCCGGCCCCGTCGACTCCGTGCCGGCCGAGGCGCTCGACGCCGCCGCCCGCATCCTCCGCCTGCTCCCCGACCTCGAGCGGCTCACCATCGGCACCCCCGACGGCCCGATCATCGCCGAGCGCAGCCCCTCGGCCGCCGCCTGGCAGGCCGCCGACCGCGTCGCGATGGCGCTCCTCGCCTCCTCCCCCGCCGTGACGGGCATCACCGCGCACGCGTTCGACGCCCGCGACGGCGTCCGCCACGCGACTCCCGCCGACCCCTTCCTCACTCGCGACGGCGGCCGCGCCGCGGCCCTGCGCGCCTCGGTCGACCTCGGCGAGATCTCGGTCGAGGAGGCCGAGCGCCGGAACGCCGAGCTGCTCGCCGGCGAGGACCCGGACGACCCGCTCGAGGTCCTCTGGGACGCGGACGCCGCCTCGCGGCTCTGAGCGACCCGGCACCCTCCTCCTCCCAGGACCTCCTCCTCTCCCAGCCCCGGCACGCTCAGGACCCCCGGCGGTCCAGCCGGTCCAGCCGCTCGTTGTACGCCGCGAGCTCGGCCTCGCCGTCGCGGTCGGCCCGGCGGTCGTAGCGCTTCGCCGTCCGCTCCTCCGAGCGCACCCACTGCGCGACCACGACCAGCGCGATCAGCACCATCGGGATCTCCCCCGCCGACCAGGCGATGCCGCCGCCGACGCCCTGATCCGCCAGCAGCGCCTCCGTGTCGGTGTAGCCGAGCGCCGTCCACCAGGGCGCGGCGAGCACCGTGGTCTGCGACATGATCGGCAGGCCGAAGAAGGCGTGGAACGCCAGCGTCGCCAGCATCACCAGCAGCCGCAGCACGTGGCCCGGCCGGTTCGGCCCCGGGTCGACCCCGATCAGGACCCAGAAGAAGAGGTAGCCCGTCGCGAGGAAGTGCAGGGTCATCAGCACGTGGCCCTGGTGGCTGAACATCGCCCACTCGAACCAGCCCGTGTAGTAGAAGGCGACCAGGCTGCCGGCGAAGAGCACGGCGGCGACGGGCGCCTTCGACAGCACGGCGAGATAGCGCGAGTGCACGACGGCGAGGATCCACTCGCGCAGCCCCCGCCCGCCGTCGCGGCGCACCGGCAGCACCCGCAGCGCGAGCAGCACCGGCCCGCCGAGCACCAGCAGCGGCGGCACGACCATCATCAGCAGCATGTGCTGGATCATGTGCGTGCTGAAGTGCACCTGCCCGTAGACGCCCGGCCCGCCGCTGGTCGTGTACGCCAGGGCGGCGCAGCCGGCGACCCAGGCGAGCGTCCGGCCGATCGGCCAGGCGTCGCCGCGGCGCCGCAGCCGCAGGACCGCCCGGACGTAGAGGGCCGCGCCGACGACCGCGATGCCGAGCCACACGGCGTCCAGGTGCCACTGATCGAGCATCCGCTCGGGCGTGACCTCCGGCGGGTAGTGAAAGCCGAGCAGGCTGCGCCGCGCGTCGCCGCTGACCGGGTCCTGCGACACCGGCGGCGCGCTGTTCGAGAGCGCCACCGAGACGCCGATGGTCAGCGCCATCACCACCACCTCGCCGACCGCGATCGCGACGAAGGCGCGGCGATCGGCAGGATCCGCGCGCAGCCGCGGGATCAGCCGCAGCCGGTGCCAGGCCCCCGCGCCGCCGAGCGCGAGCAGCGCGACGGCCTTCACGATCAGCAGCTGCCCGTAGGGCGTGCCCAGGTCCTCGAGCCCCTCGATCCGGAGCGACGCGTTGACCAGGCCGGAGAAGGCGACGGCCCCGAAGGCCCAACCCGCCAGCGCCGAGTAGCGCGCGACGACCACGCCGATCTCGCCGCCGACCGCCCGCCGCAGCAGGATCACCGCGACGAGCCCGCCCGCCCACGCCGTCACTCCGATCAGGTGCACCGCGAGGCTGTTGACCGCGTTCGCGTGCTCGTCGGCACCGGCCGCGTGCCCCGAGAGCGAGAGCGGCAGGAGCGCCAGCACCGCGATCGCGGTCGCCGCCGCCACCCAGCCGAGCCGCCGCGAGAAGAGGGTGAGCAGGAGCACCGCCGCCGCGCACGCGGTCGACGCCACGAGGGTCTGCCCCAGCTCGAGCTGCGTCGCGTAGAAGAGGAGCTGGGTCCGGAAGCCCGGCGCGTCCAGCGGCTGTCCGATCGCGTTCGCCGCTGTGAAGACGAGCACGGCGAGCGCCGACGCCACCCAGACCGCGGACGACCAGGTCGCCCAGCGCAGGGCGCGGTTCTGCGAGTACGAGACGATCCCGGGGGCGATGCGCTGCCCGGGCAGGAGGAACGTCGCGGCCGTGAGCAGGCCGATCGTGAGCGACGCGGCGGTGTCGTGCACGACCCGCGCGACGGGCAGGCCCCGGGTCACGAGCTCGCCCGGGTCGATCAGGCGCGTCTCGAACGCGCCGGTCCAGGTGAGCCCGGCGAGGGCGACCGCGACCGCCGCGGGGACGGCCAGGAGCAGCACGGCCTCCGGCGCGCGGATCGGCGCGGCGGCCGGCCGCTCGGGACGGCGGAGGTCCGCGTCGGGGTCGGAGTCGCGGTCGTGCTGGTCGCGGTCGTGCCGGTCGCGGTCGTGCTGGTCGTCGTGCTGGTCGTCGAGGTGGTCGGTCGAGGATGGTCCGTGCGCCACGGTGGCGGCTCCCTTCGGCGGCCGCCGGGAGACCGGGGACCGCGCGGAGACCCCGCGGCACGGTGCTGCCGCGCGGGGGTCGATGAGGACGCGCAGGGCGCGTCGGGATCAGGAGGCGGGGAGTGCCGGCGGTCCGCGCCGGGGCACGGCGGGCGGGAAGACTCCGGCGGCGACGGGGAGGATCCCGTGCGGCGCGAACGACGAGCGGCGCGCGGGCCGCGGGGCGCGGACGGGCGTCGCCGGCACCCGCACCAGGACCGTCACCAGGTGGGCCGTCGTCGCGGCGACGGCGATCAGCAGCGCCTCGCCGCGGTGCAGGGCCGCGATCGTGACGACCGCCGCGAGCACGTGCGCGATCCCCATCGAGGAGTCGTGCAGGGCCGGGTGGGCCGCGGCGCCGAGGTCGATCGGACCCCCGTGGAGGTGCGCGGCACCGGCCGGACCGGCCGCGCTCCCCGCCGCCCCGCCGATCCCGAACAGCGCGTGGAACAGCAGCTGGCTCAGCCCGACCGACGCCCCCAGGCGCGCGAGCGAGAGCCGCCGTCCGGCGAGGGCGACGCAGACCGGCACCGCGAGCACGAGCGGCGCCGCGACTCCGAGCGCCCCCGGCAGCTCCCCGCCGCCCGCGACGTGCGAGAACAGGGCGGTGAGGGTCGCCACCGTCGCCGCCACGACACCGCGGAGGGTGCGCAGCGAGCGGGAGGACGACATCTCTCCAGTGTCGCAGGGGGATGCGACCCGCGCCCTTCGCATCCGGGCCGATATGTGCAAGAGTGTGCATACGACAATACGTCCGCGGCCGGCACGGCGGGCGGACGCACGCGGATGGGCCGGGAGGGCGCATGGGGCACGACCACGGCATCGCCGGGCACGCGGGGCACTCGGGCTCCGCCGCCGCGCGCCACCGGCGCCCGCTCGTCATCGCCTTCGTCCTCACCGCCGCGTTCGCGGTCGTCGAGTTCGTGGTCGGCCTCGCCACCGGCTCGCTCGCGCTGATCTCGGACGCCGCACACATGGGCACCGACGTGATCGCGCTCGGGATGTCGATCGCCGCGATCTCGCTCGCCGCGCGGCCCGCCGCCAAGGCCCGCACCTACGGCTCCTACCGCCTCGAGGTGCTCGCCGCGCTCGCCAACGGCGTCCTGCTCTTCGGCGTCGCCGGCTTCGTGATCGTGGAGGCGGTCCGCCGCTTCGCCGAGCCGCCCGCCGTCCCCGGGGCGCCGCTGCTGATCACCGCGATCCTCGGCCTGGCCGTCAACCTGGTCAGCCTGCGCCTGCTCTCGGCCGGCGCGAAGGAGAGCATCACCCTGCGCGGCGCCTCGCTCGAGGTGCTCGGCGACGCACTCGGCTCGGTCGGCGTGATCGTCGCGGCGATCGTGCTGCTGACCACCGACTGGGCCTGGATCGATCCGATCGTCGGCGTCCTGATCGGGCTGCTGATCCTGCCGCGGACCTTCTCCCTCACCCGCCAGGCGCTCGGGATCCTGATGGAGTCGGCGCCGGCGCACGTCGACCTCGCGGCGGTCGAGCGCGACGTCTGCGCGGTCCCCGGGGTGCTCGCGCTGCACGACCTGCACGTCTGGACGATCACCTCCGGCATGGAGAGCGCGACCGGCCACATCGTGGTCGCCCCGGAGGCCGACTACCGCGACGCCCTGGCCGGAGTGCTCGCCGTCCTGCACGACGACCACGGCATCGACCACGCCACCATCCAGTGCGAGCCCGAGGAGTTCCCGGAGCGCCCGAACGCGGTCTGACAGCGCGCCTCCGCGAAAGTCGTCGTACTCGGCGCGCGACTGCGACAACTTCTGCGCAGTGGCGGCACGTTCGGCGCTTCCGCCTGTTGACGTCAACATGTAGGTTGGGAGGCCACGGTCGTGTTCACGTGAACACCTCCCCCTTTCACTGGCGAAAGAGAGACAGCATCAATGTCGATGTCCACTGACAGCCGCGATCACCGGCGCTCGAAGCGCCGGGCCGCCCGGCTCGCCGCGGTCGCCACCAGCGCCGCCCTCGCCGCCGGAGCGCTGCTCGCCCTCCCCGCGGCCGCCGCCCCTGCGCAGGCCGCGGACGCCTTCCGCATCACCCCCAACCCCGCCGCCGCCGGCGAGTCCTTCGAGGGCTGGGGCACGAGCCTCGTCTGGTTCGCCAACGCCACCGGGAACTACCCCGAGGCGCTGCGCGAGGAGCTCTACCAGAAGGTCTTCGGCGACGAGGGCCTCGACCTGAACATCGCCCGCTACAACGTCGGCGGCGGCAACGCCTCCGACGTGAAGGACTACCTCCGCCCCGGCGGCGCCGTCGAGGGCTGGTGGAAGCAGAACCCGACCGGCGACGCCGCGACCTACGGCGGCACCAGCACGAACTACGCCGACCGCGACGCCCTGCTGGCGAAGTGGGACGCCGGCGACGCCTCCTCCTACGACTGGACCAGCGACGAGACGCAGCGCTGGTGGGTGGAGAAGCTCGCCGAGGAGCAGCAGATCTCGCACTGGGAGGCGTTCGCCAACTCCGCCCCCTACTTCATGACCGAGAGCGGCTACGTCTCCGGCGGCTTCAACGCCTCGAGCGAGCAGCTGAAGCCCGCTGCGGAGGCGCAGTTCGCCGAGTACCTAGCGACCGTCACCGCGCACATGGAGGACGAGTACGGCATCGAGTTCGACACCCTCGACCCCTTCAACGAGCCGAACACGAACTACTGGGGCACGCAGCTCACCAACGGCGTCCCGACGGGCGGACGGCAGGAGGGCATGCACATGGGCCCGACCCGCCAGGCCGACCTGATCCCCGACGTCGCCGCGGCCCTCGAGGCCTCGACGAGCGACGCCGGCATCGCGGCGATGGACGAGACCAACCCCAGCATCTTCAAGACCAACTGGGCCGCCTATTCCGCCGCCGTCCGCGCCGAGGTCGACCGGATGAACGTGCACACCTACGGCACCTCGGACCGCCTCGCGGTGCGCGACCTCGCCAAGCAGGCCGACAAGGACCTCTGGATGAGCGAGATCGAGGGCAACTGGGTCGCGGGCTACGACCCGGTGAACATCGAGAACGGCCTCGGCATCGCCGGCCGCATCAACGACGACCTGCGCGAGCTCGAGCCGAAGGCCTGGGTGCTCTGGCAGCCGGTCGAGGACCTCTACAACATGAGCCCGAAGGGCGAGAACCTCAACTGGGGCTCGATCTTCATCGACCTCGACTGCACGCCGTACCAGGAGGGCGGAGCCGAGGTCTGGAAGTCGGCCCGTCGCGTCGCGGACGCCGGCGGAGACTCGACGAAGGCCCCGGTCTGCGGCGTCGAGACGAACTCGAAGTTCAACACGATCCGCAACTTCACCAAGTTCGTCCACGAGGGCGACCACCTGATGCCCACGAACGACACGTCCTCCACCGCCGCCGTCCGCGGCGACGGCTCGGGCGCGACCCTCGTGCACACCAACGCCGGTGCGACGGCGAAGACCGTCGTGATCGACCTCTCCCGCTTCGGCGCGATCGCCGACGGCGCCACCGTCACCCCCTACGTCACCACCCAGGCCGCCTCGGCCGCCGCACCCACCGGCAACGCGCTCGTCGCGAAGCCCGCGGTCGCGATCGACCGGGAGTCGCGCACCGCGACCGTCACGGTGCCCGCCAAGTCGGTCACCTCCTTCTCGATCGACGGCGTCTCCGGCGTCGCCGACTCCGCTCCCGCGCTCCGCGACGGCCACCGCTACCAGCTGGTCGGCACGCAGAGCGGCAAGGCGCTGACCGGCAACCCCACCGGCGCCGCGACCACGATCAGCACCCTCGCCACCGACTCCGCCACCGCCGCGAAGCAGACCTGGACCGTGCACGAGGTCGCCCCGGGCGAGCGCGAGGCCACCCGCCGCGTCGTGCTGCAGAACGTCGACGGCCGCGTGCTCGGAGCGACGAGCGCCGGCACCGACCTGCGCACGCTCTCCGTCGACGCCGCGAAGGCGAGCGCCGCGACCCGCTGGATCGTCAGCACCACCGACGGCACCGCGTACACGCTGGTCAACGAGTCGATCGGCCTCTCGCTCGACGTCAACGGCCAGTCCAGCGCCGAGAACACCACCGTCGGCGTCTACGGCTCGAACGGCGGAGCGAACCAGTCCTGGACCCTGCGCGACCTCGCGCCGACCGCGACGCAGACGGTCGCCGTCCGCACCGCCGTGGGCGTCGCTCCGACCCTGCCCGCCTCGATCGCCCCGCAGTACGCCTGGGGCACCGGGGCTCCGATCGCCGTCACCTGGCAGCGCCCGGCCGACTCGGCCTACGGCACCGCCGGCCGCGTCGAGGTGACCGGCACCGCGACCGACCTGTTCGGCCAGTCGATCCCCGTCACCGCGCTCGTCGACGTCGGCGGCCTCACCGCCGCGGACCCGGCGTCGATCACCGTCGCGTCGGGAGCCTCCGTCGCCGCTGTGAAGGCAGCGGCCCCCGCGACCGTGCCGGCCCGCGTCGGCGCCTCCACCAGCACCTTCGCGGTGCCGGTCGCCTGGGACTGGACGCCGCTGACCACCGCATCGCTCGCCGCGCCCGGATCGGTGACGATCACGGGCACGGCGACCGCGGACGGCCAGTCGCTGCCGGCCGTGCTGACGGTGCTCGTCACCTCGGGCACGCTGCGGAACTTCAATCCGGACGCGGGCATCGTCGCGACGGCGAGCTCGTCCGAGTCGGGCTTCGGACCGGAGCGCACCCGCAACGGCGTCGACGGCGACAAGGGCTGGTCGAACTGGACCAGCGGCACCAAGGCCGCGCAGAGCAGCCTGACCTACACCTTCCCCGCCGCGCGCCAGGTGCAGCAGGTGTCGGTGCAGTTCCAGCGCGACGGCGGCACCAGCTGGGCGCAGACCTACCAGCTGCAGTACCAGGGCGGCACGGGCGGAGCGTGGACCTCGGTCCCCGGCTACGAGACGGCCGTCCCGCTGGCCTCGCCGGCCGACGGCACCGCGCCGACGCTGTCCGCGACCTTCGCGCCGGTGACCGCCACGGCGTTCCGCGTCGTGATGAACGCCTACGCGAACACGCACCTCATCGTCTCCGAGACGAAGCTGTACGAGGCCGTCGCGTCGCCCGCCGCGGTCGCCACCCTCGGTGCCCTGCGCGTGAACGGAGTGGGCGTCGCCGGCTTCGACGCGGCCCGCACCTCGTACGCGGTGACCGTCGAGGGCACGACGATGCCGGTGCTCACCGCGGTGGCCACCGACTCGGCGGCCCGGGTGCGCGTGACGCAGCCGACCACCGCGAACGGCGGAGTCGGCACGATCGCGGTCACCTCGGCCGACGGCACGCTCACGCGGACGACGACGGTGACCGCGACGCTGAAGGCGCCCGCCGCCCTCGCCGTCGCGGTGACGGCGTCGACCCGCTGCATCGCCGGCAAGGTCGTCCTGACGGTCACGGCGCAGAACAACGCGTCGGTCCCCGTCTCGATGACCGTCGCCTCGGCCTGGGGCTCGAAGGAGTTCACCGGCGTCCTGCCCGGCAAGAACGCCTCCGCCGCCTTCTCGACGCGCGCCGCCTCGGTGCCCGCCGGCCAGGCCACCGTCACGGCGACGGCCACCGTCGACGGCGCCCCCGTCACCACGGTGATCCCGGCCGCCTACGGCGCCCGCACCTGCTGACGCCGCGGCCCGTCCCTGCTGGTCGAGCAGCCGCCTCCGGCGGCGTACCGAGACCCACCCGCCTGCACACGCGGGTCTCGATACGCCCGCTCCGCGGCCTACTCGACCAGCATGGGTCGCGCGAGCGGACGCGGAATGGGCCCGCGCCCCGTTCATGCTGGTCGAGTAGCCGCCTCCGGCGGCGTATCGAGACCCACGTCTGCAGACGTCGGATCTCGATACGCGCGCTCCGCGCGCTACTCGATCAGCATGGGACCCGCGAACGGACGCGGGGTGGGGCCGCAGCCCGTCCACGCTGGTCGAGTAGCCACCTCCGGCGGCGTATCGAGACCTACCCGCCCGCACACGTGGGTCTCGATACGCCCGCTCCGCGGCCTACTCGACCAGCATGGGGCGCGCGAGCGGACGCGTGGCGGGCGCTGCGCCCCTCGCCGGGCCCCGCGCGCGTGTCCAGTCGCAGGCGCCGCTCCACGCGAGCGGACGCGGAACGGGGCCCGCACCCCGTCCATGCTGGTCGAGTAGCCGCCTCCGGCGGCGTATCGAGACCCACGTCTGCAGACGTCGGATCTCGATACGCGCGCTCCGCGCGCTACTCGATCAGCAGGGGGCGCGCGAGCGGACGCGCGTCAGCGCGTCGCGTCGTCGTAGACCGCGAGCAGGCGGTCGAGGAAGGCCTGCACCGTCGCGCGCTCGGCCGCGTCGAGGTCGGCGACCGCCGCCTCGACACCCGCGATCAGCGGGGCGACCCGCTCCTGCGCGCGCCGGACGGACTCGTCCGCGGCGGTCACGATCAGCTTGCGGCCGTCGGTCGGGTGGCGTTCGCGGCGGACGTGTCCGGCCGCCTCGAGGCGGTTCAGCACGAGGGTCGTCGCCGCGGTCGAGACGCCGAGGCGGCCGGCCAGCTCGGTCGGCGTCAGCGGACCGGCGGACATCAGGTGCGTCATCGCGTCGAGCCCGACGGCGTCGACCGCGAGCGCGCGGGTCAGCGACTGCTCGAAGAGCTTCTGCCGCTCCGTCACCTGGCGCACGCGGGTGCGGATGCCGAGATCGGGTGCTTCGGAGGTCATCACCCCAGGGTACTCGTGTACATTGCCAATCTCATTGATTATCAACGAAGGCGGCAACCATGACCCGTGTCCTGATCTCCGGTGCCAGCATCGCCGGGCCCGCCCTCGCGTTCTGGCTGCACCGCTACGGCGTCGAGACCACGATCGTCGAGCGCGCCCCCGCGCTGCGGCTCGGCGGGCAGAACGTCGACGTCCGCGGCGCCGGCCGCGAGGTCGCGCGCCGGATGGGCCTCGAGGACGACGTCCGCGCCGCGACCACCGGCGAGGTCGGCACCCGCTTCGTCGGCCGCGACGGACGCACGCTCGCCGAGTTCCCGGCCGGCACCTCCGACAGCGGCGGCGCCACCGCCGAGCTCGAGATCCTCCGCGGCGACCTCGCGAGACTCCTGGTCGAGCGCACCGCCGAGCACACCGAATACCGCTTCGGCGACCGCATCACCAGGCTCGACGACCACGGCGGCGCGGGCGTCACGGTCTCCTTCGAGAACGCCTCCGAGGAGCGCTTCGACCTCGTCGTCGCCGCCGACGGCATCGGCTCGAGCACCCGTCGGCTGGTCTTCGGCGACGAGCCGGAGATCCGCTCGCTCGGCCTCGAGACCTCCTACGCCACGATCCCTCGCACCGCCGCGGACGACGACTGGTGGCGCTGGTACAGCGCGGCCGGCGGACGCAGCATCACCCTCCGCCCGGATCCGCACGGCACGCTCCGCGTCGCGCTCTCGCAGGTCATCGACCGCCGGCTCGACCGCGCGAGCACCGAGCGCCGCTCGATCGACGAGCAGCGCGCGCACCTGCGCGCCGTCTTCGGCGACGCCGGCTGGGAGGCGCAGCGCGTCCTCCGCGGACTCGACGAGGCCGACGACCTCTACTACGAGCAGATCGGACAGGTGCACGCCCCGCGCTGGTCGAGCGGACGGGTCGGCCTGGTCGGCGACGCCGCCTACTGCGCCTCGCCGGTCAGCGGGATGGGGACGAGCCTGTCGCTCGCGGGCGCGTACGTCCTCGCCGGCGAGCTCGCGGCGCACGTGGATCCGCGCGACGGCTTCTCGGGCTACGAGCGGCTCATGCGGCCGTACGTGACGCAGGCGCAGCAGCTGCCGCCGGGGGTGCCGCGCGTGGCGAACCCGGTGTCGCGGCTCGGCGTCGCGGCGTTCGGGCTCGCGGTGAAGGTCGCGGCGACCCCGGTGATCGGGCGGACGATGGGCCGGTTCTTCACGCCGCCGGCCGATGCGATCGAGCTGCCGGAGTACGCGCACCTGGAGCGCTGAGGGCGCCGGATCTCGATACGCCCCTGCAGGGCTGCTCGATCGGCACGGTCCGCCGCGGGCGCGGGCCGATCCATGCTGGTCGAGCAGCCGCGGAGCGGCGTATCGAGACCCACCCGCCTGCACACGTGGGTCTCGATACGCGCGCTCTGCGCGCTACTCGACCAGCATGGGGGGCCGCGAGCGGACGCGTGGCGGGGCCTGACCTCTTCACAAAGCCCCGCACGCGTCCAGTGGCGGGCGCGGCTTCATGCGAACGGACGCGGAGCGGGGCCTGCGGCCCTCGCAGAGGCCTGCGCGCGTCCGGTCGTGGGCGAGGCTTCACGCGAACGGACGCGGAGTGGGGTCTGCGGCCGGCACATGCTGGTCGAGTAGCCGCGGAGCGGCGTATCGAGACCAACCCGCCTGCATACGTGGGTCTCGATACGCGCGCTCTGCGCGCTACTCGACCAGCATGGGGGGGGCGCGAACGGACGCGGAATGGGGGCTGCGTCCCTCGCAGAGGCCCGCGCGCGTCCAGTCGCAGGTGGGGCTTCACGCGAACGGACGCGGAGTGGGGCCTGCGGCCCCCGCAGGGCCCCGCGCGCGTCCAGTCGGGGGCGGGGCGTCGCGCGAGCGGACGCGGAGTGGGGCCTGCTCATGCTGGTCGAGTAGCCGCGGAGCGGCGTATCGAGACCCGGCGTCTGCACACGTGGGTCTCGATACGCGCGCTTCGCGCGCTACTCGACCAGCATGGGGGGGCGAGCGACCGCGGGCGGGTCAGTGGGACGCGGCCGGCTCGCCGCGGTGGAGGAGGCGGCGGACGCCGGTCACGGCGGCGACGACGACGAGGCCGAGGACGAGGCCGAAGATCATCGAGACGAAGGTGTCGGCGATCCAGACGACGACGGGGCCGGCGCCCTCCACCGCGTGGGTGACGACGTGCACGAGGTCGTAGGGTCCGTGCCAGAAGGTCTCGGCCAGGTTCGCCGTGACGAGGTGGCCGCCGACCCAGAGCATCGCGAGCGTGCCGATGATGCTGATCGTGCGGAAGACGGCCGGCATCGACGCGACGATGCGCACGCCGAAGCGCCGGACGCCGCGCGCCGCGTTCTTCATCAGCCGCAGGCCGACGTCGTCGATCTTGACCAGCAGGGCGACCGCGCCGTAGACGAGCAGCGTCATGCCCAGGCCGACCACGGCGAGCGCCCCGAGCGTCCCGCCGAAGCCGAGGTCGGCGTCCAGACCGTCGAGGGCGATCAGCATGATCTCGGTGCTGAGGATGAGGTCGGTGCGGACGGCGCCGAAGACGAGCTTCTTCTCGTCGCGCGCCTCCGTCTCGCCCGCCGCGTGGTGCACGCCGAACCACTCGAGCACCTTCTCCGCGCCCTCGAAGCAGAGGAACGCGCCGCCGACGATCAGCAGGTACGGCAGCACCCAGGGCGCGAACGACGACAGCAGCAGCGCGATCGGGATGATGATGACGAACTTGTTGACGAGGCTGCCGAGCGCGATCCGCCCGACCACGGGCAGCTCGCGCGCCGGGGTCAGCCCCTGGACGTACTGCGGAGTGACGGCCGCGTCGTCGATGACGACACCGGCGGTCTTCGCGCTCGCCTTCAGGGCGGCGGTGAGGATGTCATCGACGACGGCGAGCAGGCCGACCGACATGGGAGCTCCTTAGCGGGGACGGGTGAGAAGCCTCACAGTATCGCCCGCGGCGGGCCTCGGCATCGCCCGCGGCACGCCTCAGCGCGGCGCCGGCCCCGTGCTCTCGCGCACGACGAGCTCCGTCGGCGTCAGCGTCACGCCGGAGCGCTCGCCCGACTCGAGCTCGCGCAGCAGGATGTCGACCGAGCGCCGCCCGGTGTCGCCGAAGGACTGGTGCACGGTGGTGAGCGGCGGCCAGAAGCTCGCCGACTCCTCCATGTCGTCGAAGCCGACCACGCTGACCTCGCCCGGCACGGCGCGACCGGCGTCGTGCAGGGCGCGCAGCACGCCGAGCGCCATCTGGTCGTTGGCGGCGAAGATCGCGGTCACGGACGGATCGGCGGCCAGCATCCGCCCGATCCGGTGGCCGGAGGCGCTCGACCAGTCGCCGACGAGCACCTCGGGCACCGGGGCGCCCTGCGCGCGCAGCGTCGACTCCCAGGTCTCGCGGCGCCGCTCCGCCGAGTACGAGCGCTCGGGCCCGGCGATGTGGTGCACGGTGCGGTGGCCGAGCTCGAGCAGGTGCTCGACGGCCTGGCGCGCGCCGGACACCTGGTCGGTGTCGACGACGGGGTAGCGGTCGCCACCCGCGGAGTCGACGACCACGACGGGCAGGTCCGGCGGCAGGACGATGTCGGCCTCGTCGAGCAGGTGCGCCTCGACGACGATGATCACGCCGTCCACCGCCTCCTCGCTCAGCCGGTGGAACGCGACCGAGACCTCGCCCTGGGTCGGGTGCGGCACGGGGATGAGGGTGATCGAGTAGCCGGCGTCGGCCGCCGCGATCGCGATGGCGTCGAGGGTGCGCATGTTGCCGAAGGAGGACAGCGTGAACATGATCACGCCGATGCTGTGGAAGCGGCCGGTGCGCAGCGCCCGGGCGGCGCTGTTGGGCCGGTAGCCCAGCTCGCGCATCGCCTCGAGGACGCGCTCCCGCGTCTCGGTGTCGACGTTCTGCTTGCCGTTCGACACCCGCGACACGGTCTGCCCGGACACGTTCGCTCGACGCGCGACGTCGGCCATCGACACGCCCCGCCGTCGCGGAACGGCGGACACCGCGTTCGTCTCGATCGCCATGACGTCCCTCCACGAGTCCCGCGCCGGCGGCGGAACATCGTTTCTCCACCGAAACCTAACGGACCGTGCGCGTGTTGACGTCGCCATGCTACGGTGGCGTTCTGCCATGTTGACGTGAACATGGCGGAACCGACCCCGAACGGAATCCCGCCGATGACGACGACGTCTCCCCCTGTACCTCTGCGCGAGGTCACTCCGCCGGCCGCACCGCTGGCCGTGCCGCGCAGCCGGGCTAAGAGCGAGTGGAAGGGCCTGGCCTTCGTGGCCCCCTTCCTCGTGGTCTTCCTGCTCGTCTTCATCGCACCGGTGATCTACTCGATCTGGCTCAGCCTCTTCCGCGAGCAGCTCATCGGCGGCAACGCGTTCGTCGGCTTCGACAACTACCTCGCGATCTTCCGCGACCCGAACTTCTGGGAGGGCTTCGGCCGCGTCCTGCTGTTCCTCGTCGTGCAGGTCCCCGTGATGCTGGTGCTCGCGCTCGTCGCGGCCCTCGCGATCGACAGCGGCCGCCTGCACGGCACCGGCTTCTTCCGCATCGTGGTCTTCCTCCCCTACGCGGTCCCCGCCGTCGTCGCGGTGCTGATGTGGGGCTTCATCTACGGCGACAACTTCGGCCTCACCGCCAACGTCAACGACCTGCTCGGCTCCGACCTGATCGCGCCGTTCTCGCGCGACTGGATCCTGGTCTCGATCGGCAACATCGTCACGTGGGAGTTCGTCGGCTACAACATGCTGATCTTCTACTCCGCGCTGAAGACCATCCCGGGCGAGCTCTACGAGGCCGCCGAGATCGACGGCGCCGGCCCGCTGCGCGTCATCCGCTCGATCAAGCTGCCCGCCCTGCGCGGCGCCATCGTGATCGCCTCGATCTTCTCGATCATCGGCAGCTTCCAGCTGTTCAACGAGCCGAACATCCTCCGGACGCTCGCGCCGAACATCATCACCACCTACTTCACGCCGAACATGTACGCCTACAACCTGTCCTTCGCGGGTCAGCAGTACAACGCGTCGGCCACGGTCGCCATCGTCATGGGCGTGATCACCGCGGTGATCGCCTACGTCGTGCAGCTCCGCGGCGCGCGCAAGGAGAACTGATGGCCATCGCAACCGCTCCCCGCCCCACGAAGCCCGCCCGGGCCGTGCGCCCGGCCCGCCGCGGCTCCTCGGTCGCCCCGAAGAAGTCGATCGCCTTCACGCTCCTGATGTCGGCGTTCATCCTCTACAGCCTCGTGCCGCTCGCCTGGCTCGTGATCAACGCGACCAAGACCCAGGCCGGCCTGTTCTCGAGCTTCGGCCTCTGGTTCGACGGCGACTTCGTCCTCTTCCAGAACATCGCCGAGACGCTCACCTACCGCGACGGCATCTTCCTCCGCTGGCTCGGCAACACGCTGCTCTACGTGGTCGTCGGAGCGGGCGGCGCGACGCTGCTCGCGACCCTCGCCGGCTACGGCCTCGCGAAGTTCCGCTTCGCCGGGCGCAAGGCGGTCTTCGCGGTCGTCCTCGGCGCGATCGCCGTCCCCGGCACCGCGCTCGCCGTCCCGACCTTCCTGATGTTCAGCCAGCTCGGCCTCACCAACACCCCGTGGGCGATCATCATCCCCTCGCTGATCAGCCCCTTCGGCCTCTACCTGGTCTGGGTCTACGCGGTCGAGTCGGTGCCCACCGAGCTGCTCGAGGCGGCCCGGATGGACGGCGCGGGCGAGTTCCGCACCTTCTTCACCATCTCGATCCGCCTGCTCGCCCCCGGCATCGTGACCGTGCTGCTGTTCTCGGTCGTCGCGACCTGGAACAACTACTTCCTCCCCCTGATCATGCTGAGCGACCCGCAGTGGTACCCGCTCACGGTCGGCCTCAACCAGTGGAACGCGCAGGCCACCGGCGTCAGCGCGCAACCGATCTACAACCTGGTCATCACCGGCTCGCTGCTGACGATCATCCCGATCGTCGTCGCCTTCCTCGGCCTGCAGCGCTTCTGGCAGTCCGGCCTCAGCGCCGGCAGCGTCAAGGGCTGACGCCCCCACGAACCCACCCCTCGGTCGGAGCGTCCTGCCCCGCACCACCACCACCCCACAGCACGAAGAAGTGAAGGGAACCACCATGAAGATCGCCCACTCCGCCCTCCGGCGGACCCTGACGGTCGTCGCGGCAGCGGCACTCGCCGCGGGCTCGCTCGCCGCCTGCTCGTCCGGCGGCACCACCGGCGGCGGCACGAGCGCCTCCGGCACCGCGGCCGACCTCGACGCGGCCCTCGAGGCCGGCGGAAAGATCACCTACTGGAGCTGGACCCCGAGCGCCGAGGCGCAGGTCGCCGCGTTCGAGGAGGCGTACCCCAAGGTCGACGTCGAGCTGGTCAACGCCGGCACGAACAAGGACGAGTACACCAAGCTCGAGAACGCGATCAAGGCCGGCTCGGGCGCCCCCGACGTCGTCCAGATCGAGTACTACGCCATGCCGCAGTTCGCGCTGTCGGACTCGCTGCTCGACCTCTCGCAGTACGGGATGGACGACCTCGAGGACAAGTTCTCGGCGTCCACCTGGGGCAGCGTGAACATCGACGGCAAGCTCGTCGGCCTCCCGCAGGACTCGGGCCCCATGGCGATGTTCTACAACAAGACGGTCTTCGACCAGTACGGCATCTCCGTCCCCACCACCTGGGACGAGTACATCGCCGCGGCGAAGGCGCTCCAGGCGGCCGACCCGTCGAAGTTCATCACCGCCGACACCGGCGACGCCGGCTTCGCCACCAGCATGATCTGGCAGGCGGGCGGCGAGCCCTTCACGACCGACGGCACGGACGTCACCGTGAACCTGAAGGACGAGGGCACCGAGAAGTGGACCGGCGTCTGGAACCAGCTCGTCGAGGGCGGCCTCCTCTCCGACACCCCCGCGTGGGGCGACGAGTGGTACAAGGGCCTCGGCGACGGCTCGATCGCGTCGCTGATCACCGGTGCGTGGATGCCCGGCGTGCTCGAGTCCAGCGTCCCCGACGCCTCCGGTGACTGGGCCGTCGCGCCCATCCCGACCTATGACGGCACCGCCGTCAGCGCCGAGAACGGCGGCGGCGGCCAGTCGGTCACCAAGCAGAGCGAGAACCCGGCGCTGGCCGCCGCGTTCCTGCGCTGGCTGAACAGCGACGAGGCCTCGGTCGACGTCTTCCTCGAGAGCGGCGGATTCCCGTCGACCTCGGCCGACCTCAGCAGCCCGGACTTCACCGGCGCCGAGTCGGAGTACTTCGGCGGCCAGAAGATCAACGAGGTGCTGACGCAGGCCTCGACGGACGTCCGTCCG
The DNA here is from genome assembly GCF_013205055.1 of Rathayibacter sp. VKM Ac-2856. Taxonomy (GTDB): domain Bacteria; phylum Actinomycetota; class Actinomycetes; order Actinomycetales; family Microbacteriaceae; genus Rathayibacter. The sequence continues at coordinate 474,946 of NZ_JABMLF010000003.1, forward strand.
GGCTGGTCGTACCTGCCCTTCCAGGTCTACGCGAACAGCGTCTTCGGCGACACGGTCGGCCAGGCGTACGCCAACCAGACCAGCCTCGACGACGGCATCGCCGCCTGGCAGGACAAGCTCGTCGAGTACGGCAACGCTCAGGGCTTCACGGTCTCCGAGTAGCACGCGCGGCGTTCGAGGCCGGTCGGAACCACTCCGGCCGGCCTCGACCCGTCCCACCGATCCTGAGGGGGATCCCGCATGACCACCGCTCCCGAGAGCACCGCTCCGCAGGCCGCGTCGAGCGCCGCGTCGAGCGCCGCGTCGACCATCGCGCGCGAGAGCCGCTTCGCCATCGGCGCGACCGACTTCGAGCTCGACGGCAGGCCGCACCGCATCCTGTCGGGGGCGCTGCACTACTTCCGGATCCACCCGGACCTCTGGGCCGACCGGATCCGCAAGGCCCGGCTGATGGGCCTGAACACCATCGAGACCTACGTCGCCTGGAACGCGCACGAGCCGCAGCGCGGAGCCTGGCGCGAGGACGCCGGGCTCGACCTCGGCCGCTTCCTCGACCTGATCGCCGCCGAGGGCCTGCACGCGATCGTGCGCCCCGGCCCCTACATCTGCGCGGAGTGGGACAACGGCGGCCTGCCCTCCTGGCTGCTCCGCGACCCCGAGGTGGGCGTCCGCCGCTCCGAGCCCCACTACCTCGCGGCGGTCAGCGACTACCTGCGCCGGATCTCCGCGATCGTGGCGCCCCGCCAGATCGATGCGGGCGGGCCGGTCGTGCTCGTGCAGATCGAGAACGAGTACGGCGCGTACGGCTCCGACAAGGAGTACCTGGCCGAGCTGGTGCGCGTGACCCGCGACAGCGGCATCACGGTGCCGCTCACCACGATCGACCAGCCGACGCCGCAGATGCTCGCCGACGGCAGCCTCCCGGGCCTGCACCTGACCGGCTCGTTCGGCTCGCGGACGGCCGAGCGCCTCGCGACGCTGCGCGAGTTCCAGCCGACCGGCCCGCTGATGTGCATGGAGTTCTGGTGCGGCTGGTTCGACGACTGGGGCACCCAGCACCACACCACCGACGCGGCGGCGTCCGCGCGCGAGCTCGACGCGCTGCTCGCGGTCGGCGGCTCGGTCAACATCTACATGTTCCACGGCGGCACCAACTTCGGCCTGACCAGCGGCGCGAACGACAAGGGCCGCTACGCCGCGATCACCACGAGCTACGACTACGACGCCCCGCTGAACGAGAGCGGCGACCCGACCGAGAAGTACTGGGCCTTCCGCGAGGTCATCGCGCGCTACGCGCCGGTGCCGGAGGAGGTGCCCGCGGTCTCGCCGCCGGCGCCGGTGCTCACCGCGCCGCTCGTGCCGGGGCCGGCGCTGCTCGGGCTCGACGCGGTCTTCGGGCCGGCGGTGCGGCTGGAGTCGATGGCGTCGTTCGACGACCTCGGGCAGGCCAGCGGATTCGCGCTGTTCTCGACGACGCTCCGGGCGGGCTCCGCTCCCGCCCGGCTCGTGGTCGGCGAGGAGGTGCGCGACCGCGCCTGGGTGCTGCTCGACGGCGTCCCGGTGGGCGTGCTGGCGCGCGACGACCACGAGCGGGCGATCACGCTCCCGCGCGGCACCGGCGAGCTGGCGATCCTGGTCGAGGACCAGGGGCGCGTGAACTACGGCGAGCGGATCGGCGAGCACAAGGGGCTCATCGGCGGAGTGCGGCTGGACGGCGTGGAGCTGCGCGGCTGGGTGGCGCGGCCGTTGGCGCTCGAGTGCCTGCCGGAGTGCGGGCGGGTGCCGGGGACCGGCGCGTTCGCGGCCGGGCCGGGTCTCGCCTCCGGAGCCTTCGAGCTCGACGCGCAGGCCGACCTGCACCTCGACACGCTGCACTGGGGCAAGGGCCTGGTCTGGGTGAACGGGTTCCTGCTCGGGCGCTACTGGCGGCGCGGGCCGCAGCGCACGCTGATCGTGCCGTCGCCGGTCACGAGGGTCGGGCGGAACGAGGTGGTCGTGCTCGAGTTCGAGTCGATCGCCGAGCCGGAGATCCGGCTGCTCGCGCACGCGGACCTCGGGCACACGGAGATCTAGGGGCGCGGCGGCGGTGTCCGAGGCCTCTGCTAGCCTCGGGCCGCCTCCGCCCAGTCAGCGGCGGAGCAGAGGGGGAACCACCATGACGCGCACCACCGCGACCCGAGCCGGAGCCGTCCTCGCGGGCGCCCTGCTGCTCGCCCTGGCCGGCTGCACCGCCGCCGCCGAGCCCGAGCCCACCGCCGAGGCGCTGCCGCAGCACACCGACGCCGAGCTCGCGACGATCTTCGACGACATCCAGTTCGTCCCCGCGGAGTTCACCAGCACCGAGGAGATGCTCGGCTCGGTCTACCCGGGGCTGACCGCGACGGACGCCACCTGCCTCGCGCCGTTCGGCGTCGGCTGGGACTCGGACGAGACGCTCGCCGACGCGGGCCTCGCCTACGGCACCAGCGCCGACCGCTCGATGACCTCCGTCGTCACGAGCACCGGCGACGCGGACACCGCCTCCGCGCTCGTCGCCTCCGCCGAGGACGCGCTCGAGCGCTGCGCCGACGGCTCGGAGCTGTTCGCCCTGCAGGGCACCCCCGTGCAGACGACCGTCGAGCAGACCGAGCCCGACGTCACCGGCACCGACGAGGCCGTCGGCTGGACCGTCACCGGCGACGTCGGCGGCGCCCCGTTCACCCTCGTCGGCATCACGACGCGCGTCGGCGGCGACGTCGTCGCCCTCGTCGGCTGGGACCCGGCGACGAACACCTCCTACGTCCCGCAGGCGACGCAGCTCTTCGTCGACGCCCTGTAGCGGCGCCCTCTGCAGGTCGAGTAGCGCGCAGCCACATCATGCCGGTCGAGCAGCGCGCAGCCGCACCTTGCTGGTCGAGCAGCGCGCAGCCGCACCATGCTGGTCGAGTAGCGGGCAGCGCGTATCGAGACCCACGCCTGCAAGCGTCGGATCTCGATACGCGCGCTCCGCGCGCTACTCGATCAGCATGAAGCAGGCACGCCGCCGAACCATGCTGGTCGAGTAGCCCCGGAGGGGCGTATCGAGGCCCCCCACCGCCGCACATCCGGGAGCACGTCTCCTCCCCAGCCCCCGCCCCGACGGCGTTCTCCCCGGACCGCCCGCGATCCCGCCCCGCTGTCGGTGGTCCCTGCTTGAATACGCGTATGACAGAGGACGAGACGGCGGCGGCACTCGCGGAGGTGCGCGACTGCTTCGAGGGCGCGGCAGCCGCCGAGCGCGCCGTCTCGCCGATGCGCCTCCGAGTCGCGGAGGGGCTGCATCGCGGCTACCGGATCGCACTCACGGTTCCGGAGGCGTTCGCCCGCGGCACCTCGCGGAGCGAGACCCGGGACCTCGTCGAGCGCTCCCTCCGCGCCGAGCTCGCGACCTCCATCCGCGTGTCCGAGCAGGAGGTCTCCCGCCGGCTCGAGACCGCGCAGATGCTCCTGGAGCACCTCCCCCTCACCCGCGCACTGCTCCGCGACGCGCGGATCCTCTGGGAGGTCGGCGAGGCGATCTGCAGAACGGCGAGCAGCCTTCCTGAAGCCTCCCGCGCGGCGCTCGACCAGCGTGCCGCCGAGGCGGCGCCCTCGATGAGCACCACCCAGCTGCGCCGAGCCCTGCGCCGCTGGCGGGAGGAGCTGCACGAGCAGCCTCTCGCCGAGCGGCACGCCCGCGCCCGCGAGGACCGCGCCGTCTGGGTGACGCCCGACGTGGACGGGATGGCGACGCTGTGCCTGCACGCCGCGGCTCCCGTCGTCTCCGGCGCGTACGACCGGCTGCGCCGCATCGCCCGCAGCCTCCGCGACGACGGCGATCCGCGCACCCTGCGGCAGCTGAGCGCCGACGCGGCGGTCGACCTGCTCTGCGACGGCGACATCGCCGGGACCACTCCCGACCCCGAGGACCGGCCCGATCCGACGTTCGTGCCCGGCATCCGCGCCGAGGTCCGGCTCACCCTCGCCGCGTCCACGGCCGCCGGGCTCGACGACGCGCCCGCGGACCTCGACGGCTACGGACCCGTCCCCGCGCCCCTCGCCCGCGAGCTGATCCGCACTGCGGCCTCCTTCACCCGCGTCCTCACGGACCCGGACACCGGTGCCGTGGTCTGCGTCGGCCGCACCCGGCGCGTCCCCCCGGCTCGGATGCGCCTGCACCTGCAGCTGCGCGATCAGACCTGCCGCTTCGCCGGCTGCGTGCGGCCCGCCGCGACCAGCGAGGCCGACCACACGCTCGAGTGGCGCAACGGCGGCGAGACCTCGCTCGAGAACCTCGTGTCGCTGTGCACCGGCCACCACCACCTCCGGCACGGCGACCGCTGGACCTACGTCACGGAGGGCGACGGGACGATCGTGTGGACGACCCCGACCGGCCGGCGCGTCGGCAGCCGACCGCCGCCGCTGCCGGGCCGACCGCCCGACCCGCTGCCGCGGCCCCGCTTCGTCGACGTGCCCGCACCGTTCTGACGACGGTGGATCTCAGGAGAGCCAGGAGAGGCGGCCGCCGTGCGGCGCTGCGGACGCGAGCGGCACGCCGTCGGCCGCGAGCAGGAAGGGCGTGCGCTCCGGAGCCGTCAGCGCGGCGGCCCGTGCGCGCAGGTCGGGCAGCAGTGCCTCCGCCTCGAGGGTCACCAGGCTCGCGCCCGCCGCGTCGACCGCGGCCAGCACGCGCTCGCGGGCGGCCCACGGCAGGTACACCAGCGTCCCGAGCGACACCACGACCGTCCGCAGTCCGCGCGGCACCGCGGCGAGCACGCCCGGCAGCGCCTCGGCCGCGTCGCCCGCGACGATCTCGGGCCGGTCCTCCCGCAGCGTCGCGACGGCGGCCCTGAGCCGCGCGGTGCGCTCCGGCCGGTCCGGCGGCAGCAGCGCCTCCAGCCAGGCGCGGTCCTCGGCCGAGCGCACGTCGAGCGGCCGCAGGTCCAGCCCGCGGCGCCAGGCGACGACCGGGAGCCTCGACGGCGCCGCTCCCCCGGTCACCGCGCACTCCAGCACCGGCTCACCGCGCCCCAGCCGCGACGTCCCCTCCGCCCCCGCGAAGGCGTACGAGTACCGCTCCGGCGCCAGGCACAGCCCCGCCGACGCGCCGATCTCGACCAGCGCGACCGGCTCTCCGGGCTCGGTGATCCGCTCCAGCGCCGCGACCAGCGGGGCGCAGCGCAGCGCCTCGTTCGTCTGGGTGAGCCGATCCGCCGCGACGGGCGCGACCCGCGGCCACTCCCGACGCAGCCACTCCGCGAAGCCCCGGCCGTCGAACGGCGGCGCCCCGAGCAGCCGCGCCACCGAGAACAGCAGCGACGGCTGCCGGTGCGCGGGCGGCAGCTCGTCGATCAGGGCGAGCAGCGCGTCGTCGGCGGCGACGGCGAGCGCCCACTCGACCTGCAGCTCGGAGGTCTGCGCCAGCTCGACGGTGGCGCGGCGGTAGCGGTCGGCGGTCGGCTCCATGCCTCCATCCTGCGCGATTCCCGGTCCCGCGCTGCCCGCGCACTGTCGGTGGTCGCCGGTAGAACGGACGCATGTCCGGCACCCGTCAGCGCACCCTCCTCGACGTCCGCCGCATCTACGCCGAGCCGGCCGCGCTCGAGCTGCCGCGCGGGCGCGAGATCGTCGAGCGCTGGCCGGCGGCCGAGATCGTTCCGGTCGACTCGCACTGGAACATCCCCGAGGTGCACGGCGACGAGGCGAACGTCGCGCGCTGGGTGCGGATCAAGACGGAGGCGCTCGTCGTCGGCGTCAAGAAGTCGCTGGTCACGCGGCCCAACGGGCGCTCGGCCGACTTCATCGCGCCCTCCTCCGCGAACGGCTGCGCGATGGCCTGCGTCTACTGCTATGTGCCGCGGCGGAAGGGCTACAGCAACCCGATCACCGTCTTCGCGAACATCGAGCAGATCCAGCGCCACCTGGCCCGCCACATCGCGAAGCAGGGCGTGAAGACCGAGGCGAACCAGTGCGACCCCGAGGCGTGGGTCTACGACATCGGCGAGAACAGCGACTGCTCCGTCGACGCGATGCTGAGCGACAACGTCCGCGATCTCTGCGACCTCTTCCGGATGTCGCCGACCGCCAAGGCCTCCTTCGCCACGAAGTACGTCAACCGCGAGCTGCTCGAGTGGGACCCGCTCGGCCGCACGCGCATCCGCTTCTCGCTGATGCCCGCCGAGACGGCGAAGGTCACCGACGTCCGCACCTCGCCGATGGCCGAGCGGATCGCCGCGATCAACGACTTCGTCGACGCCGGCTACGAGGTGCACGTCAACTTCTCGCCCGTGATCCTCACCGAGACCTGGCAGCGGGACTGGACCGAGCTCTTCGAGCAGCTCGACGCGGCCCTGCACCCGCGGGCGAAGGCGCAGCTGGCCGCCGAGGTGATCCTGCTCACCCACAACGCGGGCCTGCACGAGGTCAATCTCGGCTGGCACCCGAAGGCGGAGGACCTGCTCTGGGCCCCGCGGATGCAGGAGTCGAAGGTCTCCGAGAACGGCGCCGTCAACATCCGCTACCGCCGCGATCTCAAGCGCGCCGCCCTCGACCGCTTCCTCGCGCTGCTCGCCGAGCGGCTGCCCTACTGCCGCGTCCGCTACGCGTTCTGATCCCGCCGCTGAACGCCCGGCATCGGATTCCTGGGAGTCCGCCCGCGGCGCCCGCGCGCTGCTTCGCAAAGCGGATAGCGCCCCCCGTTCCAGAGTGCGTCCGCGTAGCGTCGGAGAACGGTCGTTCCTGCGACCGTCAGCACGTCTCCCCGCCGCCCGGCACGCGGCCAGGCACTGGGTCGGCTCCCCTCCGATCCGCACGACGTCCCCGGCTCGGCCGGTTCCCCTCACGTCCCCGTCGCGGTCGACACCGCGGCACCCACACAGAACGGCGGCTCCGCACATGGGCGCTCTCCTCTACGGCACTCCTGCCACCTCCCACGAGATCGACGACCGCGCCCTGGCGCACCTGCAGATCGTGATGATCAACAAGTTCCGCCGCAACGAGGCCTTCGCCTTCCAGCTCGACGCGTCGAGCGCGCACGGCACCGGCCGCCAGACGATCTGGCTGCACCCGACCATCCCGCTGCAGTTCTCCTTCCACGGCAGCCGCGTCCCCTCGATCAACGCCGCCTGGGTGCGCGCGCTGATGGAGGAGGCCAACAGCGGCCGCGGCCTGCGCATCGTCCCCGAGCCGGCGCAGCAGCCGGAATCGGCCCTCGCCACCGCCGCAGCCTGATCCGCGGCACGGGACCGGGACGACGGAGCAGGGACGGAGGAGCGCCATGACGCAGAGCAGCGATCGCTGGGCTCCGGACTTCCTGCAGCTGTCCGGGCCGGTCCCCGAGGGCACGAGCTTCGAGTGCTCGACGACCCTCCGCGGCGTCACGGGCTCGCTCTGCGTCACGGAGGGGGTGCTCGTCCTGGCCGGCTCGCGCCCCACCGTGCAGCTGCGGGCGCTCGACATCCGCTCCTGGTGGGACACCCCGACAGACGGCACGTTCTCGCTCGCGGTCGAATCCGGAGCGCGGCACTCGATCGTGCTGCTGTCGCAGTTCCGCAGCGCCACCGTGCACGCGATGACGCAGGCCTTCGGGCCGCGCCGGCGCCGCAGCGCCGTATCCGCCTAGCGAACTCGACCTCCGCCCGTCTCGCGCTCGATGCGCGCGCATGCGACGCTGGGCTCGATGGACGATCCGAACGACGAGGTCATCCGCTCCGACATCGGCGGGCGGGACTTCGAGCAGGCGCGTGCGCTCCTGGAATCGGTGTACAACGGCCACCGGTTCTCGGTCGAGCCGGGCGAGGACTTCTCCTACCGCTACACCTCCGTCGGCGACGGCGACGTCACCCTCCGCGGCAGCCAGTTCGCCGGCTCGATCGAGGGCCGCATCCAGACCGACGGCGAGTACGTCGTCTCCTGGCTGACGGCCGGCGAGGGCGTCACCGACCTCGAGGGCGCGCCGATGCAGCAGCTCTACGGCCGGCCCGCGATCTTCGTCACCGGACGGCCGAACGCCTTCGCGTTCCACGACTACCGGCAGAACCTCATCCACTTCGACGGTGCCTACCTCGAGGGCGTCGCGCAGGAGGTCGAGGGCAGCGCGGGCGGACCGCTGCTGTTCGACACCACGGCGCGACCCGAGGGCGAGGTGCTGCGGCGCTGGTCGGCCACGGTCGCCGCGGTCGCCCGCGTGATCTACGACGCGGACAGCTCTCCGCTGCTGCGCCACGAGGCCGACCGCGCCGTCGCGGTGGCGCTGCTCGAGACCTTCCCGCACGAGTCGCTGGCCGCGCCGAGCGACCTCGCCGTGCCCCGCAGCGGCCGCCTGCGCACCGCGATCGAGTTCATGTACGCGCACGCGCACGAGCCGATCCGCACCGAGACGATCGCGGAGGCCTGCGGCGTCGGGCTGCGGACGCTCCAGGCCGAGTTCCGCCGCGAGTTCGGCTTCACGGCCGTCGACTACCTCCGCCGGATCCGGCTCGACGCGGTCCGCAAGGAGCTGCGCGCGAGGGCGCCGGGCGAGGCGAGCGTCACCGAGGTGGCGCGCCGCTGGGGCTTCGCGCACCTGGGCCGCTTCTCGGCCTCCTACGCGCACCGCTTCGGCGAGCTCCCGAGCACGACGCTCGACACCTGAGCGGGACGACTCGCAGGCTAGAAGAAGTCCCCGCCGTCGTGGTCGTCGCTCGCGCGCGCCTCGGGGGTGGGGCGGGCCGGCAGCAGCCGCCGCGTCTTCTCGCGCATGGACTCGACCGCCTCGTCGTCGTCGAGGTCGATGCCGCGATCGAGCGCCGGGCTGGTGAAGAGCTGGCTGGCGGGCCCGATCAGCAGGCGCGTCTCGCCGCGCATCCCCTCGTCGGACAGCCCGGGCACGACGACGAGGTCGGACTTCCCGACGTTCGCCAGGGCCTGGGCGTACTCGACGACCGCGGTGCACACCTCGTCCCCCAGCAGCACGAACCCGCTCGCGTAGTACAGCTTCTGCATCGTGGTCCTCCCTCGCGCGCACGCGATCCGTCCGGACCTCCGACGCTAGAACGCGGCGAAGAGCACCCCCAACCCCTTGACGAGCGCGCCTGCTATTCGTCCGCGCCGCCGACCGGGGTGCGGTTGAGCGTGTACGCCTGCTCGCTGCCGGCGACGCCCGCGACGCTCACCGTGATCGGGGCCGTGTAGGTGCCCAGCGGCCAGGTCAGCAGCAGGTCGACGGTCTGCTCGGAGGTGCGGCCGTCGACCGGGACCCAGGTGATCGTCTTGCGGTACGCGCCGTCGGCGAGGTCGCGGTTGGCGCGCAGCAGGAGGGTCTGCGAGCCGTCGGCGCCGACGCTCGAGGACGCGACCGAGAAGTTCGGGCCGTCGGCGGCGGAGATGCGCAGCGGAGTGGGGCGCGAGTCGCCCGCCCCGGTGCTCGTGTCCGAGCGCGCCATGCGCGGTGCGACGGTCAGGGTGATCAGCTCGCCGGCGGAGAGCTGCCCGTCGATCGCGATCGCGAGGGGGCGGTTCACGTTGACCTGCTCCTCGCGGAAGCTCTGCGCCGTGAAGGAGGTGTACTCGACGGAGCGGACCGACGGCGCGGGCGGCGGAGTGGTCGACGCGGCGGCGAGCGGCGCGGAGGCGGCGACCGCGACGATCGGGACGCTCCAGGCGGCGGCGGTCGCGACGGTGCGGCGGGACGGGGCGGCGAAGGACGGGGCGGTGCGGCGGGAGGGGGCGGTGGTCATGTCGTCTCCAGACGTCGGCGGTGGTGTCCTACTCGTGGGGACACCGCGCCACGCTAACCGACAACTGGTGGTCAAACCCGCACGCGAGGAGCCCCTCCGCACGGGTGCCACCCGGACGGGGGAGCTAGCCCTGCTCCGCCGCGCGAGCGACCGCCTCGAGCCGGGCGACGTGCTCCGGCCACCACTCGGCGGGGACCGGCGGCAGGTTGTCGCCGGGAGTGCGCAGGCCGACGCGGCCGTCGATCAGCTCGCGGACGAGGTCGGCGTGGCCCGCGTGCCGGTGGGTCTCGACGGTGATGTGCACGAGGATCCGCTGCAGCGTCACGTCGCGGTTCGTCCACCACGGCACGTGACCGGGGGCGTCGAGGGAGAGCGCGGCCACCGTGGCGTCGGAGTGCGCCCAGACGCGGCGGTACTGCGCCACGATCTGCTCGCTCGACTCCTCGGCCGTCGCCCACATGTCGGCGTTCGGCTCGGCGTCCTCCTCCATCCACGGCATCGGCTCGGGGAAGGGGCGGCCGAAGACGGCGCCGAGGTAGCCGGCCTCCGTGCCCGCGACGTGCTTGACCAGGCCGAGCAGGTTGGTGCCGGTCGGCACCAGCGGCCGGCGCAGGTCGTACTCGCCCAGGCCGTCGAGCTTCTGCAGGAGGGCCTCACGGCCCTCCTGCAGGTAGCGGAGGAGGATCTGGGTCTGCTCGGCCTCGGCCGTCGGAGCGCTCATCGCCCCAGACTGGCCCGAGGGTCAGGACACCGCCACCCGGGCGTCCTCGCGCACGACCTCGACACCGACGGTGCGACGGTTCTCGGCGCCGACCGGCGACGCGTCGCCGACCAGCACGATCGAGGCGGTCGTCTCCTTCGTGGCGCAGTCCGCGCCCACCCAGAGCTCGACGAGCCCCGGCTCGACCGAGCGCACGCCGCGGCGGTCGGTGAAGGCGAGCCGCGCGGCGGGGACGTCGAAGCGCACCAGCGCCTCCTCGCCCGCCGCGAGCTCGACCCGCGCGTAGCCGAGCAGCTGCGCCACCGGGCGGGTCACCGAGGCGACCACGTCTCGCGCGTAGAGCTGCACGACGTCGACGCCGTCCCGCTCCCCCGTGTTGCGCACCCGCACCGTCGCCGTGAAGGCACCGGAGGTGGGCGCCTCGCCGGACTCCAGCTCGCCCGACTCCAGCTGCAGCTCCGACCGGGTGAACTCCGTGAAGGTCAGCCCGTGCCCGAACGGCAGCACCGGGGTGCTGTCCGCGCTGGTCACGTCGGAGGGCCCGCCGAGGATCGGGTGCAGGTACGAGAACGGCTGCGCACCGGCCGAGCGCGGCAGCGAGACCGGCAGCCGGCCGGACGGCGAGACGCGGCCCGACAGGACGCCGGTGATCGCGCCGGCCCCCTCCTCCCCGGGGAAGAACGCCTGCAGCACCGCCGCGGGGGCGGAGTCGCCGCGGATCGCCCAGTCGATCGCGTAGGGGCGGCCGGTGAGCAGCACCAGGGCGACGGGCGTGCCGGTCGCGACGACCGCCTCGACCAGCTCGCGCTGGCGTCCGGGCAGCTCGAGGCTCTCGACGTCGTTGCCCTCGCCGACGGTGCCGCGGCCGAAGAGCCCGGCTCGGTCGCCGACGACGACCACCGCGACCCCGGCGCCACGGGCCGCCTCGACGGCCTCGGCGATCCCGGCGGTGTCGTCGCCCTGCGCGGCGTCGCCCTCGACCGAGCAGCCCTCGGCCGTCACGAGGTCACTGCCCGGGAACTCCTCGACCAGCGCCTCCAGGACCGTGCGGATCTCGAAGCCCAGCGGCACGCCCTCGTGGTGCGCGAGCACGTGGTTGGCGAAGGAGTAGCAGCCCATCAGGGCCGGAGCGCTGTCGGCGTTCGGGCCGATCAGGGCGATCCGGCGCGGCGCCGCGCTCCCGTCGGCCCCGCCGAGCGGCAGCAGGCCGTCATTCGCGAGCAGCACCAGCGACTCCTCCGCGAGGCGCCGGGCGATGTCCCGGTGCGCGGGCGAGTCGAGGTCGATCGACTCCGGAGCGTCGTCGAAGCGCGCGTCGAGCAGGCCGAGCCGCTCCTTCTGCGCGAGCACCCGCAGCAGCGCGCGGTCGACGATCGCCTCGTCGGCGCCTCCGGAGCGGATGCGCTCCGCCAGCGGCGCGAGGAACGCGTCGCCGGTCGGCAGCTCCACGTCGATGCCCGCCTCGAGGGCGAGCTGCGCGGCCTCGCCGAGGTCGGCGGCGACGGCGTGCATGAGGTGCAGGAAGGCGACCGAGAAGTAGTCGGCCACCACGACGCCGTCGAAGCCCCAGCGCTCGCGCAGGACGCCGGTGAGGTAGGCCGGCGTCGCGCCGACCGGGTCGCCGTCGATCTCGGCGTAGGAGTTCATCACCGAGCGCGCGCCGCCGTCGCGGATCGCCATCTCGAACGGCGGGAGCAGCACGTCCGCGATCTCGCGCGGTCCGGCGTGCACCGGGGCGTGGTTCCGGCCGCCGCGCGAGGCGGAGTAGCCGATGAAGTGCTTGAGCGTCGCGTCGACGCCCGCCGACTGCAGACCGCGCACGTAGGCGGTGCCGATCGTGCCGACCACGTACGGGTCCTCGGCGATGCACTCGTCCACCCGGCCCCAGCGGGGGTCGCGGATGACGTCGAGCACGGGCGCGAGGCCCTGGTGGATGCCCAGCTCGCGCATCGAGCCGCCGATGGCCGCGGCCATCTCCTCGACGAGCTCCGGGTCGAACGAGGCGCCCCAGGCCAGCGGGGTCGGGAACGTCGCCGCCTTCCACGCGGCCAGCCCGGTCAGGCACTCCTCGTGCACGATCGCCGGGATGCCCAGGCGCGTCTGCTCGACGAGCCGGCGCTGCTCGGCCCACAGCCACTGCGCGCGCTCGACCGGGTCGACCGGGCGCGTGCCGTAGACGCGGGTGAGCTGGCCGATGCCCTCGCGGGTCGCGTCGGCGTAGCCGGTGGAGGTGGCCATCTCGCCGGCCAGCGGCGCGACGACCTCGCCGCCCTGGTCGACCCAGTAGCCGACCAGCTGGGTCAGCTTCTCCTCCAGCGTCATCCGGCCGATCAGGTCGGCGACGCGGGCGGAGGGAGCGGGCGTCTCGGTGGTGGGGTTCTCGTCCACGGCAGTCATCCCTTCACCGCACCGGTGAGTCCGCCGACGATGCGGCGCTCGAAGACGCTGAAGAAGATCAGCGCCGGAATCATCGACAGCGACACGAAGGCGAGCACCTTCGCCGTGTCGACGGAGTACTGCGACGAGAACGCCTGCACGCCCAGCGGCAGGGTGAAGCTCGACTCGTCGCTGAGGATGAACAGCGGCAGCAGGTAGCTGTTCCAGCTCGCGATGAACGCGAGGATGCCGGTCGTGATCACGCCGGGCATCGCCAGGCGCACGACCATCCGCCAGAAGAAGCCGATCCGGCTGCAGCCGTCGATGAAGGCGGCCTCCTGGATCTCGTCCGGGATCGCCCGGAGGAACGGCACCAGGATGATGATCGTCGTCGGCAGGCCGAAGGCGATCTGCGGGAGCACGACTCCGGCGAGCGAGTTCATCAGGCCGAGGCTCTTGATCACCAGGTAGAGCGGGGTGATCGCGACGGTCATCGGGAACATCAGGCCGGCCGCGAAGAGCGCGTAGAACACGCCGCGGCCGCTGAAGCTGTAGCGGGCGAGCACGTAGCTCGCCATCAGCCCCAGCACGACGACGCCGAGGGTGGTGGCGCCGGCCGCGAGGGCCGAGTTGCCGACCTCGCGCCAGAAGATGCCGCCCGTGATGACGTCGATGTAGTTCTGCACGTTCCACGGCGAGGGGAAGCCCGACGGGTCGGTGGTGATCTGCGCGTTCGTGCGGAACCCGCCGATGATGATGTACGCCACCGGCGCGAGCATCAGGGCGATCACGACGACCGCGACGACGTAGGCGATGATCGTGCCGCGTCCCAGCGGACGGCGGCGCGGCTTGGGCGGCCGCGGCGAGAGCGGCGTGGTCGCGGTGGGGGGCTTCGTACCCGGGGGCACGGCGGTCAGGGTGCTCATCGCTCGCCTCCGGCCTTTCGCTTGTCGCCCGTGAGGGCGCCTTCGGTGTCCCGCCGCAGCACGAAGCGCTGGTAGAGCAGCGCGACGATCAGCGAGACGAGGAACAGGACCACGGCGACCGCGTTGCCGTAGCCGAAGTTGCCGGCGTTGCGGCCGTTGGTGACGAGGTACGTCGCCATGGTCGAGGTGCCGGCGGTGGAGGACACGTACTGTCCCCAGATGATGTAGACGAGGTCGAACAGCTGCAGCGCGCCGATGATCGACAGGAACGCCCAGATCCGCAGCGTCGGCGCGAGCAGCGGCAGGGTGATCCGCCGCTGCACCTGCCAGTAGGAGGCGCCGTCGATGGCGGCCGCCTCGGACAGCTCCTCCGGGATGCCCTGGAGACCGGCGAGGAAGAGGATCACGGCGAAGCCGATGTACTTCCACGTGATGATCAGCATCAGGGTCCAGATGGCGATCGAGGGGTCCGAGAGCCAGTCCTGCTTCAGGGCGCCGAGCCCGACCTTCTCGAGGAAGCCGTTCACGGCGCCGCTGGTCTGGAGCATCAGGCTCCAGCCGGTGCCGACGACGACCTCGGAGATGACGTAGGGCACGAAGATCAGCACGCGGATGATCGACTGCCCGCGCAGCTTGCGGTTGAGCAGCAGCGCGATCAGGATCGCGGCCGGTCCCTGCAGGACGAGCGAGAGCACCACGATCGCGCCGTTGTGGCTGAGCGCCTCGTGGAAGGTGGGGTCCTGGAGGATCGTCAGGTAGTTCTTGAACCCGACGAAGTCGGTGGGGACCCCGTAGCCCTGCCAGCTGAAGAAGCCGTAGTACGCCGCCATGACGACGGGAAAGATGACGAAGGCGAGGAAGACGATCAGGGCCGGGCCGACGAGGATCGCGACCTCGAGGCGACCGGACCAGCCGAGGCCCCGGCGGCGGCGCTTCGCCGTCGGGGCCTCGGTGCGCGCGTCCTCGCGGAGCGCAGTGAGGGCCATGCTCAGGCCTTGGCCGCGGCGGCGTTGACGGCCTCGACGAGCTGCTCCGGGTCGCTCTTGCCGGCGAGCAGGTCGACGACGGCGACGTTCAGCGCGTTGCCGACGTTCTGGCCGTAGACGGTGTCGAGCCACTGCGAGACGTACGGCGCCGAGTTGTAGGCGGCGAGGATCTCCTGGAGGTAGGGCTCGGTGACGGCCTCCTGCGCGACGGTGTTCACCGGCGGCGCGTTGAAGGCGGCGTAGTACTCCTTCTGCACGTCGGAGGTGGCGAGGTAGTTCAGGAAGTCGACGCACTCGTCGGGCGCTCCGGCCGAGCAGGAGTAGCCGTCGACGCCGCCCATGATCGAGCCGGGGGCGCCGTCTCCGCCGTCCACCTCGGGGAAGGGGAACCAGCCGAGGTCGGGCAGGGGCTGCTCGTCGGGGGTGAGCGAGGCGATGACGCCGGGGTTCCAGGCGCCCATGAGCTCCATGCCGGCCTGGTGGTTGGCCAGGAGACCGGCCGAGGATCCGGCGCCCTGCTGGGCGGCGGTGGTGAGGAAGCCCTCGTTGAACGGCTCGGTGTCGGCGAAGGACTGCAGGTCCTCGCCGGCCTTCAGCCAGCAGTCGTCCGAGAAGTCCTTGGAGTCGGCCGCCTCGGCCATGGTGTCGGCGCTGCACTCGCGCAGGGCGAAGAAGTAGAACCAGTGCGCGGCGGGCCAGGCGTCCTTCGCGCCGAGCGCGATCGGCTGGGCGCCGGCGCCCTTGAGCGCGGTGACCGCGGAGTCGAGGTCGGCGAGGGTCTTCGGCGTCTCGGTGATGCCGGCCTCGGCGAAGAGGTCCTGGCTGTAGAAGAGGCCGCCGGGGAGCACGGCGACGGGCATCGCCCAGACCTTGTCGTCGAGCGTGTTCGCGAGGAAGGAGCCCTCGGGGATCTCGCTGCGGGCCTGGTCGGAGATGCCGTCGGTGAGGTCCTTGACCAGACCGCCGGCGACCATCGCGGCGAGCTTGCCGCCGCCGCGCTGGAGGAAGACGTCGGGCGCGTCGCCCGAGTTGAGGGCGGTCTGGAGCTTGCCGTCCAGGTCCTCGTTCTGGATGGCCTGCGACTCGATGGTGACGCCCGGGTTGGCGGCCTCGAAGTCGGCGATGGTCTTCTCCCAGAACTCCTGGCCGGGGCCGGTGGTGGAGTTCTGCCACAGGGTCATCGCGACGGTGCCGTCGGAGGATCCGGAGTCCTGGGCGGAGCAGCCGCTGAGGGCCGCCGCCGCGCCGAGCAGGGCCACAGTGGCCACTGCGATTCTCTTGAACTTCATCGTTCGAACCGTTCTCTTCGCTGAGAGGCGCCGCCAGGGAGAGCGGCGCCGAGGGTGCACCCGTCCGGGGACGGGCTGGATCAGTGTCAGACGGCGGCCGCGCGACGGCAAACGTTTTCGAAACCATTTTCGAAGTCGATCACCGCGAGCGGGATCGCGCTCTCATCCGCGGTCCGCCGGGGTCTATGGTCGAGCCCATGACTCTCCGCCCGACCATCCACGACGTCGCCGCCGCCGCCGGCGTCTCGGTCGCGACCGTGTCGAAGGCGGTGAACGGCCGCTACGGCATCGCGCCCGCGACGGCGAACCGGGTGCTCGAGATCGTGCGCGAGCTCGGCTACGAGTCGAGCCTCGTCGCGAGCAGCATGCGCTCGCGGCGCACCGGGGTGATCGGCGTGCTCGTGGCCGGCTTCGAGCCGTTCAGCGCCGAGATCCTCAAGGGCGTCGGCTCGGTCCTCCGCCGCTCGCGCTTCGACCTGCTCGCCTACAGCGGCTCGCACGAGGGCGAGCAGGAGGGCTGGGAGCGGCGCTCGCTCAGCCGGCTCAGCGGCACGCTGATCGACGGCGCGATCATGGTCACCCCGTCGGTGGTCAGCGCCCCGTCCGACATCCCGCTCGTCGCCGTCGACCCGCACACCGGCCGGGCCGACCTGCCGACCGTCGAGTCCGACAGCTTCGGCGGCGCGCTCCAGGCCGTGCGGCACCTGATCACCCTCGGCCACCGGCGCATCGGCTTCGTCGCGGGCCGCGTCGATCTCCGCTCCGCCCGGCTGCGCGAGGCCGGCTACCGCGCGGGGCTGTCGGAGGCGGGCATCGCCTTCGACGAGCGCCTGCTCCGGGTGGGCAGCTACCACCACGACGCGGCGCGGCTGCCCGCCTCGACGATGCTCTCGCTGCCCGACCGGCCGACGGCCGTCTTCGCGGCGAACGACGTCTCGGCCCTGGCGATCATCGAGACGGCGGCGCACCTCGGGCTCGCCGTGCCGCGCGACCTCTCCGTCGTCGGCTTCGACGACGTGCCGGAGGCGGCGCGCTTCGATCCGCCGCTCACGACGATCCGCCAGCCGATGCAGACGCTCGGCGCGACGGCGGCCGAGATGCTGATCACGCTGATGGCGGGCGGCACCCCGCCCTCGCTGCACGTGCAGCTGCCGACGCAGCTGGTGCGCCGCGCGACGACCGCGCCGCCGTCGATGCGGCGGACGCCGTGAGCGCGGGCGAGCGCGCTGCCGAGCTCCGCGCCGTGCACGACGACCTGTTCGACGCGATGGTGCTGGTCGACCTGCCCGTGCTCGACGAGCTGCTCGACCCCCGCTTCGTGATCGAGCACCCGACCGGGCTCGTGCAGTCCAAGCTCGACTGGATCGACGACATCGACGAGGGCGCGAAGGAGTACCACGCGATCGACCACGTCGAGAGCGCGGTCTCCGGCAGCGCCGCGCATCCGGTGCTCGTCTCGCGCACGCTGACGGAAGCGACGATCGGCTCGCTGCACGCGACCTGGCGGCTGCAGCTGACCAGCCGCCTGGTGGCGGTCGGCGAGGAGTGGGTGATCACCCGCACGACCGTCACCACCTGGTGACGGCGCCGAGCCCGAGCCCGAGCCCGATCCCTGGGCCTCAGGCCTGCAGGATCACCGCGCCGTAGTGCGTGCCCGCGCCGGTGCCGACGAGGAGCACCGACTCGCCCTCCTGCACGCGGGCGCGGTGCAGCGCGAGCGGGATCGCGGCGCCGATCGTGTTGCCGACCTCGGGCAGGGTGCGCACCATCCGCTCGCGGCCCCAGAGCCGGGCCATGCCGTCCAGGCCCGCCTTGCTGGTCTGGTGCGGGACGACCCGGTCGATGCCGGGCAGGCCCGTGCCGAGGCCGGGGCGGACCCGCTCGAGGAAGGCCGGGAAGTGCCGCAGCGCGTCCACGAGCAGCGCGCCGCCGTGCATGTCGAAGCGGAAGTCGTCGAGCCGGCCGGCCGCCTCCTCGATCCGGATGCGCGAGCCGAAGCCGCGGATCTCGGCGTGCCGCACCCCGCTCGGCCGGGTCTCGAAGCGCGAGGCGACGATGCCCTGGCCCGGGCGCTCGGCTCGGCCGAGGACGACGGCGGCCGCCGCGTCGCCGAAGAGCAGCGCGCTCTCGGGCTGGCGGACGTCGATGCCGCGGCTGCCGCCCTCGGTCGAGACGACGAGCACCCGCTCGGCGCGGCCGGTCGCGAGCAGGAAGCCGGCCTCCTGCAGGGCGAACAGGAAGGAGAGGCAGGTGGCGTTGAGGCTGTAGGCCGAGACATCCTCGAGGCCGAGGCCTGCGGCGATCAGCGCACCGCCGTCGGGGATCGCCTGCAGCTGGGTGCCGGAGGCGTTCAGCACGACGTCGACGTCGCCCGCGTCGATCCCCGCCGCGTCGAGCGCCCGCCGGGCGGCGAGCAGGCCGAGCTCGAGCGGGTCCTCGTCGTCGGCGAGCCAGTGCCGGGTCAGCACTCCGGAGCGGCGCGCCGCCTCCTCCGGGTCGATCCCGCAGAGCGCGGCGACCTCGGCGGTCGTGACGATCCGCGCGGGCAGGGCCTCGCCGGTGCCGAGGACACGGACGGGCAGCAGGGACGGGAGCGCATCGGCCACGGTCCTGTATAGCGCTCCGGGGACGCCCCGTGCTCGCGCTAGGCTCCGGCGGGACGGAAGGGGGGTCCGCGATGACCGGTGCCGACGCGAGCGCGTTCTGGGTGGTCGTGCCCTTCTACGACGAGGAGAAGCTGCTCGGCGGCGCCCTCGAGGCCCTCGCCGATCAGACGGACCCGGGCTTCACCCTCCTGCTCGTCGACAACGGCAGCACCGACGGCTCCCGCGCGGTGATCGACGCGTTCCGGGCCCGGCGCCCCGACCGGCCGGTCCTCGTGATCGACGAGGCGCAGAAGGGCACCGGCGCCGCCTCCGACACCGGCTTCCGCCACGCGATCGCGCACGGCGCCGCGACCGTCGCGCGCACCGACGCGGACTGCCTGCCGGCCCCGGACTGGGTGGCCCGGCTGAAGGCGGACGTCGCCGACGGCGCGCGCTTCATCGGCGGCCGCCTCGTGCCGCGCACCGACGAGCCGGTCTACCGCTGGTGGGACGGCGTGATCGGCACCGCGATGATCCGCCTGCTCGAGCACGCCCCCGGCGTCGTCTACCGCCGGCCGGGCCAGCGCTACCGGATGTTCATGGCGGCCGGCTCGAACCTCGCGATCGACGCCGCCCTCTACCTCGAGGTCGACGGGTTCCCGCGCTCGAGCATCGACGACACCGACGAGGACCTGGAGCTGCACCTCAAGGTCTGCCGCGTGATCCCGCGCGGGCAGGCACGGCTGGACCGCAGGGCGATCGTGCGGATGTCGATCCGGAAGGGCAAGGCGCTCGGCTACCTCGGCATCCTGCTCTGGTACTGGGGCCGGAAGCGCTGGGGCCGCGCGGGCGTCGCGGAGGTCGTCGATGTCCGCTGAGGCCCGCCACCCGTCCGCCCGTCACCCGTCCGCCCGCCGCGTCCTGATCACCGGGGCGACCGGCTTCCTCGGCGGCCACGCGGTCGCCGAGTTCCTGGCGGCCGGCGACGAGGTGATCGCGACCGGACGGAACGTCGGCGCCCTCGCCCGACTGGCGGCCCTCGGCGCCGAGACGATCGAGGCCGACCTCGCCGAGCTGTCCGCGCGCGACGTCCGGGCCGACGTGCTCGTGCACTCCGCCGCCCTCTCGAGCCCCTGGGGCCGCTGGAGCGAGTTCCACGCGGCGAACGTCGCGGGCACGGCGGCGATGATCGACCTCGCCGAGCGCTGCGGGATCCGCCGGTTCGTCTTCGTCTCCTCGCCCAGCCTCTACTCGGCCCGGCGCCACCGGCTCGGCATCCGCGAGGAGGAGGTCGACACGAGCAGCCGGATGAGCCTCTACATCCGGAGCAAGATCGCCGCCGAGCGGCTGCTGCAGGAGGCGCACGCGGCGGGGCGGATCCCGGAGCTGGTGATCCTGCGCCCGCGCGGCCTGATCGGCGTCGGCGATCCGAGCCTGATCCCCCGCTTCGTCGCCGCGAGCCGGCGCCGCGGCATCCCGCTCTTCGACGGCGGCCGGAACCCCGTCGACATCACCTGCGTCGAGAACGCGGCGCTGGCGCTCCGGCTCGCCGCGGACGCCCCGGTCGCGACCGGCGGCGTCTACAACATCACCAACGGCGAGCCGGCCCCGCTCGGCGACCTGCTCGACCGGTTCTTCGCGGCGATGGGCGAGGAGCCGCGCTACCTCACGGTCGACCTGCGGGTGCTCAGCGCGCTCGCGGTCGTCCTCGAGCGCGTGTACGCGGCGCTCCCGGGCCGTGCGGAGCCGCCGTTCACCCGCTACACGGTCGCGACCCTCGCCTACGCCCAGACGCTCGACATCTCGCGGGCGCGCGCCGAGCTCGGCTACGCGCCGCGCGTGCCGCTCGCGGAGGGCCTGCGGGCGGTCGGCGAGCACTACCGGGGCAGTCGTGGCTGAGCGCGGACCGACGCTGCAGGTCTTCGCCTGCGGGGAGACGAGCTTCCCGCTGTCGCGCGTCTTCCGCGGCGGGCGCCTGCCGCGGCGCACCTTCCCCTCCGCCGTCTTCCTCTACACGCACCCGAGCGGGCGGCGCGTGCTCGTCGACACCGGCTACCCGCCGACGCTGCGCGGCACCGGCGCCGTCGGCGCGCTGTACCGGAGGATCCTCCCGGCCCGCGTGGGCCCCGAGGACACGATCGACCGCCGGCTCGCGGGCATCGGGCTCTCCCCGGCCGACATCGACGTGGTCGTGCTCTCGCACCTGCACCCCGACCACGTCGGGGGTCTGCGCTGGTTCCCGGACGCGCAGCTCGTGCTCTCGCGCGGGCAGCTCGAGACGATCGAGCGCAGCCGCCTCACCGACGGCGTCTTCGCCGCGCTGATCCCGCCGTGGACCGCGGAGGCGACGGTCGTCGACGACCAGCCGGTCGCGACGGCGCCGAGCGGCGTCTCGGGCTTCGACCTCTTCGGCGACGGGCTCTTCGTCGTCGTCCCGCTGCCGGGGCACGCGCGCGGCCACCTCGGCGCGCTGGTCGAGGACCGCGTGCTGATCGCCGGCGACGCGGCCTGGGGACGGGAGTTCCTCACCTGGTCGGACCGGCTGCGGCCCCTCCCCCGCCTGATCAGCGACGACATGGCCGAGCACCACCGCACCTCACTCGAGCTGCAGCGCCTCGAGGCCGCCGGGCTGACCCTCTGCTTCAGCCACGACCGGTATCCGGAGCGCGTGCTGCTGGAGTGACGGCGGCGCGCGGCCTGCGTGCGGCCCGGGCGCTCAGCTCGCGAAGCCCTCCGGCCAGCCGTGCTCGGCCAGCGACAGGCGCACCCGCTCGATGTCCGCGTCCGAGGGCAGCTCCGAGGTGACCCCGGCGATCGCGGTGCCGACGTCCACCCGGCTCGTCGCCAGGCCGCCCTCCGCGGCCAGCCGCGACGCCACCTCGGCGACCTCCTCGTCCGAGAGCCGGCGGCGCAGCAGCGCGAGCAGCGGCACGAAGTCCTGCTCGGGCAGCCCCGCGGGGTAGCCGGCGCGGAGCCAGCGGACGACGCGCGTCACGAGTCCGGCGCGCTCCGAGATCGCGGGCACCGGCTCGTCGAGCTCCTCCGGGCGGGCGAGCGGCCAGCCGGCCGTGGCGAGCCGGGCCGAGACGCGCACGAGGTCCTCGGGCAGCGCGGGGCCGAGCAGCGTCTCCTCGATCCGCTGGCGCATCCTCGCGGCCGAGAACTCCTCGCCGGCCGCGTCGGCGCGCACGGCGTCGGCGAGCAGCCGCCGGACGACCTCCTCGAGCTCGTCGCGGGTGAGGCTGCGCTGCAGGATGCCGAGCAGCGGCAGGTAGTCCGTCTCGGGCACGCCGGCGGGGTAGCCCGCCCGCAGCCAGCCGACGACGCGCGCGACGACGCCGTCCGAGGGAACGGGCTGCACCGGATCGGGCTGCCCGGGGTCGGACGGCACCGGATCGGTGGCCGCCATGCTCAGCCCTTGGGGACGAAGGTCGGGACGACGTGCTCGAAGCTCACGGCCTGGCCGAGGCCGGTCGCGATGATGACGCTGAGGCCGACGGCAACGGCGCCCACCACGAGGACGAAGCAGAGCACGCCGAGCGCGCGCAGCAGCGGAGCGGGGAGGCCCCCGGAGGTCGGCGCAGTGTCGGCGCCGGTGTCGGGCGAGGCGCCGGCGAGGGCGAACGAGCGGACGCCGACGGCGAAGAGCACGGGCAGGCCGGCGCCGAGGAGCAGGGCGACGATCGCCACCTGGCCGGCGGCACCGAGGAAGAGGGAGAGCACGGTTCGGTCCTTTCGAGTCGGAGAGGTGCGGTGGGCGCGCGGGTCAGCGCAGGGCGTCGGCGGTCTGCTTCGGCGCGGTGCCCGCGTCGGACCACTCGTCGTTGACGTTGTGCGCGCCGATGCTGTCGCGGCGCGAGCGGAGGTAGATGAAGGTCGCGACGGCGACGAGGACGGCGGCCATCAGGATCCCGCCCGCGGCCCCGCCGACCAGGTGGCCGATCCACCACATCACGGCGCCCATCAGGGCGGCGGCAGGGAGCGTGATCACCCAGGCGATCACCATCCGGAGCGCGACGCGCCAGCGGACCTGCGCGCCGGGCCGGCCGACGCCGGAGCCGAGGATCGAGCCGGTCGCGACGTGCGTGGTCGAGAGGGCGAAGCCGAGGTGGCTGGAGGCGAGGATGACCGCGGCGGATGCGCTCTCGGCGGCCATGCCCTGCGGGGTGTCGATCTCGACGAGGCCCTTGCCGACGGTGCGGATGATGCGCCAGCCGCCGATGTAGGTGCCGAGCGAGATGGCGAGCGCGCAGCTGAGCTTCACCCAGAACGGCACCGACTCGGTGTCGCTCCAGCCGCCGGCCGCGATCAGCGCGAGCGTGATGACGCCCATCGTCTTCTGCGCGTCGTTGGTGCCGTGCGCGAGCGAGACGAGCGAGGCGCTGCCGATCTGGCCGATCCGGAAGCCGCGGTGGATGCGGCGGTCGGCGAGGTTGCCGATCACGCGGAAGACCAGCCAGGTGCCGACGGCGGCGACCGCGCCGGCGAGCACCGGCGACATCAGCGCGGGCAGGATCACCTTGCCGACGACGCCGTCGAGCTTCGAGCCGTCGCCCGCCCAGTTCACGCCGTTGAGGCCGAGGCCGGCGAGCGCCGAGCCGATCAGGCCGCCGAAGAGGGCGTGCGAGGAGCTGGAGGGGAGGCCGAGGAGCCAGGTGAGGAGGTTCCAGATGATGCCGCCGATGAGGCCGGCGAGCACGATCAGCAGGAGCGCCGATCCGCCGCCCTCGAGCAGCGCCGGGTCGGGCGCCCCCGTCGAGTCCTGGATCTTCACGACCGCGTTGGTGACGGTGAGCGCCACCTCGATGCTGAGGAAGGCGCCGACCAGGTTGAGGACGGCGGAGAGGGTGACGGCCACCTTCGGCTTCAACGCGCCGGTCGCGATGGACGTCGCCATCGCGTTCGCCGTGTCGTGGAAGCCGTTGGTGAAATCGAACGCCAGGGCAGTGACGACCACGAGCGCGAGAAGGATGAAGGGATCCACGGAGGAGATCCTCCCTCCCGCGCGGGCCGCTCGGGGGGTGCTCGCCGAGAGGTTCACCGGCTGTTCACCTCCCCGAGCGGCGCGCCGGGCTACCCTGTGTGGATTTTCAGGGTAGGGGCTGCGGGACGGGCTCCGCGGCTGCGCTCGGCGGCGCGGCTCAGCTTGCGGAGTGCGGCAGCGGCGGCGTGAGGTCCGGCACGTGCTCGGGGTCGGCGTCGGGTGCGGACGGGGTCTCGTCCTGGGTCTCGTCCTGGTCCGCGTCCTGCGCCTGCTCCTGGTCCGCGTCCTGCTCCGCGTGCGCCGCGCTCGGCAGCGGCAGCGTGAAGTCGGGGGTGACCGAGGGGTCCGCCGCGCCGACGGCGACGTGCTCGCGCTCGACGACGTGCTTCGGGGCCGAGGGAGTGCTGCGCTTCTCGGCCTGGGCCGCCTTCTTCGCCGCCTTCTCCTGCTGGCGCTTGAGCTTCTCGGT
This sequence comes from Rathayibacter sp. VKM Ac-2856, assembly GCF_013205055.1. Lineage (GTDB taxonomy): Bacteria > Actinomycetota > Actinomycetes > Actinomycetales > Microbacteriaceae > Rathayibacter. The sequence goes on from NZ_JABMLF010000003.1 coordinate 498,995, forward strand.
CTGCTCGGCGAGCTTGCGGGCCTTCTTGCGCAGCTTCTTGCTGGAGTCGCGCACGGCGTCGTGCGCCGCACGGACCGACTTCTCGGCCTTCGCCAGGGCCTTCTTCGCGCGCTTCTGCGCGGCCTTGTCGTCGCTCTTCTGCGACGACTTCTTCGCGTCCGACTTCTTCTGCTGCGCCATGCGGTCGCTCCTCACACTCGTCGGCCCGGTCGGCCGTGGGTCCACCGTAGCGAGCGGGCACCGAGGGGGCCCGGGCTTGCGGAGGGGCCCGGGCGTGCAGAGGGCCGGCGGCGCCCCTGGGCAGGAGGGCCGCGGAGGAGTACAACTGCGGCATGAGCGACGCCCTCTCCCCGCGTGACTTCCGAGCCGCCCCCGGCACCGCCGACTGGCGGGTCGTCGGCGACGGCGCCCGCGCGTACTTCCGCACCGGCTCGTTCGCGGCGGGTGCCGCCCTGGTCGCCGCGATCGCCGACCTCGCCGAGCGGGCCGGCCACCACCCCGACGTCGATCTGCGCTACGGCGGCGTCGGCGTGCGCCTGATCAGCCACGACGTCGGCGACATCAGCGAGCGCGACCTGGATCTCGCCCGCGGGATCTCCGCCGCCGCCCGCGAGCTCGGCCTCACCGCGGAGCCGTCCGCGGTGCAGAGCCTGCAGATCGCGATCGACGCCGTCGACGTCGCCGCGGTCCGCGCCTTCTGGCGGGCCGTGCTCGGCTACTCCCCCGTCGAGGACGCCGATCTCGCCGACCCGCGCGCCCTCGGCCCGAACGTCTGGATCCAGCGGATCGACGCACCGCGCCCCGAGCGCAACTCGATCCACGTCGACCTCTACGTCCCCCGCGACGTCGTCGACGCGCGCCTCGCCGCGGCCCTCGCCGCCGGCGGCCGCGTCGTGACCGACGAGAACGCGCCGCACTGGTGGACCCTCGCCGACCCGGAGGGCAACGAGGTCGACCTCGCGCCCTGGCGGGACGACAGCGAGTGGAGCGCGTGAGGCCGTGACCTCGCGCACGGCGTGAGGCAGGCTGGAGGCATGGTCTTCACTCCGAACCCCGGCGGCTACCAGGGCCGGAAGGCGCTGCGGCGCCCGATGCGCGGCCCCAAGCGCGACCGCTGGATGTGGTGGCGCCTGGGCTCCGGGGTCGCCGCGACGCTCGGCGGCCTGATCGCCCTGCTCGTCTTCACCTCCGGGCGGTACTGAGCGTGTCCCGCGAGAGGGTCACGGGCATCGGCGGCTTCTTCTTCGCCGCGCGCGACCCGGAGTCGCTGGCGCGCTGGTACGCCGAGCACCTCGGCATCGACGAGGTGCCGGCCGAGTACGGCGCCCCGTCGTGGCGCCAGGACGCCGGCAGCACGGTCCTCGCTCCGATGCCGACCGGCTCCGAGCACCTCGGTCCCGCGGGCTGGACCCTGAACCTCCGCGTGCGCTCCCTCGACGCGCTCGTCGCCCAGCTCCGCGCCGCGGACATCACCGTCGAGGTCGACCCACAGACCTACCCGAACGGCCGCTTCGCCGACCTGCGCGACCCCGAGGGCAACCGCCTCCAGCTCTGGCAGCCGGCGGGCGCGGACGCCTAGTCGCGAGCGCTTCCACCTGCGCTTCGCAGCTTCTCTACTCGGCGACGAAGGAGCGAGCGGCGGCCAGGATTCGCGGACCCGCCTCACCGAGTACCGCCTCACGCACGAGCCTGGCAGGCGACACGTCGTCGAGCTGCGAGTTCATTCCCTGGAACCACGCCTGCACCAATCGGGGCTGCTCGCGCTCCGAGAGCATGCCGGCCACCTTGTACACGAGCCTGAGGCGGGCGACGATGTCGCTCGACGGCACCCGCTCGCCCTCCGCCCACTGACGCACGACCCGGGTCTCATCGACCGAGCCGAGGTAGGCCACGAGCTTCGCGCCCAGCACATCCCGCAACGCCGTCACGACGTCAGCAGTCGAGGATCGGACGGACTGCTCGTCGGCACCGAGGCACGGGGTGGGGGGAGGCATCTCTCGAGGATGCCGCGAACGGGGTCGCCGTCACGCAGGGCGGCGCGAGGCGTCGATGCAGAAGTCCCACAGGCTGTGGGACATCTAGGCGCTCCAGTCGCACGAGAGCGGACGTGCAGTGACCGGTGGGTCAGGCGCGGTCGTGGAGGGTGATCAGGTAGCCGTCGGGGTCGGCGAAGGTGAAGGTGAGGCCGAAGGGGCCCTCGACCGGCGGCGACGCGATGGGGACGCCGGCGGCGGCGAGGTCGGCGTGCAGGGCCGCGACCTCGGTGGCGTGCAGCCAGAGGGCGACTCCGCGGCCGGGCTCGGCGGGGAGCTCGGTGCCGGGGATCAGGTCCCGGACGGCGAAGGGGATCGGCGCGGTGTCGAAGACGACGGCGTGCGGCGGGCCGGGGCGGCGGGAGAGGCCGAGGCGGGACTCGTAGAACTCGGCGGAGCGGTCGAGGTCGCGGACCTGGAGGGAGAGGAAGTCGGGGCCGGTGATGGGCATGGGTGGCGCCTTTCGGGTCGGAGGGGATCGTCGGCCTCGGACACGATGTCAGTTGCCTGACACGGACTGTATGTCAGACTACTGACATGAGTCAAGAGTCGGACCCGGCAACCGGCATCGAGCTGGACACCTCCGTCGGCTACGTGCTCAAGGAGGCGTCGACCGCCCTGCGCACCGCGATGGAGGCGGCGCTGCGGCCGCTCGGGATCACGGTCACCGCCTACTCCTGCCTCGAGCTGCTGGCGCACCGGCCGGGGCTCTCCAGCTCCGAGCTGGCGCGCGGCGCGTTCGTCACCCGGCAGTCGATGCACGTGCTGCTGCAGTCGATGGAGCGCGACGGCCACCTGATCCGCGCGGAGACCGCGCCGAGCGGGCGGGCGCTGCCGACCCGGCTCACGGCGGCCGGCGAGGCGCTGCTGGGCGAGGCGAGCGCGGCGGTCCGGGGGGTCGAGCAGCGGATGCTGGCGGGCCTCGACGGGGTGCGGATCCGGGAGCTGCACGCGCTGCTCCGCTCCTGCGCGGACGCCCTGTCCTGACGCGCGCCCTCCGATACCGTGCGACGCTCGGCATCTTCCCAGTGGCGTTCCGGAGCGCCCCGGGTACTCTGGAGGGTCGCCGCGTGGCCCCCTGAGCCCCGGCTGTCAACCCCCTGAGCACCACCTGCTGAGCTCTGCTGAGCACCCCGTTCCCCCGACCCGCCCTGCCGCGCCCCCGTTCCCCCGCGGCGAACGACCCGGAAACACACGACTGCATGCACCACTCCGACCACGCTCCGGCGCCCGTCTCCGCCTCGACCGCGCAGGCCCTCCCCACCCGCCGGCAGCTGCGCGAGCAGCGCGAGTCCGAGCGCACCGCGCCGCGCCGCAGCACCGCTCCCCGCAGTGCCGCCGCCGCCCGGCCCGCCTCGCGCCGCCCCTCGAAGCGCCGCGTGTCCGCCTTCGCCGCGATGACCTTCGTGGTCGGCCTGGCCGTCACCTCGACGATGCCCGCCTTCGCGGTCGGGGACACCCCGGAGTCCGCCGTCGCGACCGACACCGCGAACGCCGTCGCCGCCGCCCGTCCGCAGAGCTTCGTGGCCGCGGGCGTCGTGCAGCAGAGCGTCACCCGCGACGCCTTCGCCGCCGAGGCCAAGCCCGAGGTCCTCGTGCCCGCCGCCTCGCTCGACGCGATCACCGCGGGCGCCGGCGAGTCGACGGCCGCCGCCGCCGGCGTCTCGGGCGCCTGGGTGCTCCCGATCTCGGGCCGCATCAGCAGCAGCTACGGGCCCCGCCCCGACCAGCCCGTCTCCGGCGTGAACCTCTTCCACAAGGGCACCGACCTCGCCGGCGCCTGCGGCACCCCGGTCCTCGCGGCCGCGAGCGGCACCGTCGAGGAGGCGGCCTACTCCGGCAGCTACGGCAACTGGATCCTGCTCGACAACGGCGGCGGCATCGAGACCGGCTACGCGCACAACACCGATCTGCTCGTCGACGTCGGGGACTCCGTCACCGCGGGCGAGGTCATCGCGACCCGCGGCTCGACCGGCGCCTCGACCGGCTGCCACCTGCACTTCGAGACCCGCGTCGACGGCGAGGCGGTCGACGCCGTCCCGTTCATGGCCGCGCTGGGCGTCCCCCTGGGCTGACCCCCGCGAGCGGACGCCCAGCGGGCTCCACGACGCTCGCGCACCCCGGCTCGCGTCCGTTCACGCAGCGCCCTCGCTGCGAGTGGACGCTGGACGGGGCTTGCGGCGCTCGCAGGCCCCGGTTCGCGTCCGTTCACGCAGCGCCCTCGCCGACGGGACACTGAACGGGGCCCGCGACCTGTGCAGACCCCGGTTCATGTCCGTTCACGCAGCGCCCTCGCTGCAAGTCGACGCTGAACGGGGCTTGCGGCGCTCGCAGGCCCCCGTTCGCGTCGGCTCGTGAAACGCGCGCGCCGAGTGGACGCTGAACGGGGCCCGCGACCCTCGCAGCGCCCTGTTCGTGTCCACTCGTGGAGGGTCCGGGCTGCGAGTGGACGCGGAACGGGGGCGGCGGGCGCTAGCCGAGCGGGACCGTGCGCGGGCCCGTCGAGACGGCGCCCGACCAGTGGGCGTCGGCGGGGTCGGTGGTCACGGTGATGAGGGCGTCCTGGTCGACGGCGATGTGCATCGTGCCGCCGTTACCGCCGCCGTCGCCGGTCGTCCGGGTGATTCCCGGGTCGTAGACGCAGCTGGAGCCGGTGGTCATCAGGCCCTCGACCTCGACGGTGACCTCGGCGTCGGCGGTGTCGCAGACGACCGAGACCGTCACGTGCAGCGGCTCGCCGGTGAGGCGGACGGTCTGCGGCTCCACGGCGCCGATCTCGTCGATCCACTCGACGGCGGCGGTCGCGCCCTCGGGCAGCCGCACCGGGCCGATCGGACGGTCGCCCGGGCTCGCAGAACCCGTCGGCGAGGCGGCGGGCGCCTCCGAGACGGTCGGCGACGCCTCGGCGCCGCTCTCGGCAGGGGCGGTGCAGGCGGCGAGCGCCAGCCCGCTCAGCGCGAGCGCGGCACCGGTGGTCAGCGTTCTTCTCACGGTCTTCACGAGTCCCCCTGGTCGTGTCGGTCCGGTCGTGTCGGCCGGTCCGGTCGTCCCGGTCCGGTCGTGTCGGTCCTTCCGGTCTACCCGAGGCGGCCGCCGCGCGGGACGGTCTCTGCGGCGGTTGCCAGGCACGGGGATCCACGGAGGCGGCACCCAGATTCCCGAGCAGCGCTAGGTATATCGTAGAGCTATGGATATCAGCAGCACCCGCTTCACCGACCGCGTCGTCCTCATCACCGGAGGAGGCTCCGGACTCGGCCGCGCCGCCGCCGTCCGCCTCGCCGCGGAGGGCGCGAAGCTCGCCCTCGTCGACGTGTCCGAGCAGGGTCTCGCCGCGACCGTCGAGGCGCTGCCCGAGGGCACCGAGTCGCTGACCGTGATCGCCGACGTCTCGAAGGAGTCCGACGTCGACGCCTACGTCGCGCAGACCCTCGAGCGCTTCGGCCGCATCGACGGCTTCTTCAACAACGCCGGCATCGAGGGCCGCCAGAACCTCACCGAGGACTTCACCGCCGACGAGTTCGACAAGGTCGTCGCGATCAACCTGCGCGGCGTGTTCCTCGGCCTCGAGAAGGTGCTCAAGGTGATGCGCGAGCAGGGCTCGGGCATGGTCGTGAACACCGCGAGCGTCGGCGGGATCACCGGCATCGGCAACCAGTCCGGCTACGCGGCCGCGAAGCACGGCGTCGTCGGCCTCACCCGCAACTCCGGCATCGAGTACGGGCAGTACGGCATCCGCATCAACGCCATCGCCCCCGGCGCCATCTGGACGCCCATGGTCGAGAACTCGATGAAGCAGCTCGACGCCGAGAACCCGCGGAAGGCCGCGGAGGAGTTCATCCAGGTGAACCCGACCAAGCGCTACGGCGAGGCCGCCGAGATCGCCTCGGTCGTCGCCTTCCTGCTCTCGGACGACGCGTCCTACATCAACGCGGTCGTGCTGCCGATCGACGGCGGGCAGTCGATCAAGTACTGACGATCGAGTACTGGCGGGCGCGGGTGGTACGGCCGCGGTCGCGGGAGAATGGCGGGATGAACCCCACCGGGCGCTTCCGCGCCGCGCGCGACACCCTGCTCGAGCACCGCACCGATGCGGCGGCCGCCGCGGAGGCCTTCCGCTGGCCGGACGTCGGCCCGCACTTCAACTGGGCCGTCGACTGGTTCGACGAGATCGCGATCGGCAACGAGCGCACCGCCCTCCGCATCGTCGAGGAGGACGGCTCGGAGGTGGCGGTCTCGTTCGACGAGATGCGCTGGCGCTCCGACGAGGTCGCCGCGTGGCTGCACTCCGTCGGCGTCGAGCAGGGCGATCACGTGATGCTCATGCTCGGCAACCGGCTCGAGCTCTGGGAGTCGATGCTCGCGATCATGAAGCTGGGCGCGGTCATCCTGCCCACCACGACGCTCCTCTCCCCCGCCGACCTGGCCGACCGGATCGAGCGCGGCGAGGTCGCGCACGTGATCGCGGACACGAGCGAGACGGCGAAGTTCGAGGGTCTCGCGGAGGACGTGGGGCGCATCGCGGTCGGCGGCGGAGCCGGACATGCCGACGGTGGCGCAGCCGGCGTGCCCGACGGCTGGCTCGACTACGCCGACTCGATCGAGGCGACCGGGATCAGCCCGACCGTCGTCGTCGACAGCACCGACGCGTGCCTCATCTACTTCACCTCGGGGACCACCTCGAAGCCGAAGATGGTCGTGCACACCCACGAGTCGTACCCGGTCGGGCACCTCAGCACGATGTACTGGCTCGGCGTGCAGCCCGGCGACGTGCACTCGGCGATCAGCTCCCCCGGCTGGGGCAAGCACGCCTGGAGCTGCTTCTTCGCGCCGTGGAACGCCGAGGCGACCGTCTTCGTCTACAACTACGGCCGCTTCTCGCCGGTGGCGCTGCGCGAGCAGCTGGACAGCGCGGGCGTGACCACCTTCTGCGCGCCGCCGACGGTCTGGCGGATGCTGATCCAGTCCGATCTGGGAGCCCGGCCGCGCGCGCTCGGCGAGATCCTGTCCGCGGGCGAGCCGCTGAACCCCGAGGTGATCGCGACCGTCGAGCGCGAATGGGGGCTCACCATCCGGGACGGCTACGGTCAGACCGAGACGACGGCGATCATCGCGAACCCGCCGGGCGCCGAGGTCGTCTCGGGGGCGATGGGGCGCCCGCTGCCGGGCGTGGCCATCGCGCTGATCGACCCGGTGACCGGCGAATCCTCCTCCACAGGCGAGATCTGCCTCGATCTGTCCACCGAGCCGGTTAACCTCATGTCCGGCTACCTCGGCGACGACGAGCGCACGTCTCGCGCGCGGGCCGACGGGTACTTCCACACCGGCGACGTCGCCGTCCGCGCCGTCGACGGCACGATCACCTTCCTCGGCCGCACCGACGACATCTTCAAGTCGTCCGACTTCAAGATCTCGCCCTTCGAGGTGGAGAGCGTGCTGCTGCAGCACCCGGCCGTCGCCGAGTCGGCGGTCGTGCCCGCGCCCGATCCGACGCGGCACAGCGTGGTCAAGGCGTACGTCGCGCTGGCGGACGGCTGGGAGCCGACGGCCGAGACCGCCGCGGCGATCTTCCGGCACACCGACGAGCTGCTCTCCTCGTTCGAGCGGGTTCGGCGCATCGAGTTCCATCCGCTGCCCAAGACGATCTCGGGCAAGATCCGCCGCGTCGAGCTGCGCGAGCGCGAGGAGGAGGCGTTCGGCCGGGGCGAGGAGCTCGCGGCGGAGTGGCGGAGCGACCGGGTGTAGCGGTCGGGTCGGGCGGTCGGGTCGGCGGGCCGGGTCGGGCGCTCGACTCAGTCCGAGGTCGGCCGGCGGCGCTGCTGCTTGGTGGCCGAGCGCTGCTGCTTGCTCGCGAGGCGCCGGCGGGTCGAGCCGCGGGTCGGCCGGGTCGGGCGACGCGGTGCGGCGGGTGGCGCGAGAGCCGCGGCGACCAGGTCGCGGAGCATAGCCAGCGCGGTCTCGCGGTTGCGCAGCTGCGAGCGCTGCTGCGCGACGGTCACCGTGACGGCTCCCGCCACGAGGCGCTGGGCGAGGCGCTCGAGGAGGCGATCGCGCTGCTCCTCGGTCAGTGCCGACGACTCCGCGACGCTCCAGGTGAGCTGCACCCGGCTGTCCGAGGTGTTGACGTGCTGCCCGCCCGGTCCGGAGGAGCGCGAGAACCGCCACTGCAGCTCGGCCGCGGGGATCGTCAGGCGCGCGGACACCTCGAGATCCGCACCCGCTTCGACAGCCATACGGCAAGCCTGGCACGCTGCGGTGCGGGGCGGTCAGGCCGAGGACGGACGCGCGCCGCCTGCCCCGCCCCCGCCGCCCGCGGGCACCGAGCCGCCGGTCGGCTCCGTCGTCGTGTCGACGCGGACCGTGAGGGCGAAGCGGTAGCCGGAGGTCGCATCTCCGGTCGCCGTCGCGAGCTGGAGCGCGCCGCCGTCGTCGCCGAAGACGTTGTCGTCGTCGAGGCTCACCCGGGCGAGGTTCCCGCTCGACCCCTCGTAGCCGCTCTGCGCGTAGACCGCAGTGCAGACGTCCTCCGGCACGGCCAGCTGCGAGGTGGCGATCGCGTTCGCGGAGTCGCTGATCGCATCGATGTCGGGGTAGACCTCGAAGTGGATGTGCGGCCAGCGGCCGGAGTAGCAGGCCGGGACGATCGAGGTGTAGCTCACCTCGCCGGCCGCGTCGGCGACCTGCACACCGCGGAGGTAGGTCTCCTCGGTGATGCCGTCGGAGTACATCGAGTAGCCGCCCGCCGCGTCGCAGTGCCAGACGTAGACGGCGGCGCCCTCGAACGGGACGTCGCCGTTCGCGGAGTCCAGGATCGTCAGCGTGACGGCGAGCGGCACGCCGGCCGCGGTCGCGCCGCCGTCGATGCTCGAGCGGATGTCGCTGCGGACGATGCCGGAGTCGGCCAGGACGTCGGGGCCGTTCGAGCCGTCGCCGGGGTAGGGGCCGGCGGTCTCGTCGGGGATCTCGCCGGTCGCAGAGGCGGCGGAGGCTGTGCCGGTGCTGCCCGACGCGCTGCCGGTCGACGAGCCCGTGGCGCTCACGGCGGAGCAGGCGGCGAGCACCGAGGTGGCGGCGCCGACGCCGAGCAGGCCGAGCACGCGGCGGCGGCCGAGGACGCGGCGGTTCAGCAGGGTCCGGACGTCGAAGGAGAGGCCCTGGTCGACGACCTCGTCGTCGGGGCGGACGAGGGCGCGGCCCTCGTAGCGGAGGCCGTCGGGCGTGCGGTCGGGCTCGGGGATGCGGGACATCGGGGGATCCTCGTCTGTCGGGGGCTCGGGGGACCCCAGAGTGACCGAGGCGCCAAGCCGTGAGCTATGCCTCGTCCATGAGCTTCCGATGTCGGATGCCGCCGCTGGTGACGCCTCGGTCAGGTGCCGCCGACGTCCCGGCGCGATCTCCGCCACAGGGCCTTGAGCCGGTCGACCTGCCGGTCGGTCCACTCGTTCGACAGCGCGAAGGCCGCGGCGGCGGGGTCTCCGCCGCTGCTGATCCGCTGGATCGCCTCGAGCGCCTGCTGGGCGGGGTCCCGGTCATCGCGCGCGCCGTCGTGCGCACCGGGGTCCTCGCGCGACCCGGTCACGATCCCGACCCGGGGTAGGGCAGCGACGCCGCCGGCCAGGACGAGGCCAGCAGCTCGCCGCGCAGCCGGTGGTACTGCTGCACCGCGCTGAGGGAGTCGGTGCGGAAGGCGATCGCGACGGCGGCGTCGCGCCAGTAGTCGTCCCAGCCGTCGTACTGCGCGAAGACGCGGTCGCCGATGCTCTCGAGCAGCTGCCAGGCGCGCTCGGCCGTCAGGTAGCCGGCGACGTAGGCGTAGCGGATCGCTCCGATCGTGCGCTCGGCGTCGCCTGCGAGCAGCAGCACGGGCGGGCGGCCCCCGACCGGCTGGGCGCGCTCGAGGAGGTGGAACTCGCTCTCCCCGGTGAGCGCGGCGAGGCGCGAGCGCATCCGCTCCGCGTCGGGCGAGGCGGAGACCTCGGCGAAGCGGGTCGAGAGCGGACCGCCGGCGAGGACGTCGGCGACGAAGAGCTCCACGTCCTCCGCCGAGGCGATCCGGAAGTCGCGGTCGAGCGCGCCGCGCTGCTCGGCGAGGACGGGCATCGGCAGCTCCGGCCAGGGCGTGCCCTTCGCGCCGTCGGCGAAGCGAGCCCGCAGCGGCGCCGGCAGCTCGGCCCAGGTGGGCTGGAAGGCGAGCGAGGAGTTCCAGCCGCCGAAGGAGAAGTCGCTGACAGCGTCGAGAGCGAGCAGCTGCTGCTGGCGCAGGGTCGTCGGCGGGACGCGGGCCTCCGCGCGGTAGGCGAGCTGCTGCCGGCGGGGCGCACCGGCGTCCCGGAGCTGGAAGACGAGCGAGGCGACGGCCAGCCCGATGACGAGTCCCACGCCGAAGCCGAGGAAGGGCGTGCCGGTGCTGCCGTCGGCGATCGCCAGAGCGATGACGACGCCGACGACGCCGACGGGAGCGGCGACCGCGGTGACCAGCAGCGCGCGGCGGCCGATCCCGCCGCCGGGCGCGCGACGGTGCGCGTCCGCGACGCGGGCGTAGCGCAGCCGCGAGCGCACGGGGAACTCGACGTCTCCGGGGTGATTCTGCAGCGGCACGATCCGCAGCCTAGACGGGCTGCGGGCGTGCCGCGCGTGTGGTTGCCTGGGGGCATGAAGCTTGCCGAAGCACTCCTCGAGCGGGCCGATCTGCAGAAGCGGATCGAGGCCCTCCAGTCGCGGATCGTCGCGAACGCCTCCTACCAGGAGGGCGAGGAGCCGACGGAGGACCCGTCGGAGCTGCTGGCGGAGTGCCTGCGCTCGCTCGACGCGCTGGAGCGGCTGGTCACGCGGATCAATCTGACGAACACCGGGGCGACCACGCCGGACGGCACGCGGCTGACCGCGGCGCTCGCGCGGCGCGAGTCGCTCCGGGCGCAGCACAGCATCGTCGTGCGGGCGGCCGACGCGGCTGCGGGCGACCGCGGCTACCGCCAGCTGCGCAGCGAGCTGCGGCGGCTGCCGGCGCTGCCCGTGCGCGAGCTGCGCGCGCGGGCCGACGTGCTCGCCCGCGAGCTGCGCGACCTCGATGCGGCGATCCAGCGCACGAACTGGGAGGTCGATCTGCTGCAGGAGTGACCTTCGGGCGCCTGCGGGCGCCGACGAGCGGGCGGTGAGTCGGTAGGCGCACCGGAGCGAGCACACACCGTCGGGCCGGCGGTCAATCCGGCCCTCTGTCACGCGGTGGGCAGCGTACGGCTCCGGCCATCACTCACAGCCCAGCACCGACGACCGGTGACCGCGCAGACAGGACACCTCATCACCACGTGCTGGCCGGTGCGCCGAGGGCGGGTTCGGGGACCTCACCGCCCGTTCGCGTGCGCGAGCGTGCGCAGCTGAGCGGCGAAGAAGGCGAGCGACCGGTCGACCTCGGGCAGCGCCGGCGTTCGGTTGAGGTGGCCGTGCGGCATGCCCTGCGCGAGGTAGCCGGTCGCAGCGACGCCCGCCTCGGCGAGCTGGCGCAGCAGGAGCTCGGCCGAGCCGCGGAGCTCGTCGTACTCGCTGACGAGGACCGCGGTCGGCGGGAGCCCGTGCAGCGGTGCGGCGCCGGGGAGCGCGTGCGGAGGCAGGTCGGAGAGCCGGCCGACGTAGGTGCGGACCATGTCCTCGATGCCGGCGGGCGGGAACCGCAGCAGCGGCGGCAGCGGCATCAGCTCGCGGACGACGGCGTCGTCGAGCGCCGGGTTGGGGAAGTGCGCGAACGGGTAGGCGAGAAGGACGTGGTCCGGGAGCCGCGTGCCCGCATCGCGCTCGCGGAGCGTCGTGGCGAGGGCCAGGGCAGCGCCGGCACTGGCCCCGCCGATCGCGACGGGCAGCGCGTCCGGCGTCTCGGCGCGCAGGTGACGCCAGGCGGCCTGCACGTCGTCGAGCGGGACGGGGAATCGGACGTCGGCGCTCGCGAGGCGGTAGTCGACCGAGACGACGCGGCTGCCGGCGCGCGCGGCGAGCTCGGCCGAGACGACGTGCGACTCGCGCATCTCGAGGTCGCCGGCCTGGAAGCCGCCGCCGTGCACCCAGAGCAGGGCGGAAGCGGGTTCAGCGCTCTCGTAGATGCGGACGGGGATCGGGCCGTGCGGGCCGTCGATCGCCGCGTCGGAGACGCTGACGCCCTCGGGGAGCGACCAGGGTCCCGGGTCCTCGTCGTACTCGGCGACCCTCCCCACCTGCTCCGGATCGATCGGGTAGGTGACGCCGTCGAGCAGCGGCAGTCGGGCGGCGAGGTACGGATCGAGCGGCAACGGTGCCTCCTGAGCGTGATGCGGGGTTCGGACACCACGCTAGAGCCGCGGGACACCCCGTGGTGGTCCAGCACCGCGGATCGAGAGCCGGACCCCTGCACGCCGATGGGTCTCGACACGTCCCCTGCGAGGACTGCTCGATCAGCGTGAGGGCGCCCCCTGCGTGGGCTGCTCGATCGGCACGGCGGCGTCGGGGAAGCGCGGGCAGGGTGGGGCGAGGGTCGGCGGGTGGAGGGTGATGCGGCGGCCGGTCGGGGTGGTCCAGGCGGTGACGCCGTCGTGGAGGGTGTAGCGCCATCGGTCGCCGTGGCGGAGGTGGTGGTGGCTGGTGCAGAGGGAGACGAGGTTGTCGAGGGAGGTCTCGCCGCCGTTCCGCCACTCGATGGTGTGGTCCGCCTCGGAGGTCGACGCGGGGCGGGTGCAGCCGGGGAAGCGGCAGGTCGCGTCCCGCAGCTGGAGGTGGAGGCGCATCTGCGGGGGCGGAAGGCGGTGCGTGCGGCCGACGGAGGTGACCGCCCCGGTGTCCGGATCGGTCAGGACCCGGGTGAAGGACGCGCCCGTCTCGACCAGGGCGCGCGCGACGTCGGCGGGGACGAGGCCGTAGCCGTCGAGGTCGGCCGGGGCCTCGTCCAGACCCACGGCCGTCGACGCGGCGAGTGTCAGGCGGACCTCTGCGCGGATACCGGGGACGTACGTCGCGGCCTCCGGACCGTCGTTCGAGGGCGTGGTGCCGGCGATGTCGCCGTCGCGGAGGATGTCGGTGAGAGCATCGGCCCTGAGCTGGCGGAGGGTGCGCTCGTCGCCGCCCTCCCGCAGGGACCGCGCGATGCCGTCCAGCCGGGCGCCGATGCCCACGGCCTCCGGGGCGGGGAGGAGCGCGCAGAGGGTCGCCATCCCATCGATGTCCGGCGTGATCCACACGGCGCGGTCCTCGCGGGCGCGGAGGTGGCGCACGGCGAGGGGCTCGTCGTGCAGCCGGTCGCGCAGGCGGGCGGTGGCCCTCCTCAGCTGGGTCGGCGTCAGGGCCGGTGCGAGCTCGGCCGCGCGCTCGTCGAAGGCGGCGCGCGAGGCGGCGGGCAGCGTCGCGGCGGTGCGGCAGATGACCTCGCTCGACTCCCACAGCAGTCGGCCGTCCGCCACGGCGGCGCGCGTGCAGGGCAGCTCCTCGATCAGCAGCGTCGCGTGCTCCAGCACCCGCGAGGCCTCCCGCTCCGACAGCCCCAGGGCGACGGCGATCTCCGCGCGGATCGACCGCTCCGCCAGATCGCTTGCCTCACTCCGCGACAGGCGGCCGCTCCGCGCGAACTCCTCCGGCACCCGCAGCGCGACGCGATACGCGAGATGCACCGCCTCCGCTCGGGCGAGAAGCACCCGGGCCGAGGTTCGCCCGAGGCTCGCCGCGATGTCGAGGACACCGCTGACGGCGGCGACCGCACCGGCCGTCATGTCCACCCCGCCCGGCCCGTCCGCCGGCTCCGCCTCGCTGATCTCATCCATGCACGCATCGAACCAGGGCCCGCCGACACCCGTGAGGCGACTGCGGCTCATCAGTGGAGAACCGACGAGAACTCGCCCTGGGGAGGAGGAAGGGGCGGCCGCCGCCGGCAGGCGGTCAGCGCGTCGGCGCGCTCCGGCGCTCGAGGAGGAGGACTCCGTCGAGGAGGAGGACGACGTCGTCGCCGTCCGGCGCGGTCGCCGCCCGCTCGCGCGTCTCGACGAGCCGCGGCGTCCACTCCGCCGGGTCGAGGGCGAGGGCGGCGAGCTCCTCCTCCGGCGACGCGAGGACGGGCATGCCCTCGTGCCGGTGGGAGTGCGCGGCCCACGGCGGCGGGGCGGCGTGCGAGACGACCGCTAGGACGCCGCCGGGGGCGACGAGATCGGCGGCGCGGCGCAGGATCGGGATCCGCGGCAGCTCGACCATCGAGTGCAGGAAGCTCGAGGCGACCAGGTCGAAGACGCCCTCGACCGGCCACTCGGCGCCGAGGTCCGCCTGCCGCACGTCGATCGCGAGGCCCCGGGCGTCCGCCTCGGCGCGGGCGCGGCCGAGGGCGGTCTCGGAGAGGTCGAGTCCGGTGACGCTCCAGCCCTGCGCCGCGAGCCAGAGGACGTCGCCGCCCTCCCCGCAGCCCAGGTCGAGGGCGCGGCCGGGAGTCAGATCGCGGACGACGTCGACGAGGGTGGCGTTGGGGCGTCCCGACCAGACGCGATCGGCGTCGGAGTAGCGCGCCTCCCAGTGCTCACGGGGGGTGCTGGGCTCGCGGGGCTGCGGGTCACTGCTCTGCTCGGTGCTCACGTCGTCCTTCCGGTCGGGCGCGGAGTCTCTCCGGCTCGGGTCGAGAATGCCGGACGGGACGCGCGGGGGCCAGCGCTCGTGCCGGTTCGGCACGCGCTCCTCCCCATCCATCGCGAACCGCGATCTCTCCACCGATCGCCGCGACCCCTTCCGCGACGCGGCGGGCGCCGATTAGCGTCGGCGGCATGAGCCTGAGCTTCGAAGAGATCATCATCGACTGCACCGATTTCCGCGCCCTGGGGCACTGGTGGCAGGAGGCGCTCGGCTGGGACGTCGTGGACGAGGACGACGAGGGCATCGAGCTGCTGCCCGCCTCGGGTCGCGGGCCGAGCCTGCTGTTCCTGAACGTGCCGGAGCGCAAGACCGTCAAGAACCGCCTGCATCTCGACTTCGTCCCCGACGACCAGCAGGCGGAGGTCGATCGGCTGATCGCGCTCGGCGCTTCCCACGTCGACGTCGGCCAGGGCGAGCAGTCGTGGGTGGTGCTCGCCGATCCGGAGGGGAACGAGTTCTGCATCCTGTCCGCGCGCGACTGACAGCGGGCGGCGGCGCGGCCGACGGCGGTGGAGGACGCGCGGACGTCGAGGAGAGTCTGAGAGGATCAGGGGTAGAACGATCGTTCTCCGCGCTCTAGCATCGGCTTCGACGCGATCCCGCCCGGGGCACGCGGAGGCGAGGAGAGACCGTGAGCGCGAACGAGCTTCCCTGGACGACGCGGGCGCAGTCGTCCCAGGCGCAGTCGCAGTCGCAGAAGGCGCAGTCCCCCGCACTGAACCGCGGTGCCGGCCTGTACGCGTACGCCTACCGGCTGACGCTCTCGGAGTCGATGGCCACCGCGGCGCTGCACCAGGCGGCGGTCACCCTCCGCTCGGGGTCGCCGCGGGTCCTCGACGAGCAGTCCGCTCTCGAGATCGCACGCACGGAGATCGGCCGGCACAGCGTCGGCCGCCGGGCGGCGCTCCTCCCCACGACCGCGACGGTCGGCCTCCGCGAGGACGACCTGGTGCGCAGCGATTTCCACCGCCGCCTGCACGGGCTGGGCGCGCTCGAACGCCAGTGCTGGCTGCTGCGGCACACCGGCGGGCACGACGTCGAGACGATCGCGGGCCTGCTCGAGATCACCGCTGGGGAGGTGCGCTCGGCGCTCTCCGCGGCCGCCACCGTCCTCGTCGCGGGCGAGCTCGCCGACGCCGCGGACACGGAGAGCTCGGCCTCCTGACCCGCACCCGGGTCGGAGGACCTGCGGACTGCGGAGGAGAAGGAGCCCGAGGGACGCCGGGTCGAGCCGGCGGCGCCCCTCAGGCGTCTGGTACCGGCCGGGCGACGCTCTGCGGGGAGGACGTCCGGTCGGAGGTTCGGATCACTCGAGGTAGTCGATGTCGTCCCACGGCTCCTGCAGGTCGCCGGTGTCGCGGATGTCGTCCGGCACCTGGACCTCCTCGAAGATCACGGGGACACCGGAGGAGATCAGCACGCTGACCTGGCGATTGCCGACCACGACGAAGTCGATGAGGCCGCCGCCGGCCTGGGTCGCGCGGGTGGCCGAGTCCTTGAGATCGGCGACGTCCGTCCCCTGGGAGAGTCCGTACGTCTTGCCCTCGATGGTGACGGTGGTTCGGATCATCTGGCGCGCCTGCTCCTCGACTCGGTGACCTCACACTACGAATCGCGCCGAAATGCGACCAGGCCTTGCGGAGGAAGCGGCGGCCTGCCACGCGCGCCCGGGGCGAGGGGCACGCGCTCACCGCTCGCGTCAACGGGGGTCACAGCGGGCGGCGCCGGTCGTAGCGTGGCGACCGCACGACCTGCGGGACCGCTCGAATCTCCGAGCACCGCACGACCAGCATGAGGAGGATCCGATGACCGAGAAGAGCACTCCCGACACCCAGCCCGCCGACCCGGACGAGGTCGACCCCGAGACGGCGACCGACCCCGAGGGCGACCCGGTCGAGAACCCGTCCGGCTGACCCGCCCCTGCGCGCTCGCCGCGCGGCACGACGAAGGCTGAGAGCGCCGGACCCCTGGACGATCGGGGGTCCGGCGCTCTCAGCCTTCTCTGTGCGCGGAGGCCGCGGTGCTGTCACCACGGCGCCCACCTGCCGAGCGGGGGCGACGCGGCGCCACCCCGTCAGCGGTGACGCCGCGTGGCGGTGATCAGCTGCGACGGCGGCGTGCTCGTCGCTGCTGGAGCAGCAGCAGTGCGCCGCCACCCAGTGCCAGGAACGCGAGCGACAGGGCCGCTCCGGACTCGACTCCGGTCGACGCCAGTCCAGTCGTCGGCGGGGTTCCGGACGTCACCGGGATCACCGGCGGCGTCGAGGCCCTCGGCGTCGGCCGCACCGTCGGCGAGGTGGTCGGCGGCGTCGTCGGCGGGGTCGTCGGAGGCGTGGTCGGCGGCGTCGTGGGCGGGGTCGTCGGAGGCGTCGTCGGCGGCGTCGTGGGCGGGGTCGTCGGAGGCGTCGTCGGCGGAGTAGTCGGAGGCGTCGTCGGCGGCGTCGTGGGCGGCGTCGTCGGTCGACGAGGTCGTCGGCGAGCAGGTCCTGAGCGGGATGCACGGCATGGACGCCCTGCTGCTCGGCCGGCGCACCTACGACATTTGGGCCGGCTACTGGCCGCAGCAGCAGGGGCCGATCGCGGAGCTGCTCGACCGGATCCCGAAGTACGTCGCCTCCCGCGGCACGCCCTCGCTCGACTGGGCCGGCTCCCGGCAGCTGGGCCCCGATCTGCCGGTCGCCGTCCGCGAGATCCGCGAGCGCCACGCCTCCGTGCACGTGATCGGCAGCCTCGACCTGGTGCAGACGCTGCTCGCCGAGCAGCTCTTCGACCGGCTCACGCTGTGGCTGCACCCGGTCCCGCTCGGCGCGGGCAAGCCGGTCTTCGGCGGCGGGGCCGTGCCGACGACCCTGCGCCTCGACGGGCCCGCCGTCACCTCGCCGCGCGGAGTCGTGCGGCTGCGGTACGCGCGGATCGACGGCACGCCCGCCGTCGGGACGATGGGCACCTGACCGGCTGATCGACGCGCCGGTCGCGCGGCGCTCCGGCATACTGACGGCGTGCAGGACGAGGACGACGAGCGCCAGGACCTCGAGCGCGCGCTCTACGCCCGCCCCACGGGGGACGACCGCGACGCCGCGCTGCGTGCGGAGGCCGTGCGCGCGGAGGCTGCGCGGACGGAGGCACAGCGGGCCGGGGCGGAGCAGGCCGGCGCGGAGGCGCAGCGCCGACTCCCCGCCGACTCGACGCAGGCCCAGCGGGCCGCACCGTCCGACGACGCCGCGCTCCCCGCATCCCCGCCCCGCTCCCGCTCCGTCCTCCTCGGCGCGGCGCTGCTCGTCGGCGGGCTCGTCGTCGGCGCGGTCACCGCCGCCACCCTCGGCCCGGCCGTCCCCCGGCCCGCCAGGAGCACGGCGACGCCCACCGCCACCCCCGCAGCGGACCGCCTCGCCGCGCTGATCGAGGGCTGGGAGGCGACCACGGACATCCCCGCGGGCCTCTCGCTGATCGCGCGCGGCGCCGAGGTCTACAGCCCCGCCTTCGCGACGGCGCAGGACGACCGGCTGCTGCTCACGGCACCGGAGGGCACCCGCCTCTGCCTCGCGCTGGAGCGCCCCGACGGCTCGCTCTCGGCCGGCTGCACCGGGATCGAGGCGTTCTTCGCCGGCGACGCCCTCGACGTCGTCGGCACGGCGACCGGCGACGGCACCCCGGTCTTCACCCGTGTCACGCTGCGCCCCGACGGCACGATCGAGGGCGGCTTCCAACTCGTCGCGACACCCGGTCCCGAGGCCTGACTCACGTACTATTGTTGGTGAACGCCGATTATTCTGCGCAGGAGGGCATGATGAGGACCCAGCGACCACTCGGTGTCGTCACGCCGACCGTCGACGGCGACGTTCTGACCGTCCTCGCGCGCGCCGACGACTGGTTCACCGTGGGCGAGCTGCGGACCCGCATCGGCGGCCGCTCGCTCGAGGGGATCCGGCGCACCCTCGCCCGGCTCGTCGAGGAGGGGATCGTCACGAGCCGGTCGGCCGGCCGGACGGCGATCTACCGGCTCAACCGCTCCCATCTGGCAGCGGGCGCGATCATGGAGCTCGCCCGGCTCGACGAGACCCTGCACGAGCGGCTCGTCTCGACGCTCGAGAGCTGGGAGCTGCGACCGGGCTATGCGGCGATGTTCGGATCGGCCGCCCGCGGTGAGATGCGGGCGGGGAGCGACCTCGACCTCTTCCTGCAGCGGCCCGAGGGCCCGCCCGAGCTCTGGCACGACCAGGTGTCGGCCCTCGTGCGCGACGGCAGAGCATGGACCGGGAACGACCCCCGCGTGCTCGAGATGACCGAGGCCGAGCTGCGCGGCGCCGCCCCCGCCGAGCCGGTGCTCCAGTCCATCGTCGACGAGGGGATCCCCCTGCTCGGCTCTCCCCTCGGCTTCCGGCGGCTGGTGGGCGCGCGATGACCGCCGATCGCGACGCGGTCCGCGCTCGGCGCGCCTCCGGCTGAGGCCGCGCCGAGACGGTGCACGGAGCGCCGCTGTCAAGCCTGCGCGGGCGCTCAGAGAACCCGAGGCAGGGAGCGCCAGGATTCGGGGACAGCGCTCCGCACCGCCCCACCGCGCATCGACCCGAGAGGCCCCGCCGTGCCCGCCAGCACCAGCACCCCGACCAGCACCGCCAAGGACAGCACCGTCCCGGACAGCACCGTCCCGACCAGCACCGTCCCGGACGGCGCCGCCCCCGACAGCACGCCCCAGGAGTACGACGTCGCCGTGATCGGCGCGGGACCCGCGGGCACCGCCGCCGCGCTCCGGGCCGCCGAGCTCGGCGCGCATGTGGTGGTGCTCGAGGCCGGCCGCGTCGGCGGCACCTGCGTCAACACGGGCTGCGTGCCCACGCGCGTGCTCGCGAAGACCGCGCGCATCGTGCGCGAGGCCCGCACCGCCGGCGACTACGGCGTCGACGTCGGGACGCCGGTCGTCGACTGGGCGGCGACCGTCCGCCACGTGCACGAGCGGGTCGACAAGGTCCGCTCGATCAAGCGCGAGGCGCAGCGCTTCGCAGAGGCGGGGGTCGATCTGATCCACGAGGGCCGCGCGCGCTTCGTCGACGAGAGCACCCTCGTCCTGGACAGCGGCCGCCGGATCCGCGCCCGCTCGATCCTCATCTGCGTCGGCGGGCACTCGCGCCGCCTGCCGATCCCGGGCGCCGAGCTCGCGACCGTCCCCGAGGACGTGCTCGCGCTGCCGGCCCTCCCCCGCCGCGTCGCCGTCATCGGCGGCGGCAACACCGGCGCGCAGCTCGTCACGGTGTTCAACGCCTTCGGCTCGGAGGTGACGCTCCTCGATGTCGCGCCGCGCGTGCTCACCACCTCCGACGCGAGCATCTCGGAGCACGTCGCCGGCGCCTTCGAGCGCCAGGGCGTGCGGGTGCACCTGGGCATCGAGACCGTCGAGCGCCTCGTCCGCGCGGAGGACGGCTCGATCGACATCACCTGGCGCGAGGGCGGCTCCGCCCGGATCGAGAACGTGGACGCCGTGATCATGGCGACCGGCTGGCCCGCCGACGTCGAGGACCTGGGCCTCGAGAACGCGGGCATCGAGGTCGTCCGCTCGGCGATCCCGGCCGATCAGTACTTCCGCACCGTCGTGCCGCACGTCTTCGCGGTCGGCGATGCGAACGGCCGCGACATGCTGGTGCAGGCGGCGCAGTTCGAGGCGGAGGCGGCGGCCGAGAACGCGGTGCTCGGCGCCAACCGGCGCACCCCGCAGTTCCTGCTGCCGGCCGGCGGCTTCACCGACCCGGACTACGCGGGCGTGGGCTTCACCCAGGAGCAGGCGCGCGAGCGCGACCCGCAGTGCATCGTCGCCTCGGTGCCGTTCTCGAGCGTCGACCGCGCCGTCATCGACGACCGCGAGGGCGGCTTCCTGACGCTGATCGCCGACCGCCGCCGCGAGCTGCTGCTCGGCGCCCACGCCGTCGGCGAGAACGCGATCGAGGTCGTGCAGTCGGTGACCACCGCGATGGCGGCCGGAGTCGACGTCGCGACCCTCGCGAACGTCCGCTTCGCCTACCCCACCTACAGTGCCGTGATCGGCATGGCGGCGCGCGCGCTGCTCGCCGAGCCGGCGCGGCCCACCGAGCTCGACTGAGGGCCGGCGCGGCTACTCGATCGCTGGGAGCCGCGCCAGCCCCCTCCCGCGGCGGCGAGGCCTCCGAATCACCATCGAAGGGCGATCCCGCCCGCCACTCCCGAGAGGACTCCCCCGTGCCGATCCCCGCTGTCGACTACGCCCACATCCGCCTGACCGTCCGCGACATCGCCGTCTCGCGCGCCTTCTACGACTCCGTCTTCGGCTTCGAGGTCGCCTTCGAAGCGCCGCCCGCGGACGCGCCGGAGGAGAAGAAGGAGCAGCTGTCGTTCCTCTTCGGCGGAGTGATCTACCGCTTCCCGGGCGGGCTGCTGGGCCTGCGCCCCGTCGCCGACGCGGGCGACCGGTTCGACGAGGACCGCGTCGGCCTCGACCACCTGGCCTTCGCCGTCGCCGACCTCGACGCCCTGAAGGCGGCGGCCGCCGCTCTGGACGACCTCGGCATCGCGCACGGACCGATCAAGGACGGCGGCGGACTGAGCATCCTCGAGTTCCGCGACCCCGACAACATCGCGCTGGAGATCAGCTCGCCGAGCTAGGCGCGCTGCCCGGGCGGGCGACCGCGCGGAGGACATGCCCTCCGTCCGTGCTGGTCACGCGCACTACGCCCGTCACGCGCACCATGCTGGTCGAGTAGCCCCGAAGGGGCGTATCGAGACCCACACGCTGAACGACGGTGGATCTCGATACGCCCGCTGCGCGGGCTACTCGATCAGCATGATGCGGGCGGGCCCGCCCTGCGGCCTGCCCGGACCGCGTCAGCGGCGCCAGAGGTACGGGGTCGTCGTCGAGACCTTCAGCAGTCCGGAGCGCTCGAGGATGGGGCGGGAGTACTCGGTCGAGTCGCTGTGCACGAGGGTGCGGCCCGCCTCCAGGGCGGAGGCGGCGCGCGCGGCGGTCAGCGCCCGGTAGATCCCGCGCCCCCGGTGCTCCTCGAGGACCGCGCCGCCCCAGACGCCGACGACGTCCGAGTCCGCGACCGGCTCGAGCCGGCCGCCGCCGACCATCCGGCCGTCGACCTCCGCGACCCACAGCTCCATGCCGTCGCCGCGGGCGAGCCGGGCGACGAGAGCGTCGGCGATGTCGGTGTCGACGTCCTCGCCGAAGGCCGCGTCGATCATCGCGCTGAACGCCCGGACGTCCGGCTCCTCGACGACGCGGCGCAGCGTCGTCCCCTCCGGCACCGGGGCGTCGCGGGTGAGCGCCTCGAGCGGCCCGATCATGATCGACTCGGGCTCCTCCTCGGCGAAGCCGTGCCGCAGCAGCGCCTCGTGCAGACCGGGCGCCCGGTCGTGGCCGCGGGTCTTCCACTCCACCTTCCGGATCTCCGGATCGGCGTCGAAATGCGCGCGGGCCGCCGCGACGAGCGCGTCGATCCCGTCCGCGTCGGCACCGCCGAGGTCGCTGTAGGTGACGAAGCCGCGCCCGCCGGCGAAGGTGACGAGGCGGAGCGGTCCGACCCGCGTCACCGCCACGGCGCTCGGCGTCTCGGCGTCGGTGCGGAGCTGCTCGTCGTAGACCCGGAGGTACCGAGCACGGAGGTCGTCGGCGTCGGGGGTGGTCTCGGTGCTGGTCGTCATCCCGCCACGCTACGGGTGACGGCGTGCAGAACATCAGCTGAGACGCCGTCTCATCCGCGATGGGCGATGAGACCGGCTCTCAGCTGATGTCGTGTCGAGCGGGCCGCGGTGGATCTCGATACGCCCTCTGCGAGGGCTGCTCGATCAGCATGAACGCGGCCCCCTCGAGGGCTGCTCGGTCAGCATGAACGGGGCCCTCACGCAGGGCGGCCCGGTCGGCAGGGCGGCGGGGGTCAGCCGGTGACGCGGGCGATCAGGTCCTGGATGAAGGGGATGACGTCGCCGGCCTGGTCGACGCTCGCGAAGGCGGTGGCGAGCAGCGGCCAGAGCGAGCCGACCAGGGTCGCGACGACGGCGGCGACCGCGGCGACCCAGGCGAGGGCGGCGTTGCGGGAGACGAGCGCCAGCGCGAGGAACGCCAGGGCGACCAGGTAGCTGAGGACGATCGAGAGGGTGATCGCGCCGACCGGGACGTCGAGAGCGCCCGCGGTCGTCGCGTCGGCGGCGCCGATCAGGCCGAGCACCGGCAGCAGGACGCCGACGACGATCAGGAAGCTGACGACGACGCCGGTCGCGAGGGCCGCCCACGCCGCGCGGGGCTTGCGGCGCGAGCCGTAGGAGCGGGTGCGCACGGCCTACTCCGAACCGCGGCGCTCGGCGTCGTCGGCGCGGGAGGCGTCGGACGCGTCGGTCGCGACGTCGGCGGTCTCGACGGGCTCGACGTCGGCGGCGTCGACCGGCTCGACCTCGACGCGGACGACGAACTCGGCGGCGGGGGCGTCGGCGGTGACGACCACGGTCTCGCGGTCGGTGCGCGCCTCGGCGGCGTCGCGCTCCTCGGCGCGCTCCTCGGCCTCGGCCCTCTCCGCGGCGGCGCGGTCGGCCGCCTCGTCGAGGCGCTCGTCGGCGTCGTCGAGGGCATCGGCGGCGCGCTCGCGGGCGGAGTCGAGGGCGGCGCCGCCCTTCTCGCGGGCGGAGTCGAGGGCGGCGCCGCCCTTCTCGCGGGCGGAGTCGAGCGCGGCGGCGCCCTTCTCGCGGGCGGAGTCGACGGCGTCGCCGGCCTTCTCGACGAGCGAGGGTCCGTCCTCGCGCTCGGAGTCGGGGACCTCGATCGGGTCGAAGGGTCCGTGCACGTCGGTCACGTTGACGTTGACGACGACGTTCTCGCGGGTGAGCTGCGCGGCGGCGCGCCCGACCTGCTCGCGGACGTCGTGGATGACCTCCTGGACGGGGCGCGGGTACTCCGACACCAGGTCGAGATCGAGGACGAGGGCTCCGTCGATGCGGGCGATGCTCACGCCGGGGCTCGTGGTCGTGCCCAGCACGGCGCGGGTGGCGCGGTCGAGCGAGCGGGCGGCGGTGCCGCCGAGGTGGTGGACGCCGGTCACGCCGGCGGTGGTCTCCGCGGCGGTGGTCGCGAGCAGGCGCTCGATCGACTCGCCCTCGGGGTGCGCGCCGTCGATGGCGCGGAGGTCGTGGGATCCGACGGGGTCGGTCATGGGGTGCTCCTCGGTGGTCTTCCGGCCCTCCCGAGCGGGAGGGCCGGATCGTACGGTGCTGCGGCGGTGCTGCTGCGGTGCTGCTGCGAGTGCGGCGGCGGGTGCCGCTGCGGCGGGGCCGCGGCGGCGACTACTGCACGCGGGCGCTGCCGCTCATCCTGGTGCGGAGTCCGCTGACGATCTGGATGACCACGGGGGTCTCCTCGCCGAGGACGGCGTCCCAGCCCTTCACGGCGTCGTCGATCGCGCGGCGGGTCCGCATCGGCGAGACGCCGCGGCGGGTGTGCGCGGTGACGCGCAGGACGGTGCGGTGCTTGACCTCGAACGCGGTGACGTCGAGCGCGACGATCGAGGGATCGTGCGACAGCGCCTCCTCGAGGACCTGCTCCGCGACCTTCGCGTCGATGGTGACGGAGCCGCCGGTCGGCGTTCCCGAGCCGGAGCCCGAGCCGACGCGCAGGAGCGTCGAGGTGCGTCCCCGGCCCTGGCGCACGATGAAGCGCACCAGCAGGAGGATCAGCACGAGGGCGACCACGGCCGTGACCCAGAGGATCCACGGCTGCCCGCCGGAGAGGGCGTCGGTGGTGGGCTGCGTCGCGTCCTCGGCGCCGGTGGAGACCGTCTGCTGGACGTCGGGGAACAGGGATCCCGCTGCGACGGCGCCGCCGGCGAGCAGGAGCACGAGGCCCACGACGAACAGGAGGAGGCGGTTGAGGAACCGGTTGGTGGTGGTCATCGGACCGTCCCCTTCTCGGACAGGCGCACGCGCGCGGCGAGCTTCGGGCTGATGTCGTAGCCCGCGAGCTCGGCGTCGACCGCCGCGCGGATGCTGCCGACGTCGAGGCTGCGCCCGGAGGTGCGCCCGACGGTCACGCCGGCCGTGCGGTGGCCGATCGACACCGACACCTGGTCGGGGTCGACGTCACCGGCGTAGGCCGCCGTGCGGGCGAGGCTCTGCGCGATCACGCGGTCGTCGATGACGGCCGCCGTGCGATCGGCGACCGCGCGGCGACGGCCGCGGCGGCCGGGGGAGAACGACACGACGATCAGGACGAGCCCGATCACCGCGGCGACCGCTCCGCCGGCCACGATCAGCGCGACGGGAGCGCTCGCGGCGCCCAGCACCGCGGCCGCTCCGTCCTGCGGGGCGACGAGCAGCGCGGGC
Organism: Rathayibacter sp. VKM Ac-2856; assembly: GCF_013205055.1. GTDB lineage: Bacteria > Actinomycetota > Actinomycetes > Actinomycetales > Microbacteriaceae > Rathayibacter. The sequence goes on from NZ_JABMLF010000003.1 coordinate 523,984, forward strand.
TGCCCGAGGGCGGCGAGCACCGCCTCCGTGCCGAGCCACGCGAGGACGAGGATCAGCAGGACCGCGAGGACGATCGCCGAGGTGGAGCGGGACGAGGTGATCTCGCGCCGGACCAGGCGGTTGTAGAGGGCGCCGGTCGAACGGGTCCCTGAGGCTGCGGGGGTCGTCACGAGACTCTCCTTCGCTCGCGCAGGTCGGCCCCGGTGATCCGGAGGTCGACGCGCCCGATGGTGGACCCGGTCAGCTCGAGGCAGCGGGTGCGGATGGTGGACTGGGCCGTGCTCAGACGGCTCAGCAGGGTGCCGGAGCGGCGGTCGCCCTCGCCGAGCGGACGGATGCGCAGGGGGGCCTGCGCGGTGACGTGCAGCTTCCCCCCGTCGTCGTCCAGCTCGACCGAGACGTCCGACGCGTCGACGTCGAGCGCCTCCGCGGTGACGGCCGACACGACCCTGCGCACGGCGCGCGAGGTGATCGTCGTGCGGCCGTGGCGGGCCTGGTCGGCCATCACCGCCGCGGTCACGAGGACCGCCGCCCGCGGAGGGTGTCGGCGAGCGAGCTCAGGTCGAGCTTGCCCTCGACGACGCGGCCGACGCCGTAGCCGATGGCCATGGCGAGGGCGACCCAGAGGAGTGCCCAGAAGCCGAAGACCAGACCGGTGACGGCGAGGACGGCGCCCAGGATCAGGCCGAGGTGGGAGGGAGTCACTTGACGCGGCTCTCGGTGTCCTCGTCCTTGTCGTCCGAGGGGATGTAGACGTCGGCGACGGTCACGTTGACCTCGGTGACCTCCATGCCGACGACCGAGGAGATGGCCTCGGAGACGGCGGAGCGGACGCTGTCGGCCAGCTTCTGCAGCGCGACGGGGTACTCGGCGACGACGGTGATGTCGGCGGCGACCTGCTTCTCGCCGACCTCGACGGAGATGCCCTGGCCGCGGTCCTGCGCGTTGATGGCGTTGCGGATCGCGCCGATGGCGCGGGCGGCTCCGCCACCGAGGTCGTGGACGCCGGCGACCTGGCGGGCGGCGATGCCGGCGACCTTCTCGACGACGCCGTCGGCGATGGTGTTCTTGCCGGTCGAGGTCTCGGTGCCGTGCTTCGCGCTCGTGGTGGCGAGGGTGCTGGGGGTGACGTTGGTCATGATGCTCTCCCTGGTAGAAGGTGATGCGCGACTCGGTCGCGGTGACGACGATCCGTCGCACATGAATCAGACGTTCGGGGCTCCGGGATCGTCCCGCCGGATCAGCCAGTGCGCAGGAATCGTCGTGGGACGACGCGCTTCGCGGCCACCGGCCTCCACAGGCCGCGGAGTTGTGCGGCAGCTGTCGTGGAGGCGCCGGGCCACCGGGCCCGCCCGGGCGCTCAGCGGCGCAGGGTGTGGCTCGGCAGCTCCTCGAAGCGGGCCTGGTAGGCGCTCGCGAAGCGGCCGAGATTGCCGAATCCCCAGTCGCGGGCGACGGCGGCGACGGTGGTCGAGCAGGGGTCGCCCTCGACGAGGTCGTGGCGGGCGCGGTCGAGGCGGACGTCGCGCAGGTAGACCGAGGGCGAGACGCCGAGGTGGCGCTGGGTGGCCTGCTGCAGGGTGCGGGTGTGCAGCCCGGCGGCGCGCGCGGCGTCGGCGGGGGTGATCGGCTCGTGCGCGTGGTGCTGCAGGAAGTCGAGGGCGACGCGGGTGCGGGAGGCGGAGGGGCGGCGAAGCACGGCCGGCACGTCCCAGGCGCGCCACGGGAAGAGCAGCAGCAGGGCGCGGGCGAGGTTGAGCTCGGCGGTGAAGCGGACGAGCGGGGCGAGCGCGGCGCTCGCCAGGGCGGCCGTCGCGTCGGACACCGCGGCGCGCCAGCGGGCGAGCACACCGGGGTCGGCGTCGGCCTCGTGGTCGAAGGAGACGGGCTGGCGCGGACCGGAGTGCGACTCGGTCGCGACGTCCTCGAGGAAGCCGGGCGCGAAGTGCACGAGGTTCTGCCGGTGCGGCTGGTAGGCCAGGCCGAACTGGCGCTCGGCGGGCAGCAGGAACGGCGAGGAGGCGGCTCCGGTGCGCGTGAAGGGGCGCAGGTTGAGCTGGCCGCCACCGGCGCGGAACCAGCCGACGACATACTCGCGCAGGTGCTGGATCTCGCCGGTGAGGGCGCCGGCGCAGTCGGAGGTGCGCAGGGTGACGCGCTCGCTCCCGCGGTAGGCGTAGCGGAAGGAGAAGCCGCGCGAGCCGGGGTCGACGCGGAACGAGCCGCCGCCGTAGGCCTCGGCGTAGACCGCCGACGCCTCGGCCGGATCGGCGCCGGCCGCCTCGAAGCGCCGCTCGGGGCCGGAGGGGCCGCCGGCCGAGGCGAAGGGGCTGCCCATCGTGAAGGTGGAGCCGCTCGGGGCGGAGGCGGTCGGGGTCGCCGTGCTCGGGGTGGCGGTACTCGGGGTGGCGGTGCTCGGGGTCGCGGTGCGGGCCGCGGGTGGAGGGGAGGTGTGCATGGTCGGGCTTCTCTCGGGGTCTGGGAGATCAGGGGCGTACGGGGGTGGGCCTCGGTTCTCTACAGATACAGACGGGTCGACGGCCGCAAACGTCACGGATCCGCGCCGTGCTCGCAATCCGGCCAGCGGATTCGTCGGCGACGGAGGAGGCTGGTAGGCATTCGGAGCGGCGGCCGCGCGGATCGCGGGCGGACGCGGAACGACGGCGGAACGGCGGGAGGTGGCGATCGTGGAGGCTCTGCTGCCCGACGACGCCCACGCCGAGGAGCCCGCCGACACCGCGCCCACCCACGCCGACGAGCCCGCCGACACCGCGCCCGCCGACGCCGACGACCCGCTGCTGCGCGCCTCCGATGCGACGCTCGCCGCGCGGGCCGTGGACGGCGACATCGCCGCGTTCGAGCAGCTGGCCCGGAGGCACGGGTCGCTGATGCGGGTCTACGCCGCGAAGCTGCTCGGCTCCGAGGCCGAGTCGGACGACGTGGTGCAGGAGGCGTTCCTCACCGGCTGGCGCCGCCTCGGCGATCTCGACAGCCCCGCGCACATCCGGAACTGGCTGATGCGGATCGTGTCGCACAAGGCGATCGACCGGATGCGCGTCCGCCGCCGACACGACGACATCGACGACTGGGACCCGCCCGCGCCCGCCGAGGACTCCCCCGAGCGGATCGTCGAGGCGCGGCTCCAGCTGGACGCCGTCTGGGAAGCACTGGACCGATTGCCTCCCGATCAGCGACGCTGTTGGCTGCTCCGCGAGACCGCCGGGTACAGCTACCAGGAGATCGCCGACGCCCTCGACCTCCCCGTCTCGACGGTCCGCGGCCTGCTCGCTCGAGCCCGCCGCTTCCTGCTCCACGAACTGGAGGCATGGCGATGATCGACGCTGACGACGCCGTGCCCGACGACGGCGTGCCCGAGAGCGCGGCACCGGTGGACCCGGTGCCGGAGAACGGCGTGCCCGAGAACGGCGTGCCCGACGACTCTGCGCCCGAGAACGACGCACCTGAGAACTCCGCGCCCGAGAACTCCGTGCCCGACGACGACCTCGACGGCCACACGCTGGAGGAGCTGAGCGAGTACCTCGACCGCGGGCGCACCCCGGTCGATCCCTCCATCGAGGGCTCGGCCGCGTGCCGCCTCGCGCTCGCGAACCTCACCCGCCTGACCGAGCTGTCGGCCGGCGCGCTGCGCCGCCGCGCCGACGAGGAGCCGGACCGAGACGAGGTCTGGATCGCCGGGCTGCTCGACGCGATCCGGTCCGAGGTGCGCTCCGGGCGCGACGTGCCGATCCGCCACCCCGACCCGACCCTGCGCCTCGCGCTGACCGAGGCGGCCGTGCGCGGGATGATCCGGCGCGCGGGCGACACGATGGGTGGCGTCATCATGGGCCGCTGCACCCTCGACGGCGAGGTCGCCACCCCGGGCGCGGTGATCCGGATCGACGTGACGTTCGCGCTCGAGTTCGGCATCCCCATCGCGACGGTCGCGGACCGCCTGCGCGAGCGGATCCGCTACGCCCTCGAGCGGCACACCGAGCTCGTCGTCGGCGCGATCGACGTCACCGTCGACGACGTGTACCCGAGCAGGGAGGACGGCGAATGACCGGCACCGACGACACCGCGCTGGACGACACGGCGCTGGACGACACCGTGCGCGACGACACCGCGCTGGACGAGACCGGACGCGACGACACCGCGCTCTCCCAGCGCCTGACCGCGGCGCTCCGCGAGGCCGAGGGCGTCACCGGCGTCTACCCGGCGCAGCCGATCCTCGAGGCGGCCGCCGAGGCGCTCGCCGCGAAGCTGGCGCTGCGCCAGCCGGACGTGCTCGTCGACGTCGACCGCTCGGACGGCTTCACCACCGTCAGCGCGCACATCGCGACCACCGCGGCGCTGCCCGCCCCCGAGATCCTGCGCGCGGTCGGCGAGGAGCTGCGGCGCCTGCTCGACGCCGAGCCGTCGGTCACCGGCCCGCTCGCCGTGAACGTGAAGGTCCGCCTGATCGAGGACTCGGGGCGCGCCGCGGAGTAGCGCGGTCCCTCGGGGCGGCCTCGTCCGGCGCGGAGGGCGCGCCCGGACGCGCACGCTTCAGCGGTGCCAGGCCGGCCAGCCGGGGTCGTGACCGGGCCAGACCTCGATGCCGGGCTCGGCCTCGAGGTCGGCCAGCCGCTCCACCGAGCGCTGGGCGGCCTCCGCGTCCCAGGGGCGGGCGGTCCAGCCGCAGGCGGCGCGCTCGTCGAGGTTCCGCCGCAGGTCGGCGGCGTCGCAGGCGAGCACGACCGAGCGGCCGTCGAGGTCGATCCGGAACGACTGGTGCCCCGGAGTGTGCCCGCGGGTGTCGAGCGCGGTGACGCCCGGCGCGAGCGCGGTGTCGCCGTCGAGGAGCAGCACGCGGACGTCGGCGTCGAGCAGGTCGGCCGGGACGACGGTCTCGCGGCGGCCGAGGCCCTCGCCGAGCCACTCCCACTCCCGGCGCTGCAGCGCGACCGGGGTGCCGGCGGGGACGAGGCGGAGGCCGCCGGTGTGGTCGAGGTGCAGGTGCGAGAGGGCGACGAGGGCGAGCGCGTCCCAGCGCAGGCCGGCCGCGGCGATCTGCTCGGCGAGCGCGTCGCCGGGCGGGACGACCGCGGTGTAGCTCTCGTAGTCGTAGTGCGCGGCGCGCTGGGCGGGGTCGCGCACGCGGTCGAGGTGGAAGCCGCCGTCGATCAGGACCCAGGAGTCGCCGAGGTCGATCGCGGCGCCGGTGACCGGCTCGAGCAGGAAGCGCGCCGGATCGCCGCCGCGGAGCGAGATCGACTCGGCGATCGGCTCGTGGCCCAGCACGAGCGGCACGAGGCGGACGGGGCGGCCCGCGGTGAGGGGGCCGGTCCAGTCATCAGCGATCATCGGGCCTCCTGGAGCGGGTGGGATTGGATCCAATATACTGCCGAATGAATCCACGAACGCTTCCCCCCGAGACGAACGAGACGAGGACCGCCATGTCCGGCGCCATCCCGATCAACATCCCCATCACCACCGAGATGCTCCACTGGGGTCGGCGGCCGACCTACGAGATGGTCGAGCGGATCGTCGACGGCTACCCCTCCGACGTCTCGCGCTGGCTGATCGGCGCGCACACCGGCACGCACGTCGACGCGCCCTCGCACTTCGTGCCGGGTGGTGCGACGGTCGACGAGGTCGCGCTCGAGAGCGTCGTCGGGCCGGTCCGAGTGCTCGATCTGCGGCACGTCGCGGAGGAGATCACGGACGAGGACCTCGTCGCGGCCGGCGCGGAGGGGGCGGTGCGGGTGCTCTTCCGCACGCGCAACTCGACCGACGCGCTGACCCGGGCGGTGAAGTCGGAGACCTGGGTCGGCCTCGCGCCGAGCGGCGCGCGCTGGCTGGTCGAGCACGGCGTGCTCTTCGCGGGCCTTGACTACATGACGATGGAGGCGCCGGCGCACACCGAGGAGTGGCCGACGCACGTCATCCTCTGCGGCGCCGGCGTCGTCATCCTCGAGAACGCGGACCTCGCGCAGGTCGAGCCGGGCGACTACCTGATGGTCTGCCAGCCGGTCGCCTTCGAGGGCCGCGAGGCCGCCCCGGCCCCGACGATCCTGCTCCCCCTGCCGTCCCCCCTCCCCGCATGACCCGCCCGCCGCGAGATGCCACTTGTGCACGCGACACGCCGAGGAGAGCGTGCACAAGTGGCATCTCGCGGTGGGGGGACGGGGTGGGGGCGCGGTCAGACTCCGGCGGGCTCGAGGACGCCCTGCTGCTCGCGATCGAGGTCGGTGCGGACGGAGCGCTCGCCCGCGAGCTCGCGGGGCGTGCGCGGAACGAGGAGACCGACGACGATGAAGGTGCCGAAGCCGATCGCGGCGGCGACGAGCGTGGCGTAGCCGTCGAAACCGGCTCCGACCAGGTCGTTCGGCAGGTAGAGGATGTCGTTCGGCACGCCGTAGAGCGTCGGCGTGAGCACCAGGAAGACCAGGCGGACGACCAGGCCCACGGCCGCGGCGGTGAGCGCGGCCGCGACTCCCGGGCGCTTCCAGAACACGCCGAGCAGGAACGGCGCGGCGAGGCAGGCGAGCATGATGTCGAAGGCGAGCGTCAGCAGGATGCCGGTCTGGCTGACCCGGATCGCGAGGAACGAGCCGAGGATCACGATCGGCACCATCGCGACGCGCGTCCAGCGCAGCAGCGGGTCGGGGCCGGCGCTGGAGACGCGGCGGACCGAGAGGACGTTGCGCACGACGATCGCCGAGGTGGCCAGGATCGCGCCGGAGGCCGTCGAGAACGACGCGGCGACGACTCCGGAGAGCACCAGGATCGCGATGATCGGCGGCGCGTAGTCGTCGAGCAGCGTGAAGAGCACCGGGCCGTCCGCGGCCGAGATGCCGAGGACGGCGGTGGCGCTGAGGGCGACGATCGCGAAGATCGAGCCGATCGCGGCGGTGCCGACGGCGGCGGCGTAGCAGGCGCGGCGGGCGACCTCGGGCGACTTGGCGCCGAAGATCCGCTGCATGAAGTCGATGGCGACCAGGTCGCCGATGCCGAGGGCGACCAGGGTGGCCCAGTTGACGGGCGCGCCCATCGCCGGGTCGGTGAGCTGCTCGAAGTCGAGCGGGCCCATGCCCTCCGGAATGACGATGCCGTAGGCGAGCGCGACCCAGACCAGCAGCGAGATCGCGGCGACGACGGTGATGACGGTCTGGATGGCCGCGGTGTACGCGTCCGAGAAGAGCCCTCCGGCGATCGTGTAGCTGAGCACGAGGGCGACCGAGAGGATGACGCCCCAGGCGTAGGGGATGCCGGCGAAGCGCTCGAGCAGGAAGCCGCAGGCGACCAGGTTGCCGGCCAGCAGGATCGTGAAGGAGAAGACCATGATCACGGAGGCGGCGACCTCGGTGGTGCGGTCGTAGCGCATGCGGAAGAAGTCGGCGAGCGTGAAGAGCTTCATCGCGTTCATCGGCTTGGCGAGGAAGAGGCCCGTGATCAGGAGGCAGATCGCCAGGCCGATCGCGAGGGAGGCGCCCGCCCAGAAGCCGAACTGCGAGGTGAGGTCGGTGTTGCCGACGGTGGCGTTCGAGTCGACCGCGGCGGCCGTGAGGCTGACGGCCACGAGCGGGATGCCCAGGCGGCGTCCGGCGACGAGGTAGTTGGCGCTGTCGCCGTCGATCTTGCGGGCGACCGCGATGCCGACCGCGAGGATCACCACGACGGTGATCCCCACTCCGAGGATGATCATGCGTGCTCCGAGCTGCTGAGTGGTGCGACGGGATGTTTCTATCGGTTGATAGACACGGATCCTGCCGCGCGCTCGGTCGCCGTTCTTTTCGGGCGTGGGTCGATCCTGTTAACTCCGGCGCGCGCCCCCCTCGCCGAGACCTCAGAAGTTGCGGTAGTCGACGCCGAGTACCGCAACTTCTGCAGGATGGGCAGGGGCGCGGGGCGGGCGGGAGACGCGGCGGGCGCGAGACGCGCGGGGTCAGCGCAGGTGGGCGAGCAGGGCGGGGCCCGCGGCGAGCGCCTCGGCGACGGCCGGGCGCGCAAGGTCGAGAACGCGCAGGGCGGCGAGGGCGACCGCCTCGGCGGAGGGGCCGGGCTCGTCGGGCTGCCGGCGACGGCGCTGGAGGATGACGTTCTCGACGAGGGCGAGCACGAGCGAGGCGCCGGTCGCCGGGTCGGCGGCGCCGCAGGCCGCGACGAGGGTGCGGTAGGCGGTCTCGAGCTCGGAGCGGCGATCGCGGAAGCGGGCGAAGCGCTCGTCGCCGAGCTCGGGCAGCAGGTAGAGCGCGCCGATGTTGTGCTCGCCGGCCGCGAGCAGGCGGACGTCGGAGACGCAGAGCGCCCAGAGGCGCGCGGCGGGCGACTCGTCGCGGGTGAGGAGCACCGCGGCGGCGTCGAGCGAGGGCTGCACCGTGCCGAGCAGCAGCTCGAGCAGCACCGCGTGCTTGCCGCCGAAGTGGTGGTAGAGCGAGGCCTGGCGGATGCCGGCGGCCGCCGCGATGGCGTGCGTGCTGGTGCCGCCGAAGCCCTCCGTGCAGAAGAGCGCCGCGCTCGCCGCGAGGATGTCGGCCCGCGTGCCGAGCCCGGTGAGCGACGCCCCGGAGGCGCGCGGCCGTCCGGGGGGTGCGCTGGCCATGCGCTCGACCGTAGCAGCGCGCCGGAGCGCCGCCGACTCCTCGAAAGTTGCGGTAGTGGCGCGCGACTACCGCAACTTTCGAGGAATGGGCGGGGAGTGCGGGGGCGGGTGGGCACGCGGGCGGGCGAGCGGACGGGCGCCGAAACACGATCGCAACGTCGGGGTCACAGGGGCGACACGGGGGCGCGGTTGACTTCCTGTCGGGTGATAGAAACCCCAGCAGCAGACGGAGCGGGCGCATCATGACCACATCAGGCACCTCGACCACGGCGGGCGCGCGCGAGCACGCCCGCGCCCAGGAGGCCGCGGCGGCGAGCACGCGGCCCGCGCCCCCGGACGGCGTGGCGCCCGAGGCGCTGCGCTGGTCCGAGCGGATCGAGGGCGGCGGCTACGGCCACCGCGTCCTCGCCCGCGGCACGCACCTCCGCCTCACCGATGCGACCGGCGACGCCTGCGTGTCGCTGCTCCTGCACAGCGCGCTCGAGCCGCACGAGCGGCTGAACGTGGCCGACACCGTGAAGGTGCAGTGGCAGGTCTACGCGGGCGCCGGCCAGCTGCTCCTGAGCGACCAGGGGCGGGTGCTCGCGAGCGTCGTCGCCGACGACTCGGGCCACCACGACACGATCTACGGGACGACGGCGCTGGCGCGGAACGTCGAGCGCTACGGCGACGGCTCGCCGCAGGGTCCGTCGCCGGCCGGGCGCGAGCTGCTGCTGCTCGGCGCGGCCAAGCACGGCCTCGGCCGGCGCGACCTGCCGCCGAGCGTCTCGTACTTCCAGGGCGTGCGGATCCGCGAGGACGGCAGCCCGGAGTGGCTCGGCAGCGCCGGCCCCGGCCGCTCGGTGACGCTGCGCCTGGAGATGCCGGCGATCGTCCTGCTGGCGAACACCGCGCATCCGCTGGACCCGCGACCCGAGTTCACGGTCGGCGCGGTCGACGTGCACGCCTGGGCGGGCGAGCCGGCGAGCGCCGACGAGCGCGACGCCACCCCGGAGGGCCGCCGCGCCTTCCTCCAGACGGACGAGTACCTGAGCGCGAGGGGCATCGCATGAGCACCACCGACAGCACGATCGACAGCACGACCGACACGAGCACCGGCACCCGCACCACCGGCACCACCACCGCCTACGGCACCGAGATCCACCGCGAGACGGTCGCCGCCCGCGCGCCGTGGTCGCGACTCCTGAAGCGCGGCGAGCACCTGACGATCGTCGACGTCGACGGCAACCAGGCCGTGGACTTCCTCGCCTACGACGCCGAGGACCGCACCGCCTACTCCGCCGCCGCGACCCTCCAGGCGCAGGCGACGGTGTACCTCGTCACGGGCTCGGTGCTCCGCGACGCCGAGCACCGCCCGCTGCTGAGCGTCGTGGCGACCGACGTCGAGCGCCACGACACCCTCGGCGGCGCCTGCTCGAAGGAGAGCAACGCCCTCCGCTACGGCTTCCACACCACGGCGCAGCACGCCTGCGCCGAGAACTTCGTCGCGGAGCTCTCGCGGCACGGGATGGGCAAGCGCGACCAGGTCTCGAACGTGAACTGGTTCATGAACGTGCCGGTCGACCCGGACGGCGCGCTCGGGATCGTCGACGGCATCTCCTCCCCCGGGCTCAGCGTCACGCTGCGCGCCGAGCGGGACACCCTCGTCGTCGTCTCGAACTGCCCGCAGATCAACAACCCGTGCAACGGCTTCGACCCGTCGCGGGCCGAGATGATCGTGCACGACGGCGTGACCGGCGGCACACACAGCACCGGCGGCGCCACCGGCGGGGCGGGCGCATGAGCTTCGACACCCTCCTCGTCGCCAACCGCGGCGAGATCGCCGTGCGCATCCTCCGCACCGCGAAGGCGATGGGCCTGCGCACCGTCGCCGTCTACTCCGACGCCGACCTCGGCGCCGCGCACGTCGCGCTCGCCGACGAGGCCGTGCGCCTCGGCCCGGCTCCCGCGGCGGACAGCTACCTGCGGATCGACCGGATCCTCGAGGCGGCCGCGCAGACCGGCGCCGGCGCGATCCACCCGGGCTACGGCTTCCTCAGCGAGAACGCCGAGTTCGCGCGCGCCTGCGCGGCGGCGGGCATCGTCTTCGTCGGCCCGACCCCCGAGCAGCTGGAGGTGTTCGGCGCCAAGCACACCGCGCGCGACGCCGCCGAGCGCGCGGGAGTGCCGCTGCTGGCGGGCACCGGACTGCTCGACGACGCCGACCACGCGGCCCGCGAGGCCGACCGGATCGGCTACCCCGTGATGCTCAAGGCGACCGCGGGCGGCGGCGGCATCGGCATGCGCGCCTGCCGCGACGAGACCGAGCTGCGCGCCGCCTGGCGCGAGGTGCGCCGCCTGGCCGAGGCGGGCTTCTCCTCCGCCGGCGTCTTCCTCGAGCGGCTCGTCGAGCGCGCCCGGCACGTCGAGGTGCAGGTCTTCGGCGACGGCGCGGGCCGCGTCGTCTCGCTCGGCGACCGGGACTGCTCGCTGCAGCGCCGCAACCAGAAGGTCGTCGAGGAGAGCCCCGCCCCCGATCTCCCGGACGCCGTGCGCGAGCGCATCGCGGAGGCGTCGCGCCTGCTCTGCGCCGAGGCCGGCTACCGCAGCGCCGGCACGGTCGAGTACATCTACGACCCGGTGCGGCAGGAGGCGGCGTTCCTCGAGGTGAACACCCGGCTCCAGGTCGAGCACCCGGTGACGGAGTCGCGCTACGGCATCGACCTGGTCGAGTGGATGCTGCGCCTCGCGCAGGGCGAGACGGCGTTCCTCGACGCGGTCCCGGAGCCGAGCGGCGCGGCCGTCGAGGCCCGCGTCTACGCGGAGAACCCGGACCTCGGCAATGCGCCCAGCTCGGGCACGATCACCGGGCTGTCCTTCCCGGACGACGTCCGCGTGGACGGCTGGATCCGCCCCGGCAGCGAGGTGTCCACCTCCTACGACCCGCTGCTGGCGAAGGTGATCGTCAGCGGCGGCACCCGCGAGGAGGCATGGGCCGCGCTCGGCCGGGCGCTCGCCGAGACGCGCGTGGACGGGATCGCGACCAACGTCGGCCTGCTGCGGGCGATCGCCGCGGAGCCGTCGGTGCTCGCCGCCGAGCACTCCACCGCGACCCTCGACGGGCTGCGCGACACGACTCCGCGGGTCGAGGTGCTGAAGGGCGGGATGCTCACCACGGTGCAGGACGCGACCGGCCGCCTGGGCTACTGGCCGGTCGGCGTGCCGCCGTCGGGGCCGATGGACGCGCTCTCGTTCCGCCTCGGCAACACCGCGCTCGGCAACCCCGAGAGCGCGCCCGGGCTCGAGATCACGATGACGGGGCCGACGCTCCGCTTCCACACGGCGACCCGCGTCGTGGTCACCGGGGCGCCCGCGCCCGTCCTGCTCGACGGCGCTCCGGTCGCGCAGTGGGAGCCGGTCGCGGTGCCGGCCGGCGGCGTGCTCGCGATCGGCACGGCCGAGAGCGGCATGCGGCTGTACCTGCTCGTCGAGGGCGGACTCGACATCCCGCTCGTGCTCGGCTCGGCCAGCACCTTCGACCTCGGCGCGATCGGCGGGCACGCCGGGCGGGCGCTCGCCCCGGGCGACGTGCTCGGGCTGCGCACCCCGGAGCAGCCGAACGCTGTGGCGCCGGTGCCGGTCGCCGAGCGCCCCGCGTTCGGGCACGCCTGGACGCTCGCCGCGCTCGAGGGCCCGCACGCCGCCCCGGAGTTCTTCACCGAGGACGACATGGCGGTCTTCTACGCCACCGACTGGGAGGTGCACTTCAACTCGGCGCGCACGGGCGTCCGCCTGGTCGGCCCGAAGCCGCACTGGGCCCGCGAGGACGGCGGCGAGGCGGGCCTGCACCCCTCCAACATCCACGACACCCCCTACGCCGTGGGCGCCGTCGACTACACCGGCGACCTGCCGATCCTGCTCGGTCCCGACGGGCCGAGCCTCGGCGGCTTCACCTGCCCGGCGAGCGTCGCCACGGGCCACCTCTGGCGACTCGGCCAGCTGCGACCCGGCGACACCGTGCGCTTCGTGCCGGTCTCCGCGGCGCAGGCCGCCGGGCTGCTCGACGCTCCGCTCGCGCAGCCCGAGGCCGGCCGCGCGGTCGTCGAGGACCAGGGCGTGCTGCACCGCCGGCCCGCGCACGGCGGCGACCCGTCGCTGGTGCTGCGGCGCAGCGGCGACGCGAACCTGCTCGTCGAGATCGGCGACATGAGCCTCGACCTCGCCTCGCGGATGCGCGTGCACGCGATCGCCGAGATGCTCGAGAAGGCCGCGCTGCCGGGCGTGATCGAGCTGACCCCGGGCATCCGCTCGCTGCAGGTCCACTTCGACCCGCGCACCACCTCGACCGACGCGGTCGCCGAGGCGGTGCTCGCGGCCGAGGCGCTGCTGCCCGCGACGGCCGACCTGCGCGTGCCGAGCCGCACCGTGCACCTGCCGCTGGCGTGGGACGACCCGTCGACGCGCGAGGCGATCCGCCGCTACATGGCGGGCGTCCGCGACGACGCGCCCTGGTGCCCGTGGAACATCGAGTTCATCCGCCGGATCAACGGCCTGGACAGCGTCGACGAGGTCTACCGCACGGTGTTCGAGGCCGAGTACCTGGTGCTCGGTCTCGGCGACGTCTACCTCGGCGCCCCGGTCGCGACTCCGCTCGACCCCCGGCACCGGCTGGTCACCACCAAGTACAACCCGGCGCGCACCTGGACCCCGCAGAACGCGGTCGGCATCGGCGGCGCCTACCTCTGCATCTACGGGATGGAGGGGCCGGGCGGCTACCAGTTCGTCGGCCGCACGGTGCCGATCTGGTCGACGCACCACCAGGCGGGGGCGTTCGAGGCGGGCGTGCCGTGGCTGCTGCGGTTCTTCGACCGCATCCGCTGGTACCCGGTCGAGCCGGAGGAGCTGCTCGAGCTGCGCTCGGAGATGGCCGCGGGGCGCCTGCCGCTGCGGATCGAGGAGGGCGAGTTCGGGCTCGCGGAGTACCAGGAGTTCCTCGCGGAGAACGCGGAGTCGATCGCGGACTTCCGCGCGGTGCAGGCGGGCGCCTTCGGTGCCGAGCGCGCCGCGTGGGAGGCCTCGGGCGAGTTCGACCGCGAGGAGGCGGTGCCGGCGCCGCCCGCGTCGTCCGCGGTGGAGATCCCGGCCGGCTGCGAGGGCGTCGAGGCGCCGTTCGTGGCGACGGTGTTCCGGATCGACGTGGCCGTCGGCGAGGAGGTCGCCGCGGGGCAGACGCTCCTCGCCCTCGAGGCGATGAAGATGGAGGCGCCCGTGACGGCCCCCGCGGCCGGCCGCGTGGTCGCCGTGGTCGCCGAGATCGGCGCGCACGTGGCCGCGGGCACGGTGCTCGTGGTGCTGGAGACGACGGCCGACTCGGCCGAGGAGGAGGAAGCGGCATGATCGAGGACCCCGCGGCGCACGTCGCCGAGCGCTACCGCAGGCTCGCCGCCCGGCCGGAGGCGTTCATCGCCCTGCGCCCCGAGGCCGAGGTGGCCGCCGAGCTCGCGGCCGTCGATCCGGCGCTCCCGCTCGCCGGGCTGCTGGTCGCGGTGAAGGGCAACATCGACGTCGCCGGGCTCGACACCACGGCGGCCTGCCCCGCCTTCGCCTACGCGCCGACCGAGGACGCGACCGTCGTCGCCCGCCTGCGCGCGGCCGGGGCGGTGGTGCTCGGCACGACCAATCTCGACCAGTTCGCGACCGGCCTCGTCGGCACCCGCTCCCCCTACGGCGCGGTGCGGCACGCGGTCGATCCCTCCCGGATATCGGGCGGCTCGTCCTCCGGATCCGCGGTCGCGGTGGCGCTCGGCGGCGCCGATCTCGCGCTCGGGACGGACACGGCGGGCTCGGGTCGCGTGCCGGCCGCGTTGCACGGGCTGGCGGGGCTGAAGCCGACGAAGGGCTGGGTCAGCGCCGCCGGTGTCGTGCCGGCCTGCCGGAGCCTGGACGTCGTGACCGTGATGGCGCAGGATCCGGCGATCGCCCGGCGCGCGCTCGACGTGATGGCGGGGCCGGACTCCCGCGACCCGCTCAGCCGCAGCGGATCCGCGGCACCGTTCGCGCCGACCGCGCGCATCGGCGTCCCGCGGCCCGGGCAGCTCGGCGAGCTGGCTCCCGGCTGGGCCGAGGCGTTCGACGCCGAGGTCGCGCGGTGGGCCGCGACGGGGGCGACGCTCGTGGAGCTCGACATCGAGGTGTTCCTCGAGACGGCGCGGATGCTCTACGACGGCGCGTTCGTGGCCGAGCGCTACGCCGCGGTCGGCGAGTTCGTCGACGCGCACCCGGACGAGGTGGATCCGGTGGTCGGCGGCATCGTCTCGCGCGCCCGGGACCTGCCCGCGTGGCGGCTCTTCCAGGACCAGGAGCGGCTCGACCGCGCCCGCGCCGCCTCGGACGCGGTGTTCGAGCGGATCGACGCGCTGCTGCTGCCGACGACGACCGAGCACCCGACGCTCGACGCGGTCGCCTCGGACCCGATCGGCGTCAACTCGCGGCTCGGGCGCTTCACGAACTTCGCCAACCTGCTCGACCTCGCGGCCGTCGCGTACCCCGCGGGAGTCGTCGACGGGCTGCCGTTCGGCGTGCAGCTGATCGGCCCCGCCTTCTCCGACCGTCAGCTCGCCGAACTCGTCTGGGGCCGCTCATGAGCACCGCATCCGTCAGCACCGCGTCCGGGAGCACCGTCCTCCTCGCCGTGGCCGGCGCGCACCTGCGCGACCAGCCGCTGCACCACCAGCTCGCCGACCGCGGCGCGGAGTTCGTGGCCGCGACGACCACGAGCGCCGACTACCGGCTGTTCGCCCTGTCGACCGTGCCGCCCAAGCCGGGCGTCGTGCGGGTCGCCGAGGGCGGCGCCGCGCTCGAGGTCGAGGTGTACCGGCTGACGGAGGCGGCCTTCGGCTCGTTCGTCGCCGCGCTCCCCCAGCCGATGGCGATCGGCTCGGTCACCCTCGCCGACGGCTCCCCCGTCAGCGGCTTCCTCGTCGAGCCGATCGCTCTCGCCGGCGCCGCCGACATCACCGCCCACGGCGGCTGGCGCGCGTACCTCGCCTCCTGACGCGCCCCCGCCCCCATGCTGGTCGAGTAGCGCGCAGCGCGTATCGAGACCCACGTCTGCACGACGGTGGATCTCGATACGCCCTCTTCGAGGGCTACTCGATCAGCATGGGCCCGCGCGCCCCTGCATGAGGACGGGCGCAACGCGCTCCATCCGTGGAAACGGGCGCCACGCGCTCCATCCCCGGGGACGGGCGCCACGCGCTCCATGCTGGTCGAGTAGCGCGCAGCGCGTATCGAGACCCACACTCTGCAGAACGGTGGATCTCGATGCGCCCGCTGCGCGGGCTGCTCGATCAGCAGGAGGGGGGCGCCCTCTGCGAGGCCGGGCCGGCGCGGCTAGATCGTGGGGAGGAGGATCTCGCGGACGAGGGCGTCGAGGCGGGCGTCGGCGTCGAGGAACTGGCGGAGGGTGCGGCGGGTGGCGCCGAAGGAGCCGAACTCGTCGACGGTCATGCCGTCCTCGAGGTAGGCGCGGCGGAACTCGGGGAGCTCGAGCAGCGCGGCGAGGATCTCGGCCGGGACGGGGACGTCGATGCGCGCCGGGTCCACCTCGATGCGGTTCTCGTGGATCAGCAGCTGCCACTCGAACGGCGGCGAGACGACGAGGTCGCCGCCCACCAGCTCGGACCACTGCAGGTGGTTGCGGAACGCCGCCGAGAGGATGCGCGAGCGGTAGCCCCGCTCCTGGAAGATCCGGTACGCCTCCTTGAGCGCGGCGACGCCGGCCCAGTCGAGGTGCCCGGGGTGCACGAGGCGGCGGTCGGCCGCGACCGACGCCTTGATCCAGTCGTCGAGCCGCCCGCCCATGATCGTGACGACGGAGCCGAACTCGTGGTCCGGCAGCCCCTCGGCCGCGCGGCGGTCGAAGCCGCGCTCGATCGCCTCGGCGACGGCGACCGCCTGCGCGACGGTGAACGAGACGGTCGCGTTGATGCTCACGCCCCGGTAGGTCGCCTCCTCGATGGCGCGGATGCCCGTCGCCGTCGCGGGGATCTTCACGATGATGTTCTCGGCCAGCTCCGAGAAGTGCACCGCCTGCGCGACCAGCGCGTCGGCGTCGCGGTGCAGCCGCGGGTCGGTCTGCACCGACAGGCGGCCGTCCCGCCCGCCGCTCGCGCGGAACGCGGGGAGCAGCAGCTCGGCCGCCTCGATCGACATCTGCTCGATGGCCAGCCAGCCGAGCTCGCTCTCGCCGGCGGTGGGGTGCGCCTCGGCCAGGGCGGCGATCCGCGGGCCCCAGACGTCGAGGTGCTTCTCGATCGTCGTCAGCGCGATGACCGGATTGCAGGTCGCCCCGACCGCGCCGAACGCGATGGAGCGGCGCAGCTCCTCGAGGTCGGCGGAGTCGTTCCAGAGGCTGGTCGCCGTCGCGGCGCCGGCCCGCAGCGGCTCGACTCCGGCGCTCGCTGCCTCAGCGGTCGGTGCGTCGGCGGTGACGGTGGCGCTCATGGTCTTCTCCAGGGGATCGGGCGCCTCGGCGCCGGTGGCGGATCTGACCATCGTAGACGATCAGTGTGCAAATGTCCTTACATACACCGGACTGGTCAGCCCAGCAGCGGCTTCTGCGCCGCGCGCTGGCGCGTGTACTCCTCGAACGCGCGCTGCGTGCTCGGCAGCTCCGACACTCTCGGCACCGGCACGTCCCACCAGCCCTCACCGCTCGGCGCGTACAGCAGCGGGTCGCTGGTGATGTGGATGAGCGTCGTGCGGTCGGCGGCCTTCGCGGTCGCCATCGCGGCCCGCAGGTCGTCGATCGCCGACTCCCCCGGCTCCACCTCGATGACGTCGACGCCGTAGCTGCGGGCGTTCGCCGCGAGATCGACGGGGAGCACGGTCTCGCCCTGGAAGCCGCGCGTCACGGGGTCGAGCGTGCGGTACTTGGTGCCGAAGCGGTCGGAGCCGACGGTCTCGGAGAGGTGCCCGATCGAGGCGTAGCCGTGGTTCTGGATCAGCACCACGATGATCTTCAGCCCCTCGGCCACCGCGGTCACCAGCTCGGTGTGCAGCATCAGGTACGAGCCGTCGCCGACCATCACGACGACGTCGCGGTCCGAGCCCGACGCCTCCGCGCCGCGCTTGACGCCCAGGCCGCCGGCGATCTCGTAGCCCATGCAGGAGAAGGCGTACTCCACGTGGTAGCCGAGGCTGTCGCGCACCCGCCACAGCTTGTGCAGGTCGCCGGGCAGCGAGCCGGCCGCCTGGACGACGACGTCCTCGGGGTCGGTCGAGGCCTGGACCGCGCCGATGATCTCGGCCTGGCCCGGCAGCGCGCGTCCGGAGGGCACGAAGGCCGCGTCGACGGCGGCGTCCCACTCCGCGCTCTCGCGCCGGATGCGCTCCGCGTACTCGTCGGAGACGTGGAAGCGGTCGAGCTGCTGGCGCAGCGCGAGCAGGGTCTCGCGGGCGTCGGCGACGACCGGCAGCTGGGTGCCGTGCTTGTACGCGTCGAAGGCGGCGATGTTGACGTTGACGAAGACGACGTCCTCGTTCTGGAAGACGGTGCGGCTCGCGGTGGTGAAGTCGCTGTAGCGCGTGCCGATGCCGATGACCACGTCGGCGTCGGCCGCGAGGCGGTTCGCCGCGGTGGAGCCGGTGGCGCCGATCCCGCCGAGGTACTGCGGGTGGTCCCAGGCGAGTGCTCCGCCGCCGGCCTGCGAGGTGGCGACCGGGACGCCGGTGGCTTCGGCGAGCGCGCGCAGCGCCTCCTCGGCTCCGGAGTAGATGACGCCGCCGCCGGCGACGACGATCGGGGCGCGGGCCGCGCGGATCGCGGCGACCGCGCGCTCGAGCGGTCCGCGCTCCGGGACCGGGCGGCGCAGGTGCCACTCGCGCTCCTGCAGGAAGGCGAGGGGGACGTCGACGACCTCCGCCTGGACGTCCTCGGGCAGCGCGATGGTGACCGCGCCGGTCTCGGCGGGGTCGGTGAGCACGCGCATCGCCGCGAGGGCGATCGAGTAGAGCTGCTCCGGGCGCTGGACGCGGTCGAAGAAGCGCGAGAGCGGCCGGAACGCGTCGTTCACGGTGATGCCGATGTCGTGCGGCAGCTCGAGCTGCTGCAGCACCGGGTCCGCGACGCGGGTGGCGAACGTGTCGCTCGGCAGCAGCAGGGCCGGGAGGCGGTTCGCGGTCGCGAGCGCGGCTCCGGTGAGCATGTTCGCGGCGCCCGGCCCGACGGAGGCGGCGCTCGCGTAGGTCGCGAGGCGCCGGTGCATCCGCGCGTAGCCGACGGCCTGGTGCACCATCGCCTGCTCGTTGCGCGCCTGGTGGTAGGGCATCAGCGAGGGATCGGCGGCGTTCGCCTGCGCGAGCGCCTGGCCGATGCCGGCGACGTTGCCGTGCCCGAAGATGCCGAACATCCCCGGGATCGTGCGCTCGCGGTGGTCGCCGTCCACGGTCCACTGCCGCGCGAGGAATTCGACGAGCGCCTGGCTCACGGTCATCCGCTGGGTCTTGTCGGCCATCAGTGCTGTCCTCCGGTGGTGCTGGTGTCGGTGCTCGTGTCGGTGCTGTCGGTCGTGTACGGCAGGCGGGGGTCGATCTCCTGGTCGTCCCAGGTGCTGCGGATCCACCCGTGCGCGGGGTGGTCGCTGATCAGCCACGCGCGCTCGTCGCCGGGGCCCGCCATCACGTTGAGGTAGTAGAGGTCGTAGCCCGGGGCGGCGACCGCGGGGCCGTGGTAGCCGAAGGGGACGAGGGCGACGTCGCCGGTGCGCACGGTCGCGTCGATCGCGATCTCGCCGGCGGGCGAGGCGGAGGTGCTGAACATCCCGAACGGATCCGCGTCCGCGGGCGCCCGGACGCCGCGGCTGACTGCGGACTCGAAGTAGTAGATCTCCTCGAGCTGCGACTCGTGGCCGGGGACGTCCTCGTCGTGCTTGTGCGCGGGGAAGCTCGACCAGTTCTCGGCCGGGGTGATGACCTCGCAGACGATGAAGCGGTCGGCGTCGAGCGCGCCCGGGGTGCCGAAGTTGTGCACCTGGCGGCTCGAGCGGCCGGCGCCGCGCAGCTCCACGGGGACCTCCGCGCGCGGGACGTGCCGGCTGGGGTGCTCGACGGAGGCGGGCGCCTCCGCGATCGCGACGCGCCCCTCCCCCGAGACGGTCGCCGAGGACGACGCCGAGAGGTAGAGGACGTCGCTCGGACCGTCGAAGACCGAGGCCCGACCCTCCAGCACGGTGGTCTCCGACGCGTCCGAGCCGCGGTGCCGGACCGTGAACGATCCGGACAGGGGGACGACGAGGCGCTCCAGACCGGCCGCGGGGAGCTCGACCTCGGCGCCGGCCTGCAGCTCGGCGACCCGGAGGCCGGTGTGCCGCCAGCCGGGCAGGCCGTCGTCGACGACGCTCTCCCAGCCGTCGCGGGCGAGGGCTCCCCGCGGGAACAGCCACTCGTTGTGCGTGGTCATCTCGGGCCTTCCGTCGTGGTGGGTGGGTCTCGATACGCCGCTGCGCGGCTACTCGACCAACATGGGTCGGGCTGCGGCGGTGATTCGTCCGGCACGGACGCGTGGGTCTCGATACGCCGCTGCGCGGCTGCTCGACCAGCATGGTTCGGGCTGCGGCGGCCGAGCGGTCGGCGGTGGGTGGGTCTCGATACGCCGCCTGCGGCGGCTACTCGACCAGCATGGAACGGCTGCGCCGGCAGGGGTCGCGGGGCGGCCCGCTCCATGCTGATCATGCGGGGCGCGCCGCCCCCGCCATGCTGATCGAGTAGGGCGCGCAGCGCCCGTATCGAGAT
>NZ_JABMLF010000004.1 GCF_013205055.1 Rathayibacter sp. VKM Ac-2856
GAGGCGACCTTGTCGCGGTGCGCCTGGGTCACCAGCGGTCCCATGTCGCAGCCGCGGCGCCCGTCGCCGATGCGCAGCTGCGCGGCGCGGTCCTGGATCTTCCCGATCAGCTCGTCCGCGACCGGCTCGACCGCGACGACGACCGAGATCGCCATGCAGCGCTCGCCCGCGGAGCCGAAGCCCGCGTTGATCGCCGAGTCGGCCACCAGGTCGAGGTCCGCATCCGGCAGCACGAGCATGTGGTTCTTCGCCCCGCCCAGGGCCTGCACGCGCTTGCCGTGCTTCGTGCCCGTCTCGTAGACGTACTGCGCGATGGGCGTCGAGCCCACGAACGAGATCGAGCGGACGTCGGGCGAGGTCAGCAGCCCGTCGACGGCCTCCTTGTCGCCGTTCAGCACGGTGAAGACGCCGTCGGGCAGGCCGGCCTCCTTCCACAGCTTCGCGAGCCAGATCGCCGCGGTCGGATCCTTCTCGCTGGGCTTGAGGATGACGGTGTTGCCGGCCGCGATCGCGATCGGGAAGAACCACATCGGCACCATCGCGGGGAAGTTGAACGGCGAGATGATCCCGACGACGCCGAGCGGCTGCTTGGTCGAGTACACGTCGACCCCGGTCGAGACCTGCTCGGAGTACTCGCCCTTCAGGTGGTGCGCGAGCCCGGTCGAGAACTCCACGACCTCCTGGCCGCGGGTGATCTCGCCGAGCGCGTCGGAGATCACCTTGCCGTGCTCGGAGGTGATGATCTCGGCCAGCTCGCCCTTCTTCCTCTCCAGCAGCTCGCGGAAGGAGAAGAGGATCTGCTGCCGCTTCGCCAGCGACAGGTCGCGCCAGGCCGGGAAGGCCGCCTTCGCCGAGGCGATCGCGGCGGCGATCTCGGCCGCGTCGGCGAGGGCGACCTCCTTGGTCGCGACGCCGAGCGCCGGGTCGTAGACCGGGGCCGTGCGCCCGGAGGTCGAGGGCGACTCGCGCCCGTCGATCCAGTGCGGAACGACGGCGAGCTGGTGGAGGGGGGCGGTGCCGATGGTCTCGGACATGGTTCCTGCTTCTCTCTTCGGGCGGGGAGTGGTCAGCCGTGCACGAGGGCGGCGGCGGTGTCGACGGCGGCCGCGACGTCGCCGTCGGCCGGGTAGATCAGGGTGCGGCCGGCGACGAGTCCGCGGACTCCGGGCAGCGTGAGCGCGTGCCGCCAGCGGGCGTAGGTGCTCTCGGGGCCGTCCTGCGGGTCGCCGCCGAGCAGCAGCGTCGGCAGGGTGGTGGCGGCCATCACCCGCTCCATCCCCTCGACGACGGGCAGCTTCATCCAGGTGTAGGCCGAGGACGAGCCGAGCCCGGAGGCGATGGCGACGGAGGTGATGACGGCCTCGGTCGAGAGGTCGTTGACGACGGCGCCGTCGATCCACTCGCTGAGGAACGGCTCGAGCATGATCGGCACGCGCGCCGCCGCGGCCGCGGTGACGGCCGCCGCGGTGGCCTCCAGGGTCGCGGCCGACCCGGCGTCGGCGAGGTTGATCCGGAGCAGGGTCTTGGCGAAGTCGAGGCCGTCGCGGACGATCCCGTCGATGTCGTAGCCGGTGAAGCGGTCGTCCATCTCGAACGACGCCCCGCGCAGACCGCCCCGGTTCATCGACCCGACGACGATCTTGTCGTCGAGCAGACCGAGCAGGGCGAGGTCGTCGATGATGTCCGGCGTGCCGAGCACCCCGTCGACGCCGGGCCGCGAGAGCGCGACGGCGAGGCGGTCGAGCAGGTCGTAGCGGTCCGCCATCGCCAGGGCGTCGGACCGCACGCCCAGCGCCCCGCGGGCGGGGTGGTCGGCGGCGACGATGAAGAGCCGGCCGTTCTCGTTCAGCAGCGGGCGGCGGCGGCGGGCGGCGAGCGATCGGGCGACGGCGGCCGGGTCCTCGGCGCGCAGACGGCGGAGCCGGGCGTGCGCGTCAGACGACGACATCGGTGCGCTCCCTCAGGAAGGCCTCGACCTCGGCCGTCGTGGGCATCGCCGTCGAGCACTCGCGGCGCGAGGCGACGATCGCGCCGGCGACGTTCGCGAAGCGGAGGATCCGCTCGAGGTCCCAGCCCTCGACGAGCCCGTGGATGAGCGCGCCGCCGAAGCTGTCGCCGGCGCCGAGGCCGTTGACGACCTCGACCGGGAAGGGCGCGACCTCGACCGTCTCGGTGCGGGTCTTCACGAGCACGCCGCGCGGCCCCTGCTTGACGATCGCCAGCTCGACCCCGCGGTCGAGCAGCGCGTCGGCCGCCCGCGACGGGTCGGTCTCGCCGACCGCGATCTCGCACTCCTCGCGGTTGCCGACCGCGACGGTCACCCACTCCAGGGCCTTCGCGATCTCCTGCGAGGCCCGCTCGGGCGAGTGCCAGAACATCGGCCGGTAGTCGAGGTCGAGCACCGTGAAGGGCCGGCGGGCGCGCGCCTGCCAGGCGACGAAGTGCGCCGACCGGCTGGGCTCCTCGGTGAGCCCCGTGACGGTCGACCAGTAGACCGTGGCGCGGAGGATCGCGTCGAGGTCGAGCGACTGCGCGGTGATCGCGAGGTCGGGCGCCTTGGGCTTGCGGTAGAAGTACAGCGGGAAGTCGTCCGGCGGGAAGATCTCGCAGAACGTCACCGGGGTGGCCAGCTCCGGCTCGGTGCCGACGAACTCGTCCGAGACGCCGAGCCGTACCAGCTCGCGCTTCACGTACCGGCCGAACGGGTCCTCGCCGGCCCGCGAGATCAGGGCGGCGGAGTGGCCGTGCCGGGCGGCCGCGATCGCGACGTTCGCGGCGCTCCCGCCGAGGTACTTGCCGAAGGTCTCGACGTCCTCGAGGCCCAGTCCGTCCTGCAGCGGGTAGATGTCGACGCCGACCCGGCCGATCGTCAGCACGTCGTAGGTGGTGGCGGACGGAGTCACTCGCGTCGCTCCGGCGCCGCCGCGGCCTCGTGGGCGAGCTCGGCGGTGACCGGGGACGCCGGCATCGAGCGCTCGAGCTCGTGCGCGAGGGAGGCCAGCTCGGCGCCGCCGGCCATCAGGCTGGTCAGCTCGCCGAGGCTGATCTCGCTCTTCTCGAAGTTCCCGAGGCTGGTGCCGCGGTTGAGCAGCAGGAAGCGGTCGCCGACCGGGTAGGCGTGGTGCGGGTTGTGGGTGATGAAGACCACGCCGAGCCCGGCGTCGCGGGAGCGGGCGATGTACTTGAGCACCACGCCCGACTGCTTGACGCCCAGCGCCGCGGTCGGCTCGTCGAGGATGAGCACGCGGGCGCCGAAGTACACCGCGCGGGCGATGGCGACGCACTGGCGCTCGCCGCCCGAGAGCGTGCCGATCGGCTGGTCGACGTCGCGCAGGTCGATGCCCATGCTCGCCAGCTCGTTCTGCGTGATCTCCTTCATCCGCTTCACGTCGAGGCGGCGCAGCGGCCCGCGCCCCTTCGTGATCTCGGAGCCGAGGAAGAAGTTGCGCCAGACCGGCATCAGCGGCACGACAGCGAGGTCCTGGTAGACCGTCGCGATCCCCGCCTGCAGCGCGGCGCGCGGCGACGAGAAGGTGACCGGCGCCCCGTCCAGGAGCAGCTCGCCCTCGGAGGGGGTGTGCGCGCCGGCGAGCATCTTGATGAACGTCGACTTGCCGGCGCCGTTGTCGCCGAGAACGCAGGTGACCTGGCCGGCCTTGACCGTGGTGGACACTCCGGCGAGCGCGTTGACGGCGCCGTAGCTCTTGCCGATGTCGCGGACCTCGACGATCGTCGTGCCCACCGGGGTGCGCGCGGCGGCGCCGGCGGCCGTGCTGTCGGTGCCCCTCGGATCGGTGCCCATCGGCTCGGCGCTCATCGCCCGCCTCCTGCTCGTGTGCGGACGAAGTTGTTGAGGAGCACCGCGGCGAGCAGCATGCCGCCGAGGACGGTGCGCAGCCAGTTGGTGTCCCACTGGGCGAAGGTGATGCCCTGGAAGACCATCCCGTAGATCAGCGCGCCGAGAGCGGCGCCGATCGCCGAGCCGTAGCCGCCGGTCATCAGGCAGCCGCCGACGACCGCGCAGATGATGTAGATGAACTCCTGGCCGACGCCGGTGTTCGCCTGCACCGTCGAGGTGCGGAAGAGCGAGATCATCCCGACGAGCCAGGCGGCGCCGGCGGTCCCCATGAAGAGGCCGATCTTGGTCTTCAGCACGGGGACGCCGACCTGGCGCGACGCGGTCTGCGCCCCGCCGACGGCGAAGATCCAGTTGCCGGCGCGGGTGCGCAGCAGGATCCAGGTGGCGACCGCCGCCACCGCGAACCACCACAGCACCGAGACGTAGAAGGTGCCGCCGCCGATCCCCGCGGACGAGCCGAAGAGCGGCTGGATGCCGTCGTAGCCGGGGACCTTCGTCATTCCCTGGATGGCGACCTGGCCGGTGATGATCTTCGTCACCGCCAGGTCGATCCCGGCGAGGGCGAAGAACGTGCCGAGCGTGACGATGAAGCTGGGCAGGCCCGTCTTCATCACCAGGATCCCGTTCAGGGCGCCGACGCCGAGGCAGACGACGAGCGAGACGAGGACCGCCACCCAGATGCTGAGCCCGTAGTGGGTGGTCAGGATGCCGACGATGAGGGCGGAGAAGCCCGTCATCACGCCGGCCGAGAGGTCGAACTCGCCGCCGATCATCAGCAGCGCCACGGCGACGGCCATGATCCCGAAGGTCGAGGCCGACTCCAGCCAGACCCCGGCGCCGGCGAAGCTCAGGAACTGCGGCGTGTAGAGGGAGAAGAAGACGAGCACGGCGAGGGCGGCGACGGCCGCACCGGTCTCGGGCCGAGCCAGGATCTTCCGGAGCGGACGGCGCTCGAGGCGAGGCCTCGTCGCGATCGTCACGATGTCTGTGGTCGTCACTGATGACTCCTGTCGGGGGACGAGCGGGGGATCAGCGGGGACCGCTAGCGGGTGCCGTTCGCGGCGAACTCCGCGACCTCGGCCGCGTTCTCCTTCGTGACGAAGGCGGGACCGGAGTAGACGGGCTGGCCGCCGCCGATCACGTTGCCGTTGGTGGAGTAGAGCGACAGGGCCGTGACGCCGAGGAAGCCCTGGACGTAGGGCTGCTGGTCGACGGCGAAGACGATGGAGCCGTCCTCGACGGCGGTGACGACGTCCTCCGAGAGGTCGAAGGTGCCGACCTGGGCCGAGCTGCCGGACTCCGAGACCGCGCCGACCGCGTCGATCGCGTACTGGCCGCCGAGGGTGAGCACGCCGTCGATGGACGGGTCGGCCTGGAGCTTGGACTTGATCGTCGCCTTGACGTCCGCGTCGTTCGTGCCGTCCACCTGCAGGTTGCTCATGCTGCCGCCGAAGGTCGAGGCCGCCGCCTTGCAGCGCTCCTCGAGACCGACGTTGCCCGCCTCCTGGATGACGCAGAGCGCGTTGGTGGCGCCGGCCTCGGCGAGCTTCGTGCCGACGGCCTCACCCGCGACCGTCTCGCTCTGGCCGATGTGGGTCAGCGCGCCGAACTCGGCGGAGCGCTCGATGCCGGAGTTGATGGTGACCACGGGGATGCCGGCCGCGACCGCCTTCTCGACGCTGTCCTTCACGCCGTCGGGGTTGGCCATCGAGACGACGATGCCGTCGACCTGCTGGGCGACCGCGTTGTCGATCAGCTGCGACTGCTTCGCCGGGTCGGGGTCGGCATTGTAGGTGATGGTCGCGTCGTAGTCGGCGCCGGCCGCCTCGGCGCCCGACTTCACGCGGTCCCAGAAGGCGTCGCCCGGGCCGGAGTGGGTGACGACCGCGTAGGTGTACTCGCCGCCGCCGGTGGCGCCGCCGCCCGAGTCCGCGGCGGGCTCCTGACCGGTGCCGGTGCACCCGCTGAGCAGCAGGGCGGCGGCGGCGCTGAGGCCGAGGCCGGCCAGGAAACGCTTCTTCATGAGGGCTCCTTCTCTGCGGACGGCGTCGTCTCTGACGGTCCGGAACGTCGTTGTGGGGTCGAGTATGGAATCACCGCGTGCGAATGTCAATACATAGTGTCATTGCGCTACGCTCGAAGCCGCTCACCGGTGAGAGGCATCGGTGTCGGTCAAGGAGGAGCGCGCAATGGTGCACCGTTTCGGAGTCGGTCTGGTGTCGGTCGGCTGGATGGGACGCCTGCACACGCGCGCGTACCGCGCGGTCCCGGAGCACTATCCGGACCTCGGCGTCGCCGTGGACCTGGTGGCGGCGGCCGATACCGATCCTGGCACGCGATCGACGGCCGAGGACGTCCTGGGCTATCGCCGGACGACCGCCGACTACCGCGAGGTGCTCGAGGACCCCGAGGTCGACATCGTCTCGATCTGCGCGCCGAACTTCCTGCACCGCGAGGTCGCCCTCGCCGCGGCGGCGGCCGGCAAGCCCTTCTGGATCGAGAAGCCGATGGGCCGCTCGGCGGCCGAGTCCTCCGAGATCGCGCGCGCCGCGGCCGAGGCCGGCGTCGTCACCTCGGTCGGCTTCAACTACCGGCACGCGCCGGCCCTCGCGCAGGCCCGAGCCCTGATCCGCGACGGGGCGATCGGCCGGGTGACGAACGTGAGCGTCCGGCTGCTGGCCGACTACTCCGCGGATCCGCTCGGCGCCCTGACCTGGCGCTTCCTGCAGGCGCGCGCCGGCTCGGGCGTGCTCGGCGATCTGCTCTCGCACGGCGCCGACCTGGCGCAGCACCTGGTCGGGCGGATCGAGTCGGTCTCGGCGCTGACCGAGACCTTCGTGCGCGAGCGCCCGCTGCCCGGCTCCGCCGCGGCCGGCCACTTCAGCAAGGGCTCCGAGGGAGGTGAGCGCGGCGCGGTCGAGAACGAGGACTACGCGGCGGTCCTCGGCCGCTTCGAGTCCGGCGCGGTCGCGGTGCTGGAGGCGAGCCGCGTCGCGGTCGGGCCCCGCGCCGAGTACACGCTCGAGGTGTACGGCACGAAGGGGTCGCTGCGCTGGGACTTCCAGCGCCTGAACGAGCTGCAGCTCGCCGACGACCCGAGCGGCTACCGCACGATCATGGCCCAGCCGGGCTTCGGCGACTTCTCCCGCTTCCAGCCGGGCGCCGGCACGAGCATGGGCTTCGACGACCTCAAGACGATCGAGGCGTCGCTCTTCCTCGCCTCGGTGCTGGAGGGGCGCCAGCTCGCCCCGTCGGCCGCGGACGCCTGGTCGGCCGCCGAGATCGTCGAGGCCGCGCTTCGCAGCGACCGCTCTCGGGCGTGGGAGAGCGTCGCGGACGTGAGCGGGGACACCACGTACGACGCCTGAGCGAGGGGCGCCTGGGCGCGTGGCCCGGGCGCCCGAGCGCGGGGCGGCCTCGATCGACGAGGCCGCCCTCAGCCCCGGAAGGCCGCCTCGAAGGCGTCGAGCGCCGCCTCGGAGTCGGTCGACGGCCACGCCTCGAGACCGACGACGCCGTCGTAGCCGAGCGCCCGCAGCTCCTCGGCCACGGCGGGGTAGCGGATCTCGCCCGTCCCCGGCTCGCAGCGGCCGGGCACGTCCGCGACCTGGATCTCGCCGATCCAGGGCAGGCAGCGGCGCACCAGCTCGATCAGGTTCCCCTCGCCGATCTGCGCGTGGTACAGGTCGAGGTTCAGCCGGAGGCCCGGGCGGTCGACGGCGCTCACCAGCGCGAGGGTGTCCTCGGCGCGGGCGAACGGCGTGCCCGGGTGATCGACCGCCGTGTTGAGGTTCTCGAGGGTGAAGACCCGGCCGCGCTCCTCGCCGAGCGCGGCGAGCCGGCGCAGCGTGTCCTCGGCGCGCTCGCGGTCCGCGGCCGTCACGTCGGTTCCGGGCCGGACGGGCAGACCGCCCGGCGCGAGGCCGGTGCCGTGCAGGTTCAGCCGCGGGCTGTCGATGATCTCGGCCGCCGCGAGCGAGAGCTCGGCGGTGCGGAGCGTCTCGGCGATGCCGTCCGGCGTGATCAGGTCGCCGGTGAGGTAGCCCGTCATCGAGGAGAAGACGGCGCCGGTCGCCGCGAGCGCGGGCAGGTCCTTGGTCGACCAGTCCCAGATCTCGACCTCGAAGCCGCGCTCGTGCAGGCGGCGCACCCGGTCGACGAACTCGAGCTCCGGGAAGAGCATCTCCGCGGAGGCGGCGAGGCGGTCGGTCACGGCCGGCGCCCCTAGAGCTCGACGCTCACCGAGACGCGCTCGACCGCGGAGCGGGCGGCGGCGTCGGCGAGGACGAGCGCGGCGCGGCCGTCGGCGAACGTGGGGCTCGTCGACTCCTCGCCGCGGGCCAGCTTGATGAACTCGCTCAGCTCGGCCCGGTAGGCCACGGCGTAGCGCTCGAGGAAGAAGTCCTGGTAGGGCGGCTTCGCCTGCACGCTCGTGCCGTTCGAGACGCTGACCAGGCTGGTGAGCGCGTTGGCGACCTCGATCGATCCGTCGGCGCCGAAGGCCTCGATCCGCTGGTCGTAGCCGACCGAGCTGTGCCGCGAGTTGGTGATCGAGACGAGCGCACCGGAGGCGGAGCGGAGGGTGACGACCGCGGTGTCGAAGTCGCCGTGCTCGCGCGCACCCGGGTCGAACGTGGTCGTGCCGGTGGCGGTGACCTCGACGATGTCGGGCAGGAAGAAGCGCGCCATGTCGAAGTCGTGGATCGTCATGTCGCGGAAGATGCCGCCCGAGACGCCGATGTAGGCCGCGGGCGGGGCGGCCGGGTCGCGGCTGATGATCGAGAGCTGCTCGAGCGCGCCGATCTCGCCGGCCGCGACTCGGGCCCGCGCCTCGGCGAAGGCCGGGTCGAAGCGGCGGTTGAAGCCGAGGGCGATCGGCACCCCGGAGGACTCGACGCGGGGCAGCAGGGCGTCGACGCGCGCGATGTCGAGGTCGATCGGCTTCTCGCAGAGCGCGGGGATCCCGGCCGAGATCGCGGCCTCGAGCAGATCGACGTGCGTCGCGGTCGGCGAGGCGATCAGCACCGCGTCGATCTCGCCCGAGGAGAGCATCTCGGCGGCGTCGGTCGTCACGGTGCCGCCGTAGCGGGCCGAGACGGCGTTCGCGCCGTCGATGAAGGGGTCGCAGACCCAGGCGAGCGTCGCCTCCGGATCCGCGGCGATGTTGGCCGCGTGCACCTGGCCGATGCGGCCGGTGCCGATGAGTCCGAAGCGGAGAGGGGAGTCGGTCACGTCGCTGTCCTTGCTGCCCGGGGGCGCTCTGTGGGTGGGAGGAGGGGTCGGCGGGTCACGCCCAGGCGCGCAGCGCCTCGCGGTTGACGGCCTGGTCGTCGCGGCGCTCGTCGCGGAACGCGGCGATGTCGGCGTCGGGCGCGTTGAGGA
This sequence comes from Rathayibacter sp. VKM Ac-2856, assembly GCF_013205055.1. Classification (GTDB taxonomy): domain Bacteria; phylum Actinomycetota; class Actinomycetes; order Actinomycetales; family Microbacteriaceae; genus Rathayibacter. Next base: position 9,242 of record NZ_JABMLF010000004.1, read on the forward strand.
CGTCCTGCTCGACGACGACCCAGCCGTCGTAGCCCTGGGCGTCGATCGCGGTCATCACCGCGTCGAGGTCGATGTCGCCGCGGCCGAAGGCGACGAAGGATCCGGAGGACCAGACCTCGCGCATCCCGCCGCCGGCCGCCAGGACCCGGCGCAGCTCGGCGACGTCGACGTCCTTCAGGTGCAGGTGGTTGATCCGCGAGCCCCAGCGCTCGACGGCCGCGACCGGGTCGCCGCCGCCGATCAGCAGGTGACCGGTGTCGAGGGTGAGGCCGATGTCGACGGCGCCGAGGAACCGGTCGATCTCCTCGGGCGACTCGATGTACGTGCCGGCGTGGTGGTGGAAGGTGGGCTCGAAGCCGGCGGCGCGGACGGCGGCGGCGGCGCGCCCCGCGTTCGCGACCAGCCGCGACCAGCGGGCGTCGTCGAGCGGGTCGGCGCTCGCTCCGCGGCCGGGCGAGGAGCGCCGGACGCCGGAGCCGTCGTCGGCCAGGGTCGGCAGCGGGAGTCGCGCGGGGCCGTGCTCGGACGCCTCGGAGAAGAGGCGGAGCGCGGCGTCGAGCTCGGGGAGCGACGCCTCGAAGGCCTCGTCGTCCGAGAAGGGCAGCTGGATCCAGCCGCCGGCGATGTCGAGGCCCGAGCGCTCGAGTCGCGTCCGCAGGGCGGAACCGCGACCCAGGTAGCCGGCCGGCCCGAGATCGACGCCGGTGTAGCCCGCCTCGGCGAGCACGTCGATGAGGTCGTCGGGCGAGACCACGTCGGAGCCCGCCGGGGTGAGCTCGAAGACGCCGAAGCTGACGGGAGCGCCCGCGACCGCGGCCTTCATCGCGCCCCTGGGGACGCGGAGCGCACGGCGGCGCGGGGGATCATCTGGACCATACGACGGTGTACAACTCCTCGGGGAAACGGCCTTGTAATGTCGTTACAATAGCACAAGCGCTTCCGCGATCCGGGGCTGTTGTCCGGACAATGGCACCGACTGCCGTGCGGCTGACGTGCGCTGCATAATGTAGTGACGCCGACGGGGGTCGAGTCGGCCGACGGAGGGCACGGGATGGCGCTGCAGGAGGAGCACGCGCTCCCGATGGACCTGTTCATGGACCTCGACCGCTCCGGACCGATCCCCCTCTACCACCAGATCGCGACGCGGCTCGAGCGGGCCATCCTCGACGAGATCCTCCCGGCCGGCTCCCGGCTCGAGAACGAGGTGTCGCTCGGCAACCGGCTGGGCATGTCCCGGCCGACCATCCGCCGCGCCATCCAGGACCTCGTCGACAAGGGCCTCCTCGTCCGCCGCCGCGGCATCGGCACCCAGGTCGTGCACGGCAGGGTCACCCGGAACGTCGAGCTGACCAGCCTGTTCGAGGACCTCCAGCGCTCGGGCCAGAGCCCCACGACCAGCACCCTCTCCTCCACGGTCGGCGAGGCCGACGACAGGACGGCCGAGGCGCTCGGCGTCGACGTCGGCTCACCCGTCCTGCACCTCGTGCGGCTGCGCTCCGCCGACGGCGTGCCGCTCGCCGTGCTCGACAACACGCTGCCGGCCGACTTCGTCGACCTCGACCTCGGCGCCCTCGAGACGCACGGGCTCTACCAGCTGCTCCGTGCCCGCGGAGTGGCGATGCGCGTCGCGAAGCAGCGGATCGGCGCCCGCGCCACCACGCCCCGCGAGGCGCAGCTGCTCGACCTGCGCAAGGGCGCCGCGGTCCTCACGATGACCCGCACCGCCTTCGACAACTCCGGCCGCGCCGTCGAGTATGGCCGCCACTGCTACCGCCCCGACCTCTACTCCTTCGAGATCACCCTCGTCGACCGCTGACCGCGGGCGCAGCCGCTGCACGCGGACGTGGACGCGCTCCATGCTGGTCGAGTAGCCGCGGAGCGGCGTATCGAGACCCGCCCGCTGCAGAACGGTGGATCTCGATACGCCCTCTGCGAGGGCTACTCGATCAGCGTGGGCCGACGCGCCCCCTGCATCGGCGGGCGCACGCGCTCCCTGCCGCCGGGGCGTCAGTCGCCGTCGCGGCGGAGGCGGGCCTCGCGGCCGGCGATGTGCACGCCGAGGCCGGTCGTGCCCGCGGCGAACGCGGCGAGCAGGCCGAGGAAGGCGATCTCGACTCCCGCGCCGTAGGCGAACGCCGACACGACGAGCGCGATCGCCGCCAGCACCACCAGGACCGCGCCGGCGATCTCGCCCCCGCTCGACCGCCTCAGCACGTCCCGCATGCCCCCAGGATGCGCCGCGGGCGCGACGGCCGCAAGGCGTCCCGGGTGAACGGAGGACGAGCGCTAGACGCCCGGGCCGCTCCCCGCAAGCCCGAGAGAAGACCGCCCGCCGTCGTCAGACTGAGGAGATGCAGCAGCTGACCTACGCCTCCAAGAGCATCGTCACCACCGATGCGGTCACCGAGGCGCTCCTCGACCTCGTGACCGCGATCGACCGGCAGGAGCACTCGGAGGCGGTGTGCGTGCCCGCCTTCACCGACGAGGGCGTGCTCATCGAGGCGAAGATGACGCTCGACGCGAGCAGCGAGCTCGTGGTCGTGCCGGTCGAGCAGACCATCGGCGACAGCGCCGCGGCGGACGAGGCGGTCGCCAAGGCCGTCGAGGACATCCGCTCGCGGATCAAGGACAACCGCCGCACCATCGCGCGACCCGTCGTCGAGCCGGAGCCGGAGCCCTACGACTACGAGGAGTTCTGAGCCCTGAGCCCGCGGCGCAGCTCCTAGCCCAGTCGCCCGTCGAGGTCCTTCACCACGCGGCCGGACTGCAGCACCGCCCGCACCGCTGACGGGTCGGCGAGCGCGGTGACGTCGGCCAGCGGATCCGCGTCGGTCAGCACCAGATCGGCCAGCTTGCCCGGCTCGACCGAGCCGAGGTGCTCGTCGAGCCCGAGCAGCTGCGCGCCGCCGAGGGTCCCGGCGCGCAGGGCCTCGAGCGGCGTGAGTCCCACCGCCACCAGCTGCGCCAGCTCGGTGAGGTTGCGGCCGTGCGGGTGCACGCCCGCGTCCGTGCCGAGCGCGAGCGGGACTCCCGCCGCGACGGCCCGGCGGACCGAGTCGAGGCCGCGCTCGCGCAGCAGCTCGCGCTGCCGCATCCGCTCGGCCGTGGTCGTCGCGGGGTCGAACTCGCGGACCAGGATGCTCAACGTCGGAACGAGCGTCGTCCCGCGCTCGATCATCAGCGCGATCGTCTCGTCGCCGAGGTCGTAGCCGTGCTCGATGCTCGTCGCCCCGCCCAGCACGGCGGCGCGCGCGGCGTCGTCCGACAGCGCGTGCGCCGTGATCGGCCGGCCGCCGCGCTCGGCGAGCAGGCTCGCGATCAGGCCGACCTGCTCCTGCGTGATGCCGACGTCGCGCGCGTCGTCGTTGGGCGAGCCGAGGCCGCCCGAGGTGGCGACCTTGATCACGTCGGCACCGGTGCGCACGAGCGTCCGGACCATCCGCACGACGTCCTCGTCCGTGTCCACGAGCCCCGGCGCGGGCATGCCCGGCCGCACGGCCCAGGCCGGCAGCGAGCCGTTGCGGTGGTGCGGATCGGCGTGGCCGCCCGTCGGCGAGAGCATCGCGATCGCGAGGTGCAGGCGCGGGCCCGCCACGGCGCCGCGCGCCACGGCCTCGCGGTAGCCCGGCGACAGCCCGTCGAGGTCGCGCGCGGTGGTCACTCCCGCGTCGAGCGTGCGGCGGAGAAGACCGGCGATCTCGAGGACGTCCTCCTCCGGGAAGCGCTGGCGCGCCGTCTCCGGAGCGACCGGCACCATCGCGAGGTGGACGTGCACGTCGACGAAGCCCGGCAGCAGGAACGCGCCGGTCACGTCGACCGTGCGGCCCTCGGGCGCGGTGTCACCGGCCGTCCGGCGCGGTCCGGCGTAGGCGATCACGCCGTCGCGGATCTCGACCTCGGAGTCCTCGAGCGCGGGGGCGCCGGTGCCGTCGACGAGCGTCGCGCCGACGAGGCGGAGGACGCCCTCGGCGACGGGGGTGGTCGGCAGGCGGGGGGTCATGCGGTCTCCTTCGAGGGCACCGCCGCGGTGCCGGTGAGGCTGAAGCCCGGCGAGCCGGGGTCGGCGTCGAGGAGGCGGCGGGTGTACCAGTGCTGGGGGTCGGCGTAGATCCGCTCGACCGGGCCGGCCTCGACGACCTCGCCGCGGTAGAGCACCACGACCTCGTCGCTGACCCGCTGGACGACGGCCAGGTTGTGCGAGATGAACATCATCGTCAGGCCGAGCGACTCCTTGATGCCCGCGAGCAGATCGAGGATCTGGCCCTGGACCGAGACGTCGAGGGCCGAGGTGATCTCGTCGGCGATGACGAAGGTCGGGTCGATGATCAGCCCGCGCGCGATCGCGACGCGCTGGCGCTGCCCGCCGGAGAACTCGTGCGGGAACCGGTGCCGCATGTCGGCGCTGAGCCCGACGCGCTCGAGCCAGGCGACGATCAGCTCCTCGTGGCGGCCGACGCGGGCGCGGACCGGGTCGATCGCCTCCGCGAGGGTCTGCGCGATGGTCCGCCGCGGCGAGAGGGAGGAGTACGGGTCCTGCGGGATCATCTGCGTGCGCCGGCGGTAGTCGCGCATCGCCGCGCGGTTCGCGGCGACGAGGTCGACGCCGTCCACGCTCGCCGTGCCGGCTGCGGCGCGGACCGAGCCGACCAGCACCTTCGCGAGGGTCGACTTGCCGGAGCCGGACTCGCCGACCACGCCGACCGTCCGCCCGCGCTCGACCCGCAGGTCGACGCCGTGCAGCACCTTCGCGTGCCCGAACACCACGTCGAGACCGCGGACGTCGACCATCGCGGTCGGCTCCGCGGCGGGGATCGCGGCGGCGGGGATTGCGGCGGAGGGGATCCCGGCGGCGGCGCTCACGAGCGCACCTCCGGCGGCGTCGGCACGGTCACGACCGGCGTCGCGGCGAGCAGCTGCCTCGTGTAGGGATGCGTCACGGTCTCCTCCGAGAGATGGGCGATGTCCTCGATCCGCTCGACGACGCGGCCGTCCTTCATCACGAGGACGCGGTCGCAGAGCGCCCGGACTACGCCGAGGTCGTGCGAGATGAAGAGCACGGCGGTGCCGGAGTCCTCGTTCATCCGCTTGAGCACCGACAGCACCTCGCGCTGCACCGTCACGTCGAGCGCCGTGGTGGGCTCGTCGGCGATCAGCAGGTCGGGCTTCGCGCTCATCGCCGAAGCGATCATCGCGCGCTGCTTCATGCCGCCGGAGAGCTGGTGCGGGTACTGCCGCAGCCGCCCCTCGGGGTCGGAGAGCATCACCGAGCGGAAGCCGCGCAGCAGCAGGTCGAGCGCGGCCCGGCGCGAGTGGCGCAGGCGGATCCGCAGCACGTCCGAGAGCTGGGTGCCGAGGACCATCGCCGGGTTCAGCGCGGTGCCCGGGTCCTGGTAGATCAGGCCGATCTTCGCGGCGAGCACCCGGTCCGGGACGGGGCCGAGCAGGTCGGTGCCGCCGAGCTCGAGCCGGCGCGCGGAGGCCTCGAGGCCCTCGCCGAGCAGCTTCGCGACCACCGAGGCGGTCAGCGACTTGCCCGAGCCGGACTCGCCGACGATGCCGAGCACCTCGCCGCGGCGGATCGTGAAGGAGAGGTCGGAGACGAGCTCGCGACCGGTCGCGCCGTGGCGCACCGTGATGCCGTCGGCGACGAGCACGGCGTCGGCGGGAACGGCGATCGCGGACTCGCCGCTCGCCCGCGTCATCCGGGCCCGGGTCGTGTTCGAGCGGGGGTTCGCCGCCGCCGCCAGCCCGTCGCCGACGAGCAGCGCCGCGAAGGAGGCGACCGTGAGCGCGAGGGCCGGGCCGAGGATGACGACCGGGTTCACCGAGATCCGGCTCAGCCCGTCGTTCAGGAGCGTGCCCCAGTCGAAGGCGGGCGTCTGCGCGCCGAGGCCGATGAAGGAGAGGCCGGAGATCTCGACGAGCGCGCCGGAGAAGGCGCCGGCGACGAGGATCAGCGTCGGCTCGGCCATGTTCGGCAGCACGTGGCGCAGGGCGACGAGGTGGGTCGGGACGCCGGTCAGACGGGCGGTGGTGACGTACTCGCTCGCGGCGATCTTCGACGCGAGATTGGCCGTGAGCCGCGCGAATCCGGCGATGTTGGCGACCGCGATCGCGACCACCACCTGCACCACGCCCTGGCCGAGGATCGCGGCGACGATGATCGCGACGAGCATCGTCGGGTAGCTGACGGCCAGCTCGATCGCGCGCAGCCCGAGCTCGCGGATCCGGCGCGGGGCGAGCCAGACGCCGATGCCGATCGCGATGCCGATGATCGCCGAGAGCACGGTCGCGGCGAGCGCCATCAGCACGGTCGAGCGGGTGGCGACGAGGGTGCGCGCGAGCATGTCGCGGCCGAGGGTGTCGGTGCCGAGCGGGTGCTCGGGGGTCGAGCCGAGGCTGGGGCTGCCGCCGAGTCCGGTGGCCTGGCCCTCGAGCGCGATCGGGGCGATCAGCGCGGTGAGGGCGATGACGCCGAGCAGCGCGAGGCCGATGACCAGCCCGGGGTTCCAGGCGAAGGTGCGGGCGCGGGGCGGGGCGAGGCCGCGGACGGCGGTGGGGGACTCAGCCACGCTGCTCTCCGAGGGTTCGCGGGTCGATCAGACCCAGGACGACGTCGATCACGAGCGTGATCACGAGGGAGATGAGCCCGATCACGAAGACGGCCGCGCGGATCACCGGGTAGTCCTTGTCGATCGCGATGGCCTGCACGATCACGCCGCCGAGTCCGGGCCAGGCGAAGACCGCCTCGGTGATCAGCGCCGAGCCGAGCAGGGCGGTGAGGATGATGCCCGAGAGCGTCAGAGCCGTGGTCAGCAGGTTGGGCAGCATGTGCTTCGCGTAGAGGGTGAGCGCGGGCAGCCGCCAGCCGCGGGCGGTGCGCATGTAGTCCTGCTCGAGGATCACCGCGGTCTCGCGGCGGACGATGCGGGCGACGGAGCAGGTGCCGCCGACGGTGAGCGAGGCGATCGGGAGGATCGCGGCGGTGCCGAAGTCGTAGGCCGGCGAGTACGCGGGCGGCAGCACCTTCAGCAGCACCGCGAAGACGACGACGAAGCCGGTCGCGAGCACGTACGTCGGGATCGAGGAGATCAGCCCGGTGACCGTGCTGAACACCGCGTCGAGCCAGCGGCGGCGGTCGCCGCGGGTCGCGACTCCGACGGCCGTGCCGAGCGCGATGCCGAGCACGAGCAGGAGCAGCACGGCCGAGATCGTGATGGTCAGCGTGTACGGCACGGCCGTCATCACGAGGTCCATCGCGGGGATGGAGTAGCGGTAGGAGGCGCCGAAGTCGCCCTGCAGCACGCCGGCGAGGTAGGTCCAGAGCTGTGCGGGCAGCGGCTGGTCGAGGCCGAGCTGGGTGCGGACGAGCTCGACCTGGTCGAGCGAGGCCGCCTCCCCCGCGATGGCGATGGCCGGGTCGCCGGGGATGAGCTGCACGATCAGGAAGGTGACCAGCACGAGCAGCGCGAGGTTGACGATCAGGCCGAGCGCGCGGCGGAGGAGGAACCTCCGCCACGCGCCGCCGAGGGTGCCGGCCCGGACGGCGCCGGGGCCGGACGCCCCCGCGCCGGACGACGCGAGAGTGGTGGCGGTCGTGGTGCTCATCGCTTCATCTCCTCAGATCGTCCGGCTCGGGTGCGTGCTCAGCGGATCAGGACAGGATCCGCATGGCCGAGATGTCCCAGTAGCCCGAGAACACCGAGGTGGCGAAGCCGGAGCGGGCCACGTAGCGGTGCGTGTCGGTGATCAGCGGCGTCATGTCGACGCGCTCGAGGATCGTCTTCTGGGCGGCGAGCAGGTTCTCGCACTGCGTCTCGGGGTCCGAGGCGGCCATCGCTGCCTCGTAGTAGGCGACTCCCTCGGGGTTGTCGCTGGAGGCGACGTTGGTGCCGCCGTCGGCGTAGGTCGGGCCGAGGTAGCGGGCGATCGTGGTGTGGATGAGACCGGGGCCGGCGTTCTCCGCCGCGATCGCGACGTCCCAGGTGCTGGGCTCGGTGCGCATGGCCTTCGACCAGTCGGCCGGGTCGAGCGCCGAGACGGTGACGGTGGCGCCCGCGGCGCGCAGCGACTCGGCCAGGTAGTCGGCGGCCGGGTCCCAGTTCGACATCATCAGCAGGCGGATCGACTGGCCGGTGAGCTCGGGCGTCGCGGCGGCGGGGTCGTACTCCTGCACGAGCGACTCGTCGTCCAGGGCGCAGCGGTAGCTGGCGGCGTTGACGGTGTACTGCGGCACGCCGAGCCCGTCGAGGCCCGCGGAGTTGAAGCCCTGCGGGTCGATGGCCTGGGCGACCGCGGCGCGGAGGTCCTGCTTCCCCTCGAAGATCGAGCCGGAGCCGGGCGCCTCGTTGAAGACGAGGTTGTAGGCGGAGCTCGCGAAGGTGACGGTCGTGTAGGCCGGGTCCTCCTCGAAGCGCAGCGCGTTGGAGTCGTAGAAGCGGGCGAGGTCGACTCCGCCGGACTCGAGCAGGTTGGCGCTCGTGTTCGAGTCGGACTGGACCGTCAGGTTGATCGTCTTCGCGGGCACGCCCTCGACGTCCTGCCAGTCGGGCCAGGCGTCGTAATCGTCGCGCAGCGTGTAGGCGGCGCTGACGCCGGCCGAGAGGTTCGACAGCGTGTACGGGCCGGACCAGGCGCCGTCGACGGTGCCCGCGGCGAGGCCCTCGGTGTCGGCCAGGCCCGCCGGGCAGATGATGCCGGTGCCCGGGCGGGTGACGCCGCCGAGCAGCTGCGAGTACGGCTGGCTGAGCGAGATCGTCAGCGTGCCGGCCGCGTCGTCGGGGGTGAAGGTGGGCTCGCCGGAGCCGAAGGCCTGGTTCTTCCAGGTCACCGCGCCCGAGTCCTCGAGGCCCGTGAGGTAGCTGAAGGAGTCGGCGACGACGGTCGGGGTGATCGCGGTGCCGTCGGCGCAGGTGGCGCCCTCGCGGAGGGTGAACTCGTACTCGGAGGCCGAGACGGCGCTCCACTCGGAGGCGAGGCCGCCGATGTAGCCCTCGGTCTCGCCCTGGCGCAGCAGGGTGTCGAAGCCGAGGCGCGCGACGGTGACGTCGGCGTCGGCGGAGGCCTTCGCGGGGTCGAAGGTGGACGGCGCGTACCAGAGCTCCGCGTTGATGGTGTCGGTGGTGCCGGTGGTGCCGGTGGCGCTCTGCGGGGCGCTGGTGGTCCCGCAGGCCGTGAGCGCGAGGCTCGCGACGGCCGCCAGTGCGACGCCGGCGAGCAAGCTCTTCCTGACCATGGTGCTGTCCTCCAAGGGGTACGGGTGGTGCATCGGGGGCGGAGCGGGGCCGCGGGCATCGGCGGCGGCCTGCGTCGAGGCGGGGGCTGCTCCCGGAGGGGCACCGGGTGCTGCTCTCAACTTGGATCCAATCTAAGGCAATGCGGATCCCATTGTGTTTCGTCAGGATTACATCTGCGCAGGGTCCCGCTCGTGCACCGTCCGCCCGCCGACGACCGTCCGGAGCACGCGCGCCCGGGCGAACTCCTCTGCCGAGCACTCCCCCGGGTCGACCGAGAGCACTACGAGGTCGGCCAGGCGCCCGGCGCGGAGCATCCCCCTTTGCTCTTCTGCGAACGCGGCGTGCGCCGCCCCCCGCGTGTACCCCTCGACGGCCTCGAGCACGGTGAGCGCCTGCTCCGCGCCGAGCGGCTCGGCCGTGCGGCGCATCCGGCGGCTCACCGCGGTGGCCACGACCGCCCGCGGATCGAAGGGGAAGTAGGGGGCGTCGGAGCCGAGCGCGATCACGGCGCCGGACTCGCGCCAGTCGCGCAGCGGGTTCACCGCCTCGGCCCGCGCGCCGAGCCGGGCCGTGAGCCCCGCCGCGTTGCTCCAGGCGATCGAGGGCTGCAGCGAGGCGACCACGCCGAGGCGGGCCGCGCGCTCGCGGCTCTCGGCGGACGGCTCGAGGTAGGCGTGGATCAGCTGGCAGCGCAGGGCGGCGATCCGCTCGGGCGGGCCGGCCGCCTCCAGCGCGTCGAGCACCTCGGCGACCGCGCGGCTGCCGACCGCGTGCACGCCCAGGCCCCAGCCCCGCTCGACGCAGGCGGCGGCGAGCCGCGCGAACTCCGCGGTCGCGATCCGCTGCACCCCGTGGCTCCCGTCGGGCCAGGGCTGCTCGAGCAGCGCCTGCCCCTTCATCCCCTCGCCGTCGTAGTAGACCTTGATCGGGCCGAGGCGGAGCAGCTCGTCGCCGTCGCCGGTGGTGCCGACCGACCGGGCGATCCCGTCGAGCAGGGCGAGCGCCTCGTCGACGCCCGGGACCGCGGCGGAGCCGAGCTCGGGGTACGGCATCGCGACGACGCGCAGCGACAGCTCGCCCCGCTCGTGGGCGGCGCGGTAGGCGGCGAGCTCGTCGAGCGTGACCGCCGGGTCGATCACCCCGGTGAAGCCCAGCTCGTGCAGCAGGGGCTGGATGCGGAGCAGGGCCGCGCGGCGGTCCTCGGGGGTGGGCGGAGCGTCGCCGAGCCAGTCCGGCGCGTCCGAGTCGGCGTCCGCGTCGGCGAGCATCGCAGCCGAGAAGGCGTCGGCGCCGGCACCCGCGTCGAGCAGCTGCAGGGCCTTCAGCCCGGCGCGCTGGGCGTGCGAGTGCGCGTCGATGAAGCCGGGGAGGAGGGTGGCGTCGAGGTGCTCCTCCGGCGTCCCGGGCCCGGCCGCGGCGCGCACCTCGGCGAGCGTGCCGACGGCGGCGATCCGGTCGCCGCGGATCAGGAGCGCCTCGGCGAGCGGACGGTCGGGGTCCATCGTGCGGACGCGGGCGACGAGGAGGCGGGCGGCGGGGGTGCTGGTGTCGGGGAGACGGGTGGCGGGGAGGTGGGCGGCGGGGGTCTGCTCGCGCTCAGGCATCGGCCGACGCTCCGACCGCGTGCTCGACGGCGACGGGGCGGCGGTCGAGCCAGTCGTGCACGTCGGCGGCCGTGACGAGGGCGTCGCGCTGCAGGTACTCGATCGCCTCGAGGGCGGCGGCGTGCGCGCGCTCGCTCGAGCCGGCGACGCAGTCCGCGATCACCCGGACCGCGTAGTCGTGCTGGTGCGCGTCCGCCGCCGTGTAGTGGATGCAGACGTCGGTGAGCCCGCCGACCAGCAGCAGCGTGCCCGCGCGGTACGCCTTCAGCACGATCTCGAGCTCGGTGCCGAAGAAGGCGGAGTAGCGGCGCTTGCGGATCACGAACTCCTCGGGCCGCGGCTCCAGCCACGAGGCCAGCTCGGTGCCCGGGTCGCCCTCGAGGCAGTGCGGGCCCTCGGCGCCGTCGAGCTCGCGGCCGATGTCGATCAGGTCGCGCTTGTGCACCTCCTGGACGAAGACGACCGGGACGGACGCGGCGCGGCAGTGCGCGATCAGGTCGCGCACGCGGGGCGCTCGCTCCTCCCGGCCGCTCATCACGGGGATGCCGGGGGTCGGCAGACCCGAGGCGGCGCCGCCCTGGATGTCGACGACGAGCAGGACGGGAGTGCCGGAGACGGCGAGCATGCGGGTGGATCCTTCCGGTGGTGCGCGAGTCGGGTGAGGTGCCCCCACGACCCCGGCGGTCGAGGGGCGAGGCCCGTCGTCCGCGCGGCCAGTCTGGCCACGCGATCGTTCGGGCGGGGGTCGCCGGTGTTTCCCCGGGGTAAAACCTCGGTCTGCTCGGCTTGTGGAGGAGAGTCGAGCCCGCCCAGTGCGCAGAAGTTGTCGTACTCGCGCGTCCACTACGACAACTTCTGGACAGCGGCGGGAGAAGCACGCGAGCAGCACAGGGGCGCGGGGACGCCGCCGGTCAGACCGGGCGGGCGGCGCGGCGGCGGCGGTGCGGGAGGAGGGTGGCGACGGGGACCGGGGCGAAGGCCGTATCGACGGCGACCCAGACGGACGCGTCGGGGGCGTGGTCGCCGAGCAGCTCGGCGCAGACGCCGCACGGCTCGATCAGGTGCCGCGAGCCGCCCGGGCGCTGCAGCACTCCGACGATCGAGACCACTGGCGAGCCGGCGACGACCGCGGCGCTGAGGGCCGCGGACTCGGCGCAGACGGAGGCCCGCCCCGCGCTCGCCTCGACGTGCAGCCCGATCACGACCCGCCCGTCCGCGAGCCGGAGCGCGGCTGCGACCTCGTGCACGGCCTCCCGGTAGCGCGCGTCCAGGATCGCCGACGCGGCCTGGAGCAGCTCGCGGTCCGGCGCGGACATCCCCACCGGAGCACCGTCGAGCACCGGCCGCTCGAGCACCGGCCGCTCGGTCACGACCAGCCCAGGATCCGCGCCATGTTGCCGCCCTCGACCAGCGCACGGTCGGCCTCGTCCGGGATCGCCTTCGCGATCTTCATCCGCTCGAGATCGAAGTCGCTGCCCGGCCACTCCGAGCCGAGCAGGATCTTCTCGGCGCCGAGGCGCGCGTAGGCGCGCTTGACGTCCGACATCAGCGTCGCCGAGGTCTCCAGATAGATGTGCGGGTTGCGCTCGGCGACGATGATCGCCTCGGGCACGTTCCAGACTGCGCCCATGTGGGCGATGATCGTCGGCACTCCGGGGAAGCCCTTCGCGATCTCCTCGATGGCGAACGGCGCGCAGAACGCGTCGTCGAGCGCGTTGATCAGCACGGGCAGCCCGAGCTCGTCGCAGACCTCGAACAGCGGATCGAGCAGCCCGTGGTCGGCGACGTGGTAGCCGTGCAGGCTCGGGTGCAGCTTGAGGCCGACCAGGCCCGCGTCGGCGAAGCGGCGGATCTCGTCGGTCGCGTTCTCCCACTGCGGCATCACCTGACCGAAGCCGAAGAGGCGGTCGGGGTGGGCCTTCACGAGGTCGATCAGGAAGTCGTTCTCGATGCCCTGCGCGAGCGAGCAGACCATCGCGCGGTCGACGCCGGCGGCGTCCATCCGGTCGAGGATGCGCTTCGGGTCGAACGGCGTGTAGGCCGGGGGCTTCTCGCCGGGGCGGACCCCGCTGAGGTAGTCGCTGCGGCCTCGGCGGTCCTGCGTGGTGTTGTACGCGTCGATGATCATGCGGCGTCTCCTTCTTTCCAGTGTCGTGCGGCGGGTGGGTGTCGGGGGGGGGCGGGGTGCGGAGCGGAGCGGCGGGGATGGCAGGGATGGCAGGGACGGCAGGGACGGCGGGGGCGGGACGGCCGGCGTCAGCCCACCGCGGCCATCGCGCCCATGGCGACGAGCGCGGCGAGGGAGGCGAGCCTCCGGGTGGTGTCGAGGCGGCCCGGGCGCCCGGCGAGGGCCGCGTGCAGCGTGCACGCCGCGTAGACGGCGACGGCCGCGCCGAGCGGCAGCGCGAGCCCGACGCCGCCGTGCGCGTGCCCGGCGCCCGCGGTGGGAGCGGCGGGCGCGGCGTCGGCGACGAGCACGAGGACCGCGGCGAGCAGCATCCCGACGGCGTGCAGCGCGTCGGCGCCGTGCCGCCGCACGCCCCGGCCACGCCGCAGCCGGTCGACGAGCGCCGCGACGAGCGCGCAGCCCGCGAGCAGCGCGGACCAGAGCGGCGCCGGCAGGAGGTGGAGCGCGGGCAGGTGCACGTCGAGCATCGCGGCGAGCATGGCCGCCTCGGCGACGAGCCAGCCGCGGCCGACCCGGCGCCAGCCCGCGAGCCCGAGCGCGAGCGAGGCGGCGGCGCCCGCCACCATCACGACCAGCAGCACGTCCACGCCGGCCTCCAGATCTCGCTCGGTCGCCAGAGCGGGCAACATTGGATCCAATGTAGGGCCGTGCGGATCCACGGGTCAAGCCGGGAAGCGCGCGGGCACCCGACGACCGACGATCGAACCGCCGCGTGGGATCCAATCGCTGCCATGATTGGATCCCGGCCGACCTGTGGCCGCTGATCGGAGGGGATCATCGCGTGACGACCCAGGGCGACAACGCACTCGTGGACGATCTGGCCGCCCGCATCCGGGCGAAGATCATGTCCGGCGAGATCCCGATCGGCGCTCCGCTGCGCCAGGCCGAGCTCGCGACGCAGTTCGGCATCAGCCGCACCCCGGTGCGCGAGGCGCTGCGGCAGCTGCAGACCGGCGGACTGATCGAGGTCGTCCCGAACCGCGGCGCCGTCGTCCGCGTCCCCGTGCCGTGGGAGGTGCGCGAGGCCTACGAGGTGCGCGCCGAGCTCGAGTCGCTCGCCGCCCGCCGAGCGGTCGACCGCCTCGACGACGCGACGATCGCCGAGCTCCGCGCCGTCAACACCGCGATGTACGAGCGCTCGCTCGCCGTCGCCGCCGGCAGCGAGACCGAGCGCGACGGCAGCGCCAACGACCAGTTCCACGGGCTGATCTACCAGGCGTCCGGCAACACCCGCCTGAGCCGGATGCTGATCGAGATCAACGACGCCTTCCCCCGCAACGTCTCGGGCCTGGTCCTGCGCGAGAACTCGCGCCACCGCGAGGAGAACTTCCGCGAGCACGAGCAGATCGTCGAGGCCTTCGTCGCCGGCGACCGCGAGCGCGCGGCCTCGATCATGCGCGAGCACGTCCTGCGCGCCGGCGAGCACCTCGCGCACTGGTACGAGCGCCGGTCCTCGACGGTCTTCACGGGCTGAGGGACGCTGCCGGCCGCACAACGTCAGCTGAGAAGGGTGGGCCTCCCCCCACAGAGGAGGCCGGGTGCTCTCAGCTGACGTTGTGCGGCGGAGTCAGCCCCGCGGCACCGTCGAGCCGCGGATCAGCAGCTCCGTCGGCAGCAGCGTCGCCCGCGGGACGTCGTCGCCGGCCAGCAGCCGCACCAGGACCTCCGCCATCGCGTCGCCGAGGCCCGCGGCCGGCTGGCGGACGGTCGTGATCGGCGGCTCGCTCGCCTCCGAGGAGTAGTCGCCGTCGAAGCCGGCGAGCGCCACGTCGCCGGGAACGCTCAGCCCGCGCTCGCGCAGCACCGCCAGCGCGCCGGACGCCATCTGGTCGTTCGAGGCGAAGACCGCGTCGATGGGACGTCCGGAGTCGAGCAGGCGCCGCATCGCCTCGGCGCCGTCGCGCGGCGAGTAGTCGCCGATCTCGACCAGCGACGCGTCCAGGCCCGCCGCCTCGACGCACGTGCGCCAGCCCGTCAGCCGGTCGATCGCGCCGGGCATGTCCTGGCGGCTCGCGATCATCGCCGGGGCGCGCCGCCCCAGGCCGAGCAGGTGCTCCGCGACGGAGCGCGCCGCGCCGACGTTGTCCACGTCGACGTAGTGGCTGTCGTGGTCGTCGGGGCTGAGCGGCCGGCCGCCGAAGACGAGGGGGACGCTCGCGCCGATGCGGGCGTAGGAGTGGTCGCCGCTGTGGTGCGACACGACGAGGGCGCCGTCGACGTTGCCGCCGAGCAGGTAGCGGCGGGTCTTGTCGGGGGTCGCCTCGGAGGCGATGACGATGTTGAGCATGTACTCGGTCGTGGCGAGGCGGGAGGCCGCTCCCTGCACGACGGAGGCGAGGAACGGGTCGCCGAACACCTTGCCGATCGACTCGGGCACCAGGAGGGCGAGGACCTGCGTCCGTCGGCTCGCGAGCGAGCGCGCCGCCCGGTTGGGCACGTAGCCGAGCTGCTCGATCGCGAGACGGACCGCGGCCTGCGCCTCGGCCTTCACCTTCGGCGAGTCGTTGACGACCCGGCTGACCGTGGCCCGCGACACTCCCGCGAGAGCCGCGACGGCCTCGAGCGTGGGTGCGGCGGGTGCGGTGTCGTGACTCATGCGTGCCTCTCGAGCGGTGGACCCCCGGGCCCGAGAGTAGCCCAGCAGAATCGTCCCGCCGCGTCACCCCCCGACTCGCGAAACGGCCTCCCCTGCGCGCCGAGCTCCACCTCCGGCTCGCGGAACCGGCCTCGGCACGCGGAACGCGGCCGATTCCACGAGCCCGACGCGGAATCACGAGCCGAAGCTCCACCCCCACCACCTCCGGCACGCGAGAACAGCTCCGGCACGCGGGAATCCACCGATTCCACGAGCCCGACTCGAAATCACGAGCCGAACCTCCGCCCCGCCACCTCCGGCACGCGGAAACAGCTCCGGCACGCGGAAACCGGCCGATTCCACGAGCCCGACGCGGAATCACGAGCCGAACCTCCACCCCCACCACCTCCGGCACGCCGAAACAGCTCCGGCACGAGGAAACCGGCCGATTCCACGAGCCCGACGCGGAACCACGAGCCGAAGCTCCACCCCCACCACCTCCGGCACGCCGAAACAGCTCCGGCACGCGAAAACCGACCGATTCCACGAGCCCGACTCGAAATCACGAGCCGAACCTCCGCCCCGGCACGCGGGAACCGGCCGATTCCACGAGCCCGAGGTGGAATCGCGAGCCGAACGTCCACCCCGACCACCTCCGGCACGCGAGAACAGCTCCGGCACGCGGGAATCCACCGATTCCCCGTGCCGGAGCTGTTTCCGCGCGCCGCAACGATGCGGCCGGCCCGCGGACGCGCCGCCGCTCAGCCCTTGACGGCGCCGCCCATGATGCCGGCGATCAGCTGCTTGCCGGCCAGCACGAACAGCACCAGCAGCGGGATGATCGAGAGCACCGCGCCGGCCAGCACGATCGAGTAGTCGACGTAGTAGCCGGACTGCAGCTGCGACAGCGCGGTCTGCAGCGTCGGGTTCGTCGGGCTCAGCACGATCAGCGGCCAGAGGAAGTCGGTCCACGCCATCATGAACGTGAACAGCGCGAGGATCGCCATCGCGGGGCGCGCGGCCGGGACGGCGACGGTCAGGAAGGTGCGGAACTGGTTCGCTCCGTCGACCCGCGCCGCCTCGATCAGCTCGTCCGGGATCACGTCGACGAGGTACTGCCGCATGAAGAACACGCCGAAGGCGGTCACCAGGGTCGGCACGATGACGGCGCCGAGGGTGCCGGTCCAGCCGAGCTGCCGCATCAGGATGAACAGCGGGATGATGCCCAGCTGGGTCGGGATCGCCATGGTCGCGATCACGGTGATCATCAGTCCGTCCCGCCCGCGGAAGCGCAGCTTCGCGAAGGCGTAGCCGGCCAGCGTCGAGAACGAGACGACCGAGAGCGTGATGACGCCCGAGACGATCACGCTGTTCAGCAGCGCCGTCCAGAACGGGATCGCCGTGAACACCTGCGCCGCGTTGGCCAGGAAGTTGCCGCCCGGGATCAGCGGCAGCGTCTCGCCGCGGGTCGCGTTGCTCCCGCTGGCCACCACGAACGACCACCACAGCGGGTAGGTCGAGCCGAGGATGAAGGCGCTGAGCAGGCCGTAGGTGAGGAAGCCGGGGCGGTCGACGCGGCCGGCTCCCGAGGAGCGCGAACGCCCGGGGCGGCGCGCGGGCTCGTCCGCGACGGGCGCGGTGGCGGGCAGGGTGGGGACCGTGGCGGTCATCGGGCACTCTCCTTCTTCTCGGCGCCGGTCGTCAGCGGCCGGCGCCGGCGCGAGGCGACCCGGTTCTCGACGGAGGCGATCCGCCGCGAGATCGCGAAGTTCACCAGTCCGATCAGCACGATCAGGAGGAAGAGCAGCCAGGCGACCGCCGCCGCCTCGCCGAAGTTCTGGCGGAAGAACGCCATCTCCCAGAGGTAGAGGACGGTGGTCTGGAACTGGCGGTCCGAGCCGCCGATGCCGCCCGCGTTCGAGACGTCGAAGAGGCGCGGCTCGGCGAAGATCTGCAGTCCGCCGATGGTGGCGGTGATGATCACGAAGATCAGGGTCGGGCGGATGCTGGGGATCGTGATCGAGGTGAACCGGCGGAACGAGCCCGCCCCGTCCAGCGCGGCCGACTCGTGCAGATCGCGCGGCACGGCCTGCATCGCGGCGAGGAGGATGAGGGCGTTGTAGCCGGTCCAGCGCCAGTTGACCATCGAGGCGATCGCGATGTGGCTGGCGAGGCGGTCGTTCGTCCAGTCGATCGGGGCGATGCCGACCAGGCCGAGCAGGTTGTTCGCGAGGCCCTCCTGGTCGCCGAAGATGCTCGAGAAGATCAGGGCCACGGCGACGGGCGACACGACGTAGGGCAGCAGCACGCTCATCCGCCAGAAGGTGCGGGCGCGCAGCGACTGGTCGAGCACCGCGGCGAGCACCAGGGCGACGGCGAGCTGCGGGATCGTGGAGAGCAGGAAGATGCTCAGCGTGTTGCCGATCGAGTTCCAGAAGAAGCGGTCGCCGAGCACCGCGGCGAAGTTGCCGAGCCCGACGAAGTCGCCCTGGCCCTGCAGCAGCTGCCAGTCGTAGAGCGAGACCACCAGCGTGTAGACGAGCGGGAAGGCTCCCGTGATCGCGAACAGCAGGAAGAACGGCGAGATGTAGAGGTACGGCGACGCCTTGACGTCGAAGCGGCTCATCCGCTGGCGCGCGGTGAGTGGCAGGCGGGGCGCGGGGCGGCGGCCGGGAGGCGGCGCGGTCGGCGGGGTCAGGGTGCTCGTCATGGGTCGCTCTCGTCGGTCGCTCGTGTCGTGGGACTCGTTCGTGGGAAGGAGGGGAGGGGCTCCCGCCCGGCCTGCACCGGACGGGAGCCCCGACTGAGGGGAGCGGGTCAGTCGACCAGCTCGTCGAGGAGCGAGAGCGCCTCGTCCCAGCCCTTGTCGCCGTCGAGCTCGCCGCGGTCGACCTTCTGCAGGACCGGTCCGAAGACGTTCTCCTGGATCAGCGAGTCGTCCGGGCCCTTGTACTGGGCGACGACGCCCTGGGCGCGCTCGGCGAGGATCGCGCCGGTCGGGGCGCCGTTCAGCGCCGGGTCGGGCGCGGCGGCGGAGGCGAGCTCCTCCTGGGCGGCGACGGTGCTCGGGAACGGACCGGTCGCGTCGAACGCGGCGATCTGCTGCTCCGGCTCGCTCAGCCACGAGGCGAGCTCCGCGGCCTCAGCGGGGTGCTTCGACTGCGTGGGCACGGAGAGGAACGAGCCGCCCCAGTTGGCCGCGCCGCCGGGGAAGACGTCGGCGAAGTCCCAGCCGGTGGCCTCGGGGTCGCCGCCGCCGGCCTCGACCTGCGCCTTCACCTGGCCGAGCATCCAGCCCGGGCAGACGAAGGTCGCGAAGGTGCCGTCGTTGAACGACTTGCCCTTGTTCCAGTCCCAGGCCTTCTGGGCGGCGGAGAGTCCGGAGGCGGCGCCGTCGGTGATCCAGCCCCAGCGCTCCTGCAGCTCGGCGTTGCCGTCGATGTTCAGCTCGCCGTCGGCGGTGTAGTACCCCTCGGGGAGCTGGTTGACCATGGCGTTCCAGACGAAGCCGGACTGGTCGTACCAGGCCTTGCCGGTGGCGTCGTGGTACTGCTTGCCGGCGGCGAGGTAGTCCTCCCAGGTCGCGTCGGCGCCGCCGAGCAGCTCCGCGACGGCGGCCCGATCGGTGGGCAGGCCCGCGGCCTCGAAGGCGGCGGTGCTGTAGCAGAGGCCCTCGGGGCCGATGTCGGTGCCGTAGCCGATGACGCGGCCGTCGGGGTCGACGGCCTGCTCGTACTTCCAGTCGACCCAGTCGGCCTTGCGGTCCTCGATGCCGTGGTCGCGCAGGTCGACGAACTGGTCGGAGACCTCCATGATCGAGCCGAGCCAGCCCTCCTCGATCGCGACGACGTCGGAGAGGCCGGAGCCCGCGGCGAGCTTGGTGAACGCGTCGGTCCGCGCGTTGCCGCCGGTGTCGATGTTGTTCGGGACGATCGTGACGCCCGGGTGGGCCTCCTCGTACTCGGCGTAGAGGTCGTCGAACCCCATGGCGCCGAACGTGGTCACGGTCAGTTCGATCTCCCCGTCCTCGGCCGCGCCGGATCCGGACGAGCATCCGGAGACGAGCAGGGCGAGGGTGGCGGCGCCGGCGATCGCCGTGGCGATCCTGGCGCGTCGTGATTCGAGCACGGTCACTCCTTCGTGATGGGTGTCAGGGCACTCCGGGGGGCGCTCTCACGTGCTGTGCTGTCGTGTGTGAGAGCGCTCTCACGGGGTGTGAGGCGAGCATACGGAGCGGGTCGCGCAGAGGTCAAGACTTTTGTGAGAGCGCTCTCTTTAGAGGTGCATCCGGTGTGGCCGGCGGTGAGAGCCGGCGGTGCGCGCACAACATCAGCTGAGAGTGGGCGCCATCGCTCCTGGGGGGACGGCGGTCACTCTCAGCTGATGTTGTGCGGGAGCCGCCCGTCGGGGGCGGGCGGCCGGGCCACCTCGGGCACGGGGAACGCGCCTCGGCACGCGGAAACGGGGCGGAACGACGAGCCGGAGGTCGTTCCGCGTGCCGGAGCTCGGAGGGCGGGTCTCGATACGCCGCTGCGCGGCTACTCGACCGGCATGCGGGGCCGGGGCGGGGCCGCTCGATGAGCATGCAGCGGGAAGGGGGCGGGCTCGCCGGCTCATGCTGATCGAGCAGCCCGCGCGGCGGACGCATCGAGATCCACCGTTGTTCGGAGGGCGGGTCTCGATACGCCCCTCCGGGGCTGCTCGACCGGCATGCGGCGGGGGCAGGGCGGGCTCGCTCGCCGATGCTGATCGAGTAGCCCGCGCAGCGGGCGTATCGAGATCCACCCGAGTGCAGAAGGGTGGCTGCCAGGGGGGGGTGGCCGCTGAGCGAGCAGCGGTTGGCCGCGCAGGGCGCCTCCGGAGGCGCGCGGCCGGGAGGGGACTGGGCGGGCGGAGCGGCAGGGGCCCGCGGGTGCTGGAGTGGCCGTTGCCCTCGCGCGCCGCGGGGCCGTCCACGACCCGCGGAGGAACCCCCATGCCGTCATCCACGCCCGCCAGCCGCACGACCAGCGAGCAGCGGAAGGAGCACGCCGAGCAGTACTCCGCCGGCGCGCGCTACGCGTCCGAGGCGTTCGGCACGTTCCTCCTCGTCGCGGGAGGCGTGGGCACCGCGATCTTCGCCTCGGCGTTCCCGGACGACGGCAACGCGCTCGGCGTCGGCTTCCTCGGCGTCGCGCTCGCGTTCGGCCTCACGCTGGTCGCCGGGATCTACGCCGTCGGCCACATCTCGGGCGGCCACTTCAACCCGGCCGTCTCGATCGGCTTCGCCCTCGCCGGGCGGACGGAGTGGCGGCACATCCCCGGCTACATCGTCGCCCAGATCGTCGGCGGCGTCGCCGGCGCCGGAGTCGTCGCGCTGATCGCCGCCGACGGCCCGGCCGGCTACTTCGACGCCGCCCGCGAGTCCGGCTTCGCCTCGAACGGCTTCGGCGCCGCCTCCCCCGGCGGCTTCGGACTCGGCGCCGTGATCCTCGCCGAGGTCGTGCTGACGGCCGTCTTCGTCGGCGTGATCCTCTCCGTCACCTCGAAGAGCGAGTACAAGTCCGTCGCCCCGCTCGCGATCGGCCTCACCCTGACCCTCGTGCACCTGATCAGCATCCCGATCAGCAACACCTCCGTGAACCCGGCCCGCTCGATCGCCGCGGCGGTCTTCGCCGGCCCCGACGCCCTCGGCCAGGTCTGGGTCTTCCTCCTGGCCCCCGTGCTCGGCGCGGCGATCGCCGGCCTCGCATCGAAGACCCTGCACCGCACCCGCTGACGCTCCTCCCTCCCCTCCCCCACCAATCCCTCAGAAGTTGCGGTAGTCGCTCTCGACTACCGCAACTTCTGCGTCGTGGGACTGCGGACGGGATCTCGATACGGCCGCTGCGCGGCCTACTCGATCAGCACGGAGCCCGCCCCGCGGGCACCTCGATCAGCAGGGGGCCCGCTGCGCGCCCACTCGATCAGCAGGTGCTTCCGCCGACGGACCCGCGATGGGGTCCGAGCCGCGAGCAGACCCCCGTTCGCGTCCACTCACGAGGGCCGACTCGCGCGAGTGGACGCGCATCGGGGCCCGCGCTTTGGCCGGACCCCGTTCCGGGTCCACTCGCCTGCGCGGCCGTGCTGGTCGAGCAGCCCCGCAGGGGTGTGTCGACACCCGGCGTCGACAGCAGGATGGGTCGGAACCCGACGATTGTCGGGGAGGGTCTATGCATATGCATGGAGGGTGTGAGAGGGTCGGGTGTCGCGACCGGCAACCCGAAGCTGCCGTCGCGACGACGACCGAGCGGCACGGGCATCCCGAGCGGCGCACCTCACGCGTGCGGCGCTGCCCCGCCGCTCCTCCACCCGGCGCCGTCCCGGCCCTCCTCGCGGAGCGCCCGGGCCCGCGCTCCTCACCCCTAGGACACCCTGATGAACGACACCCGCCTGCGCACCACCCTGCCCACCCTGCCCCGCCGCTCCGTGCTCTCCGGCGCCGCCTGGTCGGTCCCCGTGATCGCCGTCGCGATCGCCACGCCGGCCGCCGCCGCCTCCACCGAGGCCGGCCGCGGCCCGATCACCGGCACCATCGCCTTCGTCCCGGTGCAGTACCGCGGCACGCGGGTCGGCGACCGGGTCGAGTTCCCGGTGATCACCGGTGTCGTCACGATCTCGCGCGGCCCACTGCCGTCGAAGGTGTTCCTCAACTTCTCCGAGGTCAGCGCCGGGCGCGTCGACCTCCGCCGCGACGCCGGCCGGTACGCCGCGGTCGACCCGGCGACGGGCCGCTTCGAGGTCCGCGGCGTCTACAACGCCATCGTCGGCGGCGACAACCCGTTCGGCTTCGTCTACGCGGGCGTCGAGGAGGGGGACGCCGACGGCGCCCTCTTCGGCTACACGGTCGCCGAGCTGATCGGCTGACCCGCCGACGGTCCTGCGCGGCCGGCGCGCGTCACCGGGCGAGGGCGGCGAGCTCGGCTCTCGTGCGGGCGCCCGCCTTGCGCAGCAGGTTGGAGACGTGGAACTTCGCGGTGTTGCCGCTGATGCCGAGGTCGTCCGCGATCCGCTGATTGCTCGCGCCGAGCGTGATCAGGTTGAGCACCTCGCGCTCGCGGGCGCTGAGGTCGGCGAGGTCGAGGCCGTCCGGCTGCGCCGGCGGGTCGAGCGGCAGACGGATCGACAGGGTCGAGCCCCAGCCCGCGGTCGACGCGATCGAGAGGTCGCCGTCGAGCCCGCGCACGCGCTCCGCGATCGGACGCAGCGCCTCGTCGCGGGTGGTCAGCTCGCCGCGGCCGTCGTCGCGGATCTCGACCAGCAGATTCAGCCCGTCGCAGTCCCACTGGATCCGCACGCGCCGCGTCTGCTCCGACTCCACGAACGCCAGCACGGCGCTGCGGACGATCGCGCGGGCCGCGTGCGCGACCTCGCCGGGCAGGGCGCGGCCGGTCGCCGGCGGCTCGACGAACTGCACGTCGAGGTCGCCGAACCGCACCAGCGGGCTCAGGTCGCGCCGCAGCCGCGCGAAGGCGCCGACGACGGGCTCGAGCATGGCGCTGCGCTGCTCGTCGGAGGCGGTGCGCAGCTCGACCAGCGCGTTCGCGGCGATGTCGATCGCGACGGTGCGGGCCGCGCGGTCGTCGAGGCGCTCGGCGCGCAGGGCGGCGAGCACCGACTCCAGCGCGACCGCGTGCCGGTCGGCCTGCTCGGCGACGGTGCGGGCGTGCTGCTGCAGCAGCGCGCGCGAGGCGGGGGTCTCGGCGGGGGTTGCGGCGGGGGTCGCGGCGGACGGCTCGGCGGGCGTCGCAGCGGGCGTCGCGGTCGAGATCTCGGCGGGCTCCATCCCTCGAACCTACCCGGACTACCCGTCCGTGCGCCGACCCACCCGATCGGGTAGGCCCACCCGTCCCATCGGGTGGCGGCGGGCGCGGCTCCTCGCGCGCAGGCTGGCCGCATGCCCGCATCCGACGACCCCACCACCGACCCCGCGCAGGCCCTCGCCGCCATCACCGCCGAGGTGTCCACCGCGACCGCCGCGCTCACGACCGACCGTCTCGAGCCGGTCGCCGAGCTGCTCGCGGGCGCCGAGCGCGTCTTCGTGCACGGCGCCGGCCGCTCCGGGCTCGCCCTGCGGATGACAGCCATGCGGCTGATGCACCTCGGTCTCGTCGTGCACGTGGTCGGCGACGTCACCACCCCCGCGATCCGCGAGGGCGACGTGCTGCTCACCGCGAGCGGCTCCGGCACCACCGGCGGCATCGTGCGCGCCGCGCAGTCCGCCGTCGACGCCGGCGCGCGGGTCGCCGCGATCACCACCGCCGCCGGCTCCCCGCTGGCCGAGCTGGCCGCCGCCGTCGTGATCGTGCCGGCCGCCGACAAGCTCGACCGCTCGGGCGCCGCCTCGGCGCAGTACTCGGGCGGGCTCTTCGAGCAGGTCGTCGTGCTCACCGGCGACGCGCTGTTCCACGCGCTCTGGAAGCGCGGCGGCGCGAGCGCGGACGAGCTCTGGCCGCGCCACGCAAACCTCGAGTGACGCACCCCCCCCCCCTCTCCACCACCCCACCTCGACAGGAAGAAGAACCCCGTGAAGCTCCAGTTCGCCATGGACACCCTCAGCACCGACGCCGCCCTCGAGCTCGCCGCCGCGGCCGCCCCGCACGTCGACATCCTCGAGCTCGGCACCCCGCTGATCAAGAGCGCCGGCCTCTCGGCCATCACCGCCATCAAGGAGGCGCACCCCGACAAGACGGTCTTCGCCGACCTCAAGACCATGGACGCCGGCGAGCTCGAGGCCGACATGGCCTTCACAGCAGGAGCCGACCTGGTGACCGTCCTCGGCGTCGCCGGCGACAGCACCATCGCCGGCGCGATCGCCGCCGGCAAGAAGCACGGCAAGGGCGTGGTCGTCGACCTCATCGGCGTCCCCGACAAGGCCGCCCGCGCCCGCGAGGTCGTCGCCCTCGGCGCCGAGTTCGTCGAGATGCACGCCGGCCTCGACGAGCAGGCCGAGGAGGGCTTCACCTTCGAGACGCTGCTGCACGACGGCGAGGCCTCGGGCGTCCCGTTCTCGGTCGCGGGCGGCGTGAGCACCGCCACCATCGAGTCCGTGCAGCGCGCGGGCGCCGTGGTCGCCGTCGCGGGCGGCGCCATCTACGGTGCGCCGGACGTCGGCGCTGCCGCCGCCGCGCTGCGCGCCGCGATCGCCTGATCGCCGCCATCGCCTGACTACCCGGGGCGGCGCCGCGCACCTGCGCAGCGCCGCCCTTCCTCCTGCCGTCCCTCCGATATGAGTCCACCACCCCAGAGGAGGCCGGTGCCGGGTCGCCGGTCCGGGACAATTGCGGGATGACTGGACGCGACATCGAGCTGCCGACCGGCTACGAGCCGTTCTTGCGCTGAGCGCCTCGCGCTTCCCGACGAGCGGCGCATCATCGCCGCGATCGACGTCAGCGGGGCTGCGACCGAACAGTCCCACAGCTTGTGGGACTATTGATGATTCCTCATTTGCGATCCCTGGACACCCGCGAGCCCGAAGCCGACATGGCCTTCACCGCGGGCTCCGACCTCGACACCATCCTCGGCGTCGCCGCACCATCACCGGTGAGAAGAAGCACGGCGCGATCGCCTGATCGCCGCCCTCGCCTGATGCCCAGGCGGCGTCGCGTGCGCGCGCGGCGCCGCTCGTCGGCTCAGACCCCGAGCCAGTCCAGCGCCCGCCCGAGCAGCCGCAGGTGCCCCGCCGAGGAGTAGGACGCCGCGTCGTGCCCGAGCGCGTCGTACACGG
Source organism: Rathayibacter sp. VKM Ac-2856 (assembly GCF_013205055.1). GTDB lineage: Bacteria > Actinomycetota > Actinomycetes > Actinomycetales > Microbacteriaceae > Rathayibacter. The sequence continues at coordinate 34,590 of NZ_JABMLF010000004.1, forward strand.
TCCGGCCGCCGCCCTCGCGCATGAGCGCCCAGGCGACCGGATGCCGCTCGCCCTCGTGCTCGTGCGTCGCGAGGATCCGCGCGGTCGGCGCGACCTCGAGCCACGAGTACCGCTCGTCCTCCACGTCGAAGTCGTCCAGCCCGCCGGTGTCGTCCAGCCCGCCGGTGTCGTCCAGCCCGTCGGCGTCGTCCAGCCCGTCGGTGATCGGATGCCCGACCTCGATCGCGATGCGCGCGGTTCCGTACTCCGGATGCATGGTCCTCCCCCGCACCCAGCGGCCGCCGAGCAGCGCCGCCCACTCCGGCGAGTCGCCGAAGCTCGTCGAGCTGACGTGCACGCCGAGCACCGGCACCGCCGCCCGGTCGATCAGCGCGAGCGCCGCTGCCCCCTCGGTCAGCGGACTCGCCCCGCCGTCCCGCGGCTGCCCGACGTCGACGACGAGCAGCCCCGGCAGCGCCACCCGCCCCGCCCCGAGCTCGGCGAGCGCCCGGTCCACGTCCCCGCGCACCTCCACCTCGAGCCCGCGCGCCGCCAGCACCCCGGCGAGCGCCGCCGCTGTCTCCCCGAACGGATGCCACGGATCGGCGTACCGCCCGTCCCCCCGCAGCAGCAGCACCGTCCCCGGCGCACCCCCGCCTCGCCTCGACTCCGCCACCGCTCCCCCTCCTGAGCACCCGCCACCCAGCGCGCCACCTCCCCGAGTCGACCACACCCCCTCCCCGCCGGTCGAGCACCCCGCTCCCCTGCTGGTCGATCAGCGCCGTCCGCGGCCCACCTGCATGCTGGTCGAGGAGCCCCGGAGGGGCGTATCGAGACCCACCAGGGCAGGTCCGCGCCTCCGCTCTCAGGCGTCGCGGTGAGCCGTCACGCGACAGAGGACTCGCACGTGTGAAGGCGCTTCAGGACTGACCTTCTCGGCGATCGCCTCGAAGCGCCATCCGGCGTCCGCCAGCTCGGCGACCTCTCCGCAGAGCCAGTCCGGCACCCAGCCGATCTGCACGCCTCGCAGCGACACGACGCGGTGAGCGTCCGCGTTGACGACGTTGTCGCCCTCCTGTTCGAGGAGCACGCGATCGCCGGTTCCGAGCGCTCCGTCGGGGCCCGCAGAAGTAGGCACATGGCCGATACCTGAGACGAAGAAGCGACTGACGAAGCTCCGCGCGCCCCGCGTCGGCTTCTCGACGACGTGGAAGGTGTCGGTCGCTCGCGAGGCGCCGGTCCGGACGAGGATCTCGACAGGGAGATCCGGAGACTCGGCCTCGAGGCCCAGCCACCGGAGGTAGTCGTCGTAGGAGGTCCTCGCCGAGGACATGACACGGTTGGCGAAGAACGGCGGCAGGGACGACGACCGGTACTCGCCCTCCAGCTGCGGGAACTCGCCCAGCGGGAAGAACTCCGGATCCGCTCTCGCCTCCTCCGCATAGCAGAAGCGATAGCCCTCGGCCGCGACCGACAGAAGACCCGCCTTCACGAACCGCCGCGTTCCCGGGTTCTGCCAGATGAGAAGCAGTTCGCGACTCGAGTGCTCGACAGCGGCCGACGGTCGATCAGTGAGCAAGGTCATCGAGCAGCCTCCTCCGATTCGCCGCGAGCAACTCTTCTGTGAAACTAGCGCACGCCGCTGACATCAGGTCCGAGGGCACCGCCGCGATGATCGCCCTCACCTGATCCGGCCGCACCGCCGCGAGCCGCTCGATCCAGAAAGCACGCGCAGCGGGGCTCGCGTGATTGAGCGCCTCTCGTGCCAGCTCGGAGAGCAGGGGCCGGTCCGCGAAGTGGTGGCTCCGTCCCCGTCGCGCCCACCGGTCGAGCGCCTGCGGGTCGGCGAGGCACGCCAGCCGCTTCGCATCCGTCTCCTGGAAACCGAGGGCGTTGCCGTGGTCGTACGACGGGGCCAGCCTGCTGTGACCTCTGCCGCTGATCACCGCCCAGTTCTCGTGATGACGGTCTCGTCCCGCGATCCAAGCGTCGAAGAGCAGGTACCCCGCCCAGACATCGAATCCCGAGAGGTTGGCAGGCCCGGAGAACGTCGACGGCGCGTCGACACCGTCCAGGGCGGTGTGCACCGCGGGTACGGTGTAGCGCTCGTTGTAGCGCGTTCGAGACAGCTCGTAGAAGCGGTCCTTCTCCACGAGCAGACTGTTGCCGTGCTCGAGCTGCTGGCTGAGCTCTCTCTCGACAACAGTGCGCGACATGATGCCCCGCCGTCCTCCCACGCGAGCGGGTCGGATCTCGGCGCACGGAATCGAGAGCTCCTTCGCGAGGTGGCACGAGATCCACTCCGCCCAGTCCTCGCCCCGGGTCACTCCACCGCGCTGACGGGCCAGTTTGAACAGCCACAGGTCGCCCTCGGAGACCAGCCAGAACTTCTCCTTCGTGCCGAGCGGCTCATCGGAGACATCGAGCGGCCGCTCGATGTCGATCGAGTCCCACACGGCGGTCACGCGGTCACGCTACCCGGCTCCGGACTCCCGAGGACGCGGCGCGTCAGAAGCTCGGAACGCTCATCAGCCGTCCCGGCGGTCCCTGCCCCCGTCGCCGGAACCCGTTGCGTGCGCCAGCACGCGGGCGAAGCATCTACACGGCGCAAGAGGACCGCCCGAACCCCAGTCCTGCAGACCCCGTTTCCGACGGGGGCGATCTCGATACGCCCGCTGCGGCGGGCTACTCGATCAGCAGGGACTGTCAACGCCCTGACGCGGGCCGGGCGGGGCGGCCTAGCGTCGTCGGACCCGGGTGAGCGCCCGGCGGGACGAGCAGGAGGCGGCATGAGCGCGGACACGGGCGGGCGGCGGCGCGGGGGCGCGAGTCTCCACCGGCACGAGGTCGAGGGGGTGCACCGGATCGAGCACGCATACACCAACGTGCTGATCGTCGAGGAAGGCGGGCGGCTGACCGTCGTCGACGCGGGGCTGCCGGGGACCTGGCCGCACCTGCTGCGCGCCCTTCACGTCCTCGGCCGAGGGCTCGCCGACATCGACGCGCTCGTCCTCACGCACGCGCACTTCGACCACCTCGGCTTCGCCGGGCGGCTGCGCGAGCGCGGTGTGCCGGTGTGGCTGCACGCCGCCGACGCCCGGCTCGCCGCGCACCCCTACTCCTACCGCCGTCAGCGCACGCCGCTGCTGTACCCGCTGCGCCACCCGTCGGCGATCCCCGTGCTGGGCGCGATGGCGCGGGCGGGAGCGCTGCGGGTGCCGCCGCTCACCGGCACGACCGCCCTCGAGCCGGGCGCCGTGCTCGACGTGCCCGGCTCCCCCGTCGTGCTGGCGACGCCCGGTCACACCGACGGGCACGTCTCGCTGCACCTGCCCGAGCGCGGCGCGGTGATCGGCGGGGACGCCCTGGTGACGCTCGATCCGTACTCCGCCCGGACCGGCCCTCATCTCGTGGCCCGTGCGGCGACCGCGGACACCCGGGTGTCGCTCGCGTCGCTCGAGGTGCTGGCGGCGACCGGGGCGGCGGTGCTGCTTCCGGGGCACGGGGTGCCGTGGCGGTCGGGAGTCGCGCAGGCGGCGGACATCGCGGCGCGGCGGCCGATCGCCTAGTTCAGTGCTGCGACCAGCGCTCGAGGTACGGCAGCCGACGCTCGAGCGCGAAGACCCGCGCGATCTCAGCCGCGTCGGCGCGGCGCCGGGCCGACTCCTCCTCCGTGCCCGACCAGGCGTAGGGATAGGGGAACGGATCGGTGAGGTGCGCCATCAGGTGGAGCACCATCTCGTCGTCGTCCTCGGCGGTCACGTCGGGGCGGGCGACTCCGCGCTCGATCCACTGCGCGCTCCAGCGGCCGGCGGAGTCGCGCCGGGCCCGCCACAGCGGATCGCCGTCGTGGGAGAGGCGGTCCGCGCCCGCCTGCCAGCCGGGGGCGTCCCGCGACGGCAGCACCTCGCGCGCGACGGTGACGAGGGAGGCGGGCGTCCAGGCGGCGGGGAAGAAGGTGCGCAGCGCCGTGGCGAGCACGGGCTGGGTCGGCAGCGGAGTCGCCTGCCCACGCCCGGATTCCACGAGGGCGCACACCGCGAGCGTCTCCACGAACGGCCCGCCCGCGGCGCGGCCGAGCTCGGCCACGTGGATCGCGAGGGACCGGTGGAACGCGGCCGACGCCTCCGCGTCGGCGAACGGCGGCGCGGGGATGCGAGGGTCGAGCCGGATGCGGGGGATCTGGCGCACGGCACCTCCTTCGGTCGCCTCCCATTCGATCACGGGCGCGGCGGGCGGCGGGAGCAACGCTGCTCGGCCCCGCGCCCGCACAACGTCAGCGGAGAGTGGGGGGCCTCCTCCGTCAGAGGAGGCCGGTGCCTCCTGGCTGACGTTGGGCGCGGCTCACGCCCCGGATCGGCCCCGGCGGGGGCATCCCGGGCGGCGCCGGCCCGGCAACCGATGCAGAACATCAGCCAGGAGTGCCGCTCATCGCCGATGGGCGATGAGCACGCCTCCCGGCTGATGTTCTGCGCGATCACTCCCGCGCCCCGTCCCGGTCGGCCCCCGCGCACCGCCTCCACTCTCCAAAAGTTGCGGTACTTGGGCACGACTACCGCAACTTCTGGAGGGTGGGGGCCGACCCGCCCGGATCGGCCGTCGCGCACCGTCCGGCACCGCAGCGAGTCTTCGAAAGTTGCGGTAGTCGGGCGCGACTACCGCAACTTTTGAGGAGTGGAGAGCCGACCCGCCCGGACCGGCCTCCGCGCACCGCCGCGAGTCTTCGGAAGTTGCGGTAGTGGGGCGCGACTACCGCAACTTTTGGAGGGTGGGGAGGCAGGGGGGCGAGGGGCGAGCGGGAAGCCGACGCCGGCCGCGCGCGTCAGAGCGACGGGGTGCGGGCGATCCAGCCCGTGGCCTCCTCCAGGGCGCGGGTGACGGCGAGCAGCTGGGCCTCGCGGCCGTGGCGGCCGACGACCTGGACGCCGACGGGCAGGCCCTCGGGGGTGAAGCCGGCGGAGGTGACGACGACGGGGTGGGCCGTCAGGGTCAGGCGGTTGGCGAGCATCTGCCAGGTGAAGTAGCGGTCGAAGTCGTGGCCGTCGACGGACGGCACCCACTCGAGGTCGGCGGGCGGGGCGACGACGGGGGTCGCGGGCAGGATCAGCACGTCGTGCGTCTCGAGGACGCGGGCGGTGTCGCGGAAGAGGCGGGTGCGGCGCTCGTAGGCGTCGGCGAGCTGCGTCGCGGTCGTCGCGCGGCCCTGCTCGACGTTGCGGACGTAGTCGGGGCGGAATCCGGTGGCGCCCGCGTCGACGGCGTGCCGGCCGCCGAGGAAGAACTCGAAGGTCTCGATGGTCTCCCACGCCTCGTCGGCGCCCGCGAAGTCGGGCTCGTCGGCCTCGAGCACGGCGCCGAGCCCGGCCAGCTGCGCGGCGAACGCGGCGTGCACGGCGCGCACGTCGGGATCGATCGGCAGCCCGCCGGCATCGTCGCTCCAGGCGATCCGCAGGCCCTCGACGGTGATGGGCCGCGCCGCGTGCACGGGCAGCGACGACAGCGGCCAGACGCTCTTCTCGACCGAGAGCGCGTCGAGGAAGAGCGCGGCGTCGGCGGAGTCGCGCGCCATCGGCCCGGTCACGCCGTGCGGGGTCCACGCGTTGCCGGTGCGCCCGCTCGCCACGCGGCCGGGGCTCGGGCGCACGCCGACGACGTTGCAGAACGCGGCCGGGTAGCGCAGGCTCCCGCCGCTGTCGGAGCCGTCGGCGATCGGCAGCATCCGCGCGGCGAGGGCGGCGGCCGCGCCTCCGCTCGACCCGCCCGCGTGGCGCGAGACGTCCCACGGGTTCACGGTGGTGCCGAAGACCGGGTTGAAGGTCAGCACGCCCTGGCCCATCTCGGGGGTGTTCGTCTTGCCGATGATCAGGGCGCCGGACTCGCGCAGCAGCGTCGCGAGGACGCTGTCGTGCGCGGCGGGCGCGGCGTCGGCGAAGGCGGCGGAGCCGTTCGTCGTCGGGAAGCCGGCGACGTCCATCAGGTCCTTCACCGCGGTCGGCAGACCGTGCAGCGGCGGCAGCGGCTCGCCGGCCGCGCGGGCCTCGGCGGTGCGGCGGTCGGCGTCCGACGCGGCGGCGAGCGACACGGAGTCGGGCTGCTGCGAGACGACGGCGCGGATCGACGGGTTCCGCTCCTCGATCCGCTCCAGGTGCGCGCGCATCACCTCGACGGCCGAGACCTCGCCGGAGGCGACGGCCGCGGCGAGCGCCCCCGCCGAGCTGTCGGCGAGGTGGGCGGCGAGCGGCGCCGCCATCAGCGGCCGCCCTCGTGGCCGTGCTGCTGCTCGGCGTGCTCGTGCCCGGCGTGAGCGTCGGAGGCGTCGGAGGCATCGGCGGCGGCAGGGTGGCACGCGTGCGCCTCGGCCGGCATCCCCGGCGCGCAGTGCGCCGACTCAGACGCCGGCACGTCGAGCGACGGGTTCCGGTCGAAGAACCCGTCCGGCTCCAGCCGCAGGCTGATCCGGTCGACCGGCATGATCGGCCACTGCTCCGGCCGCGGGAAGTGGTGCACGCCGAGCACCGGCCAGAGCACGAGGCGCTCGTTGTCCAGCGAGCGGTCGGCGCGCTGCCAGACGTGCACGCCGTCGTCGCCGAGCTCGCCCTGGTTGGGGTACTCGCCGGCGATGAAGCGCTCCTCCGGGTCGAAGGCGCTGGCCCAGAGGTGCTGCCCGACGAAGGGCGCCTTCCGCTCGACGACGCTGCCCGGGCGGGCGTAGAGCTGCGCGGTGTTCTGCAGCGCCAGGCGGTAGGCGGTCGCCTCGCCGTAGCGGTTCTGCGCGGACTCGCTCTCGATCCGCCAGTGCAGGGCCCGCGACGGATCGGCGCGGCGGGCGGCCACCGACTCCGAGGCCAGCGGCGTCTCGATCGCGAGGCAGGCGTTGCCGTGCGGGTTGGTCGTCTCGTCGGGGTCGGCCTCGGCGTGCACCTCGACCAGGCGGTTCAGCGGTCCGTCGATCGCCGTGTCGAGGCGGACCGCGAAGTAGTGCTGGTGGATCGGCGCCTGCACGTTCGGCGCGACCCTCCGCCCCGAGCGCGGCACCTCGCCGTCGGCGATGCCGCTCACCGACATCAGCCCGGTCAGCTTCACCTCGAGCTCGACCGAGCCGTCCTGGTAGAGCGACCAGTAGAAGCCGTAGTCGTAGTTCGCGACGGTCGCGAAGCTCGAGATCACCAGGCGGCGGCTGCGGCGCACCTCGGCGCTGCCGGTGCGGGTGTTCACGTGCTTCCAGAGGATCGAGTCGTCCTCCTCGTGCAGGCAGATGCCGTTCGCGATGGTCTGCGGCTCGCCGTGGCCGTCGAGGTAGTCGACGTCGAAGTAGCGGATCTCGCCGAGGCAGTCGCAGCCGAGCTCGAGGCTCGCGGTGAGCGGGCCGGCGCCGTACTCGCCCCAGTCGAAGAAGTTCTTGCGGTAGGCGGTGGGGTCGCTGTCGAGGTACGGCACGTACATCTCGTTGACGGCGGCGCGCGCCAGCACCGGGCGCTCGACATCGCCGTCGCGGTACGTCAGCTCGTGCAGCACGAGCCCCTCGCGGTGGCTGAAGCCGACCCGGAACGACCAGTTCTGCCACTGCACCCGGTGCCCCTCGATCGCGAAGCCCGGGCCGTCGGCCTGGACGATGTCGAGCTTCGACACCTCGCGGTCGGGGCCCCAGGTGCCCGCGGTGTAGACGCCGGTCTCGCTCGCCATCGGGATCACGCCGTGGTCCTCGATCCGGATCACCTCGAGCGTGTCGAGGTCCAGGATCGGCACGAGACCGGCGACCGGGCGGGCGTAGCCGTTGTCCTCGGGGAACTCGCGGTACCAGACCGTGCCCCAGCTGAGCCTGCGGTCGGCGAGGTCCTCGGGGACGAAGCCGGTGATCGACTCCGGGTCGACCCAGACCAGCGAGGTGTCGGTGATGCCGCGGAGGGCGAGCGCCTCCTTCAGCAGCGGCGAGGTGCGGGCGGCCTGCGCGATCAGCCGCGCCTCGTCGCTGGAGACGCCGGGGCGGCGGTGGTCGACGTCGGTCCAGACCTCGACGATCGCGGGGCTGTCGGGGCCGGCGGTCCAGCCGCGCACCTCCCAGGCCGCGCGGGCGTCCGGGTCGAGCACGACCAGTCGCACCGGGCGGGCGCCGCCGGGCTCGACGCCGCGGGCCTTCTCCTCGTCGAGGCTGATGCCCCAGAACCGCGGGCGCGCGCCGATCCGATCGCTCGCGCGGACGGCGGCGACGAAGGAGGCGATCTCGGCGGCGGCGAGCGGGTCGAGCACGTGGGCGGTGGCGGCGGCGGTGCTGGTGCTGGCGGAGGCGGTGCTGGTGGCGCTCATGGCGGCGGCGGTCCTTCGGTTCGGGGCGTCAGGCGTGGGACTTCATAAGAGAGGAGAGAGGAGCGGAGCGACGGGGCCGGCTCCTCGAGGCGGTCACGGCTCACAGCCGCGACGCCGGGCGAGGGTCAGCCCGCGCCCGCGACGAGCGCGCGACCGTCGGCCCGCGGATCGCTGGCCGCGTCGAGGCGGCCGTCGGCGTGCAGCCGCACGAGCTGGACGTGGCCGGCCTCGTCGACCGGCCCGGACACCGCGGCGACCGGCAGTCCGAGCGCCTCCGCCGCCGCGACCGCGTCGGGCACTCCCGGCTCGGCGACGAGCGTCAGCTCCTCGTGGCCGAGGTCGCGCGCTCCGACGACGAAGCGCGGGCGCTCGAGTACGGCGGCGGGGTCCGCGGCGGGGTCGAGCAGATCGCGGACGAGCTGCGCGAGGATCCACGGCTGGGCGCTGCCGCCCTGGCAGCCGAGCCCGAGCACGAGCCCGGCATCTGCGGCGCTCCCGGAACGATCGGCGCTCCCGGCGCGCTCCGCGATCACCGGCAGCAGCGTGTGCGGCGGCCGCAGCCCCGGGCCCACCCGGCCGGGGTGCGCGGGGTCGGTGCTGAAGGCGGAGCCGCGGTTGTGCAGCACGATGCCGGTCCCGGGGTCGAGGATGCCCGAGCCGAAGAGCTGGTACACGCTCTGGATCAGCGTGACGACGGTGCCGTCGGTGTCGGCGGCCGTGACCGCGACCGTGTCGCCGAGCGCGCGGCCGGCCCGCGGCAGCGCGCCGCGCGAGAGCCGGCGCGGGTCGAGCATCGCCTCGACGTCGATCGCGCCGCCGCGCGGGTCGCCGAGCTCGGCCTGCCGCACGAGCGCCGCGTCGCGGACGGCTCCGACGAGCGCCGCCGTGTCGCCCGAGAGCGCCTCGGGCAGGACGCCGAGCAGCACCACGCCCTGGCTCGGCGGCGGAGCGACCCACCAGCGCACGCCGCCCTCGCGCGAGACGGCCGGCTCGACGAGCTCGGCCTCGTGCGCGGCGAAGTCGGCGGGAGTGTGCGCGCCGCCGAGCGCGGCCAGGCGCGCGGCGAGGGAGTCGGCGATCCGGCCGCGGTAGAACGCTCCGGGATCGTCGACGAGCTCGGCCAGCGAGGCGGCGAGCGCCGGCTGCACCAGCAGGTCGCCCTCGCCGAGGAGCCCGCCGGCCCCGTCGCCGAAGACGCCGCGCATGCCCTCGTCGGCCAGCAGCTCCTCGCGGCGGAGCGCGATGGCGCGTCCGAGCCCCGCGGAGACCGGGACGCCCTCGGCGGCCAGCTCGGCAGCGCGGCGCAGCGGCGTGTCCAGGCCCAGGCGACCGCCGAGACCGGCGATCGCGCGCCAGCCGGCGACCGCTCCGGGGATCGTGACGGTCTGCGCGCCCTGGCGCGGCATCCGCTCCTCGCGAGCGAGCGCCGCGACGTCGATGCCGGCGGGCGCCGCTCCGGCCGAGACCACCGCGACGACGTCCTCGCCGGGGCGGCGGACGAGGGCGATCAGGTCGCCGCCGAGACCGCACTGGTGCGGGTAGACGACGGTGAGCGCGGTGGCCGCGGCCAGGGCGGCGTCGATCGCGTCGCCGCCGTCGGCGATGGCGCGGGCCGCCGCGTCGAGGGCGGCGGGGTGCGGCGCCGCGACGGCGACGCGGGCGGGAGGCGGGGAGAGGGTCATGCGGTCACCGTCCGGTCCGGGCTGAGGAAGTCGAGGTCGGGGCGGGCGACGCCGTCGACGAGGTCGGCCAGCGCCTCGCCGATCGCCGGGCCGAACTTGAAGCCGTGGCCCGAGCAGGCCGCGCCGATCAGCACCTCGGGGCGGCCGGGCAGCGCGCCGACGACGAAGCGCTTGTCGGGGGTCATCGTGTAGAGGCAGGCGGTGGCCTCGCCGCCGTCGGTCTCGATCCCGGGGACGAATCGGCGCAGCAGGCCGGCCAGGTGCGCGATCTCGGCCTCGGTCGGCGGGGCGACGGGCACCGCCGGGTCCCAGACCGGTCCGGCGTCGACGCCGATCTTGGCGCCGGAGCCGGCCGCCTCGGGCAGGCCGAAGACGAGCCCGTCCGGCAGGTCGACCGAGAAGCAGCCGAGCGCCGGCGGCTGCGCGACGCTCTGCCCGGCCGGGACGGTGAGGGTCAGGATCCGCTGCACCTCGAAGAAGCCCGCGGTCTCGGGCAGCAGCCGCTCGACCCAGGCGCCGCCGGTGACGACGAGCCGGCGGGCGCGCAGCTCGCCGGCGGAGGTGCGGACGGTGACGATCCCGGCGGCGCCACTGCCGGTGCTGTCGGCGGCGCTGTCGGCCCCGTGGCTCCCGCGGTCGACGCTCCAGTCGAGCACCTCCTCGTCGAAGCGCAGCTCGGCGCCCGCGGCCGTCGCGGCGGACTGCGCGAAGGCCAGCGCGCGGGCGGCCTCGACGACTCCCGCGTCGGGATCGTGCACGACCCCGTAGTCGGCGGGCGGAGCGAAGGACGTGTCGGGCACGGCGACCGGCCGGCTGCGCCCGCCCTGCAGCGCCGCCTCGCCGCGGTGCGCGTAGAGGCCGCCGGTGGGGTGCACGAACGGCGCGCCGGCCAGATCGGCCCAGCGGTCCCAGCCGCGGAAGGCGCGGTCGACCAGGTCGTTCCAGACGGGGCTCGGATAGGCGCGGCGGATCATCCGGGTCGCGCCGTGCGACGAGCCGCGGACGTGCCCGGGGCCGAACTGCTCGATCCCCACCACGTCGCGCCCGCGCCGCGCGAGCTCGAGGACGGCGGCGGAGCCGTGGATGCCGAGGCCGACGACGATCGCGTCGTGCACGGTGCCGTCGGGCACGGTGCCGTCGGGCACGGCGCCGGGCGCCGTCACGCGTCCGCCCCCTCGGCGACTCCCGCGACCGCCGCGAGCAGCGCCTCGACGTCCGACTCGTCCGTGTAGACGTGCGGCGACACCCGGACGACGCTCGCGAGCCCGCGCGCACCGAGGTCCCACTGCGCGTGCGAGGCGGGCACCGCGAGCGAGTCGACGCCCGCCTCCCGCAGCCGCGCCGAGACCGCCTTGCCGGGCACGCCGTCGAGCACGAAGGTGACGATGCCGGAGGGCGACGCGGGCGGATCCGCCACGGTGACGCCGCCGATCGCGGACAGCCGGGTGCGCAGCCGCGCGCCGAGCGCCACCAGGTGCGCCTCGGTCGCCGCCGTGCCGCGCTCGAGCGCCTCGCGCAGCGCCTCGCCGAGCCCGAGCCGCAGCGACACCGACGACTCCCAGGTCTCGAGGGCTCTCGCCGTCCCGTCCATGGTCCACTCCTGCTCGCTCGTCCACTGCGAGCCTCGCACGTCGGGCGCCCAGGCCCCGAGGCCGTCGAGCAGACCGCGGCGGAGGAAGACCAGCCCGGTGCCGCGCGGCCCGCGGAGGAACTTGCGGCCGGTCGTGACGAGGGCGTCGCAGCCGATCGCGCGCACGTCGATGTCGAGCTGGCCGACCGACTGGGTCGCGTCGAGCACGGTGGTCGCGCCGTAGCGGCGGGCGAGGGCGCCGATCGCGGCGACCGGCTCGACGAGTCCGGAGGAGGTGGGCACGTGCACGGCGCTGATCACGGTGCGGCCGCTCGCGGTGGCGAGGGCGCTCTCGAGCGCCTCGACGTCGAGGCCGCCGCTGGAGTCGTTGGGGAGGAGGATCAGCCGGACGCCGTCGTAGCGCTCGAGCGCGAGCAGTCGCAGCGCCTGGCTGACGTAGCTCGAGCGCGGGGCGAGCACGGTGTCGCCGGGGCCGAGGCGGAGCGCGTCGAAGACGGCGCGGAGGCCGGTGGTCGCGCTGTCGAAGAAGGCGATCTCGTCGGCGTCGGCGCGGAGCAGAGCGGCCGCCGCGGCGTAGGCGGCGTCGACCCGGTCGACGACGAGGTTCGCGGCCTCGTAGCCGCCGACCCGCTGCTCGAGGCGGAGGTGCGCGATCACGGTCTCGAGGACGGAGTCGCTCATCAGGCCGGCGCCGGCGGCGTTGAAGTAGTGCCGGCCGGCCGTTCCCGCGGTGCGCGCGCGCTCGGCGGCCACATCGATGGACGTCCGGGCGGGGGCGCCACCGGTGAGGCCGATCGTCATCTGCAGGTCCCTTCTCGCGGTCGCCGTACCGCCGACCCCTGAATGGATCCCATCGTACGCAGGTTGTATCCATTCTGGCTACCGCCGGATACGCTGGCGGCATGAGCCACTCCGCCGACACGCACTCCGCCGACGGGCATTCCGCAGAACGGCGCGCCCGCGAGCTCGGTCTCGCGATCCCCGACTACCTCGACCCGCCCTACGGCGGGCGCTACGGCGGCAGCACGCTGCGCGCGTCCCACCGCACCGGCGACCTGCTCGAGCTCAGCGGCATCACCCCGGAGTCGCGCGACGGCGCCCTGCTGCATCCGGGGGCCGTCGGCGTCGACATCACGCTCGAGCAGGCGCGGGAGGCGGCGCGCTACACCGCGGTGAACGCGCTCGGGATGATCCGCGCGGCCCTCGGCTCGCTCGACGAGGTCGTCGCCCTCTCCCGCGGGCTCTGCTTCGTGCTCTGCCCACCCGGCTTCGAGCGCCTCAACGAGGTCTCGAACGCGGCGAGCGACCTCCTCCTCGACGTCTTCGGCCCCGACGCCGGCCGGATGGGCCGCGCCTCCATCGGCGCCACCGCCCTCTCCCGCAGCGCCTGCTTCGAGCTCTGGCTCAGCCTGGAGTGCCGCCCCCGCTGACGCGGCGCCCCCCGGCAGGCGGGGCCGCGGGACCGTCCGCACTCCATGCTGATCGAGTAGCCCGCAGAGCGGGCGTATCGAGATCCACCGCACGATCACGTCGGTCTCGATACGCCCTGCGGGCTACTCGACCAGCATGGGGCGACCCTGCGGGCCGGCCGGCCGAGACATCCCCGGACGGTCGAGACGTCCAGGAGCAGCGGGACGCCTCGACGTCTCGAGGACGCCTCGGCGGCGCGGCCCACGTCCATCCTGATCGAGTAGCCCGCGCAGCGGGCGTATCGAGAGATCCCTCGCACGATCACGTCGGTCTCGATACGCCCTCCGGGCTGCTCGACCAGCATGGGGCGGGGCCGCAGGCCCGCCCATCGAGAGGCCCATGCACTCCTTGTGCGCGCGGGACGCGCGCACTCCATGCTGATCGAGCAGCCCGCGCAGCGGGCGTATCGAGATCCACCGCACGATCACGTCGGTCTCGATACGCCCTGCGGGCTACTCGACCAGCATGGGGCGGCCGTCTCCGGGCTGCTCGACCAGCATGCGGGGGCCGCAGGCCGCCGCCCTAAGCTCGAGGGCGCCGGTGGTCGGTGCAGCCCAGCAGGAGGACGAGACGTGGACGTGGTTCTCGGAGTCGACATCGGCACGTCGAGCACCAAGGCGATCCTCGTCGGCCTCGACGGCCGGGTGCTCGCCGAGGCGGCCCGCGCGCACGTCGTCGACCGCCCGCGGCAGGGCTGGGTCGAGATGGACTCCGGGGTCTGGTGGGACGAGTTCCGCAGCCTCGTCGCCGAGCTCACCGCCGCCGTCCCGCACGGCGTCGTCGTCGCGGTCGGCGTCAGCGGCATGGGCCCGTGCGTGCTCCTCACCGACGCGGCCGGCGAGCCGCTGCGCCCGGCGATCCTCTACGGCGTCGACACCCGCAGCGTCGGCATGCTCGACGAGGTGACCGCCCTCCTCGGCGGCGAGGACGCGATGCGCGCCCGCACCGGCTCCGGACTCTCGGCGCAGGCCGCGGGCGTCAAGCTCGCCTGGGTCGCCCGCCACGAGCCCGAGCTCTGGCGCCGCGCCGAGCGCTTCACCATGCCGTCCTCGCGGCTCGTCGAGCTGCTCACCGGCGAGTACGTCCTCGACCACCACTCCGCCAGCCAGTGCACCCCGCTCTACGACGTGGTCCGCGCCGAGTGGATCGACGAGTGGGCCGCGCTCCTCGCCCCCGGCCTCGCACTCCCCCGCCTCGGCTGGCCGGGCGAGACCGCGGGCCGCATCACCCCCGAGGCCGCCGCCGCGACGGGACTCCCGAGCGGCGTCCCCGTGATCTTCGGCACCATCGACGCCTGGGCCGAGAGCCTCAGCGCCGGCCGCCGCCGGCCCGGCCGGGTCTTCCTCCAGTACGGCACCACCATGTTCCTCGTCGCGCCGATGGCCGCCCCGACCCCGCTCGGCGGGATGTGGACGACGGTCGGCGCCGCCCCGGGCGAGCCGACCGCGGCCGGCGGCATGGCCACCTCGGGCGCGGTCACCGACTGGCTGCGCCGACTCACCGGCGCCAGCTGGGCCGAGCTGCTCGACGAGGCCGCGCGCTCCGGACCGGGCGCCGGCGGACTCCTCGTGCTGCCCTACTTCGCCGGCGAGCGCTCGCCGATCGCCGACCCCGACGCGCGCGGCGTGATCGCCGGGCTCGGCGTCGGCTCCACCCGCGGCGACCTCTACCGCGCGGTCCTCGAGGCCACGGCCTTCGCCGTGCGGCACCACCTCGAGGTGCTGCGCGAGCACGGCGTCCCGGTCGACGCGCTGGTCGGCGCCGGCGGCGGGGTCGCGGCCGAGCTCTGGCCGCAGATCGTCAGCGACGTCTGCGGCCTGGAGCAGGTGATCCCCACGGTCTCGGTCGGCGCGGCCTACGGCTCGGCCGTGCTCGCGGCGGGCCTGGTCACCGAGGTCGACATCGAGGAGTGGAACCCCGCCGCGACGACCCTCGTGCCCGATCCGGCCGTCGCCGCGCTCTACGACGAGCTGTACGACGACTACCGCCGGCTCTACCCCGAGACCCGCGACACCGTGCACCGACTGGCGCAGCGGAGCCGCGGGGCCGATAACTACGCCTGAGCGTCCACGCCCTTCGGCGCGCTGCCGTCGTAGCCGCAGATCGCCGCGACCTTGCCGGCCGACGCGCTCGACGGGTCGAACTCGTAGCCGAGCCACTCCCGCGCCATCCGCCGCGCCACCTCGAGCCCGACCACGCGCTGGCCCATGCAGAGCACCTGCGCGTTGTTCGAGAGCACCGAGCGCTCGATGGAGAAGGAGTCGTGCGCCGTGACCGCGCGCACCCCCGGCACCTTGTTCGCCGCGATCGCGACGCCGAGGCCCGTGCCGCAGATCAGGATCGCGCGGTCCGCGGACCCGTCGGCGATCATCCGCGCGGCCGTGACCGCGACGTCCGGGTAGTCGGTGTGCGTGTCGGCGTCGACGCCGACGTCCGTCACCAGCGAGACGCGGTCGTCCTTCATCAGGTCGGCCTTCAGCGCCTCCTTGTACTCGAAGCCCGCGTCGTCCGATCCGACGACGACCCGATAGGTGGTGGTCATTCCGCTCCTCCTTCTGCAGTGGCGTCCGTGATGGTGGTCTCCGCCGCGCTCCGCTCCGCGAGGACGTCCCCGACCGCGGTCAGGATCATCCCCATCGACGTCGCGCCCGCGTCCGGCGTGCCGAGGCTCTTCTCGGCCAGCGGCCGCGCCCGGCCGACCTTCGGCCGCAGCTCCGCGGTCGCCGCGGCGCGCTCGACGCCGACACCCGCCGCCTCCCGCCACGCCTCGACGAGCGGCGCCCCGCCGGACACCCGCTCGCGCAGCACCCGTGCGAACGGCAGCAGCGCGTCGAGCATGGTCTTGTCGCCCTCGCTCGCGCGCCCGAGGTCGACGATCGACTCCGCGAAGGCGTCGACGCCGTCCACGACGTCCGCCGCCGAGTACTCGTCGCGCCCGTCGGTCAGCGAGGCGCCGAGCGCCTCGAGCGCCGCGCCCCAGAGCACCCCGGAGGTGCCGCCCGCCTGCTCCGCCCAGGACTGCCCCGCGCGGGACAGCAGCCAGGCGCCGCCGGCGCGCTCCTCGATCCGGTCGAGGCGCCGCGTCGCCGCGCCGATGCCCTTGAGCATCCCGCGGCCGTGATCGCCGTCGCCGGCGACCGCGTCGATGCGCCCGAGCGCCTCCTCCTCGCGCGTCAGCAGCTCGTGCATCCGCCCGAGCGCGGTGCGGACCGTCTCGCCGAGCGCCACGGCCGCATCGCTGGCGGCCGGTGCCGACTCGTCGACGCCCGCCGCGGCGTCCTCGCCCGAGGGCGCGAGCAGCGCCGCGACCGGAGCCGCGACCCGCCGGTAGGCCGGCGTGTAGGCGTCGGCGCGCCAGTAGCGCTCGAGCTCGTCGTCGAGCCACTGCAGCGTCAGCGAGACGCCGCCCATGTCGAGGCTGGTGACCAGCTCGCCGACCTCGGGCTCGACCGTCTGCAGCCCCGCCTCCTCGAGCCGGCGCGCGAGGTGGCGCCAGAGCAGGAAGAGCTCCTCGTACTTCGTGGTGCCGAGCCCGTTCAGGATCGGCGCGACGCGCGTGCCGGCGCCCGAGGGCCGGTCGGCCAGCAGCCGGTCGGCGAAGAGGTCGGCCAGCTCGGCCGCCCGCATCAGCTCGATGTCGCGGATGCCGGGCTCGCCGTGGATCCCGAGCCCGAGTCCGAGGTGCCCCTCCGGCACGCTGAACAGCGGCTCGCTCGCGCCGGGCATCGTGCAGCCCGAGAACGCGACGCCGAGCGTGCGGGTCGCCGCGTTGCTCGCGTTCCCCACCCGCTCGACCTCGTCGAGGGACGCGCCCTCGGCGGCCGCGGCCCCCATCGCCTTGAACACCGGGAAGTCGCCCGCGATGCCGCGCCGCTTGCCGATCTCCTCGGCCGAGGCGATGTCGTCCGTGACGACGACGATCCGGGTGTCGATCCCCTCCTTGCGCAGCCGCTCGGCCGCGATGCCGAAGTTCATCGTGTCGCCGGCGTAGTTGCCGAAGCTGAACACCACTCCGCGCCCCTGATCGGCCGCCTTCGCGACCGAGTAGGCCTGCGCCGCCGAGGGCGAGGTGAAGATGTTGCCCACCACCGCTCCCGTCGCCAGCCCCGGGCCGACCGTGCCGCTGAACGCCGGGTAGTGCCCGGAGCCGCCGCCGATGACGACCGCGACCTGCGGCTCGGCGCCGGCGGTGCGGTGCGCGACCACTCCGCCCGGCACGCCGCGCAGGCGGTCGGCGTAGAGGGAGAGGAAGCCGGCGAGCTGGTCCTCGGCGAACTCGTCGGGATCGTCGTAGATCGTCGTCATGCGGGTCAGCTCCGGGCGTCGGCCGCGACGACCGCCTCGGTCAGCGACGGGACGATCGAGACCTTGACCGAGCCGCCCTGGCTGTCGGCGACGAGGTCGAGCGCCTCCTGGAACTGCTCGAGCGGGAACTGGTGCGTGCAGATCTCGTCCATCGGGAGGATGCCGCTCTCGAGCAGCTTGATGGCGGCGGGCCAGCAGTTCGGGCCGAGGTGGGCGCCGAGCACGTTGAGCTCCTTGTCGTCGCTGATGATCGACCAGTCGACCGACGCGTTCGAGCCGAAGACGGAGTACTCGACGTAGGTGCCGAGCTTGCGCAGGATGTTGAGGCCCTGCGAGACGGCCGAGGGGTGCCCGGTGGCCTCGATGTAGACGTCGGCGCCGTAGCCGCCGGTGAGCTCCTTGACGACGGCGACCGCGTCCTGCTTGGTGACGTTGATGACGAGGTCGGCGCCGGCCTTGGTGGCGAGCGCGAGCTTCTCGTCGCTCATGTCGAGCGCGATGACCATCTTCGGGTTCTTCTGGCGGGTGCCCGCGATCGCGCCGAGGCCGATCGGGCCGGCACCGGCGATGACGACGACGTCGTCGAACTGGATGCTGCCGCGCTCGACCGCGTGCATGGCGCAGGACAGCGGCTCGCTGAACGCGGCGACCTGCGGGGCGAGGTCGCGGCTGACCGGGTGGGTGAGGGCGCGGGTCGGCACCAGCACGTACTCGGCCATCGCGCCGTCGAAGCCCTTGAAGCCGAACATGTCGTGCGGTCCGCACATCCAGTAGGCGCCCATCAGGCAGTAGCGGCACTCCCAGCACGGCACGATCTGCTCGCAGGCGATGCGGTCGCCGAGGGCGACGCCGCGCTTGGCCAGCGCCGCGTCGTCGCCGGCCACGACGGTGCCGACGAACTCGTGGCCCGCGATGCGGTCGCGCTCGGCCCAGGCGGGGCGGTTCTCGTCGCCCCAGAACTTGGCGGCGCCGTGGTAGCACTTCAGGTCGCTCGCGCAGACGCCGACCGCGTCGACGCGCAGCAGCAGCTCGCCGGCGGCGGGCACCGGCACGGGCACGGTCTCGAGGCGGTAGTCCTCCGGGCCGTGCACGACGACGGCGCGCATCGACTCGGGCACGTCGGAGCCGGTGGCCTGCGCCTGCGGGGCGGCCTGCGGGGAAGGGGTGGTGGTGGTCATGAGGGGAGCCTCCGTCGGTTCGCGGGGCCGCTTCATCGCGGCCCTTCCCGAACCTACCTCCTCCAGAACATATGTCAAGAACAGAATTTCTGTTCTCGCGGAAGAGAGGGTGGCGACCCGATGCCGCGCGGCCGATCCGGTGTCGATTCGGTCTCAGGCCTTGCGGAAATTCTGTGGTGAACATAATTTCTTCTTCGGAGGCGGGTTCGCCGGCCTCCCGCAGCGACGGAGCCGCCCCCGGGGGACGCCGTCGGCCGAGCGATCCAGACCAGCTCCACGAAGCACTCCACCCCCAGTGAACGGAACCCCGCGATGACGCGTGCACTCCCTCCCACCTCGAGCCGTCTCCCGACGTCCCGCCGCCGGCTGATCCTCGCCGCGGTCGTCGTGGTCGTCGTCGCCGCGATGGCGTTCAGCACCAAGGTCGTCGGCGCCGACTCCGACCTGGGCGCCGGCCCCGCCGAGTTCTCCGCCGAGTCTTGGGCCGCCGAGAACTTCCCGGTGATCCAGGAGGGCATCGCCGAGCGCGCCGTCGACGCCCCCACCCTCGCCGCCGCGATCGCCGCCGACAGCGCCGCCGCCGCCACCGAGTACGGCGTCCCCGGCGGCACCGGCCCCGAGTTCTCCACCACCTTCACCGGCACGGTCGGCGCCGGCCAGAACGGCATCTACCCCGTCACGGTCGACGGCGTCCCCGGCGACGTCCTCATCCGCGTGCAGACCGGCCCCGCGATCAACGGCACCGACCTCCGCGACGCCACCGGCACCGTCCAGTTCGGCCAGTTCACCAACCAGATCGACTACCAGGACGCGGCGAGCGCCCTCAACGAGCAGCTGAAGACCGACGTGCTCGGCGCGCTCGACACCACGGCGCTCGAGGGGAAGACGGTCCAGGTCACCGGCGCGTTCCAGCTGATCAACCCCGCCGGATGGCTCGTCACGCCGTCCGAGCTGGTGGTGCAGTGAGCACCGCCGCCGCCGCCCCGGTCGCCGGCATCGGCGAGGTCGTCCTCGAGGCCGTCGACGTGGTCAAGACCTACGGCGCGACCCGCGCGCTCAAGGGCGTCGGCTTCTCGGCGCACCGCGGCCAGGTCACCACGCTCTTCGGTGAGAACGGCGCCGGCAAGTCGACGCTGATGAAGATCCTGTCCGGCGTCGAGCAGCCCACCTCGGGTGAGATCGTCCTGAACGGCACCCCGGTCGCCTTCGAGGACACGGTCGACGCCCGCGAGCACGGCATCTCGATCATCCACCAGGAGCTGAGCCTCGCCCCCAATCTCTCGGTGCGCGACAACATCTTCCTCGGCCGCGAGATCACCGGCCCGTCCGGGGTCGACTACGCCGAGGAGGCGCGTCAGGCGAAGGCGGTCCTCGACGAGCTGGGCGAGGACATCGATCCGCTCACCCTCGTCGCCGATCTGCGGCTCGGCCAGCAGCAGCTGATCGAGATCGCCCGCGCCCTCTCCGTCGACGCGCGGATCCTGATCATGGACGAGCCGACCAGCGCCCTCAGCGCCGCCGAAGTCGAGGTGCTCTTCACCGTCATCCACGACCTCACCGCCCGCGGCGTCTCCATCGTCTACATCTCGCACCACCTGGAGGAGGCGCTGGAGATCACCGACCACGCCGTCGTCCTCCGCGACGGCTCGGTCACCGCGACCGCCGTCGCCGCCGACATCGACCTCGCCTGGGTCGTCCGCGCGATGGTCGGCGAGGGCTTCGACCTCGGCTCCCCGCCCACCGGCTACGCGTTCGGCGACGTCGCGCTCTCGGTGCGCGGAGTGAGCGTCGCGGACCCGGCCATCCCCGGCCGCGACGTGGTCGACCGCATCGACCTCGACGTCCGGAAGGGCGAGATCGTCTGCCTCTACGGGCTGATGGGCGCCGGTCGCACCGAGCTGCTCGAGGCGATCGCCGGCCGCAACGCCGTCACCGCCGGCACGATCTCGAAGAACGGCCGCGACATGGCCGGGATGTCGATCGCCCAGCGGATCGGCGCGGGTCTCGGCCTCGTCCCCGAGGACCGCCAGCGCGACGGCCTGGTGCAGACGATGACCGTCGGCCGGAACCTCTCGCTCGCGAGCATCGGCTCCTTCGTGAAGGGGCTGTTCCTCTCCCCCCGCCGCGAGGTCGACCTCGTCACCGACTCGATCCGCACCGTGCACGTGAAGACCGCGGGCGGCGAGGCGATGATCGGCTCGCTCTCCGGCGGCAACCAGCAGAAGGTCGTCATCGGCAAGATGCTGGCCACGCAGCCCGACGTGATCCTCCTCGACGAGCCCAGCCGCGGCATCGACATCGGCGCCAAGGCCGAGGTGTTCCGGCTCCTCGCCGAGCGCGCCCGCGACGGCCTCGCCGTCGTCTACACGACCTCCGAGGTCGGCGAGTGCCTCAGCATCGCCCACCGCATCATCGTGATGAGCCGAGGCCGGATCGCGGCCGAGTTCGGCTCGGACGTCTCCAAAGAAGACATCATGGCCGCCTCCGGTGAGGCCGTGATCTCGTGACCACTACGGAACGGAAGCCCTCAATGACCTCCACCGCGACCGGGCAGCGACGCCCCGCGCTCTTCAAGGACGGTTTCGACCTCGGCCGCCTGCTGCTGCAGGGGCGCGCGTTCTTCGCGCTGATCGCGATCATCGTCGTGTTCTCGATCCTCTCGCCCAACTACTTCACCGTCGGCAACATCCTCACGATGTCCTCGCACGTGGCGGTCTACGCGATCCTCGCGATCGGCATGCTGCTGGTCATCCTCAACGGCGGCATCGACCTCTCGGTCGGCTCCACGCTGGGCTTCTCGGGCGTCGTCGCCGGCTTCCTGATGCAGGGCGTGCAGATCGGCGGAGTCACCCTCTACCCCGCGCTCTGGGTGGTCGTCGTGCTCTCCTGCGGCGCCGGCGCGCTGATCGGCCTGATCAACGGCATCCTGGTCGCGCGCTTCAAGGTCGCCCCGTTCGTCGCCACCCTCGGCATGCTCTACGTCGTCCGCGGCGTCGGCCTGCTGATGACCAACGGCCTCACCTACAACGACCTCGCCGGGCAGCCCGAGCTCGGCAACACCGGCTTCGACTGGCTCGGCTTCAACCGCCTGCTCGGCCTGCCGATCGGCGTCGTGATCATGATCGTCGTCGCCGTCGCGGTCAGCCTGCTGCTCAACCGCACGGTCTTCGGCCGCTGGCTCTACGCCTCGGGCGGCAACGAGCGCGCCTCGGAGCTGTCGGGCGTGCCGGTGAAGCGGGTCAAGGTCCGCGTCTACGTGCTCTCGGGCCTGTTCGCCGCGATCGCCGGCCTGATCCTCTCCTCCGAGCTCACCAGCGCCAGCCCCACCGCCGGAAACTCCTACGAGCTCACCGCGATCGCCGCCGTCGTCATCGGCGGCGCGGCCCTCACCGGCGGAGTCGGCACCGTCCGCGGCACGCTGCTCGGCGCGTTCGTCATCGGCTTCCTCTCCGACGGCCTCGTCATCATCGGCGTCTCGTCGTACTGGCAGACCGTCTTCACCGGCGCGGTGATCGTCTTCGCGGTCCTGCTGAACGCGGTGCAGTACCGCGGCAAGCCGCGCAAGGGCGGCGCCGGCTCCGGCCCGCGGCCCGCCTCCGACTCGGGAGCGCCGCTCCCCGTCCCCCAGACATCGGGCACCCCGGCCGCCTAGGCCGGTCCACCCGAGAGAACACCTCGGTCGGCCACCGCCGACCGGTCCACAGTGAAAGGAACGACCAATGAACCGCAAGCTGGCAACGGTGCTCGCCGCGGGCGCGGGGCTCACCCTCGTCCTGTCCGGATGCTCCTCCGATGCAGGGACCGCAGGAGAGGCCGCCGGCACCCCCGGCGCCTCCGAGGGCGGCCTCATCTCGATCATCGTCAACGACCCGGCCAACCCCTACTGGCAGACGGAGGGCGACGTCGCGGCGGCCGAGGCCGAGTCGCTCGGCTACACGGCCAACGTGGGCGCCTCGAAGGGCGACACGAACACCGAGAGCAACCTGATCGACACCGCCATCACCAACAAGTCGGTCGCGATCATCCTCGACCCGGCCAACGCCTCCGGCTCGGTCGGCGCCGTCAAGAAGGCCGACGCGGCGGGCATCCCCGTGATCCTCGTCAACGCCGAGATCAACGAGACCGGCCTCGCCAAGGCGCAGCTCGTCTCGAACAACGCCCAGGGCGCGGCGCTCGGCGCGCAGCAGTGGGTCGCCGACGTCGGCGACACGGCGAACTACGCGGAGCTGTTCGGATCCCCCTCCGACAACAACGCGCAGACCCGCTCCAACGGCTACGCGACCGTCATCTCGCAGTACCCCGGCCTCGTCGAGGTCGCGAACCAGGTCGGCAACTGGGACCGCACGGAGGGCCACGACAAGATGCAGTCGATCCTCCAGGCCAACCCCGACGTCACCGGCGTGATCTCCGGCAACGACGAGATGGCGCTCGGCGCGATCGCGGCGCTGAAGGAGGCCGGCAAGCTCGAGCAGGTCAAGGTCGGCGGCTTCGACGGCTCGCCCGACGCGGTCGACGCCATCAAGGCCGGCGAGCTGCAGTACACCGTGCTCCAGCCCGTCGCGACCTTCGCGAAGGAGGCCGTCAAGCAGGCCGACTCCTTCATCCGCACCGGCGAGACCGGCGCCTCGGAGGAGAAGCAGGCGTTCGACTGCATCCTCATCACCAAGGACAACGTCGACAAGATGACGGAGCCCTTCACTCTCTCCGAGTGACCCTCCCCCTCTCCCCTCCCCCGCGAGATGCCACTTGCGCACGCTTTCCACGGCGTGTCGCGCTCATAAGTGGCATCTCGCGGGAGGGGAAGGGACCTGCACGATGCCGAGGAAGAGGGCACAATGACGCACGTGACTCCGCCGCCCAGTGCCCCCCGGCGCTCCGACACCGTCAGGTTCCCCCTCGACGTCGTCTACCAGGCGGCGCGGATGTACTACCTCGAGGACGCCACCCAGGTCGAGATCGCCGCTCGGCTCGACGTCTCCCGCCCCACCGTCAGCCGCCTCATCGCCGAGGCGCGGCGCCTGGGCCTCGTGCAGATCAGCGTGATCGACCCCTTCGTCGACGAGAACACCGGCCTCGCCGACGCCCTCCGCGAGGCCCTCGGCCTGAACGCCGTGCACCTCGCCCCCGTGACCCACTCCGCCACCCTCGGCCGCGACCTCGCCGTCCCGGTCGCCGCCGCCATCGCCGACATGCAGCTCGGCGTCGGCGACGCCCTCCTCATGTCGCTCGGCCGCACCGTGCACGACCTCGCCAGCTCGGGCATGCTCCCCCCGCTCCCCGGCGTGACGATCGTCCCCGCTGTCGGCGGCCAGGCCGAGCCGCAGTCCTGGTTCCAGACCAACGAGATCACCCGGATGGCCGCCGCGGCCACCGGCGCCCGCTCCAGCTTCCTCTTCGCGCAGGCCCTCCCCAGCCCCGCCATGCGCTCCGGCCTCGAGGCCGATCCCGCGTTCCTCCAGGTGCGGGCCCTCTGGAGCAGCGCCAAGGGCGCCCTGCTCGGCATCGGCGCCCCGACCGCCACCCGCCACGAGCTCTCCGCCGGCCTGCCCAGCGACGAGCACCTCTTCGACGAGGCCGCCGGCGACGTCTGCCTCAACTTCTTCCGCGCCGACGGCTCGGCCGTCGAGTTCCCCGGCAGCGAGCGCATGGTCCGCGTCTCCCGCGCCGACCTCGCCGCCCTCCCCCACGCGGTCGGCGTCGCCGTCGGCGTCGACAAGGCCCCGAGCATCCTCGGCGCGGTCCGCGGCTCCCTGATCAACGCACTGGTGACGGACGCCGTGACGGCCCGGGCGGTGCTCGCGGCGGTGTGACGCGCGGCCGAACGGCCCCTGCGATCGCATCCTCCACCGTCCCGATGAGCGCCCCGCCATCGGGCATCTCCTCGGGCGGGTCGTACGGACCACCGGCGTCCGCGGCGCATCGCGGGCCGGGCTCGGGCCTGGCGGTGCAGCGGTGGACGATCGCCTATCGGAACGCCGTGGGTGACGGACAGCGGCCCGCGGACGACTCCGAGAAACGCAGAAGGGAGATCGGCAGCAGCTCTCACAGGCCGACGCGCGCTTCCAGCGAGGCCGACAGAGGATGCCGAGACGACGAGGCGACGTCGTCCGTGCGGCTGCATCACCGCACGGCGACCCGAACGCGGCGCTGTGATGCAGCCGCAGTCCGACGACCGCCCGTGGGCGTTCCTGCGAGCAGGCCCACCGCAGCGCTACGGCCGACCTGTCGCCAACGGGGTCCGGGTCGGCACGTCAGCTTCTCCTACGGCGAGGCGCCTGTCCAGCGACCGCAGGTCGTGAAACACCCCGACGCACCTCATGCCGATCAGGAGCGGAAGCCGTCGGAGGCACTGAGCACCGCGAGGGAGGAGGATGCGCGCATCCGCGGTCCTTCGGTTCCGCGCCTCCATGCCTGACACGGTCTGCCACCGGCACGCGACGCATTTGCGAGCCCAGCGAGCACCTGGCGGGGACGATTCCTCAGCGCGACGCGCGCTTGCCGATCCCTCTACGGCACGGGCACGAAGCCCCTGTCGGTCACTACCGTGACGCTGTGACAGCATGATGACATATCGTGATCAGGTGCACCCTCCGCAGCTCGCTGAGCACGACCCGCCCTTTCAGGATCTGGTGCTCAGCGTCCTCCATCTCAGCAACGTCCTCTCCGCATCCGGGGATCGCCTCGTCGCGGATCTCGGGTTGACCTCGGCGCGCTGGCAGATCCTCGGAGCCCTCGCCGCGGGTGCGCCGCGACCGGTCGCCTGGCTCGCCCGTGACCTCGACGTCTCCCGGCAGAACGTCCAGCGGATCGTGAACGACCTCGAGCGCGACGGCTTCGTGACCTTTGAGCCGAACCCGCACCACCGACGCGCGCAGCTCGTCACCCTGACATCGGACGGCGAGACCGTGCTCGCCGCAGCGGCGGCCCGCGCAGCACCCTGGGCACAGAACGCCGCCGCAGGGCTCGATCCGGCCGACGTCGACACCGCCCGTCGCGTGCTCCACGCGATCGGCACCGCGGTCCACGCCCACGACACCGACTCACGCCCGAAGGACACCGAATGAACGACCGACCGGACCTCCCGCCCCTGCTGAAGTACGGCAACGCGGCGGTGAAACTCCTCAATCGACTCGGCGTGCCGGCCGGGCCCCCGAGGATCCTCACCGTCCGCGGACGCGTCAGCGGGCAAGCCCGTTCCACGCCCGTCTCGATCGTCACCCTCGAAGGCGCCCGCTACGTCGTCGCCGGGCGGCGGATGGAGTGGGTGAAGAACGTCCGCGCGGCGGGCGAGGGCGAGATCCAGCACGGCCGGCGACGAGAGAGGGTGACGTTCACCGAGCTCCCCGAGGAGCAGCGCGGCCCCGTGCTGCGCGCCTACTGGCACCAGCACAGCCAGGGACGCAGAGTCGCCGCGCGCATCTTCGAGGCCGGAGAGAACGCCGGCCCCGACGACTTCGCAGCGGCCGCCCCTCGATGCGCCGTGTTCCGGCTCACCTCGTCGACATGATGCTCCGGAATACATCGAGGCGACGAAGCCCTCGACCAGCCGCGATCGGAGCCCTGCACCGGGCTGAGCCCGGGCACCTCACGGGACGCGGCGGAGCCCCCGCTCGAAGGAGCCGCTCCACCACCGGCCGTGGGGACGGAGGAGGAGCGGCTCCCTCGACGGTCAGGGTCGGAAGACCGCCCGCACGCACCCGTCGGTCTTCTCCTTGAACATGGCGTAGCCGGCGGGGCCGTCCTCGAGCGGCATCACGTGCGTGGCGAGGTGCTCGGTGACGATCTCGTCTCGCGCCATCCTCTCGAGGAGCATCGGGATGTACCGGTGCCCGTGCTGCTGGGCGGACCGGAGCGTGAGGCCCTTGTTCATCACCGCCCCCAGGGGGAACTTGTCGACGAAGCCGCCGAAGACTCCCAGCACGAAGAGGCTGCCGCCCTTGCGCGCGGCGAAGATCGCCTCGCGGACGGCGGTGGGCCTGTCCGTCTGCAGCCGCAGCTGCTGCTTCACCTGGTCGTAGGCGAAGTCGGGTCCGTCGCGGTGCGCCTCCATGCCGACCGCCTCGATGCACACGTCGGGGCCGCGTCCGCCCGTCAGCTCGCGGAGCTCGGCCGTCACCTCGCTCGTCTCGTAGTTCATGGTCTCCGCGCCGATGACCTGCTCGACCTGGGCCAGCCGCTCCTGGAAGCGGTCGATCACGATGACGCGCTCGGCGCCGAGCAGCAGCGACGCGCGCGCCGCCATCTGGCCGACACCGCCGGCGCCCCAGACCGCGACGGTGTCTCCGGGCCGGACCCCGCCGAGGTCCGCTCCCATCCATCCGGTCGGAGCGGCGTCGGAGGCGAAGAGCGCCCGCTCGTCGCTGAGCCCCTCGGGAACGGCGAAGGCGCCCTGGTCGGCGTACGGCACGCGGATGTACTCGGCGTGACTGCCGGCCCACCCGCCCAGCGCGTGGGAGTAGCCGTAGCAGCCGCCGGGCGCCTGGCCCCAGAGCATCTCGGGGATCCCCGCGTTCGGGTTGCCGTTGTCGCACAGGGAGTAGAGCTCGTTGCGGCAGTACCAGCACTTCCCGCAGCTGATGAACGAGCAGACCACCACGCGGTCGCCGACCTTGTGCTTCGTGACGGCCGAGCCGACCTCGACGATCTCGCCGATGAACTCGTGCCCGAGCACGTCGCCCGCTCGCATGGTCGGGACGTACCCGCCGAGGAGGTGCAGATCCGAGCCGCAGCTCGTGGTCAGGGTCACCTTGACGATCGCGTCATGGGCATTGAGGATCCCGGGATCCTCGACGGTCTCCACAGAGAGCTCGTTCACTCCGGTCCAGCACAGAGCCTTCACAGCACACCTCCGCCTTTCGCCTCGTCCTCTGCTTCGTCCACCGCGCCACCGAGCAGGGTGCGCGGTCGCTCTCCGTGCGGTCTCGGGGTCGCCCGCAGGACCTCACCCGTCTCGAAGATCTGCTTGGCGTCGCGCAGAGCCTCACGCAGCGCCTTCCCGGGATCGTCGCCCAACCCGGCATCGGCACCCTCGCGGACCCGAGCGTGGACCTCGAAGCCCTTGTCGCCGGGGGCCGGATCGATACGGATCTCGAGCGACTCCGCCAGACGCGCCAGCGGCTCGGGATACCCGCCGCTCTCGAAGTCCCGGGCCTCGCCCAGGACGGTGACCGCCTTCCACCCTTCCGGGTGCGCCCCGTCCCCGTCGGACTCCCGTTCCTTCTTGACGAGGGAGCGGGCGACGAGCCCCACCGCGACCCCTGCGATGCCGACTCCGACTGCCGCAGCCGCTCTTCCAGCCATGATCACGCCGCCTTTCCCGGCTTGAGGACGACCTTGGTCCACCCGTCGTCCCGGTTGTCGAAGTGCTCGTAGGCGTTCGGCGCCTGCTCGAGCGGCAGCTCGTGACTGACGAGGAACGACGGAGTCGCCTTTCCCGCGGCGATCAGGTCGCGGAGCCGGCGGTTGTACTTCTTGACGGGCGCCTGCCCGGTCCCCATGGTCTGGCCCTTGAACCAGTGCAGGCCCATGTCGAAGGCGATCCGCCCCTGCTTCGCGAGCTCGTCGGCACCACCGGGGTCCTGCGGCACGAAGACGCCGACGGTGCCGATCCGCCCGGTGAAGCGCACCGACTGGACCAGGCGGTTCAGCGTGAGGTTCGGCTGCTCGTCGCCGGCGGGGTCGTGCGCCTGATAGCCGACGCACTCGCAGCCGTTGTCGGCGCCGAGCCCCATGGTGTGCTCCAGCACGGCCTGCACGGGGTCGACCTTCGAGTCGTCGATCGCGATCGCACCGATGGACTCCGCCAGTCGAAGTCGATCCGGATGCCGATCGACGACCATCACCCGGCTCGCACCCTTGATGGTGGCCGACAGCGCGGCCATCAGTCCGACGGGGCCGGCACCGTAGATGACGGTCTGGTCCCCGGGCTTCACCCCCGCCATCTCCGTCGCGTGATAGCCGGTCGGGAAGATGTCGGCGAGCATCACGTAGTCGGCGGACTTCTCCTCCGCGTCCTCTCCCAGCCGAAGGCAGTTGAAATCGCCCCACGGCACCCGCAGCAGCTCGGCCTGGCCGCCGGCCCACGGTCCCATGTCGGCGAACCCGTACGCCGCACCGGCCCACTCGGGGACGGGCTGAGCGGTGAGGCAGTAGTTGGTCAGCCCGCGCTCGCAGTTCTTGCAGTGCCCGCACGCCACGTTGAACGGCAGGACGACGTGATCCCCCACCGCGATCTTGTCGACGCCGTCGCCGACCTCGATCACCTCGCCCATGTTCTCGTGACCGAACCACCGCCCGGTCTCGAAGCTGGTGCGCCCCTCGTACATGTGCAGGTCGGACCCGCAGATGTTCGTGGTCGTGATGCGCACCAGCACGTCGGTGGAGCGCTCGATCCGCGCATCCGGGACGTCTCTCACCGCGACTGTGCGCGGCCCCTCGTACACCACTGCTCTCATGCTCGTTCCCCTCCGTGCGCGACGTTCGGTCGACGCCACCGCGGGTCGGTCGACCCGGCGCTAGGTCGATCTCACGCCCGCGGGACGGGAGGCACCATCGGCAGAACTGCCGATGCGGTCCGCCGTCGAGGGGGTCCCTCCGACGGGGCTCGCAGTGCTATCCCGGTAAGCACCGGTCTTCGGACAATCCCTTTCCTTCGCATCCCCTGCCCCCGGTCCTGAGGTGGTCGAGTCCCGTGTCACGCACTGCTGCGCTCCACCTCGCCGAGACGGCCGCGCGCCCGGGCCCGGTCCGCGAGCGGGCGCAGGCGATGCTGGACGAGCTGCAGCACCACATCCCCTTCGACGGCGCGTGGATGGCGCTGGCCGAGCCGAACGGCACGGGATACCGCTCGGTCGCGAGCACCGACCTCGACGAGTCCTGCGTCCGCTACCTCAGCGGTCCGCAGATGGCGCTCGACATCGAGAGGACCGGTGCGGATCGCGAACGGCCCCCGATCAGCCTGTCGGACGTCCCCCACTCCCCGAGGGACCTGCGGACCTGGGCGGAGTGCCTGCTCCCCGCGGGATTCCACGAGACCCTGTCCGTCGCCCTGTTCGAGGACGGGGGCCGGCACGTGGGCTTCATGACGGTGCTGTTCCGAAGCGCGGAACCGCCGTCGCCTGCGGTCCGCCGACGTCTCGCTCGACTCGTGCCGACGCTCACCTCGGGCATCGACCCCGTCCGCTCGCTCGCCGCGTCGGCCTCGGTCGTCGGCGGAGCCGGGGCAGGCGTGGTCCTCCTCCCGGACCACGGCGTCGCGTCCCTCCCGGGTCTCTCCGCGGACGAGCTGCTCACCGCCGATTCGGCCCTGATCGACGCCGCGAGGAACGTCATCGCCGAGGGGCAGAACCACGCCTCGTTCCTGTGGCCCCGCGGACCCCGGCAGTCGCCGGACGGCTACGTGCGGGTGACGGTGCTGGCCTGCGAGCGAGAACTCGCCGCGGTGACCCGCGGAGTCGTCGTGCTCTCCCCCGCGACGCGCCTGCGGGGCCTGACACCGCGGGAGCTCGAGGTGCTGGGCCACGTGATCGAGGGGTGCTCCAATCTCGAGATCGCCCGGGCGCTGAGAGTCGCTCCCCGCACGGTCGCCACTCACCTCGAGCACATCCTGGTCAAGCTGGACGCCACGTCGCGCACGCTCGCGGCCGTCCGCGCCGCGCGCGCCGGCCTCTACGTCCCCCTCTCGCGAGCCCGGTCCGGATGAGCCCGCCCCGGATGAGCCCGCCCCGGATGAGCTCAAGTACGCGCGCATGTACTACCTCGACGACCGCCACCGCTTCGACTTCGACCAGGACGAGGACCCGTCCTACAGCGACTTCGCCTACACCGCGTTCTCGATCGGCATGGCGTACAGCGCGAGCAACATCACCCGGTTCTCCACGCCCTCACGCCGCATCGCCCTGGCCCACGCCCTGCTGTCCTACTTCTTCGGCACCTTCGTCGTCGCCGTCGCCATCAACCTGATCACCAGCCTCACCCAGGGAGGGTGAGGAGCGCGGCACCTCGTCCGTCTCGGGGCCGCGTCCGCGAACATTTTTGAAGCGAGCAGCGGATCCTCACACCGCGAGCAGGACCGGACCGAGCTGCGGCAGCCCCTCGCGGACGAGACAGGGAGCCGCGG
The DNA here is from genome assembly GCF_013205055.1 of Rathayibacter sp. VKM Ac-2856. Taxonomy (GTDB): domain Bacteria; phylum Actinomycetota; class Actinomycetes; order Actinomycetales; family Microbacteriaceae; genus Rathayibacter. Next base: position 65,217 of record NZ_JABMLF010000004.1, read on the forward strand.
CAGGAGGCCCTGTTCCTGCAGAGCGAGAAGCGCGGCGACACCTGGATCGACTCCGCGGTCTACGCGATCCTCGCGGAGGAGTGGGAGCGGAAGCGGCACCCCGATCGGATCCTGCTCTATACGCAGGTGCACTGAGGCGCCGAGCGCCCCGGCCTTCAGCGCCCCCGCGAGAACGTCATCCCGCCGAAACCACTCGGAAACAGCTCCGCGGCTACGGTGCGGAGGACCGAGCGTCACCGTGCACCGCCGAGAGAGAGTCACCGAGATGACCGAACGTCCCGCAGGCCTGAGCAACATCGTCGACGTCCTCGCCATCGATGCGAGCACCCTGCCGTGGGAGGAGCTGCACGTCGAGCAGATCGACGCCCGGCTCCCCGTGAAGCCCCTGCTCTCGGATCCCGACACCGGAATGACGGTGCAGCTCATCCGCTACCCCGCGGGCTTCACGAACCGCTGGCACACCCACTCCGCGGCGCACGGGATGTACGTGCTCGACGGCGTGCTGCGGACCCACCAGGGCGACTTCGGCCCCGGCAGCTGGGTCTGGTTCCCCGAGGGCGGCTGGATGGAGCACGGCGCCGCCGAGTCCGACACGACCTTCCTCTTCATCACCAACAAGGCCTTCGACATCCACTACACCGAGCAGGAGTCCGCGCCCTACCCGCAGTCCTGACCACGTCCGCGGGCAGCGGTCGCGCCGCCCGCGGACGTCGCATCGCCCCGAGCTTCCTGCTTCACTCGGTTCAACAGGGTGAGCGCCGCCCTCTCAGAGGAGCCCGCATGTCTCATCGTCGCCGCCTCGCCGTGCTGCTGCTCGCCCCCGCGGTCGCCGTCGGCCTGGCCGCCTGCACCGCCGAGGAGAACAAGCCGCTCCCCACCGCCACCCCGGTCCAGGAGCTGGACCTCGGCACATACCGCAGCACCTCCCTCACGAGCACCTCCGAGTTCGAGTTCACCGACCCGAGCGACTCCCTCACGCTGTGGATCGACGACGAGGCCGGCGACCGCCTGTACATCGACGCCCCCTGCAACACGATGGGCGGCCCGTTCGACCTCTCCGACAGCGTCGTGACCATCAGCGACGTCGCGACCACGCTGGTGGGCTGCCTGCCGCCCGGCGACACGCTCGACGGGTGGGTCGGGAGCATCCTCAGCGACCCGCTCACCGTCACGCGATCGGGAGCAGACCTGACCTTCCGCAACTCCTGGGGAGAGATGGTCTTCACGCCGAGTGACTGATGCGGACCGCTGGGCGAGGCTACCCCGCCGGGCGGCCGCCCGCCGCGTTGCTAGCGTCGAGGGATGGCGAGCATCCTCTACCCCGCGCCGCTTCCCGCCGGCGGGCGCATCGACGTGCCCGCGCCGTCGATGGGGGTTCCCGAGCACCTGCACGAGCGGCTGCACGCGGGCGTCCGGCAGCTCGCCGCGCTCGGCTTCGACGTCCACGTCAGGCCGCACGCGAGGATCGGCGGTCTCGTCCCGGCGTCCGCGGCGGAGCGCGTCGCCGATCTGCACGACGCCTTCCGGACCGGCGACGCGGTCCTCCCGCCGTGGGGCGGCGAGCTGGCCGTCGAGCTGCTCGACACTATCGACTGGCAGGCCCTGGCCGACGCCCGCTCCTGGTTCGTCGGCTGGTCGGACGTCTCGACCCTGCTCCTGCCGCTGACGACCCTCACCGGGCTCGCGACCATGCACGGCGCGAACCTGATGGACGAGCCCTGGGAGCTCCCGGTCGAGTTCACCCGCTGGACGGACGTCGCGGCCCTCGCTCCGGGAAGCGCGTTCACGCAGCGGGCCGCACCGCACCGCCGCAGCCGCCCCTGGGGAGCCTGGCCCGACGAGCCGCTGGATCGCGACCGGGCCTATGAGGCGCCCACCCGCTGGCGGCCCCTGCACGCGGTGACCGACGTCTCGATCCGCGGACGGCTCATCGGCGGCTGCCTCGAGACCGTCTCCCTGCTGGCCGGCACGCCGTACGGGGACGTCCCGGGCTTCGCAGAGCGCCACGCACCGGAGGGCACGATCGTCTACCTCGAGGCGGCCGAGGCGGACGCGGCCACCGTGCTCCGGATGCTCACGTCGCTCCGCCTGGCCGGCTGGTTCGACGACGCGAACGGCGTCCTGATAGGGCGGACCGAGGGCAGCGCCGTCCCCGGACTGAGCCAGGACGACGCGGTGCGGCGCGCTCTCGGCGATCTCGACGTCCCCGTGATCCTCGACGTCGACACCGGGCACCAGCCCCCGCAGATGCCCCTCGTGAACGGCGCACTCGCCGACGTCGTGCTGAGCACGGAGACCGCCACGATCACCCAGCGACTCGTCCCCTGACCTGCCGCTCGACGGGAGTCGCGAAGGAGCGGACCGCAGCGGGTCGCGACGCAGCTGGTCGCGTCAGCCGCGGCTCGCCCAGACGGGGCGGCCGAGGCCGTCGTACTCGACGAGGTTGCCGTCGTTCTGCAGCACGAGGCGGTAGGGGGTGACGATGCCGGGCTGGCCGATACCGAAGTACGGCTTCGGCCCCCGGGACCAGAGGGTGAGGGAGTCGGCCACGGTGAGCCGGCCCTCGACGCTCATCGAGAACGTGGCGCCGGAGGCCGAGGAGGTGTTCGTCGCCCAGTCGGCTCCGCCGGGTCCGTAGACGACGAAGTTGCCGTCGCGCTGCATCACGGCGCGCCAGCGGCGGTCCGCGGACAGCAGCTGCCCGCCGGAGGGGACGAAGCCGCTCGGCGAGAGGGAGTCGCGCGGGCTGATGGCGGCGCTGCTCCAGAGCACCCCGTAGTCGTCGGCGATCACGAGGTCGCCCTCGCGCAGCACCATCGTCGCTCCCGGCTTGCCGGCGGTGTCGGAGGCCCAGAGCGGCGCGCCGGTCGGGCTGGAGACCACCGCGTTGCCGTCCTCCTGCAGGCGGAGGACGTTGCCGTCCCCGCGGGTCCCGCTCGCCCAGAGCGGACCGCCCGCCCCGTAGACGACGAAGTTGCCGTCGATCTGCATGACGGCCGTCGTCCGCCCGGTGGTCGAGATGAGCCGGTCACCCGGGTAGAGGGTGCTCCCGCGGCGGAGGGTGTCGATGCGCGGCTGCTCGATGCGCCCGCCGACGCTGCTCGCCCAGGCCGGCGAGCCGCTGCGGCGGTAGAGGACGAGGTTGCCGTCGTCCTGCATGCGCAGCTCGGCGCCGGGGGTGCCGGACGTGTCGCTGGCCCAGACCGGGCCGCCCTCGGCGGTGTAGACGACGATGTTGCCGTCCGCCTGCATCCGCAGAGTCGCGCCGCGCCCCTCGGTGCCCGAGGCCCAGGTGGGGCGCCCGTCCGCCGCGTAGACCACGGCGTTGCCGTCGGTCTGCATCACCAGCGAGGAGGCGCCGTCGGGCGAGTCGAGCCGCTCGCCGCGGCCGAGCTGCTCGCCGGGGGCGAGGACGCCGCGCGCCGAGGCCGCGACCGCCGCGACCGAGGAGGTGGAGAGCGCGGTCTCGACCGCGACGGCGGGCAGCGAGCCCGTCAGGAGGGCGCCGGTCGCGACGACCGCGACCAGGGAGGCGGCGAGCGTGCGGCCGAAGGGGAGGTGCGTCATCGCGGGAGTCCTGTCGGGAATGCGGCGGAGGAGGAGGGATCCGGGGGAATCGTCTCACGCGGATCCTCGTACGCTTCGACCCATGACGGGTCGCATCCGGAACGCACGTGTCGCGGGAGTCTCGATCGACTGCGAGGACCACCGCGTCCTCTCGGAGTTCTACGCCCGGCTGCTCGGCGGCCGCGTCATCTGGACGACCGACGGCGCGGCCGGTGTCTCCGCCGCGGGCTACCACCTCGTGGCTCAGCGCGTGTCGCCGTACGAGCGGCCCCAGTGGCCGGGCACCTCCGTCGTCCATCTGGACCTGACCTGCGAGCCGGAGGATCTGGACGCGTTCCGCGCGCACGCCCTGGAGTGCGGGGCGGTGCTCGCCGACGACCAGCCGGACGCCCGCTGGGTGGTCCTGCTGGATCCCGCGGGGCATCCGTTCTGCCTGACGCCGCTCGTCACGAGCAGCGCGGTTGCGAGTCCGACGGAATGACGCGCGACCGGCGACCGTGACGAGCGACCCCCGCGATGTCACCGCCCCGCGCTACTGTTCGCGAGGACGCGGCTCGTGGGCGCCGCGCAGATTCTCTGGGGGGAAATCATGATCCATCGCACAGCCATCCGGTTCCGACGCTGCGTCGCGGTCGCGGGGGCGGCGCTCCTAGCGGTGCCGCTGGCCTTCACCGCCGCCGCTCCCGCTTCCGCCGCTCCGGCAGCCGCCGCTCCGGCGCCCGCCGCCGCGGCGCTCGGCACGATCGAGGGCACGGTCACCGCGGAGGGCGCGGGTCCGCTCGACGCCGTCGACGTGATCGCCTTCGGCGACGGGGGCTACGAGGACACGCGGGTGACCACGGACGCCGCGGGCGACTACCGGCTCGACCTCGCGCCCGGCAGCTACACGGTCGAGTTCGCCCCGGCGGCGGGCAGCCCCTGGGCGGCCGAGCTGTGGGAGGACGCGGTGAAGCGCTCCGACGCCACCCCGATCGTCGTGTCGGCCGGCTCCTCGACGACCGCCGACGCCGCGCTGATCGGCGGCGGCACGCTCACGGGTCGGGTGACCTGCGGCGGCGAGCCCCTCGGCGGGGCCCTCGTCGACCCGATCCTGCGCGGCTACGCGGGCGGCCACACGGTGACGACGGCCGAGGACGGCACCTACCGCGCCACCGGACTGGTGCCCGGCCTGTACGAGGTCGCCTTCTCCGGCTCCGGCGACTGCATCGGCGAGTTCTGGGACGACGTCGCCCTCAGCGGTGAGCCGACCCGCGTGCCGGTGAGCGCCGACGGGAGCACCGACGGCATCGACGCCGACCTCGAGCTCGGCGGCTCGATCACCGGCAGCATCGCCTCCGCCGGCGTGCGCACCTACGGCCAGGTGAGCGTCTACGAGGTGGGCGCGCCCGACCTGGTCGTCGCGAGCACGCCCGTGAGCGACGACGAGGGCTACACCGTGCCGGCCGTCCCCGAGGGCGACTACCTCGTGCGGTTCGACGCGAGCTCCGGCTCGCGCGACCAGTGGTACCCGGACGCGCCGACGCGCGCCGGAGCCGTCCCCCTGCACGTCGAGTCGGGCGTCGCCACGAGCGGCATCGACTTCACGGCACTGCCCGGCGCGACGATCAGCGGGACCGTCGGCGGGGCCCTCCCGCAGCAGCCCTTCACGCTGCAGGTGACCGCGACACCCGTCGGGTCGCCCCCGACGGCGGACACGATCACCAGCGGCTTCATCGGCGCGGACGGCTCGTACTCGATCCCCTACCTCACGCCGGGCGAGTACATCCTCAGCGTCCCCGGCCTCCGCGACGACTCCGACACCGCGCTGACCGAGCCCCAGTGGTACCGGAACGCGGACACCGAGGCGCGCGCCGTCCCGGTCAGCGCCGTGGACGAGCAGACGACCGGCGGCATCGACTTCACCCTCCGCGCCGCCGGCGCCCCGGCGCCGACGCTCCCGCCGCGCCTCGCCGCGCTCCTCGACCGCCTCGGCCTCGACGCCGACGACCCCCGGATCGCCGCCGCCTGCGCCTCGACGACCGACCCGTCGCTGCAGCGCCGACTCGAGCGCCTCGGCGTCCGCGTCTCCGTGACCCAGATCGGTCAGGTCCGCGCCGCGCTCTGCAGCTGACCGCGGCATCCCGCACCACCACGCCGGCGCCGGGGGCGCGACCTCGATCACGGGTCGCGCCTCCGCCGGTAGGGTCCTGCGTCATGAGCACTGCCTCGCCCCGGCGCATCCGCCTCATCGCCGTGCTCGCGATCGGCGCCGCCGCTCTCACGACCGCGGGCTGCGCGTCCTCGACTCAGGGGCACGCCTGCCCGAGCTGGGTGTCCTTCGGGTCACCCGAGGCCCGCGCCGAGGGAGCGGAGGCGGTCGTCACGACCACCTCCGTGACACCCGCCGGCACCCAGGAGGTGTTCGGCGTCGCCGCGTCCGCCTACACGGTCGTCGTGGACCGGACGGAGAAGGGCTCGCCGGCGGCGGGACAGTCCCTCCGCGTGGTCTCGATGCCCGACCCCTGCGACGAGGACGATCTCTACCCGATGGGCGACCCGATGGATGCCGGCCAGCACCTCCGGCTCTACCTGAACCCCGACGAGGACCACTGGAGCACCCTGACTCCGCTCGAAGGAGCGGAGCCCCTTGAGAAGTGACCGCCTGCATCCGTGACATGCCATGGAGTGTCGGTGGATGCGACCTTCCTCACGTCCCGTGGGCGACGCCGCTTCGGAGCGTCAGGCCGTCTCGGACTCGAGGGCGCGGCGTCGGCGTCCGATGAACAGCGTCCCGACGAGTCCGGCGATCGCGAGGATCCCGCCCGTCGTGAAGGCGGCCTGGCCGGCCGAGACCGTCTCGGCGACGCTCAGCTGGCCGGCATCCGCCGCGTTCGCGCCGATCGTGTAGGCGGAGATCAGGACCGCGCCCCCTGCGGCGCCGGCGAGCTGCTGCACGGTGGTGAAGGCGGCGCTGCCGTGCGGGTAGAGCTCCGAGCGGAGGGAGGACAGGGCGAGGGTGGTGACCGGTGCCCAGATCATCGCCTGCCCGGCCGTCATCACGAGGTATCCCGCGAGGTACGTCCACACGCTGTCGGCGTCGCTGAGGGTGCTGAGGAACCAGATGCTCGCCGTCCAGATCACCGCGCCGGGGATCGCCAGGGGCAGAGGGCCGAAGCGGTCGTAGACGCGGCCGCCGAGCGCGGACACGACCGAGATGATGACGCCTCCCGGGAGGAGGAACAGGCCGATCGACAGGGTGCTCAGCCCGAGCGCTCCGGTGAGGACGAACGGGAGGACGAGGGCGACGCCGAAGCCGTTCATCGCGACGAACAGCATGATCACCACCGCGACCACGAAGGTCCTGCTGCGGAAGATGCGCATGTCCAGGAGCGCGTTCCCGCGCCGGCGGAGCGCCACCTGGCGCAGGACGAAGGCGGCGACTCCGACGACGCCGATCACGAGGGGGACGAGCGGAGGCATCGGGGCGTGACCGGAGACGGATTCGCCGATCAGGGACAGCCCGAGCACGAGTCCGCCGAAGCCGAACGCGGACAGCGCCAGCGACAGGAGATCCAGCGAGGCGCGCTCGGGAGTCGTGATGTTCCGCAGCTTCAGCGCCCCCGCGACGAGGGCGAGCACCGCGAGCGGGAGCACCAGGAGGAAGAGCCAGCGCCAGGGCAGGTAGGTCAGCACGAGGCCCGAGACGGCGGGGCCGACGGCCGGGGCGATGGCCGGGACCGCCGTCACGATCGCCATGATGCGGCCGCGTCGCGCTTCGGGGATGAGCCGGATGGCGGTGGTCATCAGCAGGGGCACGAAGACCGCCGTCCCGACGGCCTGCACGATGCGTCCGACGAGCAGGAGCTCGAAGCCCGGAGCGGCGGCGGCGAGAGCCGTCCCGACGATGAAGACCGATAGCGCGGTGAGGAAGATCGTGCGGAGGGGGAAGCGCCGCATGACGAAGCCGGTCGCCGGGATGAGGACCGCCAGGGTGAGCAGGTAGCCGGTCGTCAGCCACTGGCCGGCCGCCGGGCTGATGGCGAGATCGGCGATGAGGGTCGGCAGGGCGACGCCGAGGAGCATCTCGTTGAGCAGCACGAGGAACGTGGACGCCATCAGCAGGCCGATGACGAGCCCGTCCCCCTTCCGGAGGCGGTCGGACTGCGGGGGCTGCGCGAGCGCACGGGTGGAGGTGGTCATGGCACCCATGCTCAACCATGACATTAGTGGTAATGTCAAGCATCGCCTCGATCGGAGGGTGCGGGACCTCCTGCACTCGACCGGCAAGGAGGTCGAACGAGAGGGAGGACGCGTCGTGCGGATCGGTGAGCTGTCGAAGAGGACGGGCGTCGCGGCGCGGATGCTCCGCTACTACGAGGAGCACGACCTGATCCGGCCCACCCGGCTCGAGAACGGCTACCGCGACTACGACGACTACCTGGTCGACCGGGTGAAGAAGATCCGCGGCCTCGTCGACTCCGGGATCCCGACCCGGATCATCGTCGACATCCTCCCCTGCCTCGACAAGCCGCAGACGATCGTGGTCGAGAACGCGGAGCCGGGGCTGCGGGAGCTGCTCACGACCGAGCGCGACCGGATGAGCGAGAAGATCGACTTCCTGATCCAGAACCGCGACGCAATCTCCCGCTACATCGATGCGATCGATGAGGCGTCCGACCGCGATCTGCTCCAGACCGGCTGACGCTCGACCTTGCCACTGGTGACGGCGTCGATCAGCTCGCGGGTCGCTCGTCCAACACGCCGTCGTAGGGGGTGATGGTCTTCACGAACTCGGCGCTCCCGCGCGCCTGACCGCCGGGGCTCAGCGCGAGGGTCGCCTCGTCCCGCAGCATCGGGTCTCCGTCCGGGTAGGGCGCTCCGGTGGTGCAGCTCGCGGGCGTCGACACCACGTCGAGGACGTCGCCCACCTCCGCCTCGCCGCCGAAGACCTCGGTGACGGTCGCGCGATGGAGCGACGCCTCCTCGCCGTACATCGTCACCGTCGTCCCGGTCGGCTCGAGCTCCGCCCGCACGATGAAGTCGTGCGAGCCGGCGACCTCCTCCAGGGAGTCGTACGCCCGCCAGTCCAGGCACGCCGGCTCGCTGAACTCGGCCACGAAGACGGGCTCGGCGCCGGCGACGGACCCTGCGGAGGAGCACCCCGCGAGCACGAGTGCGAGGGCGGACAGCGGCACCACCGGACGAGCTCTCATCCCGACAGTCTCCCCGACCCGGCCGCCGGCGGGCGAAGAGCGGCAGTCGTCACAGCCGGTCGACGTGCGGGCCTCGACCTGTGGAGGGGCGTCAGCGCCCCATCAGCAGCTCGGTCGTCCCGATGAGGACGGGGATCACGGCGGCGGCAAGGCAGAGGTAGGACAGCACGAGCCCCACGGTCGACTCCCGTCGGGGACCCTCGCGCCGGCGCGCCAGGTGGCCGGCGACGACACCGGCCAGGGGGAGGAGGTACTGCAGCGCCGTCGCGATCCCGATCGCCAGCGGATCACCCGGCCAGACGCGGCTCACCACCGCGAACCCCACCCCGTACGCCGCAACGGCGAGAACGCCCAGCACGAACGCGGCCTGCGTCCACCGTCGCCCCGTCCGTCGCACGGCTCCGGTCCCCCTCGTCCCACTCATGCCTGCACTCTACGAAACGGCCGTTCCGCTCGCCCGGGTGCCGCGGGTGCGGCCGGGCGCCACGGTCCTCGACGATCGGAGCGGCGACCCGGAGGAGGCGCTGTACGTCCTCGCCGATCCGGCCGGGCATTCGTTCTGCCTGTTCGTCGTCGACGACGGGACAGCGGGGCCGGGAGGATCGTGACGGTCTCGGCCGCGGGGGTCCACCGAGGGGCGTGCGTCTCGAGGGGGAGGCCGTGGCCGCGGGGCGCACCTAGCGTGGAGGGATGGCTTCGAATGAGAAATCCGCCGCGCCGGGCGCGGTCTGGTACTTCGTGGGGGCGACGTTCGTCGCCGCCATCCCGATGATCATGTTCCCGGAGATGCCCTGGCCGGTGCGCGTGGGGACGCTCGTCCTCGCGCTGGCGCTGATCGCGGGCGGCGGGGCGCAGCTCCGGCGCGAGAAGCGCGAGGGCGGTGGTGGGGCTGGTCGGCCTCCGCAGGGGCAGGGGTGAGGGCTGCCGCGGCGGGGCGGGGGCGAACGCTGCCGCACAACATCAGCTGAGAGTGGTGGGCCTCCTCTGTCAGGGGAGGGGCACCCCTCTCAGCTGATGTTGTGCGCGAGTACGAACGCGTGGGTCTCGATACGCCGCTTCGCGGCTACTCGACCAGCATGCTTTCGCGGGGGCTCGACCAGCATGGTGAGCGCCGGTCCCTGACCAGCATGGTTTCGCGGGTGCCCGACCAGCATGGTGAGCGGTGGGCGCGGCGGGTCAGGGGGCGGGGTCGTGGGGGCCGAGGTCGTCGGCGATGCGGGTGAAGGCGGCGGCGGCTCGGGGGTTGCTGAGGCGGCCGCGGTCGACGGCTCGGGCGATGTGGCGGAGCTCGCGGGCGCGGCGGCGGAGCTCGGCGGCGTCGGCGTGCGATGCGCGGATCGCGTTCGAGGCGCGCACCCGGGCGATGATCGTGCTGACGTCCCATCGGGGGCTGGCGAAGATCATGTGCTCTCCCTTCCTGGTCCCGGGTGCTTCGGAGCGGGCGGGGTCTCCCGATGTGCAGGACGTCTCTGCGGGCACCCCTCCCGGTGGCGGAGGAGGCGGTGCCGCCAGAGCGCCGCTGAAGTCCTGCTGGCGGAAAGCGGCGGTGAACCGGTAGGAAAGACCCGTCGTCTCGGTGGTGATTGAGAGCAGATGGCGCAGAAGCGCGGATCACTAACTTCTCCTCCCTCCCCCCGGCAACCCCCTCCTCCCCCGGCTCGCGGGCCCGTCAGCATGGAGGGCATGCAGCGGTTGTCCTACGCGTGCCGGTGCCTTCTCACGCCGGACGCGGTCAGCGATGCGCTGTTCGACCTGGTGGCGGCGCTCCGGCCCGGGCAGCGGCCGGAGCCGGTGTCGATCCCGGTCCTGGACCACGACGGCCGGCTGCTGCACGCGCGGCTGATCCTGCACCCGGGCACCGAGCTGGCCTCCGTCGCGACGGCCGACGCGCCCCGGATCGCGGACGAGGACGCCACCGCAGCGGCGTCCACCGACGCGGTCGCCGCCCTCCGCGGCCGGATCGCCGCCGCCGCCGGCCCCGTCGAGCGCCCCGCGATCGAGGACGACCCGACCCCCTTCACCTACGAGGAGCCCCATGACTGGTCGTGACGACGAGCACCGCGAACCGCCCGCGACCAGCGGGTCGCTCACCGAGCTGACCTCGCAGTCCAACGTGGTCTACCAGGCGGCCGGCTTCGTCAGCGCCGCCCTCCACGTCCCGGTCGACGCCGCGCTGGCGGTCCTCCTCGACGAGGCCCGCGCCACGGACGTCGAGCTCGCCGCCCTCGCCCGCGACGTCATCGCCCGGCGGCGCCCCGTCCCCACTCCGCGGGACGGCACCGCACCCTCGGACGGCGCGTAAACCGACAAATGGCCATTATCGCCATAAGTGCCTACTGTGGAGGGGCGGTCGAGGAGCAGGGGGCTCCCACGACGCCGTGAAGTGGATCGACAGTGACGTCGGTGCCGAGTGCCCCCGGTCGTCGAGGGGGAACGCGGCCGGGGGCGCGACCCCCTGCCCGCGCGGTGCGGCGGGACTCAGGCCTGCGGGTAGCCCGGCAGCCCGTCGATGCTGACCGCGTTGCGCTCGGCGCGGTACTCGGCCATGCCGTCCGGGCCCTTCTTCTCGGCCTGCAGGAGGAGCAGGTCGCGCTCGCCGACCGGCTCCATCACGGGCACGCCCCAGCCGCAGGCGTCGCTGATGCGGGTGAGCTCGACGGTGACCACCGCGCGGGTGCTCGGGTGCTCGGGGTGCTGCTGCACGACCTCGGCGAAGGCGTCCGTCCCCGGCAGGTGAACCGCGCCCGTGCCGTGCAGCCGGACGATGCGCGGACGGGGACCGAACGACGCGAACATCAGGCAGACGCGCCCGTTCTCGCGCAGGTGCGCGATCGTCTCGACTCCGCTGCCGGTGTAGTCGACCCAGCCGACGCGGCGCGGGCCCAGGATCGAGAACGAGTCGTGCCCGCGCGGCGACATGTTCACGTGCCCGTCCGCGGCGAGGGGCGCGGTGGCGACGAACCACATCGGCTGCTCGCGGATCCAGGCGGTCAGGCTCTCGTCGATCTCGTCGTACACGTGAGCCATGCCTGCCCGTCCCTCCGTCTGCGCCTCCCGGGGGCCGGGAGCCTCCGGCCATCGTGACAGCGCCCGCGCCGGCCGCACAACGGCGAGCCCCGCCGCCTCTGGCGTCGATACAGCCGCCCGTGTACCGTGGCGCGCGTGGCCGACACCGTGACCCTGACCCACTCCGCCGCGCTCGCGCGCCTCGGCTCCTCCCTGGCGGACGAGACCCGGGCGCGGATCCTGCTCGCGCTGCGCGAGGCGCCGGCAGTCCCGTCCGATCTCGCCGACGCGCTCGGGGTGTCGCGGCAGGTGATGTCGAACCAGCTCGCCTGCCTGCGCGGCTGCGGGCTGGTCGAGGCCGTGAAGGACGGCCGGTACACCTGGTACCGCCTGGCAGAGACGCGGCTCGCCGGCGCGCTCGACGACCTGCTGCGGCTGGTCCTCGTGGTCGATCCGGACTGCTGCTCGGGCGAGGAGTGCCACTGCGCATGAGCGCCCTCACCCTCCGCGCCCCGCTCGACCCGGCGCGCCGCCGCGTGCTGCAGCGGCGCATCCGCTGGATCGTCGCCGCGACGATCGCCTACAACGCGATCGAGGCGGTCGTCGCCCTCGCGGCGGGTACGGTCGCGTCCTCCAGCGCCCTGATCGGCTTCGGGCTCGACTCCCTCGTGGAGGTGCTGTCCGCGGCGGCCGTGGCGTGGCAGTTCGCCGGCCGCGACCCGGAGGCGCGCGAGCGCGTCGCGCTGCGGGTGATCGCGCTGTCCTTCTTCGGCCTGGCCGCGTTCGTCACGGTCGACTCGGCCCGCGCGCTGCTCGGCTTCTCGGAGGCGCAGCACTCCCCCGTCGGGATCGCCCTCGCGGCCGTCAGCCTGCTGGTGATGCCGGCGTTCTCGCTCCTCGAGCGCCGCACCGGCCAGGAGCTCGGCTCCGCATCGGCGGTGGCCGACTCGAAGCAGACCCTGATCTGCTCCTACCTCTCCGCCGCCGTCCTCGTCGGCCTGCTGCTGAACAGCACCCTCGGCTGGACCTGGGCCGACCCGATCGCCGGCCTCGTCATCGCCGCGGTCGCCGTCCGCGAGGGCCTGGAGGCCTGGCGCGGCGACGCCTGCACGCAGCCGATCTCCGCGCTCACGAGCGAGAGCCCGCGCTCCTGCAGCTGCTGCTGACGCGGCGGCCCGACGGAGCGCGGAAGCGCTGCGGCAGCCGTCGAGGCGGCGTGAAGATGTAACAAGTGTTACATTCTCCGAGTGACCGAAACCACTTGGCTCCTCGTCGTCCCGCGCGTTCCCGCTCAGCCCTCGCGGCACCGCGTCGCCGTCTGGCGGGAGCTGCGCCGCCTCGGAGCGGTCCCGGCCGCCGCGGGGATGTGGGCCGTCCCCGACCTGCCCGCGTTCGCGGAGGGGCTGACCGCCGTCCGCGAGCTGGCCGAGCGCGGCGACGGCGGCCTCAGCGTGTTCCGGGCGACCGGGCACGGCGACGCCGACGCGACCGAGCTGCGTGACGCCTTCACGAGCACCCGCGTGGACGAGTGGAACGAGTTCGTCGCGGACTGCGGGAAGTTCGACGCCGAGATCGACCGCGAGTTCGCGAAGGAGAAGTTCACCTTCGGCGAGCTGGAGGAGGAGGAGCAGAGCCTGGACCGCCTGCGCCGCTGGCACCGCGACCTCCTGCGGCGGGACGCCTTCGCCCAGCCGGAGGCGCAGCGGGCGACCGAGCGCCTGGCGGTGAGCGCGGAGAAGCTGGCGGGCTACTCCGAGCGCGTCTACGCCGTGAACCTCCCCGCCGAGCCGACCGTCCCCGAATGAACGCGGAGTGGTGGGGGCCGCCCCTCGCGGTCCTCGGCGGGCTCCTCCTCCTCTGGTGCGCGCTCCTCGCCGCCCTCTGGATCGAGCAGCGCCGCACCGGGCGCGCCGTCGACTGGCGCGAGGCGCTCCGGCTCGTGCCCGACCTCGTCCGCCTGATCCGCGCGCTCCTGCGCGACCCGGACGTCCCGCGGGCCGCCCGCTGGTCGCTCGTGGCGCTGCTCGGCTACCTGCTCCTCCCCCTCGACCTCGTTCCCGACGTCATCCCCGTCCTCGGGTTCGCGGACGACGTGATCCTCGTCGCCCTCGTCCTGCGCTACGTCGTCCGCCGCGCCGGCACCGAGGCCGTCCGCCGGCACTGGACCGGCAGCGACGACGGGCTCGCGACGGTCCTCGCGCTCACGCGCACCCGCGGGTAGGAGCCGCCCCCGGCGAGCGCCGCCGGACGCCCGCTTCCGGACATGACCGCTAGCGGGCGTTGCCCCGCGCCCCGCCGGCTGCCACGGTCGCAGGGCGACCGACGACGGTCCGCCGATTCGAAGGACCGCGGTGCGCCCATGAACGATCCCCACTCCGAGATGACGCCCGAGGTGCTGGCCGCGTTCAGCGACGCCTGGTCACGGCACGACCTCGAGGCGCTGATGAGCCACGTCACCGACGACTGCGTCTACGGCGCGTCCGTCGGCCCCGAGCCCGGCCGCACCTGGACCGGGAAGGAGCAGGTCCGAGAGGGCTTCGCGCTCATGCTCGCCTTCGACACCGGCCAGGAGCGGCACGAGGAGGGGCAGCCCCTCATCTCCGGCTCGCGCGGCGCCGCCACCTGGTCCTTCACCGGCACCGGCCCGGACGGAGCGCCCCAGGTCACCCGGGGCTGCGACATCTACGAGTTCCGCGGCGGCAGGATCGCCCGCAAGGACGCGTTCCGGAAGGTCTACCAGGCCGACGCGGAGTAGCCCTTCGCGGAGATGTATACTCCTGGCAGCCCGGGTCGCTGAGCCCCGGGAAGTGAACCCGAGACCCGTCCGGAAGGGACGCGGCGCTCGGGTTTCGCGCATTCAGGCGTCGACGTCGATCACCGCGCTGATCATCGGCAGGGCGCACCGCGGGTGCTCGTCCCGGCGCCGCACCCGGTCTCTTGACAGGGGCGGCGGGGCTCCTCATCATTCAGGGACGATCGGCGGCGCGGGCCGTCGGCACCCGGATGAGAGGGCGCAGCGATGCCCACCACGATCTTCGTCAACCTGGCCGTCAGCGATCTCGGGCGGTCGCGCGCGTTCTTCGAGTCGCTCGGCTACTCCATCAACGAGGGGTTCAGCGACGACAACGCCGTCAGCGTGGTGATCAGCGACACGATCACCGCGATGCTGCTCACCCGCGAGTTCTTCGCCGAGTTCACCAGCAAGACGATCATCGACGCCGCCACCTCGACCGAGGTGCAGCTCGCCCTCAGCGCCGAGAGCAAGGAGGAGGTCGACGCCGTGCACGCGAAGGCCCTCGCCGCGGGCGCGGTCGACGCCGGCACCCAGGACCACGGCTTCATGTACTCGAAGAGCTTCGACGACCCAGACGGCCACCACTGGGACTTCGTCTGGATGGACCCGGCCGCGGCGGCCGGCGGTGCGCCGGAGCTGAGCATCGAGGAGATGCGCGAGAACACGACGCACAGCTGAGCCGGCTGCGCCCGGCCCGTCAGCCGCCGAGGACGACCCGGAGGATCTTCTCGCTGCTGTTGTTCGGGATGCTGTCCTTGTCGCCGGTGTTCGAGGTGGTGAGCCAGAGGCCGCCGCGGCCGTCGGGCTCGACCGTGCGCAGCCGGCCGTAGGTGCCGACGAAGTTCGCGGTGGGGGTCGCGAGCGCGTCGCCGACGATGGGCGCGCGGTAGAGGCGGGCGCCGCGGAGGCAGGCGATGTAGACGACGTCGCGGACCACGGCGAGACCGGAGCAGGAGCCCGCGCTGGTCGGGTAGGTCTGCTTCGGGGCGATGAAGCCGGGGGTGCCGCAGCTGCCCGAGGTGCCCTCGCAGGCGGGCCAGCCGTAGTTGCCGCCGCGGACGATGAGGTTCGTCTCGTCCATCACGCTGTTGCCGAACTCCTGCTCCCAGAGCCTGCCCTGCGAGTCGAAGGCGAGGCCCTGCGGGTTGCGGTGCCCGTAGCTCCAGACGGCGGTGCCGAAGGGGTTGTCGGCGGGGATCGACCCGTCGGCGTTGATCCGCAGGATCTTGCCGCTCAGCGAGCTCAGGTTCTGCGCGGTGGCGGTGTTCTGGCCGTCGCCGGTGCTGATGTAGAGCTTGCCGTCGGGGCCGAAGCGCAGGCGTCCGCCGTTGTGGTACTTGTTCCGCAGGATCCCGGAGACGAGGACCTGCACGGTGCTCGTGTCGAGGCGATCGCCGACGAGCTTGAGGCGGATCACCCGGTTGTCGGTGGGCGAGGTGTGCATGACGTAGAGCCACTGGTCGGTCGCGAAGGCGGGCGAGACCGCGATGCCGAGGAGGCCGCCCTCGCCGTCCGTGCTCTGCACGTTCGGGACGGTGCCGAGGGAGGTCGTGGCGCCGGTGGCGGGGTTCAGGCGGAGGACGTCCTGCGCGTCGCGGCGGGAGTAGAGGACGCTCCCGTCGGGGACGGCGGTGAGGCCCCAGGGGATGTCGGTGTCGGTGGCGGTCTGCGTGACGGAGCAGAAGGCGGTGCTGCAGGCGGCGCCGGTGGTCACGGCGGCCGCGGCGCTGCGGCTGGACGTGTTGCCCTGGGCGTCGACGGCCGCGACGGTGTAGGAGTAGGCGGTGCTCGCGGCGAGGCCGCTCTCGGTGAAGGTGGTGGCCGGTGCGGTCGTGCCGCTGCCGGCGACGGTGCCGACCTGGCTGGAGCCGCCGAACACGGTGTAGCTGCGCACTCCGACATCGTCGGTGCTCGCGGTCCAGGTGAGGGTGACGGCGGTGCCGGACGCCCGCGCGGTGAGGCCGGTCGGCCGGGTGGGCGCCTGGGTGTCGACGGAGCACTGCGGCACGGTGACGGCCACGGTGGGGCTGGCCTGCGAGACGTTGCCGGCGGCGTCGCGGGCGTTCACGTAGATCCCCCACTGCGCGCCGGGGACGACGTCGATGCCGGTGGCGAGGACGGTGCCGGCGACCGACGTCATGAACTGGCCGTCGTGGTAGACGTCGTAGCCGGTCACTCCGATGGAGTCGGTGGACGCGCCCCAGGAGAGCGTGGCGGTGCGGCAGGCGAGGTTCGCGATGCGCGGGCTCGTCGGAGCGGTGGGGGCGGTGGTGTCCGCGACGGAGGCGGTGGTGCGCCACTTCTGCCAGTCGCCGCCGGCGCAGGTGGCGATCTGCACGGAGGAGCGGTTCGCGGTCTTCCGGTCCTTGACGCTCAGGCAGAGGCCGGACGCGACACCGCGGATCGTGCCGTCGGTCTCGAGCCGCCACTTCTGCCAGTCGCCGCCGATGCAGTCGGAGATCTGCACATCGGCGCCGGCCGTCGTCGCGCGACCGCGCACCTCCAGGCACTTCGCGCCGCCGTAGACGGCGATCTCGCCGCTCGCCGCGACCGTCCAGCTCTGGTTGGCGCCGCCGTTGCAGTCGTAGAGGACCACGATCGTGCGGTTCGCGGTCGACCCGTTCGGCACGTCGAGGCACCGCTTCGACGCGACCCCGGTGATCGGGGCGCCGGCCGCGACCGCCGCCTGCGCCGCGGGGGCCGGAGCGCCGGACACGATGAGGGCCAGCGCCAGAACGGCGACGGCGAGACTGCGGACGAACGTGGAACGCATCAGCGGGTTCCTCTCGGGGCGGCGCGAGGCGGGCGCCTGCACTGGTGGCCCTGTGCCGACCCTGGCACCGGCTCCCGCGCGCGACAACCGGCCCGAGCCGTCGTCTCGCGCCACGTTCGAGGCCCCTGGGGGCGAGCCCGGCTCACCGCGGGGCTGGCGGGGCGCCGCCGGCAGCACTCGCGGAGCGCGTTGCGCGCCCCTCATGCCGATCAGGGAGCGCGCTGCACGCCCTCCATGCCGATCAGGGAGCGCGCTGCACGCTCTTCATGCTGATCGAGTAGCGCGCGCAGCGCGCGTATCGAGATCCTCCCGACGCACGGACACCTGGGTCTCGATACGCCCCTCCGGGGCTACTCGACCGGCATGCAAGAGGGAGCGGCGGCGCAGGCGGCAGCACTCGCAGGGCGGGCTGCGCGCTCTTAGTGCCGATCAGGGAGCGCGCTGCTCCCCCTTCATGCTGATCGAGTAGCGCGCGCAGCGCGCGTATCGAGATCCACCCGACGCACGGACACGTGGGTCTCGATACGCCCCTCCGGGGCTACTCGACCAGCATGGGGAGGGGGCGCTTAGGCTCGCGGGGTGGTGGGGCGGAGGGTGACGGAGCGGGCGCAGGCGGCGCTGCTGCGGCGGCCGTGGACGCTGGCGGTGCTGAGCGGCGTGTTCGTGGCGATGATCCTCGTGCTCGCGGCGGACGCGGGCTGGGATCCGGCGGCGGTCGTCGGCGGGGGTCGCCGGCACGCGCCGCTGTGGCTGGTGGCGGGGATCGGGCTGCCGTTCTTCGGCACCGGAGTCGTGGTGGGCGTGGTGAAGCAGATCCGGCTCGGGCGGGAGCGGCGGCGGACCCCTCCCCCGAGCCCCGACATGGAGCGCCTGCGCCGCGACGGTCCGGGCTGGCTGAGCCGACGCGAGGCCGAGGCCCGCGACGGCAGCCCGCACGACCGCAGCCCGCGCGACGGCAGCTGCTGACTCGCCCACTGGACCCGCATCGGGCTCCGGACGCCTCGCAGACCCCCGTTCGCGTCCACTCGCGGGGGACGACGGCCGCGAGTGGACGCGCAGCGGGCGCTGGGGCGGGGTCAGGGCCCAGCAGGGGTCCAGTCGACGAAAGGGGTCCAGTCGACGAAAGGGGCCCCGTCGACGAAGTGCGCGCCCGGCCGCTCAGTCGACGGCCGCGCTCGTCCAGGCGAGCGCGTCCGCGACGGCGGCGGAGCCGGCCCCGACGACCGTGCCGTGGTCGAGCCCCGGGTACGCCCGCGCCTGCAGGTCGTCGTCCGCGACCGCGGCGGCCCAGCGCTCGAGCGACGCGGGCGCGATCACCGCGTCCCCCTCCCCCCAGACGACGAGCGTCGGGACGCCCGGCGCCGTCGCCGCCGTGTTGTCCGCGAGGCGCTCCCGCAGGACGTCGGCCGAGTCGCCGAGCTCGACCGGGACCGCTCCGGACGCCACCTGCTCGAGGCCCGCGGTGAGCTCGGCTGTCGGCGCGTCGCCGAGGCATCCCTCCGCCACCGCCGCCAGCGTGGGCGCGAGCGCCGGCCCGAAGCCCTCGGTCGCGGCGTCGTCGCCGTACCAGGCGTCGTAGCCGGCGGCGATCCAGCCGCCGAGCAGCACGGCCGGCACCGGGGGCGCGGTCGGCGCGATCAGCTCGCCCGGATCGACCGCGGGGGCGAAGGCGGCCACGGCGCGCACCGTCAGCTCCGGCGCGTACGAGGGGGCGGTGCTCGCCGTCCAGAGCGCCGCGTGCCCGCCCTGCGAGTGGCCCCAGACGGCGACGCCCGGCTCGAGGGCGCCGCCGGACAGCTGCCGCGCGGCGCGCACCGCGTCCAGCGACGCGCGCGCCTCGCCCTCGCCGACGAGGTACGGCATCGGCCGGTCGGTGCTCGGATCGGCGAGGTCCGGGGCGACGACGGTCCAGCCCGCGCCCACCAGCTCGTCGAGCGCGGGGATCGCCCCGCCGGTCAGCCAGCCGGGCACCTCGCTCGGCGAGCAGGCCGACCGCACGCCGGTCGTCCCGTGCTCCCACACCAGGATCCGCCCGTTCGCCGCGGCCGTCGGGCTGATCACGAGCGCGCGCGACGAGACCGGACGCTCCCGGACGTCAAGCGTCAGGAAGGCGACGCTCTGCACGACCGACCCGGCCGGCGCCGCACCGGTCCACGGCTGGACCTCGACGACGGTCCCCGGAGCGTCGGGACCGGGCGACGCGACGGGCGACGGCGCCTCCGGCACGCAGCCCGCGCAGGCCAGGAGCGTCCCGACCGCGACCGCCCCGACCGCGCGGCCCCGCCTCACGCGCCGAGGGATCCCGACACGAGTCCGGCCTTCCACGAGATCGTCCCGTACTGGAAGTCCTGCACCGTCGTCCCCGCGGCGTTCACGTACTGGCCTCCGAGCGGGAAGCCGTAGGCCGGCCGCCAGGCGGTGAGGATGTCGCCGAGCACCAGCCAGGTCCCGGTCGAGGCGTTCGAGAAGACGCGCACGCCCGTCGGGCCGTTCTGCATCCCGTCGGCGAACGGACCCGACGGCGGCAGCGCCACCTGCCGCCAGAGCGCGCCCGCGGCAACCGGCGAGCTCCACCAGCCGGTCGGCGTCTCGAAGCGCGTCCCCGACACGTGGTCGCGCCCGAGCGCGGTCGCGCCGACGGCGAAGACCGGGCTCACCGCGGCGCCCAGGGTGGAGTCGGGGTGCGCATCGAAGCGGACGACCTCCTCGCGCGCGGGGATGCCGTTCTGCAGCATCCACTGCACCGCGAAGGCCGCCTGCTTGGGCGCGTTCGCCGTGTCGAAGACGCCGAAGGTGTCCGAGGGCCCCTGGTCCTTGAGCTCGTGCAGGTACATCGGCCCGGCGAAGGACGCCTCGGCCCACTGCGTCACGCCCGAGGAGAGGAACCTCGCCTGCGCATCGACGCCCAGGACGCTCGGATAGCCGTACTCGCTCGCCCAGATCTGCGCCGACCCGGCGCCCGCCGCCCGCAGCGACGCGGCGAAGTTGATCACCTGGCGCACGGGGGTGAGGTCCCAGCGGGCGCTCTCGGCGAGGGTGCCGTCCATGTCGTAGGGGTGGAAGGCGTAGTGGTCGACCTTGGTCGCCACGATGCCGGCGGCGATCATCCGGCGGACGAACTCCGGCGCGAGCATGTCGCCCGCGGCCGTCGAGCCCGGGCCGAGCCCGCCGCAGACGGTGAGGGTCCCGGGCGCGACGGCGCGGATCTCCTCCACAGCCGCCTTCACGAGGGCGGTGAAGAACACCGGATCGGGCGCCGGCCAGAAGTAGCTCTTGCCGTTGGGCTCGTTCCAGATCTCGTAGGCGAAGACCTTGCCCTTGTAGCGGGTCGCCGCCGCTCGGACGAAGCGGCGCCAGGTGGTGAGCGACGCGGGCCGGTTGTGCGGCTGGCCCTCCGTGCGCTGCGCCGCGGCCCAGTAGGGGGCGCTGACGAGCACGGCCAGCACCGTCAGGCCGCGGGCCCGGGCTCCGTCGATGATCGGGTCGAACAGCGACCAGTCGAAGGTCCCGCTCTTCTGCTCCGCCCAGAACCAGGAGAGGTCGAAGCGGAGGGAGGTCGCACCGACCGCCACCATCCAGTCGAGGCTGCGGGCGCGCGACTCGGGCGTCTCCCAGAGGATCCCGGAGTTGACCGAGAAGCCCGCTCCCGCGCGCGGGGCGACCCGGGCGGCGGCGGCGACCGCGGCGCTCGGCTGCGAGCCGGCCGCGAGGGCGAGCGAGGACAGACCCGCGGCGGAGATCAGCCCGCGACGGGAGAAGCGCGGTGCGTCGGACGGTCTGCTCGCCGCTGTGTCGCTGCTCGATGCCGGGTCGCTGCTCGATGCCGGGTCGCTGCTCGATGCCGGGTCGCTGCTCGATGCCGGGTCGCTGCTCGCTGCCATGTCGGGGCCCCTCCACCGGTCGCCGAGGGCTCTCCCCCGGCCGTGACCCCCGATCATCCCCGCTCGCCGCGGGCCGCGCGCCGTCCGGCGAGGGGCGGCCGCGTGGGTAGCATCGATCCGGGTCGACGCGGGCGGACCCTCACCGGGCCCGAAGCGAGGAGGTTCCGTGTCCGAGAGACCGGGAATCACCGTCGAGGGACCGGAAATCAGCAGAGGGACCCCCGGAATCGCCGCAGACCGCGCCCCGCACTCCTCCTCCCCGCTCCCCGGAGAGCCCGCAGCGGCCGCCGAGAATGGCGGGTTCCGGCGCCGCACTGTCGCCCGCGCACGTCCCGGAGTCGTCGCATGACCGACGCAGCGCCCCCGGCCCGCCGCCGACGCTCCCCGCTGATCCTGCTGGTGTGCGAGGGGAATCTCTGCCGCTCGCCCGCCGCCGAGCTCCTGCTCGACGCGCTGCTCGACGGCGTGCCCGTGCGGATCGAGAGCGCCGGGCTCGGCGCCGCGACCGGCCGGCCGATGCCCGAGGAGATGCGCGCGGCGATCGCGCCGTGGGGCCTCGACGCGCGCGCCGTCGACCAGCACCGCGCCCGTCCGCTCACGCCCGACCTGCTCGAGCGGGCCGATCTCGTGCTCACCATGACCCGGGAGCAGCGCACGGACGTCGTGCGCCTCGCCCCGTCGCTCCTGTCCCGCGCCTTCACCCTCGGTGAGCTGGCCCGCCTGGCCGACGGAGCGCCGCCGAGCGACGCGGCCGAGCCGGGCGCCCGGCTGCGGCAGCTGCTCGGCAGCGTGCAGGCCCGGCGACCCCTGCAGCGGGTGCCCGCCGCCGAGGAGGACGTCGCCGATCCGTACCGCCGGTCGCAGCCCGCCTACGAGCAGTCGGCCGCCGCGATCCGCAGCGCCGTCGAGCGCGCCGCCCAGGCCCTCCGCGCGGCGCTCACGCCGACCGGCGCTTGACGAGGGTCCGCAGCCGCAGCGCCGGTCGCTCGACCGCCAGGAACACCGCCGACGCCAGCACGACCGTCGTGCCGAGGACGACGGCGGCGCCGGTCAGCAGGCCGAGCGGGGTGTCCGGGCAGTCGATCCCGGCGCGGTCGAGGAAGAGGATCACCGGCATGTGCAGCAGGTAGATGCTGAGCGAGGTCTTGCCGAGCCAGAGCAGCACCGGGTTGTCGACCAGGTGCGAGACGCGCCAGACGGAGTGGCCGTCCTTCACCGGCAGCGCGAGCAGCAGGATCACCCCGAGCGACGCGATCGCCACGCCCGCGCTGATGAAGCGCGGCACCAGGACGAAGGCGGCGACGACCGCGACGAGTCCGACCGCCATCGCGATCCAGCCCGCGAGCCGGGCCGTCCGCAGCCCGCGGGGCCCGACCGCCTCGCGCTCGACGGCGATCCAGACGACGATCGCGATCATCCCCCAGCCGAACCCGTCGGCCCAGACCGGCAGGCTCCGGCTGAACACCGCGAGAGTGTTCGGCCCCCACTCCGACGACCCGTACTCGAGCCCCGAGGCCTGCTGCCAGAGCGTGCCGGCCGTCTTCGAGGCCAGGCCCACCGCGATGAGGACCGCGCCCGGAGCCGCCGCGACGGCGTAGCGCCCGAGGGACGGAGCGACGCGGCCGAGCACCAGCACGCAGACGGCGACCAGCGGCGGCAGCAGCAGGTAGTAGGCGAGCTCGATCGTCAGCGTCCAGGCCGGCGCGATGCCGGTCTGCAGCTGCGAGGGGAGGTAGGACTGCTGGAGGGTGAGGTGCAGCAGCACCCGCCACGGGTCGCCGAAGCGGCCGATCGCCGAGTCGCCGGCGCCCCCGGCTGTGCCCCCGACTGAGCCCGCGCCCTCGGCGTCGTAGGCGTTGACGAGGTAGAGCGTGCCGCTCAGCCAGGCGAGGACGAAGGCGACGGTCGCCCCGGGGAAGACGCGCAGGACGCGGGAGAGCGCGTAGTCGGCGAGCTTGCCGCGCATGCTCGTCCCCGCGATCACCGCGCGGGCGAACGGCCAGTAGATGAGGAAGCCGGAGAGGACGAAGAAGGACACGACCGCCTGCGCGGTGACCTCGAGTCCCGTGCCGCGGAGGGCCCCGGGCGCCCAGTGCGAGCCGACGTGGGCGACGATGATGCAGATCGCCAGGGCGCCGCGGAAGCCGTCGAGGCCGATGACGCGCAGCGGGCGGCGGACGGGGGTCCGCTGGGTGGTGGCGGTCATGGCTGACGCTCCTGTCGGGGGGAGGACGGTGGAGTCGCGGAGGCGGCGAGGGCAGCGGCGGGGGCGGCGGCCCGCTCGCCGACCGCCGAGCCCGCCGGGTCGGTCGGCGAGGCGTCGACGCTGCACAGCTGGGCGAGCAGCAGCCCGAAGGCGAGCGTGAGCGGCGTCATCGTGACCACCGGGAAGTCGACCTGGAAGGCGAAGAGGATCGTGCCGGCGTAGACCGCGAGGGCCAGGTTCGCCGAGCCGCCGCCGGAGCGGCCCGAGGCGGCGCCCCGCCGCGACCGGCGGATCGCGACCACGAGCACGACCAGCAGCAGCGCGACGAACAGCAGCCCCGAGAGGATCCCGGCCCGCCAGACGATCAGCAGCGGCGTGTTCGCGACGTGGTTGAGCGAGTAGCCGTAGGCCGCGTCGGTGAACTCGCGGAGATCCCAGCCCCGGCCGAACCACCAGTGCCCGGCCATCTGCGCCGGGTAGTTCGCCAGCGCGTCGACCCGGTCGGAGACGCCCGCGGTGCGGCTGTCGAAGGAGTCGACGAAGCGGTCGCGCAGCGCCGGCACCCAGTAGAGGCTGCCGAGCGCGAGGATCCCCGCCACCACCGACGCCGCGCGGGCACCGGCCGAGCTGCGCGAGACGACGAGCGTCACGGCGAGCCCGATCACCAGCGCGCCCATCGCGCCGCGGGAGAAGGTGCCGACGATCGCCACCGCGAGCAGGGCGAGCACCAGCAGCCGCCGCCGGCCGCGCAGCTGCGCGCCGGCGATCCCGAAGGCGAAGAGGAAGAAGAGGCCGGCGACGTTCGGATCGACGTACAGCCCGCTGGCGCGGGTGAGCGAGGCGCCGTCCACCGACACGGTCCGCAGGTTGCCGACCGCGGAGGTGTCGCCGTAGCCGAAGAGGGTGAGCGAGTTGAGCAGCTGCCCGTCCGGATCGAGCAGCACCATCACCAGCGCGGTCGCCGCGCCGAGCACCGCCCCCGCGACGAACGCGCGGAGCACCGCCCGCCGCATCCGCTCGTCGGCGACCAGCGCGAGGACCGTGATCCCCGCGGCGAGCGCCCAGCGCAGGTAGGTGAGCAGGGCGCCGATCCCGTCGAAGGTCACGACCATCGAGAAGGCCGAGACGATCAGGAAGGCCGCGAGCATCCCGAGCACGGCGGTGTTCTGCCGGCTCGAGCGGGGCCGCAGGCAGAGCACGGTGACGGCGAACCAGACGGCGAGCGCCAGCACCGCGTAGGTGCCGGTGCCGGGGATCGTGGCGAACGGAGCCGCGCCGAGCACGCCGCCGAGCACGACGGCCGAGAGCGCGGGGACGCGGACGGCGAGGTGCAGGAGCAGCGGGGCGGCGCAGAGCAGGATCGCCGCCGCGGTCGTCGCGACGCCGCCGCGGACGACGGCGACGAGCAGGGCCGCCAGAGCGACGAGCCCGTAGCCGACGGCCGCGGCGACGAGCGCCGAGCGCCGGTTCACGGCGCCAGCCAGTCCTGGACCGCCCGCAGGGGGCGCTCCTGCCGCCAGTGCTCGACGTTCTGCTCGTAGACGTCCTCGCCGAGCCGGCGGGCCCGGTCGGCGTCGAGGAGGAGGCGGCGCGCCTGGTCGATGAAGCCCTCCTTCGACGTCTCGACGGGCAGGTCGAAGAGCGAGTCGAGGCTGCCGACCGCCGCGGGCGTGCCGATGACCGGCATGCCGCGCGCGACGGCGTCGAGGATCTTCACCCGCACGCCGCCGCCCGTCGCGATCGAGGCGAGGATGCCGCGGCAGGTCGCGAGGGTGCCGTCCAGGTCCTCGACGAAGCCGAGCTCGCGGACGCCCGCCACCACCGGCAGCGGCCGATCGCCGTGCCCGATGATGAGCAGCTCGGCGCCGGGGACACCGGCGCTGATCGCGGGCCACCACTGCAGCAGCAGGCGCGCGCCCTCCTCGTTCGGCGGCCAGCGGCGGTCGCCCACGAAGGCGACCCGGGGCGCGGCGAGATCGCGCTCGCGCGGCGGCACGGGCGGGAGGGTGACGTCGAGCCAGCGCGTGCGCCGGGCGCCGCGGCGCGCGAAGTCGTCCGCCTCGTCCGCGTCGTAGGTCGCCACCGCGACCGCCTCGCGCACCGCCCGGAGCTCGTCGCGGAGGATCATGCCGCTCTGCAGGCGCCCGAGGCTGCCGCGCGCGGCGCCCCAGACCAGCGACTCCGACACGACCGTGTTGATGTACAGCTTCTTCTGCACGCCGGAGCGGAAGAACGGCTCGGCGAGGTAGGTGTGGTCGGCGACCACCCGGTCGGCGTCGCTCGCCGTGATCGCGGCGCGCAGGGCGGGCAGGTCGAACCGCTCGTGCACGAGGCTGCGTCCGTGCGCGAGCGCGCCGGCGACCAGGCGCATCGGCGAGGGCGGCGACTTCTTCACCAGCGTGTTGCCGCCGCGGACGCCCGCCTCGCGGGAGAGGGCGATGTAGCGCACCGGCCCGAGCTGCTGGGCGAGGGAGTAGACGAGCGAGAACATCATCATGTCGCCGGTGCGGTCGAGCTCGGGGTCCTTGGCCACGAGGAACTCGGTGACGCCGCTCATGCCTGCCCCTCCCCCGCGGTGCCGCGGAGCGGTGCGGGCACCGGCGCGTCGTCGAGGGCGTCCGGCGCGGTGCCGGCCGGGTGATCGGCTGTGGTGCCGGCCGAGGCGTAGGCGCCGCGCAGGACCGCCGCGAAGAGCACCACGAGCAGCACCTCGCCGGCCACGGCCGCGATCGCCGCGGCCAGGCCTCCGGCGACCCCCGCGAGGATCACGACCGCCAGGCACACGGCGCGCAGGAGCAGCGCCGCCCCCGCACCGAGCACGCGGCGCCGGTCGACGCCGAGCACGTAGAGCGCGGTGACCCACGCGTTCGACACCGACCGCAGCCCGGCGAAGGGAGCGAGGATGAGCAGCAGCACGCCGACCTGCGCCGTGCCGGGGTCGAGCAGCAGGACGCCGCCGACGCCGGCGGTCCCGGAGGTCATCACCGCGCCGAGCGCGACCGTGAGCCCCAGCGGCGGACCGCCGTGCCGACGTCCGCCCGCCTCGCGCAGCGACGCCGTGTACTGCTGGCCGAGCAGCTGCCCGACGATCGAGGCCGCGAGCACCAGCTGCGAGGCGATCGCGTAGGCGCCGACGACCTCGTCGCCCAGCAGCAGGCCCAGCAGGAGGATGTCGCCCTGCAGGTAGAGCGCGGTGATCACCGCGTCGCCGACGAGCAGCAGCTGCCCGCGGGCGCCCCGCGGCCAGCGCGGCCGGACCCCGCGGATCCCGCGGACGGCGACGACGGCGACCACGAGGTAGGGCAGGACGTAGGCGAGCATCAGCAGCTCGAGCGGCAGCCGCTCCCCCGCGAGGAACCACAGGCCGACGGCCGCGGCGATCGAGCTCACCTGCCGGACGGCGTCCCAGCGCATCGGCAGCATCGGCTCGCCGGCCCGCAGCGCGCGGCTCTTCACCGCGTTGAACAGCATCTCGCCGCCCGCGATCAGCAGGGCGAGGCCCGCGACGAACGACCAGGCGTAGACCGCCGCGCCCACCGCGACCAGGGCGAGTCCGAGCAGGGTGCGGGCGCTGCGCTCGGCCGCGTAGGTCGCCGCGTCCACGCGGACGCTGCGCACCAGGAAGATGTTCTCGGACGGAGCCGCGAGCAGGGCCGCCGCCGCGAAGGCCATCGCGTAGAGGCCGTAGTCGCCGAGGCCGACGCTCGCCACCAGGAACAGCATCCAGGCGAGTCCGGAGCCGCGGCCGAGCACCATCCAGCCGCTCGCCCCGGCCAGGGCGAGGATCCGCCGACGCCGCTGCAGCAGGGCCTCAGCAGTCCCGGTCACAGCCGGGCTCCGTCGAGCAGTGCGCGCCAGCGGCGGGCGAAGACCGCGAACGCCTCCGCGCTGGTCAGCCGCTCGGCGAGCGCGGAGGAGTGCTCCGCGAGGCGGCCGATCGCCGCGTCGTCCGGGACGACGGCGTTGATCCGGTCGGCCAGCTCGCGCACGCCGCCCTCGACCACGTCCGCCTCGTCGCTGAGACCGGGGTGGCTGAGGGCGATGATCGGCGTGCGGTAGGCGAGGGCCCGCGCGACGACGCTCGACGCCACGTGGATCGTCGGGCCGTACGCGCCGCGCCGGCTGTAGGGCAGCACGATCGCCCGGACACTCGCGAAGAAGCGGTCCTCGTCCTCGCCCTCGACGCCGCCCAGCACCCGCACGCCGGGCACCGGCTCCAGCGCCTCGGTGCCGCGACCGGCGACCACGATCTCGATCGCGGGGTCGACGGCGTCCCGCAGCGCCGCGAGCTGATCGAAGCCCTTGCCGCGGTAGACGTAGCCGAAGAGGCCGATCGCGAGCGGCCGCTCGGGCGCCGGCGCGACGGCCGGGCGGACCGGGGCGGGCAGGAACGCGACGTCGACCCCGCCGACGCGCAGCTCCTCCCGGATCGCCTGCGCGCCCGAGGCGGTCAGCGCGAAGAGCGAGACGCCGCGCAGCACGCGCCGCTCCAGCAGCCGGTGCAGCCGCATCAGCGGGTAGTGGATCGCGTGCGTCGCGAAGTGGCTGCGGCCGACGAGCGCGGTGCGGAACGGGGTCCAGACCGCCAGCGGCGCGTCGTGCAGGGTCGCGGTGACGACGGTCGCCCGCGAGCGCAGCCGCCGGCTGGCCAGCAGCCAGAACGGCACGATCACGCCGCCGCTGTGCTCGGTGTGCACGATCACGGGCCCCGGAGCCGCGTCGATCGCGCGCAGCGTCTCGCGGCGTGCGCGGAGCAGCTCGGCGACGCCGTCCGCTCCGGCCCCGCCGTGGCGCACCTCGACGACGGTGCCGGCGACCTCGCGGGCCCGCGCGATCAGGTCGTCGGCGTAGTCGCTCACTCCGCTCGAACCGGAGCGCGGCGCCACGTAGACCAGGGTGACGTCGGTCCAGGTCCCGGTGTGGCTGTCGGGCTCGCGGATCACGGCCGTCTCCTCCCGCATCAGTAGAACAGCCGGCGGAAGCGGGTGGAGTAGTCCAGCGCGGAGGTGCGCTGCCCGCGGACGACGGCGGGCACGCCCGCGACGATCGTCATCTCCTCGACGTCCGTCCGCACCAGCGAGCAGGCGCCGACGACCGCGCCGCGCCCGATCGAGACCCCCGCCACCACGGTCGTGCGCGAGGCCAGCCAGGCGTGGTCGCCGATGGTCACCGGCTCCTCGACGGCCTCGAAGGTGTCGGACTGCGGCAGGTGGTACGCCGTGATGATGTGGGTGTCGCTCGCGATCGCGACGTCGTCGCCGATGGTGATCCCGCCGCGCGCATCGAAGAAGCAGCGGAAGCCGATCGAGCAGTTCTCGCCGATCACCAGGCGGTCGATATCGAGGATCGACGTGCCGCGGCCGATCGAGGTGCCCGCGCCGATCCGCGCGCCCCACAGCCGCAGGACCCCCAGGCGCACCAGGTGGGAGGGGACGTGGGTCGCGACGATGTTGAAGGCGGCGATGCCGAGCTGGCGCCACGCCCGGCCGAGGATCCCGCTCACGAGCGCATCAGCTCCCGCTTCGCGTCGTCGGGCCCCGCAGGTGCCTCCGCCAGCGGCTCCGCCGGCCCGGTCTTCGCGACCGCCTCGACGTACGCCCGGCTCTCGTAGCCGTACGCGCGCCCGCGGTCGTCGGAGGCGGCGAGCAGGTTGACCACCACTCCCACCAGCGGCGCATGCACGCGCAGCAGGGCGTCCTTCGCGTTCGTCAGCTGCGGGCGCTTGACCAGCGCCGAGCCGACGACGAAGAGCACGGCGTCGGCGGCCCGGGCCAGGACGAGCGAGTCCGCGACGGGCAGCACGGGCGGGGCGTCGAGGACGACGTAGTCCGCCTCGGCGTGCAGCTCCTGGAGGATCCGATCGAAGGTGGGCGAGGCGAGCAGTTCCGCCGGGTTCGGCGGGGTGCGCCCGGACGCCAGCACGCGCAGGGCGCCGCTCTCGCCGATCGGCTGCAGCAGGTCCTTCGCGGCGGCCCGGCCGAGCAGCGCGTCGGTCAGGCCGACGCCGGTCTCGAGCCCCAGCCGCTCCGACAGCCGCGAGACGCGCAGGTCCGCGTCGACGAGGATCACGGACTTGCCGGCCGCGGCGAGGCTCGCGGCGAGGCTCAGCGAGATCGTCGACTTCCCCTCCCCGGGCACGGAGGAGGTGACCAGGATGATCCGCCGCGGCGACCCGCCGATGTCGACGAAGGTGAGGTTGGTGCGCAGCGCCCGCACGGCCTCGCCGAAGGACGAGCGCAGCGCCGCCTCCTCGATCAGCGGCACGGTGCCGAGGTTGCGGGTGCGCGGGATCGTCCCGAGCAGCGGCACCCCGAGCAGCGCCTCCGCCTGGCTCGCCTGCCGCACCCGCTGATCGAGCGCGTTGAGGATCAGCGCCAGCCCGACGCCGAGCAGGATGCCCGCGAAGCCGCCCGCGACGAGGACGAGCGGGATCGACGGCCACGACGGCGCCGCCGGCGGCGCGGCCTCCTCGAGCGGAGTGACGGTCACGACCGGGTCGCGCCCGGCCAGCGGCCGCTCGAGCGTCCCCGTGATCGTGCTGGAGAGCGAGGTCGCGACCGCGTTGACGAGGTCGGCCGACTCCTCCGCCGAGGGCGCCTCCGCCGAGAGGTTGATGATCAGGCTGTCGAGCTCGACCGTCGACGACACCCGCGTCGCCAGCTCCGCCGACGTGGTGTCGAGATCGAGGTCCTCGATGACCGCGTCGAGCACGATCGGGAGCGTCGCCACCGCGGCGTACGACTCCACCCGGCTCTGCGTGTAGGTCGAGCCCTGCAGCAGATCGGTCGCCGAGCCCGAGGCCTGGTTCGACACGAACAGCCGCGCGGTGGCCGTGTACTCGGGCGCCGTCAGCAGCAGCGCCCCGCAGCCGGTGAGCAGCCCGACGGCGAGCATGCTCACCACGAGGGCCCAGTAGCGCTGCCAGATCTGCACGAGTTCTCGGAGGTTCATGGGGCTTCTCTCGTGGTCTCTCTCGTCGTGTCCCGGAGCACGCGCGTCAGCCCTCGAGAGCGGCGCGGACGCGCTCGGAGACGATCGGTGCGATGACAGTGGCGTAGTCGTTCGTGAGGTGCTGCTCGTCGGCGCGGATGAGGGTGCCGCCGGCGAAGGCGGGGCACAGCTCGGCGCTGGCGCAGAACAGGTCGCGGGTCTCCACCAGGCGGGCGGAGGGGGAGGCGGCGACGGCGTCGGTCACGGCGTCGAGCATGGAGAACCACGCGTCGTTCACCGGCCCCGCGCAGTCGGACGGGGAGGAGAGGCGCGTGTAGCAGGAGGACATCGCCTTCCCGCGCGGCGGCGTCATGAGCACGACGGTCCGCGTGTCGGCGACCTCGGCGAGGCTCCGCTCCAGCCCCTCGGTCCAGCGGGACTCCGCGGTGGCGCCCTCCTCCGGGACCATCTGGAGCAGCTCCACCTCGGCGTCCGAGACGATCACGGCGGCGGGCTCCAGCGCCGCGATCCGCTCCATGGTCCAGCGGCGGTGGTCGTCGCAGGTCTGCGGCCAGCCGGGGGCGGGCTCGGAGGTGAGGTTGCCGGTGACCGGCACATCGGCGAAGGGGCACACCCCCCGTGTGAGCAGGTGCACGCGGTAGCCCTGCTCGTTGAGGGAGCCCGAGAGCGCGGGCGCCCAGGCGAGGGAGACCGAGTCGCCCACGAGCACGGCCGTCCGCGGGAGCGACGCGTCGCCGATCACGCAGTCGTCCTCGTTCGCCGCGGTGACGGGCAGGCACGTCTCGGCGAGGCCGCCGCCGAAGGCCGCGTCCCCCGTGTCGATCGTCGCCGCGACGGGCTCCGGCCACGACGTCGCGGACGAGGCGTCGCCGAGCGCCGCGGTGAGCCGGTCCAGCCCCTGCAGCTCCTCGGGCACCGCGGCGTCCGAGCCGGCCTCGGACACGGCCGCCGCCGAGACCCCGGTGACGGCCGTGCTCTCGCGGGGCACGACCACCACGATCGCGGTCGTCACGATCGCCGCGGCGCCGAGACCGAGCGCGATCCAGCGGGGCCAGCCCTCGCTCCCGCGCCGGTCCGCGCCGCGCGGGCGGAACTCGAGCCGGCGGCTGCGGCGGAAGGGCTCCTCGATGCCGTAGTGGCTCGCGGTGCCGAGGGCGAGGGCGAGCGGGATCGCTCCGACGAGGTACCAGGGCGAGTCGTGCCCGACCAGCGCCGCGAGGAAGACGAAGACCGGCCAGTGCCAGAGGTAGACCGAGTAGGAGATGCGCCCGAGGAACCGCGCGACGGGGTTCGTCAGCAGGACGAGGTGGGACGGGCCGCCCTCCCCCGCGACGATGATCGCCGCCGTGGCGAGGGTGGGGATCAGCGCCGCGACGCCCGGATAGGGGGTCTGCGGAGTGAGCACGAACGCTCCCGCGACGAGCACCGCGAGGCCCAGCCAGCCCAGCACCGGTCGGAGCGCGTCCGGGATCCGGCGCCAGTGCGCCGACCCGAGGAAGAGGAGCGCGCCGAGTGCCAGCTCCCACGCGCGGGTGAGCGTGGACAGATACGCGACGCCGGGGGAGAGCGCCGCCTGCACGACGCCCCAGCTGAACGAGACGGTCAGGACGAGCGCGACCAGCGCGACGACCCACCGCGTCGACGGCGGCCAGATCCGCGGGTCCGTCGGGCCCCGTCTGCGGCGCGCGACGGACCGCGCGATCGAGAAGCCCAGCAGGATCAGCAGCGGCCAGACGAGGTAGAACTGCTCCTCGACGGCGAGGGACCAGTAGTGCAGCAGCGGCGACTGCGGCGCCCACGTCGCGAAGTAGTCGGTGCCGGTGAGGATGAAGTTCCAGTTCGCGCTGAGCAGCGCGGCCCACACGCCGTCGACGAGGATCGACTCCGCCCGGGCCCGCCCGAAGACCAGGAACCCGGCGAGCACCGTCACCGCGATCACGACCGTCGCCGCCGGGGCGAGACGGCGCAGCCGCCGGACGTAGAAGGCCGGCAGCGAGAGGCGGCGGGTGCGCGTGTACTCCTTCACCAGGATCCCCGTGATGAGGAATCCGGAGAGCACGAAGAACGCGTCGAGTGCGACGTAGCCGCCGGCCGGGTACTCCACGAGATGCGTCGCGAGGATCAGCAGGAGCGCGGGCGCGCGGAGTCCTTCGAGATCTGCTCTGTACGACGAGCCACCCGGTCGACGGGGGGTGCCGGAGGGACTGCTCACCGTGCACCTCTGAATTCTCGATAGGGGTCGGGAAGACATTCTCGGCGCGCCGATCGCACCGACGGAATGTCTGTTTCTCGCTGTCGACGACGACTTCGGCATCACTGTAGTCGGCGGCCTTTCCCGCGCCTAACATCGCCATTGCTCACTACGCCGTCCCCTCCGGCGATGAAGAGCCAGGAGATGTTTCCTCGAAGGAGACGGGCGACCATGACGACCTATTCCGACCAGAGACCGGTGACTGACCCGGTGACCGATCGCGTGACCGTGCTGCACGTCTGCGAGCGCTTCGGCGGCGGTCTCGCCGACGCGATCTCGAGCTTCGCCGCGGCCGACTCCGGCATCCGCCACGTGCTGCTCTACGCGGCCAGTCCCGAGGTCCCGCTGCCGACATCGGCGCAGGAGATCTTCGACGAGATCATCGAGCTGCCCGCCGGCCACCTCGCGCGCGTGCTCGCGGTGCGCGCCGCCGTTCACCGCACACGCGCCCCGATCCTGCACTCGCACTCCGCATTCGCGGGTCTGTACGCGCGGCTCGCGCTCTCCCGGCACTCCGCGGCCCAGGTGCACTCACCGCACTGCTTCCCCTTCGAGCGGGCCGATCGCGGCCCGTCGACGCTCCGCGCGTTCCACCTGATCGAGTGGATCCTGGCGCGCAACACCTCGCTGTTCGTCACCTGCTCGGAGAACGAGCTGGCCCGCGCGCACGACCTGGGCGCCGCTCCGGCCGCCTGGGTGGTGAACACTGCGAATCACGTCCCGGAGCAGTTCATCCGCGACAGCAACGGCTATTCCGCGATAACTGCGATAAAGGACCTGAATGCTCCTCCGCGGGTCGTGGGAGTGGGCAGAGTGGCTCCACAGAAAGGCACCGACATCTTCTCGGAAGCCGTGCGCACTCTGATAGCCGAGGGAGTTCTGGCGCGATTCCGCTGGATCGGTCGCGGAAACTCGGAAGAGCTCACGAGAGATCTTGAGGACTCGGGAGTGGAGGTCACGGGATGGCTTCCCAAAGAAGTCGGACTCAATGCCCTGGCTGACGCGGATGTCTACGTGCACACGGCCCGCTGGGAGGGCTTCCCGGTCTCCCTCCTCGAGGCCGTGGCCATCGGAGTGCCGATCGTCGTCCTCCGCCGCCCCTACGCCGCGACCCTCCCCGACGAGCTGCTCGTCGAGGAGCACGAGCTCGCCGGCCGCATCGCCCTCCTCCTCGAGGACTGCGACCTCCGCCGGCGGAACGTCGACCTGGCCCGCGCCGCCCTCGCCTCCCATATCCCCGCCCGCCAGCGCGAGCAGCTGCAGGACGCCTACCTCTCCCTCGTGCGCCCGGAGTCGCGCCGAGGAGCCGCGACGACCCCCGCACCCGCCCATCACTTCCGCGCCGCGAAGGCCCGCTGACCCGTCACGTTGCGCCATCCTGCACCCCGAACGAGGGCCGCGAGCGCCGCGCCGAGACCCCGCGCGCGCACCGCACCCGACCATGCTGACCGAGCAGCCCGCACAGCGGACGCATCGAGATCCCCGCGCGTCGACGCAGGGCCCCCGCCTCAGAACGGCGGCGCCGCCCCGTCCACGAACCGCGGCCCCGGCGGCGGATCCGGCGGCCGCCCCGGGAGCACCGGCGGCCGACTGCTGACGCGCCTCCCGGTCGGCGTGGTCCACGCGATCGTCCCGTCGTCCTCCCGGCGGTAGGTCCAGCGGTCCCCGTGCCGGACGTGGTGGTGCGCGGTGCAGAGGGAGACGAGGTTCTCGAGGGACGTCTCGCCGCCGTGACGCCACTCGAGGGTGTGATCGGCCTCGCTGGTGGCGGCACTGCGGGTGCAGCCGGGGAAGCGGCAGGTCTGGTCGCGCAGCTGGAGGTGCAGGCGCATCCGCGCCGGAGGCACGCGCTGGGTGCGGCCGACGGAGACGACGACCCCGGTGTCCGGATCGGTGAGCACGCGGGTGAAGGAGGCGGCGGTGCGGATCAGCTCGCGGGCGATCTCCGCCGGGACCGGGCCGTAGCCGTCGACGTCCGCGGGCGCGTCGTCGAGGCCGACCGCCGTGGACGCCGCGAGGGTGAGCCGCACCTCCGCTCGGACGCCGGGGACGAAGGTCGGGTCCGGCCGCTCGCCGTCCACGGCCGGAGTCGTCCCGGTGATGTCGCCGTCGCAGAGCAGGTCGGCCGCGGCGTCGGCGCTCAGCTGCTGCAGGGTGCGCGGGTCGCCCTCGTCGCGGAGGGTGCGGGCGATGCGGCGCAGGCGGTCGTAGGCGCCGAGCACGACCGGCGCCGCGGCGTGGAGGCAGAGCGTGGCCATCCCGTCGACGTCGGGCGTGACCCACACCGCGCGGTCCTCGCGGGCGCGGGCGTGCCGCTCGGCGCGGGGCTGCTCGTGCAGCTCCTCCCGCCACCGGCGCAGGGCGCGGCGCAGCTGCGTGAGCGCCATCGAGGGCGCCGCGTCGGCCGCGCGCTGGTCGAGGAGAGCGCGGGAGTCCTCGGGCAGGCTGCCCGCGACGGCGCAGATCGCCTCGCCGGCCTCCCAGTGGATCCGCGCCGAGGCGAGCAGGGCGCGCGTGAGCGGCAGGTGCTCCATCAGCAGCTCCGCGTTCTCGACGCGGCGCGCGATCATCCGCTCCGGCAGGCCTTCGGCGACGGCGAGATCGGCGCGGATCGAGCGCTCGACGAGGTCTCGGGTCTCGCTCCGGGACACGCCGCGGGCGAAGGCCTCCGGGCGGGCGAGGGCCTTGCGGCAGTAGGAGTGGAGCTCCTCCGCCTCGGCGAGGCGCAGCTGAGCGGCCGCGCGAGCGAAGGCCGCGGCGCGATCGCCGTGCCCCTGCAGCTCGGCGAGTGCCGCGTCAGCCGTTCCGTCCTCAGTCATACGCGTATTGAATCAGGGACGGCCGACACCCGACCGGGCACACGGCCTCGACGGGACGATCGGGGGTCGAATCGGGGCTGTGGAGGAGGAACGGAGCCGGAAGCCCGGCGCCGGTGGGTCTCGATACGCCCTTCGGGCTACTCGACCAGCATGCGCGGGGGCCGCTCGACCTGCGAGGCAGGGACCACTCGGCCAGCATGCCGGGAGCTGGTCGACCAGAGGCTGGAAGCTGCTCGACCACCAGGCTGGAGACTGCTCGACCGGCGGGCCGGAGGCCGGTCGACCACTCTGCAGCGGGCCGCTCGTGACGCAGCCCCCGGGCCGCCCGACCAGCAGCGGGTGAACGACGACGGCTACCGTCGAGCACATGGCAGCGACACGGACCGACCGGCTGATCCGGTGCACCGCGCTCGCGGGCCTCGCCGTCCTCGTCCTCGGAGTGCTCGCCTTCTGCGCCGCGACCGCCTGGTCGGTCATCGAGTACAACCTCCACGAGGCGGGCGGTGCGGTCGGCCCCGAGTCCCCCTCCCCCGGTGTCCTGGTGGCCGTGAACACGGCGCTCGCACTGCTCGTCACCGGCCCCGCGGTCTCGCTGGCCGCCGTGCTCGCCCTCCTCGTCCGCAGCCGGCGCGCCTCGCCACCACGCGCGTCCCGCTCTCGATCGTGAACGGCCTCGCGGTCGCAGCCGTTCTGGGCTGACAGGCGCGCCGAGGTGTGGTTCCGTTGCGTCATGACCGCAGCGAGTCGAACGCCCGAGCCCGCGAGCCGCCGAGCGGAGCACCGCGCATGACCGGCGTCGGCCCGATCGACGTCGCCTTCACCGCGCCGATCGGCGTCACCGTGAAGGGCGACCTCTGGTCGTGCGTGGAGGTGCCGGGCTCGGTCGAGCTGTTCGGCACAGGCAAGGCCGTGAAGGTCGTCGCGACCGTCGACGGCGAGCCGCTGACCGCGGGCCTGATGCCGACCGGCGCCGGCGGCCACATGCTCTCGATCAGCGCCAAGCTCCGCAGGAAGCTCGGCAAGGCCCTCGGCGACGAGGTCGCCGTCCACCTCACCGAGCGCCTGACCTAGCGGCCGGACGGCGGATCCCGATGCGCCCGCGCTACTCGCTATTCGATCAGCATGAATCGACGAGCGCGTCGCTCGATGCTCTCCATGGGGCCACCCCCTCCATGCTGGTCGAGTAGCCCCGGAGGGGCGTATCGAGACCCCACCCCTGCAGAACGGTGGATCTCGATACGCCGCAAGGCGGGCTACTCGATCAACATGGACGCCCTGCTCCTCGAGCAGCCCCATCGGGGAGTGACACGACTCGCTCTGCCGTCGCTGGGCGCGCCAGAAGGAGGCGGGCCGCAGCGCTCCCGCGCCATGCGCCTGCACCATGGGCGAGGGCCGAGCATGATCGTGTGGCGATCGACGTCTTCACCGTGATCACTGAAGCGATGGCACCCGAGAAGAGGTGGTGGCAGAAGTGAGTGGCTACAGCGAGCAGTCGCAACGACTCGCCCGACAGCTCGCCGAGAAGGCGGCCGACAATCTGCGGCGCTCCGGACGGTCCGTCGTCCAGGACGCTGTGACCGGGCGGTATGTCGTCGGCCCGCATGGCGGAGGCGCCGTCGTCACCGAAGACGACGTCTCCCGCGAGTCGGGCGAGGAACGCCGCTCGAGAATCGCGCGTCGCGCGAGCTGACGGACGCGTCCGGGGCGGTCGATCGACCTCGGCAGGGCGGGGGCGCGTCTGAACCCGACCACTGCAGACCGGTGGATCTCGATACGCCCGCGAGGCGGGCTACTCGATCAGCATGGAGGGCAGCACCCCCGCCGCACTCCGCCACTCCGGGTGCCGCGCCTCGACGGCGTCGGTCGTCTCGTACTGCGTTGCAGTGGTGAGCGCGAACGGGCTCCGGACGTCGAGCTGCACGTGGTCGAGGCGGTCCCACACCGAGACGTGCCAGTCGCCGGGCGCGTCGCCGTCCCAGGTCGCGGTGCCCTCG
Source organism: Rathayibacter sp. VKM Ac-2856 (assembly GCF_013205055.1). GTDB lineage: Bacteria > Actinomycetota > Actinomycetes > Actinomycetales > Microbacteriaceae > Rathayibacter. Next base: position 102,651 of record NZ_JABMLF010000004.1, read on the forward strand.
GCGCCCGGCCGAGTGAACCACAGCTCGGCGCCCTCGCCGGTCTCCGCGGCGTCCCGCGTCAGCTCGTCCGCGACCCAGCCGTCGCCCAGCAGCTCGCTGCCGATCGCCTCCTGGATCTCCCGGCTCGCCTCGGCACCCGCCCCCTGCGGCACCAGGCGCAGGAGCAGGTCGACCGAGCGCTCATCGTCGTGCCGCGCCGACGGCTTGCCGCCCCGCGCCGACACGAGCAGCTCCGCGCCGATCAGCACCGGGTGCAGCGACTCCGCGGCGGCCACCGCAGTGTCACCGAGCTCCTCCGCCGCGAGGATCTGCTCGTCGATCCCCGCCGTCGGCCCCGACGCGCAACCGGTCAGCAGCCCGAGGAGCACGACGCCCGCGACCACCCGCGCCCGCCTCGATCCCACCGGTCCACCGTAGTCACAGGTGCACTCCGCGCCCGCGCGGGCTAAGGTTCGCGAGACGCGACCCGACGCGGATGGACGGATCCTGGCCGACCACGATCGTCGGTGCGCCCGGATCCGGAGACCCCTTGGACGCTCGACGACGCCTGCTGGTGGTGGCCGGAGCGGCCGCACTGCTGCTGGTCGCGGGGGCCCTGGTGCTCGACGCCACCGCTGGCCCAGGCACCCCGAGCGGCACGACCGGAGCCGCGGGCACCTCCTCCCCCGGAACGACCACGACCGCCGCGACCCCCGGCACCACCACCCCCGGCGCCACATCCCCCGGCACCGCGACCCCCGGCGCCACCTCCACCGCCACCGTCACGCCGCCGGACCCGTCGAATCCCGCCCCCGTCGCCGACCCCTCAGCCCCCCTCGAGGTCTCCGGCCCCGCCCCCGTCGACACCGGACTCCCCGACTCGACCCCGCGCCCCGCCCTCATCGCCCTTCCGCTGCCGGCCGCCGCGAGCGCCACCCGCGCGCTGGTCGCGGGCTACCCCTCCGCCGTCGTCGCTCCGCTGCCCGACTCGATCGTCGCCTCGAGCTCGGTCGAGCCCGCCGGCGGCGCGCTGCGCTCGGGCCTCACCGCGACCGTCGCCCTCGACGCCGAGCAGATCACCGAGAGCTACCGCCGCTCGCTCGCCGCGCAGGGCTTCACCTCCGCCGCCGTCGACGCCCCCGCCGACGGCGCAGCGATGGTCTTCACCGCCGGCGAGGACACCGTGAGCCTCTCCGTCACCCCCACCGGCACCCCGCGGATGAGCTACTCGCTGATCGCCGTCCTGCACCCGAGCGGCGGCTGACGTGTACATCTCCCTCTCCGACCGGCCCGAGGGCGCGGCCGAGCAGCCGTCCCGCGCCACCGGCCCCGCGCGCATCGCCCCGGCCGTCATCGCGCTCGGCATCGTCAGCCTCTTCACCGACGTCTCCTCCGAGTCGACCGCCGCGATCCTCCCCTTCTACATCACCGCCGCGCTGGGCATGTCGACGCTCGCGTACGGCGTCCTCGACGGCCTCTACCAGGGCGTCAGCGCCTTCGTCCGCATCGGCGCCGGCTGGACCGCCGACCGCACCGACCGCCCCAAGCTCGTCGCCCTCGCCGGCTACGGCCTGTCGATGCTCGCCCGCCTGGGCCTGCTGGCGAGCAGCGGCGCCGGTGCGCTCACCGCGGTCGTCACCGTCGACCGCCTCGGCAAGGGCATCCGCACCGCGCCCCGCGACGCGATGATCTCCGCCTCGTCCGAGCCCGCGTCGCTCGCCCGCTCGTTCGGCGTGCACCGGATGCTCGACACCATCGGCGCGACGATCGGCCCGCTCCTGGCGTTCGTCGTCCTGCTGCTCGTGCCGGACGGCTACTCGACGGTCTTCGTGCTGTCGGCCGCCTTCGCGACGCTCGGCGTGGTCGTGCTGCTGCTGTTCGTGCCCGACGTGCGGACGCGGCTGACCGGAGGCGCGGCCCGCGGCGCCGCCCGCCCGCGGCTCCCGTGGCGCCGCCTCTGGGACCGGCGTCCGCGCCGCCTCCTGCTCGCCGCCGGCCTGCTCGGGCTCCTCACGGTCGGCGACGGCTTCGTGTATCTGGTGCTGCAGAGCCGCAGCGGCTTCGCGGCGCAGTGGTTCCCGCTGCTGTACGTCGGGACGAACGCCGCCTACCTCGCCCTCGCGATCCCTTTCGGCCGCCTCGCCGACCGCTGGGGCCGCGCCCGGATGTTCGCCGCCGGCCACGTGCTGCTGCTCGCCGTCTACGTCCTCGCCGCGTCACCCGCCGCGGGCCTCGCGGTGACCATCGCCTGCCTGCTGCTGCTCGGCGCCTTCTACGCCGCGACCGACGGAGTGCTCGCGGCCGTCGCCGGGGCGAGCGTGCCCGCCGAGATCCGGGCGAGCGGGATCGCCGCGGCCCAGACGGTCGTCGCGGTCGCGCGGCTGTTCGCCTCGGTCGGCTTCGGAGCGCTGTGGCTGTGGCTCGGCCGCGAGGGCGCGATGATCGCCGTCGCCGTCGGTCTCGCCGCGGCCCTCCCCGTCGCGGTGCTGCTGCTGCGCGAGCGCTTCGCGGAGAAGAAGGGATGACGGCCGGGCAGGCGGGCCGCCTCTCGGACCGCGCACGCTGGATCATCGCCATCGTGGCCGCCGTCGCCCTGCTCGGCGGCGCGGCTGTTTATGGAGCCGGCGCCTGGGCGCGGTACCAGGCGCGCGCCTCCGCCGACTCCGCCGTCGCCGTCTCGACCGGCGACCCCGCGGACGGCGACCGGATCGTCTTCCGCAACACCGCGAGCGGCCAGGGCTACGGGCTGGTCGCCTCCGTGCCGCTGGCCGACCCGGGCGCCGCACGCATCCTCACCGACCGCGCCTGCGACCGCGTCGCCGCCACCGAGTCGATGGAGCTCTGCCTGCGCACCGACCGCGGCGTGCTGACCACCTTCGAGGCGGTGCTGACCGGCGCCGACGGCGAGACTTTGCAGACGTGGCCGCTGCCGGGCATCCCCAGCCGCGCGCGGATCGGCGACGGGATGCTGAGCACCACCGCGTTCGTCACCGGGCACTCGTATGCGCCGACCACCTTCTCCACGCAGACCGTCATCCGCTCGCTCGACCCGGCCGTTCCGGACCCGGGGGATCTGGAGTCCTTCGCGCTGAGCGTCGCGGGGGCGCCGCTGACGGCTGCGGACCGGAATCTGTGGGGAGTCACCTTCGCGGACGACGGGGACACGTTCTACGCGACCGCGGCGTCGGGGTCGCGGACGTGGCTGGTGCGCGGGAGCATGTCGGCGCGGACGATGACGGCGATCCACGACACGGCGGAGTGCCCGTCGCTGTCGCCGGACGAGACGCGGGTCGCGTACAAGAAGGATGTCGGGGACGGGGTGCCGGACTGGCGGATCGCGGTGCTGGATCTGGCGTCGGGGGTGGAGACGGTGCTGCCGGAGGAGCGGAGTGTGGACGACCAGGTGGTGTGGCTGGATGACGGCACCCTGCTCTACGGTCTCCCCCGTGAAGGCGCGGCCGGCGATACAGACGTCTGGTCGGTCGCGGGAGACGGAGCGGGCGACCCCGAGCTATACCTCGAACACGCGTGGTCGCCGTCGGTCATCCAGAACTAACGCCGACCTCCCGCCACCGGTAGCGGAGCCATATGCCCAGGCTGAGGTATCCGCCCAGTCCTTGCTGCCTTGCTGAGGCGACGGGTGCAAACCGCAGAACTATCTCGAGTTACTCGACTACTGGCGTGACGCCTCGAAGCGCTCCTAAGAGGAGGTGAGCCCAAACCCTCTAGTTGAGGACGGCAAGCATGCACAACGAGAAACGACGACGTGGGCAAACAACCTGCGGTGATGGTCAAATGCACGCGGGTCCGGCGACCGACGCTACGTTCGGTCCAGTAAGTTGGTGGGTGAGCAAGGACTCGCGGTCGAGGCCTCGTCGAGATCGGAGGTACCGTGCGACTCCTGCACATAAGCGACGTACACTTTCACGCTGCAGACCACGGGTGGGACGAGGACGCCGATCAACGAGCGCAACTCGTTGCGGACGTCCGGGCTGACTCAGAAGCAAACGGAGCCTTCGATGCTCTGTTGTTTGGCGGAGACATTGCCTTCAGCGCTTTGCCAGAAGAGTATTCACTTGCAACGCAATGGCTCGACCAGCTTGTTGCTGCAGGCGGTCTAGAAGGCAGGCACCGCGTATTCACAGTGCCCGGCAACCATGATGTCGATCGCAAGATAATACGTGCGAGCCAATCGCTGCAAGACTTTCGGACAGCACTCGCTAGCGCAAAAACTCCGGCCCTCGACGAGGCACTCCGAACTCGAATGTCATCCGATCCCGCTGCCGCACCTGTATTTGCGCACCTCGCAGCGTACAACACCTTTGCGGAACAATTCGTATGTGGAGTAACACCGAACAAACCAGCGTGGTCCTTCCCGGATTTCACCCTCGACGGATGGAGAGTACGCCTCGTCGGCTTAACATCTGTTATAAATTGTGGTCCCGAAAACGAGACCGCAGAACCGGGCCAACAGAGTCTTGTACTCGGGACTCAACAATGCCGGATGCCTCGAGATGAAGCGGATGTCACAATAGTCATGATGCATCATCCGCCGGAGTGGATTCGCGATTGGCACAGAGTGCGTCCACACCTGTCTCGGGCTCACCTGTGGCTGTTCGGCCACGAGCACGCCTTCGGTGCACGCCAAGACACCGCAAACGGCACAGTCGAAATTCGAGCAGGCGCCGTCGCCCCAGAGCGCGATACCCACGGCGAATCCGCACCATATTTACCAGCCTTCAATTTCATCGATCTACACCGCGTTGATGATCATCTCGGCGTTACCGTTAAAGCCCGAGTCTGGGACATTGAGCGAACTAGATTCCTCGCAAGGGATGCACTCCTGTACGAAATAAGTTTGGATCCACTTGGCCAGACAAACATAGTCGCTTCCGATTCAACTAGCGCCTCCGACGAATCAATGTCGGCTTCCCCCCTATCCCTGTCGGCCGAACCGCAGGATGGAGGTACCGACATAGCCAGCACCCCTGCGGAGAACAATCTCGACCTACGAAAAGTTGCAATTCAGTACATGGCACTACCCACAAATCGTCGAATCTCAATAGCACGCGGAATCGGGGCGCTAGATGACGAAGACCTTACGATTCCCCCAACCGAGCTATATCCAATTTTGCTTCGTCGCATCGCCGAGCGAGGATCAATCTCAGATCTCATGAAGGAGCTTGCTAAATGATTGAAGTCTTGAACGACTTGGCCACCGCATTTGCGTCCACGAGCCTGACCCTCTCCGCAGATACACTCCTGGCGCGGAAGCTAACTGTCGTCGAGGCGGAAGAGACGTTGGATATTGACGAGCTTTCATCTGTCGCGTTTGGGGGGAATCGGAAAACTGACGTCTCGCAAGTTGAGTCCCTGATAGTGAAACACGATCCGACATACGCTCGAGGTCGAAGCGGCGAGACCGCTCGCCTGGTGGCAACGATCGCACTCGAGACTCAGATCGACCGCAAGATCACCATTAGTGCCCTACGGGCGCTCACCGCTGACTTCATGGGCGACCGTATCCTTCGGCCTGAAATCATCACCAAAGCTCAGTTTTTGGCACATTCCGATGCTAAGCACAACCGCGCTCGGCCGAGCACTAAGCTTCCCTCGAACAACGTCAAGACTCTCGTTACTCAATCTGGCGAATACGATAATGCTCACCTCTCGACGAGCGTCCGATCGCTTGCCCGCCGCCTGGAGGAAGTTATCGCAGTCTTCGATACGAGGATCCTCCTAATGGACGAAGAGATCGACGTTCTATGGTGGGCCCGCCAAGACGAACCGAGTTGGACAGAATCTGATGGAGTAGAACGCGTCGTCGCCGCCGCTCTAGATCTCTCCAATATTATTCATCGCTGGCCAATCACGACAGTCACTCGCCGGGTCCTTCACGATGAGATCTCCGCCGGCAGCGATGCTGAAGTAGAGCTCTCTTCATTGCTAGCAGTAGACCCTTCTATTGTAGAAGCCATTCCACTCGCGAGCTCAGGGGCCACCCCAATACTCAAGATTCTCGAGGTTGGAAGGTCCTTCCAGGGTCAGCCCGACGTTGCACAAGCTATTCTTGCGAAGGAGGGGGTCGATATTTCGCGCCTCGTCTCACCAAAAGACTTGGCGGATCAACTTTTGCGCGAATACGCCTACAGCCACCTCTCCAAATGAGTTCCACGCTCACCTGCGATCAGTCAGGATGTCCGTTACTGATCGATGGTCGGTGCCTAGAAGGCATTTTGCCGCCGAACGACTGCCCACATGCGGAAGTTGTAACAGGCGACACAATATTAGCCACAAGCACAAGCACTTCCACAGCGGTGACACATCCAACAAACGATGAAACCATAGGAAACGATAGTAGACTAGAGAACTCCGAGCCTGCCTACCTACCGAGCGACGAGTACCTGGCTGGCGACAAGCCGTTAAGGGCGGAGGAAGCCAATCGGCTTTTGTCGGAGCAAAATTGCAGCGTCATTCTTGTCGCGGGTGAGGCCAACGCGGGGAAGACGACATTGTTCGTTGAGATCTGGGCGCAGTTTCTTCAGGGAGAATTCGCTGGCTGGAGATTTGCGTCGTCCCGCACGCTCCTTGCCCTAAGTAGCCTCCACGCAACGGCAAGGTCATCATCTGGGCGAACCGATCCGGAGACAGCAAGGACGCAAGCAGAAGAGCCGCAGTTCATCCATTTAGCGGTTGAAAACGACGCACAGCACGTTGAATTTCTCTTCTCGGATGTCCGCGGCGAATACTTTGAGCCGGTCATCAACGGACAGCTCCTTGGCGATAGCATTCCCCTTGTGAGTCGCGCAGATTGCTGCATCATCTTAATGAGTAGTGAGGGTTTCGGCAACACTGGCGCCCGCGCCCGTGCAATTACTAGAGTTCGTCAATTACTCGGTGGTCTCACCGTGGACGGCGGCTTGAGACAGGGCATACCCGTCCTACTTGCTTGGAGCAAAGCCGACCACATCCAAGTTAATGACCGCGAGGAATCTCTAAAGATGCTCGACGCTTTAGAATACGAATTTGGGTCAAGAGTGTCGCTAACGACACAGTTGATTGGCGCCCGACCAAAAACGGGACCGTTTTTCGGCTTAGACGGGACGGTCGAGTGGCTCGCGGAAGTCGGGAAGCCGAAGCGCACCGACCCACCGCTGCTACGGGGCGAGCAATCGGATCGATATTTTTGGCAGCCTAGATCGGGAGATGCAAGATCGTGACGGAAACCTTCAACGTCGTGATGGCGGGGCTTCCGGCAGCAGGAAAAACGACTTACCTTGTCGCTCTCTATATGTCAATGATGGCTGGCGAGTCCAAGTTGACACGGAGTGGATATTCAGACGATCGCGAGTACATGAATGATCTGAGCGATAAGGTTTTTGCGCTTGCCCCAGTCGAGCGTACGCGCGCAGACCGCAACTTGTCTTTATCGCTCGCAGTCGAGACTCCAAGCCATAGGACTGGTCGCCTGGTGGTTCCCGATCGTTCAGGCGAGATTTGGGAACAGCTGGTAATTGATCGCACGTTGGAGGCGTCTATCAGCGACATGCTCTCGGAAGCGGAGGGCATTTGTGTCTTCATCAATACGGAGACCTATAGGCATGATCCCCTGATCGTTGATATAACGCAAGTATCGGATGTGTTCCCTTCAGCTGATTCGACGAACGCGATTGTCGACGACAAAGTGCATCCAGAGCAGGTGAAGATTACTGAGATGGTGCAGCTACTGGCTTCGAAGCGTTATCCGAGTACGTTTCGGATTAGTATTGTACTCTCCGCCTTTGACTCAGTCGACGCGCATGGACCAGCCAGGTGGCTAGCTGATAATATCCCTCTACTTGACCAGTACTTGCGGTCGAATGTCGCGACACTTCATTCGAGAGTTTTCGGCGTCAGCGCGCAGGGGGGAAGCCTGGTCAATCCGGTAACTCGTAAGGCGCTCGAAGCAGTTAATCCCGCAGAGAGAGCCTGGGCCAAAGATGACAACGGGGTCTCCTGTGCCATTGAATCTCCTATGCTATGGGCGCTAGGTGAGATCTGATGGGAAGGACTTTCTCAGTCAATCAGGCCCTTTTTGGATATAAAGATGGTCATCGTCTTCTTGCGTCGTCCATCGGTTTGGCTCCAGGGTCGGTGAGGCGGCTGCGCGCAGCGACAGACGTAAGCTTTCGAGATCAGCGTGCCAGCTACATAACCGCCCTGCCGCTGCCAGACGACAGCGCATATGCGATAGCCCGCACTTGGCTAGCGCCTGAATGGACACGTCCGGGGAGCGTATGGTCGCATGTCCTTCTCGTAGACTTTGTTACTCTTGGGTCTTTACGCAACTTCAGCGGCATAATTCGCTCATTTCGTCGCCCCTCAGCGAAGGACTTCTCTCTCGGAAGAGCATCAAGCGAATATTCGGACCGTTTGGAACTCGACCAGGACTCGCGGGTTGTGGCTCCGTTGACGACGTCCCTTATAGAGGACGCTGCGCTTTTAGCTGACCTTTATAGCTCGACACATCGCGTCGTCTGGCCCACGTCTGGATCGCAAGCATACGAAGAAACCCTCGCAGCAATATACGAACAACAGTGGGCCCGCCTTCGCAGAAGCTTTGCCTTTCGCTCACGTGAGCGATCTGAAGAGACAAGCTTGCCGTTCGACCTCGAAATTGTAGAATCGGGAATCCCACGTGCGCCGAAGCGGGCAACAGATTGGTCACGATTTTTAGCTCGTGACTTACGAATTCCCGATGCAGGGTTCCGCGATTATCTTGCACGAGTTGGGGCCGAATCGCCGGGCGGCCGAAATGAAATGAGGGTCCTTACCGAGCTTCATCTGATGCTTCATGCCAACCCGCCTGCGCCTGAACTGGTTGGCGAGTTGATTAAAAGCCGCTATCCGTTGGCGCGAGATATGCGGTCGCTAAAGCGCGAAGTATTTGGCCGCGGAGCCTCCGGGCGAGAACTCACAACTCAGAAATGGCCGGAATCGACACGACTGACTGTCGCCTTGGCAAATCCCGAATGCCTCGACTACGGCGACCTTGAAGTCGGGCCACGTCTTGCGACGCTTATCGCCGATGGACAAGAGGGGCGCGGCGTAATCGATTCTGCCAAGGTCGAAGCAATGTCCGACGACCAGATTCACTCGATCGTGGACGGTCTGGTTAGCGGGCTCGAGGATAAGCACGCAGTGGTCGCGGCGGTCGGGCACGACGACCTAGGGTTGTTGATTGTCTCAAGGCGCCCTACACTTCTGCGCTATACGGAAGTCTGGGCAGGACTAGAACCCGAAATGCTAGTGAGCCTTTTTTCCGCACAGTCGGAAGTGGATCAAATCGAGGTTATAGTTTCGCTCGCCGCCGCTAAGTCGATTGATGCGCTTTCAGCTCTGATCGCTTCTGACACGTCACGATGGTGGCGGCTATTGCGTGTTCTGTCATCCGACGTGAATCGAGAAAACTTCATCGATCACTCGATGGTCTTGCGGGGCACACTCGAGCGAGTTGGCGTGGCAGCTTTGGTCGGCGTGCCAATATCCGAAACGTCTGATAGTGAAATCCTGCTTCTTCTGCAAGCGGGGGATCTATCCTGGGGCCTTTGGCGAAGAGTGAACGCCGACCGATGGATTAGCGCGTTAGCTGCCGAGTCGCGATTCCGAAGTCAATTTACTGACGCGCTCGACAGACTCGCTGCGATCACGCTCGTAACAGCAGCGGGATCTCCCAAAATGGATGTGCGCCAAGAGGGTTGGAACAAAGCTTTTCCCTACCTGCACGAAGCATTGAAGCGCGAATCCTTCGAGAAAGAAGCCTGGGGAGTGTTGTCGACAATTCTGCCCGCTGGCCCGGCGTGGGATAGGTGCCAGCGACTTCGAAACGGCGCAGTCTCTGAGATTCGACGAGATTCGTGGAATCCAATCTTGGCAGAACGGCTAATTACCGCCGCTCAAGGTTTCGAAACCGAGATGCGACTTCGATTGGAAGAGGTGAATCGCAAGAAGAGGCGTAAGAACTGGCTTGAGGAATTCCTCAGCAGGTTTGCCTGATGCGAAACTTCGCAAGATTCGCGACGAACATTGAGCCGAGTGACTTCTGCATATCGACATTTGGCCACCGCGATCGATGTAGTTGAGGGAGTGTTTCGGTTCACGGCGACACAATGGCACATTGCAAGCAGAGTGCGTTTCGGGTTGGGGTTCTCCTGCGCAGAGGCGCGGGTGAAGTGGGTAGAACAATGCCGCGATGAGGCGCCCTAGCGCAAGCGTTGGACTATTCTCGGCGCTGTCGGCGCGAGCCAGTCGTGCTGCCGCCACGTCAATCAAAGTTCAAGGAGCCCTGAGAATGAACTTCGTTTGTACACGCTCTGAGTAGGTATTAGGTCGGGTGCGAACGCTCCGCAATCCTGACAGGACTCGCGCCGACTAGTTCCCGAGTGCGGTGAAGTAGCCGCTTTGCCGATATTTTGGCGAAGGTACTTCGGTCGGTTGCCGTGCTCATAGCGGGCGCGGTAGGGGACCGTGTCGTCATGATGCGGCGCAGGGGCTCACTTCGTATGTCCCTGCGGGCCGCGATGCACCCCACGACTCGCCGACAGGTCACATTCGTCGGCCACCGCAAGCGAGTCAGATGTGCCTCTTTCGCGAGTTCGGACGTCGACGGTGTCGACTACCCGCCCGGCGAGCACCCGCGTCGAGTGGCCGTGGCCGACGCCGGGATCTCGCTTGTCATGCGCTGGTACTCCGCGCGCATCGGCGAGGGCGTCATCCTCGACCTGCGCACCGCCGTCTTCAACCACGTGCAGAAGATGCCGATCGCGTTCTTCACCCGCACCCGCACGGGCGCCCTCGTCAGCTGGCTCAACAACGACGTCATCGGAGCGCAGCAGGCCTTCAGCGGCACGCACGATGTTTGGCTCAGATAGTGCGGCGGATCACGGCCGCCGCCCTCTACCATTCCATCACGACTGCTCCTCATTGGGTTCATCCTTGGGCGCATTGCCCTGTGTCGCGGTGCCGATGTGCGCCCGTCAAACGGTCGAAATCGTCGGCGCCCGAGGTGAGACCCGTATGCAGCGGCCGAGCGCGCTGTGGCTCCCAAGCGCGAGGCTCCTCTCTATGCTCGAGCGGGTGCATGCGCGATGACCACATCGGCGGCACCTGAGGAGTAGGCAATGCCCGACGGGGAGATCCGGTACGAGACCAAGACAGTCATCACCATCCGAGGCCTTGAAAGCCGTTCGATCACCAAGTGGGAGAAGGAGGGCTGGGAACTCGTCTCCCAGCAGGAGCAGCCGATGCTCCGGACGAGCCTCACCTTCCGACGCGTGAAGCCGAAGCCGCCGTGGCTCCTCATCGGAGGAGTCGGAGGCATCCTCGTGATCCTCGCGGCCGTCATCACCGTCATGAGCGTGATCACGGGGGACGACGAGGAGGTCGCAGCTCCTTCAGCCGCACCCACGTCGGCCGCGCCAGCACAGACCCCGACGTCAGATCCGACGCAGGCGCCAGCGGCAGTACCGACCGAGGAGCCCGCCGACGTCTCCACCTACAGCGGCGTGCCCTACGAGATCGTGTCGACGGACCGCGATCAGAGCAGTGCCGGTCTGACTCAGTACTGGGTCTTCGCCGAAGGACTCGAAGCGTCCACCACGGCCGGCCGCGATCAGATCAAGGCGATCGTCAACGATGTCGCGCGCGCCGAGGGATCCAGCTCGCTCTTCGTCGAGGTCGTCGGCGACAGGGACATCGCACTCGCGGAGTCCCCTTCGACCTACGAGGCGTTCATCGCGGAGCGCGGCTTGGACTACGCACTGAAGACGATCCCGGAGATCGAGAAGACGGGGTGGCTCGCCTCCTACGCCGGAGGCTTCGACTACAACACCGGAGAGGCGAGCGACTCGGCGTTCGAGATCACCTGGCTGGGGGCGTCGGACGACCCTGACTTCGAGGCGTGGCAGGCGGTAGTGACGGGCTGAGTTCGACGCTGCGGAACGCCCGCTGTTCCTAGTCAGTGAACACAAGCTAAGGACCGGACGTCCCTCGGTCTTCAGCGCCACCGGCCGACCTCACTCCCCCGTAGCCACCGAACTGCTCTAAGCACTCGGCCGAATCAAATCTCAGTCATCCTCGAGCGACATCAACCCCGGATGCCGAACCAGCGCATCCTCGCCATGGGTCATCCTCACCGTCACCACCGCCGCGGCCGGCACATCGACGCCGCGGAGCATCAGCGGCTCGGCCGAGTCGAACTGGGTGACGAGGGTCCAGGAGTCGACCTCGGGATGGACCGCCGTCATGGCGCTGTAGTGGAAGCTGAGCCAGCGGCCGCCGCTCACCTGGCAGACGAGCCGCTGATTCGACACGAGCAGGCGGACCTGCTGACGATCCCGCCACTGTGCCCGCGCCTGAGCATGCGCGACCGAGGCGTTGACCGTATTGCTGACCGCGTTGGCGAAGAGGCCCGCCGCGACGAAAGCCGGTCGCCCCACGTAGAAGCCCGACGTGCGGGTGTAGGACACGTCCTGGCCGTAGTACCGGAAGTAGTCGGCCAGGATGTCCAGGAAGAAGACCTCGCCCGGTCCGGGGACCACGTCCCATACCCGGATCTCGGCGGGCAGCTGCCGGGCCAGCAGCATCTCGCGCAGGTCGACGGCGGCGCGCCACCCGCGGTCCGAGGCTTCCCGCGTCTCGATCGCGGCCCTCTCCGTCGCGGTGAAGCGCCCCTTCGCCCGGCGCGCGCGCCCGTGGACTCGCACGGCCTGGATGATCGCCACGATCACGGCGGCGACCGGCACGAGGATCGCGGCGGCCAGCAGGGCGAGCTGGAGAAGAAGGGACTGCAGGTCCCCCTCGGCGGCCGAGAGCGATAGGAGATACTGAGACCAGCCGAAGCCGACGAACGCCACGGGTGCCGACACCAGCGGGACGATCCACCGCAGGTGCGACCGCTTTCGATACGGCCGCTCACCGACCGGTTCCGCGACCACTCCCCCGCTGCCCGGCTGCTCCGCACTCATCAGCCCAGTTTGCCGCGAATCCGCGATCCCGAGACGAAGCGTCCCTCGATTCAGGCGCACACTGCATCAGTCGCGGAATCCCACGGAATCCGCCCCTCGCCCCACCCCCACAGAAGGACCCACACACATGAGCATGGAAGGCGTCGCCTGGAGCTCCCTCTACCGGATCTCCTCCGCCCAGAACGGCAAGCACGGCATCTCCCGCGCCTCGGTCCGCCGCATCATGACGTTCGCGGTCCCCTACCGCGCCCGCCTCCTCCTCTTCATCGGCCTGTCCGTCGTCGGCGCGTTCCTCGCTGTCGCGACGCCGGTGCTCGCCGGCCGCGTGGTCGACACCATCGTCGCCCGCGGCGCCGTCGGCACGATCGTCCAGCTCGCCGTCGTCATCGCCGTAGTCGCGGTGGCCGACGCCGGGGTCTCGCTCGTCACGCGCTGGTACTCCGCACGCATCGGCGAAGGCGTCATCCTCGATCTCCGCACCGCCGTCTTCAACCACGTGCAGAAGATGCCGATCGCGTTCTTCACCCGCACCCGCACGGGCGCCCTCGTCAGCCGGCTCAACAACGACGTGATCGGCGCGCAGCAGGCCTTCAGCGGCACGCTCTCCGGCGTCGTCACGAACATCGTGGCGCTCGTCCTCACCCTGATCGTCATGCTCAGCACGTCCTGGCTGGTCACGGTGCTCGCGGTGATCATGCTGCCGATCTTCCTCATCCCCGCCCGCCGGATGGGCAGCCGCCTCGCCGCGCTGCGCCGCGAGGCCGCCGACCACAACTCCGCGATGAGCACGCAGATGACCGAGCGCTTCTCGGCGCCCGGCGCCACCCTCGTGAAGCTGTTCGGCCGGCCCGACGAGGAGGCCGAGGAGTTCCGCGTCCGGGCCGCCCGCGTCCGCGACATCGGCGTCCGGACGGCGATGCTGCAGCTCGTCTTCGTCACCGCGCTGACCCTCGTCTCCGCGCTCGCCCTCGCGCTCGTCTACGGGCTCGGCGGCGTCCTCGCGCTCGGCGGCCAGCTCGACACCGGCGCTGTCGTCACCCTCGCCCTCCTGCTCACCCGCCTCTACGCGCCGCTGACCAGCCTCGCGAACGCGCGTGTCGAGATCATGAGCGCGGTCGTCAGCTTCGAGCGCGTCTTCGAGGTGCTCGACCTCCAGCCGCTCATCCAGGAGAAGCCCGACGCGGGCACGGTGCCCGAGGGACCGGTCGCCGTCGAGTTCGACGACGTCCGCTTCGCCTACCCGTCCGCCGACAAGGTCTCGCTCGCCTCGCTCGAGGAGGTCGCAGTCCTCGACACCCGCGGCGGCGAGGAGGTGCTGCACGGCGTCTCGTTCCGGATCGAGCCGGGGCAGACCGTCGCGCTCGTCGGCACCTCGGGGGCCGGCAAGTCCACGATCGCGCAGCTGCTCTCGCGCCTCTACGACGTCGACAGCGGCGCGGTGCGCCTGGGCGGAACGGACGTCCGCGACGTCACCTTCGCCTCGATGCGGCACACCCTGGGCATGGTGACGCAGGACGGCCACCTCTTCCACGAGACGATCCTGTCCAACCTGCGCCTCGCCCGGCCGGAGGCGACCGACGACGAGGTGTGGGACGCCCTGCGCCGCGCGCGCCTCGAGCCGCTCATCCGCTCGCTGCCCGACCAGCTGGACACCCTCGTCGGCGAGCGCGGCTACCGCCTCTCCGGCGGCGAGCGCCAGCGCCTGACCATCGCTCGACTGCTTCTCGCCCAGCCGCGCGTCGTCATCCTCGACGAGGCGACGGCGGCGCTCGACTCCACCTCGGAGGCCGCGGTGCAGGCCGCCCTCAGCGAGGCACTCGAGGGCCGCACCGCGATGGTGATCGCCCACCGCCTCTCCACCATTCGCAGCGCCGACCTGATCCTCGTGATCGAGGACGGCACGATCGTCGAGCGCGGGACGCACGAGGAGCTGCTCGCCGCCGCCGGCCGCTACGAGGAGCTGCACCGCACGCAGTTCGCGGTGCAGAAGAACGTCGCAGCGGAGGAGGAGGGGCTCAGCGGAAGCTGAGCGCAGAGGCTCCGGGGGGCCGAGCAGCGGAGGCGTGCGCGATTCATGCTGGTCGAGTAGCCGCACAGCGGCGTATCGAGACCCGCCGCCGTCCGTAGGCGGGTCTGCACACCCGCCGTCCGACGCTGGTGGATCTCGATACGCCCGCTCCGCGGGCTACTCGATCAACATGGGCGTCCTCGCCGGGCGCTCCGGCGGCCGGTCCGCCCCGGAGACCCATGCCCTAGATTCGAGGGATGGTGAGCGCAGCGGGATCGGCACCCGGGCCGAGTCCGCTGCTCGTCCTCTCCAAGATCACGAGCATCCTCGACGCCTTCACGCTCGAGTCGCCGGCCCTCACGCTCACGCAGATCCGCGAGGCGACCGCCCTGCCCGTCTCGACGACGCAGCGGCTGGTCGTGAACCTGGTCTCCCAGGGCTTCCTCGACCGTGACGGCGACCGCTACCGGATCGGGCTGCGGATGGCGTACTGGGCGGGGCCGGCCGTGCGCGGGATCCGCGCGGTCGACGTCGTCGCGCCCCTCCTGCAGGAGCTGCGCGACGCGACCGGCGAGACGGCCAGCCTCTTCCGCTCGGAGGAGGACTACCGCGTCTGCATCGGGCTGGAGGAGACGCACCACGAGCTGCGGCAGGACAGCTACGTCGGCAAGGTGGCCCCGCTGACCGTCGGCTCCGCGGGCCGCGTGCTGCTGGCGTGGAACGACGAGCTGCGCGCGCAGGTGCTGGGCCGGCCGATCCCGGACCTGGCGCACGCGACCATCACCGATCCGGCGGCCCTCGCCGCGGCGGTCGCGGAGACGGCGCGGCTGGGCTACGCGATCACCGGCAACGAGCGCGTCGACGGGCTCACCGGCATCGCCGCCCCGGTCTTCGACCCCGACGGCCGCGTCCGCATGGCGATCAGCGTCAGCGGCCCGGTCGCCCGCATCTCACCCGACGACCTCGAGCGCTGGACGCCCCTCGTCCGCGACGCGGCCGCCAGCGCGACGCGGCGGCTCGGCGGGCGGGCGCCGGCCTCGGTCGGCTGACCTCGGCCGGGACGACCCCTAGGCGGAGACGACCCCGTCAGCCGGGACGACCCACGGGAACGCCGCCGCCGTCGACCGCGCACCCTGGCGCGCCTTCGACCGGTTCGGCTCGCCGAGGTCCTCGAGCAGGCTCTCCGACGCGCGCACGAGCTGCGCGAACGCGTCGGTGTCGAGCCACTCCGGCCGCATCGCGAAGAGGAGATCCTCGGACGCGGTGTTGCCGCTCGCCCCCGGCGCGAAGGGGCAGCCGCCCAGGCCGCCGAGGGCCCCGTCGACGACGCTCGCCCCGGCCTGCACGGCGGTCAGCGCGTTGACGACGCCGGATCCCCAGGTGTCGTGGCCGTGGAAGACGATCTCGCGCGGGGGCGTCTCCGCGGCGACCCGCGAGACGAGCGACGCGACTTGACCGGGGTGCGCCTGCCCGAGGGTGTCGCAGATGACGATGTCCTCGGCGCCCTCGGCCCGCGGGTCGTTCGCGATCGCGAGCACGCGCTCCTCCGGGACCATGCCCTCGAACGGGCAGGTGAAGGAGGTGGCGATGCACAGCTGGATCCGCCCGCCGACGCCGTGCGCCAGCGCGACCGCGTCGGGCATGGCGTCCAGGCTCGCCTCGGTGGGGCGGCCGATGTTGGCCCGGTTGTGCGAGTCGGAGGCGGAGAAGCAGTACTGGAAGTTGCGCGCCCCGGCCGCGGCGGCCTTCTCGATGTGCCGGGGAGTGGCGACCCAGACCCAGCTCCGCTCGAGCTCCTCGGGGGTCAGCGCCTCGATCACCTCGAGGGTGTTCGCCATCGGCGGCACCACGTCGCCGCGCGCCATCGAGCCGATCTCGAGCTCGGGCACTCCGGCGGCGAAGAGGGAGCGCGCGAGGCGCACCTTGCGCTCCGTCGACAGCATCCGGCCGGTGAGCTGGAGGCCGTCGCGGAGGGTGACGTCGCGCAGACGGGCGGTCGCGGGGGTCGGGACGGCGGTCGTCGGGGCCGCGGCGGTCATCGGGCGTCCGCCTCGGTGGCGGGTGCGGTCGGTGTGCTGCTGGTCGGGGTGCTGCTCCGGAGCATCGCCAGAACCTCCTCGGTGTCGTGCCCCAGTGCAGGGGCGAGGGTGCGGATGGGCAGGGACCGGCCGCCGAGCACGGGGACGACGCCGGGGAAGCCGACGTCCGAGACGGTGCCCGCGCCGGTATCGACGTCGAACTTCTGGATCATGTCGCGCGCGGCGTACTGCTCGCTGGAGCTGATGTCGGCGGCGGTGTAGATGGGGCCGGAGGGGACGCCGCTCTCGTCGAGGATGGCCAGCGCCTCGGCGGAGGTCTTCGTTGCGGTCCAGGCGCCGATCGCCGCGTCGAGCTCGTCGCGGCGCTTCCAGCGCAGGTCGTTCGTGGCCAGCCCCTCGTCGGCGGCGAGGTCCTCGCGCCCGATGATCCCCATGAAGCGCTGGAAGATGGCGTCGCCGTTGCCCGCGACGACGATGCTCGACCCGTCGGAGCAGGTGTAGGCGTTGGTCGGGGCGATGCCCTCCATCCGCCCGCCGACCCGCTCGCGGACGATGCCGTGCGCCTGGTAGTCGGGGATCAGCGACTCCATCATCGAGAACATCGCCTCGTTCAGCGCGACGTCGACGACGCGCTCCTCGAGCGGAGCCGGGCCGAGACCCGCAGCGCGCCGCGTCTGCCGCTGGAACAGCGCCATCATCACGCCGTAGCCGGCGTAGAGGCCCGCGATCGAGTCGCCGATCGAGATGCCGACGCGCACCGGCGGCCGGTCGGGGTCGCCGACGAGCTGGCGGAACCCGCCCATCGCCTCGGCGACGGCGGCGAAGCCCGGCCGCTCGGAGAGGGGCCCGGTCTGCCCGAACGCGGAGATCCGGCCGATGACGATGTCCGGGTTCGCCTCGTTCAGCACGTCGGGGCCGATCCCCCACTTCTCGAGGGTGCCGGGGCGGAAGTTCTCGAGCACGACGTCGCACTCGGCGGCGAGGCGGCGCACGGCGTCGCGTCCCTCCTCGGTGCGGAGGTCGAGGGTGATCGACTTCTTGTTGCGGTTGATCGCGTGGAAGAGCATCGAGGTGGTCGAGCCCGCGTGCAGGCGCCACTTCCGCAGCTCGTCGCCGGTGCCGGGCCGCTCGACCTTGATCACCTCGGCGCCGAAGTCGGCCAGCAGCCGGCCGGCGGTGGGCGCCGCGATGAAGTTGCCGAGCTCGAGCACGCGCAGCCCGGCGAGCGGGGCGATGCCGGGTGCGGCGGGAGGTGCTGTGGAGGATGCGGTGGGGGATTCGGTGGTCATGATCCGCCTTCCGGTCGGGTCGATGGGGATCGGTCGGGTCAGACGAAGAGGCTGAGGACGAGGGTGACGCCCAGCGCCACGACCGAGGCGACCGAGACCCCGATCGTGCAGGTCTTCAGCGTGCCCCTGGTCGTCTGGCCGAGGAGCGACTGGAGCAGCCAGAAGGTGTTGCTGGTGACGTGGACGGCGAAGAGCGAGCCGGCGCCGGCCGCGAGGGCGATCAGGATCGGGTCGAGCCCGATCACCGGCGCGATGGGGGCGAGGATACCCGCCGCGGTGATCGCCGAGATGGTCACGGAGCCGACGGCCACGTGCAGCACGGCCGCGATCGCCCAGACGATCAGCAGCGGCGCGAAGCTGTTGGCGCTGAAGGCCTGGCCGAGGATGTCGCCGAGCCCGGTCGCGGCGACGACCGCGGCGAGGGAGCCGCCGACGCCGGTCAGGATCAGGATCTGCCCGCTCTCGCGGAATCCCGCGACCACCGACTTCTCCACCCGCGGGCGCCCGATGGTGAAGCGGCCGACCGCGCTGGTCCCCAGCACGGCGAGGAGGAGCGCGAACACCGGGTCGGTCACGAGATCCAGCGGAGCGATCGACACCTCGGCGATCTGCAGGATCGCGCCGGTGGCGATGAGGGCCAGGCAGAGCAGGAGGGGCGCGAAGAGGAGGATCAGCCGGGGCTCGGTCCGCACGGCCTCGCGCTGGGCGACCGCGATGCCGCGGGGCACTCCGCCGACCTTGCTGAGCCGCTCGGAGACGGGCACCGCGGACGTGTCGAGCGGCACGGGCTCGGGGGCGGTGTCCGTGCCGGTCCCTGCGGCGGTCTCGTCCTCGACGGGCGCCTCGTCCTTCTCCGGGTTCCAGAAGCCGAGGCGGAAGAGGGTGCTCATGATCAGGATCGAGATCAGGATGGTGGGCACGACGACGATCAGTCCGAAGAGCAGCATCGTCCCGAGCGGCACGCCGAGGACGCCGGCGAGCGCGAGCGCGGCGACTCCGGGGACCATCAGCACGATGCCGCACTCGAGGCTGATCGCCATCGCCGTCGCGATGCGCGGGATGCCGTTCTTCCCGATGTGCGGCGCCATCCTGCGGGCCAGCGGGGCGGAGATGACGAGGAGCACGTCGAGGAAGATCGACTGCAGCAGCGTGCCGATCGTGAGCCCCATGGCGTAGGGCAGCCCCTTCGCGCCGAAGATCCGCAGCAGGTGGGACACCAGCCGCTGGATGGCGTTCATCTCGCTGAGCATCGAGCCCAGCAGCACGCCGAAGGTGATGAGCAGGCCCACCTCGGTCATGATCGAGCCGAAGCCCTCGGTGACGGTGCCGATCGTCTCCGCGGGGCCCAGGCCGATCGCGAGGCCCAGGAAGATCGAGCCGAGCACGAGCGCCACGACCGGGTTCAGGCGGAACCGGGTGATCAGCACGACGACGCCGAGGATGGCGACCGCCGTGATCACGAGGGTGAGAGTGTCTGACGTCATCGTCGTCCCATCGGGTGAGTGCTCCCGCTCCTGCGCTGTCGTGCGCTGCGCTGTCGCGCCGGCAAGCAATCCTAGATTATGGACATGAACCCACGATGTAGGCAAGGCTGAGGCGCATGACGCGCTCCCCCCTCACGATCTCGGTCCCGAGCACCGCCCTGCTCGACGCCCTCCAGCCGGCCGACGGCTCGTACGAGCTCGACCTCTGGGACCTGACCGGTCCGCCGCCCCGCGAGGCCTACGACCTGGTCGTGCTGCCCCATCAAGGCGACCCCGCGCTACTGGACGCGCTGACGGCCGTCGCCTGCCGGCTCGTGCAGGCCCAGACGATCGGCACCGAGGGCGTCCTGGCCGCTGTTCCGCCGGGCGCGCTGCTGGCCAACGCGAGCTCGGTGCACGAGTCGTCCACCGCGGAGCTCGCCGTGGGGCTGGCGATCGCGTCGCTGCGGCGGATCGACGAGTACGTGCGCGCAGCGTCGGCGGGGACGTGGGAGCAGGTCCCGGGCGAGAGCCTCGCCGACCGGACGGTCGCGATCATCGGCTCGGGCGGCGTGGGGCGCGCGATCGAGCGGCGCCTGGCGGGCTTCGAGGTGGACGTCCTGCGCTTCGCCCGGACGGCGCGGGAGGACTCCGAGCGGCCGGTGCATCCGATCGCCGCGTTCCCCTCCTTCGCCGCGGACGTCGAGGTCGTCTTCCTCGCCGTCCCCCTCGACGCGTCGACGCATCACCTGGTCGACGACGCCTTCCTCTCCGCGCTGCCGTCGGGCGCCCTGCTCGTGAACGTGTCGCGCGGGGCGGTCGTCGACACGGACGCCCTCGTCCGCCACCTCGAGAGCGGACGGCTGCGGGCGGCGCTGGACGTCGTCGACCCCGAGCCGCTCCCCCGCTCGCACCCGCTCTGGAGCACCCCGAACACGATCCTCACCCCGCACGTCGGCGGCGCCTCCTCGGCGATGACGCCGCGGATCATCGCGCTGCTGCGCCGGCAGATCGAGGCGCTCCTGCGCGCGGAGCCGCCCGTGAACGTCGTCGGGCGGGCGTGAGGGGCGGTCGCGGAACTGTGCGGCGACTCTCCCTCCTGGCCGGACCAGGACGCGCTTCGCGCCGAAGCGCTACATCTTCGGTCGAGAGCTGCGTTTGTTTCGTCTCCGATGAAACAATCGTCACATGTCGACCGCCACCGCCCTCAGCTCCCTGGCTGCGGTGTCGGCGGGGCAGTGGAGCATGCTGACCAGCGCCCAGGCGGTCGCGGTCGGGGTCAGCCGGGTGCAGCTCACGCGACTCACGCAGCAGGGCCATCTGGAGCGCCTCGTCCACGGCGTCTACCGGAACGCGGCGAGCGCGCCCGCGGAGTTCGACGGCCTCCGCGCCGCATGGCTCAGCACCGACCCGACCCGGACCGCCGCAGAACGGATCGCGTCGCGGGACCCCGGGGCGGTCGTCGGGGGACGCACGGCCTCGTTCCTGCACGGCTTCGGCGACCTGCCTCCCGATCCCTACGAGTTCGCGACACCCGTGCGCCGGCAGTCGCGGCGCGTCGACCTCCGCTACCGGCACCGCCGCCAGGATCCTCGTGAGGTGACGGTCCGCGCCGGACTGCCGACGACGACGATCGAGCGGACGATCGCCGACCTCCTCGACGACCGCGAGGACGTCAGCCTGGTCGCCGACGTCCTGGCCGACGCCGTGCGGCACGCAGCCGTCGACCTCGAGCACCTCACGACGCTGCTCGCTCCCCTCGCCGCACGCCACGGCCACCCGAGGAACGACGGCGCGAGCCTGCTCCAGCACCTCCTCGAGCTGGGCGACGTCGACCTCGCCAGCCAGCTGCGCCGCCTGGGCGCCAGTCCGTCCTGGCGGGAGAGCGCCACCCGCAACACCCTCGTGCAGCTCCAGCAGACGATCTCGGAGCTGCAGCAGGTCGAGTCGGTCGACGCGAGAGACACCCCACAGACTCGAGGAGAGAGCGGGTCGGGAGACCGGTGACACGTCGAAGCGACGACCCACCGGCCGTCCCCCGCCCCTACCCCTTCGCCTGGAAGTAGACGTCCACGAAGTAGTTCGTGGAGTTGTACGACGACGAGGGCATGACTCCCCCGGACCCGTAGCGGTACACGCCGTTATCGCCGGACGCCGTGGTCAGGGCACCGTTCGTGACGGGTGACGCGAGGCCGGCGCCGGTGGCCGCGTAGTAGCCCGCCGGGGCGAGGTACGAGACCGTGTAGCGCGCGCCCGGCACGAGCTCGACCGGTGTCTCGAAGGCGGCGCTCTGCCAGCCGGTCGCGGTCTCGCCGGTGAAGGTCACCTGCGCGATCCGCGTGCCGGAGGCGTCCCAGAGCGAGCCGACGTGGGTGCCGGTGTTGCGGGAGCCCTTGTAGAAGGCGATGCCGGTGGCGCTGCCCGCGGCGGAGGCGGTGAAGGCCATCCCCACCTCGACCGAGGACGAGTCCTCGACGGACGCGCTCGCGGGGGTCGCGTCGGCGAACAGGCGCGTGCCGGTCGCGGTCGGCGTGGGCGTGGGCGTCGGCGTGGGCGTCGCGGACGGCGTGAACGACACGTCGACCAGGTAGTTCGTGCTTGAACGCTGCCCGGCGAAGCCGCCGTCGTAGGTGTACGCGCCGGAGTCGCTCGCCGTGACGAGCGGGCCGCGCGTGGATCCGGAGCCGAAGCCGTTGATCGTGGCGGAGTAGCTGCCGGTGGTCGTCGTGTAGGCGGCGACGTAGTCGGTGCCGGCCGTCACGGCGACGGGGGCCGCGAAGGCGACCTCCTGCCAGCCGTTCGTGCTCTCGCCGACGAAGGTGGCGCGGCCGATCTCGGCGCCGGTGTCGGCGTTCGAGAGGGTGCCGACGTGGGTGCCGGTGTTGCCGGGGCCCTTGTAGAAGCGGAGCGAGGTGACCGTGCCGTCGACGAGCGGGGCGAAGCGGACGCCGAGCGTGACCGGGGTGCCCTCGGCGACCTGGGCGATCCCGGGGGTCGTCGAGTCGTCGAAGAGGCGGCAGGGGCAGGTGCCGACGACCGCGTTCGGCGCCTGGGTGGTGAAGGTCCAGCTGCCGCCGGCGGTGACCGCTCCGCCGCCGGTCGCGGTGCCGGCGAGGGTGGCGGTGTAGCCGGTGGTCGCGGCGAGCGGGGCGCTCGGCGTGAACACGGCGGTGCGGGTGGTGGCGTTGTAGGCGGTGGTGCCCGCGACGCTCGCGCCCGCCGCGGTCTTCAGCGTCATCGCGACCGTGCTCGCCGTCACCGCCTTGGAGAAGACGGCCGACACGGTCGTCGACGGCGCGACGCTCGAGGAGCCGGCCAGCGGGGTCTGCGAGGAGACGCTGAGCGGCGTCGCGTCGACCGTGTTGTAGACGGCGTCGACGTAGTAGTTGTTGGCGCGGTAGCTGTCGGTCGGGAAGCCGCCGGTGGTGCTGTAGACCCCGGCGGGCGCGGCGCCGAAGCCGCCGGCGACCTTGAGCGGGGCGGCGTCGGAGCCGGCGCTCGCGAAGAACCAGTCCGAGGCGGAGTAGTGGCCGGTCGGGGTCGTGTACGCGACGACGTAGGTGGTGCCGGCCGTGACGGCGACGGGCGCAGCGAACGTGGCGGTCTGCCAGCCGCTGGCCGTCTCGTTCTGGAAGGCGACGGTGGCGAGCTGGCGGCCGTCGACGCTCCAGAGCGCGCCGGTGTGGGCGCCGGTGTTGGCCGCGCTCTTGAAGAAGCGGACGCCCTGGATGAAGCCGTCGGCGGTGGGGGTGAAGCGCAGGCCGAGCGTCGCGGATCCGGAGTCGCCGGAGTCCGCGGTCCTCGGCACCTCGGCGCCGAAGACGCTCGCCGTGCCGGTGATGGTGACGGCTCGGCTCGTGACGGGCCCGATGTTCGCGCTGTCGTCGACGGCGCGCACCCGGATCGTGCCGGTGCCGGTGCCGTGCTGGACGTAGCTGTACGTCCAGGACGTGGTGCCCGACGCGGGGTGCCAGGTGGCGCCGTCGGTCGAGACCTCGACGCCGGCGACCCGGCCGGCGGAGTCGTAGGCGGTGCCCGAGACGGTGACGCTGCTGCCGTTGGCCTTGCTGCTCGCGCCGGAGGGGTTCGTGACCGAGACGGTCGGGCCCGCGGTGTCGGTGCTCTTCGTCGCGGCGCGCAGGCCGGTCATCAGCGTGGTCGGCTGCACGCCCATGTCGGCGAAGAGGTTCACCTGCGCCTGCTGCATCCGGACGTCGGCGGGGGCGCCGTCGCCGTCGTGCTCCTGGTCGAGGCCCCAGGTCCACTGGACGGAGCCGGCCGAGAAGACGAGTGCGCCGCTGGCCGCCTTGTAGAGGGTGAGGTTGTGCCGGGTGGTGCCGGGCAGGACGGTGGTGCCGAAGTCCTGCAGGTACTCGGCGACCGGGCCGGTCGTCGTCGAGAGGCGGACGAGGCCCGGCGGGCGGGCGCCGTTGTCGACGTCCTCGTTCGACTCGTAGCCGATGGTGTGCGGGGCGAGCGCGGCGCTGGTGCCGGTGGCGAGGCTCGTGAGCGTGGTGTTGCGCCAGAGCCGCAGCTTGCCCTCCAGCGCGCTGACCGTCACGGGCAGGTCGGAGTAGTTGACCATGTAGAGCGTGCCGGCGAGGGAGTTCTCGGGACGGCCGCCGCCGTTCGCGACGGAGGCGAAGCGCGGGTCGCGCCAGGTGCCGGTGGACTCGGTCGCGGGGTCGGTCTTCGCGTTCGCCCAGGTCTCCTTGTAGGTGACGACGGTGCGGTAGGCGGCGCCGCCGGTGGTCGGCGAGGGCTCGTAGCGGGTGCGCCAGTAGTTCTCGTTGCCGGAGAGGAACTGCAGGTTCACGCCGGCGTCGCGCGCGGCGGTGACGTTCGCGCGCTGGGCGCCGGACCAGTACTCGTCGTGGCCGACGGAGAGGAAGCTGCGGTGCTGCTTCAGCGCCGAGCCGAAGCGGTCGGTGTCGATGCCGCTGAAGTAGCTGACGTCGTAGCCGTTGCGCTCGAGGAAGCGGACCAGCGGGTACTCGTTGGCGAAGTAGAAGTCGCGGCCCTGGTTGTCGCCGCGGGTGGTGACGGGGCGGTTGTAGCTGAGCTTGTAGGCGCGGCCATTGGCGCCGCCGCTGTAGAAGTTGGAGCCGCCGTAGGTGTTGTAGGCCTGCCAGGAGGTGTCGGAGGTCTGGAAGAGGACGGCCGAGGTGCTGGCGGTGTCGCGCACGACGAAGGTGATGTGGCTCCGGCCGCCGGTGTCGGCGCGGGTGAGCAGGGCGACGTAGACGCCGGAGACGGCGGTGCTCGGCACGTCCCAGCCGGCGGAGACGGCCCAGGTGCCGCAGTCGTAGAGCTCCGTGGTGACGTCGGAGAGGCACTCGGGCTGCGTCTGCGGGAGGGCGGCGCTGCGGGTGACGGAGGTGATCAGCCGCGCGCCCTTCCCGGCGTACCAGCCGGTGCGGTAGATGTCGATCGAGTAGGCGGCGGCGTCGGTGTCGATCTTGAAGTCGATCCGCTTGCCGACGTTCACGCTGACGTCGGTGGAGTAGCCCTGGATCGACGGGTCGCCGGCGCCGGTGACGTCCCAGACCGACGGGTCCGCGCCCGGGCGCGAGTTCTCGCAGACGATGGCGTTCTGCCCGGTCGCGCACGGGGTCTCGGCGCTCGCGGTGGGCACGACGACGCCGACGACGACGAGGGCGAGCGCGGCGGCGGCGGCGAGGAGCGAGGCGCGGACGCGGCCGCGGCCGCGGCGAGCGTGCGGGTGTGGTGCGCTCGGGTGGGTGGCTCGCGGGCGGGGGGCTCGCGCGCGGAGTGCGATCGGGCGTCGTGCGGATCGCAGGGGGGAGCGCGGGGTGGAGTCGGGGTCCATCGGGGACGCCTTTCGGGTTCTTCGTTCCCGCGCCGGGTCACGCGGGAGCCGGCGTCGCGGCCGCGTCCGGGGACGCGCCGAGCCCGGGTCCCACGGGGGTCCTGCCGCTCCCCCGCCAGGATCGGGGAAGAAGGGGACGCCGGGCGGGAGGTCCGGGATGCCGAGCGTCTCGACGCTAGCGGACCGGCGCCTCCGGAAGGGCCTCGATCGGGCAACGATTCGCGCCAACGGGCCCCACTCCGGGTGCGGAGCCTCCTCCTGTCACCAGCACGAGGACGCCACGCGCACCTCCAGGCGGCGCAGCCCGCTGCGCGAGTGGACCCGGACCGGGCTCCGGCCCACGCGCAGGCCCCGCTGCGCGTCCACTCGCGCGAGCCGACCCCGCCGAGTGGACGCGAACGGGGGCCTGCTCGGGGCGCGGGGCCCGTCGCGGGTCCGCTCGGGGATCCGCGCTGGTCGCGCAGCCGTGGAGCAGGCTCGCCGGGTCGATCGAGCAGCCCGCGGAGCGCGGCGTATCGAGATCCGCGGGCGGAGCTCCGCACAACATCAGCTGAGACGGGGTGGCCTCCTCTGACAGCCGAGGCCACCCCTTCTCAGCTGACGTTGTGCGGAGCCCGACGTGCTGATGCGGTCACGCAGCCCCCAGGCACGCGGGCAGAAGCGCCTGCGGGACGCCGCCCCCTCATGCTGATCGAGTAGGCCGCGGAGCGGACGTATCGAGATCCACGTGTGCAGGCGGGTGGGTCTCGATCCGCCGCCGGGGCGGCTACTCGACCAGCATGGGTGCGGGCGCCGGAGGCGGCCACTCCGCCGATGGGGTCACTCGAAGAGGGAGAGGGTGAGGGTGGAGCTGTAGTCGCCCGCGTCGACCGTGGTCGGCGTCTTGAGGGTCAGGGCCGCGTTCGCGGTCCAGGAGCCCTCCTCGGCGACGCCGGCCGAGTCGTTGGTGATGGCGAGCAGCTCCTGGTCGACCAGGCCGACTCCGTCCGGGCCGCCGTCGATGGCGGTGTCGACGACGTCGCCCTCCGCGACGAGGCCGGACTCACCGCCGTCGATCAGGTTCGGGGCCCAGCCGAGGTTCTCCGCGCCGATGATGTCGCCGGTCGAGGAGGTGAAGTCGCTGGCGGTGCCGAGGACGTACCAGCCGGCGCCGGCCGGGATGTCGGCGGCGTCGCGGGTGTCCGTCACCGTCACGGTCGGCAGCGTGCCGGTGAACTGCCGGATCACTCCCGTGGAGCCGTTCTCGGTCAGCGCCGTCGCGTCGCTGGCGACGGTCATCGACAGCGAGCCCGGCGAGGTCAGCGGCGCGATCTGCACGTTCACGTCGACGTCGTCGTTGCCGAGCTCGGCCTCGTCGGCGAAGGCGGTGCCGGCGACGCCGAGCAGGAGCAGGCCACCGGCGAGGCCGGCGGTCCCGCGGGCGAGGAGGGGGCGGATCCGGGTGGAGCGGGTGGTCATGGCAGGGGTTCTCCGTTCTCCGGTCGGCATCGTCGCCGACTCGTCAGGACGCGTCGCGGCCGGGTATAACGATCAGAAACGATCATCAATGACAGGCGCCGTGCGTCGCCGATCAGACTACCTCGCGGCTCCGACGAGGAGAAGACCCCCGCCGATCCGCCACTTCCGACCGTTGCGTCCGCAGAACGCCTCGGTTACGGTGACCACAGCGACTGATCTCGCTCTGCGCGTTCATGATCGAATGTGTCGGATCGCTCTCGCACTCCACCTTCAGCATCACCCACCACTCCACTGCCACCACCCCGACTCAAAGACGAGGCGCACCATGCTCGATCGCTCTTCCCGGCACGCTCGAGGCTCGCAGTCCGAGCCGCACACCCGCCGCCGAGGGGAGGGCGGACGGACCAGGGGCCGCGGACTCGTCGCGGCGACCGCCCTCGGCGCTCTGCTCGCGTCCGGGCTCGCGTCCGGGCTCGCACAGGCCGCGCCGGCCCAGGCCGCCCCCACCGACGTCCAGGCCGTGACGGTCACCGCGGCCGACGTCGCCGCCGCCGCGGAGAGCGTCAACGCGCTCACCTTCAAGGGCTTCGGCATCCTCTCGGCGAACTCGACCAGCGCGCTGCTGCTCGACTACAAGTCGCAGCACCCCGAGAAGTACTGGGAGCTGATCGAGACGCTCTTCGGCGGCGCGAATCCGATCATGACGACGATCAAGATCGAGATGGGCAACGACCGCAACACGTCGACCGGGCCGAACGTCGCGACGATGCGCTCGCGCGACGAGTACCCGAACGTGCAGCGCGAGCCCGGCTTCCAGCTGGCGGCGGACGCGCAGAAGGTCGCCGAGGGCGACGTGCACGTGAGCATCCTGCGCTGGAGCCGGCCCACCTGGGTGACGAGCGACGAGGACCAGTACATCTGGTTCAAGAACACCGTCCTGGCCGCCGAGCGCGAGTACGGGATCATGGTCGACTCGATCAACCCGGACACCAACGAGACCTCGAACCCCAACGCGGCGCTCTACAAGAAGTTCTCCACCTGGCTGCGCACCGACACGAAGGGCTACGAGGGCGCGAGCGCCGAGGACCCCAGCAACGGCTTCGCCTCGGCGGACGAGGGCGAGCGGTACCGCGCGATCCGCACGGTCGCGGCGGACACGGTCGGCACTCCCCCGACCTCCTTCGGGGACCAGCTCACCTCGACCACCGACTCCTCGCTCCGCGACGCCGTCGACGTCGTCGGCTTCCACTACGCCACCTCCGACGACGCGAACGGGAACCTGAAGAAGTTCGCGCAGACCTACGACAAGGAGATCTGGAACTCCGAGGGCCAGGCGACCTTCTCCAACTCCGCCGACCGCCCGAACAACACCAACCCCGACGGCCAGGGCGGCACCGGGACGGAGTTCGGCGGCACCAACAGCGCGCTCGAGATGAGCAACTGGGTCACCTCCGGCTTCGCGAAGTCGCTCCGGACGCTCAACATCTTCCAGCCGGCGATCGGCTCGTTCTACGACGGCTTCCAGTACTCCTCGAAGGAGCTGGTCAGCGCCCGCGACCCGTGGTCCGGCTGGCTGTACTACGACGGCGGCCTGGCCGCGGTCGAGCAGTACACGCAGTTCGCGCAGCTCGGCTGGGAGAACGAGGACAACACCGCCGGCGTCTGGCGCGGCATCCCCCAGGCCTCGGGCAGCGCGCTCGGCGGCGGCAACCCGCCCAGCGGCGCGCAGACCGGCGCGGTGTCGTACACGACGCTCGCCGCGCCCGACGGCTCCGACTTCTCGACGGTGATCGTCAACGACAGCGCGTTCGAGAAGACCTACGCGATCTCGGCGGAGGACCTCGACCTCGGCGACGACCGCACGATGGAGGTCTGGGAGACCCGCGCGGCCGACGCCGGCGAGGCCTACGACGCGAACTACGTCGTGCCCGTCGAGGAGCTGTCGGCCGAGGGCGGCGTCTACACGGTGACC
This sequence comes from Rathayibacter sp. VKM Ac-2856, assembly GCF_013205055.1. Taxonomy (GTDB): domain Bacteria; phylum Actinomycetota; class Actinomycetes; order Actinomycetales; family Microbacteriaceae; genus Rathayibacter. The sequence continues at coordinate 131,693 of NZ_JABMLF010000004.1, forward strand.
GTGAAGCCCTGGTCGACGGCGACGGCGACCACGCTCGACCACGCCGCGGCGAGCGCCGACGGCACCCTGACCCCGCGCGAGGGCTACGGCTCGACCCTGCCGACCGCGCCCGAGTACACCGACGCCGACGGCGGCCGCGACGTGCTCGACACCGACGCGAGCGGCGACGTCAACGGCGTCACCACCGACTCCGTCCTCTACGCGGACGACTTCGACTACGCCGAGGCCGCGGACATCCGCTCCTACGACCCGGCGACCGGGGCGCTCGGCGACTCCGGCGAGTCCTTCCTCGACAGCCGCGGCGCGAAGGCGAAGCCCGCCGGCACGCCCGGCGTCCAGCCGGAGGACGGCGGCGCGATCCCGCGCTACACGAACGACACCAACGGCGCCTTCGAGTCCGTGGCCACCGGGGACGCGGCGCGCGATCGCGTGCTGCGCCAGCAGGTCGGCACCGGCATGAACGGCGCGGCCTGGAACGGCGGCGACCCGAAGACCACCATCGGCGACTACCGCTGGGCGAACTACCGGGCCTCGGTCGACGTGCTCTTCGAGGACGGCGGCACCCCGTACGCGACGATCGGCGCGCGGGAGCAGGGCGGCACGGCCAACGGCCAGAACGTCTCCGCGGCCGAGCTGCGGGTCGACGCGACGGGCGCCTGGAGCCTGCTGCGCTACGGCACCTCGGTCGCGTCGGGCACCGCCTCGGCGACCCCGGGCGCCGCGTTCCGCACCGGGACCGGAGTGTGGAACCGGATCGCCGTGCAGGTCGCCGGCGACCGCTACACCGCGTACCTCAACGGCGTGCAGATCGCGGCGTACACCGACCCGACGCCGCAGGCCGCGGGGCGCGTGCAGCTCGGCTCCGCGTTCACCTTCACGCAGTTCGACGACCTCGTCGTCGAGCAGGTGCCCGGATTCACTCCCTATTACTCCGGCGTCGTCGACGGCATGCACCAGACCAGCTGGAGCGACACCTCGACGCCGATCCTCGAGTTCGACGACCGGTGGACGCACGTCAACGGCCAGGGCATGTTCGAGTGGCAGCGGACGGCCTCCAAGAGCACGGGGAAGGGCGCGGCGCTGACCTACTCCTTCACCGGGACCGGCCTCGACGTCCTCGGCAGCAACACCGGCGCAGCGACGCTGAACGTCACCGTCGACGGCGTCCGCGTGGCGACGAACGCGCCGACCTGGGCCGCGGGCAGCGAGCGCACGGCGTTCCAGCTCCGCGGACTCGCGGACGGCGAGCACACGGTGCGGCTCGAGACGGCGAACGACGGCGTCCTGAACGTCGACGCGGTCGCCGTGGTGGTCGCGAACGCCGACTCGGCCGCGGTGGACACGACCGCCCTGGCGGCGGCGCTGGCAACGGCGGAGCGGTTCGAGGAGTCGGAGTGGAGCCCCGCGTCGTGGGCCCCGTTCGCGAGCGTCCTGGGCGATGCCCGGGCGGCGCTGGCCGACCCGGCCGCCTACGGCCTCGACGCGGAGGGGGCCGCGGCCCTGGCGCTGCGCCTCGGCCGGACCGCCGCGGAGCTCGTGCCCGAGGGCGTGAGCACGGACGTCCGCGACCTCGGCCTGATCGCCGGGACCACCGCCGCCGGACTGCCCGCGACCCTGACCCTCGAGGGCGCCGAGCGCGCCGTCACCTGGGACGCGGGCGCCACGCAGGCCCTCGCCGGCACGGCCGAGCTCGGCACGGTGCGGCTGACCGGCCGCACGAGCGAGAAGGTCGACGCGACCGGCGTCTTCCAGCGCTTCTCGGTGCCGCTGCTCGTCACTCCGGCCGACCTGCGCTACTTCGTCGACTCGGGCTCCACCGGAGCCGCGGCGGGCTCGGCCTTCGCGGCCGTGAAGGCGAGCCGTCCGGACCTGCTCAACGACGCCGCGGACAGGAAGTGGGACGGCGTCGCCGCGGGCAGCACCTGGGGCACCTCGACCACGTCCACCGGCGCGGTCGTCGCGGGCAGCCCCGCGGACTGGAGCTCCTCCTTCGTGCCCGCCGACTACGGCAAGCCCGTCGTGACGCACCTGACCCTGCCCGCCGGCACGTTCGACATCGTCGCCGTGCAGGCGCCGCGACCCGGCCTGACCACCAACGTCGTCTCGACCGTGACCGCGGCCGGCACCACGAAGCGCGCCACCGCGGTCTCGACCGGGGCGGCCACTCCGGTGCGCCAGCAGGTCACCCTCGCGGCGCCGGGCGTCGTGGACGTCGCCTTCGGCACCGACGGCACGAGCGGCTACAACGCGCGGCTCGCCCTGGTCTATGTGCAGAGCGTCACCCGCGACCTCGGCTACCAGGGCGCGCTCACCGCGAGCGCGGCGCTGCCGACCGCGGTGACGGTCGACGGAGCCTCGGTCGGCATCACCTGGGACGCGGAGTCCGCGGCGCAGACCCGCACCGACTACGCGCCGATCACCCTGCGCGGGACGCTCGCGAACGGGGCGCCGGTCAGCGCACGCTACGAGATCGTGCCCGAGGGGCTCGTCTACTGGATCGACTCCGGCACCGCGGCGACCTCCTCGCCGCAGTACGGCGCGGTGCAGGCGGCCGTCCCGTCGCTGCTGAACGCCGTGTCGGACCGGGCCTCGACCGCCGCGGACCAGTGGGGCTTCGCACCCGAGGGGATGAAGGTGAAGTCCGGGACGGACGTGAACGACAAGTTCTCGACCGGTCTCTACCAGGACACGACGCAGCTGATCTACCGACTGCCGCTGGCCGCCGGGACGTACACGCTGACCGGCGGGTTCACCGAGTGGTGGGGCCTCAGCCGGACCATGAACCACACGGTCACGGCGAACGGCGCGGAGCTGGCGAAGGGCAACGTGCCGCTGTCGGGCTCGAACTCGCCGCTCACCGGGGCGCTGACCTTCACGCTCGACGCGGCGACCACGGTGGAGTACCGGGTGACCAACGAGGGCGCGGGCGGCGAGAAGCCGGTGATCTCGTGGCTCGGCGTCGCGGCGGCCGCGCCGACCGCTCCCGCGCTGCCCGACCTGGGCGTCAGCGTGCAGAGCCGATGCGTCGCCGGCAAGGTGCAGCTGGGCGTCACCGCGACCAACACGGCCGACGTGCCGGTGGGGATCACGATGACGACGCCGTACGGCGAGAAGGCGTTCGCCGCGGTCGCCCCCGGGAAGAGCGCGTTCCACTCCTTCACCACCCGGGCCAAGGCGGTGCCGGCGGATGCGGTCGAGCTGACCGTGACGGGCACGGTCGACGGCGAGGACGTGACGCGCGAGCAGACGGCGGAGTACGCGGCGGCGAGCTGCTGATGCTGAGCTGAGCTGCTGATGCGCTGACGCGCTGCACGGCCCGTGCCGACGCCGCTCCGCCCTCCGGCGGGGCGGCGTCGGCGTTCCCGGTCCTGTTCCCGGTCGCGGCCCCGTCCCCGGCTTGCTCCTGCCGCAGCGTCATGTGGTCTGCTCGATGCACGTCCTGTTCCGCCCGCGTCGAGAGGCCCGCCATGCCGTCGTTCCCGAGTCCGCCCCGAGAGGTCCTGATCGGCGACGCCGCGGCGTTCGTCGGCATCACGCCCCGGGCGATCCGCCATTACCACCGGCTGGGACTTCTGCCCGAGCGCGAGCGGGGCGCCGACGGGCGGCGGCGGTACGGCTACGAGGAGATCATCCGGCTGCTCTGGATCCGGCGGACGGCCGACGCGGGGATCGCGCTCGACGACATCCGCGACGCCTTCGACGGCGCCGCGCCGGGTGGTGGCGGCGGTGCGGAGGGTGGCGGCGGGGCGGACGAGGTCGCCGACGTCCTCGCGCGGCTGGACGACGCGCTCGCCGCGCAGGAGGCCGAGCTGCGGCGGAAGCGGGCGTCGGTGCAGCGGATGCGGACCCTCGGCCCCCGGCTGGGGCTGCTGGACGATCTCGTGTCCGGCCGGCTCGAGTCCGCGCCCGAGGGCTCGCTGCGCCAGGACGACCTGGACGCCCTGCTGGTCACCGAGCGGGTCTTCGGTCCGCTCGGCGCCGCGGTCCAGGCCGGCCGCTTCGTCGCGCTCGCCGGCGATCCGGAGCTGCGGGCGGAGTCCGACCGCGTCGACGCCGCCGAGGAGGCGCTGGACGACACGGTCGCCGTGGACGACCCGCGGGTGGAGCGGGTGGCGGCCGGGCGGCACGCCTTCGAGACCGCGCTGATGCGCGCCTGCGACGAGGCCGGGCAGGCGGAGGAGGACGACGCGCTCTTCGCCGCGTGGGACGAGCGGCACCCGCCGGAGGACGACGGCGGGGCGAGCGGGCAGGCGCCCGCCGCCGGGCCGGCCGCGAGTGCGCGCGCCAGGAGCGCGGCGGAGGTCGTCCGGAGCATGCCCTACGACTTCTCGCCGGCGCGCCTGCGCTGCATGGAGCTGGCGGTGCGGCTCGGGGCGGAGGCCGCGGAGTCGTAGGGCGGGGCTCGGCGGGTGAGCCGTGGCGGGCGGATCCCCCCGGCGAGGTCAGCCCGCGAGGATGCGGTCGGCGAGGTCCTGCGCGTCCTCGTCGCCGGGGAGGATCTGCACCGTGTCGCCCTCGATCTCCTGCAGGACCGTGACGGCCGAGACGACCACGTCCCCGGCGCGCAGCAGCAGCCGGGCGTCGCCGCCGGCCTCGGCGGCCTCGGCGGTCGCCTCCCGGAAGAGCGCGGCGCCCTCCTCGTCGAAGCGCACGCTCACGGCCTGCCCGTCGTCGGCCTGCCCGTCGTCGGCCTGCCCGTCGTCGGAGCCGGTGACCTCGACCGAGGCGACGCCCGCCCGGCTGAAGGCCGCGGGGTCGACGAGCACGTACTGGCCGGCGACGTCGAGGCACTGCGGGTCGGAGCCGTACTCGCAGGTGGAGGTCACGGCGACGCCGAGCCCGCCGGTGGCGGCGGCGGTCGCGGTGGGCGCTGTCGTGGTGGGCGCTGTCGTGGGCATCGGCGCGGGCGGGTCGGACGCGGGCGGATCGGCCGGCGAGCTGCATCCGGCGAGCGCGAGCAGCAGGATCCCGGCGGCCCCTGCCGCGGCGTGGTGACGGTTCACGAGCACTCCTTCGGTCGGGAGCGCGCCACGATACCCAACGCCTGTGGGAGTGCACACCCCCTCCCCCTCATGCTGGTCGAGCAGCCCGAAGGGCGTATCGAGACCCACGTGATCGAGCATGCGGATCTCGATACGTCCGCTCCGCGGACTACTCGATCAGCATGACCAGGCGGCGGCGAGCACCTGCAGCCGAGCTCGCCACCCATGCTGGTCGAGCAGCCCGAAGGGCGTATCGAGACCCACCATCACCGCACTCCGAGCGCCCGAACCTCCTCCACACCCCCCGATCCGCCTCCGACTTCCCCGTCTGCGCCCCCCAGCCCTCCCGCTGTCGGTGGTCCCTGATTCAATACGCGTATGACCGAGAACGAGACAGCGGAGGGGCCCCTCGCCCGGGTGCGCGCCTGCGGCGATCGCGCCGCGCTCTTCGCCCGCGCCGCCGCTCCGCAGCGCCTCGCCGAGGCCGAGCAGCTCCACGTCGGCTACCGCCTCGCCCTCGCCCACCCGGAGGCCTTCGCGCGAGGGCTCTCCCGGGGGCTGTCCCGCGGCGACACCCGCGACCTCGTCGAGCGGTCCATCCGCGCCGAGTTCGCGGCCGCGATCGGAGTCTCCGAGCAGGACGCCTCGCGCCGCCTCGAGAACGCGCAGCTCCTCATGGAGCACCTCCCCCTCACCCGCGCGCTGCTCGCCGCCGCTCGGATCCACTGGGAGGCGGGCGAGGCAATCTGCCGGACCGCGGGCAGCCTGCCCGCCGAGTCCAGGGCGGTCCTCGACGAGCGCGCTGCGGACGCCGCCCTCACCCTCACGCCGACGCAGCTGCGCCGCTCCCTCCGCCGCTGGCGCGAGGAGCTGCACGAGCAGCCCCTCGCCGAGCGTCACGCCCGCGCCCGGGAGGACCGCGCCGTCTGGGTCACCCCCGAGGTCGACGGCATGGCGACGCTCTGCCTGCACGCTCCCGCGCCCGTCGTGCTCGGGGCGCACGACCGACTCCGCCGCATCGCCCGCGTCCTCCGCGACGAGGGCGACCCGCGCACCCTGCAGCAGCTGAGCGCCGACGCCGCCGTCGACCTGCTCTGCGACGGCGACGTCACCGGCACCACGCCCCTCGACGGGGAGCGCCCCGACCCGACCTTCGTGCCGGGCGTCCGCGCCGACGTGCGCCTCACGCTGCCCGCGTCCACCGCCGCCGGCCTCGACGACGTCCCCGCCGATCTCGACGGCTACGGTCCCGTCCCCGCGGAGGTCGCGCGCGAGCTCATCCGCACGGCCGCCTCCTTCACCCGCGTGCTCACGGACCGGGACACCGGAGCCGTCACCTCCGTCGGTCGGACCTGGCGCGTGCCGCCGCCCCGGATGCGCCTGCACCTGCAGCTGCGCGACCAGACCTGCCGCTTCCCCGGCTGCACCAGGCCCGCCGCGACCAGCGAGGCCGACCACACCGTCGAGTGGCGCAACGGCGGGCAGACCTCGCTCGGCAACCTGGCCACCCTCTGCACCGCGCACCACCACGTCCGCCACGGCGACCGCTGGACCTACGAGCTCGCCGACGACGGGACGATCGCCTGGTCCACTCCGACCGGCAGACGGATCAGCACCCGGCCGCCCCCGCTCCCCGGACGTCCGCCGGACCCGCCCCCGCGGCCGCGGTTCGTCGACGCGCCGGCGCCGTTCTGACGCCGGCGGTCCTCGGGGCGCGCGGATCTCGACACCACTCGATCAGCATGCAGCGGGGGCGGTCAGGCGCGGGACGCGGCGAGCAGGGCGCCGAGGCGCTCGAGCTGCGCGGCGTCCTCGAGGGCGGAGCCGACGGCGGCGACGCGGACGCCGGCGTCGAGGAACTCGGCGACGTTGCCGGCGTCGAGGCCGCCGGTGGCGACGAAGCGGATGCCGGGGAAGGGGCCGCGGATGTGCTTGAACCAGCCGGCGCCGAGCCAGGTCGCGGGGAACGCCTTCAGCCAGGTGAGGCCGAGGGAGGCGGCGAGCTGCACCTCGGAGGGCGTCGCCACTCCGGGCAGCAGCGGGAGGTCGACGGCTCCGGCGGCGGCGAGGATCCGCTGGTCGAGGCCGGGCGAGACGAGGTAGCCGGCGCCGGCCTCGCGGGCGAGGGCGACCTGCTCCGGGCGGACGATCGTGCCCGCTCCGACGGTCTTCCCTCGCTCGGTGCCGAGGCGCGCGACCTCGCGGAGGGCGATCTCGTCCTCCGCCGTCTGCAGCGGCACCTCGACCGAGTCGATGCCGAGGTCCCAGGCGGTGGTGGCGAGGGCGATCGAGCGCTCCACGCCCATCCCGCGCAGGATCGCCATCAGCGGGGCGCCCGAGAAGATGTCGTCGAAGGGGCTGGTCATGGTCGTGCCGTTCTCTCGTCGAGGGAGTCGCCCGCCACGGCGAGGGTCAGGGCGGCGCGGTCGTGGCCGCGGCGCAGGCGGTCGCGGTGGTCGGCGCCCTGCAGCAGGGCGGCCAGGTAGCCGCCGGCGAAGGCGTCGCCCGCGCCGACCGCGTCGAGCACCTCCACCTCGTGCGAGGGCTCGAAGACGGCGCCGGCGCAGAACGCCGTCGCGCCGATGTGGCCGTCCTTGACGACCAGCTCGGCGACGTCCGGGAACGCCGCGCGGACGTCCTCCGCGGTGCGGGTGCCCCAGAGGGTCTCCGCCTCGTCGCGGCCGACGAAGACCACGTCGGCCAGCCGCACCAGCGCGGCGAGCACGGGGGCGGCGTCGGCGGCGCTCCACAGCGCGGCGCGGTGGTTCACGTCCAGGCTCACCGGGATGCCGAGCTCGCGCGCCCGGACGGCGGCCCGGCGCAGGAACCGGTCGGCGCCCGGCGAGAGCGCCGCGGTGATCCCGGACAGGTGCAGCAGCGCCACGCCGTCGAAGGGCGCGGAGTCGGCGTCGGCGGTGTCGAGGCGCGAGGCCGCCGAGCCCGCCCGGTAGTAGGCGACGCCGCGGCCGGGATCCTTCACGTAGAGGCCGGTCGGGCGCTCCGGGTCGCGGACGACGCGCGAGACGTCGATCCGCCGGGCCGCCAGCTGCCGGAGCACCCGCTCGCCGAGCGCGTCGGCGCCGAGCCTGCTGTGCCAGCGGACAGGCACCCCCAGCGCCGCGGCGTGCGCGAGCACGTTCGACTCCGCTCCGCCCGCGTCGACGAGGAAGTCGTCCGCGTCGGCGACGGACCCGCCGCAGGGCACCAGCACGGCCATGGTCTCCCCCATGGCCAGCAGCACTCCCGGCCCGGCGGATCCTGCGCTCACGCCAGGTCCTTCACCGGCGCCGCATCCATGTCGTCGAACGCCTGGTTCTCGCCCGCCATCGCCCAGACGAAGGAGTACGCGGCGGTCCCGACGCCCGAGTGCAGCGACCAGCTCGGCGAGAGGATCGCCTGGCGGTCGGCGACGACGAGGTGCCGGGTCTCCTGGCGCTCCCCGAGCAGGTGGATCACGCGCGCGTCCTCGGGCAGATCGAAGTAGAGGTAGCACTCGGTGCGGCGGTCGTGGGTGTGCGCGGGCATGGTGTTCCACATCGAGCCCTCGTGCAGGGTCGTGACGCCCATGACGATCTGGCAGCTGCGCACGCCGTTCTCGTGGATGTACTGGTTGAGCGTGCGGCGGTTGCTCGTCGCCTGCTCGCCCAGCTCGCGGACGGTGCCCTCGCCCGGCGCGACCAGCACCGACGGGTACGTCGTGTGCGCGGGGGCGGAGAAGAGGTAGAACTGGGCGCCGGCGTCCGAGCCGGAGCCCGAACCGCCGGCGGCGTCCTCGAACACCACCGCCTCGATCCCGCGACCGAGGTAGAGGCAGGCGCCCGAGACCAGCGTGTACGTCTCGCCGTCCGCGGTCACCGTGCCGGTGCCGCCGACGTTGACGATCCCGAGCTCGCGGTGCTCGAGGAAGGTGTCGCTGCGGATCTCCTCGTAGCCGGTGAGCTCGAGACGCTGCCCCGCGGGGACGGCGCCGCCGAGCACGATGCGGTCGTGGTGCGTGTAGACCAGGCGGATCTCGCCGGCGACGAACACCTCGGGGACGAGGTACTCCCGCCGCAGGTCCTCCGTGGTCATGCCCGGGATCTGCGAGGGGTTGGTGGCGTAGCGCTGCTCCATGTCGGATGCTCCTGTCGGGTCGGTTCTGCGAAGTGCGGGGTGCGGCGGCGGTGCTCGCGTCAGCGCACGAGCCAGCCGCCGTCGACGGGGAGGATCGTCCCCGTGACGTACGCGGCGGCGTCCGAGGCGAGGAACACGAAGGCGCCCTGCAGATCGGACGGGGTGCCCCAGCGGCCGGCCGGGATGCGCGCGACGATCGACGCCTCGCGGGCCTCGTCGGCGCGGATCGCGGCGGTGTTGTCGGTGGCGAGGTAGCCGGGGGCGATCGCGTTGACCGTCACTCCGGAGGCCGCCCACTCGTTGGCGAACGCCTTGGTGAGACCGGCGACCGCGTGCTTCGACGCGGTGTAGCCGGGCACGGTGATGCCGCCCTGGAAGGAGAGCATCGACGCGACGGTGATGATGCGCCCCGAGCCCTGCTCGATCATCCGCCGGCCGGCCGCCTGGGTGAGGTGGAAGACCGAGTCGAGGTTCACCTTCAGCACCTCGTCCCAGTCCGCGGCGCTGTGCTCGGCCGCGGGGGTGCGCTTGATCGTGCCGGCGTTGTTGACCAGCACATCGATCCGGCCGAGCTCGGAGACGACCTCGTCGATCGCGGAGTGCAGCTCCTCGGGCGTGGCGGTCGCGAAGTCGCGGCGGATGAGGTGCGCCCGACGACCCAGCCCGCGGATCAGCTCGGCGGTCTCGCTGGCGTCGCCCCGGTCGATCAGGGCGATGTCGGCGCCGGCCCCGGCGAGCGCCAGCGCGGCGCCCCGGCCGATGCCCCGGCTGGTCCCGGTGACGGCGGCGACCCGGCCGTCGAGGCGGAAGGCGTCCACGGTGAAGGCGGCGGGCGTGAATCCAGCGTCGGTCATGGTCGTGCCTTTCGGAAGGTCGTCGTGAGGGAGCCGATGCCGTCGACGCGGATCGTCACCGCGTCGCCGTCGGCCAGCGGGCGGTGCGCCGCGAGCGCCTCCGGCAGCTTCTGCGGGCTGCCCGTGGCGATGACGTCGCGGACGACCTCGACGCGGAGGTCGCCGGTGTCCGCGATCTCGTCCGGCGTGACGAGCCACGGGCCGAGCGGGGCGAAGCCGTCGGAGCACTTGCCGAGCGTCCACTGGCTCGAGCGGCCCTGCCAGGTGCGCTCGGAGACGTCGTTCACGAGGGTGTAGCCGGCGATGTGCGCGGCCGCCTCCTCGAGCGGGATGTCGCGACCACCGCGACCGATGACGAGCGCGATCTCGCCCTCGTAGTCGACGTCGGTGGCGGTCAGCGGCAGGGTTACCGGGTCGCCGGGGGCGCCGAGGGTGTTCGGCGTCTTGACGAACACGTCCGGCGTCGTCGGCACGGGCCGGTCCTCGCCGCCGGCGGGCACGTGGCCGCGGTAGTTGTAGCCGATGCAGAGGATCTTGCCCGGCATGACCGGGGGCAGCAGGCGGAGGGAGTCGAGCGGGAGGGTCGAAGCGCCGACCGCCCGGGCCGCGGTCAGCAGCGCGCGGTCGGCCAGCAGCTCCACGACCGTCGCCGTGCCCAGGTCGAGCACGCGGTCGCCGTCCAGCACGGCCCCGGTCCGGGCGCCCTCGGCGCTCTCGAATCTGACGAGTCTCACCAGTAGGGCCGCCATTCCGGTCGCGAGACGCGCATCAGCGCCTCCAGGTAGAAGTAGTCGCCCCAGAGCGTGCCCTCGTCGACGCCGACGTTCTTCGGCAGGTCGTAGACGCTGTGGAGGAGGACCGTGTCGGCCGCCTCGGGGCTCTCGGGAGCGCACTCCTCGATCAGCGCCGCGAGGATCCGGTGCGCGGCGCCCCGCCAGCGCTCGGCGCACTCGGCGTCCGTCTCGACCAGGGCGAGCTCGAGCAGCCCGCAGACCGCGATCGCCGCGGCCGAGCTGTCGCGGGGCGCGTCGCTGCCCTCCGCGTAGACGAGGTCCCAGTAGGGGATCAGGTCCTGCGGCAGGTGCGCGAGGAAGTACTCGGCGCAGGCGCGCGACGCGGCCAGCAGCCCCTCGTCGCCGAGCACGCGGAAGCCCATCGCGAAGCCGTAGACGCCCCAGGCCTGGCCGCGCGCCCAGCAGGAGTCGTCGAACGCGCCCTGCTCGGTGCCGCCGCGCAGGGGCTCGCCGGTCTCGGCGTCCCAGTAGAAGGTGTGGAAGGTGGAGGAGTCCGGGCGGAGGATGTTCTGCCGCAGCGCCTCGATGTGGCGCGCGACCGCCTCCGCGTAGCGCGGGTCGCCGGTCTGCTCGCCGGCCCAGGTCAGCAGCGGCATGTTCATCAGGGAGTCGATGATCGTGCGGCCGCGCTGCTTCGGATCGCGCAGGTCGCCCCAGGCCTGGACGATCCCCGCCGTGGGCAGGTAGCGCGTCATCAGGTGGTCCGCGGCCTCGAGGGCGGCGGTGCGGCCGAGCTCGTCGCCGAGCAGCCGGAAGGGCGCGACGGAGGAGAGCGTGTAGAGGAAGCCGAGGTCGTGGGTCTCGAGGTCCTCGCCCTCCCGGACGCGGCGGGCGAAGTCGGCGAGGTGGCCGCGGGCGGCGTCGAGGAAGACGTCCTCCCCCGTGACCTCCCACGCGATCCACTGCATCCCGGGCCAGAAGCTCGTCGTCCAGCCGCGGTTGGCGCCGGCCGCGAAGCCCTGCGCCGCCGGGCGGATCGGGTAGCGGCCGTCCGTGGTGGTGTCGTCGGGGTAGCTCGAGCCGAAGACCGCGATCATGCGGCGGACGACCTCGAGGGCGTCCGCCACGGCCTGCACGATGCTCTGCTCTGTGGTCGTCCTCCCCGTGGTGGGTGGAGTGGTCGTCATGGGGAGAGTCCTTCGTGGGAGGTCAGGCCGCGACCGGCTGGTCGGCGGCGAGGGCGGGGCGGAGGGTGAAGCGGGCGTTCGCCCAGACGAGGTAGAGCGCGGGGGCGGCCGAGACGCCGAGGGCGAGCGCGGGCGAGGCGGTGAAGAGGTACGCCTGGAACGCGAGCACCAGCAGCGAGACCGCCGAGAGGTGCCAGCGGCGGGCGGCGAGGTACACCGCGGCCTTGACCGCCTGGCGCAGCGTCGAGGAGCCCGACTCGGCGAGGGCGACCAGCGCCACGGGGACGCAGCCGACGACGAGGAGCGCGATGATCCCGAGTAACGGGATGACGACCACGCCGATCTGGGTCGGCGCGAGGAACCGCACGTCGACGAGCACCAGGGCGACGACCGCGGTGGCCGCGGCCAGCAGCCCGACCGGGCGGCGCCACCCTCCGCGCCAGGCCCGCCAGAAGATCCGCACGACCGCGGTCTCGCCGCGGGAGTGCGCCGCGAAGACCGCGGCGGCGCCCATCAGGGCCGGCGCGCAGAGCGGCAGAGCCGCGGCGAGCAGCGGCCAGGACAGCACCGGATCCGTCGTCACCAGCAGCAGCACCAGCGGCAGGCAGGCGACCAGGAGCAGCACGTTCGTCACCAGGATCAGGTAGGCGACGCCGAAGAGCGAGGCGTAGAGGCCGTTCGGGATGCGGCGCACGATCAGCCCTTCAGTCCGCTGGTCGCGATGCCCTCGACGAAGTACTTCTGGCCGAGGAGGAAGATCACGGCGATCGGGACCACCGAGATCACGAGTCCGGCGAACAGCAGCGCGTAGTTGGCGTCGTAGAGGGTGCTGACGAAGCTCTGCAGTCCCAGCTGGATCGTCCAGAGGTCCGGGTTCCGCAGGTAGATCAGCGGTCCGAGGTAGTCGTTCCAGGTGGCGACGAAGGTGAGCAGCGTGAGGCTCGCGATCGCGGGGATCGAGAGGGGCACCATGATCCGCGCCCAGATCCCGTACTCGCTCAGGCCGTCCAGTCGCGCGGCCTCGGAGAGCTCCTCGGGGATGGTCTCGTAGAACTGCTTCATCAGGAAGACGCCGAACGCGCCGAAGGCCTGGATGAGGATGATCGCCCAGAGGGTGTTCGAGACCTTGAGGTTCGACAGCAGGATGAACTGCGGGATCATGTACGACTGCCACGGCACGGCGATCGTGCCGATGTAGACCAGGAAGAGCACGTCGCGACCGGGGAAGCGCATCCGCGAGAAGCCGTAGGCGGCGAACGAGCCGGTCAGCACCTGCAGCACCGTGACGACGACCGCGAGCAGCAGTGTGTTGCGGATCCAGGTGAGCATGCCGGACTGGGTCCAGATCTCGACGTAGTTGCTCCAGACGAAGGTCTCCGGGAACCACTTCACCGGCACGGAGAACACGTCGTTCGGCGTCTTCACCGAGCTCGTGATCATCCAGAAGAACGGCAGCAGGAGCGCGGCGGCGGCGATGATCATCACCGCGTAGCCGAGGACGCGGCCGACCCGGCGGGCCGGGGTGCGCCCGGCCTCCTTGCGGCGCGGGGGAAGCGGCTCGTTCACGCCGACGACAGCGGGAGCGCCGTCGGGGATGAGAAGTCCGGTCATCGGGACTCGCTCCTTCGGTTGAGGAAGAACTGGACGAGCGTCACGAGGATGCAGAGCAGGAAGAGCACGACCGAGACCGCCGACGCGTAGCCGAACTGGTTCTCCTGGAAGCCCTTCTGGTAGATGAACTGCGAGAGCACGAGCGTCGCCTGGCCCGGACCGCCCTGCGTCATCACGAGGATCAGGTCGAAGATCTTGAACGAGTTGATGGTGAGCATCACCGTCACGAAGAAGGTGGTCGGGCGCAGCCCCGGGATCGTCACGTTGACGAAGCGCTGCCACACGTTCGCGCCGTCGACGCGGGCGGCCTCGTGCAGCTCGCGCGGCACGGTCTGCAGCCCGGCGAGGAACAGGATCATGTAGTAGCCCATGTCCCGCCAGGTGCTGATGATCACGACGGCGGGCATCGCCCACTCCGAGGAGGTCAGCCAGCCGGGCGGGTCGGAGATGCCGATCAGGCCGAGCAGCTGGTTGATCGGGCCGTACTCCGGGCTGAAGAGCAGGTTCCAGACCACGGCGATCGCGACGATCGAGGTGATGTAGGGGAAGAACGCGGCCGTGCGGAAGAACGCGACGCCGCGGAGCTTGTTGTTGAGCAGCAGTGCGAGACCGAGCGAGACGACGAGCGTCAGCGGGATGTGCAGCGCGGCGTAGTAGAGCGTGTTCAGCAGTGCGATGCGGAAGCTCGCGTCGCCGATCAGGCGCTGGAAGTTGGCGATGCCGACCCAGTTCGCCTGGCCGAAGACGTTCCAGTCGGTCATCGACATGTAGAAGAGGGTGATCACCGGCACGAGCGTGAGCGCGGCGAAGCCCAGGAAGTTCGGGAGGATGAAGGTCCAGCCGATCAGCATGTTCCGGACGGCGTACGCGGAGCGGCGTCGTCGGGGCGGCAGGGGCGACGGCGTCGGCGGAGTCGACGTGCCGGCGTCCGCGGCGGCGAGGGTCGTCATGAGACCTCCAGGGTCCGAGGGGGGAAGAAGAGGGGGCGGCGGCCGGCCCGCGCGGGGCCGGCCGCCACGGGGATCAGTCGGTGCCGACTTCGTTCTTCACGCGGTCCTCGGCACTCTTCACGGCGTCGTCGAGGCTCGTCGAGCCCGACATGACGGCGGTGTGCAGGTCGAGGAGCACGTTCTGGACGGCGGCCGTCTTGGCCGAGGTCGGGTTCTCCGGCTTGGTGTCGTGCGTGGACCAGGCGAACTTCGAGACCTCGTCGGTCGGCGCGCTGTCGACCGCGAAGTAGGCCTCGGCGACCGCGTCGCTGGTCAGGGCGGGGGTGATGCCGAGGGAGGCGACGACCTCCGCGCCCTCCTCGCTCGACGCGAACTCGAGGAACTCCTTGGCCGCGGCCTGCTTGCCCGAGTCGATGCCCGCGTTGATGCCGAAGCCGGTCGGGTCGCCGAAGGTGACGGGGGTCTGGTCCATGCCGGTCGTCGACTCGTCGAACTGCGGGATCGGCGCGAAGCCCCAGTCGAAGGTGTCCGAGTCGCCGGACGCCTGCTGGGCGATCAGCGACGCGACGAACCAGGTGCCCATCGGCATCATCGCCGCGTTCTGCTTGCCGAACTCGGCCTGGTAGGTGAGCTTGTTCGCGACGACGGTGTTGTACTCCGCCTGCGCGCCCGCGTCCTGGAGCGCGAGGGCGCGCTCGTAG
The DNA here is from genome assembly GCF_013205055.1 of Rathayibacter sp. VKM Ac-2856. Lineage (GTDB taxonomy): Bacteria > Actinomycetota > Actinomycetes > Actinomycetales > Microbacteriaceae > Rathayibacter. The sequence goes on from NZ_JABMLF010000004.1 coordinate 146,825, forward strand.
TAGGGCTCGAGGTAGCCGTAGTCGGCGTCGAGGATGTCGATGTCCGGGGTCTGCGCGCTCGCGAAGCCCTGCACCGTCGACTGCCAGCTGTGCTCGTAGGTGCCGACGGCGCTGCTGCCGGCCGCGGCGAGCGCGGTGGTCAGCTGCTCCGCGGTGGCCTGGTAGTCGTCCCAGGTCCAGGAGCCGTCGGGGTAGGCGACGCCCGCCTGGTCGAAGAGGGCCTTGTTGTAGAAGAGGACCCACGAGTCCTGGCGGTAGGGGGTCGCCCACTGCTTGTCGTCGACCTCGTAGGCCTCCGCGCCGCCGAGCTCGTCGGGCAGCTCGATGTCGGAGACGTCGAGCAGCTGGCCGCCGGCCTGGTAGGTGACGACGTTCTTGACGTTCTTCTGGGTGACGATGTCCGGGCCGCTGCCGGCCGCGAGGTCCGCGGTCATCAGCGTGTCGTAGTTGGCCGCGTCGTACTCCTTGACCTCGATCGTGACGTCGGGGTCCTTCTCGTGGAACGCGTCGGCGAGCGCCTGGAACTCGGGCGTCGTGCTCAGGCTCCAGCCGGACAGGCTGAGCGTGATCGGGCCGTCGGCGGCGGGGGCGTCGCCGCCTCCGCCGCCGCTCGAGCAGGCCGTGAGGGACAGGGCGGCGACCAGGGCCACTCCGGCTGCGGTGAGTCTTCTCTTCATGCGTGCTGCTCCTTTGCATCTGCGGCGGGGACTCCACCTCGGGTCCTCGGGTACCGGAGCCGCCGCGCGGCAAGTCCGGAATCTGCGAGTCGGTGCTCGGTGACGAGGCCGTCGGGCCAGGTCGCCGTCACGGACAGGGTGTGGGTGTCGGTGTGGTCGGCGACATTCACGTGGGCGGGGCCCGCGAGCGGGGCCTCCGCTCCGGCGGTCAGGCCGACCAGCGCCACGACGAGCGCGCCGACCTCCGCGGGGAGGGTCAGGGTCGGCACGCCGACGGCGGGGCCGAGCGGGCTGGCGCCGTCACGGGCGACGACCGCGGGGACGGCGCCGGGGGTGAGCGCGGTGAGGGTGCTCGTGCGGCCTTCGGTTGACACCCGGGCCGTCGCGGTGTCCGCATCCGTGTGCGCGTCGATCCGCTCGCCGGCGATCGGCCAGCCGCCGATCCGCAGCCGCACATCCGCGGGGCTCACGTCTGCGGCGAGCTCGTCGACGCGGGCGAGGCGCAGCTCCCACGGGCCGCGCACCAGCGAGTGCACGGTGATCCGGCCGGCGACGCGGACGGCGCCGCGCAGGCCCTCGCCGTGGCGGTGGCTCGTGCGCTCCGGAGTGATCCAGTGGGCGTCCCAGGTCGAGCCGGCGACGCCGACGCGGCCGTCCGCGTCGAGGCGGACCTCGGTGAGCTCCATGCCGGTGCGGTGGGTCGCGTCGCCCGCGGCGTCCACGAGCGCGACGCTCTGCTCGAGCGCCTCCGCCCAGCCGCGCTCGTCGAGCAGCGGCGCGGTGGCGGTGGAGTAGCCCAGGCGGGCGTAGAGCGGGGAGTCGCCGGTCGTCGCGCCGGGCAGGGCCTTGTCGGTGCCGTGGTTGACGACGCGGACGATGCCGTCCGCCTTCGTGCCCGAGGCGATCCAGCCGGGCGAGACGATCGCGCGGAGGTCGTCGCCCTGCTCGATCGGGAGCAGGTCGGCCGGGAGCGGCTCAGTCGGCGCCGCCCACACCGGGTGATCCGCGGGCAGCGCGATCCCGAGCATGCCCTTGACCGCCCAGTACGGCGAGCCGGGGCCGGAGTAGGACTGCGCGAGCAGGCGCCACGGGTCGTGCCAGCCCATCGAGAGCAGGCCGTCCTCGCCGGGCGCGCCGTTCTCGGCGAAGTGCTCGACGATCGCGCTCGCGGCGCGGCGGAGGCGGCCCGGGGAGTGCGAGGGCACCTCGGCGATCACGCCGGCCCAGAACGGCGCGGCGGCGGCGAAGCGGTAGATCAGGCTGCGGCCCTGCAGCAGCGGCGAGCCGTCGCCGCCGACGAGCGCGAGGGCATCGGAGAGGTAGCGGTCGAGCCGGGCGACGTCGGCGGCGGTGCGCGGCGTCGCCGGCTCGTCCGCCAGCTCAGCAGCGAGCTCGTCCGCGCCGGTCATGCGCGACCAGAGCACCGGGTACACGTGCAGCGCCCAGCCCACGTAGTGGTCGAAGGCGCGCTCCGCGCCGTCCGCGAGCCAGCCGTCCTCGCGGACGAAGGAGTCGTGCCGGGCCAGGTCCGCGGTGACGTCCTGCATCGACCACGGGCCGCCCACCGAGCGGAGGAAGGTCTCGACGACCAGGCGGAACCAGACCCAGTTCGTCTGCGGGTAGCTCTCGTCGCCGACGACGGGAGAGAGGTACTCGACGACGCGCTGCTGCGTGCGGGCGTCGAGGCGGTCCCAGATCCAGGGACGCGTGAGGTCGAGCACGAGGGCGATCGACGCGGCCTCGACCTTGGCCTGCGCGTGCTCGTCGATCCGGACCCAGCGGTCCTCCGCGTCGGGGTCGACGCCCGTCTCGACACCGCGGCGGTAGAAGTCGATCAGCTCGTCGACACCCTCGCCGCGCGCTCCGGCGATGCGGAAGCCGGCGAGGAGGAAGGTGCGCGCGAAGCCCTCGAGGCCGTCGACCGCGCGGCCGTAGCCGCCCTCGGCGCCGGGGAGGGTGATCCGGCCGTGACCGGCGCTGGCGTAGGGAGCCACGGCGGCGAGCAGCGCGTCCGCGACGGCGAGCCAGTGCTCGCGCGTCCAGTCGGCGCGGAGGTTCCCCTCGTCCACGGTGGTTCTCCTTTGAATCGTGTCATCCAGCAGCCGCGAGCGATCGAGCCTGGCGGCAGTGCCATGTCCGGCGCTGAACAGAACAGGAGCTTACATACGTGAATCGATCACCTCAATGTTTTTGTTGGAGCAAATTGATTGATTATGATCGGTTGCATGCCTCAGCACCCCGACCCGGCATCGTCGCCGGGTGTGATCGAGTCCTTCCGCGGACCGCTCGCCGCCGCGTTCTCGCCGAGCGGTCCGCTGTCGGCGCGCGGGGTCCTCGTCGCGCCGGAGCGGTCGCTGCCGGTGCCGACCGCGGCCGACCGCGACGCGTGGGCGGCGGCGGACGCGCCGACCCTCGCCGCCGTCGCCGCGCGCGCCGAAGCCGACCTGCTCGTGCCGTGGCCGCAGCCGCTCGCGAGCGAGGCCGTCCGGGTGCACCGCGACGGGAACCGCGACCGCTGGGAGCAGAGCGCCTTCGAGCGGCAGCGGCGGCTGAGCCGCGCGGTGCTGCTCGCGGCGAGCGCCGCCGGCACCGGCGCGGACGGCGACCTCTGGCTCGACCGCGTTGCCGACGGGGTGCAGCTTCTCTGCGAGCAGAGCTCCTGGTGCTGGCCCGCCCACGACGACGCGCTGCGCCGCCACGGCTCGGTGCTCGCCGACGTCGCCGACCCCTTCCTCGATCTCGGGGCGGGCGAGGTCGCCGGCCAGCTCGCCTGGCTCGACCACGTCCTCGGCGAGCGCCTCGACGACCGCTACCCCGGGCTCCGCCGCCGCATCCGCCTCGAGACCCGCCGGCGCGTGCTCGACCCCTTCCTCGCCCGCGACGACTGGCACTGGCTCGGCCTCGACGGCGACGTGCACAACTGGAACCCGTGGATCACCGGCAACGTGCTCGTCGCCGCCCTCCGCCTGCTCGACGGCCCGGGCGAGGAGGACGAGCGCGCCGCCGTCGTCACCCGCGCCGTGGCCGCGCTCGACCGCTACGTCGCCGTGCTCCCGGACGACGGCGCGATCGACGAGGGCTACGCCTACTGGTGGAACGGCGCCTGCCGCGCCCTCGAGGCGCTCGACGTCCTCGCGCACGCGACCGGCGGCGCCTGGGACGCCTCGGCGGTGCCGGCGCTGCGGGCGACCGTCGCCTTCCCGCACCGCTCGCACCTCGGCGGCGACTGGTACGTCGCGCACGCCGACGGCCAGGCCCTGCAGTCGCGCGACCAGCCCTGGCACGCCGTGCACCGCGCGGGCCGCCGGGTGGGCGACGCCGCCGCGATGGCGCACGCCGCCGCGCAGCGCTCGCCGGGCGAGCCCGCCGCGTCCGAGAAGGAGGGACTCGGCCGGCTCCTGCACGGAGCGACCGACCCGCTCTGGGTCTCCGCCGTCCAGCCCGGGGCCGTCCAGCCCGGGGCCCCCGCGGCACTCCCGCCCCTCCCCCGCGACGTCTGGCTCGAGTCGGTGCAGGTGCTCCTGGCGCGCACGACCGAGGGCTCGGCCGAGGGTCTCACCCTCGTCGCCAAGGGCGGGCACAACGCCGAGCACCACAACCACAACGACGTCGGGTCGTTCCAGGTCGCGAGCGACGGCGTGCCCGTCGTCGTCGACGCCGGCCGCCCCACCTACACCGCCGCCACCTTCGGCCCGGAGCGCTACAGCATCTGGACGATGCGGAGCGAGTGGCACAACCTGCCCGTCGTCCGCGGCCTCGGGCAGCCGCCCGGTCGCGAGGCGGCCGCCGCCGACGTGTCCGTCACGCTGGACGACGCGTCCGCCTCCTTCTCCGCCGAGCTCGCCGCCGCCTACCCCGGGACGGGGCTGCGCTCCTGGCGCCGGACCGTGTCCCTAGACCGCCCCTCCCTCGATCGCCCGTCCGCAAGGGTCGTGCTCGAGGACCGCTGGGACCTCGCCCCGTGGGACGATCATGACGATGAGCCCGGCACCTCGATCCGCCTGCTCCTCGCGGGAGACGTCGTGACCGAGCGCGGAGCCGCCCGGGTCCGTCCGCTCGGGGCCGCCCGCCCGCTGCGGATCGCCTGGGATCCGGCCTGCGAGCACCGGATCGTCGTCCGTTCCCTGGAGGATCCGATGCTCACGAGCGTCTGGGGCGAGCGGCTCACGCTGCTCGAGATCGACGCCACGGCGCGCAGGGAGCTGCGGATCGCGATAGACCTGGACCCACCGATCGGAGACCAACGATGAGCGACCAGACCCAGTCCCCACCCCTCGCCGCCGAGCGGCGGGCGCACATCCTCGCGGCCCTCGGCGTCGACGGCGCCGTCCGCATCTCCCAGCTGACCGAGGCGCTCGGCGTGGCGACCGTCACGCTGCGCCGCGACCTGGTGCAGATGGAGCGCGAGGGCCTGCTCAGCCGCGTCCACGGCGGTGCGGTCGTCCTCTCCGGCTCGGCCGGCGCCACGGCTGCCGCCGCCGAGCCCGAGAAGGTCGAGCTCGGCTCGATCGCCGTCCTGGTGCCCTCGCTCAACTACTACTGGCCGGGCGTCCTGCACGGGATGGAGGCGACCGGCCGCAGCCTCGGCTACGACGTCGTCCTGCGCGGCGCCTCCTACGAGCTGCAGGACGAGCGGCCCGTGCTCGAGCGGCTGCTGCGCTCCGGCGACGTGCGGGGGCTGATCGTCGCACCGAACACCGACACCGAGCACTCGGGCGATGTCCTGCGCTGGCTCGCCGACTGCGGCGTCCCGTCCGTCCTGGTCGAGCGCGACGCCGTCCTGGAGCCGGAGGGCACGCCCGCGGAGTCGGTCACCACCGACCACGCGCTCGGCGCCGTCCTCGCCGCGCGCCACCTCGCCGAGCTCGGGCACCGCAAGGTCGGGCTGATCCTCTCGCGCAACTCGCCGACCTCGCGGAAGATCACCGCGGGCTGGCTCTCGGCCTGCGAGGCGCTCGGCCTCACCCCCGCCGACCACTTCGAGGAGACGCTGCCCGACCGCGCCAGCGCCGACTTCTCCGAGGTGGTGAACGCGGCCCTCGAGACGGCCCTCGAGACCGGGGTCACCGCGCTGCTCGTGCACTCCGACCCGGAGGCGATGGCCTTCGTCGACCTCGCGCTCAACCGGGGCATCTCCGTGCCCGGCGACCTCTCGGTGATCGCCTACGACGACGAGGTCGCGCAGCTCTTCACGCCCGCGCTGACCGCCGTCAGCCCGCCGCGCGCCGGGGTCGGCGAGGCCGCGGTCCGGCTGCTCGTGCAGCGGATCGAGGACCCGGAGCGGCCCGTGCACCGGGTGCAGCTCAACCCGAGCCTGATCGTGCGCGCGTCGACGGCGGCGCCGGGGCGGCCCGAGACGGGGCGGTCCGATGCGGGGCGACCGGAGCGCGGCGAGCGGTGATCGACCGCCACGAGCACTCGCCGTGGTCGTTCTGGGCCGAGGCCTCGCCCGAGCGGCGGGAGCACCAGCTCGGCCTGCAGCGCGCACTCGTCGCCGCGCATCCCGGCTGGAGCATCGGCGCGGACTGCTTCGTCTCCGAGTCCGCCGCGCTCGACCCCGAGCGCCTGGTGCTCGGCGACCGCTCCTACATCGCCGCCGGAGCGTACCTGACGGGTGACGTCGAGGTGGGCGCCGACTGCTCGCTCAACCCCTACACGGTCGTCCGCGGCGACGTCGTCCTCGGCTCGGCCGTCCGGATCGGCGCGCACACCTCGATCCTCGGCTTCAACCACTCGATGGAGCCCGGCACGGAGGTCTTCCGCCAGCCGCTGACCTCGCGCGGCGTCCGCATCGGCGACGACGTCTGGATCGGCTCGCACGTGGTCGTGCTCGACGGCGTGACGGTCGGCGACCACGCTGTGCTGGCTGCCGGCGCCGTCGTGACGAAGGACGTGCCTGCCGGAGCGATCGTCGGCGGCAACCCCGCGCGGCGGCTGCGCTGGCGCGTGCCGCCGGCCGACGCGGAGGTCTCGGGAGCCGCGCGCCTCGCGGACCGGGCGCGGGAGGAGATCGCGGGGATCCTCCGCGGGGCGCTGGTCGACGGAGCCGCTCTTGACGACGGACTCGCCTTCCGCGACCGGCCGAGCGCCGCGCCGAGCGACCGCGCGCTGGGCGACGCGGTCGAGCTCGCCGACCTGCTGCTCGGCACGCCGCCGCCCGGCGTCGATCCCGCGGCCGCCGTCGCCCGGCTCCGGGGACTGCCGGTCCCGGGCGCCGATCTCTGGACCGATCCGGAGGCCGCGTACCGCGTGCTCAGCGCGGGCTACGCGCTCGACCTGCTCGGCTCGGGCTTCGCGCAGCCGCTGACCGCCGTCACCGAGGAGACCCCCGAGGGCCTCGTCGCGCGACTCGACGGCCTGCGCTGGCGGGACGACCCGTGGAACGCCGGCCACCACGTCGACGCGATCGGCACCGCGCTGCACTGGACCCGCCGCCGCGGCGACGCGATCCCGCCGGGCCTCGAGGAGGCGCTGGCCGGCTGGCTGCTCACCCGCGCCGATCCCCGCAGCGGCATGTGGGGCGACGGCTCGGCCGAGCGCGGACTGCTCCTGCTCGTCAACGGCTCGTACCGGACGACCCGCGGCACCCTCGCGCAGCAGGGTCTCCCGCTCCCCTACCCCGAGGCGGTCCGCGACACCGTGCTCCGGCACGCCCGCGACGACCGCTGGTTCCGGCCCGAGCGCGTCGACGCCTGCGCCGCCCTCGACCTCGTCCACCCGCTCTGGCTCACCCGCGGCACCGGCTACCGCGACGCCGAGGTCGAGCCCCTGGCCCGGACCCTGCTCGCGCAGATCCTCGGCCAGTGGCGCCCGGGCCGCGGCTTCGCCTTCCGCCTGCACGACGCCGACGCCGGCCTGCAGGGCACCGAGATGTGGCTCGCCACCCTCTGGTACCTCGCCGACCTCCTCGGCGCCTCCGACACCCTCGGCTACCGCCCCCGCGGCGTCCACCGCCCGGAGCCGGCCCCCTGACAGCGGACGCCGCGCCCCCGCGCATCGGGCCCACTGCATGCTGATCGAGTAGCCCGCGCAGCGGGCGTATCGAGATCCACGTGTGCAGGCGGGTGGGTCGCGATACGCCGCCCCCGGCGGCTATTCGACCAGCATGATGAGCGCGACTCCGCCGACCGACCGGACCCGGAACGGGGCCAGAGGCCGACATACCGCCCGATACTGGTCCACTCGCGAACCGCGCCGTAGCCGAGTGGACCCGGACCGGGCTCTGCGCACGCCTCGAAGCCCCTCGCACGTCCACTGGAGCAGCCCGCGGAGCGGGCGCATCGAGATCCGGCGCCCCGTACGACGTCGCCCCGCCGCTCACGGGATCAGCCGGCGATCGCGGAGGTCCTGGAAGAGGCGCAGGAACATCGCCTCGGTGTCGACGTACTCGTGGAAGCCCGCTCGCCGCGACTTCGAGGTGTCGGCGATGACGTCGTAGTCCCAGCCGAAGACGAAGTCGCCGAACCGCCAGGACGACACGTCCTCGTAGGGGGTGGGGACGAGCCCGTGACGCTCGATCATCGCCTGCCACAGGGCGCCCTTGTCGGCCATGACCTCGGTCAGGCTCATCGGCAGCGGCGGAGCGACCTCGAGGTCGAAGAACGCGGCGATCCTCGGCCACATCGACGACCAGCGGAAGAGGTCGCCGTTGGTGATGTTGTACGCCTGATCGCGGCTCCCCGGATCGGTCGCCGCCCAGACGGTGGCCTTCGCGAGGAGGTCCGCGTCGGTCATCTCGATCAGGCTCGTGTACGCGCCGGGCGCCCCGGGGAAGCGCAGCGGGATCCCGAGCTCGCGGCTCATCGAGGCGTACACCGCGATCACCATCGCGAGGTTCATCGGGTTGCCCAGGCCCACGCCGGCGACGACCGACGGGCGCAGCGCCGACCACGACCACGGGGCGCCCGCCGACCGGCGCTCGAGGAACCGCTGCTGGTCGACGTTGAACTCCGGCGGCATGTGCGGCGGGTCGTCCTCCCTCGCGGGCGTGGCGAACGGCCCGAGGTGCGCTCCGTACACCTTGTAGCCCTGCATCAGCGAGACGTGCTCGAGGTCCGGAGCGACGGGCTCGATCGCGTCGACGACGTGGGTGAGCATCGCGAGATTGGGCGCGACCAGCTCCGCCCAGGACGGCCGGTCCTGGTATGCGGCGTAGAAGACGTGCGTGACCGCAGCCTCCCCCGCGAGCGCCGCGGCCGTCGCCTCCCGGTCGAGCAGGTCGACCGCGATCTGCCGGACGCGGGCGGTGTCCGCGCCGCCCCGCCGCGAGACGCCGACGACGTCCCAGCCGGCGTCCTGCTCGAGATGCCGGATCAGGTTTCCCCCGATCACCCCTCGCGCTCCGATCACCAGTGCTGTCCTCGTCATGCCGGCTCCTCACATCGTGTTTTCACGATCCCCTGTCTAGCAGACATCGGGATATCGCGATGTGGCGATACAGTAGGAGCATGGCGGAGCTGAGCGACGAGGAACTGGTGACGGCGTTCAAGGCGCTCGGGCACCCGACGCGCCTGGCGATATTGGGCTGGCTGAAGGAGCCGGGCTCCTTCCCCCCGCAGGATCGACCGGCCGAGGAGGTCGGCGTGTGCCTCAAGCACATCCAGGCCCGCGCCGAGGTGTCGCAGTCCACGGCGTCGCAGTTCATGGCGACCCTGCAGCGCGCCGGCCTGGTCACCTGCACCCGGATCGGCCCGTGGTCGCACTATCGGCGCAACGAGGAGACCCTCGCCGCCCTCGGCCTGGCGGTGCTCGACGGCGTTCGGACGTCCTGACGGCGCTCAGGCTCTCTGACGGCGCTCGGCCCCTGCCGGCGTTCAGGCCCCCTGAGCACGCTCCGGTCGCGACGCCAGCGCGGCGGCCGCCGCCACACCGACCGTGTCGATCGGCTCCCGGCCGAGGAGCGCGGCGAGATCGCCGCCCGGATCCCCGAGGAAGCCGTGGCGGACCGCCGTGTGGATCGACATCAGCATCGCGGGCTGGAACGGCTTCAGCCCCGCGGACTCGTACGACGCCCGGCGCTCCGCCAGGCCGAGGTCGTCGAGCGCGACGCCCAGCCACTCCGCCACGTCGGTCGCCGTGATCGCGGGCCCGACCAGGTCGTAGCTGCGGCCTTCGTGCCGGCGCGGAGCCGCGGCCACCGTCGCGGCGACGTCGGCCAGGTCCTCGCGGGCGACGGCGGCCAGCGCCCCCGGGCCGAACGCCGAGACGAGCCGCGGCCCGGACCACGTGAGGAGCGAGCCGAAGAGGTCGGCGTAGAGGCCGTTGCGGAGGACGGTCCAGCGGAGGGATCCGCGGGCGAGGCGGCGCTCGGTCCAGCGGTGCGCGAGGGCGAAGGCGAGGTGATCGCCGGCCGTCGTGACGCTCGTGTAGACGACGTGCCCGACCCCGTCCCGCTCCGCCGCGGCGAGCGCCGTCCCGTGCCGGGCGATGACGACGTCGTCCTCCGCCTCGCCGGCCGAGACGAGGACGAGGGTGTCGACGCCCGCGAAGGAGACCGTCGACGGATCGTCGAGGTCGATCCTCCGCAGGCCCGGCCGCTCCTGCCTGCTGCTGCCGATCGCGGGGACGCCGCGGAGGAGGAGGGTGTCGAGGATCGCGGAGCCGAGCTGGCCGGTCGCGCCGGTGACGAGGATCACGGTCTCACCTTTCGTGGTTCTGCAGGACGGGTTCTGCGGGACGGGTTCTGCGGGATGACTACGCTCTGATCGTGCTGCGCCCCGTCAGCCCCGACAAGGAGGCACTCTCGTGTCACTCACGCACACCGGAGTAACCGCCGACCTCGAGCCCTGCGGCCGGGAGGACCATCCCGACTGCGGGATCCGCGACGTCCTGACGCGGGTCGGCGACACCTGGTCGGTGCTCGTGATCGTCGAGCTCGCGAGCGGCGAGCGGCGCTTCCGCGAGCTGCAGCGCGCGATCGACGGCGTCTCGCAGCGGATGCTGACGCTGACCCTGCGCCGTCTCGAGCGCGACGGCCTGGTCGCGCGGACCGTCTTCCCGACGGTGCCGGCGCAGGTCTCCTACGCCCTCACCGCCTCGGGCAGCAGCCTCACCCACCTGGTGAAGGCCCTCGCCGACTGGTCGCTGGAACAGCGGCCGGCGATCGCCGCGGCCCGCGACCGCTACGACGAGCAGCACCCGGGGCACGCCATCCGCTGACGCCCGGCCGCCGATCGAGCAGCCCCCGCAGCGGGCCCCTGCATGCTGATCGAGCAGCCCGCGCAGCGGGCCCCCTGCATGCTGATCGAGTAGCCCGCGCAGCGGGCGTATCGAGATCCACGTGTCCGGCAGGGCGGGTCTCGATACGCCGCCTGCGGCGGCTACTCGACCAGCATGAAGCGCGTGCCCGCCCGACGAGCGGACCCGGAACGGGACCAGGCGCCGGCGCGCAGCCCGATACCGGTCCACTCGCGCAGCCCGGCGCGGCCGAGTGGACGCGCACCGGGCTCTGCGCGCGGCCGGGACCCCATCACGCGTCCGATGGAGCAGCCCGCGCAGCGGGCCTCTGCATGCTGCTCCGCTGCCTCCCGCAGGTGCGGCTTCGGCGCGCCACCGGTCTGCGGTCCCTCCCGGCGCTTCACTACGGTGACCGCATGGTTCCCCGAGGCCGCTCCCGCCGGGCGACGACTCCGGTCGTCGCGACCGGGCCCTCCTCGGACGACACCCACGAGATCGTCTACTTCCGGCGCCACCGGGACGACGATCCGCTCGAGAGCACACCGGGCAGGGACGCACTCGGCAGCTTCCCCACCAAGGTGCGCGCGACGATGCGCGCCGTTCTCGTCGCAGTCGCCGCGGCCCCTCCGAAGCGGTTCGCGGGTGGAGGGTACTGGGAGGCGATGCACGGTGAGATGACCGGCTGGTTCGAGGTCCGGGTGGACGGTCCGCGACGGACCCACCACCGGCTGTTCTGCCTGCTCGACTACAGCGCGGGCGACCGCGAGAAGCCCCTCCTGGTGATCGTCGACGGTCGCAGCAAGCCCTTCAGGACGACACTCGCGGCGTCCGACTACCGAGAGGTCCGGAAGCTGGGGGACGAATACCGGTCACGCACACCGAGATCGGTGCTCTAGCGTCACCTGGCCGACGCCAGCATGGGCTCGGTGATCCGCGCCCGCTCCTCCGCCTCCATCGGAACCAGCGCGACCTTCATCCCCAATGCCGCGGCGACCTCGGCGAGAGTGCCGAGCGTCGGATTCGGCGACGCACTCGAGAAGAGCCGACGGACGACGGACGGATCGACTCCGACCGCCCGCGCGAGCGCCGCCTTCGAGAGCTCGGCGCTCTCCCGGAGCACGTCGAGCTGATCGACGACCGCGTCGATCGTGGCCACCCGGATCGACTCTGCTGCGTAGGCACGCGCGAATTCGGGATCCTTCAGATCGGCCCGCAGGTCGTCCCAGAACTGGCTCGTCATGAGCCGACCGTAACATATACGACACGTCTCCTACTCATCCGGGCGCTCGGCGGACGGGTCTCGCTACGCCGCCTCCGGCGACTGCTCAACCAGCATGAAGCGCGCGCCCGCCCGACGGACCGGACCCGTAACGGGGTCAGGCGCCGGTGCAGGGCCCGACACGGGTCCACTCGCGTAGCCCGGCGCAGCCGAGTGGACGCGGACCGGGCTCTGCGCGCGGCCGGGACCCCATCACGCGTCCGATGGAGCAGCCCCATGCTGATCGAGCAGCCCGCGCAGCGGGCCCCATGCATGCTGATCGAGTAGCCCGCGGAGCGGGCGTATCGAGATCCACGTGTCCGGCAGGGCGGGTCTCGATACGCCGCCGAAGGCGGCTACTCGACCAGCATGGGGGCCGCCGGAGGCTGCTGCTCGACCAGCATGTGGAGGCCGCTACTCCGTCGGCCGCGCGGGCAGCAGCTCCGCGACGAGCGCCTGCACGCGGGCGCGGATGTCGTCGCGGATCGGGCGGACCTCCTCGAGGGGGCGGCCCTTGGGGTCGGCGAGGTCCCAGTCCTCGTAGCGCTTGCCCGGGAAGACCGGGCAGACGTCGCCGCAGCCCATCGTGATGACGACGTCGGAGGCCTGCACCTGCTCGGTGGTCATCAGCTGCGGGACGGCCTGCGAGATGTCGATGCCCTCCTCCGCCATCGCCGCGACCGCGATCGGGTTGATGCTGTCGCCCGGCTCGGAGCCGCCGGAGCGCACCTGGACGGCGCCACCCGAGAGCTCGCGCAGGTAGCCGGCGGCCATCTGCGAGCGGCCGGCGTTGTGGATGCAGACGAAGAGGACGGTGGGGGCGGTCATCCCGGGCTCCTGAGGGTGAGGGGCTGCCCGCGTCGTTCGACGCCGGCGCGACCGAATCTACCGCCGGCGTCCGCCGCTCCGGCGGTGGACCAGCCGCCGCGCGGGCTTCTGGAGTCGCGGGCGCCCGGCCGCGCGGCGCACACTGGCCGGGCCCCTCCCGCGACGACCCTCGGACGGATCACCGTGCTCACCGGACTCAGCGCCTTCCCCCTCACTCCGCTGCGCGACGACGCCGTCGACGAGCCGGCCTTCGCCACCCTCGTCGAGCGCCTCGCCGCGGCGGGCGTCGACTCGATCGGCGCCCTGGGCTCGACCGGCTCCGCCGCCTACCTCGACCGCGGGGAGCGCCGCCGCGTCGCCGCGCTCGCCGTCCGGCACGCGGGGTCCGTGCCGGTCGTCGTCGGGATCAGCGCCCTGCGCACCTCGCAGGTGCTCGCGCTGGCCGAGGACGCGCAGGAGGCGGGCGCCGCCGCGGTGCTGCTCGCCCCCGTCAGCTACCAGCCGCTCACCGACGACGACGTCCTCGGCCTGTACGAGGACGTCACCGCGCAGCTGTCCGTCCCGCTCGTCGTCTACGACAACCCCGGCACCACCCGCGTCACGATGACCGACGCGCTGTACGCGGCGATCGCCGAGCTGCCCCGGGTCGCCTCGATCAAGATCCCCGGCGTCCCCGCCGACCCCGCCGCGGCGGCCGAGCGCGTCCGGACGATCCGGGAGCACGTGCGCGCGGGCGTCACGATCGGCGTCTCCGGGGACGCGTCCGGCGCCCGCGGCCTGATCGCCGGCTGCGGTGCCTGGTACTCGGTGATCGGCGGCACGCTCCCCGGCCCCGCGCTGAGGATCACGCGGGCCGCGCAGTCGGGCGATCACGCGGCCGCCGAGGCCGAGTCCGCCCGCCTCCAGCCGCTCTGGGACCTCTTCGCCGAGCACGGCGGCAGCTACCGGGTGATCGCCGCGGTCGCCGAGCACCTCGGCCTCGCCGCCCCGGGCTGCCTGCCCCGACCGATCCGCGGCCTCGACGCAGCCGCCCGCGCCCGGGTCGCCGAGGTGGTCTCCGCGCTCGGCCTCGGCGGCGAGGCCGGCCGAGGGGCCGCCGCCTAGGCGCGCCCGCCGTCCAGCGCCACCCGCCCGTCCAGCACCACCCGCCCGTCCAGCACCACCCGCCCGTCCAGGTCCAGCCGCTCCAGGAACGTGTCGTCATGGCTGACGACGAGGAGCCCGCCGCGCCAGGCCCGCAGCACGTCCACCAGGTGGTCGGTCGTCGCGAGATCGAGGTCGTTGGTCGGCTCGTCGAGCACGAGCAGCTGCGGCACCGGACGGGCGAGGACGATCCCGGCGAGCGCCACCCGGAACCGCTCGCCGCCCGAGAGCGTCGACGCCGCGCGGTCGACGATCGCGCCGCGCAGCAGCAGCCGCGCGAGGGCGTCGCGGACGGCGGGGAGCGGCAGGTCGGGCGCGGCCCGGGCGACGTGCTCGAGGACCGTGCGGTCCTCGTCGAGCATGTCCTCCCGGCGCTGGGCCAGGTGGCCGATGCGGTCGGTGAGCGCCCGCGCGTGCGTGTCGGGCAGCGGATGCGGGCGACGCGGCTCCGCTCCGACCAGCTGCTCGAGCAGCAGCGTCTTCCCCGTGCCGTTGGCGCCGATCAGGCCGAGGCGCTCCGGACCCTGGAGCACCGTGGTCCGGCCGCGGACGGTCAGCTCGGCGAGCCGGCGCGACGCGGGCACCCCCGGATCCGGCAGGTCGAGCCGCACCGCGTCGTCGTCGCGCAGGCGCCCGGACGCCTCGTCCACCCGCTCCCGGGCGCGCGCCTCGGCGTCGGCGTGACCCGAGCGGAGCCGCCCGGCCGTCGCCTCCGCGCGGCCGCGGCGGTAGTCCGCGGCGATCCTCGGCATCGACCGTGCCGACCGCTCCCCCGCCTTCGCGCGCCGGGCGATCGTCGTCTGCGCCTCGATCCGCTGCCGCTTCTCGGCCCGCAGCACCTGCTCGGCGGCGCGGACGTCGCGCTCGCCGGCCGCCCGCTCGACGGCGAGCCGCTCCTCGAAGTCGGAGAAGGTCCCCGCGGAGGTGCGCAGGTCGCCGTCGCGCAGCTCCGCGATCTCGTCGACGTGCTCGAGCAGCTCCCGGTCGTGGCTGACGACGACGAGGGTGCCGCGCCAGCCGTCGACCAGCGCGAGCAGCAGCTGCCGGGAGCGGCGGTCGAGGTCGTTGGTCGGCTCGTCGAGCACCGCGATCGGTCGGCCCCGCAGTGCGACTCCGGTCACCGCCGCGAGCACCGCCTGCCCGCCGGAGAGCATCGAGACGGGCCGGAGGAGGTCGCCGGCGTCGAGCTCGAGGCCGGCAGCGCCCAGCGCGGCGACGGCGCGGGACTCGACGTCCCAGTCGTCGGCGAGGGCCTCGAAGCGCTCGGCGCCGACGTCGCCGGCGAGGATCGCGTGCAGGGCGTCGAGCCGCCCGCGGACGCCGAGCAGATCGGCGACGGTGTCGTCGGCACCGCGCGGCAGGCGCTGCGGCAGCAGATCGACCGCGCCGGTGGTGCTGACGGAGCCCGCCGTGGGCGCGAGCTCGCCGGCGAGCAGCCGCACGAGCGTCGACTTGCCGGCGCCGTTCGCCCCGACGAGGGCGGTGCGGCCGCGGCCGAAGGCGGCGGTGACGCGGTCGAGGACGATCGAGCCGTCCGGCCAGGCGAACGAGCAGTCGGTGAGGACGAGGGACGGAGGGGTCGGTGAGGAGATGGGCACGGTGCTCCCGGTGGTCGCGTCGGCGCACGACGACCACCGCGCTCCGCCGAGGCGGGAGCGCGCGTCCACCCGGGTCAGCGGGCGGGAGCAGGGGTCGTCAGTGCGAGGGCAGCTGCTGCGTCGTGGACGCAGTACCGGTGCTGATGCGCACGAGACCGTCTTTCCTGCGGGGAGCCCCCGTGTCCGCGAGCCGATCCGCCGGCCGGTGAGGTGGCCGCGCCGACGCCGCGGCTCGCGACGGGGTACCCCTCGACGGTACGCGCGGGGCGGGGGCGGCCGCAAGGGAAGGGTGCGGCGCCTGAATCACGCGCTTTCCCAATCGGCCAACAGGCTGTTGGCTTTTTGCCGACCCGCGAGAGCTCGCTACTGCACCAGGGCCAGCAGGGCGCGGATGTCGGCGGCCAGCAGATCCGGCTCCTCGTGCGGGGCGAAGTGGCCGCCGCGGGGCATCGGCGTGTAGCGGACGACGTCGTAGCTGCGCTCGGCCCAGCTGCGCGGCGGGTGCACCAGGTCGAAGGGGAAGACGGCGACCGCGGTGGGCACCGCGACCCGGCCGACGCGGGCCGTCCGGCCGGTCGCGTACTCCCAGTAGGGGCGGAGGGACGTGGAGATCGAGTCGGTGAACCAGTAGAGCGACGCGACGGTGAGCAGGTGGTCGTCGTCGAAGCGGGTCGAGACATCGCCCCCGCAGTCGCTCCAGGCGCGGTGCTTCTCGAGGATCCAGGCGAGCAGGCCGACCGGCGAATCGGACAGCGCGGGCGCGAGGGTGAGCGGCCGGGTCTGCTGCTGGTGCTCGTAGGCGCCCTCGTCCGCGAACCAGGTGCGCTGCTCCGCCAGGTGCTCGCGCTCCTCGTCGGTGAGGGTCGTCTCGTCGACGTGCCGCGGGGAGGCGACGGCGAGCAGGTGGATCCCGGCGACCGCCTCGGGGTGGCTCTCGGCCAGGCGCGAGGTGATGCCCGCGCCCAGATCGCCGCCGTGCGCGGTGTAGCGGGGGAAGCCGAGCTCCTCCGTCATCAGGCGGTGCCAGAGCTCGTGCGTCTGCTCGTCGGGTCCGGGCCGCTGCGGCGAGATCGGGAAGCCGGGCAGCGCGGGGACGACGACGGTGACGGCCTCGGCCGGGTCGCCGCCGAAGCGGGACGGGGCGGACAGGCGCTCGGCGAGGGGAACCAGCTCGAGAGCGGTGCTGGGCCAGCCGTTCGTCAGGACGATCGGGAGGCGGCCCGGCGTCCCGGCGTCGGTCTCCGCGTCGGTCTCCGCGTCGGTCTCGGCGTCGAAGCGCAGGTAGGCCACGGGCGTCCCGTCGAGGTCGGCCTGCGCCCAGGGCAGCTCGCGGATCCGCCGCTCCTCGGCCGGCCAGTCGAACTCCTCCGACCAGCGCCGGGCCAGCCGCCGCAGCTCGGCCTGGTCGGTGCCGGCCGACCAGCCCTCGACCGGCCACTCGGGCGACCAGCGGGTTCGGCGGACGCGCTCGCGCAGGTCGGCCCACTCCTCCGCGGTGACGGCGGGGACCGGGGAGCCGGGTCGTGTCGAGGTCATCGCCCGACCGTAGCGGCCGGGTCCGACATCAGAACAGGTCGGGGCCCTCCGGCTGCCGCGCCGTCGACGACTCGACGTCGACGACCTCGCGGCGCAGCTCCTCCGTGACCTCGCGGGCCCCGGCGACGGACTCCACCCGGAGCGTCACGCGCTCGACGGGCACGACGGTCCGGACGACGTCGATCCGCTCCTCGTGCAGGACGACGACGATCGGCTCCTGGGGGGCGGTCGCGATCGCGGCGGGCAGCGGCGGGCCCTCGGCGATCGGCTCGCGGACGACGCGCAGCTCCTCCCGGCGCACCTCGACGGTGACGGTGCGCTGCTCGGTCACGACGACCCGCTGCAGCTGGACCCGCTCCGTCGCGTGCCGGCGCGTGCCGACGAGGAGCCGCTCCTCGTGCAGGACGACCTCGGCGGTCGGCTCGGTCGCGGTCGGCTCGGTCGGTGTCTCGCTCATGCGGTCCCCTCGGTCGGGTGCGGGTGCGGGTGGGGATGCGGACGCGGAGGGGGAAGCGGATGCGGCCGCGGCCGGCCCTGCTCGGAGCGAGCGGAGCCGGCCGCGGGTGCTGCCGCGGTCGTGCGCGTCAGCGGGGGCGGCGCGCGGTGGTCGCCGGGGCGGCCTGCTTCGCCTGGTCGGCGGCGCGCTTGGCCTGCTCGGTGACGGACGGCGCGTTCTGCGCCTGCTGCTGGATCTTCGGCGCCTCCTCCTCGGCCTTCGTGAGGATCGCCTCCCAGCGCTGCTGCATCGGCTTGATCAGCCCGCCGCCCGCGCCGACGATGATGACGCCCGCGATGATCGCGAGGACGGCGATGAGGATCGGCGTGGTCACCGTCGTGGCGACCTCGATCTGGTTCAGCGCCGCGGTGACGCCGAGGAAGAGGATGAAGATAGCGACGATGTTGCCGAGGACCTTGCCGTAGGAGAGGCCGCCCAGAGTGTTCTGGATGAGGCCCTTGGCCCCGGCGGCGATCGCGGCGGCGAGGACGACGATGATGATCGGCAGGAAGCCGATGATGCCCTGGAGCAGATCGCTGAACGGGTTCGGGCCGAAGACACCGAAGGCGAACTGCAGCACGAAGAGCACGAGCGTGCAGTAGATGATCTTCGACACGATGTCCGACGCGTCGAGGGTCGAGTTCGCCAGCGCCTTCTTGATGCCGCCGCGCTCGACGGCGCGGTCGAAGCCGACCTTGGTGAGCAGGCGCGAGAGGCCCTTCTCGATGAGCTTGGCGACGATCAGGCCGACGATGAGGATGAGCAGGAAGAGCAGCGCGAGCGGGACGAACGCGATGATCGCGGCCAGTCCGTTCTGCAGGGCGGCGGGGAAGTCCATGGGTGGGCCTTTCGGGCGGGATCGGGCGGAGTGGTGCAGGGCGTGCGGGGGTGGCGGCCGGCGCTGGGCACCGGCCGCCGGGTGGCGCTAGGAGCGCGCGTCGCGGTCGACGACGACCTCGTCGGTGCGGGTGGTGTCGGTGCGGGTGCGGGTGCCGTCGGCGTCGGGCTCGACGAGCTCGATCTCCTCGTGCGAGACGTCCGCCTCGACGGTGCGCTGCTCGGTGACGGTCTCGGTGCCGAGCGAGACGCGCTCGACGGGGACCGTCTCCTTCGCGGTGACGACGCGCTCCTCGGTGAGGATCACCTCGTGCTCCTCCTCGCTGAGGTCGGGGCCGGCGAGCGCGTCGCCGGCGTTCGCCTCGGTGATCGGCTCGCGGGTCAGGGTGACCTCGTCGTGGCTGACCGGAACCGTCTTCGAGACCTGCTCGGTGACGATGTGCTTGCGCAGGCGGGCGCGGCCGGCCTCGACCCGCTCGGTGCCGACGCGCAGGCGCTCCTCGGAGCGGGTCATCGCGTCGTCGGTCGTCGGGCCGGAGGTGTCGTGGCCCTCGGTGCCGCGGTCGGTGCCGCGGTCGGTGTCCACGGAGCGGTCGACGTCGACGCCGCGGTCCGCGTCCTGGTCGTAGAGGGGCGCCTCGGTCGGCGCGGTCGTGCCGCCGAGCCCGTAGTAGGAGTAGAGGGCCTGCTCCTCGTCGGCGGAGAGCGAGCCGTCGTCGTCGATCCGCGGGGCGTCCTTGACGAAGGCCTTCTCGTAGCCGACGTGGAGGACGCCGCCCTCGAAGCTCGCATCCGCGAGCGGCGCGAAGGACTCCGAGGAGCCGAACAGGCCGGTGCGGACGGTGACCCAGGTCGGGGTCTGCGTGCTGTCCTCGACGTAGACCTGGCCGACGGTGCCGATCTTGGCGTCGTCGGTGCCGTGGACGTCGGCGCCGATCAGGGTGTCAATGCTGCTGCTGTCGATCATGGTGCTCTCTCTTCTCTCCCGGGACGGAGCCGCGGGGATCGCTGGTGGCGGGGGTCACCGGGGGCGGTGCAGGGCGGTGCGGAGGCGAAGCGGAACGAGGCGGACCGGCGCGGGGATCGCGGGGATCTCGATCCGGCAGCGGCGCACTTACAGCGTAAGCCTCGGCAGAGCTTACGGTGTAAGCGTTGTTACGGTGGAAGTGCTTGCCACCGCGGCACCGCACCTGGTATCCGGGCGGGGCGGGCGTTCCAGGAGGCGCGCATGACCGAGAGCGACAAGAGCGGCAGCGAGAAGGCCGGCGACGAGAAGGCCCCGGCCGACAAGGCCGGCGGCGAGAAGTCCTCGAACGACAGGGCCCGCCGCAGCGGCTCCCCCGCGCGCAAGCTCAGCCGCGAGCTGATCGTCGCCACCGCCCTCGAGATGATCGACCGCACCGGCCCCGAGGCCCTGTCCATGCGGACCCTCGCGCAGGAGCTGGGCGTCGAGGCGATGTCGCTCTACCGCTACGTCCACGGCAAGGAGGACCTCCTCGAGGGCGTCATCGCGCTGCTGATGCAGGAGCTGACCGTGCGCCTGGACGAGGCCGAGAGCCACCACTGGCAGGAGTTCCTGCAGACGGCCGCCCACGAGGTCCGCCGCATCGCGACCGACCACCCCAGGGCCTTCCCGCTGGTCGCGACCCGCCACCCCGCGGCCCCGTGGCTCCGCCCGCCGCTGCGCAGCATCGAGGCCGTCAACACGTTCCTCCGCTCCCTCACCGGCAGCGGCCTGACCGACGCCCAGGCGGTCGGCGCCTACCGCTCGTTCAGCAGCTTCCTGCTGGGCCAGCTGCTGCTGCAGGCCGTGGTCCAGGGCGCCGAGACCTCGCCGACGGACCTCCCGCTCGACGAGGGCGACGCGACCATCCCGCAGGGCGACGGGAACGTCTCCCTCGACGTCGCGCCCGAGGTGCGGCGGCTGCGCGGCCTGCTCAGCGAGGACCACAGCGACGAGGAGTTCGAGATCTCGCTCGAGGTGCTGCTCGACCGGCTCGACCGGGAGCTCTCGCAGTAGAGCGGCTGCGCGCGACCCCGCCGCCCGACCCCCAAAGGCCCGTTTGACGGTCCGCGGAGCCGGGCAGGACGATGGCCGCATGTCCACTCTCGAGGAGCTGCGCGCCACCGCCCACCCGATCCGGCTCCGGCTGCTCTCGCTGGTGACGGGGGCGGCGATGAGCGCCGCCGAGGCCGCGCGCGAGCTGCGGCTCTCGCAGGCGACCGCGAGCTACCACTTCCGCGTCCTCGAGCGGGCGGGACTCGTCAGCGTCGTCGAGACCGTGCGGCTGCGCGGCGGCGAGGCGAAGCGCTACCGGCACGAGTCCTCCGGGCAGCCGTTCGACGTGACCGCGACCGTCGAGGCCGGGCCCCGGGAGGAGCGGCAGCTGCACCTGGACGCGCTGATCGAGGAGCTGCGGCGCCGGTCCGCGGCGCGCGCCGACGGTCCGCAGCTGTCGACGGACGCCGAGCTCTGGGTCGATCCGGAGACCTGGCGGCGGGTCGTCCGCCACGTCGGCGAGGCGTCGGCGCTGCTGCATGCGGCGGCCCGCCCGCCGCGCAGCCCCGGGACGGCCCCGGTGTCGATGACGACCGCGATGTTCCCGCTGCGGCGGCCGTGACCGCGCCGTCCGTGGGGCGGCGGCCCGGGCCCCTCGCGCACGCGCCGTTCCGCTGGCTGCTCGCCGCCCGGACGACCGGCGTGCTCGGCAACGCCGTCGCCCCGATCGCCCTGGCCTTCGCCGTCCTCGACCTCACCGGCTCGCCGGCCGACCTCGGCCTCGTCGTCGCCGCGCGCTCCCTCGCCAACGTCGCCGTCCTGCTGCTCGGCGGAGTCCTCGCCGACCGGCTGCCCCGCTCCGTGATCCTCGTCGGCACCTCCCTCGCCGCCGCCGCGACCCAGGCGGTCGTCGCCGCACTCGTGATCACCGGGACCGCGAGCATCCCCGCTCTCGTCGTGCTCGGCGTGCTGAACGGCGCCGTCGCGGCGATGAGCCTGCCCGCCGCGGCCGCCCTCGTGCCCGAGACCGTGCCGGCCAGCGAGCTGCGGCCCGCCAACGCGCTCCTCCGCCTGGGCCTGAACGCCGGGACGGTCGTCGGCGCCTCGGGCGGAGCCGGCGTCGTGGCGCTCGTCGGGCCCGGCTGGGGACTGGCGGTCGACGCGGCCGGCTTCGCGCTCGCCGCTCTGCTGTACTCGCGGCTGCGCCTGCCTGCGGGGGCAGGCGGCTCGGTGCTCGCGGGCGGCTCGGTGCTCGCGGACCTCCGCGAGGGCTGGCGGGAGTTCACCCGCCGGCGCTGGGTCTGGATCGTCGTAGCCCAGTTCACCGTCCTCAACGCGGCGTTCGTCGGGGCGACCACCGTCCTCGGGCCGGTGATCGCCGATCAGTCCTTCGGGCGCGCGGCCTGGGGACTGGTCGTCGCCGCGCAGACAGTCGGGCTCGCGATCGGCGCCGTGATCGCCCTGCGCTGGCGACCGCGGCGCGCGCTGGTGATCGGGGTCGCCCTGATGGCGGTGACCGCGGTCCCGGTCGCGGCCCTCGGCGTCGTCCCGGCGCTCCCCGCCCTGATCGTCGCCTTCGCGCTCGGCGGCGTCGCGCTCGAGGTGTTCGCCATCGCCTGGGACCAGTCGCTGCAGACCCACGTCCCCCGCGAGGCGCTCGCGCGGGTCTACTCGTACGACATGGTCGGCTCCTTCCTCGCCGTGCCGCTCGGCGAGGCGCTCGTCGGCCCCCTCGCCGAGCTCGTCGGCACGGAGGCGGTCCTGCTCTGCTGCGCGGCGATCATCGCGCTGGCCTCGCTCGTCGCCGCGAGCAGCAGGAGCGTGCGTGGCGTCGGCACCGCGCCGCCCGGCACAATGACGGGCATGGATGCCGAGACCCGCCCGCCCGCCGACGCTCCCACAGCGGCCGCCCCGCCCGCCGACGCCGACGCCGCGACCGGCCGGTACGCGCACGGCCACCACGAGAGCGTCCTGCGCTCGCACCGCTGGCGCACCGCGGAGAACTCCGCGGCGTACCTGCTGCCGCACCTGGCGCCCGGCGTCTCGATCCTCGACGTGGGCTGCGGCCCGGGGACCATCACCGTCGACCTCGCCGAGCGCGTCGCCCCGGGCCGCGTGGTCGGAGTGGACGCCTCGGCCGACGTGATCGCGCAGGCCACCGCGCTCGACTCCCCCGCGGAGTTCGAGGTGGCGGACGCCTACGCGCTGCCGTACGCGGACGACTCCTTCGACGTCGTGCACGCCCACCAGGTGCTGCAGCACCTCACCCGCCCGGTCGACGCCCTGCGCGAGTGGGGCCGGGTCGGCCGCCTCGTCGCCGCGCGCGACGTCGACTACGCCGGCGTCCTGATCCACCCCTTCACCGAGGGCCTGCAGGCCTGGGCCGCGCTCTACCAGCGCGTGCACCGCGCCTCCTCCGGCGAGCCCGACGCGGGCCGCCGCCTGAAGGCCTGGGCGCGGGCGGCCGGCTTCGACTCCGTCGAGGTCACGGCCTCGCTCTGGGTGTTCGAGAACGCCGAGGACCGCGCCTGGTGGGGCGGGATGTGGGCGGACCGCTCGGTCTCCTCCTCCTTCGCGACCACCGCCCTCGAGCGCGGCTTCGCGACGCAGGCCGAGCTCGAGGCGATCAGCGAGGCCTGGCGCGCCTGGGCCCGCGACGACGACGGCTGGCTGTCGATGCCGCACGGCGAGCTGCTCGCGCGCTGAGGGCGGGCGCGGCGGAACGCCGGGACGGGGTCAGCGGGGCGACTCGTCGGGCGTCTTCCGCTGCGCGACGAGCTGGCTCATCCTCTGCGGCGTGACACGGAGCACACGCGCCGCTTCCGCCTGAGTCAGCCGGTGATCGGCGAGCAGGGTTCGGGCGGCCTCGCGGCGCAGACGAGCGCTGCGCGCCATCGCCGCACGGCCCTCGCTCTCGGCGTGCTCGGCTTCAGTGAGAAGACCCGATACCTCGGCGGGCAGCTCGATCACGACGTCGATCGCACCCTCCCAGCTGTCCACTCCGAGCCAGTGCGCCGCGGCGTCGCGCACGTCCTCGTCGAGCTCCTTGAGCGAGCGCGACTGCCCCATCGCCACGATCTCCGCGCCGGTCGGACCTTCGCTCGTGAGTGCGGGAATGGTGAACACCCACCAGCGCCCCTCGCGGCGCGCTCGGGCTGCGATCGTCTCCTCGGTCATGCCGACCGACCTCCTCGTTCTCGTCTCATCGCCAGCTCGGCGGCGTTGCGGGGAAGGCGGCGACGATCCGCATCGACGCGCATCGAGCCGCGACCGTCCAGGGGAGAAGCCGATCATGAAGCAGGGAGACGCAGGTTCTCCTGGCGCCGGACGTCGCTCCGCAGAACTGCCCGGATGATCGGGAGAACGAGGACGTCGAACACGTACGGGTCCTTCGCGAGCTGGCGCGCGACGTCGGAGTCGGCGGGGGCGAGCTGGCCGGCGAAGTTGGAGGAAGCGGAGCCGATCCGTTCGCGGGTGCGATTCATGATCTGGTTCGCGAGCACGTTGCGGGACCAGCCGTGCTCGGCGGCGGCCGCCGCGTACCAGAGGCGGGCGTCGGGATCGTCGAGCTTCTACAGCAGGACGATGTAACCCCGGGGCGGAGTCCAACAGCTTGTTGGACCACCCACCTGCTTGATATCTCAACAACCTAGCCACCGATCTGCTTCGCGGCGTGTCACGCTCCGAATGGAGTTGCTGGATGTACCGTGTAACTATGACGACTGATGATGCGGTTCAGGTACGGCTGGTCGCGGCACGCGAGATGCTCGAGGCCAACGGCTTCGCGGCTCTCCTCGGCGATTTGGTCCGAGATGTATGGCACAAGAATGTGGCGAGATTCGATCGCGATCTCGGAGACAACGTCCGGGTCATCGCAACTCAGTCGGCGGAGAACCTGACCGTTCGACTGCTCCGTCTCATGGAGGAGTCTGAGCGCTGGCGTGCCACAGGGGTTACCGTGACGTTCGTCCGTGGATCGCTCCTCATCGAAGACCGCGGTCTTCGGATCCATCTGGCAAAGGTTCCCCAGGACTCGCGACGGCGACCCGATTGGCACCATGATTTCCCCTGGGCGAGTCAGAGCAACGTCCGCGCCGACGCTGCGGCGCGGGTCGACGAGGTCCGCCCGACCCCAGTGCAAGAGACCGGTATGGAGCCGCTCATCTCCGCTGATGGGCTGGGTGAGTACGGGAATGCCGACGACATCAACGAGTTCATCATTGTTTGGGCTGGCGAACTCGACGAGAACCCGCTGACGGCAGGCTGGATCGTGGTGCCTACCCTGAGGGACGCGCAGGTTCTCGCGCACGAAAAGATCTGGTTTGACGAGGGCGGTGGTTCGACTTTGGCCACACCGGTCGAACTGGATGACGCCCCGTCTGACGAGACGGAGCCAGACGTCCCGATCAAGATGAAGGCAGCGCGGAGATCGGAGCATGTTGATGCCGTCTGAGTCGGACGCCCTGCAGCGGGCTCGGGCTCGGCGTTCCTCTGGGACGATGACTGACTTCGACGGGGGGAGACTTTCACTGGCGCGTCGCCTGGCTCGACTACCGAGAACGGCGCTGGCGCAGGAGGCGGGGGTCTCCGCATCGGCCATCACACAATTCGAGCGTGAACAGAACAACCCCACCCGGGCCGTTGCCGCAAAGCTCGCCCTGGCTCTTGGAGTGCCACTGGACTTTTTTGAAGAGGGTCTGCCTGTGCCACGAATTCCGGCTCAGAATGCTCACTTCCGCTCTCTACGATCTACGCCGGCTATCAGCCGTGATCGTGCGCTCGCTTTCGCGGAACTTGCGGCTGCGGTCGTCACCGTCCTTGAAGAGTACGTCGATTTTCCCGAGTTGAACATCGAGACGCATGTGGTCGACAGCACCGTCTCGAGCGCTGAGATCGCAAACATCACCAACGACGTTCGTCGGGCGCTGAAAATTGGGCCCGGCCCGATCAACCACGTCGTTCGAACGCTCGAGGCCGCCGGTGTTATTGTGCTTGCGATGCCGGAGAACGTCGACTCGCGAGAGGTTGACGCCTTCTCGACGGACACGGGGCAACGTCCCCTGGTACTCCTTTCGCCTGGGAAGAATGACCGAGCGCGGAGTCGATTTGATGCCGCGCATGAGCTCGGTCATCTCGTGATGCACCCGGACGTTGAGCCAGGATCAAAAATTGTCGAGGAACAAGCCCAGACCTTCGCCTCGCAATTTCTTGCACCTGACGATCAGCTCGTGCACGACTTGCCCATCAAACTCGATTGGAGCGCCCTGCTCGAGGCGAAGGCCAAATGGAAGATCAGCCTCCGTGCACTCGTTTTCAGGGCGCACCGTCTAGGCCTCTGGACCGACGCAGCCTACATGCGGGCGAACAAACAGCTCTCTCTAGAGGGCAACCCCGAACGCGGCAACCTAGGACCACGCGAGCAACCGGCCGCCCTCGGGCGGGCGATGGAAATGCTCGCCGACGCGGGTTACAGCGCCGAGTATCTCGCACGGGCAAGCCGACTGCCACTCTCGGCCCTAACGGAAGTAACGAAGGCTGGCAGCGAGACCCGACTCACTCTCGCCGCAGCTGACTACAGCCGTGGGTAGGTTCTTCGAGTAGGTGCCGTTGGTCGCTGGGGTCGACGGTGCTATTCCTAAACCGGGTTTAATTTGACTCGCTGAACGTTGCGCGGCTCGGAGAAGTCGTCTCGGGAGCGGATGCTCATGGTTCCCCTTCCGCGGAGTCACAGGTACATGTCCGGCTGCGGCGGCGGTGCAACATCCGTGTCGGCGGGAATCGGTCGGTCGGCGACCGCGGCGCCCGGGCGCGGCTCTCCGTGTCCGGGCAGGATCCATCGCGCCAGGATCTTCCGCAAGGGGCGGCCGCCGTTCCGCTGGGCGCGGACAGGGGTGCGCGGCCTGCATGCCGTCCGGTTCAGTGGAGGGATGCGCAGAGTCCTGGTCCTCGGTGGCAGCGGGTGGCTGGGGCGCCGCCTGGCGGAGCGGGCGGTCGCCGCGGGGGACGAGGTCACCTGCTTGGCGCGCGGCGAGGCGGGGGCGGTTCCGGACGGCGCGCGCCACGTCCGGGTCGACCGGCGCGACCGCGACGCGTACGGCGGGGTGCGCGGCGAGTGGGACGAGGTCGTCGAGCTCGCGCACGCGCCCGGGCTCGTCGGGCCGGCGCTCGACCGCCTCGCGTCGGCTGCGGCGCACTGGACGCTCGTCTCCTCCGTCTCGGTCTACGTCGACGTCACGCGGCCCGGCGCCGACGAGTCCGCCGCCCTGGTCGAGCCGGCGGACCCCGAGCAGTACGCCGACGCGAAGGTGCTGGCCGAGCGGGCCGCCGCCGACGCGCTCGGGGACCGTCTCCTCATCGCGCGGCCCGGCCTGATCGCGGGGCCCGGCGATCCGAGCGACCGCCTCGGCTACTGGCCGGCCCGCTTCGCCCGCGGCGGCACGGTCCTCGCCCCCGAGACGACGGGCCGCACCGTGCAGGCGATCGACGTCGACGACCTGGCGGGTCGGCTGCACGCGGCCGGGACCGCAGGAGCGACCGGGGCGGTCGACGCCGTCGGCCCGGTCGTCCCGCTGGGCGAGTTCCTCGCCGAGGCCGCCGCGCTCGCGGGCTTCTCCGGCCACGTCGTGCACGTCGACGACGAGACGCTGCTCGCGCACGACGTCCGCTACTGGGCGGGGCCGCGCTCGCTCCCGCTGTGGCTGCCCGCCGACGCGATCGGCTTCAGCAGCCGCAGCACCGGCTCGTTCCTGCGCGCGGGCGGGCGGCACCGGCCTTGGCAGGAGACGCTGCACCGCGTGCTCGACGACGAGCGCGCCCGCGGCATCGACCGGAGCCGCCGGTCCGGGCTCGACCCGCTCGCCGAGCAGGACGTCCTCGCCGCGCTCCGCTGATGGGCCGCGCCCTCATTCGCAGCAGAGCCGCGCCAAAACATTGACACGAGTAAACCCCTGTGTTCTGCTGGATCCGCCGCGCCGCAGATCGTCGTCGGCCGAAGGAGAAACCCATGACTTTCACGCTCGGAATCGTCGGTGCCGGCCAGTTCAGCCGCCACTTCGCCGACCTCTTCCACCGCCACCCCGGAGTCGGTGCGATCACCGTGACCGACGTCCTCGAGGGGCGCGCGGAGACGCTCGTCGAGTCGGAGGGGCTCGCCGGGACGC
The DNA here is from genome assembly GCF_013205055.1 of Rathayibacter sp. VKM Ac-2856. Lineage (GTDB taxonomy): Bacteria > Actinomycetota > Actinomycetes > Actinomycetales > Microbacteriaceae > Rathayibacter. Next base: position 174,533 of record NZ_JABMLF010000004.1, read on the forward strand.
ACGAGAGCTTCGAGGCGATGCTCGCCGATCCGGCGGTCGACGCCGTCGCCCTGTTCACGCAGCGCTGGACCCACGGTCCCCTCGTCGCCCGGGCGCTCCGGGCCGGCAAGCACGTCTACTCGGCCGTCCCGATGGCGAGCGACGCCGACGAGATCGCGGAGATCATCGACCTGGTCTCCTCGACCGGCCTGACCTACATGATGGGCGAGACCAGCCAGTACAACCCGGCCACGGTCTTCGCGCGGAAGAAGCACGAGGAGGGCGCCTTCGGCCGCGTCTTCTACCTCGAGGGCGACTACCTCCACGACATGGACCACGGCTTCTACGACGCCTACCGCTACAGCGGCGGCGACGACTGGAAGGCGACCGCCAGCTACCCGCCCATGTGGTACCCGACGCACTCGATCGGCGGCGTGCTGGGAGCCGTGCCGATGCACGCGACCAGCGTGAGCTGCACGGGCATGCGCGACCACCTCGACGACGGGGTCTTCGACACCGACGTGAGCATGTTCGACAACGACTTCTCCAACATGACGGCGCTGTTCGAGCTCGACGGCGGCGGGTCCATGCGCATCAACGAGTTCCGCCGGGTCGGCTACCCCTCCTTCCTCCGCGAGAGCCGCTTCCGCTTCTTCGGCACGACCGGCGTCTTCGAGCAGCTCGTGCAGACGAGCGTCTGGCAGACCGGCGAGGGCGTCGAGGACGTCACCGAGCAGCTCGCCACGACCGCGACGATGGCGGACGACGACCCGCGCCTCGAGAACGTCTCCCCCGCGCTGCGCGCCGCCTTCGTCAGCGGCCACGCGCCGGTGCACGAGGCGGAGGCCGCCCGCCTGCCGAGCGAGCTCGAGGGCGCGCCGAACGGGCACGAGGGCTCGCACCACCTCCTGGTGGACGACTTCGTCCGCGCCGTCTCGACCGGCACCCTGCCGACCGTCAACGCCTGGGTCGCCGCCCGCTACACCCTGCCCGGGCTCGTCGCGATGGAGTCGGCACGGCAGAACGGGGCGCGGCTGCCCATCCCCGACCACGGCGACGCCCCCGTCGCCGTCGGGGCGCCGCTCCCGGTGGCCGCGAAGCTCTGACGACTCCGAGGCTCCGAGCAGCGCGAGCCCGGACCCGCGGCGTCAGACCGCCGGGTCCGGGCTCGCGCTGACGAACGGCTCCAAGGCGTCGGCGCCATCCGGCCCGAGCCAGTCGTACTCCAGCACGTCCTCGCCCGCCGACCAGCGCGACGGCGTCGGCGAGTGCAGCCAGTCGAGCGGGGCGACGCCCCCGGGCGTGCCGCCGTCCAGCGCCAGCCGCAGCGCCGCCGCGAGATCGGCGTCCACAGCGTCGGTCCGCGTGGCGGGATCGACGGAGACGAACAGCGCGGTCCCGCTCCGGGCGATCAGATCGAGGAAGCGGCGGTTGAGCGCCCAGTCGGTGCCGGTCGTGCTGGGCACGCAGTCCGCGTCGAGGGTGAAGAACGCGTCGTGCTGCGCCAGCCGGAACGCCAGCGCGTTGACGCCGACGCGGCGCGTGCGGTCCCAGTCGAGGCCCGAGGTGTCGTCGCCGACCCGCTGGGCGTGCACCAGCCCGGCGGCGAGGTGCCCGACGACGTTGCAGCCCAGCACCATCGCGTCGCCGGCGGCCGCGCGCACCGTCGCGTAGAAGCGCACGAGCGCCTCGGCGGTGGTGACGGACGGATCGTGCAGCGCGGGCCCGGAGCCGGGCGCCGCGCCGAAGTCAGGACCCCACGCGCCGAGGAGGTCGTAGGTCGAGAAGTCGTGCTTGATCAGCTCGAAGCCCCAGCCGCTCAGGCGCGCCGTGTCCTCCTCGACGAGCTCGAGCACGGCGGGCGAGCTGGGGTCGAGAGCGAGGGCGCCGTCCCGCCGGGCGCGCACGCCCTCGATCGACCCGTCCCGCGTCAGCAGCGGACGGAACCAGACCCCCGGCCGCACGCCCTGGGCCCGCACGGCCTCCGCGGCCTCGGCCATGTCGGGGAAGCGATCGGGTCGACCCGCCCGCCAGGGGCCGGCCGAGGCCGCGAGGCCGTCGGCCGTCCCCGCTGAGCTCCAGCCGTCGTCGACGACTCCGAACGGGCGCACCGCGTGGTCGCCCACGAGGTCCGCGATCGTGCGCGCGTCGCGGACGACGGCGGCGAGGCCGAAGTCGCGCCCGTAGGCGTAGTACCAGTTGTTCGCCCCGACCAGGGGGCCGTTCGTCGTGAGCGGCGCCGGGCAGAGCCGCCGCAGGAGCGAGCGCTGGACGGCGAGCGCCCCCTCGCCGCCGGACACGGCGTGCACGACGGCCGCGGTCAGCGTCCGGTCGCCCGGGACGACCGCCGCGCCGCCGCTACGGAGGTCGAGGGTCAGGGTGACCCCGCGCCGGTCGACCTGCCAGAAGGCGAGCGACGCGCCGCCGACCTCGACGCCCCAGCCGTCGGTCGCGCCCGTGCGGGGGTGGTGCACGAGGGCCGTCCAGGGGAGGACCCGCTCGGCGCGGACGGCGCGCCACTCCAGCTCGCCGTAGGAGCGCTCCCAGGCGTCGCCGAGCACCAGGCCGTCCTCGGGGATCGTCGCGGACCACCGCAGCCGCACCCGCGACACGGCGGCGGCGGCGCCGACGTCGACCCGCAGACCGCCCGTGGCGGTCGCGCCGAGGCGGACGTCGACACCCGAGCCCGGGACGTCGACGAAGGCGCCGTCGGGCTCGATCTGCACGGCGATGCGTGCGGGATCCACGAGCGGAGTCGTCATCGGTGCCCTCTCTCCGGCCCGGCAGCACTGCTCGGGACCGTGCACGACTGTAGTCATGTCCGAACATTCACCCAAGTGTTGATTCCCTCCCGGTTACTCGTGTAGCTTCCTCTCCAGCACGCTCCCCCTCACCGCGGATCGGGCGCCTCACCACCTGCTCGGACAATGACGAAGGAGTCATCTCTTGCTGCTTTCACGACGCTCGAACGCGCGACGGACCGAGTGCGCACCGACCGGGTGCGCACGGACCGGGTGCGCACGATGACGGCTCTCCGCGAGGGGACCACCCGCCGCAGCGCCGACGCGGTCCGCCTCCGCCCGACGATGTCCACCGGCCGGCGCCGCGCCCGCCGCTCCGAGCTGCTCGTCGCGCTCGCCTTCATCCTCCCGGCCGCCGTCGGCTTCGGCGCGTTCTACGTCGTCCCGACGATCCGCGGGATCTACCTGAGCTTCACGGACTACAACCTGATGAGCGCGCCGTCGTACATCGGGTTCGACAACTACGTGCGCCTGGCGACGGACCCGCTGTTCTGGAACTCGGTCGGCGTCACCCTCGAGTACGTCCTGATCAACATCGTCGTCCAGACGGTCGTCGCGGTCGGCCTCGCCGTCCTGATGCACCGCCTCACCCAGTCCGTGGTGATCCGCGGGGCGATCCTGCTGCCCTTCCTGATCTCGAACGTCATCGCCGCGATGATCTGGTTCCTCCTGCTCGACTACCAGCTCGGCCTCGTCAACAGCGTCATCGAGAGCCTCGGGCTCACCCGCATCCCGTTCTTCGCCGACTCGAACTGGGCGATCCCCACGATCGCGCTCGTCAACGTCTGGCGGCACATGGGCTACACCGCGCTGCTGGTCTTCGCCGGCCTGCAGCTCATCCCGAGCTACGTCTACGAGGCCGCCGCGATCGACGGCTCGAGCGAGTGGCGCTCGTTCTGGAAGATCACCCTGCCGCTGCTGCGGCCGGTGCTCGCGCTGGTGCTCGTGGTCACCGTGACCGGCTCGTTCCAGGTCTTCGACACGGTCGCCGTCACCACCCGTGGCGGCCCGGTCAACGCCACGAGGGTCATGCAGTACTACATCTACCAGGTCGGCTTCGGCGAGAACGACTTCGGCTACGCCAGTGCGATCTCGGTCGTCCTCCTCGTCATCCTCGCCGGCGTCGCGCTGATCCAGCTCCGGCTGCTGCGCGCCGATCAGTCCGACCTCGCGTAAGGAACGCCGATGACCACTGCAGCTCCCGTCGCCCTCGATCCCGCCGCCGCCGCCTCCCCGGCGCCCGCTCCCCCGCGCACCCGCCCGGCCCGCCGACCCTCCCTCGGCCGCGTCGTCGCCTGGGCGGCGCTGATCCTCGCCCTCGTCGTCACCCTCTTCCCCTTCTTCTGGATGGTGCGCACCGCGTTCTCGACCGGGAACGCCCTCGCCACCGACACCACCTCGCTGCTGCCCGTCGACTTCACCTGGGGCGCCTTCGCCCGGGTCCTGGGCTTCTCCACCCAGGAGCAGGCCCTGGCCGAGGGCGGGTCCGGCGCCTCCGTGAACTTCTGGCTCTACCTGCGCAACTCGGTCGCCTACGCCACCCTGGTCACCGTCGGCCAGCTGCTCTTCTGCTCCCTCGCCGCCTACGCCTTCGCCCGGCTGCGCTGGCCCGGCCGCGACGCCGTCTTCTTCCTCTTCCTCACCGCGCTGATGGTCCCGCCGATCTTCACCGCCCTGCCCAACTTCGTCCTGATGCGCGACCTGGGGCTGCTGAACTCGTTCATCGGGCTCTCGCTGCCGACGCTGCTGATGACCCCCTTCGCCGTGTTCTTCCTCCGCCAGTTCTTCCTCGGCATCAGCCGCGAGATCGAGGAGGCGGCGGAGCTCGACGGCGCCGGCAAGCTGCGGATCTTCTTCCGCCTGATCGTGCCGATGAGCACGGCGCCGCTCGCGACGCTGGGCATCCTCACCTACATCAACACCTGGAACGACTACTTCTGGCCCCTGCTGGCCGGCAACACCGAGGAGAGCCGGGTCCTCACCGTCGCCCTCGGCGTCTTCCGCTCGCAGACCCCGGGCGGCAGCCCCGACTGGGCAGGGCTGATGGCCGCGACCCTCGTCGCCGCCGTCCCCGTCCTCCTCCTCTTCCTCGCCTTCGGTCGTCGCATCGTCGACTCCATCGGCTTCTCGGGCGTCAAGTGACGCCCCCTCCCCCGTCCCCGTCCCCTCTCCCCCACCTCCCTTCCCTCGCCCACCTCCCTTCCCTCGCCCACCTCCCTTCCCTCGCAATGAAGCAGCAGACAGGAACCAGCACCATGACCCGCATCCTCCGACGATCCGCCGCCGTCCTGGCCGGCACCACCGTCCTCACCCTCGGCCTCACCGGCTGCGTCGGCGGCTCCGGCGGCGCAGCGTCCGGCGGCGCCGACAGCGCCGACATCGACACCAGCTCCGCCTCCGGCACCATCGACTACTGGCTGTGGGACAACAACCAGAAGGCCGCCTACCAGCAGTGCGCGGACGACTTCACGGCCGCGAACCCCGACGTGAGCGTCACCATCTCGCAGTACTCCTGGGACGACTACTGGACCAAGCTCACCAACGGCTTCGTCGCCGGCACGGCCCCCGACGTGTTCACCGACCACCTCTCGAAGTTCGCGGACTTCGTGAACAACGGCCAGGTCGTCTCGCTCGACGGCGTCGTCGAGAAGGACGGCGTCGACGTCTCGCAGTACCAGAAGGGCCTCGCGGACCTCTGGGTCGGCGAGGACGGCGAGCGCTACGGGCTGCCGAAGGACTGGGACACCACCGCGATCTTCTACAACAAGACCCTCGTCGAGGACGGCGGCTACACCGCCGAGCAGATCGCCGGACTGGACTGGAACCCGGAGGACGGCGGCAGCTACGAGAAGGCCATCGCGCACCTCACCGTCGACGTCAACGGCGTCCGCGGCGACGAGGAGGGCTTCGACAAGAGCCGCGTCGCCGTCTACGGCCTGGGCCTCGACGGCCAGTCCGGCGGCGGCAACGGCCAGACGCAGTGGTCGATGTACGCCGGCACCACCGGCTGGACCTACACCGACAAGAACCCCTGGGGCACGAAGTACAACTACGACGACGAGCGCTTCCAGGCGACCATCGGCTGGATGGCGAAGGTCATCGACGAGGGCTACATGCCCTCCCTCGCGGCCGTCACCGGCAGCGACTCGACGCAGACCTTCGGCGCCGGCAAGTACGCGATGATCACCAACGGCTCGTGGAACATCAACTCGTTCTACGGCCTCAAGGACATCGAGGTCGGCACCGCCCCGACCCCGACCGGCCCCAACGGCTCGCGCGCCACGATGTTCAACGGCCTGGCCGACTCCATCTGGTCCGGCTCCGACAACAAGGCCGCCTCGGCCAAGTGGGTCGAGTACATGGCCTCCGCCGACTGCCAGGACGTCATCGGCGCCGCCGGTGTCGTCTTCCCGGCCATCCCCTCGGGCTCGGACGCGGCCCAGGCCGCCTTCGCGGAGCGCGGGATCGACGTGACGGCCTTCACCGGCCAGGTCGACGAGGGGACCACGTTCCTCTTCCCGATCTCGGACAACGCCGCGAAGATCAACGGCATCATGGTGCCGGCCGTCGACGCGGTGTTCGAGGGACAGGCCGACCCGTCGTCGCTGTCCTCGGCCAACGATCAGGTCAACGCGCTGTTCCAGTAGGCCGTCGGCCAGACTGGCGGAGAGGGGCGATCGTGACCCCCTCTCCGCCAGTCGTCGCTCTACTCGAGGAGGCACCCCGTGCCGGACATCACCACCCCGCGCAAGCGCCCGACCCGCAACGACGTCGCGGAGCGGGCGCAGGTGAGCTCGGCCGTCGTCAGCTACGTGATGACGGGGGCCAAGCACGTCACTCCCGAGACGGCGAAGCGCGTGCGGACCGCGATGGAGGAGCTCGGCTACCGGCCGAACTCCACCGCTCGCGCCCTGCGCACCGGCCGGACGCACACCCTCGCGCTCATCGTCGCCGACGTGAGCAACCCGTTCTTCTCGGAGTACGCCCTCCAGCTCGAGACCGCGGCCACCGAGCGGGGCTACGCGCTGCTCATCGCGAACTCGCACGAGAGCCTCGAGACGGAGGTGCGGCTCCTCGACGAGATCTCGCAGCGCGGGGTCGACGGCGTGATGCTCTCGAGCGTCCGGCACGCGAGCGACCGCTCCTCCCTGGACGCGATCCCCGTCCCCGTGATGTGGATCGACGCGTTCCACCCGGCCGACGGCGCCGCCAGCGTCGGGGTCGACATCCGGCACAGCGCGCGGACGGTGGTCCGGCACCTCGCCGAGGTGCACGGCTGCCGCTCCGTCGGCCTCGTCATCGGCGCGAGCTCGCAGGACACCACCGATCCGCGCGTGCTCGGCTGGGCGGAGGCGATCGAGGAGATCGGCCTCGAGCCCGGACCGGTGGTCACCACGACCTGGACGCGCGAGGGCGGGATCGAGGCGGCGCGGATGCTCCTGGACACCCCGAACCGGCCGGATGCCGTCTTCGCCGGCTCGGACCTCCTCGGCATCGGCGTCCTCCGGGGCGCGGCCGATCTCGGGCTCCGGGTCCCCGAGGATCTCCGGATCATCTCCTACGACGGCACCGCGGAGTCCGCGTTCAGCGTGCCGCGCCTCACCACCTTCAAGCAGCCGGTCCGCGAGATGGCCCGCGCCGCGATCGACACCATCATCGACTTCACGCCCGAGAAGGCGCGCCACACGCTGTTCCGCGGGGAGCTGCTCCTCCGGGAGTCCTGCGGCTGCAGACCGCTCGCGCCCTGATCGGGCAGAACAGCTCGGACGGGTCCGCCCCGATCCGGGCAGAACAGGAACCACCGTGACACTCGCCACCCCCTCGACCGGAGTCGTCCTCCGCTCCGCCGGAGTCGCCCTCGTGCTGGACCTCAGCGACTCCCGGCTGCCGATGGTCGCGCACTGGGGCGCGGACTGCGGACCGCTGGATCGGGCGGCGTTCGACGCGCTGGTGCTCTCGGGCACCGCGCCGGTCGGCCCGAACGACATCGACGAGCCGATCCGCCCGGCGCTGCTCCTCGAGCACTCCACCGGCTGGACCGGCCGGCCCGGCCTCAGCGGCTCCCGCGCGGGGGCGGCCTGGTCACCGTCCTTCCGCACGACGGCGCTCGAGCTCGACGGCGCCGAGCTGCCGGCCGGAGTCGTCGCGGACTCCGGCGCGGGCACCCTCGTCGTCCGCGCCCGGGACGACGCAGCGGAGCTCGGACTCGAGATCGTGATCGTCCTCGACCCCTCCGGAGTGCTGCGGATGCGCGCGGCGCTCACCAATCTCGGCGGCGACGGCTACCAGGTGGACGAGCTGCTGCTCAGCCTGCCCACCCCGCCCGCGGCGAGCGAGATCCTCGACTTCGCCGGCCGCTGGGGCAAGGAGCGCGTGCCGCAGCGCTCGGCCGTCACCATCGGCGCGCACCGCCGCGAGGGCCGGCACGGTCGGACGGGCGCGGACGCCGCGACCCTGCTCAGCGTCGGCGAGCCCGGCTTCGGCTTCGCCCGCGGCGAGGTCTGGGGCGTGCACACCGCCTGGTCCGGCAACCACGTGCACCAGGTCGAGCGCGTCCACACCGGCGTGCAGACCCTCGGCGGCGGCGAGCTGCTGCTGCCCGGCGAGGTCCGCCTCGCCCACGGCGAGACCTACACCGGGCCGTGGATCCACGCCGTCTACGGCGACGGACTCGACGAGGTGGCGCGGCGCTTCCACCGGCAGCTCCGCGCCCGGCCGGGCCACCCGCACTCGGCGCGCCCCGTCACGATCAACGTCTGGGAGGCCGTCTACTTCGACCACGACCTCGGCGCCCTCGTCGAGCTGGCCGACCGCGCCGCCGACCTCGGCATCGAGCGCTTCGTGCTCGACGACGGCTGGTTCGGCAGCCGCCGGGACGACCACTCCGGGCTCGGCGACTGGACCGTCTCCGACGACGTCTGGCCGGACGGCCTGCACCCCCTGGTCGACCACGTGCGCTCCCTCGGCCTGCAGTTCGGGCTCTGGTTCGAGCCCGAGATGGTCAACCCGGACTCGGACCTCGCCCGGGCGCACCCCGAGTGGATACTCTCGACCGGCGACCGGATGCCCCCGGAGTCGCGCTGGCAGCAGGTCCTGGATCTCGGCGATCCGGACTGCTTCGCGCACATCCGCGACGCGATCCTCGCGATCCTCGACGAGTACGACATCGGCTACATCAAGTGGGACCACAACCGCGACCTGACCGACGCGGGCCGGCGACCGGACGGAGCGCCGGGCGTGCACCGGCAGACGCTCGCGGTCTACCGGCTGATGGACGAGATCCGCGCCCTGCACCCGGAGCTCGAGATCGAGTCCTGCTCCTCGGGCGGAGCGCGCGTGGACCTCGAGATCCTGGAGCGGACCGACCGCGTCTGGGTCTCCGACAACATCGATCCGCTCGACCGCCAGCAGATGAACCGCTGGACCACCCAGCTGCTGCCGCCCGAGCTGATGGGCACCCACATCGCGTCGGGCGCCTCGCACACGACGGGCCGCGTGCACGACCTGTCCTTCCGCGCGGTGACGGCGCTGTTCGGCCACCTCGGCGTCGAGTGGGACCTGCGCGCGGCGAGCGACGAGGAGCTCGAGGAGCTGCGCCAGTGGATCGCCCTGCACAAGCGGCTCCGGCCGCTGCTGCACGGCGGCGACCTCGTCCGGCTGGACCACCCGGACGAGACGATCGCGGTGCACGGCGTCGTCGCTCCCGACCGCTCGGCGGCCGTCTTCGCGTACGTCTCCCTCGCCCGGGCCGGCGTCGTCTCGCCGGGGCGGGTCCGCCTGCCCGGGCTCGACCCCGAGTCGGTCTACCGGGTCGCCCCCGTCGTCGTCGGCGCGCGGGGCCTCGCGGTCCGGGACGCGATCTGGTGGCCGCAGGACGGCGAGGCCTTCGAGCTGTCCGGGGCCCTGCTCGGCCGGGCGGGACTCGTGCCGCCGCTGCTGCATCCGGAGCGGGGCGTGCTCTACGAGGTGACGTGGGTCGGGAGCGTGCGGCCGGCCGCGAGCTGAGGCGGGCTGGGCGGGGCTGGGCTCGGGAGGCGCGGGCCCAGGCGGGTGCGGGCGGGCTGGGCACGGGCGGGGTAGGTTCGCTGAGATGAACTCCTCGCGACGGGTCACTCGACGCGACGTCGCCCGCCTGGCCGGCGTCAGCGACGCCGTCGTGACGTACACGCTCACGGGGAAGGCGCCCGTCGCCGAGGCGACCGCGGCGCGCGTGCGGGCGGCGATCGCCGAGCTCGGCTACCGGCCGAACGCCACCGCGGCCGCCCTGCGCACCGGCACCTCGCGCACCATCGCGCTGCTCGCCCCGGTCGGCAGCGTGCGGGTGTTCACCAATCCGTTCTTCACCGAGCTGGCGAGCGCCGTCGAGGACGCGGCGCGCGCCCGCGAGCTCGATCTGCTCGTGGTCACGTCGATCCCGGACGCCGACGCCCTGCACGCCCGCCTCCGCGATCTCACGGCCCGGCAGATCGCCGGGGTGCTCCTCCTGGCGGGCGACCGCGTCGAGCGGAGCTCGATCGACGCGTACGGCGTCCCCTGGCTGCAGCTGAACAGCAGCGACGAGACGGCGGCGAACGGCGTCGGCGTGGACCTCGAGGCCGGCGCGGCGGCGGTGACCCGCCACCTCCTCGAGACGGGCCGGCGCCGGATCGCCTTCGTCGGCGACGTCGAGCGCGACGACAGCGGCCGGTTCGAGGCGCGCCGGCGCGGCTGGGAGGCGGCGTGCCTCGGCGCCGGCCTGCCCGCGGGTCCCGCGCTCCCCGCCGCCTACTCGCGGGAGGGCGGCTGGGCCGCCGGCCGCGTCCTCGCCGGGCTGTCGCCCCTGCCCGACGCCGTCTTCGCCGCCTCGGATCTGATCGGGATCGGCGTGCTCCGCGCGCTCCGGGACGCACAGCTCCGCGTGCCGGACGACGTCGCCGTCGCGAGCGTCGACGGCACCTGGGAGGGGGAGTACAGCGCGCCGCCGCTGACCTCGCTCCGCCAGCCCCTCGAGGAGCTGGCGACGGCCGCCCTCGACCGGCTGGTCGGCGGGGTCACGGGCTCGACGCTCCTGGAGGGGACGCTCGTCGTCCGAGCGTCCTCGGGCGGTCCGGCGAGCGCTGCGGCGAGCGCTCCGGAGGCGCCTCCGCGCTGAGCCGGTCTCGCAAGCCGCTCCGCAGCCGCGCTGGCCGACAGTCGTCGGCGACTCTGTTACGGCGAGCGTCGGCCGGCGTCGCGCCCGCCCGGGAGGCGCGCCATCATCATCAGCACGACGACGCAGACGCCTCCTCCGAGCGCTCCGCCCTCCCTCTCCCACCCCGCACCGGGCGCTCTCCGGCGCGCCCGCGCACCCCTCCCGGAAGGACCGACGCCATGATCCGCCTCGAGCAGCTCACCAAGGTCTACGGGCAGGGCGCCGACGCCGTGACCGTGCTCGACCGCCTCGACTTCTCCGTCGGCACCGGCGAGATCTTCGCCGTCGTCGGGCCGAGCGGCGCCGGCAAGAGCACCCTCGCCGCCTGCGTCAACCTGCTCGAGCGGCCCACCTCCGGCTCGGTCGTCGTCAACGGCGACGCGCTCTCGCAGCTGTCCGAGCAGGAGCTGCGGGTCGCCCGCCGCCGCATCGGCACCGTCTTCCAGTCCGACGGCCTCTTCAGCCGGCGCACCGCCGAGCAGAACGTCGCGCTCCCCCTCGAGTACCTCGGCGTCACCGCCGCCGAGACGAAGCGCCGCGTCGCGGAGCTGCTCGAGCGCGTCGGCCTCAGCGACCGCGCCCGCTACTACCCGCACCAGCTCTCCGGCGGCCAGCGCCAGCGCGTCGGGATCGCCCGCGCCCTCGCGCTGCGGCCCTCGGTCCTGCTCTCGGACGAGGCCACCTCGGGCCTGGACCCCGCCTCGACCACCGCGATCACCACGCTCCTGAAGGAGCTGCGCGACGACCTCGGCCTGTCGATCCTCTTCATCACGCACGAGATGGAGACGGTCCGCCAGGTCGCCGACTCCGTCGCGCGCCTCGATCACGGCCGCATCGTGGAGTCGGGACGCCTCGTCGATCTGCTGCGCGACGCCTCCTCGCCGCTCGGCCTCGCGCTGAACCCCGTCCGCCCGTCGGTGCTGCCCGCCGCCGGGCTGGACGAGTGGGTCGTCGGCTACTCCCGCGACGGAGTGCCGGCCGACTGGGTGACGCGGCTGTCCGACGCGGTCGGGCCGGTGGCCCTGCTCGGCGCGGCGATCGAGACGGTCGACGGCCGGGCCGTCGGGCACGCGACGATCGGCCTCGGTCCGGTCGACGAGCACCGGCTCGCGCAGGCGGCCGGGGGACTCGGGCTGTCGGTGCGGCGCGGCGCGGTCCGGTCGGACGCGCTCGTCGAGGAGGCGGCGGCATGAGCGCGCTGCTGGCCGGTTCCCTGCACCTGGACAACAAGGTCCCGATCGCCGACATCCCCGCGCTCGTGCTGCCCGCGCTCGGCGAGACGCTGATCATGGTCGGCATCGTGATGCTGATCGTCGTCCTCGTCGGCGTCCCGCTCGGCGCCGCCGTGCACAACCTCGCTCCGGGCGGGCTGTTCGAGAGCCGCGCCGCCCACCAGAGCCTCAGCTGGATCATCAGCATCGGCCGCTCGCTGCCGTTCCTCATCCTGATGGCGTCGATCATGCCGTTCACCCGGCTGATCACCGGCACCAACATCGGGATCGCGGCCGCCGTCGTGCCGATGTCGATCGCCGGCATCGCCTTCTTCACCCGCATCGTCGAGAACGCGCTGCGCAGCGTGCCGCTCGCGCTGACCCGGGTGGCCCGCGCCTCCGGAGCGTCGCGGCTGCAGGTGATCCGCACGGCCCAGCTGAGCGAGGCGGTGCCGCAGATCCTCGGCGGTCTCACCATCAACACCATCGCGATGATCGAGTACTCCGCCATCGCCGGCACGATCGGCGCCGGCGGCATCGGCTACGTCGCCGTGACCTACGGCTACCAGCGGTTCGACACCACCGTGATGCTCGCGACGATCGTCATCCTCGTCGCGACCGTCGCCCTCGTGCAGCTCACCGGCGACGCCCTGGTCCGCGCGACCACGCCGAGCGCCTCGCGCTCGCGCCGCACGCCGCGCGTCGCCGTCGCGGTCTAGCCGCACCTCCCCCCTGATCCCGCCCCGGGCCCTCCGCCCGGGCGTCCCTCCCGCGCGCCGCGCTCCGGCCCGCGACCGCTCGAAAGGCACTGCCATGTCCACTGAGAATCACGGCCCTGAGAACGTCGGCCCCGACAAGTCCGGCACCGGGAACCCCGGCACCGCCGGCACCGAGGACCTCGGCTTCACCCTGAAGAAGAAGCGCCGCTGGCCCTGGATCGCCGGTGCCGCCGTCGCCGTGGTCGGCATCGGCGCGGTCGTCGCCGTCCCGCTGCTCGCGCCCGCCGTCTCCGCGAACGAGCAGGAGGGCGCGACCCTCTACGTCGCGACCGCCGAGGGCAACGCGTCGGAGCAGGCGCTGGTCCAGTTCGTGGCGGACGAGGTCGCGCCGCGCTACGGCATCACCGTCGCCTTCAAGGGACTCTCGGACAGCAACACGATCAACCGCGCCGTGAGCGAGGGCGAGGTCGCCGCGACGGTGTACCAGCACAAGCTCTGGCTCGGCCAGGTGCTCGAGGCCAACCCCGACTTCGAGGAGGAGGCGGCGACCCCCGTCTTCCGCTGGGGCTTCGGCCTCTGGAGCGACAAGTACGGCGACGTCTCCGAGATCCCCGACGGCGGCACGATCTCGCTCTACTCCGACCCGGCGAACGAGGCCCAGGGCCTCTGGCTGCTGCAGTCGGCCGGCCTGATCACGCTGAAGGAGGGGACGGAGCCGGGCACCGCGACCCAGGACGACATCGCGTCCAACCCGAAGAACCTGAAGTTCACGCTGCTCGACTTCGCCGCCCAGTCGCGCGCGCTGCCGGACCTCGACGCGGCCGTCGGCTACACCGAGTACTACCTCGCCGCCGGCATCCCGATCGAGAAGCAGATCTTCGCGCCGCAGGCCCCCGACGACTTCGCCGGCCAGCTCACCATCGGCTCGAAGTACAAGGACACCCCCAACATCGAGAAGCTGGTCGCCGCCTTCCAGGACCCGGCGGTGCAGGAGTTCCTCGCCACCGACGAGACGGTGAAGGGCATCCTGCTGCCGATCGAGGGCTGACCCGCGGCGGGCGGCGGCGGTCCTGCGGCGCCGCGGCCTCGGTGCGCCGCAGAACATCAGCCGAGAGCCCCCCTCATCCCCCATCAGCGATGAGACCGCCTCCCAGCTGATGTGCTGCGCGGCCTCCTCGCCGCCGCCCTCCCGCCTCCCCACCTCCGGCACGCGAAACCACCCCCGGCACGCCGAAACCGACCGATCCGGCGAGCCCGACTCGGAATCACGAGCCGAACATCCCCCCATCGGCCGCGCCCCGCACCTCCGGCACGCGAAACCACCCCTGGCACGTCGAAACCCGCCGATCCGGCGAGCCCGACCCGGAATCACGAGCCGAACATCCCCCCATCGGCCGCACCGCGTGACTCCGGCACGCGAAACCACACCCGGCACGCCGAAACCGACCGATCCAGCGAGCCCGACCGGGATTCACGAGCCGAAGATCTCCCATCGGCCGCACCCCGCACCTCCGGCACCCGAAACCACTTCCGGCACGTCGAATCGGGCCGATCCAGCGAGCCCGACCCGATTCCGCGAGCCCGACATCACCCACCGGCCGCACCCCGCACCTCCGGCACGCGAAACCACCTCCGGCACACCGAAACCAGCCGATCCGGCGAGCCGGAGCCGATTCCGCGAGCCGGAGGCTACTCCGCCGGGCACCCCGTCGCCCGATCGCGCCGCCGCGGGAACACGGAGGGCGCCGCCCGCGTTGGCTCTCTCATGACCGTTCCCCTCTCGATCCTCGACCTCGCCCCCATCGCTCCCGGAGAGACCGCGCGCGACAGCTTCGCCGCCTCCGTCGCTCTGGCGCAGCAGGCCGAGCGGAGCGGATACCGGCGGGTCTGGTACGCCGAGCACCACAACATGGCCTCGATCGCGTCGAGCGCGACGTCCGTGCTGATCGCCCACGTCGCCTCGCAGACCTCGACCATCCGCCTCGGCTCCGGCGGCGTCATGCTGCCCAACCACTCCCCCCTCACCATCGCGGAGCAGTTCGGCACCCTCGAGACCCTGCACCCCGGCCGCATCGACCTCGGCCTCGGCCGCGCCCCCGGCAGCGACCAGGCCACCTTCCGCGCCCTGCGCCGCGAGCACGACTCGTCCGAGCGCTTCCCGCAGGACGTCGTCGAGCTGCAGGGCTTCCTCGCCGGCGAGTCCCGCATCCCCGGCGTCAGCGCGACGCCCGGCGCCGGCACCCGCGTCCCCCTCTACATCCTCGGCTCGTCGCTGTTCGGCGCCCAGCTGGCCGCGGCCCTCGGCCTGCCCTACGCCTTCGCCTCGCACTTCGCGCCCGACGCGCTGCACCAGGCCGTCGCCGAGTACCGCCGCGGATTCCGCCCCTCCGAGCAGCTCGACGCCCCCTACGTGATCGCCGGAGTGAACGCCATCGCGGCCGACACCGCCGAGGACGCGGAGGAGCAGTTCGCGCAGATGAAGCGCGCCCGCCTGATGATGCTGCTGCGCCAGAGCGGCCAGATCCCCGTCGACCAGCAGTTCTCCGAGGAGGAGCTCGACCACCTGCTGAGCGCCCCCGTCGGCGCGCACGTCGCGAGCATGACGCACTACACCGGCGTCGGCACGGGCGAGCAGGTCGCGGAGTACGTCGCCGACTTCGCCCGCACCGCGGACGCCGACGAGGTCATCGTCGCCCACGCCTCGCTCGCGACGCCCGCCCGCCTCCGGTCGGTCGCGCTCCTGGCGGAGGCCCACGCGCTCGTCGCGGCGTAGCCCCCCCCCCCGCCCTGGTCCTGCGGAGGTCCACCCACGCTGCGTCCTCCCACGCCGCGTCCACCCGCGCCGCGTCCACCCGATCCTCGTCCGATGTGCAGGCGATCCCAGCCACGCCGCACTGAGCCCCACCCGGCGCGCACTCCCCGAGCCGGATCGCCTGCACATCAGACCGCCACCCCCACGGCGCCCCACCACCCGGTCCGATCTGCAGGTGATCCCGCGCACAACGCGCTGAACGCCACCCGGCACGCGCTCCCCGAGCCGGATCGCCTGCACATCAGACCGCCACCGCCACTGCGCGCGGCCACCCGGTCCGATCTGCAGGTGATGGCGAGCACAACACGCTGAGCCCGACCCGGTAGGCGTTCCTCATGCCGGATCACCTGCACAACAGACCGCTACCCCCGCAACAAACAGCCACCGGGTCCGATCTGCAGGCGATCGCGCCCACAACGCGCCGAGCCCCACCCGGCACGCACTCCCCCCTCCAGATCACCTGCACAACAGACCGCGGCCCCGACGGCACCCGGTCCCCCGGTCCGATCTGCAGGCGATTTCGCGCATGACACGCTGAGCCCCGCCCGGTACGCGCTACTCGTGCCGGATCACCTGCACAACGGACCGCCACCCGCACGACGCGCAGCCGCCCCGGTCCGATCTGCAGGCGATGGTGCACATAACGCGCTGAGCACCACCCGGCAGGCATTGCTCAGGCCGGATCGCCTGCAGATCGGACGGGGATCGATCGGACTGCCGCCGCACGATGCGTGGCCACCCGGTGCGATCTGCAGGCGATGGTGCACATAACGCGCTGAGCACCACCCGGCAGGCATTGCTCAGGCCGGATCACCTGCAGATCGGACGGGATCGGCCGGACTGCCACCGCACGACGCGCGGCCACCCGGTGCGATCTGCAGGTGATCCCGCGCACAACGCGCCGGCGCCCACCCGGCAGGCGCTACCCGCGCCGGATCGCCTGCACAACGGACCGTCGCCCTGCAGAACCGACCGGTGAGCGTCGGATCGGCGCCACGCGGAATGGCGGGACCGCGCCGGCGGTTGCACCGGTGGGCTCCGACACGCCCGATGGAGGCTCCCCGTGCAGATCGTGGACTGGCTGTTCGACGCGCAGATCGTGATCGGCGACCAGACGGTGCTCTGGCGCGAGGTGATCGGCAACGTCTTCGGGCTGCTCAGCGCCCTCGGCGGCATGCGGCGCAAGGTCTGGGCGTGGCCCGTCGGCCTCGTCGGCAACGCGCTGCTCTTCACCGTGTTCATGGGCGCGCTGTTCGACACCCCGAACCCGGTGAACCTGCTCGGCCAGGCCGGCCGCCAGATCATGTTCATCATCGTCAGCATCTACGGCTGGTACCGCTGGACGCACCGCCCCAGCGACGAGACGACGCTGATCTCGCCGCGCTGGGCCTCCTGGCGCACCCGCGGCCTGCTGGTGCTCGGCATGGTCGGCGGCACCGCGATCCTGACCCCGGTGTTCCGCGCGCTCGGCTCCTACGAGCCGGTCTGGAGCGACGCCTGGATCTTCGTCGGCTCGCTCCTCGCGACCTACGGCATGGCCAAGGGCTGGGTCGAGTTCTGGCTGATCTGGGTGGCGGTCGACATCGTCGGCGTGCCGCTGCTGTTCTCGGCCGGCTACTACGCGTCCGGCCTGATGTACGTCTTCTACGGCGCCTTCACCCTGCTCGGCTTCTTCGTCTGGATGAAGGAGGGGCGCCGCCCGTCGGCCGCCCCGGTCACGGTCGGCTGACCCGGCCTCGCACCGCGCGATCCTTGACGAACGGTCGCCCGAACCGCTGAGGCGTCCCGCGATCCGTCACGATCGGTCGCCCGAGCCGCGCGGACACCGCCGTTCGTGACGGATCGATGGCGCCCGACGTCGCGCATACGGTACCTAGGGAGTTGGATCGAGGCATGAGGACCACTATGAATCCCCGGACCGCATTCGTGCTCGCCGCGCTCTGGGCTGCGCTCGCCGCCTGGGGCGCGGCGAGCGGCAGCACCCCGTTCCTAATCGGCGGGCTCGTCATGGCTGCCGCGTTCGCCCTTCTCGCCGTTGTCTTGCGTCGACGGGCACACCGCCGACGCTGATCGCTCACGAAAAGTTGCCTCCACAGCGCGGAGCGCGTTGTCGCGTGGAGCCGGCTGAGTCAACGCAGGAGCTACCGGCCAGTCTCCGCGACCGATTCTGCTTTCTGCACTCGATCAAAATCGAGTCGTATCTCATTCACTTCGCTTCGCCGCCCGAGCCGGGCGGTCGGCGCCGGCCCGGCGCTCATTTCGCACCAGCCCACCGTCGGCGTCAGCTAACCGCATTAATCGACCGATTCGACCAAAATTCCTGCGCAGACCGCCTCAGACACTCGATTCGGCGCCATTTTAACCCTGCATCGACTTCTACCTCTAGCTTGGGCTCGAACGAGAAATCGGCGGCGGTAGCCAGTCGATCTCTTGTCATCGCCGTCCGGAAAGCATCGGACTTTCGATCGATTATGACCGCCTGCAAAACCGATCCCTTCGCCGCTACCACAGATTGTGGAGCGTCATTCACAACGGAGTGATCAAGTGGAAAAATTTGCACGAATAACAAAGTTGGCTCTTCTCTCCATCCTTCTGCTGACACCCCTAGCGGTAGCCGGGCCAGCAGAGGCAGCGTCGATCAATTCGAGATCAAGCACTGCCCATACAGACATGCCCTCGGCTTCCACGACACAATCGCCTGGTTTGGCGCGCGTGGGGACGAGAAGGGTGGACGAAGGAGGGACCACCATTCGCGTCTGCTCGCCGAAAAAGTGCGTGACGGCGCCTGCTAGTTCGTTCTGCCCTGTAAGCAGGAGCGGATGCGGCATTCTGAAGTTCACCCCGAACTCGGGTTACTGTTCTCCGTCGGTTGGGTGCGTCACGATCGCGGGAAAGAACTACACCATGGTAGGTGACATCGTGTCTGCGAGTCAGCGCAGCGCAATTGGCGCATGTCTGGCATCCCTCGGTCTCACCGCCGCTTCCGCCTCAGCGGGCGGGCCCGTCGGCTGGGCGATAGCTGGACTGGCTGTCACCGCGTGGGGGTGCTCGACAATCTCATGAAAACAAACCTGACACCTATCGCCGCTTTTGTTCTCGCAGCTCTATGGGGCTGCTTGATGATTTGGGGCTTTGCCCTCGGCAACGTCGCCTTCAGCATTGGAGGAATGTTGCTAGCAACCGCATTTACCTTCATCGGCACCGCTCGAGCGCGAGAGGAGCGCAAGCGCTCCTGAGGCCTTGCAGGCAGGAGATCCCTGGTCAAAGTGAATTGGAGGGGTGGGCTGACGCGGCCCATCCCTCCAATTCGTTGGAGAGCACAAACGACGACATCGTCCACACTGCTTAGTGGCCGCGGGCGATCCACTCCTCGCGGTGGGGCTTCTCGGCGCCGATGGTGGTGGAGTCGCCGTGGCCGGTGCGGACGACGGTGGCGTCCGGGAGGGTCAGCAGGCGGTCGGTGATCGAGTCGATGATCGTCGGGAAGGAGCTGTAGGAGCGGCCGGTCGCGCCCGGGCCGCCCTGGAAGAGCGTGTCGCCGGTGAAGACGGTGCCGAGCTCGGCGGCGACGAAGCAGACCGCGCCGGGGGTGTGCCCGGGCGTGTGCCGCACCTCCAGCTCGGTGCCGCCGACGCGGACGACCCGGCCGTTCTCGAGGGGACCGCTCGGGGCGGAGTCGGGGTGGACGGCGTCCCAGAGCATCCGGTCCGCCTCGTGCAGCAGCACCGGCGCGCCGGTCGCGGCCCTCAGCGCCTCGACGGCGCCGATGTGGTCGTCGTGCGCGTGCGTGAGCAGCACCGCGCGGACGGCGCGGTCACCCACGGCCGAGAGGATCGCCCCCGCGTCGTGGGCGGCGTCGATGACCACGCACTCCGCGTCGTCGCCGACGATCCAGACGTTGTTGTCCACGTCCCAGGTGCCGCCGTCGAGGCTGAAGGTGCCGCTGGTGACGACGTGGTCGATGCGGGCGGCCATCAGAGCACCACCACCGAGCGGAGCACGTCGCCGCCGGCCATCGTGGTGAAGGCCTGCTCGATGTCGCGGATGCCGATGCGCTCGGTGACGAACTCGTCGAGCGGCAGGCGGCCCTGGAGGTAGAGGTCGGTGAGCATCGGGAAGTCGCGCTCGGGCAGGCAGTCGCCGTACCAGCTCGACTTGAGCGAGCCGCCGCGGCCGAAGACGTCGAGCAGCGGGATCTCGAGCGTCATCTCGGGAGTCGGGACGCCGACCAGCACGACCGTTCCGGCGAGGTCGCGCGCGTAGAACGCCTGGCGCCAGGTCTCGGGGCGGCCGACCGCGTCGATCACGACGTCCGCGCCGAAGCCGTTCGTCAGCGCCTGCACGGCCGCGACGACGCCGTCCTCGTCGAGTCCGCTCGAGTCGATCGCGTGGGTGGCGCCGAGCTCCTCGGCCTTGACCAGCTTCTTCGGGTCGCGGTCGATGGCGATGATCGTGCTCGCGCCGGCCAGCTTCGCGCCGACGACGGCCGCGGTGCCGACTCCGCCGCAGCCGATGACGGCCACGGAGTCGCCGCGGGTGACGGTGCCGGTGTTCATCGCGGCGCCGAGGCCCGCCATGATGCCGCAGCCGAGCAGCCCGACCGCGGCCGGGTCCGCCTCCGGGTCGACCTTCGTGCACTGCTTGGCGTGCACGAGCGTCTTCTCGGCGAAGGCGCCGATGCCCAGCGCGGGGCTGAGCTCGGTGCCGTCGGTGAGCGTCATCCTCTGGTCCGCGTTGAAGGTGTTGAAGCAGTACCAGGGCTCCGCGCGGACGCAGGCGCGGCACTCGCCGCACACGGCGCGCCAGTTGAGAACGACGAAGTCGCCGACCGCGACGTGGGTGACGCCCTCGCCGATCGCGCTGACCCGGCCCGCGGCCTCGTGGCCGAGCAGGAACGGGAAGTCGTCGCTGATCCCGCCCTCGCGGTAGTGGTAGTCGGTGTGGCAGACGCCGCAGGTCTCGATGTCGACGACGGCCTCGCCGGGTCCGGGATCGGGGACGACGATGTCGACGAGCTCGACGGGAGCCCCCTTCGACCGGGCGATGACGCCGCTCACTGTGGTGGGCATGGGGGCTCCTTCGGCGGGGCGGGTGGTGCGGGGACGCGCTCCACAGTACCGAGCGGCGCCTGCGCAGCGCCCGGTCGGGCTTCAGTAGACGGCGCGGTTGAGGCGCACGAGGCGGTCGCCGCTGACGGCTCCCTCGGCCTCCATCCGCTCCGTCACGACGGCGATCACGAGGTCGCGGCGCCGCGGGGACCGCTCCGCGTCGGCCCGCTCGAGCGCGTCGCGCAGCTGATCCGCGGTGAGGTCCGTGCAGTAGGCGGGGGTGCCGGGCTGCTGGCGCCACGAGTCGGCGAGCGCGCCGGCGTCGAGCGCCTCGAAGCCGGTCTCCTCGACCAGGGACAGCGCCAGGGCCTTCGCCGCCGGGTCGTCGCCCGCGACGGGGATCGCGATCCGGTCGGCGTCGCCCGCCGCGGACGCGTGATCCGCGAACGACTGCGCGATGATCGCGTTCCACGCCTTGATCACGGGGCGCCCCAGCCGCTCGACGACCCACAGGCTCTCGACCTGCCCGCCGTCCAGCTCCGCGATCGCGCCGTCGCGCATCGGGTAGTAGTTCGACGTGTCGAGGACGACCGCGCCCTCCGGAGCTCCGGCGACGATCGGGGCGACGTCGTCGAGCCGGCTCAGCGGCACCGACACGATGAGGGCGTCGACGCCGTCCGCGACGGACTCGGCCTCGACGGCGCGCGCTCCCGTGCTGAGGGCCCTGCCCTCGATGGTCTCGGGGCCGCGGGAGTTCGCGATCGCGACCTCGTGTCCCGCTCCGGCCAGACGCTGCGCGAGGGTGGCGCCGATCATGCCGCTGCCGATGATTCCGATCTTCATGGGGAGTGCCTTCCGTTGTCGTGACGTCCCTCCAGTCTCGAACCTTGCCACTAGTGAGAGGGTCAAGCGGCTCGGCGACATTCGGAGGGGCGGACGGCGGTGCGGGTCCGCCGGGCGAGAAATCATTAATAAACGATGTAAGGGTTGACCGCTTCGCGCGGAGGGGTGAGGGTGACCGTGCGGGCGCTCACCGACGAGGGTCCGCGGAGAGGACCACCATGACTCGACGACGAGTCACCACCGGCGCCGCTCGCGCCACCGGCGCCGCCCGCGCCCGCCACGTCCCGCTGCGCCGCACCCTCCTGGCCGCCGCGCTCGGCGCCGCCCTGCTCGCCCCGCTGGTCGCGCCGTCGCCCGATGCGGCGCAGGCGTTCCCCGCGACGTCCAAGGCGACCGTCCTCCAGTACCTGCGGTCGATCACCGGCACGAGCATCGTCTCGGGCCAGCACAACAAGGAGCCGGCGAGCGCGCCCGCCCAGTACACGCAGCAGGTGAAGGACATCACCGGGCAGTACCCCGGGCTGTGGGGCGGCGACCTGTTCTTCACCGCCTCCGACGCCGCGAATCGGCAGCGCGTCGTCGACCAGGCGAAGACGGAGTGGGCCAACGGCTCGCTCGTCACGCTCGCCTGGCACGTGTGCCCGCCGACCGGGCCGAGCACCTGCACGTTCGAGGGCGGCGTGAAGAGCCGCATCAGCGACGCGCAGTTCCAGCAGGTCGTCACGGGCGGCACCGCGCTGAACGCCACCTGGAAGCAGCGGATGGCCGAGGTCGTGCCGTACCTGCGGCAGCTGAAGGACGCCGGCGTGCCCGTGCTGTTCCGGCCGTTCCACGAGATGAACGAGTCCTGGAACTGGTGGGGCGCGCGGCCCGGCGCGAACGGCGGCGCGAAGATCTACCAGCAGATGCGCGACTACTTCGACTCGCAGGGCCTGACCAACCTGATCTGGGTCTGGAACGTGCAGGACAACCCCGCGGGCGGCTGGGCCGACTACTACCCGGGTGCGGACTACGTCGACGTCGTGTCGCTGGACGTCTGGTACAAGGGCTTCCCGAGCTCCGGCGACTACCAGCAGATGCAGTCGATCGCCGGATCGAAGCCGATCGCGATCGCCGAGATGGGGAAGGTGCCCGACGCGTCGCTGCTGCAGAGCCAGACGCGCTGGTCGTACTTCATGATCTGGTCGGAGCAGCTGCGCGGCAGCAACACGAACGCCGCCATCCAGAGCGCCTACTTCCACCCGCGCGTCCTGAACCAGGGCGAGCTCACGCTCCCCTGACCCGGCGGCACCCGTCCATCCGTCACGAACGGCTGCCTCCCGGCGGGAGCGGCAGCCGTTCGTGACGGATGAGCCGCGTCGGGGGGGGGGTCGTTTCGAAGAGGGTGGATCTCGATGCGGCGGCGTCAGGACGTGGCGGTCATGCGGGCGTAGCGGCCGCCGGCGGCGAGCAGCTGCTCGTGGGTGCCCTGCTCGAGGACGCGGCCGCCGTCGAGGACGACGATGCGATCGGCCGAGCGGACGGTGCTGAGGCGGTGCGCGACGATCAGGGTCGTGCGGCCGGCGCGCAGCCGCTCCAGGGCGCCGCGCACCTCGGCCTCGGCGCGCGGGTCGAGGGCGGCGGTCGCCTCGTCGAGGATCAGCAGGCGCGGGTCCCGGATCAGCGCGCGGGCGATCGCGAGGCGCTGGCGCTGGCCGCCGGAGAGCTGCGCGCCGCGCTCGCCGACCGTCGTGTCCCAGCCGTCGGGCAGCTCCAGGACGAAGCCCGCGTTCGCCGCCCGCAGCGCCGCCTCGAGGCGCTCGTCGTCGGGCTCCTCGGCGCCGTAGAGGATGTTGTCGCGGATGCTCCCGCGGAACAGCACCGACTCCTGCGGCACCACCGACACGAAGCGGCGCACCGTGCGCATGTCGAGGGTCGCGATGTCGCGGCCGTCGAGCAGCACCCGGCCCGCCGAGGGCCGGAGGAAGCCCAGCGCGAGCCGCGTGAGCGTCGACTTCCCCGAGCCGGAGGCGCCGACGAACGCCACCGTCTCGCCCGCGGCGATGCCGAGGCTCACGTCGGAGAGCACCGGCCGCTCGCCGTAGGAGAAGGAGACGCCCTCGAACGCGAGGCTCCCCTCGAGCGCGTCGACCACGGCGCCGCCCTCGTTCCACTCCACATCGGGGTCGGTCAGCACGCCCGCGATGGAGCGCTGCGAGGCGAGGCCGCGGGTGATCAGCGGCGCGGTCTGGAAGGCGCCGGTGATCGCGCCGGTCAGCAGGGCGAAGTAGGTGCTCAGCAGCACCACCTCGCCGACGGTGATCGGGAGTGCTCCGGTCGCGCTCGCCGCCGCCGCCGCGAAGAGCGAGCCGAGGGTGATCGCCTGATAGCTGCTCCAGGACAGCGCGCCGAAGCGCCCGTTCAGCCGGTCGAGCCGGGTGCCCGCCCGCTCGACCCGGTGCGCGGCGTCGACCACCCGCCGCACCGAGACCTGCTCGAGGCCGTGCGCGCGGGTGACCTCGAGGAGAGCGGACATCTCGCCGACGGCCGAGGACATGGTCTCGACGTCGAGGCGGAAGGTCTCGTTGCTCGCGGCGGTGCGCGAGCGCAGCCAGAGGATCAGCCCGGCGGCCAGCGGCAGGGTCAGCGCGAGCACGGGCAGGAACTGCGGCACCCGCACCGCCGTCGCGACGCCGGCGCCGACGAGGATCACCACGGCGTTGAGCAGCGGGCCGAACGCCTGCTGGAGCATCAGCTCCAGGTTCTCCACGTCGCGGACGATCTTGGTCTGGACCACGGAGGCGCTGCCGCGGGAGTGGTAGCCGAACGAGAGCAGCTGCAGCCGCACCGCCAGCGCCTCGCGCAGCCGGGCGCCCATCGAGCGCACGGAGGAGGAGAAGAAGCGGACGAAGACGCCGTTGGCGGCGATGTTGATCGCGATGGTGGCGGCGCCCGCGGCAGCCGGAGCGAGGAGCGCCTCGGGCGGATCGCCCGCGACGAGGGCGTCGACGACCGCGGCCGTGACGAGCGGGAGGATCCAGAGCGGGCTGTCCTTGACCGCGAACGCGAGCGCGGCGACGACCAGGCGGCCTCGGGACGGGCGGAGCGCGGAGCGGAGCGGGTGCTCGGCGTCGATGACGGCGGCGCGCGCGGTCACGGCGTGCGGGGGTGGTGGGCAGTGTCTGCACGCGTGGATCTCGATACGCCGGCGGAGCCGGCTACTCGATCAGCATGAACGGGGCCGGCCTGAGCATCGCGCAGCTCCGCTGCGACCGCACCATGAACGTCGCGCAGCTCTGCTGCGACCACTTCATGCTGGTCGAGTAGCCCGCCGGCGGCGGGCGTATCGAGACCGATGGGTCCGGCCGGCAGGTGCACGAGGGCCGCCGCGCCGACGAGGGGGCCGGCGCCGCCGAGGCCGGAGGCGCGGATCGACAGGCCGCGCGCGTAGTCGAAGACCGCGCGGTCGCAGGCCGCGGCGCGCACGAGGTCGAGGTAGCCGGGCGTCACTCCGGAGAAGCCGCCGCCGACCGCGAAGTCGCGCACGTCGAGCAGCGTCGCCACGTCGGCGATCGCCGTGCCGACCGCGGCGGCCGAGCGCGCCACCGCGGCGAGCGCCACCGGGTCGCCGGCCGCGGCCGCCCGCCCCAGCTCCTCGCCGGTCGAGCCCGCGAAGCCGCGGCGCACCGCCCAGGCGACGGTGCTCGGTCCGGAGGCGATGCTCTCCAGGGTGCCGTCGCTCCCCTCCGCCGCCTCCGCGTCGCCGACGTGGATCTGCCCGACGTGCCCCGCGTTGCCGGAGCGGCCCGCGAGCGCGCGCCCGTCGAGCACGATGCCGCCGCCGACCCCCGTCGACACGACCAGGCTCACCGAGGAGTCGGCGCCGCGGTTGGCGCCGACCCAGTGCTCGGCCAGCGCGATGCAGGTGCCGTCGAGCCGCAGCGCGACCGGCCGCCCGGGCAGCAGCCGCTCGACCGCGGCGCGCAGGGCGAACCCGTGCAGCAGCGGCAGGTTCTTCGGCCGGATCCGCCCCTCGGCGAGATCGACCGGCCCCGCGGAGCCGATCCCCGCGCCGATCACGGAGCCGCTGCCAAAGCCGCCCGCCGCGGCCAGCGCCTCCCCCACGCACCCGTCGACGGCCGCCGCGAATCCCTCCGGGGTCAGCGCCGCCCCGGTCGGGCGCCGGTGGCGCGACCCGTCCACGAGCGTGCCGTCGGCGCGCACGAGGGCCGCCTCGATCTTGGTGCCGCCGACGTCGACGGCGAGCGCGAGCTGCGGGGTCATCTCTTCCTCCGGAAGGTGCTGGGCGGCGCGGAGGAGCCGACCGGGAGGCGTGCGCCGGTCCCGGTCGGCTCCGTCGAGTGCCGCGGAGTGCGGGTCGTCAGCCCCAGTCGGCGACGAGCTGGTTGGCGGTGCGCAGGACGCTCGGCGAGACGAGCGCCTCGGCGTCGAGCCCGGCGCCGCTCACCCGGAACGTCACCGACTCCCCCGGCAGCAGCGTGACCAGCTGGTCGTCGACGACGGCCGACGGGTCGACCTTGTCGACGAGGAGGGTCAGGTCGCGCACGAGATTCTCCGCGGTGACCGTCACCTCCGCGCCGCCCTCGACCGCGCGCACCGAGGTGCTCAGGCGCGCCGCCTCGAGCGCGGAGTCGCGGTACTCGGCGAAGAACCAGTACGCGCGCTCGCCCGCGAAGTCGGCGACGAGCAGCTCGCCCGCCGCGTCCTCGGCCGCGCCCACCCCGACAGGCACCGTGGCCACGGACCGCGCCGCGAGCGACACGTCCTGCCGCTCCTCCGCGAGCACCGTGCCGTCGAAGCGCAGCCGGCGCACGACGACCTCGCCCGCCCACTCCTCGACGCCGTCGTTCACCGCGACGACCGCGAGGCCGTCGCCGCGCGGCTGCACCGTGAGCAGCCGGTCCGCGTAGACGTGCTTGAGCGCGTAGAGCAGCGGCTTCGCCGTCCCGTCGCCGTCGACCGCGGCCCAGGAGGTCACGGGCCAGCAGTCGTTCAGCTGCCAGACCACGGAGCCCATGCAGCGCGGGCTCTCGGAGCGCTGGTGCTCGATCGCGAGGGTGACGGCGAGCGCCTGGTTGAGCGACATCGCCCAGTGCCAGTCCTCGGTGTCGTCGGGCAGCGGCAGGTGCGCGACGAGTCCGTCGGTCAGCTTGTCGTTGCCGTCGGCCGCCTTCTGGTGGTGGATCATGCCGGGCGACTCGGGGGTCAGCGGCGAGTCCGAGATCGAGCGCCGGATCGTCGACCACGAGGCCGGGCCCTGCCAGCCGAACTCGGCGACGAAGCGGGCGTGGATGTCGCGGTAGGCCGGGTAGTCGACCCGGTTCCACAGCTCCCAGAGGTGCACGGAGCCGTGGTCGACGTCGTTCGCGAAGATCGCGGTGTCGCCCGACCAGGGGCTGCCCGGCGTGTAGGAGCGCTCGGGGTCGAGCTCGGCGACGAGGCGCGGCAGCAGGTCGAGGTAGTAGCCGAGGCCCCAGGTGCGGCCCTGCAGGCGCTTCTCCCAGCCCCACTCCTCGTAGCCCCAGATGTTCTCGTTGTTGCCGTTCCAGAGGGCGAGGCTCGGGTGCGGCATGATCCGCGTCACGTTGTCGCGCACCTCCGCCTCGACCTCGCTCCACAGCGGCTCCTCCTCGGCGTAGGAGGCGCAGGCGAAGAGGAAGTCCTGCCAGACGAGGATGCCGCGCTCGTCGCAGAGCTCGTAGAAGTCGTCCGACTCGAAGTAGCCGCCGCCCCAGATCCGCAGCAGGTTCATGTTCGCGAACTCGGCCTGGTCCATCCGCCGGGCCAGGCGCGCGCGGTCGACCCGGGTGATGAAGGCGTCGTCGGGGATCCAGTTGGCGCCGCGGATCCAGACGGGCTCGCCGTTGACGACGAAGCGGAACGAGGTGCCCTCCTCGTCGCGGTCCAGCTGCACCTCGATCGTCCGGAAGCCGATGCGCAGCGTGCGGCCGTCCACCGCGGCGCCGCCGATGCTCGCCTCGACGTCCAGCAGCGACAGCGGCTGCTCGCCGAAGCCGCGCGGCCACCACAGCGCCGCGTCCTCCACGGCGAGCTCGAGCGTCGCCGAGCTCTCGCCGGCCGGCACGGTGACGGAGGCGGTGACGCCGTCGACGCTCGCCGTCAGCTCCACCTCGTCCTCCGCCGTCCGCTCCAGGTCGACGTGCACGGCGACGCGGCCGGTCGTGCCGTCCACGGTCACGACCGGGCGGACGGCGGCCAGGCGCACGCCGCTCCAGGAGTGCAGCGCGACCGGCTTCCACATCCCGACCGAGGCGGCGTCCAGGCCCCAGTCCCAGCCGAAGTTGCAGGCCGCCTTCCGCAGCGCGTTGAACGGGTGCGAGTAGGTGTGCGGGCGGTAGCCGATCTCGAGGCTGGCGCGGTCGGCCTCCGCGACGGGCGAGGCGAAGCGCACGACGAGCTCGTTGTCGCCCTCGACCAGCAGGCCGTCGACGGCGAAGCGGTAGGTGCGGTGCTGGTTGCGGGTGCTCGCCACGACGTGCCCGTTGAGGGTGATCGTCGCGACGGTGTCCAGGCCCTCGAAGACCAGCTCGTGCCGGTCGTGGCCGTCGGGCGACCAGGCGAAGGAGGACGCGTACTCCCAGTCGGTCTCGCCGATCCAGGTGACCTTCTTCTCGTTCTGATCGAGGTAGGGGTCGGGGATGAGGCCCGCCGCGAGGAGGTCGGTGTGCACGAGACCGGGGACGGTCGCCGGGACCGACGCGCCCGCGATCTCCGCGGGGATCGGGCCGCGGAGGGCGCGCACGCTCCAGCCGTCGTGCAGGGGGCGGTGGGTGGCCGTGAGGCGCTCGGTGCTGGTGTGGGTCACTTGGTGGCTCCTGAGGTCAGTCCGTTGTAGATGAAGCGCTGGAGGAAGAGGAAGGCGATCAGCGTCGGGACGATGACGAGGATCGTGCCGGCGGCGATGACCTCCCACTGCGCTCCGAAGGGGCCCATGAAGCGGAACAGCGAGGTCGAGATGACCCCGAGGTCCTGCGAGGGCATGTAGAGGAAGGGGATGTAGAACTCGTTGTAGACCGCGATCCCCTTGATGATCACGACCGTGGCGATCGCCGGCTTCAGCAGCGGAAGGATGATCCGCCAGTAGACCGTGAAGCGGCTGGCGCCGTCGAGCATCGCCGCCTCGTCGAGCGAGACCGGGATCGACTGCATGAACTGCAGGAAGATGTAGATCGCCACGATGTCGGTGCCGGTGAAGAGCAGGATCGCCGACCAGCGGGTGTTGAACAGGTCGAGCGCGTTGATCACCTGGAAGGTCGCCACCTGCGTCGTCACCGCCGGCACGAGGGTCGCGAGCAGGAAGAGGCCCGTCACCAGACCGCGGCCGCGGAAGCGGAAGCGGTCGAGCGCGTAGGCGGCCATGGTGCCGATCAGGATGGTCCCGGCCACCGACACCAGCAGGATGATGCCGGTGTTGAGGAACCCGGTCACCATCCCGCCCCGGCTGAAGGCGATGGCGAAGTTCTCCAGGTTGAACCAGTTGCTCGGCGGGTCGAGCGGGCCGGTGCTGCGGTACTCCGTCGAGGTCTTGAACGCGAGCATGACGATCGTGACGATCGGCACGAGCGCGAACAGGCAGGCGACGATCAGCGAGGCGTACTTGCCGATCGCGCCGAGGAGCGAGCCGCGCCGGGGCCGGCGCGAGGGGCGGGCGGGGGTGACGGGCAGGCCGGTGACGGCCTCCGCCCGGGGCCGGGTGGTGGTCATTCCTGGCCCGCCTTCTCGTCGGGGAACACGCGGCGCTGCACCGCGGTGATGATCAGCACGATCGCGAGCAGGACGACGGCCATCGCCGAGGCGAGGCCGACCTTCGAGTAGCGGAACGCGGTGTCGACGGTCTGGATCACGAAGGTCTCGGATCCGTTGGCGCCGCCGGTCATGATGTACGGCATCTCGAACGCCGAGAGGGCGCCCGCGATGGCGAGGATGAAGGACAGCCCGAGGATCCGGCGGATGCTCGGCACGATGATGAAGCGGAACTTGTCGAACGACGTCGCGCCGTCGATGTCCGCGGCCTCGTACTGCTCCTCCGGAACCGACTGGATCGCGCCGAGGAACAGCACGAAGTTCAGGCCCATGTAGCGCCAGACCGAGGTCGCGGCGAGCGAGACGTTGACGACCGAGGGGTCGCCGAGCCACTGCGGGGTGTCCTGCACGCCGAAGACGCCGAGCACCGCGTCGAGGGTGCCGTCGGGCCGGAAGAAGTAGAGGAACATCAGCCCGATCGCGACCCCGTTGATGAGGTACGGGAAGAAGATGACGCCCTTGAAGAAGTTGCGGAACCGGGTCCGGAAGCTCAGCAGCGTCGCGAAGAACAGCGCGAGCCCGAGCTGCGCGACCGCGCCGGCCAGGTAGAAGAGGCTGACGAAGAAGACCTGGAAGATCTCGGGCCGGGTGAAGATCTCGACGTAGTTCTCGAGGCCGACGAACGTCTTGTCCGGGTCGAGGCCGTCCCAGTCGGTGACGCTGTACCAGAACATGTTCGCGACCGGGATGTAGGTCAGGACGACGAGGAACGCCAGCGGCACGGCGAGGAACAGCCAGGGCGTGCTGCGGCGCCCGGTGAGGCGCTGCCGGCGGCCGGGCGGCCTGTCGCCGCGGCGAGTGCCGCCGGCCCGCTTGCTCGCTCCGACCTCGAGGGGCGGAGCGTCGGTGATCGCCATGTCGATCCTTTCGGCATCCCGGGGAATGCGGTCGTGAGGGGGTGGGGAGGGGGCGGCCCGCGGGTGGCGGACCGCCCCTCAGCGGGCGGTGGCTACTCCGCCACCTCGGCGCGGGCGGCGGCCCAGCGCGCGTTGAGGTCGTCGAAGAGCGACTGCTTGTCGCCGTCGCCGGCGCCGCGGGCCGCGTCGATCAGCTTCTGGCGGTAGGAGTTGCCGAAGAGGTCGATCTCGGCCTCGTTGGCGATGTCGTTGATCACGGCCTCCTCGCCCACCGGGTCGGGGGCGAGCTCGAGGTAGGTCACGCCGAGCGCGTCGAAGTCGGAGAGGGTGTCGGGCGCCGGGTCGGCGATCACCGGGCTGATCGCGCCCTGGCTCGCGGCGAAGCCGGAGTCCTCGGTGAACCAGTCGATCCAGGCCCGGGCGGTCGCCTTGTTGTCGGAGTTCTTGTTGATCGCGAGGAACTTGTCCGAGGCGGTCACCGAGGTGAACGCGCCGTCCTGTGTCCACGGCATCGGCCAGAAGCCGATCGTGTCGCGGGGCTTCCCGGCTTTCTCGGCGGCGTCCTGCATCTGCGAGACGGCCCAGGAGCCGAGGACCATCGAGCCGATCTCGCCCTGGGCGAGGAGGTCCTTCGACTCCTCCCAGTTCGTGGTCGTCGGGTCGTCCTCGCTGAGGCCGGCCGCGACCGTGTCGTAGAGCAGACCGTCGATGTTGTACTGGTCGTTGCCCTCGGTCCACGGCGCGTCGTCGTTGATCATCTCGGTGCGGACGTCCTCGCCCTGCACCGTGCCGAGGTTGCCCTCGATGGTCGCGAGCGGCCAGCCGTCCTTGTAGTTCGTGTAATAGGGAGTGACGCCGGTCGCCTTGATCTTCTCGAGGGCGGCGAGGTACTCCTCCTCCGTCGTGGGCGGAGTGGTGACGCCGGCGGCGGTCCAGACGTCGCGGTTGAACACGTAGCCCATCGCGGAGCCGAAGGTCGAGATGCCGTAGGCGGTGCCGTCGAACGAGCCCTCGTTGGTGAAGCGGTACTTCTCCGAGAGCTCGTCGGTCGAGCCGAGCGGCTCGAAGTAGTCCGCGTAGTCGTCCTTGGTGACGTTCGAGCTCGGGATGAGCAGCACGTCGCCGTAGTCCTTCGAGTTCAGGCGGATCTTCGTGTCGCCCTCGTAGTCGGTGAGCGCCTCGAACGTCACGGTCGTGCCGGGGTACTGCTCCTCGAAGGTCGCGGCGTAGTCGGCGAACGTGGTGTCGACGAGGTCGGTGCGGTTGGTCAGCACGGTGATCTCGCCGGCCGGCTCGCCGGAGTCGTTGCTCGCGCCGGCGGAGCAGCCGGTCAGGACGAGCGAGGCCGACGCGGCGACGGCGAGGCCGATCAGCGTGGTGCGGCGGGTGGTGGGTCGGTGCACGGGATCTCTCCTCGGTGGGCCGTCGCCGCCTTCGGCGACGGGAGGTGGTGAAGCGGACGGATGGGTGGTGCGGGGTGGTGCGGGGTGGTGCGGGGTGGTGCGGGGTGCGGGGTGGTGCGGGGTGCGGGTCGGGACTAGTGGCGGCCGAGCCACCACTGCCAGAGGCCGGGGAGGTACTTCTTCACCAGCGACTCCAGCCACGAGGGCACGGAGGGCGCGGGGGTCGGAGTGGGCGACGGGGTCGTGGTGGGCGGGGTGGTGGGCGTCGCGGTCGGCGTGACCGTCGGCGTCGCGGTCGGCGTCGCGGTCGGCGTCGCGGTCGGGCCGACCGTGGGCGTCGCGGTCGGAGTCGCGGTGGGCGTCGGCGTCGGCGTCGGCGTCGGCGTGGTCGCCTCCGCCACGACGGTCTTCACGTCGTCGAGCAGCAGCGAGCCGCTGCCCGAGCCGTTCATGTAGAGCGCGTACTGCGTGACCGAGGTGAGGTCGAGGTCGGCCTGCGGCGCCCAGGCGGGCGGCGCGAAGTCCTCGAACGGGATCTCGATCCGCTGCACGCCCTCGGCGGACGGGGTGACCGTCGCCTCCCAGTACGCGCCGTTCGCGACGAACTGCACCGCGAGCGGCACGGCCCGGTCGGCGTCGACCGTGAGCGACAGGCCCGAGTAGCCCCACCAGTTCTGCGCGGCGCCGAACGTCCGCACCGTGCCGGCGTAACCGGCCGTGCCGGTGTCGTAGTCGAAGCGCGCCGCGGTCGAGCCGGTCGCCGCGTCCGGCACCAGCGTCGGCGCGATCGCGCCGCCGCCGGTGTTGCGGACGTAGGCGGCCTGGAGCGCGGCGTCGTCGGCGTAGCCCTCGAAGTCCTCGACCACGACCGGCTCGGTCGGCAGCGCCGCCGTGCTGAAGGTCCGGGTCGCCGATGCCGTGGCGCCGAGGCCGTTCACCGCGGAGACCTGCCAGAAGTACGGCGTCTCCGGATCGAGCTCGACCGGCGGGCGGTAGGCGGTGGCCGAGAGCCCGGTCGTCGAGACCAGCGGGTCCGCCAGATCGCTCGAGGCGGAGAGGACGAAGCGGTAGTAGGCGGCGTCCGCGGCCGGCTCCCACGAGAAGGTCGGCGTCGCGGTGACGTCCGCCGTGCCGTCGGCGGGCGCCGCGAGCACGGGGCTCCCGGGCAGGCCGAACGGCGCGGCGTTCGGCGAGTACAGGCTGACCGCGCCGATCTGCGGGGTCCAGACCTCGCCCGCCCCCTGCGGCCAGGAGATCCGCAGCCGGTCGACCCCGGTCAGGTCGCGGACCGAGTACGTGTACTCGCGCCAGTTCCCGGTGCCGCCGCGCGTCTCGACGGCGAGCGGCGTCCAGGTCGTGCCGTCCGCCGATCCCTCGAGCGTGAGCGGCACGACCGGCTGGTCGGGCCAGTACCAGGCCGTGATGTCGGCTCCGCTGATGTCGTCGAAGGCGTACTCGAGACTCGCCGGATCGGCGCTGTCGCGCTTCACCCGCGAGGCGTCCCCGCCGAACAGCCCCGGGTTGCCGGTGTCGAAGGAGAGGCTGCCGGTGTGCGCCGCCGTCCGGGAGAAGTCGTTCAGCGGGTCGACGAGCGCCACCCGCGCCGCGGTGCTCGTGATCGTCGCCCGCTGCAGCGTGCCGGTGCTCCAGCTCACCCGCACCTGCTCGCCGGAGAGGCCGGTCGCGGCGACGACGCTCGCACCGTCGCGCTCGGTGGTCGTGGTGGCGGCGTCGGTCCAGGTCGCGCCGTCGCTGCTCGTCGCCACGGTGACCGCGGACGGGTCCGAGACGACGAACTCCGCCGCGCTGATCCCGTCGCGCTGCCAGGTGACGCTCGCGTCGCCGGTCGCGATGACGACGCCGCCGGTCGGAGTCGGTGCGATCTCCGCGTTCTCGTGGCCCGCGGTCAGCAGCCAGCTCTGCAGCGGGTCGACCAGCACGGCGCCGCCCGCGGAGGCGGCGACCGCGTCGGAGGCGGGGCCGCGACGGTCGTCGTCGCCCACCGGGACGACGCGGTAGCGCGCGCCGGCCGGGGAGTCGTAGTCGGTGATGGGCGACGCCGAGGCGGAGACCGCTCCGTCCGTCACGTCGCTCCACTCGCCGCCGGTCGAGCGCTGCACGAGGTAGCCGGTGGCCCCTGCGGTGCCGCGCCACGAGATCTCGTTGATCCCGTAGTCCTCGTCGATCGCGGTGATCAGCGGTGAGCCGAGCTCGAGCTCGCCGGGCGTGCTGCCCGTCGCGCGGCCGTACTGCTCGATCGCGTCGACGCTCTCCCGCTCGCGCGGGGTCCCGCCCGGGTAGTGCAGCGTGAAGCCGTCGTCGTGCGGCACGACGCCGCCGCGGTCGTTGTTGCCGAAGAGCGACCAGAAGAAGGTCCCCGAGACGTTCGGGTCCGCCGCCGCCGCGCCGAGCAGGTCCTCGCTCGCCGCCGTCGAGGCGTACTCGCCGGCGATGTAGACCTTGCCCGCGCCGGCGACGGTCGCGGCGTCGGCCGAGACCCGCTCCGCGGTCGGCGGGTAGTAGTGCACGTCGACGATGTCGAGGTCCGGCGCCGCGAGGGTGTCCGGGTCGATGTCGAAGCGGCGGCCGGCGGCGACGAGCTGCTCGGGCGCCTGCTCCTTGATGTGCGCGACCTGCGCGTCGATCCAGTCGCGGGTCATCCCCTCGAGCTCGTTGCCCAGCTCCCAGGCCATGATCGTCGGGTCGTCGACGAAGCGCGTCCCGGTGATCGTGTTGGTGTGGCCGAGGATCACGTCGACGTAGTCCTGGTACGCGGCGATCGCGGCGGGGTCGGAGTAGAAGTCCGCCGACTCGAGCCCGAGCGGGGTCGTGAAGTCGCGGTGACCGCCGTGGTAGTACGCCCACTCGTCGGTGAGGGGCAGCACCAGGCGGATGCCGAGGGTGCCCGCGTAGGCGACGGCGAAGTCGATGGTGCGGAAGGCCTCCTCGTTGTACTCGCCGAGGCGCGGCATCAGCGCCAGCGGGTCCTCGTCGTTCTGGCCGGTCGAGGTCATCATGTGCGAGCGGACGACCGTGACGCCCATCTGCGCCGCGGTGTCGAGGGCGTCCTTGATCCGGAAGTAGGTGGGGTAGTCGACTCCGCCGACGTTCTCGTCGAGCCCGAGCCAGTAGATGTTGGTGCCGCTCGCCCAGAACCGCTCGCCGTCGAGGGTCAGGGCGCTGCCGTCGCGCTGCACGAAGGCGGTGTTCTCGCTCGTCCAGTCGACGGGGGCGGCGGGCTGTGCGGCGGCGGTCCGTGCCGAGGCCGACGGCGCAGCCGCCGGGGCGAGGACGACCAGCGAGCCGGCCGTGACGGCCAGCAGGGCGGCTCCGGCGAGGGAGCGGCGCAGAGGGATCCGCGAGAACGCGGAGGGGGTGCTGTGGGCACGTGTCATGGGTTAGCCAGGCTCCTTCGACCGGTGACGTGTCTCGGCGCCGCAGCCGATCGGGAGTCGATCACCGCGGCGACGTGCCCAGAGTCGCTGATGCTCCTGCCCCGCGTCAAGTACAAAGATTAATAATTTATGTAAAGATCAGGCATGGCGAATCTGCGACGACGCGGCTCCCCGGGAGGGCTCGGCTCGGTCTGCGGCCCGGTGCGCGGCCCGGTGTCCGGCTCAGTGCGCGTCGACCTGCGCGTCGTGCTGCACAGCGGCCTGCGCCGGTGCGCTCGTCGTCCCGCGGGCCACGACGACGACCGGCGGGCTGGCGACGGATCCGCTCGCCGACGCCGCGATCTCGCTCAGCAGCTCCTGGCCGGTCAGCATCCCGATCACCTGCACGTCGTGCGAGACCGCCGACAGCGGCGGCTCGCTGAGCTGGCACTGCGCGGAGTCGTCCCACGCCAGCAGCGACATCGCGCCGGGCACGTCGAGACCGAGCTGCCGGGCCCCGTCGAGCGCGCCGATCGCCATCAGATCGCTGTCGAGGATCGTCGCCGTCGGCGGCTGCGCCTCCGCGATCAGCGAGTGCAGCGCGCGGGCGCCGGACTCCCGCGAGTAGTCGCCCGAGCGCTCGAGCGCCTCGATCCCGCGAGCGGCGCACTCCTTGAGGAAGCACTCGCGCCGGATCCGCGTGTGCAGCAGCTCCTCCGGCCCGCCGACGTGCGCGATCCGCTCGTGCCCGAGGTCCGCGAGGAACTGCACGGCGTCGCGCATCGCGTCGTCGTCGTTCGTCCACACCGCGCGCAGCTCCCGCGCGGCGGACGGCGGCCCGACGATCACCGCGGGCAGCCCGAGCCCGCGCACCAGCGCCGGCCGCGGATCGTCCACCTCGAGGTCGACCAGCACCACTCCGTCGACCTCGCCGTCGCGGCTCCAGCGCCGGTAGGTCTCGATCTCGGCGTCGCGGTCGGGCAGCACGTTCAGCAGCACCGAGTGCCCCGCCGGGCGGACCGCGTGCTCCACGCCCGCGATGAACTCGTGGAAGTAGGGCTCGGCGCCCATGATCTCGGTGGCGCGGACGAGGGCGAGCCCGAGGGGCCGCGGCGGTCTCGGATCGGTCATGGCAGCTCTCTCTCGAACGGGCAGCACCAGCGTAGGCGCGGGCGGCGAGCGGGGCCCCGCGCCGCGGTCCCGTACGCTGTCGGTCGGACGGTGAGGAGCAGGCATGGCGCGTCGTGAGGCGACCCCGGCGTCCCCGGGCAGTCGCGCCCTCGTCGTCGACATCATCCGCTCCTCCGGTCCGATCAGCCGCGTCGAGCTCACCTCGGCGACCGGGCTGACCCAGCCGTCGATCTCGCTGATCGTGCGCAAGCTCCTGACCGACGGCATCGTCCGCGAGACCGGGTCCACGGCCAGCGGCGGCAAGCCCCGGCAGATGCTCGAGATCAACACCCGGGCGCGGATCGGCGTCGGCGTCCAGCTCGGCTTCGAGTCGATCACCTTCGTGGCGACGGACGCCGGCGGCGGCGTGATCGCGCGCCAGCAGATCCGCGGTGCGGCCCTCGCGGCACCCGAGGAGGTCACCCGCCGGATCGTCGACGGCTACACCGCGTTCGTGCGCGGCACCGGCCTCGACCGCCGTGCCCTGGCCGGCGTCGCCGTCGTCGCGCCGGGTCCGATCGACCAGGCCGCGGGTCGGATCCTCGGGCCGCCCACCCTGCAGGGCTGGCGCGACTTCCCGCTGCGCGAGGAGCTGGGCGCCGGCTTCGGCATCCCGATCCTGCTCGACAACGACGCGGCCGCGGCCGCCATCGGCGAGTTCTGGAGCCGCGGCGTCTCGCGGCATGAGACCTTCGGCAGCATCTACGTCGGCACCGGGATCGGCGCCGGCGTCGTCCTGGACGGCGCGCTCTTCCGCGGCGCGAGCTCCAACGCCGCCGAGATCGGCCACATCACCATCGCCCCGGGCGGCCGCGAGTGCTTCTGCGGCAACATCGGCTGCCTCGAGCGCTACGCCGCACCGTCCGTCGTGGTCGAGGACGCCGCGGCGGATCGGAGCGCCTTCGCCGACCTCGACCTCACCTTCGAGGTCGAGCAGAACGCTCGCGACTTCGACGTGCTCAGCCTCGCCGCGATCAACGGCCACCCCGCCGCGGAGGAGCTGCTCCAGCGCTCGGCCGGGCACCTCGCCGACGGGGCGGTCACCCTCGCCAACCTCTTCGACCTCGACGCGCTCGTGCTGACCGGTCCGGGCGTCGCGATCGCCGGCTCGATCTACACGCGGGCGCTGCGCTCCCGGCTCGAGAGCCGCCGCTTCGCCCGCCGCGCCCACCCGATCAGCGTCGAGCTGTCCGCCAATCCGCGCGACGCCGCGGCGATCGGCGCCTCCTCCCTCGTGCTGCAGAGCACCCTCTCGCCCGGCCACGGGCCCGTGCTGCACCAGCCCGCATGACCGAGGTCGTCACTCCGGGCGGGGTCGTGCGCGGCAGGGTGGTCGCGACGCCCGACGGAGCGGCGCACGCCTTCTTCGGCGTGCCGTATCAGCGGGTGGCCGAGCGCTTCCGGCCCGGCGTCGCGGTGGAGCCGTGGGCGGGCGTGCGTGCGGCGACCTCGCCCGGGCCCGTCGCGCCGCAGCCGTTCGCCGATGCGAACGTCTCCGAGCAGGACTCCCTGCATCTGAGCATCTGGACCCCCGAGCCCGCCGCCCGCGACCTGCCCGTGCTCGTCTGGGTGCACGGCGGCCTGCACATCGTCGGGTCCAACGCCGAGCCGCTGTCGGACGGCGCGCGCCTCGCCGCCGCGGGCCGGATGGTCGTCGTCTCGGTGAATCACCGCCTCGGCGCCCTCGGGATGCTGACCCTCGAGCACCTCCTCGGCGCCGACTACGCCGACTCCGCGAACCTCGCCCTGCTCGACGTGATCGCCGCGCTCCGCTGGGTGCGCTCGGGCGTCGCGGCGTTCGGCGGCGACCCGTCGCGGGTCGTGCTGGCCGGGCAGTCCGCGGGGGCGGTGCTGGTCTCGGCGCTGCTCGCCGCCCCCGCCGCGGCCGGTCTGCTCTCGCGCGCCGTGCTGCAGAGCGGGAACCCGGAGCGGATCGGCACACGGGAGTACGGCGAGGGCGTCACCGCCGAGCTGCTGTCGCTCCTCGGCGCGGAGGAGGAGCCGTCGCGGCTGCTCACGCTGCCGTGGGAGGACGTGGTCGCCGCCCAGCAGCGGCTGATCGAGCGGCGCTCGGCCGGCCACCCGAACCCGACGCCCGTCTTCCGTCCGAGTCTCGACGGCCGCGTGCTGCCCGCCGCGCCGGTCGACGCGGTCGCCGCCGGTGCGTCCTCCTCGGTGGATCTGATCATCGGCACGAACGTGAACGAGGGCTCCGGCTTCGTCGATCCGGGCGGCCCGGACCCGGCGCCGGAGCTCCTCGAGCGCGAGCTGGCGCTGCTCCTGCCGCACTGGCCCGCGGTGCGCGGCAGCCGGACGGAGGCGTTCGCCGCCGCCCTGCGCGCCGACCTCGGCCGCGAGGTGTCCGGCGCCGAGCAGCTCGAGGCCTGCCTCGCCGAGACGATCTACCGCCAGCCGAGCCGGCGCCTCCTCGACGCCCGGGCGGGCGCGACCGGCTCCACCCGCGCCTACCTCTTCACCTGGGAGCAGCCCGCCGCCGCGGGACCTCGCCGCGCCGGCCACTCCCTCGAGCTGCCGTTCCTCTTCCGGACCCTCGACTCCGCCGCCGCCCCCGCCGAGGTCGGCGACAACGCCCCCGCCTCCCTCCGCGACGAGCTCACCCGCCGCTGGTCCGCCTTCGCCGCCACCGGCGACCCCGGCCCCGACTGGCCGGAGTACGCCCCGTCCGGCGCGACCCTCCTCCTCGCCGAGTCCTCCCGTGTCGCCGACGCCCCGCGCGACGCCGTCCGCCGCCTCGTCGCCTCCGCGGAGCCGCCGCCCTCCTGAGCCCGCGCGCCCCGCGCCCGCGCCCGCTCCCGCTCCCACGCCCACGCCCACGCCCACGCCCACGCCCACGCTCCAAAAGTTGTCGTACTCGCCCTCCCACTACGACAACTCCTGCGCGCTCGAGGCCACCCGCCGCCGCTCCGACGCTCGACCCTCCAGGAGTTGTCGTACTCGGGCGTCGAGTGCGACAACTTCTGGAGAGTGGGGGGGGCGGCGGGGCGGGGAGCCCGCGCGTCACGCCAGGCCGGCGCCGCTCAGCGCGAGCGTCGCGATCACCGTCAGCACCGTCGTCCACAGGACGATCGCGACGGCCTGCCAGAGCAGGACGCGGCCCTTCGCGACTCCGGAGCCGGCGAGCATCACCGCGGTGAAGTGCGTCGGCAGCAGCAGCGGGCCGAGCAGGCTCACGCCGGGGACGCCGTAGCGGGTGAACGCCCGCTGGAACTTCTCGCGGCGGGCGGTCGTGCGCGTGCGCGGCTTCCCGCCGGTGATCGCCGAGCGGACGCCGGCGCCCAGCAGCACGAGCAGCGCCACGCAGAGGAAGTTGCCCGCGGCGGCCGACACCGCGGCGACGACCGGGTGGATGCCGCCGACGATGCCGATCGTCGCGGCGCCCTCGCCCTCGATGAAGGGCACGGCTCCGGCGAGCGCCACCACGAGCGGCTGGACGAGGTCGGGGACCTCCTGGAGGAGTCCCTGGAATCCGAGGATCGCGTCGCTGACGATGGTCGACATGGTGCTGTCTCCTTCTTCCCGTGCGGCCGGGCCGCCGCCCCGTCGTTCGGGACGTGTCCATCCCAGCCCGCGGCGAGGGGTGCCCGGCAGTGCCCTCCCGTCACCGCGACTCGGGAGGAACGACCGACCGAGGGGTGACATCTGTCATGGTCGTAGCCTGGGCCGCATGCCGACCGCGCTGCCCGCCCCCGCCGACACCACCGCCGCTCCCCCCTCCGGGAAAGGGGTCTCCGCGACCTGGTGGTACACGCTCCTCTCGGCCGGCTCGTTCGTCCTCGCGGTGCTGTTCGGCTGGGCGGTGCCCCTGCTGGTCGGCGGAGCGGAGCCGTGGCGGGTGCTCGGCTACCTCGCCGGCGCGGCGGTCTGGACGGCGGTGTTCGCCGTCTCCGCGCAGCATTACCGCCGGGCCGACGGCGAGGCCCCGCAGGTCGGCGCGCGGGCGGTCGGCGCGCGGGCGCTCGGAGTGGCGGCGCTCGGTGTCGCCGGTGCCGCGGCGACCGGTCTCGCGACGGGCAGCACGACGCTGCCGCTCTCGCTGGTGTTCGTCCTGGTCGGGCTCCTGCCGTGGCCGCGCGGGGTCCGCTGGCGGGTCACGGTGCTCCTCACCGCCCTGCTCCTGCTGAGCGCCTGGCTCGAGTTCGAGCGGGTGACCGGCGACGCCCCGCTGTCGCTCGCCCCCGAGGCCGCGCCGGTGCTGTTCGCCTTCGCGATCGGGCTGCCGTTCTCGATCGTCAGCATGCTCTGGTGGTGGGACATCGTCCGCGAGCTCGACCGGGCGCGGCTCGCGGAGGGGCGCCTCGCGGCCGCGCAGGAGCGGCTCATCCTGGCCGGCGACGTGCACGATCTGCAGGGGCACCATCTGCAGGTGATCGCCCTGCAGCTCGAGCTGGCCGAGCGGCTGCTCCGCGACGATCCCGACGGCGCCCTCGAGCAGCTGCGCGCCGCTCAGCGCTCGGTCGACGGGGCGCGCACCGGCACCCGCGAGCTGGCCACCCGCTTCCGCAGCGTCTCGCTCGCCGACGAGCTCGCCAACGCCGCCGACCTCCTCCGCTCGGCGGGCCTGCGGGTCGAGCTGGCCGTCGATCCCGACGCCGACCGCGCGCCCGCCGACGTGCTCGGGCCGGTGATCCGCGAGAGCACGACCAACATCCTCAAGCACGGCGGCGGCGAGTCCGCGCGTCTGCGGCTGGCGCGCGAGGCGGGGTCGTGGCGCTTCCAGGCGGTGAACGACGTGCCGGAGGGAGCGGAGGCGGCGGCGATCGGCGGCTCCGGGGCGACCGGGAGCTCCGGGGGCACGCGGAGCACCGGCGGCACCGGCGGCACCGGCGGCTCCGGCGTCGTCGGCATGACCGAGCGGATC
Source organism: Rathayibacter sp. VKM Ac-2856 (assembly GCF_013205055.1). GTDB lineage: Bacteria > Actinomycetota > Actinomycetes > Actinomycetales > Microbacteriaceae > Rathayibacter. The sequence goes on from NZ_JABMLF010000004.1 coordinate 215,623, forward strand.
GAGCGGGCCGGCGGCACCCTGCGCGCCCGGACGGTGCGCCGCTCCTTCGAGCTCGACGCGCGCGTGCCCGGCGGTGCCGCGTGATCCGCGTGCTCCTCGCCGACGACGAGGACATGATCCGCACTGCCCTCGCCGCCCTGCTCCGGCTGGAGCCCGACCTCGAGATCGTCGGCGAGTGCCGCGACGGCGCGGAGGCGGTCGCCGAGGCGGTGCGGCTCGAGCCCGACGTCTGCCTCTTCGACGTCGAGATGCCCGGGATGGACGGCATCGAGGCGGCCGAGCGCCTGCGCCGCGTCTCGGCGACCCGCGTCATCGTCGTCACCCGGCACGCGCGGCCCGGCGTGCTGCGTCGCGCGCTGGCCGTCGGCGTGAGCGGCTTCCTGCCCAAGTCGCGGCGGGTGGAGGACGTGGCGGAGGTCATCCGCCAGGTCGCCGCGGGCCGCCGCTACGTCGATCCCGAGATCGCCGCCGACGCCCTCGCGACGACGCGCAGCCCGCTCACCGACCGCGAGCTGGACGTGCTGAGCGCCGGAGCCCGCGGCGAGACCACCGGCGCCATCGCGAAGGCGCTGCACCTCTCCTCCGGCACCGTCCGCAACCACGTCTCGTCGATCCTCCGCAAGCTCGACGTCGACACCCGGCAGCGCGCGGTCATCGAGGCCCGCGAGAACGGCTGGATCTGACCCGCAGCCCCGCCGTCCCGCAACCCGCCGCCCCGCCGTCCACCCGGCGTCCGATCTGCAGGCGATCCACCCCTCCTGCCTCCCGCCGTAGCGCCGGCACACGCCTTCCCCGCCGGATCACCTGCACAACCGACGAGCACCTGCACAACGCACCAGCACCTGCACACCGGACGAGCACGCCGCAGCACGGAGGCGTGCTGTCCGATCTGCAGGCGATCCACCCCTCCTGCCTCCCGCCCTAGCGCCGGCACACGCCTTCCCCGGCGGATCACCTGCACACCGGACAAGCACCTGCACAACGCACCAGCACCTACACCGGACGAGCGCGCCGCAGCGTGGAGGCGGCATGTCCGATCTGCAGGCGATCCGCGCCTCCTGCCTCCCGCCCTCGCACCGGTAAACGGCTTCCACGCCGGATCACCTGCACAACAGACGAGCACCCCGCAGCACGGAGGCGTGCTGTCCGATCTGCAGGCGATCCGCGCCTCCCGCCCCCGTCCTCACCTGCACAACGGACAAGCACCTGCACATCGGACGAGCACCTGCACATCGGACGAGCACGTCGGAGCGCGGCGGCGTGCTGTCCGATGTGCAGGCGATCCGCCGCGCACGGGACGCGCGGACGCGGCGGAGACCGCGTTCCCGCGGGGATCGCCTGCAGATCGGACAGGCGGCAGAGCACCGAGGCTCAGAGCGCGACGACCACGCTCTTCAGCTCGCAGAACGAGCGCAGCGCCTCCTCGCCCAGGTCGCGCCCGAGCCCCGACTCCCCCACGCCGCCGAACGACAGCGCCGGGTCGAACAGGTTGTACGTGTTGACCCACACCGTCCCCGCGCGCAGCCGCCGGCCCATCCGGTGCGCCCGCGACAGGTCGCGGGTCCAGACGCCCGCCGCGAGGCCGTAGGTCTGGTCGTTGGCGAGGGCCACCGCCTCGTCCTCGTCCTCGAAGGGGATGATGCCGACGACCGGTCCGAAGATCTCCTCGCGCGCGATGGTCATCGTGTTCGTCACGCCGGTGAACAGCGTCGGCTCCACGTAGAAGCCCGGCCGGTCCGGCACTCCGCCGCCGACCGCGACGACCGCGCCCTCCGCCTCGCCCTGCGCGATGTAGCCGAGCACCTGCTGCCGCTGCTCCTCCGACACCAGCGGCCCGACGGTCACGCCGCCGGCCAGCCCGTCGCCGAGCGCGACCCGCCGCACCGCCGCGGTCAGCCGCTCCGTTGCCTCCTCGAGGATCGAGCGCTGCACCAGCAGCCGACTGCCCGCCGTGCACATCTGGCCGGAGTGGCCGAACGACGCCCGCATCGCGGTCAGCACGACCGCGTCCAGGTCCGCGTCCTCGAACACGATGTTCGGGCTCTTGCCGCCGAGCTCCAGGGTCAGCCGGGTGAAGTCCTCGCTCGCGGCCCGCATCACCTTCCGCCCGACCTCGGTGCTGCCGGTGAAGGACACCTTGCTGACCAGCGGGTGCTCGGTGAGCGCCGCGCCCACCCGCCCGTCGCCGGTGAGCACGTTCACGACTCCCGCGGGGACGCCCGCCTCCTCGCAGAGGGCCGCGAGGCGCAGCATGGTCAGCGGAGTCTGCTCCGCCGGCTTCACGACCACGGTGCAGCCCGCGGCGAGCGCCGGCGCCAGCTTGAAGCTCGCCGTCATGATCGGGAAGTTCCACGGCAGGATCAGCGCCGCCACTCCGACCGGCTCGAGCGTCGTGTACACGTGGTGCTGCGCGTCGACGGGCACGACGGTGCCGGTCAGACGCGAGGGGGCGCCGGCGTAGTAGCGGAAGACGCGCGCCGACGTCGCGGTGTCGGCGCGCGAGCGCTCGATCGGCTTGCCGTTGTCACGGGTCTCGAGCACCGCGAGCTCCTCGAGGCGCTCCTCGATCAGGTCGGCGACGCGGTTCAGGATGCGGCTGCGGTCGTGCGGACTCATCCCGCTCCAGCGCGCGTCGTCGTGCGCGCGGCGGGCGGCGCGGACGGCCGCCTCGATCTCGGCGGGGCCGGCCTGCGGGACGCGGGTGAGCAGCTCCTCCGTCGCGGGGTCGACGATGTCGAGCATCTCCGCCCCCTCGGGCGCGAGCCACGCGCCGTCGACGAGGAAGGGCTCGATCGGCGCGAGCGGGGCGAGCGTGTCTCTCATGGGGTCTGCGTCTCTCTCATCGGGGGCGTGATCGGGATCGGTGGTCACCGGCAGCGGCGGTCATCGGCGGCGGCCGTCGTCGGTATCGGTGGTCATCGGCATCGGTCGGCATCGGCGGTCATCGGAGTCGGCGTCAGCTGAGTCGGCGTCATCGGGCACCGCCGGTCGTCGGGTCCGCGGACCGCGGTCACGGCCGGTCCAGCAGCCGGGCCGGCTCCTCGACGCTCATCCGGCGCAGCAGGTCGTCCGCGACGCCGAGGGCGCGCAGCCCCGGGAGGACCCGCGCGCCGAGGTGGTCGAAGCCGTGCCCGCCGAAGCGGCGCAGCTGGCCCTTCGTCCAGGTGCTGTGGCCGAGCACCCAGCGGATGCCGGGGTCGGTGCCGAGCAGCTCCAGCAGTGCGTCCAGGCGCTGCGGGTCGCTCGCGTTGCGGATCCGGCCGACGTGGGCGCCCTCGTTGCCGAAGCAGAGCTCGAGCACGGCGCCGGCTCCGCCGAGGTCGCGGAGGTAGGCCAGGTCGAGGAACTCGTCGACCGTGCTGAAGACCACGCGGTCGGGCGCGACTCCCTCGGCGACCACGTGCGCGAGCACCTCGAGTCCGTTGCGGGCGTCGGCGGCGAGCCGGACGGTGATCGCCGAGCCCGTGGCGGCGGCGGCGCGGGCCGCGGCGGTGAGGCTGATCCGCTCCTGCTCCCCCTCGGCGGTCGCGAAGGCGCCGGTCGTCCCCATCAGGCCGAGGAGCCCGGCGCGGTAGGAGGTCCCGGGGATCGCCTCGGTCAGCGCCCGGAGGAACAGCGCGGTGCGGCCGTCGACGTCGAGCGCGAGGTACCACTCGGGCAGCAGCCGCGGGAGGTAGGCGCCGTAGCCGGCCGCGATCGCGACGTCGGAGCGCTCGGCCAGCTCGGGCAGGCGGGTGCGGTCGGGGCCGAAGCCGAGCGAGCTGAGGTCGACGGCCAGGCCGAGACCGGCGGCGGCACCGAGGCGCAGCTCGTCGGCGAGCAGCTCGACGTCGTCGAGACGGAGGTTGTCGGCGAGCGCGAGCTGGCTCCAGCGCAGGGCGGCGGCGAGCCCGGCGGTGACCGGCGCGTCCGGATCGAGCGCCTCGACACCGGGCCGCTGCAGCGCGCTCGCATCGGTCAGCAGGTGCTCGTGCATCGAGACGGCGCCGAGGCCCGCGGGCTCGATCGGGCCGAGGACCGTCTGGATCGCCATACGTCGCCTCCCCCGCGACTCCCTGTCGCTGGATCCAATATAGGCCCGGGTGGATCCAGAAGCGACGTGTCGGTACTCTCCCAGGCTCGCGCTCGCCGTCCCTGAGTAGAATCGCAGGCAGCAAGGGGAGTACTCCCGTCTGCGGTGAGCCCGTCATTACGGATGCGAGAGAGCATCCCGGGCCATCGGCTCCGCCACCACCTCCGAGAGGTCGTCGGCCGGAGTGGAGGAGACCTTGGTCCCGTGTCGACCACCCCCTTGGAGCACCCTGTGCAGATCACGCCCCTCATCTGGCTCATCACGATCGCCGTGACGATCGCCTTCTTCGTCTACGAGTTCTTCGCGCACGTGCGGAAGCCGCACGAGCCGACCATCGCGGAGTCCGCCCGCTGGTCGGCCTTCTACATCGGCCTCGCGCTGCTCTTCGGCGTCGGAATCGGCTTCGTCGCCGACTGGCGCTACGGCGGCGAGTACTTCGCCGGCTATCTCACCGAGAAGGCGCTGTCGCTCGACAACCTCTTCCTCTTCCTCATCATCATGACCGGCTTCGCGGTGCCGAAGATCTACCAGCAGAAGGTGCTGATGATCGGCATCGTCATCGCGCTCATCATGCGCGGCGGCTTCATCGCGGTCGGCGCGGCCCTGATCGAGAACTTCTCCTGGGTCTTCTACCTCTTCGGCGCCCTGCTCTTCGTGCTCGCCTATCAGCAGATCAAGGGCGACCACGGCGACCCGGCCGACAACGCCTTCATGCGCCTGGTGCGCCGCGTCCTCCCCGTCACCGACGAGTACCACGGCGACAGGCTGACCGTGAAGAAGGACGGCCGCCGCTTCGTCACCCCGATGCTGCTGACCATCGTCGCCATCGGCTTCATCGACCTCGTCTTCGCGCTCGACTCGATCCCCGCCATCTACGGCCTGACCAGCGAGGCCTACATCGTCTTCACCGCGAACGCCTTCGCGCTGATGGGCCTGCGCCAGCTGTTCTTCCTGATCGGCGGCCTCCTCGAGCGCCTCGTCTACCTCAGCCAGGGCCTGGCCGTCATCCTCGGCTTCATCGCCGTCAAGCTCGTCTTCCACGCCCTGCACGTCAACGAGGTCCCCTTCATCAACGGCGGCGAGCCCCTGCTCTGGGTCCCCGAGATCCCGATCTGGTTCTCGCTCACCTTCATCGGCAGCACCATCGCCGTCGCCACGATCGCGAGCCTCCTGAAGACCCGCGGCGACCGCTCCAAGTCCGACCGCGCCACCGTCCAGGACGCCCCCCTCGAGACCCCCGCCGACGTCGACCGCTGACCCCCCCACCCGCCCACCCGCCGCGAGCCGTCCCCCGCCGCGAGATGCCACTTGTGCACACGACACGCCGTGAAAGGCGTGCACAAGTGGCATCTCGCGGGGAGTGCGCCTGCCTGTCGGACAGTGCGATCGGCCCTCGAAGTGAGGTGATCCTGCTTCACGAAGCGGTGAGACCCGAGCGGAACGCCGTGACGGCGGCCCACGCGTCGAGCGCGAGTGCCTCCGTCTCGTCCTGGACGCCGGCGGCGGCGGCGAGCCGCGCGTACGCCTCACTCCCGTCACCGGAAGCGGAGGCGAAGGGATCGCACGCCGCGAGAACGAGCAGCAGCCGATCATGCTCCGTCGCCGCCGACACCGCCCGAGCCGCGCGACCGGGATCCGACCGCTCGGCCTGGATGATGACGAACGCGAAGTCGTAGAGGTCCTTCTCGGCATCTCGGCCCAGGATCGCGGCTGCTTTCGCAGCGAGATAGGAGCCGAGCGCGGCGACGCGCACCTGCCGTCCCGCGAGCGAGACGACCTGCGCGTCGCGGAGCGCAGGACGAGGGCCACGGACGTTCATGGCGTTGACCCGCGGAGCACCCGGCAGGACGATCGGCAGCAGCGAGTCGTCGACATCGACGAGCACCTGGAGGACGACGACAGCGCCCTCGACCTCCGTCGTCCCGTTCCAGTCCCCCGCAGCATCGACGGGCAGGAAACCGGCTGCACCGAGCGCCGCCTCCAACCAGGAGAAGTCCTTCTCGTCGCGGTCGTAGACGACCCCCACGTCGAGGACCACGTCGACGTCACTCGTCCCCTGGTGCACGTCGTCGGACTCGACGATCAGGTCAGGGACGAGACCGCCGATGACGACCAGATCCCGCCAATGCTCTCCCGCAGCATCGAGAAGGCGGAGCAGCGCCCTCTCCGCCAGGGTGCGAGTGCGACGATTCCGCTCCGCCTGCGTCATGGATCAGAACCCGATCGCGAGACGTCGGAGGTGCTCGGCGGGCTCTTCCCCGCGAATGCTGTCGCGGAGCAGATCGACGTAGGCCCTGATCGGATCGACGATGCGAAGCCCGCTGTCGACGGTCGAAGCGGTGAAGACCGGAGGGCGAGCCGTCGAGACGACGACCCTGGCCCCAGCCCTCGTCGGCGTCAGTCCTGCCTCCCTGGCCAGCTCGTCGAACGACTGCGAGTTGATCCGCCCGTCGATATGACACCGCACGACCGAGATTCCGGTCGAGTACGGCGCGATCCGGTCCGCGGCGAGGAGGCCCCCGAAGACGACGTCATCGCCGAAGAGCTCAGCGATGCGTGCCGCGGTCGTCTCGGGGTCGCGTTCGAGGACATGGAAGCCTCGACCCCCCGACAGGGTTCTCTCATAGCCCGCCCACGCGTCCAGCAGCGCACCCGGATCGTCGATCCTGCGAGCCGGACGCCGTCCTCGCGAGCGCACGGCTCCTTCGTCAGAGGGGACGATCCAGCCCTGATCCTCGAAATCCCGGAGCGCCCTGGACACGGCACCGAGGGAGCGAGCAGAGCGACCGGCGAGGTACTGCACGAGTGGGACGACATCACCGGCCGGCCGGCCGGGCTCCGTCGGCACGAGGCTCGACAGGAGAGTCTCGGCGACATCCGCCGTGGACGGCGTCCATCGAACGGCCCCAGTACGGCGCGCTCCCGTGTCGACCGCGGCCGTTCTGCGTTCGATGTACACCTTTCCGTCCAGCTCGATCAGCATCGATCCGTCGAGGCCGACCCACCCCACTCCGCGCTCGGCCAGCATCTCTCGCGCTCCGGGAGAGATCGCTTCCGCAACGAGAAGCAGAGGTGGATCGGTCGGTCCGCTTCTCAACGCGCGGTCGACGTCCCTCGGGTAGCCGGCTCCTGCCCACCGGACGAGAACGGGGATCCGCTCGCCGGTGCGGAGTCGTACGACAGCGCCTGCGCCCTCGGTCTCCAGCACCGCCACCGACTCCGGCAGTGCCTGTGCAAGCGCTTCGTGCGCGACGTCGTCCAGCGATCGCATTTTTTCACTGTACAGAAAAGAATGCTTTCAGCGTGAAAACAAGCTCGGTCGCTCGCCGATTCCCTCACGCGCTCCCCGCCCCCGCCCACACCACCCGTCCCCGCGCCGCGAGATGCCACTTGTGCGCGCGACACGCCGTGAAAGGCGAGCACAAGTGGCATCTCGCGGGGAGGGAGAGGGCAGGCAGGGGGTCAGAGGGTCGGGGTCCAGATGCGCATCGTGGAGGGGCCGCGGTTGGCCCAGCGGTAGTAGGGGCGGAAGTCCGCGGTGAAGTGGTCGCCGAGCTCGGTCGGCACGGAGTAGGGCCACGCGGACGCCGCGGTGTCGCGGCGGACGAGCGCCACCCGGGCGCCGTCGCCGGTTGCGACCGGCTCCACCGAGGGGTCGACCGCGACGTGCTCCGTGTCGAGGCCGTCGGGCAGCTCCAGCGACTCCAGCGCCAGCACGAACGGCCCGCGCTCCACCGCGACCTGGCCGCGCACCGCGTCGATCCGCGGGTGCGGCGTCACGAAGCGCGCCGGCATCGGCAGCGACAGCCGCACCACGTCGCCGGCCGCGAACGCCCGCCGCACCGTCACCGTCGAGAGGGCGCCGTCCACCGGCCGCCCGTCCAGCAGCGCCGACCCGCGCGCGAACGGCGGGATCCGCAGCGTCAGCGCGAACTCCGCATCCGCCAGGATCCGCACCGCGATCTCCCCGTCCTCCGGGTAGTCCGTCACCACCTCGAGCGCCACGTCGCCCGTGGTCACCCGGTACGCGCCGTACTGGTGCAGCTGCACCCCGTCGTCCGTCGCCGTCGCGAAGCTCAGCTCGACGCTCGCGAGGGTCCGCGCCATGTTGGTCGGGCAGCAGGACACCCAGAACCACGGCGCCCGCAGGCTCGACTGCGCCCGGTCGGTCTCCACGCTCTCGTCCGGCGCCACCCCGTCGACCCGCTGCTGCAGCGTGTTCGTGTAGAAGAAGGCGCGCCCGTCCTCGCGCGTCGAGGGCAGCACCGCGTTCAGCAGCGTCCGCTCCATCAGATCGGCGTAGGCCGCGTCGTCCGAGCGCAGCAGGAGCCGCCAGCTCAGCATGTTCGACGCGATGGCCGCACAGGTCTCGGCGTAGGCGCGGTCCGGCGGCAGCTCGTAGTCGGCGCCGAACGCCTCGTCCTGGTGGTGCGAGCCCATCCCGCCGGTCAGGTAGGTGCGCCGCGCGACCGTCGCCGCCCACTGCCGCTGCACGGCGGCCTCGAGCTCCGCGTCGCCGGTCTCCACGGCGACGTCGAGCGCCCCCGCGGCCAGGTACAGCGCGCGCACCGCGTGGCCGCGCAGCACGTCCGCCGAGCGCACCGGCACGTCGTCCTGGAAGTACTCGGCCCCGTACTGCACCGCACCGAGCGTCCCCGTGCCGCGTCGCTCGACGAAGAGCCGCGCCTGCTCGAGATAGCGCCCGTCGCCGGTGGCGCGGGCGAGCTCGGCGAGCGCCGGCTCGATCTCGGGGTGCCCGCAGACCGCGATCCGCCCCTCCGCCCCGAACACGTCGATCACGTGGTCGGCGAGACGCCGCGCGACGGCCGGCAGCAGGTCGTCGTGACCGGTGCGCAGCCGCGCCACGGCCGCCTGGATCAGGTGCCCGAAGCTGTACAGCTCGTGCCCCCACTCCAGATCGGAGTAGCGCGCGCGCTGCCCCGGCCGGCCGAAGCTCGTGTGCAGGTAGCCGTCCGCGTCCTGGGCAGCGGCGACGCGCCGCACCAGCGCGTCGTACTGCGCGGCGAGCGCCGGATCCTGCGAGCGGCCGAGCTCCCAGGCCATCGCCTCGAGCAGCTTGTAGACCTCCGAGTCGACGAACTCGATCCCCGCGTGCTGGTCGCCGCCGGACGCCGACGAGATCGTGCCCGCCGCGGCGCGATCGAAGTTGCCGGCCCAGCCGACCCGCTCGATCCAGCTCAGGCAGTGGCCGATCACGGCCTCGGCGCCGAGCTGCTGGTAGTGCTGCCAGAAGCCGCCGGTCAGGCGGATCTCGTCCTGGCGGAGCGGACGGAGGACGCCGGCGGTCGGCGCGACGGGGCCGCCGAGGGCGACGGAGGTGGTCAGGGTCACGGGATCTCCTAGGGAGGAAGAGGGTCAGTCCTTGACGGCGCCGGCGGTGACGCCCGCCGAGACGTACCGCTGAGCGACGACGAGGAGGACGGCGGCCGGGAGGGAGGCGACCACGGCGGTCGCCATGATCGAGTTCCACTCCTGGTTGTTGTTGCCGATGTACTTGTAGATGCCGAGCGTGATCGGCTGGAGCTTCCCGCCGCTGTCGAGGGTCGACGCGAAGATGAAGTCCGACCAGGCCCAGAGGAACGCGAAGAGCGACACCGTGACGACGGAGTTGCGGCTGATCGGCATGATCACCGAGGTGAAGGTGCGCCACGCGCTCGCGCCGTCCATCCGCGCGGCCTGGGTCAGCTCGTCGGGGATGCCCGACATGAACGCGGTGAAGATCAGCACGCCGAACGGCACCGCGATGGTGGAGTCGGCCACGATCAGCCCGGGGATCGAGTTCAGCAGCCCGAGGTTGAGGTAGATGGCGTAGAAGCCCATCGCCATGATGATCGCCGGGATCATCTGCGCGATCAGCAGCACGAACGAGAGGCCCTGCCCGCCGCGCGGCCGCAGCTTCGCGAGCGAGTACGCGGCCGGAGCGGCGATCGCCACGGTCAGCAGGACGGTTCCGAGCCCGACGATCAGGCTGGTGCCGAGGTACGGCAGCTGCTCGCTCACCACGGCCTGGTAGCCCGAGAAGGTCGGGGCGAAGGGGAACCAGTCCGGCGGATCCTTGCGCATCGACCCCGTCGGCGTGAGCGAGACGTTGATCATCCAGTAGACCGGGAACAGCATCACCGCGGTGAGCAGGACGCCGACGGCGGTCAGCCACCAGGGGCGCCGCGCGGTCATGCGTCGGCCTGCTTGCGCTGGACGCGGATGTACACGAGGCCGAAGACCAGCGCGAGGATGATCAGCAGGTTGCCGACCGCCGCGGCCGGGCCGAAGTCCGGCAGCATCGAGCCGAAGCCGAGCTGGTAGGTCCACGTCGCGAGCGTCGTCGACGAGTCGGCCGGCCCGCCCTTCGTCATGATCCAGATGATGTCGAACACCTTCAGCGTGTAGACGAGGCCGAGCAGGATCGTGATCGCCGACACCGGGCGCAGCAGCGGCAGCGTGATCCGCCAGAACTGCTGCGCGCCGGTCGCGCCGTCGAGCGAGGCCGCCTCGTAGAGGTCCTGCGAGATGTTCTGCAGCCCGGAGTAGAGGATGACCAGGTTGAACGGGATGCCGATCCAGATGTTGGCGATCAGCACCGCGATCAGCGAGGTCGCCGGCGAGGTCAGCCAGTTGATCTGGCCGATCCCGAACGACTCGAGGAACGCGTTGACGATCCCGGAGTCGCTGTTCAGCATCCACGACCAGGTCGAGGCCGAGACGATCAGCGGCAGCAGCCACGGCACCAGGAACAGCGCCCGGAGCGTGCTCGCGAGCGGGAAGCGGCGGTAGAAGAACACGGCGAGCGCGAGCCCCAGCGTGAACTGGAAGATCAGCGACACCCCCGTGAACACCGCGGTGTGCAGCAGCGCCGGGCCGAACGTCGGGTCCCGGAAGACCTGCGCGTAGTTGTCGAACCAGACGAACGGGGCGTTGCCCTGGACGAAGGAGCGGACCGTGTAGTCCTTCAGGCTCAGCTCGAGGTTGCGGTAGAGCGGGAAGGCGTAGAAGACGAGCAGGTAGACGACGAGCGGCGCGAGGAACGCCCACGCCGCGAGCTGCCCGCCCGGGCGCCGGCGCCGCCGCGGCGGCTGCGCCGCGACGGGCGCGACCCGGGGGTCGGCCTCGCGGCGCAGCAGCCGCGCCGTCTCAGTGGCGGTGGTCATCACTGCGTGGCGGAGGCCGCCGCCGACTGCGCGGCCTTCAGGGCGTCGGCGGGCGACTGCGAGCCGCTCAGCGCGGTCTGCACGGCCGACCAGAGCTGCTCGGAGATCTTCGGGTACTTCGTCCCGAGGTCGTCCGAGGTGCGGCCCTTCGCGGCCTGGACCGCCTCGACCCAGGGAGCGAGGTCGGCGTTCCCGGCGACCTGCGCCTCCTGCGCGGCGGCCGTCGGCGCGATGTACGACAGCGTGTTGTCGGTCGTCACCAGGTTGTCCGTCGAGGTGAGGCACTCGGCGATCGCCGCCGAGGTCTCGTAGCGCGCGGTGTCCTTCTGCACGGGCAGGGTGAGGAACTCGCCGCCGGTCGGAGCGGGGGCCGAGCCGCCGTCCTTCGCGGGGATGGTGAGGACGCCGTAGTCGATGCCGGACGCCTTGGCGTTGGCGAGCTGCCAGGTGCCGTTCTCGCCGAACGCGTACTCGCCGGTCTCGAACTCCTGCCAGCTGGTGGTCTGGGTGTTGCCGATCACGGAGTTGGGCGCGTAGCCCTTGTCGAGCCAGTCGGTCCAGAGCGAGACCGCGTCGACCGCGGCGTCCGAGTCGAGCTCGGTCAGCTCGGCGCCGGAGCCCCAGAACCACGGCAGGAACTGGAAGGTGCCCTCCTCGGTGCCGATGGCGGAGAACGTGATGCCCTTGCCGCCCGAGGCGGTGACCTTCTCGAGCGCGCTGGTGAGGCTCGCCCAGTCGGTGATCGACGAGACGTCGACGCCGGCCGTGGCCAGCACCGTCTTGTTGTAGTACAGCGCGAGCGTGTTGGCGCCGATCGGGACGCCGAAGGTGTCGCTGCCGGTCTCGCCCGCGGCCAGGATGTTGGCATCGATGTCGCCGGTCTCGAGGCCGTTCTCGGCGGTGGTGGTCAGGATGCCCGACTCGGCGAGCGTGGAGACGACGGGGTTGTCGACGAGCAGGATGTCCGGCGAGCTGCCCTGCTGACCGGCGAGGAGCGCCTTGTTGGTCAGGTCGGTCGTGTCGTAGCCGGTGCGCTCGATCGTGACGCCGGCGTCGGTGCCGCAGGAGTCGATGAGCTTCGCCCAGTCGGACGACTCGTCGAACTGGGGGTACGGGTCCCAGAACGTGTACGTGCCGCCGGCGGCGGAGGCGTCGCCGCCCGAGCCTCCTGCGCAGCCGGTCAGTGCCGCTGCGGCGGTCCCGAGCAGGACGGCGGCGGCGAGGCCCCGAGCGTGCTTCCTCTTCATCGCGGATGTTCCCTTCGTCGTTGACGGGTCGTGGCGTCCTCGGCGCCGGCGGAGGTGCCGGACCGAAACTACTTTCTGCGGGATCAACCTAGACACCGCGGAGAGAGCGAGTCAAGAGGCGGCGCGTTTTCGGTCTTTTCGGTTCGCCCCGTGCTGTGCGAGGATCGACCGGGGCGCCCGCCGGCGCCCGGAGCAGGAGGACGTCATCGCGCCGCGCAAGCCCACGGGCACCATCACGCTGACCGACGTCGCGCGGGAGGCCGGAGTCTCGATCGCCACCGCCTCGAAGGCGCTGAACGGCCGCGACCAGGTGCGGGCCGAGACGCGCCAGAAGGTGCTCGACGCCGCCGCCGCGCTCTCCTTCACGCCGAACCCGTTCGCCCAGGCCCTCAACTCGCGGCGCACCGGCACGATCGGGATGCTCACCAACGACCTCGACAATCGCTTCGTGCTGCCGGTGCTGCTGGGCGCCGAGGACGCGTTCGGCGCCGGCTCCACCTCGGTGCTCCTCTGCGACGCCCGCGGCGACTCCATCCGCGAGCAGCACCACATCAAGAACCTGCTGGCCAAGCGCGTGGACGGCATCGTCGTGCTCGGCCGGACCACGAACCCGCGCCCGTCGATCACCGCGACGATCCCCGTCCCCGTGGTCTACGCCTACGCGCCCTCCGAGGACGAGCGCGACTCGTCGTTCACCCCCGACAACACGCTCGCCGGCGCGCTCGCCGCCCGGCACCTGATCGAGCGGGGGCGCACCCGCGTCGCGCTGATCAACGGCGAGCCCAGCTACTCCGCCGCGCACGACCGGGCCCGCGGGGTCGAGCGGGCGCTGGCGGAGGCGGGGCTCCCGCTGATCGGCGGCGACGTGCTCTACGGGCAGTGGTCGGAGAGCTGGGGGCGGCAGTGCGCCGAGACGCTGCTCGCGGCGCATCCGGACCTCGACGCGATCATCTGCGCGAGCGACCAGATCGCGCGCGGCGCCCTCGACCACCTGCGCGAGAGCGGGCGCTCCCTGCCCCGCGACGTCGCCGTGGTCGGCTTCGACAACTGGGACCTGCTCGTCGAGGCCGCCCGCCCCCCGCTCACCAGCATCGACATGCAGCTCGAGGCCCTCGGCCGCGCGGCCGCCGAGGAGCTCTCCCACGCCATCCACGGCCGCGCGACGCCGGGCGTCCGCTCGATGCCGGTGCGCCTCGTCCCCCGCGAGTCCTCGAGCTGACGGCGCCGGATCCCGATCCGCCGCTGCGCGCTCTCCATGCTGGTCGAGTAGCCGCCACCGGCGGCGTATCGAGACCCACCCGCCTGCACACGTGGATCTCGATGCCCGCTGTGCGGGCTGCCCGATCGGCATGAAGGGGCCGCGTTCCGCGGACTCCTCCCTCCGCTCCGCACAACATCAGCTGAGAAGGGGTGGCGTCCGCTGTCGGAGGAGGCCCCCTCGTCTCAGCTGATGTTGTGCGGAGCTCCACCCGCGGATCACCATGCCTGAGGTCCGCGCGCGATCCACGCCGGTCGAGCAGCCGCCACCGGCGGCGGATCGAGCCCGCGCTACTCCGGCATCGAGAAGTCGGCGAAGTCGAAGCCCGGCGAGACCAGGCAGCTCACCACCGCGTCCTCCGCCGAGGGCAGCGTCCGCTGCCACACGTCGGCCGGCACCAGCGCCTGCACCGGCAGCCCCTCGAAGGCCGAGCCGAGCACGACCGTCTCGCCCTCCGCCGGCTCCTCGCCGAGCCCGCCGTACTGCAGCGCCACCCGGCCCGGCCCGTTCCAGATCCACGTCTCCGCCGACGACACCCGGTGCCAGGCCGACGCCTCGCCCGCCGGCAGCAGGAACACGATCAGCGTCGCCGCCGGCCGCTCGCGCACCGAGCCGTCGGCGCCCAGCAGCGTCAGCCGCTCCGGCGACTCCCACGTCCGCCGGTACCAGCCGCCCTCCGGATGCGGCTCCAGCCCCATCGACTCGGCGAGCGCCGGCCGCCGCACCCGCTCGAGCACCCGGCCGTCCACGCTCAGCCGGTCGACGAACCCGCTCAGATCTGCGCCCGCCATCGGACCTCCCCGGAGATGATCGTGGCGAGGGCTGTCCCCTCGCCGGCTTCGACGATCGTCGCCACGACGTCGTCGGCGGAGCGCCCGGACACACCGAGCACCGCGAGATCCGCGAGCGCCCCGGGCACGAGCGTCCCGATCGCCTCCGCACCGCTCGCCGCCCCCATCGCGACCGCCCCGCCGAGCGTCGCCGCGGCCAGCAGCCGCGCGTGCAGATCGCGCCCCGCGTATCCCTGCTCCCGCGCGATCCGGTGCAGCTCGGCCACGTCCCCGAGCAGGTCGAGCGACGGCGTCGACGACAGCGAGTCCGTCCCCACCGCGATCGCGTTCCCCTCGCGCAGGTAGTCGGCGACCGGCGCCTCGTCCAGCCCGATCACCGCGTTCGAGCGCGGGCAGAGCGCGACCGAGGTGCCGGTGCGCCGCAGCGTCGCCCGGTCGTCCGCGTCCACGTAGATCCCGTGCGCGATGTGCACGTCGTCGCCGAGCGCGCCGATCGTCTCGGCGTATGCCACCGGGCGCAGCGCGCTCCCGCCGTTGCGCAGCAGGTGGAAGCCGTCGTAGCCCCAGCGCCGCCACTGCTCCGCCAGGTCGCCGCGGCCGTGCATCGTGTACTCCGCCTCCCACGCCGACTCGGCCAGGTGCAGGTGCCGGCGCACGCCGAGCTCCTGCGAGAGCCCGGTCAGGTCGCTCAGCACCGGGGTGTCCAGCGAGTACGGCGCGTGCGGCGAGAGCCCGATGCGGGTGACTCCGGAGGTGCGCACCAGCTCCGCCGTGATCGCCCGGCCACTGCCGCGCCAGTCGTCCTCGAGGAGGCTCATCAGCTCCCAGTAGGCGATCCCGTGCACGCGGCCGTCCTCGAGCACACGCAGCGCGTCGAGGTCGGTGACGATGTCGGCGATCGCCGTCGTCCCGGTCGAGACCGCGATCTCCAGGCCCGCGGCGGCGGACGCGCCCCAGTCGTGCGGCTGCTCGTAGACCTCCTGGAAGGCGCGCGACCAGTCCTCGAAGCCGGCGTACCGGCCCGCGCCCACCGCGGACATGCAGGTGTACTGCAGGTGCGAGTGCGCGTTGACGAGTCCCGGGACGATCGCGCCCCGCCACTCGTGCACCGCCGGACCCTCGTCGCGGAGCGACGCCAGCACCTCGTCCCGCGGCCCGACCGCGACGATCCGCTCGCCGCGCACGGCCACCGCTCCGTCCCGCACAGGCTCGCCCGCGACGGGCAGCACCCACGGCGCGCTGTGCACGGTGAGCACCGCCGTGGCGCTCACCGCTTCCTCGCGCCCGAGCGAGACCGCGCCGCTCACGGGATCCACGCCGACGGCATCGTGCCGGTGAGGCTCGCCGTGGTCGCCGCGACCGCCAGCAGCAGCGCCGCGAGCGTGACCGTCCAGTCGATCGGGGTGTAGCGGATCTCCCGCAGCCAGGTGCGCTTGCGCGTCCCGAAGCCGCGCAGATCGAGCGCGTCGACCGTGTCCTCCGCGTCGACGAACGACGAGATGGTGACGGGCACCATCAGCGGCGCCACCTCGCGCAGGCGCCGGACCGGATTCCTCGTCTGCGCCCGCTCGTAGCCGCGCAGCCGCTGGGCCGCCGCGGTCTCCTGCAGGTTCGAGGCCGCGCTGGGCAGGAACTTGAAGGTCAGGTCGATCCCGTAGGCGAACCGCGCCGGCACCCCGAGCCGCGCGAACGCGACCGCCAGGTCGCCGGGGCGGATCGCGAACGCGAGCGGGAAGCCGACCGCGACCAGGGAGAGGAAGCGCAGGAGCAGGTTGACCGCGTACGACACCGCCCCCTCCGTGATCGCCAGGCCGACCACCGGCACCGTGAACAGCGTCGCGCCGGCCTCGGGCTCGCCGCTGCCGGTCGCGCCGACGATGAGTCCGTTGATGCCCGCGAAGACCAGCACGAACACCGCCACGACCGCCCAGTTCGAGCGGATCTCGCGGAACGGGATCCGCGCGCTGAAGTAGTACGCGAACGCCACCACGGCGAGCGCCGCCATCCAGCGCAGATCGCGCACCTGGCTGGCGGTGATCACGAACATCACCGGCACCAGGATGAGCACGCGCGGATCCCGACGGCCGAGGAAGGAGTCACCGCCGAGATATCGAGGCGATACCTCCATCTCGCGCGCCCGTCAGCGTCCGGCGAGGTTCTGCAGCGGCTTCCAGACCCGGTCGAGCACGGGCACCAGGATCACCGCGGTGATGCCGGTCGCGAGGATCGCCAGGAGGTAGGAGCCGAAGAACCAGTACTGGAAGGTCTGACCGAGGAACAGGAAGTCGGTGGCCGTGAAGAGCAGCCCGACGACGACCGCGGCGACCGCGATCGCGGCGGCCCAGACGAGCTGGCGGCCGGTGGTGCGCGGCTCCTTGGCGTAGTAGCCGATCAGGCCGGCGAGCAGGCCGACGAGGCCGTTCGCGATGCTCCAGTTCCAGTAGGTGAGGAAGCCGTAGCCCATGATCTGGTCGACGATCGCGTTGCCGACGGCGCCGGTGAAGAAGCCGGCGACGGGTCCGAAGCGCAGGCCGACGAAGGGGATGATCGCGATCGCGGGGCGGATCGAGATCATCGTGCCGGGGATCACGAAGCTGAGCGCCCCGAGAGCGCCGTAGAGGGCCGCGCCGACGGCGCCGAAGACGATCGTCCGCGAGGAGACGGCCCAGGGGCCGGTCTTCGCGGCGGTGGAGGTGGTGGTGGCGGTCACGGGTGTGTCCTTTCGAGGGGGGAGGAGGAGCCGGGGTGGGCGGAGCTGCGCGGATCGGAGGAGCTGCGCAGGCCCGAGGAGCGCGGATCCGAGGAGCGCGGATCGGAGGAGCTGCCGGGGTCGTCCTGCGCGCGGCGGAGACGCCGGGCCAGGTCGAGCGGGCGCGGGAGGCGACCGCTCGCGGGTCCGTGGCGCCGGGCGGCGCGCACGAAGTCGGTCTCGCGCAGCACCGCGCGGGAGGACCCGGGGTCGACGCCCGGGCCGTGCCAGAGCGACAGGTCGTGCACGACCTCCGCGGGGCCGGCGTCGGCGACGATCCCGCCGCCGTCGACGACGACCACGCGGTCGGCGCGGGCGAGGGCCATGTCGATGTCGTGGGTGATGAAGTACACGCTGTCGATGCCGTCGATCGCCCAGACCGCGTCGAGGAAGTGGCGCGAGGAGCGCTCGTCCTGCCCGGCCGTCGGCTCGTCGAGGATCAGCGTGCGCGGCCGCAGGGTCAGGGCGAGCGCGACGGCGAGCCGACGCTGCTGCCCGAACGAGAGCGTCCGCGGCGGGCGCTGCAGGATCCCCGGCACGTCGTCGAGCGACACGGCGCGCAGCGCGGCGTCCGCGATGGCGGGGATCTCCGCCTCCGGGACCCCGAGATTGCGCGGCCCGAAGGCCAGCTCCGCCTCGACCGTCTCGCTGAAGAGCGCCTGCCCCGGATTCTGGAACAGGTAGCCGCAGGTCGAGACGAGCTCGGCCGCGGTCAGCTCGTGCACCGGCCGGTCCTCCAGCAGCACCCGGCCGCGGCTCGGCGCGACCAGGCCCACCGCCGCGCGCATCAGCGTCGACTTGCCGGCGCCGTTCCGGCCGAGGATCGCGACGCGCTCCCCCGCGTGGAAGCGGCGGTCGACGGCGGCCACGATCGTCCGCGCGCCGTAGCCGAGCTCGGCGCCGTCGAAGTGCAGCCGGGCCACGCCGCCGGCCGCGGGCCGCGCCTCCTCCTCGGGGGTCTCCTCCCCCACGGCTCCGGCGAGCAGCGCCTCGAACGGCAGCTTCACCGACTCCGGCGACGCGACCGCGAGGAACCCGGCGACGTCCCCGGTGAAGACCACCCGCCCCTCCTCGAGGTAGACCACGCGGTCCGGCTCGAGCGCGAGCACCTCGTCGACCCGGTGCTCGACGATCACGGCCGCCCCGCCCCCGTCGACGTAGTCGCGCACCGCCCGCAGCAGCACGTCGGCCGCATCGGGATCGAGGTTCGCCAGGGGCTCGTCGACGACTATCACCCGCGGGTCGAGCACCAGGATCCCCGCGAAGGCGACGAGCTGCAGCTGCCCGCCGGACAGCTCGTGCGGCGGCGTGGCGAGCAGCGACGTCAGGCCGAGCCGCTCGGCGACCCGGAGCGCGCGCTCGCGGATCTCGGCGGGCGGCGTCCCGCGGTTCTCCAGCCCGAAGGCGATCTCGGCGAGGACGCTGTGCCCGACGACCTGCTTGGCCGGGTCCTGCAGCAGCGTGCCGACGACCTCCGAGATGTCGCGCAGGGCGAGCGGAGTCGCCTCCCGCCCCTCGACCTCGATCCGTCCGGTCACCTCGGCGCGGTAGGAGCGCGGCACCAGGCCGTTCAGCACGCGCAGCAGCGTGCTCTTGCCGCAGCCGGAGGGGCCCGCGACGAGCACGACCTCGCCGCTGGACACCGAGAAGTCCGCGTCGACGAGCGCCGGCTCCGTCGCGCTGCGGTAGGTCACTCCGACGCCCTCGAGGCGCAGCAGCTCGGTCACGAGCGCGCCCCGTCCCGCTGCGGAGCCGCGCGGCGGCCGGTCGAGGTCCAGCTGCCGAGGAAGTCGCGCTGGGCGCTGCTCGGCGCGTCGATGCGGAGGCCGAGCGCGTCGAGCTTGGCGCGCGCGACCCGGTCGTCGACCTCGGGCGGCAGCAGGTGCACGGCCGGCGCGAGGCTCCCCGCCTCGCGGGCGAGCAGGTCGACGGCGGCCAGCTGGACACCGAAGGACAGGTCCATGATCTCGATCGGGTTCCCCTCGCCGGCGGTGCAGTTGATGCAGCCGCCGTCGTCGAGCACGACGATCGAGCGGCCGTTGGGCAGGTCGAAGCTCTCCAGCGCGTGGCCGATGCTCCGCCGGGTCGCCCCCGCGGCGAGCGCCGCGTCGATCGCGATCTCCTGCGCGACTCCGCCCGAGACGGCCACGGCCGCCCCCTCCGGCAGCGCGAGGAGGTGCTCCACGTCGATCGTGTGCGCGATGCCGGTCGCCGAGATCAGCAGGTCGGCGCTGCCGGCCGCCGACTCCAGCGCGTCGACGTCGTAGCCGGCGAAGACCGCCTCGAGCGCGCGGACCGGGTCGACCTCGGCGATCGTCACCCGGGCGCCGAGGGCGCGGGCGTGCTGGGCGACGCCGCGGCCGACCGGGCCGAAGCCCGCGACGACGACGTGCGCGCGGTCGAGTGGAGTCGCGAGCAGGTCGAGCATGGTGAGGAGCGTCGACTGCCCCGTGCCGTGCCGGTTGTCGAACAGCGTCTTGCAGCGCGCGTCGTTCACGGCGAGCACCGGGATCCGCAGCGCGCCCTCGCGCTCCATCACCCGCAGCGGACGCAGGCCGCTGGTCGTCTCCTCCGTCGCCCCGCGCAGGGTCTCGAAGACCGCCGGCCGGTCGGTGTGCGCGAGCCGGGTGACCGACGAGCCGTCGTCGACCAGGACGTCCGGGCGCCGGTCGAGCAGCTCCAGCGCGAACGCCCGGTCGTCGGCCGCGCTCGCGTCGGAGCGGGCGAAGACCGCGATGCCCGCGTGCTGCAGGGCCGCGGCGGTGTCGTCGTGGGTGTTGGAGGCGCCGCACATCACGCTGACGTCCGCGCCGGCCGCCGCCAGCTCGAGCGCCAGGGTCGCCGTCTTCGGCTCGAGCACGAGCACCAGCCCGATCCGCAGGCCCCGCACCGCGCCGCTCTCGCGCAGCTGCCCGGCGATGCCGCGGGTGACGGGCATGAACCGCGCGGCCCAGTCGATCTTGTCCTGCCCCTGCCGCCAGAGCGAGGCGTCCCGGATCGGCGCGGTCATCGCAGCAGCTCCAGGGCCAGGGCGCGGTCGGCGCGGTCGTGCAGGGCGTCGGGCGACGGATCCTGCTCCCGGGCGGCCTCGACCGCGGCCGCGAAGCGCGCGGACAGCTGCTCGCGGGTGCGGCGCGTCGAGCCGTCGACGACGTCGCGCGCCACGAGGAGGAAGAGCTCGCGGTCCGCGTCCGCGATCCGGTCGATCCCGGGTCGCCCCGAGGACGGGTCGGTGACCGCGGTGACCGCCGGGTGCTCCTCCGCCGCGTCGACCAGGAGGAGCGGACCCCCGCCGCCGAGCAGCGCCGCAGTGACCGGCGCCGACAGCTCGCCCGTCGCGAGGGCGATCGTCGCGTCCCCGAGCTCGGCCGCCTCCGTCGTCGCGACCGCGAGCCCGCGCTGGGCGATCTCGACCAGCGCGACCGGATCGTCGCCGACGACGACCACGCGCGCGCCCGTCGCCGCGGTCCTGGTCGCCAGCTCGGCGGCGAGCGGCCCGGTGCCGAGCACGGCGACGCGGGTGTGCGCGAAGGAGAGGTTGGAGGCGGCGGCGACCGCGCGCAGGACGGCCTGCGCCCAGGCAGTGCGGGTCAGCGCCCGGACGACCCGCGAGTCACCGGTCGCATCGGCCGCCGTCGCGGGCAGCGCGGCGCGTCGCAGCGGAGTGAGGGTGGCGTGCATGACGCTCCAGGGGAGTCGGCGGTTCTAAGCGGTTAGCGCGACCATAGTCGCGCCTCGTTTCCCCCACCCGCCCTTTTATTACGCCCGTGTGAAACATTCCCCGTCGCCCTCCGACCACCCCGCACATCGGGCACGCCTTCATGCTGATCGAGTAGCCCGCACAGCGGGCATATCGAGATCCACCCCCCTGCACACGTGGGTCTCGATACGCGCTGCGCGCTACTCGACCAGCATGGGCCGCCCCAGCCACACGGGCAGCTTGCACAGCCGGCGCACCCAACGCCGATCGAGCACCCCGCGCAGCGGCCGCCCCCATGCCGACCGAGCCTCCCGCGCAGCGGACGCGTTCATGCTGATCGAGTAGCCCGCGCAGCGGGCGTATCGAGATCCACCCCCCCCCCATAAGCTGACCGGATGCCAACCCGCTCCCGGCGCCCCACCCTCGCCGACGTGGCGCGCTCGGCCGGCACGTCCGCCACCGTCGTCAGCTACGTCGTCAACAACGGCCCGCGCCCCGTCTCGCCCGAGCTCCGCGCCCGCGTCGAGTCCGCGATCACCGAGCTCGGCTACCGCCGCAACTCCCTCGCCGAGGCGCTCAGCGTCGGCCGCTCCACCCTCGTCGGCCTCCTCGTCCCCGACTCCTCGAACGCCTTCTTCGGCGAGCTGGCGCGCGAGATCGAGCACGAGGCTCGCCGCCGCTCCCTGCTGACCCTCCTCGGCAACACCGAGTACGACCCGGAGGTCGAGCGCGGCTACGAGCGCACCTTCGCCGACCTGCGGACCGCCGGCATCCTCCTCGTGACCATCGACCCGCTCAGCACCGCCGACACCGCGCCCCGCGTCTTCCTGCACTCCGCGGCCCCCACCGACGCCGAGCCCAGCGTCGTCTTCGACGACGAGCAGGGCGTGCGAGCCGCGGTCGAGCACCTCCTCGCCCACGGCCACGACGACGTGCACTGCGTGACCGGCCCCGACGACTTCGGCCCGTCCGGCCTCCGCGCCCGCTCCTGGTCCGAGGCGATCGGAGGCGCCGCCGGCCGCCTGCACCGCGTGCCGATGGACCGCGTCTCGGCCGAGGCCGCCCTCCGCACGATCCTCCGCGCCGAGCGTCCGCGCGCCGTCTTCGCCACGACCGACGAGCACGCCCTCGCCCTCCTCCGCGCCGCCTCGCAGGAGGGGATCCGCGTCCCGGACGAGCTCGCGATCGTCGGCTTCGACGGCATCCGCGAGGCGCTCCTCGGCGGCGTCCGCGTCACGACCGTCGCCGTCCCCGTCCGCGAGATGGCCCGCATCGCCTTCGAGCTGCTCGACGAGTCCCTCGCCGACGCCCCCGTCCGCCACGTCGTCCTGCCCACCACCCTCGTCCTCGGCGAGACCTGCGGCTGCACCCCCACCCCCTGACCCGCCTGGATCTCGATACGGCCCTGCGGGCCTACTCGATCACCATGGAAGCGCCCCTCCAGCGGAACCGGAAGGACTGCAGAACATGCTGGTCGAGCAGCCCCGAAGGGGCGTATCGAGACCCACCCTCATCAGCAGACCAGCTCTTCGGACTCCCCCCTCATGCTGGTCGAGTAGCCCCGCAGGGGCGTATCGAGACCTACCCGATCAGCCGAGCACCCCTACCCCCTCCGATCCGCCGCACAACATCAGCCGAGAGCCGCCCTCATCGCCCATCGGCGATGAGACGCCCATCCAGCTGATGTTCTGCCGCCGTCCCGCGCACAACGTCAGCTGAGACGGGGGTCCCTCCCCCGACAGAGGAGGCCGGGTGCTCTCAGCTGACGTTGTGCGCACGTCGACGCCGACCCACGCTCGCCCTCAGCCGATCGCCGCCAGCCGCCCCACGACGCCCTCGCCCAGCCGCGCGACGTACCCCTCCGGGTCCGGCCCCTGCGGCGCGAGCTCGACCAGCGAGATCCCGAGCGCCGCGTACTCCTCCATCGCCCGCACGAACCCGTCCGGATCCCCGATCGGATCGCCGCCCCCGATGATCGTCTTCGTGATCGCGTCGTAGTCGCGCCCGAGATCGTCGCAGTGCCGTCGCAGCACGTCGAGCTTGTGCGCGACCCCCTCCGCCCCGATCGCGAACAGGTTGCACGCGTCGCCGTACTCCGCGACCAGCCGCAGCGTCTTCTTCTCCCCGCTCCCGCCGATCAGGATCGGCGGCCCCGGCCGCTGGATCGGCTCCGGGTGGTTCAGAGTCTCGGCGAGCTGGAAGTGCGTCCCCGAGTACGGCCCGTCGTCCTCGCTCCACATCTGCCTGCAGATCTGCAGCGTCTCCTCGAGCCGCTCGAACCGCTCCTTCAGCGCCGGGTACGGCACACCGAGCCCGAGGTGCTCCCGCTCGTACCAGGCCGCGCCGATGCCGAGCATCGCCCGCCCGCCCGACAGCACGTCGAGCGTCGTCACGATCTTCGCCAGCAGCCCCGGATGCCGGTACGTCACCCCGGTCACCAGCAGCCCCAGCCGCAGCCGCTCCGTCCGCCCCGCGACGAACCCGAGCGAGGTGTACCCCTCGAGCATCGGATCCTCGCTCGTCGCGAACTGCTCCATCTGGAAGTAGTGGTCCATCAGCGTGAACCACTCGCAGCCGACGTCCTCCGCCGTCCGCGCCGTCGCCCCGAGGATCGGCGCGATCCCGGCACTTCCCCCCGGCAGCGTGAAGTTCATGAAGTGGATGCCGACCTGCATGCGCGTGCTCCTGACGTCAGTGTCCCCCGAGCCTGTCACGCAGGGCCGCCCCGGTCACGTGCCCCCAGCGCATTCGCCGCGCACACGGATCCGCCACTCCACCCCTCGGTGCCCATAAAAAAGGCCCCTCCCATGTGAGCATCGCGGAGAGGCTTGGGAGGGGGTCGATTGCTTCCAAGTTAGCAGCTGCTTGCGCGGCATCCGCGGTTGGAGCGATACCGGCGCGAAGCGTCGAGCCGGTGGCGTCCGCCACCGCTCCGGACAGCGCCCGGCCGCACACCGCGGCGGAGCAGGGCGCGCCCCGGAGGAGTCGTCAGGCGCCGACGCGGAACCGGCGCCCGCCGAACTCCACGACGTCGCCGACCACGAGCTGCCGCCCGCGACGGCGGTCCACCTCGCCGTTGACGCTGACGAAGCCCTCCGCGACGGCCTCCTTCACCTCGCCCCCGGAGTCGAGAATCCCCGCGAACTTCAGGAACTGCCCGAGCCGGATGCTCTCCCCGTCCAGCGGGACGTCCTCGACCGGATCCTGCGCAGCCACGAGCGTCAGACCGCCGGGATGTCCGCGAAGCGGGAGAAGTGGCCGTGGAAGCCGACGGTGACGGTGCGGGTCGGGCCGTTGCGGTGCTTGGCGACGATGAGGTCGGCCTCGCCCGCGCGCGGGTTGTCCTTCTCGTAGGCGCTCTCGCGGTGCAGGAGGATCACCATGTCGGCGTCCTGCTCGATCGAGCCGGACTCGCGGAGGTCGGAGATGGCGGGCAGCTTGTCGGCGCGCTGCTCCGGGCCACGGTTCAGCTGCGAGAGCGCGATGACCGGCACCTGCAGCTCCTTCGCGAGCAGCTTGAGCGCGCGGGAGAACTCGGAGACCTCCTGCTGGCGGCTCTCGACCTTCTTGCCCGAGGTCATCAGCTGGAGGTAGTCGATGACGACCATCTTCAGCCCGATGCGCTGCTTGAGCCGGCGGCACTTCGCGCGGATCTCGACGAGCGTGAGGTTCGGCGAGTCGTCGATGTAGAGCGGGGCGTCGTTGATGCGGCCGCGGGTGGAGGCGATGGTCGTCCAGTCGCGCTGGTCGACCGTGCCCTTGCGCATGTGCTGCAGCGGCACCGACGCCTCGGCGGAGAGCAGGCGCATCGCGATCTCGCTGCGCCCCATCTCGAGCGAGAAGAAGATCGTGGCCATGTTGTGCTTGATCGCGGCGGCCCGGGCGAAGTCGAGCGCGAGCGTCGACTTTCCGAGCGCCGGTCGCGCGGCGACGATGATCATCTGGCCGGGATGGAAGCCGTTGGTGAGATCGTCCAGGTCGGCGAAGCCGGTCGGCACGCCCGTGAAGGCGCCGTCCTTGTGCGCGGCCGCCTCGATCTCGTCGATCGCCACGGTGACCGCGTCGGTCAGCGGGACGTAGTCCTCCGCCGTCTCGGACCCGGTGACGTTGTAGATCTCGGCCTGCGCGGTGTTCACGAGGTCGAGCACCTCGCCCTCACCCTGGTAGCCCATCTGCGCGATGCGGGTGCCCGCCTCGACCAGGCGGCGCAGCAGCGCGCGCTCGGCGACGATGGACGCGTAGTAGCCCGCGTTCGCCGCGGTCGGCACCATCGCGGTGAGCGAGTGCAGGTAGTCGGCGCCGCCGGCGCGCTGCAGCTCGCCCTGCTTGGTCAGCTCGTCGGTGACGGCGATGACGTCGGTCGGCTCGCCGTGCGAGTAGAGCGCCAGGATCGCCTCGAAGACGATCTCGTGCTTGGGGATGTAGAAGTCGGTCGCCTTGACGCTCTCGACCACGTCGGCGACGGCGTCCTTCGACAGCAGCATGCCGCCGAGGGCCGACTGCTCCGCGAGGAGGTCATGCGGGGGCGTGCGGTCACTGCTGCGCGGAGCGTCTCCGCGGGAGTCCCGCCCGTCTCGTCCGTCCGAGCCGGGAACCGCCAGGTGCGCGATCGTCATGCCTTCGCCTCCTCCTGTCGGGTGCCTCGCGGAACGGGTGGCCACGCGGCTCGGCCGCCTGTCGCGAGTGCCGGATCCAGGTCTACTCCCGACCTCCGACAGCGGGCGCCCGGCGCCCGCCCCGCTCCCCTCGCGGGGCGCTGCGCCACACTACGGACCCGCCGCCCACAGGGTCAAACCACCCTGTGGAGAGAACTGTGGAGAATCGGCGGGAAACGCCGCGCCCACTGTGGGCAACGTGTGGACAACCCTGTGGGAACTGCACTGTCGGATAAGTTTTTTCACCGCGCTGACCTGGCCTTTCCCGCTTTCCACAGGTGTGTGGGGAAAAGAGTCTCCAGACCACATTGAAGGTTGCCCGCCCGCGAGGGTGTATGTGGATGGAGCTGTGGACAACGGGAACGACGAAGGGCGGTGCGGCGGGACCCTGGAGTCCCGTCGCACCGCCCTTCGCGGCGTTCTCGCGGCCTTACTTGGCCGCGACCACCTGCAGCTTCACGGTGGCCTGGATGTCGTCGCGCAGACGCACCACGGCCTCGTGCTCGCCGACGTTCTTGATCGCGTTCGAGATCACGATCTTGCGCTTGTCGAGCTCGCCGTAGCCGGCCGCCGCCACCGCGGTCGCGATGTCGGAGGTCTTGACGGAGCCGAAGAGGCGTCCGTCCTTCCCGGCCTTGACGGTCAGCTTCACGCGGTTGGCCTCGAGGACCTGCTTCGTGTGCTGAGCCTCTTCGATGGTCTTGTGCTCACGAGCGGCTCGCGCCGACTTGATCTGCTCGACCTGCTTCTCGCCACCTCGGGTCCACGCGACGCCGAAGCCCTGCGGGATGAGGTAGTTGCGGGCGAACCCGTTCTTGACGTCGACGACGTCGCCGGCGGAGCCGAGACCGTCGACCTCGTGGGTCAGGATGACCTTTGACATGCCGTTACCTACCTTCCGCTGCCGGCGTAGGGCAGGAGCGCCATCTCGCGGGCGTTCTTGACGGCGCGGGCGATGAGGCGCTGCTCCTGGACGGAGACGCCGGTGATGCGACGGGCGCGGATCTTCCCGCGCTCCGAGATGAACTTGCGAAGCGTCGGGACGTCCTTGTAGTCGATGACGCCGACGCGGACCGACTTCGCGGGGGCCGCGTTCTTCGCGCCCTTGCCGCGGATCGGCTTGCGGCGATCGCCGCTGCTCTTTCCAGCCATAGTGGTTTCCTTAGATTCTGGTTCGCGTCCTCCGGCACCCCTCTCGGGGCGGGGACGCGTGATTCAGGTGAGGGCGCGCTCGAGCCGGAGGCTCAGAACGGCGTCTCGTCGTTGTAGCTGCCCGGCGTGCTCCACACGTCGCCACCGGCCGGAGCGCTGGGCGCCCACGGCTCCTCGGCCTGGCCGCCACCGCGGTTGCCGCCGCCGTTGCCGCCGTTGCCGCCGCCGAAGCCGCCCTGGCTCGCGCCCTGACCGCCCTGACCGCCGCCGCCGACCTGACCGCGTCCACCGCCGCCACCGGCTGCGCGCGTGACCTGTGCGGTCGCGTAGCGCAGCGAGGGGCCGATCTCGTCGATCTCGAGCTCGATGCTGGTGCGCTTCTCGCCTTCCTTCGTCTCGTAGGAGCGCTGCTTCAGGCGGCCGGTCGCGACGACACGGCTTCCCTTGGTCAGCGTCCCCGCGACGTTCTCGGCGAACTCGCGCCAGACGGACGCGCGGAGGAACAGCGCTTCGCCGTCCTTCCAGTCGTTCGCCTGACGGTCGAAGGTGCGCGGCGTGGAGGCGATGGTGAAGTTCGCGACCGCGAGCCCGCCCTGCGTGTAGCGCAGCTCGGGGTCGGCGGTGAGGTTCCCCACCACGGTGATGATCGTCTCGCCGGCCATGAGCGCTACGCCTTGGGAGCGGCCGGAGCCTTGGCAGCCTTGCGGGCGGCCTTCTCGTCGGCGAGCTTCTTGGCGGCGGCGACCTGGGCGATGCCCTCTTCGGCGCGGAGCACCTTGGTGCGCATGACGGCCTCCGACAGCTTCAGCTGACGGTCGAGCTCGTTCGCAGCGGCCGAGGTCGACGTGAAGTCGACGATGGCGTAGATGCCCTCGGACTTCTTGTTGATCTCGTACGCCAGACGACGGCGGCCCCAGACGTCGACCTTGTCGATGGTTCCACCATCGGTGCGGATGACGTTGAGGAACTTGTCGAGACTCGGAGCGACGGTGCGCTCATCGATCTCGGGATCCAGAATGACCATGAGTTCGTACTGATGCGTCACTAACCCACCTCCTTCGGACTGAACGGCCACGGTATTTCCGTGACAGGAGGGTATGTAGCATCTGCCCACTCCCGCGGACGCGAGTGCGTCTGGTCATGGACAACCTGACGACCCTACCATCCGCGGGCTCTGCGGCCCAGTGCCGATCCCGCCCGGGGATGATTCGACGCGGTGCCGATCCGGCGGGACCCGAGCGGATCCCGCCGGCGGCGACGCGCTACGCCTGGATGAACGCGAGCAGGTCCGGGTTGATGACGTCGGCGTGGGTGGTCAGCATGCCGTGCGGGTAGCCCGCGTAGATCTTCAGCGTCGAGTCCTGCAGCAGCTCGTGCTGCTTCAGCGCCGCGTCCTTGTACGGCACCACCTGGTCGTCGTCGCCCTGCAGGACGAGCACCGGCACGGTGATCGCCTTCAGGTCCTCCGTCTGGTCGGTCTCCGAGAACGCCTTGATGCCCTCGTAGTGCGCCAGCGCGCTGCCCGTCATCCCCTGGCGCCACCAGTTGTCGACCACCGGCTGCGAGAGCTCCGTGCCGTCGCGGTTGAAACCGTAGAACGGGCCGGCGGCGACGGCCTGGAAGAACTCGGCGCGGTTCGCGGCGAGCGCCTCGCGGAAGCCGTCGAAGACGGAGATCGGCGTCCCCTCGGGGTTCGCCTCGGTCTGCACCATCAGCGGCGGCACCGAGGAGACGAGGACGGCCTTCGCGACGCGGCCCTGCGGCTGCCCGTATTGCGCGACGTAGCGCGCGACCTGGCCGCCGCCCGTGGAGTGGCCGATGTGGACCGCGTCGTGCAGGTCGAGGTGGCGCACCACGGCGTCCACGTCGCTGGCGTAGTGATCCATGTCGTGCCCGGTGCCGACCTGCTCCGACCGTCCGTGGCCGCGCCGGTCGCTCGCGATCACGCGGTAGCCGTGGGCGTGGAAGAACAGCAGCTGCGCGTCCCAGTCGTCCGAGGACAGCGGCCAGCCGTGGTGGAAGAAGACGGGCTGCGCGTCCGCGGGGCCCCAGTCCTTGTAGTAGATCTCAACGCCATCGTCCGTGGTGATGAACGGCATGCTCGAACCTCCGTGATCGGGTCGGCCCCGAGCGCGGCCCGAGTCGACGTCAGGTGCTCTCCCCCGGCAGGGGTGAGAAGTGGCTCCACGATAGGCGCGGGCCGCCGTGGCACCGCGGGATCGCGCGGATGTTCCGACGTCTGTCGAGACCCTCCCCCGCACCGCTTGAGCGGCTCCCCGATCGCTCGTACAGTCCTCGCCAACGCGAGGCCCGTCCGCCGCGCACCGGCCGGTCCGCGCCGGGCGCCGCGGCCGAGCTCGCGGCGGACGCGTCCTCCGCGGCGCAGATCGGAGATCCGGATGCCCGTGACGACGACGCCCGCCGGCGCACGAGGAAGGACGGCACCGCGATGACCCTCGAGGACCGCGTCCCCGCCGAGCCGCAGGCCGTGATCGCTCCGCTCAGCCGCTCCGCCGTCTTCCTCTCGCTCGACATCGTCGGCGGGCAGGACGCGGCGGACCGGGTCCGGGACGTCGTCGCCGACGTCGGCGGGCTGATCCGCGCGGTGGGCTTCCGCGATCTCGGCACGCGCCTCTCCTGCCTGATCGGGATCGGCAGCGACGCCTGGGACCGCTTCGGCGACCCGGCCAGGCCGCAGCAGCTGCACCCCTTCCGCGAGGTCGTCGGAGCGACCCACACCGCGGTCTCGACGCAGACCGACCTCCTCGTCCACATCCGCGCGGAGCGGGACGACGCCTGCTTCGAGCTCGAGCGGCTCCTGCTCGACGCTCTCGGCGAGGACGTCGTCGTGCGCGACGAGGTGATCGGCTTCCGCTACTTCGACAACCGCGATCTGCTCGGCTTCGTCGACGGCACCGAGAACCCGACCGGGGCGGCACTGCCGCGCATCGCGCTGATCGGCGCCGAGGACGAGGCCTTCGCCGGCGGGAGCTACCTGGTCGCGCAGAAGTACCTGCACGATCTGACGGCGTGGCACTCGCTCAGCACGGAGCAGCAGGAGCACATCATCGGCCGCCGCAAGGCCGACGCCGTGGAGGGCGCCGACGACCCCGCGCAGCTCTCGCACCGCGGGCTGGCGACCGTCGTCGACGAGGGCGGGACGGAGCACGACATCCTCCGCGACAACATGCCCTTCGGCCGGCCCGGCCGCGGCGAGTTCGGCACCTTCTTCCTCGGCCTCGCCGCCGATCTGTCGGTGATCGAGGCGATGCTGACCCGCATGTTCGTCGGCGTGCCCGCCGGCCGGCACGACCGCCTCCTCGACTTCTCGACCGCGACGACGGGCGGCGTCTACTTCGTGCCGTCCCGCGACGTGCTCGAGGCGCTCGGCGGCTGACCGGACGGGCGGCGGTGGGCACGACGGCCCGGGAGGGCGAGGAGTCGGGGGCGTCCCTCCCCCGCGGGCGAGCGGCGGCCGCGCTGGCGCCCTGGGCGCGGCGGCCCGCGGTGCTGCTGGACCGGCACCTCACCGTCCTGGCCGCGACCGGGCCCGCCCGCGCGCTCTCGCCCGCCTTCCGCACCGGGACGAACCTCGCCCGGTACACCTTCCTCGACACCCTCGATCAGCAGGAGTCGCCCTCCTGGCAGGTCGCGGCGGACCAGATCACCGCGATGCTGCGCGACTCGCTCGACCGGCACGAGGGCGACCGCGGATTCCTGGCCGTGGTGGGCGAGCTGTCCGCCACGAGCTCCGCGTTCGCGCACTCCTGGGCGGGCGGCGCGCGCGCAGCGACGAGCGGTTCGGTCGATCTGCCCGCCACGGCCGCGGGCCCCCTCCGCCTGCGCTACCGCCTGAGCCGGATTCCGCCGGCGGCGGACGACGACGACGAGCGCACCCTGCTCCTGTTCGAGCCGGCCGACGCGACGTCGCGCGAGGCGCTCGAGCGGCTGGCCGCCGACGCTACGCCACGGCCGGCGTCCGATCGTCCCCGCCGGCCTCCTCCGGACGAGGCAGAGGACGGAGCCCGGTGAAGTGGTCGATCGCGGCGGCGGCGGTCGATCCCGGATCGGCGAGGTACGTGACGACGTAGTGGCCCGGCGCCGTCGAGAGCTCCAGGGTCTGCATGTCGAAGTCCAGCCAGCCGAAGGGGGCGACGTCGAGCCGGAGCGAGCGCCGCGTGAAGGGCCGGACCTCGTACTCCGCCCAGATCGAGCGGAACGAGCGGTGCCGCATCGAGCACTCCCCGACGATCTCCTGGAGCCGCGGGTCGTCGGGATCGCCGTAGAACCGCAGCCCCGCGATCAGATCGCGGTAGACGGCGTCCCACGCCCGCAGCACCTCCGGCGGCTCCTCCTCCTCGAACGCGCGCGCGTGGCCCTCCGCCGCCGAGAGCAGCATGTTCGTGCCGGGCAGGCCCTTCTCCGGGGCGAGCCGCAGCATGAGGTCGTTCGCCGCCAGGACGTCGAGGTTGCGGTCGAAGGCGAACGCCGGCGTCATCGGCCAGTGGTTCAGCAGCGATTCCACCTGCGGCGGGTCCGTGCGCGCCGCCGGATCCTGCGGCCGGGGCACGGGCCGGGCCAGCCGGAAGAGATGGGCGCGCTCGAACTCACCGAGATCCAGCGCGTGGGCGAGGGCGTTGAGCACCTGATCCGACGGCCTGATGTCGTGGCCCTGCTCGACCCGGAGGTAGTAGTCGCGGCTGATCCTGGCGCGATCCGCGACCTCCTCCCGCCGCAGACCCGGGACCCGCCGCCGGCCGCCGACCGGTGTCAGGCCGACCTGCTCGGGCCGCAGCGCCGCCCGTCGCGCGCGGAGGAAGTCGGCGAGAGGGCTGCGTTCGCTCATCCACGACTCCAGAGCAGACTCTGCCGGACCGAGCGGCAGGCGGGGGGAAGGGCGATCCGGTGCAGTCGGGACGGTCCGACGAGGACGAATCTAGCGCCCGGAGCGCCGAGCTGTGGAGTACCGAGCTGTCGTGCGCGGATCGACGGGCCGCCCTGGTGCCGGACCGCCCCGAGGGACATGCTGGGCGCATGACGACGCAGCAGCTGATCGACCCCTCCGTCCCGCCCAGCGGCCCCGGCTGCGTCGAGTGCGAGCGCACCGGCTCGTGGTGGCTGCATCTGCGCCGCTGCGCGCTCTGCGGGCACATCGGCTGCTGCGACGACTCGCTGAACCGGCACGCCACGGCGCACTTCCACGAGACGGGCCACTCGGTCATCCAGAGCTTCGAGCCCGGCGAGGACTGGTTCTGGGACTACCGGACCGACGACTACGCCGACGGCCCGCGACTGGCCGACCCGCAGAGCCACCCCGCGGAGCAGTCCACGCCCGGTCCGGCGGACCGCGTGCCGCGCGACTGGCAGTCCGTCCTCGCCGAGCGGAGCTGAGCCGAGCGGAGCGAGGCCGACCGAGGCCGAGCTGCGCGGAGCTGAGCCGAGCCGACCGAGCCCCACCGCCGCACTCAGCCCGCCGCTCTCAGCCCACCGCACTCAGCCCGCTGAGACTCCGTCCAGCGCCTCCGCCTCGGCGATCCGGAGACGCATCTGCCGGTAGCGGTGCACCTGGTAGAGCCCGTGCAGCACGGCGAGCAGCATCGCCGCGAGGATCCCGGCGGCGATCGCGGCGGGCTCGTCGGCGCCGCTCTGGGTGAGCGCCAGTGCGACGCCCGCGCCGGCCACGATCGAGTTCACCACGGCGATCGCCGATGACATCGTGAAGAAGATCCCGCGCCAGCTGCGCCTGCGGCCGATCTCGAGCAGCTCGTTGGGCGCGTGGGTGCCGCGCGGCATCGTGAAGTAGGCGCCCGCGCCCGGCAGCAGCGTGCCGTAGTAGCGGCGGATCCGCTGGATCGCGGTCAGCGCGGCGATGTCCTCCATCGAGGTCTGCACCAGCCGCTCGTAGGTGAAGACCCCGAGCAGGACGACGACGGGGATGATCACCGCGAGGAACCCCATCGCGTACTCCGTCGGCGCGAGGAAGCCGAACGCGACGAGCGAGCTTGAGAGCATCGTCAGATAGAGGGACGCCCGGCTGCTCGACTCCGTCACGGTGATGCTCCGCGCCGACTCCAGGACGAAGTGCTCGGTGAGCAGGGCGCTGAGGAACGCCGCCGGCCGGTCGGGCAGCGACACGGCCGACACCGCAGCGTCCGGCAGCGCGGGCGTCCCGGCGGCCGGCAGCGCGGCCGCTCGCTCGCCGTCGTCCCCCGGCCCGCTCACGACGTCTCCTGCAGGTGGCGGTGCGCGAAGGTGACCGCCATCGCCCCCTCGCCGACCGCCGAGGCGACCCGCTTCACCGAGCCGCGCCGCACGTCGCCCGCCGCGAAGGAACCGGGGACGCTGGTCTCGAGGTGGAACGGTGCGCGCTGCAGCGGCCAGTCGAGCGCCGCGTGCTCGCCCGCGAGGTCGGGGCCGGTCACCAGGTAGTCGCCGGAGTCGCGGACGATCGCCGTCCCGGCCGCCCAGGACGTGTCCGGCTCGCCGCCGATGCAGACGAAGAGGTGCGATGTCGCCAGCGGTCCGCGCACCCCGGTCGCGCTGCTCTCCACCTCGATCGCCTCGAGCGAGTCGCCGCCGTGCAGGGCGGCCACGCGGGAGTCGAGGAGGACCGTCACGTTCGGCTGCCGCAGGACGCGATCCGCGAGGTAAGAGGAGAGGGTGTCGGACAGCGCGGGCCCGCGCACGAGCATGGTCACCTGCCTCGCCCTGGCCGCGAGGTTCATCACCGCCTGACCGGCCGAGTTGCCGCCGCCGACGACCACGACGTCCTGCCCCTCGCACAGCGGCGCCTCGCTCGTCCCGGCGCCGTAGTAGACGCCCACGCCGAGCAGCTCGTCCTCCCGCTCGAGGCCGAGCCGGCGCCACTGGATGCCGGTGGCGCAGATGTTGGCCCGCGCGACGACCGTCGTGCCGTCGGCGAGCAGCGCGTGGATGCGGTCGTCGGCGAAGCGGGCGCGGATCCCCTCCCGCATCCTCAGCAGCTCGGCGCCGAACGCCACGGCCTGCTGCCGGGCGCGCTCGGCGAGGTCGGCCCCGGCGATCCCGTGCGGGAAGCCGAGGTAGTTCTCGATCAGGCTGCTGGAGCCGGCCTGCCCGCCGATCGCCGAGCGCTCCAGCACGACGACCCGCAGGCCCTCCGAGGCGGCGTAGACGGCGGCGGAGAGCCCCGCCGGCCCCGCGCCGTAGATCGAGAGGTCGTACTCCTCGTACCGCGGCGCGGCGACCCAGCCGAGCCGGGCGGCCACCTCGGCGATCGTCGGATCGAAGGCGCGGGTGCCGTCCGGGAAGACGACGAGCGGCAGCGGCACGGCGTCGAGCGGCCGGCCGGCGACGACGAGGCACTGCTCGTCGGTGTCGAGCGGCGTCCAGGAGAAGGAGACGACGCTGCGCGAGAGGAAGTCGCGCAGCTCCCACGCGTCGCGGCTCTCGCGCCGCCCGTACAGCCGCACGAGCGGGGCCTCGTGCTCCCCCGGCGAGCGCCCGGCGGCCCCGGACCCGGTCACTACGCCCGCCGCCCCTCGAGCCCGCCGCGGAACCGCACCAGCTTCAGGCACAGGTGCAGCGTGCTCCGGGCGAGGCCGTCGTCCAGTGCGACCCGGACCGCCTCGGGCAGGTTCTCCAGGCGGTAGTAGAGCGTGGTGCGATGGATGTGCAGGATCTCGCAGGCCTCCCGCACGCTGCCCCGCACGTCGAGGTACGCCTCGACGGTGAGCCGCTGCACCTCGTCGCCCCGCTCGAGCAGTATCGCCGCCGCGGGGGACAGCGTCGCGAGCTGCGACGTGTCCGCGCCGATCGAGGCGAGGAGCACCCACGCGCCGAGATCTGCGATGTCGCCGCGGCCGCCGCCGTCCGGCAGGGAGCCCACGATGGTCGCAGCGAGCACGGCGCGCTCGGCGGCCGGCAGCAGGTCCTCGTCGCGGCGGTCGTGCCGGGCGGTGCCGATGGCCTGCACGGCGAGGCCGCGGCTCCGGGCCTCGGAGCGGAGGAGGGCGTCGGACTCGGCGCCGCGCGGCGACCCCGGCGCCTCCGCGCTCGCGAAGAGCAGCGCGCCCTCCCGCTCGCCGACGAAGACCAGCGGGGACACGCGGCTGGCGTCGATCCCGCGAGCGAGCGCCCTGCGCGCGGGGAGCGGGGCGGAGGAGTCCAGCCGCACCGCGCGGATGACGGTGTGCGCGTCGCGGCGCAGCCAGCGGCGCTCGACCGCCTCGGCGAAGGCGGCCCGCCGCAGCCCGGCGTCCTCCGCCAGCAGCCCC
This sequence comes from Rathayibacter sp. VKM Ac-2856, assembly GCF_013205055.1. Classification (GTDB taxonomy): domain Bacteria; phylum Actinomycetota; class Actinomycetes; order Actinomycetales; family Microbacteriaceae; genus Rathayibacter. The sequence continues at coordinate 250,668 of NZ_JABMLF010000004.1, forward strand.
GCGATCACCTCCGCCCGCCGCGGAGCGAGCTCCTCGAGGACGTCCGGCGGGGTCATCGCTGGTTGCTCAGGTCGGAGGCCATGCCCAGATCCTGGTGGAGCGCTCTCATCCGAGCGTGGCCCTCGCAGATCCCCCTTACGGCCTCAGCGCGCCGCCCACCACTCCTTCAGCCGCCGGGCGGCCTCCTCCTCGCCGAGCGGCCCCTCCTCGAGTCGCAGCTCGAGCAGGAACTTGTACGCCAGCCCCACCTCGCGCCCCGGTGCGAGGTCGAGGATCGCCATGATCTGCGTGCCGTCGAGGTCGGGTCGCTTCGAGGCGAGCTCCTCCTTCTCGGCCAGCTCCGCGATCCGCTGCTCCAGGTCGTCGTAGGCGTGCGCGAGGCGGTCGGCCTTGCGGGTGTTGCGGGTCGTCACGTCGGCCCGGGTGAGGATGTGCAGCCGCTCGAGCAGCGGGCCGGCGTCGGTCACGTAGCGGCGGACGGCGGAGTCGGTCCAGGCGCCCTCGGTGTAGCCGAAGAAGCGCAGGTGCAGCTCGATCAGCCGGGCGACGTCCGCGATCGTCTGCTTGTCGAACTTGAGCGAGCGCAGCCGCTTGATCGCGAGCTTCGAGCCGACGAGGTCGTGGTGGTAGAAGCTGACCGCTCCGCCCGGCTCCAGGCGCCGCGTCGCCGGCTTGCCGATGTCGTGCAGCAGCGCGGCGATGCGGAGGACGACGTCCGGAGCCGAGCCCGGGTTCCGCTGCCCCTCCAGCGCGATCGCCTGCTCCAGCACGGTCAGGCTGTGCACGTAGACGTCCTTGTGGTGGTGGTGCTCGTCCTGCTCCAGGCGGAGCGCCGGCAGCTCCGGGAGGAAGTAACCGGCCAGACCGGTGTCGACCAGCAGCTCCAGCCCGGCCCGCGGGGACGCGGTCGCGAGGAGCTTCCGCAGCTCCTCCTGCACCCGCTCCGCGGAGACGTCGTCGATGCGCGGGGCCAGCTCGGCCATCGCCCACTCGACCTCGTCGGTGGTCCGGAAGCCCAGCTGCGAGGTGAACCGCGCCGCGCGCAGCATCCGGAGCGGGTCGTCGCCGAAGGAGAGGTCGGCGGCGGCGGGGGTCCGCAGTCGGCCGGCGAGCAGGTCCTCCACTCCCCCGGCCGGATCGACGAGCACGATCTCGGGGAGCCGCAGCGCCATCGCGTTCACCGTGAAGTCGCGGCGCACGAGGTCGCCCTCGAGGCTGTCGCCGAACTCGACCTCGGGCTTCCGGCTGACCCCGTCGTAGCTGTCGCTGCGGTAGGTCGTGATCTCGACCGTCTCGCCCGCGATGCGCGCGCCGATGGTGCCGAACGCGCGCCCGATGTCCCAGTGCGCCTCCGCGATCGGAGCGACGATCCGCACGATGTCGTCCGGGCGAGCGGAGGTCGTGAAGTCGAGGTCGTGCACGCCGTGCCCGAGGAACGCGTCGCGGACCGGGCCGCCGACCAGCGCGAGCTCGTGGCCCTGCGCCTCGAACGCCGCCGCGAGCCGGGCCACCGTCGGCGTCGCCGCGAGGGAGCGGAGGGTCTCGAGTGCGGTCTGGACGCTGTGCATCCGGCAGATCCTACCGGGGAGGCGTGGACGGGCCGCGGTGCACGCCGGGCCGCAACCCCCACGGGGGGTTACGCCCTGGAACGCCGCCGCCGCGCGTCCCGCGGCGCGGAGCCGGACGCCCGGAGGCCTGCACGTAGAATCACCCGCATGGAGGCCGAGTGAGTTCGATGCGTCGGCGCGACCTCACCCCCTCCGATCGTCCCCGCCACCGGCGAGCGGTCCCGCAGCTGCTCCGCTCCGTCGGCGCGGCCGCGCTGTCGATCGCGCTCCTCGGCGGCGCCCTCCCCGCGGCGGCCGCCGCCGCACCCGCCGCCGCAGCCCCCACGGCGATCGAGTCCGAGCAGGCCACCGTCACCGCGACGGTCGGCGCCGCGAACGACGGCGTCCTCCTCCCCGGCGAGGACCTCCAGCTCGCCATCTCCGTGCGCAACGGCACGACGGAGTCGATCGACGGCGCCCGGGTCGAGATCGCGGTCGACGGGTCCGTGCTCGACTCCCGAGCCGAGCTGGCCGAGTGGCTCGACGGCGAATCGGACGACGAGGGCACGAGCACCGGCGACGGCGCCGACGTCCGCCTGCTCCCCTCCAGCTCGGCACAGGTCGGCGTCACCGTGCCCGCCGCCTCCCTCCCCTTCTCCACCGACTTCACCCGCGACCCCGAGGACTTCGGCACCCACGCCGTCTCCGTCACCGTCACCAGCCCCGGCGGCACGATCGCGACGGCACGGGGAGTCTTCGAGCTCACGACGGGCTTCCCGAGCGAGCAGGAGACCGGGGTCAGCGTCCTCGTGCCGCTCACCGTCCCCGACACCGCCGACGGCCTGTTCTCCGCCGAGACGCTGCAGGACTACACCCAGACCACCGGCACGCTCTCGCGCCAGCTCGACAGCATCGACGGCCGCGCCGTGACCATCGGGGTCGACCCCCGGATCCTCGCGTCGATCCGCGTCCTCGGCGACTCGGCACCGGAGTCGGCGACCGCCTGGCTCGAGCGCCTCGAGGCGGTGCCCAACGAGGTCTTCGCCCTCCCCTACGCCGACGCCGACGTCGCCGCGCAGGCCCAGTCCGGCCTCTCCACCCTGCTGGCGCCGACGTCGTTCGAGTACGCCCTCGACCCCGCCCTCTTCGCACCGACGAGCACGGCGACCCCGACGGCCGCCCCCGACGCGACCGGCCAGGACCTCCCCGAGCGCCCGACGACCGAGTCGCTCCTCTCCTTCGACTGGTCGCCGACGGTCGGCGGCATCGCGTGGCCGGACGACGGCACCGTCCGTGCCGCGGACCTCGACGTCTTCGCCACCAGCGGCAGCTCCCGCACCGTCGTCTCCTCCGCCGGCCTCGTCCTCCCCGACGGCGTCTCGACGACCACTCGGGCCACGGTCGACGACCACGACGTCATCGTCGCCGACAGCGCCCTCTCCACCGCCTTCGACGCCGCCGTGAGCGCGAGCACCGACTCGGAGTGGCGCGCGAGCATGGCCGACCTCACGGCCGATCTCGCGCAGGTCCAGCGCGAGGGCGAGTCGCCCGACGTGGTCCTCGCTCTCGACCGCGGCGCCGCGATCGACGGCGTCCGCCTCTCGCAGACCCTCCAGGCCGTCGACGCGCTGCCCTGGGCCGAGGGCTCCTCCCTCGCCGCCGCCCTCACCGCGCCCGCGACCGAGGACGCGACGATCGTCGACTCCCCGGAGTCGGACCAGCGTCTCGAGGGCGTCTCGGACCTGCTCACCGCGGCCGCCCGCGTCGAGTCGTTCTCCGCCGTCCTCACCGACCCGCAGCTGCTCAGCGGCAAGCGCCGCAACGACCTCCTCGCCCTGCTCGCCGTGACCTGGCGAGAGGACGACGCCGGCTGGCAGGCGGCGGTCACCGCCAGCCGCGAGCAGGCCGACACCACGCTCTCCTCCGTCGCCATCGAGAGCTCCGACAGCGTCACCCAGCTCTCCCGCGACTCGAGCATCCCGGTCTACGTCCGCAACGACCTGCCCTGGCCCGTCACCGTCCGGATCCAGGCCTCGACCTCCAACGCGGTCCTCGACATCGACGAGTCCTCGGTCGAGCCGACGGCGATCGACGCCCGCTCCCAGGGCCGCGTCCTCATCCCGGTGAAGGCCCGCGTCGGCAACGGCGAGACCGAGCTGCGCATGCAGCTGACCGCCCAGGACGGCACGCCCATCGGCGCCCCCACCAGCATCGTGACCAACGTCCGCGCCGACTGGGAGACCGTCGGCACGCTGGGCATCGGCATCCTCCTCGTCCTCGTCTTCGGCGCGGGCATCCTCCGCAACATCCGCCGCCGCCGCCGCGGCGACACCCCCGACGAGGCCGAGGACGACCCGAACGCCCTCCTCGCCGTCCAGCCGGGCCTCGACGACGACCGAACGGATCCCCGTGGCTAGCTTCTCCCTCGGTCGCGCGAGCGCCGTCCTCGCCTCCGGAACGATGGTCTCGCGGGTCCTCGGCTTCGTGATGTCCATCGTCCTGGCGCAGACGATCGGCGCGGCCGTCTCGCCCGGCGCCGACGCCTTCACCGTCGCGAACCTGCTGCCCAACACGATCTACACGATCATCGCGGGCGGGGCGCTGAACGCGGTCCTCGTCCCGCAGATCGTCCGAGCCGGGCTGCACGCGGACGGCGGGCGCGGCTACATCAACAGCCTGCTCACCCTGACACTCGGGCTGCTGGTGGTCACGACGGTCGTCGGCACGCTCCTGGCACCCGTGCTCATCGGCCTGTACGCGCCGGCCTACGGCCCCGAGCAGTACGACCTCGCGGTCTCGTTCGCCTACTGGTGCATCCCGCAGGTGTTCTTCTACGGCCTGTTCACGATCCTCGGCGAGGTCCTCAACGCGCGAGGGTCCTTCGGTCCGTTCACCTGGGCCCCGGTGCTCAACAACATCGTCGCCCTCGGCGGCCTGGTCGCCTTCAACATCCTGTTCGGATCGGATCCGAACGGCGATCGTCCCGTCGACTCGTGGTCGCCCGCGATGGTCGCGCTGCTCGCGGGGAGCGCGACCCTCGGCATCGTCGCCCAGTCGACCTTCCTCATCTTCTTCTGGAGGAGGGTCGGGCTGAGCTACCGCCCCGCCCTCCATCTCCGCGGGCTGGGCCTGGGCACCGCCGGCCGCATGTCCCTGTGGTCCTTCGCGACCGTCCTGCTCACGATCGGAGCCGGGCTCGTGGAGAGCCGCGTCGCCTCGCCCGCGTCCGGTGAGGGCGCGTCGGCCGCCGCCCTGCAGAAGGCGTGGCTCATCTTCATGCTGCCGCACTCCGTCATCGCGATCTCGATCGCCGTGGCCTACTTCACCAAGATGAGCGGTCACTCCGCCCGCGGCGAGATGAAGGAGTTCCGCTCCGACGTCTCGACCTCGCTGCGACTCGTCCTGATGATGCTGGTCTTCGCGAGCGCGGCGATCGTCGTCGTGTCGGTGCCCTTCGGGTCGGTCTTCACCGACACCTTCGCCGACGCGCGGGCCATCGGCGCGATCGCTATCGCCTACGTCGTCGCGCTGCCGCTGTTCTCCTCGATCGCCATCATGCAGCGTGCGTTCTACGCCCTGAGCGACGGTGCGCGTCCGTTCGTCTTCACGCTCGTCCAGGTGGTCATCGCCGTCATCGGCTACCAGCTGGTCCGGCCGCTCCCGCCGGAGCAGACCGCCATCGGCATCGCCGCATCGACCTCGGCGGGCATCATCGTCCAGGCCGCCGTCGCCGCCTTCCTGCTGCGCCGGAAGCTCGGCGGCAGGGGCGGGTCCCGGATCGTCCTCCGCCTCGGTCAGTACGCCCTCGCGACGATCCCCTCGGCGGCCGCGGGCTTCGGGATGCTGGTCCTGCTCGGCGGCACCCGTCCGGGCGGATTCGCCGTCACGAACTACGTCGAGCCGCTCGTCTCGATGGCCGCCGTCGGCGTCGTGATGGCGCTCGTCTACTTCGGCGTCCTCTGGGTCCTCCGCGTCCCCGAGCTGCGCGCGATGGCCGCGCCGTTCCTCCGCCGCCTCGGGCGCTGACGCCCGCCGACGCCCGCTGACGCCCGTTGACCGGCCCTGAGCGTCACTGAGACCCGCTGGGACCCGCTGACGCCTCACAGGCGTCCCTGAGAGCCCCCGTCCTGACACTGGGACGTCACCCGAGCAGTGGTGCGCCGGCGGGCGCGACGTGGAAGGGTGGGGGCGTCCTCCGGCAGAGCCGCCTCCCCCTCCTCCCTCCCGCCGACTCGGAAGGCGCGATGCGCTCCACCTTCGTCCTGCTCCGCGTGCTCGTCGCGGCCGCCGTCCTCACCGCGACCACGGTGAGCTTCCTCGACTCCCACGCGTTCTGGGTCGAGGCCCGCTTCCGCGACCGCGCGACGCTCACCGCCAACTTCTTCAGCTACATCACCGTCGAGGTCTGCCTGCTCGCCGCCGTGGTCCTGCTGATCGGCGCCGTCGTCCTCGCGCGCGGCGCCCTGCCGGAACCGCGCTGGTTCGCCTGGCTGCGCGCCGGAGTCGTCACCTACATGGTCGTGATCGGCGTGGTCTACAACCTGCTGCTGCGCGGCACGGTGGTCACCGGCGCCGGGGCGGGCCAGGAGTGGACCAACGAGGTCATGCACGTCGTCGCGCCGCTCGCGCTCGTCCTCGACTGGCTCTTCGCCCCCGGCCGCCGGCGGCTCTCCTGGGCCGTCGTCCCCGCACTGCTGGCCTTCCCCGTCGCCTGGTTCGTCTACACGAGCGTCCGGGCCCCGCTGGTGTACGACCAGATGAAGCACGAGCAGGTCTGGTACCCGTACCCGTTCCTCGATCCGCGCCTCGCCGACCCGCCGATCGTCCCCGGCGGCATGATCGCCGTCGTCTTCTACGTCGCCGCGATGACGGCGGTCTTCGCCTCGGCGGGCTGGCTGACGGTCCTGATCTCGCGGCGATCGATCGGGCAGCGCCGCAGCGTGGACCACGACGCGACGAAAGAGCCGGTCACCGCAGGTTTCTGAGGCTGCCGCCGCCGATCCGCCCCGCGACCCTGACCGCGCGCCGAGTGCCCCCGGCGCCGCGGAATAGGCCCCGCCTAGGATGTGTTGTAGCCCCTGGAGCCCGGGAACGACAGAGCGAGCGGGTCCGGCTCCACGGCCCGGCGATCACCACCGGGTCCGGGCAGTCCCCCCGCTCCGGCACTCCGCCGGAGCAGCCCCCGCTCAGCACAGACCTCGAGGAGTTGCCGTGCGCGACATCGTCATCATCGGATCCGGCCCCGCAGGCTGGACGGCCGCCATCTACGCGGCGCGCGCCGATCTGAAGCCCGTCGTGGTGGCCTCGTCCGTCGAGATCGGCGGCGATCTGATGAACACCACCGACGTCGAGAACTTCCCCGGCTTCCCGGACGGCGTCCTCGGCCCGGAGCTGATGACGGCCATGCAGAAGCAGGCCGAGAAGTTCGGCGCCGACACCTTCTACGACGACGTCGTGTCCCTCGACCTCGAGGGCGAGACCAAGACGATCCACCTCGGCTCCGGCGAGAGCATCGAGGCGAAGACCGTCGTCGTCGCGACCGGCTCGGCCTATCGCAAGCTCGGCCTGCACGACGAGGACCGCCTGTCGGGACATGGTGTCTCATGGTGCGCGACCTGCGACGGCTTCTTCTTCAAGGGCAAGACCATCGCCGTCGTCGGCGGCGGCGACTCCGCGATGGAGGAGGCGACCTTCCTCACCAAGTTCGCCGAGAAGGTCTACGTGATCCACCGCAAGGACTCGCTCCGCGCGTCGAAGGTCATGCAGAAGCGCGCCCGCGACAACGAGAAGATCGAGTTCGTCTGGAACACCGAGGTCACCGGCATCCGCGGTGAGAACCACGTCACCGGCGTCAAGCTGCGCAACACGGTCGACGGCTCGGAGTCGGCGCTCGACCTCGACGGCCTGTTCATCGCGATCGGCAACGACCCGCGCACCCACATCGTCCACGGCAAGCTCGACCTGACGACCGACGGCACGATCGCCGTCACCGGCCGCTCGTCGCAGACCTCCGTGGCGGGCGTCTTCGCCGCCGGCGACGTCATCGACCCGACCTACCGTCAGGCCGTCACCGCCGCCGCGTCGGGCACCGTCGCCGCCCTCGACGCCGAGCACTACCTCGCCGCCCTCACCGATGGCATCGCCAGCACCGAGGGCACTCCGGCCGCCGAGCTGCTCACCCTCTAAGCCCTCCCACCAACGCACTCGAGTCGGCGCCGCCGGCTCACGAAGGAGAAAATCGTCATGTCCACCGCGAAGAGCGTCACCGACGCATCGTTCCAGGCCGATGTCCTCGACTCCGAGAAGACCGTCCTGGTCGACTTCTGGGCCGAGTGGTGCGGCCCCTGCCGCATGGTCGCCCCGATCCTCGACCAGATCTCGGCCGAGCACGGCGACAAGATCGAGATCGTCAAGCTGAACGTCGACGAGAACCCGCAGATCGCCGCGAAGTACCAGATCACCTCGATCCCGGCGATGAAGGTCTACCAGAAGGGCGAGGTCGTCAAGACCGTCATCGGCGCCAAGCCGAAGCCCGCCCTCGAGGCCGACCTGGCCGCGTTCCTCTGAGTTCGGGCCCGCTCTGAGCTCAGGTCCTCCTGAGCCCAGGCCCCCCTGTCGAAGCCCCCGTGCCCCTGTGGCGCGGGGGCTTCGTCGTTCCCACCCCCGTGTCCATGTTTCACGTGAAACGGCCGCAGGAGGCAGTCCACGGGCTGCGCAGTGGCGCCCCTCTCCCCCGGCTCCGCTCCGGGCCGCCGAGTAGTCTGGACCGATCCGGCTGACGGTCGGAGGCCCCTGTCCATCGAGCGGAGCGACACCACCGTGATCAACGCCGGCACCAATCTCGACCCCTGGTACGACTCCTACGCGGAGCGCACGGCCGGCCTCGCGGCCAGCGAGGTCCGAGCCCTGTTCGCCGTCGCCTCCCGCCCCGAAGTCGTCTCCCTCGCCGGTGGCATGCCGTTCGTCTCCGCCCTCCCCCAGGACCTCGTCACCGGCGCGATGGCGACCGTCATGCGCGAGCAGGGCCCGGTCGCCCTGCAGTACGGCTCGGGGCAGGGCGTCCCGGTGCTGCGCGAGCAGATCCTCGAGGTGATGGCGCTCGAGGGCATCTCCGCCAGCGCCGACGACGTCGTGGTCACCACCGGCTCGCAGCACGCGCTCGAGCTCGTGTCGAAGCTGTTCCTCGACCCCGGCGACGTGGTCCTCTCGGAGGGACCCAGCTACGTCACCGCGATGGTGATCTTCCGCTCCTACCAGGCCGAGATCGAGCACGTCGCGATGGACGAGCACGGCCTGATCCCTGAGTCGCTCCGCGAGCACATCGCGAATGTGCGTGCCGCGGGCAAGCGGATCAAGTTCCTCTACACCATCCCCACCTTCCACAACCCGGCCGGTGTCACGCTCAGCTGGGAGCGCCGCGTCGAGATCCTCGAGATCTGCAAGAGCGAGGGCATCCTCGTCCTCGAGGACAACCCGTACGGCCTGCTGTACTTCGAGGACGTGCCGCCGAAGGCGATGCGCTCGCTCGAGGAGGACGGCGTGATCTACCTCGGCACCTTCTCCAAGACCCTCGCACCGGGATTCCGCATCGGCTGGGCACTCGCGCCGCACGCCATTCGGGAGCGGCTGATCCTCGCGAACGAGGCCGCCGTGCTCAGCCCGTCGTCCTTCAGTCAGCTCGTCATCTCCCAGTACCTGGCCACGGCGGACTGGCGGGGGCAGATCGACACCTTCCGCGGCGTCTACCGCGAGCGCAAGGAGGCGATGATCCGCGGCCTGGAGACGCATCTGCCGGGTCTCACCTGGACGAATCCGAACGGCGGCTTCTACGTCTGGGTCACCCTCCCCGAGGAGCTCGACTCCAAGGCGATGCTCCCCCGCGCGGTGAAGGAGCTGGTCGCCTACACGCCCGGAACCGCCTTCTTCGGCAACGGCGACGGCCGCCGGAACATCCGGCTGTCGTTCTGCTACCCGACTCCGGAGCGGATCGGTGACGGCATCCGGCGCCTCGCGACCGTCATCAACGGCGAGCTCGACCTGCTGTCCACCTTCGCCGGCACGGGTGCGCGCATGAGCGACCCAGTCGAGCAGCGTGACGCCGCCCTGCCGCCGCAGATCCTCTGACGGCACGAACCACGAGCACAAAAGGCCAGGTCATGACCTCTTTCTCCAGCGCCGATCTCTCGAGCTCCGAGGAGCCCCTGGACATCGTCGTCATCAGCGGCGGCATCAGTCACGAGCGCGACGTCTCCCTGCGCTCCGGCCGCCGCGTCGCCGACCGCCTGTCCGCGATGGGGCACCGGGTCACGCACCGCGAGCCGGACGCCGGTCTGCTCGCAGCGCTGCTGAAGCAGCGCCCGGACGTCGTGTGGCCGGCCGTGCACGGTGCGAGCGGTGAGGACGGCGCGCTGCTCGGGCTGCTCGAGGCGGCGGGCTTCGCGTACGTCGGCTCGCAGACCGAGGCGGCGCGACTCGCCTGGTTCAAGCCGACGGCGAAGACACTGGTCGCGCGGGCCGGCTTCTCGACGCCCCGCTCGATCACCCTCCCCCGCGAGACGTTCCGCGAGCTCGGCGCCGCGGGCATCCTGGAGCAGGTGCAGTCGCACCTCCCCGGACCGCTCGTGGTGAAGCCCGCGCAGGGCGGGTCCGCACAGGGTGTCAGCATCGTCACCGAGCCCGGTCTGCTGTCCCGTGCGATGGTCGATGCCTACACCTACGGCGAGGTCGCACTGATCGAGCAGCAGATCCTCGGCACAGAGGTCTCGGTCGGTGTCCTCGACCTCGGCGACGGCCCCTTCGCACTCCCCCCGGTGGAGATCGCGCCGGTCGCCGGCCGCTACACCTTCGAGGCCCGCTACACCGCGGGTGAGACCCGCTTCTACACGCCCGCGCGGCTGCCGGAGGAGACGCTCGCCGAGGTCTCCCGCGTCGCGGTCGCCATCCACAAACTGCTCGGCCTCCGCCACCTCTCGCGGATCGACGTCATCGTCGACCCCGACGGCCTCCCCTGGTTCTTCGACGCGAACGTCCTCCCCGGCATGACGGAGACCTCCCTCATCCCCCAGGCCATCGAGGCGTCCGGCCGCTACCTCGGCGACGTCTACTCCACCCTCGCCCGCCGCGCCCTCCGCCCCTGACCCCCGTTTCACGTGAAACGGCTCGACAGATCCCCATCGCGTTTCACGTGAAACATCTGCGACGCCCCGCCCGCCCTCGTTTCACGTGAAACATCACCGTCTCCCACCCGACTCATGCTGGTCGAGTAGCCGCCCCCGGCGGCGTATCGAGACCCACCCACCACTAGCGCCAGTCTCGAAACGGCGCCCCGCACCTACTCGACCACCAAGAGAGAAGCGGGCACATCCTCGACCGACATCTCACCTCATGCTGGTCGAGTAGCCGCCACCGGCGGCGTATCGAGACCCACCCACCACGAGCGTCGGTCTCGATACGGCGCTGCGCACCTACTCGACCTGCATGGAGCGTGCACAGGCCTGTGCAGTCGGCGCGCCGCGTGATGCCGGTCGAGTAGCCGCCCCCGGCGGCGTATCGAGACCCGCGCAGCACCTGCCGTTTCACGTGAAACGGCTCACACCACTACGGTGCCAGCGACACCTCGGTCGGCTCACCGATCTCGGCGAGGATGCGGTTCAGGTCCTGGATCGTGGCGAAGTCGATGACGACCTGGCCCTTCCGTGCCCCCAGCGTCACCTTGACCCGAGTGTTCAGACGGTCGCCGAGGTGGTCCGCCACCGTCGTCAGGTGCCCGGCGTGCCCGCCCTGCTCCTCCTCCGGCTCGCGCGGAGCGGCCTTCGGAGCCTTCATCTGCGTCGCTGCAGCCTCAGCCGCACGGACCGACAGGTCCTCGTTCACGATCTTGTCGGCCAGGCGCCTCATCAGCTCCGGCGTCTCCACCGACAGCACCGCACGCGCGTGCCCCGCACTGAGCACACCCGCCGCGACGCGCGCCTGCACGTCGGCCGGCAGACGCAGCAGCCGGAGCGTGTTCGAGATCTGGGGACGCGACCGCCCGAGCCGGGTCGCCAGCGCCTCCTGCGTGATGCCGAAGTCGCTCAGCAGCTGCTGATACGCGGACGCCTCCTCCAGCGGGTTGAGCTCAGCCCGGTGCAGGTTCTCCAGGAGCGCGTCGCGGAGCATGTTCTCGTCGGCCGTGTCCTTTACCACCGCGGGGATCGTCTTGAGCCCGGCCGCCTTCGAGGCCCGGAACCGCCGCTCCCCCATCACCAGCTCGTACTTCGCACCCTTGCGACCGGACACCGGCCGCACCACGATCGGCTGCAGCACGCCGAACTCGCGGATGCTGTGCACGAGCTCCGCCAGCTCGTCCTGATCGAACACCGACCGGGGCTGTGCCGCGTTCGGCACGATCTCCGAGAGCGACAGCTGAGCCAGCCGCGCTCCAGGAACCTGGACGAGATCGTCGTCCGAGTCGTTCGCACCGATCTGGTCGGGGAAGAACACGTCGACGGGCCGCGAGCGGGTGTCGTCGCTGACGGGGATCAGGGCCCCGATGCCGCGGCCGAGTCCAGTGCGCTTGGTCGCCATCAGCGGGCCTCTCCTTCAGTCGTAGCGGCGGCCGTCTTCGGGACGCCACGTCGGGCGATCTCCGCAGCGGCCTCGAGGTAGGCGAGCGAGCCGGACGACTGCGGGTCGTAGCTGATCACGCTCTGCCCGTAGGACGGCGCCTCCGAGATGCGCACGTTCCGCGGGATCACGGCGCGCAGCACCTCCTTCGGGAAGTGCTCACGCACATCCGCGGCGACCTGGTTCGACAGATTGGTCCGCCCGTCGAACATCGTCAGCAGGATCGTCGAGACCGCGAGGTTCGGGTTCAGGTGCCGCTCGATCAGATCGATGTTCTTCAGCAGCTGGCTGAGACCCTCGAGCGCGTAGTACTCGCACTGGATCGGGATCAGCACCTCGCGCGCGGCGACGAAGGCGTTGATGGTCAGCAGGCCGAGCGAGGGCGGGCAGTCGATGAAGACGTAGTCGAACGGCTCGTCCATCGCCTTGAGCATCCGATCGAGCGCGCGGCGGAGGCGCTGCTCGCGGGCGACGAGCGAGACCAGCTCGATCTCGGCGCCGGCGAGGTGGATCGTCGCGGGAACGCCGTACAGCGACGCGAATTCCGGGCTCTTCTGCACGACATCGGCCAAGGGAGTGTCGTTGACGATGACGTCGTAGACGCTCGCCGTCTCGGCGCGATGCTCGATCCCCAGCGCGGTCGACGCGTTCCCCTGCGGATCGAGGTCGATCACGAGGACTTTCGCATCGCCCCGAGCCAGACCGGCCGCGAGGTTCACGGTCGTCGTCGTCTTTCCGACGCCGCCCTTCTGGTTCGAGATCGTGATCACGCGCGTCGTCTCGGGCTTCGGCAGCGGCTGCGCGTTGAGCAGGGCTCGCCGGCGGGTCATGTCCGCGATCTCGCGAGCGAGCGGAGTCGAGGAGTCGAATCCTCCGGTCAGTCCGGCGGGGTCGGATCGTTTCACGTGAAACCTTCGCTCAGCGGGTGGAAGTGGGGCAGCACCGAGGGACCGACGATCGAGGACTCAGGAGATCACGTGCGACGTCGTGGCGATCATCCCACTGTAGCTCGGACGACCCGCGTCACCTCGGAGAGCACGCCGTCGCCGAGGACGACGACCTCGGGCGGAGAGAGCTTGAAGCGCCGGATCTGCTTCGCCGCCGCCTCGATCTCCTTCTCGGCGTTCACGCCCTTGAGCAGGACGAGCTCGCCACCCGGCCGCAGCAGCGGGGCCGTCAGCGGGATGAGCTTCGACAGGGCGCTGACCGCGCGCGCCGTCACCTGATCGAGCGGCTCCGGAAGCCGGACCTCCTCGGCCCGGGCTCGCAGAACCGAAACATTCTCGAGTTCGAGAACGTCGACCTGCTCCTGGAGCCAGAGCACGCGGCGCTCCATCGGCTCGATCAGCACGAACCGCACGTCCGGCCGCACGATGCCCAGGACGACGCCGGGAAGGCCGGCACCACTGCCGACATCACCCACGAGCCCCGGACGCAGCAGAGGGGCCACCAGGGCGCTGTTGAGCACGTGCCGCGTCCACAGGCGCGGAAGCTCCAGCGGACCGATCAGGCCGCGCTCCTCGCCCTCCCGGGCGAGCGCCTCCGTGAAGCGCCGGAGGACGGGGAGCCGCTCCCCCGCGATCGTCGCGGCGGCAGCGGGCTCCGGCTCGAGGGTCGGCTCCACGGCGCTCAGCCGCGGGTGATGACGGTGTGGCGCTCGCGGGCCTCGCCGCGCGACTCCGACACGAACCCGCGCTCGCCGACCATGTCGTGCACGAGCTTGCGCTCGTAGGAGGACATCGGGGGCAGCGACGCCGACGTCGCGCCCTCCTCGATGCGCTCGATCGCCCGGTCGACCAGCTGCGCCAGCTCGGCCTCACGGGCGTCGCGGGAGCCGCCGATGTCGAGGATGAGGCGCGAGAACGCACCCGTCTTCGTCTGCACCGCGAGGCGCGTCAGCTCCTGCAGGGCCTGCACCGCATCGGGGCGCGAGAGCACGCGCAGGTTGGTGTCGCCCGACGCGGTGACCGACAGGTAGGCGCGGCCGTTGCGGACCTCGATGTCGATGTCGCCGTCGAGGTCGCAGATGTCGAGGAACTCCTCGATGTAGTCCGCGGCGACGTCGCCCTCGTCCTCGAGCTGCGACAGGGTCGGCTCGGCCGAGCCGTCCGCCGAGGGAGTCCGCTGGGCGAGCTGCCCCTCGGCCGGCGCCGCCCCGTCCGAGGACGTCGGAGCACCGGTGAACATCTGCGTCGAATCGGTCATTCTGGGGCCTACTTCTTTCCGGCTTGCTTCTTGGAGCGGTTCTTGCTGACGGGCTGCGTGCGCTGCACGGCCTTCTTCTCGACGAGCGTGACGGTGCCGGCGTCGGTCGTCTCCTCGACGAGCTTGCCCTTGCGGCGCAGGCGCTCCTCGCGGGCCTTGGCGGCCTCGCTGCCGGGGGTCGGCATGTTCCGGATGACGATGAACTGCTGGACCATCGTCCAGATGTTCGAGGTCAGCCAGTAGAACATGACGCCCAGCGGGAAGGCGAAGCCGGAGAACGCGAAGACCAGCGGGAGGATGTAGAGCAGGATGCGCTGCTGCTTGAACGTCGGCGAGGCCTTGGCCTCGGGCGACATGTTCTTGGAGACGATCTGCAGCTGGGTGATGAACTGCGAGGCGGTCATCAGCACGACCATGACGACCGCGATGATGACGACGACCTCCTGGCCGCCCTCCGCGAGAGCGCCCTGGATCGACTGGTGCAGCGGCGCGATGCCGAAGAGGTTGGCCTCGCCGAACTGGCGCGCGAGGACGGCGTCCAGCGGGCCGACGCCGCGCTCGCTGCGCTGCGCGTCGTTCAGCACCGAGAAGAGGCTGAAGAAGATCGGCATCTGGATGAGCAGCGGCAGGCAGGACGCCAGCGGGTTCGTGCCGGTCTTCTTGTAGAGCTCCATGGTCTCGCGGGACATCGCCTCGCGGGACAGCTGGTCGCGCTTGCCCTTGTACTTGTCCTGGATCTTCTTGAGCTGCGGCGCCACCTCCATCATCCGGCGCTGGCTCTTGATCTGCTTGACGAAGATCGGGATGAGCGCGGCGCGGATGACCAGGACGAGGCCCACGATGGACAGCACCCAGGTGATGCCCGCCGCCGCGTCGAGACCGGTGAAGGTGAGCAGCTGGTGGAAGCCGACGAGGATCAGCTCGACCACCCATTTGAGAGGCCAGAGAATCGTGCCGAGGAGGTCCATGGGAGGGGGTCAGTCCTTTCGAGGGCCCACGACGAACCCGAATCGCGTCACGGCGAATCGGGTCCGGCCGGAAGCCGGTCGGTGCAGGGGGATCGAGGTCGGCACGTCGTCGACTCCGCCGGCCGCCCACGGGTGGCAGCGGAGGAGTCGGCGGGCGCCGAGGACGGACCCGAGGACGAGCCCGTGGAGCTGGATCGCCTGGAGTGCGTAGGAGGAGCACGACGGGTAGTAGCGGCAGACGTCGCCGTAGAGGGGCGAGATCACCGCCCGGTACACGACGAGCAGCAGGATGCCGATGTTCCGCGGCAGCAGGAGGAGGGCCCACCCCAGCCGGGCGGCCCAGGAGACCGTCGACGCCTCGGCCGCGGAGGCCGGAGCCGGAGCGGTGGTCAGCGGAGCGGCCGTCACCGGAGCGCCTCGCCCGCGCGGACGACGCGCGCGCGGATCACCGCGGCCACGACGTCCTGCCGGAGCGCGGACCACGGAGCGTCGGCACTGCCGGGCAGCGCGCGGACGACCACGTCGGTCCCGGGATCGATCTGCGGCACGAGCTCGAACGCGACGGCCTTGAGCCGGCGCCGGACGGTGTTCCGCTTCACGGCCGTCCCGACCGTCTTGGCCACGATGAAGCCGAACCGCACCGGTGCGTCGCCGGAGGACCTCCGGACATACGTGACGGTGTGCGGTCCCGTGGACCGCACACCGCGACGGACGACTGCCCGGTACTCGCCACCGAGGACGATGCGATGGGCTCTGGCCAGCACCGCTGGACGGAATCGCTTGGCGCTACGCCGAGAGCTCGGTGCGGCCCTTGGCGCGGCGAGCGCTCAGGATGCCGCGACCGGCGCGCGTGCGCATGCGCAGACGGAAGCCGTGCACCTTGGCGCGACGACGGTTGTTCGGCTGGAAGGTTCGCTTGCTCATAGTCAGATCTCCACGTACGTGTTCCGCGGTGCGAGCGGGGCTCCACGCCGGTGGCGAGGGCTCCGGATCGTCCGGGAAGAGGGGGTGCCCGGGTGCCGATCGGCCCGATCCGCGAGGACCGTGCTCCCGACGCCGGGCAGGCGTCAACTGACTTAAACTACGTCCTCCGCCGCCACCGGTCAAATGTGCGCCGGGCGAAACCTCGATCATGCACACGCGGCGGTGCGTTCCGCGCATTGACACGCGGGTGGCGCTGTGGTGGATTTGTCTCCCATCGGCTCCGTTCGTTACGGTGTTGAGCCGCAGTTATCCACAGGCGAGAACCGCCGTCTCCCGCGTCCGCGCAGGGATCGGCCGGGACCTGTGGACGCGCCTGTGCAGGGATCGGGCCCCGGACCTCCGCTGGAACCGAGGGCGCGCCGTCACCGACGGCGGCTCAGGACGGCGGCGAGGATTTCGAGAGCGACCGAGGACCGGAGACAGATGCCTGACGACACGTCGATGATCGACGCGTGGAACGTGATCCGCGGCGAGCTGTCGCGGGACGAGCGCATCACCGCGCCGATGTACGGCTTCGTCTCCCTCGTGGAGCCCAAGGGCATCATGGCGGGCACCTTCTACCTGGAGGTCCCGAACGAGTTCACCCGCGGGATGCTCGAGCACCGCGTCCGCGTCCCGCTGCTCAGCGCGATCGGCGCGCTCGACGACTCCTTCGGCGTCTCGACCTTCGCCTTCGTGGTGAACCCCGACATCGAGCACGAGCCGATGAGCTCGCCGTCGTCGGAGTCGATGAACCCGTTCGAGCCCGTCACCGGCTCCTCCGCCACCGTCGCTCCCCCGGTGCGGGTCGTCGAGGAGCTGCGCACCGTGCCGGCGACCGACACCCGGCTGAACCCCAAGTACAGCTTCGACAACTTCGTCATCGGCGGCTCCAACCGCTTCGCGCACGCCGCCGCGGTCGCCGTGGCCGAGGCGCCGGCGAAGGCGTACAACCCGCTCTTCGTCTACGGCGACTCCGGGCTGGGCAAGACCCACCTCCTGCACGCCATCGGCCACTACGCGATGAGCCTCTACCCGGGCATCCGCGTGCGGTACGTGTCGAGCGAGGAGTTCACGAACGACTTCATCAACTCGATCGCGAACAACCGCGGCAACGCCTTCCACGGCCGGTACCGCAACGTCGACATCCTCCTGATCGACGACATCCAGTTCCTGCAGGGCAAGGCGGAGACGCAGGAGGCGTTCTTCCACACCTTCAACCAGCTGCACGACCACAACAAGCAGGTCGTGATCACCTCCGACCTGCCGCCGAAGGCGCTGACCGGGTTCGAGGACCGCATGCGCTCCCGCTTCGAGTGGGGCCTCATCACCGACGTCCAGGCGCCCGACCTCGAGACCCGCATCGCGATCCTCCGCAAGAAGGCCGTCAGCGAGAAGCTCCTGGTGCCCGACGACATCCTCGAGTTCATGGCGTCGAAGGTGTCGAGCAACATCCGCGAGCTGGAGGGGACGCTGATCCGCGTCACGGCCTTCGCGAGCCTCAACCGCACGCCGGTCGACATGGCCCTGGTGCAGACGGTGCTGAAGGACCTGATCACGCTCGACGAGGACAACGTCATCTCGCCGGTCGACATCATCAATCACACCGCGGACTACTTCAAGCTCACGGTCGACGACCTGTACGGCTCGTCGCGCTCGCAGGCGGTGGCCACCGCGCGCCAGATCGCGATGTACCTCTGCCGCGAGCTGACGAACCTCTCGCTGCCCAAGATCGGCCAGCTGTTCGGCAACCGCGACCACACCACCGTCATGTACGCCAACAAGAAGATCTCGGAGCTCATGAAGGAGCGCCGCAGCATCTACAACCAGGTCACCGAGCTGACCACCCGCATCAAGACCAACCGCTGACGCCCGGAGCGACTCCGCTCTCCCGTCCTTCTGACGCTGGTGAGTCCCGATGCGCCCGCTGCGCGGGAGGCTCGACCAGCACGCGCTCCCTCTCCCAGTGACGTTCGAGCACCCGTGCGGCGCGAACGCCCCTCCCTCCATGCTGGTCGACTCCATGCTGGTCGAGCAGCCGAGCAGCGGCGTATCGAGACCCACCCCTCCCGGTGAAGCCGTCTCCGCGCCCCCGCGCCCCTCCGCGCCCTCCGCCACGCCCACCGCGTTCGCTGGAACGAACGATTCCGGTCGATTTCCACACGTGTGAGGAACCTGTGGATAACTGTGGACAACCACCCTCGATCTGTGCGCTCCGAGCACCCGCCTGTGCACTCCGGGCCCCCGCCCCGAATCCCTCCACAGGCCGTCCACGACCGCGCTCACACTCCCTCCACACCTCGGGCCCCTCCGCATCGCAGTCGGCAGTAGGGCTCAAGAGGGTTTTCCACAGTTTCCACACGTGTTAACACTGTTAACGCAGTTCTCTTTTTAATCAGGGGCGGACCGGCAACCTCTCCACAGGGCCCGGCTGCGCCGAGGGAGCGCCGTGCTTCCGGGCACGCCGAAGCTGACGAGTACGATGGGCGTCGGTCTTCGTCCACGACTCGTCAGGGGTGTTCTCGTGAGGTTCCAAGCCAACCGCGATGTCTTCAGCGAGGCGGTGTCGTTCGCGGTCAAGCTGCTGCCGCAGCGCACGACCCTGCCGATCCTCTCGGGCATCCTCATCGAGGCGACCGCCGAGGGCCTCACGCTCTCCTCGTTCGACTACGAGGTCTCCGCGCAGACGCAGATCGCCGCCGACGTCGAGGAGATCGGCACGGTCCTCGTCTCCGGCCGCCTCCTCGCCGACATCGCGAACCGCCTGCCCAACGCGCCCGTGCGCGTGGCGACTGAGGAGTCGCGCGTGTCGGTCTCGGCCGGCTCCGCGCACTTCACCCTGCTGCAGATGCCCGTGGAGGAGTACCCGAGCATCCCCGAGATCGACGCGTCCACCGGACTCGTCCCCGCGGACGCCTTCTCGGCCGCCATCTCCCAGGTCGCCGTCGCCGCCTCCCGCGACGACGTCACCCCCGTCATCACCGGCGTGCAGCTCGAGATCACCGAGAACACCATCGGCCTCGTCGCGACCGACCGCTACCGCGTGGCCGTCCGCGAGATCGACTGGGACAACGGCGACAACGACGCCCCCCGCGAGCCGCTGACCGCGCTCGTGCCGGCGCGCACCCTGCAGGAGGTCGGCAAGACCTTCAGCCACTCCGGCACCGTCTCCGTCGCGATCACCCAGCGCGACGAGCGCGAGCTGATCGCCTTCACCGCCGATCGCAAGACGGTCACCTCGCTCCTCATCAAGGGCAACTTCCCGCCCGTGAAGCGCCTCTTCCCCGCCTCGGTCGAGAACTACGCGGTGATGGCGACGAGCGACCTCATCGAGGCCACCCGCCGCGTCTCGCTCGTCCTCGAGCGCGAGGCCGCCCTGCGCTTCAGCTTCAGCAGCGACGGGCTCACCCTCGAGGCGATCGGCTCGGAGCAGGCGCAGGCCTCCGAGAGCATCGACGCCATCGTCACGGGCACCGACGTCGTCGTGTCGCTCAAGCCGCAGTTCCTGCTCGACGGCCTCGCCGCCGTGCACTCGGAGTTCGTGCGCATCGCGTTCACGAAGACCGAGAACCCCAACAAGCCCGGACCGGTCCTCATCACGGCGCAGACCTCGCGCGAGCAGCCGGGCAGCGACAGCTACCGCTACCTGCTCCAGCCGAACCTGCTCCTGCGCTGACCGCTCCTCCCCGATCGCAGCGCCGCGACCGTCACTCCGCCGACGAGCGCCCGCCCGCCGGACATCGAATCCCAGGAAGGTTCACCATGCACATCGGACTCGTCGGACTCGGCAAGATGGGCGACAACATGCGCTCCCGCCTGAGGGAGAAGGGCGTCGAGGTCACCGGCTACGACCGCAACCCGGACGTCTCGGACGCCGCCTCGCTCGACGAGATGATCGCCGCGCTCCCCGCGCCGCGCGTCGTCTGGGTCATGGTGCCGGCCGGCGCCATCACGGATGCGGTCGTCACCGACCTGTCCGAGAAGCTCAGCGAGGGCGACCTGGTCATCGACGGCGGTAACTCCCGCTTCACCGAGGACTTCAAGCACGACGCGCTGCTGAAGCCCAAGGGCATCCACTACATCGACGCCGGCGTCTCCGGCGGCGTCTGGGGCCTCGAGAACGGCTACGGCCTCATGGTCGGCGGTCCGAAGGAGCTCGTCGACTACGCGATGCCCGTCTTCGACGCGCTGCGCCCCGAGGGCCCCCGCGAGGAGGGCTTCGTCCACGTCGGCGAGGTCGGCGCCGGCCACTACGCGAAGATGGTGCACAACGGCATCGAGTACGCGCTGATGCAGGCGTTCGCCGAGGGCTACGAGCTCCTGGACACGCGCAAGGACATCATCAAGGACGTCACCGGCACCTTCAAGGCGTGGCAGCGCGGCACGGTCGTCCGCTCCTGGCTCCTCGAGCTGCTCGTCCGCGCCCTCGAGCAGGACCCGGAGTTCGAGCACATCGAGGGCTACGTCCAGGACTCCGGCGAGGGCCGCTGGACCATCGAGGAGGCCATCAACAACGCCGTCCCCGTCCCCACGATCAGCGCCTCGATCTTCGCCCGCTTCGTCTCCCGCCAGGAGGACTCCCCCGCGATGAAGGCGGTCGCGGCACTCCGTAACCAGTTCGGCGGGCACTCCGTCAAAGCCGTCGACTGAGTCGACGGGTTGAGGACCGCCCGCGGCGGTCCTCAACGGCGGTCGGCCTCTCGAAGCCGTGGCGTCATGCAGAGCCGGTCGCGGACGGCGACCTGCGGCCCGCCGCCACCATGACGCAGTGCTCGTTGGTTCGGACTGCCTGCGGCAGTCCTCACGGCGGTCGGCTTCTCGAAGCCGTGGCGTTCCGCAGGGCCGGTCGCGGACGGCGACCTGCGGCCCGCCGCACCCATGACGCAGGGATGCTGTCATGGCCGCGGCGGGCCTCCGGCCGCCTGCACCCTGCGCGGGGCCCTCGCCACATGCTGGTCGAGTAGCCGCGGAGCGGCGTATCGAGACCCACGTCGTCGAGACGTCGGCCGCCGGGTCGCCATCGGTTCAGGGCGCAGGCCACCCGCATGCTGGTCGAGCAGCCGCGGAGCGGCCCCCATGCTGGTCGCGTAGCCGCGGAGCGGCGTATCGAGACCCCGCCGCCGGCACCCGCGGCATCGGGCAGAGTGGAGACGGAGGAGGTGAGCGCGTGCAGGTGACGCAGCTGGCGCTGAGCGACTTCCGCAACTACGCCTCCGTCGACGTCGCGCTCGCCCCGGGGCCGAACCTGTTCGTCGGCCGCAACGGCCAGGGCAAGACCAACCTCGTCGAATCCCTCGGCTACCTCTCCACCCTCGGCTCGCACCGGGTGTCCACCGACCAGGCGCTCATCCGTGCCGGCCAGGACAGCGCGGTGATCCGCGCCCGGCTCCGCAACGGCGACCGCGACCTGCTCGCCGAGGTGCAGATCAACCGCTCCTCCGCCAACCGCGCGCAGATCAACCGCGGCGGCATCAAGCCGCGCGAGCTGCCCCGCTTCTTCTCGAGCGTGCTCTTCGCCCCCGAGGACCTCCTCCTCATCCGCGGCGACCCGTCGGCCCGCCGCCGCTTCCTCGACCAGCTGGTCGTCCTCCGCTCCCCCCGGATGAGCGCGGTGCAGGCCGACTACGAGCGCGTGCTGCGCCAGCGGAACTCCCTCCTCAAGTCCGCGCGGGCGAGCGGCGTCCGCGACCCCGCGAAGCTCGGGACGCTCGACATCTGGGACGAGCGCCTCGTCGCCCTCGGCACCGAGATCATGCAGTCGCGGCTGACCCTGGTCGACGAGCTGAGCGGTCCGGTCCGCTCGGCGTACGAGGCGGTCGCCGGAGCGGACCAGCGACCGGTGCTGCGCTCGCGGCTGAGCATCGAGGGCGCGGTCGACGACGACGACGAGCCCGTCGCGACGACCGAGACCGCCGCCGCCCCCACCGAACTGGCCGCGACCTTCTCGGCGGCCCTGCTCTCCGTGCGCCGGCGCGAGCTCGACCGCGGGATCTCGCTGGTCGGTCCGCACCGCGACGACGTCCAGTTCGAGCTGAACGACCTGCCGGCCAAGGGCTACGCCAGCCACGGCGAGAGCTGGTCCTTCGCGCTCGCCCTCAAGCTCGGCGCGGCCGAGCTGCTGCGGCGCGACTCCCCCATGGGCGACCCGGTGCTGATGCTCGACGACGTCTTCGCCGAGCTCGACGCGCGACGGCGCGAGCGCCTCGCCGCGGTGGTCGCGGACTACGAGCAGGTGCTGATCACCGCGGCGGTCTTCGACGACGTGCCGGCGGCGCTGGCGGCGCACACCGTCCGGATCGAGGCGGGCCGCATCGTCGAGTCCGACGCCGTCGCGATCCCGGAGTCCCCGCTGGCAGCACCGGTCGCGCCCGCCGCGGAGCCGGACGCCGAGCCCGAGTCCAATCCGGTCGCCGCCCCCGAGGCCGCGCCCGCCCCGGACCCCGCGCCCGCCCCCGACGCCGATCCCGCCCCGGAGCCCGGCCGTGGCTGACTCCCCCCGCCGCGGCGCGCCCTCGCCCGCTCCCGCGTCCGAGGCGGCGCGCGTCTACCAGCACCTCAAGGAGGTCTTCGGCGGGGACGCCCCCCGCCGCGTGCGGAAGACCGTGGAGCGCGCCGAGCCCAAGGGCGACGCGATCCCGTTCGGCAAGGGCCGCGATCCGCACGATCTCGGCGACGTCCTCTCCTCCCTCACCGTCAAGCTCGGCTGGACCGCTCCCCTCGCCCAGGGCGACCTCATCTCCTCCTGGACGGCGATCGCGGGCGAGGAGACGGCCAAGCACTCGACGCCCACCGGTGTCGTCGACGGCGTGCTCACCGTGGCGTGCGAGTCGACGGCCTGGTCGACGCAGCTGCGACTGATGCGGATCGAGATCATGAACCACATCGCCGTGCACTTCCCGGACGCGGGGATCACCGCGATCCGTTTCCAGGGCCCCGACGTCCCGAACTGGAAAAAGGGCCCCAGGTCGATTCCAGGGCGTGGTCCGCGCGATACCTACGGCTGAGTACGCATTTTCGGTCGACCCCGAGAAAATCCCTCGTCAGATCGCCACTGAGCGCCGCGCGACCGGCCGCCGCGCGATAGAATGGAGGGCCGCCGAACCGCAGCGTCGACCCCGTGCGCGTGATCTCCAGATCCGCCCGCGCGCCGCGACGGACCGTCAGAGGAGAACTCCACAGCTATGACACCCGAGCCGAACGACTCCACGTCAGCCCCCGCAGCGAACGACCTGGACGCGAACGGCTCCACCGGCCCCGCCGCCTCGTCCGAGGCCGCCCCCGCCGCCGCCGCTCCGTCCGAGGGCATGTCGACGAAGTCCTCCGGCGACTACGGCGCGAACCAGATCCAGGTCCTCGAGGGCCTCGAGGCGGTCCGCAAGCGCCCCGGCATGTACATCGGATCGACGGGCCCGCGCGGTCTGCACCACCTGGTCTACGAGATCGTCGACAACGCCGTCGACGAGGCGCTCGCGGGCTACTGCGACAACATCGAGGTCGTCATGCGCGCCGACGGCGGCCTGACGGTCGTCGACAACGGCCGCGGCATCCCGGTCGACATGCACCCCACCGAGGGCATCTCCACCGTCGAGCTCGTGCTGACGGTGCTGCACGCCGGCGGCAAGTTCGGCGGCGGCGGCTACGCCGTCTCCGGTGGTCTGCACGGCGTCGGCTCGTCCGTCGTCAACGCGCTCTCCACCCGGCTCGAGGTCGAGGTCAAGCGCCAGGGCGCCTCCTACAGCATGACCTTCGCCGACGGCGTCCCGGAGGCGCCGCTCGCCAAGGGCGAGCCGAGCGACGAGACCGGCACCACCATCACCTTCTGGCCGAACGCCGAGATCTTCGAGACCGTCGAGTTCGACTACGAGACCCTGCGCGCCCGGTTCCAGCAGATGGCCTTCCTCAACAAGGGGCTCCGCATCGCGCTGACCGACGAAAAGGAGATCGAGTTCGAGGGCGAGGGCGAGAACGAGACCTCCGGGCCCCGCGGCGACGTCTTCCTCTACGAGAAGGGCCTCGTCGACTACGTCGAGTACATCAACTCCCTCAAGAAGTCCGATCTGGTGCACTCCGAGATCATCGACTTCGAGTCCGAGGACACCGAGCGCCGCATCTCGCTCGAGGTCGCGATGCAGTGGACGACGGCCTACACCGAGAGCGTGCACACCTACGCGAACACGATCAACACGCACGAGGGCGGCACGCACGAGGAGGGGTTCCGCGCGGCGCTCACGACGCTCGTGAACAAGTACGCGCGCGCGAACAACCTGCTGAAGGACAAGGACGAGAACCTCTCCGGCGACGACATCCGCGAGGGCCTCACCGCCGTCGTGTCGATCAAGCTCGGCGAGCCGCAGTTCGAGGGCCAGACGAAGACCAAGCTCGGCAACACCGAGGCGAAGGCCTTCGTGCAGCGGGTCGCCGGCGAGCAGCTCGCCGACTGGTTCGACCGCAACCCCAACCAGGCCAAGGACATCATCCGGAAGGCGATCCAGGCGGCCTCCGCGCGGATGGCGGCCCGCAAGGCCCGAGAGACCGCGCGCCGCAAGGGCCTCCTCGAGGGCGGCGGCATGCCCGGCAAGCTCAAGGACTGCCAGTCCAAGGACCCGTCGATCTCCGAGATCTTCATCGTCGAGGGCGACTCGGCCGGCGGCTCCGCCGTCCAGGGCCGGAACCCCGAGACGCAGGCGATCCTCCCGCTGCGCGGCAAGATCCTCAACGTCGAGAAGGCCCGCCTCGACCGGGCCCTCGGCAACAACGAGGTCCAGGCGATGATCACGGCCTTCGGAGCCGGCATCGGCGAGGACTTCAATCCCGACAAGGCGCGGTACCACAAGATCATCCTGATGGCCGACGCCGACGTCGACGGCCAGCACATCACCACGCTGCTGCTGACCCTGCTGTTCCGCTACATGCGCCCGCTGATCGATCTCGGCTACGTCTACCTCGCGCAGCCGCCGCTCTACCGCCTCAAGTGGTCGAACTCGGCCCACGAGTACGTCTACAGCGACCGCGAGCGCGACGCTCTGCTCGCGCACGGCTCCGCGTCGAACAAGCGCATGCCGAAGGAGAACGGGATCCAGCGCTACAAGGGTCTCGGCGAGATGGACTACAAGGAGCTGTGGGAGACCACGATGGACCCCGCCACGCGGACCCTCCTCCAGGTCACCCTCGACGACGCGGCCGCCGCCGACGAGATCTTCTCGACCCTGATGGGCGAGGACGTCGAGTCCCGCCGCTCCTTCATCCAGAAGAATGCGAAGGACGTCAGGTTCCTCGACATCTAGCGATGTCGAGGAACCTGACGTCCTTCGAAAGGCGGCAGCCCGGCGGTCCGGTGGACCGCCGTCGCAACCACCTCGAACACGTGACGGCGACCCTCAATGGGTCGCATTCTCCACGAGATCGCGACAGCTGCCCACACCATCCGCAAGCACGACGAGAACACTGACACCCAGCGCGACCCGCCCCCGTCACGACCCGGGGCCCGGACCCACCTGAGAAGACAGAGATCATGGCAGACGAATCAGACACCCCCACCGGTCCGGACGACAGCGAGGACATCGTCACTGAGACCGGTGTGGTGATCCACGGGCACGACAAGATCGAGCCGGTCGACCTGCAGCTCGAGATGCAGCGCTCCTACCTCGACTACGCGATGAGCGTCATCGTCGGGCGAGCGCTGCCCGAGGTGCGCGACGGGCTGAAGCCTGTGCACCGCCGCGTGATCTACGCGATGTACGACGGCGGCTACCGCCCCGACAAGGCGTTCTCGAAGTGCTCGCGCGTCGTCGGCGACGTGATGGGCCAGTTCCACCCGCACGGCGACTCCGCCATCTACGACGCGCTGGTGCGCCTCGTCCAGCCGTGGAGCCTGCGCTACCCGCTGGCGCTCGGCCAGGGCAACTTCGGGTCCCCCGGGAACGACGGCGCGGCCGCCCCCCGCTACACCGAGACCAAGATGGCCCCGCTGGCCCTCGAGATGGTCCGCGACATCGACAAGAACACCGTCGACTTCCAGGACAACTACGACGGCCGCACCCGCGAGCCGGCGATCCTCCCCGCGCGCTTCCCCAACCTGCTGGTCAACGGCTCGGTCGGCATCGCGGTGGGCATGGCCACCAACATCCCGCCGCACAACCTGCGCGAGGTCGCCGCCGGCGCCAAGTGGGCGCTCGAGAACCCCGAGGCGTCGCGCGAGGAGCTGCTCGAGGCGCTCCTGCAGCGGATCAAGGGCCCCGACTTCCCGACCGGCGCGCAGATCCTCGGCGTCCGCGGCATCCAGGACGCGTACCGCACGGGCCGCGGCTCGATCACGATGCGCGCCGTCGTCTCGATCGAGGAGATCCAGGGCCGCACCTGCCTCGTCGTCACCGAGCTGCCGTACCAGGTGAACCCGGACAACCTCGCGATCAAGATCGCCGAGCTGGTCAAGGACGGCCGCGTCTCCGGCATCGCCGACATC
Organism: Rathayibacter sp. VKM Ac-2856; assembly: GCF_013205055.1. GTDB lineage: Bacteria > Actinomycetota > Actinomycetes > Actinomycetales > Microbacteriaceae > Rathayibacter. The sequence goes on from NZ_JABMLF010000004.1 coordinate 277,418, forward strand.
CGCGACGAGACCTCGGGCCGCACCGGTCAGCGCCTCGTCGTCGTGCTCAAGCGCGACGCCGTCGCGAAGGTCGTGCTGAACAACCTCTACAAGCACACCCCGCTGCAGGAGAACTTCGGCGCGAACATGCTCGCGATCGTCGACGGCATCCCGCGCACGCTCTCGCTCGACGGCTTCATCCGCGCCTGGGTCGACCACCAGGTCGAGGTCATCGTCCGCCGCACCCAGTACCTGCTCGACGAGGCCGAGGCGCGCATCCACATCCTGCGCGGCTACCTCAAGGCGCTCGACGCCCTCGACGAGGTCATCGCGCTCATCCGCCGCTCCCCCACGGTGGAGGAGGCCCGCGACGGCCTGATGGAGCTCCTCGACATCGACGAGGTGCAGTCGCGCGCCATCCTCGACATGCAGCTGCGCCGGCTGGCCGCTCTCGAGCGCCAGAAGATCATCGACGAGCACGACCGCATCCAGGCCGAGATCGAGGACTACAAGTCGATCCTCGCGAGCCCCGAGCGCCAGCGCTCGATCATCTCCGACGAGCTCGACGAGATCGTCGACCGCTTCGGAGACGACCGCCGCACCGAGATCCTCTTCGGCTTCGACGGCGACATGAGCGTCGAGGACCTGATCCCCGAGGAGGAGATGGTCGTCACCGTCACCCGCGGCGGCTACCTCAAGCGCACCAGGAGCGACTCCTACCGCGCTCAGCACCGCGGCGGTCGCGGCGTGCGCGGCGCCCAGCTCAAGGCCGACGACATCGTCGAGCACTTCTTCGTCACCACGACGCACCACTGGCTGCTGTTCTTCACGAACACCGGTCGCGTGTACCGCGCCAAGACCTACGAGCTCCAGGAGGTCAGCCGCGACGCGAAGGGCCAGCACATCGCGAACCTCCTCGCGCTGGAGCCGGGCGAGCAGATCGCGCAGATCCTCGACGTCCGCGACTACGAGGCGGCCCGCTACCTCGTCCTCGCGACCCGCGACGGCCTGGTGAAGAAGACGGCGCTGGCGGAGTACGACACCAACCGCTCCGGCGGCATCATCGCGATCAAGCTGCGCGACGGCGACGAGCTCGTCTCGGCGCTCCTGGTCGACGAGGACAGCGACGTGCTGCTCGTCTCCCGCAAGGGCATGTCGATCCGCTTCACCGCGTCCGACGAGGCGCTGCGCCCCATGGGCCGCTCGACCTCGGGAGTGCGGGGAATGTCGTTCCGCGGCGAGGACCGCCTGCTGGACGCCAACGTCGTCAGCGACGAGGGCTACGTCTTCGTCGTGACCGAGGGCGGCTACGCGAAGCGCACCGCGGTGGACCAGTACCGCCTGCAGGGGCGCGGCGGACTGGGCATCAAGGTGGCCAAGCTCGAGGAGAAGCGCGGCGATCTGGTGGGCGCCATCATCACCGGCGGGGACGACGAGGTGCTCGTCGTGCTCGCCAGCGGCAAGGTGGTACGCTCTGCCGTGGCCGAGGTACCGGCCAAGGGTCGCGACACCATGGGAGTCGTCTTCGCACGATTCGCAGACGACGACCGCATCATCGCACTCGCCAAGAACACCGAACGCAATCTCGACGCCCAGGACGAGGATCCCGACGCCGCGGCGTCGGCCGAGTCCGAAGCGGTGTCGGAGGAGGATGAGTCCGTCGATGAGTAGCACGGTCGCCGAGAAGCTCGCCAGGAAGTCCGCGAAGAGCCCGGCGGCGAAGCAGGTCCGGCTCAAGCTCGTGTACGTCGACTTCTGGTCGGCGGTCAAGCTGTCGTTCCTGCTGGGTCTGACGCTCGCGATCATCACGATCGTCGTCGTCTACCTCGTCTACACGGTGCTCGCCCAGACCGGCGTCTTCGACGAGGTCAACGGCCTCGTCCAGGACATCGCCGGCGCGGAGGCGTTCGATCTCAACACGATCATCTCGCTGCCCCAGATCATGGGCTTCGCGATCGTCGTGGCGGTGCTGAACACCATCGTCACCACCGCGCTCGGCGCGATCGTGGCGCTGCTGTACAACCTCAGCGTCAAGATCACCGGTGGCCTGCTGGTCGGCTTCACCAACCAGTAGGGGCCGCGACCTGCCGGACCGCTCAGCGGTCCAGTGGGTGCACGGAGCGGCCGATTGGGATTCTGACCCGGTGTCGGGTAGAGTCTCATCTGGCCAATTCGGGGGTATAGCTCAGGCGGTTAGAGCGCTTCACTGATAATGAAGAGGTCCCAGGTTCAAGTCCTGGTACCCCCACGTGCCGAACGGCCCGTCACCGCGAGGTGTCGGGCCGTTCCACTCTCCGGGCGTCCGCCCGTCCGGAATCCGGGGCCTTAGCTCAGTTGGTAGAGCGCCTGCTTTGCAAGCAGGATGTCAGGAGTTCGAATCTCCTAGGCTCCACACTCGAACCCCTCCGCGGTTCCTCCTCAGCCGCTGTGCGTGCCGGCCCTCACGAGCTCCTGCGCCGCGGTCTCCTCCGTCGGCGATCTCACCCCGGGTGGTCCTCGTCCCGCGAGGCGCCTGACGCGTCAGCGGGGCGGGCAGGCTCGGCCCAGGAACTCCTCCACCGAGAGCGACTCGGACGTGCCGTCGCGGACGTCGCCGACGATGATCTCGCCGACGGACAGGGTGTCGAACTGCTCGGCGGTGAAGACCACCGGGCGGCCGACGACGGAGCCGCCGACGGAGTAGGCGCCCAGGGTGAGGTCGACGCCGAGGGGGAAGCGCTCGATCTCGCGGTCGGCGGGCCAGACGGTCCGGCCGGAGAGATCGGTCGCGCCGATGTCGTCGACGGGCTCCGGAGCGACCCAGCGGGTGATCCGCCGAGCGCGGTCGCCGATGAGCAGGGGAGCGGTGTCCTCGACGGCGAGGTCGAGACCGTCCACGGCTCCGGAGCAGACCACGACGACGCCGAGCACCTCGGCGCGCTGGCCGCCGCGGCCGAGGCCGACGGTCGCCTCGGAGACGGCGGGCGTCGAGCAGCCGGAGAGCGCCAGGGAGGCGGCGGTCGTCAGGACGACCGCGACGCTGGCGACTCGACGACGATGCGGCACGGGGTCACCCTACGGCGAGTGCGAGCGCGGAGAGCGCCTGGGGGAGCGACGGCGCCCCCTCCGCGCGGAACACCGCGCGGCCGTCGGCGTCGCGGACGACGACCGTGGGGGTGGAGCGGATGTCGGCGGCCTCCGCCGCCTCCGGGGCGAACGCCACGTCGAACTCGCGGATCTCCGCCGCGGGGACCAGCTCCGCGGCGCGCTCGAGCACGGAGCGGGCCGCATGGCAGGCGCCGCAGAACGCGGACGTGTAGAGCTCGACGATCACAGGGGAGTCAACGTCCCGGACGGGCGCGCGATTCCCGCGGCGGATCTCGATGCGCGCGCTGCGCGCGCTACTCGATCAGCACGGACGCCAGGTGCGCCGGTGGCGCCTGTGCCTGTGGATCTCGATACGGCCGCTGCGCGGCCTACTCGATCAGCATGGGGGGCGCCTTCCAGGAGGGTGTGACAGAGATGGTCGGCCCTGCATGCTGGTCGAGTAGCCGCCGGAGGCGGCGTATCGAGACCCGCGGGGCTCAGCGCAGAGACCAGGCCTCGTTCATCGTCAGCGCGACGTCGATCAGCTCGACGCGCTCCAGGCCCTCGACCTCGGCGAGGGGGAACCACGCCGCGGCGTCCGTCGACCCGTCGACCTCGTGGGTCAGCTCGCCGCCCGTGACACGGGCGCGATAGACGACGCGGATCGCGTGCAGCGGGCCGGCGGCGGGATCGCTGCGCCGGTGCGCCGGGATGACGTGCGAGTCCACGCCGATCAGCCCCTCGAGCTCGGCGTGGTAGCCGGTCTCCTCGAAGATCTCGCGGACCGCCGCATCGGCCGGGGACTCGCCCTCGTCGATGCCGCCCCCGGGGAGCGTCCACGCCTCCCACGGCCCCTGGCTCCAGTGCGCGAGGAGCATGCGCTCGCCGTCGATGATCACGCCGTACGCGGCGACCCGGATGTCCACTGCAGCAGCCTATCCGCGGAGAGCGGCGACCCGGGCATGCGTGAAGCCCGGACCCGCAGAGCGGTGTCCGGGCCTCACGCGAGTGCTCAGGAAGCGGTCGACGCCGCCGACTGGGCGGCGCTGGCCGGCTCGTCCTCGGCGACCCACAGCTCGTCGTCGGCACGGAAGGTCTGCCAGACGGCGTAGCCGATGCCGCCGACGGCGACGAGGGCGGCGCCGATCGCGAAGACCGTTCCGACCTTGTTCTTCTTCTTCGGGGGAGTGGTGAGCTCCTCCCAGCGCGCCTTGGAGATCTCGGCGAGCTTCGCGCGATTCTTCGAGTCCTTGGCGGCCTCGAACGCGGCCGCGGCGGTGCCGCCGACAGCGGCGAAGGTCGGCAGGACCTTGTGCTTGTACGCGTCGCGAGCGGACGAGTAGGTGCCCTCGACCGCGGAGACACCGTTGTCGTAGACGGGCTTCACCCGGCTCGAGTAGGCGTCCTTGACGGCCGGCACGACCTCCTTCTTCGCGTACTTGGTCGCGTGGCGGCGGCTCTTCTCGAGAACGGAGGCGGCGTGCGCCAGCACCTCCTGCTGCTCACTCCAGACCGCCTCGGCGTTCTTGCGGAGGCGCTTGAGATCCTTCTTGTGCTTACGTGACAGACCCACTTGGTCCTCCATCGGCTACGAGCGGCGAACAACGGCTCAATACTGCCACTCATCCCGCGGCCCGCGCATCGCGCACCCAGCGCATTGACACCCGGCGTTGCGGGGGCCTACAGAGCCGCTGTGCGAGAATCCACCCATGCCTTTGCACACCGCAGTCGCGACGTTCCACACGACCAAGGGCGACATCGTCGTCAACCTCTACGGCAACCACGCGCCGAAGACGGTCCGCAACTTCGTCGGTCTCGCGACCGGCGACATCGAATGGACCCACCCGGCGACCGGTGCGAAGACGAAGGAGCCGCTCTACAACGGCACCGTCTTCCACCGCATCATCCCCGACTTCATGCTCCAGGGCGGTGACCCGCTCGGCCAGGGCATCGGCGGCCCGGGCTACCAGTTCGACGACGAGATCAACTCGGAGCTCGACTTCACCCAGCCCTACATCCTCGCGATGGCCAACGCCGGCAAGCAGGCGGGCCGCGGCACCAACGGCTCGCAGTTCTTCATCACCGTCGCGCCGACCACCTGGCTGCAGGGCAAGCACACCATCTTCGGCGCCGTCGCCGACGACGAGTCCAAGAAGGTCGTCGACGCCCTGTCGGCCGTCCCGACCGACGGTCGCGACAAGCCTCTCGAGGACGTCGTCATCGAGAGCGTCGAGATCACCGAGGTCTGATCGCCTCTCCACCACTCCTCGAGGGTCGGGTCCGTCTGGGCCCGGCCCTCGTTCTCTCTCTCCCGAAGGAACGTCCGTGACCCAGGTCCCGCCGAGCAGCAGCACCTACACCTGCTACCGCCACCCCGATCGTCAGAGCTTCGTGCGCTGCCAGCGGTGCGGCCGCACGATCTGCGGCGAGTGCCAGACCCCTGCTCCGGTGGGCGTCATCTGCCCGGACGACATGGCGCAGCAGCGCAGCGAGGCGCCGCGCGTGCGCGGACCGCTGGTCTCGCGGGTGCGGGCGATGACCCGGGCGGACCAGCCGACGGTCACCTACGCGATCATCGCGCTGTGCGTCCTGGTCTGGATCCTCGAGGTGCTGCCGTTCATCGGCGGGCCCGTGCTGAACGCGATCGCGTACTTCCCGGCGTACACGCTGCCCGGCTTCGGTGCCGGCTTCGAGCCGTGGCGCATGATCACGTCGATCTTCGCGCACAGCACGTCCCTCTTCTTCGTGGTGCCGTTCCACCTGCTGCTGAACATGTACACGCTGTGGGTGTTCGGCATGGCGCTCGAGCGGATGCTCGGCCGCGGCCGATACCTGACGCTGTTCCTCCTCAGCGGCTTCGCCGGCTCGGTGGGCGTCCTGCTCCTCTCCAGCCCGCTGACGCCGGTGATCGGCGCCTCGGGCGCCATCTTCGGCCTGATGGGCGCGTACCTCGTGATCCTCCGCCACCTCGGCGGGCAGGCGTCGCAGCTGCTGGTCCTGGTCGGCCTCAACCTCGTGATCGGGTTCCTGCCCGGGATGAACGTGGCGTGGCAGGCGCACGTCGGCGGTCTCGTCGCCGGCGCGCTGATCGGCCTCGTCTTCACCCGGACCCGGCAGCGCTCGCAGCGGCGCACGCAGAACCTCCTCGTCGGGCTGATCGGGGTCGGCCTCGTCGCCGTCACGGTCGGCGCCTACGTCCTGGCCTGAGCGGTCCGCGCGGCTGTCCCCAGGCCCTCCGAGCTCTCCACAGCCCCTGTCCACAGCTGGGGACGAAGTTATCCACAGAGTTGTTAACACTGGGGAGAACTACGCGGTTGTCATTCGGCACCGCGTCCGCGACCGGGATCCGGCCGGCGATCCTGCCGCGCCAGACCGCCGATGGGGGCTCGTGAGCCACTCGGATCCGCGGGACTCCGGCCCCCCGGGAGTTCTCCACAGGAGTTTCAACACCTGGGGATAATTACACGCGTGTAGTTCGTCGGCGCGAGGCCGAGACGACCGTGGCGTCGCGGTCGTCGTCGAGGTGGATCGAGCAGTCGAACCCCGCCTCGCTGAAGAGCCGCGCCGTGCGCTCGGCCTGCTCGCGACTCGTCTCGATCACGACGCCGCCGACCTCGCGCAGCCAGGGGAGGGCCTCGGCCGCGATCCGGCGGTGCAGCAGGAGTCCGTCCGCTCCGCCGTCGAGCGTCGTCGCCGGCTCGTGCAGCCGCGCCTCGGGCGGCATCAGGGCGATGGAGGCGGTCGGCACGTAGGGCGCGTTGACGACGACGAGGTCGATCCCGCCGCGGAGGTCCTCGGGCAGGGCGTCGAAGAGGTCGCCCTGATGGACCGGGGCGAGTCCCGCGAGCGTGCGCCGGGCGACGGCGACGGCGGCGGGGGAGAGGTCGGCGGCGTGGAGGCGGAGGCCGTCCCGCTCCGCGGCCAGGGACCGGGCGATCGCTCCGACTCCGCAGCACAGGTCGAGGACCGTCGCGGCTGTGCGGTCCTCCAGGTGGAGCAGTGCGAGGTCGACGACCGCCTCGGTGCGGCGCCGGGGCACGAAGACCCCGGGGGCGACGGGGACGCGCAGCCCGCGGAAGGCGACCCAGCCGAGGATCTGCTCCAGTGGCTCACCGCCCTCGCGGCGGCGCAGCAGTTGCTCGAGGCGATCGGCGCCCTCGGCGGCCTCGAGGAGGAGGTCCGCCTCGTCCTCCGCGAAGACGCAGCCGGCGGCGCGGAGGCGCGCGACGACGGAGGCCGGATCCGTCCAGGACGAGCGCTCCCGGGGTGACGAGTGCTCCGCCGACGACGAACGCCCCGTCGGCGGACCGGACGGGGCGTCGTTCATGCGCGGGTGATCAGCGCCAGCGCGTGGTCATCAGGAAGCCGATGAAGGCGATCCCGAAGCCGATCAGGATGTTGGCGTTGCCGAGGTCCGGCACGGGGAGGGTGCCCTGGCTCACGTAGAAGACGATGATCCAGGCGAGGCCCAGCAGCATGAACCCGAACATGACGGGCTTGAACCACACCGGATTGGGTGCGTCCTCACCGGTCCGGGCCTCGTCGCGCTCGGGCTTCGGGCTCTTCGTCGCTCGTGCCATGCCGACCACTGTACCGGGCGAGGGCGCCCGCCCGGGAGCGCGGAACCGGGGGGATGCCGTGCAGGCGCGCGGTGTCCGCTGTGGAGACCGTGTCCGCTGCTGAGACCGTGTCCGCTGTGGAGGCTGTGTCCGCTGTCGAGAACGCGCCAAGCGTCGCGGAGCGCCGGGCCTCCGTGCTCGACCCCGGCTTAGACTCGTCGCATGACCGCCCCGACGCCCGCCGCTGCTCCGGTGCGGTCCCGGCGCCGGAGCCCGCGGCGTCCGCGCCGCCGGCTGACGTTCTTCGGCGTGCTGGGCGAGCTCCTGATGACGGCGGGCGCTCTCGTGCTCCTCTATCTCGGCTGGCAGCTGTGGTGGAACGACGCCGTGATCGCGAACCAGCAGACCTCCGAGGCCGCGGAGCTCCGGGAGAGCTGGGGCGACACCGCCCCGGCGCCCGAGTCGTCCCAGGCGCCGAGCGAGGCCCCGGCGGGCTTCGGCGACCCGGTGGTCGCTCCGGTGTCCGCGCTCGACACCTCGTTCGGCAATCTCTACATCCCGCGCTACGGCGAGGGCTGGGTCCGCACCATCGCCGAGGGCGTCGACGCGGAGAACGTGCTCGACGAGGGCAGCATCGGCCACTACCCGGGCACGCAGATGCCGGGGGAGGTCGGCAACTTCGCGCTGGCGGCGCACCGCAGCGCGTACGGCGGCGGGATGCACCTCATCGACCAGCTCCAGCTCGGCGACGCGATCTACATCGAGACGGCGGACGGCTGGTACACCTACCGCTTCCGCAACCTCGAATACGTGCAGCCCTCCGAGGTCCAGGTCATCGACCCGGTGCCGTGGACGAGCGGCGCGGTCGCGACCGACCGGCTGATCACCCTCACCAGCTGCAATCCGCTGTACTCGACCGCCGAGCGGATCATCGCCTACGGCGTCTTCGAGTCGTGGCAGCCGCGCTCCGCCGGGGCACCGGCCGAGATCGCCGCCTCACTCGCACAGGAGGGCTGACCGTGTACGCAGCGCTGTGGCGGATCCTGCCCGGGCCCTGGTGGCTCCGGCTGCTCCTCGTGATCGTCCTCGTGGTCGCGGTGCTCGCCGCGCTCGCCGAGTGGGTCTTCCCGTGGGTGCAGTCGCTGGTGCTCGATCAGAACGTCACCGTCGGGTCGTGACGCGGGCGCGGAGGCGGTCACCGCGATGACGCGCGTGCTGGTGGTCGACAACTACGACAGCTTCGTCTTCACGCTGGTCGCCTATCTCCGGGAGGCCGGGGCGGAGGTCGACGTCGTCGAGGGGGCCGAGCTGTCCCCCCGCGAGGCGATCGACCGCGCGGCGCGGAGCGACGGCGTCCTGATCTCCCCGGGCCCGGGGCGACCGGAGGACGTCCCGACGTCGACGGCGCTCGTGCGGCACGCCGTCGCCGAGGGCCGGCCGCTGCTCGGGGTGTGCCTCGGGCACCAGGTGCTCGCTCACGCGCTCGGCGCCCGGGTGAGCGAGGCGCCGGAGCTCCTGCACGGCAGGACCTCGTCGATCGAGCACGACGGCGACCCGCTGTTCACCGGACTCCCGACGGGGTTCACTGCGATGCGCTACCACTCGCTCGCCGTCGAGCGCGCGACGCTGCCGCCGGAGCTCGAGGTGATCGCGGGGACTCCCGAGGGGGTCGTCATGGCCCTGCGGCACCGGACGGCGCCCGCGGTCGGCGTCCAGTTCCATCCCGAATCGGTGCTCACCGAGGGCGGCCGACGGCTGCTGGCGAACTGGCTCGCCGAGGCGGATCCCTCTCCTGCGGCGCCTGGAAAGCACTGAGAAGTATCGAGTGCTGGGCGCGGCGATCACGGGAGCGGTGCTTATCCTCGAGTCGGCATCGGACCATTGCAGTGATTAGCGGAGGCCTATTCGCGCCAGATGGTGCCGAGAAATCACCCGCTTCTGTGCCCCCCTGATGGGGGGAGGAAATGTACGTCACTGCAGGTGCGATCTGCGCCACCGACGCGGTATGAGAGCGCGTGCTCCGAGCGGGATCGGCGTCAGGACGCCAACGCACCTCTCGGGCGGTTTGGGGAGCCCCCCCAAGCAGGTGGCGTGATTTGACGGAGCCGCGGCGGATGATGCGCGGGCCCTGCCAGGCATAATCGGAGGGCGCCGGTTAGGGGACCGGTGCTTCTCAAGAGAAATCCGAGGCATCACATGGTGGAATCGATTTCTTGGGCTTATTCCGGAATAAGGGAGCTCGAGACACTCGGGCCGCGGATCGTCGTCAAGCCGGGCACGGTGCCGCGATTGACAGGGTCGGGGTTCAGCGCGGCCGGGATCAGCGTCGTGCTGGTGACGAGCTCGCCGCTGCGCGTCCTGCGGGGGACCTGGGCCGCGGACGACACGTCGTTCCTCAACTTCAGCTTCCTGATCGAGGGAGCGGTCCGGCTCGTCGGACCGGACCGGACGGTGCTCCTGCGCCCCGGCTCGATCGCGTACCAGCCCGGCACGACCAGCTTCACCACCGAGGCGACCATGCCCGTCACCTGCCTCCAGATCACGATCCGGGCGGACGAGATGCGCCGCTACGGTTTCGACCTCGGCGCCGGCGTGTACGCGCTCGACGCCGATGCCCGGTCGACGCGGGCGGCCTTCGCCTTCACCACGGCGTTCGCGCTCGCGGCGGAATCGGGCACGGGGCTCCCGACGGACAGCGAGATCGACGGCTTCGGCCATGTCGTCAAGCAGCTGCTCGTGAGCGCGTTCCTCGCGTCGTCGGGCTCCCAGCCCGGGACGACCAGCGTGCGCGCGGCGACTCTCGGCCGGGCGCGCACCGTCATCGACCGGACCCACCGGACGCCGCGCTGCACCCCGGAGGCGGTCGCCGACGCGGTCAACGTCTCCACGCGGTCCCTGCAGCGGCTCTTCGAGGACGCGGGCACGACGGTGGCGAGCGAGATCGAGCGAGCGCGGGTCGCGAGTGCGGTCGAGCTGCTGCGACGACGGCCGCGCGAGGTGCCGCTCGAGGCGATCGCCGCGGCCTCGGGGTTCTCCTCCGCCGATCACCTCCGCCGGGCGCTGAAGCGCCGTGAGGGCCTCACGCCGAGCGACATCCGCGGGCGGGTCGCGACGCAGGGCGAGGCCGGTTCGCCGGAGGACGGCCTCCTGCGGCTGGCGGTGCCGCTCGCGGACGCGGTGCGCCGGGCCTAGTCCGCTCGCGCGCGGGTCAGCCGGCGCAGAAGCCGAGCTCGACTGTCGAGCCCTGCGGCACGTCGCCCGGGGCGAGGGACTGCGTGGTGATCGGCGGGTTGGCCCGGACGGACTCGCAGGTCTCGTCGGGGGCCTCCTCGCCGATCAGCTGGAGCTGCTGGGAGGCCAGGGTGGCGAGGGCGGTGCTCAGCGTCTGACCGACCAGGTCGGGCAGCGTGACCTGGCCGGAGGACACGACGAGGTCGACCTGCGTGCCCGGCTCGAGCTGCTGGCCGCCGGCCGGTGTGCTCGAGAGCACGACGTCGGCCGGGACGGTGGGGGAGTTCTGCCGGGTCTGCGACCCCTCCGAGAAGCCGGCGCCGGTGAGGGCGGCGATCGCCTCCTCGAGGGTCGACCCTGCCGTGTCGGGGACGGCCACCGGTTGAGCGCCCTGCGAGACGTAGACCCGGATGACGGTGTCGGGCGCGACGATGGTGCCGGAGCCGGGGTCGGTGCGGATCACCTCGCCGGCGGGGACCGAGTCGTTGAACTCGGCCAGCTGGCTCGCCACCAGATCGAGCTCGGTGAGCGTCGACTGGGCGCTGTCGTAGCTCGTGCCCGTCAGCGCCGGGACCTCCCGCGACTGCGAGGGCAGCGTGGTCGTCGGCTGGAGCGTGAGCACCCAGATGACCAGTGCGGCCACGATCACGGCGAGCACGACGATCGACGACCAGATCCAGAGCACGGGCGGACGACGCTGCGTGCGCACGATCGAGTTGTCCTCGGCGAGCTGGCGGAGGGCGAGCTCGGAGTCGTTCATGCCGCCGCCGCTGCGCGCCGCGAAGAGCGAGGTGGTCAGCTCGTCGATCGGCCGGTGGTCGGGGAGGCGCCCCGCCGCGGCGTCGCGGAGGTCGTCGCGGAACTCGGCGGCACCCTGGAAGCGCTCGTAGCGGTCCTTCGACAGGGCACGGGCGACGACCCCGTCGATCGCCGCCGGGACGGCGGGGTTGATCGAGCTGGGCGCCGGCGGCGTCTCGCTGACGTGCTGGTAGGCGACGGCGACAGGAGTGTCCCCGCGGAACGGCGCGCGACCGGTGAGGAGCTCGAACAGCACGATGCCGGCCGAGTAGAGGTCGCTGCGCGCGTCGACCTGCTCGCCCTTCGCCTGCTCGGGCGAGAAGTAGGCGGCGGTGCCGAGGATCGCGGTGGTCTGGGCGACGGTCGCGGCGGAGTCGGAGACGGCGCGGGCGATCCCGAAGTCCATCACCTTCACCTGGCCCGAGGGGGTCAGCATGATGTTTCCCGGCTTGATGTCGCGGTGGACGACCCCCGCGCGGTGCGAGTACTCGAGCGCGGTGAGGATGCCCTCGGTGATGCGGACGGCCTCGTCGACGTCCACGGGCCCCTCCGCGACGACGTCCTTGAGCAGCCGGCCCTCGATGTGCTCCATCACGATGAACGGGCGGCGCGCCTCGGCGCCGGTGTCGTCGAGCGAGACCTCCTCGCCGGCGTCGAAGACGCGGACGATGGTCGGGTGCGACATCCGCGAGGCGGACTGCGCCTCCTGGCGGAAGCGCAGCCGGAAGGCCGAGTCGGAGGACAGCGAGAGCTTGAGCTCCTTGATCGCGACCGTGCGGCCCAAGCGGGTGTCGGTGCCGAGGTAGACCTCGGACATGCCGCCGCGTCCGAGCCGGGGCCCGACCTGATACCGTCCTGCGATCAGGCGTCCCTCATCCGTCACGCGCACGCTCCCGCCTGTACTTCCGTGTGGCACGGCCCCCGGGGAGCCACGGCAAGTGTACCCGGGCGCCCCGCGGCCGCCCGGCGTCTCCGGCTCGCCCTCGCTCGGCTTCGAGCATCCGGCGCGGCATCGCGTCGTGAGGTGAGTGCACCTCACATACGAGTGCTAGTGTCACGCGCGTCGGTGCCGCGGTCGATCCTCGCGGCGGCACGAGGAGGGGGAGGGATCGCTGATGCGACGTGATCCGGGCTCGTCCGTGCTTCCCGCGGCGGCGCTCCGCTATCGGAACATCCGCTCCTGGGCCGGGCTGCTCGTGTCGAGCGTCCTGCTGACGGGCGGTGTGCTCCTGGGCGTGCCCGAGGAGCATCGGTCGGGCGCACTGGCCGCTCTCGGGGTGCTCGTCGTCCTCGCGGCGACCGTCGAGACGCCGCTGGTGAACCGCGCGTCGATCCGCTCCACCTCCTACGAGGTCGACGACTGCGCGGTGCGCATCGGCCGCGGCCTCCTGCTCCGGAGGACCGTCGTGCTGCCCACGGCGCAGCTCGTCGGGGTGACTCTCGTCGAGGGGCCCCTTCTCCGTCGCTTCGGCCTCGTGGTCGTCGTCTTCTCCTGCGCGGCGACCTCCGAGCGCCTCGGCCCGCTCGGCCGCGAGGAGGCGCACCGGGTGCGCTCCCGCGCACTGGATCTCCTCGGAGCCGGAGCGAGTCGTGCCTGAGCGCCCGGTACCGCGCCGATGCCGGCTGCCGCTTCGCTCCGTCGGCGCCGTGCATCTCGCGGAGCTGCCCTTCTCCGGCGGCCTCGTCGTAGCGCTCGTCGTCTCGGGTGCCGGGCAGACCGCCTGGGCGGGCCCCTGGCTGAGGCCGGTCCTCCTTCTCCTCCTCGCCGTGCGGATCCTCCATCCCGTGCACGCCTGGCTCTCCACGTTCGTGAGCATCGGCAAGGACGGTCTCGAGGTGAGGACCGGCCTCGTCGTCCACCGGGTCCGGACCGTGGTGTGGCGCGACGTCGTCGCCCTCGACGTCCGGACCACCTGGGCCGACCGGATCCTCGGGCTCCGCTGCGTGTCGGTGGCCGCTGCGGGAGAGTCGACGATCGTCCTTCCCGGCGTCCTCCGGTCGAGTGCCGAGGAGGTCGCCGAGCGGGTGCGGCTCGCGGGGGCCTCGGCACAGGTGCCGCCGAGCGAGAGGGCGCCTGCGAGCACTCGCGGCCGGGTCCTGCTCCGGATGAGCAGCGGCGACCTGCTCCTCGCCGGGCTGGCGGAGGGGAGGCTCGTCGTGCTGACAGCGGTCTGCGCGGTGGCGGGCGTGAACGCCGCGGACGAGCTCGGAGTCCTCCCGCTCCTCCTCTCGGTGGCCGGAGAGGTCCCCGCCGTCGCGGGAGTCGTGGTGGTGCTCCTCTCCGCGCTCGCCGCCGCCGGTGTCGTGCTGGTCCGGTTCCATGCGCTCGAAGTGATCGACCGCGAGGGAGTGCTGGTGATCCGCTCCGGTCTGATCGGGCGCCGGGAGCGGGAGGTCCGCACGGACTCCGTCATCGGCCTGCGCCTGCGGCGGAACCCCGTCGAGATGATGCTCGACCGCGTGCGCGTCGAGGTGATGAGCGCCGACTCGGCCGGACGGAGCACGTCGCGGGTCGTCCTGCCGTCGGTCCCGCGGGTCGGCCTCCCGGCGGTCCTCCTGGAGAGCCTCGGCGCCGACGTCTCGAAGACCGTGGTGGCGGTCTGCGGGCGCGCCTCGCTCCGGCGGGCCGCCGTCTCCGCCGCGGTCATCGCACTGCCGGCGCTCGTCTGCCTTCTCTGCCTTCTCCCGTGGTCGTTCCTCCCGTCGCGGCTGATCCTCCTCGCCGCCCTCGCCGTCATCGCGGTGACGGCGTCGGCCGCCCGACTCCGCGCCGCGTCGATGGCGGTCGAGGGTGGTCTCGTCCTCCGGCGGATCCGCCTGACGAGCGATCAGGACCAGGTGGTGACGGTCAGCGCGCTCCACCTCGTGACCGCGGTGGGAGTCCCGGGGTCCGCGGCGCCGCTGCTCGTCCGAGCGCACTACCTCGCGGGACGGGCGCGAGCACTGACGGTGCTCGTGCCGTCGGCCGCCGTCGTCGCCGAGCTGGGCCTCGCCGTCCGCGTCGCGGCACCCGGTGTCGCGGCAGGACGCCGACGACGCCGAGGGGACGGGACGGGTCGATGAAGCACCCCGGGAGCCCCGAGTCCTCGTCCCCGGGATCGCCCGACCGCCTCGCCGGTCTCGTCCTCGTCCTGGTGATCCTCGTCGTCGGGGTGGCGCTCTCCCTCGGCACGGATCTGCCGGCGGTCGTGCGGATCGGCGTCTCCGCCTCGTGCGGGGCGATCGCGGCGGCGATCACCCACTCCCTCCGTCGCGGGCGGGGCGGCCGGCCCCGCTGACAGCCAGAAGCCCGCCCTCCGGGCCGCGGGGCGGTCGGAGGGCGGGCTCGAGGGGAGGAGCGGGCGGGTCTAGCGCTCGTCGGGTCCGTTCGTGGGGGAGGGCGCCGAAGTGGCGGTGGCCGTCGCCGTCGGGGTCGGCGTCGGGGCCGGGGCCTCGACGGGGACCGAGAGGGTCGGCGACGCGGGCGACTCGGGCTCGCCGCAGAGCACCGTGTAGGTGATGTCGATCGTACCGGCGGACTCGCCCGCCTGGATCGTCGCGGTGGTCGAGGTGGACGGGTTGGTGCTCGTGACGGTTGCACCCTCGCCGGCGACGGTCACCCGGTAACCGGTCACGGAGGTTCCGCTCGGGCACTGGTTGTAGTTGCTCCAGGTCACGTTGAACGTCTCGCCGGTCTCGACGCTCGAGGCGGCGGGAGTGACGGTCGGAACGGCGGTCGGAGCGCCGGGGACGGCGACCTCGGTGTAGGTCGTGACGACGATCGTGGTGCCCTTGATCACGTTGGCGGTCGGGTTGACCTCCTCGACCGTTCCGATCTGGTCGGAGGCGGGGGCGCTCGAGCCCTCCTCGCGCTGCACGCCCATGCCCAGCTCGGTGAGCTCGGCCTCGACCTCGTCGAACGGGCGGCCGACGTAGTCGGAGGAATTGATCACGACGATGTTCGAGCTCGGCGTCGCCGTGGGGGTCGGCGTCGGAGTCGGGGTCTGCGACGGGGGCTGGCTCGCGGTCGGGCTCGCCGACGGCTCGGCCTCCGCTCCGCCGTTCGCGGTCAGGGCGAAGATCGTGCCGGCGATGACGACGGCGAGGATGACGATCAGGGCGACGAGCGGCCAGGTCCACGGGCTGCGCTTGCGCGGCTCGTCGGCCTCGATCGGCGCGTCCAGAGCACCCGTGGGCGGGTTCGCCGCGAAGGCCGTCGTCGCCGCGCCGGCGCCGAGGACCGTCGTCGCCTGGGTCGCCCCGGCGCTCGAGGAGGGGAGGACGGTGGTGGCCTGGGTGGTCGGCTGGTCGCCGGCGACAGCGGGGACGGCGAGGGCCGCGCCGCGGACGTCTCCCGAGCGCAGGGCCTGGGCGGCGCGCGCGAGGTGGGCGGCCGTCGCCGGACGGTCGACCGGCTTCTTCGCGATGCAGGAGTAGACGAGGTTGCGCACGGGCTCGGCGACCGTGACCGGCAGCTCCGGGGGAGTGTCGTTGATCTGGGCCATCGCGATGGCCACCTGCGACTCGCCGGTGAAGGGGCGGCGCCCGGCCAGGCACTCGTACGCGACGATGCCCAGCGAGTAGATGTCCGTGGCGGGGGAGGCGGGCTGGCCGCTCGCCTGCTCCGGGGAGAGGTACTGCACCGTGCCCATGACCTGGCCGGTCGCCGTGAGCGGGACCTGGTCGGCGATGCGGGCGATGCCGAAGTCGGTGATCTTGACGCGGCCGTCCGGAGTGATCAGCAGATTGCCGGGCTTCACGTCGCGGTGCACGAGGCCGGCGGCGTGCGCCGCGTGCAGGGCCAGCGCCGTCTGCGCGACGATGTCGAGGACCTTGTCGGTCGACAGCACCCGCTCGCGCTCGAGGACCGTGGAGAGCGCCTCGCCGGGCACCAGCTCCATCACGAGGTAGGCGGAGCCGTCCTCCTCGCCGTAGTCGTAGACGTTGGCGATGCCCTCGTGGTTGACGAGGGCGGCGTGCCGCGCCTCGGCGCGGAAGCGCTCGAGGAACCCGGGGTCGCCGAGGTACTCGTCCTTGAGGATCTTGATCGCGATGGTGCGGCCGATGACGAGATCCGTCGCCTGCCACACCTCTCCCATGCCGCCGATGGCGATCCGGGACTGCAGTTCGTAGCGTCCCCCGAAGGTGAGGCCTGATGTGGGTCTCATTTGTTCAGCACCGCCTCTAGTACCTGTTGTGCGATGGGTGCGGCGATCAGGTTGCCGTACCCGGTCTGGCCGAGCCCCCCACCGTTCTCCACGAGGACGGTGATGGCGTACTGCGGATCGTCCGCAGGAGCGAATCCGGTGAACCAGAGGGTGTACGGGTCGTCCCCGCCGTTCTCAGCGGTACCGGTCTTACCGGCCACCGTGACGCCACCTATTGTTGCATTCGTCGCCGCCCCGCCCTGGACGCTGGCGACCATCATGGCCTTCACGGCGTCCGCCGTCTCCTTGCTCACGGCCCGTCCGAGCGACTTCTCCTCGAAGCGCTGGAGCACGCTGAGGTCCTGCGAGCGGATGACGTCGACGAGGTTCGGCTGCATCACCTCGCCGCCGTTCGCGATGGCCGCGGAGACCATCGCGATCTGCAGCGGGGTCGCCCGGACCTCGTACTGGCCGAACGCGGTCAGCGCGGTCTGCGCGTCGTCCGTCGTCTGCGGGTAGGTGCTCGCCTCGACCGACATCGGGATCTCGAGCTCGGTGTCGAAGCCGAACTTCTCGGCCTGGGAGCGGATCGCGTCGGCGCCGAGCTGCACGCCCATCTCGGCCATCGGCACGTTGCAGGAGAGCGACACGGCTGTCGCCAGCGTGACCGTCTCTCCCGAGCCGCAGAGACCGCCGCCGGAGTTCGTCACCTGCGAGCTCGAGCCCGGCAGTGTGTACGCCTGGACGTTCGGGAAGCTCGAGTCGGGCGTGAAGCGGCCCGACTCGAGGGCGGCGGAGGCCACG
The DNA here is from genome assembly GCF_013205055.1 of Rathayibacter sp. VKM Ac-2856. Lineage (GTDB taxonomy): Bacteria > Actinomycetota > Actinomycetes > Actinomycetales > Microbacteriaceae > Rathayibacter. Next base: position 294,981 of record NZ_JABMLF010000004.1, read on the forward strand.
ACGAGCTTGAAGACCGAGCCGGGCGGGTTCAGCGAGCCGCCGATGGCGCGGTTGACGAGCGGCTCGTCCGGGTCGTCGTCGAGTGCGCGGTAGGCGGCGAGCACGTCGTCGGTGTCGTGCGACGTCAGGGCGGTGGGGTCGAAGGTGGGCTTGGACACCATCGCCAGGATGCGGCCGGTCGCCGGCTCGGTGACGACGACGGCCCCGGTGTAGTCGCCGAGCGCGTCGAAGGCGGCCTGCTGCGCGACCGGATCGATCGAGAGCTCGACCGAGGCGCCCTTGGGGTCCTGACCGGAGACGAGGTTGTCGATCTCGTCGAAGAACTGCGAGTTCGAGGTGCCGGAGAGGTAGTCGTTCAGCGAGCGCTCGATGCCGGTGGTGCCCTGGTTGAGCGTGAAGTAGCCGGTGACGCCGGAGTAGAGCGGCCCGTTCGCGTACTGGCGCTGGAACCTGTAGACGTCCTCGGAGGGGGTCGACGAGGCGATCGGCTCCCCGCCGGCGAGGATCGCGCCGCGCTCGGTGGAGAAGCTCTCGTAGAGCGTCCGGGTGTTCCTGGAGTCCTCGGAGAGGGTGTCGGCCTGGAGGACCTGGATGGTGGAGGTGGACACGAAGAGCGCCACGAACATCGCCAGGACGACGAAGCTCACGCGCTTGAGTTCTCGGTTCATCGAAGGGTCACACCACCAGACGCGGCTGATTGCGCACTGTGTCGGACAGGCGGAGGAGGACGGCGACGATCATCCAGTTGGCGACCAGGGACGAGCCGCCCGCGGCGAGGAAAGGCGTGGTCAGGCCGGTGAGCGGGATGACGCGCGTGACGCCGCCGATCACGATGAAGCACTGCAGCGCGATCACGAACGAGAGCCCCACGCCGAGGAGGCGGCCGAAGTCGTCCTGGCCGGCGAAGCCGATCCGGAAGCCGCGCGAGACGAGCAGGAGGTAGAGGCCGAAGATCGCGAACAGACCCGCGAGGCCGAGCTCCTCGCCCAGGCTCGCGATGATGTAGTCGGACTGCGGGACGGGCGTGATGTCCGGCATGCCCTGCCCGAGACCGGTGCCGAGCAGGCCGCCGTGCGCGAGACCGAAGAGGCCCTGCACGAGCTGGTAGCTGCCGCCGGGGTCCGCGCCGTAGCGCTCGGAGCTGAAGGCGTCGAGCCAGTTCGCGAAGCGGTTGCCGACGTAGCCGAGGGTCTGGCTGGCGAGGATCGCGCCGCCGAGGAAGAGGCCGACGCCGATCAGGACCCAGCCGGTGCGGCCGGTCGCCACGTAGAGCATGACGAGGAAGAGGCCGAAGTAGAGCAGCGCGGTGCCGAGGTCGCGCTGGAAGACGATGACGCCCATCGTGACGGCCCAGACCACGAGGATCGGGCCGAGGTCGCGCAGCCGCGGGAAGCGGACCTTGAGGAACGTCTTGCCGACCATCGACAGCGAGTCCCGGTTGCGGACGAGGTAGCCCGCGAAGAAGACCGCGAGGGCGATCTTCGCGATCTCGCCGGGCTGGAAGCTGAAGAAGCTGCCGATGCCGATCCAGACGCGCGCGCCGCTGACCTCGCGGCCGATGAACGGCAGGAGGGGGAGAAGGAGCAGCACGATCGCCGCGAAGCCGGCGACGTAGGTGTAGCGGAAGAGCACCCGGTGGTTGCGGATGACGAGGAGGACGACGATCGCGGCGACGATCGCGAGACCGCTCCAGATGATCTGGCGCACGGCCACCGACTCCCAGCCGGTCGCGCCGTCGGCGATGTCGATCCGGTAGATCTCGGCGACCCCGAGCCCGTTGAGGACGGTGGCGATGGGGAGGAGGAACGGATCCGCCTCGGGTGCAGCGAAGCGCAGCACGACGTGGACGACGAGCACGAGCGCCGACAGGCCGGCGCCGAGCGAGACGAGGGTGGTGTCGACCGCGCCGAGGGCGCCGAGCTGCACCAGCACGATCGCCGAGGCGTCGATCAGGCAGGCCGCGATCAGCAGGAGGAGCTCGAGATTGCGCAGCCGCTGCCGGAGGAACCGGGGCCGCTCGCGGGTGACGGGAGGGGTGGCGGTGGCGGTCACGGTGCTCCGTTCGCATCCGTCAGGCGCTCGACGATGTCGACCGCTCCGGCGTAGGAGTCGGCGCTGATCGTCTGCTCGAGCTGCTCGACGTCGTAGTCGCGGAGGGAGTCGAGGGGGATCCCCGTGTCCTCCTTCACCCCGGAGAGCGAGAGCGGTCCGACGGACTGCTGGATGCCCTGGTAGATGATCACGTTCTGGCCGTCGGTGCCGACGTAGAAGCGGGACTGCGTCCAGTCGTACGCGAGCAGGACTCCGAGGAAGCCGGCGATCAGCACGAGCGAGAGTCCGACGAGCCAGGTGATGCGTCGGCGCAGGTGCCGGCGGCGGTCCTCCTCGATCAGCTCGTCGAGGTAGTCCTCCGAGGCGGGCTCGAAGTGGGTCGGGCCCTGCGCGGCCGGGGCGCGGGTGTGCAGCCGGAGGCCGGGGATGCGGATCCGGTTCTGCGAGTCGTCGGTGCTGATCGGGGTGGGGGCGGCGGCGGAGCCCACGATCACGGGCGCGGAGACCGGGGCGAGGATCTGCGCGGTGTCGCCGGCTCCCGGGATGTCGAGGATGACGACCGTCACGTTGTCCGGCGCGCCGTGCGACAGGCTGTCGCGGATCAGGCGGTCGGCGACCTGCTGCGCGGTCTCGTCGCGCGAGAGCTCCTTCTGGATCTCGTCGTGCGGCACCACGCCGGAGAGGCCGTCGGAGCAGATCAGCCAGCGGTCGTGCGGCTCGGTCTCGAGGGTGAGGGTGTCGATCTCGGGGTTCGTGTGCACGTCGCCGAGGACCCGCATGAGGACGGAGCGGCGCGGGTGCGTCATCGCCTCCTCCTCGGTGATGCGACCGGAGTCGACCAGGCGCTGCACGAAGGTGTGGTCGGTGGTGACCTGCTCGAGCTTGCCGTCGCGCAGCACGTAGATCCGGGAGTCGCCGATGTGCGCGATCGCGACCGACTCGCCCACGCGGACGATCGCGCTGACGGTGGTGCCCATGCCGGTCAGCTCGGGGTGGTCGACGACGGCGTCGGCCAGCATCGTGTTCGCGGCGAGGAGCGTGCGCTTGAGCTCGTCCTCGGCCTCGTAGGTGGAGGCGTAGGTGCGGTCGGCCTGCGCGATGCGCGTGATCGCGATGGAGGAGGCGACGTCGCCGCCCGCGTGCCCGCCCATGCCGTCGGCGACGACGAAGAGCTGCCGGCCCGCGTAGCCGGAGTCCTGGTTGTTGGAGCGGATCCTGCCGACGTGCGAGACGGCGGCGCTCTCGCGCGTGACGCCCGTCTCCGCGGCGCTGTCGGGTGTGGCTGCCACGCGCTACGACCGCCGCAGCTCGAAGGTCGTCGTGCCGACCTTGACCGGGGTGTTCAGCGGCACCTTGGTGGGCGCGCCGACCCGGCGGCCATCGAGGAACGTGCCGTTCGTGGAGTCGAGGTCCTGGATCATCCACTCGTCGTTCCAGATCAGGAGGCGCGCGTGGTGGGTCGAGGTGTAGTCGTCGCGGATCACCAGCGCCGACTCCGAGGAGCGGCCGATCGTGAGCGGCTCGCCGTTGAGCTCGAGCTCCGTGCCGCGCTTGGGGCCCGAGGTGATGACGAGCCGCTGCGCGGAGTGCACCGTCGCGACGCCGCCGGAGTCGGTCCGCTCCTCGCGGGAGCGCCGCGCGGACGGGGCGGACGGCTGCGGCGCCGCGGCGGGGGCGGCCGCCGGAGCGACGACGGGCTGGGCCGCGGTGACGAACGGGGCGGCGTCCTGCCCGGCGGCCGGCTGCTGGCCGGCCGGGAGCTTGCGCACCCGCTGACCGAACAGGTCGGAGCGCAGCGCGTAGACGATTCCGAACACGAAGAACCACAGCAGCGCGAGGAACGCGATGCGCAGGAGGAAGAGAGTGAGCTCGCTCATAGCCGGTCGTCCCAGAATCCCTCGGAGGAGCGCCCGGACGGACCGGACGGCGAGCGGTCGGCGCGCGCGGGTGCGGCGCCCTGGACGACGCGGAAGACGATCCGCGTGCGTCCGATCGAGATGGTCTGGCCGGGCGAGAGCGGCGCCTGGGTGACGGGCCTGCCGTCGAGCTTGGATCCGTTGGTGGAGCCGAGGTCGTGGACCTGGGCGCGGACGCCGTCCCAGAGGATCTCGACGTGCTTGCGCGAGGTGCCGGAGTCGTCGACGGTGATGTCGGCGTCGCTGCCGCGGCCGATGACGGTCCGGGACTTCGTGATCGGGTACCGCTTGCCGTCGATCTCGAGCGCGGGGTTCGACGAGACGACGCCCTTGACGCTGCGGGAGTCGACCTCGACCATCCCGGCGCTGAGCGACTCGTCGGCGGCGAGGGAGATGTCGATCGGGCCGGAGAAGCGGAAGCCCTGCTTCTTGGCGTGCTCGGTGGCGACGGTGGTGAGCTCGTCGATGAGCGTCGGGCCCATCCGCTCCATCCGGTCGAGGTCGGCGGCGGACATGCGCAGGGTCAGCTGGTTGGGCACGAGGATGCGGTCGCGGGTGACGACGGCCGCGGTGGTGTCGAGCTCCCGGCGGAGGGCGGAAGCGAGCTCGACCGGCTGCAGACCCGACTTGAAGGTCCGAGCGAACGCGCCGTTGACGACGCGCTCGAGTCCCTTCTCGAAGTTGTCCAGAATGCCCACAGTCTTCCGATCTTCCGTTTCTTCGCCTCTCGGCGGTCGCGTGCGGATCGAGGTGTCTGCGCGCCCGGTCCGCTTCCGATCTCCTGTCTGCGCCGCGCACGGCTACGGGCATGTTACTGGGATGCTCTGCGTACGGCCTCCCCGAGGGGCTTTCGGGGTGCGGGCGCCGGGTTGTCCGCGAGCCGGAGGAGCTGCGCGAAGGCCGGTGGAGCGGGCGCGGTTTCGGGTCTCGGCGCGGGGATGCTAGTCTTTCTCGTCGGTGCTTCGGTGCCGTTGGTGAGCGCGAGTGGCGGAATAGGCAGACGCGCACGGTTCAGGTCCGTGTGCCCGAAAGGGCGTGGGGGTTCAACTCCCCCCTCGCGCACCAGAGACAGCCCCCGACCGGATCCCGGTCGGGGGCTTCGTCGTTCCCAGGGGCCGCGTCGTCCCCTCCCCTCCCGCGAGATGCCACTTGTGCACGCTTTTCGCGGCGTGTCGCGTGCACAAGTGGCATCTCGCGAAGAGGGAGGGGCGGGGGTCAGCGGCGGGTGAGCTCGACGACGGGGATGGTGCGGGTGGTCTTGGCCTCGTAGCCCTTGAAGCCGTCGGAGGCGTCGGTGAAGCGCTTCCAGGCGGCGTCGCGCTCGGCGCCCTCGAGGGTGCGGGCGCGGACGGGGACGGTGCCGTCGTCGGGCGTCTCGATCTCGGTGTCGGGGTTCGCCTCGAGGTTGTGGAACCAGGCCGGGTGCTTCGGAGCGCCAGCGGCGGAGGCGGCGATCAGCCAGACGTCGTCGGAGGGGTGCAGGCCCATCAGCGGGGCGATGCGCTCCTCGCCGGAGCGCGCGCCGGTGTGGTGAACGAGGACGAGGCTTCGGCCGAAGCCGGCCGTCGTGACCGTGCCGCCGTTCGCGCGGAACTCGGCGATGATCTGCTCGTTGAAGTCGGCCATGGTCGTGCTCCTCGACGTCGGGTCAGGCGCGGGCGCCGAGAGCGTCCGTGCGCGTGCCGGGGCCGGAGGAGGCGGACGGTTCGGATCCGCCCGCCGCCGCGGGATCCGCGAGCGCGCGACGCCAGGGTAGCTCCGCGGCGCCCACCAGCTCCAGCCTCGATCGCAGCGCCGCGCGCTCGATCCGCACGCCCCGGGCGAGGTCGCTGAGCGCGCGGGCTGAGACCCGCGCGGCCAGGCGCTCCCGGTCGACCGTGAGCAGGGAGCCGAGGAAGCCGCCCAGGACGACCGCGGTCGGGTTGAAGAGGTTGATGTACGTCGACAGACCCTCGGCGAGCAGGTCGACCTGCCGGGCGACCTCGGCGAGGACGGCGGGGTCGCGGGAGGTGCCCAGCGCGATGTCGAGCTCGTCCTGGTCGAGGACGCGGGCGCCGAGCACGTCCAGGAGCGAGCGCATCCGGACCTCGGCCTCGAGGCAGCCGTGCCGTCCGCAGCCGCAGAGGCGGCCGTTCGCGGCGACGAGGGTGTGGCCGAGCTCGGCGGCGAAGCCGGAGGAGCCCTGCAGTGGGACGCCGCCGATGATGACGCCGCCGCCGATCCCGCTGGCTCCTCCGCTGACGTAGACGACGTCGGCGACGCCCCGCGCGGCGCCGAAGAGGGACTCGCCGATCGCGCCGAGGGTCGCGTCGTTGCCGACGGAGACGGGGAGGTCGAGGGCCCGGCCGAGCTGCGAGGCGAGGTCGACGTCGCGCCAGCCCAGGTGCGGGGCGCGGTGCACGAAGCCGGAGTCGGCCTGGACGAGCCCCGGCACGGCGACGCCGACGCCGAGGAGGACGCGGTGGGTCTCGCTCTCGGCGCGGAACCCGGCCACGATGCCGCTGACCACCCGCACGACGGTCGCGGGGCTCGCGGGCTTCGGAGTGTCGAAGCGGACCCGGCGCAGCAGATCGCCGTGCAGGCCGACCAGCCCGACGATGATCGCGTCGGTGTCGAGGTGCACGCCGACCACGGCGGCCCGTCGGCCCGGCACGACCGTGGCGCTCGGCCGGCCGATGCGGCCGTCGGAGGCCGCCGTCTCCTCCTCGACCCAGCCGAGCTCGCTCAGCTCGCCGACCAGGTTCGCCACGGCCGAGCGGTTCAGGCCCGTCAGACGGCCCAGCTCCGCGCGGCTGATCGGCCCCGAGCGGTGCACCAGGGTCGCGATGGCGGCGAGGTTGTGCCGACGGAGCAGAGCGTTGCTCGATGCTCCGACTGCTCCTGCCATGCTGCTCAGCCTCTCGTCGGCGCGGTGGGGCACCGGTCCGGGGATGCGCTCGGGCGCGTGCCCTCCGGGGAGAGCGCGCGCCCGAGCACGGTGCAGGGAGGAGAGAAGGCTAGCGCCCGCCCGCCCTCCTCTTGTTGAAGATGTCGAACGCGACGGCCAGCAGGAGCACGAAGCCCTTGATCGCCATCTGCCAGGCGGCGTCGACGGAGAGGATCGACAGGCCCATGTTGAGCACGCCCATCACGAGACCGCCGATGACCGCTCCGATCACGGTGCCGACGCCGCCCTGGACGGCCGCGCCGCCGATGAAGACCGCGGCGATCGCGTCGAGCTCGTAGTTCTGACCGGCGGAGGCGACGGCGCCGCCGGCACGGGCGGTGCTGACGATGCCCGCGACACCGGCGAGGGCGCCCATGTTCACGAAGATGAAGAAGTTGACCCACTTCGTCTTCACGCCGGACATCATCGCGGCGAACAGGTTGCCGCCCATCGCGTAGATGTGGCGGCCGAAGACCGTCCGGCCGAGCACGAAGCTGTAGGCGAGGATCAGCACGGCGAGCACGATCAGGATGATCGGGGTGCCGCTGTAGCCGGCCAGCAGCCAGGCGAGCGCCATGACCGCGACGACCGTGACGGCCGACTTCGCCCAGAGGGCGCCGATCGGCTCGCGCGGGAGCTCGAGGCGGCGCAGCGTCGCCCGGGAGCGCAGCTGCTGGACGACGAACACGACGCAGACGAGCAGGCCGAGCACCAGGGTGAGGGCGTCGCGGCCGGCGATGCCGCCGAGCACGCCCGGCAGCCAGCCGGCGCCGATCGCGGTGAACTCGGTCGGGAGGCCGTTGATCGTGCCGCCGGTGAGCAGCACCAGGGTGAAGCCGCGGAAGATCAGCATGCCCGCGAGCGTCACGATGAACGCCGGTATGCCGACGAAGGCGACCCAGAAGCCCTGCCAGGCGCCGACGGCGGCGCCGGTGACCAGGGCGACGACGACGGCGGCCCACCAGGGCAGGCCCCAGTTGTTCATCGCGATCGCCGAGATGGCGCCGACCATGGCGACGACCGAGCCGACCGAGAGGTCGATGTGGCCGGCGATGATCACCATCACCATGCCGATGGCGAGGATCAGGACGTACGCGTTCTGCTGGATCAGGTTGTTGACGTTGCCCGGCAGCAGGAGGCGGCCGCCCGTCAGGACCTGGAACAGCAGGATGATGATCGCGAGCGCGGCGAGGATGCCGTACTGGCGGAGGTTGATGTTCAGTCGGCGTGCGCGCTTGGGCGGCGTCGACGGCGTGCTCGCCGGCGTGCCGCTCGGGGCTGTCGTGGTCGTGGCGCTCATCGGGCCTGTTCCTTTCCGGCGGTCATGTAGTGCATGAGGTGCTCCTGGGTGGCGTCGGCACGGTCGATCTCGCCCGTGATGCGCCCCTCGGAGATGGTGTAGATCCGGTCGGCCAGCCCGATCAGCTCGGGCAGCTCGGACGAGATGACGACGACCGCCTTGCCCTGGGCCGCGAGCTCGTTGATGATGCCGTAGATCTCGTACTTGGCTCCCACGTCGATGCCTCGGGTGGGCTCGTCGAGGATCAGCACGTCGGGACCCGAGAAGATCCACTTCGAGAGGACGACCTTCTGCTGGTTGCCGCCCGAGAGCTTGCCGGTGACGGCGGAGACGCTCGGGGCCTTGATGTTCATCTTCGAGCGGTACGAGTCGGCGACCTTGTACTCGCGGTGCTTGTCGATCACGCCGAGGCGGGCGAGTCGCGACAGCGCCGCAGCGGACACGTTGACGGTGATGTCGCCGATGAGGTTGAGGCCGTAGCGCTTGCGGTCCTCGGTCGCGTAGGCGAGGCCGTTGCGGATCGCCTCCTCGACGGTGCGGGTCTGGATCTCCTTCCCGTCCTTGAAGACGCGTCCGGAGATGCCGGTGCCGTAGCTGCGGCCGAAGATGCTCATCGCCAGTTCGGTGCGCCCGGCGCCCATCAGGCCCGCGAAGCCGACGATCTCGCCGGCGCGCACGGTGAAGGAGGCGTCCTCGACGACGACCCGGTCGATGTCGACCGGGTGGTGCACCGTCCAGTTCTCGACGCGGAGCTTCTCCTCGCCGATCTGCGGATCGCGCGGCGGGAACATGCTGTTGAGGTCGCGGCCGACCATCGCGCGGATGATGCGGCTCTCGGAGGCGTCCTCGCCGGCCATCGCGAAGCTCTCGATGGTGCGGCCGTCGCGGATGATCGTCACCGTGTCCGCGATGGCGCGGATCTCCTTCAGCTTGTGGCTGATGATGATGCAGGTGATGCCCTGGCGGCGCAGCTGGTCGATCAGGCCGAGCAGGTGGTCGCTGTCCTCGTCGTTGAGAGCGGCGGTGGGCTCGTCGAGGATGAGGAGCTTCACCTCCTTCGCGAGCGCCTTGGCGATCTCGACGAGCTGCTGCTTGCCGACGCCCAGCTCGAGGATCTTCGTGGCCGGGCTCTCGGCGAGGCCGACGCGGGCGAGCAGCTTGGCCGCCTCCGCGTTCGTGGCGTTCCAGTTGATGACGCCGCGGGTGGACTTCTCGTTGCCGAGGAAGATGTTCTCGGCGATGGAGAGGTAGGGGCTCAGCGCGAGCTCCTGGTGGATGATGACGATGCCGTCGGCTTCGCTGTCGTTGATCGAGCGGTACTGCGCCTGGCGGCCCTCGAACTCGATCGAGCCGTCGAAGCTGCCGACGGGGTAGACGCCCGAGAGCACCTTCATGAGCGTCGACTTGCCGGCGCCGTTCTCGCCGCAGATGGCGTGGACCTCGCCCGGCTGGACCGAGAGCGAGACCCCGTCGAGGGCGCGGACGCCGCCGCCGAACTCCTTGACGATGTCGCGCATGATGAGGATGGGACTGGCCAACAGGGCCTCACTTCGTTGTGCAGAGGATGGGTGGGGACGCGGGGAAGAAGGGCGGGGTGGGGGAGGATCACTCCTCCCCTGCCCCGCCCGACCGATCAGAGTCCGACGTCGCCGGCCTTGAGGAAGCCGGAGTCGATGAGGGTCGACTGCACGTCGTCCTTGACGACGACCTGCGGCTCGAGGAGGTAGGACGGGACGACCTTCTCGCCGTTGTCGTACGTCTCGGTGTCGTTCACCTCGGGCTCGTCGCCCGCGACGATCGACTGCACCATCTGGAAGACGCGGTCGCCGAGGGTGCGGGTGTCCTTCCAGACCGTCATCGACTGCTCGTCGGCGAGGATCGCCTTGACGTTCGCCTTGTCGGCGTCCTGTCCGGTGATGATCGGGTAGTCGGCGCCGGGCGCGTAGCCGGCCGACTTCAGCGAGGCCTCGATGCCGATGGCCAGGCTGTCGTTGGGAGAGAGGACCACGTCGACCTTCTGGTCACCCGTGTAGAAGGAGGAGAGGCGGTTGTCCATCTCGGACTGCGCCTTGTCCGAGGCCCAGCCCTGGATGCCGATCGAGGCCCAGTCGTCGTCCGAGGCGGGCGACTTGCCGGACGGGACGACGAGCTTGCCGCTCTCGATGTAGGGCTGCAGGACGTCCCACGCGCCGGAGAAGAAGAACTTCGCGTTGTTGTCGTCGGGGCTGCCGGCGAAGGGCTCGAGGGTGAACGGACCCGCGGCGTTCGCGAGGTCGAGGGTCGACTCGATGTACTGGCCCTGGAGCTGGCCGACCTTGTAGTTGTCGAACGTCGCGTAGTAGTCGACGTCGGCGGTGCCGTTGATCAGGCGGTCGTAGGCGATGACGGTCGCGTTCTGCTTCTTCGCCTCGGCGAGGACGGGGGCGAGGGCCTCGCCGTCGATGGCCGCGACCACGAGGATCTTCGAGCCGCCGGCGATCTGGTTCTGGATCTGCGAGATCTGCTGGTCGGTCTTGTTGTCCGCGTACTGGAGGTCGACGGTGCAGCCGTCGCCCTCGAGCTGGGACTGGAGGCCTTCGCCGTCGTTGATCCAGCGCTCGAGGCTGCGGGTGGGCATCGAGATGCCGACGGTGCAGTCGCCCTCGGCGCCGGCGCCTGCAGCGGCGCCGCCCGAGTTGGCGGGGCTCGCGGAACAGGCCGCGAGGCCGAGGGAGATGATGCCGGCGGCGGCCAGCGTGGTGATGCTGCGGGAGAACTTCATGGAGTGCATTCCTCTCTGAAAGCAGTGTCCGAGGATGAGGACGGCGCGAGAGCGTGCAGGTGGGAGCACGTCGTCGTGTCGTCGCCCGGGAGGGCGGGGAAGCCCCGAGGGGCTTTGTCCACGGAGACAACATATTGGGCGATCCCCGCTCTGTAAAGCGCGGAGGCCGACGGATCGGCAGCGTTGCCGAACCGTGATCTTCCGAGGGGGACCCGCGCCAGTACTAGGGGAGACCGCTCTCAGAACGAGCGGTGCGCGACGGACGCGAGCGCGGGGGAGCGCGGTCGGGGGCCGCGTCGGAGGGAGTCGTCGAGCCGCGGCAGTGGCACGGAAGGGGGGCTGCTCGGGCCGGATCGCGGGCGCCGACGGCTCCTAGGCTGCGAGGACGACGGACCACTGACCCACCGCGAAAGAGGACGACATGACGACCCAGCCCGAGAATGACAGCGCAACCACCGGAACCTTCCGGCGCCGGGACGGCCTCGCGGTCGCCTGGACCGCTCCGGTGCTCGCCGCGGCCGTGAGCGCACCGGGCGCTGCTGCCTCGACGGTCCCGCCGGAGGACCCCGGACCCTTCGTCGGCCTCCGCATCCTGCCGAGGGGAGCCCTGTTCTCCATCGAGGTGAGCGTGGGCACCATCGCCGAGTCCTTCACCCCGGTGGTGCTGCCCGTGGAGGCGCGGGTGGACATCGTCTCGGAGCAGGACGTCGAGGGCTGGGGGCAGGGCGTGGTGGTGGACAGCCCTCGCACCGGGCACATCCTGATCCCCGCGGGCGAGTACCGGAGCGCGGTGTCGGTCTCGCTCTCCGGCGGGAGGAAGTTCCAGGTCAAGCAGGCCGTCCCCACCTCGACGAGCAGCCTGAGCACGTCCCCGACCGGCACGTACCGCGTGACCGCCACCGTGACCAGGGGCCCGGTCTACACCGGGACCGAGGGGGACATCATCGCGACCCTCGGTGCTACGAGCCAGACCGTCTCGATCACCGTCTGACCGGAGTGCCGCCGGGCGCGACGCTCGCGTCGTCGGACCCGGCGGCACCCGGCCGCCCGGTCGGTCGGCCCGTCAGAGCCAGCGGCGCACGCCCGGTCGTTCCAGGGCGTCGGCCAGGGTGCCGTGCCGGCTCCGCACGACGCGGAGGAGGGCGGTGGTGACGGTGATCCGCGAGCAGGTCCCGGCGATGGCCAGGACGACGCCCGAGAGCAGTGCCATCACCGGGTACTCGTCGATGAGCTGATCGGCCGACCAGTACATCAGCAGCGTCGCCAGCGACGCGAGAGCGACCGGCGCGGTGAGGATCCCCGCGATCAGCGCAGCGCCCAGCCCGATCTCGACGACCGGGGTGACGAATCCGAGGAGAGCCGAGTGATCGTGCAGAGCAGTGGACGCGAAGAACCGGAAGTACTCGGGCACCCGGTCGTTGTCGACGGCTCCGGAGGCGACGAGCAGGATGTCGGAGCCGCCGAACCCCGAGCGGAGCTTGATCGCGCCCTCGTTGATCCAGAGGACGCCCAGGGCGACGCGGACGGCGGCGCCGAGGGCCGCGGCCGCCCAGCGCCACCCGGACCGGCTCACGAGAGCTTCGCGGCGCCGAACACGGCCTTGGCCTTGTCGCAGTGAACGACCACGTAGCCGTAGTCGCCGGCGTTCTCGACCGAGAAGGACTGCGTCGCCGTGTCGAAGGAGACCTCGCCGATCTCGAGCCCGGCGCTCACGGCCTTCTCGTCCGTGCCGTTCGTGAGGTAGAGGTGCAGGTCGGGGCCCTCGTCGGAGGAGAAGCCGCTCAGGTCGACGGTCGTGCCGTCCACTGTCGCGGTGCCGGCGACCGTCTTGCCGTTGAGGCCCTCGAAGTCGCCCGCGCGGCTCTCGCCGACCGGCGCGAGGGTCGACGGCTCCGCGGTCTTCGCGGCGGCGGTGCTGGAGCCGGTGGACGACTGCGACGCGGTGCCGGTGCTGGGAGCGCAGCCGGTGAGCAGGCCGGCGACGAGCACGACTCCGGCGATCGCCTGGGGGAGCGGGTGTCGGGACATGGGGTGTTCCTCTCGTTCTCGAGGTCTCCCGGACGGGATGTCCGGGAGACGGGGGACGGCGACCGGCGGGGGGCCGGTCGCGACCTCGGGCGGGCCGCTGGGGAGGATGGGCACGGTGCGGCCCGCCCGAGGAGTGCGGACGGGTCAGCTCACCTTCGAGATCGCGCAGGACCTGTAGCCCGAGTTCGCGTTGACCTGCACGTTGTAGGAGTGGCCGGCCTCGAAGGTGTAGCCCGCGCCGAGAGGGCAGGAGTACTGCACGCCCGGGGCGCCGACGTCGCTCTGCGAGGAGTAGCCGTTGATCAGCACCTGCGAGGCGGCGAAGGACGTCCGGCCGCCGGCGAAGATCGAGTCGAGGCTGCTGCTGTCGATCACGTACGGGGTCGCGGGGTTCCGCGACGAGGCCGAGGTGCCGTAGGACTCGTTCGCGCCCGGGCTGAGCGCCGTGCCCCACTTGTTGCCGAAGATCCAGTACTGCGAGTCGACCACGAGCGTGGCCGAGGCGTAGGCGCCGGAGTCGGGGCTGTCGGGGCCGGTGTTGCTCACCTGCAGGAGGAAGTAGGGCGAGGGCGCCGGCGGGGTCGCCCCGAAGAGCGCGACGCTGAAGGCACCGGGAGCGGCCGAGGCGTCACCCCAGGCGGAGGGCGCGTAGTCGTTGTTCAGCGACCACTGCATGACGCCGGCGACGTGGCCGTAGAGCGCGGGCTCCTGCGCCATCGCCTTCCACTGGGACGCGAGGCTCGCCAGCACCGCGGCCTGGTCGTACGCCGCGGCGCCCGATCCGCCGAAGACGTTGTTCGCGGTGCCGCTGGCGCCGGCGTTGCTGACCTGCCCGATCACGATTTTCGTGCGATCGGCGATGCAGAGCGAGGTCGCCCCGGAGCAGTCGGGTCGGACCGCGCTGTTCAGGGCGTCGCCGATGGTGCTGAAGAACCGCGGATCGCTCTCGCCGACTCCGCCGACCGTCCAGCCGCCGGTGTTGTACGTCTGCGCGAGCAGGTAGTCGACCGTGCCGGAGGCGACGAGCGGGCCGAACTGGTCGTTCGCGCCGTCGTGGACACCGGAGGTGAGGGTCAGGTTCGTGGGGGACGCGGGGTCGACGTCGGTCCCGCTGCTCAGGTAGACCTGCGGGGCGACCGCGAGCGAGAGGCCCGCGCCCGTGACGGTGGCGCCGAGGGCGCTGATCGTCTCGGCGTCGATGCCGTTCTCGAGGTCGAGGTCGACACCGGTGATGCTGCCGCCGGTGAGCTTCGCGTTGTAGTCCTCGATCTGGGCGAGCAGCCGGGAGCCGACGGCGCTCGCCGTCCCCGTGTTCACCGTGTCGCGGGTGACGGTCTGACCGCCCAGGCTGAGCAGGTTCACCGTCCCCTTCTCCTCGTGGTCGATGACCTTCTGCATCGCCGCGAGGACGGCGGGATCGGCGGTGCTGCCCGCCGGGTCGGCGAAGGCGAAGACGATCACGTTCGAGGCCGCGATGCCGGCGGGGTCGATCTGGGCCAGCGAGCCCGTCGCTCCGAGCTGGAGGTAGGAGACGCGGAGGCCGGGGACGCTCGCGGCGGTGTCCGCGACGGCGGACGGCGCGGGCCCGCCCACGACGATCGCGCTCGGAACGGCCACTGCGGCGGCGACGGCCACTGCCGCCAGGAGGCGGTTCAGTCGTGTTCTCATCTCGGATTCCCTTTCGCTGGGGGGCAGGGCGAGCGGTGGCCGAGGCGGGCGACGCCCTCGGCCGGTCCGGTGGATCGGAGCGCCGGCTGCCCCGGTCGTCCTCCGAATGGTGCGCCCCTCGGGCCGCCCGCCGAAATGCCTGGCACAGACGAGTGGAGTTGGCAGGAAAAGCCGATGACGCTCGATGGCCAATGGTCGAATCCTGAAAGCCCTCTCCATTCATGTGGACGTATAGAAAGGTCGATAGCTGTGTATAGAAAGACAGCCATCCGCAGAAAGCCGGGGAAGTGCGATGGCGGAGATCGGCGGATTCGGCGCGTAAGCGCGGAAATGGCGCCGGACTTGAAGAATGCGCCTTTCCTGCTGTTACACTCACCGCTCGGTCGGCCTGCAGGAATCCCCGTTCACCGGGTGGATACGCGGGCAGCGGCTATGAGAAATCACATGTTCTGGCGACGCGGGCATGTGGCGAGCGGATCCCGATCCCGGGCGCTCTCAGCACTCCTCGAGACGATTGAGCACTCATGAAAGACGCACTGCGGTCCACGGACTCCCCCCTCAGGCCGGGCGCGCCCTGCCGCATCGATCGGCAGCGCTTCAGCGGCCCCGGTGCCGAGAAGGCGATCAGCGAGTGGATGGGAGCCGGGGAATTCCATCCGCGCAGTCGAGAGGCGTTCGAGGCCGAGTCCGAGCGCCTGATCATCGACCAGGTGAGTGCCCAGCGGATGACCGCTCGCGCCAATTACTTCACCTCTCCGGAAACCGGTCCGGGTGACTCCACGAGAAGGGATCGGGTCGAGATCGTCGCCCTCATCGAGGGCGAGTGCTTCATCTCGGTCGGCACTCAGCGCTATCGCCTCACCCGCGGCTGCATCGGCGTGGCGGGCGGTGGCGAGGCGGTGTCGTCCGAGACCTACGACGTGAGCGAGTGCGTCTACGTCAGCCTCCCGGTCGAGCAGCTGAGCGAGCGCTTCCGGGCCTCGGTGCCGCTCTACGGGCTGGAGGTCCTCTCGCCGCCGCGGCTCATGCGCCTCTTCCAGACCCTCGCGCACGACCTCGCGACGCAGGACTCGATCGCGCCCGAGGCCTTCCGCGCGCAGATGGCGCAGATGACGGGTCTGATCGAGGCGTCGCTGGCGAACAGGGCGCACCTCGCCGTCGGCGACCTGGAGCGGATCAAGCTCTCCCGCGAGCACGTCGAGGGCTACGTGCGCGATCACATCGCCCAGCGCGACCTGGGCGTGGGCGTCCTGGCCGAGGTCTTCCACACCAGTCCCCGCACGATCCACCGGCTCTTCGCCAGCGACGGCCCGACCCTGTCCGAGTACATCCGGACGAGCCGGCTGACGGCGCTCGCGGCGGAGATCAGCGCGGCCGACAGCCCCGACGGCTTCGACGTGCTCGCCGCCCGGTGCGGCCTGCACGAGTACGTCACGGCGGCCCGGCTGTTCCGCAAGGAGTACGGCCTGACGATGCGCCAGTTCTGGAAGGCCTACCGCCTGAACGGCTGAGCCGGGAGCGCCTCCGGCTCGTAGAATCACCCTCGGCTCGGCGGAACGCCGCGATCCCGCGAGCCGGAGCCGATCTCGCGAGCCGAGGGTGGAGGCCGGAGCATGACGAAGGGCCGCCTGCGCGTGCTGCTCGGAGCGGCGCCCGGCGTCGGCAAGACCGTCGCGATGCTGGAGGAGGGCCACCGGCTGGCCGCCGAGGGCCGCGACGTCGTGGTCGCCGTCGTCGAGACGCACGGCCGCGCCGCGACGGCCGCGCTGGTCGAGGGTCTCGAGGTCGTCCCGCCGCGGGTCGCGATGCACCGCGGGACGCGGCTCGAGGAGATGGACCTGGAGGCGGTGCTCGCCCGCCGGCCCGAGGTCGCCCTGGTGGACGAGCTCGCGCACACCGACGCCCCGGGCTCGCGGAACCGGAAGCGCTGGGAGGACGTGGCCGTGCTCCTGGAGGCCGGGATCACGGTCTTCTCGACGGTCGACATCCAGCACGTCGCCTCGCTGAACGACGTGGTCGAGTCGATCACCGGAGTGCCCCAGCGCGAGAGCGTCCCGGACGCCGTGCTCCGCGCCGCCGACCGGGTGGAGCTGGTCGACCTCGCTCCGCAGGCCCTGCGCGACCGGCTCGCCGCCGGCCTGGTCCACCCGCCGGAGCGGATCGACGCGGCGCTCTCCCACTACTTCCGCCTCGGCACCCTCACGGCGCTGCGCGAGCTCGCCCTGCTCTGGCTGGCCGACGAGGTCGACAGCGCTCTCCGCGACTACCGCGGCGAGCACGGCATCGACAGCACCTGGGAGGCGCGGGAGCGCGTCGTCGTGACGCTTACCGGGGGGCCGGAGGGGGAGACCCTGCTGCGGCGCGGTGCGCGGATCGCCGCGCGCGCCTCCCGCGGCGACCTGCTCGCCGTGCACGTGCTGACGCCGGACGGGCTGCGGACGCCGCGGCCGCAGCTGCTCGAGTCGCAGCGGGCGCTGGTCGAGTCGCTCGGCGGCAGCTACCACCAGGTCGTCGGCGAGGACGTGCCGCGCACCCTCGTGGAGTTCGCGCGCTCGGTGAACGCCACGCAGCTGGTGCTCGGCGTGAGCCGGCGCAGCCGCCTCGCCGCGGCGCTGACCCCCGGGATCGGCGCGACCGTGGTGCGCGAGTCGGGCGACATCGACGTGCACATCGTGAACCACGCGGCGGCCGGGCGGACGGCGGTGCTCCCGCGGATCGACGGTGCGCTGACCGTGCGGCGCCGCCTCCTCGGCGCGGCCGTCGCGCTCGTCGGCGGGCCGCTCGTCACCTGGTTGCTCTCGGGACTGCGCAGCGACGAGTCGATCACGAGCGACGTCCTGGCGTACCAGCTGCTCGTCGTGCTCGTCGCGATCGTCGGCGGACTCTGGCCGGCGCTGTTCGCGGCCGTCCTCTCGGCGCTGACCCTCGACTACTTCTTCGTCGATCCGCTCTACACGGTCACGGTCGCGGAGCCGCTGCACGCGCTGGCACTCGTGCTCTTCGTGCTCAACGCGGTGCTGGTGAGCGCCGTGGTCGACCGCGCGGCCCGCCGCTCGCGCGCGGCGAAGCGCTCCGGCGCCGAGGCGGAGATGCTCGCGACGATCGCGGGCGGGGTGATCCGCGGGCAGGGCGCGCTTCAGGCGATCCTCGAGCGGGCGCGGGAGGCGTTCGGCCTCGCGGGCGTCCGACTCGTGCGCGACGGAGTGGTCGTCGCCGCCGACGGGGAGCCGCGCGCCGACGCGGAGCCCGCGCGGATCGCGGTGGGCCCGCACGCCGAGCTCGAGCTGCACGGCCGGGAGCTGGAGGGCAGCGAGCGGCGGCTGCTGCAGGTGGTCGCCGCTCAGCTCGACGCCGTGCTCGAGCACGCGGCGCTGAGCGAGACGGCGAGCTCGCTGGCTCCGCTGGCCGAGACCGACCGGATGCGCAGCGCGCTGCTCTCGGCGGTCAGCCATGATCTGCGCCGGCCGCTCGCCGCCGCGACCGCCGCCGTCTCGGGGCTGCGCTCGCGCGACGTCGAGTGGAGCGACAGCGACCGGTCGGAGCTGCTCGCGACCGCCGACGAGAGCCTCACCACCCTGGGCTCGCTGGTCACCGATCTGCTCGACGTGACCCGGCTCGAAGCGGGGGTGCTCGCGGTGTCGCTCGCGCCGCTCGACGCGGTCGACGTGGTGCTGCCCGCCCTCGACGAGCTGGGACTCGGGCCGGCCGAGGTCGATCTCGACCTCGATCCCGACGGGCCGGAGCTGCTCGCCGACGGGGTGCTGCTGCAGCGGGTCGTGGTGAACCTCCTGGCGAACGCGGTGCGCCACGCGCCGGCGGGGACCCGGGTGCGCGTCTCGACCAGCGTCTTCGGCGGGACGGCGCAGCTGCGGATCGTCGACCACGGCCCGGGGATCCCGATCGAGCGCCGGGAGGAGGTCTTCGTGCCGTTCCAGCGGCTCGGCGACGACGACAACACGACGGGGCTCGGGCTCGGGCTCGCGCTGTCGAAGGGCTTCACCGAGGGCATGGGCGGGACGCTCGAGGCCGAGGACACCCCGGGCGGCGGGCTGACGATGGTGGTGACGCTGCCGGTGGTGGCGCTGCCGGTCGTCGCCGACGACCGTGCGGCAGGCGAGACCGTCGCCGCCGAGACCGATGCCTCCGGAGGAGCCGCATGAAGATCCTGATCGCCGACGACGACCCGCAGATCCTCCGCGCGCTGCGGATCACGCTGACCGCGCGCGGCTACGAGGTGGTCACCGCGGGCGACGGGACCGAGGCGATCAACCGGGCGGTCGACGAGCGGCCGGACCTCTACATGATCGATCTGGGCATGCCGCGGCTGAACGGGGTCGAGGTGATCCAGGCGCTGCGCGGCTGGACGAGCGCGCCGGTGCTCGTGGTGTCGGGGCGCACCGGGTCGGCCGACAAGGTCGGCGCCCTCGACGCCGGCGCGGACGACTACGTGACCAAGCCGTTCTCGATGGACGAGGTGCTCGCGCGGATCCGGGCGCTGTCGCGTCGCGTGCAGCCGGCCGAGGGCGAGCCGCTGGTGCGGATCGGCGACGTGACCGTGGACCTGGCGGCGAAGAGCGCGATGCGCGACGGCGCGGCCGTGCGGCTGACGCCGACCGAGTGGCAGGTGCTCGAGATCCTCGTCCGCAACGCGGGCCGGCTGGTCACGCGGCGCTCGCTGCTCGACGAGATCTGGGGGCCGACGCACGTCACCGACACCGGCTACCTCCGGCTCTACCTCGCGCAGCTGCGCAAGAAGCTCGAGCCCGATCCGGCGCACCCGCGGTTCCTGCTGACGGAGGCGGGGATGGGGTACCGCTTCGTGCCGGGCGAGGACGCGGCGGCGCGGTAGGGGATCTCGATACGCCGGCGTCGCCGGCTACTCGATCAGCATGGCTCGGGGCCCTGCCCGGACGCGGGGGGACAATGGAGGGACCCCAGGAGAAGGAGACCACCGTGGATCAGCCGCGCATGAACGTCGAGTCGTTCAACCTCGATCACCGCACCGTCGCCGCGCCCTACGTGCGCCTGGCCGACGCGAAGACCCTCCCGGCCGGTGACCACCTCGTCAAGTACGACGTGCGCTTCACCCAGCCCAACCACGGGCACCTCGAGATGCCGACCGTGCACTCGCTCGAGCACCTGTTCGCGGAGAAGTCGCGCAACCACTCCGACCGCGTCGTCGACTTCTCGCCGATGGGCTGCCAGACCGGCTTCTATCTGATCCTGCAGGGCGAGCCGGAGCTCCCCGAGGTGCTCGACCTCGTCGAGTCGACCCTCCGCGACATCACCGAGGCCACCGAGGTGCCCGCCGCGAACGAGACGCAGTGCGGCTGGGGCGCGAACCACTCGCTCGAGGGCGCGCAGGACGCGGCGCGCACGTTCCTCGCGAAGCGCGACGAGTGGGAGCAGGTCACCGCGTGAGCGGAGTCGGGGCGATCGTCCTCGTCGCGATGGACGAGGAGGCGGAGCCCTTCCTCGCGGCGGCGGGCGGCGGGCCGGAGCCGGTGGCGGTGGGCAACTCGCTGCAGTGGGAGCTCGAGGTCGGCGGCCGCTCGGTGCTGCTCGTGCGGACGGGCGTCGGTCTCGTCAACGCGGCCGGCGGGCTGACCGCGGCGATCCTCCGCGTCGGCGGTGCGCCGCTGGTGATCAGCGCCGGATCGGCGGGCGGACTGGGCGCGGAGGTGCGGGTCGGCGACGTGGTCGTCGGCGACGAGTACGTGCAGACCGACGCGGACGCGCAGGCGTTCGGCTACGCGATGGGGCAGGTGCCGGGGATGCCCGCGCGCTACTCCGGGCACGGGTCGGCGCTCGCCGCGGACCTCGACGCGACGATGCCGGACGGCTCCGCGATCACGGTGCGCCGCGGGCTGATCGTGTCGGGCGACGTCTTCGTGTCCGGGGAGCACGTCGCGCGGGTGCGCGGGCTGTACGACGGGGCGCTCGCGACCGACATGGAGTCGGTGTCCCTCGCGCAGACCGCGTTCGTGCACGGGCTGCCGTTCGTGTCGGTGCGCGGGATCTCGGACCTCTGCGAGCCGGGGTCGTTCGAGGCGCACGTGGATGATGCGGCCGATCGGTCGGCCGCGGTGGTGCGGGTGCTGCTCGGGGCGGTGGGGTGAAGGGGGTGTCGGGACGCGCCTGCGGGGGTGGTCGGACAGCGTGGGTCTCGATACGCCCCTCTGGGGCTACTCGACCAGCATGATCGATTCGCCCGTGGGGGAGGGGTGATCGAGCAGCATGATCGATACGCCCGTGAGGGCTGGTCGACCAGCGCGGAGGGGGCGTTCGGCGGGATAGTAGGGGGGGCGCAGAGCGCGCCCGTCACCGTCGAGGAGAACACCGTGAAGTACATGCTGATCATGCGCGCGACCGACGCCGCCAAGGCCGCATACGCGGAGATCCCGTTCGACGAGATCATCACGCGGATGGGGCAGTACAACGAGGCGATGATCACCGCGGGCGTCCTGCTCGCGGGCGACGGTCTCGCGGACGACGTCGCGACCTCCGGCTTCGTCGTCGACTTCTCCTCCGAGCCGCCCGCCGTCGCCGACGGGGCCTACGGCGCGACGCACGAGCTGTTCAACGGCTTCTGGATCATCGAGGTCGCCTCGAAGGACGAGGCGAAGGAGTGGGCGCTGCGCTGCCCGCTCGTCCCCGGCAACAAGCTCGAGGTGCGCCGCGTCACCGACGAGAGCGACTTCGCGGACTTCGCCGACAACGAGTACCTCCAGAAGGAGGCCGGCTGGCGCGAGGAGGAGAAGGCGCGCGCCGAGCGCGACTGACGTTCCCGCCGGGGGTCAGCCCTCGGTCACCACGCCCGCCTCGACGTGCCACTGGCGCGTCAGCTGCACGGTCTCGAGCATGCGGCGGTCGTGGGTGACCAGCAGCAGCGTGCCCTCGTAGGCCTCGAGCGCCTGCTCCAGCTGCTCGATCGCGGCGAGGTCGAGATGGTTGGTCGGCTCGTCGAGCACCAGCAGATTGGTGCCGCGGGCCTGCAGCAGCGCGAGGGCCGCGCGGGTCCGCTCGCCCGGCGAGAGCTCGCCGACGGGGCGCGAGACGTGGTCGGCCTTCAGCCCGAACTTCGCCAGCAGCGTGCGCACCTCGGCGGTCGGCCACTCCGGCACGAGCGCCTCGAAGGCGTCGGCCAGGGGCACGTCAGCGGCGAGCATCGCGCGCGCCTGGTCGATCTCGCCGATCGCGACGCTCGCGCCGAGCGAGGCGCCGCCCTCCTCCGGGGCGGAGCGGCCGAGGAGGAGCGACAGCAGCGTCGACTTGCCGGCGCCGTTGGGCCCGGTGATGCCGATGCGGTCGCCGGCGTCGACCTGCAGCGATACCGGGCCGAGGGTGAAGGTGCCGCGGCGGGCGACCGCGCCGTTCAGCGTCGACACGACCGAGCTCGAGCGCGGGGCGCTGCCGATGGTGAAGGCGAGCTGCCACTCCTTCCGCGGCTCCTCCACCTCCTCGAGGCGCGCGATGCGGCTCTCCATCTGGCGGACCTTCTGGGCCTGCTTCTCGCTCGACTCGACCGAGGCCTTGCGGCGGATCTTGTCGTTGTCGGGCGCCTTCTTCATCGCGTTGCGGACGCCCTGGCTCGACCACTCCCGCTGGGTGCGGGCGCGCGAGACGAGGTCCTCCTTCTTGTCGGCGAAGTCCTCGTACTTCTCGCGGCGCTGGCGGCGCGCTGTCTCGCGCTCCTCCAGGTACGCGTCGTAGCCGCCGCCGTAGACCGTCGTGGTGCCCTGCGCGAGGTCGAGCTCGAGCACGCGGGTGACGCTGCGGGCCAGGAACTCGCGGTCGTGGCTCACGAGCACCACTCCGCCGCGCAGGCCCCGGACGAACGCCTCGAGCCGCTCGAGGCCGTCGAGGTCGAGATCGTTGGTCGGCTCGTCGAGCAGCACGATGTCGAAGCGCGAGAGCAGGAGGGCGGCGAGGCCGACGCGGGCCGCCTGCCCACCGGAGAGCGAGGTCATCAGGGAGGTGGCGGCGACGGCGCTGGGCGTGCCCTGGCCGCCGGCGCGGCCCGTCGAGTCGAGCGCGAGGCCGAGGTCGGCGAGGACGACGGGGGTCCGCTCGTCGAGGTCCGCGGCGCCGCTCGCGAGCCAGCGGTCGAGCGCGAGGGCGTAGCGGTCCGCGATCCGTCCGTCGGGGTCGGGCTCGGCCAGCGCCGAGGCGGCCTCGTCGAGCTCGGCCGACGCCTCCGCGGCACCGGTGCGCCGGGCGATGTAGGCGGCGACCGTCTCGCCCTCGCGGCGCTCGTGCTCCTGGGGCAGCCAGCCGACGAAGGCATCGCTTGGGGCGAGCACGACGCTGCCCTCGAGCGGGGCGGTCTCGCCGGCGAGGATGCGCAGGAGGGTCGACTTGCCCGCTCCGTTCGCACCGACGACGCCGACGACGTCGCCCGGGGCGACCGTGAGATCGAGGCGGTCGAACAGGGTGCGGTGCGCATAGCCTCCGGAGAGGCCCTTGGCGACGAGGGTGGCGGTCACCGGTCCAGCGTAGGCGGACGGGCGCGCGGTACCGGCCCGAGCTCGCTAGAGCCTCTGATTACACGCGAGTCTAGGATGGCGTGATGAACGAGACGACGGTCCGGGGCGGAGCCGGCTACTGGTATCCGGACGAGTCCTCGACGCGTCGCGCGGTCGAGGTGCTGAGCGCGATGCGCCGCTACCGGGTCTCCGAGGTCGCGATGCGCCGCCGCACGCGCGAGAAGATGGCGATGGGCGAGACAGACCTCATCGCGATCCAGTACCTGCTGCGCCGGCAGCGCGAGAGCGAGCTCGTCAGTGCGAAGGACCTCGCCGCGCACCTGTCCATCTCGTCCGCCTCCACGACCGTGCTGATCGACCGCCTCGTCCGCAGCGGCCACCTGGTGCGGAAGCCGCACCCGAGCGATCGGCGCGGGATCGTCGTCGAGGCGACGGTGGACAGCGACCAGGAGGTCCGCGAGACCCTGCAGGAGATGCACCGCCGGATGCTCGAGATCGCCGAGGACCTCGACGCGGGCGAGGCGGAGGTCGTCGTGAACTTCCTCCGGCGGATGGGCTCGGCCGTCGACGAGATCGACGCGGACGAGGACTCCATCGCGGAATCCGAGAATTAGCTAGACCTTCTAGTAAAGAGCCGAACTAGGGATAGGCTGGTGTCATGGGTCAGTTCCTCTACGGCACACCGCCGGCCGTCATCGAAATCGAGGATCGGACCCTCGCGCACCTGCAGATCGTCGTGTACGCGAAGTTCCGGCGCGACGAGCGCTTCAGTCTGACGCTCGACTCGATGCCCGAGGGGGCGCGCGGCCGGCATTCCTTCTGGATGAATCCGAACATCGCGCTGCAGTTCCACTTCGCCGGCAGTCGCCAGCCGACCATCAACCCGTCCTGGGTCGAGGTGCTGATGGACGCCGCGAACGGCGGCGGCGGGCTGCGGCTGCTCCCCGAGCCGCACGCCTGATCGGGTGCCGCGCGTCGACCGGCGCGATCCCGTCCCCGCCCTGTCCCTGGCATCTCCTAGGGTGGGACCCGTGCGCCCGGGGGTGGGCGCCGTGAGGGGGAGCACATGCGCGCGACGGCACTCGGAGGCGCTCTGGCGCTGGTGGCCGCGATGATGCTCGCGGGCTGCTCCGCACCGGCCCCCGCACCGACGGTGACGGTCTTCGCGACCGTGACGCCGACGCCGACTCCCGACCCGACCGTCACCGCGGCGCTGCCGCAGTCGACCGCGACGGTGTTCGTGCCCGTGCCGGAGGCGACCGTCAGCTTCACGCCGAACGCGGTCCCCGTGATCCCGGAGACGGCCTTCGCCGTCGACAACGGCGCGGTGCCGGGTGCGACCGGCGAGCCGACGCGCAACGGCGCCGGCGACATCATCACCTACACCGTCGTCGAAGGGGACAGCTTCTTCGACATCGCCCAGCGCTTCGGGATCCCGGTGCAGCAGCTGCTGCGGATGAACCCGGGGGTCGCGGGGGCGGGCGAGGCGGTCTACATCGGGAACGTCATCAACCTCGACGCGAACTCGCTGGGCTGAGCCGCTCGAGCGGTGCCGAGGGCCGCGAGGCCGAGCGCCGCGGTGCTGAGCGAGGGGCTCGGCGCTACTCGGACTTCGGCAGCAGGTGGAAGCCGAGCGCGAGCGACGCCGAGATCATCAGGATGCCGCCGAAGAAGAGGAAGCCGGCGATGTCGGGCAGCAGGAACGAGTTGCCGAGCACGAGGACCCCGCCGAGGAAGAGCACGAAAGAGAGGACGACGCCCAGACCAGTCATGCGTTCATCGTACGGGGCTCTCGGCGCGAAGGGGCTCCCGCCGGTGCGGGGCCGGGCGGGGGCGTGCGCGGCTCAGGGCAGCAGGAGTGCGCGCAGCTCGTCGGCGCCGGACGCCACCGCGATCGTGCCGACCGCCTCGATCGGCGAGCCGTAGCCCCACTCGACCATGATCGTCGGGACCCCGTGCGCGGCGGCGCCGAGGACGTCGTGCTCGCGGTCGCCGACCATGACGGGCGTGGAGAGGTCGACGCCGATCTCGCGGAGTCGGCGCAGCGCCTCCTCGACCACGTCCGCCTTGGCGCTGCGGACCTCGTCCTCCGATGCTCCGCAGATCACCGTGAAGTGCTGCGCGAGGCCGTAGTGCTCGAGGATCCGGCGGGCGGCCGACTCCGGCTTCGAGGTGGCGAGCGAGAGCGGGACGCCGGCGGCGGCGATGCTCGCCAGCAGCTCCGGGAGGCCGGGGTAGACGCTCGAGTCGAAGAGCCCGCCGGCGTTGTAGCGGCGGCGGTAGACCACCAGGGCGGCCTGCGACTCCTCGACGCTCATCCCGCCGAGCTCGCGGAAGGCGTCGAGCAGCGGCGGCCCGACGTAGGCGAGCAGCTCGGCGGGGGTGGGCACCGGGCGGCCGAGCTCGACGAACGTGTCGGCGAGGGTGCCGGTGATGCCGGGCGCCGAGTCGGTGATCGTGCCGTCGAGGTCGAAGAGGATGCAGGTCCAGGTCGCTTCGAGGCCGGGCTGCGCGTCGGGCGCGAGGGTGGTGTCGGACATGGCGGGCTCCTGCCCTCGGAGGGACGTCGTGATCCCGGCGGAGTGCCCCGTCGGGGGGAACACTCTACGGGGCCGGGGCGTCGAGGGACTGCTCGATGAACGACCGGGCGACGACCTGGGCGATCGAGCCCGCGTCGAGCTGGACGGCGACGAAGTCGGCGGTGCGGATGAGGGCGAAGGCCTCGCGGCCGGGCAGCACCAGCATCTGCACGCGCGGGTGCTGCTGCCGGGGGACGGCGGCGCGCAGCTCGTCGGTCGAGGTGAAGAGGGGGAGCACCTGCTCGCCGGTGGTCGTCGCGACGACCCGCACCTGCGGCACTCCGCCGGGCTGCGAGCCGGTCACGTCGACGACGAGCGAGCCCTCGAGGCAGGCGGTGAGCAGGCGCTGCACGCGCTCCGGCGTCGCGTCGGCGACCAGGGCCTCGAGCGCCTCGCGTGCCGCCGCGTTGCGGTAGGGACCGGGTCTCGACGGGCGGGCAGGGGGTCCGTTCCTCCGGGGCATCCCCTCACGGTATCCGGGATCGCGCCATGTCTCGAATCAGTCGCGACAATCGTGCCCATTCGATGTCGATGTGGGCTATACGACGATTGGCGGGGACATGAGCCGATTCTCAGAGGATTGCGCGCTCTTATCCTGAGTATCGGCGCAGATCGCGGCGGAGATTCGCGCGAATGGCAGGGATAAGCGTTCACCCGCCGATGAGAACGGGGTAATGTCTTCTTCTGTCAGTGACATCCAGGAGGAAAAGTGGCCCAGAAGATCACGCTTGTCGACGATATCGACGGAACCCCTATCGATTCCGGAGACGGCGGCACCGTCCGCTTCAGCATCGACGGAGCCAACTACGAGATCGACCTCGGACCGGACAACATCGCCGAGCTGCACTCCGCGCTCGAGAAGTTCGTCTCCAACGGCCGCCGCGTCGGATCGCGTCCGGCTGCGGCCGCGTCGGTCGCCTCGGCGTCCAAGAGCGACCCGAAGCAGCTGAAGGCCGTCCGCGAGTGGGCGAACGCCAACGGACACCAGGTCTCGGACCGCGGGCGCATCCCCGCCGAGGTCCAGGCGGCCTACGCGGCCGCTCACAAGTAGAGCCGGGCGGCACGGGGAGCGCGATCGCGCTCCCGCCGTCGAGAGGCCCCGTCGATCCGTCGGCGGGGCCTTTCTCCTGCTCTTCGTGAGAGCGCTTCCTTTTCGGCGCTAATACCCTGGAAAGGGGGACGCGGATCTCTAGAAGAGGCGCGTGTGCGAATCGTCGACGCCGCGCATCGACTCGTAGTCGAGGACCACGCAGCGGATTCCGCGGTCCTGCGCGAGGGTCCTCGCCTGCGGCTTGATCTCCTGCGCCGCGAAGACTCCGGTCACCGGTGAGAGGTGCGGATCGCGATTCATCAGCTCGAGATAGCGGGTGAGCTGCTCGACTCCGTCGATCTCGCCGCGGCGCTTGATCTCGACCGCGACGGCCGCTCCCGAGGAATCGCGGGCGAGGATGTCGACCGGGCCGATCGCCGTCATGTACTCGCGCCGGACGAGGGTGTGGCCCTCGCCGAGGAGATCGATCTGCTCGGCCAGCAGGCGCTGTAGATGCGCCTCGACGCCGTCCTTGACGAGGCCGGGATCCACGCCGAGCTCGTGCGCGGAGTCGTGCAGGATCTCGTGGATCGAGACCACGAGGGCGTCGCCGGTCTTGCGGTGCGAGACGGTCCACTGCTCGAGGACGCCGGTGGCCTTCGCGTCCTCGTCGGGCTCGCCGGTGGTGAGCGTGCAGGGCGGGCTCATCCAGTTCAGCGGCTTGTAGGAGCCGCCGTCCGAGTGCACGAGGACGCTGCCGTCGGCCTTGACCAGCAGGAGTCGGGTGGCGAGGGGGAGGTGGGCGCTGAGACGGCCGGTGTAGTCGACGGAGCAGCGCGCGATGACGAGACGCACCCGTCGAGGATAGACGGCAGGGGTCGGGAGCGGTCGGACGGGGTGGGTCTCGATACGCCCCTTCGGGGCTACTCGACCAGCATGGAGGGGGCCCTGCGGGGCTGGGCGACCGACATGGAGGGGGCCCTGCGGGGCTGGGCGATCGGCGTGGTGGGCGGGGCGGCTCGACAGGCGTGGAGGGCGGGCGTCCCATGCTGATCGAGTAGCCCGCGGAGCGGGCGTATCGAGATCCGGCCGGGTGGGGACGTGGGTCTGCATGCCCCGACTGTCGGCGATGGTGGGTCTCGATACGCCCCTGCGGGGCTACTCGACCAGCATGGGGGCGGGGCTACTCGACCGGCAGGGAGGGGGCAGGGGCCTTCTGCGGGCGGGCGGCGGGGGAGGCGAGGCCGGCCAGGACGACGAGGGCGAGGACCAGGAAGAGGGCGTTCAGGAGGCCGACGTGCTCGCCGAGGAAGCCGATCGCGGGCGGTCCGACGAGGAAGGCGACGTAGCCGAGCATCGCGACGGCGCTGACGCGGGCCGCGGAGTGCGGACCCTCGGCCGCGGCGGACATGCCGACCGGGAAGCCGAGCGAGCAGCCGAGCCCCCAGGCGACCGCGCCAACGATGACGAGGCCGTCGACCGGCGCCAGGATGAAGAGCAGGATGCCGACGATGGCGAGGCCCGCCGAGCCGCGGAGCACCGGCACCCGGCCGAAGCGGTCGAGCACGGGGCCGCCGAGCACGCGGCCGACGGTCATCGCGGCGACGAAGACGCCGAAGACGACGGCGGCGGTGGTCTTGTCCGTGCCGTGGCCGTCCACCATCGCGAGGGTCAGCCAGTCGTTGGCCGATCCCTCCGCGAAGGCCATGCCCAGCATGATCAGGCCGATCAGCACGAGGCGGCGGTCGCGCCAGACGCCGAGCGAGGCGGCGACGCGCTCGCGGACCGGGGCCTTCGCCGTGGTCGCGACGCCGGCGGTGTCGAGCTCCTGGCGGACCGGGACGAAGCGGATCGCGACGACCGCGGTGACGACCACGACGACCGCGACGCCGCAGAGGTGGGCGGCGACCGGCACGGCGAGCGCGGAGGCGGCGGCGCCGACGATCGCGCCGGCGACCGTGCCGAGGCTGAAGAAGGCGTGGAAGAGGGGGAGCAGCGTCTTGCCGAAGGCCTTCTCGTTCGCGGAGCCCTCGACGTTCATCATGACGTCGACCGCGCCGTTGCCGAAGCCCAGCAGCACCATGCCCGCGAAGGCGAGCGGGAGGGCGCCGAAGGTGTCCGCGGCGAGACCCAGGAGTGCGAGACCGGACGCGCAGACCGTGAGCCCGGCGACCATGCCGCGGCGGGCGCCGAGTGCCGACATGATCGCGGTGGACAGGCTCAGGCCGACGATCGCGCCGATCGACATCGAGAGGATGAGGAGGCCGACGCCCGAGGTCGGGAGCTGAAGCTCGTCGCGGATCGCGGGGGTGCGCGAGACCCAGGTCGCGATCGAGAGGCCGCTCAGCACGAAGATCGTGAAGACGGCGTTCCGCCAGGAGACGAGCTGGGGGCGGCTGAGGGCGGAGGTCGAGGTCATGCGGAGGTTCTGGCTGATCGCGGGGCGGTCGGAGGCGGCGCGATCGACGGCGACTCGGCGGGGGATCCGGGCGGGGACCCCGTGATCGAATCGATTCGATGCGGGCCGGTCTAAGCTATCCGGAACGCCGGGACCGGTCAAGGACGCGTCGCCGGGCGCGGGTCGCAGGGCCCGGGACGAGGAGCACCGTGGAGTCGAGCAGCACCGAGGCGAGCCGGGCCGAGGGGTCAGGCGTGGCCGAGTCGGGCACCGCCGGGGCGCCGGGCGCCGCCGAGGCGCCGGCGTCGCGGCCGACCCTCGCGCGGGTGGCGCGCCGGGCGGGCGTGTCGCCCTCGACCGCCTCCCTCGTCTTCAGTGGTGCCGGGCCGGTCGCGGCCGCGACGCGGGAGCGGGTGCTGCAGGCCGCCGCCGAGCTCGACTACGCGGGGCCGGATCCGCGCGCGCAGTCGCTGCGGCGCGGTCGCTCGGGCATCGTCGGGGTCGTCGTCGACGAGCGGGTGCTGCACGCCTTCCGTGATCCGATCAAGATCGCGATGCTCGACGGGATCGCCGATGTGCTCGGCGGGGCCGACGCGGGCATCCTGCTGCTCACCGAGACCGAGGGCGGATCGGGACTGCTGGCGACGGCGCCGGTGGACGCGATGATCCTGGTCGGCTGCAGCCCCTCCGTCGACGACTCGGTGGCGGTGCTGCGGCGCCGCGGCGTGCCGGTCGTGGTGGTCGAGGGTGTCTCCGATCTCGGGGCGGCCGTCGTGTCGCTCGACAACCGGGAGGCGACGCGGACGCTGGCCGAGCACCTGCGCGGGCTCGGGCACGAGCGCGTCGCCGTCGTCTCGCTCCCCTTCGCCAAGGACCGCCGGCGCGGGCCCATCCCCGCCGACTGGCGCTCGAGCCCGAGCATCACGGCGGTCGAGCGGCTGTTGGGGGCGCAGGACGTGTTCGGCGATCCGCTCGTCGTCGCCGCGGGTGCGAGCACCGTGGACGAGGGCACGGCGGCCGGGCGGGCGCTGCTCGAGGTCGACGAGCCGCCGACGGCCGTGATCGCGCAGAGCGACCTGCTGGCGGCCGGGGTCATCCTCGCCGCCGAGCAGCTCGGGCTGCGGGTGCCGGCCGACGTGTCGGTGGTCGGCTTCGACGGCGTGCAGGTGCCGGGGCTCGCCGGCGAGTACGACCTGACGACGATGGCGCAGCCCGCGGTGGAGAAGGGCCGGGCGGCGGCGCGCGCCGTGCTCGCGATGATCGCGGGCGACGAGGCCGAGCCGGTCTGCTTCGAGGCCGTCTTCCATCGCGGGACGACGAGCGCGCCCCCGCGCTCGGAGCGCTGATCCCCCTCCGCGAGATGCCACTTGTGCACGGTTTTCACGGCGTGTCGCGTGCACAAGTGGCATCTCGCGGCGGGGGGAAAGCTCGGGGGGTGCCGGGAGTTGTGCACAGGGTTGTCCACAGGGTGTTCGAAACTTCGTTCGAGGTCAGCGGAGCCAGGCGTCGCTGCGGAAGCGGAGGCCGAGGGTGGCCGCGCGGGCGCCCAGGTAGCCGACGGCGTAGGCGATCCAGAGGGCCAGGAGGCGCTGATCCGCGGGCGCGAGGGGCGCGAGGAGGGCCAGCGGGGCGAGGACGGCGAGGTTCACGAGGCCGCTGAGGGCGAGGTAGCGGCCGTCGCCGGCGCCGATCAGGATGCCGTCGAGGACGAAGACGAGGCCGCCGAGCGGGGCGGTCAGGCCGACCACGACGAGGGCGGCGGGGAGCAGCCGGAGCACCTGCGGGTCGCTGGAGAAGACGAACGGGAGCACTCCGCTGGTCGCCACGATCACGGCGCCGAGGACGACTCCGGCACCGATTCCCCAGGTCAGGCAGCGTTTCGCCACCGCGCGCGCTCGGGCGTGATCGCCCTCGCCGAGCAGGCGGCCGAGGAGCGCCTGCGCCGCGATCGCCACCGCGTCGAGGGCGAAGGCGACCGTGGAGAACAGCGTCATCGCGACCTGGAAGGCTCCGAGCTCCTCGGCGCCGAGCGAGCCGGCGACCGCGACGGCGACGAGGATCGCGGCGCGCAGGGACGCCGTGCGCAGGAGCATCCAGCCGCCCGAGCCTGCGGAGGCGCGGACACCGGCCGCGTGCGGGCGGACGGGCGCGCCGACGCGGCGGGCGAGGCGCAGCGCGATCGCCGCATAGGCGCCGAACATCGCCCACTGGGCCACGACCGTCCCCAGGGCGGACCCGGTTATCCCCAGGCCGACGGGGTAGATCAGCACGGCGTTCAGGCCCGCGTTCACCGCGAATCCGCCGCCCGCGATGATCAGCGGAGTGCGGGTGTCCTGGAAGCCGCGGAGCAGTCCGGTGAGGGCGAAGACGCCGAGCATCGCGGGGATCCCGGCCATGCTCACGGCGAGGTAGCGGACGCCCGCGTCGGCGACCGCGGGCTCCGCGCCGAAGAGGCCGATGAGGGCCGGGGCGGCGATCGCGCCGGCCACGGCGATGACGGCGCCGAGGCCGAGTGCGAGCCAGCCGCCGTCGATCCCGGCGGCCACCGCGCGGCGCTCGTCGCCCTCGCCGAGCGCGCGGCCGACGCGGGGGGTCGTGCTGTAGGCGAGGAAGACCATCAGGCCGACGATCGTCTGCAGCACCGCGCCGCCGAGGGCGAGGCCGGCGAGCGGCACGGCGCCGAGGTGGCCGACGAGGGCGGAGTCGGTGAGCAGGAACAGCGGCTCGGCGATCAGCGCTCCGAGCGCGGGCACGGCGAGCCGCAGGATGCTGCGGTCGAGGGTGCGGCGGTCGGCGGTGGTCACCGCTCGACGGTAGCGGGACGGGAGGGCGCGGGGATCACCGGGGGGTGCTCGCCGTCGGGCCGCGCCGGGCCGACCGCGGCGAGCCACTGGCGCAGGAGCGGGAGGAGCGCGGCCGGGTCCTCGTCGGCGTCGAGGGCGCGGACGGCGCGGTCCGGTGCGCGCCGGTCGAGGCGGTCGTCGTCGAGGACGGGCGCGAGACCGTCGGTCCGCGGCGCGGCTCCGCGGTGCAGGATCACCTCGACGCGGTCACCGGGGCGCAGTCGGAGGGTGACGAGGTGCTCGCCGATCGCGTAGCTCGGGGCGTTCCATTTCACGGACTCGACCAGCCGCTCGTCGGCGGCGAGCACCGCCTCGCGCAGCCGCTCGATCTGCGCGCGGCGGGGGTGGTCCATCGCGTCGACGTGCCGGGTGGCGGCGGGGTTCAGCCGGGTCATGCGCCCACGGTGGCACATCGGGGAGCGGCGGTGGGGTGCCCCTCGGCGTCGCGCGGTGCCCGGCTACGGTGGAGGCACCTCCGGACGGAACGAGCACCATGGCATCCAGCACTCCGCACCTCGGCCTCGGCCTGGCCGCCGTGGGGCGACCGGCGTACATCACGGCGGGTCGGGAGGGCGATCTCGGGCCGCCCGGGCGGCGCAGCGTGGACGCCCTGCGCGCGCGGAGCCACGAGCTGCTCGACACGGCGTGGGACGAGGGGATCCGCTTCCTCGACGTCGCCCGCTCCTACGGGCTCGCGGAGGAGTTCCTCGGCGGCTGGCTGGCCGCGCATCCCGAGCGCCGCGCCGAGCTGACCGTCGAGTCGAAGTGGGGCTACGAGTACGTCGGCGACTGGGCGATGGACGCGGCCGTGCACGAGCGCAAGGAGCACTCCGTCGCGATGCTCGAGCGCCAGTGGCCGGCGACCCTCGCGGCGCTCGGCGGGGCGCCGGACCGCTATCTCGTGCACTCGATCACGCCGGAGAGCCCGGCGCTCGTGGAGAAGGCGCTGCTGGACCGGCTGCGCGGGCTCGCCGGGTCCGGGGTGACGGTGGGGCTGTCGACGAGCGGGCCGGAGCAGGCGCGCACGATCCGGCTCGCGCTGGCGATCCCGTACTCGCCGTTCAGCACGGTGCAGACGACGTGGAACCTGCTCGAGCGCTCGGCGGGCGCGGCGCTGGTCGAGGCGCACGACGCGGGATGGACGGTGGTGGTGAAGGAGGCGCTCGCGAACGGGCGGCTGGTGGGCGATCGCGCGCCGGAGGCGCTGCGGCGGCTGCCGGGGGCGCCGGAGGACGTCGCGCTGGGCGCGGCGCTCGGGCAGCCGTGGACGGACGTGGTGCTGATCGGTGCGGCGACGCCGGAGCAGCTGCGGGAGAACGTGCGGGCGCGGGCGCGGGCGGTACCGGAGGGGGTCGTGGCGCAGGATGCGGGGGAGTACTGGCGGGAGCGGGCTGCGCTCGCTTGGGGGTGAGGGGGGTCTCGATACGCCCCTGCGGGGCTACTCGACCAGCATGGGGCCCCTGCGGGGCTGGTCGGCCGGCATGGGGGCGGCGCAGGGATGGTGGACCGGCATGGGACGCCTGCGGGATTCATGGTGATCGAGCAGGCCGCGGAGCGGGCGTATCGAGATCCGGCGTTGATCAGGGTGGGTCTCGATACGCCCCTGCGGGGCTACTCGGCCAGCATGGGGCCCCTTCGGGGCTGCTCGACCAGCGCGGGTCGGGTGCGGGGCCGCTCGATGCGGGCCGGGGCTAGGTGGTCTTGACCGCGTTGTCTCCGTGGTTGCCGAGGACCTCGTAGGCGGTGCTGCCGACGGCGCGGACAGGCTTGGCGTTCAGGTGGCCGGTGGCCCACTGGTTGCCGACGACGGAGACGGCGCGGGCGTTGAGGGCCTCGACGCAGTGGGTCCAGCCGGCTCCGGCGTCCTCGCAGGCGAAGATGTTGCCGGTGATGCTGAAGCCGACGGTGCGGGCGGTCGGGGAGACGCCGAGGATGGCGATCGCGGGGTAGGTGTTCGCGGCGGCCTTGCCCCCGTTGCTGATCGCGTTGCCGACGATCTGGATCTGGGCGAGGTCCTCGGTCAGCCACGGCGGCATCGTGTAGACGAGGGACTGCCGGCGCGCCCCCTCCATGATGTTGTTCGCGATGGTGATGCGGCGGTTGCCGCGCAGCTCGATGTTGATCTGCGGCGAGCCGTCGAGATGGTTGCCGAGGATGCGGATCGGGCCGCCCTCGATCGAGAGGTCGGCGTAGCTCGCGCCGATGTTGTTCTCGACGATCCAGGAGTCGATCATCCGGTAGCCCGTCCAGATGCCGATGCCGGTGCACTGGTCGATGCTGCAGCGCTGGATGCGGTTGAGGAGCCCGAGGTCGCCGAAGGTGCCGTCGTTCAGGCGCATGCCGTAGTCGGTCCAGCCGTAGAGCTGCAGCGAGTCGAGCACGGTCTTGTCCAGGTGCGCCGAGACGCAGGGCGAGCCGAGGCCGTTCGCGTCGAGGATCAGGTTGTCGAAGCGGCACGCGGAGAAGGCGCCGGTGACGACGGGGGCGTTCGTCAGCGAGCGGATCCGGGTGGACAGCTCGCCCGCGCCGCGGAAGGCGATGCTCGCGAGGCCCTCGGCCCGGCCGATGGAGCCGGCGATGCGGTAGATGCCGCGGGGGAAGTAGACCACTCCTCCGTAGGTCGCCACGGCGGCGTCGATCGCGGCGTCGATGGCGGGGAGGTCGTCGGTGCTGCCGTCGCCGGTCGCGCCGTAGTCCTGCACGTTGTAGACGAGCTCGCCCTTCGCGACAGGGCGCTCGCCGGAGACGGTGCGGACCGCCTCCGGGAGCTGGGCGACGGGGACGGTGGCGGTGGAGTCGAGGCCGGCGACACCGCCCGGTGCGGCGATCTCGGAGTGCAGGACGGGGTCGGCGGGGGCGGCGCCCGCCGCCGCGACGCCCAGGGGGGAGGCGAAGAGGCTGCGGCGCGTGAGGTCGGCGGTCAGAGCGGAGAGGGGAGGCATGGGCTCACAGTCCTGCGCCGCGGCGGAGCGTGCACACCTCCGAACTGGGGCGTAACCACCGCAGGGATCGTCGACAGCCGGAGCCCGGTGCCGCGCGCCGACCCACGGCCTACCATGCCACCATGCCCCGTACGCGCGAGCTGAGCCTCCTCGATCTGGCGATCGCGGGTCTGCTGAGCCTGTTCGCGCTCGTCCTCGTCGTCCGCGCGACGGCGCTGCTCGTCATCACGCCGCCGATCAGCTGGGCGTTCGTCGCGGCGTTCGGCGTCGCGGTCGCGCTCACCGCGGCGTTCCGGATCGACCTCGGCCGCCGCTCGGGCATGCCGATCGCCGGGCTGACGGTCACGCTCCTGGTGATCATGCAGCCGGAGGCCGACCCGTTCCGCCTGCTCGGCGTCTGGACGGCGGCGAGCCTGCTCACGCAGCTGCTGCAGACCCGGAACCTCGCGGTCGCGGGCTACGTCACGGGACTCGGCTCGCTCGCCGGGCTCCTCTACGTGACGGTGTTCCAGGCGACGAGGAACGCCCTCACGCCGCCGCTCGCCCTGCTCGCGGCGAGCGTCGTCTTCGTCGCGGTGATCCTGCTCGTCGACCTCGTCCGCCAGCGCGGCCGCTGGGGGATGCAGTGGGAGCGCGGCTTCGGCGCCCTCTCGCTCAAGCGGGTCGGCCTCTACCTCGCTCTCGTCTGGCTGCTCGGCGCGGTCGTGTGGCTCCTGGACGCCGTCGTCGTGCCGGCGATGGCGGGGGATCCGGCGATCGAGCAGAGCCCGATGGTCGTGCTCGTGGTGGGCGCGGTGGTCTTCAGCGTGGCGAAGCGGATCGAGGTGCGCGGCGTGCGGCGGCGGCTCTCGGGCGTGCTCGACGCGGCCCTCGCACTGCCCTGGGGGACCGTCGCGCAGGCGGAGCGGAAGATCGTGCTGCACGCGGAGACCTCGATCGAGGCGGACGCGATCGAGGTGCGCGACGAGCCGGCGACCGGGCGCGAGATCTCCTCGGCGATGGTCCTGCCCGATGGACGGACGCGGTACGTCGTCGCGTCCAAGCGCGTCAGCGCGATCCCGTTCAACGACGAGGACGAGCAGATCCTCGACGCCCTCGCGCACATGGGCGCCGACACGCTCAGCACCCGCTACGACGTCGAGTCGCTGCGGCGCTCCGTCGACCTCGACGTGCTGACCGGGCTGCCGAACCGCCGCGTGTTCCAGGAGGCGCTCACCGCGGCCAACCGCGACCGGCGCGCCGACGAGGGCATCGCCGTGCTCTTCCTCGACCTCGACGACTTCAAGGACCTCAACGACGGCCGCGGGCACCACGTGGGCGACAAGATGCTGCGGCTGGTCGGCGAGCGGCTCGCGGAGTCGGCCCGGCAGGGCGCGGTCGCGGCGCGGGTCGGCGGCGACGAGTTCGCGCTGATCCTGCGCGGGCTCGACTCGGCGGAGGACGCGCGCCGGCGGGCGCAGGCCCTCGTCGAGCGGCTGAGCGCGCCCGCGACCGTTGACGGCGACACCCTCGCCCCGGTCGTGACCGTCGGCGTCGCCTTCTCGGCGCAGGAGGAGCCGGACCCGGCGACCATCGTGATCGAGGCCGACCGCAGCATGCTCGCGCTGAAGCGCGGGCGGGGCAGGTCGGGCCGGGGGCGCTCGAGCAGCCTCGACGTCATCTCGGTGCTGACCGATCCGGTCCGGCAGGCCGCGGCGCGGGCCCTGCGCGACGGGACGCTCGACCTCGCCTTCCAGCCGGTCGTCGATCTCCGCACCGACCGGATCTGGGCGTACGAGGCGCTGGTGCGGCTCGAGGACCCGGAGCTCGGGCGGATCGATCCGGCCCTGCTCGTCTGCACGGTGCGCGAGGCCGGTCTGCTCGACGAGCTGACCGTGCAGGTGGTGGAGAAGGCGATGTCCGCCGCGGCCTGCTTCCGCGACGCCGGCGTCGGGGTCGAGTGCATGAGCGTCAACGCGGATCTGGAGCAGCTCGCGGCCGACCGGCTCGGCCCGCACTTCGCGGCGCTGCCCGAGCGCTTCCCCGGGGTGCGGCTCTGCATCGAGCTGAGCGAGGGGTCGCTCGCGGGGGCGACGGACGAGCTGCGCGCGCAGGCCCAGCTGCTGCGCGACGCGGGCGTGCTGGTGGCGCTGGACGACTTCGGCACCGAGGGCTCGTCGGCGCTCGCCGTCGCGACCTTCCCGCTCGACGTGGTGAAGCTCGACCGCGCGCTGATCGCCCAGCTGACGACCGAGGTGCGCCAGCGCGAGATCGTCCGGGCGATGCAGTCGTTCGCCGACGCGGTCGAGGTGCGGATGATCGTCGAGGGCGCGGAGGACGAGGAGACGGTCGCGGCCCTGCGCGAGCTGGGCGTCACCGATGTGCAGGGTTTCGTCTACGGCCGTCCTGACACTCGGACGGGGGCGGAGCACCGATTGCTCACCACCGGTTCGGGTGTCAGCGAATGCCTAGACTGACGCGAGAACGGGGCGTTTCCCCCGCACTTCCGCGGTTCTCCGCCGAGCTTTCGTGCACGACCGTTCCACTCTCCATCCTCGAGCGCCGGACCCGCCGGGCTCCCGTATGCCGATCGGAACCCGCCTGATGGCCTCCTCCTCCCTCCTCCGTCGCGCCCTCGTCCCGGTGCTCGCACCGGTGCTCTGCCTCGGCCTCGCCCTCGGTGCCGCGACCCCCGCCGCCGCGGCCGACCTCGTCGACCCGGTGACCGGCGGCGTCGTCCAGGGCCTCGCCAGCGACGCCGTCGTCTCGATCGCCCCCGGGGCCGAGCCGCAGTTCCTCACCGTCGCGGTCGCCGACGGCGTCTCGCCGACCCGCGTGATCGGCTCGCTCGCCCCGCTCGAGCCGCTGACCGGCGAGCTCGCGGTCATCGTGTCGGGTCGCGTGGTGCAGACGCTCGACGCCGCCACGGCGACCTCGTTCGACGCACCGGTCCAGGCCTCCGACGTGGTCGACGGCGTGCTCGCGGTCGGCTTCCGGCTGAGCGGCTCCGACGGCGCGACCGGCGGACTCTGCGAGGTCGACGCCGACGCGCTGACCGTCTCGGACCTGGGCGTCCTCGTCGACGGCACCCCCGCCGCGCCGACCACCGTCGGCGACTTCTTCCCGGACGCGGTCACCGCCGTCTCGATCGTCGTGCCCGACGGCGCCGACGACTCCCTCCGCGCGGCCGGGCTGTCCGCGGCCGCCTCGCTCGCCTCCCGCTACTCCGCCGGGACCGCAATCACGGTGTCGGAGGAGAGCGCGACCGACGGACGCCCGGCGCTCGACGCCGCGCAGGGCCGCATCGTCCGCTTCGCCGCGGGCGAGGGCGACGTGGTCACCGCGATCGGCGCCGTCGACGGCGTGCCGGAGCTGACGCTCACCGGCGCCGAGGCGGATCTCGCCGCCGCCGGGGCCGCCCTCGGCAGCGAGTACGCCGGCCTCGCCTCGAGCGCGACGACCACCGGCCTCGCGCAGAAGGTCGTCCCGTCGAGCTCGCTCGAGCACTCGCTGGCCGACTTCGGCACGGACCGGATCGCTCTCGGCGGCAGCACCGGCTCGGCCGCGAGCTACACGACGATCACGCAGTCGGCCTTCGGCGGGCCGGTCTCGAGCGTCGCGGTCGACCTGGTGGGCACGCACTCCGCCGTCCCCGAGGGGATCACGGCGACCGCCAACGTGTACTGGAACGACTTCCTGATCGGCTCGTCCGTGCTGGGCGAGGAGACGGCCGTGGACATGCGGCTCGAGGTGCCGACCGGGCAGCTCAGCGCCTCGAACGGTCTCTCGGTGACGCTCTCGGCCGTGCGCGAGAGCGACGGCGCCTGCGTCGGCTCGGCCGACTCCGTGCCGATCGAGTTCTTCGTCGACGGCGCGGGCTCGACCGTGACCGGCGTCCGCGGCGAGTCGGCGGAGCCCGGCTTCGGCCGCTTCCCGCAGGCGTTCGGCGGCGAGCTCGCCGTGGCGTTCGGCGCTTCGGCGACCGGTGCCGACGCCCTGCGCAGCGCGGGCGACCTCGTGACGGCGCTGCAGCGCGTCGACGCCGACCCTCTCGCCGTCTCGGTCGTCGGCGTCGACGA
The DNA here is from genome assembly GCF_013205055.1 of Rathayibacter sp. VKM Ac-2856. Taxonomy (GTDB): domain Bacteria; phylum Actinomycetota; class Actinomycetes; order Actinomycetales; family Microbacteriaceae; genus Rathayibacter. The sequence goes on from NZ_JABMLF010000004.1 coordinate 333,968, forward strand.
GTTCGTCGACTCGGACCGCTCCGGCATCGTCGTCGGCGCGGGGACCGACGAGGCCGAGGCGCTGCGGACCCCGCTCCGCCTCGCCCCCTTCACCGCGATCGACGCCGCGCGCCTGAGCTACGGCGTCGGGACCGAGGCGCCGTACGCGGCCCTCGAGGCCTTCACCACCGACGGCCGCGACATCGTGCTGCTCGGCGGCTGGAGCGCGGACGGCGAGGCCACGGCGTCCTCCGCGCTGCAGTCCTCGATCGCCGGCTGGGCCGCCGAGGAGGGCTGGACCTCGCTGTCCGGCAACCTCGCGGTCTCGGGATCGGCGGAGAGCGACCCGGTCGCGATCGACAGCAACGAGATCACGCCGCAGGACGAGGTGAAGGACGACTACTCCTCCTACGCGATCTGGTTCGTCATCGCGGTCGTGGTGATCGGCCTGCTGATCCTGCTCGGCTGGCTGGCGCGCCGCCGCCGCTCGCGCAAGGTCGCCGCGTACGTCGACGCGCAGGAGCGGGCGGCGGGCGATCCCGCCGCCGACTCCGCCGCTGATCCCGCCGCCGACTCCGCCGCTGATCCCGCCGCCGACTCCGCGCCGGCCGCACCCGCCGCGACGGGCGAGCAGCCCGGCGCACGCCACTCCTCGACCGACTGACCGAGCGCATGACCAGCACGATCGCCGCCCCGCCGCCGGTGGCCGGCGCGCCCGCCCGCCACCCGTGGTGGCGCGAGGCGTGGGACCGCCTCGGCCGGCCCGTCACCGGCCGCCAGGTGCCGGGCACCGTCGTGATCCTGGTGGTCTCGCTCCTGGTCGGCTTCGCGGCCTGCCTGGTGACCACCTCCTCCGGGATCAATCTCGCCTACGCCGACACCCAGAGCCACCTCTCGATCTCGCGGCGCATCTTCGACTCGAAGGCGCCCGGCTTCACGCAGCTCGGCACGGTCTGGCTGCCGGTGCCGAGCCTGATCCTCATCCCGTTCGTGCAGTCGCTCTGGCTCTGGCACACGGGCTGGGCGGCCGGGCTGCTCGGGATGATCTGCCTCGCCGGCACGGCCTGCGGCGTCTACCGGATCTCGGCGCGCGTCGGCCACCTGCGCGCCGGCCGCGTCACCGCGGTGCTCCTCGTGCTGGCGAACCCCGGGGTGCTCTACGCGTTCTCGACGGCGATGACGGAGCCGGTGCTGATCGTCACGATGGTCGGCTGCTTCTCCGGGCTGGCGCACTGGGTGACCAGCCGGCGCAACCTCAGCGCCGGCGAGATGATGGTCTTCTCCGGCCTGCCCGCCGCGGCCGCGACGCTGTCGCGCTACGAGGGCTGGGTGCTCGTCTTCGGCGGCACCCTCGTGGTGCTGATCGTCGCGTGGCGGAAGAAGCGGTCGTTCGTCTACGCGATCAAGATGGCGAGCGCGTTCGGGATCCTGCCGCTGATCGCGATCGTCTGGTGGCTGGTCTACAACTTCGCCGTCTACAGCAACCCGCTGGAGTTCATGAACGGCCAGTACTCGGCCGCGAACCTGCAGAAGGCGGTCGCCGACGCGGGGCTGCTCGCCTACCAGGGCAACGCGGGCCTGACGCTGTGGTCGTACAACTGGGCGGTCCTGGAGACCTCCGGCCTGCTGACGGTCGCGCTCGGGATCGCCGGCGCCCTGGTGCTGGCCTGGCGGCGCGGGATCTCGGACGACGCGCTGGTGATCTGGCTGATGATCGTCTCCTACGCCTTCTCGCTGCTGAGCCTCTACCTCGGCCAGACGCACATGAACAACGACCAGACCCTGCCGACGAACTGGTGGAACAACCGCTACGCGCTGTCGGTGCTGCCGTTCCTCGCGGTGCTCGGCGCGGTACTGGTCGACGCGCTGCGGCGGGTGCCCCGGGTCGGCGCGGGCGCGCTGGGCCTCGTGCTGGTGCTGCTCGGCGCGCAGACCGCCTGGTGGGCGCAGGACCTCGACCGCAACGCGGTGATCGCGGAGGCGACCGGCTACGTGTCGATCAAGGAGGCGTCGGGGGCGACCGCCGCGGCCCGCTTCCTCAGCGAGAACTACGACGGCGGCGGCATCCTGATCGACGAGAGCGCGGCCGGCAACGCGCTGCTGCCCGAGATCGGCGTGCCGCTGTCCGAGTACTACAACCGCTCGGCCGGCGAGCTCTTCGACGAGGCGCTCGCCGCTCCGTACACCCACGCGAAGTGGGTCTTCGTGACCACCGCGGACGCCCCCGAGCTCAGCGAGACCGGTGTCGCCGACCTCGTCTACGACGCGATCACGCGCGACTCCTCCTTCGACACCCGCTACCGCCCGGTGTTCGCGCAGGGGATCTACGTCATCTACGAGCGGCTCGGAGGCTGAGCATGGCGACCACCACGGCCCGCGTGGGCGAGATCCTCCTCGCCCGCGGTCTGATCACGACCGAGCAGCTCGACGAGGCCCTGCGCCGGCAGTCGCGCGAGGGCGGCCTGCTCGGTCGGCACCTGATCATCGACGGCGCCGTCACCCGGCGCGAGATGTACGCGGCGCTGGCGGAGCAGTGGGACGCGCCGATGATCGACCTGGTCGAGGAGCCGCCGGGAGCGGACCTGCTCGCCCGCATCGGCGCCTCCAGCCTGGTCGGCGCGGGCTGGCTGCCCTGGCGGGTGCTGCCCGACGGGACCGGCGTGATCGCCACCTCCGTCCCGCCGACCGAGGAGATGCTCGCCGAGGCGCGGGAAATGCTCGAGGTCGACGTCGTGACCGTGCGCACCACGACCGACTGGGACGTCTTCCAGGCCGTCGAGAGCGCCTGCCGGGCCGCGCTGCTCTTCGGTGCCGCCGACTCGCTCGCGGTGCAGAGCGGCGACGAGTCGGCGAAGTCGGGGCTGCGCCGCTGGCAGGTGATCACTCCGCTCGTGGTCGCCGCGATCGTGGTCGTCGGGGCGGTGCTGGCGCCGAGCCTGACCTTCGTGATCGTGCTCGCCTCGGCGAACCTGCTCTTCCTGATGAACATCGGCTTCAAAGCGCTCGCGGGCCTGCGCGCGCCGCTCAACCAGAGCTCGGTGCGGGCGTGGGAGGAGGAGGTGGCGATCGAGCGCGGCCGTCGCGGCCTCGACGTGTCGCCGCCGCGGATGACGGACGACGAGCTGCCGATCTACACGATCCTCATCCCCGCCTACAAAGAGGCCAACATCATCAGCAAGCTGCTGGTGAACATCGGCGCCCTCGACTACCCGAAGGCCAAGCTCGAGGTGCTGGTGCTGCTCGAGGCGGACGACGACGAGACGATCTCGGCGGTGCGCCGGATGAGCCCGCCGGAGTACGTGCGGATGGTGATCGTGCCCCCGGGCGGGCCGCAGACGAAGCCGCGCGCCTGCAACTACGGGCTGAGCTTCGCCCGCGGCGAGTTCGTCGTGATCTACGACGCGGAGGACCGGCCCGACCCGGACCAGCTGCGCAAGTGCGTGCGGCTCTTCCGCGAGGACGCGTTCGAGCGCGAGCACGTGGATCCGGAGCAGAAGCAGCTGGTCTGCCTGCAGGGCGCGCTGAGCTACTTCAACGCCGACTACAACGTGCTGACCCGGATGTTCGCGGTCGAGTACGCGCACTGGTTCGGCGCGATGCTGCCGGGGCTCGACCAGTCGCACCTGCCGATCCCGCTCGGCGGCACCTCGAACCACTTCGAGACCCGCGTGCTGCGCGAGCTCGGCGCGTGGGACCCGTACAACGTGACGGAGGACGCGGACCTCGGCCTGCGCGTGGCCGCGCACGGCTACCGGGTGGGCGTCGTCGACTCCAACACCTGGGAGGAGGCGTGCGCCGAGGTCCCCGCGTGGATCAAGCAGCGCACCCGCTGGATCAAGGGCTACATGATGACCGCGGGCGTGAACACGCGGCACCCGATCCGCTGGTTCAAGGTGAACGGGGTGCTGGGGTCGCTGAGCCTCGTGGCGCTGATCATGGGGACGCCGGTCGCGTTCCTCCTCTATCCGCTGGTGCTGGGCTTCACGGTGATCACGTACATCGGCGTGCAGTTCCTGGGGCTCGACCTGCCGGAGTGGCTGATCGTGGCGGGGACGACGAACATGCTGTTCTCGAACACGCTGATGATCGTGGTGTCGGGGATCGCGGCGTGGAAGCGCTACAACTGGCGGGTCGCGGCGTTCGCGATCCTGAACCCCGTGTACTGGGTGCTGCACTCCATCTCCGCGTGGCGTGCGGCCTGGCAGATCGTCTTCAGCCCGCACAAGTGGGAGAAGACGCCCCACGGCCTCACGGAGGACTACGAGGACTCGACGATCGGCGCGCCGGCGTAGGGGGATCCGCGGTGGCCTGAGGTGCCCCGCCCCATGCTGGTCGAGTAGCCCCGCAGGGGTCCCCGTCCATGCTGGTCGAGTAGCCCCGCAGGGGCGTATCGAGACCCACCTCCGATCGACGTGGATCTCGATACGCCCGCTGCGCGGGCTACTCGATCAGCATGAGCCGCGGCGTCTGCGGTTCAGAGCGGCGGGGCCGCCAGGAGCACGGCGCCGGCGGCGGCGCTGAGGGCCGCGACGAGGCACCAGCGGTCGGCGCGGACGCGGCAGCCGCCCGCGCGGGCGAGGGCGGCGAGGCCGGCCGCGAGCACGGCGGCGCCGATCTGCACCGTCGCGGAGGTGCGCATCAGCGACCAGGCCTCGAACGGCGGCACGCGGTGCGGGCCGGGCAGGAACGGCAGCCCCGCGACGCTCGCCGATGCCACGAGCAGCAGCGCGGATCCGATCGCCAGGGCCACGACGACGTGCCCGAGCAGCTCGGCCGCGGCGCGCTGCCGGGCACTCGGCGCGGCGGCGCGCGGGACGGTGGCGGAGGCACTCGCGGCGATGCGGAGGGGCATGCGCCGAGCGTAGATCGCGGCGGTTCCGAGCGGACCCCCTTGCGAGTCCCCCGTCCGGTGGTGATTCGGGGGTGGCTCCACCTCCGGCCTCGCGGGCTGCTCGGCGTTATACATCGGGCCGATGTATAACAGCGCTTCGCTCCGATCGGCCCGGGCCTGACGGTGGTGGATCTCGATACGCCCGCTGCGCGGGCTACTCGATCAGCATGAATGGGGGCCCGCTGGGAGGGGTGCTGGACCAGCTCGAGGGGGCGCCCGCTTCGCCGGGGTGCTGCATCAGCAGGGCGGGCGCCTCGGCGCTCCATGCTGGTCGAGCAGCCCCGACCCGGTCGCGGCCCATGCTGGTCGAGCAGCCCCGGAGGGGCGTATCGAGACCCGGCGGCGTCAGATGTTGAGCTTGGTGAAGATGGGCCGCGGCAGCAGGCGGATGACCGTCATGATGACGCGCCACTTGGCCGGGGCGTAGGCGACCGCGCGGCCCGCGGCCATCGCGGCGGCGACGTCCTTCGCGACGGAGTCGACCGGGGCCAGCGAGGCTCCGGTCTGCTTGAGCGACGCGGTCATCGGGGTGTCGGTCGGGCCGGGCTTGATCAGCACGACGGACAGCCGCGAGCCGGCCAGGCGGTGCTGCAGGCCCTCGGCGAAGCGCTCGACGAGGCCCTTCGCGGAGCCGTAGACGTAGTTGGTCTTCCGGCCGCGGTCGCCGGCGACGGAGCCGATGACCCCGATGCTGCCGGAGGTCAGCGCGTTCGCGTACGCCTCCATCCAGAGGGCCACCGAGACGCCGGTGACGACGAGGACGTCGCGGGCGACGGCGAGGTCGGCGGACGCCTCGTCCTGCGTCGTCATCGCGCCGTGGGCGATCAGCACGGTGTCGGGGGCGCCGCCCTCGAGCGAGGTCGCGACGACCGAGGAGATCGCGGCGGGGTCGGTCAGGTCGGTCGCGGCGACCGACAGCGCGGCGGCGGGGAAGCGGACGCGCAGATCCGTCGCCAGCGCCTCCAGCCGGGCGGCGTCGCGGCCGACCAGCAGCGCCGAGCGCGCGCCCGTGCCCAGCCACAGCCGCAGCGTGTGCTCGGCGATGGCGGAGGTGGCTCCGACGACGACGATCTTCGAGGGGGTTCCCGTGCTCATGTCAGCTCCCGAGGACTCGGCGCGAGAAGCCGGAGGAGATCCCCGGGTCGCGCTGGAGGGCGAATTCTGCGAGGCGCGGATAGCCGGCCTCGAACATCTCGCGCGACATGCGCGCGTCCTTGGCGGCGTACAGCCGCCCGCCCGCGGCCAGCACCAGCGCGTCGAGGCGCTCGAACAGCGCCGGCGCGGCGGGGGTGTTCGGGAAGTCGAGCGCGAAGCAGACCCCCGGCGCCGGGAAGCTCAGCAGCCCCGGCGACTCCAGATCGCCGAAGGTCTTCAGCACGCCGAGGAAGGAGCCGGTGCCCGAGGCGGCGATCAGCGCGAGCATCTCGCGGGTCGTCTCGAGCGCTCCCTCCCACGGCACCGTGCTCTGGTACTGGTAGAAGCCGCGCGGGCCGTACATGGTGTTCCAGCCGTCGATCGCGTCGAGCGGGTACGAGAACTGCTCGTAGTGCTGCACCGAGCGGCGGGCGCGGGTCGCCTTCAGTCGGTAGTAGGCGCGGTTGAGCAGCGGCAGCGTCGCGCGGTTGACCACCGACAGCGGGAAGGCGAACGGCACCTTCAGCGAGCCCGGTCGCGTCTCCGGCAGCTCCGGGGCGGCCGTGCTGTCGGCGCGGGAGTAGACGCCGCGGCGCCCGCCGTCCGTGGTCACGTCGATCCACGCGACCGTGTGCTCGAAGACGTCCATCGACTCGTGCACGAGGTCGAGGTACCCGTCGAGGGTCTGGAAGGGCACGTCCTCGCTGAGGAGCCACGGCCCGGGGACGCGGGCGAGGGCCAGCTCGACCTCGACGATCAGCCCGGTGAGCCCGAGGCCGCCGATCGTCGCCTCGAAGAGCTCGATGTTCTCAGTCGGGGTGCAGCGCGAGGACGAGCCGTCGCTGCGCAGGAGCGTGAAGGAGCGCACGTGCCGGCCGAACGTGCCGACCGAGGCGTGGTTCTTGCCGTGCACGTCGTTCGCGATCGCGCCGCCGAGGGTCACGTTCCGCGTGCCGGGGGTGACGGCGAGCATCCAGCCGCGCGGCGCGAAGACGGCCTGCACGTCGCGCAGCAGCACGCCCGGCTCGGCCCGCAGCACGCCGGTCTCCTCGTCGAAGGCGAGCAGGCGGTCGAAGCCGCTGAAGTCCCAGATCCGGCCGCCGCCGTTCAGGGCCACGTCGCCGTAGCTGCGACCGACCCCGTAGGCGATGCCGCTGTCGCCCGCGGCCAGAGCGGCCTGCGCCTGCTCGATGCTCGTGATCCGGGTGACGCGGTGCTCGTCGCGCGAGAGCAGTCCCCAGGAGGACACGGGGGTGGTCATGCGGGCTCCTCACGCGGGCCGGAGAACGTGACGTTCTTGTCGAGGTGGTACTTGGCGACGTAGCCGATGGCCAGGCCGATCACGGCGCCGGTGTAGCGGGCGACGTCGGTGCCGAAGAGGGCGTCGAAGCCGAACTCGAAGCCCCAGAAGATCAGGGTCGTCACGCCGCTCATCACGCCGTAGAGGAAGAACGTCTTCAGCCCGTGCGCCGCATTCATCGTCTCGTGCCGGAAGATCCAGCGCTTGTCCAGGACGTACTTGGTGATCACCCCCGTCAGGGTGCCCGCGAGCACGGCGACGACGGTCGCCCACTCCCCGCTCATCGCGAGCTCGACGAGCATCTGGGTGCCCAGATTCACCGCCGTTGCAAGGATCGCGAAGACGACGTACAGCGCGGCCGTCCGCATGCGCTTCCCTCCGTGGAGCTCCGGTCGTGGGCGCTGCGGATCCGGTCGGATAGAGCGCTTTCCCCCCCGATTGTAGGTTGGCCCCGCGCCACCCAGACCCGTCAAACCCGGCCGCCCCCGGCCCCGTTCTCCGAGAGGGAGACGTCGTGAACACCGCCCGCGCGCTCGTCGCCGCCATGCGTCCGCGCCAGTGGCTGAAGAACGTCCTCGTTCTCGCCGCACCGATCTCCGCCTCCCGGATCCTCGAGCCCGAGATCCTCGTCGCGACCGTCGTCGGCGTGATCGCGTTCAGCCTCGCCTCCTCCGGCGGCTACCTGCTGAACGACCTGCTCGACGTCGAGTCGGACCGCGTGCACCCGAAGAAGCGCTTCCGCGCGATCGCCTCCGGCGCGCTGCCGCTGAAGGTCGCCTGGCCGGCCGCGTTCGTGCTGATGATCGTGCCGGTGCTGGTCACCCTCCTGCTCGGCTTCACCTGGTTCGCGGCGACCCTCGCGGCCTACCTGGTGATGCAGATCTCGTACTGCATCTGGCTGAAGCACGAGCCGGTGATCGACATCCTGATCGTGGCGGGCGGCTTCGTCCTCCGCGCCATCTCGGGCGCGGCCATCGCGGACATCCCGCTCACGCAGTGGTTCCTGCTCGCCGTGTCGTCGGGCTCGCTGTTCATGGTCGCGGGCAAGCGCTACTCCGAGAAGCTGCAGAGCGAGGGGAAAGAGGAGAGCCACACCCGCTCGACGCTCAAGGTCTACACGCCGGGCTACCTGCGCTTCATCTGGTCGGTCGCCGCGTCGCTGACGATGATCTCCTACGCGCTCTGGGCGCTGTTCATCAACGGCGAGAACTCGCTCTGGTCGATGGCGTCGGTCGTGCCGTTCGGCGCCGCGCTGTTCCTCTACGCACTCGACATCGAGCGGGGCCGGGCGTCGGCGCCGGAGGACATCGTGCTCGGCAATCTGCGGCTGCTGATCTGCGGGGCGCTCTGGGCGGCGCTGTTCGTCGTCGCGATCATGACGCGGACGACCACGGGCTGACGATCCTGGAGCACGGGCTGACGATCCTGGAGCTCCTGAGCCGCTGCCGCCGCTACGAGGTCGAGCCGCGCCGCAGCCGGAGGCGGGTCTCCTCGAGATCGAGCAGCGCCTGCGCCTGGCCGAGGATCCGCTGCGGATACGCCCGCCGCGACCGCGCGTCGAGCAGGGCCTCGCGCTCGGCGGTGACGACCGCCAGCCGCAGCGCCCGGTAGAGGCGGTGCGGAGTGTCGGCCGCGTCGCGCCGGGTGCCGCGCGCCCGCTCCCAGGCCGCCTCGGAGCGGAGGAACGAGGTCTGCCGCACCCGCTCGAGCACGTCGGGATCGACGTCGTCGACGCCCTCCACGACGTCGCCCGGCCGCTCGAGGACGGACAGCCCCTTCTCGGTGATCTCGTCGAGCAGGCCCGCGAGCTCGCGCTGGTCCTCCGGCACGTCGACCCCGCGGATCCCGGTCGCCCGGATCAGCAGGGGCAGTGTGCTGCCCTGGATCAGCAGCGTCGACACCGCGACGGTGAAGGCGATCAGCACCAGCTGCGGGCGGTACGGGATGTCCTCGGGCAGCGACTGCGCGGCGGCGAGGGTGACCACGCCGCGCATGCCCGACCAGCCGAGCACCAGGCCGCCGCGCCAGCCGATGCTGTTGGTGCTGAAGTGGCGGTAGTCGGAGCGGCGCAGCTGGTAGCGGCGCTTGGCGCGGCCGAGCTCCTCGCGGGGCAGGTCGACGCCGTCCGACTCGAGGAGCTCCTTCTGCTCGCGCGCCCGCCGCTCGGCCCGGCGGGTCTGCCAGCGCTCGCCGAGGAGGACCGGGCCGACCCAGGCGAAGCGGACGACGATCAGGCCGGCGGTCGCGATCAGGCCGATGCCGACCGCCGCGGGGATCGTCAGGGCGGCGCTGTCGGCGTCCTGGATCAGGCTGCGGATCTCGAGGCCGATCAGGAGGAACACGCCGTTCTCGAGCAGGAACTGCACGGTGCGCCAGTTGATCCGGTCGTTGACGCGCGACTGCGCGGTGAAGGCGCGGGAGGAGGCGTGCCCGGTGTGCAGTCCGGCGACGACGACCGCGAGCACGCCCGAGGCGCCCAGGCTCTCGGAGGGGATGAACGCGACGAACGGCACGACGAAGGAGACGACGGTGTTGAGCACCGGGTCCTCGAGGCGCGAGCGGACGAAGACGGTGACGATGCTGGCGACGAGGCCGACGACCACCGCGACGACGACGGCGTAGAGGAAGTCGCCGATGGCCGCCCACGGCGTCGCGAGGGTGCCGGCCGCGGCGGCCAGGGCGGAGCGGAGGAGGACGAGCGCGGTCGCGTCGTTGATCAGCCCCTCGCCCTCGAGCAGGGTGAGCAGTCGCGGCGGCAGGCCGAGCCGGCGGCCGACGCTGGTGGCGGCCACGGCGTCGGGCGGGCTGATGATCGCGCCGACCGCGATGGCGAGCGGCAGGCCCAGCTCGGGCAGCAGGAGGAAGAGGAGCGCGCCGATCCCGGCGGCCGAGATGAGGACGAGCACCACCGAGAGGCCGCTGATTGTGGCGATGTTCCGGCGGAAGTCGACGAACGGCACGCTGATCGCGGCCGCGTAGAGCAGCGGCGGCAGCACGCCGTCGAGCACCCACTCGTGCGGCACGACGACCTCGGGGACTCCGGGGAGGAAGGAGAGCCCGACGCCCGCGAGCACCAGCGCGATGGGCGCGGCGACACCGAGGCGGCGGGCGAACGCGGCGACGCCGACGAGGACCGCGACGCCGACGACGACGGCGATGCCGAGCTCCATCAGAGCGTCCTGCGGGCGGCGTGGGGCATCGGCGAACTCGATTCGGGGTGGGGGAGGAGCCGGTCCGGGCGGGCGGGGCCCGCGCACGCGGACGAGGCCGGACTCCGAGTCTGCGCTCGCGTCCGGCCTCGGGGCAGGGGGTTGCGGGTGGGCGGGGGAGTCGCTCCGCGCCGTTTCGCGGCGGTGCGGGGCGGCGCCGTGCACAGCATCAGCCAGGAGGCGGTCTCATCGCTGAGGGGCGATGAGGAGTGCTCCTGGCTGATGCTGTGCGCCGCGGATCGGGGTCAGCGCCGGTCGAGCAGGCGGACGAGGCCGATCAGGAGGGCGATGGTGCCGAGCGCGGCGACGGCGATCGCCGCGGCTCCGGCCGGTCCGAGGGCGAGCAGCCAGTCGACGACGGCGGTCCGCACGCCCTGGTCCGCCGCGACGAGCAGCAGGAGGATCGCGACGGCGGTCTGGACGAGGCCCCAGACGATCGCGCCGGAGCGGATCCTCGGGCGCCTCGTGGTGGCGGTGGCGGTGCTGGTCTGCGTGGCGGTGGTGCTCTGCGCGGTCATCGTCCTGCCTCCGTCGGGGTGGTGCTGTCGGTCGGGGTGGTGGTGCCGGTCTCGGTGCTGCCGCCGGGGTCGGTGCCGGCCTGCGGGTCGGCGGGCGTCGCTCCGGGAGTCGGCTCGGCCGTGGCGGTGCCGTCCTGGTCGGGCGCGGTGCCGTCCGGGTCGAGCGCGGTGCCGCTTGGCGTGCCTTCGGCGGAGCGGTCGTAGACGGTGACCCCGCCGCGGCCCTGCGCGATCCGGACGACGAACGGCTCCGCGTCCGGGTCGCCGAAGGTCTGCGTCCAGGACGCTCCGTCGCGGCTGTAGACGACGTCCTCCGGGTCGGACCCCACGTCGCCGTCGGCGAAGGCGGTGGTGAGCCAGTAGTAGCCGTTCGCGGTGGACGCCTCGAGGCGGACGGCCGCGCTCTCCAGCGGGACGACGGTGACGGTCCCGGCGCCCTGCCAGACGTCGATCACCCCGCCCGGTTCCCCCAGGGACGGGTCGATCGTGATCTGCACGTCCCCCGCCGCCATCGCGTAGCGGCCCGGCGTCGCGCTCGAGAGGCCGTACGAGCTGAGGGACGGCAGCAGCTGCCGGTCGGGCGGCAGGAGCGACGCGGTGGCGGCGGTCAGCACCGTGATCACCGAGACGGCGATCAGCAGGGCCGCGCGCCGGCGGAGCAGTCCCGCGACGACGATCGCCAGGGCGAGCACGAGGGTCGCGACGGCGAAGCCGACGACCACGGCGGTCGAGCCGGTGGCGGTGAGGGAGGCGATCGCGCCGGTGACGGCGGCCAGGCCGAGGACGAGCAGGGTCGCGCTGGGCCGCAGCCGCGGGTTCGCCTCGCGGTGCAGGCGCCGCCGCTCGAGCCGGGCAGCGGTGATCAGGGCCGCCTGACGGCGCGACTCCTCCGCTCGCACCCGGGCGGTCTCGCGGGCGGTCGCGGTCTGCTGGGCGCGGAACGCCTCGCGCTCGGCCTTCCACTCGTCCTGGCGCTCGCGCCACTGCGCGACGTCCTCCGGGGCGCTCGGGCGCGCCTCGGCGGGGCGCTGCGGCGGGAGGAGGGGAGCGGTGCCCACCGGCTCGCCGGTCGGCGCGGGGTGGTCGGCGGTCGAGGCGCCGGGCCCGGGAGGAGTGCCGTACGGCGGGGTCGTCGCATCGGTGCGGCCGGAGCGGCGGGCGATCCAGACCACGAAGACGACGATCAGCGCCAGGACGACGACGGTCCAGAGGGCGCGGCCGGTCGCGGGCGCCCAGGGCGTCGCTCCGGTGTACGCGCCGCCGAGCGACCAGAAGCCCTGCGCGACCGGCAGCATCGAGGCGAGCACCAGGGCGCCGATGCCGGCGTGCACGCGGGTCAGGCGGCCGGCGAGCAGCTCCTCGACCGGCAGCACGCCGTCCTCGTCGGGCAGCAGCAGCCAGGCGGCGGCGTAGAAGAGGAAGGCCGGGCCGCCCAGGACGGCGACGACGACGAAGACGCCGCGCACGATCAGCGGATCGATGCCGAGGCGATCGGCGATGCCGGAGCAGACGCCGCCGACCCAGCCGGGCCGGCGGGCCAGATCGAGCGAGCGCAGCCAGAGGAGGAAGCGGTTGTCGGAGGTGGGGGCGGTGCCGGGGGTGCCGGGGCCGGTCGTGCCGGGGGCGCCGGGGCCGCCGGGGTCCGTGCCGTCGTGTCCGGGGTCGCCGGTTCCGGACGCCGTCGGGTCGGGCGCCGGCGGATCGCCGGCCGTCGCCTCCTGCGCCGTCGCCTCCTGCGCCGGATCCGGCGGGGTCATGCTCGCTGCTGTCATGGCTCGAGTGTGACGCTCCTCCACAGCCGCCGACCATCGGGGGAACCCCTGATCCGACCCCGACTCCGGCCCCGACGACCCCGACGACCTGTTTGGATGCAGGGGTGAGCACACCCACCCTCCCGAGCACGCCGCCGCTGCGACGGCCGGCCGCGAGCCGAGCCCCGTCGGGCCGGCCGCCGCTGAGCCGACCGCCGCTGCGCCGCCCGCGCCGGGTCGTCCTCGGCGGGGTGTGCGCGGCGCTCGCCGAGCACCTCGGCCTCGGCGTCGGGGTGGTCCGGTTCCTCACCGTCCTCGCGACGCTGCTGGGCGGCGGCGGCGCACTCCTGTATCTCTGGCTCTGGGCGCTCGTCCCGTTGCGCGACGCCGCCCCCGGCTCGCCCTCCGGTGCGGAGGCGACCGGGGTCCGCCGCACGGTCCCGGTCGCCGCCGTGCTGGTCGCCGGGGCCGCCGTCGCGGCGCTCGCGGTCGTCGTGGCGCTGCGCGGGGGAGTCGACGTCGACGTCACCCGGGCGCTCGCCGCCGTCGCGCTGCTCTCGGGCGGCGCCGTCGCCTGGAGCCTGGGCCTCGACCGCGCCGACGCCGGGCGGTCGGCCCGATCGTCGTCCCTGGTGCGCCTCGCCTCCTGCGCCGTCCTCGTCGTCGCCGGGGCCGCCGTGCTGAGCGCCCGCCCGAGCGCGGTCAACGCGGTCCTGGCCGTCGGAGTCCTGCTGGTCGCCGCGGGTGTGCTCGCTGCGCCCCGGGTCGTCACGCTCTGGACCGAGCTGATGGGCGAGCGGGCGGCGCGGGTGCGCGAGGAGCAGCGCGCCGAGATCGCCGCGCACCTGCACGACTCGGTGCTGCAGACCCTGGCCCTCATCCAGAACCGGGCCGGAGCGTCGAGCGAGGTCGCCCGCATCGCGCGCGCGCAGGAGCGCGAGCTGCGCGACTGGCTGTTCGAGCGCGACGTGCCGGTCGCGAACGACCTCGCGGCCGAGATCCGTGCCATCGCCGCCGCGATCGAGCTCGACTACCCGGCGCAGCTCGAGGTGGTCGCGGTGGGGGCGTCCGTCCCGGGCGCCGCCCCCGTGCTCGCCGCGACCCGCGAGGCGATGCTGAACGCCGCTCGGCACGCGGGCGGCGAGATCTCGGTCTACGTCGAGTCGTCGGCCGACGGCGTCGACGTCTTCGTCCGCGACCGCGGCCCCGGCGTCGACCTCGGCGCGCTCCCCGGCGACCGCCTCGGCATCCGCGAGTCGATCGTCGGGCGGATGGCGCGCGCGGGCGGCAGCGCGACGGTCCGGCCCGGCGCGGGCGGCTCGGGCACCGAGGTCCACCTGCGCCTGCCGGCGGGAGCCGAGCGGTGATCCGCGTCGTGCTGGTCGACGACCACTCCATCTTCCGCTCCGGCCTCCGCGCCGACCTGGCCCCCGAGCTCGACGTGGTCGGCGAGGCGGCCGACGTCGACTCCGCCGTGGCGCTGGTCGCGGCGGAGCGGCCCGACGTCGTGCTGCTCGACGTGCACCTGCCCGGCGGCGCGGGCGGCGGCGGTGCCGAGGTCCTGCGGCGCAGCGCCGCGCACCTCGACGCCGTGCGCTTCCTGGCCCTCAGCGTCTCGGACGCGGCGGAGGACGTGGTCGGCGTCATCCGCGCCGGGGCGCGCGGCTACATCACCAAGGCGAGCTCCGGCGCCGAGGTCAGCCGGGCGGTGGTCGCGGTGGCCGGCGGCGACGCGGTCTTCTCGCCGCGCCTGGCCGGCTTCGTCCTCGACGCGTTCGGCGCCCTCTCCGGCGAGCAGGCCGAGTCGGTGGACGAGCTCGACCGCCTCTCGGCCCGCGAGCGCGAGGTGATGCGCCTCATCGCCCGCGGCTACGCCTACAAGGAGGCGGCCGCCGAGCTCTTCATCTCGGTCAAGACCGTCGAGTCCCACGTCTCCGCCGTGCTGCGCAAGCTCCAGCTCTCCTCCCGCTACGAGCTGACCGCCTGGGCCTCGGCCCGCCGCCTGCTCTGAACCCGCGGAGCGGAGGGGCTCCCTCCGACGACGCAGAGCGCCCTCGGGACGGGTGGGTCACGATGCGCCCTGCGGGCTGCTCGACCAGCATGGGCAGGGTCGGTCTCGATACGCCCCTGCGGGGCTACTCGACCAGCATTAGCCGGGTGGGTCTCGATACGCCCCTGCGGGGCTACTCGACCAGCATGAGCAGGAGCGGACGATCCATGCTGGTCGAGGAACCCGCGCGCTCCATGCTGATCGAGTAGTTCTCGCAGAGGGCGTATCGAGATCCACCCAGCGGACGACGGCGGGCCCGAAGGCGCCCGCGCCCGGACGCTAGGACGACAGCAGCGGCAGGAACGGCAGTGCGGCCGACGCCGCGAGGGTGCCGAGGGCGGCGCCCGCGAGCACGTCCGTCGGGAAGTGCATCCCGAGCACGAGCCGCGACAGCAGCATCACCAGCACCACGACGACGGCGACCGGCCAGAGCGCCGGCAGCATCACCGCGAAGACGATCGCGGCGGCGGTGGTCGAGGAGGCGTGCGAGCTCGGGAAGCTGAGCTTGCTCGGCGCTGTCCCGAGCACCTGGACGCCCGCGCCGAGCGGCCGCGGCCGCCGCACCACGCGCTTGATCACGATCGACAGCCCGTGCGCCACCACGATCGCGACGTCGCAGAGCGCCCACGCCCAGAACCGCGACGGATCGGCGAACGCGCCCACCACGCCGAGCAGCAGCCACCCCGCGGCGTGCTCGCCGAAGAAGCTGAGCCACCGGGCGACGGGTCGCATCGGCCGGGCCAGGGGCGAGCGCTGCACAGCGACGATGACCGCGGATTCGCGGCTGCGGAGGGTCGACATCGCGCTCAACCTAGCGCACCCGCCCAGGCCCCGCCGTCCTGCACGTCCCCGTCCGTTCTGCAGGTGCTGGTCTGTTCTGCAGGTGCCCGTCCGTTCTGCAGGTGCCTGTCCGTTGTGCAGGTGCTGGTCCGATTTGCAGGTGTCCGTCCGTTCTGCAGGTGCCTGGTCCACGGAAAGCCCCTTCCGCCGCAGGGAGTCGGCCGGCGGGCGTCCGATCGCCTGCACAACGAACGCGCGTCTCCGGGACGGGGTCCAGGAGACGTGGCGGAAGGTCCCGCGGAAGATGGCGGAGGAAGGTGCAGGGCAGGACCGGCGGCAGGACGGGCGGGGGCGGCCGGCGAACAGCCGCCCCCGTCCGATCAGGCGTCCGGCTCGGCGTCCGGCTCGGCCGCGCGGCGACGCGCGAGGCCGAGCGCCGCGGCGCCCGCGGTGAGCAGCGCGGCGGCGCCGCCGATGAGGCCGACGCTCTCGACACCGGTCGACGCGAGTCCGCCGCCGCTCCCGCCCACGGGCAGGGGGACAGGCGTCCCGGTCGGCGCGACGGTCGGGACAGCAGTCGGCCCGGCCGTCGGCACCGCCGTGGGCCCGGCGGTCGGAGCCGCGGTCGGCCCGGCGGTAGGCCCGGCGGTCGGCACCGAGGTCGGCCCGGCCGTCGGGGTCGCCGTCGGCGCCGTGGTCGGCCCGGCGGTGGGCGTCGCCGTCGGCGCGACGAGCTGCGACGCCGGCAGGATCTGCACGATCGCCGGGCGCGGCGCCGCGACGGCACCGGCCGCGAGGGCTCCGGCGGCCGCGAAGTCCGGGAAGTACGAGGTCGGCGCCTCGAAGGTGCCCTCCTCGCCCGGGTGCTGCACGGCCACGAAGACGTGCTGGTCCTGGTCGTGCACGATCGGCCCGCAGGTCTCGGCGTCGCGCGGGACCGAGAGGAACTGCTCCACCCGGCCGCGGTCGGCGCCCTCGAGCGCCACCTTGAACAGACCGTCGTTGTAGCCGATGCCGCTCGGGGCGCCGTCGGTCGAGATCCAGAGGTTCCCGACCGAGTCGAAGGCGAGGTTGTCGGGGCAGGAGATCGGCGAGACCTGGTCCGCCGGGAATCCGGAGAAGTAGACGGTGTCGCCCTGCGCGACGTCGCCGCACAGCATCAGCAGGTTCCAGGTGAAGGTGCGGCCGGTCTGGTCGCCGCCGTCCTCGATGATCTCGACGATGTGGCCGTCGCGGTTCTCCGAGCGCGGGTTGATCTCGGTCGGCCCCTCCTTGCCCTCGGTGCCGCGGTTGGAGTTGTTGGTGCAGGCCACGTAGATCCGGCCGCTGACCAGGCTCGGCTGCACGTCCTCGCAGCGGTCCATCTTAGTCGCGCCGGCGATGTCGGCGGCCATGCGGGTGTGCACGAGCACCTCCTCGACGCTCATGCCGGCGATCATCGACGCCCCGTCGACGACCAGGGGCAGCCAGGCGCCGATGCCGTCGAAGCCGCCGTCGGAGGGGACGGCGCCGGTCCCGGTGATCTCGGCGACGGGGGAGTCGCCGGTGAAGCTCGCGACGAAGAGGTCGCCCTCCTCCAGCAGCGTCTTGTTGTGCGCGCGGTCGCCCTCGATGTAGCGCTTCCTCGAGACGAACTTGTAGAGGTAGTCGAAGCGCTCGTCGTCGCCCTGGTAGGCGACCACGCGGCCGTCGGGGGCGACGATGACGTTCGCGCCCTCGTGCTTCAGGCGGCCGAGCGCCGTGTGCTTCTTCGGGGTGGACTCCGGCTCGAACGGGTCGAACTCGACGATCCAGCCGAAGCGGTTCGGCTCGTTCTCGTAGCCGGGCGTGCGGGCGTCGAAGCGGGGGTCGTCGAGCTCCCAGAGGCGCGCGGTCTCGGCGTCGGCGAGGCCGTAGCGCTTCTCGGCGTCGCTCGTCGCGGTGGCGCGGAAGTAGCCGTTGAAGTTCTCCTCGCCCGAGAGGATCGTGCCCCACGGCGTGGTGCCGCCGGAGCAGTTGCCGAGCGTGCCGAGCACGGTGCGGCCCTCGGGGTCCGCGGCCGTCTTCAGCAGCGCGGAGCCCGCGGCGGCGCCGGTCACCTCGTAGGGGGTGTCCAGGAGGTAGCGGCGGTTGTGCTCGCCGCCGCGGACGTAGGCCCAGGGGCGGTCGACGGCGGTGCGGACCAGCTCGACCACGCTGAGGCCGTGCGCGGCGCGGCCGACGGCGCGCACGCGCTCGGGCTCCGCCTCCAGCTGGGCGGCCGGGAACATGATCGACTCGTTCGTGTACTCGTGGTTCACGACCAGGAGGGCGCGCAGGCGCTTCGAGCCGGGGATCTCGACGATGTCGGTGTAGTCGTTGTTGTAGCCGAACTGCGCGGCCTGGGCCGCCGCCGTCTGGTTCTGGATGTCGAAGGCGGGGCTGTCCGCGAAGAGCGGGTCGCCCCAGCGGATGATCGGCTGCCAGGCGAAGCCCTCGGGGACGGTGAACTCGTCGACCGTGTACGGCACCGGGGCGATCGGCGTGAAGGCGAGCGGCGAGCCGGCCGCGGCGACGGCGGCCTCCGCGGTGGGGGCGCTCCCGGCCGAGGCGACGGCGACGGTGACCGCGCCGGCGAGGCCGAGGCCGAGGGCGCTGCGGCGCGAGATCTGGCGCGCGACGATGTCGCGGAACGAGCTGTTGTGCGAGGTGTTGCAGGTGGCGGTCGAGCACGCGTTGGCGCACTTCAGGGCGCAGGTGACGGGGCTGCGCTTCCCGCGCACGTGCCCCGCCATGGGGAGGAGGAGCGGGCGACGGGCGGTGTCGGTCATGCGGTGTCCTTCGATCGGCAGCAGTGCGACCGAGTCGACCAGGGCGAGGGGACGCGCACGCCGCTCAGCGGAGGCCTCTCCCTGAACGGAACATGAACGTTCTCACAAGAAGGTGAGGCTATCCTTCGTCGCTCCGGAGGGCCGCACGGGCCTCGAGGACGGCCCCGACGTTCCCCGCGATCCACTCGACGACGGGCAGCAGCCGCTCCGCCAGCTCGGCCCCCAGCGGCGTCAGTGCGTAGTCGACGCGCGGCGGGATCACGGCGTGCGCCTCGCGGTGCACGAAGCCGTCCTGCTCGAGGGTGCGGAGGGTCTGCGCCAGCATCTTCTCGCTGATCCCGCCGATCCGGCGCCGCAGCTCGCCCCAGCGCAGGCCGCGCTCGGCCAGGGCGGCGAGGACGAGCACGCCCCACTTGCTCGTCACGTGCCCGAAGACCTCGCGGCTCGGGCAGTCGGCGGAGTAGACGTCGCCGGTGAGGAGGGGGCTGGTGATGAGGGTCATGCAGGTACTAACGAAATAGTGGGTACTGCATTCCGGGAAGCTTCCGCGCGGGGTGCCGGTTCCCTTCTCCGACGGCGCCCCACCCGCCGTCTCCCGAACGGAAGGACCACCCCCATGACCCTCGTCGTCACCGGAGCCACCGGCCACCTCGGCCGTCTCGCCGTCGAGCACCTGCTCGCCCGCGGCACCGCCGCCACCGACATCGTCGCCACCGGCCGCGACTCCGCCAAGCTCGAGGCGCTCGCCGCGGACCTCGGCGTCCGCACCGCCGTCGCCGACTTCGAGGACCCGGCCTCGCTCGACGCCGCCTTCTCCGGCGCCGAGGCCGTGCTGCTCGTCTCGGGCTCCGAGGTGGGCAAGCGCGTCGCGCAGCACACCGCCGCGATCGAGGCCGCCGCCCGCGCCGGCGCGCGCCTGGTCTACACGAGCGCGCCGAAGGCGACGACGAGCCCGCTGATCCTGGCCCCCGAGCACAAGGCGACGGAGGAGGCGATCGCCGCCGCGGGCCTCCCCGCCGTGATCCTCCGCAACGGCTGGTACAACGAGAACTACGAGCAGACCGTCGCCGAGCTCGCCTCGACCGGCAGCACCCTCTCCAGCGCCGGCGACGGCCGCGTCTCCAGCGCCGCCCGCGCCGACTACGCCGAGGCCGCCGCCGTCGCGCTGCTCGACGCCTCCCTCGTCGGGACCGTGCACGAGCTCTCGGGCGACACCGCCTGGAGCTTCGACGAGCTCGCCGCACTCGTCGCCGAGGTCGCCGGCCGCGACGCCGCGATCACGCACGTCGACTCCGCCGAGCACGCCCGCCTCCTCACCGACGCCGGCGTGCCCGAGGGCGGCGTCGGCTTCCTCGTCGGCCTCGACGCGAACATCGCCGACGGCCTCCTCGGCGAGACCGACGGCTCCCTCGCCCGCCTGATCGGCCGCCCCACCACCCCAATCCGCACCTACGTCGAGGAGCAGCTCGCCCGCTGACCCGCGGCGCGGGCTGCACCTCCGGCTCGCGATTCCCTCTCCGGCACGCGGAATCGGCCGTTTCCCGTGTGCCGGAGCCGTTTCCGCGTGCCGGAGGTACCGCAGCCTGACGTCCGGCTCGCATTATCGGCTCCGGCTCGCGGAATCGGCCGTTTCCCGCGTGCCGGAGTCGTTTCTGCGTGCCGGAGGTATCGCCACCTGACGTCCGGCTCGTGATGTCGGCTCCGGCTCGTGGAATCGGCCGTTTCCCGCGTGCCGAGACCGTTTCCGCGTGCCGGAGGTATCGGCCCCCTGATCTCCGGCTCGCGGTTCCTGCTCGGGATCGTGGCCTCGACCGCTCGCCGCGCGTGCGGGGCCCCTCCGCGTCCGGAGGCGTGGATGAACCACACCCCGCGCCATCCGTCATCCGAGCGCTGCCGGCTCGTTACTCTCGCCGGATGCGCTCGCGCCGAACCGTCCTCGTCTACGTCGACGGATTCGCGCTCTACAAAGCGCTGCTCCAGCGTCGACACCCGGCATTCAAGTGGCTCGACCTCGAAGCGATGGCGCGGAGGCTCTTCCCCCATCGGACGGTCGTCGGAGTCAAGTACTTCACTGCCGCACTGAAACCGCTGACGAACGACCCGGGCATCGGTCAGCGGCAGCAGGTGTACTGGCGCGCCCTCCGCACGACCTCGGTCGAGATCGTCGAGGGCACCTTCCTCTTCAACCGCCAGTACCTGCCCCTGCACCCGGAGGTGCTCGATCCGTCGGGCCGCGTCGTCACCGTCCGGGTGAAGCGTCCCGAGGAGAAGGGCACCGACGTCGCACTCGCGTCGCACCTGCTCGTCGACGCCTTCGACGGCGCGGCGGACTCGTTCGCGGTCGTCACGAACGACTCCGACCTCGTTCCGCCGATGCGGATGCTCGCCGCGCGCGGCCGTTCCCTGGCGCTGGTCTCGGTCGCCGGCGACCGCTACAACAAGGCGTTCGCCTCCATCGGACTCGAGACCGTCCGCCAGATCCGTGCGGGAACGCTGGCATCGTCGCAGTTCCCCGACTCGCTGGAGGACGCAGCGGGACGGATCGTCCATCGGCCTCGACGCTGGGTCTGAGCACCACGGTCCGAGCACCACGGTCTGAGCACCACGGTCCGAGCACCGGTCCAGCGCCCGGTTCGACCCCGGGAACGAAGCAGGCCCCCGACGAGTCGGGGGCCGCGCCCGGTAGTCGAGACATCCGGGTGGTTATGAGACGACCCTACCCGCGGGCCTGCGGCGCGTCCACGCTCCGTCGCCCCGCGTCGGCACCGAGCGGTTCCCGCACGGCATCACGAGCCGACGCCGCGCCCCCGGGCCCGGGTGTCCGAGCCCCGACGTAGGCTTACCGCCATGACCTCGACGACGCCTCGCTCCGGTATCGACCTCCCCGAACTCGACCCCGCGACGCGTCCGCAGGACGACCTCTACCGCCACGTCAACGGCCTGTGGATCGACCGCACCGAGATCCCGAGCGACAAGGCGCGATACGGCTCCTTCCACGTGCTCCAGGAGGAGGCGGAGAAGGCGGTCCGCGACATCATCGTCGAGGCGCAGTCGGCCGAGCGCGGCTCCGAGGCGCGCATGTTCGGCGACCTCTACACCTCCTTCCTCGACGAGGAGCGCGCCGAGGAGCTCGGCGCCGCCCCGCTCGCCGACGACCTCGCCGCCGTGCAGCGCGTCGACTCGATCGCCGGGCTGCTGCAGGCCGTCGGCGCCTTCGAGCTGGCGGGCGTCCCCGGCCTCTTCGGCCTCTTCGTCGACAACGACCCGGGCGACCCCGAGCGCTACCTCGTCTTCGTCAACCAGGGCGGCCTGGGCCTGCCCGACGAGAGCTACTACCGCGAGGAGGAGTTCGCCTCCGTCCGCGAGGCCTACCTGCCCTTCGTCGCGCGGATGCTCGGGTTCGCCGGCATCGACGCCCCCGAGGCGCGCGCGGAGCGCATCGTCGCGCTCGAGACCGACCTCGCCGCCGTGCACTGGGACAAGGTCCGCAGCCGCGACAGCCAGGCCACCTACAACCTCCGCTCCTGGGCCGAGGTCACCGAGCTCGCCGCGGGCGTCGACCTCGACGTCTGGCTGACCGCGATGGGCGCTCCGGAGGGGGCGCTCGCCGAGGTCGTCGTGCGCCAGCCGAGCTTCCTCGAGGGCCTCGCCGGGCTGCTGACCGACGACCGCCTCCCCGCCTGGCGCGACTGGCTGTCCTGGCAGGTGATCCGCGGCGCCGCGGCCTACCTCTCCAGCGACTTCGTCGACGCCAACTTCGACTTCTACGGCCGCACTCTCACCGGGACCCCGCAGAAGCGCGAGCGCTGGAAGCGCGCCGTCTCGCTCGTCGAGGGCTCGCTCGGGGAGGCGGTCGGCCGCACCTACGTCGAGCGCCACTTCCCCGAGACGGCCAAGGCCGCGATGGACGTCCTCGTCGCGAACCTGATCGAGGCCTACCGCCGCTCGATCGTCGACCTCGACTGGATGGGCCCGGACACCCGCGAGCGCGCGCTGGAGAAGCTCGCCAAGTTCACCCCCAAGATCGGCTACCCGGTCCGCTGGCGCGACTACTCCGCGCTGTCGATCGATCCCGCCGACCTGGTCGGCAACGCGCGCCGGGTCGCCGCCTTCGAGTTCGACCGCGAGCTCGGCAAGATCGGGAAGCCGCTCGACCGCGACGAGTGGTTCATGACGCCGCAGACGATCAACGCGTACTACAACCCCGGCTTCAACGAGATCGTCTTCCCCGCCGCGATCCTGCAGTTCCCCTTCTTCGACGAGTCGCGCGACGCCGCCGCCAACTACGGCGCGATCGGCGCGGTGATCGGCCACGAGATCGGCCACGGCTTCGACGACCAGGGCTCGCGCTTCGACGGCGACGGCCGCCTCACCGACTGGTGGACGGAGGAGGACCGCGCCGCGTTCGAGGAGCGCACGAAGGTCCTGATCGCCCAGTACGACGCCCTCGCTCCCGCGACGACCCCCGGCCACAACGTCAACGGCGCGCTCACCATCGGCGAGAACATCGGCGACCTCGGCGGGCTCGGCATCGCGTGGAAGGCATACCTGCTCTCGCTCGACGGCCAGGAGCCGCCGGTCGTCGACGGCCTCACCGGCGCGCAGCGCTTCTTCCTCTCCTGGGCACAGGCCTGGCAGCAGAAGTCGCGCGACGAGGAGACGATCCGCCTCCTCGCGATCGACCCGCACGCTCCGTCGGAGTTCCGCTGCAACCAGATCGTGCGCAACCTCGACGAGTTCTACGCCGCCTTCGACGTCACCGAGGGCGACGCCCTCTGGCTCGCGCCGAGCGAGCGCGTCGCCATCTGGTAGCCGTCGCCCGCCTCCGTCCCGCACCGCGGGTGGAGTGGCGGACTCCGGTCCTCCCGCTCCGCACCGACCGTTCCACCGACTCCGGAGAGGAGCCGCCCCCGTGGTGATCCCCGCGCACGAGACCCGTCGTGAGAGCCGCCGCGCCCGCCGCGGTCGGCACAAGGGCGACTACGACCACGACGACTTCCAGCGCGGTTTCGACGCGCTCGGTCGGCTCGCGCTGGACGGCGTCGCGGTGTCGGCGCGCGCGGTCGACCTCGGCACCGGGCGCACCCTCTTCGCCGTTGACGACTCCGTCTCGATGCCCACCGCCTCCATCGGCACGATCGTGCTGCTGATCGAGGTCGCGGCGCGGCTCGCCTCCGACCCGCAGGAGAACCTCCGGCTGGTCGACCGCACGGCCGCCGACGCCGTCACCGGGACCGGGATCTGGCAGCACCTGCAGATCCCGTCGATGCCGATCGCCGATCTCGCCGCCCTCGTCGGCGCGACGAGCGACAACCTGGCCACCAACGTCCTCCTCCGCCGCGTCGGTCTCGACGCCGTCCGCGAGCGGGCCGAGGCGCTCGGCCTCTCGCGCACGGCCCTGCTCGACGTCGTCCGCGACGAGCGCGGCCCGGACGACGCCCCGCAGCTCTCCATCGGCTCGGCCCGCGAGCTGACCTGGCTGCTGGCGACCCTCGCGAACGGCGAGATCGTCGACTCCGCGGTCAGCTCGCGCGTGATCGGCTGGCTCTCGCTCAACTCCGACCAGTCGATGGTCGCCGCCGCCTTCGGCCTCGACGCCCTCTCGCACCGCCAGCCCGACCACGGCGTGCTCCTGGTCAACAAGACCGGCACCGATGCCGGCGTCCGCGCCGAGGTCGGCGCCCTCCGCGGCCCGCGCGCCGGCGTCGCCTACGCGGTCATCACGCAGTTCGACGACGCGAGCCTCCGCTACCGCCTGGCCGTCCTCGAGGGCATGCGCACCCTCGGCATCGACCTGCTGGAGTACGTGCACTGAGCCGCGCCGCCGCGTGCTCCGGCTCGCGGAACGCGCTCCGGCTCGCCGGAACCGCCCGTTCCCGCGTGCCGAGCCCGTTTCCGCGTGCCGGAGCTGCCGGGTGGCTGGGGAGGTCGGGCCCGGGCTCGCTTCTCCAGCTCGGACTCGTGGGAATCGGCGGATTCCGCGTGCCGAGGCTGTTTTCGCGTGCCGGAGGTGCCGGGTGGCGGGGGAGGTCGGGCCCCGGCTCGTTGATCCAGCTCCGGCTCGTGGGATTCGACGGATTCGGCGTGCCGGAGTCGTTTTCGCGTGCCGGAGGTGGGTGAGGTCGGGCTTCGGCTCGTGGATTCAGCTCGGGCTCGTGGGAATCGACGGATTCCGCGTGCCGAGGCTGTTTTCGCGTGCCGGAGGTGGTGAGAGGTGGGTGACGTCGGGCCCCGGCTCGTTGATTCAGCTCCGGCTCGTGGGAATCGACGGATTCGGCGTGCCGGAGTCGTTCTCGCGTGCCGGAGGTGGGTGAGGTCGGGCTTCGGCTCGTGGTTCCAGCTCGGGCTCGTGGGAATCGACGGATTCGGCGTGCCGGAGTCGTTTTCGCGTGCCGGAGGTGGGTGAGGTCGGGCTTCGGCTCGTGGTTCCAGCTCGGGCTCGTGGGAATCGGCGGATTCCGCGTGCCGAGGCCGTTTCCGCGTGCCGGAGGTGGTCTCGCGGGTCGGGGCGGGGCGGCGTCAAGCAGGTGACCGGGGCCGGAGGGGCGACCTAGGCTGCCGGCAGCGGCGCCGCCTCCCGGTGCGCCGCGGAGAGGACACCATGAGCAGCTTCGGCTTCGACGCCCCCGAGGACGTCACCGACACCACCCGTCCCGACGCCGACTCCCTGCCGGTCCCGCCCGAGGATCCCGCGCAGATCGACGACTCGCAGGTCGACGGCGCCCAGGCCGACGACGCAGAGGCGACCGGCGAGGGCGCCGACGCCCGCCTGGACGACGACCAGGACCCGCCCGAGCACCCCTTCGTCCCCTCGCCCAGCTGAGCGGCGGACCCGGGCTCCGGCCCGGTGCGTGCACGAGTGAGGCGGGAAGCAGCGGATCAGCGGGAGATCGCAGGATCGGCGCTTCCCGCCTCAGTCGTCCACGCCTCCCCTGCGGGAGTCGCAGGATCGGCGCTTCCCGCCTCGGTCGTGCACGCCTCGCCCGGCCGACGCCGCGATCGACCAGCAGAGGGCCGCCCCGCCTCCGTCAGCCCCGGAACGCCCCGCGGTAGCGCGCCGCCGGGTGCCGCGCGTTCAGCCGCGCCGCTCCGGTTAGCCGCTCGCGCAGCCCGCCGGGCGCGTACTCCGAGCGGGCGAGACCCCGCGCCCGCAGCACCGGCATCACCTCGTCGACGAACTCCACGTAGCTGTCCGGCAGGGTCCAGTGCGCGAGGTTGATGCCGTCGACACCCGCGTCGCGCAGCTCGGCGAGCCGGTCGGCGATCTGCTCGGGCGTCCCGACCACGCGCTGGTGCCGGCCGACGGCCAGGCGGGCGAGGTCGGCGACGGTCGCGTCGCGGTCGGGCAGCAGGCGGATCATCGACTCGAGCGTGCTGCGGTTGCCGTTGGTGACGATGTCGCGCAGCTTCGTCTCCGGCGGGAACGGGCGCCCGTCGGCCTGGTCGACGCTGAGCCCCGCGTGCAGCAGGTGCGCGTCGACGCTCGTGGCGGCGTCGAGCTCGGCCTCGCGCTCGCGGGCCTCGCGCTCGGTGCTGCCGACCACGACGGACAGCGGCGAGAAGAACAGCACGTCGTCGCCGCGGCGCCCGGCCGCCTCCGTCAGCGCGCGGGTCGAGGCGATCAGCTCGCGGGTCTGCTCCGTCGTCGAGCCGCCGACGAACTGCGCCTCCGCGTGCCGCGCCGCGAAGGCGCGACCGGCGGGGGAGGAGCCGGCCTGGAAGAGGAACGGCGTGCGCTGCGGCGACGGCGCCGACAGGTGCGGCCCCTCCACCCGGTACGCCTCGCCGACGTGGTCGATCCGGTGCACCGACTCCGGCCGCGAGTACGCGCCGGCCTTGTCGCGCACCGAGGCGTCGTCGTCCCACGACCCCTCCCACAGCTTGTAGACGACGTCGAGGTACTCCTCGGCCTGCGCGTAGCGGGCGTCGTGCTCGGTCAGGCGGTCGTGGCCGAAGTTGCGGGCCGCGTTCTCCTGGTAGCTGGTGACGATGTTCCAGGCGACGCGCCCCTTCGAGAGGTGGTCGAGGGTCGACATGCGCCGCGCGAACTCGAACGGGTGCGCCTGCAGGATCGAGCTCGTCATCGCCAGGCCGAGGTGCTCGGTCGAGCCGATCAGGGCGGCGAGCAGGATCGACGGATCGTTGTTGGGCAGCTGCAGGCCCTCGCGCGCGTTGACCTCGAGCGAGGCGCCGACCGCGCCGTAGGTGCCTACGACGTCCGCGAAGAAGATCGCGTCGAACACCCCGCGCTCGAGCGTCCGCGCCACCTCGATCCAGTGGCCGAGGTCCTCGAACGCGTCGTGCCGCACCCCGGGCCGCCGCCACTGGCCGTGGTGGATGTGCGAGGGCGTGTTCATCACGAACGCGTTGAAGAGCAGGGGGCGGGGATCGGTCATGCGGGTGCTCCGGTCATGCGGGATGCGCCTCGGGCGGGACGCTGGTGCGGAAGTCGGTCTCGGGCTCGGTGCCGTTCAGCAGGTAGGCGCCGATCGCGGCCTGGCGGAAGACCGCCGGGTTGTGCGAGGCGATCGTACGGGCATTGCGCCAGTGACGGTCGAGTCCGGACTCGGTGAGCACCGCGGAGGCGCCGCCCACCTCGAAGAGGCGCGAGGTCACCGCGACGATGTCGGCCACCGCGATCTGCTGCGCCTCGAACTGCCGGATCTGCACGCGCACGTAGTCGCGGGTGCGCTCCGTCTCGTCCGCGTGCTCCCGGTCGCGCACGGCGGCGTAGTCGCGGGCGACGTCGTGCACGAGCGCCTCCACCGCGGCGACCCGGCTCGCCAGCTCGCCGACGACCGACTGCACCCGCGGGTCCTCGCGGGGCAGGCTCTCGCCGGCGACGCCGAACGAGCGCGAGCGGCCGCGGACGAAGCGCAGCGTGTCCTCCAGCGCGGCGCGGCCGATGCCCGCCATCGTCGCCTGGAGCAGCAGGTGCAGCAGCAGGCGGAAGTCGAGCGTGTACCAGTCGGGCTCCTGCAGCACGCGGTAGACGTGCTCGTCGCCGAGCGGCACGTCGGCGAAGACGGTGGTGCCGCTCGCGGTGAGGCGCTGGCCGAAGCCGGTCCAGTCGTCGAGCACCTCGACCCCGGGCGCGCCGGTGGGCACCACGGCGCCGCAGCGCTCGCCCGAGGGGTCGAGCGCACCGGTCCAGGTGTAGTCGGCGTAGAGGGTGCCGGTCGTGTAGAACTTGCGGCCGGTGAGCCGCCAGCCGCCGTCGGCCGGGACGAGTCGCGCCTCCGTCGTGGTCGCGGAGCCCTTCTCGGCCTGCGAGTTGGCGAACAGCGCACCGGCCGCCGCGCGCCGCAGCCAGGCCTCGTCGCGCGCCGTGCCGCCGACGAGGAAGCGCTCGATCAGGCCGAAGTGGCCGCGCAGGGCCTGCGGCAGGTTGGGGTCGGCCGCGCCCAGCTCGACCAGGAGGGTGAACAGCTCGGGCAGCGTCGCTCCCGCGCCGCCCCACTCGACCGGCACGCGCATCGCCGTGAAGCCGGAGGCGACGAGCGCCGCGATCTCCGGGTGCAGCAGGCGGCGCTCCCGCTCGCGGACGAGCGACTCCGCGCCCACCTCGGCGATGACGGTGCGGAAGCGGGCGAGGTCGTCGGCGGTGAGGCTCATCGGGCGGGCTCCGTCGCGAGGTCGGCCGCGGGCTCCGCAGCGAGACCGGCCGCGTCGTGCTGGGCGTCGCCCGCGAACGCGCCGCGCCAGGCGCGCGCCGGGTGCTCGTCCGGCAGCTGGTCGCGGCCGAACAGCTTCTGCCGCAGCGTGCCCGGCGCGTACTCGCGCTGGGCGAGCCCGCGCTCCTGCAGCACCGGGATCACGTGGTCGACGAACTCCTCGAAGCTGCCGGGCAGGATCCAGTTCATGACGTTGATGCCGTCGATCCCCGCGTCCTGCCACTCGGCGAGGCGGTCGGCGATCTGCTCGGGCGTGCCGACGATCCGGCCGCGCAGCTTCGCCGCCAGGGTCGCCAGGTCGCGCACCTTCGGGTCCGGGTCGGGCGAGAGCTCGCGCATCCACTGCAGGTGGCTGACGTTGGTGCCGGTCGAGAGCTCCGAGAGCGGGGTGTCCGGATCCAGCGGCTCGCCGGTCCTCGGATCGAACGCGAGGTTGCTGTGCAGCAGGAAGCCGTCGCTGGAGAGGTACTCGTCGAGCTCCGCCGCCTTGCGCTGCGCCGCCTCCTCGGTGTCGCCGGTGACGAAGGCGAGGCCGAGGAAGAACGCGAGGTCGTCGGCGGAGCGGCCCGTCGCGGCGACCTTCGCGCGGGTCTGCTCGATCAGCGCGCGGGTCTTGTCGATGCCCGAGGTGAGCACGAACTGGCCCTCCGCGTGCCGGGCGGCGAAGGCGCTGCCGGCGGGGGAGGAGCCGGCCTGGAAGATCACGGGCGTCCGCTGCGGCGACGGCGGGCTCTGGTGCGGCCCGGCCACCCGGTAGCGCTCGCCGACGTGGTCGATGCGGTGGATCCCGCCCGCATCGGCGAAGACCGCGTCCTCCGGGTGGCCGAGCGCCTTGTCGCGCTTCAGCGCGTCGTCGTCCCAGGAGCCCTCCCAGAGCTTGTAGACGACCTCGAGGTACTCCTCGGCCCAGCGGTAGCGCTCGTCGTGCTCCTCGAGTCCGTCGGCGCCGAAGTTGCGGGCCGCGCTCTCCTGCGCGCTGGTGACGACGTTCCAGCCCACGCGGCCGCCGGAGAGGTGGTCGAGCGTCGAGACCCGGCGGGCGAACTCGAACGGGTGGGCCTGCAGCACCGAGGAGGTGAAGACGAGGCCGAGGTGCTCGGTGACGGCCGCGAGCGCGCCGAGCAGCACCGAGGGGTCGTTGCTCGG
This sequence comes from Rathayibacter sp. VKM Ac-2856, assembly GCF_013205055.1. Taxonomy (GTDB): domain Bacteria; phylum Actinomycetota; class Actinomycetes; order Actinomycetales; family Microbacteriaceae; genus Rathayibacter. The sequence continues at coordinate 363,189 of NZ_JABMLF010000004.1, forward strand.
GAACTGCAGGCCCTCGCGGGCGTTGACGGTGTAGTCGCCGCGGGCCGGTCCGTAGAGGCCGAGGACGTCGGCGAAGAAGATCGCGTCGAAGCGGCCGCGCTCGAGGGTGCGCGCCAGGTCGGTCCAGAGGGCGAGCGAGGTGAACTCGTGCTGGCGCGCGTCCGGGTGCCGCCAGAGGCCGTGCTGGATGTGCGAGCTCGTGTTCATCACGAAGGCGGAGAAGCGCAGGGGCTTCGGGGCGGTGCTCATCGGGGCTCCTCGGCAGGGGTCGCGGTGGTGGTGGAGGTGGTGGCGGTGGTCGTCGCGGTGACGGCGGTCGCGGTGGTCGGGCTCGCCGCGCCCGCGCCGTCGCCGTCCCCGAGCAGCCGCCGCCCGGGTACGGCGTCGAGCAGCTCGCGCACGTAGTCCGTCCGCGGCGTCGCGAACAGCTCGCGCGAGGCGCCCTGCTCGACGACGCGGCCGGCGCGCAGCACGACCACGTCGTGGGCGAGCCGGCGGACGGTGGAGAGGTCGTGCGAGATGAAGAGGTAGGAGACGCCCTGCTCGCGCTGGATCCGCTCGATCAGCTGCAGCACCCGCTCCTGCGTGATGACGTCGAGCGCGCTGAGCGCCTCGTCGAGCACCACGAGCGAGCTGCGCGGAGCGAGCGCCCGCGCGATCGCGACCCGCTGGCGCTGGCCGCCGGAGAGCTCGCCCGGCCGCTGGTCGATCACGCCGTCCGGCAGCGAGACGGCCTCGAGCAGCTCCTCGACGCGGGCCCGGCGCTCGCGCGACGGCACGGAGCCGGCGATCGGCTCGGCGACGATCCGCCCCACGGTCCAGCGCGGGTCCAGCGCCGAGTCGGGGTTCTGGTAGACGAGCTGCACCGTCCGCCAGAGCGCGAGCCGGTCGCGGCCGGAGACGCGCGTGACGTCCCGCCCGCCGAGGCGGATCGTGCCCGCGGTCGGGTCGAGCAGGCGCAGGATCATCCGCGCGGTCGTCGACTTGCCCGAGCCGGACTCGCCGACCAGCGCGAGGGTGCGGCCGCGCTCCAGCGAGAACGAGACGTCGTCGACGGCGGCGACCGCGTCCGCCCCGCGCCGACCGGGGAAGGTCTTCGACAGCCCCTCCACCTCGAGCACGGCGTTCGAGGCGGTGCGGGCGGCGGAGGAGGCGGCGGAGCTGAGCGGCGGCGCGCTCGGCGGCGGCGCGGTCTGCGTCGCCCGGGCGTGCGCGATCAGCTCGGCCGTGTAGTCGACGGCGGGGGAGCGGACGATCCGCTCGACAGGCGCGTCCTCGACCAGCCGCCCGCGCTGCAGCACCAGGGCGCGCGAGGCGTGGTCGGTCGCGAGCGCGAGGTCGTGTGTGACGAGCAGCACGCTGGTGCCGTGCTCCGCGGCCAGGCGGTCGAGCACGCGCAGGATCTGCTTCTGCACCGTCACGTCCAGCGCCGAGGTGGGCTCGTCGGCGACCAGCAGGGCGGGGTCGAGGCCGAAGGCGATCGCGATCAGGATGCGCTGCTTCAGCCCGCCGGAGAGCTCGTGCGGGAACTGCGTCAGGCGGTCGGCGGCGCGCGACACCTCGGCGATCTCGAGCAGCTCGATCGAGCGGGCCCGGCGCTCGCTGCGCGAGAGGCGCTCGCCGCGGATCGCGAAGATCTCGGCGACCTGCGCGCCGATGGTGAGCACCGGGGTGAGGCTCGAGCCCGGGTCCTGCGGGACGAGCCCGACCCGCCGACCGCGGAGGCGGCTCCAGCGCGACTCCGAGAGCCGCGTCGCGTCGGCGCCGTCGACGAGCAGCCGGCCGGAGGCGACCCGGGCCGAGGCGGGCAGCAGCCCGGTCGCCGCGTTCGCGATGGTCGACTTGCCCGAGCCGGACTCGCCGACCAGGGCGACGATCTCGCCGCGGCCGACCGTGAAGGAGACGTCGTCGAGGGCGCGCACCGAGCGGCGGCCGGCGCGGTAGTCGAGCGAGAGTCCCTCGAGCTGCAGGGCGGGGGCCGCGGGGGCCGCGGCGGCCGGGGAGGAGGAGTCGATGGCGTCAGGCACGGGTCGCCTTTCCGAGGTAGCGGCTGAGCACGCCGAGCGCGACGACCACGACGAGCACGAAGGTCCCGGGCAGTGCGGTCATCCACCACGCGTTGGCCAGGTAGTTGCGGCCCTCGGCGATGATGAGCCCCCACTCGGGAGTGGGCGGCGGTGTGCCGAAGCCGAGGAAGCCGAGCGCGGACACGGCCAGAACCGCGGCGCCGAAGTCGACGACCGCGAGGGCGACGAGCGCCCCGGCGATCGCGGGCAGCACGTGGCCGGTCAGCTGGCGGAGGTATCCGGCGCCGGCCAGGAGGCTCGCCTCGAGGTAGTCGAGCGAGCGCACCCGGAGGATCTCGGCGCGCGTCACCCGCGCGAACAGCACGACCGAGCCGATGCCGACCCCGATGCCCAGCGAGACCGGTCCCGCTCCGTAGGCCGAGACCACGAACAGCGCGATCATGAACGCGGGCAGCGCGATCAGGGCGTCGATCACGCGCATGCTCACGGCCTCCGCCCATGAGCCGAGCGTCGAGGAGACGATGCCGACGAGGGTGCCGAGCGCCAGTCCGACGATCACGGCGAGCCCCGCGGTCAGCGCGGTCTGGCGCGTGCCGAAGACCACCCGGGCGAGCACGTCGCGGCCGAGGTGGTCGGTGCCGAAGGGGTGCGCGGCGCTCGGGGCGAGGAAGACCTGCGAGGAGTCGCCGGTCAGCGGGTCGGAGGAGGTGAACCAGCCGGGCGCGATCAGCCAGAGCACGACCAGGACGATCAGCGCCGCCGAGAGGATCGCGGCCGGGCCCGGCGCGGGCAGGCTGCGGAGGAGGCCGGCGCGGCGGTCGTCCGCCGTCCGGGTGAGCTCAAGCGCCAAGGCGCACCAGTCCCTTCTGTCCGCGGGTGCGCAGGACGCGCGGGTCGAGCACCGGCGCGATCAGATCGAGCACCAGCGTGGTGACGACGACGACGAGCGTCGTCAGCAGGACGAGGCCCTGCACGAGCGGCACGTCCTGCGCGATGACGGCCTTCAGCAGCACCGAGCCGAGGCCGGGGCGGGCGAAGACGGTCTCGGTGATGACGGAGCCGGCCAGGAGGATCCCGAGTGTGGTGCCGATCACGGCGGTGGTCGCGCCGAGCGAGGAGCGCAGGACGTGCCGCAGGAAGACCCGCAGCGGCCGGGCGCCCTTCGCGCGGGCGGTCTTGACGAAGGCGAGCTCGGCGGCCTGCTCCACTCCGCTCAGCAGCACCTGCGCGATCGGCGCGGACACCGGGATCGCGAGCACCAGGGCGGGGATGAGCAGCGACAGCAGCGACCCGTCCGGGAAGAGCGAGAGGATCCGCAGCTGGAAGGAGAACACCTGCAGCACCACGATCCCGAGCCAGAACACGGGGATCGAGCTGAACAGCGACGGCACGGCGACGACGAGGGCCTTCAGCCGCGGCGCGTCGATCAGGAACGCCGCCGCGCTCACGCCCACCGCGATCACGATGCTGAGCAGCAGTCCCGTCGAGGCCAGCAGGACGGTGCTGCCGACGACGTCGCCGATGCGGGTGAGCACGGGCTGGCCGGAGGAGAGCGAGAAGCCGAAGTCGCCGCGCAGCAGGTTCGCCAGCTGCAGCAGGTACTGCTCGTGCCAGGGGCGGTCGTAGCCGTAGAGCGCGCTGACCTGCTGGATCAGGGCGGGGTCGGCCCCGGCGTCGCCGGCCAGGAAGATCGTGACGGGGTCGGACGGCAGCAGCTGCACGACCGCGAAGACGATCGTGTACGTCAGCCACAGCACGAGCACCGCCTGACCGGCCCGGCCGGCGAGATACCGGAGCACCGCGGCTACCTCTGCACCCAGGCTTCGTGGAGCAGCGGCGCGGTGCCGCCGTCGAAGCTCACGTGGACGCCCGAGCCGACGGCGTGCACCTGCACCTCGTCCCAGAGCGGCACGAGCAGGTTGGTGCCGAGCACGAGGCGCTCCTGGATGTCGGCGAGGACCTCGTCGCGGGCGGCGGGGTCGGTGGCCGCGCGCTCGGTCGCGAACAGCGCGTTGAGCTCGTCGTCCGAGACGTAGGTGTTGGTGTTGCCGGCGGCGCTGAACAGCGGGCCGAGACCGCCGAGGTAGAACTGGCGCGAGCCGATGGCGGGGTAGGCGGGGTCGCCCAGCGCGGTGGCGAGGATGGCGCTGTCGCCGGCGTTGTTGGTCAGCTCGACGCCGAGCTTGCGCCACTCCGACTCGATGAACTCGAAGGCGGGCTTGATCACGACGCTGCGCGGGCTGGCGGCGACCGAGAGGGCGAGCCGCTGGCCGTCCTTCTCGCGGACGCCGTCGGAGCCGACGGTCCAGCCCGCGTCGTCGAGGAGCTTCTCGGCCTCGTCGGGGTCGTAGGCGAGCTCGTCGCCGAGGTCGACGAAGCCGGGGGCCGAGCGGTTGAGCACCGAGCCCGAGAGCGGGTAGCTGTCGCTGAGCACGGTGGTCTTCAGCGCCTCGCGGTCGAAGCCGATCTGCAGAGCGCGGCGGACGGCCTGGTCGGAGACGACGGGCGCGTCGCCGCGGAAGGCGAGCCAGTTCGCGGTGAGCTCCGGCGCCTGCGCGACGGCGAGCTCGATCCCGGAGGCGGCCGCGGCTGCCTCGTCGGTCGGCTGCACGCCGCGCGCGATGTCCGCCTGACCCGAGGAGACGGCGCCCACGCGCAGCCCCACCTCGGGGATCGCGCGGAAGGTGACCTCGTCCAGGTGCGCCGCGCCGGTGTTCGTCGAGATCGACGACGGCCAGGCGTAGTCCTCGCGCTTGTCGAAGACGATCTCCTGGTCGGGCACCTGCGAGGCGAAGACGAAGGGGCCGGAGGCGACGATCTTCGAGATGTCGGCCTGCCCGGCGTAGTCCAGCGCGAGGGTCGAGGTCGAGACCAGGCTCGCGGTGGAGGCGGCGGTCGCCTTGAGGAAGTCGGCGTTCGGCTCCGAGAGGCGCACGACGACGGTGTCCTCGCCGGTCACCTCCGAGCTCTGGTAGCCGATGAAGTCGCGGTTCTTGACGATCTTCTTCGCCTCGTCGCCCAGGCCGAGCTGGTCGAGGTTGGCTTTGACCGCGGCGGCGTCGAGCGGCGTGCCGTCCGAGAAGGTGACGCCCGGGCGGATGGTGAAGGTGAACTCCGTGTTGTCGCCGTTGACGCTCCACTCGGAGGCGATCCACGGCATGACCTCGCCGGTCTCCGGGTCGAAGGCGGTGAGGCGGTCGGCGATGGTGCGGAAGACGTTCGCCTGCGTGTAGTTGAACCCCTTCTGCACCTGGAAGTCGGTCTGCAGCTCGATGTCGGCGAAGACGAGCGAGCCGCCCTCGACGGGCGTGCCGGAGGAGGAGCCGGCCACGTCCGCCGCCTGCGCGGTGCAGCCCGCGAGCAGGCCGGCCACGAGGACGGCGCCGACGGCCGCGGCGAGGCGCGAGCGGAAGGGGGACGATCCGGGCGTGAAGCGTGACATGCGGGCGGTACTCCTAGCGGCGTGGGCTGACGACCCGGCCAACCTACGAGCCCGCTCAGGAGACTGTCACCCCGCCCGTAACACGGCGCCACGCGACGTCACACGACGTCGCGCCCGCCGCCCCACCCGGTCTCGATACGCCGCCTGCGGCGCCTACTCGACCACCGTGCTGATCGCGAGTCCGCCCCCCCTGCATGCTGATCGAGTAGCCCGGCGCAGCCGGGCGTATCGAGATCCCCCGCGTCGGACGCCGCCGCGCCCTACTCCCGCGGCGCCGCGCCCGGCTTGATCCGCTGCGCCAGCCGCTTCAGAGGGTGCGCCGGCTCGCGCTCGACCGGCTCCTCCACCTCGAGGCCGTAGAAGGAGCCGATGTCGCCGACGAAGGCGGCCCGGCGGGCCTTGTCGTAGGCGCGGATCTCCCTGCGGAACGCGATCACCGTCGCCACGCACATCAGGATCATCACCACGCTGAACGGCAGCGCCGAGAGGATCGCGGCCGTCTGCAGGGCGTCGAGCCCGCCGGCGATGAGCAGCGAGAGCGCGAGCAGCGCCGTCGCCAGCGCGAAGAAGACGCGGATGCCGTTGCGCGGTTCCGCGTCGCCGCCGGTCGCGATCATCGACATGACCAGGGCGCCGGAGTCGGCGGAGGTGACGAAGAAGACGCCGATCAGGAGGATCGCGCCGACCGTGAGCACGGAGCCGGCCGGCAGGCCCTGCAGCATCTGGAAGAGCGCGGTGTCGGTGCTCACCGCGCCGTCGGTGCCGACGAGCCCGCCGGAGCCGTAGAGCTCGCGGTAGAGGGCGGTGCCGCCGAGCACGCTGAACCAGAGGAACGTCATGATCGTCGGGACCAGCAGCACGCCCGCGACGAACTCGCGCACGGTGCGGCCCTTGGAGACGCGGGCGATGAAGATGCCGACGAACGGCGCCCACGACATCCACCAGCCCCAGTAGAACGTGGTCCAGCTCGCCTGCCAGGTCTCGCCCGCGGTGCCCTGGTAGGCGCTGACCGTGAAGGTCAGGCCGATGAAGTTCTGCAGGTAGTTGCCGAGCGACTGCACGAACTCACGCAGCAGGAACTGGGTCGGGCCGGCGACCAGCACGAACACGAGCAGGGCGGCCGCGAGCAGCAGGTTGCCGGTCGAGAGCCACTTCATGCCCTTGCCGACGCCGGAGACGAGCGAGAACACGGTGAGCGCCGTCACGACCGCGATCACGACGATCTGCACGGTGAGCGAGGAGTCGACGATGCCGCTCGCCTCGAGCCCGGCCGAGATCTGCGTGACGCCGAGGCCGAGCGAGGTCGCGACGCCGAACATCGTGCCGACGAGCGCGACGACGTCGATCGTGTTGCCCCAGCCGCCGCGGACCCGGCGGCCGAGCAGCGGCTCGAGCGCCCAGCGGATCGACACCGGGCGCTTGCGGCGGTGGATCGCGTAGGCGAGGGCGAGGCCGACGACGACGTAGATCGACCAGGCGTGCACGCCCCAGTGCAGATAGGTCTGCGAGATGGCGCTCTGCGCGAGCTCCGTGTCGGTGCCGGTGACGCCGGGCCGCGGAGTGGCGAAGTGGGTGAGCGGCTCCGCGACGCCGTAGAAGACGAGGCCGATGCCCATCCCGGCCGCGAAGAGCAGCGAGATCCAGGAGAGCAGCGAGAACTCCGGCTCGTCGTCGTCGGCACCGAGCTTGATGTCGCCGAAGCGGCTGAGGCCCATCCAGATCGCGAAGGCGACGAAGACCGCGGCGATCAGCACGTAGTACCAGCTGAAGGTGTCGATCACCGTGCTCTGCAGCGCCGAGAAGACGCCGGTGGCGACGTCGGGGGCGACGATCGCGAAGGCGGCGATCGAGAGCGTGATCACCGCCGCGGGCCAGAACACCCAGCGGGCGAGGCTGTGCGGGGGCCGCTTGTCAGCGGCGGGAGGGACGGCGATGTCCGGGGAGGCGGGCGTGTCGGACATGGGGTCCTCTCGTCGTGGGCAGCCTGCAACGGTACACGGACCGCTCGGCACGGGCTCGGCCGCCGACGCTGCCGAGCGCCTGATCGAGGGACCGGCGGGGCGCGGCGGGCGGGTCGGTCGCGCCCGCGGCGACCGGGATGGGGGAGGCTGGAGCCGTGCAGTTCAGAGTCTTCACCGAACCCCAGCAGGGCGCCAGCTACGAGGATCTCCTCGCGGTCGCGCAGGCCACCGAAGCCCTCGGCTTCGACGGATTCTTCCGCTCCGACCATTACCTCCGGATGGGCGACGGCGACCCCGGCCCCGGTCCGTCGGACGCGTGGACGACCCTCGCGGGCCTCGCGCGCGAGACCGAGCGGATCGCGCTCGGCACCCTGGTCTCCTCCGTCACCTACCGGCCGCCGGGGATCCTCGCGATCCAGGTCGCGCAGGTCGACGCCATGTCGGGCGGCCGCGTCGAGCTCGGGCTCGGCACCGGCTGGTTCGAGGAGGAGCACGCCGCGTACGGCATCCCGTTCCCGCCCCGCCGCTTCGACCTGCTCGAGGAGCAGCTGGAGATCGTCACCGGCCTCTGGTCGACGCCGGTCGGCGAGCGCTACTCCTTCGCCGGCGAGCACTACACGCTCACCGACTCGCCCGCGCTGCCGAAGCCCGCGCGGCTCCCGCTGCCGGTGATCGTCGGCGGCGGCGGCCCGAAGCGCACCCCGCGCCTCGCAGCCCGCTTCGCGAGCGAGTTCAACCTGCCGTTCCCGGAGTTCGACGCGATCCCCGCCGCGTTCGCGCGCGTGGACGAGGCGTGCGTCGCGATCGGCCGCGAGCCGTCCTCGCTCGTGCACTCGGTCGCGCTGATCGCGGTCGGCGGAGCGGACGAGGCGGAGTTCGTGCGCCGCGCCGCCGCGATCGGCCGCGAGCCCGCCGAGCTGCGCGAGCACGGCGTCGCCGGCGGCGTCGACGAGACCGTCGACCGCCTCGAGTCCCTCCGCGAGGCCGGCGCCGAGCGCGTCTACCTCCAGTTCATGGACCTCCAGGACCTCGACCACCTCGACTTCTTCGCCCGCGAGGTCCTGCCGCGCCTCTCGGCCTGACCGCCGAGGAGCCCGCTCCGCGGGCGCCCCCTCCTGATCGAGCAGTCCGCGTCGCGGGCGCCCCCTCCATGCTGATCGAGTAGCCCGCGCAGCGGGCGTATCGAGATCCACCGCTCTGCAGGCGTGAGGTCTCGATACGCCGCTGCGCGGCTACTCGACCAGCAAGAGATACGCCGCTGCGCGGCTACTCGACCAGCAAGAGGGGGGGGCGGCACCCAACCGATCCATGTTGATCGAGTAGCCCGCTTGGCGGGCGTATCGAGATCCACCGTTCTGCAGGCGTGGGGTCTCGATACGCCGCTGCGCGGCTACTCGACCAGCAAGAGGGGGGGCGGCGCACCCGATCCCTGCTGATCGAGCAGCCCGCGCAGCGGGCGTGTCGAGATCCGCCGCCCCGCGGCCGACGGCCGCCGCCCGCGACCTAGGCTGGAGGGATGGTGGACACGATCGAGCGCGCCGACGAGCGGCTGGCGACCCGCGCCGCCGCCGAGGTGCCGTGGATCGTGCTCGTCTGGGACGACCCGGTGAACCTGATGTCCTACGTGTCCTACGTCTTCCGCAGCTACTTCGGCTTCGGCCGAGCCGAGGCCGAGCGCCTGATGCTCCAGGTGCACACGGAGGGGCGCGCCGTGGTCGCGACCGGCAACCGCGAGGAGATGGAGCGGCACGTGGAGGCGATGCACGGCTACGGCCTGTGGGCGACGCTGCAGAAGGCCGACGCATGACCCGCACCCCCCGCCCCGCGATCGGCCGCCGCTGATGCGCTCGTTCCGCCGCGACTCCTCCGGCGCCGCCGTGGCCCGCTTCGACCGCGAGGAGGCCGGGATCCTCCGCCACCTCGCCGGCGAGATGCTCGAGCTGCTCGACCGCCACGCCTCGGACGAGGCGCTCGCCGACCCCGCGCTGGCCCGCCTCCTCCCCGACGCCTACCGCGACGACCGCGAGGCCGCCGACGAGTTCCGCCGCTTCACCGCCCCCGACCTGGCCGCCCGGAAGATGGACGACGCCCGCGCGATCACCGCCGCCCTCGACGCGGGCGAGGGCTCCGGGCACGCCCGCGTCTTCGCCGGCCTCGGCGAGGTCGCCGTCCGCCTCGAGCCGCCGCAGGCGCTCTCCTGGCTCCGCGGACTCACCGACATGCGCCTCGCGCTCGCCGCCCGCCTGGGCATCGTCGACACCGACGACGTCGAGCCCGAGAACGAGACCGGCCAGGCGATCCGCGCCGTCTACGACTGGCTCGGCAGCGTGCAGGACGGTCTCGTCCACGCCATCGACGTCTGAGGGCTACCGCCCGCTCCGCTCCCAGCCGCTGACGACGACCTTGCCCGGGGTCCCGCCGGCCTCGACGAGCCGGTGCGCCTCCGCGAGAGTCGCCGCGCTCAGGGGCGACAGCGCCCGAGTGAGCGTCGTCCGCAGCACCCCCTCGTCCAGCAGCGCGGACACCTCCTGCAGCAGGTCGTGCTGCGCGCGCAGGTCCGGCGTCGCGAACATCGGCCGGGTGAACATCAGCTCCCAGTGCACCGACACCGACTTGCGCTTGAGCGGCACGATGTCGAGGGTCTCGGGATCGTCGATCACGGCGATGGCCCCCTGCGGCGCGATCGCCTCGACGAACGCCGGGAGGTTCCGCGTCGTCCCGGTCAGGGAGGCGATGAGGTCGACGGGTCCGACGCGGCGCAGCTCCGCAGCGAGATCGCGGTGATCGATCACTTCGTGGGCACCGAGGTCGCGGACCCACTGCCGCGACTCGGGCGTCGAGGCCGTCGCGACGACCTCGAGATCGGTCAGGCGGGCGGCGAGCTGGACCAGCATCGATCCGACACCCCCGGCGGCACCGGCGACGAGCAGGCGCCGGCCGCGTCCGCCGCCGCGCTCGACCCCGAGCCGGTCGAACAGCAGCTCCCACGCCGTGATCGCCGTCAGCGGCAGCGCCGCGGCCTCCGCGTCGTCGAGGCGGGCGGGCTTCCGGCCGACGATGCGCTCGTCGACGAGGTGCAGCTCCGCGTTCGTCCCGGGCCGGGTGAGCGAGCCGGCGTAGAACACGTCGTCACCCGGCGCGAAGAGCGTGACGTGCTCGCCCACCGCCTCGACCGAGCCGACCGCGTCGAAGCCGAGGACCTTCGGCCTCGCCTCGGGGCGTCCGGATGCGCGGACCTTGGTGTCGACGGGGTTCACCGACACGGTCCGGACCCGCACCAGCAGGTCGTGACCGGTCGCCACCGGGTCGGGCAGCTCGACGTCGGTGAGCACCTCGGGTGCCCCGTGCCGGGTGATCGCGACGGCGCGCATCAGAGCGCTCCGCCCCGGGTCGCGACGGCCTGCGCCGCGGAACCCTGCGCCGCGACACCCTGCGCCGCGACGGCCGCGCCGGGCCCCTCCCACGCCGGGAAGTCCGTGTACCCCCGCGCGTCCCCGCCGTAGAGCCGGTCCGGATCGAGTGCCGCCAGGGGCGCGCCGGCCGCGATGCGGGCGGGCAGGTCGGGGTTCGCGACGAAGGGCCGGCCGAACGCCACCAGGTCGGCGTGCCCGGCGGCGAGGATCCGCTCGGCGCGCTCGGCCGTGTAGCCGCCGGCGACGACGATCCGGCCGGAGAACGCCTCGCGGAGCCTCGTCCGGAACTCCTCCGGGATCGCGGGCGCGTCGTCCCAGTCCGCCTCGGCGAGGTGCAGGTAGGCGACGCCGATCGCATCGATCCGGCGCGCGAGCTCGAGGGTCGTCTTCTCGATCTCCGGGCAGTCCATCCCCCGTGCGGTGATCTGCGGGGAGAGGCGGAGCCCCACCCGGCCGGCGCCGATCTCCTCGGCGACCGCGGTCACGACCTCCACCGGGAAGCGGAGGCGCCCGTCGACGGAGCCGCCGTACTCGTCGGTGCGGTGGTTGGAGGTCGTGCGGAGGAACTGGTCGACGAGGTACCCGTTCGCCCCGTGGATCTCGACGCCGTCGAAGCCCGCCGCCACCGCGGACGCCGCCGCGCGACGGTAGTCCTCGACGACTCCCCGGACCTCGGCGGTGCTCAGCGCCCGCGGCGTGCTCGTGGGCACCATCGCGCCGACCCCGTCGGTGCTGATCCACACCCGTGCTCCGGAGTCGAGAGCGCTCGGGGCGACCGGCGCCGCCCCGTCGTGGAACGAGCGGTGCGACATCCGCCCGACGTGCCAGAGCTGCGCGACGATCCGCCCGCCCTCGGCGTGGACGGCCGCCGTGACGAGCCGCCAGCCGGCGATCTGCTCGGCGGAGTGCAGTCCCGGCGTGAAGCTGTAGCCCTGGCCGGAGGGCGAGATCTGCGTCGCCTCCGAGACGATGAGCGCGGCGGTGGCGCGCTGTGCGTAGTACTCGGCGTTCAGCGGCCGGGGGCTGTTCCCGGGCTGCGCGGAGCGCGATCGCGTCATCGGCGCCATCACGATGCGGTGGGGGAGGCTGAGCGATCCGAGTGCGATCGGTTCGAGGAGTGAGGTCATGCAGGAGAGCGTGCCGCCGAGCTGAGAAGAAGTCAAAGTACTCGCTATTCCTTTTCCGATAAGCTCTGCTGATGGTCTCGGTCCGGCAGTGGGAGTACCTCCTCCGAGTCGTCGACCTCGGGTCCTTCACCGGCGCCGCCGACGAGCTGGGGGTCACCCAGCCCGGCCTCTCGCAGCAGATCCGCGCACTCGAGCGCGAGCTCGGCGGTCGCCTGCTCGACCGGCTGCCGCGCGGTGTCGCCCTCACCCCGCTCGGCCGCGCCGTCCTCCCGCCGGCTCGAGCGGTCGTCGCCGATGCTCAGCGGGCCCTCGCCGCCGCGGCCGCCGTCCTCGCGGCCGAGACCGGGACGATCGACGTCGTGACGATCACCTCCCTCGGGCTGGGCGTCCTCCCCGGGGTGCTCGAGGTCTGGCTGCAGGAGCATCCGGGAGCGAGCGTGACCGTGATCGAGCACCAGTCCGTCGACGCGGTGGTCGCCGCCATGAGCGCGGGCGCGGGCGACGTCGCCCTCGCGCCGATGCCCCGGTCGTGGAGCGGGCCGTCGCGCCTGATCGGGCGGGAGGAGTTCGTCGTCGTGGCCGGCTCCGATCATCCGCTGGCGGGGCGGTCGTCGGTCGACCTCGCGGCACTGGCGGACGAGCCGTGGGTGCACTTCGCGCTCGAGCACGGGCTCGCGGGAGTCCTGGACCGGTACGCCGCCGAGGCCGGCTTCGTGCCGCGCGTCGCGCTGCGCACGCCGCAGACCGCCGCCGTGCCCCGGTTCGCGGCGGCGGGAGTCGGGCTCGGACTCGTCCCGCGGAACATCCTCGACAGCGGCTTCCGCGGCGCCGTCCTGCCGCTCGACCCCGCGCGCACGAGGGCCGTCCGGGCCTTCACCCGGGCGGACCCCGATCCGCTCGTCGCGGCCTTCATCGAGACGGTCGCGGCCCACGCCGACCTCTCCGGACCCACCGGCCGGAGCCGCCGAGGGCGTCGCTGACGGCGGCGTCGGCTCCGCCGGTCGCTAGAGGACCGAAAGATCTCCACAGCTGTGGACAACCCTGTGGAGAGATGTGGAGAACGAGCGTCCTCACCGCCGCCGCCCGCCGCGCATCGCTGGTCCCGCGGCGGATCCGGGTGTGCACAAGGTGTGGAAACAGGGGGTGTCCGACCGGTGAACGGCCGCCCGCGGACCGGGGCGATCCGCTCCGGGTTAGACGCGGCGGCCCGAACCGCGTACGGTCCGGCGTGTGAACACTCCCTCAGGAACCCAGGCCAAGCGCGCCGCCGACGACGCGCAGGACTCGACCGCGGTGCGCACCCTCGCCCGCGGGGGCTACGCGGCGAACGGCCTCGTCCACCTCCTCATCGGCGTCATCGCGCTGCAGGTCGCGCAGGGCGGCGGCGGCGAGGCCGATCAGAGCGGAGCACTCGGGCAGCTCGCCGCGCAGCCCGGCGGAACGGTCGTGCTCTGGGTCTGCGCGATCGGTCTCTTCGGCCTCGCCCTCTGGGGGATCCTCGAGGCGTTCCTGGTCGCGGGCGGCGACAGCGCCGCGTCCCGCTGGGGCAGCCGGCTCAAGGAGGCGGCGAAGGCCGTCGTCTACGCCGCCCTCGGCGTGACCACGCTGCGCTTCGCGATGGGCGGCAGCTCCGACTCGTCCGAGACGTCGCAGAGCGCGAGCGCTCAGCTCCTCGCGGCGCCGGGCGGAGTGGTGCTCCTCGTGATCGCCGGACTCGCGGTCCTCGTGGTCGGCGGCGTCTTCGTCTACCGCGGCGCCTCGAAGAAGTTCCTCGAGAACGTCGCCCTGCCCGGTGGCACGGCCGGTCGTGTCGTCACCTACCTCGGCATCGCCGGCTACGTCGCGAAGGGCATCGTGCTCGGAGCGCTCGGCGTCCTGCTGATCGTCGCCGCGGTGAAGCACGACCCCGAGCAGGCGGGCGGCCTGGACGAGGCGCTGAAGTCCCTGACCGAGCTGCCGTTCGGTGTCGCGCTGCTCGGCGCCGTCGCGGTCGGCCTCATCGCCTACGGCGCGTTCTGCTTCGCCCGGGCGCGCTGGCCGAAGCTCTGACGGGCGGCCCGCCGCGTTAATTACCCCCTGACGGGTGTGACCGCAACTGGTGCCACGGACGGGGTTGCGGTGTCATTGTGTGCAGATGCATGAACACGGCGACGACGCGGGTCCGGAGCGGGACCGCCCTGCCCTGACGGAGACCGCCGCGCGGCTCCTCCGGGCCGTCGCGACGGGGGACCGCGCCGCGTTCGGTGAGCTGTTCGACCGCTTCGGCGGCCTCTTCACCGCGTCGATCGCGACCGTGCAGGCCGATGCCGCCACCCGGGACCGGCTCTGCATCGAGGCCTTCGCGTCCGTCTGGCGCCGCGCCCGCGAGGGCGCCCGCTCGCCCGAGCCGGTGCTGTGGCTGCTGGAGGTCCTCTGCGAGACGCTCGGCTCCGCCTCGGCGACCGCGCGCCGCCCGTTGTCCGACGGACTCCTCGCGCTGGCCTGCCCCGACCGGGAGCTGCTGCTGCTCGCCGTCGCCGGCCGCTACTCCCAGAGCGAGATCGCCGCGCTGACGGGGGTGCGCGAGTCGCGCCTGCGCGCCGTGCTCCGCGATGCGCTCGGCTCGCTCCGCGGTGGCCTCGGCGGCCTCGGCGAGGGCCGGCTCACCGCCTGATCCGCGGGGCCGCGTCCCGAAATCTCTCATCGACCCGCGGGAACATCTCCGGCGGGCGTAAAGTTGAGTCATTCGAACTCAACTTTCGAACCGCAAGGAGGAGATGCAGATGCAGGCCGGTCGGATGCCCCAGCAGGACGAGTCGTCCGCTCTCGCGCAGTACGGCGTCGACCTGACCGCGATCGCGGCGAGCGGCAAGCTCGACCCGGTGATCGGGCGGGACGCCGAGATCCGGCGCGTCAGCCAGGTGCTCACGCGCCGCACCAAGAACAACCCCGTGCTCATCGGCGAGCCCGGCGTCGGCAAGACGGCGGTCGTCGAGGGGCTCGCGCAGCGGATCGTCGCGGGCGACGTCGCCGACAGCCTCAAGGGCAAGCGCCTCGTCAGCCTCGACCTCTCCGCGCTGATCGCGGGCGCGAAGTACCGCGGCGAGTTCGAGGAGCGGCTGAAGGCCGTCCTCGCCGAGATCAACGACTCCGGCGGCCGCATCATCACCTTCATCGACGAGCTGCACACGCTGATGGGCGCGGGCGGCGGCGAGGGCTCCGTGGCCGCCGCGAACATGCTCAAGCCGATGCTCGCGCGCGGCGAGCTGCGGATGATCGGCGCCACGACGCTCGACGAGTACCGCCAGTACATCGAGAAGGACGCGGCCCTCGAGCGCCGGTTCCAGCAGGTGTTCGTCGGCGAGCCGACCGTCGAGGACACGGTCGCGATCCTCCGCGGTCTCAAGGAGCGCTACGAGGCGCACCACAAGGTCGCCATCGCCGACTCGGCGCTGATCGCCGCCGCCTCGCTCTCCAACCGCTACATCACGGCGCGGCAGCTCCCCGACAAGGCCATCGACCTCATCGACGAGGCCGCCTCGCGACTGCGGATGGAGATCGACTCGGCGCCCGTCGAGATCGACGAGCTCCGCCGCTCCGTCGACCGGCTGAAGCTCGAGGAGCTCGCGCTGAAGAAGGAGAAGGACGAGGCCTCGAAGGCGAGGCTCGAGGTGCTGCGCGAGGACCTCGCCCGGCGCAGCGCCCACCTCGGTGAGCTGCAGCAGCGCTGGGAGCGCGAGCGCGCCTCCCTCAACCGCATCGGCGACCTGAAGAACCGGCTCGACGCGCTGCGGATCGCGGCCGAGCGGGCCCAGCGCGAGGGCAACCTCGAGCGCGCCTCGCGCCTGCTCTACGGCGACATCCCGGCCGCCGAGCGCGAGCTCGCCGCCGCCGAGCAGGAGGAGCAGCCGGCCGAGGGCCGCATGGTCAACGAGCAGGTCACCTCGGACGACATCGCCGCGGTGATCGCCGCCTGGACCGGCATCCCCGTCGGCCGGCTGATGCAGGGCGAGACGGAGAAGCTGCTGCACCTCGAGACCGAGCTGCACCGGCGCCTGATCGGCCAGAACGAGGCGGTCTCGGCCGTCGCCGGCGCCGTCCGCCGCACCCGCGCGGGCGTCTCCGACCCCGACCGGCCCACCGGCTCGTTCCTCTTCCTCGGCCCGACCGGGGTCGGCAAGACCGAGCTCGCGAAGGCGCTGGCCGACCACCTCTTCGACGACGAGAAGGCGATGGTGCGGATCGACATGTCGGAGTACGGCGAGAAGTTCGCCGTCTCGCGGCTCGTCGGCGCCCCTCCCGGCTACATCGGCTACGAGCAGGGCGGCCAGCTGACGGAGGCGGTGCGCCGCCGTCCGTACTCGGTCGTGCTGCTCGACGAGATCGAGAAGGCGCACCCCGAGGTCTTCGACGTGCTGCTGCAGGTGCTCGACGACGGCCGCCTGACCGACGGCCAGGGGCGCACGGTCGACTTCCGCAACACGATCCTCATCCTCACCTCGAACCTCGGCTCGCAGTTCCTCGTCGATCCGACGCTGACCCGCCCGCAGAAGGTCGAGGCGGTGCAGCAGATGGTGCGGCAGGCCTTCAAGCCCGAGTTCGTGAACCGGCTCGACGACATCGTCGTGTTCGAGGCGCTCGACCGCACCGAGCTGGGCGAGATCGTCTCGCTCTACGTCGACCGGCTCTCGCGCCGGCTGGCGGAGCGACGGCTCGACCTCGCGGTCACGCCCTCCGCCCGCGGATGGCTGGCCGAGCGCGGCTACGACCCGCAGTACGGCGCCCGTCCGCTGCGCCGCCTGATGCAGCAGGAGATCGACGACCGCCTGGCGACGGCCCTGCTCGACGGCTCGATCCGCGACGGCGACGTCGTGCTCGTCGACGTCGGCCCCGACGGCCTCCAGGTCTCCGCGGGCCTGACGACCCCGTAGGCCGCGGCCCGCCCTTCCACCGCGCCGCTCCTCCCCGCGCCTCGACCGCTCAGCCCCTCCCCTCCCTTCCCCATCCCTCAAAAGTTGCGGTAGTCGCGCTCGACTACCGCAACTTTCGAGGGGTCGGGCGGGCGGTCGGCGGCGGACGCTCCTCCACAGGGGGCGGAGTCGGGCGGGTCGTCCACAGTCGCCGATCGAGGCCCTCGCCGGGCGGGTACCGGCGGGTAGCGTCCCGCCCATGAGCACACTCCCGATCGGCCCCCGCATGGCCGACCTCGCGCCCGAGGAGCGCCCGCGCGAGCGGCTGCGGCAGCGCGGGCCCGAGGCGCTGACCGACGCGGAGACCCTGGCCGTGCTGATCGGCAGCGGGGTGCGCGGAGCGAACGCCACCGTCGTCGCGCAGCGGCTGCTGGCGCGCTTCGGCGGCATCGACGCGGTGTCGCGGGCGGGGGTGGCCGACCTGGTCCGCCAGCGCGGCGTCGGCGAGGTCGCGGCCTGCCGCATCGTCGCGTCCTTCGAGCTGCGGCGGAGGATGAACCGCGCCGGGCGGGCCGCACGCATCGCCGACGCGGCCGGCCTCGCCGAGCTGGTCGCGCCCCTCCTGGCCGCCCGCCCGAGCGAGACCGTGCTCGCGGTCGCCCTGACCGCCGCCGGAGCGGTGCGCGACGTCATCGCGCTCGCCGACGGTCCGCCCACCCACGCCGACGTGCCGGTGTCCGAGATCCTCGCCGAGGTGCTCGCGCGGGGAGCGGCGGCGGTCGGTCTCGCGCACAGCCACGCGGCGGGCGCGCACGTCCTCCCGTCCGACCGCGCCGCGACCCGGGCGCTGGCCGACGCCTGCGCGGCCTGCGGGGTGCGCTTCGTCGCGCACGTCGTCATCGGCGCCGACGGCTGGCGGGAGGCGCCGCCGTAGCGCCCGCGGACGTTCGTGCAAGCCCCTGTCCCGGCACCGATGCCTCCGCGCCACCGGCGTACGGTGGACGACGCCCACCCCCTCTCGAGCAGGAGACCCCCATGCGAGCAACGATCATCCACGGCGAGCGCGACGTCCGACTCGAGGAGGTGCCCGACCCCGTCCTCTCCACCGGTCGCGACGCGATCGTCCGCGTCACCGCCGCGTGCGTCTGCGGGTCGGACCTCTGGCCGTACCGCGGCGTCACCCCGACGAAGGAGGCGCACCGCATCGGCCACGAGTTCGTC
The DNA here is from genome assembly GCF_013205055.1 of Rathayibacter sp. VKM Ac-2856. Taxonomy (GTDB): domain Bacteria; phylum Actinomycetota; class Actinomycetes; order Actinomycetales; family Microbacteriaceae; genus Rathayibacter. The sequence continues at coordinate 381,269 of NZ_JABMLF010000004.1, forward strand.
GGAGTCGTCGAGGAGATCGGCGACGACGTCCACGACATCGCGGTCGGCGACTTCGTGATCGCCCCCTTCTACGTCTGCGACGGCACCTGCGCGAACTGCGCGAACGGCGTCTCGACCTCCTGCCTCACCGGCGGCTGGTGGGGCGCCGAGGTCGGCGAGCAGGGCTTCGCCGACGGCGCGCAGGGCGAGAAGGTCCGCGTCCCGCTCGCCGACGGCACGCTCTTCCGCGTCGGCACCGACCCGGACCCGGCCCTCATCCCGAGCCTGCTGACCCTCGCCGACGTGATGGGCACCGGCCACCACGCCGCCGTCTCCGCCGGAGTCACCGCCGGCTCGACCGTCGCGGTCGTCGGCGACGGAGCGGTCGGCCTCTGCGCCGTGCTGGCGGCCAAGCGCCTCGGCGCGACCACGATCATCGCGATGTCGCGGCACGAGTCCCGCCAGGCGCTCGCCACCCGCTTCGGTGCGACCCACATCGTCGACACCCGTGGCGACGAGGGCGTCGCGCGCGTCCGCGAGCTCACCGACGGCATCGGCGCCGACTGCGTCCTCGAGTGCGTCGGCACCAAGGAGTCGATGCAGCAGGCGCTCGACTCCGCCCGCCCCGGCGGCATGGTCGGCTACGTCGGCGTCCCCAACGGCGGCCCCGAGCTGCCCGTGCGCCAGATGTTCGGCTCGAACGTCGGCGTCAACGGCGGCGTCGCCCCCGTCCGCGGCTACATGGCGGAGCTGCTCCCCGACGTGCTCAGCGGCGCGATCGAGCCCGGCCTGGTGTTCGACCTCGAGCTCCCGCTCGAGGAGATCGCGGAGGCCTACGCCGCGATGGACGAGCGCCGCGCGATCAAGACGCTCGTCCGTCCGTAGCGCGGTATCGGAGGAGGGGCGCCGTGCGGCCGCGAGGAGTAGCCTCCCGCGCATGACCGCGTCACCGCGCGGCGCCTCGGCGCCCCTCTTCCACCCCGATCTCGCGCTCGGCCGCTTCCTGCCGCCCGTCTCGCTCGGCCCGCGGCTGCTCCGCCTCGCCACCCGCCGCGAGCAGACCGGCGGGGAGGCGCCGCCCGACCTGATCGTCGAGGACCTCGAGATCCCCGGGCCCGAGGGCGCCTCGATCCGGGCGCGCAGCTACCGCCCGCGGACCCTGCGCGGCGCCGCGCCCGCGCTGGTCTGGGTGCACGGCGGCGGCATGGTGCTCGGCAGCCACCTGCAGGACGAGGCGTCGAACATCGCCTTCGCCCGCACCCTCGGCATCAGCGTGCTGTCCGTCGGCTACCGCCTCTCGCCCGCGCACCGGGCGCCGGCCGCCCTCGAGGACGTGCTGGCGGCCTTCCGCTGGCTGGCCGAGCACGCCGACGAGCGCGGCGTCGATCCCGAGCGGATCGCGCTCGGCGGGGCCAGCGCGGGCGGCGGGCTGGCCGCGGGCGCGACCCTCATGGCGCACGACCGCGGGGGAGCGCAGCCCGTCCTCCAGCTGCTGGCCTACCCGATGCTCGACGACCGCACCGTCACCCGTCCCGGCGCCGCTCCCCGCGGCCTGCGCGTCTGGACGCCGGGCAGCAACCGCTTCGGCTGGACGTCGTACCTCGGCACCGAGCCCGGCGGTCCCGGCGTCTCGCCCTACGCCGCCCCCGCCCGCCGCGAGGACCTCTCCGGACTCCCGCCCGCCTGGATCGGCGTCGGCACGCTCGACCTCTTCCACGCCGAGGACGTGCGCTACGCCGAGCGCCTGCGCGCCGCCGGAGTGCCGTGCGCGCTCGAGATCGTCGAGGGCGCCTTCCACGGCTTCGACGCCCTCTTCCGCCGCACCGGAGTGGCGAAGCGCTTCTGGGCGGCACAGGCCTCGGCGCTCGAGGCCGCCTTCGCCGGCTGACGTCCGCCCGCGTGCCGTCCGCCCGGCCCCCCTCCGCCCGGCCGGGGAGTCCGACCACCGGCAGCGCTGATGCCACGATGGGGGCATGGACATCGACCGCCTCGCCACCCGCTACGAGATCGCCCTGCCCGCCTGGATCGAGGACGCCGTGCGCGACGTCCCGGAGTTCCTGCCCGAGCGCGAGGACCGCATGGCTCTCGTGCATGCTCTCGCCGACCGCAACTTCCGCGAGGGCAACGGCGGTCCGTTCGCCGCGATCGTCGTGGAGCGCGACTCCGGCCGCGTGGTCTCGGTGGGTGTGAACGTGGTCCTGGGCAGCGGGGTCTCCTCCGGGCACGCGGAGGTCACCGCGCTCGGTCTCGCGCAGACCGCTCTCGGCTCGTGGGATCTCGGCGGCGAGGGTCTGCCGGCGCACGAGCTGGTCGTGAACTGGCGGCCGTGCGTGCAGTGCTACGGAGCGACGCTGTGGTCGGGCGTGCGGCGCCTGGTCGTCGCCGGGTCCGGTCCCGAGCTCGAGGAGATCTCCACGTTCGACGAGGGTCCGATGCGCGAGGACTGGGCCGCGCAGTTCGAGGCGCGCGGCATCGAGGTCGTCGACGGCGTCCTGCGCGACGAGGCGCTCGAGGTCTTCCGCGCCTACCGCGCGCACGTCGACGCGGGCGAGGTGCTCGTCTACAACGCCCGCGCCGCGGACTGACGCACCCCTGAACGAGCGAGCCGCCCCGGAGGATCCTCCGGGGCGGCTCGTGCTGTCAGTTGTTGCCGGGCGTGTACACGGCGGACGCGCGCCACCAGTCGTCGAACATCGACAGCGGCACCTGCCGCTTGTGCTCGGTCGCGGCGTAGCGGGCCTCGATCGCCTCGGCGACCTCGGGGGCGACGTCGCCGCCCTCGAGGTAGGTGTCCAGGTCGGCGTAGACCAGGCCGAGGTTCGACTCGTCGGTCTGGCCGGGGTTCTCGTCGAGGAGGTCGGCCGTCGGGGCCTTCTCGTAGAGGCGGGCCGGGGCGTCGAGGTGCACGAGCAGCGAGCGGCCCTGGCGCTTGGTGAGGCCGGTCAGCGGCAGGACGTCCGCGCCGCCGTCGCCGAACTTGGTGAAGAAGCCGGTCACCGCCTCGGCCGCGTGGTCGGTGCCGACGACGAGCATGCCCGTCTGGCCGGCGATCGCGTACTGCGCGATCATCCGGGCGCGCGCCTTGACGTTGCCCTTGACGAAGTCCGAGATCGGCTCGCCCACGGCGTCGCCGAACGCGGAGGCGATGCCGTCGACCCCTGCGTGGATGTCGAAGGTCACCTGACGGTCCGGGCGGATGAAGCTCAGCGCGAGCTGCGCGTCCTCCTCGTCGGCCTGCACCTTGTACGGCAGCCGCACGGCGATGAAGGAGGCGTCGCCGCCGTCGGCGCGCACCTGCTCGACCGCGAGCTGGCAGAGCCGGCCGGCCAGGCTCGAGTCCTGCCCGCCGCTGATGCCGAGCACGAGGCCCTTCGCGCCGGTGTGCCGGAGGTAGTCGGCGAGGAAGCCGCTGCGCCGCTCGACCTCGGCGGCCGGGTCGACGGCGGGGGAGACGTGGAGCTCGGAGATGATTCGCTGCTGGACATCGCGCACGCTCCCACGCTACTCCGGATGCCCCCGCCCCGCCCCGCTTCGGAGCCGACGGGCAGCCTCGCCCGCCCCCCTGCCGGTCGAGCAGCCCCGCAGGGCCGTCCCTGCTGGTCGAGTAGCCCCGCAGGGGCGTATCGAGACCCGGCGACGTCGGCACGGGGGCCTGCACACTCACTGTTCGACCCTGGTGGATCTCGATACGGCCGCTCCGCGGCCTACTCGATCACCATAGATTGGGGGCCCGCCCTGCGGGCGCCCATGCTGGTCGAGCAGCCGCCGGCGGCGGCGTATCGAGACCCACCCTGCCGGACGAGGAGTCCTCGCGACGACCGAGCCGCCTCAGCCGCGCGCAGCGACGATGCGGGCGATCCGCTCCGGAACCGTGTCGTCCTGGAGGCTCGTCACGTCGCCGAGCTCCCGGCCGTCGCGGATGTCGCCGAGCAGGCGCCGCATGATCTTGCCGGAGCGCGTCTTCGGCAGGTCGGGGACGACCACCACGTCGCGCGGCTTGGCGATCGGACCGATCGCCGTGGCCACGTGCTCGCGCAGCACCTTCGACAGGTCGGCCTCGAGCGCCGTCCAGTAGGCGGGGTCGTCCTCGGCGCGGTCGATCGCCTCGTCGGACGGGATCACGAAGGCCGCGATCGCCTGGCCGGTCGTCGCGTCGGCGACGCCGACCACTCCGGCCTCGCCGACCGCCGGGTGCGCGACGAGCGCCGATTCGATCTCGATGGTCGAGAGCCGGTGACCGGAGACGTTGATCACGTCGTCCACCCGGCCGAGCACCCAGATGTCGCCGTCGGCGTCGTACTTCGCGCCGTCGCCGGAGAAGAAGTAGCCGCGGTCGGCGTAGCGGGCCCAGTACGAGTCGCGGTAGCGCTCGGGGTCGCCCCAGACCGTCCGCGCGAGCGCCGGGCCGGTGCGGTCGACGACGAGGTAGCCGCCGGAGCCGTTCGGCACCCGCTCACCGGCTTCGTCGACGACGAGTGCGCCGAGTCCGGGCAGGGCGCCGAGTGAGGAGCCGGGCTTGAGGGTCGAGACGCCGGGCAGCGGGCACATCACGGCCGCGCCCGTCTCGGACTGCCACCACGTGTCGACGATCGGGCAGCGCCCGCCGCCGATCCTCTCGTGGAACCACACCCACGCCTCGGGGTTGATCGACTCGCCGACCGTGCCGAGCAGGCGGAGGCTCGAGAGGTCGTACTGCGCCGGCACGCCCTCGGGGAACCAGGTCATCAGGGTCCGGATGAGCGTCGGCGCCGTGTAGTAGACCGTGACGCCGTAGCGCTCGATGATCTCGAAGTGCCGCGCGCTGTGCGGTGTGCTCGGCGTCCCCTCGTAGATCACCTGCGTGAGGCCGTTCGAGAGCGGTCCGTAGATCTCGTAGGTGTGCGCCGTGACCCAGGCGAGGTCGGCAGTGCACCAGTGCACGTCGTCGGGCTTCGTGTCGAAGACGGCCCAGTGCGTCCAGGAGGCCTGGGTGAGGTAGCCGCCGCTGGTGTGCACGAGGCCCTTGGGCTTCCCGGTCGTGCCCGAGGTGTAGATGATGAACAGCGGCGTCTCGGCGTCGAAGGCCTCGGCCTCGTGCACGTCGGGCTGCGCGTCGACCACGTCGTGCCACCAGACGTCGCGGCCCTCGGTCCACGGGATGTCCGGGGTCTCGTCGCCGGTGCGGCGCACGACGAGCACGTGCTCGATCGAGGCGACGCCGGCGACCGCGTGGTCGGCGTTCGCCTTCACCGGCACGGCCGCGCCGCGCCGGAACTGGCCGTCGGTCGTGACGAGCAGCTTCGCGCCGGTGTCCTCCACGCGGAAGCGCACGGCCTCGGCCGAGAAGCCGCCGAAGACGAGGGAGTGGATCGCGCCGATCCGCGCGATGGCGAGCGTGATGACGACGGTCTCCGGGATGACCGGGAGGTACACGACGACCCGGTCGCCCTTGCCGATGCCGAGCGCGGTGAGCGCGTGCGCGGCCCGGGCGACGTCCCGCTGCAGCTCGGCGTAGCTGATCGAGCGCCGGTCGCCGCGCTCGCCCTCGAAGTGCAGGGCGGTCTTGTCGCCGCGGCCCGCGTCGACGTGCCGGTCGACGCAGTTGACGGCGACGTTGAGCGTGCCGCCCTCGAACCAGGTGGCGCGCGGGACGGAGAGCGTGCCGTCCTCCTGCGGGAAGGCCGGCTCCCAGCGGTGGGCGGTGTGCCAGGGCTCGACCCAGTCGAGGCGCCGAGCGGCCTCCTCCCAGAACGCGACCGGGTCGGCGCCGGCCCGGGCGTGCTCGTCGGGGCCGACGTTCGCCTGCGCGGCGAAGGCCTCGGGCGCCGGGAAGCGGCGGAACTCCTCGAGCAGGTTGGCGATCGTGTCGCTCATCGTCGTCCCTCCGTGGTCGTCGCGGGCGTGGTCGTCGTGCCGGTCATCCTCACGCCCACTTCCGGATCGCGTAGCGCTGGAACACGCCCACGATCGAGTCGGTGAGCTTGCCGAGCACCGCCAGCAGGATGATCGCGAGGAAGACGCGGTCGATCCGTCCGTTGCTCTGGCTGTCGGTCAGGCGGAAGCCCAAGCCCATCGACGAGGCGATCAGCTCGGCGGCGACCAGGAACAGCCACGACTGCGCGAGCGCCAGGCGCAGCCCGGCGATCACCGAGGGGATCACCGCGGGCAGCTGCACCGCGGTGAACAGCCGCACCCCCGAGAGCCCGAACGCCCGGCCCGCCTCGACCAGCTGACGGTCGACGTGGCCGAGGGCGGTTGCGACCGTGGTGAAGACGGGGAAGAACGCGCCGATCGTGATCAGGGTGATCTTCGACTCCTCGCCGATCCCCATCCAGAGCAGCAGCAGCGGCACCCAGGCGAGCGACGGCACCGCGCGGATCGCGCCGAGAGTCGGCGCGAGCACGACCTCCCAGACCCGGGAGAGCCCGAAGAGCGCGCCGACCAGCAGCCCCAGCGCGGAGCCGAGGCCGAAGCCGATCAGCACCCGCTGGGTCGAGATCGCCACGTCCTGCCCGAGGTCGCCGCGCTGCGCGAGGTCGACCGCCGCCGCCCACACCATCGCCGGCGAGGGGAACACCGACACCGACACCATCCCGGTGGTGGTCGCGATCTGCCAGGCCGCGAGCAGCAGCACCGGCAGGATCGCCCCGCCCACGAGCAGGAACCAGCGCCGCGAGGTCAGCGGCCTGGCGTGCGCCGCCTCGTCGTCGCGCAGCCGCTTCTGCGACGCCTCGACGCTCGGTCCGACCACGGCGGTGCCGACGGCGCCGGGCGCCTGCACGAGTCCGGTGCTCCGGCGCACGAGGTCGGCGTCGGTCGCGGTCTCGGCGCCGGTCACGGTCTGGTCGTCGCGTGTCGCCATCGTCGTCTCCTCGAGCGTGAAGCGGTGGGTGCGGTGGGGCAGGTCCTGGCGGGAGTCAGGAGCGCGTCAGCCGATCGCGGACGGGTCGGCAGCCGTCGCGTAGGTGTCGTCGATCAGCGAGTCGAGGGCCGCGTCGACCTGCTCCTGCGAGGCGACGTCGCCGTTCGCGACGAAGATCGGGCCGATCACGGAGAGCACGTCGGTCTGCGCCGAGCCGGGGACGTTGTCGACGTCGAGGTTGCTGCGCTCGGTGATGACCGTGGTCGCCACGGCGACGTCGAGCCCGGCGACGGAGGCGAGGATGCCCGCCGTCTCCTCCTGGTTCTCCAGGGCCCAGACGCGGGCGTGCTCGTACGCGTTCACGACGGTCTGCGCGAGGTCGGGCTTGGCCGCGAGGAAGCTCTCGGTGGCGTTGAGCAGCCCGTAGGAGTTGAAGTCGACGTTGCGGTAGAGCAGGGTCGCCCCTGCCGCCTCGGCGCCCGCCATGATCGGGTCGAGCCCGGCCCACGCGTCGACGGAGCCGTTCTGCAGGGCGGCCCAGCCGTCGGCGTGCTGGAGGTTCTGCACGGTGACGTCGTCGATGCTCAGCCCGGCGGCCTCGAGCGCCTGCACCAGGAAGAAGTAGGGGTCGGTCCCGCTGGTGGCCGCGATCTGCTTGCCGGCGAGCTGCTCGACGCCGGTGATCGCCGAGCCGGCGGGCACCACGAGGGCGGACCACTCCGGCTGCGAGAAGATGTCGATCGTCCTGATCGGCGAGCCGTTCGAGCGGGCGAGCAGCGCGGCGGACCCGGCGGTCGAGCCGACGTCGATCGCCCCGGCGCGCAGGGCCTCGTTGGCCTTGTTCGAGCCGGCCGACTGCACCCAGGTGACCGTGACCTCCTGCTCGGCGAGGGCGGCCTCGAGCCAGCCCTTCTCCTTGATGACGAGGCTCAGCGGGTTGTAGGTCGCGAAGTCGAGCGTCAGCGTCCCGCCCTGCGTCCTGGTGCCGGACGCGTCGGAGGCGGCGGGTGCGGCCGCCGCGCCGCCGCTGCCCTCGCCCTGCACGCAGCCCGCGAGGAGCGGGACCGCGGCGGCGGTGAGCAGGCCCGCGAGCGCGGTGCGGCGGGTGAGCGAGGAGCTCGTGAGCGACAGGGGGGAGAACGACATGGGGGCCTCGAGTTCGGTGCGGTTCCGGGAGTGGGACGAGTGTGCGGGAGCAGGGGAGTCGGAGGGGAGCGGGTCGCGCGATCCGTGGACGGGCGGCGGGATCGGCGCCTGGGGAGGAGCGGCTGCGACGGCCGGGCGGGCTAGTGCCGCTCGATCCCGAGGCCCTCGAGCAGCTCGACCCGCCGCTCGGCGAGCTCCGCCGAGCCGCGGTCGCGGGGCCGCGCTCCGGGGACCGTCATGATCTGCCGGATCCGCGAGACGCCGCCGGGCTCGTCGCGGCCGAGCAGCACGATGCGGTCGGCCAGCTGCAGCGCCTCGTCGACGTCGTGCGTCACGAGCAGGATCGTCGCGGGCGCGGCCGCGTGCACCTCGAGCAGCAGGTCCTGCATCCGCAGCCGGGTCAGCGCGTCGAGGGCGCCGAACGGCTCGTCCAGCAGCAGCACGCCGGGGTTCCGCGCGAGAGCGCGGGCCAGCGACGCGCGCTGCGCCATCCCGCCGGACACCTCGCGCGGCCGGGAGCCGGCGTGCGCGGTCAGCCCGACCAGCGAGAGCAGCTCGTCCACGGCGGTGCGCCCGGCCTCGCGGCTCGTCCCGCGCGGCAGCCCGAGGGCCACGTTCGCGGCGAGGGAGCGCCAGGGCAGCAGCCGCGGCTCCTGGAACGCGACCGCGCAGCGCGGGTCGATGCCCGACACGGGGGAGTCGTCGATCAGCACGGTGCCGGCGCTCGCCGTGTCGAGCCCGGCGGCGATCCGCAGCAGCGTCGACTTGCCGCAGCCGCTCGGGCCGAGGATCGCGATCACCTCGCCGGCGCGCACGTCGAGCGAGACGTCGGCCAGCACGGGGGCTCCCGGGGCGAAGGTGCGGCCGACCCCGTCGAAGCGCACCGGGAACGCCGACTGCCCGAGCGCGGCGTCGAAGGCGAGGCTCGTGCGGGCGGGCGTTCCGGTCATGAGGGCTCCGAGGCGGGGCGGGCGGGCGGACCGTCCGATCGTACGGACGCGCGCCCGGCAGTCCGACTCGGGACGAAACGCGGAGTAACACAGCGCGGGCGGCCGAGCCGCAGCCCGCACGACGAGGGCCCCGCCGGCACCGCACCGGAGTGCGGCGGCCGACGGGGCCCGGGAGTCGTGCGACTACGCCTGGACGAGCACGAGCTCCTCGAGCGGCAGGCGCGTGCGGGGCGCGGTCTCGCGCTCGCGGAGCACGTCGCTGGCGAGCGCCTCCGGGCCGGCGAGCACGCCCACGGCGGCGACGGTCACGGGGTCGAAGCGCTCGTCGACGCCGAAGGCCGTGCGGATGCCGTCCTTCTCGAAGCCGGCCATCTGGTGCACGTGCAGTCCCTCGTGGTGCGCCTGGACGCTGAGGTGGGCGACGGCCTGGCCGAGGTCGTAGACGGCCCACGGGCGCGCCTCGCCCTTCTCGTCGACGGTCTCGGCGAGCGCGACGATCAGCGCGCCGGCCGAGCCGGCCCAGGCGGCGTTGAAGCCGACGAGGGTGCCGACGATGCTGTCGAACTCGGGCGTCCCGCGGCGCGCGACGATGAAGCGCGAGGGCTGCGAGTTGCCGGCCGAGGGGGACCAGCGGGCGGCCTCGAGCAGCGCGGTCAGCGTCGCGTCGGGGATCTCGGCCGTGGCGTCGTAGGAGCGGGGGCTCCAGCGCTCGGCCAGCACGTCGAGGATCGGGGCGCTGGTCGAGGCGGTGCGGGTGGCGGTATCGGTCATGGGGTGCTTCTCTCCGGGGATGTGCCGAGCAGGGAGGGCCTCGTCGCCCCACCGTCCCAACCGCGGGCCGCGCCCCGGCATTCCCCGCCCGCCGCGCGGGTCCCGTTCGCCCACGGAGGAGCACGGGGTCCTGTCGGTGCGGAACGGTACCCTGGTAGACGGCGTGGTTCCCCGCGCGACATCTCACGACTCTGATGGAGGATCATCCATGGCCCAGCACTTCGACGTCGTCGTCCTGGGGGCAGGCCCCGGTGGATACGTGGCCGCGATCCGTGCAGCCCAGCTCGGCAAGTCCGTCGCCATCGTCGAGAAGAAGTACTGGGGCGGTGTCTGCCTCAACGTGGGCTGCATCCCCTCCAAGGCCCTCCTGCGCAACGCGGAGCTCGCCCACATCTTCCACTCCCAGGCGAAGCAGTTCGGCATCTCGGGCGACGTCTCCTTCGACTTCGGCGCTGCCTTCGACCGCAGCCGCACCGTCGCGGACGGACGCACCAAGGGCGTCCACTTCCTGATGAAGAAGAACAAGATCACCGAGTTCGACGGCACCGGCTCCTTCACCGGCCCGCAGGGCCTCGACGTGCAGCTCACCAAGGGCGGCTCCGAGTCGCTCACCTTCGACGACGCGATCATCGCGACCGGCGCGAGCGTCCGCCTCCTCCCCGGCGTCGAGCTCTCCGAGAACGTCGTCACCTACGAGACCCAGATCATGACCCGCGAGCTGCCCGACACGATGGCCATCGTGGGCGCCGGCGCGATCGGCATGGAGTTCGCCTACGTCCTGAAGAACTACGGCGTCGACGTCACGATCATCGAGTTCATGGACCGCGCCCTCCCCAACGAGGACCCGGACGTCTCCAAGGAGATCCAGAAGCAGTACAAGAAGCTCGGCGTCGAGATCCTCACCTCCACCAAGGTCGAGTCCGTCGTCGACAAGGACGGCTACGTCACCGTCACGTACACCGGCAAGGACGGCACGCAGTCGACCCTCGAGGTCGACAAGGTCCTCATGTCGATCGGCTGGGTCCCCCGCGTCGAGGGCTTCGGCCTCGAGAAGACGGGCGTCGAGGTCACCGAGCGCGGCGCCATCGGCATCGACGAGTACATGCGCACCAACGTGCCGCACATCTACGCGATCGGCGACGTCACGGCGAAGCTCCAGCTCGCGCACGTCGCGGAGGCGCAGGGCGTCGTCGCCGCCGAGACCATCGCCGGGGCCGAGACCCAGACGCTCGGCGACTACCGGATGATGCCGCGCGCCACCTTCTGCCAGCCGCAGATCGCGTCCTTCGGCCTCACCGAGAAGCAGGCGACGGACGAGGGCCACGAGATCACCGTCTCGACCTTCCCGTTCATGGCCAACGGCAAGGCGCACGGCCTCGGCGAGCCCACCGGCTTCGTCAAGCTCATCGCGAGCAAGCAGTACGGCGAGCTCCTCGGCGCCCACATGATCGGCCCCGACGTGTCCGAGCTGCTCCCCGAGCTCACGCTCGCGCAGAAGTGGGACCTCACGGCGACCGAGCTGGCCCGCAACGTGCACACCCACCCCACGCTGTCGGAGGCGCTCCAGGAGGGCTTCCACGGTCTCAAGGGCCACATGATCAACATGTAGCTCCCCCGCACCGCGTGCTCCGGCTCGCGACTGCACCGGCTCCGGCTCGCAGAACCCGCCTCGGCTCGTCCGATCGCGCGGATCCTGCGAGCCGGAGCCGTTTCTGCGAGCCGGGGGTGTTTCCGCGAGCCGGAGGGCCGGACCTCCGGCTCGACGAGCCCGCCTACGCCCGCCGCTAGCGTGAGCGGATGGATCCGCGCCTCCTCGACCGCCTCGCCGCCGACGCCTGGCCGCCCCTCGAGCGCCGCGCGCTCGGCGGCTGGCAGCTGCGCGCCGCCGGGGGCGTGACCAAGCGGGCCAACTCGGTGCTGACCTCCGGCGCGGTCGACGACGTCGAGGAGGCGATCACGGCGGCGGAGGCGTTCGCCCGCGAGCAGCGCATCCCGCCGCTGTTCCAGCTCGGCCCCGCGACGCTCCCCGACGATCTGCCCGTGCGGCTCGCCCGCCGCGGCTACGCCCCGCACGATCGCACGCTCGTGCTGACCGGCTCCGTGACGCAGGCGCTCGCCGCACTGGGACCCGCCTCCGCTCCGGTCGAGACGGCCGACGCCCCCGGCGACGACTGGCTCTCGCTCTGGTGGTCGGTGGACGGCCGCGGGGGCGACGCCGAGCGCGCGATCGCCGAGCGGATCCTCCGGGGCTGCGACTCCTCCTACGCCCTGCTGCGCGACGCGAGCGGCCCCGCCGCCTGCGGTCGGCTCGCCCGGGCCACCGCTGAGGACGGGGAGCCCTGGTGCGGCCTGTTCGCCCTGGCGACCCGGCCCGGCGCCCGCCGCCGCGGCCACGCCGCCGCGATCCTCCGCGCCCTCCTCGGGCAGGCGGCCGCCCGCGGCGTCGACCGCCTCTGGATCCAGGTGCTCGCCGACAACGCCCCCGCCCGCCGCCTCTACGCCTCCCTGGGCTGCCGCGCCTCCTCCTCCTACGACTACTGGCGCGCGTGACCCCGCCCCCCGCCCTCCGCGAGATGCCACTTGTGCACGCGACACGCCGTGGAAAGCGTGCACAAGTGGCATCTCGCGGAGGGGGGAGAGGCGTCAGCCGGCGAGGAGCGTGCGGGCCACGGACTCGGCGCGGGCGGCGTCGCCCGTGACGAGCACGCGCCACCAGACGTCGTCGGCCAGCACGTCGATCTCGCACGAGCCGCCGCCGCAGCCGGAGAGGGCCTTGTCGCCGAGGCCGTCGAGAGGCGTGAGCGGCACGGCGAGCCCCGTCGTCAGCGACAGGTTCCGCCAGCCGTCCTCGCCGTTCGGCAGCGCGTCGACAGTCAGCCCGGCGTAGCTGCTGCTCGTCGCGTCGGTCCAGGTGCACGAGGCGTAGCCTGCGCGGGCCGCGGCCGCGGCGGAGGCGGTCGAGGGAGCGACGCCCTCGGTCCCGCTCCCCGGCGTCGCGTCGACGAGACCCGCGGCCGTCGCCAGCTGCTCGCCGGTCAGCAGATCGGCGCAGACCGGCGCGGTCGCGGTGACGGGCTCGTCGAGCCGCCCGACGGCGACCGCGGCGGTGACGGTCGCCAGTGCGGCGAGGTCCGTATCGGCAGGTGAGCCGGTCAGCGCGAGCGTCACCCAGGTCGTTCCGGTCAGCAGATCGACGGAGCACACCTCGACCGAGCAGGAGCTCCAGGCCTCGACGTCGGTCGCCAGCCGCGTCCTCGCCGAGAGGCCGGCCGCGGCGAACGCGTCGGCCGCGTCCTCGGCGGCGGACGCGGTGATCGACGCCGTGCCGTCCTCCTGGTACCAGGCGCAGGTCAGCAGCCCGCCGTTCTCCTGCGCGGACTCGCGGATCAGCTCGGCCGAGGAGCGCACCGCCTCGTCCCGCGTCCCCTCCAGCGAGCCGGCGGCGACCCCGAGCGCGCTCGAGGCGCGCGAGACGGGCAGCAGGGCGTCGCAATCGAGCCGCGCGGCCGACGAGCGGGTCGGGCTCGGAGAGGCGTCGGCCGAAGCCGAAGCCGAAGCCGACGCCGTCGCGCTCGCCGTCCCCTCGCCCTCCGGCTCGGCCGCCGAGCAGCCCGCGAGCAGCCCCAGCGCGACGAGCAGCGCCGCCCCCGCCCCGACGGCGCGCGCCCTCACGCGGCCAGCTCGCGCTCGATCGCCGCCGTGAAGGCGTCGATGTCGTCCTCGGCCATGTCGAACGAGCAGACCCAGCGCACCTCGCCCGTCGCCGGGTTCCAGTCGTAGAAGCGGTAGGCGGCGCGGAGCCGGTCGGCGACCCCCTCGGGCAGGGTCGCGAAGACCGCGTTCGCCTGCGTCGGCTGCGTGAAGGCGAGCCCGGTGATCCGCCCCGCGGCCACCGCCTCGTCCAGCTGCGAGCGCAGCCGCGCCGCCATCGCGTTCGCGTGCCGCGCCGAGCGCAGCCAGAGCGGCTCCGCCTCGCCGTCCCCGCCGAGCATCGCGAGCAGCTGCGCGGAGAGGAAGCGCATCTTGGAGGAGAGCTGCATGTTGGTCTTGCGGAGAAACGTCAGCCCGCTGGACGCCTCGGGGTCGAGCACGACGATCGCCTCGCCGAGCAGCATGCCGTTCTTGGTGCCGCCGAAGGACAGCACGTCGACTCCGGCGTCGGTGGTGAAGGCGCGCAGCGGCAGTCCGAGGGCCGCGCCGGCGTTCGCGATCCGGGCGCCGTCCATGTGCAGGCGCATCCCCCGTTCGTGGGCCTGGTCGGCCAGGGCGCGCACCTCCTCCGGGGTGTAGACCGTGCCGAGCTCCGTCGACTGCGTGATCGACACGACCAGCGGCTGGGCGCGGTGCTCGTCGCCGAAGCCCCAGGCCTGCTGGTCGACGAGCGCGGGCGTGAGCTTCCCGTCCGGGCTCTCGACGGTGAGGATCTTGATGCCGCCGACCTTCTCGGGCGCCCCGCCCTCGTCGGAGTTGATGTGCGCTGTGCCGGCCGAGACGACCGCGCCCCAGCGGGGCAGCATCGACTGCAGACCGGTGACGTTCGCCCCGGTGCCGTTGAAGACGGGGAAGGCCTCGGCCTGCTCGCCGAACTCGCGGCGGAAGACGCGCTGCAGCTCCGCGGTGTAGACGTCCTCGCCGTAGGCGACCTGGTGCGCGCCGTTCGCGGCGGCGATCGCGGCGAGCACCTCCTCGTGCACGCCGGAGTAGTTGTCGGAGGCGAAGCCGCGGAGGTCGGGGTCGTGCAGAGCGCTCATGCCTCCATCCTCGCAGCCCGCCGCAGGCCGATCCTGGTGGCGTGCGCCCGTCCCTCCTGTGTTTCCAACATGTGAACGCACGATCTCCTGCAGGCCGATTGCCGTCAAGAAGTTGGTATCGGGTGGGAGGCAGGCCACTCTTGTCGTATGCGCATGGACACTTCGGGGGCTGTCCGCGACATGCCCGCTCCTCCCGGGGTGGACGAGATCGCGGCACGCTTCGGCGATCCCGTCCTCGCCTTCGCCCCGCAGCCCCGTCTCGAGGAGTTCGCGGCGGCGCAGACCATGGCGCTCGGGCGCTTCGTCGAGATCTCCCTCTCGTACTCGTTCTTCAAGAATCCGCGCAATCGGGCCGACCCGGTCAACCACGTCCCGCTCACCCCCGAGCAGAAGCGCGCGATCGAGCGCGCCGAGAACGACCACCTCCCGCCGTGGATGGTCGATCAGGTCACGCGGATGCGCTATCCCGTGCTGTGGGAGGCGGTCCGCACCTCCGTGCCGATCCCCGCCGAGCGCAGCCGCCCGCTCGAGTCGCGCCTGGCCGCGCACATGGGCGACGTGCTCCGCAACACCTTCCCCGGCCGCGTCCGCACCCGCCGGGGCGGCATGCCGGTGGTCGCCGCCGCGCTCCGCGACGAGGACGTCGTGCGCGGCGTGCCGGTGATCGTCGACGGCGAGGCGCTGCGCGGCTACCGCGTCGACACCGACCCCGACGTGGTCGCGATCGGCGCCCGCGTCGACGGCCGCTACATGACCGTCGTGCTCGACCGGAAGATCGTCCCCGACATCCGCATGGAGTTCGTCCGTCGTATCCCGCCACGTCCGGCCCCGGCGCAGCCCCGGCGCTGACGCCCGAACGGGCGCGCGAGCAGCGGCAGCGGGCACGATCGGACGCGGTCGCGGACCTGATCGGTCAGGAGCGCCCGGGCACCGCGATCCCGTGCTCGTAGGCGAAGACGACGGCCTGGATCCGGTCGCGGACGCGCAGCTTCATCAGGATCTTCGACACGTGGGTCTTCACCGTGGCCTCGCCGACGTAGAGCTCGGCGGCGATCTCGGCGTTGGACGAGCCGCGCGCCAGGTGCACCAGCACCTCGCGCTCGCGGTCGGTCAGCTCGTCGATGCCGGGGTGGACGTCGGGACGCGCCGGCGCCGTCGCGAAGCGCTCCAGCACGCGGCGGGTGACGTCGGGTGCGAGCATCGCGTCGCCGCGCGCCACGACCTGGACGGCCTCGACGAGCTCCTCCGGCGACGCGTTCTTCAGCAGGAATCCGCTCGCTCCGGAGGACAGCGCCTCGAAGAGGTAGTCGTCGCGGTCGAAGGTGGTCAGGATGAGGACGCTGGAGCACAGCCGCGGGTCCTTGACGATCTCGCGAGTGGCGGCCAGGCCGTCCATGCCGGGCATCTGCACGTCCATGCAGATGACGTCGGGGCAGAGCTCCGAGGCCCGGTCGATCGCCTCGATCCCCGTGCGGGCCTCGCCGACGACGACGATCCCGGGCTCGGACTCGAGGATGGTGCGGAAACCGGCGCGCACGAGCTCCTGATCGTCGACGAGCAGCACTCGGACCTCGGCCGTCATGCGCGCTCCCCGCTCGCTCGCTCCCGGCGCCCCCACGACACCTCGGACGACGCTACCGGCTCCCCGGCGATCACGCGGACGCTCGTGAGGGGGACGCGGGCGCGCACGAGGTAGCCCGCGCCGCTCGGACCGACCTCGACCGTGCCGCCCACGGCCGCCGCGCGCTCGCTCATGCCGGTGTGCCCGAGTCCGCAGGACGTCGCCGCGACGGGATGCGCGCCCTCCCCGCCGTCGTCGGCGATCTCGAGCTCGACCGCGTCGTCGAGGTAGCGCAGGCGCACCTCGGCGCTCGCGCCGCGGCCCGCGTGCTTGCGCACGTTCGTGAGCGACTCCTGCGCGATCCGGTAGAGGCTGAGCCCGACGGTCGCGGGGATCTCGCGGGGCTCGCCGATCGTGCGGAACACCGCGGGGACGCCGGAGTCGGCGGCGGCGGCCACCAGCTCCTCCAGCTGCCCGGCACCGCGGGTCGAGGCGGCGTCGGTCAGCGGATCGACGGCCGAGTCCTCGGCGCGGAGGGCGATCAGGATGCGGTGCAGCTCCTCGATCGCCGAGCGCGCGTCGTTCTCGATCGCGCTGAGCGCCGTCGCCGCCCGCGCCGGATCGCGCGCGAGCACCCGCCGCGCCGCGCCCGCCTGCACGCCCATCACGCTGACGTGGTGCGCGACGACGTCGTGCAGCTCGCGGGCGATGCGCAGCCGCTCGGACGTCACCGCCTGGCGGGAGGAGCGGTCGCGCTCGTCGTCGAGCTCGGCCGTGCGCGACTCGAGCGCCTCGAGCCGGCGCGCCGACTGCCAGGACGCGTCGCCGAAGACGTAGGCGCTGCCGAAGTAGAGGAGGTTCGCGACCACGGCCAGCGCCGACTCGGCCACGTAGGGCGGGAGCAGTCCCGCGGACTCCTCGGCCGGGAGCGGGCTGCTCACCGGGGCTCCGGTGGCGAGGGTGACGAGCAGCCAGCCGAGCATGCCGACCGCGATGACCGTGCGCACGACGAGCGCCAGGCGCCGATCCCGGCACCAGGCCCCGACCGTGTAGAGCGCGAGGAAGAGGCAGATCTGGTTGAACAGCGACTCCGGCACCTGCAGGATCAGCCCGAGTGCGTAGACGGCGCTGAGCGCGACCGCCACGGACGCCGGGAAGCGCCGGCGCAGGGCGAGCGGAAGGGTCATCGTGAGCGCCCAGAGCGTGCTCACGGCGGGGTGGGCGGCGTCGGTGAAGCCCGCGGACGTGTAGAGGGCGACGGAGAGGAGGGTCGCGCCCAGGAGGACCCCGGCGGCGACGGTGTCGCGGACGTAGGCCGCGCGGGTCGGGGGTCGCCGCGTCCAGCCCGCGTCGAACGGGTCGGCAGTGACGGCGCCTGAGGGCATGCGCCCCACGCTAACCGACGACGGTCGGGCAGGCCGCCGCAAGAGACGCACGATGACGCTCCTCCCTCGGTCGTCGAGCAGCCGCACGGTGCTCGTTCCATGCTGGTCGGCGCCCATGCTGGTCGAGTAGCCGCCGGAGGCGGCGTATCGAGACCCGGTGCACGGACGGTGGATCTCGATACGCCCGCTCCGCGGGCTACTCGATCAGCATGGTGGGACCCGCTGCGCGGGGTTGCTCGATCAGCTGGCGGGACCCGCTCAGCGGACCCGCTCGATCAGCGTGGTGGGACCCGCTGCCGGGGCACCGCCACGTCAGTCGCGGCCGGTGATGCCGGCGGTCGACGCGATCACGTCGCCCATCTTCTTGCCGAGGGCCTCGTAGAACATCGACAGCGGGAACTCGTCGTCCAGCACCGCGTCGGTGAGTCCTCGCGGGGCGCCCAGGAGCACCTCGTCCGGCAGTCCGCGCGCCCAGGCGGAGGCGGGGTGCGGCGTGACCGTCGCGGCCACGAGCGCGTGCGCGGCGAGCCAGTGCGCCGTCTTCGGCCGGTCGATCGAGCGCCAGTAGAGCTCGTCGATGGCGTCCGACAGGGCGACGACGACGTCCGCGACGCTGTCCCACTCGAAGGCGAGGCGGGTGTCCGTCCAGTGCAGCACGCCGTGCTGGTGCAGCCAGGCGAAGAGCAGCTGGCCGCCGAGCCCGTCGTAGTTGCGCACGCGCGAGCCGGTCAGCGGGAAGCGGAAGAGCCGGTCGAACAGGATCGCGTACTGCACGGAGCGCGCCCGGGCGGCGAGCGCGTCCTCGTCGGCGTCCCGACGCTCCTGCCCGGCCAGGCGCCGCTCGATCGCCACCGACTCGCGGAACGCGGTCAGATCGCAGCGCAGCTCCTCGAGGGAGTAGAGGAAGAACGGCATCCGCTGCTTGATCATGAACGGATCGAACGGCAGGTCGCCGCGCATGTGCGTGCGGTCGTGGATGAGGTCCCACATCACGAAGGCCTCCTCCGCGGTGTGCTGGTCCTCGAGCATCCGCCGGGCGTCCGCCGGCAGCTCCAGCCGGGTGATCTCCGCCGCCGCCGAGACGACGCGGCGGAAGCGCGCGGCCTCGCGGTCGGCGAAGATCGCGCCCCAGGTGAAGGCGGGGACGGCGCGCATCGCGACGGTCTCGGGGAAGAGCACGGCGCTGTCCGTGTCGTAGCCCGCGGTGAAGTCGACGAAGCGGACCGGCACGAACAGCGCGTTCGAGTAGTCGCCCGCCTCGAGCTCGGCGACGAAGCGCGGCCAGACGACCTCGACCAGCACGGCCTCGACGTGGCGGTCGCGGCTGCCGTTCTGCGTGAGCATCGGGAAGACCACGAGGTGGCGCAGCCCGTCGATGCGGTCGAGCTGCGGCTGGAACGCCTGGAGCGAGTCGAGGAAGTCGGGAACGCCGAGGCCCTCCGCGCTCCAGCGCTCGAAGTCGAGGACGAGCGCCTCGAGGTAGGCCGCGTCGTGCGGGAAGGCGGGTGCGAGGGCGCGGACGGCGTCCACGAGCTGCTCGATCTCGGCGCGGGCCTCGTCGAGGCGGTCCGGATCTGCCAGCGAGCCGTCCTGCGCCTGCAGCGGCTGCAGCGCGGTCGCGGCGGCCTTGAGGCGGAGCCAGTCGCGGGAGGTCTCGATGCGGTCCTCGACGACCTCGGGTTCTCCGACGACGGTGCTCTGCACGAATTGCGACATGGTGATCCTCCTCACGCTCGTATAACCGGGTGGTGCGGACCGGATGCGGCCCGTCTCCGAGCGTATGGGCCGTGGCGCGCGCTTTTCTTGCGTGGGGCCGGAGCGAATCCGCGAGGTCGGCGATCGGCGCGCACGTCTCCGCCGGAAAGGCCCCTCTTCGCCGGATCGGCGGGGGTGACCGTCGGTGATTTCAGCCCGCGACCAGCCTTTTCGCAGGTAGGACCCCCCTTCCGGGGCTAGATTCACTGGGTTCCCGCCGTGACCCGCCCTGGGGGTCGAAGATGGTGCGGACATCACGGCCGCCCCCACCCTGCGGCCATCCGATCGACCTGCAGCTCCGAACACCCTGGCGGAGCGGCACGGACGTCGGTCCATCCTGAGAGAAAGGATCGGATCGCGTGACGGGACCCGAACCCGGAAGCGACCACAGAACAGTCAGCATCGATCAGCAGTCCGAGACCCTCCGCCTCCTGCCCTGGCCGCAGGCGGACGTCACCGCACTCCGCAGCGACCTCGCGGAGTCGGACGACGGTCTCGAGACCGAAGGCGAGTTCCTCGACCGGCACGACCGCTACCTGCGCGGTTGGGCCGAGGGGAGCGGGTTCTTCTACGCGATCGAGCTCGACGGGCACTGCGTCGGCTCCATCGGCTATTGGTACGGCCACTCGCGTGGCGTCATTGCCTACGAGACGGGCTGGAGCATCGCTCCCGCCGCCCGTGATCGGGGCGTCGTCGCACGGTCGGTGCGCCTGCTCCTCGCGGAGGCGGCGGCGTTCCCGATGCCGCGCTTCGTGCACGCGTACGTCCCCGCGGACGACGCTGAGGACAGCGCGATCTGCGTGGAGGCCGGCTTCGACCGCGTCGACGTCGTGGAGGCGGGCGACCCGCCGGCCCTCTACGCCGACTGGGCCTTCGACCTGGCGGACGTGGCCTAGCGGCGGCGCGCCCCGCTCCCGGCGCTGGCCGACCATGCTGATCGAGTAGCCCGCACAGCGGGCGTATCGAGATCCACCCTCCTGCAGAGCGCGGGGTCTCGATACGCGCTTCGCGCTACTCGACCAGCATGATCGCGCGCTGTCGCGCCCGTTCCCTGCGAGCTCCGCGACCGAATCGCGCGCCGTCGCGCCCGTTCCCTGCGTGCTCCGCGACCAGCGGGGTGCCGGGATGTTCACGCGTCTCGGCCGCGCTGGGCCCGTCCTTGCTGATCGAGTAGCCCGCGCAGCGGGCGTATCGAGATCCACCAGCGTCAGAAGTCGAGTCTGCAGAACCGGCCTGCTGAGGACGCCGGGTCTCGATACGCCCCTGCGGGGCTACTCGACCAGCATCCCGGTGCGCCGTCGCGCCCGCTGCCGCCGGTGCGGATCGCTGACGCCGCTCGCGTCGGAGGCTGTGGGTCGCCGGCCGCGGGCGCAGCACCGAGAGGAACTCTTCGGGCCGCAGGCGGGCGGCTCGATCTCGGTCGGCCCTGGCTTTTCGCGCTCTACGACGACTGGGTATCGACGCGGCTGACTCGCTCCAGCTAGTGCGCGGCGTCGATCGGATGCGACGTTGTACGTCCAGCGAGGTGTGTCGAGGATATCTCGAATAGTGTCGCCGTGCGGGCCGAGGATCGTCCCCTCCGCTCGTCCTGGCTCCGAGATCCCTTCGGGCCTGGCCGAGAGGGCGGAGAGGACCAGCCTCATGAACACGAAGATCAAGCGATCCGCACTACGAGTCCTGGTGACCGCCGGTGCGGTCGCCGCCTTGGTCGGAGCAGGCGCGATCAGTGCCAGCGCCACGACGGATCACCCGGAGGGCGGTACGTGGGAGTACGGCATCCGCGAGTACTCGAGCACCCCGTACCTCTACTCCGAGTACCTGCACGATTCGAAAGAACACAAAGCGAGCACTATCAAGCACGATGGCTCGCTGAAGACCTCCGGCTGGATCAAGAGGGGCGAATGGGCGAAGGCTCCCGAGCAGGCTTCGAACTACAACACCAGAACCAACCACTGGTATTACGACGTCCGATAGCAACCGATGTGTCGATATCGCGCGGCGATGGTCGCGCCCGTCCTAGTCGCTCTGACGGCTCTGCTCGGGGGATGCGCACAGTCGAGCCCCGATGCTCCGGCTGCCGCCGTCAACGGACCGGCGTTCGCCGGCCCCTGGGCGGCGGAGTTCCGCTCGCACTTCGACGACGCTGTGTCGGACTTCGAGCGTGGCGTTCTCGCTGACGGCGAGATCACCGACCAGGAGTACTCGGAGATGACCGACCGCTTCTCGGGCTGCCTCGAGGCCGCGGGGTACGACTTCTCCGGTTTCGGACGCGACGGCTCCTACTCCGCCACGCCACTCTCGCCCGTCGACCCCGACACGACTCGGCAGGTCACCGACGACTGCGGAGTCGAGTCGGGCGAGCGGACCATCGGCGCTCTCTATACGTGGATCAACCGGAATCCGGAGAACGTGGACGAGGCGTCGATCATGGTCGACTGCCTGCATCGGACGGGGCTGGTCGGCGCCGACTACACGGCGGAGGACTGGACGCGCGAGAACGCGGTGTCGTCGCTGCCCGCGTCGGTCCCCGCCGACCGCAAGGGCGAGTACGAGGAGTGCTCCGACGATCCGCTGGGGCTCATCGATGGCTGAGCCGGTCCGGGCATGAGGCCGTCGCGGGCCGCTCGCCTCTCGCTCGGCGTCGTCGTCGCGGTGCTGCTCGCGGCGGGCGGCGCGGGGACCGCCCTGCTGCTGGTGACGCCGACGGTGCCCGCGAGCCTGGCGGAGTCGTCCGGTCCGGAGACGGTTCCCGTCCCGTTCGAGGAGTTCGTCGATCCTCGTCAGGTCGAGGTCGGGTTCGAGCGCGCGCCGGACGTGTCCCTCGTCTCCGCGGTGGCGGGACTGCTGACCGCCTCCTCCTGCCGGGCGGGCGGATCGTTCTCGTCGGGCTCGTCGGCCCTCGCCGTCGACGGCGCGCCGGTGCTGTCCCTCGCGACGGCGACGCCGCTCTGGCGCGACCTCGTGAAGGGCGACACCGGTTCCGACGTGCGCGCGCTGCAGGAGGAGCTGATCCGCCTCGGCGCACCGCTGGTCGCCGACGGGATCCTCGGCGACGGCTCGATCCGCGCCCTCGAGCACCTGCTCGAGGAGGCGTCGGGGGAGGAGGAGCGGCTCACGTCGATCCCGCGGTCGCGGCTGCTCTGGATCCCCGCACCGACGGTCACCACGGCGTCCTGCGGGCTCTCGGTCGGCGGCCCGGTCGAGCCGGGGAGCACCGTGGCCGTCGTCTCCGGCGGGATCGCGGCGCTGCGTCTCGGGTCCGTGCCGACGGACGCGCTGCCGGGTGAGCGGCGGCTTCTCGTGGACGACGCGGTGCTGGCGCTCTCCCCGGAGGGCGCGGTCACCGCTGAGGCGGATCTGCGATCGTTCGCGGCCACGGTGTCCGCCCGGTCGGCGCTCGCCACGGAGGGGACGACGAGCGTCCGCGCCACCTCCGAGCTCGCGGCTCCCGTCCGGGTCGGCGTCGTCCCGCCGTCCGCGCTCGTCGCGCTCGAGGGCGTGCACGGCTGCGTCCTGGCCGACGGCTCCCCGGCTCGCGTCGAGGTCGTCTCCTCCGAGCTCGGCCGGACGGCGGTCGTCTTCCCCGACGGTGAAGAGCCGGCCTCGGTCGCGGTCCTGCCCGAGGCGCGGAGCTGCGGGTGAGGGTGCACGGGCTCGGGCACCGGTTCGACGGCGGCTCCTGGCTCTTCCGCGGGGTCGACGCGGACTTCCGGGTCGGCGAGACCCGCGCCGTCGTCGGCCCGTCGGGATCCGGCAAGAGCACGCTGCTCGCGCTGCTCGCGGGCTGGGTGCAGCCGGCCGAGGGCGGCGTCGAGCGGGGCGCTCGCGAGCGGATCGGCTGGGTGTTCCAGAATCCGCACGGCGTCGCCCGGCGGTCGGCGCTCGATCACGTCGCCCTGCCGTTCCTGGCCGGCGGGGTCTCCGGCGCCGAGGCCGATCGGTCGGCGGCCGCCCTCCTCGACCGGTTCGAGCTCGGGCACGCGGCCGACCGCGCTTTCCGCGAGCTCTCGGGAGGCGAGGCCCAGCGGCTGATGCTGGCACGGGCCCTCGCGGCGCGCCCCACCCTCCTCCTCATCGACGAGCCGACGGCCCAGCTCGACCAGCGGACGGCGCAGACCGTGAACCGGGCGATCGCCGAGGCCGCGACGCCGGACTGCGCCATCGTCGTCGCGACGCATGATCACGGCACCCGCGACTCCTGCACGGCGTCGCTCGACCTCGCCCTCCACTCCTTCGGAGGCGGCGAGTGAGGCTGTCGACCCTGGTTCGGGAGGCCTGGCGCAACGTCTCGACCGGCGCCTCGCGGGCGCTGCTGCTCTGCGCGTGCGTCCTCCTCGTCGCCCTGCCGATCCAGATCGCCGACCTCGCGGTGACGCGGCAGCACGTGCGGGAGGCGGAGGCGTACCAGCGGGCAGGCGCCTCCGTGCAGACCCTCGCGGCGCCCGGCCGGATCGACGGGGAGGCCTGCGCGGCGCTCGCCGACTCGGCGACGGTGCGGGCGGCGGGAGCGATCCGCACCGCGGCCGCCGATCTCGTCGCGGCCGCGCTGCCCCGCTCGCCGATCCCGCTCTTCGAGGTCACCGCCGGCGTCCCCGGGATCCTCCGCTCAGCGGCGAGGCCCGGGACCGGCGTGGTCCTCGGCCCTGAGGCCTCGGACGCCCTCGGGCGCGGCGGCGACCTCGCGCTCGCCGACGGCGGCTCCGTCGTGATCCGCGGCGACTACGACTACCCGGACGACGGGCGCCGACGCGGCTTCGGCTACGCGGCCCTGGCGGGCGCCCCGGCCGGCGAGCGGCCCTTCGACGAGTGCTGGATCGACGCCTGGCCGCAGAGCGAGGGCGTCCGCGCCCTCCTCCTCACCACCGTGCTGCTCGGCGAGACCGCCCCGGACGAGCCGCCGCCCGCGCTCGCACCGCTGAACGCACGTCTCGGCACGGCCTTCGACGGCGGTGCCCGCAACGCCGAGCGGATCACCGTGGCCGCAGTGCCGCTCGGGGGCCTGCTCGCGCTCGCGGCGTGCTGGGCGGCGACGGCCCTGCGCCGCGTGGAGCTCGCCTCGGCCCTGCACTCGCGGATCCACCGCGTCGAGCTGCTGGCGATCCTGCTGCTGGAGTCGCTCGGGTGGCTGATCCCGATCGTCGCGGCGGGCCTCGCCGTGGCCCTGTTCTTCTCGAGCACGGGCCCGCCCCTCGACGCGGGCGCGACCCTCGTCCAGGGCCTCCGCGCGCCGGCCGTCGCCCTGCTGGGCGCGGTGACGGGCGTCCTCCTCGGCGTGCTGACGACGCGCGAGAGGCACCTGTTCCGCTACTTCAAGAACCGCTGACGGCGCCCCTGGGCCCCTCACGCTGATCGAGCAGCCCGTGGAGCGGGTGCACCGAGATCCACCGTTCTGCAGGCGTGGGGTCTCGATACGCGCTGCGCGCTACTCGACCAGCATGAACTCCCGAACCTCCGAGCAGGTGTCCCGCGCTGGCCGATCATGCTGATCGAGCAGCGGGCGGAGCGGGCGTGCCGAGGTCGATGGGTCTCGATACGCCCCTGCGGGGCTGTTCGACCAGCATGAAGGCGCGCCGTAGCGCCCGGTCCCGCCGAGGATCGCCGTCGTCGCCCCACACGTCGGCTCGCACAACGTCAGCTGAGAGCACAGGGCGTCCCCTGTCGGAGGAGGGACCCCCTTCTCAGCTGACGTTGCGCGCGGCTCCGGCCGCAGAACATCAGCCGGCACGACTTCTCATCGCTGATGGGCGATGAGGACGACTCCTGACTGATGATCTGCACGCGCGCCGGGGTCGAGCCGGCGGAGCTCGTCGCCGACGGGCTGCTGACGGGCCCGGATCAGAGGCCGTGGGCCGCCAGCCAGGGCCGCAGCACGGCGAGGAACTCCTCGGGGTGCTCGGCGCTGGGCAGGTGCGCGGCGTCCTCGAAGACGTGGGCCTCGGCGCCCGGAACCGTCGCCGCGAGGTACTCGTGCACCGGGAACGACTCGGAGACGTCGTGCGCGCCGACCGTGACGAGCGTCGGCACGGCGATGTCGACGACGCGGTCGTACGCCGGCGGCTCGATCGCGATCGGCCGGGGCTTCTCCGCCTCGTGGCCGGAGCGTCCGCGGGCGAGCTCGCGCACCGTCTCGACGAAGGCGGGATCGAGCGAGGCGGGGTCGCGGTCGGGGCCGACCGCCCACAGCTCCGCCTCCATCCGCGCGACGCGCTCGTGGTCGCCGCTGGTCAGCACCGCGTCGATTTCGTCGAAGCGGCGGTCCTCCTCCTCCGTCAGGTCGGGGTAGGGGAAGCCGCCGACGCCGGGGGCGATCAGCACCAGGCCGGCGACGCGGTCCGGGTGCTCGAGGGTCAGGTCGAGCACGAGCGAGCCGCCGCGCGAGCAGCCGATCACCGTCGCGCGCTCGACGCCGAGGTGCTCGAGCACGTCGAGCGCGTCCTTCCTCGGATCGAACTCGACGTCGTCCGTCCTGGTCCCACCGAAGCCGCGGGTGTCGTACCGGATCACGAGGTGGTCCTCCGCGAGCGCCGGGACGAGCGGATCCCACATCCGCAGATCGGTGATGCCCGCGTGCACGAGCAGGAGGGCGGGAGCGGAGGCGTGGCCGTCCGCCTCCCAGTGCAGGGTCGCTCCGAGGACCTCGAGATGCGGCATGCGCCCACCGTAGGCCCGGCCCCGCGGCGGAGCAACGATCAGCGCCTCCTAGGCTGGAGGCGGTGCGCCGACCCGCGCCGAGGATCCAGCCCGCGAGCCGCCAGGCTCCGCCGACGAGACGGAGGACGCCGTGGAGGGAGTGCTCACCGGCTTCGCGATCATCGGGACCGTCATCGCGGTCGGCTACCTGATCGCCCGCTTCGGGCTGGTCCCGCCCGAGGGCCGCGCCGTCCTGACCCGCATCGCATTCTTCGTCACCACGCCGGCGCTCCTCTTCACCGTGCTCGCCCGCGCCGACGTGACCGTGCTGTTCTCCTCGTTCCTCCTGGTCTCCCTCACCTCGGTGGCGATCGTGGCGGTGCTCTACCTGCTCGCGTCGCGGCTGTTCTTCCGCCGGCCCGTGCCGGAGACGGTGATCGGCACCGCCTCCTCCTCCTACGTGAACGCCAACAACATCGGCCTGCCGGTCGCGATCTACGTGCTCGGCGACCCGCAGTGGGTCGCGCCGACCCTGCTCCTGCAGCTGCTCCTGCTCGCGCCGACCATCCTCACGGTGCTCGACATCACGACGAGCGGGCGCGCCTCGGTCGGGAGCATCCTCACCCAGCCGCTGCGGAACCCGATGATCATCGCCTCGGCGCTCGGCCTCGTCGTCTCGGTCACCGGGGTGCAGCTGCCGGCGCCGCTGCTCGAGCCCTTCTCGATCATCGGCAACGCGTCGATCCCGCTGGTGCTGATGGCGTTCGGCATGTCGCTGCGCGGCCAGCGCCCGCTCGAGCCGGGGCCCGGTCGGATCGAGGTCGCCGTCGCCTCGCTGCTGAAGACCCTGGTGATGCCCGCGACCGCCTACCTGCTCGGCCGCTTCGCCTTCGCGCTCGACGCCGAGCACCTCTTCGCGGTGACGGTGACGGCCGCGCTGCCGACCGCGCAGAACATCTTCAACTTCGCCTCGCGCTACGACCGCGGGGTCGCCGTGGCGCGCGACACGGCCCTCGTGACCACCGTCACGGCGGTGCCCGTGCTCATCGCCGTGTCCCTCCTCCTGGGTTGATCGCGCGGGCGGGCGGCCCCCGCGGCCGGGCGGGCGTCGCTTAGGCTCTCTCGAATGAGCACCACGACGACCGCCTCTCGCCGCGCCTCCGGCTCCCCTCGCCGCAGCAGACGGGGCCTCTGGATCACCTTGACCGTCCTGCTGGTCCTCGTGATCGGCGCGGTCGTCGCCGTCCTCCTCGCGGTCCAGACCTACGACAAGGCCATGACGGTGCGCGCGAGGCTCACCTCGGCCATCCCGCTGGTCTCGCAGGTCGCCGACCAGCTCACCGGCTTCGACACCGCCGGCGCGGAGTCGACGGCCGGCCAGATCGCGACCCTCACCGGTGAGGCGCGCGACGAGACCGACGACCCGGTGTGGCGGGTCATGGAGATCGTGCCGTTCCTCGGCCCGAACCTCTCGGCCGTGCGCGCCGCGACCGAGATCGCGGACGACGTCTCGGGCAAGATCGTCACCCCGCTCTCCTCCACCTCGCTCGACGTGCTCAAGCCTGTCGACGGCCGGGTCGACATCGCGGCGATCACCGCGCTCTCCGACAAGATCACCGTCGCCAAGGGCGTCGTGGACGAGGCGCAGGCGCGCGTCGAGGGGATCGACCGGGGCGCGCTCGTGCCGCAGGTCGCCTCCGCGCTCGACGCCTTCGCGCCGCAGCTCGCGACGGCGACCAGCGCGATGGACCAGGTGCAGCCGATCACGGCGATCCTCCCGGACGCCCTGGGCGCGAGCGGCCCGCGCAGCTACCTCGTCCTCTTCCAGAACCTCGCCGAGGCGCAGGCCCTGGGCGGCGGCGCCTCCTCGGTGATGCAGCTGAACGTCGACGGCGGAGCGATCTCGGTCGGCACCCAGCAGTCGAGCCAGGACTTCCGCGGTCTGCAGTCGGTCACGGTCGACCAGAGCGCGCTCGACACCTTCGGCGGCAACCTCGCGACCACGTTCAACGTGTCGACCAGCCGCCCCGACTTCCCCACCGCCGCATCGATCGCGACGCAGTTCTGGGCGCAGAAGTTCCCCGAGCAGAAGATCGACGGCGTGCTCGCGATCGACCCGATGGCGCTGCAGTACCTGCTCGCCTCGACCGGCCCGGTGACGCTCACCGACGGCACCGAGCTCACCAGCGAGAACACCGTCTCGACGCTCCTCAACAAGGTCTACTTCCGCTACCCGGACGCGACGGTCGGCGCGGCGACGGACGCGTTCTTCTCCGAGGCCAGCGCCACCATCCTCGGCAAGATCCTCGGCGGCGACATGGAGCCCTCGAAGATGCTCCCCGCGATCGTGAAGGCGGTCGGCGAGAGCCGGATCCTCGCCTACAGCACCGACGCGGACGAGCAGACGCTGCTCGCGCCGACGCCGATCGCGGGCGTGCTGCCGACGGACAACGACGACACCTCGACCACCGGCGTCTTCTTCCAGGACGCGTCGGTCGGCTCGAAGATGGACTACTACCTCGACACCGCGGTCACCCAGTCGAGCACGAACCGCTGCGCCGCCGGCGGCACGAGCTTCTCCACCCAGGTCACGCTGACCAACACCATCAGCGAGAAGGTGGCGCGCACGCTGCCCAAGTACGTGGCGGCCAACGGCGGGAACCGCTTCCCGCTCGGCGACTTCGTCACCAACGTCTACGTCTACGGCCCTCCCGGCACGACGACCTCGCAGGCGCAGGCCTCGTGGTCCGACCCGCTCGGCGACGCGGCCCGGGTGCTCGAGCCGACCGACGACCTCGGCCGTCCGGTGGCGCGCGTCGCGGTGCAGCTCGCTCCCGGCGAGTCGACCACGGTGACCGTCGGCTTCACCGCCGCCGACCCCGCCGCGACCTTCGGCGAGCAGGCCGTCCGGGTCACGCCGATGATCAACAAGACCGAGGTGACGCTGAACGACGACCCGACCTGCGCCGGCTGACGCCGAGCCCCGGCCCGCGGCTCAGGCCAGCGCGGAGCCGGGGATCGAGCTGGTGACGAGCCAGGACGCGAGGAACGCGGTGCCGACGCAGAGCGCGAAGGCGACGATCGGGATCCAGAACACCCGGCGGCCGACGAGGTAGCGGATGACCGTCACGCCCACGGCGATCAGCGTCAGGATCGGCGGGCCGAGCAGGGCGATCGAGACGCCCCAGTCGATCCGGTCGTAGTCGCAGGCGATGTTCTGACCCTCGCACTGCGCGGGGAAGACGGCCAGGACCGCGGCGAGGTAGCCGAGCACGACGCAGAGCGCCCCGAGCGCGAGGCAGCCGAGGATCGAGAGCACGAGGTCCCAGCGGCGGCGCAGCGGCTTCCCGGCCGCGAAGGTCTCGCGGACCGAGCGGTACGCCTCGGTGCGGAACTCGTCGTGCGCGCGCGCGACGGCGGGACGGCTCGCGGCGGCGCGCTGGGCGGTGGAGGGGCGCGGCTGCTCGGAGCGGGCGCGCTTCTTCTTCGAGGAGGCCACGGTCAGAAGATCATCGGGCGGTCGTCGTCGAGCGAGGTGTCGAGGTCGAGGTCGACGACCACCGGGACGTGGTCGCTCGGGGCGTCGCCCTTGCGCTCGTTCCGGTGGATCGAGGCACCGGTCACGAGGTCGCCGAAGGCCCGCGAGCCGAGCACGAAGTCGATCCGCAGCCCCTCGTTGCGCGGGAAGCGCAGCTGCTTGTAGTCCCAGTACGTGTAGCCCTCGGGCACGAGCGGGCGCACCACGTCGTGCAGGCCGGCGGCGGTGAACGCCTCGAAGGCCGCGCGCTCCTCGGGGGAGACGTGGGTGGAGCCGGGGCCGAGCGTCGGGTCGCCGACGTCGCTGTCCAGCGGAGCGACGTTCCAGTCGCCCACCAGCGCGAGCGGCAGCTCGGGCTCGGCGGCGAGCCAGGCGCGGGTGCTCGCCTCGAGGGCCGCGAACCACTCGAGCTTGTAGTGCCAGTGCGGGTCGCCGACCGCGCGGCCGTTGGGCACGTAGAGGCTCCAGACGCGCACGCCGTCGACCGTGGCGCCGATCGCGCGGGCCTCGAGCGGGAAGGAGCCTTCGGCCGAGGCCTCCTTGGCGAAGCCGGGCATCCCGGGGAAGCCGACCTGGACGTCCTCCATCGGCAGGCGGGATGCGATGCCGACGCCGTTCCACTGGCTGAGGCCGACCATCTCGACGTGGTAGCCCGCCTCGGCGAACGCCTCGTGCGGGAACTGCTCGGGCTTGCACTTGAGCTCCTGCATGGCCAGCACGTCGACGTCCTCGCGCACGAGCCAGTCGACGACGCGGCCGGTGCGGGCCCGGATGGAGTTGACGTTCCAGGTGGCGATGCGCATTCCGGAAGTCTAGGAGCCGCCGCCGACACGACTCCTGCGCGCGGCCGCCGGCGGCCGGGCCGCCCGCGCATCGGCGGCGGGCCGGCTTCTCCTCCTGACGACCGATTGCGGAAGCGGTGTCGGTGGTCGATGGTTGTCTTGCGCCGTCCCCGAAGCGGCCGCTCCTCCGCTCCGCCCGGCCCGGGCCCCGAAGCCCCGGCCGGCCCGTGCCGGCCGATCCTCCGCCGGTCTCTCCCGAGCCCGTCGGGCCCGGCCTCCCTCCGCTCTCTCCACCCCAGTGCTCCCCAGCCCCGCCCCGCCCCGACCGGAGGACCCATGATCCTGCTCCGTCTCGCGTCCTCGTACGCGAAGCCCTACTCCCGGTCGATCGCGGCGGTCGTGGTGCTCCAGCTGATCGCGACGCTGGCGGCGCTCTACCTGCCGAGCCTCAACGCCGAGATCATCGACCAGGGCATCGGCCGGGGCGACACCGACTTCATCTGGGCCACCGGCATGACGATGCTCACGGTCTGCCTCGTCCAGGTCGCCGCGGCCATCGGCGGCGTCTACTTCGGCGCGCGCACCGCGATGGCCGTCGGCCGCGACCTGCGCCGCGACGTCTACCGCCGGGTCGACTCGCTGAGCGGGCTCGAGGTCGGCCGCTTCGGCACCGCCACCCTGATCACCCGCGGCACGAACGACGTGCAGCAGGTGCAGATGCTCGTGCTGATGACGCTCAACTTCATGGTGTCGACGCCGATCATGTGCGTCGGCGGGATCGTCTTCGCCCTGCGCGAGGACGTCGGCCTCTCCTGGCTGGTCTGGGTCTCGGTACCCGTGCTGTTCCTCGTCGTCGGCGTGCTGGTCTTCCTCCTGCTGCCGCTGTTCCGCCTCATGCAGGACCGCATCGACGGGATCAACGGCGTGCTGCGCGAGCAGATCACCGGCATCCGCGTGGTCCGCGCCTTCGTCCGGGAGCCCTTCGAGTCGGAGCGCTACCGCCGCTCGAACGAGGCGATCACCGAGGTGTCGATCAAGGTCGGCAACATCTTCGTGCTGATGTTCCCCGCGATCATGATGATCCTGCACCTCGCCACGGCCGCCGTGCTGTGGTTCGGCGGGCAGCGGGTCGACGCGGGTCAGATGCAGATCGGCTCGCTGACCGCGTTCCTCCAGTACCTGCTGCAGATCCTCACCGCCGTGATGATGGGCGTCTTCATGGTGATGATGATCCCGCGCGCGGTGGTCTGCTCCGAGCGGATCCAGGAGGTCCTCGACACGCGCACCAGCCTGACCACGCCGACCGGCGGGGTCGAGGCGCCCACCGCCGGCCGCGTCGAGTTCTCGGGCGTGGTCTTCGGCTACCCCGGTGCCGAGCGGCCCGTGCTCTCGCAGCTCGACCTCGTCGCCGAGCCGGGCCGGACGACGGCGATCGTCGGCTCGACCGGCGCGGGCAAGACCACGCTGCTCGGCCTCGTTCCGCGGCTGTTCGACCCGCAGGAGGGCTCGGTCTCGATCGACGGCGTCCCCGTCTCCTCGCTCGACCGCGCCCAGCTGGCGAAGGTCGTCGGCCTCGTGCCGCAGCGGCCGTACCTCTTCTCGGGCACCATCGCCTCCAACCTCCGCTTCGGCCGCCCGGACGCGACCGACGCCGAGCTGTGGGAGGCGCTGCGCATCGCCCAGGGCGAGGACTTCGTCCGCGCGAAGGAGCGCGGCCTCGACGAGCCGGTCTCGCAGGGCGGCACGAACGTCTCCGGCGGTCAGCGGCAGCGGCTCTGCATCGCCCGGGCGCTCGTCGCGAAGCCCCGCGTCTACCTGTTCGACGACTCGTTCTCGGCGCTCGACGTCGCGACCGACGCCCGCCTGCGCGAGTCGCTGGCCGAGGCGACCACCGACGCGACCGTGATCATCGTCGCGCAGCGCGTGTCCACCATCCGGAACGCCGACCAGATCGTCGTGCTCGACGCGGGCCGCATCGTCGGCCGCGGAACGCACGACGAGCTCCTCGAGACGAACGCGACCTACCGCGAGATCGTCGAATCCCAGCTGAGCGTGGAAGGGGTGGCCTGAGATGGCGCGCACACGCGACACCGCGGCCGAGAAGCCTCCGGTCGACGAGTCCCTCGAGCCCGCGTTCGAGCCCGGGGAGGGCGACGGCGGGATGTTCGGCGACGGCCCGCCCGCGCGGAAGGCCCAGAACTTCTGGCCCTCGGCGAAGCGGCTCTTCAGCCTGCTCGGCCCCGAGCGCGCGCGGATGATCCTCGTGGTCGCCCTCGTCTCGGCGTCGGTCGTGCTCACCGTCATCGCGCCGAAGATCCTCGGCCAGGCGATGGACACCATCTTCAACGGGGTGATCGGCGCGCAGCTGCCCGCCGGCGTCCCGCTCGAGCAGATCATCGAGCAGCAGCGCGCCTCGGGGAACGACACCTTCGCCGACATGCTCTCGAAGACCGCGATCGTGCCCGGCGAGGGCATCGACTTCACGGTCCTCGGGCGCCTCATCATCGTCGTGCTGCTGATGTACATCGTCGCGTCCGTGCTGATGTGGGCCCAGGGCTACATCCTCAACGGCCTGGTGATGCGGGTCGTCTTCGGGCTGCGGCAGGACATCGAGGCGAAGATCAACCGCCTCCCGCTGCGCTACTTCGATACCCGGCAGCGCGGCGACGTCATGTCGCGCGTGACGAACGACGTCGACAACATCCAGACGGCGCTGCAGCAGGCGTTCTCGCAGCTCGTGCAGTCGGTGCTCACCATCATCGGCATCGCCGTGATGATGTTCATCGTCTCGTGGCAGCTGGCGCTGATCGCCCTCGTCTCGATCCCGCTGTCCGTCGTGATCGCGGGCGTCATCGGCGCCCGCTCGCAGAAGCTCTTCGCCGCGCAGTGGAAGAACACCGGCGCGCTGAACGGCCACATCGAGGAGACCTTCTCCGGGCTCGAGATCGTCCGCACCTTCGGGCGCGACCGCGAGATGCTCGAGGAGTTCGACCGCCGGAACGACGCGCTCTACTCCGCCTCGTTCGGCGCGCAGTTCGTCTCCGGCATGATCATGCCCGCGATGACCTTCGTGTCCTACCTGTCCTACGTGCTGATCGCCGTCGTCGGCGGCCTGCGGGTCGCCTCCGGCCAGCTCACCCTGGGCGATGCGACCGCGTTCATCCAGTACTCGCGCGAGTTCACGCAGCCGGTCACCCAGCTGGCGAGCATGGCGAACATGCTGCAGTCGGGCGTCGCCTCGGCCGAGCGCACCTTCGAGCTGCTCGACGCCGAGGAGCAGGAGCCCGAGACCGCGGTCGAATCGCTGCCCGAGCGCACGGACGGCCACGTCGAGTTCCAGGACGTCTCCTTCTCCTACGACCCGGAGCAGCCGCTGATCGAGGGCCTGACCTTCTCGGCCCAGCCCGGTCAGACGGTGGCCATCGTCGGGCCGACCGGCGCCGGCAAGACCACGCTGGTCAACCTGGTCATGCGCTTCTACGAGCTCACCGGCGGACGGATCCTGCTCGACGGCGTCGACATCACCCGGATCGGCCGCGGCGACCTCCGCTCGCGCGTGGGCATGGTGCTCCAGGACGCCTGGCTCTTCCAGGGCACGATCCGCGAGAACATCCGCTACGGACGCCTCGACGCCACCGACGAGGAGATCGCCGACGCCGCCCGGGCGACGATGGTCGACCGCTTCGTGCAGCAGCTCCCCGACGGCTACGACACGGTGCTCGACGCCGACGGCGGCAGCGTCTCGGCCGGAGAGCGCCAGCTGATCACGATCGCCCGCGCGTTCCTGGCCAACCCGTCGCTGCTGATCCTCGACGAGGCGACCTCCTCGGTCGACACCCGCACCGAGCTGCTCGTGCAGCACGCGATGGCGGCGCTGCGCACCGACCGCACGTCGTTCGTGATCGCGCACCGCCTCTCCACCATCCGCGACGCCGACACCATCCTGGTGATGGAGGCGGGCCGGATCGTCGAGCAGGGCGCCCACGAGGCGCTGCTGCAGCGGCGCGGCGTCTACTACGACCTCTACATGACGCAGTTCCGCGGCGGAGCGGAGGAGGGCCGGGGCGAGAAGACGGGCGCGACGCGCGCGGGCGGGGCCGAGTCCGCGCCGTAGGCGTGCCCGTAGAGTAGGCGCGTGAACGACGCACGCCAGCAGCTCATCGAGTACATCGGCTCCGACGCCGTCTTCCACGGGGACTTCACCCTGACGAGCGGCAAGAAGGCGAGCTACTACGTCGACCTGCGCCGCGTCAGCCTCGACCACCGGGTCGCCCCGCTGATCGGCGACGTGATGCTCGACCTGATCGCCCCGATCGAGCGGGTCGACGCCGTCGGTGGTCTGACCATGGGAGCCGACCCCATCGCCTCCGCGATCCTGCACCGCGGCGTCCTCCGCGGCCTCGAGTACGACGCGTTCGTCGTGCGCAAGGCGCCCAAGGACCACGGCCGCGGCCGCCAGGTCGAGGGGCCGGACCTCGCGGGCAAGCGCGTCGTCGTCGTCGAGGACACCTCCACCACCGGCGGCTCGCCGCTCGCCGCGATCGAGGCGCTGCTCAAGGTCGGCGCCGAGATCGCCGGAGTCGCCGTCGTCGTCGACCGCGCGACCGGCGCCCGCGAGATCATCGAGGACGCCGGATACCCCTACTTCGCCGCGATCGGGCTGGCCGACCTCGGGCTGAGCTGATGGTGGACGACGGCGGCCGCGAGCGCGGCGATCAGCACGACGGCGAGCACGGCGCCGGCGACCGGCCCGAGCCCGAGCGCCGGGCCGGCGGCAGCGAGTGGCTGCTCGAGCAGCTGAGCGGAGGCCGCCTCAAGAGCATCTTCGACGCGCCGCGCACCCCCGCGTCGCCGAGCGCGACCGTGCCCGCGGGCGAGCCCGCACCCGCGGAGGAGCCGCAGCCCGCCCAGACGCAGGAGGCCTCCGAGACCGTCGAGACCGCGGAGACCGAGCAGGTCGCCGCCGTGGAGCAGCCGACCGAGGCCGAGCGATCCGTGGAGGCCGAGCGATCCGTGGAGGCCGAGCGGCCCGTGGAGGCAGAGCGGTCCGTCGAGGCTGAGCCCTCCATCGAGGCCGAGCGACCCGTTGACGTCGAGCGTTCCACCGAGGTCGAGCAGTCGGTCGAGGTCGAGCAGTCGGTCGAGGGGGAGCGGTCCGTCGAAGCCGACCAGCCCGCCGAGGTCGAGCAGCCCGCCGAGACCCGGCAGTCCGTGGAGACCGAGCAGCCGGTCGACGCCGAGCCGCACGCCGAGGCGAAGCGATCCCCCGAGGCGGAGCCGAGCGCGCAGGTCGACGCCGAGCAACCGGTCGAGACCGAGCGCTCCGACGTGTCCGGGGCCGACGCCTCGGCCGGATCCACTTCCTCCGATGAGGACGACGCGCCCACGACCGGTGCGCCCGCCGCCGAGGGCGAGCGCCCGGGCGATGCCGGGCCCGCCGTCGAGGCCGCGCCCTCGGGCGAGGCCGAACCTGCTGCCGAGCCGACCGCCCGTGTCGAGTCGGCGCCCGAGCCCGAGAACGACGCCGATTCCGTGCGCCGCGGCATCTGGGCCGCCTTCACGGCACCACGGTCGAAGCCCGGCGCCGACGACTCCGCCGCTCCGGAGTCCGCCGCCGACGTCACCGCGGAGCCCGCTCCCGGGCGCCCGGTCACCCCCGCTCCCCGATTCCCGCTCGGCCCCGTGCTCCCGCAGACCCCCGAGCCGACGGCCGTGCGGCCGCCCGCCGCCGCGCCGACGGCGACGCCGGCCTCCGACGCGCCGACTCCCGCGGCGCCCGCTTCGGAGCAGCCCTCCGCCGCGCCGATCCTTCCCGTCGCGTCCCCGCCGGCCGATCTGCCGACCGCGCCCCCCGCGCTCCGCGATCGGCGGGACCGCGCCGAGCTGCGCGGCGACCGCCCCGAGGGCGCGACCGAGCCCGAGCCCCGCGAGCCCGCGGCCCCCAACGTCTACCAGTGGCCCGATCCGCGCGGCGGCTGGGACGAGCCCCCGGTCTGGGAGGACGTCGTCGCCCCGCGCGACGAGCCCGACGACGACGGCGGCGACGAGGAGCTGTGGCGCGAGACCGCCGGCGCCTACGCCTGGAATCTCGAGCCGGAGGACGACGCCGCGGCCGAGCCCGCCGGCTCCGACGCGGCCGGTGCGCCGGACGGCGACTCCGCCGCCGCCGCGACGCCGGCCGGTGCGACTCCCGGCGCGCCCTTCAGTACCCCGGCCCGCGACCACGTCAACGCCGCCCAGCGCTCGACCCGCGGCGGCCGGAAGTCCCGCGCCGAGAAGCCCCGTGCCGAGAAGCCCCGCGCCGACACGCCCCGTCCGGAGAAGCCGCGCGCCGACAAGCCCGCGAGGACTCCCGCGCCCGCCCCGGTCCCCTCGCTCACGAGCGTCGGCGCGCCGACCCCGGCGCGCGCCCGCAGCCGCCGTCGTCTGCTGATCGGCCTGATCTCGCTCGGCGTCGTGCTCCTGCTCGGCGCCCTCCTCGCCATCGGCTTCGCCGTCGGTGCGGCCGGTGACCGCGGCGAGCAGGCGGCGCCCGCTCCCGCCGCCACCACCGCCGCTCCGTCCGCGCCCAGCGCCACTCCCACGACGGCGCCGACCGCCGCCCTGCCCACGGTCGGCCCGCTCCCCGCGGGCAGCTACGCCTGGACCGCGCTGCTGGGCGGAGAGTGCCTCCAGCCGTTCGACTCCGTCTGGGCGGAGCAGTTCACGGTCGTCGACTGCGCGACCGCGCACACCGGCGAGATGGTCGCCACCGGCGAGCTGACCGACGCGGCGTTCCCCGGGCAGGACGCCCTCGCCGTCTCGGTCTCCTCGCTCTGCCAGGCGCAGGGCGTCGTCGACGTCACGGGCGCCGAGGCGTACGGCGACGTGCAGGTCTCCGGCTCGTTCCCCGTGACGCAGGAGCAGTGGGACGCGGGCGAGCGCAGCTACTACTGCTTCGTCGACCGCGCCGGCGGCGGCGACATGCTGGGCTCGGTCGACGGCACCCCGTCGGCCTGAGCCGGGCGGCGCGCGACGTGGACGAGGCCGGGCCCTCCGCCTCTCGCGAGGCGACGACGAACGGCGTGGGGCCGTGGGTGGGCCCGCACCCCGACGACGACCGCCTCGACCCCGAGCTGCTCGAGCGGGGCGACTCGCGCAACGTGATCGACCGCTTCCGCTACTGGCGGATGGAGGCGATCGTCGCCGAGCTCGACCGGTCGCGGCACCCCTTCCACGTGGCCATCGAGAACTGGCAGCACGACATGAACATCGGCTCGATCGTGCGCAGCGCCAACGCGTTCGGCGCCGAGAGCGTGCACATCGTGGGCCGACGGCGCTGGAACAAGCGCGGCGCGATGGTCACCGACCGCTACCAGCACGTGCAGCACCACGAGAGCGTCGAGGACCTCGCCCGCTGGGCGGCCGAGGCGGACGTGCCGCTGCTCGCGATCGACAACGTGCCCGGCTGCGTGCCGATCGAGACCTTCGCGCTGCCGGAGCGCTGCGTGCTGCTCTTCGGGCAGGAGGGTCCGGGCCTCTCGGAGGAGGCGATCGCCGCCTCCGTCGCCGTCCTCGAGATCTCGCAGTTCGGCTCGACCCGCTCGATCAACGCGTCCGCCGCCGCCGCCGTCGCGATGCACGCCTGGATCCTGCAGCACGTGCGCTTCTGACGCGCCCCGCCCGCCCGATCCCGCCCCCACCCTCCAGAAGTTGCGGTACTCGCGCCCGACTACCGCGACTTCCGAGGAGTGGCAGCCCGGTCGCCCGGCCGGTGCGCTGCGAGTACGCAGAAGTTGCGGTAGTCGTGCGCCACTACCGCAACTTCTGAGGAGTGGGGGAGCGGCGGGGCGGGGACGAGGAGCAGGAGGAGTGGCGGACGAGTGACGGGGAGCCCCCGCCGCCCGTCAGAGGATCGCGTCGTCCGGCGGGAACTCGGACTCGTACGGGTCGGTCGAGAGCAGCTCGTGCACGCCGGTCAGCACCTCGTCGGGGCGGAACGGGTAGCGGTCCATCTCGGCGCGGTCGCTGATGCCGGTGAGGACGAGGACCGTGTGCAGTCCGGCCTCGATGCCGGCGACGATGTCCGTGTCCATCCGGTCGCCGATCATGCCGGTGTTCTCGCTGTGCGCGCCGATCTTGTTCATCGCCGAGCGGAACATCATCGGGTTCGGCTTGCCGACCACGTACGGGTCCTTGCCGGTCGCCTTCGTGATCAGCGCCGCGATCGCTCCGGTCGCGGGCATCACGCCCTCGGCGCTCGGGCCGGTCGCGTCCGGGTTGGTCACGATGAAGCGGGCGCCGCCGACGATCAGCCGGATCGCCTTGGTGATCGCCTCGAAGCTGTAGTTGCGGGTCTCGCCGACGACGACGTAGTCGGGCGCCGTCTCGGTCATGATGAAGCCGGCCTCGTGCAGGGCCGTGGTGATGCCGGCCTCGCCGATGACGAAGGCGCTGCCGCCGGGCATCTGCGACGCGCAGAAGTCGGCGGTCGCGAGCGCGCTCGTCCAGATCCGCTCCTCCGGCACGTGCAGGCCCGACGCCCGCAGCCGCGCCGCGAGATCCCGCGGGGTGAAGATCGAGTTGTTCGTGAGCACCAGGAACGGGGTTCCCGAGTCCGTCCACTGCTGGATCAGCTCGGGCGCGCCGGGGAGCGCCTGGTTCTCGTGCACCAGCACACCGTCCATGTCCGTGAGCCAGGCCTCGACTTCACTGCGGTTCGTCGCCATGGGGTCGATGCTATCGGCGCAGCGGCGCGCGAGGAGGTCGGGGGAGGGGGCCGGGAGGCTCCCCGTGGCGGCACAGCGCGCGCGGGTTACCCTGAGGACATGAATGGCGAGAACCTGCTGGGCCCCGAACCGACCCTCCTCCCGGACGACCCCGCGGTCACCGCGGCTGTCGCGAAGCACGCGAACCCGGGAGCCGTCGAGTACGCCGCGCTCGCCGCCGCCCACCCGCGCTCGCCGCTGGCGTGGGCGCTGCTCGCGGACAGCGTCTGGGGGATCGACGCCGCCCTGCCGTCCTACGCCTACGCGCGCGTCGGCTACCACCGGGGGCTCGACCTCCTCCGCACCGCCGGCTGGCGCGGTCAGGGCCCGATCCCGTGGCGCCACGGACCCAATCGCGGCTTCCTGCTCGCGCTCTACGCCCTCCGCCGCGCCGCCGAGTCGATCGGCGAGACCGACGAGGTCGCCCGCCTGACCGGCTTCCTCGAGCAGGCCGACCCGGCCGCGATCCCCGAGATCGAGCGCTACCACGAGGACGCGCTGCCTCCCACGGCGGCCATCGTCATCCTGGGCGCGGACTGATCCGTCCCCTGTCGATCGGGTAGGCCGACGGTCCGCCGTCTCTGCACGGTGGATCTCGATACGCCCGCTGTGCGGGCTACTCGATCAGCATGAAGGCGGCTGCTCCGCCTGCATGCCTCGATCAGCATGATCCGGATGCGCGCCGCCCATGCTGGTCGAGTAGCCCCGGCGGGGCGTATCGAGACCCGGCGTGTGCAGAGCGGTGGATCTCGATACGCCCGCTGCGCGGGCTACTCGATCAGCATGAGCGGGGGCCGCTGTGCGGGCTACTCGATCAGCATGAAGGCGGGCCGCCGCGGCGGCTCGTCGCGCGGCGGGGTCAGGCGCGGGCGCGCAGGAGCAGGACCGTCGCGAGGGTGAGCAGCGTGCCGAGGGCGGCCGAGCCCGCGGTGACGAGGAAGCCGGACTGCGGGCCGAGGGCCTCGACGGCCAGGCCGCTGAGGGTGGAGCCGGCCGTGGCGCCGAGCGCGACGCCCGTCGGCGGCCAGGCGAGGGCCTCCGTGAGGCGGCTCCGCGGCGAGATCGACTCGACGAGGCTCGATCCGGTGATCAGCAGCGGCGACGTCGCGAGGCCGGCGACGAAGGCCAGCGCGATCAGCGCGGGCAGCGACCCGGCGAGCACGAGCACCGGCACGACGACTCCGAACACGGCGCCCGCGACCAGGAACCTCGAGCGCGGTCCGCCGGGCAGGCGTGCGGCGCCGACGACGACCCCGGTCAGGACGCTGCCGATGCTGTAGGCCGAGAGCAGCAGTCCCGACGCGGCCCCCGCGCCCGACGCCTCCGCCGTCGCGATCGCCGCGACGTTGAAGGATCCGAAGACCCCGCCGATGGTGGCGAAGACCGCGGTGATCCCGAGGAGGCCGAGCGGCAGTCGCACGCGTGCGGGCGACGCGGACGTGCGAGCGGGGGCGAGCGGCGGCTGCGTCCCCGTCTGCACGAGCAGCGCGAGCCCGCCGGCCACGCCGATCCCGAGCCCGACCAGGACCCCGGCCGCCGGGTGCACCAGCGAGGCGAGCAGCGTGACGATCGGCGGCGCGACCACGAAGGCCGCCTCGTCCGCCACCGACTCGACCGAGTAGGCGGTGTGGCGGAGCCCCGGGTCCGCGGTCGCGGCGCTCCAGCGCGAGCGGACCGCGGATCCGACGTCGAGGACGGCCGCGCCGGCGAGGACGGCGAGCGCGAACCAGGTCCAGACGGGGGCGCCGAGCAGCACGGCGGCGACGAGGCCTGCCGACGCGGCGACGAGGAGCGGGAGCGACAGGGCGAGCGCCCGCCGCTGCCCCCACCGGTCCATCGCGCGCGACCAGAGCGGTCCGGTGACGGCGAGGGCGAGGGTCAGCGCGCCGGACACCGCGCCGCCGAGCGCGTAGCTGCCCGACTGCGCAGAGACGAGGACGAGCACCCCGATCGCGAGGCTGCCCTTGGGGAAGCGGCCGAACCAGCCGGCGGAGGAGAAGGCGAGCGAGCCCGGGAGGGCGAAGGTCCGCGCGTACCGCGAGGCGGCTCGGCCGAGCGGTGAGGCGACGGGGGACGGGGAGGAGGAGGTGGCCTGATCTGGCATGGTCGGATCCGATTCCGGTCGTCCGACGGCGGAGGCTGCTCCACTGGCTGGACGGACGACAGGACGAGCCTATGCGCGCGGTGTCTCCGCGGGCATGATGGGGGCGTGGACGCCGCCGCACTCGAGACCTTCCTCGCCGACCTGCCGGGCGCGGGAGCGAGCTTCCCCTTCGGCCCGGAGACCCGGGTGTGGAAGGTCGAGGGCAAGGTCTTCGCCCTCGAGATGGTGCGGCTCGATCGTCCGGTCGTCAGCGTGAAGGCGCTGCCCGAGAACGTCGTGCACCTCGTCGCGGGCGTCGACGGCATCGAGCCCGGCTACCACCTGAACAAGAAGCACTGGGTGACCGTCGACGCCGGCGGCCGCGTCGACGAGGGCCTGGTGCGCGAGCTGCTGGCGGAGTCGCACGCGATCATCGTCGCCAAGCTGCCGCGCCGCCTCCGCCTCGCCCTCGACGGCACCGCGACGGGCTCCCTCACCGAGGACGCCTGACCCGCCCGACCCCGTCCCCCGCCCGAGCCCGGCGCTCCCCGCGAGATGCCACTTGTGACCGCCTCGCACGGCGTGTCGCGCGCACAAGTGGCATCTCGCGGAGGGGCTAGAGGCCGTAGGAGCGGAGGTAGGCGGCGGTGTCGTGCCAGCCCTCGACGGCGAAGGTCTCGACGCCCATCGCCTTGACGGGGTAGTCGTTGCCGTCGGGGTCGAGGCGGTCGCCGACGAAGATCATCTCGTCGAGGGGGATGCCGGTGAGCTCGGTGAGCTTGTTCATCCCGTAGGCCTTGTCGATGCCCTTGCGGGTGATGTCGACCGAGGTGGAGCCGCCGGAGCGGACCTCGAGGTCGGGCAGCACGGCCTGGACGGCCTCGCGGAGGGTGTTCTTCTTCTCACCCGTCGGGTCCCACGCCTGCTTGACGGGCACCGGGGCGGCCTGGCCGAGCGCGGAGAAGGTGATCTGCGAGTCGCGGTCCTCGAGGATGGGCCCCCAGGTCTCGGACTCCCAGTAGCCGAGCTCCTTGGCCTTCTCCTCGACGGCGGCGAGCGCGCGCGACTTCTCGTCCTCGGTGAGGTTCTCGGCGTAGATCTGCGCCCAGTCGCCGTTCTCGTAGCGGTAGTACTGCGTGCCGCAGGTGGGCATGAGGTGCAGCTTCGCGAGGACGGCGGGGTCGGCGCCCTCGAGGCGGTCGAGCACCTGCATCCGGAACTGGCCGATCTGGCCGCCGGAGATGATGCACACCTCGGTGGCCTGGAGCAGCTTCACGAAGAGGTCGGCCATCGCCGGGTCGACGGGGGACTTCGAGGCGGCGAGGGTGTCGTCGAGGTCGAAGGCCATCAGGCGGGGCAGGGTGCTCATGGAACTCGTTTCACGGTCTGCGGACAGGTCGGCGCGGCTCGCGCGGTATTGAGGATACGGGGCGGCACGGCCGGTGCGCGGGAAGCGCGGGCGCAGACTGGGACGATGAGCCTGCCGCGCACGATCGCCCGCCTCCTCCTCGGTCTGGTGCTCGTCTTCGCGGGGACCGGGCACCTGACCTTCGCGCGGCAGTCCTTCCAGGCGCAGGTCCCGCCGTGGCTGCCACTCGACCCCGACGTCGTGGTCCTCGCGTCGGGCGTGGTCGAGATCGCGCTCGGACTCGCGCTGCTGCTGCTGCGGCGCCGGCGGGTGCTCGTGGGGATCGTGGTCGCCGCGTTCTTCGTCGCCGTGTTCCCGGGGAACGTCTCGCAGCTCGTGACCCGGACCCCGGCCTTCGGCCTCGAGACCGATGCGGCGCGCGCGATCCGGCTCCTCTTCCAGCCGCTGCTCGTGCTCTGGGCGCTGTGGTCGACGGGTGCGCTGGCCGCCTGGAACGCGAGACGGCGCCGCCCTCGGGAGTGAGGGCGGCGCCGTCTGGTCGTGCGCGTGCTGCGGGCGGCTACTCCGCCTGGTGGGCGGAGCGGCGGCGGCGGAGCACCGTCAGCGCGAGGCCGGCGAGCAGCAGCAGGACCGCGGCTCCCGCGTAGCCGGCCGTCTCGACGCCCGTGTTCGCGAGCGGGCCGGAGTGCGAGCCCCCGGCGACAGGGACGGGCGTGGCGGAGGGCAGCGGCACGGGGGTGGCCGTCGGCTGCTCGGTGGGCTCGGGCGTGCCGGGCTGACCGGGCTCACCCGGCTGACCGGGCTGGCCGGGCGCGCCGGGCTCTGCCGGGACCTCCGCCGCGACCGACGTCAGCGACCAGTTCTGGTCGTAGAAGTCCGCCTGGTCGATCACGCCGCGCGCGCTCGCCCAGTCGATCAGCAGCTGCCGGATCTCGAGCCGCTCGTCGTAGACGAGGGGCGCCGCGGCGACGGCCGGGTAGGCGCCGCCGCCGCTCTGCCGGTAGTTGTTGACGGCCATCACGAAGCGGTCGTCGTCCGCGACGGGGGTCCCGTCGAGCTGCGCGAGGCCGCGAATGCGCGA
Organism: Rathayibacter sp. VKM Ac-2856; assembly: GCF_013205055.1. Taxonomy (GTDB): domain Bacteria; phylum Actinomycetota; class Actinomycetes; order Actinomycetales; family Microbacteriaceae; genus Rathayibacter. The sequence goes on from NZ_JABMLF010000004.1 coordinate 424,638, forward strand.
GCCGGCCGGCTGCGAGATGTCGATCACGTAGTCCAGGCCCGAGATCGCGTCGTAGTTGTAGTCCGGGATGCCCGTGGGGCGGTCCGCGGTGATCGCGTTCGTGCCGGTGGCCGGGTCGAACGGAGCGCCCGGGGCGACCTGGGTGAAGTAGCGGGCCGAGTACTCGAGGTACGCACGCACCTCCGCACCCGTCATCTCGACGCCCCGGAGGGTGTTCTCGTAGATGTAGAGACCGGCGATGTCGCGGATCGTGACCTGCCCCTTCGGGAAGACCGCGGTGCGCGAGAACGGCGACGCCTGCGAGATCACCGGGACGTCGGCCCACTCCGTGCCCTCGAGCGCGGTGTCGACCGTCTCGGCCTGGACGTTGTTGATGAAGTCGATGATCGGGGTGTCCTCGTAGCGCGAGGTCTCGGCCGAGAGCTCCTCGAGCGACTCGGCGACGGGGGTGTTCACGTACTCGATCGTCGTCGCGTGCGGCTCGGCGAGGGCGTCGACCACGGCGGTCGACTCCTCGGCGATGTCGCGCGCGTAGACCGGCGTGACGACCGGCGCGTTGCCGGCGGTCCAGTCGACCTGCAGGTCGCCCGCGGCGTCCGGCACCAGGTTCAGGGTGACCTCGGTCAGCCCCTGCGCCCAGAAGTACGGCTGGGTGACGAGCACCTGCTCGCCGGCGACGTTCGTGTAGAGCGTCTCAGGCACGTCCTGGTGGCTGTGGCCGGCGACGACCACGTCGATGCCGGGGACCTGCGTCGCGATGTTGTTGACGACGTCCTCGTTCAGGTCGGCCGGGTCGTACTCGGCGTCCGGGACGGTGCCCTGGCCCGTGTGCGCGAGGACGACGACCACGTCGGCCTCGGCCTCGACCTTCGGGACCCACTCCTTCGCGGTCTCGACCATGTCGCGGAACTCGAGCACGCCGTCGACGTACTGCTTGTCCCAGACGCGGACGCCCGGGGTGACCAGGCCGAGCACGCCGACCCGCACGGTCTCGCCGTCGATCTCGCGCTCGATCACCGTGTACGGCTTCTGGTACGGCTCGCCGGTGGCGACGTCGACGACGTTCGCGCCGAGCAGCGGGGCGTCCAGGTCGCCCTCGTAGGCGCTGAGCATGTCGAGGCCGTAGTTGAACTCGTGGTTGCCGACGACCTGCGCGTCGTAGCCGATGGTGTTGAACGCGGTCGCCATCGGGTGCGTCGTCTCGCCCGAGAGGACGCCCGCGGCGCCGTCGCCGAGGCCGTAGTAGTAGGTCAGGGGCGTGCCCTGGATCGCGTCGCCGTTGTCGAAGACGAGGACGGAGTCGTCGCCCTTCTCGGCGCGGAGGCGGTCGACCTCGGTCGCGACGCGGGTGAGACCCAGCGTGTCCTCGCCCTCGTAGGGCGCGTTCGCGAAGTAGTCCCAGTTGTAGACGTGCCCGTGCGTGTCGGTCGTCGACACCAGGGTGAGCTCGACGCCGTCGTCGAGGGTGTCCGCGGTCGCGGCGGGAGCGGCGGTGGCCGCTCCGAGTGCGACGACGGCGAGGAGGCTTGCGGCGCGGAGTCTGCGCATCGGTTTCCTGTTCGCGTGATCGGTGGAGTGTGAACGACTTCGAATCTATGCGCCACGTGTGAACGCGTCGTTACGGGTTCGAGAGCATCGCTCGGCTATCGGTCGGCGCTCCGGATCGGGCTCCGGATCCCCGCCCCGGATCCGGGCGGACGGGCACGAGCCGCCGGAGGGCCCCCTCCGCTAGAATCGATCGGCTGGTCGCGCTGTCGCGCCGTCTCCACCCCGCCGGCCCGCCGAGGTTCGCGCTCGAGACCGAGTGCACGCCCACGACTCCGCTCCCACCCGCGAAGGACACGCCATGCCAGCAATCGTCATCACCGGCGCCCAGTGGGGCGACGAGGGCAAGGGACGCGCGACCGACCTGCTCGGCAGCCGCGTCGACTACGTCGTCAAGTTCAACGGCGGCAACAACGCCGGCCACACCGTCGTCGTCGGCGACGAGAAGTACGCGCTGCACCTGCTGCCCTCGGGCATCCTCACGCCGGGCGTCGTGCCCGTCATCGCGAACGGCGTCGTCGTCGACATCGAGGTGCTCTTCCACGAGCTCGAGGCGCTCAGCGCCCGCGGCGTCGACGTGTCGAAGCTCCTCGTCAGCGCCAACGCGCACGTCATCACCAGCTACCACCGCACCCTCGACAAGGTGACGGAGCGCTTCCTCGGCAAGCGCCAGATCGGCACCACCGGCCGCGGCATCGGCCCGGCCTACGCCGACAAGATCAACCGCGTCGGCATCCGGATCCAGGACCTCTTCGACGAGAACATCCTCCGCCAGAAGATCGAGGGCGCCCTCGACCAGAAGAACCACCTGCTGGTGAAGGTCTACAACCGCCGCGCGATCCTGGTCGAGCAGGTCATGGAGGACCTGCTGCAGTACACGGAGCGCCTGCGCCCGATGGTCGCGGACACCTCGCTCGTGCTCGCCCAGGCGCTCGACGCCGGCAAGACCGTGCTCTTCGAGGCCGGCCAGGCCACGATGCTCGACGTCGACCACGGCACCTACCCGTTCGTCACCTCCTCCAACGCCACCTCGGGCGGCGCGGCCACCGGCTCCGGAGTGGCGCCCAACCGCATCGAGCGCGTCATCGCGGTCATCAAGGCGTACACGACCCGCGTCGGCGCCGGCCCGTTCCCGACCGAGCTCTTCGACGAGTGGGGCGAGTACCTCCGCAAGCAGGGCTTCGAGTTCGGCACCACCACCGGCCGCCCGCGCCGCTGCGGCTGGTACGACGCCCCGATCGCCCGCTACTCCGCGCGGATCAACGGCGTCACCGACTTCGTGCTCACCAAGCTCGACGTCCTCTCGGGCCTCGAGACCATCCCGGTCTGCGTCGCCTACGACGTCGACGGCGTGCGCCACGACGAGGTCCCCGTCTCGCAGAGCGACTTCCACCACGCGAAGCCGATCTACGAGGAGTTCCCCGGCTGGCAGGAGGACATCACCGGCTGCCGCACCTTCGCCGACCTGCCGCAGGCCGCGCAGGACTACGTCCGCGCCCTCGAGGCCATGAGCGGTGCCCGCTTCTCCGCGATCGGCGTCGGGCCGGAGCGCGAGCAGGTCGTCGTCCTGCACGACCTCCTCGACTGAGGCTCGGCGGGGTCCCTCGCGGGCCGCGGGCGGGGGATGATCGGCTGGTGCAGATCTACGCCGACCTCCCCGCCGTCCGCGCCCGCCAGCTCACGGCCGACGCCCTGGCGCTCGCCGTCGCGGTGATCGCGATCGCCGCCGGGATCGCGGTCGGCTCGCTGATCGCGGGCCTCGCCGAGATCGGCCGCCGGCTCGAGAGCGCGGGCAGCGGCTTCGGCTCGACCATGAGCGACGCCGGATCGACGCTCGGCGGCATCCCGCTGCTCGGCGACGCGGTGCGCACGCCGTTCGACGAGGCGAGCGGCGCCGGCTCGGTGCTCGCCGCGGCCGGGCGCGACCAGCAGCAGCTCGCGAGCGCGCTGGCGATCGTCGCCGGGCTCGCCGTGGGCGGGCTGCCGCTGCTCCTGCTCGCCCTGGTCTGGCTCCGCCCGCGCCTGCGCTTCGCGCGCCGCGCCGCCGAGCTGCGCGCGCTCGGCGCGACCCCCGAGGGCGCAGAGCTGCTGGCCCTCCGCGCCCTCGCCGAGGCGCCGCTCCGCGACGTCCTCGCCGCCCACCCCCGCGCCGTCCCCGCCTGGCGCGCCGGCGACCCCGCCGCCACCACCGCCCTCTCCGCCCTCGCCCTCCGCCGAGCCGGCCTCCGCCCCCACTGACCCGCACCCTCTGCTCCCCGCCGCGAGATGCCACTTGTGCACACGACACGCCGAGGATTCCGCCCATAAGTGGCATCTCGCGGGGCCGGAGGGACCAGCACGGGTCCCTCGGGGGGATGACGGGGGCGGTTATCGGGGGCGATGACCGCGACGGAGGCGCGTCCGTAGCGTCGGAGGCATGCAGAACCAGACCTCCTCCGTCGTGGCGCGCGTCGAGGGCGTGCGCAAGCTCTACGGCAGCACGCCGCCCGTCGTCGCCCTCGACGACGTCACCCTCTCGATCGAGCGCGGCGAGTTCACCGCGGTGATGGGCCCCAGCGGCTCCGGCAAGTCGACGCTGATGCACGTCCTGGCCGGGCTCGACACCGCGTCGGCCGGTCGCGTCTTCCTCGGCGACGTCGAGATCACCGCGATGGGCGACGCCGAGCTCACCGTCCTCCGCCGGCGCAGCGTCGGCTTCGTCTTCCAGGCCTTCAACCTCGTGCCCACGCTCGATGTGCGCGGCAACATCCGCCTCCCGTTCGAGCTCGACGGCCGCCGCGTGACAGCCGAGGAGGAGGAGTGGATCGCCCGCCTGATCGAGTCGCTCGGCCTCCGCGAGCGCCTCACCCACCGCCCGCACGAGCTCTCCGGCGGCCAGCAGCAGCGCGTCGCCATCGCCCGCGCCCTGGCCACCCGCCCGCAGCTGATCTTCGCCGACGAGCCGACCGGCAACCTCGACTCGCGCACCGGCCGCGAGGTGCTCAGCCTCCTCCGCGCCTCCACCCGCGAGTACGGCCAGTCGATCGCCATGGTCACCCACGACCCGATCGCCGCGGCCTTCGCCGACCGCATCGTCTTCCTCCGCGACGGGGCCGTCGTCGACGACCGCCGCGGGATGAGCGCCGAGGAGATCTCGCGCGCGATGCTCTCGATGGAGGGAGCGTCGTGAGCGCCCGCACCGGTCTGCGCGCCGCCTCGGGGCAGGGCGGCGGGGCGATCATCACGGTCGCCGCGCTCTCGGCCGCGTTCGGCGGGGTGCTGGTGATGGTGATCGCCGATCTGGTCGCGGCCTTCGACGCCGCCGGCCTGACCGGCATCGCGCAGGCGGCGACCACCCTCGGCGTGGTCGGCGGAGTCTTCTTCGGCATCGCGGTGTTCGTCGGCGCGATCGTCACCTCCAACGCGGTCTCGACGGTGATCGCCGGCCGCACCCGCGAGATCGCGCTGCTGCGCCTGCTGGGCGCCTCCGGCCGCTCGCTCCGCGCCGAGGTGGTGCGGACCGGCCTCGTGCAGGGGCTGATCGGCGCGGTCCTCGGCCTCGTCGCCGCGGTCGTGCTGGTGGCCGTGGGCGCCGAGATCGCCTTCAGCACCGGGACCTTCACGCGGATCGCCGTGCCGCTCGCCTCGCCCGGGCTGCTGCTGCCGGCGCTCGCCGTGATCGCGTCGACCGTGATCGCCTCGTGGGCCGGATCGCGGCGTGTGCTCTCGGTCGCCCCGTCGCAGGCCGCCGGCTCGGCCGCCGAGCCCCGCTACGACGAGCTCCGCGGCCGCACGGGGCGGAACGTCCTCGCGATCGTGCTCCTGGTGGTCGGTCTCGCGCTCCTCGGCCTCGGGGTCGTCGTCGGCCTCGTGAGCCCCTTCGGCGTCCTGATCGGCCTGGCCGGCGCGATGCTCTCCTTCACCGGCGTCGTCCTCGGCGCGCCCGTGCTGCTCCCGCCTCTGATCTCGCTGGTCGGGCGGGCGTTCGGCGGCGGCCCGGTCGCCCGCCTCGCGTCGGCGAACGCCACGCGCAACCCCGCGAGGAGCGCGCGGGCCGTCGTCGGGCTCGTGATCGGAGTGACGCTCGTCACGATGTTCGCGGTCGCCGCGGCGACGTTCGCGTCGATCATGCGCGCCTCGTCCCAGATGAGCCCGGAGGTCTTCGCGGCGCTCGACCAGTTCGTCTCGGTCAGCACGGCGATCATGAGCGTCCTGCTCGGCTTCTCGGTGCTGCTCGCGGCCGTCGGCATGGTCAACACGCTCTCGCTCAGCGTGCTGCAGCGTAGGCGCGAGCTGGGCCTGCTCCGCGCGCTCGGCTTCACGGGCTCGCAGGTGCGCTGGATGGTCGTCGTCGAGGCGGCGCAGATGGTGATCGCCGCGGCGGTCCTGGGCCTCGTGCTCGGCGCCTTCTACGGCTGGAGCGGCGCCGTCGCGATCTTCGGCTCGCTGCCCGGCATCGGGCTGGTGCCGCCGACGATCCCGGTCGGGATCCTGGTCGCCGTCCTCGCGGTGAGCATCGTGCTCACCGCCGTCTCCGCGGTGCTGCCCGCCCGCCGGGCGACGCGCGTGTCGCCGGTGGAGGCGCTCGCCGTGGCCTGAGCGCCGGGCCCGGACCCTCAGACCACCGAGAAGCCCTCCGCGAGCCGCTCCCGCCCGCTCAGCGCGAGCAGCAGCTCCTCGCCCCGTCCCGCCCGAGCGGCGAGGGCTCCCGCCATCGCGGAGCAGGCCTCGACCGCCTCGGGCGGGATCGTCTGCGCGAGGCCGGTCGCCCGCGACAGGTCGAGGGTGTGCACGACCAGCTCGAGCACGCGCGTCCGCAGGTACTCGTCGAGCGCCAGGGCGTGCTCGCCGATCGCGACGAGGCGCCCCGGCGGCTGCTGCGCGAGCAGCTCGAGCGTCCGCCCGAGCGACGCGGCGATCGCCTCGGCCGGCCGCTCGCCGAGCAGAGCGCCGGTCTCGACGCCCCGCCGCGCGACGGCCGCGGGATCGGCCCGCCCGCCCGCGAGCGCCGCGTAGTAGCCGAGTGCGTCCGGGACCGTCGCCGCAGGCGGCTCGTCGGCCAGCAGGTACGTCTCGACCGTCGTGATCGCCCGGGAGGCGTGCCCGGTCAGCCCGCGGACGTCCCAGACGCCCAGCCCCGGGAGCACCCACTGCTCGTCGCCGATCCGCTCGACGAGGCGGAGCAGGGCGCCGGCCGAGGCGGCGAACATCGCGAGGCTGTCCATGGACCTCATGCTGGCACGGGTCCTGGACTCGCCGGCGGGCCGCGGCGACCAGCAGACTGGCCGGATGAGCAGCCCTGCCTCCCCCGACCGTCCGGGCCGCGCCGTCCGCCCGGCCCGCACCGCCCTCGTCGGCGCTCGCGTGCTCCTCGAGCCGCTGACCGAGGAGCACCTGGAGCCGCTCCGAGCGGCGATCGGGCGTTCGGAGGTGTTCGCGGCCGGGTACGGCGGCGGTCCCTCGGGCCTGCCCGACGGTGCCGAGGCGTTCCGCGCCTTCGCCCGCGCCTACTACCCGTGGGAGACCGGCAACCCGTACGCCGTGCTCGTCGACGGCCGCGTCGTCGGCACCTCCTCGCTGACCGACTTCGACGAGCGGCGCGAGTCGGCGCACCTCGGCTGGACCGCCTACGCCCCCGAGGTCTGGGGCACCGCCGTGAACCCCGAGACCAAGCTGCTGCTGCTCGATCTCGCCTTCCGCAGCGGCTTCTCGCGGGTGAAGCTGCAGGCGGACGCGGCGAACGAGCGCTCGCGGGCCGCGATCCTCCGCCTCGGCGCGGTCTTCGAGGGCGTGCTGCGGCACGACCAGCGGCGGGCGGACGGCTCCTGGCGCGACACGGCGGTGCACTCGATCCTGGTCGAGGAGTGGCCGGCGGTCCGCGAGGGGCTCGAGCGGCGGATCGCGGCGGCCTAGCAATCGGGCCCGCTCGGCGCAACGGGATGCCCCGTGCGGGGGACGCGCGGTAGAAACGGAGCATGGATCGTCTCCACTACGCGGGCAGCTCGGTGCTCACCGGCAGCCGCATCGCGCACTCGCTCGTGGGCTGCGCCGAGGCGCTCGCGCTGCGGAAGGGCGCGATGACCGTCGACATCCCGATCCGGCGACCGACCGGCGGCATCGGACGCGCCACCCTGCTGATCGGGCCGGCCAGTCAGCTCTTCTCCGAGGTCGAGGACGACGCCGGCGAGGAGCTCGTCGACGCCGCGCTGGTCGAGATGCTGACCGTCGAGATCGCCCGACTGGGCGTCTCGCAGCCGGTCGCGGAGACGGACGACGACGACGCCCACCCGCTGCCCGACCTCGAGTACGAGGACTTCTCCCTCGACGATCGACGCTGAGCGTCGGCCCTCCGCTCGATAGAATCCACCCCTACCGTCCTGCCGAGCCCCCGCCGGCCGGAGTGCACTGCGAACGGAGACCGCCCCCATGGGCCGCTTGATCTACGACTCGACCCTCGAAGCCGACTTCGACGATCGGCTGCTCGCGCACCTGCAGATCGTCATCGGCTCGAAGCTCTCGCGCAACGAGTCCTTCTACCTGTCGTGGAAGGACTCCCAGTCGGTCGGCGACGGGCGCACCTCGATCTGGCTGCACCCGGCGATCCCGCTGCGCTTCAAGTACCACGGCGGTCGCGCACCGGCGATCAACCCCGACTGGATCCGCCAGCTCCTCGCCGACTCGCACAGCGCCCACGGCCTGCGCATCAGCGAGGAGCCGCACGGGAACGCCCGTCAGACCGAGGAGGGAATGCTGTGAAGCGCGTCGAGATCCTGTACGGCGGAACGCCCTACAGCCTGCACGACACCACGGCCGCGGACGTCCGCGCGAGCATCGAGCAGGCGCTCGACGGCTCCGCGTCCCCGTGGCTGACCGTCAACCAGGGCGAGGGGCAGCCGCGCGAGACGTCGATCCTGATCACGCCGGGAGTGGCGTTCTCGGTCGCGGACGTCGCGCACTGAGCCTCCTCACCCCGTGAGCAGCGCCGGGAACTCGCCCGGGATCTCGCGGGCGAGGTAGCCCGCCGGGCCGAGCCGCCGCGTCAGCACGGTGTCCGCCTCCGTGTGCAGGAACGCGCCCCACGCGGCGGCGCCCTGCGGGTCGAGGCCGCGCGCGCGGAGTCCGGCGGTCGCTCCGGCGAGGACGTCGCCGCTGCCCGCCGTGGCGAGACCCGGGTGCTCGCCCTCGATCCTGACCGCGACGCCGTCGGGGGCCGCGATCACGTTGAAGAGGCTGACGACCGCGTCGTAGCGCCGCGCGAGGGCGATCGCCGCGGCCTCGACATCGTCGACCTCCGCGCCCAGCAGCCGCGCGGCCTCCTCGGTGTTGGGCGTCATCAGCAGCCGACCGGCCAGTGCGCGGGCGACCCGGCGCTGCCCGGGGAGCACGCCGAGCGGGAACGCGTCGAGGTGCACCGCGGGGACGCCGGCCAGCAGCGGGGCGATGGTGCGCAGGGTGGCGGCGGTCGCCTTCGGATCGTCCAGGCCCGGGCCGACCAGCGCGACGTCCGCCGAGCTCAGCTCGCCCTCGAGGTCCTCGAGTCCGCGGCCCGAGATCGAGCCGCCGCGCGTCTCGGCCAAGGGCACGACGCCGCACTCGGGCAGCGCCACGGCGGTCGCCGCGGCGACGGACTCGGCGACGCAGAGGGTGAGGCGCCCCGCACCGACGCGGAGGGCGGAGACGCCCGCGAGGATCGCGGCCCCGGGGGTCTTGCGGGCCCCGCCGACGACGACCACGTCGCCGCGGGCGTGCTTGGAGCCCGCCGGGTCGGGCAGCGGCCAGCGCCGCTCGAGCAGGGGGCGGTCGACGACGGCGCTCATGCGTCGCTCCTTCCGTGCGAGGGGTCCTCGCGATCGTCGTGGCGGGTGACGGGCGCGCTCGAGTCCTCGAGGTGCGCGGTCTCGTTGAAGCGCTCGAGCGTCCAGGCGTCGCCGTCGCGGAGGAGCCGGGTGACGGAGGCGTTCGCGACCGGGGTCGCCCCGCCGATGTCGAGCAGCTCGCGCTCGGACAGGCCCTCGCAGACGGCGCGGATGATCAGGACGACCGCGTCGTGGCAGAACAGCGCGACCGGCCCGGCCGGCGCGACGAGGTCGAGGTGGTCGAGGAAGGACCGCACGCGCTGGGCGAGATCGGTCCAGGACTCGCCACCCGGCGGCCGGTAGTAGAACTTGCCGAGCCAGTCGCGCCGGGCCGCCTCCTCGGGGAAGCGGGCGCGGAAGCCCGCCGTCGTCAGCCGGTCGGCGATGCCCAGGTCGCGGTCGCGGAGGCGCTCGTCGAGGCGGGGCGAGAGGTCAAGGCCCGCCTCCTCGAAGGCGAGCCGCGCGGTCGAGGAGGCGCGGACGTACGGCGAGGACCAGGCGGCGACGGGGGCGTTGCCGTCGGCGAGCCAGCGCCCGAGCGCACGGGCCTGCTCCTGCCCCGCCGCCGACAGCTCGACGTCGGGGTCGCGCCGGTCGACGGCGATGTCGTGGGCGCCCTCCGCCTCGGCGGCGCTGGCCGCGATGTTGGCGACGCTCTCCCCGTGGCGCACGAGGAGGAGCTCGGTCGGTCCGGTGCTGGTGCGTGAGCTCATCCCTCCATGCTCCGCTCCGGTGCCGCCGCCGCCGAGGGGCTTCCGCCGGGCGAGGAGCAGTTGCTACGGCCGGGCGGGCGCGCAGCGGCTAGGGTCGGTCGCGTGAAGCTGACGCGGACCCGACCGGCCCTGACGATCGCCGCGGCCCTGGCGGTGCTCGCGCTCGCGGGGTGCACCGCGCCGGCGCCCGACGTGACGGTCTCGAACGACGCGGCGCCGCGCGAGGAGTCGCGCGACCGCGTCCTCGCCCTGGTCTCCTCCCTCACCGGTCCGCAGGACGACGCCTTCGGCTACGCGCGCCTCGCGAGCGAGCAGGCCGTCGAGGGCGTGGACCTGATCGGGATCGAGTCCTACGACGCCATGACCGAGGGCGGTGAGTTCGGGGCGCTGTCGTTCCGCGCGCCGGTGGACGCCGCCTCGTTCCCCGACGTCGCCGATCTGCCCGACGCCTACTGCTTCCGGGCCCCGTTCGCCTCGGCCGGGGCCGTGGTCGACGACGCCGACGGCGGGGGAGTCGCCGTGATCGAGTGCCCGGCGGACGCCGAGACGATCACCCCGCCGGCCGCCTGAGCAGACGCCTCCGCCTGAGCCGGCGCCTCCGCGGCGGGTCCTCACCGCGCTCGCGGACCGGGCCTTGTCAGGGGGCGTCCACCGCCGCGACGACCGCGGCGAGCGTCTCGGGGTCGCTGAGGATGCGGAAGTGGCCGCCCGTCTCGATCCGCACGTTCACGGCGCCCTCGAGCATGCTGCCCTCGGGGATGTGCGGGTCGAACAGGCCGAAGACCGAGGTGATCCGCGCGTTCGCGCCCGCCCGGCTGGACAGCAGCAGGGTCGTCGCGTCGCGCGGCGAGAAGGAGCGGAGGCTCTTCAGCAGCAGGTACGGGGCGTAGCGGGAGCCGCCGAAGGGCGTCGCGACGGCGACCATGCGGTCGACGCGGCCGTCGGGGTCGAGCTCGGTCATCACGTACTTGCCGATCAGCCCGCCCTTGCTGTGCGCGACGATCACGACGTCGCGCAGATCGTGCTCGGCGAGGTAGGCGGCGACGTCCTCCGCAGTGCGGGCGACCGGGCGGCCGTTCCAGCCGAGGCTGGTGAGCACGTGCATCGGGTGGCCGCGGCGGTGCAGCGGATCGATGATCGGGCGGAGGAAGGCCCAGGTCTCCCAGATGCCCGGCAGCACGACGATCGGACGCTGGTCGCCGTCGAGGTAGTCCTCGGGGGCGCGGCGCGAGACGAAGGCGCGGACCTGCCAGGCGACGGCGTAGGCGTAGTCGCGGATCCACCAGACGGCGTCGCGGACGAGGTGGCTCATGCGGGGACGGCGGCGACGGGCGGGGCCGGGCGCGGTCGAGGGGCCGTCGCGAAGGCGGCCAGGGCCCGTGCGAGCTCCTCCGGCTGCGTGCGCGGGACCACGTGCCGGGAGCCGGCGAACTCGAGGAGGCGCCCGTCCACGGCGTGCGCCAGGAGCCGCTCGCACCAGTCGCGGGTGGCGATCGGGTCGTCCTCGCCGCGGACGACGAGCACGGGGACGGTCACCGCGGCGAGCCGCCGCTGGATCGGGTAGTGCAGCATCTCGGGCAGCTGACGGAGGTACCAGGCGAGGCCGCCGCGGACGTAGTCGACGAAGAGCAGCGCGTCGACGCCGACGGGCTCGCCGAGGCAGTCGCGGGCGAGCGCGAGTCCCTGCCGCACGGCGCCGGGGCGCTGCGGGTCGACGACCGGGCCGATGAGGACGGCGCCCTCGACCAGCTCGGGGGCGCGCGCGGCGAGCTCGACGACGACCTGGCTGCCCATCGAGTGGCCGACGACGACCGCGCGGGTGACGCCGCGCTGCGCCAGCACCCGCTCGACCAGGCGCGCGTGGTCGGCGATGCCGACGCGGCGGCGGGGCGAGCGGTTGGCGCCGAAGCCGGCGAGGTCGACGGCGACCACCCGGCCGTGCGCGCGGAGGGCGACGGCGAGCGTCGAGAAGGTGTGGTGCGACATCCCGATGCCGTGGATGAGGACGAAGGTGCGCTCGGCGTCGCCGGCGCCGGTCGCGACGGTGCGCAGCTCGATCCCGTCGATCTCGTGGCGCAAGGCGGACGAGCGGCGGGTGCGGGGCATGCCCTCCAGGCTAGGCAGGTGCTCGGCTCGCCGCGCGGGGATGCGCGGCGGCGGTCGGGTGGGCTAGGAGCGGGGCCGGGCGGGGGAGTGGCGCGGGCGGGAGTGGCGTCGGGCGGGAGTGGCGCCGGGTGGGGAGTGTCAAGCGGCTGCCGGGGCGCAGGAGCGCTGCCTAGCCTCGGAGCAGGGCGGCGGGTGCCGCTCGCGGAGGGACATCATGCGGATCGCGATCGTCGGAGCGACGGGCAACCTGGGCACCGCCCTGCTGAGGCGGCTCCAGCGGGAGGCGTCGGTCGAGGAGATCGTCGGCATCGCCCGGCGCGAGCCCCGGCCCGGTGCGGCCGAGTACCGCGACGTGCGCTGGCACGAGGTGGACGTGGCCGCGAGCGACGCGGGCCGGCGGCTGCGGGAGGCGTTCACCGGCGTGGACGCGGTCGTGCACCTGGCGTGGGCGCTGCAGCCGAGCCACGACGAGCCGTTCCAGCGCCTCGTCGACGTCGGCGGCACCGCGGCGGTGCTCGCGGCGGCGGCGGCGGCGAGCGGTGTCGGCCAGGTCGCCGTGGCGTCCTCCGTCGGTGCCTACAGCGCGGCGCCGAAGAGCCTGCGCGTGGACGAGACCTGGCCCACGGGCGGTCTGCACACGTCGACCTACAGCCGGCACAAGGCGGCGAACGAGCGCGCGATGGACGCGTTCGAGGCGGAGCACCCGGAGGTGGTGCTCACCCGGCTGCGCCCGGGGCTGGTCTTCCAGCGCGGCGCGGCGACCGAGATCGCCGGCCTCTTCGCCGGACCGAGGTACCCGACGCGCTGGCTGCGAGCGGTGCGGCCGCCCGTCCTGCCGCTGCCGCGGACGCTGATCTTCCAGGGCGTGCACGCCGACGACGTCGCGGACGCCTTCTGGCGCGCGCTCGACCGCCGCGCCGGTGGCGCCTTCAACATCGCGGCGGAGCCGGTGCTCACGCCGCAGCGGATCGCGGACGTGGTCGGCGCGCGCCTCGTGACGGTGCCGGCGGGCCTGCTCCGCTCCGTCGTCTCCGCGACCTGGCGGCTCCGGCTGCAGCGCACCGACGCGGGCTGGCTCGACATCGCGACGAACACTCCGGTCATGTCCACCGAGAAGGCGCGCACCGTTCTCGGCTGGGAGCCGACGGCCACTGCGGAGGACGCCCTGCGCGAGCTGCTCGACGGCCTCGGCGACCGCGCGACGATCGCGGGCTCCCCGCCGCTGCGCGGCTGAGCCCGCCCGCCCCGCAGGGACGCGCAAGCGCGCCGCGCCACAGGAGCGGGCGCGGCCGCGCTCCCATGCGAGAACGGGCGCCCAGGCGCTCATGCCACACGGGCGCGGAGCGCTCCATGCTGGTCGAGTAGCCGCGGAGCGGCGTATCGAGACCCGGCGTCTGCAGAACGGTGGATCTCGATACGCCCTCTCCGAGGGCTGCTCGATCAGCACGCGCTTGCATGCTGGTCGAGTAGCCGCGGAGCGGCGTATCGAGACCCGCTGTCTGCAGAACGGTGGATCTCGATACGCCCTCTCCGAGGGCTACTCGATCAGCATGGAGGGGCGCCCTTTGCGAGGGCAGCGGCCGCTACGACGCCGCGGCGTCCTCGGCGACGCGGATCAGCACCTTGCCCGTGACGCCGCTCTCGACGGCGTCGTGGGCGGCGGCGGTGTCCTCGAGCGGGAACCAGGTCAGAGGCAGGCCCGCCTCCTCGCCGACGGGGAGGGCGCCGTCCACGAGTGCGGCGGTGATGTCCTCGGCCGCGGCCTGGAGCGGTGCCTCGCCGACCGTGTAGAGCAGCAGGCCCTGCCAGCGGGCGTTCTTGGCGAAGCTCGGCACGATCGGGATCGTGAACTCGTCGCCGTTGTTGTTCGCGTAGTAGCCGATGCTGCCGTGGTTGGCGAGCACCTCCACATCGAGGGCGGCGTTCTGCGCGGGCGCCACCTCGACGATCTGGTGCACGCCGTCCGGGGCGAGCTCGAGGATCTTCGCGGCGAGCTCCTCGTCGGGGTACTGGAGGACGTGCTGCGCGCCGGCCGCGGTGGCGAGCTCCGCCTTGGCGTCGCTGCTCACGGTCGCGATGACGGTCGCCCCGGCCCAGACGGCGAGCTGGATCGCGGCGTGGCCGACCGCTCCCGCGCCGCCCTGGACGAGGACGGTGCGGCCGGCGAGGGCGCCGGGCGCCAGACGGGCGGGGCCCTCCTCGTGCACGGTCAGGGCGCGGTGCGCGGTCATCGCGGGGACCCCGAGGCTCGCTCCGAGCTCGGCGTCGACGCCGGCGGGGAGGCGGACGACGTGCTCGGCGAGGAGGACGGCGTGCTCCTGCGCGGAGCCGGTGGGGCGCTGGTGCGCCGCGAGGTAGAACCAGACCGGGTCGCCCACGGTGAATCCCTCGACGCCCTCGCCGACGGCGTCGATCACACCGGCGCCGTCCTGGTTCGGCACGACCTCGGCGAAGGGCGGCTCGCCGCCGGCCCGCGCCTTCCAGTCGGTCGGGTTCACCCCCGAGACGAGGACGCGCACGCGCACCTCGCCGGCGCCGGGAGTGCCCGGCTCGCGCTCGACGAGGGACAGGACGGAGGAGGAGCCGGAACGGGAGTAGATGACGGATCGCATACGAACCCGAAGCCCCCGGGCCCCCTCCCTATTCCCACGAACAGCGAGATGCCACTTGTGCGCGCGACACGCCGTGACGGGCGCGCACAAGTGGCATCTCGCGGAGGGAGGGCAGGGACTACGTGCGGTCGCTGTCCTGCGTCACGTTCTCCTGCACCGCGTGCTTGGCCTCGCGGGCGGAGTCCTGCACGTCGGCGGCGGCGCTGCCGCCCGCCTCCTTGACGTTCTGCGCGGCGTCGGTCGCGGTGTCCTTCACCGAGGCGAAGGCCTGCTCGGCCGGCTCGCGCAGCTCGTTCGCGACGTCCTTCGCGGCGCCGGTCACGGAGTCGACGACGGGCTGCGCCTGCTCCTTGACCTTGCCGGCCGCGTCCTTCTCGGCGCTGGAGGCCGGGATGAGCGAGGCGACCAGGAGGCCCGCGCCGAAGGCCATCAGGCCCACCGCGAACGGGTTGCCGTTCGCCTTGCTCTTCACCGATCCGGCCGTGCCGGAGAGGGAGTCGCCGGCGTCGTGCGCCGACCCCATCACGCGGTCGCGGACGGAGCCGACGGCGGCCTTGACCTTGTCGGTCTGCCGGTCGACGATCGCGCTCGGGCTGACCTTCTCGGCCAGCGCGTCGACGTCGCCGCCGAGCTCGAGGCGCGTGCGCTCGATGTCGGCCCGGATCTCCTCCGGTGTCTTGTTCTGTCCTGCGTCGTAGGTCATCGTCCTGCCCCGTTCGGCTTGAGGGTTTCGGGAATCTGCTTGAGGGAGTCGACCGTCTCGGGAGCACCGTCGACCTGCTTGAGGCTCTTGCGGCCGACGGCGAAGAGGATCGCGGCGACGATGCCCCAGATGACGGCGACGACGACGCCCGACCAGCCGTTGCCGATCAGGGTGCCGAGCGCCCACCAGAGGGCGATCGAGAGGAAGAGCACAGCCATCAGCGCCGCGTAGCCCGCGCCGCCGAGGAGACCGGCGCCCTTCCCGGCCTTGCCGGCCGACTCCTTGATCTCGGCCTTCGCCAGCGCCATCTCCTGTCGGATCAGCGTCGACAGGTCGCGGGAGACCTCGCCGAGCAGATCGCCCAGCGACGTCGACCCGGCGCGCTGCTCGGGGGTCGGCTCTGCGGCGGCGCGATGCGCGCCCAGCGGATCGGTCACGGTCGGGTCCCGTTCGGGAAGCCGTCGTAGCCGGGCGTGATCGGCGTGCTCAGCGGGTCGGCGACCGGCTCGGTGGGCGCGTACTCGCCGCCGCGCTCGTCGAACGAGGTCGTGCCGCCTCCGGTGTAGTCGGCCGCGGCGGGCGCGGAGTAGTCGGCCGCGGCGGGCGCGGCGAACTCGGGTCCGGCGGTGTCGGTCGTCGCGGCCTTCTCGTCCTTCGCCTCGGCGGTGAGCGCGCGGACGAGGCGTCCGGCGACGAGGCCGGTCGCGGCGGCGATCAGGATGAACGCTCCGGGACGGCGGCGCGCGAACGAGCGGACGTCGTCCAGCAGCTCGCCCGGGTCGCGGCTCTCGAGCCACGAGGCGACGCCCTGGGCGCGCTCGGCGGCCTGGGAGACGAGCTTCGCGGCGGCGTTGCCCTCGCCGCCCTCGCCGTTGGCGAGCGAGGTGAGGTCGTCGCTGAAGGCGCGGACACCCTTGGCGGCGTTCTCCTTCTGCGCGTGCGCCTGCTCGGTGAGCTGGGTGCGGCTCTGGTCGAGGAGGTCCTTGACCTGCACCTTCGCCTCCTGGGCGACGTTGGCGGCCTCCTCCTTGCCGGTCTCGAGCACGTCGCTCGCGGCCTGCTTGGCGTCACCGGCGACGGCGCCGGCCTGCTCCTTGGCGGCGCCCGCGGTCTCGGCGGCCTTCTCCTTGGCGGATCCGGCTGCGTCCGAGGCGCTGCCGCCCGAGGTGCTGCCGCCGACCGAGCCGCCGCCGACGCTGTGCGCGCCGAAGGTGGTGTCGGTGGTCGTGCTGTCCGACGAGAACGGCTCGGAGCCGAGCGGTGCGTCGTAGGTGCTGTCGTTCGAGGGGTCGGCGGCGCGGGCGTTCGCCGCGCCGTCTCCGAATGGAGGTGAAGCGGGATCGATGTTCGACATCGTCTGTCCCTTCCAGGATCGAGGAGTGGTGATCTGCGTGCCGGCGTCGCCAGTCTGGGCAGTGCGGACCGCACCGAGATAGGGCGTAGCGGAGCGGCGGCTCGGAGGCGTACCATCACGCCCCCTCGTGGGCGGGCGCTCGCGTCGGCCTTCCTGGACGTCGGCTGCTGATCCGTCGGACGCGCAGCGTCAAGCCCTTCTCGCCCGAGAGGAGCGCTGCCTAGCGTCGAGGGGACGGGGTGACGACCGCCCGTCACCGCATCCGGAAAGGCACCCCATGCTCAGCACTCGTCCGTCCCGCACCGTGCGCGTCCTCGGCGCGCTCGGCGCCTCCGCCCTCACGATCGGCCTGCTCGCCGGCTGCACCGGCGACGCGCAGACCCCCAACCAGTCCGGCAGCGCCGTGCCGACCAGCGCCGACGACGGCTCGACGCCCACGCCCACGATGGAGCCGACGCAGACCGCGCCGTCCGAGACGGCGACTCCCGCTACCTGAGCCGGCGTCCCGTCGCGCGGGCAACGGACGATCGTGCCACCCCGGGGAGCGCTCGGGCAAGCCCCTTCACGCTCCCAGCCGACGAGCAGACAGCGCTCCTACCTTCGGGTGACAGTTCAGCGCACGACGATCACGAAGGAGGCACCACTATGGGGCTCGATGACAAGATCAAGAACGCCGCTCAGGACATCGCCGGCAAGGCGAAGGAAGCCCTGGGCGACCACAAGAACGACGACAGCCTGAAGGCCGAGGGCCAGAAGGACCAGGCCTCGGCCTCCGCGAAGCAGACCGGCGAGGACATCAAGGACGTCTTCAAGTAGGTCTTCTCCGCACCACGACTCAGGCGGCGCCCCCTCGGGGACGCCGCCTTCGTCGTGTCCGCCGGATCTCGATACGCCGCTGCGCGGCTACTCGATCAGCATGGAGCGCCGTCCTGCGGCGCGCTGCACTCCTCGGCCGGGGCGCAGACGCCCACCCATGCTGGTCGAGTAGCGCCGCAGGCGCGTATCGAGACCGACGTGTGCAGACGCGGGATCTCGATACGCCGCTGCGCGGCTACTCGATCAGCATGGGGCGCCGCTGCGCGGCTACTCGCGCAGCATGGAGCGGCGCTCCGCGCCCGCCTACGGCTGCAGGACGACCTTGATGCAGCCGTCCTCCTTCTTCTGGAAGGTCTCGTAGAGACCGGGGGCGTCCTCGAGCGGGGCGCGGTGGGTGACGAGGTCGTTCACGCCCAGCGGGTCGCTGGAGTCCTCGACGAGCGGCAGCAGGTCGTCGATCCAGCGCTTCACGTTGCACTGGCCCATCGTCAGGGTGATCTGCTTGTCGAACATCGACTTCAGCGGCAGCGGGTCCGCCTCGCCGCCGTAGACGCCGCTCAGCGAGACGGTGCCGCCGCGGCGCACGAGGTCGAGCGAGGAGACGACCGCGGCGAGCCGGTCGACTCCGACCGTGTCCATCGCCTTCCGCGCGATCGGGTCGGGCAGCAGCCCGGCCATCGTCTGGGCGAACGAGCCCATCGGCGAGCCGTGCGCCTCCATGCCGACCGCGTCGACGACGGAGTCGGGGCCGCGGCCGTCGGTGAGGTCGCGCAGCTGGTCGTTGATGTCGTCGGTGAAGTCGAAGACCTCGATCCCGTGGCGAGCGGCCATCGCCCGGCGCTCGGCGACCGGGTCGACCGCGAGGACGCGGTAGCCCTTGTGCGCGCCGATGCGGGCCGCGAACTGGCCGACCGGCCCGAGGCCGAACACGACGAGCGAGCCGCCGTCCGGCACGTTCGCGTACTCGACGCCCTGCCAGGCCGTCGGCACGATGTCGCTGAGGAAGAGGTAGTTCTCGTCGGGAAGATCCGTGCCGACGACGACGGTGTTGTAGTCGGCGAGCGGCACGCGGAGGAACTCCGCCTGGCCGCCGGGCACCTGGCCGTACATCTTCGTGTAGCCGAAGAGCGAGGCCCCGGAGCCGTACTCGGTGACCTGGGTGGTCTCGCACTGCGACTGCAGACCGCGGCGGCACATGAAGCACTCGCCGCAGGCGATGTTGAACGGGACGACGACGCGGTCGCCGACCTTGAGCTTCGTTATGCCGGCGCCGACCTCCTCGACGATGCCCATCGGCTCGTGGCCGAGGATGTCGCCCTTGTCGAGGTACGGGCCGAGCAGGCGGTACAGGTGCAGGTCGGAGCCGCAGATCGCGGTCGAGGTGATGCGGACGATGGCGTCCGTCGGCTGCTGGATGCGGGGGTCGGGAACCGTCTCGACCGAGACCTTCTCGATGCCCTGCCACGTGAGTGCGCGCATGCTTCCTCCTTCTCCCGGCTCTCGCCGGTGATCCTCCGGCTCTCGCCGGTGCTACCAGGCCACACCTGTCGCCGTCGCGCCGGGAGGGGGTTGACGGGCGGTGAGCCGGATTCGGAGGCTCCTCCCGGGCCGTGGGGCAGCGGTTCCGTCCACAGCGGGTCGGTCCTCCTCCCCTCGGTCTCTGAGCCGATGTCGGGAGGACGTGCATCCGATGCTCACCCCGCACCCGGCTGCGCAGTGGTGTGATGGAGGGATGGATGCTCTCTACACCGCCATCGCCCACGCCTCCGGTGGAGGACGCGACGGCCACGTCCGCACCGAGGACGACCGACTCGATCTCGACACCCGTCCGCCCCAGGAGCTCGGCGGCTCCGGGGAGGGCACGAACCCCGAGCAGC
The DNA here is from genome assembly GCF_013205055.1 of Rathayibacter sp. VKM Ac-2856. Classification (GTDB taxonomy): domain Bacteria; phylum Actinomycetota; class Actinomycetes; order Actinomycetales; family Microbacteriaceae; genus Rathayibacter. The sequence continues at coordinate 444,199 of NZ_JABMLF010000004.1, forward strand.
TCTTCGCCGCCGGTTTCGCGGCCTGCTTCCTCAGCGCGCTGCACGGCTCCGGCAAGGCGCTCTCGATCGACACGACCGACGCCCAGGTGTCGGCGAGCGTCTCGATCGGCAAGAACGACGACGGCGGCTTCGGCCTCGCCGTCGAGCTCGACATCCACGTGCCCAAGGCGAGCTCGGAGGACGCGCACACCGTCGCCGAGAAGGCGCACACGATGTGCCCGTACTCGAACGCCACCCGCGGCAACGTCGACGTCGTCCTCAACATCGTCGACTGACGCCACCCCTCGCGAAGGCCCCCTCCCGACAGCGGGCGGGGGCCTTCGTCGTGCCGCCGCCGGTCCTGCGGCACCCGTCCGTTAGGGTCGGAGGCATGATCGAGGAACCGTCGCGCGAGGGGTCGGACGCGGACGCGCTGGCCGAGCTCGAGCAGATCCGTCAGAGCATCGACAACATCGACGCGGCGCTGATCCACCTGCTCGCCGAGCGCTTCAAGTTCACCCAGAAGGTCGGTCGGCTGAAGGCGGCGCACGGCCTGCCGCCCGCCGACCTCGAGCGCGAGTCGCGCCAGATCTCGCGCCTGCGCGCCCTCGCGGAGGACGCGCACCTCGACCCGGCCTTCGCGGAGAAGTTCCTCGGCTTCATCGTCGCCGAGGTCATCCACCACCACGAGCAGATCGCGAGCGGCGCGGCCGACTGACGCCGCCGGGTCTCGATACGCCGCCGGCGGCGGCTACTCGACCAGCATGGTGGGCGTATCGAGATCCCCGCGAGATGCCACTTGTGCACGCTCGACACGGCGTGTCGCGTGCACAAGTGGCATCTCGCGAAAGCGCGACTAGGCGGCGGCCGGGCGGGAGAGGGCTCGGACCGACGTGACGCGGCGGCGGGCGATGGCGGCGACGGTCAGGAGCAGGCCGAAGAGCAGCCAGATCAGCAGGCCGACGACCGCGGCGGCGACGCCTCCGGTGCCCTCGACCACGCCGGCGAGCGCGTTCTGCGCGGCCGAGAGCGGCAGGAAGGCGAGGGCGTCGTCGAAGACGCCCGGCACGGTCGAGATGATGCCGGCACCGAGGCCGATCACCGCCGCGACCATCGAGACGAACCGGCCGAGCCCGCCGAGCAGCGCCACCAGGCCCTGGTTCACCGCGGCGAAGGACGCGCCCGCCAGCATCGCCAGCGCGGCGAAGCCGAACCAGGTCACCAGGTCGAGGCTCGCGACCGCGCTCATCACGATCGCGACGGCGAGGCCCTGCACGAGTCCGATCACGAGCGCCGGCACGTACGACGACAGCGCGAGCGCCGCGGAGGAGCGGGTCGACGACAGCGCGCGGTGCGAGAACGCGGCGAGCACGAGGAACGTCGCGAGGGCGCCCAGCCAGAGCGCGATCGTCGCGAAGAACGGCACGCTCGACGCTCCGAACAGGTCCGTGCTGCTGCTCGAGTTCTCGACCGGGTCGGAGACGACGTCGGCGAGGTTCTGCGACTCCGACTCCGTGTAGGTCGGCAGCTGGGCGACGGCCGCGTCGAGGCCGGTGGCGAGCGAGCGGGTGCCGTCGGCGAGCTGGAGGGCCCCGTCCGAGACTCCGCCCGCGCCGTCGGCGAGCTGTCGCGCGCCGTCGGCCGCCGAGGAGGCGCCGGTGGCGAGCTGCGTGGCGCCGTCCGCGGCCGATGTGGCCCCGGTCGCGAGCTGCCGCGCGCCGTCGGCGGCGGACGTCGCACCCGTGGCGAGCTGCGAGGCCCCGCCTGCGGCCGTGGCGGCGCCGGTCGAGAGCTGGGTCAGCCCGCCGGCGAGAGCACCGGCTCCGTCGGCGACGCCGCGCGCTCCGGCGGCCGACTGCGCGGTCCCCGCGACGAGCGACGGCTGACCGTTCGCTCCGTCGTTGATGCCGGCCGAGATTCCCGCGGCGTACTGCGCGGTCGCGCCCGCCTGGTAGAGCGCGCCGGCCTGGTTCGTGGTGTCGAGCTGACTGCCGGCCTCCGCGAGGATGGCGGCGCAGACGGGGTCGGTCGCGGCGCAGGACTGCGCCAGCGCGGCGATGGTGCCGAGCGAGGTGCCCGTGGTGGTCGCGGACTGGGCGGCGAGCCCGGAGGCGGTCGCGGCGGTGTCGCCCAGCGTCGAGACTCCCGCGGCGAGGCCGTCGAGCCCGTCGGCGAGCGAGCCCGCGCCGGTGGCGAGCTCGGTCGCCCCGCCGGCCGACTGCTGCGCGCCGGTCGCGAGCTGCGAGACGCCGCCCGAGAGGTCCGAGGCGCCGGTGCCGAGCTGCGCGACTCCGTCCGCCAGCGACGATGCGCCCGTGCCGAGCTGCGCGACGCCGTCCGAGAGGCCGGAGGCGCCGGTCGCGAGGTCGTCGATGCCGTCGGCGAGGGTGCTGGTGCCGTCGGCGAGCGTCGAGGCGCCCGTGCCGAGCTCGTCTGCGCCGTCGGCGAGAGTGCCCGCGCCCTCCGCCGCCTGGCCGATCTGCTCGTTCAGCGTGTTGAAGCCGACGTAGATGTTCTCGAGATACGCGGTGGTCAGCTGGGTGTTCAGCAGCGCGGTGGCGGTGCTGGTGACGGTCGTCGAGATCGCGTCGTCGACGAGCTTCGCCTTCTCGCTGGTCGCGATGTCGATCGTGGCCTTGGTCGCGGCGGCGGCGTCTCCGGAGTAGGAGGTGGCGGCGGCCGAGAACGAGGACGGGATGGTGACGACGGTCGCGTAGCTGCCGTCGGCGAGGCCCTTCGCGGCGTCGTCCTTGTCGGTGAGGACCCAGGTGAAGTTGCCGGTCGAGTCGGAGCCGGACACGTTCGCCGCGGGGCTCGCGGACGCCGACGGAGTGGCCGAGGCGGAGGGGGCGGGCGTCGCCGAGTCGTCCGTCTCGCCGCCGGTGACGAGACCGGCCGCGAGCTGGCGCCCGAGCGGCACGGTCTGCCCGTTGATCTCGACCGGGGTGTCCTCGTTCACGACCGCGGCCGTGATCGTGTCCAGGCGCTCGGTCGGGTTCCACAGCGCCCAGACCAGCAGGCCGCCGATGACCAGGGGGACCAGGACGATGCCGAGAAGGGTCACCCAGGACACCTTCTTGACGCCGCGGGGGCGTTCGAGGGAGAAGAGAGCCATCTGTCAGCGGACCTTTGCGATCGCGCGGCGCTCGGCCGCGGGGGAGACCGCGAGCTCGTCGCGGTCGGAGGGGAGGAGGTCGTCGAGCGCGTCCGCGTCGACGGAGGAGGCGATCACCGTGAAGGAGTGCTCCTTCTGCGCGGCCCTGGAGCGGGCCCGGTCGAGCTCGGCGCGGACGCCCTCGCGCACCAGCGGGTCGGTGACGGTGTCGAGGTCGTCGAGCACGAGCAGCGGCGGGGCCGTCTCGAGCGCGGCCCGCACCTCGCCGACGGGGTCGGCCGCGCCCGCGAGCCGGACGAGTCCGACGCGCCCGCGGACCGCCGAGGAGCGGATCGGGACGACGAGGCCGTCGACCTTCAGCCGGCCGGAGTCGGGGGCGAGGCGCCCCGCGATCGTGAGCAGCAGGGCGGTGCGGCCCGAGCGGTGCGGGCCGTGCACCACCAGCGCGCCGCCGGCGGGCACGCGGACGTCGACGTCGCGGTAGACCGGGCCGTCGGGTCCGTCGAGGCGGAGCCCCTCGGCCGCGACCGCGTCGGTGGCGCCGGGCTCGGGCCAGTCCGCGAGCGCGAGCTCCTTGGTCAGGCCCTCGCCCTCCACGTCGAAGGAGGGGAGCACGCGGTCGAGCCAGCGCGGCATGTGCCAGGCGCGGTCGCCGAGCAGGTGCAGCACCGCGGGCACGAGCGTCATCCGGACGATGAAGGCGTCGACGAACACGCCCACCGCCAGGCCGAGCGCGATCGGCTTGATGTTGGTGTCGCCCTCCGGGACGAACGCCGCGAAGACGGAGAACATGATGACCGCGGCCGCGGTGACGACCTTCGCCGAGCCGACGAAGCCCGACTCGACCGCCGCGCGCGCCGGACGGCCGTGCACGTAGTCCTCGCGCATCCGCGAGACGAGGAACACCTCGTAGTCCATGGCCAGCCCGAAGAGCACGCCCATCAGGATGATCGGCATGAAGCTGATGATCGGGCCGGTCTTGTCCACGTGCAGGGCGTCGGCGAACCAGCCCCACTCGAAGACCGCGGCGACGGCGCCGAAGGACGCGCCGACCGAGAGCAGGTAGCCGAGCGTCGCCTTGAGCGGCACCCAGAGCGAGCGGAAGACCATCGTCAGCAGCACCAGGGAGAGCCCCACCACCAGCAGGCCGAACGGCAGCAGCGCGTTCGCGAGCGTGTCGGAGATGTCGATGCCGACCGCGGTCTGGCCGGTGACCGCGAGGTCGACGCCGTACTCCTGCTCGAAGTAGTCGTGCCTGTCGCGGATCTCGGCGACGAGCGCCTTGGTCGCCTCGGAGTCCGGGCCGCCCTCGGGGATCACCTGGATGATCCCGGTGTCGGCGGTCTCGTTCGGAGTGGCCAGCGGCACGGAGGCGACGCCGTCCAGGCCCTCGATCTCGGTCTTGAGGTCGTCCATCAGGCCGAGCGGATCGGTCGAGCCGATGATGGTGCCGGTGACGATCAGGGGGCCGTTGTAGCCGGGGCCGAAGTTCTCGGCGAGCAGGTCGTAGGTGTCGCGGGCGGGGGTGCCCTCGGCCTGGTAGCCGGCGTCGGGCAGGGCGAGGCGGAGGCTGAGCGCGGGGATCGACGCCATGCCGAGCACGCCGACGACCGCGATGATCGTGAGGATCGGGAAGCGGGTGACGACGCGGACCCAGCCGCGGAAGAAGCCGCGCGGGACCTCGGCGTGCGGGTGCGCGCCGGGGGAGGGGGCGCTCGCGTCCGCCGCGGCGTCGGGGTCGGCGTGGGCGCCGGTGGTCGCGGTGGCGGTGGCACCGGCGGAGGCGCTCGCGGTCGTCCGGGCCACCGCGGCGTCCTTCTTCTCCGCGGCCTTCTTCGCGCGGCGCTCCTTCGGCCGGAGGCGCTCGCCGGCGAAGCCGAGCAGAGCGGGGGTGAGCGTGAGGGCGATGACCACGGCGATCGCGACTCCGCCCGCCGCCGCGATGCCCATCGTGGTGAGGAACGGGATGCCCGCGACCGACAGGCCGGCCAGGGCGATGATGACCGTCAGTCCCGCGAAGACGACAGCGGAGCCGGCGGTCGCGGTCGCGCGGGCGGCCGACTCCTCCGGGGCCATGCCCTGCTTCAGCTGGTCCTGGTGCCGGCTGATGATGAAGAGCGCGTAGTCGATGCCGACGGCGAGGCCGAGCATCAGCGCCAGCAGCGGCGTCGTCGAGGAGATCGAGGCGAAGCGGGTCGCGATGAAGATCGCCGACATCGAGAGCGCGACGCCGAGCAGTGCGGTCACCAGCGGCATGCCGGCCGCGAGGAACGAGCCGAAGGTGAGCACGAGGACCACCAGCGCGACGACGAGGCCGATCGCCTCGGTGACGGTGACACCGGGCAGGCTCTGCGAGAAGAGGTCGCCGCCGAGCGAGACCACGGAGCCCTCGGGGAGCGCGTCGCGGAGGGTCGTCGCCTCGGCCTGCAGCGCGTCGCGGGACGCCTCGGAGGTGGTGGTGGCGGAGCCGTCCATCTGCGTGGTGATGACGAGCGCGTTCCCGGCCTCGGAGATCGTGCCCTCGACGGTGTCGGAGTAGGGGTCGGTCACGGCGGCGACGCCCTCGATCCCCTCGAGCGCGGTGACGGCCTCGCCGACCGGGCCGCTGATGTCCCCGTCCTCGACGCTGCCGCCGTCGGGCGCGACGACGACGTAGCGCGCCGAGGTGCCGCTGACCTGCGGAAAGGTCCGCTCGAGCTGGTCCAGCGCGGTCTGCGACTGGGTGCCCGGGATGGAGAAGGTGTTGTCCGTGCCTTGGTTGAGCAGCAGCGCGCCGCCGCCCGCGAGGACGACGACGGCGAGCCAGAGGACGGCGACCAGCCGGTGGGCGCGGAACACCCAGCGGCCGAGTCGGTAGAGCATCGACGACACGCGTGTCTCCTGACGACGGGGAGTGGAAAGGGACACGACTCTGTGCTCGGAACCGGAGCCTGCTCGAGGCAGGACCCTGCTCGATACAAGAACGTATCCGATACGCGAATGTATCCGATACAGTGATGCATCTCAATGCCGTTGACGCCCGCCGGGGAAGGACTCAGGATGACCGACTCCGTCGAGACCTCGCGCCGTGGCAGGACGCGCGAGCGGCTCCTCGACGCCGCGTACGACGTCTTCGCCGAGACGGGCGTGCACACGGCCTCGGTCGAGCAGATCTGCGAGCGCGCGGGCTTCAGCCGCGGGGCGTTCTACTCCAACTTCTCGACGAAGGAGGAGCTGTTCTTCGCGCTGATGGAGCGCGAGAACACCGCCCGGCTGAACGGGCTGATCGAGCAGATGGGGCGGACGATCCCCAAGGTCGCCGAGTCCGAGGAGCCGCTCACGGCGGAGACGCTCGCGGTGGTCATCCTGGACTTCCTGCAGGGGCCGTTCACCGACAACCGGCGCTGGTGCGTCGTGCAGTCCGAGTTCGAGCTGCTGGCGATGCGCGATCCGGCCATCGCCCCGCAGTACCGCGACTTCCGCGCCGGCTTCGACGCGACCCTGATCGGGATCGTGCGGGGCGCGCTGCAGCAGGTGCAGCGCGACTTCAGCCTGCCGCCGACCACCGCCGTCCGGCTGCTGATCGCGAGCTACGACGACGCCGTGAAGTCGTCGATCCTCGAGGACGACTCGGAGGAGGCGGCGCTCGAGCGGCTGCGGGCGACGCTGACCGACGTGGTGCTGGTCATCTCGGTCGAGCGCTGACGGGGCGGGCGCTGACGGGGCCGGCGCTGACGCGGCGCCGCTGAACGGCCGTGTGCCGATGCGTCGCCGCTGATCGGCCGGCGCGCAACGGGTAACCGGTGGTGCCCGCGCGAGACGAGGATGGACCCATGGAACTGCGCCAGCTCGAACACTTCCTCGCCGTGGCGAAGGAGCAGCACTTCACCCGCGCGGCGAGCGCGCTGCAGATCTCGCAGTCGGGCCTCTCGGCGTCGATCCGCGCGCTCGAGAGCGAGCTGGGCAGTCCGCTGTTCACGCGGAGCACCCGCCGGGTCGAGCTGACGCCGGCCGGGCGGGCGATGCTGGCGGAGTCGGAGCAGTCGGTCGCCAGTGCGCTCGCGGCCCGCGACGCGGTGCTGGCGGTGCAGGGCGTGCTCCGGGGCAGCCTCGCGGTCGGCACCGAGGAGTGCCTGGGCGGCGTGCACCTGCCGCGCGAGCTGGCGACCTTCCGCGAGCAGCACCCGGGCGTCGGGCTGCGGCTGACCCACGACGGATCGGGGACACTGCTGGAGGCGGTCGGCAGCGGGCGGCTCGACCTCGCGCTGGTCGCGGACATCGGCGCGACGCCGGCGGGAGTGGTGACGCGACCGCTCGCCGCGGAGGGCTTCGCGGTGCTCGCGCATCCGGAGCACCCGCTCGCCGACCGGCCGGTGTGCCGCATCCCGGACCTCGAGGGCCAGACGATCGTCGGGCTGCAGGAGCACTGGGGAGCGAGCCACCTCGCCGCGCAGGCGTTCGCCGCGCACGGGCTGCCGTTCGAGGTGGAGCTCGAGGTCAACGACGTGCACACCCTGCTCGACCTCGTCGAGTACGGCATGGGCGTGGCGGTCGTGCCGGCGCACTTCGCCGAGAAGCGGCCGGGTGGCCTGCGCGCGGTGCCCCTGGAGGACCCTCTGCTCGTCTGGCGGACCATGGTCGCCCTGCCGGAGCGCCCGACGGCGGCGGCCCGCGCCTTCGTCGCGGCCCTGCCGCCTGCATGCTGATCGAGTAGCCCGCGGAGCGGGCCCCATGCTGATCGAGTAGCCCGCGGAGCGGGCCCCATGCTGATCGAGTAGCCCGCGGAGCGGGCGTATCGAGATCCACCGTCGATCGGACGTGGGTCTCGATACGCGCTGCGCGCTACTCGACCAGCATGGGGGCGCCGCCCACTCACGCTGATCGGGCTGCCGCCTTCATGCTGATCGAGTAGCCCGCGGCGCGGCCCCCCCATGCTGATCGAGTAGCCCGCGGAGCGGGCGTATCGAGATCCACCGTCGATCGGACGTGGGTCTCGATACGCGCTCCGCGCTACTCGACCAGCACGGATCCGCCGCGTCTCAGTCGAGGGAGGCGAGCTCCTCCGGGGTGAGCTCCAGCTCGGCCGCCGTGGCCGAGTCGCGGATGCTCTCGGGACGCGACGAGCCGGGGATCGGGACGACGATCGGCGCCTTCGCCAGCTCCCAGGCCAGGCAGACGACCTGCGGCGACACGTCGTGCGCCTCGGCGACGGTCGCGAACGCCGCGAAGGACGTGCCGAGCTCGGCCGCCGAGGTGATGCCGCCCAGCGGGCTCCACGGCAGGAAGGCGAGTCCCAGCTCGGCGCAGAGCTCGAGCTCCGGCTCGCTGGAGCGGAACTTCGGCGAGAACTGGTTCTGCACCGAGACCAGGCGGTCGCCGAGGATCCCGTGCGCCTCGCGGATCTGGTCCGGGTCGGCGTTCGAGATGCCGGCGCGGAGGATGACTCCCTCGTCGAGCAGCTCGGCGAGCGCACCGATCGAGTCGGCGTAGGGCACCGCGGGGTCGGGGCGGTGGTACTGGTACAGGCCGATCGCGTCGACGCCGAGGCGCTGCGCGGAGGCGCGGGCCGCTTCCTTCAGGTACTCGGGACGGCCGTCCTGGTCCCAGGGGCCGGGCTCGCGGCGCAGGTGGCCGCCCTTGGTGGCGACGAGGACGGCGGAGGTGTCGCCGCCGTAGCCGCGGAGGGCCTCGGCGATCAGCAGCTCGTTGTGGCCGAGGTCGTCCTGGGTGGCCAGGTGGTAGGCGTCGGCCGTGTCGATGAGGGTGACGCCGGCGTCGAGGGCGGCGTGGATGGTGGCGATCGACCGCTCGCGGTCCGGGCGGCCCTCGATCGACATCGGCATGCCGCCGAGTCCGATGCTGCCGACGCTGACGTCGCCGATGCTGCGCTGCTTCATGGGTGTCTCTCTTCGGGGTCGTGGGTGGTGGGGAATGCATGCTGGTCGAGCAGCCACGGAGGGGCGGCCCCGCTTCATGTTGGTCGAGTAGCCCCGGAGGGGCGGGCTCATGCTGGTCGAGTAGCCCCGGAGGGGCGTATCGAGACCCATCGACATCGAACCCGGCGGATCTCGATACGCCCGCTGCGCGGGCTGCTCGATCAGCATGAGGAGGGGGCTCCGCTGGATCAGCAAGGAGTGCAGAGCCCGCCGCATCAGCGGGGCAGGGCACTCACCAGGCGTAGTCCTCCGGCGCCGTGCGGTGCCCCGGGAAGATCTCGCCGAGGCGGGCCAGGTCGCCGGGCTCGAGCGCGATGTCGACGGCCGCGACGGCGCTCTCGAGCTGCTCCATCGTCCGCGGGCCCGTGATCGGGCCGGTGACGCCCGGCTGGTGCAGCAGCCAGGCCAGCGCGAGCTCGCCCGGCGCGATGCCGCGGTCGCGCGCGAAGGCCTCGTACTGCTCGAGGGCCGGGCGGTGCTTCTCGATCGCCTCGAGCGAGCGGGCGGAGGCGCGGCGGCTGCCCGACTCCGTCTTCTCGATCACTCCGCCGAGCAGCCCGCCCTGCAGCGGCGACCAGGGGATGACGCCGAGTCCGTAGTGCCGGGCGGCGGGCAGGACCTCGCGCTCGATGTCGCGCACGAGCAGGTTGTAGATGGACTGCTCCGAGGCGAGGCCGGTGAAGCGGCGGTCGCGCGCGGCCTCCTGGGCCTGGGCGAGGTGCCAGCCGGCGAAGTTGCTCGAGCCGACGTAGAGGACCTTCCCCTGCTGGACGGCGACCTCCATCGCCTGCCAGATCTCGTCCCACGGAGTCGTGCGGTCGACGTGGTGGAACTGGTACAGGTCGATGTGGTCGGTCTGCAGGCGGCGGAGGCTGTCGTCGAGCGCGCGGCGGATGTTCAGCGCCGAGAGGCGCCCGCCGTTGGGCCAGGAGTCGCGGCCGCGCTCGGCGCCGGGGGCGGCGTGCTGCTCCATGTCGCCGTAGAGCTTGGTCGCGAGGACGGTGCGCTCGCGGCGCTGGCCGCCCTGGGCGAACCAGCGGCCGACGATCTCCTCCGTCGCGCCGCGGGCGCCCTCGCCGCCGTAGACGTTCGCCGTGTCGAAGAAGTTGACGCCGAGCTCGTGGGCGCGGTCCATGATCGCGAACGAGTCGGGCTCGGTCGTCTCAGGGCCGAAGTTCATGGTGCCCAGGACGGCGCGGGAGACGGACAGACCGGTGCGGCCGAGGTGCGTGTACTTCATGCCTCCAGTCCACGCCGTCGAGGGCGCGGTGTCCAACAGGGGGTGGCGATGGGATTCAGCGGGGGAGGAGGTCAATCGCGCTGCGGGTTAGAGTCTGGGAGTGGCATCGAAGACGACTCAGCGCATCGTGATCGTGCTCGCGAGCACCCTCCTGCTCGCCGGCTGCACGTCGGCGGCCGACATCCCGGACGCGACGCCGACCGAGGGCTCCGGCGCGGTGGGCTCGTCGTCCGTGGCGAGCACGCCGACCGCCGACGCCGCGGAGGCGGGCCCGCGGCCCGTGCCGAGCGTGACGCTGGCGCCGGCGCCCGTCGCCGCGACCGGCGAGTGCGTGGTCTCCGCCCTCGACACCGCCGGCTCGATCGGCGACGTGGACCTCGAGGTCGTGCGCGACCGGGGGACCCGCGAGGGCGCGGCGGGGACCGTGCGGACCGCGACCGACGGCGCGCCCGCCGCGTACGTCGTCGCGGCCGGCGACAGCCCGGCGCGGATCGCCGACCGCTTCTGCGTGAGCGCCGGCTACCTCGACGCCCTCAACTCGGTCCGCCGCGACGGCGTCACCCTCGACAGCCTCTACGGCGGCGACACCCTCAACCTGAATCCCTCGACGGTCCTCACTGTCGGCGACCAGAACGGCCGCGTCCGCGCCAACGCCGAGCCCGAGCCGCTGCCCCGCCAGGCCGGCTGAGCCGGAGTTGCGACGCGCGGCCCCACTCATGCTGATCGAGCAGCCCGCGGTCATGCTGATCGAGTAGCCCGCGGAGCGGGCGTATCGAGATCCACCGTGGCCGGATGTCGGGTCTGCGGACCGCCCTGTCGATGAGCGTGGGTCTCGATACGCCCCTCCGGGGCTACTCGACCAGCATGGAGCTGCGCCCCACCCGTGCTGATCGGGCAGCCCACGGAGCAAGCGCATCGAGATCCGCCGCCGTCAGAGCCCGACGACGCCGACGAGCAGCGCCGAGAGCGCGACGGTGCCGGCGAAGCCGGTGGTCCGGGCGCGGCGCTTCGCGGGGTCCTCGAGCCACGGCAGGCTCCGCCAGCGCACGACGGCGCCGGCCGCTCCCGCCGCCGCCAGGACGACGAGCGCGAACCACGGCGCGAGGCTCACGAGCGTCCAGTCCGCGAAGACCCGCGCCAGCAGCAGCACGAGCACCGACTCGACGCCGCGGGTGAGCACGCGCAGCCGGTCGCGGTCGAGGTGCTGAGCGGTGCGGCGCCAGGGGATGGTCCCCAGCGCGAAGCGGCCGACCGTGTAGACCGTGATGGCCAGCGCGATCAGCGAGGCGATGATCACGACACCTCCTCCCGCACATGCGCGAGGAGGTCGAGGCCGAGGGCGTCGACGGAGGTCGCGGTGGTCGAGCTCACGAAGACGGCGACCCCGCGCTCCCGGTCCATCGCGAGCATCGTGGCGTAGCCGGCGGTCCCGCCGTTGTGCCAGGTCGTCGCTCCTCCGCCGGGCGCCTCGGAGGTGAACCAGGCGAGGCCGATCCGGTCCCCGTCGCCGGCGTCGAAGCGGGGGTCGAGGACGGTCGCGGCCGGGACGCCGAGCGCCGGGTCGTCGGCGAGGAGGGCGCGCGCGTACCGCGCCATGTCCGCGGCGGTCGAGCAGACGCCTCCCGCCGGCGCGTAGCCCTCGAGCGTCCACGGGCCCACCCGGCGGCCGCTCTCGGAGTGGCCCCGGGGCGCGTCCGGCGCGAGGGCCGAGATCGAGACGGGCACTGTGCTGGCGGTCATGCCGAGCGGCGCGAAGATCCGCTCGCGGACGAGATCGGCGTAGTCGGCCCCCTCCGCGCGGGCGAGGGTCTGCCCGAGGACGGCGGCCCCGAGGTTGGAGTACGCGACCTCGTCCGCCCCGCCGCCACCGGCGCTCACCGCCTGGCCCAGCACGTCCTCCGCCGAGAACGTGGCGTACGGATCGACGCCGCGCAGCTGCGCGACGAGCGTCGCCGCCAGGTCGAGCGGGTTCGGCGAGAGGCGCGGGAGTCCGGAGCGGTGGCTCGCCAGCTCCTCGAGGGTGCCGTCGAAGCCGTCCAGCTCGGCGTGGTCGCGGGCGCGGTCGGCGAGGGCGACCGTCCCCGCCTCGGCGCTCTGCGCGAGCAGCAGGGCCGTCATCGTCTTCGTCACCGAGCCGATCTCGACCTCGGTGCTCTCGTCGGCGCCGAGCCCCGCGAAGCGGACGCGCTCGGGAGTGACCACCGCGGCGACGAGCCTGTCGCGGGTGCCGCCCCCGCCGTGCTCGGCGAGCCAGGCGGCGATCGCGGCGTCGCCGGTCCGCTCGTCCGAGAGCCGGGGTGCGGCCGGGCGCAGCAGCACCCCTCCGGCGAGCACGGCGACGGCCGCGGCGGCCGCGATGACGCGGGTGCGGGTTCTCATCGGGGACCTCCTGCGGCGAGCAGGATCGTCAGCAGGGGCACCAGCCGCTCGGGTGGGATGCCGTAGCGTCCGCGCCCGCGCGCCTCGAGCCAGCCCGCCGCGACCAGCTGATTGACGTGGTGGTAGATCTGGCCGGTCGTGCCCGCGCCCTCGCTCTCGGCGAGCTGCGCGACCGTCTCGACTCCGCCCGCGACCGCCTGGAGGAAGCGCAGGCGCACCGGACTGCCCAGCGCGGCCAGCGCCGCCGGGCCGGGGCTCGACCCCCAGTCGCGCTCGAAGAACGCGTCGGTGCTGAGGCCGTACTGCCACTCGACCGGGCCGGCCGGAGTGGCGACCGCGCCGGCGAACACGACCCCGCCGGGCGCGGGAATCCGCTGCTTGAGCGCCGTGAGCGCCCAGAGCGGGTCGTCCTGCGTCGGATCGGCGGTGCCGGGCGCCGCGGCGACGGGGCCCGCGCTCTCGATCCGCTCCACCCGCTCCCGCAGCTCGTCCAGCTCGGCAGCGAGATCACGCGAAGAGGCCATGCTCCACTATTGCAAACATTCCGTAATCCCGGAACCCGCCCGCACCCACTCCGCAAAAGTTGTCGTACTCGCCCCACGACCACGACAACTTCTGCGCACTCGCGAGGCCCCGCAGCTGCACCCCCGCTCGACTCCTCGAAAGTTGCGGTAGTCGAGTGCGCCTACCGCAACTTCTGCAGAGTGAGCAGCGTCTGCGCACTCGCGGGCGCCCGGCGGGTACAACCCCCGCCGACTCCTCGAAAGTTGTCGTACTCGCGCCGCGACTACGACAACTTCTGCGTCCTGACGAGGCTCCCGCGGGTGCAGCCCCGCTCGACTCCTCGAAAGTTGCGGTAGTGGCGCGCGATTACCGCAACTTCTGCAGAGTGAAGCAGTGTCTGTCCGCTCGCGAGTGTTCGCGGGTGCATCTTGCCCACTCCTCGAAAGTTGTCGTACTCGCCCCGCGACTCCGACAACTTCTGCGTACTGACGAGGCCCCCGCAGGTGCACCCCCGCGCGACTCCTCGAAAGTTGCGGTAGTCGGGTGCGACTACCGCAACTTTTGGGGAGTGGAGGACGTAAAGGAGGGGTGGGGAGGCCGCCCGCCTCAGGCGAAGCGGGAGGGCAGCACGGCGCCGTTGACGGCGCGCAGCTCCTCGAGGGGGACCGTGAAGAGGCCCTGGACCTCGACGACGGGCGACTCGGCGTCGGTGACGCCGATCCGGAGCACCGGGTAGCCCCGGCCCTCGCAGAGCCCGCGGAACTTCACGTCGTCCTCGCGCGGCACCGACACGAGCACGCGGCCGGTCGACTCCGAGAAGAGGGCGGCGGTCGCGTCGACGCCGTCGCGCTCCATCAGCTCGTCCAGCCAGATCCGCACGCCCACGCCGAAGCGCAGCGCGGACTCGGCCAGCGCGACGACGAGGCCGCCGTCGGCGAGGTCGTGCGCGGACGCGATCAGCGACTCGGTCGAGCCGGCCGCGATCAGGTCGGCCAGCGCCTTCTCGGCCGCGAGGTCGAGCTGCGGAGGACGGCCGCCGAGGTGGTCGTGCACGGTCCCGGCCCACGCGGAGCCGTCGAGCTCGTCGCGGGTGACGCCGAGCAGGTAGACGTTGTCGCCCTCGTCCTGCCAGCCGGAGGGGATGCGGCGCGCCACGTCGTCGATCACGCCGAGGACGCCGACGACGGGCGTCGGGAAGATCGGCACGTCGCCGGTCTGGTTGTAGAACGAGACGTTGCCGCCGGTGACGGGGATCTCGAGCTCGAGGCACGCGTCGGCGAGGGCGCCGACCGCTTCGCGGAACTGCCACATCACCTCGGGGTTCTCGGGGCTGCCGAAGTTGAGGCAGTCCGAGACGGCGACCGGGGTCGCTCCGGTGACGGCGACGTTGCGGAACGCCTCGGCGAGCGCGAGGCGCGCGCCCTGCGCCGGGTCGAGCTGGCACCAGCGGCCGTTGGCGTCGGTGGCGACCGCGAAGCCGAGCCCGGACTCCTCGTCGACGCGGACCATGCCGCCGTCGTCGGGGTAGCTCAGCGCGGTGTTGCCGAGCACGTAGCGGTCGTACTGCGAGGTGATCCAGCTCTTGTCGGCGAGGTTGGCCGAGCCGAGCAGCGCGAGGGTCTCGGCGCGCAGGGCGTCGCCGTCGCTCGAGCGCGGCAGCCGCGAGGAGGAGTCGGCCTGCAGGGCGTCGAGCCAGGCCGGGTAGGCGATCGGGCGCTCGTAGACCGGGCCGTCGACGGCGACGGTGCGCGGGTCGACGTTGACGATCTCCTCGCCGTGCCAGTTGATGACGAGGCGGCCGGAGTCGGTGACCTCGCCGAGCACGCTGGTCTCGACGTCCCACTTGCGGACGACCTCGAGGAAGGCGTCGAGCTTCTCGGGGCGGACGACCGCCATCATCCGCTCCTGCGACTCCGACATCAGGATCTCCTCGGCCGTGAGCGAGGGATCGCGCAGCAGCACCGAGTCGAGCTCGATGAACATGCCGCCGTCGCCGTTGGAGGCGAGCTCGGAGGTGGCGCAGGAGATGCCGGCGGCGCCGAGGTCCTGGATGCCCTCGACGAGGTCCTTGCGGAACAGCTCGAGGCAGCATTCGATGAGCACCTTCTCGGCGAACGGGTCGCCGACCTGCACGGCCGGGCGCTTGGTCGGGCCGCCGTCGGCGAAGCTGTCGGAGGCGAGGATCGACGCGCCGCCGATGCCGTCGCCGCCGGTGCGCGCGCCGAACAGCACGACCTTGTTGCCGACGCCGCGGGCGTTGGCGAGGTGGAGGTCCTCGTGGCGGAGGACGCCGACCGCGAGCGCGTTGACGAGCGGGTTGCCCTGGTAGACGGAGTCGAAGTAGGTCTCGCCGCCGATGTTGGGCAGGCCGAGGCAGTTCGCGTAGAAGGAGATGCCGGCGACGACGCCGTGCACGACGCGGGCGGTGTCCGGGTCGTCGATGTGGCCGAAGCGCAGCGCGTCCATCACGGCGACGGGGCGGGCGCCCATCGAGATGATGTCGCGGACGATGCCGCCGACACCGGTCGCCGCGCCCTGGAAGGGCTCGATGTAGCTCGGGTGGTTGTGGCTCTCGATCTTGAAGGTGACGGCCCAGCCCTCGCCGACGTCGACGACCCCGGCGTTCTCGCCCATGCCGACCATGAGGTTCTTCTTCATGGCGGGCGAGACCTTCTGCCCGAACTGGCGGAGGTACATCTTCGACGACTTGTACGAGCAGTGCTCGCTCCACATCACCGAGTACATCGCCAGCTCGCCGCTCGTGGGGCGCCGGCCGAGGATCTCGCGGATGCTCGCGTACTCGTCGGGCTTCAGCCCGAGCGCCGCGTAGGGCTGCTCCTTCTCGGGGGTGGCCTCCGCGTTCGCGGTGGTGTCGGGAACGGCGATGCGGCTGTCTGCAGTGCGGCTGTCTGCCATGTGCTGGAGGCTCCAGGAGAGAGGGTGGGGATGCGCGACGATCCTACCGGGGCGGGCGCCCGCCCCTCGGGGGTCGCGCGAACAGGGCGTTTGGGGGGCCAGCGATCAGGGCGTGTGCGCGGATCGGCCGGGTGAAGCGGCCACCGGCTCGGTGCGGGCGGCAGTTGCGCGCAGAACATCAGCCAGGAGTGCCCGTCATCGCCGATGAGCGATGAGCTCGGCTCTCGGCTGATGTTCTGCGCGCAGCCCGCCGGTGCCGGCCCGGATCAGGCCTCGCGGCAGGGTCCGGAGTCGACGGTCGCGGTCAGCGCGGGCGCCTCGGCGGCCACGGGGCCGAGCACCGAGAGCGGGATGGCGTAGCCGACGTTGTCCACCGAGGCCGCCTTGCCGAAGACCACGCCCGAGACGGTGCCGTCGAGCGAGAGCAGCGGTCCGCCGGAGTTGCCCTGGTTCACCAGGGCCGCGAGCGTCAGCACCTCGCGGGAGGTCGGTGCGCCGTCGACCATCAGCGACACGGTGGCGTCGGAGGAGACCTGGGCGGAGCCGAGGGTCAGCGGACCGCCGAACGGGTAGCCCGCCACGACGCCGTCGTCGCCCGCCACGACCGCGTCGTCGAGGGCGAGCGGCGCGGCGGAGAGCCCGTCGACCGCGATGACCGCGAGGTCGGCGGCGGCGTCGAGGTAGACGACGCGGCCGGTGCGCGGCGGCTCGTTCGGCGCCTCGACGACGGGCTGCTCCACTCCGGCCACCACGTGCGCATTGGTGATCACCCGGTCGTCGGAGACGACGAAGCCGCTGCCCGTGACTCCGACGTCGCAGGCCCAGGCGGTGCCGGACACGCGGACGACCGAGTCGGAGGCGGTGGCGACCTCGGGGTCGTCGGTCGCGACGCTGGGGATGGCCGGGGCCTCGGTCGGAGCGTCGAGGGCCTCGACGACCCAGGAGGTGCCCTCGTCGACGACGGTCGACTGCAGCTGCGCGAGGAAGCCGCGCACCGGGTCCGGGGTGAGGTCGTCGATGGTCCGGATGACGGTGGAGCCGGCGACGCTGGTCGTGACGAGCGGGACGCCGAGCAGCGACACGGCGGAGGTGACCGCGATCCAGACCAGCCCGGTGATGGCGACGCCGGCCACTCCTCCGGCGAGGCGGTCGAGGAGGCCCAGCTTCACCTTGTCGGCGCCGCGGCCGACCACGGCACCGATCGTCGCACCGATCGCGTAGCCGACGCCGAGCAGCAGGACGGCGGTGCCGATCACGGCGAGGAGTCGCCACTCGCTGCCCGCGGCCCAGGCCGAGACGGCGGGGACGGCGAAGGAGGCGGCGATCGCGCCGGCCACGACGCCCGCCAGGCCGCCGAGGGTGCGGAGGAAGCCGCGGCGCAGGCCGTCGACGAGCGCGCCGATGAGACTCAGCACGACGATGACGTCGACGATCACGGATGCGCCCATGCGGAACTCCTCGCGGTCGGGTCGGGATGCTCCAGCATGACCGACGGCGGATGCGGGGACACCCGGAGGAGCCTGCGAGTCCCTGGCGCGGCGCGTCGGGTGCGATGGCGGGTGGGCTGCGGGTGCCGGTGCCGGTGCCGGTGCGGGCCGCCGGTTCTCGTCCGATCTGCAGGTCCTCGTTCGATCTTCAGGTCCTCGTTCGATCTGCAGGCTCTCGTCCGATCTGCAGGTCCCCGTCCGACCTGCAGGCCCTCGTCTGATCTGCAGGTCCTCAACCGCTCTGCAGGTCCCCGTCTGATCTGCAGGTCCTCGTCTGATCTGCAGGTGATCCGGGCCGCACGGCGCGAGCGGCGCGGCGGGAAACGGTCTCCCGCTCGGATCGCCTGCAGATCGGACAGGGGGCGGCGTGACCTCCGCGTGGCCCGGGAGGGAGCACGTCCCGGAAGGGAGCGCGGCCTAGAAGAAGGAGATGCAGTACGGCGCCGCGATCGGCGCGAAGAAGCGGTCGACGCTCTCGTGGTCCGCGGCGGCCAGGGTCACGGCGCCGGCGCGGGCCAGCGTGGACGGGCGGGCGGAGCCGAGCAGCAGCGTGCCGAGGTCGGCGACGTCGAGCTCGAGGGTCGGCGCGTCATCGGTGCGCTCCACGCGGCCCTCGCCGCCCTCGACGGTGATCCGGTAGCCGCCGTCGACGAGGCCGAGCTCGTCGCGGACCGCCAGCACCAGCGTGCCGTCGCTCGTCCACGGGCGCGCGGAGAAGGCGGCCGCCACGTCGAGCACACGGGTCCAGATCAGGTCCGCGACGGTCGTCACCGAGACCACGCGCGCGTCCCGCAGCGCCCAGGTCAGCGGGTCGTCGACGGGCGCCATGTCCCAGGTGACGGTCGACGCGAGGTCGACGGCGCCGAGGAAGCCCCAGAGCGCGAGGTAGGCGTCGGAGGTCGCGGCGACCAGGTCGACGACCTCGAGGGTGCGGTCGTCCTCGTCCGGCCCGACCGCCTTGTAGGTGACGTAGCCGTCGAGCTCGCCGTCGGCGTCGAGGTGCACGGCCGAGCGGACGGCGCGGCCCGGCGCGGTCTCGCCCGGCTCGGTGCCGACGGCGTTCGCCGCGTAGCGCGACTGGCGGGTCAGCGAGCCGGGGGTGCGCGCGTGGAAGGCCCGGAAGACCTCCTCGACCCGCGACTGCAGCCAGGTCGTCGCGACGACCTCGACGCGACCGGCCGGCGCGACCTGCAGAGCGAAGCGCGGGCCGGTGTCGACGCGGATCGAGCGCGTGAACGCCGAGCGGCCGAAGCCGAACCGGCGGTAGATCGAGGCCTCGCTCGCGGTGAGCACGGCGACGGCGGCACCCGATTCGCGCGCCAGGCGCAGGTCATCGGTGATCATGGCGCGGAGGATGCCGCGGCGGCGGTGCGTGGCCCGCACGGTGACCTGCGAGACGAGGTGCGCCGCGAGCTCGCGTCCGCGCCCGACCTGCAGCGAGCCGGGGAACGCGGCGTAGGTGGCGACCGGGACGGCCTCGCCGTCGATGCCCTCGGGGGAGGCGGAGTCGTGCACCGCGGTCAGCTCGCGCCGGTCGGCGACCATGTGCTCGGCCCAGTCGCGCCACTGCTCCGGCGTGTACTCCTTCTCGTGGAAGCCCGCGTTGATCGCGGCGCCCCAGGCGGCCGTGGCGGCATCGGGCCCGCCCTCGGCGGTCAGGGCGGCGGGGAAGCGACGGAATTCGAGACCGGGGAGGGACATCCGTCCAGCTTAGGCACCCGTCCTGCGCGGGTGCTCCGGGCGCCGGGCGGCGCAGCTCCGGCTCGTGGAACCGTCCCCGGCTCGCGGAATCGAGCGGTTCCCGCGTGCCCAGGGTGTTTCCGCGTGCCGGAGGTGGGTGCGGCGGAGCTCCGGCTCGTGGATTCGGTTCCGGCTCGCGGAATCGGGTGGTTTCCGCGTGCCGAGGGTGTTCCCGCGTGCCGGAGGTGGCAATGGGGGAGGTTCGGCTCGG
Organism: Rathayibacter sp. VKM Ac-2856; assembly: GCF_013205055.1. Taxonomy (GTDB): domain Bacteria; phylum Actinomycetota; class Actinomycetes; order Actinomycetales; family Microbacteriaceae; genus Rathayibacter. The sequence goes on from NZ_JABMLF010000004.1 coordinate 463,685, forward strand.
AGATTCGGCGTCGGCTCGTGGGAATCGAGGGTTCTCGCGTGCCGAGGGTGGTTTCCCGTGCCGGAGGTGGTGGGTGGGGAGCTTCGGCTCGTGAATTCGGCCTCGGCTCGCGGGATCGGGTGGTTTCGTCGTGCCGAGGGTGTTTTCGCGTGCCGGAGGTGGTGGGTGGTGGAGGTTCGGCTCGTGGATTCGGCTTCGGCTCGTGGAATCGGGTGGTTTCGGCGTGCCGAGGGTGGTTTCGCGTGCCGGAGGTGGTGGGTGGTGGAGGTTCGGCTCGTGGATTCGGCTTCGGCTCGCGGGATCGGGTGGTTTCGGCGTGCCGAAAGTGTTTTCGCGTGCCGGAGGTGGTGCGTGGTGGAGGTTCGGCTCGTGGATTCGGTTCCGGCTCGCGGAATCGGGTGGTTTCGGCGTGCCGAGGGTGGTTCCGCGTGCCGGAGGTAGTCGGGCGGACGCGGACGGGCTGCGCGCCGCCGGCCGTCAGAGGGCGCGCCAGCGCTTCTCGAGCGCGTCGTCGACGGCCTCCGCCAGCGGGGCCAGCGCCGCGGGGTCCGGCGACGCCTCGACGACCCGCGCGCAGGCCGCCGCGATCACCGCGCGCCGCCGGGGCAGCGTCGCCGTGAAGCCGCAGTCCCGCAGCATCAGCAGCACCCGCTCGGCCGGCGCGTCCACCGCCAGTGCCAGCGCGAGCCGGCGCTCGAACGGCGCCTCCGGCACCAGCACCCGCCAGAATCCCGCCGCGTCCTGGAAGCCCGCCGGCGGATCCGGCACCCGGGCGAGCATCGCGAGCGCCGCCGCGAGCCCGTCGACGTCCGCCCGCGCGACGAGCCCGCGCAGCCGCGACTCCACGTCCGCCCCGGGACCGGCCCCGAGCGTCACCGCCGCGAGCGCGCGCGCGTCGAGCCGTCGCTCCGTCTCCTCGTCCGGCACCGTCTCGTCCGCCGACCACCACGAGAGCAGCGGAGTCGCCGCCACGGCGAAGTCGCCCGGCCGCCGCTCCAGCGCGATCAGCAGGTCCTCCGCCGCGGCGAGCGCCACGAGTGCGTCGACGTCGACGGCCAGCACCGTCCCCGAGGACGACGGCAGCACCAGGTGCCGACCCGACGGCGGCACGATCTCCGCCCGGGTCCGCGCGCCCGGCCCGCGGGTGCTCGCGCGCACGATCGCCGCCTCGAGCGCCTCGAGCGGCTCACCCGACTCGCGCGCCCCGCCCCGCTGATCCGCCCCGCTCCGCAGACCCGTCCCGCTCCCGAAGATCCGTCCACCGCGCGCCATCCCGCCACGCTACCGTCGGCGGCATGACCCGCTTCGTCGCCCTGCTCCGGGGAGTGAACGTCAACGGCCGCACCGTCCGCAGCGCGGACCTCGCCGCCACCGTCGAGAGCGTCGGCGGCACCGCCGTCCGCACCGTGCTCGCCAGCGGCAACGCCGCCTTCGACTCCGACCGCGCCGCCGCCGAGCTGAAGCCCGCGCTCGAGGCGGCCCTCGGCGAGCGCTTCGGCTACGACGCCTGGATCGTCCTCGTGACGCAGGAGGCGCTCGCCGCGGCGGCCGCCGCCTACCCCTTCGAGCGGATCGACGAGACCGCGCACCCCTACGTCGTCTTCGGCTCCGACCCCGCCGCCCTCGACGCGGCCGAGACCGCGATCGGCGCGACCGACCCGGCCGTCGAGCTGCTGGCCCGCGGCGACGGCGTCCTCTACTGGCGCTGCCCGAAGGGCTCCTCCACCGACACCCCGGCGGCGAGGATCCTGGCGCGCGCCGTCTTCCGCTCGACGACCACGACCCGCAACCTCCGCACCGTGGAGAAGCTCGTCTCGGCCTGAGATGCGGATCGCCCAGCCCTTTCGGGCTGAGAGACTGCACATTCTTTGGTTAGGCTGTCCTTAGTGCCCGGCGTCCACAGCCCGCCGCGCCTCACGACCACAGCCTTCCGAAAGGGAACAATGCCCCGCGCCACCAAGTCGCTCGCCCTCGTCGCGACCGCTCTGCTCACCGTCGGCCTCGCCGGCTGCTCGTCCGCCGCGACGGGATCGGAGGGCGCCGACTCCGGCTTCACCCCGATCACCATCGAGCACGCGCTCGGCACCACGACCATCGAGTCGCAGCCGGAGCGCGTCGCGACCGTCAACTGGGCCAACCACGAGGTCCCGCTCGCGCTCGGCGTGGTCCCGGTCGGCATGGCCGCCGCGAACTTCGGCGACGACGACGGCGACGGACTGCTCCCCTGGGTGTCCGAGAAGCTCGACGAGCTCGGCGGCGAGACCCCGGTCCTCTTCGACGAGACCGACGGCATCGACTTCGAGGCCGTGGCCGACACGCAGCCCGACGTGATCCTCGCCGCCTACTCCGGCCTCACGCAGGAGGACTACGACACGCTGACCGAGATCGCGCCGGTCGTCGCCTACCCCGACACCGCCTGGGGCACCTCCTGGCGCGACACCATCACCTTCAACAGCGAGGCGATGGGCATGGCCGACGAGGGCGCCGCGCTGATCACCGAGCTCGAGGGCGAGATCGAGGAGAAGGTCGCCGCGCACCCGCAGCTCGCCGGCACCTCGGCGATGTTCCTCACCCACGTCGACCCGACCGACCTCAGCCAGGTCAGCTTCTACACGACGCACGACACCCGTCCGGCCTTCTTCGAGGACCTCGGCCTGACCACTCCGGACAGCATCGCGACCGCGTCGGCGACCACCGAGGCGTTCTCGCTCACCCAGAGCGCCGAGCAGGCCGACGCCTTCAACGACGTCGACGTCATCGTCACCTACGGCGACGACGAGCTCGTGAGCACGCTCAAGGCCGACCCGCTGCTCTCGCAGATCCCGGCCGTGGCGAACGACGCCATCGTGCGCCTGCCCTCCACGCCGCTGGGCACCGCCGCGAACCCGACCCCGCTGTCGATCTCGTACGTCCTCGACGACTACCTCGCCATGCTGGCCGAGGCCGCGGACAAGGCGGCGTGATCACCGTCACCCCCGACCCCGCGTGATCCTCACCGCACCTCCCGCCTCGGGTGCCGCCACCGTGCGGCGCCCGAGGCGTCTGCGCGCCCTCTGGCTGCTGGTCTCCCTCCTGGTGCTGGCCGCGGTGGGCGTGCTCTCGGTGATGATCGGCTCGCGCGACGTGAGCTGGAGCGACGTGGTCGCGGCGCTCGGCGGCTCGACCGACGGCTTCGCGCAGGCCGCGGTCGCCAAGCGCATCCCGCGCACCGTGCTCGCCTGCGTGGCGGGGGCGGCCCTCGGAGTCTCCGGCGTCCTGATGCAGGGCGTCACCCGCAACCCGCTCGCCGACCCGGGGATCCTCGGCGTCAACACCGGCGCCTCGCTCGCGGTCGTCACCGGAATCGTCTTCTTCGGCCTGTCGACCGCGACCGGGTTCATCTGGGTCGCGATCGGCGGCGCCGCCGTCGCGGCCGTCTTCGTCTACGTGGTCGGGTCGCTCGGGCGCGGGGGAGCGACGCCGCTCAAGCTCGCGCTGGCCGGCGCCGCCACCTCCGCCGCGCTCGTCTCGGTGATCAGCGCGATCGTCCTGCCGCGCGCCGACCTCTCGGGCGGCATCCGCTCGTGGCAGATCGGCGGAGTGGGCGGCGGGGGCTTCGACAGCATCGGCAAGGTCCTGCCCTTCCTCGCCGCCGGGCTCGCGCTCTGCGTGGTCTCGGCGAAGAGCCTCAACACCCTGGCCCTCGGCGACGAGCTGGCCGCCGGCCTCGGCGAGCGCGTGGCCCTCGCCCGCGGCGCCGCGGCCCTCGGCGCCGTCGTCCTCTGCGGAGCGACCACCGCGATCACCGGGCCGATCGGCTTCGTCGGCCTGGTCGTCCCGCACGCCTGCCGCCTGATCGTCGGCGTCGACCACCGCTGGCTGCTGCCCTTCTCCGCGGTCGCCGGAGCCGTCCTCCTCACCACCGCCGACATCGCCGGCCGCATCGTCGCGCGCCCGAGCGAGATCGACGTCGGCATCATCACCGCGCTGATCGGCGCCCCCGTCTTCATCGCGATCGTGCGCCGGCAGAAGGTGCGCGAGCTGTGACCGCCGTGCAGTCCCGGCCCGCCGCCCGCCCGGCCGCGCCCACCACCACCGCCCTCGCCGTCGCGGTCGGCCGTCGTCGCCGCGGCGCCCGCCGCCGCCTCGTGGTCGCGGTGCTCGTCGCGCTCCTCGTCCTCGTCTTCGCCGTCTCGCTGATCGTCGGGCAGACGGTCTACTCGCCGTCCGAGGTCGTCCGGGTGATCCTCGGCGAGCAGGTGCCCGGCGCCTCCTTCACCGTGGGGCGGCTGCGCCTGCCGCGCGCGATCCTCGGCGTGCTCGTCGGCCTCTGCTTCGGCCTCGGCGGCGTCGCCTTCCAGACCATGCTGCGCAACCCGCTCGCGAGCCCCGACATCATCGGCATCAGCGCCGGAGCCAGCGCCGCCGCGGCCTTCGCGATCGTGACCCTGTCGCTCGGAGCGACGCAGGTCTCGGTCGTCGCGATCCTCGCGGGCCTGCTGGTCGCGCTGGTCGTCTACGCCCTCTCCTATCGCAGCGGAGTCGCCGGCACCCGGCTGATCCTGATCGGCATCGGCGTCGCCGCGATGCTCGACAGCGTCACCGCCTACGTGCTCTCCCGCGCCGCCGCGTTCGACTACCAGGAGGCGAGCCGCTGGCTCACCGGCAGCCTCAACGGCGCGCGCTGGAGCGAGGTCGTGCCGGTGCTGATCGCCCTGGTCGTGCTCACCCCGGTGCTGCTCTCCCGCTCGCGCGACCTCTCCGGCACGCAGCTCGGCGACGACACCGCCTCGGCGCTGGGCATCCGGGTCAACCGCACGCGCCTCGTCGTCATCGTCGCCGCCGTCGGCCTGATCGCCTTCGCCACCGCGGCCGCCGGCCCGATCGCGTTCGTCGCCTTCCTCTCCGGCCCGATCGCCGCCCGCCTGGTCGGCCCCGGCCGCTCGCTGCTGATCCCCTCGGCCCTGGTCGGCGCCCTGCTCGTGCTCGTCGCCGACTTCGTCGGGCAGTACGCGCTGGGCCTGCGCTACCCGGTCGGAGTCGTCACCGGCGTCCTCGGCGCGCCGTACCTGATCTACCTCATCGTCCGCAGCAACCGATCGGGAGGGTCCCTGTGACCGCCGAGCACACCCTCACCGTCGAGTCGCTCACGCTGGGCTACGGCGACCGCACCGTCGTCGACGGCCTCGACCTCGTCGTCCCGCCCGGCCGGATCACCGCGATCGTCGGCGCGAACGCCTGCGGCAAGTCGACCCTCCTCCGCTCGATGTCGCGCCTGCTCGCCCCGCGCGCCGGCACCGTGCTGCTCGACGGCAAGGCGGTGCACCGGACGCCGGCCAAGCAGCTCGCGCGCACCCTGGGCCTGCTGCCGCAGTCGCCGATCGCTCCGGAGGGGATCACCGTCGCCGACCTCGTCGGCCGCGGCCGCCATCCGCACCAGGGCATCCTCAGCCGCTGGAACGCGCACGACGACGAGGCCGTCGCCACCGCCCTCGACGCGACCGACACCGCCGCCCTCGCCGACCGCGCCGTCGACGAGCTCAGCGGCGGCCAGCGCCAGCGGGTCTGGATCGCGATGGCCCTCGCGCAGGAGACCGACCTGCTGCTGCTCGACGAGCCGACCACCTTCCTCGACGTCAGCCACCAGGTCGAGGTGCTCGACCTCCTCGTCGACCTCAACCGCAGCCGCGGCACCACGGTCGTGATGGTGCTGCACGACCTCAACCTCGCGGCCCGCTACGCCGACCACCTCGTCGCCCTCGCCGGCGGAGCGGTGCACGCCGCCGGCACCCCCGCCGACGTGCTGACCGAGGACACCGTCCGCGCCGTCTTCGGCCTGGACAGCCGCATCATCACCGACCCGACCTCCGGCACCCCGCTGATGCTGCCGCTCGGCCGCCACCGCCTGACCGGCGGCCCGAGCGAGGCCGATCTCCAGCCCCTCGGCTGACCCCTGCTCCGCCGCGCCGACCGGACGCCCACCGGGCCCCGCGGCCGGAGCAGCCCCCGTCCCGAGTCGTCTCGCGGGCCGCACTCCGACCGAGTGGACACGGAACGGGGCCCGGCGTCGTGTCGGAGCCCGTTCCGCGTCCACTCGCGGCCGAGCGCCTCGAAAGGTGCACGCGAGGAGCTGGACGCCGGCGGAGCGGAGCTCCTCCCCAGGCGCGTGATCGCCGAGCTCTCCACGAAGTTCAAGCCCACCCTGGCTCTTGAGTGGAAGGGTGGGCTGGAATACCCTGATGACCAGGCCGCAGAAGTACCGCGACGTCACGAGGTTCCTCCGCTCGCGCGGGTGGGAGCGCACTCGGCAGCGAGGGAGCCACGAGACGTGGAGCCCGGCCGGGGGCGGGGCGACCGTCACCCTCGTGCAGCACCGGGGCGAGGTCTCGCCCGGTGTCGTCCGACAACTGCAGGCGGTCTTCGCGGACACCCCGAGCGATTGGAACCGACCATGACGAGCGGACCCCGGGTCCTCGCGGCCCGCGCCTACCGGGACGGCACTCCCTGGTGGACGATCGAGATCCCCGAGCTGACGTCGATCGCCCCGAACGGAGCGGAGATCGTCGCGACCGGAGGCGCGGTCTCGACCCGCGGCATCCAGGCCGCCGCCCGCGAGCTCGCCGCCGTGCACCTCGACGTCGGCGTCGACGACGTCGAGGTCAGCGTGACCGTCGAGGCGCCGCCCGAGGTCCTGGCGCGGTGGAACGAGGGCGCCCGCGCCGAGGAGGAGGCGCGCGCCGCGCTGCGGCACGCGGGCGAGCTCCGCCGCGAGGCCGTCCGCGCCCTGCGCGCCGACGGCTACACCGTCGAGGCGGTCGCGGCCGCCCTGCGGATCAGCCCCGCACGCGTCTCGCAGCTCACCGCCGTCCCCGACGCGGGGGACGCGCTCGACAGGACCGCCTGACGCCACCGCGGAACGAAGGCCGAGCGTCCGGGATCGCCGTGGAATCGGCGGATCCGGTCGTCCGGCCGTCGTCCTGCGGGCGACTCCGCGGGCACCGGCGCGCGCAGGGCGCGCAGACCCTCCGAGACGGGGGAGGCCGGACGTGCAAACGGTTCCAGACAGCGACCGGGGGGCGTATACGATACCTGCTGTCCGCGCGGACGGCCTGTCGACGGCGGAGCCCGACGCACCCGTGCCCCGACCAGAGGTCCTCACCGCTGTGACTGCTTCCCCGACGCGCCCCGACGCCTCCGCCCTCCGCCGGGCCCGGGCGCTGCTCTTCGACCTCGACGGGGTGCTCACCCCGACCGCCGACGTGCACATGCAGGCCTGGGCGCGCCTCTTCACGCCCTACCTCGAGTCGCGCGGCGTCGCCGAGGGCTACACCGACGCCGACTACTTCCGCTACATCGACGGCCGACCGCGCTACGACGGCGTCCGGGCGCTCCTCGCCTCCCGCGGCATCACCCTCCCCGAGGGCTCGCCGAGCGACGACCCAGCGCTCGAGACCGTCTGCGGCCTCGGCAACCGCAAGAACGACGCCTTCAACGCGACCCTCGCCGAGAACGGCGTCGCCCCCTACCCGGGCTCGCTCGCCCTGGTCGACGCCGCGATCGCCGCGGGCGTCGAGGTGGCCGTGGTCACCTCCTCGCGCAACGGCGTCCCGGTGCTCGAGGCCGCGGGGATCCGCGACCGCTTCGACGTCGTCGTCGACGGGCTGCTCGCCGCCCGCGACTCGATCGCCGGCAAGCCCGCCCCGGACACCTACCTGCACGCCGCGCAGCTGCTCGGCCTCACCGCCGCCGAGTGCGTGGTCGTCGAGGACGCCCACTCCGGAGTCGCCGCCGGCCGCGCGGGCGCCTTCGGCCTCGTCGTCGGAGTCGACCGCGGCGTCGGCCGCGACACGCTGCTCGAGCACGGCGCCGACATCGTCGTCGACGACCTGGCCGAGCTGCTCCCCTTCCTCCCCTCCGCCCCCGCCCCCGAGGACGCCGCATGAACCCCATCACCTCCGACCCGCTCGACCGCAACCGCTTCCCGGTCGACGAGTGGGCTCTGATCGAGACCGAGTTCGCCACCGAGCTGCAGGGACGCACCGAGACCCTCTTCGCGACCGGCAACGGCTACCTGGGGCTGCGCGGCAACGTCGAGGAGGGCCGCGACGGCTACGCCTACGGCACCTTCATCAACGGCTTCCACGAGACCTGGCCCATCCGGCACGCGGAGGAGGCGTTCGGCTTCGCCCGCGTCGGCCAGACCATCGTCAACGTGCCCGACGCGAAGATCATCCGGCTCTACGTCGACGACGAGCCGTTCGTGCTCAGCGAGGCCGACGTCCTGGCCTACACGCGCCGCCTCGACTTCGCGAACGGCGTGCTCACCCGCGAGCTGGAGTGGCGCACCCCCTCCGGCAAGCGCGTTCTGATCCGCTCGCGCCGGCTGGTCTCCTTCACCGACCGCCACCTCGCGATCCTCGACTACGAGGTCGAGATGCTCGACCACGACGCCTCCGTGCTCATCTCGAGCCAGATCCTCAACCGCCAGGACGGCGTCGACGAGTACCACGCGCCCTCGGGCAGCGAGGCGGCCGGCTTCGACCCGCGGAAGGCCGAGTCCTTCGAGGACCGCGTGCTCCAGCCGAGCCTCAAGCGCGTCAGCGGCACCCGCTACCTGCTCGGCTACCGCACCACCAACTCGCGGATGACCGTCGCCTGCGGCGCCGAGCACGTGCTCGAGACCGACAACGAGTGGGACCAGACCTCCCAGATCGACGACGACCTCGCCAAGCACGTCTACCGCGTCAAGGCGAAGGCCGGCGTGCCGGTGCGCCTGATCAAGACGCTGACGTACCACACCTCGCGCGGCGTCCCCGTGCGCGAGCTCGCCGACCGCTGCGACCGCACGCTCGACCGCGCCCGCGAGACGCCGGTGGAGGAGCAGTTCACCAAGCAGCGCGAGTGGCTCGACGACTTCTGGGCCCGCTCCGACGTGCGGATCGACGGCCAGTCCGCGATCCAGCAGGCCACCCGGTGGAACCTCTTCCAGCTCGCCCAGTCCACCGCCCGGACCGACGGCGGCGGCGTCGCGGCGAAGGGCGTCTCGGGCTCCGGCTACGGCGGCCACTACTTCTGGGACACCGAGGTCTACGTCCTCCCGTTCCTCAGCTACACCGCACCGCTCGTGGCGCGGAACGCCCTGCGCTTCCGCCAGAACATGCTCGAGGCGGCCCGCTCCCGCGCGGCCGAGCTCAACCAGCGCGGCGCGCTCTTCCCCTGGCGCACCATCAACGGCCAGGAGTCGTCGGCGTACTACGCCGCCGGCACCGCGCAGTACCACATCGACGCCGACATCTCGTATGCGCTGATGCAGTACGTCGCCGCGACGGGCGACGACGACTTCCTCGCCCGCGGCGCCATCGACATCCTGGTCGAGACCGCGCGGATGTGGGCCGACCTGGGCTTCTGGCGCAGCAACGGCGACGACCACTTCCACATCCACGGCGTCACCGGGCCCGACGAGTACACGACCGTCGTGAACGACAACCTGTACACGAACGTGATGGCGCGCTCGAACCTCCGCGCCGCCGCCCGCGCCGTCGAGCTGCTGAAGGCCGTCGAGCCGTCGGCCTACGAGCGGATGGTCGCCCGGCTGCTGCTGGACGAGGACGAGGTCCTCGAGTGGGCCCGCGCGGCCGACAAGATGCACATTCCCTTCGACGAGCGGGCCGGCATCCACCCGCAGGACGCGGCCTTCCTCGAGAAGGAGCTGTGGGACCTGGAGAACACCCCGGCGACCAAGCGCCCGCTGCTGCTGCACTTCCACCCGCTGGTGATCTACCGCTTCCAAGTGCTCAAGCAGGCGGACGTCGTGCTCGCCCTGCTGCTGCAGGGCAACGAGTTCACGGCGGAGCAGAAGCGCGCCGACTTCGAGTACTACGACGCCCTGACCACCGGCGACTCGACGCTGTCGGCGGTCGTGCAGTCGATCATCGCGGCCGAGGTCGGCTACAGCGATCTGTCGCGGCACTACTTCCTCTCGGCGCTGTTCGTCGACCTCGCCGACCTGCACCGCAACACCGCCGACGGCATCCACGTCGCCTCGACCGGCGGCGTCTGGAGCGCGCTGGTCTACGGCTTCGGCGGGATGCGCGACCACGGCGGTCGGATCACGCTCGACCCGCGCCTGCCCGACGACTGGGACCGCCTGATCTTCCGCATCACGCTGCACGGCACGCGGGTGCGGGTCGAGGTGACCCAGGCCGAGGTGCTGCTGACCGTCGAGGACGGCGACGCAGCGGCGATCACCGTCCGCGGCGAGCGCGTGCACGTCGAGGCCGGCAACCCCGTCCGCGTCGACCTCGGCCACCAGGGCCCGCGCCTCGTCGGCGCCCCCACCACCTCCGACATCGAGGGCACCCGCCGCTCCGACGGCACCGTCATCACCGCCTCCATCCCCACCATCTCGATGACCCCCGAGCCCGAGGTCCTCACCGGCCCGTAGCCGCCATGGAGGCGCCGCCCCGCGGCGCCCCGCTCCTCTCCATGCTGATCGAGCAGCCCGCTCCGCAGGCGTATCGAGATCTCCCGCCGCAGACACGTGAGGTCTCGATACGCCCCTCCGGGGCTACTCGACCAGCATGAACGTGCCGCCCTGCAGTGTGCCGCGCCCCTTTCTCCCTGCTGATCGAGTAGCCCGCGTCGCGGGCCGCTCCATGCTGATCGAGTAGCCCGCTTCGCGGGCGTATCGAGATCTCCCACCGCAGAGACGGCGGCCTCCATCCGCCCCTCCAGGCCTGCTCGACCACCCCGGAGCCCCCACTCCCCACGCGCCCCGACGCGCCTGCGAGCCGCCCCCACCGCGCTCCGCTGCTAGCGTCACCCGATGATCATGAGCAACCCTCGCGTCCCCCCGCACGTGCCGACGACCGTCGCCGTCGTCAGCGACTACGCGCTCGACTACACGGGCGGCGCGCAGACGGCCATGGTCGCGGAGGGCCGGGCCCTCGTGCAGGCGGGCCTGCGCGTGCTGCTCGTCGTCCCGCGCTCGGACACCACCCTCCCGCTCGCCGGAATCGACGTCCGCCCGATCCCGGCGGTGCGCATCCCGGTCGTCCAGCTGCCGATCGTCCGCAGCAGCCGGCGCACCCGCGCGCTGCTCGAGCGCCTGTTCCGCGACGAGGACGTCCGCACGGTCCACGTGCACTCCGAGTTCGGCCTCGCGGTCGCCGCCCTGGCGGTCGCCGAGCGACTCGCGATCCCCTCGATCGCCACGGTGCACACCTTCTTCTGGCGCGGCGTGCCCGGACTCGCGGGGCGACTGCTGGCTCCGCTCGCCGCCGCGCACGTCGCCGCCGTGACCGGCCGCCGCCCGCACCCGAGCCGAGACGCGAGGGACGACCGTCTCGGCGCCCTCCTCCGCGACGTCACGCGCAGCGCCGCCGCCCGCGCCGACCTCGTGATCTCGCCGTCGGCCCATCAGGCCGAGGCGCTCCGCCGCTCCGGACTCTCACCGGTCGCGGTGCTCCCCAACACCGTCGTCCCCCGCGACCCCCACCCCGCCGACTCCGACCCCGACGACTCGGACCCCGCCGACAGCGGACCGGCCGACTCCGCGGACAGGACCGGCCCGCTCCGCCTGCTCTAGTCGGCCGGTGCGCTCCGGAGAAGCGGCTCGTGCCGTTCCTCGAGTCCTGCCTCGCCGTCCTCGCGCGAGACCCCGGAGCCCTCGCCGTCGAGGTCGTCGGCACCGGCCCCGAGCTCGCGCGCGCCCGCCGCCTCGCCGCGGGATCCCCGGCGATCGTCTTCAGCGGCTTCGTCGAGAACCGCCTGATCGGCGACGCCGTCCGCCGGTCCGACCTCGTCGTCCTCACCTCGTTCGGCTTCGACAACCAGCCGATGGTCGTCGTCGAGGCGCTGCAGGGCGGCCGCGGCGTCCTCCACGTGGACCCCGCCCTCACCGAGGGCCTCGACGGCCCGGGGCTGCTCGCCCCCGTGGAGCCCGCCGCCTTCGCCGAGCACCTCGAGCGGCTCTGCCGCGACCGCGCCCCGGTCCGCGCCGCCGCCGCGGCGGCCCGCCGGGCCTTCGCCGGCTTCGCGCCCGAGGCGCACGCCCAGGCGCTCCTCGCCCTGCACGCCGCGGCGCGCGAGATCGCCGCCCGTCGCGCTTCAGGCCGCTAGCGCGACCGGGCGCCGCGACCGCGCAGAGCGACGGTCGTCAGGCCGAGGCGACCAGCGCGCGCACCGCGGAGGTGAAGAACGCGAGCCCGTCCACGCCGGAGCGCATCGCCGCCGGGGTGTCCGGGCCGAAGCCGGGCTCGACCGCGTGCTCGGGGTGCGGCATCAGGCCGACGACGTTGCCGCGCGCGTTCGCGACCCCGGCGATGTCGTTCATCGAGCCGTTCGGGTTGGCGCCGAGGTAGCGGAAGACCACGCGGCCCTCGCCCTCGAGCTCGGCGAGCGTCTCGGCCGAGGCGATGTAGCCGCCCTCGCCGTTCTTCAGCGGGATGGTGATCTCCTGGCCGGCCTCGAAGTCGCTCGTCCACGCGGTGGAGGCGTTCTCGACGACGAGCCGCTGGTCGCGGCAGACGAAGGAGCCGACGTCGTTGCGGATCAGGCCGCCGGGCAGCAGGTGCGCCTCGGTCAGCATCTGGAAGCCGTTGCAGATGCCGAGCACGGGGGTGCCGGCGTTCGCGGCGTCGATGACCTCGCGCATGATCGGCGAGTGCGAGGCGATGGCGCCGCAGCGCAGGTAGTCGCCGTAGGAGAAGCCGCCGGGCAGCACGATCGCGTCGACGCCGTCGAGGTCGTGGTCGCCGTGCCAGAGGGCCACGGGCTCCGCGCCGGCGAAGCGGACCGCGCGCTGCGCGTCGCGGTCGTCGAGCGAGCCGGGGAAGGTGATGACGCCGATGCGCATGCTCACGCCTCCGGGTAGTGGATGCCGACGACGTCCTCGATCACCGAGTTCGACAGCATCTCGTCGGCCAGCGCGGCGACGGAGGCGCGGACCTCGTCGGTGACCTCGTCGACCGTGATCTCGAAGCGCTTGCCGACCCGCACGCCCGTGACGGCGGAGTGGCCGAGGCGCGAGAGCGCGCCGGCGACGGCCTTCCCCTGCGGATCGAGCAGCTCGGCCTTGGGCATGACTTCAACGACGATCGTGGGCACCGGGTTCTCCGAGGGTCTCGAGGGCTGTGCGGATCTCCGCGGGCCCATCGTACCCGCCCGGCTTTCCGGCGATCCGCCGCCCGATGGACGGGGGCGGATCGGCCCGGTCAGGCCGCCGCGGTCACCCGCAGCGTGTTCGCCCACGGGTCCTCGAAGGACAGCGTGCGCCCGTCGTCCGCCGTCGCGACGCTCGCCGCGCGCAGCCGCTCGCCGAGGGCACCGAGGTCGTCCGCCGCCGGCACCACGATCTCGACCTGCCCGAGTCCGAGGGCGAGCTGCCGCCGCCCGGCGCCGAGCGAGTTCCAGGTGTTCATCGCCATGTGGTGGTGGTAGCCGCCTGCCGAGACGAACAGCGCCTGACCGCCGTACGCGATCGTCGTCTCGAAGCCGAGCCGGTCGACGTAGAACTCCTTCGCCGTCGCGACGTCGCCCACGCTCAGGTGCACGTGCCCGACCGAGGCGCCGCCGAGCCGAGGCTGCGCGATCGCCTCCTCGGTCAGGTGCTCGCGGAGGAAGGCGTTCGGGTCGAGGAAGAGCGTCGACATCTCGATCCGCCCGTGCGTCCAGGACCACTGCGTGCGGTCGCGGTCCCAGTAGAGCTCGACGCCGTTGTGCTCCGGGTCGTCGAAGTAGAACGCCTTGCTCACGAGGTGGTCGGAGCTGCCGGTGAAGGAGCCGGGGTGCCGGGTCGCGACGCTGTGCACGGCGGCCGCGAGCGCCGCCTCGGTCTCGAAGAGGATCGCGGTGTGGAAGAGCCCGGCGCTGCGCGGGGCCGCGTGCCGCAGCTCGGGGGCGTGCTGGAGGATCACCGCCGGGACGCCGCCCCGGCCGAGGACCGCGACCGAGCCGTCCTGCGAGAGCAGGTCGAGCAGGACGGCGTCGCGGTAGTAGGCGACCATCCCGTCGAGGTCGGCGACGCGCAGCGTGACCGCCCCCATCACGGTGTCGGGGGCGAGCAGGTCGGGGGAGGAGGTGGTCATGCCGGTCATGCTAGGTCCAACTCAGTTGTAGCCACAACTATTTCCTCCTCGAAGAACGAGCCGGCGGAGCGACGTCTCGGGTTCATAGGATCGGCATAGCTCCCGTCCAGCCCGCGCGAGGCGGAGGGTCGTCGAATGGACTCCGGTCGCCGTCAGGGGCGGCCCCGGCCACGAGGACGAACCATGAACGAGCGACACGAATCCGACGGCGCCGAGCGCGAGCCCGGCACCGACTCCACCCCGGTGGACCCCGGCGCCGAGGAGCGCCGGGCGCTGCGCACCGACGACCGCCGTCGGCGCCGTCGTGCGCTGATCGCCGGCGGTGCCGGGCTCGCCCTGCTGATCGGCGTCACGGCCGGGGGTGTCTCGCTCGCCGGCGGCGCGGAGTCGGGCACCGCCGCCTCGTCCAGCACGGCCACCACGACCGTCTACCCGGGCGGCTCCCGCGGCTCCTTCGGCGGAGGCATCGTCGTGCTGCCCTACTCCGGGGGCTCGTCGACCTACGGGTACGGCAGCGGATCGGTCCCCGGCTACGGCTCCGGCTCGTCCTCCACCTCCACCTCCACCTCCACCTCGACCTCGACCGACGCCGTCGCCGCGAGCGCTGCGCAGACCGCCGGCGTCGTCACCATCACCTCCGACCTCACCTACCAGGGAGCGACCTCCGCCGGCACCGGCGTCATCCTCACCTCGGACGGCATGATCCTCACCAACAACCACGTCGTCGAGGGCTCCACCAGCATCACGGTCACCGTCGAGTCGACCGGCCGGGAGTACACCGCCCGCGTGGTCGGCACCGACAAGACGAACGACATCGCCGTGCTCCAGCTCGAGGGCGCCTCGGGCCTCACCCCGGCGACGCTCGACACCGACGGTGTCGCGGTCGGCGATGCGGTCACCGCGGTGGGCAACGCGAAGGGCACCGGCAACCTGGTCGCCGCGGCCGGCACGGTCACCGCGCTCGGGCAGAGCATCACCACCCAGTCCGAGGCCGGCATCACCGGCGAGTCGCTGACCGGGCTGATCCAGGTCGACGCCGACATCGTCGCCGGCGACTCCGGCGGCCCCCTGGTCGACGCGTCCGGCGCCGTCGTCGGCATCGACACGGCCGCCTCGAGCGGGACGGCGGACATCACCGGCTTCGCCGTCCCGATCTCCACCGCGCTCGACATCGTGGCCGGGATCGAGGCGGGAGCCGACACCGCGACCATCGAGATCGGCTACCCCGCCTTCCTCGGCGTCTCGCTGTCCTCGGGCACCGCGGGCGGTGCCTCCGGCGCGGTCTACGGAGTCCCGTCCACGTCCACCGTCGCGGGCGCCCTCATCGCGGGCGTCATCGAGGGGACTCCCGCGGCCGACGCGGGGCTCGCCGCCGGCGACGTCGTCACGGCGGTCGACGGCACCGCTGTCACCTCGGCCGACGCCCTCTCCGCGGCCCTCGCCCAGCGCGAGCCCGGCGAGTCCGTCACCCTCACCTGGACCACCGCCGCCGGCACCTCGCAGTCCGCCGCGGTCACCCTCGTCGAGGGCCCGGTCGCCTGACCAGATGCCGGTCGAGCAGCGGCGTATCGAGACCCACGTGTCGATGACGGTGGATCTCGATACGCACCCTGCGGGCGCTACTCGATCAGCATGGATCGCGTGCTCTCGGGGGAGTCACGTCGCGGCGCCCCCCTTCATGCTGGTCGAGCAGCCGCGCAGCGGCGTATCGAGACCCGCCCACCGCACCGCGCGCCCGCACCCCTCGCGACGCGCCGTTGTTTTGAATAACTCAACACAACTCGGTAGCCTTGTCCCCATGACGATGACGGACGACCGCCTGCGAGCCTCCGGGCTCAAGGCCACCGCCACCCGGCGGGCCGTCCTGCTGGCGCTCGAGGGGCACCCGCACTCCGACGTCGACCAGATCCTCGCGCGGGTGCGCGGCGATCTGCCCGACACCTCGGCGCAGGCCGTGTACGGAGTGCTCGCCGCGTTCACCGAGGCCGGCCTCGCCCGCCGCATCGAGCCGGAGGGTCACGCCCGCCGCTTCGAGCTGCGCGTGGGCGACAACCACCATCACGTCGTCTGCCGCAGCTGCGGCGCCGTCGCCGACGTCGACTGCGTCGTCGGCCACGCTCCCTGCCTGCACCCGTCCTCGTCGAGCGGCTTCGCCGTCGACACGGCCGACATCACGTTCTGGGGCACCTGCCCCGACTGCCTCGCGCAGGCCGAGACCCGGCCCGCGCCCGCCATCACCGCCGCGGAGGGCCCCACCGGTCCCCGCCGACAGGAGGACTCATGACCGAGGAACGATTCACGACGACCGACGCCGGAGCGCCCGTCGCCAGCGACGAGCACTCGCTGAGCGTCGGAGCCGACGGCCCCATCGCTCTCCACGACCACTACCTCCTCGAGAAGCTGGCGCAGTTCAACCGCGAGCGCATCCCGGAGCGCGTCGTCCACGCCAAGGGCGGCGGCGCCTTCGGCCGCTTCGTCACCACCGGCGACGTCAGCGCCTACACCCGCGCCGCGCTGTTCCAGCCCGGCGTCGAGACCGAGATGCTCGCGCGCTTCTCCACCGTCGCCGGCGAGCAGGGCTCGCCCGACACCTGGCGCGACCCGCGCGGCTTCGCGCTGAAGTTCTACACGAGCGAGGGCAACTACGACCTCGTCGGCAACAACACCCCGGTGTTCTTCCTCCGCGACGGCATCAAGTTCCCCGACTTCATCCGCTCGCAGAAGCGCCTCCCCGGCACGCACCTGCGCGACCACGACATGCAGTGGGACTTCTGGACCCTGTCGCCCGAGTCGGCGCACCAGGTCACCTGGCTGATGGGCGACCGCGGCCTGCCGAGCTCGTGGCGGCACATGGACGGCTTCGGCTCGCACACCTACCAGTGGGTCAACGCCGCGGGCGAGCGCTTCTGGGTCAAGTACCACTTCAAGACGAACCAGGGCATCGAGATCCTCAGCCAGGAGCAGGCCGACCAGATCGCGGGCGAGGACGCGGACTTCCACATCCGCGACCTCTCGGCCGCCATCGACCGCGGCGACCACCCCTCGTGGACCCTGTCGGTCCAGGTGATGCCGTACGCCGAGGCCGAGTCCTACCGGTTCAACCCGTTCGACCTCACCAAGGTCTGGCCGCACGCGGACTACCCGCTGATCGAGGTCGGCACGATGACGCTCGACCGCAATCCGGAGAACTACTTCGCGCAGATCGAGCAGGCGACCTTCGCCCCCTCGAACTTCGTGCCCGGGATCGAGGCCAGCCCCGACAAGATGCTGCTCGCGCGCATCTTCAGCTACGCCGACGCGCACCGCTACCGCGTGGGCACCAACCACGCGCAGCTGCCGGTCAACGCGGCGAAGTCGCCGGTGCACTCGTACTCGAAGGACGGCGCGATGCGCTTCGACTTCCAGCGCTCCGAGCTGCCCGTCTACGCGCCCAACACGACGGGCGGCGCGCACGCCGACCCCGCCCGTGCGGCGGAGGGACCCGGCTGGGAGACCGACGGCGCGCTCACGCGGGCCGCGGCGACCCTGCACCCCGAGGACGACGACTTCGGCCAGGCCGGCACGCTCTACCGCGACGTCCTCGACGACGACGCCAAGGCGCGCCTCGTCGCCAACATCGCCGGCCACGTCTCCAAGGTGACCCGCCCGGAGCTGCGCCAGCGCGTGCTCCAGTACTGGGCGAACGTCGACAGCTCGCTGTCGCAGCGCGTCGCCGAGGCCCTCGAGCCGTCCGCCCCGGGTGCGGACGTCTCGCCGGAAGAGGTCGGCATCCACGCCTGACCTCCGGAGCGCGGTCCCCGGGTGATCACTCCCGGGCACCGCGCTCCTCCGCCCGGTCCCCCCGGACCGAGCGCCCACGAGCAGCGGGCGGTGCGGGCTGTCGCATGCGGCCCCGCACCGTCCGCTTCCCCGTTCGAGTCGTCCCCGCCCTCCGGCACGGGAGTCTCAGCCCGGGAAGCCGAGGCGCCGCTGCCACTCGGCGAGCACCTCCCCAATGACGTCGAAGAGCTCCGCACCCCGGTGCGGAGCATCGATCTCGGTGCTCGTCACCCGCACTCCGGTCGGCAGGATCTCCACGATCGCGGCTCCCGACGCGGCGATCGACCGCTCGTGCCCGGGCCCCGCGAGGACGTCGGTGCGATTCGCCGAACCGGGTGCGACCACCACCGGAGCCGCGTTCGAGGTGTCGACGAAGGCGTGGTGCCAGTGCCCCGCCAGCACCGCGAGCAGCCTCGACCCGGCGACGGCCTCCCAGAAGTCGTGCGGATTCGCGAGTCCCATCCGCCGGTGCAGGGGAGTGACCGCCTCGATCGGCGGGTGGTGCAGCACCACGACGGTCGGGGCCGACGGGTCCGCGGCGATCCGCTCCCGCAGCCACGCGAGCGTCGGCTCGGCGAGCAGCCCCCAGGACGCTCCGCCCGGAACGGACGAGTCCAGGACGAGGATCCGCACCCCGCGCACCCGGACCTCGGTGTTCCACGGCCCGTCCGAGCCGAAGCCCTCCCGGTCGTCGTGATTGCCGAGGGCGAGCACCAGCGCGGCGCCCTTCTCGGCGCACCATTCCTCGAGCCGTGCGCGGAGGACCCGGTACGACTCCGGATCCCCGTCGTCGGTCAGGTCGCCCGACACCACGACGGCATCGAGGTCGGCGACGGCCGAGTGCGCGGAGAGCAGCGCCTCGAGCGCGGCGCGCGGATCGACGATGCGGTTGTACCGCGCCGTCGGGTCGGCGAGGAGGTGAGTGTCCGAGAGGTGGAGCATTCGCAAGGTGCGGGGAGCCCGCTCCTCGAGGACCGCGTCCGCCCGCTCTCCCGCCGCCTCGATCCGCTCGGCGTTCCGCTCGTCGGGACCGTCGGTCCAGGCGATCGCCTCCTCGAGGGTCTTGCCGAAGCGGAGATGCCGGGCGACGAGTCGCCGTCGGCGCAGCGTCGGCTCGATCCGCAGGTGCAGTGTGAGGTCGAGCAGGCCGGCGACCTCGGCCCACCCGTCGTCCTCGAGCAGCAGGTAGTTGCCCTCGACCAGCACGATCGTCCGCTCGCCGACGGGGAGTGGGAGCGCATCCGGCACGGGCTCCTCGATCGAGCGGTCGAAGGCGGCGACCCGCACGACCTCGCCCGGGCGAGCGGACCGCAGTCTCCGCACCGCCCGGACGAAGCCGTCGACGTCGAAGGTGTCGGGAGCGCCCATCCGATCGCGCCGGCCGAGTTCGCGCAGGCGCTCCTGGGGGAGGTGGTACCCGTCGAGCGGGAGGACGAGAGCACCGGGGATCCGGGTGCGGAGCCGCTCGGCGATCGTGGACTTGCCGGCGCCGGGCGATCCGGTGAGTCCGACCAGCAGGAGCGGGCGGTCCTCGCCGGCACGAAGGATCGCGGTCACCGCCTCGTCGATCGAGGTGAGGGCGGGGCGGGACTCGGGTCGGGACCGATCGGGGCGTGGCATGCGCCCATTCTCGTCAGGGGACGAGCGCCCCTCCCGGTGCGTCGTCCACTCCGTGGAGAGTGGCGGACATCCTTGCCATGGGGAGGAGAGCCGATGGGGACGCCGATACGCGACACGCCCGGGATGAGCGGTTCCGGGCCGCCGGTTTGACAGCACCCGGAACGAGCCGTAACTTATTCCAAGTCGCCACACAGGCCGCAGGGAAACGGAAGAAACGAGCTCCGCTGGAGCACGGTTCGACGTCCCGGCCTCATTCGGCACCATCCACTCGGTAAGACAGTCCTTCGGGTCACGTCTGCCGCACGGATGTAAAGCCTTCGCAGGATCCATCGGATCCGGCACCTTCGCCGCCCGGCGACGGACTCAGGTCCGGAACCGAGCAACGTCGGAGCGCCTACGAGCGTTTCGGCAGGGCGGAAAAGCCGGACTTGACACGGCCTGCGGATGTGCTAAGTTAGTCAAGTTGCCACGGCGGCTGAGAGAACAACTTCCTCAGCTTAGCGAAGTCTACTGACTAAGGCAACATCTTCGATCACTTCCGTTGTGAAGCACCTTCTGTGGTGTGGAGGCGGAATGTGTCCGATTCTTGAGAACTCAACAGCGTGCACTATGTTCAATGCCAAATTTATAACCCCGTCCGGGTCTTGTGA
>NZ_JABMLF010000005.1:0-414406 GCF_013205055.1 Rathayibacter sp. VKM Ac-2856
TCACAAGACCCGGACGGGGTTATAAATTTGGCATTGAACATAGTGCACGCTGTTGAGTTCTCAAGAATCGGACACATCCCGCCTCCACACCACAGAAGGTGCTTCACAACGGAAGTGATCGAAGATGTTGTACCGAGAGCCGGCCTGAATCAGGCGGGCCGTTCGATTTGTTCGTGTCGCCGAGACCGGGTAGGCTTATTAGAACCGAAGTCCCGATCGCCTCCGTGGCAACTCGACTAACTTAGCACATCCGCAGGCCGTGTCAAATCGGCGTCTTCGTGATGCTCGGCGTCAGATCCGGAGATCGTCTGGCCGTCATCGTGCCCGACCGAGGTCGTGCACCGAAGCCGAGGACCTGGATCCTGCGGAGGCTTTGCATCTTACGCTCGCGATCCGCCGCCATCAAGAGACGAATCTCTAACAGGCTTGAGAGCGAGGGGATGGTCATCGCTTGAGGGGGGCCGGCGGGTCACGATGCTCTGCATCCGACTCTCGCTGTCCGCTCCTTTGGGCTGACGAGGAGTTACATTACGTCGAGGTTTCGCGGCCCTGCAAATCGCTCGCCGCCCGGGCGTGTCGCGATTCGGCTCCTCGAGACCGAGCCGAGGGGCCTCAGGCGACGAACGCGCCGGCGAAGCTCTTCTTGCCGCGGCGCAGCACGGCGATGCCGTCGATCAGCGGGAGGTCGCCGAGCACGGCGGTCTCGTCCGGCACCACGGTGTTGTTCACCGAGAGTCCGCCCTGGCCGAGCGCGCGCCGCGCCTCGCCGAGACTCGCGACGAGTCCGGTCTCCACGAAGGCCTGCACGACCGGGGTCGACGCGGTCGCCTCGATCGTCGGCACCGCCTGGAGTGCTCCGCGCAGGATGTCCGCGTCGATCCCGTCGAGCGATCCGCGCCCGAAGAGCGCGGTAGACGCGGCGATCACCGAGGACGTCACCGACTCCCCGTGCACGAGTGCGGTCACCTCGCTCGCGAGAGCACGCTGCGCCTCGCGCTTGAACGGCGCTTCGACACTCGCGCGCTCGAGTCGCTCGATCTCGGTCCGCGGCAGGTAGGTGAAGGTCTTCAGCCGGGCCGCGACATCGCGGTCGTCCGTGTTGAGCCAGAACTGGTAGAAGGCGTAGGGGCTCGTCAGCGCCGGGTCCAGCCAGACGGCGTTGCCCTCGCTCTTGCCGAACTTCGTGCCGTCGGAGTTCATCACCAGCGGAGTCCCGATCGCGTGCACCGACACTCCCTCGGTGCGGTGGATCAGATCCGTCCCGCTGGTGAGGTTGCCCCACTGGTCGCTGCCACCGGTCTGCAGCACGCAGCCGTACTGCCGGTAGAGCTCGAGGTAGTCCAGCCCCTGCAGGATCTGATAGCTGAACTCCGTGTAGCTGATTCCGGCGTCCGAGTTCAGGCGCGCGCTCACCGCGTCCTTCTTGAGCATCGTGCCCACCCGGAAGTGCTTGCCGATCTCGCGTAGGAAGTCGATCGCCGACAGCGGCGCCGTCCAGTCCAGGTTGTTCACCAGGCGCAGGGGGTTCTCCCCCTCGACCGAGAGGAAGCGCGACACCTGCGTCTGCAGGCGGGACACCCACTCGACCACCGTCTCGCGGGAGTTGAGCGTCCGCTCCGCCGTCGGCCGCGGGTCCCCGATCAGTCCGGTCGATCCCCCGACGAGACCGAGGGGCCGGTGCCCCGCGAGCTGGAGCCTGCGGAGAACGATCAGCTGCACCAGGTTGCCGAGGTGCAGGCTCGGCGCGG
Organism: Rathayibacter sp. VKM Ac-2856; assembly: GCF_013205055.1. Classification (GTDB taxonomy): domain Bacteria; phylum Actinomycetota; class Actinomycetes; order Actinomycetales; family Microbacteriaceae; genus Rathayibacter. The sequence goes on from NZ_JABMLF010000005.1 coordinate 1,749, forward strand.
TCGGGTCGAAGCCGCAGTAGTAGGTGATCGGGTCTCCGGCGAGGAGCTCGCGCAGCGCCTCCGCGTCGGTCGACACGTGGATCGCGCCGCGCCAGACGAGCTCGTCCCACACGTTCTCGAACGAGGGATCGAGCATCGGGGCGGTCGCGGATCCACGGGAGTCCTGATCGGTCACTCGTCCAGGGTAGCGCGGGGCACCGGCGGCGACCGCCGCGCGATCAAGCACTGCGGCTTGATCGCGCGGTATCAAGTGCGCATACTTGATCGGGGAGGTCACCGTGTTCGTCATCACCGCCGATCAGCGCGACAGCCGCCACGACGACGACCGGGTCGACCGGGTGATCGCCGAGCTGCTGGAGGCGCACGAGTCCGCCTTCGTGCTGCCCCCCGAGCGGACGGCCGGCGACGAGTTCCAGTTCGTGCTGGCGGACGCCGACTCCGCCGTCGCCGTGGTGCTCGCCCTCCACCGATCCGCGCACTGGAGCATCGGCCTGGGCATCGGCGCGATCGAGCGGCCTCTCCCCCGGACGACGAGGGCGGCGCGCGGTGCGGCCCACTTCGCCGCGAGGCGCGCGGTCGAGGCGGCCAAGGGGCGGGCGACGCGCGTCTCCCTCGATCCGGAAGGGCTCGGGCCGGAGGACTCGGCCGCGGACTCCGCCGTCCGCGCCTTCCCCTCGGTCCGCGACGCGCAGGCACTGCTCGATCCGCTGCTGCACCTGCGCGACTCGCGGACCCCCGCAGGCTGGGAGATCGTCGACCTGCTCGACGCCGGGCTCTCGCAGAAGGACGCGGCCGAGCGTCTCGGCGTCTCCCCGCAGGCGGTGAGCCTCCGGGTCCGCGCGGCGAGCGCCCGCGCCGACGGGCCGGCGCGCGACGCCCTGGCGCGGCTGCTGACGGTGGTCGACCGTACGCTCGACCCGGACGCGGCGGCGAGCGCCGAGCGCAGCGAGCACTCGTCAGGCGGAGCCGCACTCGCGACCGCGTCCGCACCTGCGTCCGCACCTGCATCCCCATCCGAGAGGACCTCCCGATGACGGCACTCCCAGCCTCGCTCCCCGAGACGCTCTCCGTCGCCGTGCAGTCGGCCTCCTGGACCGGAGTGCTCCTGGCACTGGTCGCCGGTGTCGCCGGATCCGTGCTCGCCGTGCGCCTCCGCCGACCCCCGCTCGGCTGGATCGCACTCGGCGCCGCGGCGACGGCGTTCCTGCTCACCGGAGTCGCCGGCTCCGCCGCTCCCCCGGCCCTCGCCCTCGCCGTGGTCGTGCTCGCGTTCGTCCTCGCGGTGATCGGCGGCGGCCCGGTCGTGCTGCTGACCCTCGACCTCGCGACCACGGACTCGCGCAGCGGCGCGCACGGCGGGATCATGATCGCCGCCACCCAGCGGTCCGGCGCTCCGGGCTCGCCCACCGCCATCGGCCAGCCCATCGAGGTGCTCCGCGGCGGCACGACCATCGGAATGCTCGAGCGGATCGCGACCGCGGGCGCCCTGCTCAGCGGGCTGCCGGAGGGGGTCGCGGTGATCGTCGCCGTCAAGGGCGTCGGCCGGTTCAGCGAGCTGGCGTCGCCGGAGGCGCGGGAGCGCTTCATCATCGGGACCCTCGCGAGCCTCGCCTGGTCGGCGGCACTCGGGATCCTCGCGCGCCTCTACCTGGCGGGCTGACCTCCGCCGGTCGCCGGGCGACGCCGCGGCACCGCACGGCGGTAGGGCGAGACCGTCGGGTCGCCCGTGATCGAGAACCGCCAGGGGAACGCGGCGTCCCCGCCCTCGCCGGAGACCCCGGTCCGCGCGGACGTCTCGATCGGCACCGGATGCTCGCGGGGAACCAGCTCGAACGCCCTCGTCATCGGGTCCCCCGACTCGGCGAGCGCCACCCCGAGCGCCTTGGCGAGCCGCGCGGGACCGCGCGCGAGGTCGCGCGGCCGCACCGGTCCGCGGCGCCGGAGCGCCAGCTCCTCCCCGACCACCACCTCGCCGGCGCGCAGCAGCACGGCGGAGGCGGTGCCCGCGGGCGAGCAGACCAGGTTCACGCAGGTGTGCATTCCGTAGCTGAAGTACGCGTAGACCGTTCCGGGCTCCTGGAACATCGGCGCGTTCCGCGGCGATCGGCGCCGGTGCGCATGCGAGCCGGGATCCTCCCCGAGACCGAGGTACGCCTCGACCTCGGTGAGCCGCACGCCGACGAGGCCCTCGTCGGTGCGGTGCAGCAGCACGGCGCCGAGCAGGTCCGGCGCCACCTCGAGGGCCGAGCGCGAGAGATCGACCGGGGCCGGCATCCCTAGAAGAAGCTCTGGCCCGAGACGACCGTGACGACGATCACCGCGATGATCACGACACCCGCGACGACGACGAGGGTCCGCTGCTGCCACGGCGGCAGCGGCGGGCGGCCGTCGTCGTCGGCGCCGGGCGGGCCCTGGAGCGTCACGAGGCGTCCCCGCGCAGGGCGGATCGGACGACGCGCACGCGCTCGGTCAGCTGCGCGAGCTGCTCGGCCACCCGGTCGGGTGCCGTGCCGCCCACGCCGTCGCGGCTCGCGACCGAGCCCTCGATGCTCAGCACCGAGCGGACGTCGGGCGTCAGCAGCGGCGACACCGAGCGCAGCGCCTCGTCGTCGAGGTCCTCCAGTCCGAGGCCGCGCGTCTCGGCGAGCTTGACCAGCTCGCCGGTGATCTCGTGCGCGTCCCGGAAGGGCACGTGCTTCTTCACCAGCCACTCGGCGACGTCGGTGGCCAGCGAGAACCCCTGCGGAGCGAGCTCGGCCATCCGGTCGGTGTGGAACGTCAGGGTCGCGATCATCCCGCTGAACGCGGGCAGCAGCACCTCGAGCGTCGTGACCGAGTCGAAGACCGGCTCCTTGTCCTCCTGCAGGTCGCGGTTGTACGCGAGCGGGAGCGCCTTGAGCGTGGCGAGCAGCCCGGTCAGGTTGCCGAGCAGGCGACCCGCCTTGCCGCGCGCGAGCTCGGCGATGTCGGGATTCTTCTTCTGCGGCATGATCGACGACCCGGTCGAGTAGCCGTCGTCGAGCGTGACGAAGGCGAACTCCCGCGTGTTCCAGAGGATGATCTCCTCCGCGATCCGGGAGACGTCGATGCCGATCATCGCGCTGACGAAGGCGAACTCCGCGACGAGGTCGCGGCTCGCGGTGCCGTCGATCGAGTTCGGCACGCTCGCGGCGAAGCCGAGCTCGCGCGCGACCGCCTCCGCGTCGAGCCCGAGGGTCGAGCCGGCGAGGGCGCCCGAGCCGTACGGCGACACGTCGGCGCGCACCGCCCAGTCGCGCAGGCGCTCGAGGTCGCGCAGCAGCGCCCAGGCGTGCGCGAGGAGATGGTGCGCGAGCAGCACGGGCTGCGCGTGCTGGAGGTGGGTGCGCCCGGGCATGATCGCCGCGGGGTGCGCCGAGGCCTGCGCGGCGACGGCGTCGATCAGCTGCACCACGTCCTCCGCGATGATCGCGGCGTGGTCGCGGAGGTACATCCGCACGAAGGTCGCGATCTGGTCGTTGCGCGAGCGGCCCGCGCGCAGCTTGCCGCCCAGTTCGGAGCCGGCCTCGAGCATCAGCCCGCGCTCGAGCGCGCCGTGCACGTCCTCGTCGGCGTCGTCCGCGGTGAAGCGGCCCTCGACGACGGCCGTGCGCAGGCGCTCGAGCGCGTCGAGCATCGCGGTCAGCTCGGAATCGTCGAGGTATCCGGCGGCGGCGAGCGCTCGCGCGTGCGCGCGGGATCCGGCGATGTCGTACTCGGCGAGCTGCCAGTCGAAGTGCGTCGACTTCGAGAGCGCGGCCAGCTCGGGCGACGGGCCGCCGGCGAACCGGCCTCCCCAGAGCGCTCCGGCCTCGCCCGCGCGGGCGGAGGGTCGTTCCGTCATGGTTCTCCTCGGTGTCGGCTGTCGAGTCTACTGAGCGGCGTCGGGGGTGCCGGCGCGCTCGAGGAGCCAGACCAGCAGGGCCTTCTGCGCGTGCAGGCGGTTCTCCGCCTCGTCCCAGATCACGCTCTGCGGGCCGTCGATGACGTCCGCCGTCACCTCGTAGCCGCGGTCGGCGGGCAGGCAGTGCAGGAACAGCGCATCGGGGGCGGCGGCGGCCATCGTGCCGGAGTCGACGCGGTAGTCGCGGAAGGTGGCGACGCGCGCGGCCTTCTCCTCCTCCTTGCCCATCGAGACCCAGGTGTCGGTGATCACGATGTCCGAGCCGCTCGCGCCCACGGCGGGATCGGCGGTGGTCGTGGCCGAGCCGCCGGTGGTCGCGGCGATGCGCTGGGCGTCGGCGAGCACCGCGGGATCCGGCGCGTAGTCGGCGGGCGAGACGATGCGGACGTGCATGCCCGCCGTCGCGCCGGCCAGCAGGTAGGAGTGCGCCATGTTGCTGGCACCGTCGCCGAAGAAGGTCAGCGTCAGACCGGCCAGGCGTCCTCGGTGCTCGCGGATCGTCAGCAGGTCGGCGAGGAGCTGGCACGGGTGGAACTCGTCCGAGAGTGCGTTGACCACGGGGACGCGGGTGCCCCGCGCCATCTCCTCGAGCCCGGACTGCGCGTAGGTGCGCCAGACGATCGCCGCCACCTGGCGCTCGAGGACGCGCGCGGTGTCCGACGCGGTCTCCTTGCCGCCGAGCTGGCTGCTCGCCGTCGAGATGATCAGCGGGCTGCCGCCGAGATCGGCGATGCCGACGGCGAAGGAGACCCGGGTGCGGGTGGAGGACTTGTCGAAGATCACCGCGACGGTCTGCGGCCCGGCGAGCGGGGTGCGCGCGAAGCGGTCGCGCTTGAGCTCGACGGCGAGATCGAGGATCTCGGCCTGCTCGGCGGGGGTGATGTCGTCGTCGCGGAGGAAGTGGCGGGTCACGGCTGCTGGTCGCTTTCGATCGGTGGAGGAGGTCGGGTCGGTCAGGCGTCGAGCGCCCGCACCGCGCGGCCGAAGCGGGCGACGAACTCGTCGACGTCGGCGGCGGTGATGATGAGGGGCGGCGCGAGCCGGATGCTGGAGTCGTTCGGCGCGTTCACGATGAGCCCCTCCGCCATCGCGGCGGCGGCCAGCTCGGCGGCGACCGGCTCGGACAGCGCGATGCCGAGGAGGAGTCCGGCCCCGCGGACGCCGGCGATCAGCGGTGAGCCGAGACCGAGGACGCCGTCGGTGATCTGTGCGCCGCGGTCCCGGGCGTTCGCGAGCAGGCCGGCGCGCTCGATCTCCGCGACGACCGCTCCGGCGACCGCGGTGGCGAGCGGATTCCCGCCGAAGGTGCTGCCGTGGTGGCCCTTCTGCAGCAGCTCGGACGCCTCGCCGAACGTCACGAGGGCGCCCACGGGGAAGCCGCCGCCGAGACCCTTCGCCAGGGTGATCGCGTCGGGCAGGATCCCCGCCCGCTGGTAGGCGAACCAGCTGCCCGTCCGGCCGATGCCGGTCTGGATCTCGTCGACGATCAGCAGGGCCCCGCGCTCGCGGGTCAGCTCGCGGGCCCGCTCGAGGAAGCCGTCCGGCAGCGGGAGGACCCCGGCCTCGCCCTGGATCGGCTCGACGATCAGCGCCGCCACCGACTCGTCGAGCGCGGCGTCGAGCGCCTCGACGGTCGCATCGATGTGCTCGACCCCGCCGGGCATCGGCTCGAAGGGCGCGCGCATCGCGGCCTTGCCGGTCATCGCGAGCGCACCCATCGTCCGCCCGTGGAAGGCGTTCCGCAGCGCCAGGATGCGGTGCCGACCGCCGGCCCCGTGCAGCCGGGCGAGCTTGAAGGCCGCCTCGTTCGCCTCGGTTCCGGAGTTCGCGAAGTAGACGCGCCCCGACTCGCCCGCGCCGGTGAGCTCCCGGAGCTTCTCGGCCAGCTCGATCTGGGGAGCGGTGGCGAAGTAGTTGGACACGTGCGCGAGGGCGCCGGCCTGCCTGCTCACGGCCTCGACGAAGACCGGGTGCGCGTGGCCGAGCGAGTTCACGGCGATGCCGCCGAGGAAGTCGAGGTACTCCCGGCCGTCGACGTCCCAGACGCGGCAGCCCTCGCCGCGCTCGAGCACGGCCAGCGGCGCGGCGAAGGTCTGCATCATCGCGGTCGCGTAGCGGTCGCGGGCGGCGTCGGTCCGCCCCGCGGGAGCGGTGGTCGGATCGGAGCCCGGGAGGGCGGGCGCGGAGGCGCCGGGAACGGTGTCGGTGGACATGTCGAGCCTTTCGAGCAGAAGCGGTCCGGCCGCGGAGGCCGTCGGTGCGCGCACCCCGTCGGGGCGGCGCTCGGAGCCGGGGCCGCCGGTGGTCAGCGGCCCGACGTTCGCTCCCGGTCGCGCGGGTCGGCGGAGGCGACGACCTCGGTGCCGACGCCCTCGGAGGTGAAGACCTCGAGCAGCATGGAGTGCGGCACGCGGCCGTCGATGATCGCGGCCTTCGGCACTCCGCCGCGGACGGCGTCGAGGCACGCCGTCATCTTCGGGATCATCCCCGACTCGAGCGAGGGCAGCAGCGCGGCGAGCTCGTCGGAGGCGATGCGCGAGACGAGGGAGTCGCGGTCCGGCCAGTCCGCGTAGAGCCCGGCGACATCGGTGAGGATCACGAGCTTCTCGGCGCCCACGGCGACGGCGAGCGCGGCCGCGGCCGCATCGGCGTTGACGTTCAGCGACTGGGTCGGGTCGTCGGAGTCGGGCGCGATCGAGGAGACGACGGGGATGCGGCCCGCGTCGAGCTGGGCGAGGACCGCTGCCGGGTCCACGGAGATCACGTCGCCCACCAGGCCGAGGTCGTGCTCGACCCCGTCGAGGACGACGCCGCGCCGACGGCCGACGAAGAGCCCCGCGTCCTCACCGGAGATCCCGGCGGCCAGCGGGCCGTACTCGTTGATCCGCCGCACGATGTCGCGGCTGATGCTGCCCGTGAGCACCATCCGCACGACGTCCATCGCCTCCGGGCTGGTCACCCGGTAGCCGCCGCGGAACTCGCTGGTGATGCCGAGCCGGTCGAGCATCGCCGAGATCTGCGGGCCGCCGCCGTGCACGACGACGGGGCGGATGCCGGCGTAGCGGAGGTAGACGATGTCCTGCGCGAAGGCGCGCTGGAGCTCCTCCGACACCATGGCGTTGCCGCCGAACTTGATCACCATCGTCCGGCCGTGGAAGTGCTGCAGCCACGGCAGGGACTCGATCAGCGTGCCCGCCTTGACGGCGATCGCGTCGCGGAGCGCCAGGCTCTCGGCCCCGGTCGGGTTCTCGTCGGCCATCAGCTGGAGTACGCCGAGTTCTCGTGGACGTAGTCGTGGGTGAGGTCGTTCGTCCAGACCGTCGCCGTCGCGTCGCCCGCGTGCAGGTCGATGTCGACCGAGACCGCGCGCGGGGCGAGGTCGACGAGGTCGCGGCTCTCCCCCGGCTCGCCGGCCCGGCAGACCTGCACGCCGTTCATCGCCACGTCGATCCCGTAGGGGTCGAACTGAGCGTCGGTCGTGCCGACCGCCGCGAGCACCCGGCCCCAGTTCGGATCGTTGCCGAAGATCGCGGCCTTGAAGAGGTTGCTCCGCGAGACGGCGCGCGCGACGACGACGGCCTCGTCCTCGGTCGCTGCATGGAGCACCCGGATCGCCACGTCGTGCGCCGCGCCCTCCGCGTCGGCCTGGAGCTGGAGGGTGAGGTCGCGGCAGACCTCGGTGAGCGCCGCGGTGAACTCGGCCTGCTCGGGGCGCACGCCGCTCGCTCCGCTCGCCAGGAGCGACACGGTGTCGTTGGTCGACATGCAGCCGTCGGAGTCGAGGCGGTCGAAGGTGACCCGGGTCGCCGAGCGCAGCGCGGTGTCGAGCTCGGCGGAGTCGAGGACCGCGTCGGTCGTGATGACGACGAGCATCGTCGCGAGACCCGGGGCGAGCATCCCCGCGCCCTTCGCCATGCCGCCGACGCTCCAGCCCTGCTCGGAGCGGACGCTCGCCTGCTTGGGCACGGTGTCGGTCGTCATGATCGCGCGGGCCGCGGCCTCGCCGGCCTCGGGGCCGGTGGCGTCCTCTATCGCAGCGGCTGCCTCGGTCACGCCCGCGGTCAGCTTGCCGAGGTCGAGCTGGTCGCCGATGAGCCCGGTGGAGCAGACGAGGACGTCGCCGGCCGAGACGCCGAGGCTCTCCGCGACCGCCTCGGCCGTCGCGTGGGTCACCTGGAATCCCGCGGCCCCGGTGTAGCAGTTGGCTCCGCCGGAGTTCAGCACGATCGCCGAGACGACGCCGTCCCGCATCACCTGCTCGCTCCAGAGCACCGGGTTCGCCTTGCAGCGGTTGCTGGTGAAGACGGTGGCCGCGTTCTGCAGCGGGCCGAGGTTGTGCACGAGGGCGAGGTCGCGGGCGCCGGTCGACTTGAGGCCGGCCACGACTCCGGCCGCGGCGAATCCGGCTGGGGCGGTGATGCTCACGGCGCGACTCCGTTCGTGCTCAGGCCGAGGGTCTCGGGGAGGCCCAGGGCGATGTTGGTCGACTGGATCGCGGCACCGGCGGTGCCCTTGACCAGGTTGTCGAGGGCGATGACCACGACGGCGCGGCGGGCGCGCTCGTCCACGGCGAGTCCGATCAGCGCGGTGTTCGCGCCGACGGTGTCGGCGGTGCGGGGGAACGTCCCGGCGGGCAGCAGCTGGACGAAAGGCTCGTCCGCGTACGCCGATTCCCAGGCCTCGCGGACGTCCTCGGCCGAGACGCCGGGCGCGAGGCGGGCGGTCGAGGTCGCGAGGATGCCCCGCGACATCGGCACGAGGACCGGGGTGAAGGAGATCGAGACCGGACCGGCCCCGGCGAGCGCCAGGTTCTGCCGGATCTCGGGGTTGTGCCGGTGCCCGCCGCCGACGCCGTAGGCGTGCGCCGAGCCGATCAGCTCGCTCGCCAGCAGGTCGGTGCGCAGGCTCTTGCCCGCACCGGACGGGCCGACCGCGAGGACAGACACCAGGTCGGCGGGCTCGATGACGCCGGCGTGCAGACCCGGTGCCAGGCCGAGCGTGATCGCGGTGACGTTGCAGCCGGGGACCGCGATGCGGCGCACCCCCGCCAGCACGTCGCGCTGGCGACCGGATCCCGGCAGCATCAGCTCGGGCAGGCCGTAGGGCCAGGCTCCAGCGAAGTCGCCGCCGTAGTAGTCGGCCCAGTCCTGCTCGTCGGTCAGCCGGTGATCGGCGCCGCAGTCGACCACGAGGACGTCGTCGGGCAGGGTCGCCGTGATCTCCCCCGACTTGCCGTGCGGCAGCGCGAGGAAGACGACGTCGTGGCCGGCGAGGTTCTCGGTCGTCGTGTCGACGAGCTCGAGGTGGCGGAGCGAGCGCAGGTGCGGCTGGACGGCCGCGAGGGGCTGACCGGCGTTCGAGTGCGCCGTCACCGTGCGCACCTCGAACTCGGGGTGATCGGCCAGCAGGCGCAGCAGCTCGCCGCCCGCGTAGCCGCTCGCTCCGGCCACCGCCACGGAAAAAGTCATGCCCGAGAGCCTACTCGCTGGCGGGACCCGCCTCCGCCGGACGGGGCGGGGCGGCCGCCGGCCGGAGCCGGCGGCCGGGCCTCACGCGCGGGGCTGCGCGCCGAAGCGCTCGGCGGCCAGAGCGGTGCCGCTCTCCTTCGCCGCGCTGGCCTCCGCCGCGGTCAGGGTGCGGTCGGCAGCGCGGAAGCGCAGGGCGAACGTGAGCGACTTCGACCCCTCGGCGACACCCGCACCGCGGTAGTCGTCGACCAGGCGGATCGCCTCGAGCAGCTCTCCGGCGCCCTCGGCCACGGCGGCCTGCAGGTCGGCCGCAGCAACGGCGACCGGGACGACCAGCGAGAGGTCCTGCGTCGCCGCGGGCAGCGCCCCGACCGGGCGCGCCACGACGAGCCGGCCGGCACGGGCGATCAGCGGATCGAGGTCGAGCTCGACCACCGCCACGCGGTGCGGCAGGTCGAGGTCGTCGGCGAGCGACGGGAGGATCTCCCCCGCGTAGCCGATCACGGCGTCCTCGAGCAGCACCTCGGCGGTGCGGCCGGGGTGCAGGGCGGCGTGCGAGCCCTGGCGGATCCGCAGCTCGACACCCGAGGCGGCAGCGACACCGCGGACGACGTCGAGGGCGTCGCGCCAGTCGAAGTCGCGCGCCGCGACGCCGGGCTGGCGCTCGAGCGCCGCACCGGTCAGCAGCGCCGCCACGTGCAGCGGCTGCCGCGGGATGCCCGCGTTAAGCGCCGCCTCGATCTCGGCCGACGGCCGGGCGCCCGCGAGGGGCAGCGGTCCGGAGCCGAACGGGCGGTCGCTCTGCGGCAGGAAGACCGAGCCCATCTCGTACACGGCGAGATCGACCAGACCGCGCGAGCGGTTGCGCGCCGCGACCTGCACGAGACCGGGCAGGAGCGAGAGCCGCAGCTGCCCCGCCGTCGCGTCGAGCGGGTTCGCCAGGGCGACCTGCTGGACCGGCTCGCCGTCGACGGAGCCGAAGCGGTCGTTCATCGCGCGGGAGAGGAACGGATACGACAGGACCTCCACCAGACCGGCCGCGGCCAGCGACTGCGCGACCGTGCGGCGCAGACGCTGCCCCGCGGTGAGGCCGCGGCCGGGAGGCGCGACGGGGAGGATCGACGGGATGCGGTCGTAGCCGGTGATCCGGGCGACCTCCTCCGCGAGGGTGGCGCGGTCGGTCAGGTCGGGACGCCAGCTCGGCGGCGTCACGAGCAGGCCCGCTCCGCCGTCCGCGACGCTCGCGCCGATCTCGGCCAGGGCGCCGCGGATCTCGTCCGGCGTGTACTCGAGGCCGATCAGCCCGGAGACGTAGCCGTCGGGGAGCTCGATGGCCTCCGCGCTGCCCGCCTCGGCGAGCGCGGAGCCCAGCTCGTCGGCGGTGCCGCCCGCGAGCTCGACCAGCAGCTGGACCGCGCGCGCGGCCGCGACCGGCGCGACCAGCGGGTCGACGCCGCGCTCGAAGCGGCGCGACGCCTCGCTCGGCAGCTTGTGCCGGCGGGCCGTCCTCGCGATCGAGACCGGGTCGAAGTTCGCGGCCTCGATCAGCACGTCGGCCGTCGTGTCCGTGATCTCGGTGCGGGCGCCGCCCATGACGCCGGCCAGCCCGATCGGCCCGCCGTCGTCGGTGATCAGCAGGTCCTCCGCGTGCAGGCGGCGGGTCTGGCCGTCGAGCGTCTCCAGCGTCTCGCCGGAGCGGGCCCGGCGGACGACGATGCCGCCCTCGAGCCGCTCGAGGTCGTAGCCGTGCAGCGGCTGCCCGAGCTCGAACATGACGTAGTTCGTGATGTCGACGACGAGCGAGATCGAGCGGACGCCGGCGAGGCGGAGGCGCGCGATCATCCACGGCGGGGTCGGCCGCGACGGGTCGATGCCGCGCACGACACGGGTGACGAAGACGGAGGAGCCGACGCGCCCGCGGATCGGGGCGTCGTCCTCGACCGCGACGGGGAAGACCGGCGCGGAGTCGAGGCGCTCGGGCGCGCTGATCGCGAGAGCCGGGTCGCGGAAGGCGGCGCCCGTCGCGTGGGCGTACTCGCGGGCGATGCCGCGGATCGAGAAGGCGTAGCCGCGGTCCGGGGTGACGTTGACCTCGACAGCGGCGTCGTCCAGGCCGAGCAGGGCGATCGCGTCGGTGCCGACCTCGGGGTCGATGCCGAGGCTCGCCAGGCGGAGGATGCCCTCGTGGTCGTCGCCGAGGCCGAGCTCGCGGGTGGACGCGATCATGCCGTCGGAGACGTGGCCGTAGGTCTTCCGCGCCGAGATCGGGAACGGCCCGGGCAGCACGGCACCGGGGAGCGACACCACGACCTTGTCACCGGCCGCGAAGTTGTGCGCGCCGCAGACGATGCCGCGGACGTCGTCGCCGCCGTCCGCCGCGCGCTCGCCCTCGGGCGCGACGCGGACGGTGCACCAGTTGATCGTCTTGCCGTTCTTCTGCGGCTCGGGCACCAGGTCGAGGACCTCGCCGACGACGACGGGGCCGGACACCTCGAAGCGGTGGACGTCCTCCTCCTCGAGGCCGACCGACACGAGCGCCGCGTGCACGGCCTCGGTCGTGACGCCCTGCTCGAGGTCCACGTACTCGCCCAGCCAGCTCAGCGGGATGCGCATCAGATCACCATCCCGTACTGCTCGCTGAAGCGGACGTCGCCCTCGACCATGTCGCGCATGTCCTTCACGTCGTTGCGGAACATCAGGGTCCGCTCGATGCCCATGCCGAAGGCGAAGCCGGAGTACTCGTCCGGGTCGATCCCGACGGACCGCAGCACGTTCGGGTTCACCATCCCGCAGCCGCCCCACTCGATCCAGCGCGCACCGCCGACGAAGGTGGGGTGCCAGACGTCGAGCTCGGCGCTCGGCTCGGTGAAGGGGAAGTAGTTGGGGCGCAGGCGGATCTTCGCCTCGTCGCCGAACATGATCCGGGCGACGTGCTCGAGCGTGCCGCGCAGGTGCGCCATCGTCAGTCCGCGGTCGACAGCGAGACCCTCGAACTGCGTGAAGACGGGGGTGTGCGTGGCGTCGAGCTCGTCGGTGCGGTAGACGCGGCCGGGGGCGATCACGTAGATCGGCGGCGTGCGCTCGAGCATCGAGCGGATCTGCACCGGCGAGGTGTGGGTGCGCAGCACGAGGTGCGACTCCACCGGCTCGACGAAGAAGGTGTCCTGCATCGCGCGGGCCGGGTGGTCCTCGTCGAAGTTGAGGGCGTCGAAGTTGAACCACTCGTTCTCGAGCTCGGGCCCCTCCGCGATCTCCCAGCCCATGCCGACGAAGACGTCGGCGATCGACTCCTGCAGGAGCGAGAGCGGGTGGCGGGCGCCCTGGCGCGCGAAGGCGGCGCCGGCGGTGACGTCGACGCGCTCGGCGTCGAGCGCGGCGGCCTGCTCGGCCTCGACCAGCTCCGCCTCGCGCTCGGCGTACGCGTCGCCGACCTGCTTGCGTGCCCCGCCGACGAGCTTGCCGGAGGCCGCCTTGAACTCGGGCGGCACGGAGCGCATCAGCGCGTTGAGGCGGGCGAGGGCCGAGCCCTCGCCGAGGTGGGCGGTGCGGGCCGCCTTGAGGGCGGCGGAGTCGGCGGCCGAGCGGATCGCGCTCAGCGCCTCCGCGGTCGCCGTCGCGACGGCCTCGTCGGTGATGGGGTTGCTGTCAGACACGATCCCCCAGTGTAGGGATGCCTCGCGCGGCCCGCTGGCCCGACGCTCGCACCCCGCCGATCGCGGGTCGGCCCCTCCGCTGCGGATCGCGAACCGACTCCACTCCAGCGGCCGACGTATCGAGATCCACCGGCGCCGGAACGGCCGGTGCTGGTCCGCCCCGCGGAGCGGTGGGTCTCGATACGGCCCTGCGGGCCTACTCGACCAGCATGCGCGGGCCCACTCGACTCGACCAGCATGGGCGGGCCCACTCGACTCGACCAGCATGGGCAGGCCCACTCGACTCGACCGGCGTGGTCGGCCCGCCCGAGCAGCGTCAGCGTCTCCCGAAGGGACAGCGTGCAGCTCGCCGCGCGCTGCGAGGCGAACGTGTGAATCGCGTGCCAGCGATTCGCGCCAGCCGAACGTACGACGCCCTGCGGAACGCGCCCACTCAGGAAGCCGACCGCGGTCGGGATCGCCGACGGCGATCCCGACGAACAAGCTCAGTCCTGCGCGGCCAGGAGCGCGGTGTCGGTGGTCGCGCGCGCGGCCGGGTGCCCGGTGCCCTTGCGTCCGCCGTTCTTGGTGCGGATCTCGACCCACTTGGCGATGCCGGAGAGGATGAGGCAGATGCCGATGTAGATCGCGCCGACGACGATGGCGGCGGGGATGATCGGGCTGTCCAGGCTCGGCTGGTTGCCGAGGTAGCGGGCGTAGTAGAGCAGCTCGTTGTACGTGATGATCGAGCCGAGCGCCGTGTCCTTCAGGGCCACGACGAGCTGGGCGATGATCACGGGCAGCATCGAGCGGATGGCCTGCGGGAAGAGGATGAGGCGCATGACCCCGGCCTTGGCCAGGCCGATCGCGTAGCCCGCCTCCTTCTGACCGCGCGGGAGCGACTCGATGCCGGCGCGGAAGATCTCGGAGAAGACGGAGCCGTTGTAGAGGGTGAGCGCGATGACCACGGCGAGGTACGGCGAGAGCTTGAGCCCGGCGAACGGGAGCCCGTAGTACATCAGCATCATCAGGATGAGGACCGGGATCGCCCGGAACAGCTCGATGAAGAGCGTCACCGGGACGTTGATCCAGCGGCGGTCCGACAGGCGTCCGATCGCCAGCAGCAGGCCGAGCACGAGACTGGCGACACCGGCGGTGGCGAACGCCGCGAGGGTCTGCCCGAGGGCCGCGCCGATGCTCTGCCAGACCAGCGGGTAGCCGAAGGCGCGCCACTTGGCCTCGGAGAACTGCCCCGACTCGGCGAAGCGCCACAGCACGAAGGCCAGCAGGGCGACGAGGAGGAGCACGACGACCGCGCCGATCGCGCGGTTGCGGGCGACGGCCCGGGGTCCGGGATTGTCGAAGAGGACGGAGCTCATCGGGCGACCCTCCACTTCTTCTCGAGCTGTCGTTGGACGAGGGAGAGCCCCGTGACGAGGACCACGAAGACCAGGGCGACCCAGAGCACGACGATCAGGCTGTTCTCACCGCGCTCGTTGAGGACGCGGACGATGGTGCCCGCCTCGGCGACCGAGAAGCCCGCGGCGACCGTGGTGTTCTTGAGCAGGGCGATCAGCACGCTCATCAGCGGCGGGATGACCGAGCGGAACGCCTGGGGCAGCACCACCTGGGTCATGGTGAGACCGAAGTCGAGGCCGATCGCGCGGGCCGCCTCGGCCTGGCCGATCGGCACGGTGTTGATGCCGGAGCGGAGCACCTCGGCGACGTAGGTCGCGGTGTACACGCTCAGCGCCGCGATCGCGAGGTTCGTGTACTCGACGTCCGGCAGGTCGAGCTTCGGGTAGCCGAACGCGAAGAAGAACATCAGCAGCGTCAGCGGCGTGTTCCGGATGGTGTTGACGTAGACGGTGCCGACCGCTCGCGCGATCGGGACGGGCGAGACGCGCATCGCTCCCACCACGGTGCCGAGGAGGAGGGCGAAGACGAGCGACACGACGAACAGCAGCAGGGTGTTGCCGAACGCGGGGACGAACACGTCGAGGTTGTTCAGGAGAACATCCATGCTGCGTGCCCTTTCATCGGGGAGGTGGAAGCGGTCGCCGGTGCGGCGTGGGGCAGGAGGAGTCCCGGGGCGCCGCGCTCGGCACCGCCCCGGGACTGCTCAGGGTGTCGGCCTAGTAGGCGTCGACCGCGGGCTGCTCCACCGTGGTGCCGGACTGGCCGAGGGTCTCGTCGTAGATCGCGCTCCAGGTGTCACCGCCGTCGGTCAGCATCTCGTTGATGAAGCCGCGCAGCGCGGTGTCGTCCTTGGCGAGGCCGATGCCGTAGAGCTCGGTGCTGAAGGGCTCGCCGACCACCTTGAGGTCGTCGGGGCGCTGGGCGGCGTAGCCGATCAGGATCGCGCCGTCGGTGGTGACCGCGTCGACCTGGCCGTCGGCGAGGGCGTCGACGCACTGCGAGTAGGTGTCGAACTCCTCGGTCGGCACCTCGGGGTAGTTGGTGCGGATGTTCTGGATCGGGGTCGAGCCGGTCGCGGAGCACACGGTGGTGTCGGCCGAGAGGTCGTCCGGTCCGGTGATCGTGTCGTTGTCCGCGGCGACGAGCAGCTGCTGCCCGGTCTCGAAGTACGGACCGGCGAAGCCGACCTGCTCCTTGCGCTTGTCGGTGATCGAGTAGGTGCCGACGTAGTAGTCGATGTCGCCGTTCACGATCGACGCCTCGCGGTTGGCCGAGGGGATCGGCTGGTACTCGATCTGGTCCTCGGAGAAGCCGAGGGAGGCGGCGACCCACTTGGCGATCTCGATGTCGAAGCCGGAGCGCTCACCGGTCGCGGCGTCGAGGTAGCCGAGACCCGGCTGGTCCTCCTTGACGCCGATGGTCACGGTGTCGTCCGCCGTCATGGCGTCGAAGGTGGGGCTGCCCTCGAGGGTGACGTCGGTGGCGACCTCGTAGGCCGCACCGCTCCCCTCGGAGCCGGAGTCGGAGCCGGCGCCGGTTCCGGAGTCTCCGCCGGAGCAGCCGGCGAGGGTGAGGGCCGCTGCGGCGAGTCCCGCGGTCATGAACATGAGCTTGGTGCGCATGATCGTCCTTCCTGGGGTGTGGCCCGCTGGAGCGGGCGATGTCGGGTCGCTCCCCGCGGTTCGGGGCACGACCTGTCGAACGGCGGCCGGAGCGGGGTCCGCCACGGCGCCGGGGACCTAGTGGGTGATCAGCTTGGAGAGGAAGTCCTTGGCCCGGTCGGTCCGCGGGGCGGTGAAGAACGACTCGGGGTCGGTGTCCTCGAGGATCTCGCCGTCGGACATGAAGACGACGCGGTGCGCGGCCTTCCTGGCGAAGCCCATCTCGTGGGTGACGACGATCATCGTCATCCCCTCCTCGGCGAGGCCGACCATGACGTCGAGGACCTCGTTGATCATCTCGGGGTCGAGCGCCGACGTCGGCTCGTCGAAGAGCATCACCTTCGGCTTCATCGCGAGGGCGCGGGCGATGGCCACGCGCTGCTGCTGGCCGCCGGAGAGCTGCGCGGGGGTCTTGCCGGCCTGGTGGCCGACGCCGACGCGGTCGAGGAGCGCCTGCGCCTCCGCCTCGGCCGCCTTCCGGGAGAGCTTGCGGACCTTGATCGGCCCGAGCGTGACGTTCTCGAGGATCGTCTTGTGCGCGAACAGGTTGAACGACTGGAAGACCATGCCCACGTCGGCGCGCAGGGCGGCGAGCCCCTTGCCCTCCTCGGGCAGGCGCTGGCCGTCGATCGAGATCGTGCCGCCGGAGATGGTCTCGAGGCGGTTGATCGTGCGGCAGAGCGTGGACTTGCCCGACCCGGACGGACCGAGCACGACGACCACCTCGCCGCGGTTGATCGTGAGGTCGATGTCCTTCAGCGCCTGGAACTCGCCGTAGTGCTTCTGGACCCCGTCGAGAATGACGAGGGGCTCGCGGGCGGCTGCGGACGATCGCCCGGCCTGGGAGGGTGCTTCCATTCCGTCAGAGAATCACACGGGCATGGGTGGGTCAAATCATGAGCGGATTCTTAACCAGAGCGCAACAACCGGGGCCCGTTCTCAGCCCATTACCACGCCGAGGTGGTCTTCTCTCAGACTTGGCGCGAGACGTCTCAGGACGAGCGGGCGCCGACAGGTCAGGAGCGGAGTGCGAAGGCGCTCTCGTAGAGGCAGACCGAGGCGGCGGTGGCGAGGTTCAGCGACTCCGCGGCTCCGTAGATCGGCACGGCGACGACGCCGTCCATCAGCTCGAGCGACTCGTCCTCGAGACCGCGCGCCTCGTTGCCGAACACCCAGACCGTCGGCTGCGCGAGGTCGCCGCGCGCGCGGACGTCGAGCAGGCCCTCGCCCTTCACGTCGGCGGCGACGGCGCGCAGACCCGCGGAGCGCAGCCGCTGCAGCACGTCGGGCAGCTCGGCGCCGACCGCGACGGGGAGGTGGAACAGCGAGCCCGTGGTCGAGCGGACGACCTTCGGGTTGTAGAGATCGACGGAGCGGCCGGTCAGCACGACGGCGTCGGCACCCGCGGCGTCGGCGGCGCGGATGATCGTCCCGAGGTTGCCCGGGTCGCGGACCTCCTCGAGCACGGCGACCAGGCGCGGCTCGGACGCCACGACGTCCTTGAGCGAGGTCGGGAACTGGCGGCACACCGCGACGAAGCCCTGCGGGGTGACGGTGTCGGCCATCGCGTCGAGGACGTCCTCGGTCACGTACTCGATCTCGACGTCGGCCTCCTCGGCGGCCGCGGCGATCTCGGGGTGGCGCTCCAGGGCGGTCGGAGTCGCGAAGGACTCCATGAGCAGCTCGGGCCGGTAGCGCAGCGCCTCGGACATCGCCTGCGGGCCCTCGAGGAGGAAGAGCCCCGACTCCTGCCGCGCCGGGCGCCGGGTGAGCTTGGCGACGGAGCGGACACGGGGAGAACGGGGGTTGTCGAGCATGCGGCGAGCCTATCGGCGCGCCGCTGCGGGGCCCGGGCGACACGACGCCCGCGGGGAACGCCAACGCGCAGGGACTCGGTCCGCCGTCCTCACCCGGGAACGACGAAGGGGGCCACGACTCTCGTCGTGACCCCCTCCGGGCAGAACCGGGGAGCGGACTACGCGGCCTTCGGGGCCGAGGTGTCAGCGGGCAGTGCGGCCTTCGCGCTCGCCACGAGGGCGGTGAAGGTCGCGGGCTCGGTGATCGCGAGGTCCGCGAGGATGCGGCGGTCGACCTGGATGCCGGCCAGGGCGAGGCCCTGGATGAAGCGGTTGTAGGTCAGGCCGTTCGCACGGGACGCGGCGTTGATGCGCTGGATCCAGAGGCGGCGGAACTCGCCCTTCTTCGCACGGCGGTCGCGGTACGAGTAGACGAGGGAGTGGGTGACCTGCTCCTTCGCCTTGCGGTACAGACGCGAGCGCTGGCCGCGGTAGCCCTTGGCGCGCTCGAGGATGACGCGACGCTTCTTGTGGGCGTTGACCGCCCTCTTGACTCTTGCCATTTCTCTTTCTTCCTATCGATCCGGGTCGGTGGTGCAGAGGACGGCGGGCAGTGACTGCCGCGCCGGACGACTACAGACCGAGAAGCTTCTTGGCGACCTTGGCGTCCTGCGGGGCGAGGACCTGGTCCTGGTTCAGACGACGGGTGCGGACGCTGGACTTCGACTCCAGGTTGTGACGCATACCGGCCTGCTGCTTCATGAGCTTGCCGGAGCCCGTGACCTTGAAACGCTTCTTGGCACCCGAGTGGGTCTTCATCTTGGGCATGTTCTCTCCTTGTCGACGTCGCACGCGCACTCGGCGGGCGAAACTGGTGCCCCGCGAGCGGGGCGTCCACCGGCCCCGATGACGGGGCGGCGAAGTATCAGACGGACTCGGCCTCGGCCGGGTCCTCTTCGGGGGTGTTGGCCTCGCGACGAGCGGCGCGGACGGCGTTCGCCTCGGCCTTCGCCTCGGACTTGTTCTTCAGCGGGCCGATGACCATCACCATGTTGCGACCGTCGATGGTCGGGGTGGACTCGACCTGGCCGAACTCGGACACGTCCTCCGCGAAGCGCTGCAGGAGTCGCACGCCCATCTCGGGGCGGGACTGCTCGCGACCGCGGAACAGGATCATGGCCTTGACCTTGTCGCCGGCCTTCAGGAAGCCCTCGGCGCGCTTGCGCTTGGTCTCGTAGTCGTGCTTGTCGATCTTCAGGCGGAAACGGACCTCCTTGAGGATCGTGTTCGCCTGGTTGCGACGGGCTTCCTTGAGCTTCTGGGCCTGCTCGTACTTGAACTTCCCGTAGTCCATGATCTTGGCGACGGGAGGCTTGGAGTTGGGAGCAACCTCGACCAGATCCAGGTCTGCGTCCTGCGCGAGTCGCAGGGCGACCTCGATTTTCACGACGCCGACCTGTTCTCCGGCGGGACCCACGAGGCGGACCTCGGGGACGCGGATTCGGTCGTTGGTACGGGGATCGCTGATTGCGTTTCTCCTCTGATCTCGGTGAGTTGCTGCTCTGCAGCCGGATTCTTCATCCGGCGCATCCCGAGAGAGGTGATTCCCGTGCGCAGCGCGTTCGACGCGCTGCGCTGCACCCTACGACGCGCTCCCCGAGACGTGTCTCGAGGACCGCAGCCCTGCCCCCGTTGCCGGAGGCGGAGTGCTTCTGACCCGGTAACCTAGTGAAGCGGTCAAGCGCGGGTGGGAGAATCTCCACTTTCGAACCGAGGACATGCCTCGGAGCCCGCATCACCATAGCAGACTTCCGGCCGGAAGGGCAGCGGGCGGCGCCCGCCTCTCCCCCTCCCCCGCGAGCGCCCCCCTCGAGCACCGCCTCGGGGCGCCCGTGAGCGCCGGTCCCACCGAACGAAGGACCCATGGCTCAGCACGACGACGACTACGCCCGACGGTTCGGCGACGACTCCTCCGACGTGGAGGCGGCCCGCGACATCGCCGAGGTGCCCGCGGTCGAGATCATCACCACCGCCGCGGTCCACCTGATGAGCGCCGCCGCGGTGAAGTGCGGTCTCGCCGACGAGCCGGGAGCCCAGGTGGACCTCGACGAGGCGCGCAAGCTGATCAACGCGCTCGCCGGTCTAGTCACCGCGGGGGCGCCCGACATCAGCGACATGCACGCGCGCAGCCTGCGCGACGGGCTCCGCACGCTCCAGCTCGCGTTCCGCGAGGCGTCGCCGATCGCCGATCCGATCGGCAAGGGCCCGGGCGAGAAGTGGACCGGCCCCGTCACCTGAGCCGTGGCTCCCGGGCTCAGCCCGCGGAAGCGGACGCGAGCTGCAGGGTCATCGAGTCGACCCGGGCCGCGACGACCTCATCTGCGGCCCAGCGCTCCCCCAGTCGCGCGACGAGGTCGCCGAGCGCACTGCGGTCGAGACCCGGCCGCAGCTCCAGCACGATGACGAGCTCCGGGCCCGACAGCCGCTGACGGGCGTCGCCCGGCCGCACCGCGAGCGACACGACCGCGTCCTCGGCGGCAGCGCTCGCCCCCAGTGCGGCGAGGACCTCCGGGTCGCCCGGGCTCGGTCGCCACGGTGCCCCGCCGGCGATCGCCCAGAGCGCGGGGCGGCGCACCGCGAACTCGTGCGGAGAGGCGGGGTCGAGCACCATCAGCTCGGTCTCCTCCGCCACGGCGGCCAGCGCCGCCCGACGGCCGTCCACGGGGACCGGCCGCGCCAGCGGATCCCAGCGCCGCATCGCGTCGACGTCGCTGAAGACGGGGAGCACCGTGCGCCCGTCCGGACCCGCGACGGTCACGATCGAGAGCTCCTGCGACTTGTCGGCCCGCAGGCCGCCGACTCCCTCGGCCTCCTCGCCGAGCCTCGCGACCAGGGGGATCAGCAGGCGGGAGACGCGCAGAGCGTCGACCACCGCCTCCGGCCCCGCGTCCGCGGAGGCGAAGGCGTCGAGAGCGCGGACCAGCTCCTCCGGGGCGCTGCCGTCGTCGTCGGAGGACGCGGCCTGCTCGAAGTGCCGACCGGCCCACGGGGTGCCGGCCGAGTCGGTCAGGTGCGCGGGGAGCGCACGCCCCTCACCCGAGGGCGAGCCGGTCACTCGGAGGCGACGTCGAGCGCCTCGGCGAGCGTGAACGCTCCGGCGTAGAGCGCCTTGCCGACGATCGCGCCCTCGAGTCCCTGCGGGACGAGGTCGCGCAGGGCGGCGATGTCGTCGAGGTTGGAGATGCCGCCCGAGGCGATCACCGGGCGGTGCGTGCGCGCCATGACCTGCTCGAGCAGCTCGAGGTTCGGGCCCTTGAGGGTGCCGTCCTTGGTGACGTCGGTGACGACGTACCGGGTGCAGCCGGCCTCCTCGAGGCGCTCGAGGACCTGCCAGAGGTCGCCGCCCTCCTTGGTCCAGCCTCGGGCCGCGAGGGTGGTGCCGCGCACGTCGAGCCCGACGGCGATCTGGTCGCCGTACTGGGCGATGACGCTGGCGGCCCACTCCGGGTTCTCCAGCGCGGCGGTGCCGAGGTTGATGCGCTTCGCACCGGCGTTGAGCGCCGACTCGAGGCTGCGGTCGTCGCGGATGCCGCCGGAGAGCTCGACGTTGACGCCCTTGACCTGGCGGATGACCTTCTTCATGATGCCGTGGTTGTCGCCGCGGCCGAAGGCGGCGTCGAGGTCCACGAGGTGGATCCACTCGGCACCCTGGTCGGCCCAGTCGCCGGCGGCGTCGATGGGGTCGCCGTAGTTGGTCTCGGTGCCCGCCTCGCCCTGCGTCAGGCGGACGGCCTTGCCGCCGGCCACGTCGATCGCGGGGAGAAGGACCAGGCCCGGGGCCTTGGTGAACTCGCTCATCGTCATCCTCAGTCTCGGAGCTGGTGCGGTCGCAGCGCCTGGGGCGCCGCCGACCACCGGCCGATCCTAGTTCGTGCGGAGCCCGCCCAGCCAATTGGAGAGCAGGCGGAGCCCAGCGGCACCCGACTTCTCGGGGTGGAACTGCGTCGCGGACAGCGGGCCGTTCTCCACCGCGGCGATGAACGGGCCGCCGTGGTCGGCCCAGGTCACCGCGGGCCGCGGGAACGGCGGCATGACGTCCAGCGTCCACTCGCGGGCGCCGTACGAGTGCACGAAGTAGAAGCGCTCGTCCTCGATGCCGTCGAACAGGCGCGAGCCGGCGGGGACCTCGACGGTGTTCCAGCCCATGTGCGGCACGACCTCGGCGGGGAGCAGATCGACCGTCCCCGGCCACTCCCCCAGACCCTCGCTCTCGACACCGCGCTCGACACCGCGCTCGAAGAGGACCTGCATGCCGACGCAGATGCCGAGCACCGGGCGGCCGCCGGCGAGGCGCATCTCGATGATCTCGCCGCCGCGCGCCGCCGTCAGTGCGGACATCACCGCGCTGAACGCGCCGACGCCGGGGACGAGCAGACCGTCGGCCTCGAGGGCACGGGTGCGGTCGGAGGTCAGCTCCACGTCGGCGCCGGCGAGCTCGAGCGCCTTGACGGCGGAGTGCACGTTGCCGGAGCCGTAGTCGTAGACGACGACCGACGGCCGGGCGCCGCTCACAGGGCGCCCTTCGTCGACGGCACCCCGGCGACGAGCGGATCGAAGGCCTTGGCCTGGCGGAACGCGCGGGCGAACGCCTTGAACTCGGCCTCGGCGATGTGGTGCGGGTCGCGGCCGCCGAGCACGGTGACGTGCACGGTCAGCCCGGCGTTGAAGGCGATCGCCTCGAAGACGTGGCGCACCATCGAGCCGGTGAAGTGCCCGCCGATGAGGTGCAGGGCGAAGCCCTCGGGCTCGCCGCCGTGCACGAGGTAGGGGCGGCCGGAGATGTCGACGACGGCCTGGACGAGCGCCTCGTCGAGCGGGACGAGCGCGTCGCCGAAGCGGGAGATGCCCGCCTTGTCGCCGAGCGCCTGCTTGATGGCCGTGCCGAGGACGATGCCGATGTCCTCGGCGGTGTGGTGGATGTCGATCTCGATGTCGCCGGTGGCGCGGACCGTGAGGTCGGTCAGCGAGTGCTTCGCGAAGGCGGTCAGCAGGTGGTCGAAGAAGGGGACGCCGGTCGACAGGTCCGCGACACCGGTGCCGTCGAGATCGATCGACAGCTCGATGCTCGACTCGCTGGTGGCACGACGGAGGGTGGCGGTGCGCCCGGGATCGGCGCTCGAGGAGGTCATGCCTCCAGTCTATTCGGGGCGCCGCCGACCCTCCGGGCGGCTATTCGCGGGCGAGCGCCACCGCGGGATCCGCCGCCGGGGCGGGCAGCGCGGCGACCGCCTCGAGGAAGGCGGTGGTCTCGGCCTCGGTGCCCGCGCTCACCCGCAGGTGGTTCGGGATGCCGACGTCGCGGATCAGGATGCCGCGGGCCAGGAGGGCCTCGAACATCGCACCGGGGTCGGCGACACCGCCGAAGAGCACGAAGTTGCTGCCCGTCTCGTGCGGTGTGTAGCCGAGGGCGCGCAGGCCGTCGATCATCCGGTCGCGCTGGACGATGATCTCGCCGACCATCGCGAGCATCTCGTCCGCGTGGGCGAGCGCGGCCGTCGCGGCGGCCTGCGTCAGCGCGGAGAGGTGGTACGGGAGGCGGACCAGGCGGAGGGCGTCCACCACGGCGGGGTCGGCGGCGAGGTAGCCGAGCCGGACGCCGGCGAAGGCGAAGGCCTTGCTCATCGTCCGCGAGACCAGCAGACGCGGGCGGCCCTCGAGCAGGCTGAGCGCGGTCGGCGCGTCCCGGCCCGCGAACTCGGCGTAGGCCTCGTCGACGACGACGATGCCGTCGGTCGCGTCGTACACGGCGGCGATGGTCTCGAGGTCGAGCGGAGTGCCGGTCGGGTTGTTCGGCGCGCAGAGGAAGACGATGTCGGGCGCCTCGCGGCGGACCGCCTCCGCGGCGTGGGCTGCGCTCACCCGGAAGTCGGCCTCGCGCTCGACACCGATCCAGCGGGTGCCGCTGCCGGAGGCGAGGATCGAGTACATCGAGTAGGTCGGCGAGAAGCCGAGCAGCGAGCGACCGGGACCGCCGAACGCCTGGAGGATGTGCTGGAGGACCTCGTTGGAGCCGTTGGCGGCCCAGATCGAGTCGGCGGTCAGCCCGTGGCCGAGGTAGCCGGCCAGGGAGTCGCGCAGCTCGCGGAACTCGCGGTCGGGGTAGCGGTTGACCGTCCGGAGGGCGACGGACACCCGCTCGACGATGTCGGCGATGACGTCGTCGGGGACGGGGTGGGTGTTCTCGTTGACGTTGAGCGCCACGGGCACGACGGCCTGCGGTGCGCCGTAGGGCTGCTGCCCGCGGAGGTCGTCGCGGAGGGGGAGATCGTCGAGAGTCGTCACCCGGGAATGCTAGCGGGGCGGTCTCGGCATGCGGTCAGCCCGCGATGTCGTACTGCGCCGGGATGGCGAGGCGCTGGCCGGGCTCGAGCCCGGCATTCGCCAGCTGGTTGAGCGACTGGATGTCGGCGACGACGTCGCGCGGGTCGGACCGGGGCGCGAGCTCCTCCGCCAGCGACCACAGGGACTCGCCCGCGCGGACCGTGACGTACTGGAACTCGACGTCCGCGCTCTCGCCGGACGCGACCGCTCCGCCGCCGTTGAGGCCGAAGACGAACGCGCCGGCGACGAGCGGCAGAGCGCCCAGGGTCGCGAGGACGGCGCGGCCGCGGCGGGTGAGGCGAAGACGCGTGCGCGCTGCCGGCTGGGCCGTCGCTGCGGAGATGCCGTCCTGCGCGGTGAGGGGGCGCTGCATCGTCGAGTGCTGCGTGGGCAGGTGCTGTGCGGTCATGTGATCGCTCCTTTCAGCAGGGGTTCGGGCCGGGGCCTCGGCCGGGAGGACCCGGTCCGAACCTCTGTTCCGAATATATCTTCGAATACCGCGACGGGCAAGACCCGGTCGCGCCGCATCCGATGCTGGATCGCGCGACACACTCGAACGAATGTTTCGAACGCGGACCCCCTCCGGATACAGTTTCGAGAGTCCGCAGTCAGTACAGCAGCGACCACCGACATCGGTGCTCGGCTCGGGCGCAGAGGGCGCGCACGCGGCGTGCGCACCGAGAGAGGGACGATCGTGAGCGACGCGCAGACGGCCGGAGCGAAGCCGGCCAGGACGACGACTCCGGCGCCGAAGGCGAAGGCGACCGCGGCGGCGAAGCCCGCGGCCGGGCGCCGGCGCAAGAACCTCAGCGCGAAGCAGCTCGCCATCCTCGACGCCATCCAGCGCTCGGTGTCGAGCCGGGGCTACCCGCCGAGCATGCGCGAGATCGGCGACGCCGTGGGCCTCGCCTCCCTCTCGAGCGTCACCCACCAGCTGAACCAGCTCGAGCTCAGCGGCTACCTGCGCCGGGACCCGAACCGGCCCCGCGCTCTCGAGATCCTCATCGACGTGCCGAGCTCGACCGAGGACGACGGCTCGTTCGAGTCGACCGCGACGGTCGCCGACGCGGCGATGGTGCCGCTCGTCGGCCGCATCGCGGCGGGCGTGCCGATCATGGCGGACCAGCAGATCGACGAGGTGTTCCCCCTCCCCCGGCAGCTGGTCGGCAAGGGCGAGCTCTTCATGCTCAAGGTCGTCGGCGAGTCGATGATCGACGCCGCCATCTGCGACGGCGACTGGGTCGTCGTCCGCTCGCAGCGCACCGCGGAGAACGGCGAGATCGTCGCGGCGATGCTCGACGGCGAGGCGACCGTCAAGGTGCTCCGCCAGCGCGACGGCCACACCTGGCTGCTCCCGCGCAACTCCAACTTCGAGCCCATCCTCGGCGACGAGGCCGAGGTCCTGGGCAAGATCGTCGCGGTGCTCCGCTCGGTCTGACGAGGCGGAGCGCACGCGCACGAGGGGCGGACGGCATCGCGCCGTCCGCCCCTCGTGCGTTCCGGAGGCTCTACTCCGCCGCGGCGTCCGCGAGCAGCGCACGGCGCGCCGCGGTGGCCGCCCCCACGAGGTTCCGCAGCGACGCGACCGTCTCGTCGTAGCCCCGCGTCTTCAGCCCGCAGTCCGGGTTGATCCAGAGTCGGCGCGCGGGAATCCCGTCGAGGGCCGTGCGCACGAGCTCCGCCACCTCCGCCTCGCCCGGCACGCGCGGCGAGTGGATGTCCCAGACGCCCGGCCCGATCCCCCGCGGGAACCCGGACCGCTCGATGTCGGCGACGACCTCCATCCTCGACCGCGCCGCCTCGATGCTCGTGACGTCGGCGTCGAGCCGGTCGATCGCGTCGATGACGACACCGAACTCCGAGTAGCAGAGGTGCGTGTGGATCTGCGTCGCCGTCCGCGCACCGGCGGTCGCGAGGCGGAACGCGCCGACCGACCACTCGAGATACGCCGGCTGGTTCGCCTTCTCGAGCGGCAGGAGCTCACGCAGCGCCGGCTCGTCCACCTGGACGATCCGGATGCCCGCGGCCTCGAGATCCGCGATCTCGTCACGGAGGCTCAGCGCCACCTGCTCCGCCGTCTCCTTCAGCGGCTGATCGTCGCGCACGAACGACCAGGCGAGGATCGTGACCGGCCCGGTCAGCATCCCCTTCACCGGACGCTCGGTCAGCGACTGCGTGTACCCCGACCAGTCGACCGTGATGGGAGCGGGGCGCGAGACGTCGCCCCACAGCAGGGAGGGCCGCGTGCAGCGGCTGCCGTACGACTGCACCCAGCCGTGGCGGGTCACCGCGAAGCCGTCGAGGTTCTCGGCGAAGTACTGCACCATGTCGTTGCGCTCCGGCTCGCCGTGCACCAGGACGTCGAGGCCGATCTCCTCCTGCAGGCGCACGACGCGCTCGATCTCCTCGCGCATGCGGGCCGTGTACTGCTCCTCCGTCAGCTCGCCGCGGAGCAGCGCGGCGCGCGCGGTGCGGATCTCGCGCGTCTGCGGGAACGAGCCGATGGTCGTCGTCGGCAGCGGCGGCAGGCCGAGGGCCTCCTCCTGCGCGGCGAGACGCTCCTCGTACGACGCGCGCCGGTAGTCCTGGGGCCGCAGAGCCGCCGCTCGCGCGCGCACCGCTCCGTCGCGCACCCCGGGCGCCGAGCGCCGGTCCTCGAGGGCGTCACTCGCGGCGCGGAGTTCCGGCTCGATGACCGCGCGCCCGCCATCGAGTCCACGGGCGAGTGCGGCGACCTGCTGCACCTTCTGGTCCGCGAAGGCGAGCCACGAGACGAGCCTGTCGTCGAGGTCCGTCTCCTCGGCCACGTCGTGCGGCAGGTGGAAGAGCGAGGTGGAGCTGGCGACGGCGACCTGCGCGGACAGCGCGCCCAGCGACTCCGCCGTCTCGAACGCCGCCGCGAGGTCGCCGCGCCAGACGTTGTGGCCGTCGATCACCCCCGCGACCAGCACCGTGCTCTCGAGACCCCGCGTGGCGGACGGCGCCGCGCCCTTCACCAGATCGACGCCGACGGCCTCCACCGCCGAGGCGGCGAGAACGGGAAGGGCGTCGCCGAGGTCGCCGTAGGGCGCCGCGACGAAGAGCGCCGGCCGCTCGGCAGCATCGCCCAGCACCCGGTACGCCTCCTCGGTCGCGGCGAGGACGCGCGCACGATCGACGTCGATCGACTCGGACACCAGGGCCGGCTCGTCCAGCTGCACCCACTCCGCTCCCGCGGCGCGCAGCCTCGCCAGCAGCTCCGTGTACACGGGCAGCAGGTCGGCGAGACGCGACAGCGGCTCGAAGCCGGCCGGCGCCGTCGCGCTCGGCTTGGCGAGCAGGAGGTAGGTGACTGGGCCGACGAGGACGGGCCGCGTCGTGAAGCCGGCCTCGCGCGCCTCCGCCACCTCGCGCACCCGGCGCGTGTCGGCGAGCGAGAACACGGTCTCGGGGCCGATCTCGGGGACCAGGTAGTGGTAGTTGGAGTCGAACCACTTGGTCATCTCGAGCGGCGCCCGCTCGCCGTCCCCGCGGGCGAGCACGAAGGAGCCGGCCAGATCGACCGCGCCGTCGACGACGAGGTCGGCGAAGCGCTCCGGGATCGCGCCGACCGCCAGGGTGGTGTCGAGCACCTGGTCGTAGAACGAGTGCGCCTCGGGGATCGACGAGTCGTCGCGGCCGAGGCCGAGGTCGACGAGGCGCTCGCGGACGGCCCCGCGGAGCCGGGCGGCGGTGTCCTCCAGCTCGGCCGCGTCGATCGACCCGGTCCAGAAGGCCTCCACCGCCTTCTTCAGCTCGCGGCGGCGTCCGATCCGCGGGTAGCCGAGGACGGTTCCGGTCGGGAAGGCGGGTGGGGTGCTGCTCATGATGATTCCTCCGTGGTGGGCGTGATCGGGGGCGGACCGACCGGGGTGGACATGGTCGGGAACGGCGCGGGGGCGGGCAGGAGCCCGCTCTCGGCGAGGACCCCCAGCACCGCCTCGTGCCGGTTGAAGGCGTAGAGGTGCACGGCGGGCGCGCCGCCGGCGACGAGGGTGCGGACCATCGCGGCGGCGTGCTCGACGCCGATCCGCACCCGCGCCTCGTCGTCGGGCTCCACGTCGAGGGCGATCGCGAGATCGGCGGGCAGGTCCTCCCCGCTCAGCTCGAGCATCCGGCGCAGGCGCTCGGGGCTGGTGACCGGCATCACCCCGGGGATGATCGGCATCGTGACGCCCGCCGCTCGGGCCCGCTCGACGAAGCGGAGGTAGTCGGCGGGGTGGAAGAACAGCTGCGTGATCGCGAAGGCCGCGCCCGCCGCCTCCTTGGCGAGAAGCGCGTCGATGTCCTGCGACCGCGATCGCGAGCGTGGATGCCCGTTCGGGAAGGCGGCGACCGCCACCTGCGCGCGGGGGCGGCTCGCGACATCGACGCGCTGCGCGTTCGGCAGCACCGTCACCGCTCCGTACGGCTCGCGCTCGGCCTGCACGCGGTGGATCAGCTGCACCAGCTCAGCGGCGCTGCCCAGCTCTCCGAGGAACGGCTCGTCGTCCGGCCGGTCGGCGGGCGGATCGCCGCGCAGGGCGAGGAAGCGGGTGACGCCCGCTTCCAGGAACTCGTGCACGAGCCGGTTCGCCTCGGCGTGGGTCGAGCCGACGCAGGTGAGGTGCGCCAGCGGCTCGGCCGTCGTGCGCTGGCGGAGGTGGCGGAGGATGTCGAGCGACGCGCTGCGCGAGGAGCCGCCTGCCCCGTAGGTCACCGAGACGAAGGAGGGCCCGGTGGCGGCGAGCCGGTCGGCTGTCCGCTCGAGCGCCCGGGCACCGCTGGCGGTCCGCGCGGGGTAGAGCTCGAAGGAGAACGGGACCCGCGGCCGACAGAGGGGGTCCGGAGCGCTCTCCGAGTGGTTCGACGGCACCGTGACACCCTCCGTTCCTCGCCGCGGCCGGTGCGTCCGGCCGCGATGACGCGGTCTGGGCGGGTGCCGGGCTCGGCTGTCGCTCACAGCGCCGGATGGCGCCTCGCGGACCACAGTAGGAACGTGCGGGCGGCGCGTCGACGTGCGTGACGCGGTGTGAACGAGCGTGACGCCGCGTGTCGTCGCGAGGGGCGGAGACGGCCGCGCTGACGGCAGCACGGAGCGCCGCGGCGACACGACGAAGCGCCCGCCGCCACGGAGTCGATCCGTGATGGCGGGCGCTGGGGCGCGTGCTCGGGCTCTACGCCTCGACGGCGGCGGCCGGAGCCGCGAAGTCGCCGAGCGAGCCGGCGAGGTCCTCGTGCACGAGGGCGTGCACGTGCGTGCCGCCCTCGACGTACTGCGTCGACAGGATGCGCCCGTTGCGGTGCAGGGACGAGACCACGTCACCGCGGTCGTACGGGACGAGCAGGTCGATCTCGATCTGCGGCTCGGGCAGGATCTCGGCGATCTTGGCCTGGAGCTCGTCCATCCCCTCGCCGGTGCGCGCCGAGACGAACACGGCGCCGGGAGCGAGGCCGCGCAGGACGAGCCGGGTGCCCTCGTCCACGAGGTCGGACTTGTTGAACGCGATGATCTCGGGGATGCTCCGCGCGCCCACCTCGCCGATGACGTCGCGGACCGTCGCGATCTGCCCCGCCGGGTCCGGGTGCGACGCGTCGACGACGTGGACGATGACGTCGGAGTCGGCGACCTCCTCCAGCGTCGAGCGGAACGCCTCGACCAGCTGATGCGGCAGGGCGCGCACGAAGCCGACGGTGTCGGCCAGCGTGTAGCCGCGGCCGTCCGGTGTCTCCGACTTGCGCACGGTCGCGTCGAGCGTGGCGAAGAGCGAGTTCTCGACCAGGACGCCCGCGTGGGTCATCCGGTTGAGGAGGCTCGACTTGCCCGCGTTCGTGTAGCCCGCGATCGCGACCGACGGAACGGCGTTCCGCTTGCGGTTGGCGCGCTTCGCCTCCCGAGCGGGCTTCATCGCGGTGATCTGCTTGCGCAGGCGCGCCATCCGGGTGTGGATGCGGCGGCGGTCGAGCTCGATCTTCGTCTCACCGGGACCGCGCGAGCCCATGCCCGCACCGGCGCCCACCTGGCCACCGGCCTGGCGGGACATCGACTCGCCCCAGCCGCGCAGGCGCGGGAGCAGGTACTCGAGCTGCGCGAGCTCGACCTGCGCCTTGCCCTCGCGGCTCGTGGCGTGCTGGCTGAAGATGTCGAGGATGACGGCCGTGCGGTCGATGACCTTGACCTTCACCACGTCCTCCAGCGAGCGGCGCTGGCTCGGAGCGAGCTCGGTGTCGGCGACGACCGTGTCCGCGCCGAGGGCGGCGACGAGCCCGGCGAGCTCCTCGGCCTTGCCCTTGCCCAGGTAGGTGCTCGGATCGGGGTGGGGGCGCCGCTGCAGCAGGCCGTCGAGCACGGTCGCTCCGGCGGTCTCGGCCAGGGCGGCGAGCTCGTGCAGCGAGTTCTCCGCGTCCTCGATCGAGCCCTGCGAGTACACGCCGATCAGCACCACGTTCTCGAGGCGCAGCTGGCGGTACTCGACCTCCGTGACGTCCTCGAGCTCGGTCGAGAGGCCGGCGACGCGCCGCAGCGCCTGCCGGTCGTCGCGATCGAACTGCTCGCCGTCGCTGGTCTGCTCGGTGTCGCGCTCGACGTCGTTCCCGGCGCTCTGCAGCGCCTGGGCTCCGCCCGCGACGAACCGCGAATATCCCGACGAGCGCGACTGCGCGTTCGCCAGGACCCGCGAGACGACGTCCACGGCCTCGGTCGTGTCGGTCTCGTTCAGGTCTTCCGTCATCCGGATAACACTAACTCCTCAGCTGTTGATAAGTTCACTTCTCATGGCCGCCGAGCACTACTTCACGAGCACTCCCGACGGCGACCTCCGACCCCGGAGGATCAGCGCCCGGATCGCCGGCCGCGACCTGGAGGTCACGACCGCGGGCGGGGTGTTCAGTCCCGGCCACGTCGATCTGGGCACCCGGGTCCTGCTGGACGCGGTCCCCGACGCCCCCGCGAGCGGGGACCTCCTGGACCTCGGCTGCGGCTGGGGACCGATCTCGCTCGCCCTGGCGCTGGGCTCCCCCGACGCCCGGGTGTGGGCGGTCGACGTCAACCAGCGGGCGCTCGAGCTCGTCCGCCGCAACTGCGCAGAACTCGGTGTCACCAATGTCAACGCCGTCCTGCCCGAGGATGTTCCCGAGGACGTCCGCTTCGCGGCCGTCTGGTCGAATCCCCCGATCCGGGTGGGCAAGGCGGAGCTGCACGCTCTGCTCGAGCGCTGGCTCCCCCGCCTCGAGCCGGAGGCGGAGGCGTGGCTGGTCGTGCAGCGGAACCTCGGCGCCGACTCGCTGCTGACCTGGCTGACGGAGACGTTCGAGGGCCGGCTCGAGGTCGACCGCATCTCCTCCGCCAAGGGCTTCCGGGTCATCCGCACCACGCGGACGGCCTGACCGCCGGAGCCGCGGCGGCTCCCGCCCGCTAGTCGATCCGGATCGTGCCGGTGTAGACGAGGTCGGCCGGGCCGGAGAGGCCGACGTGCTCGCCCTCCTCGGTCGGGAACATCGTCACGCCGAGGGTGCCGCCGGGGACCTCGACGCGCCAGGACTGCGGTGCTCGCGCGCCCGCCCAGTAGCGGACCGCCAGGGCCGCCGCCGCGGCGCCGGTGCCGCAGCTCAGCGTCTCGCCGCTGCCGCGCTCGTGCACGCGCATGCGGATCCGGCCGATCCCGTCGTGGACCAGGGGCTCGCCCGGCACGACGAACTCGACGTTGGCTCCGTCGGCCGGCTCCGGTTCGACCTGCGGGATGTAGCTGAGGTCGGCCTCGTCCAGCTCCTCGTCGTTGCTCAGAGCCACGACGATGTGCGGATTGCCGAGGTCGAGCCCCAGACCCGGGCGGGGCACCTTCAGCTCCTTGGCCCGGACGAGCGGCTCGCCGCCCGCGAGCTCCCAGCGGCCGAGGTCGACTTGGAACCCGGCACCTCTGCGCGTGACGTCGCGGACGCCGGCGCGCGTGCCGATCGGGAGGGTGTCGCCCTGCTCCAGCACGGCGAGGCCGCCGGCGAGGAGGAACGCGGCGTACACGCGGATGCCGTTGCCGCACATCTCGGCGATGGAGCCGTCGGCGTTGCGGTAGTCCATGAACCACTCGGCCTCCGGCTCCTGCTCGAGCGCGGCGGCGCCGTCGGGGAGGGAGCGGGAGCGGACCGCGCGGATGACGCCGTCGGCGCCCACGCCGAAGTGGCGGTCGCAGATCATCGCGATCTGCGCGGGCGAGAGGTCCACCTCACCGTCCGGGTCGCTGAAGAGCACGAAATCGTTGCCGGTGCCCTGGCCCTTGGTGAAGTGCAGCTCGATCGTCATGGCGCTCAGCCTAGCGAGGCGCCCCGGCGTCGACCTGGGCGAGGGCGACCGCCTGCTCGACGAGGTCGGGGGCGTCGGAGGGCAGCCAGTGCGCGCCCTGATAGCGGCGGAACCAGCTGTTCTGCCGTCGCGCATAGCGCCGGGTGAGTGCCTGCGTCGACGCGACGGCCTCCTCCCGGGTCAGCTCCCCCGAGCGCTGCGCGAGAGCCTGCGCGTAGCCGATCGCGCGGCTCGCCGTGATTCCGCGCTCGATGCCGAGCGGCACCAGGCGCTCGACCTCGTCGAGCATGCCGTTCGCCCACATGCGCTCGACCCGGCGGTCGAGCCGCTCGACGAGCACCTCGCGCGGTGTGGAGAGCGCGAGGACCGTGGTCGGCCGCCACGGGACGGGGGTGTCGGACATCAGGGCGCTGTGCGGTGAGCCGGTGAGCTCGGTGATCTCGAGGGCGCGGACGATCCGGCGGACGTTGTGCGGGCCGATCCGCTCGGCGACGTCGGCGTCCACGGCGCGGAGGCGCTCGAAGAGCACGCCTGCACCGTCGCGCTCGGCCGTCTCCTCCAGTGCCCGGCGCACCGCCGGGTCGGTCCCGGCGAAGGAGAACTCGAAGATCACGCTCGAGACGTAGAGTCCGGAGCCGCCGACGAGGATCGGGACGGCGCCGCGGGCCAGCACGTCGTCGACGACCGCGCGGGCCTCGCTCTGGTACCGGGCGACGGAGGCGTCCTCGGTGACGTCGAGGACGTCGAGCAGGTGGTGCGGGACGCCCTGCCGTTCCGCCGGCGGGAGCTTGGCCGTCCCGATGTCCATGCCGCGGTAGAGCTGCATCGCGTCGGCGTTCACGACCTCGGCGGCGCCTCCCGAGGCGCGGACCGCGGCGGCGAGGGCGAGCGAGAGATCCGACTTGCCGGTGCCGGTGGCCCCGACGACGGTGAGGAGCGCGGGTGCCCCCGGCTCAGCGCTCGCCATCGAGGGCGTCGTAGATCGGGGTGGTCAGCGCCTGGGGGGCCGCAGGAGCGAGCGGACGCAGGCGGAGCGAGGGCAGTCCGAGGGAGACCTTGGGGGCGGCACCGGAACCGGGAGCGGCGGGCACGCCGCACGACTCCGTCTGCGCGCGGTCCCACGCGTCACCGGCCCGCGTGCGGCGGACCTGCAGCGGCGCACCGTCGAGGGAGTCGGCGATCAGGTAGAACGGCGCGGCGCGGGTCACCTCGACGCTGACGACGTCACCCGGACGCGGCTGCTCGGAGCCGGCCGGAACGTCGAAGTGCACCAGGCGGCTGTCCTCGGCGCGGCCGCTCAGGCGGTGGGTCTCGCTGTCGCGGCGGCCCTCGCCGGTGGCGACGAGCACCTCGACCCGGCGCCCGACGACGGTGCGGTTCTCGCTCTCGCTGATCGAGTCCTGCAGAGCGGCGAGGCGCTCGAAGCGCTCCTGCACCACGGCCTTGGGGATCTGGTCCGGCAGAGTGGCCGCGGGAGTGCCGGGCCGGATCGAGTACTGGAACGTGAAGGCGGAGGCGAACCGCGACGCCTCGACGACCCGGAGGGTCTCCTGGAAGTCGGCCTCGGTCTCGCCGGGGAAGCCGACGATGATGTCGGTGCTGATAGCGGCGTGCGGGATCCGGTCGCGCACGCGGTCGAGGATCCCGAGGAAGCGCTCGGAGCGGTAGGAGCGGCGCATCGCCTTGAGGATGCGGTCGGAGCCGGACTGCAGCGGCATGTGCAGCTGCGGCATGACCGCGGGCGTCTCCGCCATCGCGTCGATGACGTCGTCGGTGAAGGCAGCAGGGTGCGGGCTGGTGAAGCGGATCCGCTCGAGACCCTCGATGGTGCCTGCCGCGCGCAGCAGCTTGGAGAAGGCCTGGCGGTCGCCGAACTCGACGCCGTAGGAGTTCACGTTCTGCCCGAGGAGGGTGACCTCGATCGCGCCGTCGTCGACGAGCGCCTGGATCTCGGCGAGCACGTCGCCGGGGCGGCGGTCCTTCTCCTTGCCGCGCAGGGCGGGGACGATGCAGAAGGTGCAGGTGTTGTTGCAGCCGACGGAGATGGACACCCAGCCGCTGTAGGTCGAGTCGCGCTTGGTGGGCAGCGTCGACGGGAACACGTCGAGCGACTCGAGGATCTCGAGCTGGGCCTCGTCGTTGTGGCGCGCGCGCTCGAGCAGGCTCGGCAGGGCGCCCATGTTGTGCGTGCCGAAGACGACGTCGACCCACGGCGCCTTCTCGAGGATGACGTTCTTGTCCTTCTGAGCGAGGCAGCCGCCGACCGCGATCTGCATGCCCTCGTGCCGGCGCTTGACCGAGGCGAGGTGACCGAGGTTGCCGTAGAGCTTGTTGTCGGCGTTCTCGCGGACGGCGCAGGTGTTGATGACGACGATGTCGGCCTCGGCCCCGTCGGCGGACACGTAGCCGGCCGCCTCGAGCGAGCCGCTGAGCCGCTCCGAGTCGTGGACGTTCATCTGGCAGCCGAACGTGCGGACCTCGTAGGTCCTCGGTCGCGCGTCGACGGGAGGGGCGATGACCGGACCGAGCGTGCTCATGGTGTGCGATTCTACGCGCCGCTCCGGCCGCCACCGGCGACCCGAGCGGCGCGAGTGCTCAGCGGAAGCGGACGCTCGA
This sequence comes from Rathayibacter sp. VKM Ac-2856, assembly GCF_013205055.1. GTDB lineage: Bacteria > Actinomycetota > Actinomycetes > Actinomycetales > Microbacteriaceae > Rathayibacter. Next base: position 36,937 of record NZ_JABMLF010000005.1, read on the forward strand.
ACCGGGCTTGCGGACGGTCTCGCGGACGACGCGCTGCACGAGCGCGCCGGAGTAGCCGCGCCGGGCGAGGAAGCCGCTGAGGCGGCGCTCCGCGACCTCGTCGGAGAGCGAGCGGAGGCTCGGCAGGCGCTTGCGCGCGAGCTCCATCGCCGTGCGGTACTCGTCGTCGCCGTCGAGCTCGTCGAGCGCTGTCGCGATCGCGTCGGGATCGAGCTTCCGGGCGCGGAGCTCCTGCATGATCGACGACCGGCCGAGCTTCTTGCGCTCACGCAGCTGCAGGACCAGCGACTCGGCCATCCGGTAGTCGTCCAGGTAGCCGAACCGTGCGAAGCGCTCCAGGATGTCGAGCGCGTCCTTCTCGGCGACGCCCTCGGTGTAGAGGCGGGCCTCGACCTCGGCGACCGAGAGGCTCTTGCGGGAGAGACCCCGGACGATGCGGTCGGCGATCTGCTCCGGGTCGGGCTCCTCCGGGAGGTCCTCCACGAAGGAGTCCTCCTCGACGGCCTCGTCCTCCTCGTCCACGACGGTGTCGGCCTCTGCGATCTTCTCGCGCCGGCCGGCTCGGCCGGGTGCCGCCGTCGGTGGGACGTCACGACGGGCGACGTGCGCCGACAGCTCGGCGATCGCGTCCGCTCCCGCCGCCGGCGCGGCCGCCTCCTCGGCGGCCGCGCCGTCCTTCACCCAGGGGAGGAAGGCCACGGGCCGGCCCTGTGGCTCCTCCGCGGCCCACTCCCCCACGGGCTACGCGCCCTTCCGGACGGGCGCCTTGGTCTCGCGGACCGGCTGCTTCGTCTCGATCGCGACCGGGGTCACGTCGGCCACCGCGTTGGGGTCGGCCACGACACCGAGCTTGATCAGGATGCGCTTCTCGATCTCGGCCGCGATGTCGGGGTTGTCGATGAGGAACTGACGCGCCTTCTCCTTGCCCTGGCCGAGCTGGTCGCCGTCGTAGGTGTACCAGGCGCCCGACTTGCGGACGATCTCGTGCTCGACACCGAAGTCGATCAGGCTGCCCTCTCGGGAGATGCCGATGCCGTAGAGGATGTCGAACTCGGCCTGCTTGAACGGCGGCGCCATCTTGTTCTTGACGACCTTGACGCGGGTGCGGTTGCCGACCGCGTCGGTGCCGTCCTTCAGCGTCTCGATGCGGCGGATGTCGAGGCGGACCGAGGCGTAGAACTTGAGCGCCTTGCCGCCCGCGGTGGTCTCGGGGCTGCCGAAGAAGACGCCGATCTTCTCGCGGAGCTGGTTGATGAAGATCATCGTGGTGTTGGTGGTGTTGAGCCCACCGGTGAGCTTGCGCAGGGCCTGCGACATGAGGCGGGCCTGGAGGCCGACGTGCGAGTCGCCCATCTCGCCCTCGATCTCGGCGCGGGGCACGAGGGCCGCCACGGAGTCGATGACGATGAGGTCGATGGAGCCCGAGCGCACGAGCATGTCGGCGATCTCGAGCGCCTGCTCACCGGTGTCGGGCTGCGACACGAGGAGAGAGTCGATGTCGACGCCGAGCTTCTTCGCGTACTCGGGGTCGAGGGCGTGCTCCGCGTCGATGAACGCCGCGATGCCGCCGTTGCGCTGCGCGTTGGCGATCGCGTGCAGGGTGAGGGTCGTCTTTCCCGAGGACTCGGGGCCGTAGATCTCGACGATGCGGCCGCGCGGGAGCCCGCCGATGCCGAGCGCGACGTCCAGCGCGATCGAGCCGGTCTGGATCACCTCGACGGGAGCGCGCTCGTCGCTGCCGAGGCGCATGACGGCGCCCTTGCCGAACTGGCGGTCGATCTGGGCGAGTGCGGTCTCGAGGGACTTCTCGCGGTCTGAGGAACTGGGCATGGCCGTCTCGCTCTCGTGTCGTGGTGGTATCGCCTACAGGCTGTCGTGTCGTACCGGGCACCGTCCGCGGGCGAATGCCTGCGGATGCGGTCCCGGCCGGTTGCGACAAGGCGGTGAAGCAGTCCGATGACGTGCTGTCGACGGTAGGCCCGACCACCGACATCGGCGCCGAGCCGGACCGCTTCCGTGGAGACGGAGGCGATCCTGCTTCTGGTGAGGAGCTTAGACCCGTTCGAACAGGGATTCGATGGTGGCGCGCCCGGCGTGTCGAACACGACTTCGGCGCGCGTCTGTCCGGGTGTCCCCGAGAGCCGTCAGTGCCGGCGCTTCGCCGGATCGATCCCGTGCCAGCGGCCCTCGGGCACGTCGTTCGCGCGGCAGAGCGCGATCCACACCTCGCGGGGCTCCGCGCCGTCGCGGAGGGCCTTCTGCGCGGTCCGCCCGCCGAGCTCGGTCAGCACGAGGTCCGAGACGAGCACGCGCGCGTAGGCGGGGCCGAACTCGTCGTCGACCAGCTGCTGGAACTCGCTCAGGCGCATGCGTCCACGGTAACAACCCGTTCCGGTGCGCGGGCCGACGGTCTGGAGTGCACGGGCGAGCACCACCGCCGGGAACGACGAAGGGCGCCGGAGCCGGAGCTCGGGCGCCCTTCGCGAGATGCGGGTGCGGTGGGTGGGAGGGTGGACGGACTCGCTACTGCGTGACGAGGTCCGCGTCGAACCCGGCGACCATGTCGGCCGGGATGGTGTCGGGGATCGTGTCGATCCCCTCGATGACGGCGAGACGGTCGCCGACCTCGCGCATGATCACCGATATCGGGGTGTCGAGTGCGTCGGCCACCGAGGCGAGGATCTCGGACGACGCCTCCTTCTGACCGCGCTCGACCTCGCTGAGATAGCCGAGAGCGACACTCGCCTTGCTCGCCACCTGGCGCAGGGTGCGACCTTTCTGCAGGCGAAAGTCCCTGAGGACATCGCCGATCTCCTGACGAACTAGAACCACTGGACCCTCCTTCTCCACGTCAACCGCTTCTCGCGCACCGCTTCGATCAATGCCGGAGCACGAATTCGAAGGGGAAGTGTACGAGAGAGCCGGATAGCTGTTCACTACCCGGCTCGTGTGAGTCGACTCTAATACCGGATGACTGGACTTTGCGTGTGAGCGACGTCAGATGTAACCCGGCCGAAACCCCCTGCATTCCAGGATTCCGGACGGGTTCAGGGACTCGCGGACGTCACTCGGACGAGGCGACGAGCTCGAGCGCCAGAGCGAGCGCCGCGGCCACGGAGGCGGCGCGGATCTCGGGCCGTCCGCCGTCGAAGCGGTGCTCGCGCACCAGCTCGACTCCGTCGAGCACCGCGGCCACGAACACGGTGCCGACCGCGGATCCGCCCTGCGGCTCCGGCCCGGCGACTCCGGTCGTCGACACCCCGACGGTGCGCGCTCCGGGCTCCCCGAGCTGCCGGGCGACGCCGCGCGCCATCTGCACGGCGACGTCGGGGTCGACGGGCCCCTCCCGCTCGAGCAGGCCGGCGTCGACGCCGAGGAGGCGGTGCTTCAGGTCGGTGGCGTAGGGCACCACTCCCCCGCGGTAGACGGCGGAGGCGCCGGGAACCTCGACCAGCGCGGAGCTCAGCGCACCGCCGGTGAGCGACTCCGCGACCGCGAGGGCGAGGCCGCGCTCCCGGAGCGCGAGCAGCAGCCGCTCGGCGCTCATCGGCGCCCGCGGGCGGCCCGGCTCTGGCGCGCCGCGTCGGCGAGGTAGTCGATGCCGGTCGCCACGGTGAGGATCACCGCGGCGGTCATCGTGAGGCCGTTCAGCCAGTGCACCCACTCGCCGAGGAAGGTCCAGAGCGGCAGGAGCGCGAGCGAGATCGCGACGGACTGCACGATCGTCTTGAGCTTGCCGCCGCGGGAGGCGGGGATCACCCGATCGGAGAGCACGGCCATCCGGAAGACGGTGATGCCGACCTCGCGGACCAGGATGACGATCGTCACCCACCACGGCAGCTCGGCGAGGATCGACAGACCCACCAGCGCCGCTCCGGTCAGCACCTTGTCGGCGATGGGATCGAGCAGCTTGCCCAGGTCGGTCACGAGCCCGCGGCTGCGGGCGATGTGACCGTCGATGCCGTCGGTGGCGATCGCGACGATGAAGAGCAGCGCGGCGGCGATGCGCACGCCGCCGTCCTCGCCGCCGTCCGCCAGCAGCAGCCAGAAGAAGACCGGGGCGAGCAGGATGCGCACCACCGTGATCGCGTTGGGCAGGTTCCAGTTGCTCGGCGCCGCGTCGGAGCGTGCGGTGGGGCTGGTCATCGGTGTGCGCCGTTCCTCGGGGTCCTCGCGTGCGGTCGGGTCATCGCTCAGTCGCGTCCGGTGAGGGCCCAGGCGTCGTCGTCGGAGCCCTCGTCGTCGTCGTGGTAATCGGTCGCCGCCGGGCCGGTGGGCTCGGCGAGCGGGTCCGCGTAGGCGTCGGGCGCGGCGGGCGACGGCTGGGCCGCGTGCTCGCCTGGCTCCTCGCCGCGCATGCGGGCGAGGACGCCGGGCAGCTGCTCGGCGGTCACCAGCACGTCGCGGGCCTTCGAGCCCTCGGAGGGGCCGACGACCTCGCGCGACTCGAGCAGGTCCATCAGGCGTCCGGCCTTCGCGAAGCCGACGCGCAGCTTGCGCTGCAGCATCGAGGTCGAGCCGAACTGGGTGCTCACCACGAGCTCCGCGGCGGCCATCAGCAGCTCGAGGTCGTCGCCGATGTCGGAGTCGATCTCCTTCCGCTGCGCCTGCACCGTGATGTCCTGGCGGTACTCGGGCTGGGCCTGGCGGGTGACGTGCTCGACGACCTTGGCGATCTCCTCCTCGCGCACCCAGGCGCCCTGGACGCGCATCGGCTTGTTCGTGCCCATCGGCAGGAACAGGCCGTCGCCCTGGCCGATGAGCTTGTCCGCGCCGGGCTGGTCGAGGATGACCCGCGAGTCGGTGACGCTCGTGACGGCGAAGGCGAGGCGGCTCGGCACGTTGGCCTTGATCAGGCCGGTCACGACGTCGACGCTCGGCCGCTGGGTGGCGAGCACGAGGTGGATGCCGGAGGCGCGGGCGAGCTGGGTGATGCGGACGATCGAGTCCTCGACGTCGCGCGGCGCGACCATCATCAGGTCGGCGAGCTCGTCGACGACCACCAGGAGGTACGGGTACGGCCGCAGCACGCGGTTGCTGCCGGCGGGGAGCTTGATCTCGCCGCTGCGCACCGCCGCGTTGAAGTCGTCGATGTGCCGGTAGCCGAACGACGCGAGGTCGTCGTAGCGCATGTCCATCTCCTTCACGACCCACTGGAGCGCCTCGGCGGCCTTCTTGGGGTTCGTGATGATGGGCGTGATGAGGTGCGGGACGCCGCCGTAGATCGTGAGCTCGACGCGCTTGGGGTCGATCAGGACCATGCGGACGTCCTGCGGGCTGGCGCGCATCAGCAGGCTCGTGATCATCGAGTTCACGAAGCTGGACTTGCCGGAGCCGGTCGAGCCGGCGACCAGGAGGTGCGGCATCTTGGCGAGGTTGGCCACGACGTAGCCGCCCTCGACGTCCTTGCCGACGCCGATCGTCATCGGGTGCGAGGACGTGGTCGACGCCGCGGAGCGCAGGACGTCGCCGAGGGAGACGATCTCGCGGTCGGTGTTCGGGATCTCGACGCCGATCGCGCTCTTGCCCGGGATGGGCGAGAGGATCCGCACCTCGTTGCTGGCGACCGCGTAGGAGAGGTTCTTGCTCAGCGCGGTGACGCGCTCGACCTTGACGCCGGGGCCGAGCTCGATCTCGTAGCGGGTCACCGTCGGGCCGCGGGAGAAGCCGGTCACCGTCGCGTCGACGTTGAACTGCTGCAGCACCTCGGTGAGCGCCCGGACCATCTCGTCGTTCGCGGCGGAGCGCGCCTTCGACGGCGTGCCCGTGGACAGCGCAGAGGCCGAGGGCAGGCGGTAGGGCGTGTCCTCCTCGAAGGAGGAGTCGAAGCCGGCGGTCGAGTCGGCGTCGACCGGGGCGATGGGGCCCGTCTCGATGACGGGCGGCAGCGGGACGGCCGGGGCGACGTCGAGGTCGTCGAGGGTGATGACGCCGGTGGCGTCGTCGTCGACCACGCCCAGCGGGATGCGGGTGGTCGCGGTCTGATCGTGGCGGGCGAGCGCGGCCTCGGCCGACTCCGCCTCGGAGACGACCTCGGTCGCGTAGGAGCGGGTCGGCGGGTGGGCGTCCTCGCGGTCCTCGGACGCGGGCTCCTCGAGTGCGGTGTCGAAGCCCTTGCCCCGACCGCGTCGCTTCCGGCCCCGGGGCTCGTCGTCCTCGTCGCCGAGCGCGTCGATCGGCAGCTCGGCCTGCACGGTGGGCTCGTCCTCGCGGCCGGAGTCGGTGCGGCGCCACCAGGGCAGCTCGCCGCCCTCCTCCTGCTCGTCGTCGGCCTTCTCGCTCTCGGCCTTCGCGGCCGCCTTGGCGGCGGCCCTCTCGGCCTTCAGCCGTGCGCGCTCCTCGTCGTCGAGGACGGGGGCGCCGAAGAGGTAGCCGTAGAGCTCGCGCGAGCGGGCCGCGATCCGGTTCGGCGGGGTCTTGGTGATGATGAACAGGGAGAGCAGGACGACCAGCGCGAGCAGCACCGTGGCACCCGGCACCGTCGCGAGCGCCGCCAGGGGCGCACCGACGAGCCAGCCGAGCACGCCGCCGGCGGCGGCCATCTGCTCGATGCCGGAGCCGGGCATCGGCGAGCCGAGGTGCACGTGGCAGAGGCCGGCCGAGGAGATCAGCAGGACGGCGAGACCGACGCCGATGCGGCCGTTGTCGTCGACCGAGCGGGGGTGGCGGAAGAGCCAGAGCGAGAAGAGCAGCAGCACCACGGGGAGCACGTAGGCGACGCGGCCGAACAGCCCGCCGAAGCTCCAGGCGTCGAGCACCAGGGCGACCGGGTCCGTCGCGAGGAACCACTCGACCACGGCGCCGGCGATCGCGAGCAGCAGGAGCAGGAAGGGGACGCCGTCGCGGCGCTCCTCCTTCGCGAGGCGCTCGGGGCCGAGTGCCCGCGCGGCGCCGCCGGCCAGGTGCGCGAGCGCCATCCAGACGGTGACCAGCGGGTTCGTGCGCGGGGCCGAGCTGAACGCGACCGTGCTCTTCTCGGAGGATGCGCGCCCGGAGCCGCGGCCGGAGCGCGGGGTGCCCGAGCGCGCGGGGGCGCCCGCCTTCGCGCGGGAGGTCGTCTTCGGAGTGGTCGCCATAGGGCCACCGTACCCGCCGCCTCCGTCATCGCCGCGGACCCGCGCCGCGAGGCCCGCGAGGGCGGGAGGGAGCGCGCGGCTCCGCTCAGCGCAGGGTCGCCACCATCGTCTCCGCGTCGCCCCGGTCCTCGACGGCGCTGAACCCCTCGCTCCGATAGAGCCTGCGGGCGAAGTTGTCGGTGGAGACGTTGAGCGAGAGGCGCGCGTAGCCGGCGGCGCGCGCCTGCTGCAGCGCGGCGCGGAGCAGGCCGCGGCCCACGCCCTGCGCGCGCCAGACCGGGCGCACTCCGAGGGTCAGCTCCGGCACTCCCGGCGCGACGAAGCCGCGGCCGGGCACCGCAGCGCTGAACAGCCGGAACCAGCAGGCGCCGATCCGCTCGCCGTCGGCCGTCTCGGCGACCGAGCCGAGGTCGCCCGGGCGGGGCCAGCCGGCGACGTAGCGGCGCGTCGCCTCGTCCTCGAGCACGTCGATGCGGGTGCGGGCCGCGGTCCAGTTCCAGTTCGCCGCGTCGACGAGCATGTCGGCGAGGAAGGGGGCGTCGTCCCTGCGGGCGGGACGGATCGAGTGGTCCATGCGAGGTCTCCGTGGGGGCTCGGGTCTGGCATGCGGTGCGGGCGTGCAGCCCGCGGTGGGGGTGGGACGGGGTGCTTGCTGGTGGGGCAGGGGGCGGGAGCGGCGGGTCGGGGGCCGCGGACGGGCGGAGCGGCGGGGAGGGCGCGGGGCGCCCCCGCTCCGGCGGGTCAGGCCTCGATGACGAGGGGCACGATCATCGGGCGGCGGCGGTAGGTGGTGTTGACCCAGCGGCCGACGACGCGGCGGATGCTCTGCGAGAGCGCGTGCTGGTCGCTCACTCCGCTCTGCACCGTCTCCTCCAGCGCCCTGGCGATCCGCGGCTTGACGTCGTCGAAGACGCTGTCGTCCTCCGCGAAGCCCTTGGCGTGGATCTCGGGACCGACGACCATCCGGCCGGTGCCCGCCTCCACGACCACGATGATCGAGATGAAGCCCTCCTCGCTGAGGATGCGGCGGTCCTTGAGGTCGGCGTCCGTGATCTCGCCGACGGACGAGCCGTCGACGTAGACGAAGCCGAGATCGAGCTGGCCGGCCACAGTCACGACGCCGTCGCGGAGGTCGAGCACCGTGCCGTCCTCGGCGATGATCGTGTTCTCCTCGGCGATGCCGGTGGCCTGGGCGAGCTTCGCGTTCGCGACCAGGTGGCGGTACTCGCCGTGCACGGGCAGCACGTTCAGGGGCTTCAGGATGTTGTAGCAGTAGATCAGCTCGCCGGCCGCGGCGTGACCCGAGACGTGCACCTTGGCGTTGCCCTTGTGCACGACGGTCGCGCCGAGCTTGGTCAGCCCGTTGATCACGCGGTAGACGGCGTTCTCGTTGCCCGGGATGAGGCTCGACGCGAGGATGACGGTGTCGCCCTCCCCCGGCTGGATCTGGTGGTCGAGGTTCGCCATCCGGCTGAGCACCGCCATCGGCTCGCCCTGCGAGCCGGTGGACATGTAGACGATGCGGTCTTCGGGGATGTCGCCCGCCTTCTTGACGTCGATGAGGACGCCCTGCGGCACCTTGAGATAGCCGAGGTCGGCCGCGATGCCCATGTTGCGGACCATCGAGCGGCCGAGCAGCGCCACGCGCCGCCCGTTCGCGTGCGCGGCGTCGAGCACCTGCTGCACCCGGTGGACGTGGCTGGAGAAGCTCGCGACGATCACCCGTCGGGTCGCCTTCGCGATGACGCTCTCGATGACCGGGCCGATGTCGCGCTCGTTGGGCGTGAAGCCGGGCACGTCGGCGTTGGTGGAGTCGACCATGAACAGGTCGATGCCCTCCTCGCCGAGCCGGGCGAAGGCGCGGAGATCGGTGATGCGGCCGTCGAGCGGCAGCTGATCCATCTTGAAGTCGCCGGTGTGCAGGACGGAGCCGGCATCGGTGATGATCGCGACGGCGAGCGCGTCGGGGATGGAGTGATTGACCGCGACGAACTCGAGCTCGAAGGGGCCGAGGTTCTCGACGTCCCCCTCCTTCACCGCGAGCGTGTACGGCTTGATCCGATGCTCCTTCAGCTTCGCCTCGACCAGCGCGAGCGTCAGGGTGGAGCCGATCAGCGGGATGTCCCGCTTGAGCTTCAGGAGGTACGGCACGGCGCCGATGTGGTCCTCGTGGCCGTGGGTGAGCACGACGCCGACGATGTCGTCGAGGCGGTCCTTGATCGGGCCGAAGTCGGGGAGGATCAGGTCGACGCCCGGCTGGTTCTCCTCGGGGAAGAGCACGCCGCAGTCGACCACGAGGATCTTGCCGTCGATCTCGAAGATCGTCATGTTGCGGCCGATCTCGCCGAGGCCGCCGAGCGGGACGATCCGCAGCGTGCCGGCCTCGAGCGCGGCAGGAGTGATCACGGGACTGGGCATGCGCCCTCCTCTTCCTCGGTCGGGAGTCGTCCGTGCCGCTCGTGCGGCGTCAGCGTGTGGTGCCGGCGACCTTCGGCAGCGCGCCGCCCGCGGCGGCGTTGCGGTCGGGCCGGAAGTTGCGGAAGTCGACGCCGGGGATGTCGCGGACGAGGCCGAGCTCGTCCTCGATCAGGGCGGCCTCCGACTCCTCGGGGCCGACCAGCGGCAGGCGCACGCGCGGCGAGGAGATGCGGCCGAGGCCGTGCAGGATGTACTTCGCCGCGACGGTGCCGGGGACGTGGGTCATCACGGCGCGCACGAGCGGCTCGAGCTGCTGGTGCGCGAGGGTGGCCGCCTTGAGGTCGCCGGAGTTCACGGCGTCGACGATGGTGCGGTAGGGCGAGGCCGCGATGTTGGCCGTCACGCCGATCAGGCCGGTGGCACCGATCGCGAGCTCGGGCAGGACGTTCGCGTCGTCGCCGCAGAAGTACATCAGGTCGGTCTGGTTGAGGACGCGGCTGACCTCCGAGAGGTCGCCCTTGGCGTCCTTGACGGCGAGGATGTTCGGGTGCTTCGCCGCGCGGAGGATCGTCTCGTAGCGGATGGGGACGCCGGTGCGGCCGGGGATGTCGTAGAGGATGACCGGGAGGTCGGTCGCGTCGGCGATCATCCGGAAGTGAGTGAGGATGCCCGCCTGGGTCGGCTTGTTGTAGTACGGCGTGACGATCATGTTGCCGTCGGCGCCGGCCTTCTCGCTCTGGCGGGCGAGCTGCATCGCGTGCGCGGTCTCGTTCGAGCCGCCGCCGGTGATGATCTTCGCGCGGCCCGCGGCGACCGCCTTGCCGACCTCGACGAGGCGGATCTTCTCCGGGTCGGTCAGCGTGCTGGTCTCGCCGGTGGTGCCGGTGACGACGATGCCGTCGGCGCCCTTGGCGATGCAGTCGTCGATGTGCTTCTCGACGCCGGGCCAGTCGACCTCGCCGTCGGCGGTGAACGGGGTGACCAGGGCGACCAGGACCTGGCCGAAAGGATTCTCCGGAGTTGACACGAGCCAAGGGTAACGGGTCGGCGGCGGGGCGCCGCGGCGGTTCTGCGCCGCCGGTGCCGGGCAGGGCGGCGGGTGCCGGTTCGATCTGCAGGCGCTCGTCCGATCTGCAGGCGCTCGTCCGATCTGCAGGCGCTCGTCCGATCTGCAGGCGCTGGTCCGATCTGCAGGTGCTGCCCGGCCGATCGGGCCCGGACCCGCGCCGGGTGTGTCCACAGGTGCCGGATCGCCTGCAGATCGGACCTGTCCCGCTGACCGCCGGCGGAGGACGTCAGCTGCGGACGTGATCTCCGCGGGAGAGGGCGGCGAGGATGTCCGCCTCCACGAGGTGCCACTGGTCGAGGACGAGGGCGGTGCGGTAGTGGCGGACGCGGTAGCCGAGCAGGCCGAGCTCGACGTCGCGCACGTTGTCGCCGTCCGCCTCGTGGAACGCGGCTCCGTCCACCTCGAGGGCGAGGACCTCTCCGAGCAGGAAGTCCACGCGGCGGCGCCCGATGCGCACCTGCTGGCGGAACGCGATCCCCGCCGCACGCAGCCGGAAGGCGACCATCGACTCCAGCCCGCTCTCGGAGGACGCGCCGGCCCAGCGGAGGAGCCGCCGGAGCGTCGTCGGCAGGCGGGCCAGGATTCGCGATCTGCCCTCGGAGCCGAGGAGTCGCCGGTGCAGGGCCGATTCGAGGAGGACGAACGCGAACTCAGCACCCTGGCAGGTCGCCGCTTCGACGATGCAGTCCTCGATCGCCTGCACCAGCGTGCACGGGCGCGGCGCCTCCATCGACCAGTGGACGACGACATCGGGATCCGGGACGAGCCGGACGGTGTGACGGTCCGGGTCGCGCAGTCGCGAGGTGTGAGCGCGGACGGCGACGTGCAGGCCGCGGAAGCGCGGCACCCACAGCCCGTGCGCGGCGGCGGCGTTCGCGCACGCGAGGACTCCGCCGACGCGGAACGCCCGCTCGACTCCGGTGTCGACGCCGGGAAGGGCGTACCAGCCCTTCCGGATGCGGACGAGCGCACCCGACTTCACCGCATCGCGCAGCTCGCGGGCGGTCGATCCCTCGCGGAGGAACTGCTCGGTCTTCACGAGGCCGCCGGAGCGGAGGACGGAGCTGGAGGACGGGCGCACCAGGCGAGCGTGTCCCGCGGGCAAGCGGCGTGGGCTCCGTGTGCGCCGATCAGTGGAGAACGGGAGGGTACGGCTCCTGTGGAGGAGCCAGGTCCGGAGGGACGACGTCCGATCTGCAGGCGATCCGAGCTCGCCCGGCCAGGCTCACGCGCCTCGGGGCGGGTCGGCCGTCCGATCGCCTGCAGATCGGACCAGGACCTGCGGATCAGACCCGGACCTGCAGCGCGGACCAGGACCTGCAGAACGGACCAGGACCTGCGGATCGGACCGGAGCCTGCAGATCGGACCAGGACCTGCGGATCGGACCAGGACCTGCGGATCGGACCAGGACCTGCAGAACGGACCGGGACCTGCAGAACGGACCAGGACCTGCAGAACGGACCGGCGCCTGCAGATCGGACCAGGGCCTAGAGGAGGGGCGGCGGGGTGGGCGGGGTCGGGGCCAGGGGCGGCGGGTGCCGGGCGCCGGCTAGGGGGCGACGCGGCCGTTCGCGGTGAAGGCGGCGGCGGTGAGGGGCATCAGCTGCTCGAAGTGCTGCTCCATCTGCTCGGCGGCCATCTCGATCTCGCGCTGCGGGAAGGAGGGGAACGTCGAGTCCTCTCGCTTGGTGCGCAGGGAGAGGAAGTTCATCAGCGAACGGGCGTTGAGCGTCACGTACATCGACGAGTAGATGTTCAGCGGGAGCACGATGCGGGCGACCTCGCGGGCCACGCCCTCCTGGAGCATCCGCTGGTACGCCTCGAAGGCCTGGATGCTGGCGCGGCGGGTCTCGGCGACGACGAGCTCGGTCTGCTCGGGGGTGCCGGGCTCGAAGGAGTAGGCGCCGGGCTTGCCGACCTGGACGAGGTTGCGCTGGGGTCCGGGGACGTAGAAGACGGGGCGGAGCTCGCGGTAGCGGCCCGACTCCTCGTTGTAGGAGGCGATGCGGTGCCGCATGAACTCGCGGAAGACGAAGATCGGCGCCTGCACGTAGAACGTCATCGAGTTGTGCTCGAAGGGCGAGCCGTGGCGGTCGCGCATCAGGTAGTTGATCAGGCCGCGGTCGCGCTTGCCCTGCAGCTCGGCGTCGGCCGACTCCTCGTCGAGGGCGGCCGCGAGGGTCTTCTCGCCCTGCGTCGAGACGCGGGCGGCGAAGAGCACGTCGGAGTCGTGGGCGCTGGAGCGGACGAGCTCGACGACGACATCGGAGCGGAAGATCGGGGTGCTGTCGGAGGCGCTCTGGTCGGTCACGGCTTCGACCCTAGAGCACCGCCCTCCGACGCAGAGCGCAATGGAAGGGCGTGCAGCCCGGTCGCCGCCTACCGTGATCGCGTGGACCCTCTCTGGATCGCGGCCGCCATGCTGGGACTCGTCGCGCTCGGAACCGCCCTCGGGCTGCTGCTGCGACGTGCCGCCGGGCGTGTCCGCGCCCGGCCCGCGACGTCCGCCGAGCACATCGATCCCGCCGAGCTCGTCGACGGCGCGGTCCTCGGCCGGCGCGCCACCGTCGTGCAGTTCTCGACGGACCACTGCGCCCGCTGCCCCGGCGTGCACCGGATGCTCGCCGAGCTCGCCGGCGGCCGCGAGGGCGTCGTGCACCTGGACGTCGACCTCACCCGCCGGGCCGATCTGGCCGGCCGCTTCCGCATCCTGCAGACCCCGACCCTGCTCGTCCTCGACGCCGACGGAGTGCCCCGGAGCCGCATCGCCGGTGCTCCGGCCCGGGCCGTCGTCGTCGCCGAGCTCGACCGACTGGAGACAGCATGACCACCACCCCGCCCGCCGGCTCGGTCGATCCGCGCGGACCGCGGTTCGCCGCGTCCGTCACCGCCGTGCTGCTGCTCGCGGCCGTGGGGCTCGGCCTCTCGGCGCCGGTGCCGACGGAGTCCGCGGCCGCGCGTCTCACCCAGCCCGGATTCCTGCTGCTCGCGGTCATCGCCGCGCTGTTCGCCTGGTCCGCCGCCCGCGGCATCGGCTCCGGCCCGTGGGCGGTCGTCTTCCGCAGGCTGGTCCGGCCGCGCATCGCGCCCCCGTCCGAGTGGGAGGACGCGCGCCCGCCGCGGTTCGCGCAGCTGATCGGCCTGATCGTCACGGGCGCAGGCGTCGTTCTCCACCTCGCAGGCGTGCCCGGTGCGGTGCCGATCGCCGCAGCGATCGCCTTCCTCGCCGCCTTCCTCAACGCGGCCTTCGGCCTCTGCCTGGGCTGCGAGCTCCACCTCCTGCTGGTGCGGGCCGGGGTCCTCGGGCGCACGGCCGGCTCCCGGGCCTGAGGCCCTAGGCTGAATCCCGCTTCGCGGGCGGCCCGCGACGGGCCTCGGGAGGCACCATGAGCGGATTGACTGCACGTCACTCGGATCAGGACGGGACCGGCGGCGCCGGCGAGTCCCCCCGGCGCTCCACCCGCACCGCGGCCGAGCGGTCGTCGGCGCTGCCCGGCGACGCGGCAGGGACGCACACGGCGGAGCGCGCCCAGGAGGAGACCGCTCCCCCGCAGCGCCTCCGGGTGCTGATCTCGGGCGCGAGCGGCATGATCGGCTCGGAGCTCGTGCGGCAGCTGCGCTCGGACGGGCACCAGATCTTCCGCCTCGTCCGGCACGCGCCGACCAGCCCGGACGAGTTCCACTGGGCGCCGGCCTCGCACATGCTCGACTTCAGCGTGCTCGACCGGGTCGACGCCGTGATCAACCTCTCGGGCGCCTCGATCAGCCGCCTCCCGTGGACCTCCTCCTACAAGCGGGAGATCCTCGACTCGCGGGTGCAGGCGACCCAGACCATCACCGACGCGATGCGGATGGCCTCCACTCCCCCGTCGATCCTGCTGAACGCGTCCGCGGTCGGCTACTACGGCGACCGCCCCGGCGAGGTGCTGACGGAGGAGTCCTCCCGCGGCGACGGCTTCCTCGCCGACGTCGTCGAGCGCTGGGAGCAGGCCGCGCTGCTCGCTCCCGAGAGCACGCGCGTCGCGATGATCCGCACCGGGCTGGTGCTCGGGCAGGGCGGTGCGCTGAAGCCGCTGCTCCCGCTGACGAAGCTCGGGCTGAGCGGACCGCTCGGCGGCGGCGAGCAGGTCTGGCCGTGGATCAGCCTCTACGACGAGGCCGCCGCGATCCGCCACCTGCTGACCTCGTCGCTGTCCGGACCGGTGAACCTCGCGGGGCCCGAGGCCGCGACGGCGAACGACGTGATGAGCACTCTCGCCGAGCTGCTGCACCGGCCGTTCAAGCTGCCGGTGCCGGAGAAGATCATCGAGCTGGCGCTCCGCGACGCCGGGCACGAGCTCCTGCTCTCGAGCCAGGAGATGGTGCCGCAGCGACTGCTGGACGACGGCTTCGTCTTCCGCCACCGCACGGTGGCCGACGCGTTGAAGTGGGTCCTGGCCTGAGCCGGAGGCCCGTCTGATCGCCGTCGCGACTCAGACGGGCTGCTCGTGCTCCAGGGCGATCGAGCGGCGGATCGCGCCGCGGGCCCGCTTGCGGTCACCGCTGGCGTCGTAGGCGAGACCGAGCCGGTACCAGGCGCGCCAGCTGTCCGGGTTCTCGTCGACGTCGGCCGCGTAGCGCGGGAAGAGGGCGTCGGCCTCGGCGCGGTCGAGCCGACCGGTCGCGCTCGACTCGAGCACCTCGGACGGCAGGGCGTCCTCCGCCTCGAGCCGGCGGGCCAGCTTCTCGGCCCGGACGCCGAAGGACACCTCGCGCACGAGACCCCAGACGCCCACCCCGCCGAGCACGAGCAGCCCGACGCCCATCGCGATGCCGGGGACGGTGCCCGCGGCGAAGGCGACGTAGGAGTACTGCAGGCAGACGAAGAGGTAGAGCGCGAGGAGCACCGCCATCAGGCCGACGCCGACGCGGGTCCTCACGGGGCGCTCGTCGCGGCCGCGGCCTGACCGGAGGGGGCGTCGTCGCGGATCGCGGGCTCGTCGCGGACCCGCTCGGCGAGGGGTGCCGCGTCGAACGCCGCGCGGAGGTCGATCAGCGCGTCGAGCCCGACGACGACGCCGGTCGTCGTCCGGACGGCCTCGAGGGCGCGGAGGATGCCCGCCTCGTAGGAGGCGGACGACGTGGTGTCGTGCCGGACGGTGACGGTCTCGCCGGTGCCGCCGAAGACGACCTCCTGGCGCGCCTCGACGCCGGGCAGACGCAGGCTGTGCACGGGGATGCTCGCGACCTGCTGGCCGCGGGCGCGCTGATCGGTGTGCGGCGCCTGAACGGGGCCCAGCTCGGCCCGCGCGCGCAGCAGCAGCTCGGCGGTGCGGACGGCGGTGCCGGAGGGCGAGTCGACCTTGCGGGCGCCGTGGGTCTCGATGATCTCGACCGCGTCGAAGAAGCGGGCGGCGACCGTGGACAGCGCGGTGGCGAGCACCGAGCCGAGCGAGAAGTTGGGGATGATCACGACGCCGGCGCCGGGCTGAGCGTCGACGCTGCGGCGCAGAGCTGCGATGCGGTCGCCGGTCCAGCCGGAGGTGCCGACGAGGACCTTCCGGCCGTTCGCGACGGCGAGGTCGACGATCTGCTGGCTGACCGCGGGGAGCGTCATGTCGACGACGACGTCGGCGGCGAGCATCTCGCGGGGGTCGCTGCGCGAGCCGAGGCGGGCGACGAGGTCGAACTCCTCGGACGCCTCGAGGAGCGAGCAGGTGAGGGAGCCGAGTTTGCCGGTTGCACCGACGACGGCGACGGAGGTGGTCACCGTGCAAGCCTAACGACCGCTGCCGACGGGGAGGGTGCGGGCGGTGTCGGAGGGTGGCTCATGGTGGTCGAGCAGGTCCGGAGGGGCGTGTCGAGACTCACGCCGGACGGTGGGTGGATCTCGATACGCCCGCTGCGCGGGCTACTCGATCAGCATGGACTGGGAAGGCGCGTCTCGTGCTGGTCGAGCAGGCACGCAGGGGCGTGTCGAGACCCACGCCGGTCGGTGGGTGGATCTCGATACGCCCGCTGTGCGGGCTGGTCGATCAGCATGGAGGGCGGGGTCAGTAGGCCTGGGCCTCGGGGAGGCCGGTGCGCAGCTCGACGGGGAGGTGCGCGAGGTCGTTGTGGACGACCAGCACCGGCGGCTTGCGCGAGCGCACGCGGATGATGGTGAGGCCGCAGTTGGCCTGGTTGACGCCGAGCCAGCGCCAGTCCGGGGCGTCGAAGACGTGACGGACGAACCAGCCGATGACGAAGTTGTGCGTGATCAGCAGGTCGTGGCGGTCCTCGCGCGACGGGGCGAGGAACTCGGCCACGGCGTCCTGCATCTGCGCGTGCCCGGCGTCGATCTCGGCCGGCGTGACGCTGCCGAAGAACGGCTCGAAGGCGCGCGGCATGTCCGGCGTCGGGCCGGAGGGGATGCAGTCGAACAGCAGCGAGGACGGCTCGATCGACAGTCCGGGCAGGACCGCGCGGAACCGCGCCGCCGTCTCCTCCGCCCGCCGCAGCGGCGAATGCCACGCCCCGGTGAAGGGGACGCCGCCGAGGCGCTCGGCGATGAGGCGCGCCTGGCGCTCGCCCCTGGCCGACAGCGGCCCGTCGGGCATGCCGTGCTCGGCGTCCTGCTGCTCGCCGTGGCGGACGAGATAGATGTAGTGGGACACGGAGGTCCTCCCTGGTGCGGCGCGACGGTGCGCGGTCAGCGGGTGTTCGTGGAGCGGATCAGGCCGCGGGAGCGCTCTCGGTCTCGGCGATGCCGGCGAAGGTCGACTCGTCGACCGCCCCGACGGCCGAGATCGACGACGGCCCCCTGGCCAAGTCTGCCGCGAGTGCCTGGACGTCCTCCGCGCCGACGAGGGCGAGTCGACGCAGGCTCTCGTCGAGGTCGACGAACTCGCCGAAGGTCAGCTCGGAGCGGCCGAGGCGGGACATCCGGGTGTCCGAGTCCTCGAGGGCGAGCGCCGCGGCGCCCGAGAGCTGGCCGCGGGCGCGGGCGAGCTCGTCGGCGGTGACGCCGTGCTCGGCCAGCCGGGCGACCTCGCCGAGCAGCAGCTCCGCGACCGTGCCCGCCTTCGAGGGCGTGCAGGCGGCGTAGAGGCCGAAGAGGCCCGCGTCGGAGTAGGACGGTGCGAACGAGTAGACGGAGTAGGCGAGGCCGCGCTTCTCGCGCACCTCCTGGAACAGCCGCGAGGACATCCCGCCGCCGAGGATCGAGTTGAGGACGCCCATCGTCATGCGGCGCTCGTCCGCGGCGGCGAGCCCGGGGAAGCCGATCAGCAGGTTCGCCTGCTCGGTCGGGCGGTGCACGATCGAGAGCGGGGTGCCGCGGGTGAAGGCGGCCGAGCCGCCGACCCGGCGCTCGACGGGGGCGGCCGGAGTGCTGAGGTCCCAGCCGTCGGCGGCGAGGACGCGCTCGAGCTGGGCGACCAGCACCTCGTGGTCGACCGCTCCCGCGACCGTGACCACGAGATCGCGCGGGCGGTAGGCGGCCCGGTAGTGCGCCCAGACGGCGTCGCGGGTGGCCTCGCCGATGATCGCCGGGGTGCCGCCGATGGGGCGGCCGAGCGGATGGTCGCCGAAGACGGCCTCGAAGAGCCGCTCGCTGGCGACGTCGGCCGGGTCGTCGTCGGCCATCGCGAGCTCCTCGAGGATGACGCCCCGCTCGGTCTCGAACTCGCCCGCGTCGAGCAGGCTCGAGGTGACCATGTCGCCGATGACCTCGACCGCCATCGGCAGGTCGCGGTCCTGCACCTTGGCGTAGTAGCAGGTGTACTCCTTGGCGGTCATCGCGTTGTGCTCGCCGCCGACCGAGTCGAACGCCACCGCGATGTCGAGCGCGGACCGGGTTCCGGTGCCCTTGAAGAGCAGGTGCTCGAGGAAGTGGGTCGAGCCGAAGTTGGAGGGCACGGCGGGCAGTCCGTCGCGCGCGGGGAGGGCAGGGGCCTCGTCCCGCGATCCCGCCGCGACCCAGAAGCCGATCGTCGCGCTGCGCGCCCCCGGCATCGCCTCGCTGAGGATGCGGACACCGCTGGAGAGGACCGTCCGGCGGACCAGCGAGCCGCCGGCGGCCCCGATGGTCGTCTCCGGCTGTTCGAGAGGGAGTGCGACGCCGTGGTTCATCCGGGACAGCCTAGGCCACCCGGACGACGGCGGGGCGGCGCGGCCCGTCAGCGGCGGGCGCGCTCGAGGGCGGCCAGGTGGCCGTCGTCCAGCTCGAGGGTGACGGCGCGCACGAGCGCGTCCACGTCGGCCGCGGACCGCGGGGTGACGGCGGCGGCGGTCACTCCGCGGCGGGAGAGCAGCCAGGCCAGCGCGACGGCGGCGGGAGCGGCCGAGAGCTCGGCGCCGATGGCGTCCAGGGCGACCAGCACGCGGCGCCCTCGCCGACCGACGTGGGCCGCGGCGA
Organism: Rathayibacter sp. VKM Ac-2856; assembly: GCF_013205055.1. Lineage (GTDB taxonomy): Bacteria > Actinomycetota > Actinomycetes > Actinomycetales > Microbacteriaceae > Rathayibacter. The sequence continues at coordinate 55,878 of NZ_JABMLF010000005.1, forward strand.
GAGCGCCGTCGGGGAGCCGGCCGAGCCGCCGCCGGCCCCGCTCGACGCCGTCGAGGAAGCCGTGCGCCAGCGGCGCGGAGGAGAGGATCGAGAGCCCCTGGCCGGCGGCGACCATTCCGAGGTCGCCCTCCGCCCGGGCGCTGTCGAGGAGGCTGTAGGGCAGCTCGACGCCGGCGAGGCGCGGGTGGCCGTGACCGGCGAGCACCCGGGCCTCGAAGAGCTCCTCCGCGGTGAAGCCGGAGGCGATCGCGGTGCCGACGAGGCCGCGGGCGAGCAGCACCTCGAGGGCGCTGAGCAGCTCGTCGAGCCGGCCGGCGCCGTCGGGGCGGACCGCGAGGACGTCGAGACGCTCGATGCCGAGGCGCCGCAGCGACTCCTCGACCCGGGTCACCAGCGCGCGCGGCGAGGCCGTGGCGGACGGCGCGGCGCCGAGGCGGCCGAGCAGGCGGAAGCGGTCGCGGTCGCGGTGCCCGGCGAGCCAGCCGCCGATCCGCTCCTCCCCCTCGGGAGAGCCGTCGGCGACGACGACGCCGTCGCCGCCCCAGGCCGCGAAGCGCTCGAGCAGCTCGGGTCCGCCGAGGCCGCCGCGACCGAGCGCGGCGGCGTCGAGGACGAGCGGGAACAGGGACTCGGCGGTGTCGCCGAGACGGCGCCGGAGGGCGGCGGGAGCCACGACGGGCCCGCTGTCCGCGAGCGGCGGACGGACCGCGGTGCCGCGCTGCGTCCTCGCGGCCGAACCGGTCCTCACCCTCGCCACTCGCCCACTCCCCTGCGGCGGTCGGGTCCGCCGGGACCGAGAGTAGCCGAGCGCGCGGGCCGCCTCGCGGGGCGCTCGGACACGCTTAATCCGATCGTTACACGGTGCTTCCCCGCGGCGTCGCCGGCGTCGTCGGCGCCGGTGCGGCGACCCCGCCGGTGTCGGTGACGGCGGCTAGATTCGGGCCATGCAGCCCCTCACCCCGACCCCCTCGACGCCCTGGTGGACGAGCGCGGTCGTCTACCAGATCTACCCCCGCTCCTTCGCCGACTCCAACGGCGACGGCATCGGCGATCTCGGCGGCATCCGCGCGCACCTCGACCACCTCGCCGACCTCGGCGTGGACGTCGTCTGGCTGTCGCCGGTCTACCCCTCGCCCCAGCACGACAACGGCTACGACATCTCCGACTACCAGGACATCGATCCGCTCTTCGGCTCGCTGGAGGAGTTCGATCTGCTGCTGGCCGAGGCGCACGACCGCGGGATCAAGCTGGTGATGGACCTCGTGGTGAACCACACCAGCGACGAGCACGCCTGGTTCGTGCAGTCGCGGTCGTCGCAGGAGGACGCGAAGCGCGACTGGTACTGGTGGCGGCGCGGGCGCGACGGGGCCGCGCAGGAGTCCCCGCTCGACCCGGACGCCGAGCTCGAGGCCACCGCCGCGGCGGGCCTCGACGTCGCCGAGCCCAACGGCTGGCGCTCCTACTTCTCCGGGCCGGCCTGGACGCTCGATCCGGCGACCGACGAGTACTTCCTCCACCTCTTCGCGGTGCAGCAGCCCGACCTCAACTGGGAGAACCCCGAGGTGCGGCACGCGGTGCACGCGATGATGAACTGGTGGCTCGACCGCGGGGTCGACGGCTTCCGGATGGACGTCATCAACCTGGTCTCGAAGGACCTCGACGAGATCGACGGGCCGGGCGGCGGCTCCGGGATCGTCGGCGGCGTGGGCCCGCGGCTGCACGAGTACCTCCGCGAGATGAACGAGGCGGTGTTCGCCGGGCGCGACCAGGCCCTGATGACGGTCGGCGAGATGCCGGGCGTCACCCTCGAGGAGGCGGTGCTGGTCACCGATCCCGAGCGGCGCGAGCTCGACATGGTCTTCCAGTTCGAGCACGTCGGCATCGACCACGGCGTGGACAAGTTCCACCCGGTGCCGCTGGATCTCGTCGCCCTCAAGGCCAACCTCGCACGCTGGCAGGACGGGCTCGCGGAGCGGGGCTGGAACAGCCTCTACCTCGGCAACCACGACCAGCCGCGGCTCGTCTCGCGCTACGGCGACGACGGCGCCCTGCGCTACGAATCGGCGACGCTCTGGGCCACGCTCCTGCACCTGCAGCGCGGTACGCCCTACATCTACCAGGGCGACGAGATCGGGATGACGAACGTGCCGTTCGCCGGCATCGAGGACTTCCGCGACGTCGAGTCGCTGAACTACTTCGCCGAGGCCGTCGAGGAGCGCGGCGAGGACCCGGAGGAGGTGCTCGCCGGGCTGCGCGCGCAGAGCCGGGACAACGCGCGGACGCCCGTGCAGTGGGACGGCGGACCGCAGGCCGGCTTCACGACGGGCGAGCCGTGGATCCCGGTCAACCCGAACCACGTCGAGGTGAACGTGGCGGCCGACCGCGCCGCCGAGCGCTCGGTGTTCGAGTACTACCGGGCGCTGATCGCGCTGCGGCACGAGGACGAGACGGTGCGGCTCGGCCGGTTCGCCCTGCTCGAGGCGGAGCACCCGAGGCTGTTCGCGTTCACGCGGACCGGGGCCGACGAGCTGCTCGTCGTGGGCAACGTCTCCGGGGAGCCGCTCGAGGTCGCGCTGCTCGACGAATGGGCCGGCGCGGAGACGGTGCTCGGCAACGTGGCGGGTGCATCCGGCTCGACCCTCGGGCCGTGGGAGGCGCGGATCCTGCGCCGCTGAGCGATGTCGGGCCGCGCCTCCGCCCCGGCGGGGCGCGGCCCGGACCCGGCGACGCGCCTCAGGCGGAGGCGCGGTCGAGCTGGGCGATCTCGCTGCGGGTGATCGGAAGCGTGGCGGCGCCGAAGATCGACGCGAGCTCCTCGGCGCCCCGGGCGCGCACGATGACCGCGGAGACCTCCTGGTGCGCGAGCACCCAGGCGAGCGCGACGGTGCCGGAGTTGCTGGCGTGCGCGTCGGCGACCTCGTCGAGCGCCGCGAGCACCTTGTTGCCGTGCCGGCCGACGTAGTCCAGCGCCGCCTCGAACATGACCGACTCCGGCTCGTCGGAGCGGTGGCGCAGCTGACCCGTCAGGTAGCCGCTGGCGAGCGGCAGCCGGGCGAGGGTGCCGAGGCCCTGGCGGAGCACCTCGGGGGCGACGTCGGCCTCGTACTGCTTGCGCTCCATGAGGTTGTACTCGGCGATCACGGCGGTGAAGGCGGGCAGGCCGAGCTCGCGGGCGGCCTGCTCCGCCTCGGCGAGGGCGGCGCCGCTGAAGTGCGCCGCGCCGAGCGCGCGGACCGCGCCGCTCTCGATGAACGGGGCGACGGCCGCGAGGCTCTCGGCGATCGGGACCTCGGGGTCCTCGCTGTCGAAGGAGAGCAGGTCGATCCGGGTGCCGAGCCGCTCGAGGCTGCCCTCGATCGCGATCCGCACGTCCTCGGCGGCGAGACCCGGGGCGTCGGGGTGGCGGCCGACCTTGGTGGCGACGAGGAGCTCCTCGCGCCGGCCGCTCTGCTCGAGCCAGCGGCCGATCATGTACTCGCTGCGCCCGGTGGCGTAGTGGTCCGCGGTGGAGATCAGGGTGCCGCCGAGCTGCGCGAACGCGTCGAGCACCTCGGTCGTCTCGTCGATGCTCGCGGCCCAGCCGAAGACGGAGCCGTCGAGGGCGACCGGGTGCACGGGCAGACCGGTGGCTCCGAGGAGGCGGGGCGGAAGGGGCGTCTCCGGCGCGAGGGCCGGGGGCGTCGGGTCGGTCACGGGGTCCTCCGGTCGGGGCGGTGCGACGGCACGGTCCGGCCACCGTACCCCATGATCGGCGGGTGATCGGCACGACGGCGCCGCGCCCGGGAACGACGGACGCCCGCCCCACCGGAGTGGGACGGGCGTCGGTCGTGCGGGAGGGATCAGCTCTCGGCGGGAGCCTCGACGGGCGCCTCGGCGTCCTCGGCCACGACGGGCGCGAGGGACAGCTTGCCGCGGTCGTCGATCTTGGTGATCGAGACGAGCAGCTTCTGGCCGACTCCGAGGACGTCCTCGACGTTCTCGACGCGCTTGCCACCGGCGAGCTTGCGGACCTCGCTGATGTGCAGCAGGCCGTCCTTGCCGGGGAGGAGCGAGACGAACGCACCGAAGGTCGCGATCTTGACGACGGTTCCGAGGAACTGCTCGCCGACCTCGGGGTTGGTCGGGTTCGCGATGGCGTTGACCTGGGCGCGAGCGGCCTCGGCCGACGGACCGTCGACGGCGCCGATGTACACGGTGCCGTCCTCCTCGATGGAGATGTCGGCGCCGGTCTCGTCCTGGATCGCGTTGATCGTCTTGCCCTTGGGGCCGATCAGCTCGCCGATCTTGTCGACGGGGATCTGCACCGAGATCACGCGGGGCGCGGTCGGGGCCATCTCGTCGGGCTGGTCGATGGCCGCCGTGAGCACCGCGAGGATCGTGGTGCGGGCGTCCTTGGCCTGCTTGAGCGCGGCGTCGAGGACCGACGACGGGATGCCGTCGAGCTTCGTGTCGAGCTGGATGGCCGTGACGTACTCGGACGTGCCGGCGACCTTGAAGTCCATGTCGCCGAGCGCGTCCTCGGCGCCCAGGATGTCGGTCAGCGCCGCGTAGCGGGTGTGACCGTCGACCACGTCGGAGACGAGGCCCATCGCGATGCCCGCGACCGGGGCGCGCAGCGGCACACCGGCGTTGAGGAGCGACAGGGTCGACGCGCAGACGGAGCCCATCGAGGTGGAGCCGTTGGAGCTGAGCGCCTCGGACACCTGGCGGATCGCGTAGGGGAACTCCTCGCGGCTCGGCAGCACCGGCACGAGGGCGCGCTCGGCGAGGAAGCCGTGCCCGATCTCGCGACGCTTCGGCGAACCCACGCGGCCGGTCTCACCGGTCGAGTAGGGCGGGAAGTTGTAGTGGTGCAGGTAGCGCTTCTTCGTGACGGGCGACAGCGAATCGATCTGCTGCTCCATCTTGAGCATGTTCAGCGTGGTGACGCCCAGGATCTGGGTCTCGCCGCGCTGGAAGATCGCCGAGCCGTGGACGCGCGGGATGACCTGCACCTCGGCGTCGAGCGGACGGATGTCGGCGAGGCCGCGGCCGTCGATGCGCACGCCGTCGCGGAGGATGCGGCCGCGGACGACCACCTTCGTGACGGACTTGTACGCGGCACCGACCTGCGAGAAGGCCTCGGCGGAGAGCTGGCCGGACGCGATGCGCTCGGCGATCTGCTCCTTGACGCGCGCCTTGAGGGCGTCGTCGGCGTCCTGGCGCTCGACCTTGTCGGCGATCTGGTAGACGCGGACGAGCTCGTCGTAGCTGAGCTCGGCGACGTTGTCGTAGGTCTCCTGCGCGTAGGGCAGGAAGACCGGGTAGTCCTTGACGGGCTTCGCGGTCTCGGCGGCCAGCTTCGACTGCGCCTCGACGAGCGCGCGGAGGAAGGGCTTGGCGGCCTCGAGGCCCTGGGCGACGACGGCCTCGTCGGGCTTGGTGGCGCCCGCCTTGATGAGGTTCCACGAGACGTCGGTGGCCTCGGCCTCGACCATCATGATGGCGACGTCCGAGGAGCCGTCCTCGTTGGTGACGACGCGGCCCGCGACGGTGAGGTCGAAGACGGCGTTCTCGAGCTGCGAGGCCTTGGGGAAGGCGACCCACTGGTCGTTGCCCGAGCCGTCGGACATGAGCGCGAGGCGCACACCGGCGACGGGGCCCGAGAAGGGCAGGCCGGAGATCTGGGTCGAGGCGCTCGCGGCGTTGATCGCGAGGGCGTCGTAGAACTCGTCCGGCGCGATGCTGAGGACCGTGATGACGATCTGGACCTCGTTGCGCAGGCCCTCGACGAACGAGGGACGCAGCGGCCGGTCGATCAGACGGCAGACCAGGATCGCCTCGGTGGAGGGGCGGCCCTCGCGGCGGAAGAACGAGCCGGGGATCTTGCCGGCGGCGTAGGAGCGCTCCTCGACGTCGACGGTCAGCGGGAAGAAGTCGAAGTTGTCCTTCGGGTTCTTCGACGCGGAGGTGGCCGAGAGGAGCATGGTGTCCTCGTCGAGGTACGCGGCGACCGCGCCCTGAGCCTGCTGCGCGAGGCGGCCGGTCTCGAAGCGGACGGTGCGGGTGCCGTACGAGCCGTTGTCGAGAACGGCTTCGGCGAATGTGATTTCAGGACCTTCCAAGAGGTCTGTCTCCTTAACGTCTGCAGCGGCACCCCTCTGGGCGCCGGCGTTCGTCGGAGCGGCATGACGGTCAGGAATCGCACGCGATCCCACGGCAGGGCTTCGCGCCGTGCCGTCGTGTGGAGGGCGTTCGTGCTGGCCACCAGTAGAAGGGCTCCGGGTCTGCCCGATGTCGGCCGTTCTGACATCGCGAACCGGGACTCCACCACCGAGGACCAGCTTCCTGCCGGCCTGCTCCGTGGTTCGAACCCGATGACGACCGGCGGCCGCATCCGGATTCGGAACCGGTTCATGCTATCAGTGCGGGCCCCGATCGGCCAGGAATCGCGGGTCCGCCGCGCGGCTCCGGCCCGGGAGCACCGCCTCGCGACTACCAGATCGTGCCGGCCCCGACGGAGATCGCGGCGAGCATCAGGGCGCCGAGGACGAGTCCGACCACCGCGCGGGTCACGCCCGCGCCACGGCGCGCGCCGCCCTTGACGATCCCGACGACGCCGAAGACGACCGCCAGCAGATCCAGCGGGCCGCCGAGCAGCAGGCCGATGAACAGCGGGATCGGGGTGAGGAGCAGCCCGAGGATCCCGAGGACGAGAGACGCGGTGGCCGCGGCGTTGCCGACGGCCGGTGCCGCGGGCGCGAGCGGGGCGTGGTGCCCGGTCCAGGCCCGGCCGTCCCAGTAGCGCTGGGTGTTCACCTGACCCGGGTCGGGGTACCAGCCGGGCGGCGGACCCGCGGGGGCGGGACTCCCCCAGAACTCGGCCGGGGACGGCGCCCCGTGCGGCGGGGTCTCAGCCACGGGTCTCGTGCATGAGCAGCTGGACCCGCAGGCCGCCCTTGCCCTTCACGATGCGGGCGGGGATGCGCGGCTGCTTGCCGGCCTCGGTGAGGCGGGCGAGCGCCGCCTCGACGACGTTCTCGAGGCCGCGGGGCACGTAGCCGACGAGGTCGCTCGGCCGGTGGTTCGCGAAGAGCCGGACCGGCATCGGCGCGTCGGTGCGCTCCTCCTCGATCGTCCGGCGCGGGATCACCGCGGTGATCTCCTCCTCGCCGAGGGAGTGCACGCGGGCCAGCTCGTCCTGGTGCGGGAGGGAGTCTGCGATGCCGAGGAGGGTGTCGCCGCGCTTGGACTTGGGCCGCAGCTCGTAGTCGTAGTCGTCGAGCTTGCCCGAGCCGCGGTCGCCGGCGGGCAGGGGGTCGGAGTCGGAGCGTCCGAACGAGAAGAGCTTCATGCCTCCATCATGGAGCGCCGGGGCCGCCCGTGTCGCGGGCCGCGCCCCGTCGCTCCCGGCGTCGGCCGACGGGGTCAGACGGCGGAGCGCAGCATCCGCGCGATCGCGACGAGAACCAGCGCGAGCACCACGGCGACGAAGCCGACCAGCACCGGGACCGCGGGGAGGACGGCGAGCGCCGCTCCGATCAGGAGCACCGGGACGGCGAGCCCGACGTAGGAGGCGAGGAACATCCCGGCGAGCACCTCGCCGCGGGTCTCGTCGGAGGCGAGGGAGCCCGCGACCCCGAGGGCGAGGCGGAAGATCAGGCCCACCCCCGCGCCGGCGATCACGCCGCCGCCGATGAAGGCGGGCAGCACCACGGCGAGGGCACCCCAGGCGACCAGGGCGAGCCCGACGGTGAGGGCCGCGGCCGCGAGGATCAGCGCGCGGCGGACGGGCAGGCGTGCGGCGGTCAGCTGCGCGACGGCTCCCGCCGCGAAGACGCCGAACGAGACGACCCCGGCGAGCAGGTGCGAGGTCTCGCCGAAGCGGCCGGCGAGGAAGGTCGGCGCGAGCGAGGTGAAGAGGCCGAAGACGGCGAAGCCGGCGAACGCGCCGACCGCGGCCGAGAGGAAGGTACCGCGCGAGGCGGCGGGCACGGCGAGCCGCTGCGGCCGGTAGGCGGGCAGCTCCTCGCGGCGCTCCACGGTCTCGGGGACGAGGGCGACCGCGATCCCGAGGACGACCAGCAGCACGAGGAACACCTCGTAGGGCACGACCAGCGGGCGGTCGACCGTCACCGCGAGGATGCCGCCGATCAGCGGGCCGAGCGCGAGACCGCCGACGTTGACCAGGGTCGAGACGGCGCGGGAGGCGCCGGGGCCCTCCTCGGGCCGGGCGATCGCACGGAGCTCGGAGAGGTGGGCGGTCGCGGTCGCGGTGAGCGCTCCGACGCCGATGCCGGTGAGCAGGCGGGCGACGATGAGGCCGGGCACGTCGGGCCAGAGCAGGAAGACGATGCTCGCGAGCACCTCGACGAGGATCGAGGCGAGCAGGATCCGCCGCCGGCCGAGCCAGTCGCTGACGTGGCCGGCGAGGAAGAGGCTGGCGACCACTCCCACGGCGTAGGCCGCGAAGATCACCGTGACGACGAAGGCGGGGAAGCCGTCGCGCTGCTGGTAGATCGCGTACAGCGGGGTCGGCACGGTCGAGAAGGCCATCACGGAGAGGAAGGCGAGCGCGATCACCCAGAAGCCCAGGTGGTGCCCGAGCTCGGGGCGGCGCGCGGAGGCGGACGTGGTGCGGGCGGCGGAGCGCTCGGCGGGGGTTCCGGTGGTCGGCATGCGCCCAGAGTGCTCCTCCGGATCGTCCACGTCCAACGGAGGATCCTGGACTCATTGATCGGACCCGATGGATAATGCCGCATGGACGATCGCCAGCTCGCCGCCTTCGTCGCCGTCGCGGAGGAGCTCAGCTTCACCCGCGCGGCGGCCCGCCTCTACGTCGTCCAGTCGACGCTGTCCGCCACCGTCCGCGCGCTCGAGCAGGACCTGGGCGCTGCGCTGTTCACCCGGTCGACCCGGCGCGTGGCGCTGACCGCGGTGGGCGAGGCGCTGCTGCCCTCGGCCCGCGCCGCGATCGACAGCCTCGACCGGATGCGCTCGCTCGCGGCGGAGGACGCCGCAGGGCTGCGCGGGCGGGTCCGCGTCGGCACCTTCTCCGCGCTGGACATCCTCGATCTGCCCGGCGCGCTCGGCGTCTTCCGGCGCCGGCACCCGCTGGTGGATCTGCTCCTGCGCACCTCGCCGAGCGGATCGACTGGGCTCGCGGAGGATCTGCGGCGCGGCCGGCTCGACCTGGCGCTGCTCGCGCTCCCGGTCGCCGAGCTGGACGATCTCGCGGTGACGACCGTCGTCCGCGACGGCTACGTCCTGCTGGTCGAGAGCACGGACCCGCTGGCCCGGCTCGAGCGGCCGGCGCCCGGCGACCTCGAGGGCGCCGCCTTCATCGACACGCCGGTCGGCTTCGGCAACCGGGTCAGCGTCGACCGGGCCTTCCGCGCGGCCGGCGCGGCGCGGCGGGTCGCGACCGAGGTCGCCGACCTCCCCGCCATCCCCCGCTTCGTCCAGGCCGGACTCGGCCCGGCGGTGGTGCCCCGCGCGGGGATCGCACCGCTCGAGGGCGTGACCGCGATCGACCTCGACTGGCCGGGGCTCGTCTGGGAGGTCTCGGTCTGCAGCGCACCGCACGCCTCGGCGGCGGTGCAGGCGCTCACGGCGCTGCTGGCGGAGCGGGTGGACGCGGTCTGACCCGCGGCCCTCCGCTCAGCCCTCGCGCAGCGGTCCGCGGACGATCGAGTCGCCGGAGTGCTCCGGGTCGCCGTCGTCGGGCTCCTGGGAGATGTCGACGAGCGAGTACTCGGCCAGGTCGATGCCCGCCGGGACGGTGAAGCGGCCGTCCGCTCCGTCCAGCACGCCGAGGCCCACGAGCCCGGTCGCGTCGTCCGCGATCAGCCAGACCTCGCGATAGGTGTCGGCCGCGCCCTCCGCATCGAGGTGCACCACGAGCTCGCGCTCGCCGTCGGCGTCCTCGAGCTCGGCACTGCCGCTCGCCCCCTGCCAGGCGGGGAAGGCCTCGAGATCGGCGCGGGCGACCACGACCGCGTCGGTGCCCCGCGACGCCTGCAGCCAGACGCCGCCGACGACTCCGACCACGAGGGCAGCGAGCCCGACCAGCGCGGCGGGGAGCAGCCGGCGCGAGCGCGGGCGGCGGCGGGAGGGCCGATGGCGCCCGACCGGCAGCGCGGTCACCGGGGCGACGGGAGCGGCGGTCCCCGGCGCGCCGAGCGCGAGCTCGCCGCGGATCCGGTCCCAGACCTCGGCCGGCGGTGCCTCGAGGGTCAGCGAGCGGCTCTGCCGGCCGAGACCGGCGGCATGGCCGAGCTCGACCAGCTGCTGAGCGCACTCCGGGCACTCGTCGAGGTGGGCGGCGGCGTCGGCGGAGCCGGCCTCGCCGAGGGCGAGGAGGGCGAGCTCGTCGGGATCGAGGTGGGTCATGTGCTGCTCACCTCCAATCGGGAGCGGAGTCTGTCGAGACTGCGGCGGATGTGGCTCTTGACGGTGCCGAGCGGGAGTCCGGTGCGCTCGGCGATCTCGGTGTGCGTCAGGTCGTCGTAGAAGGCGAGGCTCATCACCCGCCGGGGAACGGGGTCGAGGCGGGCCAGCTCGTCGGCGACGAGCACGCGCTCCTCCAGATCCACCGGCGCCGCACCCTCGTCCACCGGGGCGACGGCGACCAGCGCCGCGGTGAGCCGGCGCTCCCGCGCCCGGTTCTCGTGGGCGTCCGCGATGCGCTTGCGCGAGATCCCGACGAGCCAGGCGCCCAGAGCGGCGCGACCGGGATCGAACCCCGCCCGACCCGTCCAGGCCGAGACGAACACCCGCTGGACCACGTCCTCCGCGTCGCCGCGATCGCCGAGCGAGCGCAGCGCGAGGGTGAAGACGAGCGGCGACCAGCGGGAGTAGGCCTCGGAGAGCGCCGACTCCTCCCCCGCCGCGAACCGGAGTCCGAGGCGCTGCACGAGGGCGCGCTCGTCACCGGCCTCGTCGTCGGGCTCGCGGGTCTGGGCGTCGCTCAGGGGGGTCCTCCTGGACTGGGGGCCGCGCCGGGGCGGAGGAGCCGGCGGCGCTGCGGTGGTGCTCATGCTACGGCCCGCTCTCGGCGGGAGGGCGGAGGGGGCCGATCGGAGTCATCGTCGGGCGGTCAGGGCGAGGGGGTCGCGGTGACGACCACGTTGCTCAGGTAGTGCCGGGTCTCGTAGTCGAAGTCGCCGCCGCAGGTGATCAGGACGAGCCGCGGGGCGCCGTCCTGCACGAAGACCGTCGAGAGGTCGACGGTGGTCTTCTCCGTCGTCTCCACGGTGTCGACCGTGTAGACGCGCTGCACGCCGTCCTCGCCGGTCAGCCCGATCCGCTGGCCTGGCTGCGCCTTCTTCAGCTCTGCGAACGGGCCGAGCCCGTAGGTGAGCGAGTCGACATGTGCGGCGATGACCGTGGTGCCCTCCGCCGCGTCGAGTCCGCGGCCGAAGCGGTACCAGCCGGCCACGTCGGTGTCGGGGACCAGCTCCATCGTGCCGTCGTCGGCGACGCCGACCGGCTGCACGGGCATGTCGATCGGGAGACCGTCGACCACGAGCCGCGTCGGTGCGAGGACGACCGGGGCCGGGGTCGCGCCCAGTCGCGCGTCGGCGACGGGGACGTCCGGGACCGCGGGCGCGGCCGCTGCGTCGGGAGTGCTGGAGGGGATCGCGGTCGGCGTCGACGTCTGGACCGGCGAGCTCGCGTCAGGGGCGGGCACGACCCCGACCGCCTGTGCCGAGCATCCGCCGAGGCCGACGCCGACCGCGATCACGCCGACCACGAGGAGGGCGCGCGGCCGGGTGGGGATCCTGCGCATCGCGTCCTCCTTCGTCGTGGTCGGCGGCCGGCCCGGGTGCGGGGCACGCCGGGCCGGCGGTCTTCAGTGCCGGTCGGGGACCGGCGGTCGTCCTCGTCGGTCAGCGACCGGCGACGGCCTTCCGGCGGCCGACCAGCGCGGCGCCGATGAGCGCCAGCGAGGCGAGCGCGGCTGCGCCCCACCAGCCGGCGGCGGCGTCGGTGCGGTTGTCGGCCGCGAGGCCGGCCTCACCGGCGGGCACGCCCGACGGCGAGGAGTGCAGTCCGCCGATGGTCTGCGTCGCGAGGGCGAGGTTGCCCTTCTCCAGGCTGCCCCAGGCGTAGACGATCGTGTTGACGCCCTCCTGGACCTGGACGTCGGCCGGGCCGATGACCGGGGCGGTGGTGCCGGTCGCGGCGACCACGGTCGAGATCGTGGCCGGCGCGAGGTTCAGGACGCCCTCGTTCGGGTTGGTCACGTTCGTCAGCACGGGCGAGCCGCCCGCGAGGATGTCGACGGCCGGCGCCGCGGCGATGTGGCGGACCGTCAGGCGACCCTCGCCCGCCGCGGTGGCGGAGATGTCGTTCGGGAACAGCGTGGCGGTGGGGGTGTTGTCGGGCTTCAGGTGCGCGGCGACGGTGTAGCTCTTGCCGGCCTCGAGGGAGAGGTCGACCGGGCCGATGACCGGGGCGCTCGCGTCCGCGGCGTCGGCGGCGGTGATCGCGACGGTGTAGGTGCCGGTGGGGAGATCCAGCGGGCCGGCCAGGGCGCCGGGCGCGAAGTCGTCGAGCGTCAGTGCTCCGTTGACGTACACGTCGACCGGGGTGTCGGGGACCGCGTGCAGCACGTAGAGGTCGGCCGAGTCGGCGTCGGCGGCGCTCGCGGGGGCGGCGGCGAGACCGGCGACGGCGAGGGTGCCGAGGCAGGCTCCGGCGAGCAGGCGGCGGGAGAGGCGGGAGGTGGTCACGGTGTTCCTCTTTCACGATGGGACCCGCGGGCGGGTCGGTGGGTTCTCGAGAAGGGCCTTCACCACTACTTCCGTCCGAGGAGCCTGGGCGGATGCACCGTTCCGGAGAATTCTCGAAGGAATTCTGCGCATCGGATGCGCCTTCGCACATCCGCCCTGGTCAGCGGCCCGATCCGGGTCTAGCCTCCGAGCAGAGGGAGTCCGCATGGTGCGTCGAGGCACGGTGGCGTCCGCGCTCGACGCGGCGCGGCGGGGTGGAGCGCGGCCCGGCGACCGCTCCCCGGCCGCGGTCCGCGGCAGCGCCGTGCGCGGGGGCCGACTGGGAGCGATCGCCGCCTGCGTCGGCGCGGTCGCCGTGCTCGCCCTCGCCCTCGGCGCGCTCGCCCCGCTCGCCGGTCTGCCGTCCGCGGCGAGCGGCGCCTCCGGACCCTGCGACGAGCCGCGCGAGCTGCTGGTCGCCTCCTCGGTGCTCGACGGGAGGGGCGAGGCCCTGGCCGGTCACCTGCTCGCCTGCACGGACGAGGACCGCCGGAGCCTGATGATCCACAACGGCACTCCCGTCGTCTGGCTGCTGAGCGGTCCGGGCGTGCGCGGGGTCGTCAGCCAGAGCGACCCGCGCCGCGACGCCGGGGTCACCGGACTGCTCAGCGCGTACTCCGCCAGGATCGGGCGCGGCCTGGTGGCCCCTCCGGGGGCGTCCGCCGCGATCTCGGCGGGACCGGGGCGGCTCGCTCCGCGGCCCGACAGGGAGGCGACGCGGCTCTTCCTCGCGCTGACGGCGATCATCGGCGCCCAGGATCAGGTGCGGGCCGACGAGCCGCAGCGGGCCCCGCGCAGCGTCGTGCGGACCGCGGCCCTGACCTGCGCGCTCGCGCTGGTGCGGGACGGCGCCTCTCCCGCGGCACCGGCGTCGATCGCCCGCGCGTCCGAGGAGCCGGCCTGCGCGGACGCCTGGGCGCGGGCGCAGGGCGTCGCGCTCGGGGACGGCTGGATCCTCCCGCCTCTCGCGCAGGCTCTGGCACTGCCCGGCCGGCCGGAGCTCGACGCGGCGCTCGCCCGCGCCGCGGACGACTGGTTCGCCGCGTCCGCCGGCTACTCCTGGGGCGGGATCGAGCGGCCGGAGCGGCTGGACTGAGCGGGCGCCCCGGGAACGCGGAACGGGCCGCCCTCCCAGAGGAGAGCGGCCCGTTCGGAAGAAGATCGCGGTGTCATCGAGACCCGCGCTCGACCCGGAGAGGGAGGAGCGAGAGGACTATCGACGGAGGCCGAGACGCTCGATCAGCGAGCGGTAGCGGCTGATGTCCACGTCCGACAGGTAGCCGAGGAGTCGACGGCGCTGACCCACGAGCAGCAGCAGACCACGACGCGAGTGGTGGTCGTGCTTGTGCTCCTTGAGGTGCTCGGTGAGGTCCTTGATCCGCTTGGTCAGGACGGCCACCTGCACCTCGGGGGATCCGGTGTCACCGGGGTGGGTCGCGTACTCTTCGATGATCGCCTTCTTGACGTCTGCTTCGAGTGCCATGGATGGGATCCCCTCTCTCTCGTTGCGCGGTGCCCTGCGCCTGATGCGTGGGCTCTCTTGATCCGCGGCCGTTGGACGGCAACCTCAGGAGCTTACCAGAGTGCGGGGGCCTGCGGAGGAGCGGGTCGAGTGCCGAAGCGGGTCAGGCGCCCACGGCCCGGTTCCAGAGCTCGACGAGCCACGGGGAGACGAGCAGCTCCCAGCCGAGGACGACGAGCACGTTCAGCGCCACGCCGATCCAGCCAGCGATCGGCGGCCGACCCTCGCGGCGGCGCGCGCGGATCGAGGAGACGCCGAGCAGCACGCCGACGAGCAGCAGGGCGTGGATGATCGCGGTGTAGAGGACTCCCACGAGCAGGTCGCTGACGGCCTGGTCGCCGGGGAAGGCGCCGAGCGAGATGATCGCGTACCAGACGAAGAACGCGATCGGGACGACGATCAGCGCGAGGAGGATCGACGCGGTCGCGGCTCCGTAGCGGCGGCGCAGGGCGGCGAAGCGGCCCTGCTCGGCGGCGGCCGGGGCGGCGGGGCGGCGGGTCCTGCTTCGGGGAGCGGAGGCGGCGGCGCGGCGCGCGGGGGCTGCTCCGGCGACGCGGGACGCGGGAGTGCGCGGGCGTCGGGGCGCGCCGTCGGAAGACGTGCTCATGCCCCCTACCCTACGGGCTCCGCTCCCGGGCACCCCGCCGCCGCAGGCTCGCGCGGCACGTCCGCCGAGCCGCGAGAATGGAGCGGGTGAGCCAGCCCCCCTCCGCGCCGCGGCGCAGCCACGTCGTCGACCTCTCCCCCCTCCGCGAGTCCCCCGCCTTCGCCCGCCTCTGGGCGGGCAACGTGATCTCGGGCATCGGCGGTCAGATGACCATCGTCGCCGTGGGCCTGCACATCTACGAGCTGACCGGGTCGACGCTCGCCGTCGCGATGGTCGGCGTGGTGGCGCTGGTGCCGACGGTGATCGCCGGGCTCTACGGCGGGATGCTGGCGGACGCGTTCGATCGGCGGCTGGTGCTGCTGCTCTCGGCGATCGTCGCCTGGGGCTCGACGGCCGGGATCGCGGCGCTCGCCTGGCTCGGCGCGGAGACGCCGCTGACCCTCTATCTGCTCACCGCGGTCAACGCGGTCGCGACGACCATCATCGGCGCGACCCGGATGACCGTGGCGCCGCGCCTGCTCCGGCTCGAGCTGGTGCCGGCCGCGGCCGCGCTCGGCGGCATCGCGGGCGGCGTGGAGGTGACCGTGGGGCCGGCCCTCGCGGGCGTGCTGGTCGCCTCCTCCGGCTTCGCGGTCACCTACACGATCGACGTCGTGCTCTTCCTCGCGGCGTTCCTCGGCATCGCCGGGCTGCCCGCGCTGGTGCCGGAGGGCGAGCGGCAGCGGCCGGGGCTGGAGTCGCTGCGGTACGGGCTGCGCTTCCTCCGCGGGGCGCCGAACATCCGGCTGTCGTTCCTGGTCGACATCGTGGCGATGACCTTCGGGCAGCCGCGGGTCGTGTTCCCGGCGGCGGCCGCGCTCCTGCTCGGCGGCGGGGCGGTGACGGTCGGCGCGCTCACCGCGGCGTACGCGGTCGGCGCGCTGCTGAGCAGCGTCTTCTCGGGGCGCCTGACCGGGGTACGCAGCCAGGGGCTCGCGATCGGCCGGTCGATCCAGGCCTACGGCGCGCTGATCGTCGGCTTCGGGGCGGTGCTGCTGGTGGCGGAGCTGACGCGGCACGACGCCTCGGAGCCGAATCTCGGCCTGATCGCGGCGGCCTCGGTCGCGCTCGCAGGGGCCGGTGCGGCCGACAACATCAGCTCGATCTTCCGGCAGACGATGCTGCAGACGGCGGTGCCGGACAACATGCGCGGGCGCCTGCAGGGCGTCTTCATCGTGGTCGTGACGGGCGGACCGCGGGTCGGCGACCTCTACACGGGGCTGCTGGCCTCGCTCGCCCTGCTCTGGCTGCCGCCGCTGGCCGGCGGGCTCGCGATCGTCCTGATCCTGGCGGCGGTGCTGCGGCTCAGCCCGGGCTTCCGGCGATACGACGCGCTGCACCCGGTGGCCTGACCGCGCCGCGACCCGGAGCGGGTGCGCGGCGCGGTGGCGGGTCACTCGCCGGCGTAGGCGCCGGCCGCGTTGCCCTCGGTGAGGTCGTTCGAGACCTCGCCGCTGTCGTCGTCGCGTCCCTCGACGCGGACGGGGCGGTAGACGTGCATGCCGTCGATCTCGCCGTCGAGCTCCCAGACGACCTCGACCTCCTCGCCGTCGATGTCGGCGACGCGGGTGAGGGAGCGCTGCGGGGAGCCGTCGATGAGTTCGAGGCGGATGCTCTCCTGCTCCGCGCCGCTGTCGAGCATGGCCGTGTACGTTGTGGTGTCCATGCCTCGACGCTAGACAGGCCGCGCGCGGGGCCGCCACCCCTTGCGGCGCGCGGGCTTCCGCGTAGCGTCGGCAGCATGACCGACACCACCATCACCCCCGCCACGGACGACGACCGCGCTCAGATCACCGAGATCGTGAAGAGCGCGAAGATCGGACTCCTCACCACCGTCAACGAGACCGGGCAGCTCGTCAGCCGCCCGCTCGCGGCGCAGGACATCGACTTCGACGGCGACCTGTGGTTCTTCACCCAGGACCCGTCCGCCAAGGTCGACGACATCCGTGCCAACCCGAGCGTCAACGTCGCGTTCGAGTCGAAGAAGGGCTACCTCTCGGTGGCCGGCTCGGCGACCGTCGTGCACGACCCCGCCAAGGTGGACGAGCTGTGGTCGCCCTCCGTCTCCGCCTGGTTCCCCGACGGCAAGGACGACCCGACCGTCGCGCTGCTGCGCGTCTCGGCCGAGACCGTCGAGCTCTGGGTGACCGACTCCCCCGCCCCCGTCGTGCTCTTCAAGGTCGCGAAGGCCGCCGTCACCGGCGGTCAGCCCGACATCGGCGAGAACCGCACCGTCTCCTTCGAGTAGGCGCCTCCCCCTCCCTCTCTCCCCCTTCCGCGAGATGCCACTTGTGCACGCTCGACACGGCGTGTCGCGTGCACAGGTGGCATCTCGCGGCGGGGAGAAGGCTCAGGGGCCGCCGAAGCGCTCGGTGCGGACGCGGGCGGGGTCGTGGCCCTGGGCGACGAGGGCGGTCGCGATCGCCTCGACGAAGGCGGTGGGGCCGCAGACGTAGACGGTCGGCTGCTCGGAGGCGGGGAGCGCGGCGGCGGCGAGGAGCTCGGGGGTCAGGCGGCCGGCCGGGCGCGCGGCGCCGGGCGGGGCGACGCGGGTGTACACGGTGTCGGTGACGACGCGGCCGCGCTCCGCGGGGAGCTCGCCGAGGGCCGTCAGGGCGTCGCGGTAGTAGGCGAAGACGCTCGAGCGCACGGAGTAGAGCAGGCGCATCGGGGCGCCGCTGCCGACCCGGCCGTGCTCGCGGGCCATCGCCATCAGCGGCACGAGTCCGCTGCCGCCGGCGATCAGCTGCACCGGCTCGGTCTGCTCGGGGCGCCAGACGAACCAGCCGCCGATCGGGCCGCGCACCTCGAGCCGGTCGCCGACCTCGAGTCCCTCCACCAGGTACGGCGAGACCTCGCCGTCGTCGAGGCGCTCGACCGCCAGCTCGACGAGATCGCCGTCGGAGGGCGCGCCGATCGAGTAGGAGCGGCTCGCCTGGTAGCCGTCGGGCGCGGTCAGGCGGACGTCGAGGTGCTGCCCGGCGAGGTGCCCGGGCCAGCCGGGGACGCGGAGCGCGATGAGGCGCGAGGTCGGAGTGAGCGGCAGGACCGACTCGGTCACCGCCTCCGTCCACATCACCAGTAGCGCTCCTCCTTCCAGGGATCGCCGTGCATGTGGTAGCCGTTCTGCTCCCAGAAGCCGGGCTCGTCGCCCGGCATCAGGCGCAGGCTGCGCACCCACTTCGCGCTCTTCCAGAGGTAGAGGTGCGGGACGAGCAGCCGCGCGGGGCCGCCGTGCTCGGCCGCGAGCGGCGCGCCCTCGTACTCCGTCGCGATCCAGGCCTTGCCGTCGCGGATCTCCGAGAGCGGCAGGTTGGTCGTGTAGCCGCCGTAGCTCTGCGCCATCACGAAGCGGGCGTCGCTCTCGATGCCCTCGAGCAGCAGGTCGACGGAGACCCCGCGCCAGTTCGTGCCGAGCTTGGACCAGCGGGTGACGCAGTGCAGGTCGGTGTGGACGTCCTCGCGCGGGAGGGCGGCGAACTCGTCCGCCGTCCAGCGGCGGACGCCTGCCGGACCGGCGTCGATCGAGAAGGCCCACTCGTGGATGTTCGGGGTGGGGCCGATGGAGAGGACGGGGAAGCCCTTCTCCAGGTACTGCCCCGGCGGGATGCTCGGATCCTCGGACCGCTTGCCGAAGAAGCCCCGCGTGATGATGCCCATGTCCGCCCTCGATTCGCCGGGTGCGCCCGGTCCGTGGATGCCGCTCGTCGCTCGCCAGGCTAGCGCTCGGGGCGCCGCCACCGCATCGGAGCGCGCCCGGCGAGCCCGACGGCGGTGTCGGAGGTGGGTGCGAGGATCTGCCCATGAGACGAACCGTCGTGCCGCCGTATCTGCTGGTCCGCATCGCCCGCCTCGACGACCCGGCGTTCGCCCGGGCCGCCCGGGCCGCGAGCCGCTCCCTCGAGCAGGACGTGCCTTTCCGGCGCGTCCGCCCCGGCGAGCCCTCCCCCGGGCGCTCGACCGCGACCGCCACTCCGATCCCCCGGGCCGACCGCGTCGCCGCGCTGCAGCGCACGATCTCGGACGCGGAGTCGACCGAGACCCTGCCCGGGACGGTCGTCCGAACCGAGGGCGCGCCGGCCACCGGCGACGCCGCGGCGGACGAGGCCTACGACGGCCTCGGCGCGATGTCCGACTTCCTGCAGAAGGCCTACGGCCGCGACTCGATCGACGACGCCTGGCTGCCGCTGGACGCGACGGTGCACTTCGGAGAGGACTACGACAACGCCTTCTGGGACGGCTCGCGGATGGTGTTCGGCGACGGCGACGGCCAGGTCTTCCGCCGCTTCACGGTCTCGCAGAGCGTGATCGGGCACGAGCTGGCGCACGGCATCACCGAGTACACCGCGAACCTCGTCTACCGGGGGCAGTCCGGCGCGCTGAACGAGTCGATCTCGGACGTCTTCGGCGCGATGCTCGAGCAGTTCGGCGCGGGCCAGGGCGCGGAGGACGCGAGCTGGCTGATCGGCGAGGGCCTCTTCACCGACGAGGTGCAGGGCACGGCGCTGCGCTCGATGATCGCGCCCGGCACCGCCTACGACGACGACGTGCTCGGGAAGGACCCGCAACCCGGCTCGATGGCCGACTACGTCGACACCGAGGACGACAACGGCGGGGTGCACATCAACTCCGGCATCCCGAACCGCGCGTTCGCGGTCGCGGCGCTCGAGCTCGGCGGTCCGTCGTGGGAAGGCGCGGGACAGGTCTGGTACGACGTGCTCACCGGCGGCGTGCTGACCGCCACCGCGGACTTCGAGGGCTTCGCGGCGCTCACCGTGGCCGCGGCGGCCGAGCGCTTCGGCGCGGGCTCCGAGGTCGAGGCGGCGGTCCGCACGGGGTGGACGACGGTGGGGGTCGAGCTGGCGGCGTAGGCCGCGGCGGGCTCTCCATGCTGGCCGGGTAGCCCGCGCGGCGGGCCCGCATGGTGGCCGGGCAGCCCGCGCAGCGGGCCCCCTTGCTGGTCGAGTAGCCCCGCAGGGGCGTATCGAGACCCGCCGTCGTCAGTGGTCGGGTCTGCAGACCTGCCTCTCGGCGACGGTGGATCTCGATACGCCCGCTCCGCGGGCTACTCGATCAGCATGGGCGGGCGGGCTGCTCGATCAGCAGGGGCGGGGGTGGGCGCGTACGATCGCGGCCATGGATGTGATCGTGTCGCGCAGTGGCGGCTTCGCAGGGCTGCGACGGGTCTGGCGGATCGACGTGGACGAGCAGCCGGACGAGCGCGCGTGGCACGAGCTGCTCGGCTCGCTCGACTGGGAGGACCGGCCGCGCGCCGGAGCACCGGCCGCCGGGCGCCCGGACCGCTTCGTCTACGAGATCCGGGTGCAGACGCACACGGTGCGACTCGGCGAGACGGAGCTGGACGGCGCCTGGCGCGAGCTCGTCGACCGGGTCAGGAAGGCGCAGCCGCGCTGAGGCGCGGTGCCGACGGACGACGAAGGCGCAGCCCCCGGTGATGGGGTGCTGCGCCTTCGTCGTCGTGAGGGTGGGTCTCGATACGCCCCTTCGGGGCTACTCGACCAGCATGGGGCGATACGGCCCCTTCGGGGCTACTAGACCAGCATGCGGAGGGGGCGGAGAGCCCCCCGGCAGGGAGCGCTACTTCGTGCCGAGCAGGTCGATCACGAAGATCAGGGTCTTGCCGGAGAGGGGGTGTCCTCCGCCGGCGGGGCCGTAGGCGAGGGCGGGCGGGCAGATCAGCTTGCGACGGCCGCCGACCTTCATCCCCGGGATGCCCTGCTGCCAGGCGCGGATGAGGTTGTTGAGGGGGAAGTTGATGGACTGGTTGCGGCTCCAGGAGGAGTCGAACTCCTCGCCGGTGTCGTACTCGACGCCGAGGTAGTGCACGTCGACGGTGGAGCCGGGCTGGGCCTCGGCGCCGTCGCCGATGACGAGGTCCTCGACGACGAGGGAGTCGGGGGCCGGGCCGTCGGGGGCGTCGAGCTCGGGCTTGGTCAGGTTCTCGCTGCTCATGCCCTCCATCCTAGGAGGGACGCCCCGGGCGCCGGATCCGGCGCCTCCGCTCACTCCACCAGGGTGAGGCGCTGGGTGGGCCGGGTCATCGCCACGTAGAGCGACGCGGCGCCGCGCTCCTCCGCCGCGATCAGCCGCGGCCGGGCGATGACGACGGAGTCGAACTCGAGCCCCTTCGCGTCGGCCGTCGACAGCACGGCGATCGGGCGGTCGAGACCCCGCGAGCCGCGGCCGACCTCGCGGCCGAGCTCCGCCTCCAGCCGGGCGGTGATCGCGTCGAGCTCGTCGTCCGGCGCGATCACGGCGAGCGTGCCCTCCGCGCCGATCGCGCGGTCCTCGCGGACGACGGCGAGCACACGGTCGGCGAGCGCCGCGTCACCGCGGTCGCGCACCGTGCGGACCGGCCACTCGGTGGAGCGCACCGCCTCGCCGGGGGTGATCTCGAGGCCGTTCTCGCGCGCGGTGCGCTCGGCGTAGGCGACGATCTGCGCGGGCGTGCGGTAGTTGACGGTCAGCTCCTCGAGGCGCCACGGGGCCGCCTCGCCGTCGCGGCCCTGCCGGCCGAAGGTGTCGCGGAGCGCGGCGTCCCAGCTCGAGGCGGCGGAGGCGCCGGACGCCTGGGCGACGTCGCCGACGATGGTGAAGGAGCGCATCGGGCAGCGGCGCAGCAGCACCCGCCACTGCATCGGCGAGAGCTCCTGCGCCTCGTCGACCACCACGTGGCCGTAGGTCCAGGAGCGGTCGGCCGCCGCGCGCTCGGCGGTGCTGCCGACGCTCGCGCGCTCGGCGAAGCCGGCGGCGAGGTCCTTCGCGTTGACGAGGCCGTCGACGCCCATGTTGCGGATCGCTGCCTCGGCGTTCTCGACGTCGCGGCGGCGCTGCTCCTTCTCGGCCTTCTTCTGCGCGTCGGCGTGGTCGTCGTAGGCGCCGAGCAGCTCGGCCGCCTCGTCGAGCAGCGGGACGTCCGAGACGGTGAAGGCGGCGTCGCGGTCCCGGCGGAGCAGGGCGCGCTGCTCCGGGGTCCAGCGCGGGGTGAGCGAGGCGAACCAGTTCGGCCGCGCGTAGAGGTCCTGCAGCAGCTTCTCCGGGGTGAGCGGCATCCAGGCGGTGTTGAGCGCGACGCGGACGTCGTAGGCGGTGCGGACGTCCTCGCGCAGGACCGCCTCGTCGGCCTCGTCGACCGTGTTGCCGTGGCTGCGCAGCTGGTCGGCGAGTTGCCGGGTCAGCTGGGTGATCATCGCCTTCACGAAGGTGACGCGGGCCTCGTTGTGCGGCTTGCGGGAGTCGCGGGCGCGCGTGATCGCCCGCTCCACGTCGTGCGGCTCGAGCCGCAGCTTCTCGCCGTTGACGTCGAGCACCAGCGTCTCGGCGGGGACGGCCTGGCGCGAGCGGACGGCGCGCTTGAGCAGCTCGGCCATCCGCGCGGAGCCCTTCACCCGGGCGACGGCCGGGCGGTCCTCCTCCACGATGTCGAGCCCCGGGTAGAGCTGGCCGAGCGTGGAGAGCACGACGCCGGTCTCGCCGAGCGAGGGCAGCACCGCCTCGATGTAGCGCAGGAAGGAGCGGGACGGACCGACGACGAGCACGCCGGAGGAGGCGATGCGGTCGCGGTGCGAGTAGAGGAGGTAGGCGGCGCGGTGCAGGGCCACCGCGGTCTTGCCGGTGCCCGGGCCGCCCTGCACGACGAGCACGCCGCGCAGCTCGGAGCGGATGATGCGGTCCTGCTCGCTCTGGATGGTCGCGACGATGTCGTGCATCCGCCCGGTGCGCTGGGCGCCGAGGGCCGCCATCAGGGCGCCCTCGCCCTGGAGCGCGGTGCCCTCGCGCAGCAGCTCCTCATCGAAGACCTCGTCCTCGAAGCGGAGCACCTCGCGGCCGCGGGTGGTCAGGTGCCGGCGGGCGCGCGTGCCCATCGGCCGGGCGGCGGTCGCCTGGTAGAAGGCGGCGGACTGCGGAGCGCGCCAGTCGAGCAGCAGGGTGTCCTGCTCGTCGTCGCGGAGGCCGATCCGGCCGATGTAGCGGTGCTCCGTCTCGGCGTCGGCGAGGGTGAGCCGGCCGAAGGCCAGCCGGTCGTCGGCGCCGGTGAGTGAGCGGATGCGGTCCTCGTAGAGCCGCGCGAACGCGTCGCGCTCCGACCGGCTCTGGTGATTGCCGCCGACGCTCTCGATGCGGACCGAGTCGAGCGCCTCCCTGGCCTGCGCGATCAGCTCGTCCAGGCGGGCGTAGAGCCCCGCCACGTACGCGCGCTCGCGCGAGAGCTCGGACTCGAGGATCGTGTCGCTGTCCGTCATCGTGCGCCCCTTCCGTGCCGGCGTCGCGGTCCGGGGCAAGAGGCGGATGCGCTCCGGGGACCGTCGAAAACAGGCGGTCCAGTCTAACGACCGCGCGGGCGCCGCCCGGCGCGACGGGGCCTCGCGGGAATCGCCGTGGGCGAACGCCGCCG
Organism: Rathayibacter sp. VKM Ac-2856; assembly: GCF_013205055.1. Lineage (GTDB taxonomy): Bacteria > Actinomycetota > Actinomycetes > Actinomycetales > Microbacteriaceae > Rathayibacter. The sequence goes on from NZ_JABMLF010000005.1 coordinate 79,217, forward strand.
CCCTCTTGCGGACGGCGGGTGAGAGGCGCATGCTGTCGGTCAAGAAGAGCTCGACGCCCCGTCAGAGCAGCCGGCCCTGCCGCTGCCGCAGGGCGTCGAGGTCTTTAACGGGCGGTCGCGGACCGGGTCGGCACCACTCCGGTCACCCCGATCCTGAGAGGCCGTTCAGGAACCGTCGAGCCCGGTAGGGTCAGGATGACCCCGGGACCCTCCGCGCTCCCGCCCGCCCGCCCGCGAACGGCCACGCCCCCGGGAGCCCGCATGACTCCGACGCCCGCCTCCGCACCGGTGCGCCGGCTGCGCTCGGTCCGGTTCCGGATCCTCGCGGCGATCCTGGTCGTCACCGCGCTCGGTCTGCTGGTCTCGGGCGGCGTCTCGTTCCTGCTGCAGCGCGATCGGATCCTGGCGTCGGTCGACGAGGAGCTGCGCCAGCAAGTGGAGAGCGTGCGAACGATCGTCGAGTCTCCGGCCGAGGCGGTGCCGATCGAGCTGGGCGAGTCGCCGCTGACCGCGGCGCCGACGGACGGCTCCGGCTTCACCGACATGGACGCACTGCTGCGCACCGTCCTCGGGCAGGTGCTGCCGCGGCTGGACGGGAGCACGGTCGGCCTGGTCGACGGCGCCGCCCGCTGGGAGCCGCAGCCCTACGCCCTCAGCTTCCTGCTCGACGACGACCCCGACTTCCTCGCGCGGGTGTCCGAGCAGACGGCGGAGGGAGCGACGGTGCTCGGCTGGGGCGAGACGGACGACGGGACGCTGCGCTACGCCGCGGTGCCGCTGCGCGTGGACGGCTCGGAGGCCGCCGGGGTGTTCGTGACGGCGGTGGACACCGACGCGCGGCTCTCGGACCTCGCCGACGTCTCGCGGAGCTACGCCGGCATCGCCGCCGCCGCCCTCCTCGCGACCGGGCTGGTGGGCTGGTTCGTCGCGGGCCGCCTGCTCTCCCCCATCCGCGAGCTCCGGCGGACGGCCTCCCGGATCACCGCGACCGACCTCGGCGAGCGCATCCCGGTCGGCGGGGACGACGACGTGTCGGATCTCACCCGCACGGTGAACGACATGATCGGGCGGCTCGAGGGGTCGTTCGACGCGCAGCGGCGCCTGCTGGCCGACGTCCGGCACGAGCTGGGCACGCCGATCACGATCGTCCGCGGTCACCTCGAGCTGGTCGATCCGGGTGACCCGGCCGACGTCGAGGCCACGCGCACGATCGCCCTGGACGAGCTGGACCGGATGGGGCATCTGCTGGAGGACATCGCGGAGCTCTCGGAGGCCGAGCGCGAGGACCGCGTCGCGCGACAGCCGGTCGACGTCGGCGAGCTCACTCGGCGGGTGCTGGCCAAGGCCTCGGGCATCCCCGGACGCGAGTGGCGGGCCGGACCGGTCGCCGAGGTGCGGATCCCGGCGGATCCGGCGCGGCTCACCCAGGCCTGGCTGCAGCTGGCCGACAACGCGGCGAAGTACAGCCCCGAGGGCTCGACGGTCGTGCTCGGCAGCGAGCGGCGGGCGGACCGGGTCGAGCTGTTCGTGACCGACGAGGGCCCCGGGATCCCCGCGGCGGCCCGCGAGCGGATCTTCGAGCGCTTCGGCCGCGTCGACGACGGGCGCGGCATCCGCGGCTCCGGACTCGGTCTCGCGATCGTCGCGGCCATCGCCCGCGCGCACGGCGGCCGGGTCGAGCTCGACTCCGTGCCGGGCCGCGGCACCCGCTTCGCGCTCTCCCTCCCCCTCGAGGCTCCCCGCACCGACGACGACCCCACCCCCCAGCACCCGAGAGGACGAGCCGAGTGAGCACCATCCTCATCGCCGAGGACGAGGAGCGCATCGCCGCCTTCGTCGAGAAGGGCCTGCGCTCGGCCGGCTACACCACGACCCGCGCGGCCCGCGGGGACGACGCTCTCGCGTACGTCCGCAGCGGCGGGTTCGACCTCGTGCTGCTCGACGTCGGCCTGCCCGGCATGGACGGCTTCGCGGTGCTGCGGGCGCTGCGCGCCGAGGCGGTGACCCTGCCGGTGATCATGCTGACGGCGCGCAGCTCGGTCGCCGACACCGTGGAGGGCCTGGACCTCGGTGCGAACGACTACCTGGCGAAGCCGTTCCGCTTCGACGAGCTCCTCGCGCGAATCCGCGTGCGGCTGCGCGAGGCGACGGCCGCGGTGCCCGGGCGCGGCGAGGACGACGGCACGCTCGTGCACGGCGGGGTGACGCTCGATCTGCGCTCGCGCCGGGCGACCGTCGAGGGCATCACGCTGGATCTGTCGGCGCGCGAGTTCGCCCTGGCCGAGGAGTTCCTGCGCCATCCCGAGCAGGTGCTCAGCCGCGAGCAGCTGCTCAGCCGCGTCTGGGGCTTCGACTTCGATCCGGGATCGAACGTCGTGGACGTGTACGTGCGCTACCTGCGCGGGAAGATCGGCGCCGAGCGGATCGAGACGGTGCGCGGGATGGGCTACCGGATGGTGGGCTGAGGCGGCGCGAGCGGCGGAGGGCGCTCCGCCCACGACGGCGGCCGTCGTCCGCGGCGGTCGCCGCCGTCAGTCGTCGGTGTCGTCGTCGACGTCGTCGTCCGGGTCGTCGGTGTCGTCGTCGTCGCCGTCGTCGTCCGCGTCGGCGGGCGCAGGGGCGGGGACCGGGACGACCGGGACCGGGGCGGTGCCGCCCTGCTCGGCCGGCGGGGCCTGCGGAGCCGGATCGGACGGCGGGCTGGTGGCCGCCGGGTCCCCGGCGCCGGGGTCGACCGCCGCAGGATCGGTCGCGGCGGGGTCTGCGCCGGACGGGTCGCCGGACGGGTCGCCGCTCGACGGGTCCGCGGACTCCCCCGCGCCGGGCTCCCGGCTCGGGCCGACGACGGGCGTGCTGCCGATCTCGGTCACCTGCTGCGGCTGCTGGAGCGCGGTCGCGACGGTGACGACGCCCCCGGTGATCGCGGCGAGGCAGAGCGCGGCGGCGGCGGCGAGCAGCACGGGACCGCGGCGGGGCATCGGCGTCTCCTGATCGGTCGTGTCGGGATCGGGACGGCGGAACGGGTTTCCTGATGATCTTCTCATGCGGAGAGGATCCTTCCTGCGGTTCGGGTGAGGGTACGGGCGGCGGAGGACCGCCAGGCCGGGCGGAAGAGGTAGAGGCAGGCGAGGCGGAAGCGGGCCGCCGTCTCGTAGACGGCGAGGCGCTCGGGTGAGGCGCCGGCCCGCTCGGCCGCGCGGTCGACGACGGCTCTCGCGCGAGCGGCGTCGTCCGCGGCGAGCAGACCCTGCGCGGTGCGGAGCCGGAGGTGGGCGCGCAGATTGCCGAGGTCGAGCGCGGCCTCGGCCCGGGCCGCGGTGTCGAGGTCGAGCAGGGTGAGGGCGTCCCCGGCGACGAGCAGCTGCTTGTCGTGCAGGTCGCGGTGGGCGAGGACCAGCGGCTCGGCCGGCGCGCCCAGGAGGGACTCGGCCACGCGCTCGGCGGCGGCGAGCACCTCGGCGCGGGCGGCGGGGACCAGCAGCGGCGCGGCGTGGGCCGCCCAGCGGGCGACGACGGCGGCCTCCGCCTCCGGCCCGTGCTCGGGCAGCTCGGCCGGGGCCGCGGGCAGGAGCGCCCAGCCCGCCGCCCAGCGCTCCCAGAGGGCGCGCCACTCGTCCTCGGTCGTCCGCGGGTCGGAGCCGACCTCGAGCACCGTGCGTCCGGGGAGCGCCGAGAAGCGGACGAGACCGGCCGGGTCGTCCGCCCGCTCGAGGATCCGCGGCAGGTCGAAGCCGGCGGCGAAGACTCCGGCGCTGCGGTGGGCCGCGCTGACGGCGGCGGCGGCCTGCGGCCGGAGCACCTTGAGGAAGCTGCCGCCGTCCGCGGCGCGCACCACGGCGCGGCGGCCGGGCCGGTGCACGATCACGGCGCCCTCGCGGCGGGCGTGCTCGAGCGCCGGGAGCCGGCGGTCGCGACCGGGCGGCAGCAGGGCGACGCCGCCCTCCGGTGTCCAGCGGCCGGCGCGGACGTCGGCGGCGCCGTCGGAGCGGGCCTCGAGCTCGACCCCGTCGCGGGCGGGCCAGGCGCGCGAGACGGTCCACGTCACGGCGTCCTCGACGATCTCGGCGGGGACCACGGGCGCGGTGCCGAGCGGGCTCGGGAGGGTCGGCGCGCTCGTCGCGTTCCGCGGGCTCGGCGTGCTCAGCGGGCTCAGCGGATCGGGCATGCGAGCACCTCCTCGGCGCGGGCGACGGCGGCCTCGACGCGCTCGCGCCAGTCCGGCTGCGCGGTGCGGAACGGCTCGACCGCGCGCAGCAGCACGCTCTCGACGGTGCGTCGGCGCAGCGCCTCCTCGTCGACGGCTCCCCCGGCCGCGCGATACGCGTCGAGCAGGGCTCCGGCGAGCGAGGAGCCGTCGGGCTCCGCCGCGAGGAGCCCGCCGAGGTCGCGCTCGGGCTCGTCGGCGCGGACCCGGTCGAAGTCGATCAGGCGGACGCCGTCGCCGACCAGGACCTGATCGGCCGAGAAGTCGCCGTGCACGACGACGGAGCGGGACGACGCCCCGCGGCCGACCGCACCGAGCGCCGCCCCGAGGCGCGCGAGGCGCGCTGAGAGGTCCGGCACGAGGTCCGCGAGGGCCCGCATCGCGGTGGCGAGCTCGCCCGGCGAGCCGGCGGGCACCCGCACTCCCCGCACCGTGTGCAGGCGGGCGAGCGCCGCTCCCGCGGTCGCGGCCGCGTCGACGCAGCGGCGCTCGGCCAGATCGCCCTCGCCCCAGCGCGGCGTCCAGGCGCCTTCGGAGCCGAGCAGCGTCGGCACGAGGACCGGCACGCCCTGATCGGCCAGCGCCGACTGCACGCGCGCCGCCTCGGCCGTCGCGGCGGCCGCCCCCGGCGCGACGATCTTGACGACGCGCGCACCGTCGTCGAGGACCAGCCGGCGGTGCGGATTGTGCCGGAGCACCCGCGAGGACGCGAGCAGGCCGGGATCGCTCTGCCCGAGGCGCCGCAGGCTCGGCGAGAGCTCGCGGTCGGCGAGCACGGGCCCGCTGACCGCGTGCAGCGAGGGGTGCTCGCGCAGCTCGACGCCGACGCGCGCGGCGCGCTCACGGGTCTTGCCGAGCTTGGCGGTGTCGGCGTAGGAGGCGATCCAGGCCGGTCCGTCGGACGACTCGTAGGCGACGACGACGTCCGCTCCGCGCTTCCAGCGACGACGCGTGACGCGGAGCGGCTCGCCGATCGCGTCCGCGAGCCGACGGGGGTCGAGCAGGTCGGCCAGGGCGGGCAGCGCCGGATCGCGGCGGGCGAGGTCGGCGACGGCCGCCTCCGTGGCGCGGCTCATGCGCGCACCTGCTCCCCGGGCTCCGTGGCCGCGGCGCGGTGGAACCAGGCGGCGACGCGGGAGTCGCGGCCGAGCAGCTCCTCGGGAGTGCCGTCCTCGACGATGCGGCCGTCCTCGAGCCAGAGCAGGCGGTCGGCGCCGGCGATGGCGGCGGGATCGTGCGTGATCGAGATCGTCGTGCGACCGCGGGTGAGCTCGGCGAGCGATCGGGCGACCTGCGCGCGCGCCTCCGGGTCCAGACCGGTCGTCGCCTCGTCGAGGACCACCACCGGGGCGTCCCGCAGCAGGGCGCGGGCGATGGCGATCCGCTGGCGCTGTCCGCCCGAGAGGGTTCCGCCGCGCTCGCCGAGCACGGTCTCGAAGCCGTGCGGCAGTGCCTGCACGAAGTCGAGCGCGTTGGCGCGGCGGGCGGCCTCCTCGACCTCGGCGTCGGTCGCGTCGAGGCGTCCGTAGCGGATGTTCTCGCGGACGGTCGTGGCGAAGAGGACCGAGTCCTGAAGCAGCAGCGAGATGCTCGAGCGCAGGCTCGCGAGCGTCGCGTCGCGCAGGTCCGTCCCGTCGATCGCGATGCGGCCGCGCTGCGGATCGGAGGCGCGCACGAGCAGGCTGACGAGCGTCGACTTGCCGGCCCCGGAGGCGCCGAGCAGGCAGACGCTCTCGCCGCCGCGCAGCTGGAGCGACAGGTCGGCGAAGAGCGGGCGGCCGTAGCCGTCGTCGACGCCGAGGGAGTCGAACGAGACCGCGCCGACGGTGGTCACGAGCGCTCGCGCACCGGGGCGGTCTTGCACCTCGATCTCCTCGTCGAGGAGGTCGGCGACCCGCTCGCCGGAGGCGGCGGCGCGCGCGATCCGACCGGTGTACTTGGCGAGGTCCTTCAGCGGCCGCATCGCGATCTTCAGGTACATCGTGAAGACGACGAGATCTCCCGGCGTCATCTGCCCCTCGAGCACGCGCCAGCCGCCACCGGCGAGGACGAGGGCCGTCGCGGCGCCGACGATGACGTCGGTGCGGCGCTCGAGCGCGGCGGCGAGGCGGCGCGCCTTCACTCCCTGGTGCAGCGCGGTCGCGTTGCCGCGGTCGAAGGCGCCGCCCACCTCCTTCTCGAGCCCGTAGGCCTGCACGACGCGGATGGCGCCGAGGGTCTGCGCGGCGGTGTCGGCCAGCGCGCCCTCGCCCTTGCGGGTGGAGCGCGAGGCGCTCGTGATCGAGGTGGAGCTGCGGCGCGAGGAGACGAGGTAGACGACCGCCGCGCCGACGACGACCAGGGTGAGCAGCGGATCCAGCCACAGCATCACGACGGTCAGCACGACCAGCGTGATCACGTTGCCGACCAGCGGCAGGCCCGCGGTGACCGCGACCTCCTGCAGCCGGCCGATGTCGCCGACCAGCCGCTGCACGGTGTCGCCGGCCGAGGAGACCGTGTGATACCGCAGCGACAGGGCCTGCACGTGGGCGAAGACGCGGGCGCGGAGCGCGGTGGCGACCCGCGAGCCGACCAGGGCGAAGGCGATGGTGGAGAGGTAGGCGGTGATCGCGCGCAGGCCCACCAGGCCCAGCAGGATCGCGCCGCAGGCGACGAGGAGGCCGACGGTGGCCGGCGGGGTGCCCGCGTTGGCGCCGGCGGTGGCGCCCAGGCTCGCGCTGACGCTGTCGATCACGATCTTCAGCGGCCAGGGCTCGAGGACCCGGAGGATCACCTCGGCGAGCAGCGCGACGAGGCCGCCGAGCATCAGCAGGCGGTGCTCGCGCAGGTGCGGGCGGACGATCCCGAGGCTGCGGCGGAGGGCGCCGGGGTCGGGGGTCGTGCGGCTCGCGCGGCTCATGCGGCCGCCTCCGCTCCGCGGGTGCCGCCGGGGAGGACTCCGTCGGGGACCGCGGCGAGGATGCGCTCCAGCACCCGGCTCCAGTCGTGCTCCGCGACCGCGTCGGCCCGGGCGGCCGCGCCCATCGCGCGGCGGCGGGCGGGGTCGGCCGCGAGAGCGCCGAGGGCCTCGGCGAGCGCCTCCGTCCGCCCGGGCTCGACGACGAGACCGGTGACGCCGTGCCGGAGGATCGCGGGGATCTGACCGACGTCCGTGGCGACCACGGGCAGCCCGGCGGCGAGGTACTCGTAGACCTTCAGCGGCGAGAAGTAGTCCTCGCCGGCGCGGGCCGGGTAGGGCGCGACGCCGATGTCGAGGCGGGCGAGCTGAGCCGGCATGTCCGCCGGGACGACGGCGCCGGTGAACTCCGCGTCGAGACCGAGCCGGGCGGCCTGCTCGCGCAGCGCGGGTCCTTCGGGCCCGTCGCCGATCACGAGGAGGCGGACGCGCTCGGGATCCAGGCGCGCGACCGCGTCGAGCAGGCCGCCGACGCCGTGCCAGGGCTTGAGGGTGCCGACGAAGCCGACGACGAGCGGTCCGTCCGCACGGGCGGGGCCCGGGGCGATCCGACGGGTGTTGACGCCGTTCGGAGCGACGAGCGGTGCGGCCGCGCCGTGCTGTCGGGTCCAGCGGGCGACGGGCTCCGAGACGCAGGCCACGACCGCCGCCGCGGAGAGCACCGCCCGGGTCGCCCGCTCCGCGCCGGCCCCGTCGATGAGGACGCGGTGCTCGCGCTGCTCGTCGATCAGGGGCGCGTTGACCTCGAGGACGGCGGCCACGCCGAGCGCTCGCGAGACGAGGGCCGAGGCGCGGCTGAAGAGGGAGTAGCGCTCGTGCACGAGGTCGCAGCCGTCGCGGACGACCGCCTCGGCGAGGCGGGCGGCGGCCTCGGTCACGGCGCGCTCGCGGCGGGCCGGGTCCTGCCCGCGGACGCGGTGCTCGAGCACGTCGACGTCGCGGAGATCGGCGGGGACGCTGTCGCCGGCTCGGGCGCAGTAGACGCGCACCTCGTCGCCGCGTGCGCGGTAGGCGCGGAGGATCTCCTGGGCGTGGACGGAGGAGCCCTTGCTGCCGAAGACCGGCACGCCGGGGTCGGCGCAGACGAAGGCGACGCGCATCAGGCCACCTCCGCCGCGGTCCCGGCGAGGGCGAGGACGGGGGCCGGAGCGGGGACGGGGGTCACCGCCGCGCGGGTCAGCCCGCCGAGCGTCCGCGCCTGCACGCGGGAGTCGAACTCCTGCTCCACCAGCGCGCGGGCGCGGCCGACGACGCCGGCGGTGTCGAAGCCGGGGTCCGCCACCCGCTGCAGGGCACGGGCGAGGTCGTCCGCGCGGCCGGGGCGGCAGAGCACGCCGGTGTCGCCGTCGCGGATCACCTCGGGGATCCCGGTGACCGCGGTGGAGATGCACGGCACCCCGGAGGCCATCGCCTCCAGCAGCACGGTGGGCAGTCCGTCCGCGTTGCCGTCGGCGCCCACCACGCAGGGGGCGACGAACACGTCGGCGCGGCGCAGCAGCTCGGCGACCTCGTTCTGCGGCAGCGGGCCGAGCAGCCGGACGCTGTCCTCGAGACCGGCCGCGCGGATCCGCTCGGCGAGCGCCTCGTTCAGCTCACCGCCGCCCGCGATCTCGACCTCCACCCTCGTCCCGCCGAGCGCCAGCATCGCGACGGCGTCCACGAGCACCGCGAAGCCCTTCTTCTCGACCAGGCGGCCCACCGCGGCGACCCGCAGTGCGCCGGTGCGCTCGGGGCGGGGCGCGAAGCCGAAGCGCTCGAGCTCCAGCCCGTTGTAGACGCGGTGCACGCGGTCGCGCGCGGCGGGGAAGCGCGCGGCGAGGTGGAGCACGTTGTAGTCGCTGACCGTCACCGCGAAGCGGGCGCCTGCGAGCTTGCGCTCCAGGTCCGCGCCGTCGACGGACTCGTGGAAGAGGTCCTTGGCGTGCGCGGTGAAGGAGTAGGGCACGCCCGTGAGCAGCGAGGCGAGCCGGGCCACGGTGGTGGCGCTCGAGGCGAAGTGGGCGTGCAGGTGCGTCACCCCCTCCCGCTGGAGCGCGGCGGCGAGCTGGACGGCCTGAGCGGCGTCCTCGGGGCTCGCGCGCAGCAGCTCCGGCAGCAGCCGGCCGACGCTCGCGAGGAGCTCGGGCGACTGCTCGGCGCAGCGCAGCCCCTGCCAGAGCGCGGACGCCTTGACCGGCTTGTCGAGGTAGCGGACGGGCGCGCTCACGCGGGCGAGCTCCGGGTGGAAGCGCGGGTCGTCGGGCGCGCGCAGGGAGAAGATCACGAGATCCTCCCCGGCGGCCTCGCGGGCGAGGATCTCGGAGACGACGAAGGTCTCGGAGAAGCGCGGGTAGACCTTGAGGACGTAGGCGGTGCGGGGCATCGGGGCTCCTCCGGTGGTGGGGACGGGCGCGGGGATCGGCGCGGGAACGGCGGTCGGGACGGGGACGGGGACAGGCGTGCGCACGGGCGACCCGGCGGACACGGGCGCGGTCGGCTCAGACGGCACGGTCCGCCTCCTCCACCGCGGTCCCGCGGGCGGCGGCGACCAGGCGGGCGGCGAGCGGCCCGACGGCGGCGAGGCCGTCCAGATCGATCCCCGTGCGGTGCACCTGCGCGCCGACGTTCGCGGCGAACCAGTCGCCCAGACGCTCGGCGCTGACCTCGGCCGGCTCCAGGACCTCGACGGCGCCCCGGGCGGCGAGCGCCTCCGCCCGCAGCCGCTGCTCCTGCCGGCGATGCGTGCGCGGGACGATCAGGGCCGGCGCGGTCGTGCTCATCACCTCGCAGACCGTGTTGTAGCCGCCCATGCCGACCACCGCGGAGGCGCGGCGCAGCAGCGCGAGCGCGTCCGGCACCGAGCGCACCACCGTCGTCGCGGGCCCCGCGAGGGCGCGGATCGCCCGGCGGTGCTCGGCCGGCATCTGCGGACCGGTGACGACGACGTGCCGATGACCCTCGGGGACCCGCGCGGCGACGGCCGCCTCCGCGACGGCGCGGCCGTCGGATCCGCCGCCGACGGTGGTGAGGACGAAGGGCTCCTCGACGACGGAGTGGCCGGTGCCCAGCCGCCCGTTCGCGAGGAACCCGGTGTGCGCGACGAGGTCCTGCAGTCCGCGCGGGATCTCGCCGGTGGCGACGAGGTCGTGCACCGTCGGGTCGCCGTAGACCCAGACGGCGTCGTACAGCTCCCGTACGGCGGCCGCCCCGCCGATCGCCTTCCACTCGGCCGAGACGGCGGAGCGGCGATCGAGCACGTCGCGCAGGCCGAGCACCACCACTGCGGCCGGGTTCGCCGCGCGGACGGCTCGCAGCGCCGGCTCCAGCTCGCCGTGCACGCCGAACGCGTGGCGGTCGACGATGAGGAGGTCCGGGGCGAAGGCGGCGAGGCCGGCGCGGACGACTCCTCCGCGCAGACCCGTGAGGGTGCGGAGCTCGACGTCGAGGTGCCGAGAGCGGTAGCCCTGCTCGCCGGTGGTCACGCCGGGGAGGGCGAGCCAGTCCCAGCCGTCGGGCGCGGCGAAGGCGGTGGCGGAGGACTGCCCGGTCACCAGGAGGCCGGTCACCTCCTCGCCGAGCAGCTCCGGCAGCGCCGTGTTCAGGGCGTGCGCGAGGGCGACGTTGCGGCGGACGTGACCGAGACCCACCGAGTCGTGCGAGTACAGGGCGATGCGGATGACCATGTCGTTCCTCCCGGAGCGGTGAGCGCGAGCCGGAGGCCGCGGCGGATCCTCGACCCGTGCTCACAGCCTCCCGACGGGCCGTAAGCCGGGTGTGAGACGGAGATGAGAGCCGTCTCATCTGCGGTCGGCGTCCGGACGACGGCGGGAAGAGAAGCGGCCCTCGCCGCGTTGCACGGTGCATGCCTTCGACGAGCAGCAGTGTCACCGCCCCCTCCCGCGCCTCGATCGACACCACCGAGTCGGCCCGCGCCGGCTGGGAGTCCTGGCTCGCGCGCCGCGCCGAGCGGGTCACCGGCCCGCGCGGCGACCTGGCCCTGGTCGAGACCCGCTGGCTCGAGCCCGGCGAGAGCGTCGACGACGAGACCGCGCTGGCCGGCTACGGCCCGACCGCGACCCTCACCCGGATGCGCCGCCCGAGCCTGGACACCGGCGAGGAGGAGTACGGCTACCGCGTCTGGGACGCCGCCTCCGAGGGCATCCGCTCGTTCGACGCGATCGAGACCTTCCCCTTCGACGCCGCGTGGGTGCTCGAGGCCTGGTTCGAGCCGGTCGACGACGCGCGCACGATCCCGTTCGAGCACCTGCGCGACAACGGCGCGACCCGAGAGCTGGTCGTGCCCGGCGACATCACCTTCTCCCTCGTCGACGACGGCCGGGCGCACGAGTACACCGTCGCCGCGTTCGACGACGGCGGCACCCTGCTCGTCCCGTTCGGCGACCCGACCAACCGCAGCGACGACCCGGCGCTCCGGAGCTACCCGGTCGGGCGCTTCCTCGTCGTGCAGCGCCTCGGCGGAGCGGCGGACGCCGGCACGCCCGGCCCGGTGCTGCTCGACTTCAACCGCGCCTACATCCCGCCGTGCGGGTTCTCCCCGCACTACAACTGCCCGCTGCCGCCCGCGCAGAACCGCCTGGGCGTCGCGGTGACCGCCGGCGAGCGCCGGGTGCTGCGCGCGGCCGCCTGAGCCGGAGCCGTTCTCCGCGCTGCGTCGCCCCGCGCGAGCGGGGCGACGGCATCCGTCGCCCGGCTCGGCTCAGCTCAGCCCGGCTCGGCTCGGCTCAGCTCAGCTCAGCTCAGGGCGATCAGGCGGTCGAGGGCCTCGGGCAGGTGTCGCAGCACGGAGACGTGGCCGTCATCGGCGTGCTCGAGCAGCTCGGCGCTCGGGAGCAGCGCGCGGAGCCGTCGCGCGTGGTGCGGCGGGATCACCCGGTCGAGACCGCCCTGGACGAGCAGGACCGGGCAGCGGATCGCGGCGAGGTCGACTCCCCAGGGCGCGGCGAACGCGACGTCGTCGTCGATCAGGCCGCCGTCGCCCCACTCCTCCGCGCGCGCGACGTCCTCGCCGAGGGCGCCCCACTCGTTCTCGAGGGCCGCGTGGTCGGCAGCCACGAACGACTCGGGATCGAACGCGTCGGTCTCGGCGAAGTCGGCGCGCGCCTCACGGCCGTCGCGCACCGAGGCGAGACCGCCCGGAGCGGCCATGCCGTCGAACCAGTCGGGCTGCCCGTCGAAGGGCGCGGGTGAGGCGAGCACCGCGACGCCGTCGACACGGTCCGGGAGCAGTGCGGCGCAGGCCAGGGCGTGCGGACCGCCGCCCGAGGCGCCCGCCGTCAGGATCCGGTCGAGGCCCAGCGCATCCAACACGGCGCGGACGTCCTCCGCCGCGGAGGCGACGCGGCGGCCGGGCTGCTCGGTCGACCCGCCGTAGCCGGGCCCGCCGTAGGAGAGGAGTCGGAGTCCGCCCGCGCGGGCGGCGTCGAGGACGGGGGCGAGCAGCGCGCCGGTCTGCGGAGAGCCGTGCTGCCAGAGCAGCGGACGGCCCGCGTCACCGCTGTCGTGCACGACGAGGAGCCGTCCCTCGGCGGTCGTGACCTCCATGGCGCGCACCCTGTCCTGCTCCTCTTCCCCGCGGACCGCACGGTCCGCTGATCGTCCGGGTCCGGACCGCTCAGCCGCCGGTCAGCGCCGAGCGGCGCGCCACGAGCTCGTCGAGCAGCACGCGCTCGTCGAGGGCGGCTCCGCGTCCGCCGCGACCCGCGAGCTGCTGCTGGCGGACGTGCGCGAGCCGGGTCGCCGAGCGGATGAAGCCGCGCATCGCGCGCGGGCGGTCGCCGCCGGCCACCCGGGCCCAGCGGGCGGCGGTGCGGCGCCCCTCGGCCGTGCCGATCATCCGCACCTCGGTCGGCGAGAGCCAGCCCGCGGCCGAGTACTCGCCCAGCCGCTCGAGCGTGACCCGGCGCTCCTGCCGGCGCAGCAGCGAGACGACCACGACGGCGACCACGAACAGCGGCACCTGCACGACGCCGTAGAAGCCGAACCAGTCGGCGACGAGGAAGGACGACCCGTTCCAGAGGGCGTGCAGGAAGGCCGCGAGTGCGAGCCCGAGGAGCGCGATCGGAAGCCGCGCGGCGGGCGGGCGGTTCATCGCGAAGCCCAGCGCGGCACCGAAACAGGACGTGAAGAGCACGTGCGCGAACGGCGAGAGCACGCCGCGGAGGAAGAAGGTGACGGCGAGCGAGCCGAGGCCGCCCTCCACCAGCGCGCTGCCGAAGTAGAGGATGTTCTCGACGAAGGCGAACCCGGAGGCGACGACCGCCGCGTAGACGATGCCGTCGACCGGCCCGTCGAAGCTGCGGCGCCAGATCAGCAGGATCAGCAGGACGCCCAGGCCCTTCGCGGACTCCTCGACGATCGGCGCCTGGATCACGGCGCCGACGAAGTCCGACTCGCTCGGCTGCGCCCCGGAGGCGTAGACCGCGATCTGCACGCCGAGGTCGACCAGCAGTGCGATCGCGACGGACCCGGCTGCGCCCCAGAGGAACGCGAACCAGAGGCCGAGCGGCGCCTCGGGCTCCCAGCGGTCGACCCAGCGGACCCCGGCCAGCACGACCAGCAGCGGCACCAGCGCGACGACGGCGCAGATCCCGGCGGCGGTCGCGCCGAGGCCCGAGACGACGTAGGCGAGCACGAGCAGGAGCAGGACGCCCAGCAGCGCGACGCCGATCGCGCCGAGCACCGTCGGGACGATCGAGGGTCGGGCGGGCGGCGGCGGCGGATAGGCGCTCATGGGCTCCGAGAGTAGGGCACCGGCGCCCGGCCGGTCCGGCGGTTGACAGCGGCCGTCCCGGCGCCGTGTCCGATTCCCGCGATCCCGCGGCGGCTCGGCGTGCCAGTCTCGGAGCATGCCCGACGATCCGCTGTTCGAGGAGCGCTACCGCGCGGTCGCGTCGCGCGACGCCCGCTTCGACGGCCGCTTCATCACCGGCGTGCACTCGACCGGCATCTACTGCCGCCCGAGCTGCCCCGCCGCCACGCCCCGCCCCGCGAACGTGCGCTTCTACCCCACAGCGGCCGCCGCGCATGAGGCCGGGCTGCGGGCCTGCAAGCGGTGCCTCCCCGACGCGGTGCCCGGATCGCCGGAGTGGAACCTCCGCGACGACACGGCGGCGCGGGCGATGCGCCTGATCGGCGACGGCGTCGTCGACCGCGACGGCGTCGAGGGCCTGGCCGCGCGCCTGGGCTACGGCACGCGCCAGCTCGGGCGCATCCTGCGGGTCGAGCTGGGCGCGCCGCCGCTCGCCCTCGCCCGGGCCCAGCGCGCGCAGACCGCTCGGCTGCTGCTCACGGGCACCGAGCTGCCGGTGTCGGAGGTGGCGTTCGCGGCCGGATTCGCGAGCATCCGGCAGTTCAACGCGACGATCCAGGAGGTCTACGAGCGCAGTCCGAGCGCCCTCCGCGCCTCCGCCCGCGGTGTCCGGACGGAGGCGGGTCGCCAGGCCGGGGCGACCACGCTCGAGCTGCGGCTCGCGGTGCGGGCGCCGTTCGATCCCGGAGTGCTCGCGGTCCTCGGCGCCGAGGCCGTACCGGGGCTCGAGGCGGCGGAGCCGGGGCGGTACTCCCGCTCGCTGGTGCTGCCGGGCGGACCCGCGGTCGTGCGGCTCGAGGCGGACGGCGACGCGATCCGCTGCACGGCGACCCTGCTGAGCGTCGCCGACGTCGGGCCGCTGGTCGCGCGGGTGCGGCGACTGCTCGACCTCGACGCCGACGCGAGCGCGATCGACGAGGCGCTCGCCGCCGACCCCGTGCTCGCGCCGCGGGTCGCCGCGAGGCCCGGGATCCGGCTGCCGGGCTCCGTCGATCCGGCCGAGACGCTGCTGCGCGCGCTCAGCGCACAGCGTGCGCCTGCTGCCGCCGCGCACGGGGTGCTGGCGCGGCTGGTGGCGGAGCTCGGCGAGCCGCTGCCCGCGGCGCTCGCGGCCGAGGGGATCAGCCGCTCCTTCCCCTCCCCCGCGGCGATCGCCGACGGGATCGAGGAGGCGCTAGGCGGTCCCGCGGGCCGAGCAGACCTCCTCCGCGGTGATCCCCTCCGCCGGGATCTCCTCGGCCGGGTCGCCGCCCTGCTCGCCGACGGCGGTCTGCACCTGGACGCGGGACTCCGCCGCGAGGAGCTCGTCGAGCGCCTGCTCGCGGTCGACGGACTCGACGCGGCGACGGCCTCCTCCGTCGCGACGCGCATCACCGGCGACCCGGACTCCCTGCCGGCCGACGACCGCGCCGTCCGCGCCGGCGCCGCAGCGCTCGGACTCCCCGCCACCCCCGCCACCCTCGCCGACACCGCACGCCGCTGGGCCCCCTGGCGCAGCTACGCGGCCCTCCACCTCGCCGCCGCCGCCACCCCTCCCGCCCTCCCCTCCCCTCCCGCGAGATGCCACTTATGAGCCCGACACGCCGCGCGAGGCGCACACAAGTGGCATCTCGCCGGCAGGACGACCTCCGCGAGATGCCACTTGTGTACACGACACGCCGGTGATGGCGTACGCAAGTGGCATCTCAGGGAAGAGAGGCGAGGGAGGACGGGGCGGGCTACTCCGCCTGGGGGTCGATGACGGGGAGGGCGGCGGTCATCGCCTCGATGCCGGAGAGGCGGGCGGGTGAGATCAGCCGCAGCACCTCCTCGCGCGACATGAGACCGGCCTCGACGACGAGGTCGGCGACGTTGCGGCCGGTGGCGAGCGCGGCCTTCGCGATCGCCGCGGACGCCGTGTAGCCGATGCTCGGCGTCAGCGCCGTCACGACCCCCACCGAGGAGGCGACCATCGCCTCGAGGCGGTCGACATTGGCGGTGATGCCGTCGATGCAGTTGATCCGCAGCGTGAGGCAGGCCTGGGTCATCCAGGTGATGCTCTGCAGCAGCGAGTGCGCGATGACCGGCTCGAACGCGTTCAGCTGCAGCTGGCCGGCCTCCGCCGCCATGGTGACGGTGACGTCGGCGCCCGCCACCGAGTACGCGACCTGGTTGACCACCTCCGGGATCACCGGGTTCACCTTGCCGGGCATGATGCTCGAGCCCGCCTGGCGGGACGGCAGGTTGATCTCGCCGAAGCCGGCCTGCGGACCGGAGGAGAGCAGGCGCAGGTCGTTGCAGATCTTCGACAGCTTGATGGCCGAGCGCTTGAGCGCGCTCGAGAACGACATGAAGACGCCGGTGTCGCTGGTCGCCTCGACCAGGTCCTGCGCCATCTCGAGGTCGAGGTCGGTGAGCTCGTTGAGGTGCCGCACGGCGGCGGCGCCGTAGCGCGGGTCGGCGGTGATGCCGGTGCCGATCGCGGTCGCGCCGATGTTGACCTCGGCGAGCAGCCAGATCGTCTCGGACAGCCGGGCGTGGTCCTCGCCGAGGGTGGTCGCGAAGCCGTGGAACTCCTGCCCGAGCGTCATCGGCACGGCGTCCTGCAGCTGGGTGCGGCCGACCTTGAGGACGCTGCCGAACTCCACGGCCTTCCGCGAGAACGCGGCCTGGAGGAGGGCGAGCTCGTCGAGCAGGCGCCGCAGCGACCAGGTCATCGCGATCTTGATGGAGGTCGGGTAGACGTCGTTCGTCGACTGGCTGCGGTTCACGTCGTCCAGCGGGTGCAGGAACGCGTAGTCGCCGCGGGGCCGGCCGGCGATCTCGAGCGCGACGTTCGCGACGACCTCGTTCGCGTTCATGTTGGTCGAGGTGCCCGCGCCGCCCTGGATGACGCCGACGACGAACTGGTCGTGGAACTCGCCGTCGATGATCCGGCGGCAGGCCTGCTCGATCAGCTCGGCCTTCGCCGGGGCGAGGCTGCCGATCTCGGTGTTCGCCCGGGCGGCGGCCAGCTTGACGGTCGCGAGGGCGCGGACGAGATCGGGGTAGATCGAGATCGGGCGCTTCGAGATCGGGAAGTTGTCCAGCGCCCGAGCGGTGTGGATGCCCCAGTAGGCGTCGGCCGGGATCTCGAGCGACCCCAGCGAATCGGTCTCGGTGCGGGTGGCGCCGTCCACGGGGGGTCCTTCCGGCTGGCTCTGCGGGTCGGTTTCTGAGGGGAGGATGCTCGGCTCGAGGATCACGTCAGCTCCATCGCTGTCGTCGTGCGACCCCGGGGGTGCAGGGGGTCCGCGGACTGCGGAGCCAGCCTACGCCGAGGCCTCGGAGGGCCGGTCCCGGGCCGCGGTGCGCCGGACGCCCCGCGCCACGGACCGGCCCTCCGAGGCTCGCGGACCCTCCCCCGCTGCCCCTCAGTCCACGCGGTCCGGCTCCGGGATGCTCGGTGCCGCGTGCAGGCCGCCACTCAGCGCGTAGCGCTCCTCGGGTGAGAGGATCAGGCGCTTCCTGCCCCAGACCGCGAAGCCGATCAGGATGACGACGTAGACCACCGCGATGGCGATGATGGCCGGCTGGAACGCCTCGTTGAGCAGGAAGCCGAGGAAGATCAGGACGTTGATCAGCCCGGCGATCACCGCACCCGGCACGCCCCAGGGGCTGCGGTACGGACGGGTCGCGTTCGGGAAGCGGCGGCGCAGCAGCACGAACGACACCATCTGCATGAAGTACGCGACGACCGCGCCCCAGACCGCGATGTTCAGCACGATGGCCCCGGCGACCGCGCCGGCGTTGTCCGGGTCGATCCGGCTGAGCAGGTCGACGACGACCAGGGCGACGAAGCCGATGGCGGCCCCGACCGTCAGCGCGATCCACGGGGTCTGGCGCTTGCCGGTGAGCGAGAAGACCCGCGGGTAGTAGCCGGCCCTTGAGAGCGAGTACATGTTCCGGCCGTAGGCGAACATGATGCCCTGCAGCGAGGCGAGGAGCCCGATCAGCGCGAAGAGCGCGAGCACCGCCGCCGCTCCGTCGCCGACCATCGCGCGGAAGCCGTCGAGGAGGGGCTCGGTCGAGACGCCCATGTCCTCGGAGCCGATCAGGGCGGTGTTGAGGAAGAGCACGAGCAGGCCGGTCACGATCAGGGTGCCGCGCGCCCAAAACCCGGCGCGCGGGATGTCGCGGACGGGGTCGTGCGCCTCCTCCGCCGCCAGCGGCAGCTCCTCGATGCCGAGGAAGAACCACATCGCGAACGGCAGGGCGAAGAGGATCGGGAGCACGCCGTGTGGGAGGAACTCGGTCTGGCCCGCGTCCGGCGCGATGTTCCAGAGGCTCGACCAGTCGAGCGCCGGCGAGAGCAGGGCCATCACCGAGAAGGCCAGGAGGATGGCGATGGACACGATCGAGACGACGATCGCGAAGCGGAACGAGATCGCCGCGCCCGCGGAGTTCAGCGCGACGAAGACGATGTAGAGCACCAGCCACCAGACCCACATGGCTCCGGAGAGGTCGAAGCCCAGCAGCTCGCTCGTCACCCCGTTCGCGTACTGCGCCGAGAAGAAGACGACCACGGCGGTCGTGGCCACGTACTCGATGGTCTCCGCCAGGCCCGTCACCAGGCCGCCCCAAGGGCCCATCGCCGAGCGGGCGAAGGAGTAGGCGCCGCCGGTGTGCGGCATCGCGGCGGACATCTCGCCGATCGAGAAGATGAGCCCGTAGTACATCACCACGAGGACGGCGAAGGCGATCAGCATCCCGCCGAACCCGGCGAAGTCGATGCCGAAGTTCCAGCCCGAGAAGTCGCCCGAGATCACGGCGGCGACCGCGAGGCCCCACAGTCCCCAGACGCCCGCGGAGCGGCGCAGGGTGCGCTTCTCGAAGTAGCCGGCCTCGGCCTCGCGGTAGGTCACCCCCGCTGTGCCGGTGACGTTCGCGGAGTCGGGTCCGGACGCCGTCGGCCGCCCAGCGCCCTTCCTCGCGGGAGTCTGCTTCGTCTGCTCTGCCATCGGGTCTCCTCGGCTCGGGGTGGTCCGAGCATAGGGACCTCAATGGACGCTGGGAAGACCGATGGCGTTACAGCGGTGTGAACGGCGCGGAACAGCCAACGGCACGACGTGCCGACCCGCCGCGCCAGGTCGACCCGCGTCCGCTCCCCCACTCGCGGCCCTGTGCTCTAATGGACCTCGATCCGACCAGGCGGCCCTGTCCGTCCGCCTGGCGGAGCGATCCCCGGAGGCACCCCATGACACCCGTCAGCGCCGATCGGGCCCCCGCGCGGGGCATGCTCACCCTCGACCGTCTCGACCAGCTGATCGACAGCGGCGAGATCGACACGGTGATCGTCGCGTTCACCGACATGCAGGGCCGCCTCGTCGGCAAGCGCATCTCGGCGCGGCTGTTCCAGGACGACGTCGCCGCGCACGGCGCCGAGTGCTGCAACTACCTGCTCGCCGTCGACGTCGAGATGAACACCGTCGAGGGCTACGCGATCTCCAGCTGGGAGCGCGGCTACGGCGACATGAAGATGATCCCCGACCTCTCGACCCTCCGTCTCGCGCCGTGGCTCCCCGGGACGGCCCTGGTCACCGCGGACCTCACGTGGCTCGACGACGCCCCGGTCGGCGAGGCGCCCCGGCAGATCCTCCGCGCGCAGCTCGACCGCCTGAGCGAGCGCGGCCTGGAGGCCTTCGTCGCCACCGAGCTCGAGTTCATCGTCTTCGACGACTCCTACCGCTCGGCCTTCGCGAAGGGCTACCGCGATCTGACCCCCGCCAGCGACTACAACATCGACTACGCGCTGCTCGCGTCGACCCGGATGGAGCCGCTGATGCGGGACATCCGCGTGTCGATGGAGGGCGCCGGACTCTACTGCGAGGGCATCAAGGGCGAGTGCAACCTCGGCCAGCAGGAGATCGGCTTCCGCTACGACGCCGCGCTGGTCACCTGCGACAACCACTCGATCTACAAGTCGGGGGCGAAGGAGATCGCCGACAAGCACGGCAAGAGCCTGACCTTCATGGCCAAGTTCAACGAGCGCGAGGGCAACTCCTGCCACATCCACCTCTCCCTCCGCGGCACCGACGGCACTCCCGTCTTCGCCGACGCGGAGGGCGAGCACGGGATGTCGCCCCTGTTCCGGCACTACCTGGCCGGCCAGCTCGCCGCGATGCGCGAGTTCACGCTCTTCTTCGCCCCGAACATCAACTCGTACAAGCGCTACGTCGATGGATCGTTCGCGCCGACCGCGGTCGCCTGGGGGCTCGACAACCGCACCTGCGCCCTCCGCGTCGTCGGCCACGGCCCCGGGATGCGCGTCGAGAACCGCGTGCCGGGCGGCGACGTCAACCAGTACCTCGCCGTCGCCGCGCTGGTCGCCGCGGGTCTGCACGGGATCGAGAACGAGCTCGAGCTGGAGGACGTCTGCACCGGGAACGCCTACGGCTCGGGAGCACCGCGCGTGCCGACCACGCTGCGGGAGGCCGCCGATCTGTTCGAGTCGTCCGCCCTCGCGCGCGCGGCCTTCGGCGACGACGTCGTCGACCACTACGTGAACAACGCCCGCGTGGAGCTCGCCGCCTACAACGCCGCCGTCACCGACTGGGAGAGGGTGCGCGGCTTTGAGCGGCTCTGACGGTCGGGAGGACTCTCCGCGCGGACCCGTCGCGCCGCGTCCGATCATCGGCCTCACCACCTACCGCGAGCGCGCCGTCTCGGGAGTCTGGGACGTCGAGGCCTCGTTCCTCCCCGCGAACTACATCGACTCGGTGACCCGGGCGGGCGGCGTGGCACTGCTGCTCCCGCCTCAGCCCGCCTCGGCCGAGACCGCCCGGGCGGTCGTCGAGCGCCTGGACGGCCTCATCGTCTGCGGCGGCAAGGACATCGACCCCGCCCGGTACGGTCAGCAGCCGCACCCGGAGACCGACGAGCCCCGCCCGGAGCGCGACGCCTGGGAGGACCACCTGATGACGGCCGCGCTCGAGAGCGACCTGCCGTTCCTCGGCATCTGCCGGGGCGCACAGCTGCTCAACGTCTCGCTCGGCGGCACGCTGCACCAGCACCTCCCCGACGTCGTCGGCGACCGCCGCTACCAGGCGGGCGGCGGCGTCTTCTCGCACGTCGACGTCGCCGTCGAGCCGCGGTCGCGCCTGCGCGGACTGCTCGGCGAGGACGCCGTGGTCGCGCAGGTCTACCACCACCAGGCGGTGGACCGGGTGGCCGACGGCCTGGCGGTCGCCGCCCGGACGGCCGACGGCACCATCGAGGCGCTGGAACTGCCGGATCGCCGCTTCGCCCTCGGCGTGCAGTGGCACCCCGAGGAGGACACCGCCGACACCCGCCTCTTCACCGGCCTCGTCGCCGCCGCCCTCGCCCACCGCGCGGCGGCGGACGACGCGGCCGACGCGGCCGACGATCGCTCCCGAACCACGAAGGACGCACTCCGATGAGCACGCAGACGCAGACCCTGGTCGACCCCTCGACCGGCGCCGCCTTCGACGAGATCGCCCTCGCCGATCTCGAGGCGGTGGACGCCGCGATCACGCTCGCCGCCGCTGCGCAGCGCGGCTGGGCGGCGCTGGCCCCCCTGGAGAGGGCGCGCGCGCTCCGCCGCTTCGCCGCCGCCGTCGACGGCGCACTCGAGGAGCTCGCGCAGCTCGAGACCCGCAATTCGGGTCACCCGATCACCCAGTCGCGCTGGGAGGCCGCGCACGTCCGCGACGTGCTCGAATACGCCTCCGCCGTCCCGGAGCGCCTGCTCGGCGCGCAGATCCCGGTCGCGGGCGGACTGGACGTCACTGTGCACGAGCCGCTCGGCGTCGTCGGGATCATCACGCCGTGGAACTTCCCGATGACGATCGCCTCCTGGGGGTTCGCGCCGGCGCTCGCCGCGGGCAACGCCGTCGTGCTGAAGCCCGCGGAATGGACGCCGCTCACCAGCCTCCGCCTGGCCGAGCTCGGACTCGCGTCGGGACTGCCGGAGGGGCTCTTCCAGGTGCTGCCCGGCCGGGGCGACGTCGTCGGCGAGCGCTTCGTGACGCATCCGCTGGTCCGCAAGGTCGTCTTCACCGGGTCGACCCGCGTCGGCAAGCGGGTGATGGCGGGCTGCGCCGACCAGGTGAAGCGGGTCACGCTGGAGCTCGGCGGCAAGAGCGCGAACATCGTCTTCGCCGACTCCGACCTCGAGCGCGCCGCGAGCACCGCGCCCTACGGCGTCTTCGAGAACGCCGGCCAGGACTGCTGCGCGCGCAGCCGGATCCTGGTCGAGCGGAGCGTCCTCGACCGCTTCCTCGAGCTGCTCGAGCCGGCCGTGCAGGGCGTCGTCGTCGGCGACCCGCGCGACGAGGCGACCGAGATGGGTCCCCTCGTCTCGGCGGCGCACCACGAGCGCGTCGCCGCGTTCGTCCCGGAGGGAGCGCCCGTCGCGTTCCGCGGCTCCGCCCCCGCCGGCGCCGGCTTCTGGTTCCCGCCGACGGTGCTGCTGCCGGGCAGCGGCGATGCCGTCTGGCGCGAGGAGGTCTTCGGCCCGGTCGTGTCCGTGCTGCCCTTCGACGACGAGGCCGACGCGATCCGCCTCGCCAACGACACCGACTACGGCCTCTCCGGGTCCATCTGGACCCGTGATCTCGGGCGTGCCCTGCGGATGTCGCGGGCCGTCGAGAGCGGCAACCTGTCCGTGAACTCGCACTCGTCGGTGCGCTACTCGACCCCGTTCGGCGGGTTCAAGCAGTCCGGGCTGGGCCGCGAGCTCGGACCGGACGCGGCGCTCGGATTCACCGAGACCAAGAACATCTTCTTCGCGGCCGACTGACCCGGCCGCTCCACCTCCCCCGCACTCGCACTCGCACCTCGAAAGGCCGTCCCATGGCGCTCCCTCCCCTCGACACCACTCCGATCGATCTCACGCAGCGCCTCGCCGGCAAGGTCGCCGTCGTCACCGGCGGCGCCAGCGGCATCGGCCTCGCCACGGCGACGCGCTTCGCCCGGGAGGGGGCACGCGTGGTCGTCGCCGATGTCGACGTCGCGCGCGGCACCGAGGTCGCCGAGGCGCTCGGCGGACTGTTCGTCCGGGTCGACGTGACCAGCGAGACCGAGGTGGACGCCCTCTTCCAGGCCGCCGTCGACGCCTACGGCTCGGTCGACATCGCCTTCAACAACGCGGGGATCTCGCCGCCCGACGACGACTCGATCGAGACGACCGAGCTCCCCGCCTGGGAGCGGGTGCAGGACGTCAACCTCAAGTCGGTCTACCTCTGCTGCCGCGCGGCGCTCCGGCACATGACGAAGCAGGGCCGCGGATCGATCATCAACACGGCGTCGTTCGTCGCGGTGCTCGGCTCGGCGACCTCGCAGATCAGCTACACCGCCTCGAAGGGCGGAGTCCTGGCGATGAGCCGCGAGCTCGGCGTGCAGTTCGCCCGCCAGGGCATCCGGGTGAACGCGCTCTGCCCGGGCCCCGTGAACACTCCGCTGCTGCAGGAGCTGTTCGCGGCCGACCCGGTGCGGGCGCAGCGCCGGCTCGTGCACATCCCCGTCGGGCGCTTCGCCGAGCCGGAGGAGCTGGCCGCCGCGGTCGCGTTCCTCGCCAGCGACGACGCCTCCTTCATCACCGGCTCGACGTTCCTCGTGGACGGCGGCATCTCCTCCGCCTACGTGACGCCGGAGTGAGCGCCGTGGACGCCGAGCCCGAGGGACGCGAGACCGCTCCCGCACCGAGTGGTGCGGAGGCGACCCTGCGGCGACTCGTGCCTCCGGCGAGCGCGGAGGAGGCGGTCCTCCGGCGCGTGCGCACGGGCAACGCCTTCGAGGAGACGGTCCAGCGGTTGATGCAGACGGTGAAGCTCGGACTGGTGGCACCGGGCGACCGGCTGGCCGCCGAGCGCGAGCTCGCGGCACGGCTCGGCGTCGGGCGCGACACCCTGCGGGAGGCGATCGCGTCGCTCGTGGAGGCGGGCTACCTCGTGGTCCGGCGAGGCCGGTACGGCGGCACCTTCGTGGTGGAGGACCTGCCGCCGGTGCCGACCGGGCGGCGCGGCTTCGACCGGGCCGAGATCGACGACGTGGTCGGGCTGCGCGAGATCCTCGAGGTCGGAGCCGCCCGGCTCGCGGCCGGAGCCGATCTGACGGCCGCCGACCGGGAGCAGCTCTTCCAGGCGCTCGCCGATGTGGAGGAGGCGACTCCCGAGGACTACCGGCGCCTCGACTCCCGGCTGCACCTGGCGATCGCGGAGCTGGCGGGAGTCCCGTCGCTTCTGCCGCTCGTCGTCGAGAGCCGGATGCGGGTCAACGCCCTGCTCGACGACATCCCGCTGCTGCCGAGGAACATCGCTCATGCGGACGAGCAGCACCGGGAGATCGTGACGGCGATCCTCACCGGGCGGGCGGCCGAGGCGGCCCGGCTGATGACCGAGCACGTCCACGCGTCTGCGGCCCTGCTGCGGGCCTTCCTCGCCTGAGAGACAGTGCGGGACGGTCAGTTGACGTCGGTGCCCGTCACGAGCGCGACGAACGGCACCAGGAGGCCGAGGAAGAGCAGCGCGACGACGAAGAGCGCGACGAGGCCGATCATGACCGAGTTGAGGACGATGCCCCAGATCGCGAGGGTGCGGCCGGTCGGCTCGCGGCGCAGGCCCAGGATGCCGAAGACGAGGCCGGCGACGGGAGCGATCACGGTGAGGCCGAAGAAGACCGAGGTGACGCCGAGGATGAGGCTGGTCAGCGAGAACGGGGTCGACGGCGCCGGGGTGACGGCGGCCGGGGCGACGGGCGGGGTGCCGTAGGGGGCGGGGTACCCGGCGGAGGGACGATCGGACTGCGGGCGGCGCGGCTCGGACACGGGCTCGGACTGCGGGCGCGACGGCCGCTGCTCCGGGACGGCCTCGGTCAGAACGGCGGTGGAGCCGTAGTCCTCGGTGGGCTGCTCGTCGGCGGCGGTCGTGCCGCGGGTGGCGCCGGTGGTGCCAGCGGTGGTGGCGGGGGTGGTCTCGGCGTTCGACATGGTCGGTGCTCCTTCTGCGGGGTGCGGTGCCGGGGGCGCCCGGCGATGCCTCCACGCTACGGAGGACGCGGATCCTCCCCCATCCGGATAACCCCCGGGCGGGCGGGGGAACCCCCCGCCCACTCCCGGGGGCCGGTGCGAGACTGGTGGTCCGGCGGTGCGCCGGGACGACTGCGAGGAAGCGGTGGCGGATGGACGACGACGAGACGCTGCGCCGTCGCCGCGACGGCCGGGGCGCCCGCGCCGTCTGGCTGGCCGGCCTCTCCGCGATCGCGGGCTTCGTGATCCTCTCGCCGCTGATCTCCGTCACGGCCACGGTGCTGGCCTGGGGCGCCCGTCGCCGCGGCGGCACCCTGAGCGACCGCAACGGTGTCGTCGCCGTCAACTGGCAGCTGACCTACCTCGCGCTCCAGATGATGCTCGTACCGCTGCACCTCGCGCTCGTCTCGGTCCGAGACACCTGGGGCGGCGGCTGGCCCACCGTGACGATCGCCGCCATCCTCGGTCTCTTCGTGCTGAACCTCGTCCTCTGCGTCGTCCTCGGCGTCCGCTCGGGCCGCGGCCACCCGGTCCGCCTCGTCATCGCCGTGCCGTTCGTGCGATCCTCCCGGCCGGTGCGCTGACCGCGGCTCGAGTGCCGGTTCCGCGACGTCGACCGAGGCCTGCGTCGGGTGTTCCCTTCAGCGCCGTCGGTGGCGGAGCACGAGCACCAGTCGGCTGATGAGCCAGAAGATCAGGACGCTGATGCCGATCTGCACGGCATTCAGTGGGCCGGTGACCCCGATGGCCCTGCTGATGACGCCGCCGACGGTCTGTGCGATGAACAGGATCGCGAGGAAGCCCCACGCTGTGTGCTCCCCGTACAACGACCTCCGACCGTCCCGGCCGGTCCTGTGCTCTGGATCTTCCACAGGTGAACCATACGAGGATGGTCAGTGACGAGTGCGCTTCCGGCGGCGCTCGCAGCGTTCCGGCGCGCTGCGTCGGCCCTTTGACCTTTCGAGCGTGTGACGGGGCCCTGCAGTGCGGACACCGCGGGGGACGGATGGGTACCCCGCGGGGTGGCAGGGTTGTCGGGTGACGCCGATCGCCTTCCCCTCGCCCGTGTCCGTGGTCGCCGACGACGGGACGCGGATCGCGACGTACTCGCTCGGGGACGAGGGCGCGCCGACGGTGCTGGCGGTGCACGGCTTCGCGTCGAACGCGGTGCTGAACTGGGAGACGGCGGGCTGGCTTCGGACGCTGAGCCGCGCCGGCTACCGCGTCGTCGCCCTCGACCAGCGCGGGCACGGCGCGAGCGAGAAGCCGCACCGGGCCGGCGCCTACGGGGTCGACCTGATGGTCGCCGACATCGTGCGCGTGATCGAGACGTACGACCTCATCGCCCCGCACTACCTCGGCTACTCGCTCGGCGCGCGGATGGGCTGGGTGCTCGGGATGGAGCACCCCGAGCTGCTGGCGACCCTCAGCCTCGGCGGGCTCACGGTCGGCGAGCCGCTGCAGCACTTCGATGCGGCAGCGGCGCGCGCGCGGGTGGCGGACGGCGGCGAGATCGACGACCGGTTCACCCGCGCCTTCATCGGCATGGCGGAGGGCGTCGCCGGGAACGACCTGGCCGCGCTGGTCGCCGTGGCCGACGGAGTGCGCGGCGGCGCGCATCCGAAGCTCGGCGCGCACCCGGACCTGCCGACGCTGATGGTGACGGGCGGCGCCGACCCGATCGCACCCGACGGGGAGCGACTGGCGGCGGAGGCGGGGGCGCGCTTCGTCAGCGTGCCGGGGCGCGACCACACGAGCACGGTGCCCGCGCGCGCGTTCAAGGACGCCGTGCTGGCGTTCCTGGCGGAGCACGCCTGACGGATGCGGGCGGGCTGCCGTCCGATCTGCAGGCGATCCGGGCAGGAGTGCGCTCTCGTCCGCGCGGATCCGACGGCGGAGTGCCTGATCGCCTGCAGATCGGACGGGGACCGGTCGCCGAGGTGCGCGGCGTAGCATCGCGGCATGCTTGCGATCCACGTCGAGAACCCCGGCCCCGACTCCCGCCTCGTGCTCCGCGAGACCGCCACCCCGTCGCCCGGACCGGGCGAGGTGCTCGTCCGGGTGCGGGCCGCGGGGGTCAACCGCGCCGACCTCGGGCAGCGCGCCGGCGTGTATCCGCCGCCGGCCGGAGCCTCGGAGATCCTCGGCATGGAGGTGTCCGGAACGGTCGTCGGCCTCGGCGAGGGCGTCACCTCGGTCGGCGAGGGCGAGGAGGTCTGCGCGCTGCTCTCCGGCGGCGGCTACGCCGAGTACGTCGTCGTCGACGCGGGCCTGCTGCTGCCGGTCCCCGAGGGCGTCGACCTGATCTCGGCCGCGGCGCTGCCCGAGACGACCGCGACCGTCTGGTCGAACCTGGTGCTCGTCGCCGGGCTCCGCGCCGGCGAGACTGTGCTGATCCACGGCGGCGGCAGCGGGATCGGCACCACCGCCATCCAGATCGCCTCGGCGATCGGCGCGCGGGTCGCGGTGACGGCCGGCAGCCCGCGGAAGCTCGACGCCTGCCGCGCGCTCGGCGCGGACATCCTGATCGACTACCGCGAGCAGGACTTCGTGGAGCGGATCGCGGCGGAGACCGAGGGCGGGGTCGACGTGATCCTCGATCCGGTCGGCGGCGACTACCTGGCGCGCGACGTCGAGGCGCTCGCGCTCGGCGGCCGAGTCGTCTTCATCGGCAACCAGTCGGGCGCGCAGGGCTCCCTCGACATCGGGACGCTGATGCGCAAGCGCGCTGCCGTGCACGCCACCACGCTCCGCGCGCGGCCGCTCGAGGAGCGGCGGGCGATCGTCGCCGCGGTGCGCGAGAGCGTCTGGCCGCTCGTCGCGGACGGGACGGTCCGCCCGGTGGTCGACGAGGTGGTCCCGCTGGCCGAGGCCGCGCGGGCGCACGAGCGGATGACCGCCTCCGGGCACATCGGCAAGCTGCTGCTCACCCCGTGACGGACGGCTGACGACGGAGCATCAGCCGAGAGGGCTCGTCGACCGCGATCGGCGATGACGAGCCCTTCCGGCTGATGCTCTGCGGCGCGGACCGGTCAGACCGCGGCGCGCAGCAGGCCGAGCGAGCGGTTGATGCCCTCCACGTCGACGCTCGCGGGGTCGAACGTCGCGCCGGCCGCGAGTCCGAGGGCGTCGAGCGCCTCCGCGTGGTCGGCGGACGACGGGTCGGTGGCGGCGCGGACCGTGTCGGCCCAGGCGGCCGGGCCACCGGGGGCGTCGAGGGGTGCGGCACCGCGCGCGCCCGTGCAACGGGGCAGCGGGACGCTCAGCGGCGCGACCGACTCGAGGCGGATGACGTGGCGCCACTCGTCCTCGAGGTCGTAGACGTAGAACAGCTCGTCGTCGACGCTCTCGAGCACCTCGGCGAGCGCGACGCCGCCCTCGTCGACGAGGTCGGAGCCGAGCTCCTCCGCGTCGGCGGGCGAGCCGATCGGCGCGTGCTCCTCGTCGGGGACACCGACGCTGAAGTAGTGCGGCTGCGCGTCGGTCCAGCCGAGCGAGAGCTGCAGCGCGAGGTGCAGATCGCGCAGCGACGACTCCGAGGACAGCTCCAGCCGGCGCCAGACGACGGGCTTGGTGCCCAGCAGCGAGACGTGCAGGCCGTAGGCGGAGTCGGTGTCCTCCGTCGCCTCGTCGAGGATCTCGAGGCGGGTCGCGTCGCGGGCGCCGAGGAGCACGATGCTCGCGCGGACGACCGAGGCGAGGACCGGCTGGAGGCCCTCGGGCAGCACGTAGCCGAACTCGGGCGAGTGCAGCAGCAGGCCGAGCTCGGCGGCGTCGTCGAGCATGCGCTCGGCCGAGCCGACCATCCGCTCGCGCTCGTCCAGGGCGTCCTCGAGCGAGACGTCCAGGTCGGCGGCGAGCTCGTCGACCAGCTCGCCGACGACGAGACCCTCGTGGATCTGCGCCTGGCAGGCCACTGCGATCCGCACCAGGACGGCATCGGTCGTGGTGATCGCGCGCTCACGGGGTGAGAACGCGCCGTTCTCGGTGTCGGCCGCGGCGAGCGCCTCCTGGGCGCTGACCAGCCACTGCTCGACGAAGCGGGCGATGTAGGCGATGCGCTCGACCGACGCCTCGTGCGCGTCGGAGCTGCGCCAGAGCGGAGCGGACTCGCCGAGCCCGGCGGTGGAGCCGTCGGACTCGAGCACGGCGGAGGCGACCAGCGCGTCCCACCAGGCGGAGACGGGGATGCGGACGGTGTCGTCGCTCGGAGTGGAGCTGGCGGAGGAGATGCCGGCCTCGACCACGATCTCGCGGGCGGCGCGCTCGGTGAGCGTCGCTCCGTCGGACGCTGCGAGGCGCTCGACCACGACGTCGGCGGCGTGCACGAGGGCGGTGGCGCGGGCGGCGGCGAGCTGCTCGGCGTCCGGGACGTCGTCGACCTCGAGCAGGTCGTCGAGGACGGCCTCGACGAAGGAGCCGGCGAGGTCGAGGACCTCGTCGAGCACGGCCTGGCACTCGTCGAGCTCCTCGTCGGTGCCGGTCCAGAGGTCCTCGTCGGTCAGGAAGTCGAGGAAGTGCTCGACGACCTCGGCCACCGTGAAGAGGGTGTCGTCGAGGTCGGCCTCGCTCTCCTCGCCGGAGAGATCGGCCTCGATCTGGTCGAAGACGGCCTCGAGGAGCTCGGCGTCGGGCTGCGCGAACGAGCCGCGCGGGCGCAGGTCGCGGGTCATGGCGAAGAGATCGGTGAGGACCTCGACGGCCTCGTCGACATCCAGGTGCTCGTGCAGGACGGCGACATCGGCGAGGTGCGATCGGTACCAGCTGCGGAACCGGACCATCAGCGCGGTCTCGGCGGTGCGACCGCCGCCCTGGCCGCCCTGGCCGCCCGATCCGCCGGAGCGTCCGCCTCCGGGTCGTCCCTGATTGCGCTTCTTGCCCATCGTTCCTCCGCGACCGCTCCCCCTCGACGACGGAGCAGTACAGCCTACCCAGTGCGGGCTCGCCGGGGCACGCGCGGAGGCCCTCCGGGATGAACGCCGCGCGAACGGCTCGACGGCCGGACGGACCCGCGCACCGGGCCCGGATGCGCGACAGGGTGCGGCGGGCGTAGCGTCGGGCCATGGGTGCATGGAGTGGGGAGCCGTTCGGCAACGACACGGCCAGTGACTGGGTCTACGAGCTGGACGAGGCGGCGGACTGGCAGTACGTGCGCGAGGCGCTGGACGCCGCCGTCGCGCCCGCGCAGGTCGATGCGGACACCGCGACCTGCGCGATCGCGGCCGCCGAGGTCGTCGCGCGCGGGCTGGGCCGCGAGGGCGGTCCGCACGCCGACACGATCGCGCACTTCGTGCAGCGGGCCGGTCGGCCGGACGCGGAGCTGGTCGCGCTGGCGCTCGCCGCACTGAGCGCAGCCGACTCCCCCGGGAGCGAGCTGACGGAGCTGTGGGAGGACGCGGATCCGGAGGAGTGGCGCGAGGCGAACGACGCGGTGCGGAGCGTGCTCGAGGAGGCCTGAGCTCGGGGCGCGGGGCGCGGTCGAGAGGACGGTCGAAGGGGCTCCGGGGGCGGACCGCCCGTCAAGACGCGGAGGACCGCCGCTCAGGCGTCGAGCCCGCTGATCAGCGCGCGGTGGAAGACCTCGCCGCGCTCGAGGGCCGCGATGTCCACGTGCTCGTCGACGCCGTGGATGCCGGCGCGCTGCTCCCTCGACATCAGCAGTGGCGCGAAGCGGTAGACCGCGGGCGCGACGCGGTGGAGGTGCCGGGCGTCGGTGGCCGCGGTGATGACGTAGGGGACGACCGCCGCCCCGGGGTGCGAGACGGCGAGCGCCGCCCGCAGCGCCGCGAAGGGCGCACCGTCGCTCGGCGACTCCGGGGACGGATCCTCCCCCAGGACGACCTCGACGGTCACCTCGCGGTCGCGGACGCGCCGCCGCACCCGCTCGACCGCGCCGGCCGCGGTCTCGCCGGGTGCCAGCCGCAGGTTCAGCACCGCCGACGCCTCGGCCGCGAGCACGTTGTCGGCGGCGCCGGCGCGGAGCATCGTCGGCGCGATCGTGGTCCGCACGAGGGCGGCCGTCTCGCCGCCGAGGGCCGCCAGCAGCGGGGCGGCGAGCCGCGGCCGTGCGCCGAGCAGGCGGTAGAGGACTCCGCGCGGCCCGGGCGCGCGATCCGCGAGGAGCACGAGGGCGCGGGCGAAGGACTCCGGAAGCCTCGCCGCGAAGGTCGAGGGCGTGAGCCGCGTGATCGCCCGCGCCAGGCGCCCGACCGCGGTGAGGCGCGGCGGGGCTGAGGCGTGCCCGCCGGCGGAGCGAGCGGTGAGCCGCAGCGTGAGCAGGCCCTTCTCGCCGACGCCGATCATCGCGACCGGTCCGACGACGCCCGGCAGCGGCGCCTCGACGACCGCGCTGCCCTCGTCGAGCACGAGCCACGGCACGACACCGCGCTCGTGCAGCGTCTCGGCGATCGCGCGGGCAGCGGGTCCGCGCACCTCCTCGTCACCGCCGAAGGCGAGCAGGACGTCGCGGGCCGGTACGACGCCGGCGGCCAGCAGGTTCTCCACCGCCTCCAGCACGACGACGAGCGGGCCCTTGTCGTCGAGCGCCCCGCGGCCCCAGACGGCGCCGCCGACGACGACGCCGCCGAACGGCGGGTGCGTCCAGGCGTCCGGGTCCTCGACGGGGACGACGTCGAGGTGCGCCATCAGGACGAGCGGATCGGCGGCCGAGTCGCGGCCGGGCCAGCGGTAGAGCAGCCCGCGGGCGGTGATCCGCTCGGGCTCGATCCGCGCGTGGGTGAGCGGGTAGAGCTCGCGCAGCAGCTCGAGCGCGTCGTCGACGGTCTCGAGCTCGGCCGAGATGGTGCGGAGCCGGATCAGGCGGGCGAGGCGCTCGGGCAGACCGGGCCGCGGGGTGATGTCGTGCACGGTGTCCTCGATCCGTCGCGGGCGTTCGCCCATCGTGGCGCACGGGGACGACACCGGCGCCTTCTCTCCGCTGTCGGCGGGGCTCGCCGGGGAGCCGACCGCTCCTCCGCGACCCGCTCCCGCCGCCGCCGGCGTGTTTCCAGCATGAGAACTTCCGCAGCCGTCTCGCGGCAGGGGTTGCGCCCGGCGGCGGTTCTCGCTGGACTCTCCGGATGACCGAAACGACGAACGCCGCCGCCAGTGCTCCCGCGAAGGGCGGAGGATCGCTGAAGAAGGTCATCACCGGTCCGCTGCTCTTCGCCTTCATCGTCGGCGACACGCTCGGCGCCGGCATCTACACGCTGGTCGGCACGATGGCCGCCGACGTCGGCGGCGTCATCTGGCTGCCGCTGCTGATCGCGCTCGTGATCGCCCTGCTGACGGCCGGCACCTACGCCGAGCTGATCACCAAGTACCCGCACGCCGGCGGCGCCGCGCGCTACGTCGACCGGGCGTTCGGCAAGCCCTACCTGTCGTTCCTCGTCGGCTTCCTGATGATGGCGTCGGGGATCACCACGGCGGCATCGCTCGCGAACGCGTTCGCCGGCGACTACCTCACCGCGCTGATCGACGTGCCGCCGGTGCCGACGGCGATCGTCTTCATCGCGATCCTCACGCTGATCAACCTGCGCGGGGTGAAGGAGTCGCTGACTGCCAACCTGGTCGCCTCGGTGATCGAGGTGAGCGGACTGGTCATCGTGATCGTCTGCGCGGCGATCTTCTTCGGCGGCGGCAACGGCGACGCGGCGCGCGTCCTCGAGTTCAACCCGGATGTCGCGCCGCTGCAGGGCGCGTTCGCCGCCTCCATCGTCGCGTTCTTCTCCTTCCTCGGCTTCGAGGCCGCGGCGAACATGGCGGAGGAGGTGCGGAACCCCTCGAAGGTCTACCCGCGCGCGCTCTTCGGCGCCCTGATCACCGCCGCCGTGGTCTACCTCCTGATCGCCCTCGGTGCCGTGATCGTGCTGCCGAACGAGGAGCTCGCGGAGTCCACCGGCCCGCTGCTGGACGTCGTCGCGGCCAGCGGCGTGGCGGTGCCGCCGTGGCTGTTCGGCCTGATCGCGCTCGTCGCGATCGCCAACGGCGCGCTGCTGTTCATGGTGATGGCGAGCCGCGTCGGCTTCGGTCTGGCGACGTCGGGCCTGCTGCCGAGCGCCTTCGGCCGCGTGCTGCCCAACCGCGGCACCCCCTGGGTCTCGATCGTCGTCGTCGGCGGCGTGACCATGCTGCTCAGCCTGATCGGCGACGTCGGGACGCTGGCCGAGACGACCGTGCTGCTGCTGCTGCTCGTCTTCATCTCGGCGAACATCTCGGTGCTGGTGCTGAAGAAGGACCGCGTCGACCACCCGCACTACTCCGTGCCGCGCGTCGTCCCGATCCTGGCGATCATCGCGAGCATCGTGCTGCTCACGCAGCAGACCGGCGTCGTCTGGCTCGGCACCGCGGGCTACGTCGTGGTCGGCACGCTGCTCTTCCTCGCGACGCGCTTCGGCAAGAAGAAGCACGCCGAGCAGACCGCGGCGGCCGAGCACGAGGACGCGGACCGCGCCTGAGCGGGCGCTCGCGCCGCTCGTCGCCGCACAACATCAGCTGAGAGGGGTGGGCCTCCCCTGTGGGGCGACGCCCCCTCGTCTCAGCTGATGTTGTGCGGCCGGTGTGCGAGCGTGGTGGCATGACCGTGTCGCTCGCGCCGTTCCCGCCCGCCGAACTCGCCGTCTGGCGGACCGTGCAGCGGGCCTCCTACATCGCCGACCGGATCCGCGCCGGAGACGACGAGGCGGCGGCGCACCGGAACGCGGAGGCGAACCACGAGCGGCTGTTCCCCGGCGGGGCACCGGCGCCGGGGCACGACGTGCTGCGGATCCTCGACGACGGGCGCCCGGTCGGGGTGATCTGGGTGGGGCCGCACCCGCAGGACCTCGACGGCGTCGGCTGGATCTGGGACGTCGAGGTCGACCCGGACGAGCGCGGCCGCGGACTCGGGCGCGCGGCGATGCTGTTGGCGGAGGAGCACGCCCGCTCGCTCGGCTACCGGGCGCTCGCGCTCAACGTCTTCGGCTTCAACGCGACGGCGCGGGGGCTCTACGAGTCGCTCGGCTACGAGACGACGGCGGTGCAGATGCGCAAGGAGCTCGGCGCGGCCGAGGGGTGAGTCACTTCGTCGCGTTCGGGTGGTGCGTGTGCACCTGCTCGAGGAACACCGTCCGTCCCACCACGAAGAACCACAGGCGCGCGTCGCCCTGCCGCGTCGGCTTGTGCTGCCAGCGCTCGTGGACCTCGTCACCCTTCGTCAGGACGCCCAGCTCGCCCCTCAACCGGTAGTTCGACGGGGTCGTCTCGGTCGGCGTCCGCGTCAGGAAGTCCCACGCCTCCGTCAGAGCGTTCCTGCTGGTGGCGCAGAGGTCGGTCCAGCCTCTCTGCGCCTGCAGCGTCGCGAAGCGGATCTCGTACTCGGACCTCTTCTGCGGCCGCTCGACCCGGCGCTCCCTCGGCACGACTACGGGCGCTCGACCACGATGCCGGTCTCGAGCCAGTCGACCGGCATGATCGCGAGTCCGTCGGCGATCGCCGTCGCCGACTCGCGCCAGGAGACCAGCTCGGCTGCAGCGAGGTGGGCGTGCCCGGTGGCGAACGACGCGCGGGCCGCCGACAGCAGGTCCTTGGCGCACTGCTCCCGATCGGGGCCCGACAGCGCCAGCATCCACGGGAAGACCTGCGCCATCCGCTCGCCGAGCGTCCCCCTGTCGTCGGTCGAGACCGCGATGAGCTGGGCCGCCAGCTGCAGCAGCTGCTCGCGCGAGTCCGCCTCGCGCTTGGACATCAGCACGAGGTCGTCGCCGTCCCGACGCGTGACGTCGACCGGCTGCTCCTCCGCCGCGGCGAAGACCGCACGTGCATTCCGGCTCAGCTCGGAGGACTGGAACGTCGGGATCGGAGTGGTCGCCATCTCTCGATGGTAGTTCAGAACGACTTCTGAAGTGGCGGAAGTCGCGGGACGCGTTCATCCGGGAGGCGGAGGCCGCTGTCCTGACGAGCCGCGGCGTGGAGCCCCGCTGTAGGTTGGCAGCCATGCCCGATGACGACGTCCTCGACGCCCTCCGCGCCTTCGTCCGGGAGCGGGAGTGGGCGCAGTTCCACACGCCGGAGAACCTCGCGAAGAGCATCAGCATCGAATCCGGCGAGCTGCTCGAGTGCTTCCAGTGGGGCGAGGGCGACCGCTCGGCGGCCGTCGACGAGCTCGCGGACGTGCTGACCTACTGCCTCCTCCTCGCCGACCGACTCGGAGTGGATCCCGACGCGATCGTCCTCGACAAGCTCGAGAAGACCCGGGGCAAGTACCCGGTGGAGAAGGCGCGGGGGCGGAGCGAGAAGTATGACCGGCTGTGAGCTCGAGCGGTTCCCGTTCGAGGCGGACCGGGTGCGCGCGTGGGGAGCGGCCGACCCCCGGCACCGCAATTGGCCGGTCGTCTACGTTCTCGACAGCGCCTCGGAGGTCTATGTCGGCGAATCGCTGAACGCCGAGGGCCGGCTGCGCCAGCACCTGGACTCGCCGGTCAAGAGTCGACTCGATCAGGTGCGGGTGGTCTTCGACGACACCTTCAACAAGTCGGCCTGCCTCGATCTCGAGTCGTTCCTCCTGCGGATGCTCGCCGGCGAGGGCCGCCTGACGGTCCTCAACCAGAACGCCGGCGTCACCGACGCCGACTACTTCGACCGCGACTCGTACCGCAGGACGTTCGAGGAGGTCTTCGAGGTGCTCCGCACCCAGGAGCATCTCTTCCAGCGGACCCTGCCGGAGATCGTCAACAGCGACCTCTTCAAGCTCTCGCCGTTCAAGGCCCTGAACCACGATCAGGCCGTCGCCGTCGAGGACATCCTCGAGGGCCTCTTCGCGGACCTCGAGTCGGGTGAGCGGAGCACCGTCGTGGTGCAGGGCGACCCCGGCACAGGGAAGACGGTCGTCGCGATCTACCTGCTCAAGCTGCTGCAGGACATCCGCCGGCACGATCCGGAGGAGCCGATGGATGCGGACTCCGTCTTCAGCGAGTTCTTCACGCCGGGGCACGCCGAGCTGCTGTCGACACTGCGCGTCGGACTGGTCGTGCCCCAGCAGTCGCTGCGCGGATCGATCTCGCGGGTCTTCGCCCTCACTCCGGGGCTGTCGAAGGACCTCGTGCTGACGCCGTTCCAGGTCGGCGAGAGCGAGGAGCCCTTCGATCTCCTGCTCGTCGACGAGGCGCACCGGCTCAGCCAGCGGGCGAACCAGCCGTCGGGGCCGCTCAACCGGAAGTTCATCGACATCAACGAGCGGCTCTTCGGCGAGGACTCCCTGGAGCACACGCAGCTCGACTGGATCCGCGCGCGGAGCGGGCACACGATCCTCATGCTGGACACCGCGCAGACGGTGCGGCCCGCGGACCTGCCCGCGACGGTCACCCGCGCGGTCCTCGCGGAGGCCGCGGCGAACGGCCGCGTCTACCCGCTCCGCTCGCAGATGCGCATCGCCGCCGACAAGGACTACGTGGGCTACGTGCGGGCCGTGCTGTCGGACGAGCCACCCGACCAGCGCGAGGACTTCGGCGAGTACGACCTGCGCTTCTTCGACGACCCCGGCGAGCTGCGGCGTGCCGTGGTGCAGCGCGATCGGGAGCACGGCCTGTCGCGCCTGGTCGCCGGGTACGCGTGGAAGTGGGTCACGAAGAAGGACAGGACCGCCTTCGACATCGTGATCGGCGACGAGTCGCTCCGCTGGAATCAGACGCAGCGCGACTGGATCAACTCCCCCGGCGCCCTCGACGAGGTCGGCTCGATCCACACCGTCCAGGGCTACGACCTGAACTACGCCGGCGTGATCATCGGCCGCGACCTCCGCTACGACACCGTCGCGGGGCGCGTCGTCTTCGACCGCTCGAACTACCACGACAAGAAGGGCCGCGAGAACAACCCGAAGCTGGGCATCACCTACAGCGACGAGGACCTGCTGGCCTACGTCCGCAACATCTACACGGTCCTGCTCACCCGCGGGATCAGGGGGACGTACGTCTACGTCTGCGACGAGGCGCTGCGCGAGCACCTCGCCCGCTACTTCTGAGCGCTCGACGCGCCGCGGGACCTCGCGTCAGGGGGTGGAGAAGGCGACGGTGAAGGCGCCGGCGGGGACGGAGGCCGCCGCGCTCGTCGCCGCCGGGAGGTCGGCGGCGCTCGCGAGGGTCACGTCGAGGTGCTCGGGGTCCGCTCGGACGCCGGTCGCGGGGACGGCGGCGGAGATCGCGGTCCAGAGGCGGTCCGCGTCGTCGAGCCACGGGCCCGGGGTGCCGCTGACGAGGAGTGCGCGGTCGGCGCTCTGGACGCTGACGTGCGGTGCGGGGGTGTCCGGGAGGAGGGCGGGGGCGCTCCTAGCGAGCGCGAAGGCGTCGGCGGCGGTCGCGCCGTCCGCCAGGAAGAGGCTCAGCCCGCTGATGCGGTCCTCGCTGTCGTCGGCGGCGAGGGCGAGGGCGGTGATCCGCGGGTCGTCGCGGAGGGCGAGGGCGGCGGCGATCCGGCCGGAGGTGAGGTCGGCGTCGCCGGAGACGGGGAGGGTGAGGTCGCGGGCGTCCAGGAGGATCCGGACGTCGCCGGCGGGGCGCGTCGAGGCGAAGGAGCTCAGGCGGCCGGCGAGGGCCGTCAGGTCGGCGTCGGCGAGGTCCTCGCGGGCGACGATCTCGGCGCTCACGCCGCCGGTGAACGGCATGTCCTCGACGGCCGAGAGCTCGAGGTCGGCGACGGCCTCGTCGCTGCCGAAGGTCCTCGCGAAGTCGGCGCGGAAGGAGTCGCCGCTGCAGCCGGTGAGCAGGAGCACGGTGGTCAGCACCAGGGCCGCGGCGCCCGGTCCGCGCGTCCGCCCCTGCCTCATCGGGCCAGCGTACGTCCGGGTCGCGGAGCGCGCGGGGAGTGGACGGATCGGCCTCGGCGTGCTCGCTGCGCGAGGGGAGGCGTCGATCCGGCGCGAAGGGTCGCCTGCGGGGCGGTGGGGCAGCCGTCGGTGACGGATCGGCTGGTCTGCGGGGGCGGGGCGGGACGCGGGAGCGCCGGTCAGGCGAGGGCGGAGACCAGCAGGGAGACGCCCGCGAGCACGGCGAGGGCCGTGGACCAGTAGCCGAGGACGAGCGCGAAGGTGGCGAAGCCCCAGCCGGCCTCGCCGGTGCGGCGGATCTGCGCGCGGGCGACGTGCCCGAGGATCAGCCCGACGAGGCCGATGACGAAGGCGGCCACGAAGGCGACGATCGAGAGGGTGTTGACGCGCGGATCCGTCACCAGCCCGGCGTCGCGGCGGGCGCGGCCCTGCGCGAGGGCGACGGGCACGCCGATCGCGGCGACGAGGACCGGCGACAGGACGCCGAGGATGATGATGAGGTGCCAGCCGGCGAGTCCTGCGAACATCCGACCAGCCTAGGAAGCGGAGCGCCCGGCGAGGATCCTCCGGCAGGAGGAGAAGCGGCGCCGCTGGAACCGGAGGACGGCCTGCCGAGCCGGACTCCTCCGGCCGCCCGGACCCGGGTCCGTCCCGGGGCCGCCCGCGACGCAGGCGGGCGGCCCCCGAGACGTCAGCTCGTCGAGGGGACGGCGGTGGGGTCACCGGTCGACGCGGCCGGCTCGGCGGTGGTCGACGCCATGCCGCGGCCGAAGGCCTGGCCCTGCAGGATCGCGCCGAGGTCGACGCCGGTCGCGGACTTGACGCTGTCGAACGTGGCCGCGAGGCTCGCCGCCTGCTCCCGGGCGATGTGGGTGCCGGCGGTGTCGCCGCCGATCAGGGTGACGGTGCCGACGTTCTGGTAGCCCTTGGCGAACTCCGCCATGAGGGCGGGGAGCTGGCCGATGAGCTCGCGGCCCAGGATCGCCTCCTGGTTCTCGCGGAGCGCCTCCGCCTCGGCCTGGATCGCGGCCGCGCTCGCCTCGCCCTTGGCCCGGATGGCCTCGGCCTCGGCTGCTGCGTTCGCACGCAGGGCCTCCGCCTCGGCGCCGGCCTTGGCACGGAGAGCGTGGGCCTCCGCCTCGGCGCGTGCACTCAGGGCCGCAGCCTCGGCCGCGGCCGATGCCTGACGGGCCTCGGCCTGGCGCTGGACGGCGTAGGCCTCGGCGTCGGAGACCTGCTGCGCCACCTGGCGGTCCGTCGAGGCCTTCTTCTCGCGGCCGTAGGCGTCGGCGTCGGCCTCGGTCTGGCGGCGGTACTTCTCGGCGTCGGCCACGCGCTTGACGTCGGCGTCGAGCTCGGCCTGCCGGTTCTCGGCGCGCTGGACGAGAACGGCCTGCTCGCGCTCGGCGCGGGCCAGGTTCTCGGCCTGCTCGGCCTCGGCGTTGGCCCGGCCGACCTCGGACTTCGAGGCGGCGGTGTTCTTGTCGAAGGCGGTCTGCTCGATCAGGTTCGCCTCGTCGGTGGCCAGCTGGCGGGCCTTGACCTCGCGGGCCGCGTTGATCCGGGCGACGTCGGCCTCGCGGCGGACGCGCTCGATCTCCTGCGCGCCGAGCGCCTCGATGTAGCCGTTGCGGTCGGTGACGCCCTGGATGGCGAAGGAGTCGAGCACGAGGCCCTGGGCGAGAAGGTCGCCCTTGATGCCCTCGGCGATCTCGTCGCCGAGCTTCTGGCGGTCCTGCATGACCTCCTCGACGCTGAGCTTCGCGACGACGCCGCGCAGCGCGCCCTCGAGCTGCTCGGTCGTGAAGACGTCGATCGACTGGTCCTGCGAGGCGAACCGCTCGGCGGCGGCGCGCACCTGATCGGGCGTCGAGCCGATCTTGACGAGGGCGACGCCCGCGAGGTGGATGGTCACGCCGTTCTTGGTCTGCGCGACCGGCTCCATCTTGATCTGCCGCGACCGCAGCGAGATGCGGTCGGAGCGCTGGGTCAGCTTGTTGACGAAGGCGCCGCCGCCGGTGATGACGGTCATGTTCGACGTCAGACCGTCGTCGCTCTTCTGCTTCTTTCCGACGATGACGATGGCCTCGTCGGCCTGCGGGACCTGGTACCAGGCCCGGAAGATGAAGAAGCCGATGATGGCGAGCAGCAGCACGACGCCGACGACGATGCCGGCACCGACGATCCAGAGCAGATCAGATTGCATGGACGAGGGACCCCCTTCTCGGAGCCCGCGGGCAGCGGGCTTCTGAGCGATGTACCGCTTCATCGTGGCATGTCCGGGCCGCTGGGGCCTCGGCCGGGCGGGGGATGCGACGGCCGGGCGCGGGACGCGCGGCGGCGGCGGATCGGGGTGATCCGGCGACGGTGGAGCACGACGAGCGGGACAGCGAGGAGACCTCGGTCTCAGCGCGGCCGGCGGACGACAGCACCATGCGTGGTCGGGCTCTGCGCGAGGGGATCTCAGCGGCGACGTCGCCGTGCGACTCCCGCGAGGACTTCAGTGCTGGGGTACCTGGACTCGAACCAAGAACAACTGAACCAGAATCAGCCGTGTTGCCAATTACACCATACCCCAATGGTCATCCGGAGGTGATCCCGGGACCAGGCGGCGGCCGGAGTAGAACTCGGCGCCGAGAGACGACAGTACCCTACGGACGCACGCCGCTCAAATCGGCGCCCCGATCGTGCACGGCGGGGGCCTCCGACTCGGGCGCGGCCTCGCCGAGACGGGCGCGGACGAGGTCGCGGTTGATCGCCGAGGCGACCTGCGCGCCGGAGCCGGCGGCGACGATCAGCTGCTGCGGTCCGGGCGCGGTGACCTCGCCGGCGGCGTACAGCCCGGGCACCGAGGTGCGGCCGCCCGCGTCGACGCGAAGGAAGCCGTCGGGGTCGACCTCGGGGCCGGCCGGGTCGAGGTAGTCGAGGACGGGCACCCAGACCGGGCGGACGAAGGCGCCGGTGCGCGGGATCACGTCGCCGTCGGCGAGGGCGACGCCCGTCATCACGGCGCGCTCCCCCACGAGGTCGGCGACGGGTCGGCGCTCGATGCGGATGCCGATCGAGTTCAGCAGCGACTCGTCGGTGTCGCTGACCACGCCGACCCCGTTGGTGAAGACGATGAGGTCGGTCGACCACTGCGAGAGCAGCATGGCGCGCTCGGCCAGGTCGGCGGTCTCGCCGATCAGCGCGAGGGGCTCGCCGGCCTTCTCGTAGCCGTCGCACTCCATGCAGCTGTGCACCGCGGTGCCGTAGTAGGCGCGGAGGCTCGGGAGCGTCGGCAGGCGCTCGGACAGGCCGCCGGCGACGACGACCGCGGTCGCGAGCACGGAGCGGTCGGCGGAGCCGCGGACGCCCTTCGCGGTGACGACGAACTCGCCGCCGGAGCGCTCGACGGCGGTGACCATGGCGTTGTGCACCTCGGCCTCCTCGTACTGCTCGAGCTCGACGCGGCCGAGGCGGCGCAGCTCGAGCGGCGAGACGCCGTCGCGGGTGAG
The DNA here is from genome assembly GCF_013205055.1 of Rathayibacter sp. VKM Ac-2856. Taxonomy (GTDB): domain Bacteria; phylum Actinomycetota; class Actinomycetes; order Actinomycetales; family Microbacteriaceae; genus Rathayibacter. The sequence goes on from NZ_JABMLF010000005.1 coordinate 120,483, forward strand.
GAAGCCGTGCGAGTGCAGGGTCGCGGCGTTCCGCGGCCGGTTGCTGTCGAGCAGCAGCACGCTGCGCCGGGCGCGGACGAGGTTGAGCCCCGCCGAGAGCCCCGCGGGCCCGGCGCCGATGATGACGACGTCGTAGTGGCCGCCCTGCACCTCCGCCACGATCAGCTCCGGGTGTCGGCGAGTCGGGCGAGGCGGGCGATCGACTCGGACTTGCCGAGGATCTCCATCGACTCGAACAGCGGCGGCGAGACGCGGCGGCCCGAGATCGCGGTGCGCAGCGGTCCGTAGGCGATGCGGGGCTTGAGGCCCAGGTTCTCGATCAGCGCTCCGGCGAGCGCCTCCTGGATCGCGGCGGTCAGCCACTCCCCCTCGGGCACGAGCTCGAGGGCGCCGATCGACGCGGCGAGGACCTCGCCGGCGTTCGCGGGCAGGCCCTTCAGCGCGTCCTCGTCGTAGGAGAGGGCGTCGGCGGTGGTGAAGAGGAAGCCGAGCATGCCGGGCGCCTCGCCGAGGAGGCCGATGCGCTCCTGGACGAGCGGGGCGGCGGCGTCGAGGACGGCGCGCTGGTCGGCGGTCGGCTCGCCCGCGAGGACGCCGTCCGCGATCAGGTAGGGGATCGTCCGCTCGGTGAAGTCGTCGACCGCGAGAAGGCGGATGTGGTCGCCGTTGATCGACTCGGCCTTCTTGAGGTCGAAGCGAGCCGGGTTGGGGTTCACGTCGGCGACGTCGAAGGCGGCGATCATCTCGTCGATCGAGAAGACGTCGCGGTCGTGGGTGAGCGACCAGCCGAGCAGGGCGAGGTAGTTGACCAGGCCCTCGGGGATGAAGCCGCGGTCGCGGTGGTGGAAGAGGTTCGCGGACGGGTCGCGCTTGGAGAGCTTCTTGTTGCCCTCGCCCATCACGTACGGGAGGTGGCCGAAGCGCGGGACGAACGTCGTCACTCCGATGTCGATCAGCGCGTGGTACAGCGCGATCTGGCGTGCGGTGGAGGGCAGGATGTCCTCGCCGCGGAGGACGTGGGTGATCTGCATGAGCGCGTCGTCGACCGGGTTCACCAGCGTGTAGAGCGGCTGGCCGTTGGGGCGGACGACGACGAAGTCGCTGAAGGAGCCGGCCGGGAAGGTGATCGGGCCGCGGACGAGGTCGTCGAAGGAGAGGTCGGCGTCGGGGACGCGGAGGCGCAGCGCCGGGCTGCGGCCCTCGGCGCGGAAGGCGGCGCGCTGCTCCTCGGTGAGGTCGCGGTCGTGGTTGTCGTAGCCGTGCTGCTTGGCGCGGCCGGCGGCCTCGTTGCGCGCGTCGATCTCCTCGGCGTTGGAGTAGCTCTCGTAGAGGTGGCCGGAGGCGAGCAGGCGCTGGATGACGTCCGTGTAGACGTCGCTGCGCTCGGACTGGCGGTACGGGCCGTGCGGGCCGCCGACGCCGACGCCCTCGTCCCAGTCGAGCTTGAGCCAGCGGAGCGCGTCGATGAGCTGCTCGTAGCTCTCCTCGCTGTCGCGGGCCGCGTCGGTGTCCTCGATGCGGAAGACGAAGGTGCCTCCGGTGTGCCGCGCGTAGGCCCAGTTGAACAGGGCGGTGCGGATGAGGCCGACGTGCGGCGTCCCGGTCGGGGACGGGCAGAAGCGGACGCGGACGTCGCTCCCGGTCGCGGTCGTGAACGGGTGCGCGTCGTGGGCGCGATCGGAGGGCGGGGTGAGCTCAGACATACGGGGCGATTCTAGCGGCGGGGGCGGTGCGGGGCGGCGGACTGGACACGGGGGGCCGGCGGGGGTGCGGGGTGGGGCGGGTGCCGGCGGCTTCGGCACGCGGGAACGGGTTGGGCTCGCCGGAATCGGGTGATTCCGCGAGCCGGAGGTGATTCCACGAGCCGGAGGTGGCAGGCAGCGAGGTCCGGCACGCGGAAACAGGCCCGGCTCGCCGAAAACGGGCGATTCCACGAGCCGGAGGTGACTTCACGAGCCGAAGGTGGCGAGCGGCGACGTTCGGCACGCGGAAACGGGCTCGGCTCGCCGAAAACGGACGATTCCACGAGCCGGAGGTGATTCCGCGAGCCGGAGGTGACTTCGCGAGCCGCAGGTGGCAGGCGACGACGTTCGGCACGCGGAAACGGGATCGGCTCGCCGAAAACGGGCGAGTCCACGAGCCGGAGGTGCTTTCGCGAGCCGGGGGTGACGTCGCGAGCCGGAGGGGGTCGGTGGCGGTGTTCGGCACGCGGGAACGGCTGGGCTCGCCAGGGACGCGCGATCTCGCGTGCCGGAGGGGGAGCTGCGAGCCGGGGCGGATCGACGTGCCGGGGGTGGAGTCGCGGGCGGGCGAGGGTGGCGCGCGGAGCTCTTAGCGCGAAGCAGTGGTCCGCGTCAACGGACTTCTCGTACGGGAGGAGCAGTGGTGGCCTGTGGCTACTGCTTCTCCCCGGGGCCGCTCGACGACGAGCGTGTCGCTCCCTGCCGCTCCGGACGCGCGAGCATGCCCGGAAAGGGGTCCCGATGAGCACGGTCGTTCTCGACACCGCCCTCTCAGCGCTCGCCCCCGCGCTCGCCCCCGCGCTCGACTCGCAGGACGAGCGGTCGACGACGCCCCGACCGCGATCCGTCGCGCCCCGCGACGGGGTCGACGCGACCCGCGAGCTGCCCGGCGAGTCCCGGGACGAGCCGGCCTCGCCGCGGGAGGAGAAGGACGCGCGCACGCTGTCGCTCTTCCAGGCGGCGGCCACCGCCGACGACGTGGAGGGCGCGCGGATCCGCGAGCGCATCGTGCTGGACCACCTCGGGCTGGCCGAGGCGATGGCGAACCGGGTGTCCCGCGGCGGCGGCGACCGCGCGGACCTGCGCCAGGTGGCGTACGTGGGGCTGGTCAAGGCCGCGCGGCGCTTCACTCCGGAGCGGGGCGACAGCTTCGCCGCCTTCGCCGTGCCCACGATCACCGGCGAGCTGAAGCGGCACCTGCGGGACCTCGGCTGGATGATCCGCCCGCCCCGCGGGGTGCAGGAGCTGCACCGCCGCTCGGCCGTGGTCGCCGACGAGCTCGCGCAGGAGCTCGGGCGCCACCCGAGCGACCGGGAGATCGCCCGCCGGCTCGGGGTCGAGGCGGCCGACGTCGCCGACGCGCGCGCCGCCGGGCACCCGCTGTCCCTCGACGAGACGGTCGGCGAGACCGGCGTGCGGCTGGGCGAGACGCTCGGCGGGGAGGACGAGGACCTCGCGGCGATCGACCGTCGGCACGGCCTGGCCGAGGCGCTCGCCGAGCTCGAGAACGGCCAGCGCGAGCTGCTCCGGATGCGCTTCGTCGAGGAGATGACGCAGCAGCAGATCGCCGACGCGCTCGGCACGACGCAGATGCAGGTCTCGCGCCTGCAGCGCCGGATCCTCGCCCAGCTCGCCGACCGCCTCGGCGCCCCCTCCCGCGGCCATCAGCCGAAGGCGCGGACCCGCGTCGCGTCGGTCGCCGTCGTCACGCCCGTCCACCCTGCGGCTCGGCTGCGGACCGCCTGAGGTGCACGTCGGCGCGCGAGGGCAGGGCGGCGAGCGCGTCGAGGACGTGCCCGGTCTGCACCGCCAGCAGCGCCGGATCGGGCTCGGAGGAGAAGACGTCGCCGCGGCGCAGCGACGCGTCGGTCAGCACGATGTGCGGGCCGCTGACCGGAGGGCCCCAGGCCTCGGGCGGCGCCGGTCCGAAGATCACCACGGACGGGATGCTGTAGGCCGACGCGAGGTGCGCGGCGCCGGTGTCGACGGTGACGAGGACCTCGGCCGCGGCGACGACCGCGGCGAACTCGGCCAGGTCGATCGCGCCGGCGAGCACCTCGCCGGTGCCGGCCAGCTCGGCGACCCGGCGGGCGCGGTCGGCCTCGTTCGCGCCTCCGGTGTAGACGACGCGGCGGCCCTGGCGGGCGAGCGAGCGCGCGACCTCGGCGAAGCGCTCCTCCGGCCACTCGCGCGAGCCGTAGAAGGCGCCGATGTGCACGATCGCGGCGCCGGCGACCGGGGCGGGCACCTCGGGAACGGCGATGCCGACGTCCTCCGGGTCGGCGTCCAGGCCGATCGAGTTGACCAGGCGGGCCCAGCGGGCGCGCTCCAGCTCGCCGTCGAGCCAGAGCGGGCGCGGATCGTCGTGGCTCGCGTCGGGGTCGAGGGCGGGCACCCGGAACTCCAGGCGGCGCCGGGGCTCGAGCGCGATCAGGGCGTCGCGCGACTCCGGGCCGTTGCCGTGCAGGTTGACGGCGAGATCGATGCGGCCGGGGGCGACCGGCAGCGGATCGTCCAGGCCGCGCAGGGTCGGCACGAGGGCGTCGAGGCCGTCGATCAGGTCGACGATCGGCTCGAGCCACGGCGTGGTCGCGAGGATCAGCCGGTGCTCGGGGAAGCCGCGGCGCAGCGCCTTGAGCGCGGGGACGGCCACGAGGATGTCGCCGAGCTTGAGGGCTCGCAGCGCGAGGATCTCCGGGGTTCCGTCCGGGGCGGTGAGAGCGCGCACGGCGCCTCCTTCCTGTCGGAGGTCCCGTACCCCGCTCCGGCCGGCTCAGACGCGCGGATCCGCGGTGAGTCGCTCAACGGCCGGGCGGGCACGGGCGGCGGCCGGCCCGACGCGCCCGAGCGGACGACTTCTCCTCCCCCGCGTTTGGAACCCCGAGCAGGGGGGTACGAGGGAGAGGTGAACGACTCGATCCAGCCGGGCTCGGCGCACCGCACCGCGGAGGACGCCGCCCCTCCGCGCGCCGTGCGCCTGCGCGGAATCCTCTTCGACCGCGACGCGACGCTCGTGGTCGACGTGCCCTACAACGGCGACCCGTCGCGGGTCGAGCCGATGCCCACCGCGCTGGATGCGGTCGAGCGGGCCCGCGAGGCGGGACTCGCCCTCGGCGTCGTGACGAACCAGTCGGGCATCGCCCGCGGGATCATCGATCGCGCGCAGGCCGACGCGGTGAACCGCCGGGTCGACGAGCTGTTCGGCGGCTTCGACTCCTGGCAGCTGTGCCCGCACGGCCCGGAGGACGGCTGCGACTGCCGGAAGCCCGCACCGGGCATGGTGCTCGCCGCGGCCGAGGCCCTCGGCCTGCCCGCCGACTCCCTCGCGGTGATCGGCGACATCGGCGCCGACGTCGGTGCGGCGGCCGCGGCCGGCGCCCGCGGCGTGCTGGTGCCGACCCCGATCACCCGCGCCGAGGAGGTGGCCGCCGCACCGCTGCGCGCAGCGACGCTCCTCGAGGCGGTCGAGCTGCTGCTCGCGATGCAGCCGGACGAGGACGCCGAGTGACCCGCCGCGTGCTGGTCGCCCGCCTGGACAGCGCGGGCGACGTGCTGCTGTGCGGACCCGCCGTCCGGGCGATCGCGGCCGACGCCGAGGTGCTGCTGCTCGCCGGTCCGCAGGGGGCGCCCGCCGCGGCGCTGCTGCCGGGGCCCGCGCAGGTGCGCACCTGGTCCTGCCCGTGGATCGGCGACGCCTCGACGCCCGTGGACGCCGCCCTGGTGGCGGAGCTGCGGGGCATCGTCGAGGAGTTCGCTCCGGACGAGGCCGTGATCCTCACCTCCTTCCACCAGTCGCCGCTGCCGCTGGCGCTGCTGCTGCGCCTGGCCGGCGTCGCGCGGATCTCCGGCGCCTCCGTCGACTTCGCCGGCGCACTGCTCGACGTGCGGCTGGTCCCGGGCGAGACGCTCGAGGAGGACCAGCCGGAGCCGGAGCGCGCGCTCGCCATCGCGGCGGCCGCGGGCTTCCCACTGCCCGAAGGCGACGACGGACTGCTCCGGGTGGACCGCGTCGGCGTCCTGCCCGCCGCGCTCGAGGGCGTCGGACCGTACGTCGTGGTGCACCCCGGGGCCGCCGTGCCCGCGCGCGCCTGGCCGGCCGAGAACGCGGCGCGCGCCGTCGAGCTGCTCGCCGACGCCGGCCTCGCAGTCGCGGTCACCGGCGGTCCCGGCGAGCGGGCGCTCACGGCGCTGGTCGCGGGCAGCCGCGGCATCGACCTCGGCGGGGCCACCGACTTCGCCGGCGCGGCCGAGGTGCTCGCCCGCGCCGAGGTCGTCATCAGCGGCAACACCGGGCCCGCGCACCTCGCGGCGGCGGTCGGCACTCCCGTGGTGAGCCTGTTCGCCCCCGTCGTCCCGGCGATCCGCTGGGCGCCCTACGGCGTCCCGGTCGAGCTGCTCGGCGACCAGCACGCGCCCTGCGCCGGCTCGCGGGCGCGCGTCTGCCCCGTCCCCGGCCACCCCTGCCTCGCGGGGGTGAGCGCCGAGGAGGCGGTCGCCGCCGTCCACCGGCTCCGCGCGCTCCCGCGCCGCGACTCGACGACATCCACGACGACCCCGACGGAGGCGATCGCATGAGGATCCTGCTCTGGCACGTGCACGGCGGCTGGGCGGACGCGTTCGTCCGCGGCGACCACGAGTACCTGCTCCCCACCACCCCCGCCCGCGACGGCTGGGGCCTCGGCACCGGCGGCCGCGACTGGCCGAGCACCGTCGAGATCGCCCCGGAGGAGCTGCGCGACGCCGACGTCGACGTCGTCCTCCTGCAGCGTCCCGACGAGCTCGCCGAGGCGGAGCGCCTCCTCGGCCGGCGGCTCGGCCGCGACGTCCCGGCGGTCTACGTCGAGCACAACACCCCCCGCGGCGACGTGCCCGACAACCGGCACCCGCTCGCCGACCGCGACGACCTGCTCCTCGTGCACGTCACGCACTTCAACGCGCTGATGTGGGACACGGGATCGACCCGCACCACGGTGATCGAGCACGGGATCAACGATCCCGGTCCCCTCTACACGGGCGAGCTCGCGCGCTTCGGCGTCGTCATCAACGAGCCGGTGCGCCGGCAGCGCGTGACCGGCACCGACCTGCTGCCGCGCTTCGCCGCGGTCGCCCCGCTCGACGTCTTCGGAATGAAGACCGAGGGACTCGTCGGGACGCCCGGGCTGCCCGCCGACCGGCTCGACGTGCTGGGGGACGTGAAGACCGGCGCGATGCACGCCGAGCTCGCCCGGCGCCGGATCTACCTGCACCCGTTCCGCTGGACCTCGCTCGGCCTCGCCCTGCTCGAGGCGATGCACCTCGGGATGCCGGTCGTCGCCCTCGAGACGACCGAGGCCGGCCGCGCGGTGCCGCCGGAGGCCGGCGCGATCTCCAACGACCTCGACGCGCTCGCCGCCGCCGCCCGCGCGCTGATGGAGGACCCGGAGCGGGCCGCCCTCGCCGGCGCCGTCGCCCGCGAGGCCGCGCTCGCGCGCTACAGCCTGAGCCGGTTCCACCGCGACTGGGACGAGGTGCTCGGCGACCTCGCCGCCGCCCCGCGCACCCTCTCCACCGCCGGAACCCGCGAAGGGAGCACCCGATGAGCACCAGCCGACCCCTCTCGATCGCGATGGTCTCCGAGCACGCCAGTCCGCTGGCCACGCTCGGCGGCGTCGACGCCGGCGGCCAGAACGTGCACGTCGCGGCACTCGCCGAGGCGCTCGCCCGCCGCGGCCACCGCGTCACCGTCTACACCCGGCGCGACGACGCCTCGCTCCCCCGCCGCGTGCCCTTCACCTCCGGGGTCGAGGTCGTGCACATCGACGCGGGACCGGCGAGCAAGGTGTCCAAGGACGAGCTGCTGCCGTTCATGGGCGACTTCGCCGTCGACCTCGCGAGCGACTGGCTCGACTCCCGGCCCGACCTGGTGCACAGCCACTTCTGGATGTCCGGGGTCGCCGCGCTCGACGCCTCCGAGCGGGCCGAGCGGGCCACCGGGCGCCGCGTGCCCGTCTTCCACACCTTCCACGCGCTCGGCGTGGTGAAGCGCCGCCAGCAGGGCGCGCTGGACACCAGCCCCGAGGAGCGCGCCTGGCTCGAGCCCGGCGTCGGCCAGCGGGCGGACGGCGTCGTCGCCACCTGCTCCGACGAGGCCTTCGAGCTCAAGGGGCTCGGCGTGCCGACCTCGAGCATCTCGGTGGTGCCCTGCGGCGTGGACCTCGAGCGCTTCACGCCCGACGGCCCCGTCGCCGAGCGCACGGGCCGGATCCGGCTGATGAGCATCGGCCGGCTCGTGCCGCGCAAGGGCATGGGCCACGCGATCGAGGCGCTCGCCCGCCTGGTCGCCGACGGCTGCGACGCCGAGCTGGTGATCGTCGGCGGCTCCGGCTCGGGCGACGCGCTCGCCGCGGACCCCGAGTACCAGCGCCTGCACGGCGTCGCCGAGGGCCTCGGAGTCGCCGACCGCGTCGTCTTCGCCGGCCAGCTCTCGCAGACGGAGATGCCGGCGATGCTCCGCTCCGCCGACATCGTGATCTGCGCGCCCTGGTACGAGCCGTTCGGCATCACCCCGCTCGAGGCGATGGCCTGCGGCGTGCCCGTGGTCGCCTCCTCCGTCGGCGGGCTGATCGACACGGTCGTCGAGGACGTCACCGGCGTGCACGTGCCGCCGCGCGACCCCGAGGCCCTCGCCGAGGCCCTCGCCGCGCTGATCGCCGACCCCGAGCGCGCCCGCGCCTACGGGGCCGCCGGCCGCGCCCGCGTCGAGTCCCGCTACTCCTGGGACCGCGTCGCCGCGGACACCGAGCGCGCCTACCTGACCACCCTCGCCGGACTCGGCGACGGCGGTGCCGCCATGACCGGCGCCGTCCGCACCTCCCTCTCCACCACCCCCCGGAAGGCGGCCCCGCGACGATGAGCATCGACACCGTTCTGGACACCCCGACGGACGCCGCGCGGCGCCTCGTCGACGACCACATCGCCCGCTCGCTCGACGTCGTCGCGCAGCTGGAGCGGCACTCCGACCGCATCGTCGCCTGGGGCGTCGAGCTGGCCGATCGCCTGCACTCCGGCGCACGGCTGCTGGCGGCCGGCAACGGCGGCTCGGCGGCGGAGGCGCAGCACCTCACCGCGGAGCTGGTCGGGCGCTTCGACGGCGACCGCATCCCCTTCTCCGCGATCTCGCTGCACTCCGAGACCTCGAGCCTCACCGCGATCGGCAACGACTACGGCTTCGACCACGTCTTCGCCCGCCAGGTCACCGCGCATGCGCGCGCCGGCGACGTCGTCGTGCTGCTCTCGACCAGCGGTCGCAGCGCCAACCTGCTGCACGCGGCCGAGGCGGCCCGCGCAGCCGGCGCCCGCTCCTGGGCGCTCACCGGCGACGGGCCGAACCCGCTGACCGAGGCCTGCGACGAGTCGATCGCGCTCGAGGGCCACGGCTCGAACGTGCAGGAGGCGCAGCTCGTGCTGGTGCACGCGCTCTGCCGGGCGTTCGAGCACCGGATCCGCGCGCGGACGGGGGCGGCCGCGTGAGCCGCCTGCGGATCGCCGTGGTCGGCGACGTGATGCTCGACGTCGATCTCTCCGGGCCGGCCGAGCGGCTGAGCCCCGACGCGCCCGTTCCCGTGGTCGACGTGTCGACCCGCGGCGTGCGCGCCGGCGGGGCCGGGCTCGTGGCGCGGATGCTCGCGCGCGACGGGCACGACGTCGTGCTGGTGACGGCGCTGGCGGACGGCGACGGTTCCGGGTCCGCCGATTCCGACGCGGCCGAGCTGCGCAGTGCCCTCGACGGCGTCCGCGTCGTCGCCGGAGCCTCCGGAGCACCGACGCCCGTGAAGACGCGCGTCGCCGCCTCCGGTCAGGCGGTCGTCCGCTTCGACCGCGGCTGCGAGCGCCCGCCGGTGCCGAGCGTGACCGAGGAGATGCTCGCCGTGCTCGGCGAGGTCGACGCGGTGGTCGTCGCGGACTACGGCCGCCGGCTCACCGAGGACGCCTCGCTCCGCGCCGCCCTCGACGCCCTCACCGTGCCGCTGGTCTGGGACCCGCACCCGCGCGGCACGGCGCCCGTCGCCGGGACCACGCTGGCGACCCCGAACCTCGGCGAGGCGACCGGCTTCTCCGGCGCCTCCGGCCGCGGCGTCACCCTCGCCGAGACCGCCGCGACGACGCTGCTCGAGCGCTGGGGCTGCGGCGCCGTCGCCGTGACGATGGGCTCCGGCGGCGCTCTGGTGCGCTCCCGCGGCGCCGGCGTCCCGGTGGTGCACCCGGCCGCCCCGGTGCCGCCGACCGACCCGTGCGGAGCGGGTGACCGCTTCGCCGCGTCCGCCGCCGTCGCGCTGGCCGGCGGGGCGACCCCGTCCGAGGCGGTCGGCGCGGCCGTCGCCGCGGCCGGCGCGTACCTCCTCGCGGGCGGCGTCGCCTCGCTCGCCGCACCCGCGGACACTGCCGCCCTGCACGGGGCGTCGGGGGTCGACGCCCTGCGCGTCGCTGAGGCCGTCCGCGGCGCCGGCGGCACCGTGGTCGCGACCGGAGGCTGCTTCGATCTGCTGCACGCCGGTCACGCCCGCACCCTCTCGGCCGCCCGGGCGCTGGGCGACTGCCTGATCGTCTGCCTGAACTCGGACGACTCCGTCCGCCGCCTCAAGGGACCGGCCCGGCCGATCATCCCCGAGGACGACCGGGTCGACCTGCTGCTCGCGCTCGAGTGCGTCGACGCGGTGCTCGTCTTCGGCGAGGACACGCCCGACGAGGCGCTGCGCCGCATCCGCCCGGACGTCTGGGTGAAGGGCGGCGACTACTCCGCCGAATCGCTGCCCGAGACCGCGACGGTCGCCGAGTGGGGCGGCCGCGTCCTGACGGTGCCGTACCACGCGGGCCGCTCCACCACCCATCTCGCCGCCGCGCTCGCGCGCGTCGGCTGACCGCTGTCGGCTCCGGCCGACCACCACCCGGCCGGCCCCGCCGACCGCCGCCCCACCACGTCGGCCCCGCCGACGACGAGGATCCTGGAAGGGACACCCATGACCACCACCCCCACCCCCATCGGCCGCGTCCTGATCACCGGAGGCGCCTCCGGACTCGGAGCCGCCGTCGCCGCCGCCGTGACGGCCGCGGGCGGCACGCCGATCGTCCTCGACCGCGACGTGTCGAACGTGCAGGAGGGCGTCGCCGCCTACCAGGTGGACGTCGCCAAGACCCGCGAGGCAGAGAAGGCCGTCGTCGAGATCGCCCGCGAGCACGGCGGCCTCGACGCCGTCGTCACCGCGGCCGGCATCGACCGCTGCGGCCGCCTCGTCGACGTCGAGCCGGAGGAGTGGGAGCGGGTGATCTCGGTCAACCTGCTCGGCACCGCGGCCGTCGTCCGCGCGGCGCTGCCCTTCCTCACCGAGACCCACGGCCGCGTCGTCACCGTCGCGTCCTCGCTCGCGATCAAGGCCGTCTCGGACGCGACCGCCTACTGCGCGTCGAAGTTCGGCGTGCTCGGCTTCACCCGCGCGCTCGCGGCCGAGACCAAGGGCGAGATCGGCGTCACCACGCTGATCCCCTCCGGCATGAAGACGCGCTTCTTCGACGACCGCGACGCCCAGTACAAGCCGGGCCCCGACGCCCTGCTGAACGACCCGGAGAACGTGGCGAACGCCGTCATGTTCGTCCTCGGCCAGCCGCGCGGCTGCGAGGTCCGCGAGCTCGTCATCACCCACGAGGAGGAGCCGTCCTGGCCCTGACCCGCTGACGCCCCGGTCGGGCCCCCGCGAGATGCCACTTATGAGCGCGACACGCCGTCGTCGCCGCTCATAAGTGGCATCTCGCGGTTGGGGAGGGGGCGAGCAGGGGGGACGGCGGGGTCAGCGGGTGGCGGCGAGGACTCCGCGGACGTCCTCGAGGACACGGGCGACGGGGACGTCGTCGACGAAGGACAGCTCGTGCTCGCAGCGCTCGGCGGTCCAGCCGACCTGGGTGACGTCGACGCCGCAGACCGGGCAGCGCGTGGTCCAGCTGAGCTGGAGGCGGTGCCGCTGGCGGCCGAGCGGCTGGGCATTGATCGCGTTGCCGACCCAGAAGACGCCGACCGTCGGGGCGCCGACCGCCGCCGCGAGGTGCCGGGGACCGCTGTCGTTGCCGAGCACGAGGTCCGCGAGCGAGAGCAGCGGAGCGAGGTCCGGCAGCTCGACGGCGTCCGCCCAGGACACCGCGCCGGGGGCGGCCGCGACGATCGCGTCGGCCGCGGGCGCATCGGAGGCGTCGCCCACGACGAGCACGCGCGCCCCGTCGGCGAGCAGCGCGCGAGCGACCTCGGCGAAGTTCGCCGGGCTCCAGCGGCGCCGCGTGTCGGTCGCGCCCGGGTGGATCAGCACCAGCGGTCCGCCGGCGGGCAGGGCGGCCGCGAGCCGGTCGCGGCGCTCCGGGTCGACCTGCAGCGACGGCTCGAGCCGCACCGCCGCCGCTCCCGCGAGCCCGACGATCTCGAGCGCGCGCAGCATCTCGTGCTGGTAGTAGACGTAGGGGATCGTGCGCTCCAGCTCGGCCGCGTCGTCGGTGCGCGAGCCGATCGTGTGCCGCGCGCCGAGCCGCTGCAGGAACGGGTTGGAGTAGCGGCCGCCGCCGTGCAGCTGCACCGCGAGATCGAAGCGCCGCGCGCGCATCCGCTCGGCGAAGTCCTCGACGACCCGCGGGTCCTCGCCCTCGCCGTCGCGGACGCCCTGCGCCACCGGCAGGATCTCGACGCCGCTCACCGGCGACTCGACGCCCTCGAGCAGGACGCGGTGCGCCGGAGTGCCGAGCAGCACGATCTCGGCGCCCGGGTACGCGGCGGCGAGCGCGTCGACGGCGGGCAGCGCGAACAGCAGGTCGCCGAGTCCGCCGCCACGCAGGACGGCGATCCTCTCGACTCCCTCGAAGCGGTCTCGGAGCGGGGCGATGGCGACCACGGCGGGGTTCCTCTCGGTGGGGCGGAGCCGCGCGCGGCGGTTCCGGGGGAAGGGGCACTCCTCCTCTTCCCCGTCCAGGGCGATCCGAAACCGGCGACGATCGTTACGAGACCATCGCAGAGGACCGCGAGGCACGTCGACCCGCCCTTCTGAAGACGCCGGGTCTCGATACGCCCCTGCGGGGCTACTCGACCAGCATGAAGGCCCTGCGGGCTCCTCGACCAGCACGAGGAGGGGCGCCGCCGCGTCCCTCTCGCCCGCTCAGTCGCCCGCGAGCGCCCCGCGCCGCACCTTGCCCGCGTCGTCGCGCAGCGGCGAGCGCCGCAGCCGCAGGGCCCGCGGCGTCCGCGAGCCGAGGTGCTCGCGCGCGAAGGCGAGCAGCTCCGACGCCGTCACGGCGCTGTCCGCGATGTCGACCGCCGCCTCGACCGCCTGCCCGAGCTCCGCGTCCGCGACGCCGAAGGCGACCGCGCCGCGCACCGCCGGGTGCTCCTCCAGCACCCGCTCGATCTCGGCCGGGTAGATGCTCACGCCGCCGCGCAGGATCAGGTCGTCCGCCCGGTCGAGCACGGTGAGGTACCCGTCGGCGTCGACGGAGCCGAGGTCTCCGAGGGTGTCCCAGCCGTCGTCCGTCCGCTTGGACTCCCCGCCCAGGTAGCGGTAGGTCGGCGCGCCGCGGCGCATCTGCACGAGCCCGGGCTCGCCGGGCGCGCACTCCGTCCCGTCCGGCCGCAGGATCCGCAGCTCCGTCCCGCCGATCGGCCGGCCGACGCTGCCCGGCCGCGCGAGCCACTCGTCGCCGCGGATCATCGTCAGCCCGTTCGACTCGCTGCCCGCGTAGACCTCGACGACCCGCTCCGCGCCGAGCCATTCGATCAGCGCCCGCTTGTCCGCGGGCGGGCACGGCGAGCCCAGGTGCAGCACGGTCTCCAGCGACGAGACGTCCGCCTCCCGGCGCCCCGGGGCGCGCAGCAGCCGGTGGATCGTCGTCGGCACCAGCAGCGCCCAGGTCACCCGGTGCTCGGCGATCGCCGCGAGCACCCGCGCCTCGTCGAAGCGCGGCAGCACCACCAGGCGCTGCCCGGTCAGCAGCCCGCGGAAGGCGTAGGTGAAGGTCGCGGAGTGGGTGAGCGGCCCGGCGACCAGCTGCACCCCCTCCCGCGGCAGGAAAGCCGCGACCGGCTGCGTCGGATCCATCAGCGCGGGCGCCGCGGCGAGCACGATCTTCGGCCGCCCGGTGCTGCCGGAGGAGGCGGGCGCCTTCCAGGACGTCGCGTGCAGATCCGGCAGCGCGTCGTCCGCGAGCGCCTGGTCGGGCACGAAGCCCGCGGGCACGGACGGCACGCCCGCCAGCTCCACCCCGACGGCGAGCGAGGGCCGGCCGAGCGCGCCCACCTCGGCGAGCTCCCGCGCCGAGAGTCCGCGCGAGAGCGGCTGCGGCGTCGCCCCCGCCTTCCAGATCGCGGCGCAGGCCACCACCAGCTCGGCGCTGTTCGGCAGCGAGACCGCGACGAGCGAGTCCGGAGTGACGCCCCGCGCCGCGTAGGCGCGCGCGAGCCGGTTCGAGGCCCGGTCCAGAGCGCCGGCGGTGAGCGTCGCGTCGTCCGCGACGACCACGACGCGCTCGGGGTCCTGCTCGGCCAGCGCCGAGAAGCAGCGCGAGAACGACCGCCGCATCAGGCGCCGTCCGCGTGCCGCCGGTACAGCGCCTCGTGACTCGCGGCCACGTCGTCCCAGGAGTGCGAGAACGCGAGCGCCCGCCCGGGCGCCGCGTCCCCCGCCTCCCCCGCGAGCGCCGCGGCGAGCGCGCCCCGGATCCCCGCCACGTCGCTCCCGTACGCCACCGTCCCGCCGAAGACCTCGCGCAGCACCGGCAGGTCGCGCGCGACGACCGGAACCCCCGCGGCGAGCGCCTCCATCGCGGCCAGGCCGAAGCCCTCCTTGGTCGAGACGAAGCCGAGGACCGCCGCGCCGGCGACGAGCCCGGCCAGCCGCTCCTCCGGCACCGTGCCGAGCACGACCGGTACGACGCCCAGCTCGGCGGCCCGGCGCTCGAACTCCTCGCGATAGCCCCGGTAGTCGAAGAGCGTCTCGCCGCCGCCGAAGACGAGGGCCGCTCCCGGCGCCAGTCCCGCGAAGGCCTCCAGCAGGTCGATGCTGCCCTTCCGCGGCTCGATGCCGCCGAGCGCGAGCACGTAGCGGCCGAGCCCGGCCCGCCACTCCCCCGCCACGTCGCCGCCGGCCGCGGCCGCGAACCGGGCGGCGTCGACCCCGTTCGGGATCACCGTCGGCACCCGCCCCCAGCCGTCCGCGATCTCGTCCGCCACCGCCCGCGACACCGCGAGCAGCCCGGCCGGCCCGGTGATCGCGCGCTCGTGGCACGCGATGAGCGCCGGCGTCGTGAACGCGTCCAGGTGGTGCACGGTCCGCAGCAGCCCTCCCGGCCCGGCGGCGCCCGCGTCGAGGGCGGCGTTGGCCGAGATGCAGTCCTGCGCGTGCACGACGTCCCACCCGCCGCCGTCCGCCCCGAGCGCGAGCGCCAGCGCATCGAGCGAGCGGACGATCCGGTCGCCCACGCTCTCGTCCTCCCGCGCCGCGAACGGCACGACCCGCACCTCGACCGCGGGGTCGACCGCGCGGAAGAAGGCGTCGTCGCCGCCGCGGCCGAGGGTCCAGACGGTCACCTCGTGCCCGCGACGGGCCAGCGCCTCGGCCAGGGCGAGCGTATGCACCACGCCGCCGCGGGGCTTCGTGGAGTAGGTCAGCTGCGCGATCCGCACGGGGGTCTCCTTCTCGCAGGGCGGCTCCCGTCGGCCGGGCGCCGGGTCAGACGGTGGGAGCCGCGCGGTGGTACGCGTGCTCGGCGCGGTCGCGCAGGTGGTCCATGCTGCGGCGGGCGCGGGCGACGGAGGCGGCGACGTCGTCCGTCGCGACCGCCAGCCCGCCCTTCGCCCAGGTCTTCGCGAGGATCTCGCCGGCCGGATCGACGACCTTCGCCTGCCCGAGGAAGCGGAGCCCGCCGAGCACGCCGGTCTGGTTGGAGGAGACCAGGTACACCTGGTTCTCCGCGGCGCGCGCGCAGTCGTAGAGGTCGAACAGGTGCGCCTGGCGGTCGTTGCGGATCCGGTCGGAGCGGTCGGTGACGCTCGCGGGCCAGGCGCTGAGGCAGCAGAGGATCTCGGCCCCGTCGAGGGCGAGCGAGCGGGCCGACTCGGGGAAGGTCTTGTCGAAGTCGATCATCATCCCGATCCTCCCCACAGCCGTGTCGAAGGAGCGGAAGGATTCGCCCGCCGCGTACGCCTCCGACTCGCCCAGCGGCAGGTGCACCTTCCGGTGCGTCCCGATCACCTCGCCGCCCTGCACGCAGACCGCCGAGTTGTAGCGCCGGACCTCGCCGCCCTCGAGCGCGCGCTCCGCGATCCCGAAGCAGACGGTGGTGTCGCCGGCCATCGCCGCGACGGCCGCGACCTCCGGTCCGTCGACCTCCACGGCCTGCGGCAGGTCGTCGGGGCCGGGGTGGTGCATGTCGAGCAGGTAGCCGCCGAGGGTCGCGTCCGGCAGCACCAGCAGGTCGATCCCGCGCTCCTGCGCGCTCGCGATCATGCCGGGCAGCTTGACGAGCGTGCGCTCGATGTCGCGGCCGAAGTGCGCCGCGACCGCGGCCATCGTGATCGTCGACATGGTCCTGCTCTCCGCCCTCCGCCGCCGGGCCGTGCGCTCGGGCCGAGCGCGTGGCCGTCACCGTACCGCGGCGCCCTCGAGCCGGTCCATTCGCGCGCCGTCGAGCAGCCGCCCCACCACGTGCTCCGCGTCCCGGGCGATCGCCTCGAAGCGTCCCGAGCCCCAGGTGTTCAGCCACGGCAGCCCGAGGAAGTGCAACCCCGGCACGGCCGTCGCGCCGCGCCGGTGGGTCGGGTGCCCGGCGCCGTCGAAGACGCCGATCTGCATCCAGGAGTAGTCGGAGCGGAAGCCGACCGCCCAGACGATGCTCGTGATGCCCGCGGCGGCGAGGTCGAGCTCCTCGATCTCGCGCTCCGGCCGCCAGACCGGGGTGTACCGGGCCTCGGTCGGCGCCGGGATCCCCGACCGCTCGATGTAGGCGTCGATGTCGTTCTTGATCGACTCGGCGACCGAGTCCGCGTAGTCGAGCGAGGCCTCCGCCGTCGGCGCGAAGCGGAGCGACGCCCCGTCCACCTGCTGCAGCCGTCCGTAGAGCCGCATCCCGTCGCGGGCGAAGGCGCGCAGGTCGATGTCGCGCCCGCCGCCGCGCCCGGTGACGTAGTGGTTCGTCGACTCCCGCTTGGACAGCCCGCCCACCTGCGCGTGCACGGGCACGTCGTACACGCCCATGTCCGCGAGCCAGGCGACGCAGTCGCGCCCGCGGTAGAAGCGGGCGACACGCGGCGCGGTCCCCAGCGCCAGGTGCACCTCGCGGCCCTCGAGGAAGAGGTCCTCCGCGATCTGCGCGCCGCTCTGGCCGGAGCCGACCACGAGCACGCCGCCCGCGGGCAGCGCCGAGGCGGAGCGGTAGTCGGCCGAGTGCAGCTGCACGATCGAGTCCGGGATCCGGTGCGCGACCGCCGGCAGCACAGGCCGGTGGTAGCCGCCGGTGGCGACGACGACCTGGTCGGCCGTGATGGTGCCGCGCGAGGTGACGATCTCGAACGCCCCGTCCGCGCCCTCGCGCATCCGCAGCACCTCGGTGTCCTCGGCGACCGGAGCGCCGAAGGACTCCGCGTAGCGCCGCACCCAGGCGTGCACCTCGTCGCGGGTCATGAAGCCGTCGGGGTCGTCGCCGTCGTAGGGGTAGCCGGGCAGCCGGCACTGCCAGTTGGGCGTGACGAGGGTGAAGTTGTCCCAGCGGCGGTCGATCCAGTCGTGCGCGATCGTGTCGCGCTCGATCACGAGGTGCTCGACCCCCTGGTCGGTGAGCAGGCGGCTGATCGAGAGCCCGGCCTGGCCGGCGCCGATCACCGCGACCGGGAGGTGCCGGCCGCTCTCGAGCGCGGTCATGCGCGGGCCCCCTGCGCGGGAGCCGCCTGCGCGGGAGTCGCCTGAGCGGCCGCCGGCAGCGGCGGATCCATCGCCAGCACCCGCACCCGCCCGCCCTCGAAGCGCGCGGCGGCCGCGAGGATCTCCGACTCCTGCTGCAGCGCGGACGTGCAGGCGAAGCCGAACTTCGCCCGCACCCGCTCGCTCGCGAGCCGCAGCGCCTCGGTCGAGCGCCCGACGAAGTCCTCGAGCGGGTAGCTCTCGCCCTCGGCGAGGTAGTCGTGCATCACCAGGCTCGGCGAGTAGCAGCGCTCCTCGACGCCGTCCGGCCACCGGACGTGGAAGGTCATCTCAGGCATGGACCAGCCCTCCGCTCCAGACGCGGTCGATGTCGTAGGCGTCCGGCCGGCGGTCGCGGAGGTGGAACATCCCGCCGCGCATCGCCTCGAAGGTGCCGCGCACGTCGATGTCGGCGACCGCCATCCCTGCGCCGAGCAGCGTCGTCGCGAGGACGTTGCCGCCCGGATCGACGACCTTCGCGTTGCCCACGTAGCGCAGCGACCCGAAGGTGCCCGACTGGTTCGACGCGAGCCAGAAGACCTGGTTGTCCAGGGCCCGGGCGATGTCGAACTGGTTGAAGCGGTAGGTCCAGCGGTCCTCCTGCAGATTCTCGGCCGTCGCCGTCCGCGCGGCCGGCCAGGCCGAGAGCGAGGCGATGATCTCCGCCCCGTCCAGCGCCATCGAGCGCGCCGCCTCCGGGAAGGCCTTGTCGTAGCAGATCTGCAGTCCGACCCGGCCGACCGGGGTCTCGAAGACCGAGTAGCCGGGCCCGGGCGAGTACGACATGTGCTCACCCAGCGGCTGGTGCACCTTGCGGTAGCTGCCGTAGATCTGCCCGCCGTCGAGCAGGGCGGCCGCGTTGTAGCGGGTCTCGCCGTCCGCGTCGAGCTCGCAGAAGCCGATCGCGACCAGCAGATCGCCCGCGAGCTCCTGCACCCGGCGCAGCTCCGGGCCGTCCAGCGCGATCGCCGGCGGCATCGACCGGGTGGTCGTCTTGACGGTGTCGCCGTGGTTGCCGAGGGAGGAGAGGTAGCCGCCGATCGCGGCCTCGGGCAGGACGAGGAACTCGACCCGCTTCTCCCGGGCCTCCTCGGCCAGCGCGGCGATGAGCGCGTAGTTCTGATCGAGGTCGCGGGTGAAGTTCGCCGCGACCGATCCGACGACGGTCATGGCGGCGGCCTAGAGGTTGTAGGTGGAGTTGATGATGGCGCCCTTCCGGGCGTAGTGGATGACGGCGTCCTGCACGTCGAGCGGGTGGCAGGGGATGGTGCCCTCGATCAGGTCCTCCTCGCGCAGGCCGTGCAGCGCCATGCCGAAGCGGCAGACGAAGACGCGGTTGCCCTCGTCGATGAAGGTCTTCAGCGCGTCGTTGATGTTCTGCTCGCCCGGGAAGCCGGAGTCGCCGACCGTCGGGAAGCCGCGGGTCGCCATCGCGTTGATCGTGCCCGGTCCGTAGAAGTAGACGGCCGACTCGAAGCCCTTGCGGGCCGCGCGGGTCGCCTGCAGGATCGCGACGAAGCTGACCGAGGACTCGTGGGCGATGCCGTGCACGAGGGTGAAGTAGGACTGCCCGGGCTCGGCCTGGTAGTCGGGGAAGACCTTGGTCGAGCCGTAGAGGCTGCTGCCCTTGGGCAGCGAGGGGTGCGCGATCTCGGAGCGCGACTTCTCGATGTTGGCGCTGATCTGCTCTTCGATGCTGGTCTGGTCGTCGGTCATGGGAACCTCCGGGGTTCGGTGAGGAGAGCGCCGGGCGGGGCGCGAGCGAGTGGTGCAGGGACAGGAGTGCCGGGTGGAACGGGCGGTGCTGTGATGCAGAGGCCGGCGTCGCCCGGGGCGGAGCGAGGGCGAGCGGAGCGACGGGGCCGGGTCGGGAGCGAGCGTCCCGACTGCGTCCAGTCAAGGCCGCTCGTGTTTCGAAGTGGTTTCGGCCAGAAGAAGCCTGCGTGACGGCGGGCCCGGGCCGGGCCGGGGCCGGGCGACTGCCGGATGTAACACGATCGCGTTCCGGACGTCATCGCTCCGAAACACCGCGTTGACCTAATGGATGGTCACGACGTCGGACTCCGCCGTCGCGCCCCGCTCGACTCGACATCTCCGAGGAGCACCATGACCGATCTGCAGACGCCCCGCTACCGCACCGCCGATCCCGCCGCCTCCGGCTCCCTCCCCTCCGACGCCGCCTCCTGCGCCGCCGACGCCTGCGGCCCCGCCCCCGTCCGCCGCACCGGCTCCTCCGCCCTGCGCACCCGCGTCGACATCGCCCTCCAGGGCATCCGCGTCGACGCCCCCGTGCACCGCGAGGCCGGCGCCGGCCCGAGCGACGACGGGCACGTGATGCTCGGCGGCCTCGGCGCCGCCATCCCGGTCAACCCGGCGAGCCCGTACGCCGTGACGAACGGCCGGCTCCTGCTCGACGGCGCCGACATCGGCCTCGACGTCGAGCCGGTGAAGCGCCCGCGCTTCTACGACCTCAGCACCGCCGACGGCGTCTCCTACAAGAAGATCGCGCGCCTGCACGGCCGGAACATCCTCGCCACCACCGTCGTCCAGACCTGCATGCGCTACGACGAGGCCGAGCGCTGCCGCTTCTGCGCCATCGAGGCCTCGCTCGCCAACGACTCCACCATCGCGGTGAAGACCCCCGCGCAGCTCGCCGAGGTCGCCGAGGCGGCCGCCCGGCTCGACGGCATCCGCCAGATGGTGATGACCACCGGCACCTCCAAGGGCCGCGACCGCGGCGCCCGGCACCTCGCCCGCTGCGTCCGCGCGGTGCTCCAGGCCGTGCCCGGGCTGCCGATCCAGGTGCAGTGCGAGCCGCCGGAGGACCTCGCGGCGCTGCAGGAGCTGAAGGACGCCGGCGCCCTCTCGATCGGCATCCACATCGAGTCGATGGACGACGACATCCGCCGCCGCTGGACCCCCGGCAAGGCGCGCGTCTCGACCGCGAAGTACTGGGAGGCCTGGGACGAGGCGGTGCGGATCTTCGGCCGCAACCAGGTCTCGACCTACCTCCTCGTCGGCCTCGGCGAGGACCCGGACGAGCTGGTCGCGAGCGCCGGCGAGCTGATCGAGCGAGGGATCTACCCGTTCGTGGTGCCGTTCCGGCCGCTCAAGGGGACGCTGGCGACGGAGGTGGACCACGTGCTGCCGCCGGCCGGCTCGCTGCTGGAGAAGGTGAGCGAGCAGGTCGCGTCGCTCCTGATCGCGGCGGGCATGCTCTCCTCGGGGCAGAAGGCGGGCTGCGCGGCCTGCGGCGCCTGCGGCGTGCTGAAGACCGCCGGCGCCTGATGGACCTCTCGATCCTCGAGGGGGTCCGGGCGGCCCCGCCGGCCGGCCGGGACGCGGTCGTCGTCGTCGTCGTCGCGGACCCCGCGGAGGCGCTCGCGTACCGGGCGCTGCGCCGCGAGGTCTTCGTCGGCGAGCAGGGCCTCTTCGACGCCGACGACCACGACGCTCTCGACGAGGATCCGCGCACTGTCGTCCTCGTCGCGCGCTCGGCCGACGGCGTGCTCGGCGGCGTGCGGATCGCGCCCGCCCTCGAGCAGGACCTCGGCTGGTGGACCGGCAGCCGCCTGGTGGTCCGCCGCAGCGCCCGCGGCGGAGCCGGGATCGGCGCCGCGCTCGTCCGCGCCGCCTGTGCCGAGGCCGAGGCGCGCGGCGTGCTCCGCTTCGAGGCCACGGTGCAGACGCAGAACGAGGTGCTCTTCCGCCGACTCGGCTGGGACCGCCTCGGCGCGACCGAGGTCGCGGGCGCTCCCCACGTGCGGATGCGCTGGCCGATCGACCGCTTCGACCGGCTCGCCCGCGGCGCGAAGGCCGCCCTCGGCCCGCTCCTCGACGCGTTCGCCGGCCAGCTCGGCGGCCCGGGCTTCCGCGGCGACGACGGCGCCCCCGTCCCCGGCTCCGACCTCGTCGCCGTCTGCGACGCGATCGTGCCCTCGATGGTCGAGCGCGATCCGGAGTGGGCGGGCTGGTGCTCGGTGCTCGTGAACGTCAACGACCTCACCGCGATGGGCGCCGACCCGGTCGGCCTGCTCGACGCGGTCGGCGCGCGCGACGCCTCCTTCGCCGCCCGGATCCTGCGCGGGCTGCGCGCCGGGTCCGAGGCGTGGGGCGTGCCGCTGCTCGGCGGGCACACCCAGCTCGGCGTCCCGGCCGCGCTCTCGGTCACCGGCCTCGGCCGCACCGCGCGCCCGGTGCCGGGCAGCGCCCCGATCGGCCACGAGCTGAGCCTGACCGCCGATCTCGCCGGCGGCTGGCGGCCGGGCTACGCCGGACTGCAGTGGGACTCGACCTCCTCGCGCCCGCCGGAGGTGCTGCGCGCCCTCGCCGCGAGCGTCGGTGCCGGCGCACCCGACGGGGCGAAGGACGTCAGCATGGCGGGCCTCGTCGGCACCGTCGGCATGCTCGCCGAAGCGTCCGGCGCGGGCGCCGAGCTCGAGGTCGCCGCGATCCCCCGCCCCACCGCCGCGGGCCTCGCCGACTGGCTCTCCTGCTTCCCCGGCTTCGCGATGCTGACCGCGGACAGGCCCGGCGCATCGCGGATGGGCACTCCGCACACGACGACCGCCGCCATCGGCCGCGTCGTCCCCGGCGAGGGCGTGCTGCTCCGCTGGCCCGACGGCGAGCGCACCCGCGCGATCACCGCCGCCGTCACCCGCCTCGGCGCCGCCTGACCCCGCGCTCCGCGCACACCATCAGCTGAGAGCAGGATTCATCGCCGATGGGCGATGACATCCGCTCTCCGCTGATGTTCTGCGGCACTGTCCGTTTGAGCCTCCCCCGCACGGGTACCGGAGGTCTGCACGCGCGTCCGCGACCCCTGCGGACGCCTCCGACCGAGAGGTGACCGTGACCATCGACACCGCGACCCCCACCGCCGGCACGACCGGCGCCCCCACCGACCTCGCCGCCGACGCCGTCCGCCGCGCCCGCGCCGCCTTCCCCGCCTGGGCCGCCACCGCGCCCGCCGAGCGCGGCGCCCTGCTCCGAGCCGCCGCCCACCGCGTGGCCGCCCGCGAGCAGGAGCTCGCCGACCTCAACACCGAGGAGACCGGCAAGCCCGCCGGCGACGCCCTCGGCGGCGTCCGCGCCGGCGTCGACACCCTGCTGCAGTACGCCGAGCTCGGCCCGCTGCACCGCGGGAAGAGCCTGCGCGGCGGCGCCCTCAACGTCGACCTCGCGCTCCCGCACCCGCGCGGGGTCGTCCTCGCGCTCACCCCCTGGAACGACCCGGTCGCCGTCGCCGCCGGCATGCTCGGCGCCGCGATCGTCTCCGGCGACGTCGTCGTGCACAAGCCCAGCGAGCGCAGCCCCGGCACCGGCGCCCTCTTCACCCGCCTGCTCGCCGAGGCCCTGCCCGCGGGCGTGCTCACCCTCGTCGAGGGCGACGGCACCGTGGGCGACGCCCTGGCCCGCACCGACGGCGTCGACGTCCTCGCGCACGTCGGCTCGACCGCCACCGGCCGCGCTCTCGCCCGGATCGCCGCCGTCACCGGCGCGCACACCATCCTCGAGAACGGCGGCAACGACGCGCTCGTCGTCGACCGCGACGTCGACCCGGTCTGGGCCGCCGAGCAGGCCGCCCTCGGCGCCTTCGCCAACGCGGGCCAGATCTGCACCTCCGTCGAGCGGATCTACGTGCACCGCGACGTCGCCGAGGCCTTCACCACCGCGCTGGTCGCCGAGGCCGAGCGCTGGCGCGACGGCCCGCTCCCCCGCCTGGTCGACGAGCGGATGCGCGACGCCGTGCACGAGCACGTCACCTCCGCCGTCCGCGACGGCGCGCGTGTCCTCACCGGCGGCGAGCCCGGCGAGGGCACCTTCTACCCCGCGACCGTCCTCGCCGACTGCACCGACGACATGCTGGTGATGACGGAGGAGACCTTCGGCCCCGTCGCTCCCGTCCTCGTCGTCGACGACTTCGACGAGGCGCTCACCCGCGCCGCCGCCGGCCCCTACGGCCTCGCGGCCACCGTCCTCACCGCCGACATGGAGCACGCGCACCGCGCCGCGGCGACCCTCCCGGTCGGCACCGTCAAGATCAACGGCGTCTTCGGCGGCGCCCCCGGCGGCAGCGCGCAGCCGCGCGGCACCAGCGGCTCGGGCTTCGGCTACGGCCCGGAGCTGCTCGACGAGATGACCACGACCACCGTCGTGCACTTCGGCCTCCCCGTCCTGCCCGGCGGCGCGCGATGAGCCTCGAGGGCTCCGCGCTCCAGCGGGCGAGCGCGCTGGTCGCGCACGTGCGCGAGCGGCCGCCCGTCGTCGCCGTCGTCGGCGACCTCATCCTCGACTCCTGGTGGCTCGGCGAGGCCGAGCGCGTCACCCGCGAGGCGCCCGCCCCCGTGCTGCGCCTCGAGGACGTCGTCGACGTCGCGGGCGGCGCGGCCAACACCGCGGCGAACCTCTGCGCGCTCGGCGCCGTGGTCCGCACGGTCGGAGTCGCGGGCCGCGATCCCGAGGGCGACCGCCTCCTCGCCGCGCTCGAGCGCGCGGGCCTGGACACCGGCGCGATCGTCCGCAGCGATGCCGCGACCACGATCAAGACCCGCGTCGTCGGCGGCGACAGCGTGATGCTGCGCGTCGACTCCGGCCCGCACCGCCCCTCGGACGCCGAGCTGGCCGAGCTCGCCGAGGCCGCCGTCCGCGCGGCCGACGGCGCCGACGCCGTGCTGGTCTGCGACTACGGCTCCGGGATCCTCCGCGAGGCCGTCGAGCGCGTGCTCGCCGCGCAGCGTCCCGGCCTCCTCGTGATCGACGCCCACGAGCTCGCCGACTGGGCCTTCGCCGCCCCGGACCTCGTCACCCCGAACGCGAAGGAGGCCGAGCGCCTCCTCGGCGCGCCCCTCGGCCGAGGCACCGAGCGCGCCGCCGCCGTCCGCGCCGCCGCCGACCGGCTCCGCGAGCGCTCCGGCGCCCGGCACGTCGTGGTCACCCTCGACCGCGACGGCTCCACCGCGCTCGACGCCGACGGCACGGTCAGCCGCACCTTCGCCCAGCCGGCGGAGGAGAAGCAGGCCTCGGGCGCCGGCGACACCTTCGCCGCGACCGCGACCCTCGCCCTCGCCGCCGGCCGCTCGCTCGCGACCGCCGTCGACCTCGCGCAGGCCGCCGCCGACGTCGTCGTGCAGCGCCCCGGCACCTCCGTCTGCACCGCGGACGACCTGCTCGCCTCGCTCGCCGCACCCGGCGCGGTCGTGCTCGGCGAGGACGGCCTGGTCGAGGTGCTGGCCGAGGAGGCCCGCCGCGGCCGCCGGATCGTCTTCACCAACGGCTGCTTCGACGTGCTGCACCGCGGCCACACCGCCTATCTCCGCCAGGCGCGCGAGCTCGGCGACGTGCTGGTCGTCGCCGTGAACGACGACGACTCCGTCCGCCGCCTGAAGGGCGAGGGCCGCCCGATCAACCCCGAGGGCGACCGCGCGGGCGTCATCGCCGAGCTCGGCTGCGTCGACTACGTGACGCTCTTCAGCGGCGACACCCCCATCCCGCTGCTCGAGCGCGTGCAGCCGGACGTCTACGTGAAGGGCGGCGACTACGCCCCCGACATGCTCGCGGAGGCGGTGGTCGTCCGCTCCTACGGCGGCACCGTCACCACCGTCGGCTACGTCTCCGAGCACTCGACGACCGAGATGGTGCAGCGCATCCGGTCCTCGTCGGCGCCGTGACCAGCCGGCGCTGGTCCGGGCTCTGGGCCCGCGAGATCCCGCCGGAGGCACCCGCCGTCGACGTGCTGATCCCGACGGTCGGCCGCTCGGCCGAGCTGGCGACGACCCTCGCGGGCCTCGCGGCGCAGGACGACCCGCCCTTCCGCGTGATCGTCAGCGACCAGTCGGACTCGGCCGCGACGCAGACTGACCCGACCGTGGTCTCGATGCTGCGCGTCCTCGCGGTCCAGGGCCGCGATCCGCTGGTGCGCCGCCACCTCCCCCGCCGCGGCCTCGCGGAGCAGCGCCACTTCCTGCTCTCGCTCGCCACCGCCCCCGCGGTGCTCTACCTCGACGACGACGTCTGGCTCGAGCCGGGGATGCTCGCACGGCTGCACGAGGCGCTCGAGCGCCTGGACTGCGGCTTCGTCGGCTCGGCCGTCCAGGGGCTCTCCTACCTCGGCGACGAGCGCCCGCACGAGCAGACCGCGTTCGAGCCCTGGGACGAGGGCGTGCGGCCCGAGCGGATCCGGCGGGGCACGCCGGAGTTCGAGCGCTGGCCGCTGCACAACGCCGCGAACCTCAGCCACGTGGCCGCCCGCCTCGACGTGCCGGAGGGCGCCTGGCGCGCCTACCGCGTCGCCTGGCTGGGCGCGTGCGTGCTCTACCGACGCGAGGCGCTCGTCGCCAGCGGCGGCTTCGACTTCTGGGAGCAGCTGCCCCCGGAGCACAGCGGCGAGGACGTCGCCGCGCAGTGGCGCGTCATGGAGCGCTTCGGCGGCGCGGGGCTCGTTCCCAGCGGCGCCGTGCACCTCGAGACGCCCACGACGGTCACCGACCGGCGCGTGGACGCCTTCGACCGGCTCTTCACCGAAGAGCACCAGCACTGACCGAACGACGAAAGGACAGCACGATGGATGCACCCAACCCGATCCAGGTCCAGAAGTACCTCGCCGGGATCGACTACCCGGCCTCGAAGGACACGATCGTCGAGACCGCCGAGAAGGAGGGCGCCGACAGCGACGTCCTCGACGCCCTGCGCGCCATCCCCGAGGGTGACTACGCCAAGCCCACCGACGTGAGCTCCGCAGTCTCCAACGTCTGACCCCCGCCGCGAGGTGCCACTTGTGAGCGCGACACGCCGTGTCCGCCGCTCACAAGTGGCATCTCGCCGCCGCGACGCGGGCTGCGCCCGCGCGCGGTACGTGGGGCGGTCCCGCGCTGGTCGAGTAGCCGTCCGCAGGACGCCCACCCTCTGCATGCTGGTCGAGTAGCCCCGAAGGGGCGTATCGAGACCCCGCCCCGTCGAGCCGCCGTCCACAGGACGGCCCCTCCATGCTGGTCGAGTAGCCCCGGAGGGGCGTATCGAGACCCCGCCCCCTACGCCGGCACGGCCTCGCGCTCCCGCAGCACGCCCGACTCCAGCGCCGCGAACGACAGCACCTTGTAGCCCTCGGACTCGAAGAAGATCGTCGCGCGGTCCTCCTCGACGCTCATGACCGTCCCCGCACCCCACTCGCGGTGCTCGACGGCCTCGTCGACGCTCAGCGGCGCGTCGCCGGACGCCGCCGACGCGACCTCGTCGGCCGCCTCCTGCCGCGCCTCGTGCCGCTCGCAGCCGTCGCAATTGCCGCACCACTCCGGACCCTCGACCCCGAAGTAGTCGAGCAGCACGCGCCGACGGCACTGCGTCGTCTCGGCGTACGCCCGCATCATCGACAGCCGCGACTCGGCGATCCGCTCGCGGGAGGCGAGCTCCTCCTTCACCGCACGCACCGCGTCGTCGCCGGTCGCGTCGCTCACGGCCCGCAGCCCGCCGTCGGTCTCCAGCAGATCCGCCTCGGCGAGATCGTTCACCAGCCGCGCGACGGTGCGCGGAGACTTGCCCAGCGCCTCAGCCAGCTCGGCGACCTGCACACCCGGCTTGTCGCTCACGGCGGCCCAGACCACGCGCAGCGCGGCCGGCTCGACCCGGCGCTTCGCGAAGAAGCGCCGGAGCCCCAGGTCCTCGAGCCGGTAGTGCAGCGCGGCCGTGGCCGGCTCGCCGTCGCGACCGGAGCGCCCGATCTCCTGGTAGTACGCGTCGAGCGACTCGGAGGTCGTCGCGTGCAGCACGAAGCGCACGTCGCTCCGGTCGATCCCCATCCCGAAGGCGGAGGTGGCGACCACGACGTCGAGCTCGCCGTCGCGCCACTGCTGGTGCACCTCGCGCCGCTCGCTCGTCTTGAGCCCCGCGTGGTACGCCGCGACGCTCCGGCCGTCGGCGGCGATCTCCGCCGCGTAGGTCTCGGTCTCCTTGCGCGTCGCCACGTAGACGAGCCCGGGCGCCGTCCAGCTGCGGGCCTCCTCGGCCACAGCCGCGCGCTTCTCGTTCTCGCTCTCGTGGCGGTGCACCACCAGGCGGATCTCGGGGCGGTCGACGCCGTGCACCTGCACCTCGGGCTCGGTCATCCCGAGCCGCTCGATGATCTCCTCGCGCACGGGCCGGGAGGCGGTCGCGGTCATCGCGAGCACCGGCGGGTCGCCCAGGGCGCTGCGGACGTCCTTCAGCCGCAGGTAGTCCGGGCGGAAGTCGTGGCCCCAGGAGGAGACGCAGTGCGCCTCGTCGACGACCAGCAGCGAGACCCCGGCCGCGGCGAGCCGGGCGACGTTCTCCGCCTTCGCCAGCTGCTCGGGCGCGAGCAGCACGTACAGCGGGCCGCCCTCGTCGATGCGCTCCCAGGCCCGCGCGACGGCGGCGGCACCCTGAGCGGAGTTGATGGCGACGGCGGGAGGAGCGGCCGGCGCGGCCTCGATCGAGGCGAGCTGGTCGGCCTGCAGCGCCACGAGCGGAGAGACGACGAGCACCACTCCGCCGCGCTCGGCGCCGGCGATCTGGTAGACGGCGGACTTGCCGCCGCCCGTGGCGAGCACGAGCAGCGTGTCGCGGCCGGCGGCGGCGGACTCGATCGCCTCGCGCTGCCCCGGCAGCAGCGACGTCCAGCCGAAGTCCTCCCGCGCGATCCGTTCCGCGGTGTCCCGCGTGACGGCCTTCGCGCTGCTCGCCGTCGCCGCACTCGTCTTAGACGCGCTCTTCGTCGTGGTGCTCTTCTTCGCGGCGCCCGTCTCGGACACGCTGCTCGTCGACGCGCCGCTCGTCTTCGCTGTGGCGCGCTTCTTCGCGGTGCCCGTCTTCGACGCGCTCTTCGTCGACGCGCTCGTCGTCGCGCTGCCCGTCTTCGGCGCGCGGGTCTTCTCGGTGGTCGTCGTGGTCGTCTTCTCAGCGGCGGTGCCGCCGGTGCTGCGGGTCGTGCGGGGCGAGCTCATGCTTCGACGCTACGACTCCGTCCCCCTCGACGGTCTCCGCTTGACAGCTCCGGGGAGCACGGTGAAGCACCCGCCCCGACCGCCCGAATCCAAGCGCCCCGAGCAGGGACACCGCACCCCGCCCATGCTGGTCGAGTAGTGCCGCAGGCGCGTATCGAGACCCATGCAAGCACGACGGCGGATCTCGATACGCCCTCTCCGAGGGCTACTCGATCAGCATGAGCTCCCGCCCTCGATCCATGCTGGTCGAGCAGCGCCGCAGGCGCGTATCGAGACCCACCTGCCGACCCCCACCCGCCCCGGCGACGTGTCAAGACCCTGCGCCCACCCGCGCCCGCGTGCTCCGATGGAGACCCCGACCGAGAGGAGCACCCGATGCCCGAGAACGTGAACGAGGACCTGCCCGAGCAGGAGGGCGACCTGACCCCGAACACCGGAGGCGCGCAGACCGTCCTCCCCGGCGAGGGCGCGACCGACGCGAGCGCCGCCGGCGCCGCTCCGGGAGGCACCGCGATCGACCGCGGCGTCGCCGACACGGTCACCGACGCCGACAGCGGAGGCGACACCGTCTCCGGCGACGCCACCCTCCCCGACGACGAGGACACGGACGCCCCCACCCCCGCCCCCACCGACAGCGCCCCCACGGACTGACCCCCGCCGCGAGATGCCACTTGTGCACGCGACACGCCGTGTCGAGCGTGCACAAGTGGCATCTCGCGGGGAGCGAGCTAGCCCCGCGCCACCACCGGGCTGAAGAGCGTGCCGATGCCCTCGATGTCGATCGCGACCGTGTCGCCGTTGGCGATCGGCCCGACCCCCGCCGGCGTCCCGGTCAGGATGATGTCGCCCGGCAGCAGCGTGAACACCCGCGACACGTACGCGATGATCTCCGGCACCCCGTGGATCATGTCGCCCGTGTTGCCGGACTGCAGCCGCCGCCCGTTCACGCGCGTCTCGAGCGCACTCTCGTTCCAGACGAACTCGGTCTCGATGACCGGCCCGATCGGGCAGAACGTGTCGTACCCCTTGGCCCGGGCCCACTGCCCGTCCGACTTCTGCAGGTCGCGCGCCGTGACGTCGTTCGCGATCGTGTAGCCGAAGACGACGTCCTCGTAGTCCTCCGCGCGCACGTTCCGCGCGATCGCGCCGATGACGACCGCGAGCTCGCCCTCGAACTCCACCTGCTGGCTGTCCTCGGGCAGCACGATCGCCTCGTCCGGCCCGATCACCGAGGTGTTCGGCTTCAGGAACATCAGCGGCTCGGCCGGGGCGTCGCCGCCCATCTCGGCCGCGTGGTCGGAGTAGTTCTTGCCGATCCCGATCACCTTCGAGCGCGGGATCACCGGCGCGAGCAGCTTCGCCTCGGCGAGCGGGATCCGCTCCCCCGTGGTCTCGAAGCCCGCGAACATCGGGTCGCCGGCGAGCACGACCAGGTCGTCCTCGTCCAGGATCCCGAAGTGGATCGCGCCTCCGTTGTCCCCGGAGCGCTGCGTGGCGAATCGTGCGATCTTCATGCGTCCAACCTCGTCATCCAGCCGTGCGTGTCCTCGCGACGTCCGTACTGGATGTCGGTCAGCTCCTCGCGCAGCGACATCGTCAGCGCGCCGGCCGGCGCGCCCTCCCGGCCCACGGAGAAGCCGTCTCCCTTGAGCTCCGCGATCGGCGTGATGACCGCCGCGGTCCCGCAGGCGAACACCTCCACCACGTCGCCGGACTCCACGCCGTCGCGCCACTCGTCGATCGACACCTGGCGGCGCTCGACGCGGTGGCCGCGGTCCTCGGCCAGCTGCAGCACGCTGTCGCGGGTGATCCCCTCGAGGATCGAGTCCGACTCCGGCGTGACGAGCGTGCCGTCCTTCTTCACGAGCACGACGTTCATGCCGCCGAGCTCCTCGATCCAGCGCGACTCCTGCGAGTCGAGGAAGAGCACCTGCGCGCAGCCGTGCTGGTACGCCTCCTGCTGCGGCAGCAGCGACGACGCGTAGTTCCCGCCGGTCTTCGCCGCTCCCGTGCCGCCCTTGCCCGCGCGGGCGAAGGACGTCGACAGCCAGATCGACACCGGAGCGACGCCGCCGGAGAAGTAGGCGCCGGCCGGGCTCGCGATCACGTAGTAGCCGACCTCCTCGGCCGCGCGCACGCCGAGGAAGGCCTCCTTGGCGAACATGAACGGCCGCAGGTACAGGCTCGTCTCGGGCTCCGAGGGCACCCACGCGCCGTCGGCCGCGATCAGCTGCCGCAGCGACTCGACGAACAGCTCGGTCGGCAGCTCGGGCAGCGCGAGCCGGCGGGCCGAGCGCTGCAGCCGGCCGGCGTTCGCCTCGGGGCGGAAGGTCCAGATCGAGCCGTCCGCGTGGCGGTACGCCTTCATCCCCTCGAAGATCTCCTGCGCGTAGTGCAGCACGGCGGCGGCCGGGTCGAGCTGGATCGGGCCGTACGGCTCGACGCGCGCGTGGGTCCAGCCGTCGGCGCGCGACCAGCCGATGTCGACCATGTGGTCGGTGAAGTGGACCCCGAAGCCGGGGTTGGCGAGGATGCGGGCGCGCTCCTCGTCGGAGCGCGGCGCGGGATTGGCGGTCGTCTCGAAGGAGAGGTCCTGCCCGGGGAGGGTGTCGGTCATGAGGGGTTCTTCCTGGAGTGGCGTGGGGCCCGGGGGGAGCGGGAGTCTGGGGAGGGGCCCGGAGGGTTCGGGGTCAGCGGAGCCTGGCGACGACGGAGTCGCCGATCGCGGCCGTCGAGCGCGGGCCGCCGTCGCGCGACTCGATGTCGGCGGTCACGGCCGCCGTCACGCGGGCGGCCTCGTCACCGCGACCCAGGTGGTCGAGCAGCAGCGCCACCGACAGGATCGCGGCGGTCGGATCGGCGAGCTGCTTCCCGGCGATGTCGGGCGCGGATCCGTGGACCGGCTCGAACATGCTGGGGAACGCGCCGTCGGGGTTGATGTTGCCCGAGGCCGCGAGTCCGATGCCGCCGCTGATCGCGCCGGCCAGATCGGTCAGGATGTCGCCGAACAGGTTGTCGGTGACGATGACGTCGAACCTAGCAGGATCGGTCACCAGGAAGATCGTCGCCGCGTCCACATGGAGGTAGTCGACGGCCACGTCCTCGTAGGTGGCCCCGATCTCGTCGACCAGCCGCTTCCACAGCGAGCCGGAGAAGACGAGCACGTTGGTCTTGTGCACCAGGGTCAGCTTCGAGCGGCGCTTGCGGGCCAGCTCGAAGGCGTGGCGCACCACGCGCTCGACGCCGTAGGCCGTGTTCACCGAGACCTCGTTCGCGATCTCCTGCGGCGTCCCCTGGCGGATCGACCCGCCGTTGCCGACGTACGGCCCCTCCGTGCCCTCGCGGACGACGACGAAGTCGACCTCGCCGGGCGCCGACAGCGGCGACGGCACACCCGAGTAGAGGCGGGTGGGGCGGAGGTTCACGTAGTGGTCGAGCGCGAAGCGCAGGCGCAGCAGCAGCCCGCGCTCGATGTTCGCGTCCTTCAGGCGAGGGTCGCCGGGCACGCCGCCGACAGCGCCGAGGAGGATCGCGTCGTGCGCGGAGATCGCGGCGAGGTCCTCGTCGGTGAGGACGTCGCCGGTCTCGAGGTACCGGCCGGCACCGAGCGAGAACGGCGTCTTCTCGATCACCAGGTCGGAGTCGGCGGTGACGGCGTCGAGGACCTTCACGGCCTCGGCGATCACCTCCGGTCCGATCCCGTCTCCGGGGATGACGGCGAGCTTCACGGTGCGGGTCATAGCGGTCCTCAGACGTGCGGGGGCGCGACGCGTGCGGGGCACTGGGGCGTGCGGAGCACTCGATCGTGCGGGGCAGGAGACCAGCCCAGCGTACTCTCGGGCCGCGGCCCGCGCCGGTCGCGCCGCGTCAGCTGCGGCGGAGCCGCCACGCGGCCACGACGCCGGCCAGCAGCACCAGCCCCACGCCGATCCAGGCCGACCAGCCCACGCCCGCGTCGAACGCGGCCCCGGCCGACGCCAGCAGGCTCGACGCGGACTCGGCCGGGATCTCGCCCGCGACTGCGACCGCACCGCCCAGGGTCTCCCCCGCGCGCTGCGCCTGCCCGGCGTCGAGGCCCTCGGGCAGGACCACGCCGGAGCGGTAGGCCGCCGTCAGCACCGTGCCGAGCGTCGCCGTGCCGAGCACCGCGCCCAGCTCGTACGCCGTCTCCGAGACCGCGGAGGCGGAGCCCGCCTTGTCGGCCGGCGCGTTCGCGAGCACCAGCTCGTTCGAGACGGTCTCGGCCGCGCCGATCCCGAGCCCGAGGAAGGCGAAGGAGACCGCGACGGTCAGCGCGGAGGCGCCGCCGGGCGCCGCGCTGCCGATCGCGAGCAGCGCGTAGCCGACCGCCGAGATCACGAGTCCGGCCGGCACGACGATCCGCGGCGAGATCCGACGGGCGATCGGCACCACGCCGAGCCCCGCGCCGATCATCACGACGAGTCCGGGGACCAGCACGAGTCCCGCCTCGAGCGGCGACAGGCCGACCACGAGCTGCAGGTGCTGCGAGACGAAGAACAGCCCGCCGACCAGCGCCACGACGCTCAGCAGATTGACCAGGATCGCCGCGCTGAACGAGCCGCGGCGGAAGAGCGAGAGATCGAGCATCGGCACCTCGCGGCGCTGCTGCCGGCGGACGAAGAGCACACCGCTGACGACGCCGACCACGAGCGAGAGCACCGCGACCGCGTCGATCCCGTGCTCGGCGGCCGACTTGATCGCGTAGACGATCGGCGCCATCGTCGCGAGCGAGAGCAGGATGCTGACGACGTCGACGGGACCCGGCCGCGGGTCGCGCGACTCCGGCACCAGGATCGGCGCGAGCACCACCAGCGGCAGCAGCACCGGCACCGCGAGCAGGAACACGGAGCCCCAGGCGAAGTTCTCCAGCAGCACGCCGCCGACGAGCGGGCCGATCGCCGAGCCGACCGCGAAGCCGGTCGCCCAGATCGCGATGGCCATCCGGCGCTGGTCGCGGTTCGGGAAGAGGCTGCGCAGGAGCGACAGCGTCGAGGGCATCAGGGTCGCGCCGAAGAGTCCGAGCGCGGCACGGGCGGCGATCAGCGCGCCGGCCGTGGGAGCGAAGGCCGCCGCGACCGAGACGACCGCGAAGCCGACCGCGCCGATCAGCAGGAGCCGGCGCCGGCCGACCCGGTCGCCCAGGCTGCCCATCGCGACGAGCAGTCCGGCGAGCACGAGTGGGTACGCGTCGACGATCCAGAGCAGCTCGGTGCCGGTGGGCCCGAGGTCCTCCGCGATCAGCGGCAGAGCGAAGTTGAGGACGGTGTTGTCGACCGAGACCAGCAGCACCGGCAGCATCAGCACCGCCAGCGCGAACCAGGCGCGGCGGCCGACGCGGGGTCCGTCGGGCTCGACGGCGGCTCCGGAGAGGGAGTCTCGGCTCGTGACGGTGGCGACGGGTGCGGTGCGGGCGGACACGGTGGTGCTCTCTCTCGACGGGGTGATCGCCACCGAGTATACCGTCCAGCCGGTACAGTAGCTAGAAGGTGGCGCCGAATCCGTCCCTAGGATGGAGCCCATGCCCGCCGCCCCCGCCCGCGACCGCGTCCTCGACGCCTTCGAGGCCCTGCTGATCGAGCAGGGCGAGCGCGCGGCCACCCTCGACGCCGTCGCCCGGGCCGCCGGTGTCTCCAAGGGCGGGCTGCTCTACCACTTCCCGTCGAAGGACGCCCTCGTCGACGGACTCGTCGGCCGGCTGGACGACCGCCTCGCCGAGGACATCGACCGGATCCGCACCTCCGACGAGGGCGTCGTTCCGTACCTGATCCGCACGTCGTTCGCCGCCGACACCCCCTTCGACCGCACCATCCTCGCCGTCTCCCGCGTCGCCCAGGGCAACGACGAGCGCGCGAGCGCCGGCCTCGCCCGCATCCACGACAGCTGGTACGCCGTCGTCACCGAGGCCGTCGGCGACCCCCTCGTCGCCCGCGCCATCGTCCTGATGAGCGACGGCCTCTACTACAACTCCGCCCTGCTCCCCACGGGCGACAGCCCCCGCGGCGAGGCCGACGACGTCCTCGCCGTCATCGCCCGCCTCCTCCCCCACTGACTAGGCGGAGCGGCCCCCGCCGCCCAGCTGAGAGGAGCGGTTGCCGCCGCCTGGCTGAAAGGAGCGGCCGCCGCCGCGCCCGCCCCATGCTCTTCGACCAGCGCCGCAGGCGCCCCCCATGCCGGTCGACCAGCGCCGCAGGCGCCCCTCATGCTGGTCGAGTAGCGCCGCAGGCGCGTATCGAGACCCACGCCTGCATACGCCCGATCTCGATACGCCCGCTTCGCGGGCTACTCGATCAGCATGAAGCCGCAGGCGCGGGCCGAGACCCGCCCGCTCCTACAGCCGCACGACCCCTTCGACGAGCGTCGCCGTCGCGCCGCCGATCCACACGTCGTCGCCGAGGCGCTCCACGAGCACGCGCCCCGCACGCCGCATCGCCGTGCCCTGCGCCGCCGTGTACCGCTCGGGCGCGAGCCCGGCCCCGATCAGCCACTGCGCGATCCCCGCGTTCAGGCTCCCCGTCACCGGATCCTCCGGCACCCCCGC
This sequence comes from Rathayibacter sp. VKM Ac-2856, assembly GCF_013205055.1. GTDB lineage: Bacteria > Actinomycetota > Actinomycetes > Actinomycetales > Microbacteriaceae > Rathayibacter. The sequence continues at coordinate 155,695 of NZ_JABMLF010000005.1, forward strand.
GTCCGGGATGAACGCGCGCACCTCGAACGCGCACTCCGCCCCCGCCGGATGCGGCCCGACGACGCCGACGGCGAGCCCGCCGAGCAGCGCCGCCTCCGGCTCGATCGCGAGCACCCGCTCCGCCGACTCCAGCCGCAGCGCCAGCCAGCCGGGGCCGTTGTCCGCCCACTCGTGCCCGAGGATCTCCGCCCGCGCCAGCCCCAGCGCCGCGGCAGCGCGCTCCAGCGTCGGCTCGTCCACCGGCCCCGTGCGCTGCCGCGGCGGCGCGGCGAACGCGATCGCCCCGTCCGTCACCCGCAGCCGCACGAGCCCGGCCGCGCACTCCTGCACCAGCACGCCCTCCTCGCGCGGCACGCCGCCTCGAGCCACGCGTGCGCGCTGCCCAGCGTCGGGTGCCCCGCGAAGGGCAACTCCCGCCCCGGGGTGAAGATCCGCAGCCGGTAGTCGGCGTCCGGAGTCGTCGGCGGGAGCAGGAACGTCGTCTCCGACAGGTTCGTCCAGCGCGCGAACGCGGCCATGTCCGCGTCGGACACCCCGTCGCCGTCCACGACCACCGCCACCGGATTGCCGAGGAACGGCTCCGCGCCGAACACGTCGACCTGGGCGAACCTGCGCTGCACGGCGCCGTCCTCTCTCGTCGCGTCCGAGCTCTACTGCTCGGTGATGTCGATCTCCTGCATCAGGTCGGCGTCGATCGCGACGCGGACCTTCTCCAGCAGTCCGTCGGGCGCCGGCGAGTCGATCGTGATCACCGAGAGCGCCTTGCCGCCGGCCTCGGTGCGCGCGATCTGCATGCCCGCGATGTTGACCGAGGCGTCGCCGAACTCACGCCCGTAGACCGCGACGATCCCGGGCCGGTCGATGTAGCTCATCACGACGTGGTGCTTCGCGAGCGGCACCTCGACGTCGTAGCCGTTGATCGCGACGAGCTTCTCGACCTGCTTCGTGCCGGTGAGCGTGCCCGAGACCGAGATCTGCGAGCCGTCCGAGAGGGCGCCGCGGAGCGTGATCACGTTGCGGTACTCGTCCGAGACCGCATCGGTGATCAGGCGCACCTCGATGCCGCGCTGCTCGGCGAGCACCGGCGCGTTGACGTAGGAGACCGTCTCGGACACCACGTTGCTGAAGACGCCCTTGAGCGCCGCGAGCTTGAGCACCTTGACGTCGTAGCCGGCCAGCTCGCCGCGCACCTCGACGTCGATCGACGTCACCGGCGAGGCGGCGAGACCGGAGAAGACCTGGCCCAGCTTCTCCACCAGCGGGATCCCCGGGCGGACGTACGGGTCGATGACGCCGCCGGCGACGTTCACCGCGTCCGGCACCAGCTCGCCGGAGAGCGCCAGGCGCACCGACTTCGCGACCGAGACGCCCGCCTTCTCCTGCGCCTCGTCGGTCGACGCGCCGAGGTGCGGGGTGACGACCACGTTCTCGAGGGCGAGCAGCGGCGAGCCGGTCGGCGGCTCCTTGACGAACACGTCGAGCCCGGCGCCGGCGATGGTCTTCGCGACCAGCGCGCGGTGCAGCGCGTCCTCGTCGATCAGCCCGCCGCGCGCGACGTTGACGATGAACGCGGTCGGCTTCATCAGGCCGAGCTGCTCGTCCGAGATCATCCCGGTGGTCTCCGGGGTCTTCGGCATGTGGATGGTGATGAAGTCGCTCTGCGCGAGGAGGTCCTCGAGCGACAGGAGCGTGACGCCGAGCTGCTGGGCGCGGGCGCTGGTGACGTAGGGGTCGTATGCGACCACGTTCACGCCGAAGGCCTGCAGGCGCGCGGTGATCAGCGCGCCGATGCGGCCGAGGCCGATGATGCCGACGGTCTTCTCGTAGAGCTCGACGCCCGTGTACTTCGAGCGCTTCCACAGGCCCTGCGCGAGCGCGCTGTGCGCCGCCGGGATGTGGCGGGCGAGGCTCAGGATGTGCCCCACGGTGAGCTCGGCGGCCGAGACGATGTTCGAGGTCGGCGCGTTCACCACCATGACGCCGGCGGCGGTCGCGGCCGTGATGTCGACGTTGTCGAGGCCCACGCCGGCGCGCGCGACGACCTTGAGGGCCGGAGCCGCGGCGATCGCCTCGGCGTCGACCTGCGTCGCGGAGCGGACCAGGATCGCGTCGGCCGTGCCGAGTGCCTCGAGCAGCGCGGGGCGGTCGGTGCCGTCCACGGAGCGGATCTCGAAGTCGGGACCGAGGGCGTCCACGGTGGCGGGCGAGAGTTCTTCGGCGATCAGGACGACCGGCTTAGTCACGAGAGGCGCTTCCTTCGGGGAGGGGACGGAGCGGGCACCGAGCACGGGGCCCGGTGGAGCCCCCGCCACTGTAGCGGAGGGCCGCAGCCGCGCCCGGCCGTATGACGCCCGCTCTCGCCGACGGGCGCGGCCCGTCCCTAGAGCGAGACCAGGCTCTCGAATCCGAGGATCAGCTGCACGTCCAGCGAGAGGGCGGCCGAGAGGCACAGCGCCGCGACGAGCAGACCGGTGCGGGCGAGGAGCCCGCGGCGGCGGCCGAGCACGAGCGCCGTGACGAAGCAGACCACCGGCAGCGCCAGTCCGAGCAGCAGGACCGTCCAGCCCGTGCCGTTCAGGTCGGTACCGAGCGTCGCGGCGTAGGTGCGCAGCCCGACGAGGTTGCCGATCCCCTCCCAGACGTCCCAGGCGAAGAAGAGCGCGAAGACCGCGGCGATCAGCACGGAGAGCAGGAGCCGCTTCCCCCGGCTGTCGCGCCGGCCCGTTCCGCCGAGGGTCGCCTTCGCGGAGGAGTCGGCGGAATCGGCGGCCGTCGACGCGCCGGTCGTCTCGTTCGATGCGGTGTCGCTCATCACGCCCCCTTCAGGAACGGCAGGGGGGCCAGCAGGATCAGCCCGGCGACCAGCCAGAGCACCCGGGTCCGCGTGCGGGAGCCGCGCGTACCGAGCAGCACCGCGGCGAACCAGCAGGCGGGCCCGGCCACCGCGAGCCACAGGCCGAGCCCGTAGAGCCCGCCGCCGAGCGCGTCGCCCGCGAAGGTCGTGGCGCTCGTGGCGCTCTGCCGGGTCGCGGTGATCATCCAGCCGATCGTCCACAGCAGGTAGAGGCCGGCCGCGACGCCCATCGCGACGAGCAGCACGGAGGAGGCGGCCGCCGCGTCCGCGGCGTCGCGCTCCTCATCGGAGTCGTCGTCCTCGAGCTCGTCCTCGTCGTCCTCGCGCAGCTCGTCCGGCAGCTCGTCGACGTCGCCCTCGCGCGCCGCCCGGTCCGCCGGAGCCGAGCGGACCGCCCGCGGAGCCTTCCGCCGAGGGGTCCCGTCGCCCGCCACGAGCGTGGGGTCGCCGCCCTCGCCCGCCCAGCTGAGCGCGTCGTCGTCCCGGTCGTCCTCGGGTCTGCTGTCGATCACCGCAACACCCTAGCCGCGCGCCCTCGCCGTCACCTCGGAGCACCCCGACACCTCCCCGCCACCGCCCGGCCACCCGCCGTCCTCCCCCGCGGGCGACCCTTCCGGGATGGGGGAGCACTCGGGGACGGACGCGGGCGCGGCGGACGGCGGCCGGCGCCGCTACGTGGCGATCGGCGACTCCTTCACCGAGGGCGTCGGCGACCCGCACCAGCGCCTGCCCAACGGCGTCCGCGGCTGGGCCGACCGCGTCGCCGACCGGCTCGCCCGCGCCGAGCCCGGCTGGGAGTACGCGAACCTCGCCATCCGCTCCAAGCGGCTCGCGCAGATCACCGCGGAGCAGCTGCCGCCCGCGCTGGAGCTGCAGCCCACCCTCGTCACCCTCTACGCCGGCGGCAACGACATCCTCGACCTCGGCACCGACATGGGCGCGCTGATCGACGGCTACGAGCACCTCGTCGACGCGCTCGCGAGCACGGGCGCCTCGCTCGTGCTCTTCACCGGCTTCGACATCCCGGGCCTGCCCGCCCCGCGGATGTTCGTCAAGCGCAACCGCGTCTACAACAGCGCCGTGCGGAGGATCGCCCGCGAGCGCGGCGCCGTCCTGGTCGACTACTGGCGGATGCAGGCCTTCCGCGACGCCGCGATGTGGTCGAGCGACCGGATGCACCTCTCCAAGCGCGGGCACCGCGTGCTGGCGGCCGAGGTGCTCGACGTCCTGGGCGTCCCGCACACGATCTCGGCCGGACCCTGGGACGCACCCGAGCCGCTGACCCCGCGCGCGCTCCTGCGCGACCAGTACCGCTGGGCGCACGACTGGGTCCTCCCCCTGGTGGGCCGGAAGATCCGCCGGGTGACCCTCGGCGACCACCTCTCCCCGCGCTGGCCGGAGCCCGTGCTGGTCCCGCCGAAAGGCGGCCTGCGCCGGCTCGTCCGGGACTCGGCTCGCTGACCGACGGCGAGCTGCAGGACATCAGCCAGGAGCGGGTCTCATCGCCGATCGGCGATGAGCAGCCGTCTCCGCTGATGTTCGTGCAGGAGCCTCCGCCGAAGACCTGCAGGAGCGGCCCCGCGGAGTGTCCGCGCCGCTAGGACAGCAGCGGCAGCCCCGCCACCAGCAGCAGCGCCACAGCGAGCATCACGATCGGCGCCACCCGCCCCGCGCCGGCGCTCGACGGCGCCGCCCGCCGCGCGGTCCCGGTCAGTCCGCGGCGGTCGATCGCCGCCACTCCCCCGCGCACCGACAGCGGACCCTCCTCGAGATCGCCCGGCCAGCGCTCGACCAGCAGCCGGCGACTGCGCGCCAGCGCGGCGTCGGAGGCGCGCAGCACGGCGATCGGCAGGGCGTTCGCCTGCGACGAGCCGATCCCGGCCGCCGCTCCCACCGCGACGACGACCGCCGCGGTCACGACGGCCCCCTCCGTCCCCTGCAGCGCGATGACCGCGACCAGCAGCAGCACGCCGACGAGCGCGACGACGAGCCCGGCGAGCGAGAGCGCTGAGAACAGCGCCGAGCGCCGTCGCAGATCGCGGAGCGACGCCCGCCCGCGCGCCTCGGCACGAGCGGCGCGCGACGGCGCGAGGATCCCCGCGAGATCCGCGGGCGTCACCGCGTCCTCGGGCAGCCGGACATCGTGCGGCAGATCCGCCGTCTCGTCGAGGTCGTCCCGGTCGAGGTCCGCGGGCACCGGCCAGGCCGCCCGGGCGAAGCGCTCGGCCGCGCTCTCGGTCCTTCGGCGCAGAGCTGCCGCGGCCACGACGAGCACCGCGCCCGCGATCAGCGCGAGCGCGAGGGCCGTGACGGTCCGGAGCGCCGCGGGCGCCTCCTCGAGGATCCCGCCGGACGCCAGCGCCAGCGCCGCCGCGAGCCCGCCGCCGGCCACCCCGCACAGCACGACCCCGCCCGACACCGCGAGCGCCAGCCCGTCCCGCGCCGCGGCCACGCCCTCGTCCCACTGCCGCAGCCGCCGTTCCCGTCGCTCCATCCGCCCCACGCTACCCGCGCCCCGCCGCCCCGAGCACCCCTCGCCCACGGCGCATCAGCGTGCACACGTGAGGTCTCGATACGCGCTGCGCGCTACTCGACCACCAAGGAACGCCCACGCCCACGGAGCACGACCGCACCGGCTCCCGCCCATGCTGATCGAGTCGCCCGCACCGCGGGCGTATCGAGATCCACCGCCTGCACAAGCGAGGTCTCGATACGCGCTGCGCGCTACTCGACCAGCATGGAACGCCTACGCTCCGGAGCACGTCCACGCCCGCACCCGCTCATGCTGATCGAGTAGCCCGCACCGCGGGCGTATCGAGGTCCACCAGGTGCAGACGCGAGGTCTCGATCCGCCGCTCCGCGGCTACTCGACCAGCAGGGGGCCAGGACGAGTCGACCCGCAACGGGGCCCGGCACATCCGCAGGGCCCGCTCCGGGTCCACTCGCGCAGGACCTCGCTCCTGAGCGGACGCGTACGGGGCCCTGGCCAGGTCGCACAGCCCGTCCCGGGTCCACTCGCTCCGCCTCCGCGCGGAGCAGCCTCCGGACGCGAGGAAGCCCCGGCCCCGCCGACGCACCCGCTGCTGCGGGGCCGTCGGCAGGCCGGGGCTTCCTCGGTCCGCCCGTCGCTGCGACTAGCGCGCGACGCTGCCGTCGGTGTAGTCCTCGTCGGTCTGCTTCCAGGCGAAGAGCTTGCGCAGCTCGCGGCCGGTCTCCTCGATCGGGTGCTTCTCGCCCTTGGCGCGCAGCTCCTGGAACTCGGGCGCTCCCGCGTCCTGGTCCGCGATGAAGCGCTTCGCGAAGGCGCCGCTCTGGATGTCGCCGAGCACCGCCTGCATGTTCTGCTTGACGCTCGGGTCGATGACGCGGGGGCCGGACACGTAGTCGCCGTACTCGGCCGTGTCGGAGACCGACCAGCGCTGCTTGGCGATGCCGCCCTCCCACATGAGGTCGACGATCAGCTTGAGCTCGTGGAGCACCTCGAAGTAGGCGATCTCGGGCTGGTAGCCGGCCTCGACCAGCGTCTCGAAGCCGTACTGGACGAGCTGCGAGGTGCCACCGCAGAGCACGGCCTGCTCGCCGAACAGGTCGGTCTCGGTCTCCTCGGTGAAGGTGGTCTTGATGACGCCGGCGCGGGTGCCGCCGATGGCCTTCGCGTAGGACTTCGCGGTCTCCCAGGCGGTGCCGGTCGCGTCGTTCTCGACGGCGATGATGTCCGGGATGCCGCGGCCGGCGACGAACTCGCGGCGCACGGTGTGGCCGGGGGCCTTCGGCGCGATCAGGATCACGTCGACGCCCGCGGGGGCCTCGATGTAGCCGAAGCGGATGTTGAAGCCGTGCGCGAAGGCGAGCGTCTTTCCCTCGGTCAGCTTGTCCGCGATCTGCTCGCTGTAGATGGCGCGCTGGTGCTGGTCCGGCGCGAGGATCATGATCAGGTCGGCCCAGTCGGCGGCGTCGGCGACGCTCTTAACCTCGAACCCGTCGTCCTCGGCCTTGGCGGTCGACTTCGACCCCTCCTTGAGAGCGATGACGACCTGGACTCCGGAGTCGCGGAGGTTCTGCGCGTGCGCGTGGCCCTGCGAGCCGTAGCCGACGATCGCGACCTTCTTGGACTGGATGATGGAGAGATCGGCGTCGGCGTCGTAGATGAGCTCGGTCACGTGATGCTTCCTTTTCTGTGGATGGAGTGGGCGGAGCAGAGGTACGGCGGAGCCGTCAGTTCTTGAAGACGCGCTCGGTGATCGACTTCGAGCCGCGCCCGATGGCGAGCAGGCCCGACTGGGCGATCTCCTTGATGCCGTAGGGCTCGATGACCCGGAGGAACGCGGTGGTCTTGCCGGAGTCGCCGGTGACCTCGATCACCAGGGCGTCGGTCGCGACGTCGACCACGCGGGCGCGGAAGAGGTTCACGGCCTCGAGCACCTGCGAGCGGGTCACGTTGTCGACGCGCACCTTCACGAGCAGGTGCTCGCGGTGCACCGACTGGTCCGGGTCGAGCTCGACGATCTTGATGACGTTGATCAGCTTGTTCAGCTGCTTGGTCACCTGCTCGAGCGGGAGGTCCTCGACGTCCACGGCGACCGTGATGCGCGAGAGCCCGTCGAGCTCGGTCGGCCCGACGGCCAGCGACTCGATGTTGAAGCCGCGGCGGGCGAACAGCCCGGCGACGCGGGTGAGCAGTCCCGGCTTATCCTCGACGAGCAGGGAGAGAACGTGGTGGGTCATGCGGTCTACTCCTCGTCGTCCCAGGTCGGGCTGTGGTCTCTGGCGTACTGGACGTAGCTGTTCGAGACGCCCTGCGGGACCATCGGCCACACCATGGAGTCGCGGCTGACCACGAAGTCGATCACGACCGGCCGGTCGTTGGTGGCGATCGCGAGCTCGATGGCCGCGTCGATCTCCTCCGGCTTGGTGACCCGGATGCCGAGGGCGCCGTACGCCTCCGCGAGCTTCACGAAGTCCGGCACCCGGACGGTGTCGTGGCCCGTGTTGAGGTCGGTGTTCGAGTAGCGGCCCTCGTAGAACAGGGTCTGCCACTGGCGCACCATGCCGAGCGAGGAGTTGTTGATCACCGCGACCTTGATCGGGATGTCGTTGATCGTGCAGGTGGCGAGCTCCTGATTGGTCATCTGGAAGCAGCCGTCGCCGTCGATCGCCCACACGGTGCGGTCGGGCTCGCCGACCTTGGCGCCCATCGCGGCGGGCACGGAGTAGCCCATCGTGCCGGCGCCGCCGGAGTTCAGCCACGAGTTGGGGCGCTCGTACTTGATGAACTGCGCCGCCCACATCTGGTGCTGGCCGACGCCCGAGGCGAAGACTCCCTCGGGGCCGGTGATCTCGCCGATGCGCTTGATCACGTACTGCGGCGAGAGCAGGCCGTCGACCGGCTCGGTGTAGCCGAGCGGGAACTCCTCCTGCAGGCCCTTGAGGTAGGTCCACCAGTCGGCCGTGTCGGGCGCCGCGCCGTCGATCGCCTTCGCGAACGCGTCGGTGAGGTCCGGGAGGACGTCCTTGAGGTCGCCCACGATCGGCACGTCGGCGGTGCGGATCTTCGAGATCTCGGCCGGGTCGATGTCCACGTGCACGACCTTGGCGTTCGGCGCGAAGAGCGCCGCCTTGCCGGTCACGCGGTCGTCGAAGCGCGAGCCCAGCGCGAGGATCAGGTCCGACTCCTGCAGCGCGAGCACCGCGGGGACCGTGCCGTGCATGCCGGGCATGCCCAGCTGCTGCTCGTGCGAGTCGGGGAACGCGCCGCGCGCCATCAGCGTCGTGACGACGGGAGCGCCGCACGCCTCGGCGAACGCCAGGAGCTCGGCCGCCGCACGGGCGCGGATGATGCCGCCGCCCACGTAGAGCACCGGCTTCTTCGCCTCGGCCAGCAGCTGCGCCGCGGCCTGGATCTGCTTGCCGTGCGCCTTCGTCACCGGGCGGTAGCCGGGCAGGTCGATCCTGGGCGGCCAGACGAAGGGCGCCTCGTCCTGCTGCGCGTCCTTGGTGATGTCGACGAGCACCGGGCCGGGGCGGCCCGTCGTCGCGATCAGCACGGCGGAGGCGAGCGCCGAGGGGATGTCCTCGGGGCGGGTGACGAGGATGGAGTGCTTCGTGATCGGCATCGTGATGCCGACGATGTCAGCCTCCTGGAAGGCGTCGGTGCCCATCAGCGTCGAGAAGACCTGGCCGGTGATCGCGAGCATCGGCACGGAGTCCATGTACGCGTCCGCGATCGCCGTGACGAGGTTCGTCGCGCCGGGTCCGGAGGTCGCGATGCAGACGCCGAGCTTGCCGGTGGCCGCGGCGTAGCCCTCGGCCGCGTGGCCGGCGCCCTGCTCGTGGCGGACCAGGATGTGGCGGATCTTCGACGAGTCCATCAGCGGGTCGTAGACGGGAAGGATCGCGCCGCCGGGCAGGCCGAAGACGTCCTCGATCCCGAGCATCTCGAGCGAGCGGACGACCGCCTGCGCTCCGGTGAGCGACTCGACGGCGGAGGCGACCGCCGGCGCGGACGCGGCGGTGCGGGGTGGCTGGGGTGTCGGTGCGGTGGGCACGGCGGACGGGTCCGGGGTCATGCGGGTGTCGATTCCTTCGAAGCGTGATGCGGCGGCGGGCACTGGGGCTCGGAGAACGGGAGAGGAGCGACCGGTGCCCGGGAGGCGCGTGTGCGCGGCCGGCCCGAGCGGGCCGGGGTCACCCGGTGGTGGCGCCCTCGGCGGCCGAGCGGACGAGCTTGGCGTACTTGGCGAGGACACCGCGGGTGTAGCGCGGAGGGAGGGGCGCCCAGCCTTCTCGGCGGGCGGCGAGCTCGGATTCGTCGACGAGTAGGTCGATCGATCGAGCGGCGATGTCGACCCGAATCGGGTCTCCGTCGCGGACGAATGCGATGGGACCTGCGTCCACCGATTCGGGAGCTATGTGGCCGATGCACAGGCCGGTTGTGCCGCCTGAGAATCGTCCGTCGGTCAACAGTAGTACATCTTTTCCGAGGCCGGCCCCCTTGATGGCGGCCGTGATGGCCAGCATCTCGCGCATCCCGGGCCCGCCCTTGGGGCCCTCGTAGCGGATGACCACCACGTCGCCCTTCTGGATCTCGCCGTCGGTCAGCGCGTCCATCGCCGCGCGCTCCCGCTCGAAGACCCGCGCGGGTCCCTCGAACACGGAGGCGTCGAAGCCTGCGGTCTTGACGACCGCGCCCTCGGGAGCGAGCGTGCCCTTCAGCACGGTCAGCCCGCCGGTGGCGTGGATCGGGTTGTCGAGGGTGCGGATGACCTCGCCGTCGAGCGGCGCGATGTCCATCGCCGCGAGGTTCTCGGCGACGGTCTTCCCGGTGACCGTCAGGCAGTCGCCGTGCAGGAGGCCCGCGTCGAGCAGGGCCTTCATCACCGCGGGGACGCCGCCGTGGCGGTCGACGTCGTTCATGACGTACTTGCCGAACGGCTTGAGGTCGCCGATGTGCGGGATCGTGTCGCCGATGCGGTTGAAGTCGTCGATCGTGAGGTCGACCTCGGCCTCGTTGGCGATCGCGAGCAGGTGCAGGATGACGTTGGTGGAGCCGCCGAAGGCCATCGCCACGGCGATCGCGTTCTCGAACGCCTCCTTGGTCAGGATGTCGCGCGCCGTGGTGCCGTTGCGCAGCAGCTCGACGACGGCCTCCCCCGACTTGCGGGCGAAGTAGTCGCGGCGGCGGTCGGCGGCGGCGGGCGACGCGGAGCCGGGCAGGCTCATCCCGAGCGCCTCGGCGACGCTGGCCATGGTGTTCGCGGTGTACATGCCGCCGCACGAGCCCTCGCCCGGGGCGAACGCGCACTCGATGCGCTTGGCGTCCTCCTCGGACATGATCCCGGCCTTGACGCCGCCGACCGCCTCGAAGGAGTCGATGATCGTGATGTCCTTCTCGGTGCCGTCGGACAGCTTGACCCAGCCCGGCGCGATCGACCCGGCGTAGACGAAGACGGCGGCGAGGTCGAGGCGCGCGGCGGCCATCAGCATGCCGGGCAGCGACTTGTCGCAGCCGGCCAGCATGACGGTGCCGTCGAGGCGCTCGGCCATCATCACGGTCTCGACGGAGTCGGCGATGACCTCCCGCGAGACGAGCGAGAAGTGCATGCCCTCGTGGCCCATCGAGATGCCGTCCGAGACGGAGATCGTGCCGAACTGCAGCGGGTACCCGCCGCCCGAGTGCACGCCCTCCTTCGCGCTGCGCGCGAGGCGCTCCAGCGAGAGGTTGCAGGGGGTGATCTCGTTCCAGGACGACGCGATGCCGATCTGGGGCTTCTCCCAGTCGTCATCGCCCATTCCCACGGCGCGCAGCATCCCGCGCGACGTCGTGGCCTCGATGCCGTCCGTGACGGTGCGCGAACGAGGCTTCCAATCGATTTCCGGCATGTGACGAGGCTACCGCCTCGTGCACGGTGCTCCGGCGCTCCGGGGCGCGCCCGATCCGTCGCGAACGGTCGTGTCCCGCGCCCCGATCCGTCGCGAACGGTCGTGTCCGGAGCCGTGAGCCGACCGTCCGTGACGGATCGGCCGGCGAGACTCAGTCGGCGGTGGCGCGGAAGTCGGCGAGCATCGACAGGACGTGGGCGATCTGCTCGGGGCCGCGGACGCGGTAGGCGGCGGACGTCGTGCCCGCGCCGCTCTTGACACCCACGTCGCCGGAGCCGAGCACCGCGAAGGCGTCCTCGTCGGTGACGTCGTCGCCCGCGTAGAGCACGGCGGTCGCGCCGGTGTAGCGGCGCAGGTGCTGCACGGCCTCGCCCTTGGTGGTCGAGCGGACGGAGAACTCGAGGACGTTCTTGCCCTCGCGGACCGTGACGCCCTCGACCTCGGCGCGCGCCTCGGACAGGGCGACGACGTGGGCGACGCGGCTGTGCCGGTCCGTCGCGAGGCGGGTGTGCAGGGCGAAGCCGGCCGGCTTGTCCTCGATCCAGACGTTGTCGATGCCGCGGGCGATGCCCTTCAGCACGTCCTCGAGCACGCCGACCTTGGCCAGCTCCGTCTCGTCGAGGCGGACGGCGTCGTCGCCCGGGTCGAGGCGGATCTCGATGCCGTGCGAGCCGACGAGCAGCGCCTCGTCCGGCAGCTCGGCGACCTCCTCGAGACTGCCGAGCGCTCGACCCGAGACCAGCGCGACGCGGGTGCCGGGCAGCGCGAGCAGCCGGAGCACCGCCTCGCGCGCCTCGGGCAGCGCCCGGGCGTGCGCCGGGTCGTCGACCTCGGGAGCGAGCGTCCCGTCGAAGTCGAGGGCCACCAGCAGCCGGCCGGTCGCGGCGAGCTCGCGCAGCGCGGCGACCAGGCGGTCCGGCACGCCGGGCAGGTGCTCGCCGGGGGTCGGGGCGACGGTGGTCATCGCGACGCCTCCGCCTCGTCGCGGCGGGCGTCGTCGCGGCGCGCGTCCTCCGCTGCCCGGCCGCGGACGCCGTCCTCGTGGTGCTCGGCCTCCTGGCCCAGCGGCGCCTCCTGACCCCGCGGGGCCGGGTGCACGTCGAGCTGCTGACCCGCGGCGTGCTCGCTGAGCGCGTCGAGGAAGCTCGCGGACCAGCGCGAGACGTCGTTCTCGAGCACGCGGCGGCGCAGCGCCCGCATCCGGCGGGTGCGCTCGGCGCGCGGCATGCGCGCCGCGCTCTCGATCGCGTCCTTGAGACCGGCGATGTCGTGCGGATTGATCTGTACGGCCTGCTTGAGCTCGTCGGCCGCGCCGGTGAACTCGCTCAGCACGAGCACGCCGTCGTTGTCGAACCGGGAGGCGACGTACTCCTTGGCGACCAGGTTCATCCCGTCGCGCAGCGCGGTCACGAGCATCACGTCGGCGGCGAGGTAGAGGGCGACCATCTCCTCGCGCGGGTAGCCGTGGTGCAGGTAGCTGATGGCGGGGTTGCCGATCGTGCCGTAGTCGCCGTTGATCCGGCCGACCTGCAGCTCGATGTCGTCGCGGAGCAGCTTGTAGGTCTCGACGCGCTCGCGGCTCGGACTCGCGACCTGCACGAGCACCGCGTCCTTGGTGCTGAGGCGGCCGTCGGCGAGCAGCTCGCCGAACGCCTTCAGCCGGTGGCCGATGCCCTTGGTGTAGTCCAGGCGGTCGACGCCCAGCATGACCACCTCGGGGTCGCCGAGGTCGGAGCGGATCTGGCGGGCGCGCTCCTGGATCTCGGGGGTGCGCGCCATCGCCTCGAAGGCGGCGGAGTCGATCGAGATCGGGAAGTGTCGCGCGACGACGGGGCGGACGCTGGCGCCGCGGCGCGAGCGGTTGACCCGGCGGGTGCCGTCGACCGCGTCGTCCTCGACCGGCACCTCGACGACGGTGCTGCGGGTGTCGTAGCCGAGCAGGCGGCGGACCGCGCGGAGGAAGCTGCCCGCGTCGCCCTGGCGCTGGAAGCCGATCACGTCGGCGCCGAGCAGGCCCTCGACGATCTGCTTGCGCCAGGGGAGCTGGGCGAAGATGCCGTACGGCGGGAACGGGATGTGATTGAAGAAGCCGATCGTCACGTCCGGCCGGAGCTCGCGCAGCATCTTCGGCACCAGCTGCAGCTGGTAGTCCTGCACCCAGACGACGCCGTCCTGCTCCGTCACCGCGGCGGCGGCCTCGGCGAAGCGGCGGTTGACCCGCACGTAGGCGTCCCACCACTCGCGGTGGTAGGTGGGCGGCGCGATCACGTCGTGGTAGAGCGGCCAGAGGGTGTCGTTGGAGAAGCCCTCGTAGTAGTCCTCGAGCTCCTGGGCGCTGAGGGCGACCGGGACGATCTGGACGCCGTCGTTCTCGAACGGCGCGACGTCCTCGTCCGCGACGCCCGGCCAGCCGACCCAGGCGCCCTCGTTGGCGCGCATCACGGGCTCGAGCGCGGTGACCAGGCCGCCGGGCGAGGTCTTCCAGGAGGCGGTGCCGTCGGCGGCGACGACGCGGTCGACCGGGAGGCGGTTGGAGACGACGACGAACGCGTTGCGGGCGGTCGCGCCGGGGGTGCCCGCGGTCGCGGCGTCCCCGTTCTCGGCGGTGTCGGCGGTGCTGTCCTCGGTGCTGTCCTCGAGGGGTGCGGGGGCGGAGGCGGAGTGCGGAGGAATGGTGGTCCCGATCGTCGGTCGTGCCGTCTTCGTACCCGGCGAGGCTACCAGCCGCACCCGAGCAGGAGCCGGTCTCAGCCCTGCGCCAGGGCGAGCGCGAGGACCGCGCCGCCGACCGTCGGCACCACGGCGACGGCGCCGAGCAGCGCGTACTGCCGCCACGAGATCGTCACGCCGAGGGCGGTCAGCCGCTGGTGCCAGAGCAGCGTCGCGAGCGAGGCCCATGGGGTGATCAGCGGACCGGCGTTCACGCCGATGAGCAGGGCGACCAGCCGGACCGGATCGGCGGCGACCGGCTCGAGCGCGAGGTAGGCGGGCAGATTGTCGACGAGGTTCGCGGCCACGACTCCGGAGCCCGCGAGCCGGAGCAGCTCGCCGACGCCGCTCCCCTCGCCCGCGACGACGGCGAGCGCCGCTCCGAGGCCCAGCTGGTGCGCCGCCTCCATCACGACGAAGAGACCGGAGGCGAAGACGACCAGCTGCCACGGCAGCAGCGAGAGCGTCAGCGCCGAGGGCCGGCGGAGGGCGAAGAGCACGACGAGGGCGAGCGCCGCGACCGCCGCGGGGATCCACACCTCGAGCCCGGAGACGAGGGCGGGCAGCAGCAGGGCGACGACGACGCCGGCGCCGATCAGCAGGACCCGGTCCTCGACCGCGGTCCGCTCCCCCGTCCGGTAGCGCCCGGCCAGCTCGCGGCGGTAGCGGACGGCGAGCACGAGCACCGGGATCACCGCGGCGACGAGCGCGGGCGCTGCGGTCAGCGCGGCGAAGGCGAGCGGGCCGTCGACGCCGAGCCGCCTCTCTGCCAGGAGGTTGGTGAGGTTCGACACAGGGAGCAGCAGGGAGGCGCAATTGGCCAGCCAGACGGTCGCCATCGCGAACGGCAGCGGCGAGACGCGGACGTGCGCGGCGAGCAGGACGACCACCGGCGTGAGCAGCACAGCGGTCGTGTCGAGGGACAGGAAGACGGTGCTGACGATCGCCATCGCGACCACCAGGAGCCAGAGCAGAGCGGTCCGGCCGCGCCCCCAGATCGCCGCCCGCTCGGCCACGACCGTGAAGACTCCGGCCTTGGAGGCCAGCTCCGCCACCACGGTGACCGCGACCACGAAGGCGAGGATCGGCGCCGTGCGCTCGACCAGCTCGCCGAGCGCGTCCATCGGCAGGACACCGGTGAGAGCGGCGATCGCGCCGAGCACGAGCAGCACCGCCCCGATCACAGCCGTGCGCATGTCGTACCCGTTCTCCTCGGTGCGCGCCGCGGCGGAGCGCCGGGCAGCGGTTCACCGTAGCGGGCGGCACCGACGGCGGTGCCGTGCGCGGGCCGTTCGAGGTGTCGACGGCGGTGTCAACCGTTGCGGAGGAGGCGGGCGGCACCGCTAGCGTCGTCGTGACACCCAGGAGGCAATCGATGCGCAAGTTCATCCTCAATTCCAGCGTCATCAGCGCGATCGTCGGAGGCTGGTCCATCCTGCAGACGACGCGCAAGGGTCCGCGCGACTGGCGTCTGGCCCTGCAGTGGGTCAGCTGGGCGATCGCTCTCGCGGTCGCCATCGGCTCGGTCTCCTACGACTCGAAGGAGCTCGTCAAGGAGGAGCACGGCAAGAAGCGCGACCGCTGATCGCCGCACCGTCCTGACACGCCGCGTGCCATCGGCCGCGGCGTGTCAGCGGCTCTGCGCGCCGTCGCCCCTGGACACTGGAGGCATCAGCACGCGGCACGGGAAACGGGGTTCGTCATGAGGTTTCGTCTGAGGCGCCGCCAGCCGGCCCCCGAGGTCGTCGCGGCCCCCGCGCTCACGCAGGACGAGCTCTTCGCCGTCGTGCACGAGCGCCTGTCCGCGTTCGTCGGGGCCGAGGGCGCCTGGGTCGTCACCCGGCGCAGCCACGACGACCGCGACCCGATCTTCCACGGGATGCTCGCCCGCTCGCTCGCGCACGAGCTGTCCGCCGCGATCCAGGCCGAGCAGCTGCGCGCCGGCGTCGAGGCGACCGCGAACCCCGTCACCTCCGCCATCCCCGTGATGCGCGCGTCGACTCCCCCGGTCGTCGCGGAGCCCGCCGCCCCCGTCGCGGAGCCCGCCGCCCTCACCTGGGACCCGAAGCCGATCACCGTCTGGGCCGAGCCCGACGCCGCCGCGGCCCCCGCCCCGGCCGACGCCGCCCGCTGACCCCGCGGCGTCGCTCCGCGGCTCCTCGACCAGCAAGAGGAGCGCGGCGCTGAACTCATGCTGATCGAGTAGCCCTCGCAGAGGGCGTATCGAGATCCACCCGACTCTGCACGCCGGGTCTCGATACGCCGCTCCGCGGCTACTCGACCAGCATGAGCCGCGCGGCGCACCGCGCCCTGTTCGTTCTGCGGCGCACCACGCTCAGCCCATGCTGATCGAGTAGCCCTCGCAGAGGGCGTATCGAGATCCACCGTTGTCGGCACGTCGGTCTCGATACGCCGCTCCGCGGCTACTCGACCAGCATGGGCGCCGTCAGACCGCGGGCCAGGCCTCCGGACCCTCGCTGCCCGCCGGGTACTCGTCGAGCGGCACGTCGTCGGCGCGCCACGCGTCGATCGCCGGCTGGACGATGCGCCAGCACTCCTCGGCCGCGTCGCCGCGCACCGAGAGCGACGGGTCGTCGTCGAGGATCCCCGAGATGACCTCGCCGTAGGCCAGCAGCTCCCCCGCCCCGAAGGTCGCCTCGAGCGACGCGCGCTCGAGCGTGTACGGGTCGCCGGGGCCGTTGATGTTCAGCTCGAGCGCCATCTGGTCCGGCGCGAGGAACAGCCGCAGCACCGACGCCTCGGCCGTCCCGTGGAAGCCGGACGGCAGGTGCGGCACCGGCTTGAAGCGGATGACGACCTCGCGCCGCCGCTCCCCCAGCGCCTTGCCGGAGCGCAGCGTGAACGGCACGCCCGCCCAGCGCCAGGTGTCGATCTCGACGGTCAGCTCGGCGAGGGTCTCCGTCTTCCGCGACGGGTCGACGCCCTTCTCGTCGGCGTACGCGGGCAGCTCGCGCCCGTCGACCGACCCGGCGGTGTAGCGGGCGCGCCGCGAGCTCGCGGCGAGGTCCTCGCCCTTCAGCCGGGTGGCCCGCAGCACGATCCCCTTGGCGTCGCGCAGGTCGGCCGCGTCGAGCGTCGACGGCGGCTCCATAGCGACGACCGCGAGCACCTGCAGCAGGTGGCTCTGGATCATGTCGATCAGTGCGCCCGCGCCGTCGTAGTAGCCGGCGCGCCCCTCCAGGCCCAGCTGCTCGTCGTAGACGATGGCGACGCTCTCGATGTGCTCGGCCGACCAGAGCGGCTCGAGGATGCGGTTCGCGAAGCGCAGGCCGAGCAGGTTCATCACGGTCGCGCGGCCGAGGAAGTGGTCGACGCGGTGCACGCGGTCCTCGGGCACGAGGGCGGCGACGCGCGCGTTGAGGTCGCGCGCCGACTCCTCGTCGACGCCGAACGGCTTCTCGAGGGCGAGCACGGTGCCCTCCGGCAGGTCGTGCGCGGCGAGCGCGTCGCAGGCCTTCGCGGCGACGGCCGGCGGCAGGGCGAAGTAGATCGCTACCGGGCCCTCGCAGCTCGCGAGCAGCGCGGCGAGCGCCTGGGCGTCGGTGACGTCGACCTGCTGGTAGCGCGTCCCGGAGACGAGCGCCTCGATGCCGTCCCCCGACGCGGTCTCGGTGGCGAAGGAGGTGGAGACCACCTCGTGCCAGTGCTCCTGCGTCCAGTCCTCCTGGCCCGCGCCGACGAGGTGCAGGCGGCGATCGGGCTCCCGGGTCAGGAGCTGACCGACAGCGGGGAGGAGGAGGCGGGCGGACAGGTCGCCCGTCGCACCGAGGATGAGCAGCGTGTGGACCGACTGAGGCATGCGCCACACCCTACGGCGCCCCTGCCGAGCGTGTCCCGGCCTTGACGGCCCTGCTCGGGGGCCCGGCCGGCTCCGCCCGCCGCGGGAGCGCCCAGCGTTCTGCTGCGAAGATCAGCGCATGGTCTCCCCGATCGAGGACTACGCCGTCCTCTCCGACTGCTGCACCGCCGCTCTCGTCTCCCGCGAGGGCGGCATCGACTGGCTCTGCCTGCCCCGCTTCGACTCCGCCTCGATCTTCGGCGCGCTCCTCGGCGGTGACGACCAGGGCCGGTGGTCGCTCCGGCCGATGGACGCCGAGGCGACCGTGGAGCGCCACTACCTGGGCGACACCCTCGCGCTCGTCACGACCTGGACCACCGCCACCGGCGTGGTCGAGGTCACCGACGTGATGCCGCTGCGCGACGACCGCGCCGAGCTGGTGCGCCGGGTGAGGGGCGTCTCGGGCTCCGTGCGGATGCGGCAGGAGCTGCGGATCCGCTTCGACTACGCCCGCACGATGCCGTGGGTGCGCCAGGAGGGGACGGACGAGGACCCGCTGCTCGTCGCCGTCGCCGGGCCGGACGCGGTCGTCGTCCGCGGCGTGCGGCTCTCGGCGACCGATCACGTGCACTCCGCCGAGTTCGACGTCGCGCCCGGCGAGACGGTGGACCTCTCGATGGCGTGGTTCCCCTCGCACCAGCGCGCCCCGAAGGTGCTCGACGTCGACAGGGCGATCGAGCGCACGGTCGACTGGTGGTCGGAGTGGGCCGGATCGATCCGCTACGACGGCCCCTACCGCGAGGCCGTGGTCCGCTCGCTGCTGACACTCCGGGCGCTCACCGACGACCAGACCGGCGGCATCGTCGCCGCCGCGACCACGTCGCTGCCGGAGGAGTTCGGCGGCAGCCGCAACTGGGACTACCGCTACGTCTGGCTCCGCGACGCCTCGCTCACCCTCGAGGCGCTGCTCGCGCACGGCTTCGAGCGGGAGGCGCAGAAGTGGCGCGCCTGGCTGCTGCGGGCGGTCGCCGGCGCTCCGGAGGACGTGCAGATCATGTACGGGCTGGCCGGCGAGCGCGATCTGGCCGAGCGGACGATGCCGAGCCTGCCCGGCTACGACGGCGCGTCCCCGGTGCGGATCGGCAACGCCGCCGTCGACCAGTACCAGGCCGACGTGATCGGCGAGGTGATGGTGGCCCTGCACGAGGCGCGGGCCGCGGGCGTCGACGAGACGGAGTTCTCCTGGCCGCTGCAGCGCGCGCTGCTCGGCTTCGTCGAGGCCAACTGGCAGCGGCCGGACAACGGCATCTGGGAGATCCGCGGCGATCCGCGGCACTTCACCCACTCCCGGGTGATGGTCTGGGCGGCGCTGGACCGCGGTGTCCGGGCGGTCCGCGAGCACGGCCTCGACGGCCCGGTCGAGACGTGGGAGCGGCTGCGCGAGACCGTCCGCGCCGAGATCGAGGAGCAGGGCTTCGACGCCGAGCGCGGGCACTATGTGCAGTCCTACGGCTCGACCGAGGTCGACGCGTCGCTGCTCGTGCTGCCGATGGTCGGCTTCGTCGCCGCCGACGACCCGCGGATGCTCGGCACGGTCGCCGAGCTGGAGCGAGCGCTGATGCACGACGGGCTGCTGCACCGCTACCGCACGGAGTCCTCGGTCGACGGCCTCGCCGGCGGCGAGCACCCGTTCCTCGCCTGCTCGTTCTGGCTGGTCAGCCAGTACGCCGCCTCGGGCCGCCTCGCCGACGCCCGGACCCTGATGGACCGCCTCGTCGGCCTCTGCAACGACGTGGGGCTGCTCTCGGAGGAGTACGACGTCGAGAACCGTCGGCACGCGGGCAACACCCCGCAGGCGCTCTCGCACCTCGCACTGGTCCAGGCCGCCGACGCGATCGCGGCGCACCGATGAGCGGCCGCAGCACGCGCGCGCCGCGGAGGCGCCGCCGCCCGCTCCGGATCGTCCTGCTGAGCCTCGGCGCCCTCCTCGCGGTCGCGGTGCTCGCCTTCCTGACCTGGTCCTCGATCGTGATGGGACCCGATCCGGAGGCCCTCGCCCGCGTCGACGCGGACCCCGCGGTCGCCGTCGAGCGCACCGACAACGCGATCGTGATGAGCCCGACCGACGACGCCGGCACGTCCCTCCGCGGCACGGGACTCGTCTTCGTCCCCGGCGCCAAGGTCGACGCCGCCTCCTACGAGGCGACCCTCGCGCCGCTCGTAGAGGAGGGCGCGAGCGTCGTCATCACCCGGCCGATCCTGCATCTCGCGTTCTTCGACCTGCGCTCGCTCGAGACCTTCACCGAGCAGGCCGACGGCGTCGACGAGTGGCTGGTCGGCGGCCACTCCCTCGGCGGCGTGAAGGCCTGCCAGTGGGGCGACGACCCCGAGGTCGCCGGCCTGGTGCTCCTCGGCAGCTACTGCGCGAACGACCTCTCCGCCTCGGGTCTGCCGGTGCTCAGCCTGAGCGGCTCGGAGGACGGCCTCAGCACGCCCGCGAAGGTCGCGGCGGCGAGCGGCCGGCTGCCCGCCGACGCCGTGTCCGTCGAGATCGACGGGGCGAACCACGCCGCGTTCGGCTGGTACGGCCCGCAGCCGGGCGACGGCACCGCGACGATCAGCCACGAGGAGTCCGACGCGGAGATCGCCGAGGCGCTCCTCGCGTTCGCGGCGGAGCGGGGCTAGGCCCGCTCCTCCCCCGTCGCGGCTCAGTCGCGCTGGCGGCCGTCGCGGTCCGGCGCCTCGCGCAGGTCGATCATCCCGGTGAACAGGGCGCCGCGCTCGTTCGACTCCCGGTCGCCCGAGAACAGATTGTCGGGAGCCGATCGCACGTGGCTGCGAGGTGCCGGCGCGGTGCCCGCCTCCTCGTGCTGCATCTCGACGCGCTGGCGCGGCAGGGCGATCGGGTCGCTCTCGTGCAGCCAGGTGACCAGCCGCTCGCGCACGTAGCAGCGCAGGTCGAAGAGCGTCGGCGCGTCCTTCGCGGTGACGAGCACGCGGATGCGGACGTAGCCGCCGATCGCGTCGGTGACCTGGAGCACGCTCACGCGGTGGTCCCAGAGCTCGGTCTCCTCGAGGATGCGGTGCAGCTCCGCGCGCATCTCCTCGGGGCGCACGCGCCAGTCGAGGTCGAGCTCGACCGCGCCGAGCAGCTCGGAGCCGGTGCGGGTCCAGTTCTGGAACGGCTGCGTTGTGAAGTAGTTCGTCGGGAGCACCAGGCGGCGGTCGTCCCAGAGGTGCACGACCACGTAGGTCAGCGTGATCTCCTCGATCCGGCCCCACTCGTTCTCGACGATCACCACGTCGTCCAGGCGGATCGCGTCGCTGAAAGCCAGCTGCATCCCCGCGAAGATGTTGGTGAGGCTCGACTGCGCGGCGAGACCGGCGACGATCGACAGCACTCCGGCGGAGGCGAGCAGCGACGCCCCGGCGGTTCGCGCCTCGGGGAACGTGAGCAGCGAGGCGCCGATCGCGATCACGACGACGGCCGCGACGGCCACCCGCCGGATGATCGTCATCTGCGTGCGCAGGCGCCGGGCCCGCCGGTTGTCGGCGGTGTCGGTGCGGTAGCGCTCGGCGCCGAGGTCCTCGAGGAAGACGAAGGTCGCGCCGACCAGCCAGGCCGCGGCGCCGATCGTGGCGATCTGGAAGACCCTGTCGATCAGGCCCGGCCAGACGTCGCCGGAGACGGTCGCGGCGAGCGCGGCCCAGACGGCGATGGTCAGCAGCAGGACGCGGAAGGGGATGCGCACCCGGCGGATCAGCAGTCGCGCCCAGGTCTTGCGCTTGCCGATCGAGCGGAAGATCAGGGCGACGACCGCGGTCGCGACGACGGCGATCACGACGGCGATGAGGACGGCGAGGGCGATGCCGCCGATCTCGGGGAGGACGTCTTCGGGCACGGCGATCCTTTCGGGTGGGGAACGGGAGCGCGCACCATCGAGCGGATCGGACGAAGAGGGCAGCCTCGCACGGACGCGGCGACGGCGGTGCCGCTTGTGCGCGGATGCCCAGGCGGGGGGCCCGGCCTCGGGCACCCGCGGAAACGACGAAACGCCCGCCGCAGTGGCGAGCGTCTCGAGTGGTGCACCCCCTCGGACTTGAACCGAGAACCCACTGATTAAGAGTCAGTTGCTCTGCCGATTGAGCTAGAGGTGCGTGGCGACCGGCGAATCGTGCGTGCCGAACCGAGGGATCACATTACCAGCGTCCACCCCCGTTTCGTCAAATCGACACTCGGACGGCCGCGCCCCCTGCCGATCGAGCAGCCCGCGCAGCGGGCACCATGTTGATCGAGTAGCGGCCGGAGGCCGCGTATCGAGATCCACCCTCCTGCACACGTGGGTCTCGATACGCGCTGCGCGCTACTCGACCAGCAAAGGAGCGCACCGGGCGCCCCACCCATGCTGATCGAGTAGCGGCCGCAGGCCGCGAATCGAGATCCACGCGTGCAGAACGTGGGTCTCGATACGCGCTGCGCGCTCCTCGACCCGCGCGCGGCGGGGCCGCTCAGTATCGTGGACGCGTGACTCTCGACGACGACCTCCGCCTCGCCCTCCGCCTCGCCGACGCCGCCGACGCGATCTCGCGCGAGCGCTTCCTCGCCCTCGACCTCGTCGTGGACACCAAGCCCGACAGCACCCCCGTCTCGGACGCCGACCGCGCCGTCGAGGAGGCGATCCGCTCGATCCTCGCCGCCGAGCGCCCCGACGACGCGATCCTCGGCGAGGAGTTCGGCACCTCCGGCGACGCCGCGCGGCAGTGGATCCTCGACCCGATCGACGGCACCGCCCACTTCGTCCGCGGCGTCCCGATCTGGGCGACCCTGATCGCCCTGGCGATCGACGGCGTGCCGGTGGTCGGCGTCGTGTCGGCCCCCGCGCTCGGCAAGCGCTGGTGGGCCTCGAAGGGCGCCGGCGCCTGGGTCGACGAGAGCCGCGCCCCCCTCGGCAGCCTCGACCTGCCGGACGGCCTGCGCGGCGTCCTGGTCGCCCCCGCCGCCGAGGAGCCGCGCCGCCTGCAGGTCTCGGGCGTCGCCTCGCTCGCCGACGCGACCTTCAGCTACAACAGCATCCAGCAGTGGGACGGCGCCGGCCGGCTCGAGCAGCTGCTCGAGCTCGCCCGCACGGTCTGGCGCGACCGCGCCTACGGCGACGCCTGGCCCTACATGCTCGTCGCCGAGGGCCTCATCGACGGCGCCGGCGAGTTCGACGTCAAGCCCTACGACCTCGCCGCGCTCGTCCCCATCGTCCAGGAGGCGGGCGGCCGCTTCACCTCCGCCGACGGCGAGGACGGCCCCTGGCACGGCAGCGCCGTCGCCACCAACGGCCACCTGCACGACGCCGTGCTCGCGATCGCCGCGCGCCGATGAGCCGTCGCCGCTCGCTCCTCGTCGCGGCGGCCCTCGCCGCCTCCGCCCTCTCCCTCGCTGCCTGCTCCTCCGTCGTCGGCGCCGACGGTCCGGAGGCGGCGCGCGACGAGACCGGTGTCGTCACCACCGCGGGCACCGTCGACGCCTTCTCCGTAGCCGACGGCGACTGCCTCCAGGCGCCGGACGACGACCGGATCGCGGACTTCGAGGCCGTCCCGTGCGCCGACCTGCACGATCTCGAGGTCTTCCACGTCTTCGCGCAGCCCGGCGACGACTACACGAGCCGCAACACCCTCCTCGCCCAGGCGGACGCGGGCTGCGTGCCCGAGTTCGGAGCCGCCGTCGGCATCGCCTACGGCGACTCCGCCCTCGAGTACCGCAGCTTCGTCCCGTCCGAGGTGAGCTGGCGCCACGGCGACCGCGCCGTACTCTGCGCCGTCTACGACCCGGCGAACGGCGCGAGCATCGGCAGCCTCCTCGGCGCCGCGCGCTGATCAGCCCGACTCCTCCCCCGCTCTCCCGCCGAGGAAGCGGGCGAGCCACTGGGCGCTCGTCTTGAGCGTCCGGCGCTGGGTCGAGTAGTCGACGTGCACGAGACCGAAGCGCCGGGTGTACCCCCACGCCCACTCGAAGTTGTCCATCAGCGACCAGACGAAGTAGCCGCGCAGCGGCAGGCCCCGCTCGACCGCGTCGCGGCAGGCCCCGATGTGCTGCTCGAGGTACGCGGTGCGCTCGGGGTCGTCGACCGAGCCGTCGGGAGCGACGACGTCGGCGTAGGCCGAGCCGTTCTCGGTGACGACGAGCGGCAGCGCGGGCGCCAGGGCGTGCGCCTGCTCGAGGACGTCGAGCAGGCCGTCCGGGTGGATCTCCCACCCCATCAGCGTCCTCGGCGCACCGGTGTCGACGATCTCCACCGTCTCGCTGCCCGGGTACGAGCTCGCGGCGGCGGCGGCGACGGTGCCGGCGCGGACGGTGTGCCGGCTGTAGTAGTTGATCCCGAGGAAGTCGACCGGCGCGGAGATCGCGGCGAGGTCCTCCGCCGGCGCGTGCTCGGCGAACCAGTCCTGCTCGCCGAGGTCCTCGATGACGTCCTCGGGGTACGCGCCGGTCAGCACCGGATCGAGGAACAGCCGGTTGCTCAGCCCGTCGATCCGCCGCGCGGCGTCCCGGTCCGCGGCGCTCTCGGTGGCCGGGCGGACGGAGTAGAGGTTGAGCGTGATGCCGACCGTGGCGGTGGGCATCGCCTCGCGCAGGCGCGGCAGGGCGAGTCCGTGGCCGAGCAGCAGGTGGTGCGCGGCGCGGGCGGCCGAGGCACCCTCCGTCCGCCCGGGGGCGTGCACCCCGCTGGCGTAGCCGAGGAACGACGAGCACCAGGGCTCGTTCAGCGTGATCCAGTCGCCGATCACGTCGCCGAGCGACTCCGCGACGATCGCGGCGTAGTCGGCGAAGCGCGAGGCCGTGTCGCGCTCGAGCCAGCCGCCGCGCTCCTCGAGCGCCTGCGGGAGATCCCAGTGGTAGAGGGTCGCCCACGGCGTCACACCGCGCTCGAGCAGTCCCTCCGCGAGACGGCGGTAGAAGTCCAGGCCCGCCGGATTCCCCGGCCCCGTGCCGTCGGCCTGGATCCGCGACCAGGAGAGCGAGAAGCGGTAGGCGTCCACCCCGAGGTCGGCCATGATGCCGATGTCCTCGCGGTAGCGGTGGTAGTGGTCGTCGGCCGGCTCGCCCGTCCTGCCGTCGGCGATCGCACCGGGCCGGCGGGCGAACGCGTCCCAGATGCTGTCCCCCCGGCCGTCCTCGGACACGGCGCCCTCGATCTGGTACGCCGCGGTCGCGGTCCCGAAGACGAAGTCGGCGGGCAGATCGCTGCGCTGCACGTCAGGCCTCCTTCGACGGAGCGAGCCAGTCGCCGTCGCCGTTCTCGCTGAGGGCGATCAGGATGTCGTCGCGCTTGATGCCGAGCTCGGCGAGCCGGTCGACGATCAGGGTCGCGCCGCGCTGCTTGACCTCGGGGCTGTACCCGGTGAAGGCGAGGATCTGCACGAAGACGATGTCGCTGCGGTCGGCGTCGGGGTACGTGCGGCTGTAGAAGAGGTCGCCCTCCTCGTGCACCTGGAAGATCTGGAAGAGGTCGTCGGCCGGCATCTCCCAGCCGTCGACGAGAGCGCTGTGGATCGCCGCGCTCATCTGCGGTCGGAGGTGGGCGAGGGGCTGGTGCAGGTCGATGCGGACGAGAGGCATGGTGACTCCATTCGTGGAAGGGCGGGAAGGAACGGGGACGGCGGCGGATCAGGGACGGCGGCGGATCAGGCGGGCGACGCGTCGAGCCAGTGCTCGGCGCTCGGCACGAGCGACTCCATCTCGTCCCAGAAGTCGTCGGGGAGATCGGCCTCCGCGGCCGCGAGGGTCGGGGCGAGTCGCTCGAGGCGGCTGATGCCGACGACGGTCGAGCCGATCCGCTCCTGCCTGGTCGAGAAGCGGACGGCGGCAGTCGCGAGGTCGGTGCCCCGTTCCTGGCACACCCGGCGCATGCTCGCGATGGCGGAGAGGGTCGCCGGCGACGCGTCGCGGTAGCCGTAGCGGGTGCTCCGCCCGGTGGTGTCGGCGAGGATGCCGCCGCCGAGGACGGCGGCGTTGACGACGCCGACGCCCAGCTCGGCGGCGCGATCCAGCAGGGGCCCGGCGCTGCGGTCGACGAGGGTCCACCGATTGTGGACGAGGACCACGTCGAAGACGCCGAGGTCGAGGTACTTCCGCATCACGCGGACGTCGCCGCCGGCGAGGCCGACGGAGCCGATCTCGCCGCGCTCGCGCGCTTCGACGAGAGCCGCCACCGCGCCGTGGGGCGCCGTCATGGTCGCGAAGTCCTGGAACTCCGGGTCGTGCAGGTGCACGAGCGGCAGCGGATCGATGCCGAGCCGCGACCGGCTCTCCTCGAGCGAGCGCCGCACGCGGTCACCGCTGTAGTCGTCGCCGCGCGGGTCGACCTTCGTGATGACGACGACGTCGTCGGGGAGACCGCCGTGCTCGCGGATCCCCGCTCCGATGCGCTGCTCGCTGCGGCCCGACGAGTACCCGTTCGAGGTGTCGATCGTCCTGATCGGGCTCTCGAGCACCGCGCGGACGAGATCGATCGCGTCCCGCTCCGCGACGTCGTAGCCGAAGTTCTCGGGCATACTGCCGAGCGGTGCTCCGCCGAGCGTGATCCGGCTGACCCGCAGACCGGTCCCGCCCAGGGGCCGGAGGTCCGGCGCCGGCGTCATTCCGGCACGACGGCGTGGACGAGCCCGTCCGCGTCGCTGTAGAAGTCCACTCCGTCGACCGCGCCGACGGGCTCGGCCGTCGCCGGCACCGTCCCCGCGAACTCGGCCGCGACGAAGCCGGGTGCGTTCAGCTGAGGCGCGCGCTGCGACTTCTCGGCCCGCTCGTAGGTGAAGATCTCCAGCGAGCTGTCCCCGTCGCGCAGGAAGTCGATCTCGAAGCCGCGCGGGTCGCTCGGCTGGTGGATGCCGGCCATCCGGCGGTAGCCGAGGGCGCCGAAGTACTCGATCGTCCGCTCCAGATCGCTCACCGTCTCGGCGACGTGGTCGAAGCGGGGACGCTCCGGGGTGCCGAGTCCCCAGTCGCGGTCGACGGCCTCCCGGTCGTAGACCTCGTGGTACTGCAGCGGGCCCTCGACGAGCTCGAGCAGCGTGCCGTCGGGGTCGTAGAAGAAGGTGATCCGCACGTCGCCCTCCGCGTGGATCGGCTCCAGCTGGAAGGGGACGCCGGCGGCCTGCAGCGCCTCGACGCGCGCGTCGAGGTCGGCCACCTTGAAGCCGACGTGCCGGAACCCGGCCTGCAGGTCGTCCGGGACGAAGCTGCTGGCCTCGGCCGGCGCGAGACGCGCGAGTCGGAGGGTCGCCGTGACGAGGTCGAGGACGGCGGCGTCCTCGCTCGCGCTGACGACCTCCGCTCCGAGGAACCGCGTGTAGAAGTCGACCGAGCGGTCGATGTCGGCGACGTTGAGGAGGACGGATCGAATGGCCACGGGTGCCGTTCCTTTCTGGGAGTGAGCGGATGCTCGCGGGCGCGGCGAAGCCGCGGGGTCTCGGATCGAGACGGGAACGCGGCTCGCGAGCCGCGGAAGCAGGAGAGGGGGGCGGTCAGACGACCGTGATCGAGGTCGGCACGGCGACGCGGAGCTCGGTCCGCTCCGGTCGCGTGTGCGGGGTGAGCACGTGCTGGAGCACCAGGGTCGCGGCGCCGACCGCCGCGGCGGTGAGACCCGGATCGGCCAGCTCGACCGAGACCGGGTGGATGCTCCTGGTGCGGGCGAGCCGGGCGACGAGGTCCCGGATGGTCCGCACGTAGAGCGCGCCCGCGTCGGCGAAGCCGGGCCCCTGGAGGTAGACGCGGTCCAGATCGAGCAGGTTGACCACCGAGAGCACGGCGGCGCCGACGTAGCGGGCCGACGACTCGATCAGGGCGACGCACCGCTCGTCACCGCCCGCGGCTCCCCGGCTGATCGCGCCGAAGTCGTGCCGCAGCCGGCCGTGCTCCCCCGAGAGGCCGAGATCGGCACTCAGCGCGGGATCGCGCCTCGCGTTCGCGACGACCGCCTTCGGCGCGGCGAGGATCTCGAGGCAGCCCTGCGACCCGCACCAGCAGGCGGGGCCGTCGATGTCGAGCACCATGTGGCCGATCTCGCCGACGTTCGACGAGGCGCCGCGCGCGATGCTGCCGCCCACCATCAGGCCCATGCCGAAGCCGTTCGACATGTACAGCGTGGCGAAATCCTGGGTCGCCGGGATCCGGCCGACCCAGAACTGCCCGAGCGCCGCGCAGGCGGCGTCGTTGTCGCGGACGACGGGGAGGCCGATGAGGCTCTCGAGCGCCTCGCGGACGGCGAAGGAGTCCCAGTCCTCGGCGGTGACGGACAGGCGCTCCGCGCCGGCGCCCAGATCCAGCCCGGCGCCGGCGACCCCGACTCCGACGACGTCGCCCGCTGGGACGTGCAGGCGGCTGAGCAGCTGCTGGAGCTCCTCGGCGATGCGCTGGATCTCGATGCTCGGAGCGGCCCGGCCGACGCCGGGCGACACGAGCTGGCCGACGACGGTCCCGCCCAGGTCGGTGACGACGTAGGTGAGCCGCGTGTCGTCGAGCGAGAGCCCGACGGCGAAGCGGGAGCGCGGATTGAGCTCCAGCAGGCTGCGGCGCTTGCCACCGGTCGAGTCGCCGAAGCCCGTCTCGATGACCAGTCCCTCGTCGAGCAGCGACTTGACGATCTTGGTGATCGACGTCGCGGTCAGGCCCGACATCTCGGCCAGCTCGATCCGGCTCACCGTGCCGCTGGAGCGCACCATGTCGAGGATCGCGCTGCGGGTGTTCTCGGACGACGGGCCGAGCCTCCTGCTGCCGTTCATGCCGTCTCCCCCGCCACGACGAAGGGGCGCGGAGCCCGCACGCGGGTCGTCCGGTCGCCTGCGACGGCCGCGAGCATGCGCGTGCCCAGCAGGGCGCCGATCTCGCTGCCCCGGCGGTCGATCGCGGTGAGGGATCGGCTCGCGCTGCGGCAGAGCGCCGAATCGGTCCACGAGACGATCGCGACGTCCTCCGGCACCCGCAGCCCCTGCGCCGTGTAGGACTCGAGGGCGGCCGCGGCGAGCACGTCGCTGTCGAACACGAGCGTCACCGGCCCGTCCGCGAGGGCGGCGGCACCGGCGGCGACCGCGGCCGCCGTGCTGTGCTCGGTCCGCATCACCCTGAACGCCCCGCCGAGCTCCGCGCTCTCCATCGCCGCGGCACGACCGTCGGCGGTCTCGCCCTCGAGCGTGGCACTGATGAAGACGATGCGGCGCTGCGGCCTCGTGTCCAGGAACGCGCGGAGGACGTCGATGGACGCGTCGAAGTCGACGACCACCGCCGGCACGGCCGTCTCGACGGCCGAGTCGACCACTCCGGCGACGGGGAAGCCGAGGGAGGCGAGCAGCGGCACGCGGGGGTCGTCCTGCTCGACGCCGAGCAGGGCCACCCCGCAGATGCCGCCGACGTCGGCCCAGTGCCGGTAGACGGCCTCCTCGGCCACGGAGTCGTCGACCACCGCGGTCATCAGGCTGAGCCCCTCCTCGACCAGCGGGTCGGCGAGGGCGTGCACGAGGGACAGGACGAACCTGTCCTCCATCCTGCTGCGCGCCACCGCGAGTCCGATCCCGTTCACTGCTCCGCCTCCGCTCGCGGGACGACCCGCTCGTTCCGATCCAGCATGCTGTCCCTCTCCACTCCGCCTCACCCCCGGCGCCTACTTGATGGCACCCGCGGCCATGCCGCGCTCGAACTGCTTCTGCAGCGCCACGTAGGCAACGATCGTCGGAAGAGCCGTGATGACCGCGGCTGCGAGGATCTTCGGCGTGTCGTCGTTGTACTGCCGCCGGAAGAACTCGGGCAGGAGGGTGACGACGCCCATGTCCTCGCTGGTCAGGAAGACCTTCGGCAGCAGGTACGCGTTCCACGCGTTGATCAGCACGAGGACGGTCAGGGCGACCGCCATCGGCCGGGCCAGCGGGAGGAGCACCGACCAGAACATCCGGATCGTCCCCGCGCCGTCGAGCCTCGCCGCCTCGAAGAGCGCGTCGGGGATCCCGTCGACGTAGCCGCGCGTGATGAGCACGGTGAACGGGATCTGCAGCGCCGCGATCGGCAGGATCACGGACCAGAACGTGCCGAGCAGCTCCAGCCGCACCGCCGTCGCGTAGAGCGGGGCGATCAGGACGACCTCGGGCAGCGTGAGGGCCGCCATCATCATCCAGAAGTAGACCTCCTTCCGCATCACGCGGAGCTTCGAGAAGCCGAACGCCGCCATCATCGTCGCCAGGTAGATCAGCACGATGGAGCCGCCGGCGACGATCGCGGAGTTGAGGAAGAAGCGGGCGAAGCCCGGCACCGCGAGCACGGCCGCGTAGTTGCCCCAGCCGGCCCCGGCGAAGGACCGCGTGAGCATCGCGTAGATCGGGATGACGAACGGCAGCACCGCGATCGTGACGAGGAGCTGGAGGACGAGCCTCGAGCGGAGGGATCGGGTCTCAAACACGGGGCAGCTCCTCCTCGAGCACCGCACGGCGCTCCCGGCCGCGGCGCTGGATCACGACCGAGGTCACCAGCGCGATCACGAGCAGGATGATCGACAGGGCGGCCGCGTAGCCGAGGTTGCGCGAGGACCCCGCGGTCTCGGCGTAGATCATCGTGCCGAGGAACTCGGACGAGTGGGCCGGTCCGCCCTGCGTGATCAGCCAGACGTTGTCGAAGAGCTTCAGGGCGGTGATGAAGTTGAGGATCGCCAGCGACACCGTGATGGGTCGCAGACTCGGCAGCACGATCGAGAAGAGGATCCGGAGGTTGCCGGCTCCGTCGATCCGCGCGGCCTCGAGCATCTCGGGGTCGATCTGCGCCATG
Source organism: Rathayibacter sp. VKM Ac-2856 (assembly GCF_013205055.1). Classification (GTDB taxonomy): domain Bacteria; phylum Actinomycetota; class Actinomycetes; order Actinomycetales; family Microbacteriaceae; genus Rathayibacter. Next base: position 186,235 of record NZ_JABMLF010000005.1, read on the forward strand.
CCGGCGTAGAAGAGGATGAACCCGAAGCCCACCGATCCCCAGCAGCCGACGGCGACCACGACGAGCAGCGACGTCGTCGACTGGCCGAGCCAGCCCTGGGCCACCGCGCCGAGGCCGATCGCCTCGAGCAGGCGGTTGAAGGTCCCGTCGCTCTGCCACACCTGGAGGTGCGCCGGAGCGAGCGTGGCCGGGGCGACGACGACCGGGATCACGATGATCACCTTGTAGACGTTCGCGAGGAACAGCCGCGAGTGCATCGCTGCGGAGAAGAGCACTCCGCCGATGACCTGCACGAGGAACACGACGACGAAGTAGATCCCCGTGTTCCGCAGCGCCGTCCGGAACGTCGGGTTCGTGAGCGCCTCGACGTAGTTGCCGAAGCCGACCGGCGTCATCCGCTGCCGTCCGCCGCCCCAGTCGAAGAAGGAGAGGTAGCCGGAGTAGACGATGCTGTAGTAGATCAGGCCGACCGAGAGGATGAAGCCCGGGAGGATCCAGGCGATGCCGCCCGGGACCAGGTGCGAGGGGCGCCGGGCGGACCGCCCGGCTCGCCGGTCCTCGTCCGGCGGGGGCCGCCGGTGGACTCGCGGGGGTGCTGTGACCGTCATGGAGGGGTTCCGATCGCGGTTCAGTCGAGACCGATGGAGGTCGCCTCGGAGCCGGCCTGCATCTCGGCGGCGATCTCCTCGACGGACTTGTCGATCGTGGGGTCGAGGATCTGCTGGATCGCCAGCACCACCGCGTCGAGCGTCGTCTCGGAGGTCTGCCACTGGCGCGATTGGTCGGCGGCGGAGCTCTCCGCGATGAGCGACTCGATCGCCGCCTGCTGCACGGACTGGTCGACCAGCGCGATGCTGGACCAGTCCGGCGCGACACCCCGCAGCGCGGGGAGGAGGTCGAGGGCGTTCGCGACGTTCTGCTGGCCCGCCTCGGACATGGTCATCCAGCTGACGAAGGTCTTCGCCGCGCCGATGTTCGGCGAGTCGGCGTTGATCGCGAGGCCGTAGTCCGCCTCGCCGAAGACCGCCGAGCCGTTGCCCTTGCCCGCGACGTCGGGGAACTGCGCCGGCAGCTGCACGAAGCAGGTGGGGTCGCTCACGCCGGCCGCCTCGCGAGCCGCCTTGCACGACTCGGCGCCGGAGTACTGCGTGTACCAGAAGCCCATCTGGACCATGGCCGCGTCGCCCTTCATGAACTGCTCGTTCGCGAGGGGGTACTGGGTGCCGTCGAGGGCGTCGGCGGCGATGATGCCGTCGTCCTTCATGTCCTTGATGATCTGGAGCGTCTCGATGCCCTGCGGGTCGTCCCACTTCGCCTGGCCGGTGGCCGCCTCGATGAAGAAGTCGGGATCGACCGAGTTCGCGATCGCGTGGTACATCTCGCTCGGGAAGGTGTCCTCGCCGCCGGCGCCCATCGTGAAGCAGGTCTTGCCGAGGGCGGTGACCTTAGCGCAGGTGTCCACCCACGAGTCGTAGTCGGTGGGCACCTCGGCGCCGGCCTGGGTCAGGAGGTCCTGGTTGTACCAGAGGAAGCCGGCCGCCATCCCGCCGAGCGGCAGGGAGACGAGCCGTCCCTCCGAATCGGTCAGCTGCTCGACGTAGCCGTCGCCGAGCTCGGACTCCCAGCCCGAGCCCAACGCGGCCTCGGCGACGGGAGCGAGGTCGATCGCGTACGGGCCCCAGAGGTCGGGCGATCCACCGGCGGGCGAGAGGTCGAACACGTCGGGGCCCTTGCCCGAGTCCAGGGCCGGGGTGATCGTGGTGCGGAAGTCCACGTTCTCGAAGTTCTTGTAGGTGACCTCGATGTCCGGGTACTCCTCGTTGAACGCGGCGATGTACCGCTCGGCGACAGGGGTGTCGGGCGTCCAGCCCCACCAGGTGACCTCCCCCGAGTCGCTCGCCTCGACCGAGGCGTCACCCTCGGATCCGGCTCCGCTGCACCCGGCCAGAACCAGTGCTGCTGCCGCGGCGAGTCCGACTGCTGCCGGGAACCTGAACTTCGTCATCGCTGTTCCTTCTCTCACATCATTGTGGCGTCGTGGATCCGGCACCGGCCCGCGGCGGCGGGACGACCGCCGATCGCGCAGGGCTCCTGCCGTTCGATGGGGGCGACATTACGCGGGCGCCGCGGCTCGCGCCACAACTTTCCGAACTTTCTTTATTAAGTTCTCCCGATGGATGTGCGCGCTCTCTCCGAGCCTCGCCGCTGACGAGGCGGTCGCGCTCGGGTCGCCCGCGCCGTCAAGCCTCCCTGGCGGAGATTGACAGCATCGCGGCGCGCGCGCATCGTGGACGGACGATCACACACGATCGACCATCGGCTCGGGGGCGCCGCGACGCGCTTCAGGAGTCCGGATGCACGAGCACGCTGAAGGCGCCCCGGAGGGCATCGACCCGGAGCGGTCCGCGACCGCGCAGCACGAGCTCCGGCCGGCGGACACCCTCTTCACCCGGCTGCAGCGGCAGAGCGCGCTGCTCGCCGCCGCGGAGGCGCTGAGCGGGTCACCGGAGGAGGCCGTCCGGCGCTGGGGTCGGCTGGTGCACGACTACGCGCTGACCTCCGACCGGGTGGTGTCGGTGCACGGCGACGCCGAGGAGGCGGTCCTCGGCTGGCTGAAGCCGCGCGGGGTCGTCGCGCTGCTGGTCACCGAGGAGTGCTCCGACGACCACGCGGTCGAGCACCTGGTCGCGGCGCTCGCGGCGATGAACGCGGTGACGCTGACGGTGGACGCCGACCGCGCCGAGCGCCTCGCACCGCTCGTGCGCGCCCTCGTGCGGATGCTCCCGGGCGGGTTCGCCGAGCTCCCCCTGGACACCCACGCGCACTACCCGGAGGGGGCGACGGCGGCGGTCGTCACTCCGGAGAACCTCTATCGGGCCTGGACGCCGCCCGAGACGCTCGAGGAGCCCGCGACCGGCCCCGCGCGCGACGACGACGAGCGCCTCGCGCTGCTGACCCTGTACGGCCGCGTGCGACAGCTCGACGTCCGGCCGGAGTAGCGGCGGCAGCACAGGAGCGCGGACCACGAGCAGGCCGGACACCGGCGGCTCGGAGCAGCAGCTCCACGTGTGCGACGACGACCGGTGGTGGAGATGGGGGGAATCGAACCCCCGTCCATCGCTGTGATTCTGCGCCTTCTACGGGTGTAGCCAGTGAGAGCGTTCTGCTCGGCCCCGACCGTTACCACTGGCGCATCGGTCGACAGGCCCAGCCCGAGTTCGAGTCCCGCGTCGCCCTCAGGCGTAACGACGCAGCAAGTCCTCTAGATGACGCCAGGATCCGGGGCGAGGACGCACCCACGGGCTGACGGACTATCTACTCTGGCTTAGGCAGCGAGAGCGAAGTCGGTGCGCTTCTGTTCGGCACCTGTGTTTTTCAGAGATCGTTAACGAGATAACCCTGAATCCTCGACCCGCTTCTCGCAGTTTCGCAGGCAATGTCGAAACCGATCATCCCCGCGAGCACTCGCCGGCCGATGGCCGGTGGGAGTGGGTCGTCGTCGCACACTGTGGAGTTACGAGAGAAGAGTCTACCTCGTCGAGCGGGCCGTGACCCGTCGACGGCGCAGATCGAGCAGTCCGAGCACCAGCGCCAGCGCGATCAGCCCGAGCGTGACGAAGTAGCCGTTGCGGAAGGCGTCGTGGTAGCGGTCGAGCCCCTCGGCCATGCCCTCCTCGCTGGCGAGCGTGGCGAAGAAGATCGCCGAGGCGCAGGCCGTGCCGACCGCGGTGCCGACGCGCTGCCCGAGCTGTCCGACCGAGCCGGCGACACCGCCCTGCTCCGGCGAGATCTCGGCGAGCGTGAGCGTCTGGTTGGGCGAGACGACGAAGCCGCCGCCCGCTCCCGCGACGAGCATCGCGGCGCCCATCCCGTAGGCGGCCGTCTCGGCCGGCAGCAGCTCGGCCGCGAGCAGCACGAGGGTGAAGCCGATCACGACGAGCACGATGCCCACGACGACGAGCGCGCGGCCGTAGCGCTGGACCAGCTTGCCGCCGTACCAGGCGGTGACCGCGGAGCTCAGTGCGAACGGGATGCTGACCATCCCCGCGAAGACCGGGGCGAGGCCGAGGCCCTGCTGGAGGAAGAGCGTCGTCAGCAGGAAGGTCGCCGGGATCGCCGCGAAGTACGACGTCGCGACGAGGATGCCGTTGCGGTACGAGCTGGTGCGGAAGATCCGGAAGTCGATGACCGGCGTCCGGTCCTTCGCGGCGTAGTGCGCCTCCCACTTCACGAAGGCGAAGGCCGCCACTGCCGCGAGCAGCAGCCAGAACCACCGGAACGGCGAGTCCGTCGAGGCACCGGTGGTGAGCAGGAACGGCAGCATGAAGGCGAAGATCGTGACGCCGAGCAGGAGGAGCCCGACCGGGTCGAGCGAGGTGTCGCCCTGCGGTGTCCGCTGCACCTTCGGCAAGAGCTTCCAGGCGAAGACGAGCGCGGCGATGCCGAGCGGGATGTTCATCCAGAACAGCAGGCGCCAGCCGTCCTGCTCGCCGCCGATCGCGATGAGCAGACCGCCGAGGGTCGGCCCGAACGCCGTGGAGAGGCCGATGACGGCGCCGAAGACGCCGAACGCGCGCGCCCGGGCCGCACCGGTGAACAGCTGCTGCACCAGGCCGAGCACCTGCGGCATCTGGATGCCCGCCGCGATGCCCTGCACGAATCGGGCGACCACGAGCAGCTCGATGGTCGGCGCGACCGCGCAGAGCAGGCTCGCGAGAGTGAAGGCGGTGAGCCCGACGAGGAAGAGCAGCCGCCGCGACTTGATGTCGCCGAGTCGGCCCGAGGGCACCAGCGAGAGGCCGAAGGCGAGCGCGTAGCCGGCGACGATGAGCTGCAGCTGGCTCGGGTCGGCCGAGAGCGACTTCTCGATCGACGGCAGCCCGACGTTGACCTTGGAGAGGTCGAGGATCGTGAAGGCGGCGACGGAGACCGCGACGGCGAAGGCCCGCCAGCGCGTCTTCTCCTCGGCGGCGGAGAGCGGCGCGTCGGAGGCGCTGTCGGGAGAGGTCACGTCCCCAGTCTCTCAGGATCCGCGAGCCGCTCCCCCGGGCTTGCGCGAGGGCGGCGCCGGTCGACGGGCCGGCGTCGCCCGGAGCGACTCGGAGCCGGCCTACTCGCCGAGGCGGCGGCGGGTCGACATGGCGCGGTCGGCCTCGCGGCGGTCCTGGCGCTCGCGGAGCACCTGGCGCTTGTCGTAGTCCTTCTTGCCCTTCGCGACCGCGAGCTCGACCTTGGCCTTGCCGTCGCTGAAGTAGAGCGAGAGCGGGATCAGCGTGTACCCGCCCTCCTTCACCTTGTTGTGGATCTTGAGGATCTGCGCCTTGTGCAGCAGCAGCTTGCGCTTGCGTCGAGGCGGGTGGTTCGTCCAGGTGCCCTGGGCCCACTCGTTGATGTGCACGGCATCGAGCCACGCCTCGCCGCCGTCGACGAAGGCGTAGCCGTCCACGAGGGACGCGCGGCCGGCGCGCAGCGACTTGACCTCGGTGCCCGAGAGCACGAGTCCCGCCTCATAGGTGTCCTCGATGAGGTAGTCGTGGCGCGCCTTGCGGTTGGTCGCGACGACCTTCTGTCCCTGTTCCCTGGGCACGGCGGCTCCTCCAGTCCGAGAGCGATGACGAGACGCCCCGATCGGGGCAGCCCACCAGTATACGGCCGCGCGAGGCCCCATCCGCCGGGCCGCCCGATCCGCAGCAGGCCCGCCGGTCGGTCTAGACCCGCAGGTACCGAGCGATCGCCACGTTCGCCGAGACGGCGGCCAGCACGATGCCGACCAGGATGAGGATCGGCACGACGATGAGCGCGTCGTCCACGCCGACGAAGGACGTCAGCGGGATCCGGTACGCCAGGAAGCCCTGCACGAAGAAGACCACGATCGCCACGACCGCGACCCCCGCGAGGATCGAGCCGAGCAGCGCCGCGAACACGCCCTCGAGGATGAACGGGGTCTGGATGAACCGGTTGGAGGCGCCGACGAGCCGCATGATGCCCAGCTCCCGTCTCCTCGAGAACGCCGACAATCGGATCGTCGTGGCGATCAGCAGCACCGCCGCCACGAGCATCAGCACCGCGATGCCGATGGCCGTGTAGCTGGCCGCGTTCAGGATCGAGAAGATCTGGTCGAGGTACTGCTTCTGGTCCGTGACGCTCTCGACCCCGGAGACGCTCGACAGGCTCTCCACCAGCACGTCCGACTGGGTCGGGTCCTTCAGGTTGATCCAGAAGGTCTGGTTGAGCAGGTCGGGCGTGACGTACTCGGCGACCGGGTTCCCGGCGAACTGCTCCTGGAAGTTGGCGTAGGCCTGGTCGTGGTCCTCGAAGTAGGAGCGGTCGATGTACGGCGCGAGCGTGGCGCCCTCGAGCTGCGACTCGACGGTGTCGATCTGCTCCTGGGTCGCGTCGGATCCGCTGCAGTTCGAGCCGCCGGAGGTGGCGGTGCACATGTACACCGCGACCTGGGCCTTGTCGTACCAGAAGTTCTTCATCTGGCCGATCTGCATCTGCAGCAGGATCGCGGTGCCGACGAAGGTGAGCGAGATGAAGGTCACCAGGATCACCGAGACGACCATGGAGACGTTGCGTCGGAGGCCGCTCGAGACCTCCGACCAGATGAGTGCGAATCTCACTTGACGGGTCCTACATCCTGCTGGTCGTCCCCGGACTCGTCGCCCTCGCCCTTGTGGGCGCGCAGCCCCAGACGGGCCGCGAGCGACTCCTCGGGGAGGGCCCCGGTGTCGGCGGGGAGGTAGATCGGGCCGGTCTGGCTCTGCAGCTCGACCACGCGGGGCGAGGCAGGGGTCTCCGACGGCGCCGGGGGCGGCGGCGGGACGACCGGGTTCGAGCGCGTCGCGGGGCGGGCCGGAGCGACGTGCGTCTCCGGGGCCGCGGCCGAGCGGCGGCCCTCGGGGAGCCGGGGCTGCGGCGCGGTCTGCGGGCGCGCGAAGGCGGCGCCGTGCTCGGGCTGCTCCGGCGCCGCAGCGGCGGGAGCCGGCTCGCGGCGCAGGTCGACCTCGGGGACCTCGGCCGGGGCCAGGGCGCTCTCGGTGAGGACGGGGACCGCGATCGAGGCGGTCGCGGTCGGGTGGTCGTCGGCCGCGACCACGACGACGCCGTCGTGCACGACCGTGATGCTCTCGGTCTGGCCGTAGCCGCCCTGGCTCTCGTCGCGGACGATGCTGCCGGCCGAGAGCTCGATGACGCGCCGCTTCATCTGGTCGACGATGCCGGCCTCGTGGGTGGCCATGATGACGGTCGTGCCGCCCGCGTTGATCCGCTCGAGGAGCGCCATGATGCCGGCGCTGGTGGTCGGGTCGAGGTTTCCGGTCGGCTCGTCGGCGAGGAGCACCGCGGGCTTGTTCACGACGGCGCGGGCGATGGCCACGCGCTGCTGCTCGCCACCGGAGAGCTCGTGCGGCAGGCGCGCGGCCTTGCCGGCGAGGCCCACCATCTTGAGCGTGTCCGGGACCGCCTCCTGGATGTAGCCCTTCGACTTGCCGATCACCTGGAGGCTGAAGGCGACGTTGTCGAAGACGGACTTGTTCGGCAGGAGCCGGAAGTCCTGGAACACCACGCCCATGTTGCGGCGGAAGTAGGGGACCTTGCGGCTCGAGATCTTGCCCAGGTTCTGCCCGAGCACGTGGATCGAGCCGGAGGAGGGCCGCTCCTCCTTGAGGATCAGGCGGAGGCAGCTGGACTTGCCGGACCCGGAGGCGCCGACGAGGAAGACGAACTCGCCCCGGAGGATCTCGAGATCGATGGCGTTCAGGGCGGGTCTCGTGCCACCCCGATACTGCTTGGAGACGTTGTCGAAGCGAATCATGTCGGTACGAGGGTAAGCGACGATCCCGGAGTCCGGACCGTCAGGCTCCTCCCGGCGCGTCGAGCGGCCCCTCCCCCGGCACCGCGACGGCTCCGGTCAGGCGCTCCGCGACTCCCCCGGCCGCCGCACCAGGGCGACGACGAAGGCCCCGGCGGAGACGCCCGCGCACCCGAGGAGAGCGACCGCGAGAGCCGACGAGGCCCTCTGCGCCCCGGGAGCCGGCATCGACGTCTCCGGCTCCGTCCCCGCGCCCACCAGCGACAGCCCGAAGAGGAGGCAGACGGCCGCCGCCGCGGCCGTCGTCGCGATCGCGGGGGCGACGCCGCCCCCGCGAGCGCGTCCCCAGGCGAGCCCGAGGAGCACGGCGACCCCGAGCAGGAGCACCCCGGCGAGGCCGAGCGCCACCGCGAAGCCGAGCCCCCACCCCTCGTAGGGCTGCGCGTCGAGCGCACCGGTCGTGTTCCCGATGACGCACGCGACGACGAAGGCGCCCGCCGCGGCCACGAGTGCAGCGGACCCGAGAAGGAGGAGCTCCCTCGGGCGCACGGTCGACGACGTGCGCGAGGGCTCCCCGCCGGTCCGCCGCGTGGTGGACCGGCGGGGAGGGGTGCTCACCAGCGGAGGTCGGCCGAACCGTCGTGAACCGTTCAGAACGGGGCGGGGAGCGCGGCGGCGTCGATCAGCGCGGCGACGTCCGTGGAGGCGCCGCCGGCCACGACGGAGCCGGCGGGATCGGAGGGCAGCTCGACGTCGCCCTCGACGGCGAGGGACGACCACTCGCCCTCGAGGACCAGTCCGACGTCCTCCGCGAGGACGTCGGAGAGGGACGACTCGGAGGACGGCGCGAGGCCGGGGACCTGCTCGTCCGCGGACGCCGGGGTGCCGGCTGCGAGGGCGAGCACGACGCCCGCCGCGGAGGCGGTGAGCAGCAGAGGGGTCTTCGACATGGTTCCACCTTTCGTGAGGGAGTCTCGGATCGAGACCCTGCCACGGTAGAACGCGACCGGCTCACATCGCTCTCGTGCGCGGAACGTGGCACGGACCGCCCGCTGCGCTGCGGCCCGGCTCGGCGCCCGAGCGGTCGCCGCCGGTCAGGCGGACTTGCGCCAGCGGATGCCGGCGGCGATGAAGCCGTCGAGGTCGCCGTCGAAGACGTGCGAGGGGTTGCCGACCTCGTGGTCGGTGCGGAGGTCCTTGACCATCTGGTACGGCGCGAGCACGTAGCTGCGCATCTGGTCGCCCCAGCTGGCGGTGATGGTGCCGGCCAGCTCCTTCTTGGTCGCGGCCTCCTGCTCCTTCTGCAGCAGCAGCAGGCGCGACTGCAGCACGCGCATGGCGGCCGCGCGGTTCTGGATCTGGCTCTTCTCGTTCTGCATCGAGACGACCGTGCCGGTGGGGAGGTGGGTGAGGCGCACCGCGGAGTCGGTCGTGTTGACCGACTGGCCGCCGGGGCCGGAGGAGCGGAACACGTCGACGCGGATGTCGTTGTCCGGGATCTCGATCGCCCCGGCCTCCTCCATCAGCGGGATGACCTCGACCGCGGCGAAGGACGTCTGGCGCTTGCCCGCGGCGCCGAACGGGCTCATCCGCACGAGTCGGTGCGTGCCGGCCTCGACGGAGAGGGTGCCGAAGGCGTAGGGCGCGTCGATCTGGAAGGTGGCGGACTTGATGCCCGCCTCCTCCGCGTAGCTCGCGTCCATGACCGTCGCGGAGTACTTGTGCTTCTCCGCCCAGCGGAGGTACATCCGCATCAGCATCTCGGCGAAGTCGGAGGCGTCGACGCCGCCGGCCCCGGCGCGGATGGTGATGACGGCGGGGCGGTCGTCGTACTCGCCGTCGAGGAGGGTCTGCACCTCGAGCTCGCCCATGGTCTTCTGCAGGGCCTCGAGCTCGGCGATCGCCTCCTGCTCGGACTCGGCGTCGTCCGCCTCGTTCGCCATCTCGACCAGGACCTCGAGGTCGTCGAGGCGGCGCTCGATCGCGGTGATCCGCGCGAGCTCGGACTGGCGGTGGCTCAGCGCGCTGGTCACCTTCTGCGCGTTGTCGGTGTCGTCCCAGAGGTCGGGGGCGCCCGCCTGCTCGTTCAGCTCCTCGATCTTCGCGCGGAGGCCGTCGACGTCGATGACGGCGAGGATGTCGGAGAAGGTGGAGCGGAGAGCAGTGATCTGCTCGGTGAAGTCGTTGTCCAGCATGGTGACCCCAGACTACCGGGGGCGCCCGGGGTCGCCGCGGGCCGCCGGACGAGCGGCGCTTAGGATGGGGTCGGTGACCAGCACCGCCGAGCGCCCCTTCCCCGTCGGGCCGCTCCTGCTCTCCACCTTCCTGCCGACTCTCCTCTTCTCGGTCGGCGAGGGCGCGATCATCCCCCTCCTCCCCGCCGTCGCGGGCGATCTCGGCGCGACGCTGGCGATCGCCGGACTCGTCGCGGGCATGATCATGATCGGCGAGCTCGCGGGCGACATCCCCAGCGGCTGGATCGTCTCGCGGATCGGCGAGCGCGGCGCGATGCTCGGCGCCTCGGCCGCCTCGATCCTCGGCCTGGTGATCTGCCTGATCTCGACCTCGTGGGTGACGCTGACCGTCGGCGTCTTCCTGATCGGCCTCGCCACGGCGGTCTTCGCGCTCGCCCGGCACGCCTTCATGACCTCGTTCGTCCCGATCAGCCACCGGGCGCGCGCCCTCTCCTCCCTCGCCGGGGTGTTCCGGGCGGGCTGGCTGATCGGCCCGTTCCTCGCGGCGGGGGTCGTGCACCTCAGCGGCTCGGTCGAGTCGATCTTCTGGGTGCACATCGCCTGCTGCGTCGCCGCGGTCGTCGTGCTGCTGCTCGTCCCCGACCCGGCGACGGTGCTGCGCCGCGCGGCGGCCGCCTCCGCCGACCCGGCGCTCGACGCCGCCGTCGACGCCGCCGTCGTGCCGGAGTCCTCCCCCGGACTCGTCCGCACCCTCCGCTCCCACCGCGGGGTGCTGGCGCGGATGGGCTCGGGCGCGGCCGTGATCGGCGCCCTGCGCGCGAGCCGGACGCTGATCCTGCCGCTCTGGGCGGTCAGCCTCGGGCTCGCGGAGACCGACACCGCGATCATCATCGGCGTCGCCGGCGCCCTCGACTTCGCCCTCTTCTACGCGGGCGGCCAGGTGATGGACCGCTTCGGCCGCGGTGCCACGGCGATCCCCTCGATGATCGGCCTGGGCGTCGGGCACCTGCTGCTGGTGGCGACGCTGCTCGCGGCGGACCCGGTGCCGTGGTTCGTCGCGGTGGCCTGCGTGCTCGCCGTGGCGAACGGCATCGGCTCGGGGATCCTGATGACGATCGGCGCGGATCTCGCGCCGCCGGCCGACCCGGCGCCCTTCCTCGGCGCGTTCCGCTTCACCGGTGACGCGGGCAACGCCGCGGCGCCGATCGCGGTCTCCGCGCTGACCGCGGCCGTCTCGCTGCCGTTCGCCGCCGGGGCGATGGGCGTGCTCGGCCTGGCCGGCGCGGCCGCGCTCTCGCGCTGGATCCCGCGGTATCTGCCCCACCGGCGCCCGCGCGGCTGACCCGCTGCAGGGTCCCCTCCTACACTGGAGCCCGCACGCGGGAGTGGTGGAATGGCAGACACGCAGGATTTAGGTTCCTGTGCCGAGAGGCATGTGGGTTCGAGTCCCACCTTCCGCACGACGCCACCTTCGGGGGTCGGCCCGGTCTTCTCCACGGATTCGCGGGTACAGTGAGCGCGGTCGAGCGGCCGCAGACCGGGGACGGCTGAGGCGCCGGCCGGGCCGAACGGCACTGATCGACTGGAGAACCGTTGAACCACGCCGCCCTGATCCCCTGGCTGGACCCCGAGACGATCCTCACCTCGTTCGGTCCGTGGGGCGTGCTGGTCGTCTGCGCGATCGTCTTCGCCGAGACCGGCCTGCTGATCGGCTTCCTCTTCCCCGGTGACACGCTGCTCATCATCACGGGCCTGCTCGCCCACGAGAACGCCTCCAACGGCGGCCTCGGAGTGCCGATCTGGCTGATCTGCCTCGCGATCGGCTTCTCGGCCTTCGTCGGCGGCGAGGTCGGCTACCTGATCGGGCACAAGGCCGGGCCGCGCATCTTCGAGCGCAAGGAGTCGGGCCTCTTCAGCGTCGAGAACGTCAAGCGCACCAACGCCTTCTTCGAGCGCTTCGGCGGGCTCGCCGTGATCCTCGCGCGATTCGTGCCGATCGTCCGCACCTTCGCGCCGATCGCGGCCGGCGTCGCGCACATGAACTACCGCAAGTACAGCCTCTACAACATGATCGGCGCGCTCGTCTGGGGCAGCGGCGTGACCCTCATCGGCTGGCTGCTCGCCTTCATCCCGCCCGTCGCCGACTTCGTCTCGCACTACATCGACGTCATCCTGATCGGCGCCGTGGCCCTCGCGATCATCCCCACGCTCTTCCACTTCCTCCAGCAGCGCCGCAAGGCGCGCCTGGCCGCCGACAAGGACACCGACGCGGCCGAGGCGAGCGCCCTCGTCCTCGACCCCACCGCCGTCGACGACGACCGCCGCAAGCACTGACCCGAGCGCACCCCTCGTCGCTCCCCGCGAGATGCCACTTGTGCACGCCCGACACGGCGTGTCGCGCGCACAAGTGGCATCTCGCGGGGGCGGGCTGCGCCGCCCTTAGGAGAGGGTGGTCGCCAGGGACGTCAGTTGCGTTCGGAGGGCGGTGAAGGCGCGGGCTCGGTGGCTGCGGGCGTTCTTCTCGGCGGGGGCGATCTCGGCGGCCGAGAGGGCCGAGTCGGCGGGGACGAAGACCGGGTCGTAGCCGTGGCCGTTCGTGCCGCGGGGACCGGCCGCGATGGCGCCGTCCCAGCGGCCCTCGACGACGATCTCGCGGCCGCCGGGCAGGACGGCCTCGGGGACGACCAGCGCGATCGTGCAGACGAAGTGCGCTCCGCGGTGCTCCGGCTTCACGTCGGCCAGCTGCGCGAGCAGCAGCTCGTAGTTCGCGACCGCGTCGTGCGGGCGGCCCGACCAGCGCGCCGAGAAGATGCCGGGCGAGCCGCCGAGCACGTCGACGCAGAGGCCGGAGTCGTCGGCGAGCGCGACGAGACCGGTGTGCGCCGCGGCGGCGCGCGCCTTGATCAGCGCGTTCTCCCGGAAGGAGACGCCGTCCTCGACCGGCTCCGGCCCGTCGTAGGCGCGCACGCCCACGCCCGGCAGCGCGCCGGAGAGCATCGCGCGGAACTCCTCGACCTTGCCCGCGTTGTGGGTGGCGAGGACGAGATCCAGGCTCACGCGCCCTGCCCCGCGGCGAGCGCCTCGCTCTGGAAGCGGGCCAGGTCGGCCGCGCCGCCGACGGCGAGGTCGAGCAGCGCGTCGAGCTCGCGGCGGTCGAACGGAGCACCCTCGGCGGTGCCCTGCACCTCGACGAAGAGGCCGCGGCCGGTGACGACGACGTTCATGTCGGTCTCGGCGCGGACGTCCTCCACGTACGCCAGGTCGAGCATCGGGACGCCGTCGATGATGCCGACGGAGACCGCGGACAGGCTGTCGATCAGCGGCTGCGCCTTCTGGCCGACGTACTTCTTGCCGCGCGCCCACTCGATCGCGTCCACCATCGCCACGTAGGCGCCGGTGATCGCCGCGGTGCGGGTGCCGCCGTCGGCCTGGAGGACGTCGCAGTCGATCACGATCGTGTTCTCGCCGAGGGCCTTGGTGTCCACGACCGCGCGGAGGCTGCGGCCGATCAGGCGGGAGATCTCGTGGGTGCGCCCGCCGACCTTGCCCTTGACCGCCTCGCGGTCCATCCGGGAGTTGGTGGCGCGGGGCAGCATCGCGTACTCCGCGGTGACCCAGCCCTTGCCCTTGCCCTGCAGCCAGCGCGGGACGCCGTTGGTGAAGGAGGCGGTGCAGAGCACCTTGGTGTTGCCGAAGGAGATCAGCGCGGAGCCCTCGGCCTGGGTGCTCCAGCCGCGCTCGATGGTGATCGCGCGCAGCTCGTCGGGCGCGCGGCCGTCCTTGCGCGTCACGGTCGGCTGGGCGGCGGGCTGGGCGGCGGTGCTGTCGGTCACTCGGGTCTCCCTGGAGTCGTGCGTCGCGCGGCCCGGTCGAGCTCGCGGAGGTTGATCGTGCCGGTCTCGACGAGGTCGACGCTCGAGACCTCGGGGCCGAGGAAGCGGCGGGCGAGGCGGACGAAGTCGCTCGACCCGGTCTCCTCCCAGCGGTACGTCGGCGGCGCGGCGGCGGTGCGCTGCAGGCCGTGGGCGACGAGCGTCCGGTACACGTCGAGCGCGGTCTCCTCGGCGCTCGAGACCAGTCGGACATCGGGCCCCATCACGTAGGCGATGGCGCCGCGCAGCAGCGGGTAGTGCGTGCAGCCGAGAACGAGGGTGTCGACACCGGCCCTCTTCATCGGCGCGAGGTACTCCTCGGCGAGCGCCAGCAGCTCGTCGCTCCAGGTGACCCCGGCCTCGACGAACTCGACGAAGCGCGGGCAGGCGGCGGTGACCAGCTCGAGGTCGGGAGCGGCGACGAACGCGTCGTCGTAGGCGCGCGAGCGGATCGTGCCGACGGTGCCGATCACGCCGACGCGGCGGTTGCGGGTGTCGCGGACGGCGCTGCGGACGGCGGGCTGGATGACCTCGATCACGGGGATGCCGCGGCCGATCGTGTAGCGCTCGCGGGCGTCGCGCATCATCGCCGCGGACGCGGTGTTGCAGGCGATGACGAGGAGCTTCGCGCCCTGGTCGACGAGGGTGTCGAGCGTGTCGAGGGCGTAGGCGCGGACGTCGGCGAGGGGCTTCGGGCCGTAGGGCGAGTGCGCGGTGTCGCCGAGGTAGACGATCGACTCGTTCTGCAGCTGGTCGATGACGGCGCGGGCGACGGTGAGTCCGCCGACGCCGGAGTCGAAGATGCCGAGGGGTGCGTCCGTCACGGGGGAACAGCCTACCCGCGCCCTCCGCGGAGCCTCGGAGCCCGGGGCCCCGCGAGCCGCTGCGGCCGGATGCGGGGGCCGCGGGCGCCGCATGGAACACTGGGCGGATGGATGCCACGTCCTTCCTCACCGACCGCTACGAGCTGACGATGGTCGAGGGCGCTCTCGGCAGCGGCACCGCCGAGCGGCGCTGCATGTTCGAGGTGTTCGCGCGGAGCCTCCCGCCCGGCCGCCGCTACGGGGTGCTCGCCGGCACCGGCCGCCTGCTGGAGCTGATCTCGCGCTTCCGCTTCGGCGACTCCGAGCTGACCTGGCTGCGCGAGAACCGCGTCGTCGACGCCCGCACCCTCGACTGGCTGGCCGACTACCGCTTCAGCGGCGACATGTGGGGCTACCGCGAGGGCGAGGTCTACCTGCCCGGCTCGCCCGTCCTGATCGTCGAGGCGCCGTTCGCCGAGGGGGTGCTGCTCGAGACCCTCGTGCTGAGCGTCCTCAACCACGACAGTGCCGTCGCGAGCGCCGCCGCCCGGATGGTCTCCGCCGCCGACGGCCGACCGCTGGCCGAGATGGGCTCGCGCCGGGCCGGCGAGCGCTCGGCCGTCGCCGCTGCGCGCGCCGCCCACATCGCCGGCTTCGGCGCCACCTCGAACCTCGAGGCCGGCCGCAGCTGGGGTGTGCCGACCATGGGCACCTCCGCGCACGCGTTCACGCTGCTGCACGACTCGGAGGAGGAGGCCTTCCGCGCGCAGGTCGCCGCGCTCGGCTCCGGCACGACCCTCCTCGTCGACACCTACGACGTCACGGCCGCCGTGGACCTCGCGGTCCGCGTCGCCGGCACCTCGCTCGGCGCGGTGCGGATCGACTCGGGCGATCTCCCCCAGCAGGTCGCCGCGGTCCGCGCGCAGCTGGACGGGCTCGGCGCCACGGGCACCCGGATCACCGTCACGAACGACCTCGACGAGTACGGGATCGCGGCGCTGGCCGCCTCGCCCGTCGACTCCTACGGCGTCGGCACCTCCGTCGCCACCGGCTCGGGGCACCCGACCGCCGGGATGGTCTACAAGCTGGTCGCGCACGAGGACGACGCCGGCGAGTGGGTCTCGGTGGCGAAGAAGTCGGCCTCGAAGGCCTCCATCGGCGGGCGGAAGGCCGCGGGCCGCCGCCTGACCGAGGACGGCGTGGCCGTCGAGGAGGTCGTGCACGTCGGCGCCGGGCCCGAGGGCGCCGTCGGCGAGGACGAGCGCGCCCTGCTGGTGCCGCTGATCGAGGACGGGCGGATCCGCGAGGAGCATCTCGGGGCCGCCGGTGTCGTCGCGGCGCGCGAGCACCGGGCGAACACCGTGCTGGAGCTGCCGCTGGACGCGCTGCGTCTCGGTCGCGGCGACCCGGTCATCCCGACCCGCTACGCCTGAGCGCGGCGGCCGGCCCGCTTCCGGCCGCGGGACGGGCGGGCCCGGCTCCCGCTGAGGGGCCGGGCGCGCGCCCTACTTCATCCGGGCGTAGATCTCCTTGCAGGAGGGGCAGACCGGGAACTTCTCCGGGTCGCGACCCGGCAGCCACTTCTTGCCGCAGAGGGCGCGGACGGGCTTGCCGGTCATCGCGCTCTCGAGGATCTTGTCCTTCGGGACGTAGTGGGAGAAGCGCTCGTGGTCGCCCGGCTCGATCGTCTCCTGGTTGAGGAGCTCCTCGAGCTCGCGGTCGAGGGTGGCGGTTCCTCCGCCTCCCTCGAGGGGGTCGGTGCTGCTGTTCTCGAATCGGGACGTCATGCGTCCGATCCTACGCTCGGAGCGCCCCGGCGGCAGGGGCCGGGCACAGCGGCCGGGACGGGGCTCAGTAGCGGCTGGTGAAGGAGACCAGCTCGGCCGCGCGGCGGTCGAAGAGGAGGCCGCCGAGCAGCACGCCGAGGGCGAAGACGACGGCCGCGCTGCCCAGGCCCACGAGGATCGCGCGGTCCCGGTCGCCCTCGAAGAACAGTGCCTGGACCGCCAGGACCACGGCCGGCGCCGAGAGCAGCAGACCGAGGCCGAACGCGAGGGCCTGCGCACCCGCTCCGCTCGCTCCGGGAGCCTGCGGCTGGACGAACGCGCTGTCGCCGGGGCGCGGAGCCGGGTAGGCGAGCCGCGCCGAGACGGCGCTCGCGACGCCGGCGGGCACGAGCAGGAGCGCGCTGTTCACCGCGATCAGCACCGGCAGCGCCCCGTCGAGCCCGGAGGTCGCGCTGCTGACGAGCGAGCCGAGCACGACGACCGGGACGCCGAGCAGCAGCGTCGGGAACGCCCGGCCCAGCCGGTCCGACCAGCCGCGCACCCCGGCGGCCGCGTGCAGCCAGAAGGCCGAGCCGTCGTAGGCGACATCGTTGTGCAGGAACCAGCCGAGGAAGAGGGCGACGAGCGGGACGGGCAGCAGCGAGAGCAGCGGGAACGGCACGCCGACCACCGCGAGCAGCACCACGGCGACCACGGGCAGCAGCGGCACGGCGACGAGCGAGGCCTGGTAGCGGGGGTCGCGGAGCCAGTACGTCATGGTGCGCGCCGCGATCGCCCCGGTGCGGCTGCCGCCGAGGACGTCGAACCAGCCGAGGCGCAGTCCCCGTGGCGGCCGGGAGGTGCGCTCCGGACGGCCGGTGAGCGCGTGCACCACGAGCCACCAGAGCGCGGCGGCGGCGGCCAGGGTGACGAGGGCGATCAGCAGCGGCCCGGCCGCTGCACCGTCGGCGGCGCTCGGCGCGATCGCCCAGGCGGCGCCGAAGGGGGTCGGCGCGAGGGCGTCGGCGAGGCGCCCGAGCGCGTCCGAGCCCTGGCCGCCCCAGTCCAGGCCGGTGACGAGGACGAGCGCGACGGGCACCGCGAGCAGGAGGACGAGGCCGAGGACGGCGAGCAGCTCGCGCGCGGTGCGCGAGGGCACCAGCGCCGACGAGGCGGCGAGGCCGATCCGGGCGAGGAGCGCGGCGGTGAGGACGCCGAGCAGCGGGCCGACGACCGCGAGCGCCCCGGCCGCGGGGAAGAGCCGGACGGTCGCGGCGCCGATCACGACGAGGGCGAGCACCGGCACGGAGAGCAGCCCGGTCAGCGCGAGGGCGGCCGCGAGCCGGCCGCTCGGGATGCCGAAGAGCCGGAACGCGCGCGGATCCATCGGGTCCCTCGGGCCGAGCAGGAACGGGAGCACCAGGAAGCCGAGGGTCAGGACCGCTCCCCCGGCGACGACCGCGTCGGAGGCGAGCCAGGTGCCCGGCTCGACCGAGCCGAGACCGGCGAGCAGGCCCGCCGTCGACAGCACGACGACGAGGAGCCCGAGCAGGGCGCCGCCCGTCCGGCGTGCACCGGCGCGGAAGGCGCCGAGGAGGACGTCGAGCCTCAGCCGGAGAAGTCGTGCAGCCACTGCAGCCCCTCGGCGATCTGCTTGCCGCCCGCGAGCTCGAGGAAGCGCTCCTCCAGCGTCGCGGTGCCGGCGACCTCCTCGACCGAGCCGGCGGCGAGCACCTTCCCGCCCACGATCACCGCGACGTCGTCGCAGACCCGCTCGATGAAGTCGAGGCCGTGGCTGGAGAGCACGACGGTGCCGCCGCCCGCGACGAAGCGCCGCAGCACGGTGATGACCGCCGCCGAGGACACCGGGTCGACCGACTCGAAGGGCTCGTCGAGGACGAGGACCCGCGGCGCGTGGATCATGGCGCCGGCCAGCGCGACCTTCTTGGCCATGCCGGCGGAGTAGTCGGAGATCAGGCGCTCGAGCGCGTCGGTGAGGCCGAGCGCCTCGGCCAGCTCGACGGTGCGCTGCTTGGCGGTCGCCCGGTCGATGCCGCGGAGGGCGGCGGAGTAGTAGAGGAACTGCGCTCCGGTGAGCCGGTCGAACAGGCGCAGGCGGTCGGGCAGCACGCCGATCAGCGGCTTCGCGGCGCGCGGGTCCTTCCAGACGTCGACCCCGTGCACGAGGACGCGACCGGTGTCCGGGCGGAGCAGGCCCGTCATCATCGACAGCGTCGTCGTCTTGCCCGCGCCGTTGGGGCCGATGATCCCGTAGAAGGTGCCCGCGCGGACGGCGAGGTCGATGCGGTCCACGGCCACGGTGCGCCCGAAGGTGCGGGTCAGGGCGTGCAGCTCGAAGACGACGGGGTGCTCGGGATCCGCGGCGGCGGCGATCCCAGAGGGCTCCGGCGACTCGGTCGGAGCCTGCGACTCGGCGGGCGGAGCGTCGTCGCGCTCGGATTCCTCGGCGTTCGTCGCGGACGTCATCCGGCTACGGTAGCAACTCGTTCGGGGCGGGGCCGGGGCGCGCCGCGGCCCTCCGACGGGGCGCGGCGGAATCGGACCCGGAGACACGGCCATCGGCAACCCCTGGCCTTCGAAGGCGTGCACAGTACACTAAGTGCTGACCCAGGGAGCGATCAGGTCGCTTCACACCGGTTAATGATCGCTACGCGGCGGTGAACTCATCGCTCCGCGGCTGTCGACACGAGGAGAACACATGACGAGCACGCCCTTCCCGGCCGCATCCACCGGCGCCCCCGCCTCCGTCGTGATCCTCGCCGCAGGCATGGGCAGCCGGCTCGGCCGCTCCCTGCCCAAGCCGCTGACGCCGCTGAGCGACGGCCGCACGATCATGCAGCAGCAGTTCGACAACATCCACCACGCCTTCGGCACGAAGGTGCCGGTGAGCATCGTCGTCGGCTACAAGCTCGAGCACATCATCGAGGCGTTCCCCTCGGCGACGTTCGTCTACAACGAGCAGTACGACCAGACCAACACCTCGAAGAGCCTCCTGCGCGCCCTGCAGGCCTCCGGTCAGGGCGGCGTGCTCTGGATGAACGGCGACGTCGTCTTCGACCCGCGCATCCTCGACCGCACCGCCGGCCTCATCGCGAAGGACGTCTCCTTCGTCACCGTCAACACCGCCAAGGTGTCCGACGAGGAGGTCAAGTACACGACCAGCGCCGAGGGCTACATCGACGAGCTGTCCAAGACCGTCAAGGGCGGCCTCGGCGAGGCGGTCGGCATCAACTACGTCTCCGCCGCCGACAAGCCGGCGCTCATCCGCCAGCTGGCCCGGGTCGACGCCCAGGACTACTTCGAGCGTGGAATAGAGTTGGCGATCGAGCAGGACAGACTGCTCGTCGAGCCGATGGACATCTCCGACCTCTACGCCGTCGAGGTGGACTTCGCCGAGGATCTCGAGCGGGCGAACCTCTTCGTCTGAGGCTCGCGCCTCCTCCGGCTCGGTCCGAGCCGGAGAGGAGTCGTCTGCCGTGAGCAGTCCCGCACGCGCCGACGCCGCCGCGTTCGCGCCGCGCCCGCAGCGCTCGCGCGGCTGGCGCTACCGGCACTCGCTCTGGCTGCTGACCAAGCGCGACCTCACCGTCCGCTACGCGACCAGCGCGCTCGGCTACGTCTGGTCGGTGCTCGACCCGCTGGTGATGTCGGGCATCTACTACTTCGTCTTCACCGTCGTCTTCCAGCGCACGGTCGGCGAGGACCCGTACATCGTCTTCCTGCTGGCGGGCCTGCTGCCGTGGATGTGGTTCAACCAGGCCACCTCGGACGCGACCCGGGCCTTCCTCCGCGAGGCGAAGCTCGTGCGGTCGACGTCCATCCCGCGCACCATCTGGGTCGGCCGCATCGTGCTGTCCAAGGGCATCGAGTTCGTGGCGAGCCTGCCCGTGCTGGTGCTCTTCGCGGTCGTCTCGGGCGCGGGAGTGACGCCGGCGATCCTGCTGTTCCCCCTCGCGATCCTGCTGCAGGGCGTGCTCACGCTCGGCGTCGGACTGCTGGTCGCCCCCCTGGTCGTGTTCTTCCGCGACCTCGAGCGCGCGATCAAGCTCGTGCTGCGCTTCCTCTTCTACGCCTCGCCGATCATCTACTCGACGGCGAACCTGCCCGAGGCGATCCGGCCCTGGGCGGCGCTCAACCCCCTCAGCGGGATCTTCGCGCTCTACCGCTCCACCTTCTTCGCGAGCGAGCTAGACCTGCCGCTCATCCTGACCTCCGTGCTGATCTCGTTCCTCGTGCTCGGCCTCGGCCTGATCGTGTTCCGCCGCTCCGAGCGCGCGGTGCTGAAGGAGCTGTGACGATGACGAGTGCCGGCGACTCCCCCGTCGTCATCGACTGCCGCGGGCTCGGGATCCGCTTCCGGCGCAACCGGCGCGGCCGCCGCTCCTTCAAGGACCTCTTCGCCGGCGGCTCGCGGCGCTCGCGCCCGGGCGAGTTCTGGGTGCTGCGCGGACTCGACGTGCAGGTGCGCGCGGGCGAGGCGATCGGCGTCGTCGGCCGCAACGGCCAGGGCAAGTCCACGCTCCTGAAGCTGGTGGCCGGCGTGGTGCTGCCGGACGAGGGCGTGGTCGAGGTGCGCGGCGGAGTCGCCCCGCTGATCGAGATCACCGGCGGCTTCGTCGCCGATCTCAGCGTCCGCGAGAACGTCTACCTCACGGC
This sequence comes from Rathayibacter sp. VKM Ac-2856, assembly GCF_013205055.1. Lineage (GTDB taxonomy): Bacteria > Actinomycetota > Actinomycetes > Actinomycetales > Microbacteriaceae > Rathayibacter. The sequence goes on from NZ_JABMLF010000005.1 coordinate 207,361, forward strand.
GGGGCTGCACGGGATGTCCAAGCGCGAGGTGGACGAGCGCTTCGCGTCGATGATCGAGTTCGCCGAGATCGGCGACTTCCTCGACACGCCCTACAAGCACCTCTCCAGCGGCATGAAGGTGCGGATCGCGTTCTCGGTGGTGTCTCGGCTCGAGGAGCCGATCATCCTCGTCGACGAGGTCCTCGCCGTGGGCGACAAGGCGTTCCGCGAGAAGTGCTATGCCCGGATCGAGGAGCTCCTCGCCGCCGGCCGGACGCTGTTCTTCGTCTCGCACAACGAGCGCGACCTGCGGCGCTTCTGCACCCGCGGGCTCTACCTGGACAAGGGCCGCCTGGTGCTCGACGGACCGATCGATCAGGTCCTCGCCCGGTATTCTGAGGACTACGCGCCGAAAGCGCAGCCCGCCGCGGAGTGACCGGCAGTCCGAGCCGCACGGCCCGCTGCTCCCCGTGACCACGACGCGCGGGTCCTCACGACGCAGGAGTGCAGACATGTCCTCGAAGAAGGACCGCAAGGACCGCGACGAGCTCGAGCAGGCCGGCACCGCCGACGTCGAGAACGCGCAGCTGGCCCGGATCCTGGACCGCGTCCTCGCCGTCCAGCGGCCCGCGGTGCTCGCGAACATCCGCTCGCTCCGGCGCCGCCGCCCGGACGCGACCCCCGAGCAGCTGATCCGCTCGCTCGAGCGCCAGTACCTCTCCAGCGTCGCCGCCGGCGGCGCGGCCATCGGAGCGACCGCGGTCGTCCCCGGCATCGGCACCGCCGCCTCCGTCGCGCTCTCGGGCGCCGGTGCGATCGGCTTCCTCGAGGCGAGCGCGCTCTTCGCGCAGTCGGTGACCGAGGTGCACGGCATCCGCCTGGAGGATCCGGACCGCGCCCGCGCTCTCGTCCTCACGCTGATGATGGGCTCCTCGGGCAGCGAGCTCGTGCGCCAGGTCGCCGGGCACGCCACCGGCACGAGCACCGGGATGAACCAGTACTGGGGCTCGGTGGTGACCAAGGGGCTGCCGTCGTTCCTCGTCGGCGAGCTCGCCGACCGGGCCAAGAAGTCGTTCGCGAAGCACTTCCTCGCGCAGCAGGGCGCCGGGCTGGTCGGCCGGGCGATGCCGTTCGGGATCGGCGCGGCGCTCGGCGGGGTGGGCAACGCGATGCTCGGGCGGAAGGTGGTGCAGAGCGCGCGCGACGCGTTCGGGCCGGCGCCGAGGGAGTTCGGCAACGTCTTCGTGCTGCCGCCGACGAAGGCCGAGCGGAAGGCGCTGGCCGCCGCCGCCGAGCCGCTGGAGCTGTACGTGCGCGACTACGGCGGGACCGGGGAGAAGGTGGCCCTGCTGCTGCACGGTCTCGGCTCCGACTCGCGGGTCTGGTACGCGCTGGTGCCGACGCTGCACGAGCACGGCTACCGCGTCGTGGCGCCCGACCTCGCCGGGCACGGCGGGTCGCCGAAGTCGCCGGCGTACTCCATCGAGCACTGGGCGGACGACGTGCGCGCCTCGGTACTGCAGACGCCCGACCTCGTCCTCGGGCACGGACTCGGCGCGGTCGTCGCCGCGCGACTCGCCCCGGAGTACGGTGCCGAGCGGCTGATCCTGCTCGACCCCGCGTTCTCGGATGCGAAGGGACTGACCAGCGCCCTGCGCCGCGCCGGCTCGATCGCCCACGTCGAGAAGGGCGACGCGGAGGACCTCCGCCACCGCCACCCGATCTGGACCGACGAGCAGATCGAGCTCGACGTCTCGGCGCACGCGCTCTGGGACCCGGAGTCGGCTCGCGGCCTCACGGCGCGCGGCGCGGCCGACGCCCCGGACGCGTTCCCGGTGCCGACGCTCGCCGTCCTGCCGGAGGATGCGCTCGGCCACTCGTCGCTCGGCGGCGTCCTCGCCGACCACGGCGCGGAGGTCCGCACCGTGCCCGGCGCGGGCGCCTCGATCCTGCGCGAGGACCGCTCCGCACTCCTCGCAGCCCTCGCCGACCGCCTCTAGTCCAGGGGACGCCGGGCCTGCAGCCCGCTCATGCTGATCGAGTAGCGGCCGCAGGCCGCGTATCGAGATCCACCCACCGACAGCGCGAGGTCTCGATACGCCGCTGCGCGGCTACTCGACCAGCATGGGTCGCCGGGCCTCCGGCCCGTCCATGCGGCCCCGGCCTTCGGCCCATCCATGCGACTTGGGCCTGCGGCCCGCTCATACTGATCGAGTAGCGCCCACAGGCCGCGTATCGAGATCCACCCACCGACAGCGCGAGGTCTCGATACGCCGCTGCGCGGCTACTCGACCAGCATGGGTCGCCGGGCCTGCGGCCCGTCCATGCGGCTCATCCGTACGGCCCATGCGTGCGGTCCGAGCAGGCGGCCGCTCCATGCGGCCCGGGCCTGTGGCCGGCTCATGCTGATCGAGTAGCGGCCGCAGGCCGCGTATCGAGATCCACCCGCCGACAGCGCGGAGCGCTCCTACTTCTTCGCCTTCGCCGCGGCCTTGGCCGCCTGCTTCGTCGCGCGGACCTTCGCGAGCGACTCGGGCGAGACGATGTCGGCGACCGAGCGGAACGAGTCCTCCTCGCCGTAGGCGCCTGCGGCCTCGCGCCAGCCCGCGCCCTCGAAGCCGCGGCGCTTGCCGAGCAGGGCGAGGAAGATCCGCGCCTTCTGGTCGCCGAAGCCCGGCAGGGCCTTCAGGCGCGCGAGCACCGTGCGGCCGTCGGGGTCGTCGCGGGTCCAGATCGCGGAGGCGTCGCCGTCCCAGTCGTCGACGATCGCGCGGCAGAGGGTCTGCACCCGCCCGGCCATGTTCGCCGGGTAGCGGTGGATCGCCGGGGGCGTCCGCGACAGCTCCGAGAAGCGGTCCTCGTCGAAGCCCGCGATGGCCGCCGCATCGAACGGCGCCCCCTCCTCGCCCAGGCGCTGCTCGAGCTTGAGCGGCCCCGAGAACGCCGTCTCCATCGCGACCTGCTGGTCGAGGAGCATGCCGATCAGCAGCGCGAGCGGGTCGCGGGTGAGCAGCGCGTCGGCGTCGGCGTCGTCGGTGATGTGCAGGGCGGAGTCGGCGGTCATCCTCCAGGGATACCACGGACGCCGGGGTCGCCGCGCAGCAGGCTCCGGACCGTGCGGTCGATGATCGCCAGCCCGGCGCCGAGCTCCAGGTCGCTCGCGCTGCCGTAGCCCAGGACGAGCGCCTCCTCCTCCGCGTGCTCGGCGAGCGCGTAGTCGTCGAGCGGCGCGACGAGGAGCCCCTCCGCCGCGAGCGCCGCCACCACCGTCGCGGCCATGAGCGGCTCGGGCAGGCCGAGCACTACGTGCAGGCCGCCGTCGAGCCCGCGCGCCGTTCCCCAGTCGATCCCCTCGGAGAACTCTCGGACCAGCCCGCGCCGGTGCGCGTAGCGCCGCCGCGAGCGCGTGAGGTGGCGCCGGAAGCCGCCGCCCGCCATGAACGCGGCGAGCGCCTCCTGCGTCGGCCCCGAGACCGAGGCGTCGCGCTCGGCGTCGACCTCCCGCACAGCGCCGTGCAGCCAGGACGAGGGCGGCAGCGCGAGGAAGGCGACCCGCAGCCACGGCGACACCGTCTTGGAGAAGGAGCCGACGTGCGCCACTCCCCCGCTGCCGTCCAGCGACGCCAGCGCCGGCAGCGGCGCCCCCACGTAGCGGAACTCGCTGTCGTAGTCGTCCTCGATCACCAGCAGCCGCTGCGTGGCCGCGCGCCGCACCAGCTCGAGGCGCGCGGCGAGCGCCAGGCGGCCGCCGGTCGGGTACTGATGTGACGGAGTGACGACCACGACGTCCGCGCCGGCGGCGGCGAGCGCGTCCAGGTCGATGCCGTCCGCATCCACCCGCACTCCGACGACCTCGTGCCCCTCGGCCCGCAGTCGGCGCCGCACGGCCGGGTAGCCCGGGTCCTCGACGGCGACGCGCACCGGACGGCCGAGCGCCGCCGCGGCGGACCGCACCAGCAGCGTCACCGCGTCGGCCGTCCCGCTGGTCACGAGGACGTCGTCCGCCTCCACGTCGATGCCGCGCGAGCGCCGCAGCTGCTCCGCGATCTGCGCGCGCAGCCCGGGGTGCCCGGCCGCCGACGGCAGCTCCGAGGGCGGAGCCGAGAGCGCCGGCCGCCAGGCGGCCCGCCACTCCGGCCCGTCGAGACCCCGCGTGTCGGGACGGCCCGGCCGCAGATCGAGACGCACGGGCTCCGGCACCGCACCGGTCTCCACCCGCTCGACGCGCGACCGCGCCGGCACGACCACACCGTCCGCCGCCACCGTCACCGCCGCTCGCGGATGCGCGACGAGGTAGCCCTCGCCGACCAGCTGATCGACCGCCGCGACGACCGAGCCGCGCGAGACGCCGAGCTGCTGCGCCAGCACCCGGCTGGACGGGATCGGGTCGCCCGCCCCGTAGCGCCCGTCGAGCACCGCGGCCCGCAGCGCCTCGGCCAGGCCCGAGCGGACCGACCCGCGCTCGGGAACCCCCAGCAGCAGCGGCACCTCGAGATCACCGGACGCCATCGACTCCCCCGCTCTGGACCACTCGACCGGTGGCTCCCTGGCATTCTCGCAGATCCAGTCCGACCGCGATCCTCAGGGCATGGACACCCTCGCCCCCACCGACCGCACCCGCGTCACCCGCCTGCGCGATCGCCAGGTCCTCGACCGCGGCGCCCTCGACGCCCTCCTCGACGAGGCGCTGATCGCGCACGTCGCCGTCGTCCGCGACGGCGCCGCGATCGTGCTGCCGATCCTCTTCGCCCGCGACGGCGACGACCTGCTCCTGCACGGCTCGAGCGGCGGCGGACTCCTGCGCGAGGCGGCCCGCGGATCTCTCCTCACCGTCGCCGTGACCCTCGTGGACGGCCTCGTCGTCGCCCGCTCCGCCTTCGACAGCTCGATGAACTACCGCTCCGCGATGGTCCTCGGGAGCGCCGAGCCCGTCGAGGGCCCCGCCAAGGCCCGCGCCCTCGACCTGCTGACCGAGCGCTTCCTCCCCGGCCGCAACGCCGAGATCCGGCCGAGCACCGCCCGCGAGATCGCCGCGACCCTCGTCCTCCGCCTCCCCCTCGCCGAGGCGAGCGTCAAGATCCGCGCCGCCGGCCCCTCCGACGACGCCGACCAGACCCCCGGCGTCTGGTCCGGCACCATCCCCCTGGTCACGCGCACCCTGCCCCCGGTGCTCGCCCCCGGCTCCGCCGCCGAGCTGCCGGCGTCCGCCGCCGCCTTCACCACCGCGGTCGACACCGCGGCGCCGCCCTTCCACTGATCCCGCGCCTCCCGCACCGCGCGGACGCGGCGCCGATGCGCCGCCCCGGCTCCGCACAACCTCAGCTGAGAGCACCCGGCCTCCCCCGACAGAGGAGGGACCCCCGTCTCAGCTGACGTTGCGCGCGCCTCCGGCCGCAGAACATCAGTCGACAGTGCTCGTCATCGCTGATGGGCGACGAGACCTGCTCTCGGCTGATGTTCTGCATCCGTCTCGGCTCCCGACGGCGCCGCCGAGGCCTGCTGCTCGGACGCGGTGGGTCTCGATACGCCCCTCCGGGGCTGCTCGACCAGCATGCTTGGGTCCCGCTGTCACCGCGGAAGTACACCAGCGCCAGGTCTCGATACGCCCCTGCGGTGCTACTCGACCAGCATGAACGCGCGACCCGCCAGGTCCGCTGGGAGCACGCGCGACAGGTCTCGAGACGCCCCTCCGGGGCTGCTCGACCAGCATGGGCGGCAGGAGATCCGCCGCCGAAGGCGCGGGTGCGGTGCCTCGTCGCGGCTCCTGGCTCGGGCCTGGCGGGCGCGCCGAAGGCGCGCGGGAAGGAGCCGCGACGAGGCACCGCGCCCGCGCCGTCACGCAGTGACGCGCAGCCGGTCCGCGACGAGGCACCGCACCCGCGCCGTCACGCAGTGACGCGCAGCAGCACCGCCGAGCGCCGGACCTACTTCGTGTCCTGCCTCGGGAACACGACCTTCTGCACGACGATGATCACCGACGCCGCCACCGGGATCGCGACGAGCGCGCCCAGGACGCCCGCGAGCGTCCCGCCCGCGACCGCCGCGATCACGACCACCGCGCCCGGCACCGACACCGCCCGGTTCATGATCCGGGGGCTGAGGACATACGCCTCGACCTGCATGTAGACCAGGTAGTAGATCGCCGCGACGAGCGCCGTCACCGGGGAGGCGAGCAGGCAGGCGAGCGAGATGATGACGGCGCCCGAGATGGTGCCGACGAGCGGGATCAGCGAGCCGAGGAAGGCGACGCAGGCCAGCAGGGCCGGCACCGGTCCGCCGATGATCAGCAGCAGGACGAAGGTCAGCACACCGTTCACCGCCGCGAGCGACACCTGGCCGACGACGTAGCGGCCGACCGCGCCGGTGATCTCCTCGCCGACCTCGCGCGCCTTCGGTCGGTGCGAGGCGGGGGCGAAGCGGTACGCGACCGACTTCATCGAGCGCAGCGAGGCGAGGAAGTAGAGGGTGAGGATCAGCACGATGATCGCGCCGGTCACGCCGGTGGCGATGCCGCTGCCGACCGCGAGGATGCCGCCGCCGAGGGAGAGCAGGTTGTTCGGGTTGCCGATGAAGCTCTGCACGTTGCCGATGAGCGCGTCGACCTCGACCACGCCGCTGAGCTGCCGCTCGAGGTCGAGGACCCAGGGCTGCGAGGCGATGTCGGAGACGATCCGGGGCGCGCTGGTGACGAAGATCGTCAGCTGCTCGATCAGGATCGGGATGATGTAGAGGAGCAGCCCCGCGAAGATCAGCAGCACCGAGGCCAGCACGATCGTGATCGCGAGCGCGCGCGGGATCCGCTTGCTCTCGAGCCAGGAGACCAGCGGGTCGAGTCCCAGGGCGAAGAACAGCGCGACGAACACGTAGGTCAGCACGGTACCGAGCGAGACGACGAGACCGCCGACCACGAGGGCGACCAGCACGCCGAGGCCGCCGAAGAGGCCGATGCGGAACGAGCGGATGGTGAACTGCGGCCGCTCGGGATCCGTCGACACCACGATGTCGGACTCCACCGCGGGCTGGGCCGAGGCGGCGGCGCGCCGGCGGGAGCGGGCGAACGCGCGCGGGGTGATCATGCGTCGAGCGTAGCGGGGCGCGGAGGGGCCCCTGCGCCGCGGGGGAAGGCTTGACGAGCGGGCGTCGGAGGGGTCGCCGGCGGGCCGCTCAGCGCTCGGGATCGTGCTCGTCGACGACCGCGTCGTCGCGGTGCAGCTCAGCGTGCCGGTCCCACTCGGCGAGCAGCTGCTCGATGGCCTCGTGGAAGCGGCGGGTGGCGGCGCCGGGGCTGGTGTCGCCGAAGTAGTGGGCGACCCAGCGCTCGAGCCGCTCGACGGCCGCCGCGTCGTGCTCGACGCTCTCGAGGCGATCGACGACCGCGCCCGCCTCCTCGGCGCGCAGCCACTCCGCATCGCCCAGGTAGCCGGATTCGTCGACCTCGGCCGCCGGGCTGATCGGCCGGGTCACCAGCAGGGGGCGGCCGGTCGCGAGGCGGTCGTAGACCATGGCCGAGACGTCCAGCACCGCGACATCGGCGGTGAGCTGCCAGCCGAGCTCGGCGGAGGTGTCGTGCACGTGCCGGGCCGTCGGGTCGGCCGCGTTGGCCGCCGCGATGAGGGCGGCGATCTCGCGATCGGCGGCTCCGTAGGCCGGGTCGACGGCGCCGCTGCGCGGGTGCGGGCGGTAGACGAGGCGGTAGCGGGGGTCGGCGAGCAGGGCGCGGGTCAGCGCGACGCCGTGGGTGCGGATCGAGCCGTAGCCGGCGGCCGGGCGGTCGCCCTCCCAGGTGGGCGCGTAGAGCACGACCCGGCGCTCGTCGGCGGGATAGGGCGTGCGGCCCGAGACGTGGTCGGCCTGCGGTCGTCCGATGGCGAGGGTGCGCTTGTCGAAGTCGAAGTCCCAGAGCACCCGGCGAAGGCGGGCCAGGGCGGCGTCGCCGGCGATGAAGCTGTAGTCGTACGCCTTGAACTGGTTCGTCGTCATGTACATCTTGTCGCTCTCGCCGTGGTTGACGAAGACGTGCCAGCGGCGCCCGTAGCGCATCATCTGGAAGTTGCGGGCGTTCTGGTTGACGTAGAGGACGATCCGCAGCGGCTGCTCGTCGATGGCGCTCTCGAGGTCGGCGACGGAGCGCACGTGGGCGACCGGGACGGGGCTCTCCCGCAGGAGGGCGCGGGTCGCCGTGGCGTTGCGGGAGAGGACGACCACGGGGTGCGTCCGCGCCAGCTCCTGCAGCGGGGCGTACCACTGGCGCAGCTGGTAGAGATTGATGTCGCCGTCGGCGAAGTAGACGCCGATCTCGAAGACGCCCGGCGTCAGCGGCTCCCGCGCGGCGATCTCGCGGGCCACGTCGCGGCGGGCGCGCCGGGCGGTGAGCAGATCACGGGCCACTCCGCGCGCCAGCGTCGCGTCCCGGAGGAGTCGGGAGAGGACGTCGCGGGGTGCGGGCTTCATCCGTCCAGGCTACAAGCCGGGCTCGGCGGAGGGGTGGCGGTGTCCGGCCCTTGCTGCGGAGTGGCCCGTGGAGCGCGCCCCCTTCATGCTGATCGAGTAGCCCGCGGAGCGGGCGTATCGAGATCCACCGTCGCAGACACGGTGGCGTGCCGCCTCAGGTATCGGCGAGGGTGGGTCTCGATACGCCCCTGCGGGGCTACTCGACCAGCATGGGGATACGCCCCTCCGGGGCTACTCGACCAGCATGGACGCGGCCGGGGTCACCCGCAGCCAGACGAACTGGAGGGGGGCGAGGCGGAAGCCCTCGCGGAGGTCGACGGCGATCTCGGTCACGAGGTCGAGGGCCTCGGGGGCGAAGCCGCCGAAGCGCTCGGGCGCGACCTCCTGCGCCTCGTCCGAGACGTTCGCGAGGACGAGCACCGACTCGCCGTCGCCCGGGCGGAGGTAGCCGAGCACGTGGTCGTTCACCGGGTCGAAGGCGATCAGCGCGTTCCCCGCGAAGAGGTCCGTGCGCTTCCGGATCGCGATCAGGTGCAGCAGCCCGCCGAAGACCTCCGCCGCGTCCGCTCCCGGGGTCTCCCGCTCGGCGTAGCGCGCCTCGGGGCGCCGCGGCCGGTTCACCCAGCGGGAGTCGCCCGCCGTGCTCGGATCGTCCAGGTAGGAGTGGTCGTTCAGTTGGCCGACCTCGTCGCCGAGGTAGAGCAGCGGCAGCCCGCCGGTGCTGAGCGCGATCGAGTGCGCCAGCAGCACCCGGTCGATCCCGTACGGGTCGCCCGCCTCGACGCCCGCGAGCGAGGCGGTCGTGCCGGAGACGCGCCGGTCGCCGGTCCGCGGGTTCTCCTGGAACGGCACGCCCCGGGCGAAGGTGCCCTCGAAGCGGTCCGTGTAGAAGTCGTTGAGGAAGCGCCGGTGCCCGGCCGCATCGATCCCCAGCTCGGCCGCGTCCTCGTCGGCGAACGTCCAGCCGATGTCGTCGTGGCCGCGGACGTAATTCACCCAGGCCGTGCCCTCGGGCAGCGCGTGCCGGCGCTCGAGGGCCTGCGCGAGCAGCCGGGCGTCGCGGGTCGCGAGCGCCTCCCAGGTCAGGGCCATCTGCAGCGGGTTGTAGGAGAGCTGGCACTCCTCGACGTCGATGTACTCGATCACCTCATCGGGGTGCACGATCGCCTCGGACTTGAACAGCAGCGACGGCGCCGCGAGCCGGCAGACCTCGTTGAACGCGCGCAGCAGCAGGTGCGCCTCGGGCTGCGACTCGCAGGTCGTGCCGAGCTCCTTCCAGATGAAGGCGACGGCGTCCATCCGCAGCGCGTCGACGCCCTGGTTGGCGAGGAAGAGCATCTCGCCTGCCATCGCGCGGAAGACCTCGGGGTTGGCGTAGTTGAGGTCCCACTGGTAGCGGTGGAAGGTCGCCCAGACCCAGCGGCCGTCCTCGAGCTGCACGAAGGAGCCGGGGTGGTCGTCCGGGAAGATCTCTCGGGTCGTCCGCTCGAACGCGTCCGGCTGCTCGCGGTCGGGGTAGATCCAGTAGTAGTCCTCGAAGCGCTGCTCGCCCGCGAGCGCCTTCCGCGCCCACTCGTGCTCGTTCGAGGTGTGGTTGAAGACGAAGTCGACGACCAGCGCGATGCCCTGCTCGCGCAGCTCGGTCGCGAGCAGGCGCAGGTCCTCCATGTCGCCGAGGTCCGGCCGCACGCGGCGGTAGCTCGACACCGCGTAGCCGCCGTCCGACTCCCCCTCGGGCGCGTCGAAGACCGGCATCAGGTGCAGGTAGTTGAGTCCGATGCTGCGGAAGTAGGGGATCTCGGCGCGCAGCCCCGCGAGGTCGCCGGCGTAGCGGTCGACGTAGCAGACGCCGCCGAGGGCCTTGTTCGAGAGGAACCAGTCCGGGTGCTGACCGCGACTGCGATCGAGCGCGCGCAGGTCCTCGGGGCGCTCCTGCCACGAGGCCGCGGCGAGCTCGACGAGGTCGACGATCTGCTCGGCGAGGTCCTCGCGGTGCCGGTACACCGCGGCGAGCAGCTCGACCAGCCGCGGCAGCCGGGCGTCCAGGCGCTCCTGGAACTCCGGATCGGCGACCGCGCCGTCGAGCGCGTCGAGGCGCGAGCGCACGGCCGTGAGCAGATCGTCGGGGGTGGGCTCCGCATCGTCCAGCACTGCACCGGGCAGAGCTGTGGCGGGGAGCTGCGTCGAATCGAACACCGTCGTCCTTCCGAGGGGCGTCCGCCCGGCGGGGGGCGGATTCCCCGATGCTAGACGATCGGGGGACGACCGGCGACCGCCATGCGGAGCACCGTCCGGGCTGCCAGAACGCGGCGCTCCCCGGGGTCGGCACTCCAGCCCTCGCGCCAGCCGGCGAACCAGGCCCGCAGCGCCGGGCGATCGCTCCGCCAGCGCAGGCACTGGATCGCCGTCCACGAGGCGACGTAGGCGAGGGCCAGCGGCGCGGGCAGCGAGCGACGGGCGAGCCACACCCGGTTGCGGGCGTTGAGGCGGTAGTAGTCCTCGTGCCGGGTCTGCTGGATCACCGGGTGCTGCGCGACGAGCTCGCCCGCGTACCAGGTGCTCCGCCCGGTGTCCCAGACCCGCCAGGCCAGCTCGATCCCCTCGTGCGCGTAGAAGAAGGGCGCCGCCCAGCCGCCGGTCCGCTCGAAGACGTCGCGCCGCAGTACGACCGCGCCCTCCCAGACCGAGAAGACCGGACCGGAGCGGCGCGGGTCGCCCTTGAGGATGCGCGGCGTCCAGCGCCGGGGCGCCGGAGTGCCGTCGACGCTGTCGACCCGGGGCTGCACCATCCCGATCCGGCGGGGCGAGGCGAGCAGGGCGACCGCGTCACGGAGGAAGCCCGGCGACGGCACGCGCGCGTCGTCGTCGAGGAAGAAGAGGTACTCGCCGGCGACGGCGGGCACGCCCGCGTTCCGGCCGGCCGGGATGCCGAGGTTCTCGGGCAGGGCGAGCGCGCGGACCCCGTCCGGCAGCCCCTCGGGCGCCCAGCCGTTGCCGACGCAGACGACGTCGAGCTCGACCCCCTCCTGGGCGAGGACGCTCGCGAGCCCGGCCGCCAGGTCGTCCGGCCGGGTGCCCTGGGTGAGCACGACGACGCCGACGCGCGGAAGCGCACCGGTCACCGGCTCAGGAGCGGACACGCTTGGACGCCATGATCGCGACGAAGTGGCCGACGAGCGCGAGGAGCGCGAGCGGCAGCAGCGCCGACACCAGCACGCGGTCGGCGGTGCCCGCGCCCACCACCAGCCCGACGAGACTCGCGGCGAAGGCCAGCATGGTCAGCTCGACCGAGTGGTACAGCCGGTGGAACGGCACGAAGCGCGCGGCGCGGCGCAGGCGCGCGAGACCGGAGGAGGACGGCGTCGCCTCGCCCTTGGTGTCGGCGAGCCTGGTCAGCCCCGCGTTCGCGCGGGCGACGTGCACCATGTCGTTGAGGGCCTTGTTCAGCACGATCACCAGGGCCAGCGCCAGGCCGATCGTGGTCCAGAGGAAGTCCTCGGGGGCGTCGAACGGCAGGCCCGCCGCACGCAGGCCGAGCGCGATGGGGATCAGCGACTCGGTCGTGTAGTGGCCGACCTTGTCCAGGAACACGCCCGCCGGCGACGAAGTGCGGCGCCAGCGCGCGACCTCGCCGTCGCAGCAGTCGACGAGCATCTGCAGCTGGCCGAGGATCAGCGCGAGCGCGGCGCCCGCGACCCCGGGGATCAGCAGCGCGGCGGCGGCGCTCCAGCCGACCAGGATCATCAGCCCGGTCACGCCGTTCGCCGAGATCGACGTGCGCAGCAGCAGCATCGTCAGGTACGGCGAGAAGCGGCGCAGGTACAGCGATGCCGTCCAGTGCTCGGCGTTGCGGCGCCCGCGGACCTCGGGCGGCTGGGCGACGGCGCGCAGCTCGGCGATCGTGCGCGGTCTGGCGGTGCTGGTCATGCGTCCCTCGCGGTGTCGGCGGCGCTCTGGTGGCGGTGCGCGGCGATGTTGCTGGTGAGGCCCGCGAAGCCGAGGACGAAGCCCGTCCCCCAGGCGACGTGGATGGAGGGGATCACGACGAGGAACCACAGCATCGTGCGCGGTCCGTCGGCGCGGGCGACGGCGACGGTCGCGGCAGCGACGAGCGCGAGGTAGCCGACGGGCACGACGAGCCCGAGCAGCAGCCAGGGCGCCGCGCCGACCAGCGCCTGCACCGCTCCGGCGACCCCGGCGAGCAGGCCGAGGGCGAGCAGCGCCACGAGGACGGGCGGCGCGAAGTAGCGCAGCGACCGCGAGGCCGGGAACAGCCGGGTCAGCTCGCCCCGCCACATCCCGGTGGAGAGGAACTGCCGCAGCAGCGCCCGCATCGACGGCCGCGGGCGGTAGGTGACGGTGAGGCGCGGGGTGAACCAGACGATCCCGCCCGCCTCGCGCAGCCGGCGGTTGAGCTCCCAGTCCTGGCCGCGCTTGAAGCGCTCGTCGAAGAGCCCGGCGCGCTCGAGGGCGGAGCGGCGGAAGACGCCGAGGTAGACGGTGTCCGCCGGTCCCTCCTCGCCGCCGACGTGGTGCGGGGTGCCGCCGAGGCCGATCCGCGAGCCGTAGGCGCGGGCGACGGCGCGCTGGAACGGGGTGAGCCCCTCCGCCGCCATCACTCCCCCGACGTTCGCGGCGCCCGAGCGCTGCAGCGCCTCCACGGCGATCCGCGCGTAGTCGGGCGGGAGCACGGAGTGGGCGTCCACTCGGACGACGACGGGGTGGCGGGATGCGCGGATCGCCGCGTTCAGCCCCGCGGGGGTCGAGCCGACGGGGTTGGCGACGACGCGGATCCGCTCGTCGGCGGCGCTCAGACCGGCGACGAGCTCCTCCGTGCCGTCGATGCTGGGCGCGAGGGCGAGGACGACGTCGAAGGGCCCGGTGTAGTCCTGCGCGAGCAGCGAGTCGACGGCCGCGCGGACGTGGGTGACCTCGTTCAGCACGGGCATCACGTAGGAGACGCCGGGCAGATCGGGGAGGTCGTCCGTCGGGATCTCGGGCTGCATGGGTCCAGTTCGTGAGGCGGGGCCGGGCGTCCTGGCCGGACGCGGGCGCCCCACACTACCAGCGGGCCGCGCCCCGCCCGGCGGACGCGGAGCAGCCCCCGCGGACGGATCCGCGGGGGCTGCCGAGCGGACGTCGGTCCGCCGCCGGAGGGGTCAGCTGGTCGCCATGGTCCCCAGCGTGACGTCGAGCTCGAAGCTCTTGCCGCCGCGCACGTAGGTCAGCGTGACGTCGGCGTTCGCGGCCTGCGCGCGGACCTGGGCGGTGAGGTCGGAGGCGCTCGTCACGGGCGTACCGGCGATGCCCGTGACGATGTCGCCGGCCGCGAGACCGGCGGCCTGGGCGGCGCCGCCGCTGGTCACCTCCTGGATCCTCGCGCCGAGGACGTCCTCGGTGGAGTCCGAGACGCTCGCGCCGAGGAGGCCGTGGGTGGCGGAGCCGTTCGCGATGATCTCCTTCGCGACGCGCTCGGCGACCGCGCTGGGGACGGCGAAGCCGACGCCGATGTTGCCCGACTGGCCGCTCGAGCCGGAGGACTGGCCCGCACTCGCGATCGCGACGTTGACGCCGATCAGCTCACCGTCGCTGTCGAGCAGCGCGCCGCCCGAGTTGCCCGGGTTGATCGCCGCGTCCGTCTGGATGACGGGGAGCGAGATCGTGCTGGTCGCCTGGGTCTGCGGGGTCTGACCGGGGATGTCGAAGTTGAACGGGCTCTCCGTGCCGCCGCTCGAGCTGTCCCCCGAGTCGTCGGGAGCGGCCGAGGAGGCGACCTGGATGCTCCGGTTGAGCGCGCTGACGATGCCGTCGGTGACGGTGCCGGAGAGGCCGAGCGGTGCCCCGATCGCGACGGCGGTGTCGCCGACGTTGACCTCGGAGGAGTCGGCGAAGGTGATCGGCACCAGGTCCGTCGCGTCCGCCAGCTTGATCACGGCGAGGTCGAGGGTCGGGTCGGTGCCGACGATGGTCGCGGTGAAGATGCGGCCGTCGGACGTGGTCACGGTGACCGCGCCGTCCGAGATCTGGCCGTCGAGGGTCACCACGTGCGTGTTGGTGAGGACGTAGCCGTCCTTGGAGAGGACGATGCCCGATCCGGTGCCGGAGGAGGAGCTGCCGGCGACGGCGATCGTGACGACGCTCGGGGTGGCCTTGGCGGCGACCGCGGTCGCGGTGGTCGCGTCCTCCGCGTTGTTCACCGTGATGGTCTGCGAGCCGCTGGAGGAGACGACGCGGGTCCCGGCCCCGTTCGAGGCCGACCAGAGACCGAAGACGCCGGCTCCGGCGACTCCGCCGACGACCGCGCCGATGGCGAGGGCCGCGACGACGCCGACTCCGGCGCGGCGCTTGGTCGCCGTCGGGCCGGCGGGGGGCTGGCCGCCGCCGAACGAGCCGTGCTCGCCGACGGGCGGCTGCTCGGTGCTCTGCACGGTGTGCGCGGCCGGAGGGGCGAACTGGCCGTAGCGCGGGGTCGGCGGGACCGGCTGGGCCTGGTTCCCCTCCGCGGAGTTCGAGGTGTAGGGCGGCTGCGGGGCCGTGCCCCCGGGCAGCGGGAGCGTGGGGTGCTGGGCCTCGGGGAGGGGCTCGGTGGCCCCGGTGGACGACGACGGCGCTCCGGTGCCCTCCGAGGAGGTGGGCTGTCCGGGGGTGTGCTCGCCGGAGATGGGGTGGTTCGCCTCGTGGCGGCGATCCTCCGGCGTGCGGGGATCCTCCGGCTGACGAGGACCGTCGTGACTCTCGGTCATGGGTGGTGCTCCTTCCAAGCGGGGATAGCTTGACCAGCCAACCTGTGCGTTCCTTATGACGCTCCTGCAAGCGGCACCCCAATGCGCGACCGTGCGCGGTGACGGCCTCAGCCGCCAGACTGGCGGGGTGAGCATCCACGGATCCTGGACCCGCGCCGCCGCCGGCGCCGGTCTTCTCGGCCCGAGCGGCGAGGTCGCCGCCACCGTCTTCAGCGAGATGAGCGCGCTCGCCGCGCGGACCGGGGCGATCAACCTCGGCCAGGGCTTCCCGGACGAGGACGGGCCCGAGGAGGTGCTCGAAGCGGCGCGCACGGCCATCACTGCCGGTCTGAACCAGTACCCGCCGGGCCCCGGCTTCCCCGTGCTCCGCGAGGCGGTCTCGGCGCACCAGCGCCGCTTCTACGGACTCGAGGTCGACCCGGACGGCGAGGTGCTGGTCACGACGGGCGCCACCGAGGCCCTGGCCGCGACGATGCTCGCGCTGCTCGAGCCCGGCGACGAGGTCGTCACCTTCACTCCGCACTACGACGCCTACGGTGCGCTGATTGCGCTGGCGGGCGGCGTGCACCGCACAGTGCCGCTGCGGGGCTCCGACTTCCACGTCGACCACGAGGAGCTGGCGGCCGCGGTGACCGACCGCACCCGCGTCATCCTGGTCAACGACCCGCACAACCCCACCGGGTCGGTGCTGCCCGCCGAGACGCGGGAGCTGATCGTCCGGCTCGCGCACCGGCACGACGCGCTGATCGTCACCGATGAGGTCTACGAGCACCTGCGCTTCGACGGCGCGCACGTGCCGATCGCGACGCTGCCGGGGGCGCGGGAGCGCACCCTCACCGTCTCCTCCGCGGGCAAGACCTTCAGCACGACCGGCTGGAAGATCGGCTGGATCAGCGGCCCGCGCGAGCTGATCACGGCGGTGCTCGCGGTGAAGCAGTTCCTCACCTACGTCAGCGGCTCGCCGTTCCAGGGCGCGGTGGCGGTCGGCCTCGGGCTCGGCGACTCCTTCTTCCACGGCATCACGTCGACGCTCGAGCGCAAGCGCGACCTGCTCTCGACCGGGCTCGCCGCGGCCGGCTTCACGATGTCGCCCTCCGCGGGCTCCTACTTCGTCGTCGCCGACGCGGCTCCGCTGGGCTGGGACGACGGTGTCGCCTTCTGCCGGGCGCTGCCGGGCCTCGCCGGAGTGGTGGCGGTGCCGGTGTCGGCGTTCTGCGCCGACGCGGACGCCGAGGCCTACCGCTCGCTCGTGCGGTTCGCCTTCTGCAAGCGCTTCGAGGTGCTCGACAGCGCGGCGGAGCGGCTAGCGGGACTCGCGCGCCGCGGCTGACCGGCGGCCGGCCCGCACGGGGCGGACCTCGAAGCGCCGCAGCGCGAGCGCGGGGTTCTTCTCGCGGGCCGCGGCGATGCGCTCCTGCGAGAGCCAGGCGACAGCGACGTCCTCGACCTCGCCGAGCGTCGCGATCTCGACGCCCATCGGGTCGACGATCATGCTCGTGCCGACCCCGATCGGCGGCGTCTGATCCGCAGCGACGAGGTAGATCGTGTTCTCGAGGGCGCGCGCGGTGACCAGGGTGCGCCAGTGCGCCTCCTTGAGCGGGCCGCGCACCCACTCGGCGGGAGCGGCGACCACGTCGGCGCCCGCGTCGACGAGCCAGCGGGTGACCTCGGGGAAGCGCAGGTCGTAGCAGGTCTGCAGACCGACGACGAGGCCGCCGACCTCGAAGGTCTGCGGGACGCCGATCTCGCCGGGCGCGACCCAGTCGGACTCGGTCTGGCCGAAGGCGTCGTAGAGGTGCAGCTTGCGGTAGGTCGCGACGACCGCTCCCCCGGGGTCGACGGCGACGAGCGTGTTCGCGATCCGCCGGCCGTCGTCGACCGACTCGACCATGCCCTCGACGAGGTGGACGCCGAGCTCGCGGGCGATCTCGCCGAGACCCTGGACGAAGGGCCCGTCGAGCGCCTCGCCCGCGGCCACGAGCTCGGGTCCGAGCGGATCGACGAAGAACGAGCTGTACTCGGGGAGGACGACGACGCTCGCGCCGCGCTGCGCCGCGACGCCGGCGAGGCGCCCGATGACGGCGAGGTTGGCCTCGCGGTCGGCGGTGGGAGCGAACTGCGCCACGGCGAAGCCGACGGCCGCGCCCTTCGCGGGCCCGGCCGCCTTCCGCGCCGACGCCCTGCGCTGCGCCGCCATCAGCTCGGCGGGTAGAGGAAGAGCGGGACGCTCGAGGCCGGGATCGTCCGCGCGTGGTACGCGTGGTCGTTGCCCCAGTTGTACTCCTCCAGCGAGACCGTGCCGTCGCCGTTCACGGACTGCACGTAGGCGACGTGGTTGCCGTTGAACCAGGCGACGCTGCCGGGGACGGGCGTGGTGCTGGTCTCCCAGCCGTGCGACGCCCACTGGCCGGCCCAGGCGTAGGCGCTGCCGCCGCCGGGGGTCATGTTGCCCCAGGTCCACTTGAACGGCGCGCCGGTCGAGCCCTGGTCGCGGTTGAGGCGCCAGGCGACGAAGTCGACGCACTCGCGGTAGTAGTAGCGCAACGGCGAGAGGCCGCCGCCCTGGTCGTCGGTCAGCGCGTCGCGCCAGGGGTAGTCGTCGCCCTCCTCGCGCGGGGTGACGGAGGTGCTGGAGCCGGCCGAGCGGCTCGTCGCGGCTCCGGTCGAGGTGCCGGCGGCCTCCTCGGCGGCTGCCGCTTCTGCGGCCGCAGCGGCGTCGGCGGCGGCCTTCTCGGCGGCGGCGGCGAGGGCGCGCGCCTGGGCGGCGGCCTCGTCGAGCTGCGCCTGCGTGGGCGCGGTGAAGGAGTCGCGGATGACCTGCTCCTGCACGGCGGTCGAGGCGACGGTGAGCTTCTGGTTGCCGAGCGCCTGGATCCGGGCGGCGGCCTCGATCGCGGCCTGCGAGTCGGGGGCCGGGTCGAAGGAGTAGGCGGGGAGGGCCATCACGGCGACCATGCCGGCGATCGCGGCGGCGGCGACCGTGCTGACGGTGGTGCGCAGGACGCGGCCCCGGCGGCGGCGGACCGGCGCGACGGCCGCGAGGACGGGGGTGCGCACCGCGACGGGGGCGACGGGCACCGGACGGGTGCGGGGCGCGGCTCCGGACGCGGACCGGGGCGCCTGTGCGGCGGACTCCGCCTCGCGCCGGCTCCGGCGGGTCAGGTGGACCCCTTCGTTCGCGGTCCCCTCTCGGGTCGCTCCTGCGGTCTCGTCCACCTGATCGTCGCTCACACCAGCACCCTTCGCGTCCCCGGACGAGGATAGCGTGCACCCTCCTACGACACACCGAGCGACCCGGACGTCGAGCCGCGCGGGTCGCGATCCGCCCTCCGGGCTGCTCGCCCAGCAGGCATCTGCGCGTGGGTCTCGATCCGCCCTCCGGGCTGCTCGACCAGCACGGGCTGCGCCCTCCCTGCAGGGGCCGCCCCGCCCGTGCAATGCCGCCCCGTCCACGCGGGGCCCGCCCCGTCCACGCTGATCGAGTAGCCCGCGCAGCGGGCGTATCGAGATCCGCCGACGACCGCGGGCGCGCCCGGTCGGCAGTCCCCTGCCGCTCGCGTCCCGGGCGGAGTAGCGTCGCGCGGAGGACGCGGCGACGGCGCCGTGCGGACGGGAGTGCGGTCATGATCCGGAGCGAGCGGGCCTTCAGCGGCTTCAGCGTGCACGACGTCGAGGCGGCGAGGGCGTTCTACGGCGACGTCCTGGGCCTCGACGTGTCGATGAACGCGATGGGGATCCTCGACATCGCCTTGCCGGGCGGCGGATCCGCCATCGCCTACCCCAAGCCCGGTCACGAGCCGGCCGGCTTCACGATCCTGAACTTCGCGGTCGAGGACGTCGACGCCGCCGTGGCGGAGCTGAACGCCGCCGGCGTCGTCACGAAGATCTACTCCGACAGCGAGCTGCCGACCGACGAGACCGGCGTGATGCGCGGGCACGGTCCGACGATCGCCTGGTTCCGCGACCCGTCCGGCAACGTCCTGAGCGTCATCGACGCGGCGGCCTGATCGTCGCTGCTGACGAGCACCGCCGTTAAAGACGGAAGCCGGTCGCTTTAGCGACCGGCTTCCGTCTTCTTGTTGCGGGGGCAGGATTTGAACCTACGACCTCTGGGTTATGAGCCCAGCGAGCTACCGAACTGCTCCACCCCGCGGCACAAGAGAAGACATTACACGGGGATCAGAGCGGATGCAAATCGGCGGCAGAGCAGATCGCGGAGGTGGGGTCGCGCGGCCGGTCAGGCCCGCTTCGACGCCGTCCACGCGACGCCGTCCACGGCTCCCGCGGCCAGGTCCAGGCGCGTCGCGCTCAGGGCCGCTGCGATCTCGTCGGACGAGCGCTCCCACGTGCGGACGGCGGCGTCGACGACCCGCGGCCGCTGCTGCGACCCGATCACGGCCGTGCCGCCGGGTGCGAGGAACCACTCGACGATCCGCGCCCACTCCTCGACGTCCGGGAGCCAGGCGACGGCGTCGAGCGTCGTCACGACGGCGTCGAAGGCGTCGGGCTCGGGCAGCATGTGCCGCAGCTCGTAGACGTTGGCGCAGACGAAGCGGGAGCGCTCCGCGAGACCCCGCTCGCGCGCCGCCTCCCGAGCCCGGCGGATCGCCGGCATCGAGAAGTCGACGCCGATGACGTCCTCGCCGCGCTCCGCGAGCTCGAGCGCGTCGGCACCGGAGCCGCACTGCAGGTGCAGCACCCGGGCGCCCGCCGGCACCGCCGCCGCGAACGCCCGGAGGGGCGCGCCGTCATCGGCACGCCCCTCCCAGTACTCCCGGTTCGGATCGAGCCACTCCCCTGCACGCAGGTGCTCGCCACGATCGACCTGGACCATCGGCCTACTGCTGCCCCTCTGCCGCCAGCGCCCGCTGGAGCGCCTCGGTGAGCTGCTCGTCGGCCGCCGCGAACGCGGTCAGGTCGCCGGAGCGCAGTGCCGACTCGCGGGCGGCGAGAGCGGCGCTCGCGTCGCTCAGCGCGGCCTGGAGCTCGGTCTGGTCGCCGGTCGCACCGCCGGTGCCGCCCGTCTCCGTGCCCGCGTCGCCGGTCCCGGTGTCGCCGGTGCCCGGGTCGGCCGTGTCGGTCGGCGTCGGGGTCGGCGTGACGACCGTTCCGGTGTCGCCGGCGTCCGCTCCGGAGTCGCCGCCGAAGAGGCTGTCCAGTGCGGCGTCGAGCGTGTCCTCGAAGGCGATGTCGTCGCCGAACGCGACCAGCACCTTCTGCAGGAGCGGGAAGCTCGTGTCGCCGTTCGAGCTGACGTAGATCGGCTGCACGTAGAGCAGACCGCCGCCGACCGGGAGGGTCAGCAGGTTGCCCCGCGTGACGGTGGTGTCACCGCGCTGGAGCAGCGCCAGCTGGTTCGCGACCGTCGGGTCGGTGTTGAACGCGTTCTGCACCTGACCGGGGCCGGGCACCGTGTCGTCGCTCGGCAGCTCGAGCAGGCGGAGCGTGCCGTAGCCGTCGGCCACCGCGCCCTCCGACGAGCCCGCGTCCGAGTCGGCGACGAGGTAGCCGGTGAGCACGTTGCGGCTCGCCTGGCTGCCGGGCGTGCTCGCCGGGATGTACGTGGAGTACAGCGAGTACGACGGCGTCTCGACGTCCGGCGTCTGCAGCGTCAGGTAGTACGGCGGCTGCAGGGTGTCGCCGCCGACCGCGGCCGCGGCGGAGTTGCCGCTGGTCGGGTCGTTCGGCGTGGACCAGGCTGCCTCGCGGGAGTAGAAGGAGCCCGCGTCGGTGACGTGGTACGTGCCGAGGACGGCGCGCTGGACCTTGAAGAGGTCCTCCGGGTAGCGGACGTGGCTGAGCAGCTCGCCGGACATCTCGCTGATCGGCTCGACGGTGCTCGGGAAGATCTTCTGCCAGGTCTGCAGGATCGGGTCCTCGGTGTCCCAGGCGTACAGCGTGACGCTGCCGTCGTAGGCGTCGACCGTCGCCTTGACCGAGTTGCGGATGTAGTTGACGTCGTCGGTCGGGAACTGCTGCTGCGTGTTCGTGTCGGCGATCGCCTGCGAGAGGCTCTGCACCTCCGAGTACGGGTAGTCCGCGGAGGTGGTGTAGCCGTCGACCACCCAGACGACGCGGTCGTCGACCACGGTCGGGTAGGCGTCCGAGTCGAGCGTCAGGTACGGCGCGACCTTCTGCACGCGCTGCACCGGGTCGCGGTCGTAGAGGATCTGCGACTGCGCGTTGACGCCGTCCGAGAGGAAGATCTGCTCGGACTGGAACTTGATCGCGTAGACGAGCTTCTTGAAGACGTTGTCGAGCGAGGGTCCGCCCTCGCCGTCGAAGGTCGTGTAGGTCTGCTGCTCGCCCTCGGTGCCCGACGGGTAGTCGAGCTCGATGTTGCGGTCGCCGGTGCCGCCGACGATCGAGTACGCCGGCGAGTTCTCGCCGAAGTAGATGCGCGGCTCGTAGTCGCCGAGGTCTCCGGTCGTCGGGACGCCCGACTCGATGAAGACGGGCTCGCCGTCGGCCGAGCGCTGGTTGCCGTAGGCGGCGACCAGACCGTAGCCGTGGGTGTAGACGAGCGTCTGGTTGTACCAGGTCTGGTTGTTGCCGAGGCCGTTGAGATTCAGCTCGCGGACGCCGACGACGGCGTCCTGCGTCGCGCCGTCGATCGAGTAGCGGTCGACGTCGAGCGCGTTCTGCTGGTCGCCGAAGGAGTAGTACTGGCGGAACTGCTGCAGCTGCGAGAAGGCGTCGGTCACGACCGCGGGGTCGAGGATGCGGATGTTGGCCGTGGTCTCGGCGTCGGAGCGCAGCGCGCCCGGCTCGGCGTCGGTCGTCGCGTCGTACGGGATGACCTGGACGTCGGAGACGCCGTAGGCCTGCCGCGTCATGTCGATGTTGTCCTGGATGTACTGCGACTCGAGCGTGCGCTCGTTCGGCTCCACCTGGAACTTCTGCACGACCCACGGGTAGAGCGAGCCGACGAGCAGGCTCGCCACGATGAGGAGCGCGGTGCCGATGACCGGCAGGCGCCAGCGGCCGATGAAGGCCGTGATGATGAACAGGACCGCGATCAGCGCGGAGATCGCCGCGAGGATCTGCAGGCCGGGGATGGTCGCGTTGACGGAGGCGTAGGTCGCGCCGGTGATGCGGACACCCTGACGGCTGAGGGTCGCGTACTGGTCGAGCCAGAGGCTGACCGCCTGCACGAGCAGGTAGAGCGCCGCGATGATCGCGAGCTGGATGCGCGACGACTTCGAGATGCGCACCTCGCGGCCGTTGATCCGGATCGCGCCGTAGAGGTAGCCGGTGGCCAGGGTGGCGAGCGCCGAGATGATCAGGACCGCCGAGGCGAAGCCGACGATGCTCTGGTAGAAGGGCAGCTCGAAGAGGTAGAAGGACGTGTCGAGTCCGAACAGCGGATCCGTGTCGCCCGAGGGCGTGCGGTTCCAGAAGGTGAGGCTCGTCTGCCAGCGGGTGGACGAGGAGACGCCGGCGAAGAGGCCGAGGACGGCCGGGATGCCGAAGGTCGCCAGGCGCCGCAGCGGCTCGACGACCTGCTGGTAGCGGTCGATCTGCGAGTTGAGCTTGGCGTAGACCGGGCGGAGCCGGTACGCGAGCGTCAGGCTCACGAAGACGGGGACGGCCATCGCGACGAAGCCGATGACGAACAGCCCGCCCGCGGCGAACCACTGCGTCGTGAGCACCGAGAGGAACCCGAGCTGGTCGTACCAGAGGATGTCGGTGTAGAGGCCGGCGAAGACGAAGAACGCCACCACCAGCACGGCGACCACCACGACCGTGACGGCGAGAACGCTCCGTCTCTTGCGCGGCGGGGCTTCGGTTGCTGCAGAACTCACGGATAAGCCTCTTGCTGTAGAGATGTGACGGGAGGCTCCCCATGGTAGGCGACGCGTGCCGGGGTCACCTGAGCGTCGCCCTCAGGGAGCGGTCGCGCGCCTCCGCTCTGAGCGGACACGCCGCGGCCCGTCTCCCGCACGCCGGTCGAGCAGCCCCGCGGGGGCGCGCGCCCCGTGCGGGTCGAGCAGCCCCACAGGGGCAGGGGGGCGCGGCGGGACCCGCCCGCCCATGCTGGTCGAGTAGCCCCGCAGGGGCGTATCGAGACCCCGCGCCGATCCGCGGGCCGGCGATCATCGTCGAACGGACGCGAAGCGGCCCCCGGCCAGCACGCAGGCCCCGCTTGCGGTCCACTCGCACGCCGACGATCCCGCGAGTGGACCGGAGCCGGGGTCTCCTGCTTCGACAGTGCCCACCCTGCGTCCACTCGCGGCGGTGGATCTCGGTGCGCCCGCTGCGCGGGCTACTCGCCGGCGTCAGTCGATCGGGGTCGCGGCGTCGCAGGTGGGGAGGGCGGCGGTGTCGCCGGAGTCGATGCCGCGGAGGGCGGCGAGGGCGTCGTCCAGGGTCGCGACGCTGAAGACGCTCAGGCCGTCGGGGACGTGGCCGACGACCTCGTTGCAGTTGTCGGCGGGAGCGAGGAAGTACTGCGCCCCCGCGTCGACCGCGCCGAACATCTTCTGCCGGATGCCGCCGATCGCGCCGACCTCGCCCGCGACGTCGATGGTGCCGGTGCCGGCGACGGACTCGCCGCCGTTGAGGGCGCCCTCGGTGAGCTTGTCGATGATCCCGAGCGCGAACATCATGCCCGCGCTCGGCCCGCCGACGTCGTCGAGGCGGATGTCCACTTCGAAGGGGAAGTCGAAGACCGCGCCGGCGACGATGCCGATGACCGCCGCTCCGTCGACCTCGACCGGGGTGACCTGCACGTCCTGGTCGGCGCCGTCGCGCTCGACGGTGAGAGTGATCGGCTGCTGCGTGCCCGAGGCCTGGACGGCGTCGCGGAGGGCCGGGACGTCGGCGACCGGCTCACCCGCGACGGCGAGGATCTCGTCGCCGGGCTCGAGCACACCGTCGGCGGGCGAGTCGTCCGGGATCTGCGCGACCGAGACGCGCTGGCCGATCGGGTAGCCGAGCTCGGTGAGCGCGGCCGCGATCGCCTCCTGCTGCGAGCCGGTCATCTCGGCCTGGTTCGCCTCGTCGCGCTCCTCGACCGTGGAGGTGGGCGGGAAGATCTGCGCGACGGGGACGACGGCCTTGGTGCGGTCGAACCAGGCGGCGGCGACCTCGATCCAGGTGGGCAGGCTCTGCGGGTTGCCGACCACCGAGACGGTCAGCATGTCGAGGGTGCCCTCGGTGGGGTAGGTCGGCTCGTCGGGGATGGAGATGAGCGGCACGTCCTCGCCGCTCGTGCCGAGGGTGTCGAAGACAGGGCCCGGCTGCTCGATCACGTACGGGGAGGGGGTGACGCCGAGGCCGACCACGAGGGCGACGCCGGAGAAGAGGACCGCGGGGCCGACCCAGGCGCGCCGGCCGCGCGGGGAGGAGGGGCGCGGGTCGGCGGAGAACAGCACAGGGGGGCCTTTCTGGGGACGTGCAGGGCGGCGGCGCCGGCGTGTTCGCGGCGGGCGGAAGCGGGTCGGGGCCGGGCGGTCGACTTCACGTCGTGGCCTCGGACGCTCGGGCTAACGTAGCTTGCACGACTGGGAGTCGTGTCACGATCCGTCGCCCGAACCGGGCGTGCAGAGGCCGGCTCCACCCGACGAGGGAGGGCTCTCCGAATGGCCGAAGGCGACAACGCGGACCGACCGGGCGGCGGCTCCGAGGACGAGTTCCGCGAGATGCTCCGGCAGTTCCTCTCCGGGGACGGACCCATCGACCCGAGCAGGCTCGCGGGCGCCGCGGGCCTCCCGAACGACCCGGCCGCGCTGCAGAACCTGCTCTCGCAGCTGCAGAGCGCGATGCAGCAGACGGGAGGCGGCATCAACTGGTCGCTCGCGCTCGAGCAGGCGAAGCAGCTGGCCCGTGCCGAGTCCGTCCCGGTCACCGACGCCGTCCGCGCGCCGTTCGACGGCGCCTTCGGCGTCGCGGCGCTGTGGCTCGACGAGGTCGCCTACGTCTCCGAGCTGAGCCGCGCGCCCCGCACCATCAGCCGGCTCGAGTGGATCTCGCTGACGATGCCGGTCTGGACGCAGCTCGCCGAGCCGGTCGCCCTCAGCATCTCGAACGCGCTCACCGGTGTGATGCGCGACCAGGCGCCGGAGGAGATGCAGTCGATGATCGCCGGCGCCGAGGACATGATGCGCGGCATCGGCGGCACCCTCTTCGCCCTCCAGCTCGGCCAGGTGGTGGGCCAGCTCGCCGCCGAGGTCGTCTCGGGCGGCGACATCGGCATCCCCCTGCTCGAGGAGAACGACGCGGCGATCCTGCCGCAGAACGTCGCGGCGTTCGGCGAGGGCCTCGACATCCCCGTCGACCAGGTGCAGATCTACCTCGCGGTGCGGGAGCTGGCGCACGCCCGGCTGTTCCGGCACGGCAAGTGGGTCCGGCTCGCGCTCATCTCGCAGATCACCGACTTCGCCCGGGGCATCACGATCGACACGAGCCGCCTCGAGGAGCTCGCCGAGAACTTCGACCCCTCGAACCCCGAGGAGCTGCGCGACGCGATGACGTCCGGCGCGCTGATCCCGCCGAAGACGGAGGAGCAGCTCGCGGCGCACGGCCGCCTCGAGACGATGCTCGCGCTGATCGAGGGCTGGGTCGACGTGGTCACCGCCGCGGCGACCACGCGCCTGCCCAGCGCCGGCGCGATCGCCGAGACCGTCCGCCGCCGCCGCGCGTCCGGCGGCCCCGCCGAGTCGGCCTTCGCGACCCTCGTCGGGCTCGAGCTGCGGCCGCGCCGGCTCCGCGAGGCCGCCGCGATGTGGCAGGCCGTCACCGACGCGGTGGGCCCGGAGGCGCGCGACGCGCTCTGGTCGCACCCCGACGTGCTCCCCGGCTCGGAGGACCTGGACGACCCCTCGCGCCTGGTCGCCCGCCTGAGCGCCGAGGCCCGGGGCGAGACCCCGGAGCCCGACGAGATGGACCGCGCGCTCGAGGAGCTGCTGAACGGCACGACGCCCACGGCGCCGGAGGACGGCGTCGACGGCGACGTCGACGGCGGCACCGCGGACGGCACCCGTCCGGACGACGACGGCACCCCGCCCACCGGCGATCGACCCGTCTGACCCCACCGTCCGACCCCCGCGCGGGAGCGGTCCACGACCTGTGGACAACTCCCGCGCCGCCGAGCCGCTCTCGGCCATGATCTCCCGATGGTCCTCCGGCTCGATCCCCGCTTCCCCCTCGTCTGGCGCTCCGCGACCGCGATGCAGATCGGCCTCGACCACCCGCGCGTGGTGCTCGAGGGAGTGGGCTACGCCGAGGAGCTGCTGCTGCACGCGCTGCGGCTCGGCACGAGCACCGGCACGGCACGGCTGATCGCGACGCGCGCCGGCGCCTCGGACGCGCGAGTCGACGAGGTGCTCGCGGCTCTCCGCCCCGTCCTGGTGCGCCGCATCGACCCGACGCCGCCGGTGCCCCCGAGGGTGGTCGTCGAGGGCGCCGGCTCGGCGGCGGACGCCCTGCGCGGTCTGCTGCGCGGCGAGGGCTGCGAGCTGGTCGGCGAGGACGCGCTGCCGGAGCTCGCGGTGCTGGTCGCGGACTTCGCGGTCGCGCCGGCCCGCGCCGCGCACTGGCTCTCGAGCGATGTGCCGCACCTGGCGGTCGTCTTCGGCGACGAGTCGGTGCGGATCGGCCCGCTCGTCGAGCCGGGCGCGGGGCCCTGCCTGCACTGCGCCTACCGCGACCGGATCGACCTCGACCCCGACTGGCCGCGGCTGGTCATCCAGGTGCTCGGCGCGACCGCGGCGACCCGGACTCCGCTCTCCAGCGCCGCCGTCGCGGTCGCGGCTGCCGACGCCGCGCTCCGGCGGCTGCACGCCGGCTGGACCGGGCTGCGGAGCAGCGTGCGCACCTACTCGGACGCCTCCGGAGCGTTCAGCGAGCGCCGGCTGGAGCCGCACCGCGAGTGCGCGTGCCGATCTCTGCGAGGAAGCGCGACGGCTCCCGCCGCGTGACCCGGCCCACCGTCGACTGCGACCAGGACAGCCGCAGCCGCTGCCGGGCACGGGTGATGCCGACGTAGAGCAGCCGGCGCTCCTCGTCGATCGCCTCGAGCCCGCTCGCGTACGAGATCGGCAGCAGGCCCTCGGTCAGCCCCATCAGGTGCACCGACTCCCACTCGAGCCCCTTGGCGGAGTGGAAGGTGGCCAGGGTGACCGCCGCGCGGTCCGGCTCGTGGTGCACCTGCTGGCGGGCGAGGAGGTCGTCGGTGAACTGCTTGAAGGTCCAGCCGGCCGGCGCCTCGTCGACGAGCCGGGCGAGCGTGTCCAGCGACTCCCAGCGCTCGCGCACGGCGCCGGGCGCGGAGGGCGGCTCGGCGCTCCAGCCCAGCGAGCGCAGGACGTCGCTGACCGACTTGAACAGCGGCTCCCCCGAGATGGAGACCGAGGCCGCGCGCAGCTGCATCACCGCCTGCTTCACCTCGGGCAGGTCGAAGAAGCGCTTGCCGCCGCGCAGGTGCGCCGCGACGCCGCGCTCGTGCAGTGCGCGCTCGAGGATCGCGGACTGCGAGTTGGTGCGGAAGAGGATCGCGATGGCGGAGGGGCGCACGCCCGCCTCGATGTCGGCCGCGACGCGCGCCGCCACTCCCCTGGCCTCGGCCACGTCGTCGGGGTAGGAGTCGATCGCCGGCTCCGGAGCGGCCGCCGTGGCGGGCGCGCCGGCCGCGGAGTGCAGCACGAGAGCGCCGGGCCGGCCGCGCATCAGGCGGTTCGCCGTCTGCACGATCGGTGGCGCGGAGCGGTAGTTCTCCTCGAGCCGCACGACCGTCGCGGCCGGCCAGCGCGTGCCGAAGTCGAGGAGGTAGTCGGCGCGGGCGCCGGCGAAGGAGTAGATGGTCTGGCTCGCGTCGCCGACCACGCAGAGGTCGCTGCGGTCGCCGAGCCAGAGCTCGAGCAGCCGCTGCTGGAGCGGGTTCACGTCCTGGTACTCGTCGACGACGAAGAAGCGGTACTGCTCCCGGACCTGCATCGCCATCGCGGGCTCGGACTCGAGCATGCCGGCCGTGACGAGCAGGACGTCCTCGAAGTCGATCTGGCGGCGCTGGTCCTTCAGGCCCTCGTACTCGTCGACCATCGCGACGGTCTGCTCGAGGGTCAGGCGGCCGGGCAGGGCCCGGGTCCGCGCGGCGACGGCGTACTGCTCGAGCGAGAGGGCCGAGACCTTCCGCCACTCGATCTCGGCGGAGAGGTCGCGGAGCGTCGCGGTGTCCAGCTTCAGCCGGAGCCGCTCCGCCGCGTGGCCGAGCAGCCGCGCCTTGCCGTCGAGCAGCTGCGGCATGGTGCCGCCGACCAGCTGCGGCCAGAAGAAGCCGAGCTGCGAGAGCGCGGCGGCGTGGAACGTCCGGGCCATGACGCCGCCCGCGCCCAGCACCCGCAGCCGGGAGCGCAGCTCGGCGGCCGAGCGGCTGGTGAAGGTGAGCGCCATGACGCGGGCGGGCGTGTAGACGCCGGTGGCTACGCCGTGCGCGATCCGGTGCGTGATGGTCCGCGTCTTGCCGGTGCCCGCGCCGGCCAGGACGCAGACCGGGCCGAGCAGCGCCTCCGCCGCCTCGCGCTGCCCCTCGTCGAGTCCGTCGAGCAGGGTCACGCGACGATGGGGCCGTTCTCGAGCGATCCCCCGTACCAGTCCTCGATCATCGCGCGGGCGATCGACGAGCGGCCGGGCAGCAGCACCGAGTCGAGCGAGTCGTGCAGCTGCTGGCGGGTGAACCAGCGCAGGGCGACGATCTCCTCGCCGTCGGGCAGGAGGTCGGCGGGGGCCTGGTCGTCGGCCAGGCGCGCGGTGAAGCCGACCATCAGCGAGGCCGGGAACGGCCAGGGCTGCGAGCCGAGGTACTGCGGGTCGACGACGCGAATGCCCGACTCCTCGAAGATCTCGCGGACGACGGCCGCCTCGAGCGACTCCCCCGGCTCGACGAAGCCGGCCAGCAGCGAGAAGCGGCCGGTGCCCCACATCGCGTTGGAGCCCAGCAGCAGGCGGTCGTCGGCGTCGAGGACGCAGACGATGATCGCCGGATCGGTGCGCGGGAAGACCTGGCTGCCGTCGGCGGGCGAGCGGCGGACCCAGCCGCCCTGCTCGACGACGGTCGCCTCGCCGTTGCGCGGCGAGAAGCCGTGCGAGGCGTGCCAGTTGACCATCGCGAGCGCCTCGGTGAAGAGGCCGGCGTCGCGGTCGCTGAGGTGCTCGGCGAGGGTGCGCAGCGCGCCCCAGGCGGCGTCGTCGGGCGCGAGGGCGCTCGCCTGCTCCTCCGTGAGCACGGCGGCGACGACGGGGGTGCCCGCGGGCTCGCCCTCGGCGTCGACGGTGGTGCGGCCGAGGTAGAGGCGGAGCGCGCCGGCCGGCACGTCGGCCGCGGGGCGCAGCGCGAGGCTCTCGCCCGACACGAGGGCGCGGTCGCCGCGGAGCAGGAGGACGCGGGTGGCCGGGTCCGCGTCGAGCTCGTCGAAGAGCTCGGGGCGCGCGCGGGCGAGGTAGTCGCGGTCGACCGCCTGGCGGGCGAGCGGGAGTCGGTCGGAGAAGGACGGGATCATGCGGGCTCATTTCGAAGCGGTGCCGGGGGACGGCCGGTGCGGGGCCGAGGAGGTGGCGGGCCGGGAGGCGACCGGGAGGAGCGCGGCTCCTCGACGGCATCGGCTGGTCAGCGCGTGGCGACCGGCCGGTCGGGCGCCCGGCGACCTACCCTGGTGAGCATGGCCAGATCCCATCTCACTCTAGCCGCGCTGGCCACTTCGGCCGTCGAGGGCCTCGACGTCCGGACCGCGCGCGAATTCACGCACTCGACGCACGGGGACTTCGACTCCGCGCTCCTGACCACGCGCGACGGCGCCCGCCTGGTGGTGCGCGTGCCGACCTCGCCGCTGGCCGAGCAGGAGCAGCTCGGCGACCTCGTCGCCCTGCGCGCGCTCACCGCCGGCATCCGCAGCCGCCTGCCGTTCGATCTGCAGGAGAGCATCGGGCAGACGCCGTTCGACGGCACCCGCGGCGTCGTCTACCAGTACCTCGAGGGCGACCGCGTGCTGATCGACGACGTCGAGGCCTCGAGCGGGCTCGCGGACTCGATCGGGCGCGCGATCGGCGCGATCCACTCGCTGCCCGCGTCGTTCGTGCAGGAGGCGGGACTGCCCGTCGCGTCGGCCCGCGACAGCGTCAACGAGACGGTCGCCGTGATCGAGCGCGCGGCCGACACCGGGCACGTCCCCGCCGCGCTCGTCGCGCGCTGGGAGTCGGCCTCCTCCGACGAGGCGCTCTGGCAGTTCGACCCGACGGTGGTCAACGGCTCGATGACCTCCGACTCCTTCCTCCGCACCGGCGACTCCGTCAGCGCGGTGCTCGGCTGGGCGGCGCTGCGCGTCGGCGACCCGGCGCGCGATCTGCACTGGCTGCTCAGCGCGCCGGGCGCGGGCACGGCCTTCGCCGCGTACTCGCGGATGCGCGCCGGGGCGGTCGACCGCACGATCCGCCAGCGCGCCCAGCTCTACGCCGAGCTCGAGCTCGCGCGCTGGCTGCTGCACGGGACCGAGACCGAGGACTCGGCGATCGTCGACGACGCGGTGGGCATGCTCGACCTCCTGGTCGACAGCGTCCTCGGCGACCTCTCCGCGCCACTCTCCACCGACACCGGGCCGGTGCTCGAGGTCTCCGAGGTCGAGGAGCTGCTGAACCGCACCCCCGGCGCGCGGACCGGCTCCTCCGCTCACGGCCGCGGGCTCGCCCCCGTCGCCGAGGAGAGCGACTCCGAGAGCTCGCGCTCCGAGTAGAAGCGCTCGGGCCGCAGCACGAGGTCGTCGGCGACGAAGTAGAACACCGCGTCGACGCTCTCCAGCGGCACGCCCTTCCAGCGCGAGTAGGCGAGGCGGTACAGCGCGAGCTGGAACTGCTTGAGCTCGAGGTCGGCCGCGTCCTTCGGGGCGCGGCCGGTCTTCCAGTCGACGATCTGGAAGCCGTCGTCGGTGCGGTAGACCGCGTCGAGCTTGCAGACGACGACGTGCCCCGCCAGCTGCAGGTGGATCTCGATCTCGACCGCCTCGGGACGGCGATCGGCCCACTCCGAGCGCTCGAAGGTCTCGATCAGCCCGGCGAGCTGCTCGCCCTCGGCACCGGCCGCCGTCGCGCCGCCGTCGTCGAGCTCGTCCGGGAAGGTGTCGACGGCCTCGGACTCGCCCTGGATGCCGAAGCGGTTCTCGACCCAGGAGTGGAAGGTCGTGCCGAGCCGGGTCTGCCGGTACGGGCGCTCGGGCATCGGCCGCCGCAGCTGCGCGACGACCTCGGCCGGGGTGCTGACGATGTCCTTGAACCGCGACGCGGGGATGCGGGTGGGCAGGCCGACGCGCTCGCCGCCCGCGAGGCGCACGGCGCGCTCGGCGAGCAGCAGGCGGACGTCCGCGCCGCGGGCGCCGAGCAGTGCCGGCTCGGCGACGCGCACGCGCTCGGCCGCCGCGCGCACGCGGTCGCCGCGGGCGCCGAGCGGATCGTGCGGCCAGTGGAAGGTCCGCGGGGCCTGCTCGAGCGGGTTCTCGAGGTTCGACGGCTCGGCCGGGAGCTCCGGGAGCGCGTCGGCCTCGGCGAGGTCGCGCAGGAAGACGCCGGGCCCGCGCGGCTTGGCCTGGCCGGCCCACCAGGATCCGCTGAGCAGCAGGTGGTGCCGCGCCCGGGTCACGGCGACGTAGGCGAGGCGGCGCTCCTCGGACTCGTTGCGCTCGCGCAGGGTGTCGCCGAAGTCGGCGATCGCGTCGACGACCTCCTTCTGCGTGGCGCAGCCGCGCCAGGCGAGGTCCGGCAGCTCGGCCGCGTCGCCGCGGAAGGCGTAGGGCATGGCGCCGAGGCGCACCCAGCCGCGGAAGCCCTCGACGGGGGTGCCGGGCAGCTCGCCGTCGACCATCCGCGGCACGGCGACCAGGTCCCACTCGAGGCCCTTCGAGCCGTGGATCGTGAGCAGCTGGACGGTGCCGGGCTCCGGGTCCTCCGGGCGCGGCGCGAGGCCGTCGCGCTTGTCCGCGAGCACGAGCCAGCGCAGGAACCCGCGGAGCGACGAGCCGGTGCCGGCGCCGCGGTCGTCGGTCTGCAGGTAGCCGGACACCGCCTCGCGGAACGCCTCGAGATTGGCGCGGCCGTCGCTGCGCGACTCGTTGGCCTCCACCTCGATGTCGAGGCCGAGCTCCTGCTCGACCAGGGTGACGAAGTCGAGCAGGTCGAGGCCCGCACGGGCGCGCAGCCGGGCGAAGAGCGTGCCGGCGTCGTGCAGTCGGCGCAGCCCCTCGTCGCTGAAGGAGGACAGCGCGGAGTGGTCGATCCGGCCGTCGTCGCCGGGGCGCCGCGAGGCGATGAAGTCGAGGGCCTCGATGATCGAGCCGCCCTCGCCCTCGGTGACGGAGGCGCGCATCCGCTCGCGCACCTCCTCCGGCAGCAGGCGGTGCGCGTGGTCGCGCGAGGCGAGCCAGGAGGCGAGATCGCGCAGCGCGCGCAGATCGCGGACGCCGAGGCGCCAGCGCGCGCCGGCGAGGAGGCGGACGAGCTCGCTGCCCGCGGCCGGGTCCTCCACCACGGTGAGCGCGGCGACGAGGTCGGCGATCTCCGGCTGGCGGAGCAGGCCGCCGATCCCGAGGATGTGGTACCGGACGCCGTGCCGGGCGAGGGCGGCGGCGAAGCGGTCCATGTGCGCCCGGACCCGGAACAGCGCCGCGGCCGACGGCGGATCCTCCCCGCGCTCGGCGCTCTCGGCGATCCGGCCGGCGAACCAGCGCGCGACGTCGTCGGCCTCGTCCTCGATCGTCTCGGGGAAGGTCAGCTCGACGGCGTGGTCCGAGGCGCCCGGCCCGGCGGCGAGGCGGTCCACCGGCACGGCGCTGCCCGCGGTGAGCGGCGCGACGACGGCGTTCGCCGCGGCGAGCACCCCGTGGCCGTTCCGCCAGCTGGTGGACAGCGAGAAACGGGCCGCGGAGCCGAAGTCGAGCGCGAAGCGGCCGAGGCCCTCGGCGCTCGCTCCGCGCCAGCCGTAGATCGACTGGTGCGGGTCGCCGACCGCCATCACGCCCTGCTCGGCGAAGAGCCGCGCGAGCAGACGGGTCTGCAGCACCGAGGTGTCCTGGTACTCGTCGAGCAGCACGACCCGGTAGCGGGCGCGGTGCTCGTCGACGACGCGGGGCACGCGCTCGATGATCCGCAGTGCGAGCGCCACCTGGTCCGAGAACTCGACGAAGCCGCGCTCCGCCTTCGCCTCCTGGAAGCGCTCGGCGAGCGCGGTCAGCACCGGCAGCGCGCCGACGGCCTGCAGCGCCTTCTCGAGCTCGCGGTAGAGACCGGAGCCGCTGGAGCCGCGGGGCAGCTCGCCGAGGCGCAGGAACTCCTCCGCGAAGCCCGCCACCTCGGCCGGGTCGGCCAGGTTGTCGGCGAGATCGTGGGCGAGCGCGACGGTGAGATCGGTCAGGCGGTCGATGCTCGCCTCGACCTCGAGGATGCGCGGGTCGGCGGTGTCGGCGACGACGCCGCGGGCCAGGTGCCAGGCGGACGCCTCCGAGAGGACGGTCGCATCGCCCTCCCGGCCGATGAGCGCGGCGTTGTCGCGGAAGATCGTGTTCGCGAAGGCGTTGTAGGTGGAGACCGTGGCGGCCTCGAACGGGTCGGGCTCGGTCTGGTCCTCGCGCAGCGGCAGCAGGCCGGCCGCCCCGAGCTGGTCGATCCGGCGGCCGATCCGCTCGCCGAGCTCGGCCGCGGCCTTGCGGGTGAAGGTGAGGCCGAGCACCTCGGACGGCGCCGCGAGCCCGTTGGCGAGCAGCCACAGCACGCGGTTCGCCATCGTCTCGGTCTTGCCGCTGCCGGCGCCGGCGACGACGAGGGCCGGGGCGAGCGGGGCCTCGATGACGGCGCGCTGCTCGAGGGTCGGCGGGCGGAGGTCGAGGGCCTCGGCGATGGTCAGGGCGTCGATCACGGTCGGGGTCCCTCCTCGGGGTGCGCAGCGGAGTCGGCGACGGAGTCGGGGTCCGCGACGGGATCGGGGTCCGCGGCATCGAGGGCGGAGTCGTCCGGAGCCGCGGTCTCCTCCTCCTCCTCCTCCTCCTCCTCCTCCGTCTCGACCTCGTCGAGCGTCAGCAGCCCGTCGCCCGAGACCTCCGGCACGGCGTGGATCCGGTACCGCAGCGCGTCGCCCGGGGAGAAGGGGACCGCGTCGAGCAGCCCGGAGAAGCCCGCGGACGCCATGCCGCGCGCGGCGGCGCGGACCCGCTCGCGCAGCGCCTCGAGCTCCTCCTCGCCGAAGCGGGGCTGCACCACCTCGCGGTAGAGCGACCCGCGGACGCCCTTGGCGACGAACAGCAGCTTCGCTCCGCCGCCCTCGTCCGGGCCGGCCGCCTCGATCGCGCCGCTGGCGACCGCGAGCTGATAGCTCCCGAGCTGCGCGTGCTCGGCGATGTCGGCCTGGCGCGGGGTGCTCCGGCCGGTCTTGAGGTCGACGATCACGACCGAGCCGTCCGGCGCGCGCTCGACCCGGTCGATCGAGCCGCGGATCCGGGCGGGCGGCACGTCGATCTCGAACTGCTGCTCGCGGCCGAGCACCGCGCCGCCGCCGCGCTCGAAGTCCGCGAGGTAGGCGGCGAGGCCCTCGACCAGGCGGCGGGTCACCCGCAGCTGCCGCTCGCCGAGCCACGGCGACTCGAAGACCAGCTCGGGCCAGCGCGACTCGAGCTCGGCCCAGAGCGCCTCGGGCTCGGTGCTCGCCGCGTTCTCGAGCACCCAGTGCACGAGTGTGCCGACGCCCATCGCCGTGCTCGTCGTCGAGCCCGACACGGCGTCGACGAACCAGTCGAGCGGCGAGCGCTCGAACGCCTCGAGCCGGCTGGGCGAGACGGAGACCGGACGCTCGGGGTCGTCGAGGTCGAAGAGCGGCTCGGTGGTCGAGGGGTCGAGGACGCCGTACCAGGAGGAGGGGTCGGCGCCGGGCACCTCGGCCAGCGCCAGCGCGCGCAGCCCGCGGATCGCGGCGGGCGCCTCGGCCGAGTTCGGCGTCGTCGCGGTGCGGCGGAGCCCCGCGACCGCCCCGCGCAGGGTCAGCGGCACCGCCGACGCCGCGTCGAGCCGCGGAGCATCGGGCGGGGTGAGCCGGAAGAAGAGGGACGGCGTCTCGTCCTCGCCCGCCACGGCGCTGAGCACGAGCTGGCGGCGGGCGCGGGAGGCGGCGAGCGCGAACATCCGCAGCTCGTCGTCGAGCGTGGCCTTCCGCGCGTCCAGCGGCAGGTCGCCCTCGCCGCGCGCGTGCCGGATCAGCCCGTCCGGGTCGAGCAGCGAGCCGCGCTGGCGGAGGTTCGGCCAGACGCCGTCCTGCAGGCGCGCGACCACGACCACGTCGAACTCGAGGCCGACGACGGAGGAGGGGGTGCCGATCAGCACCGCGTCCTCCACCGAGCGCGGCGCGAGCGTGTCCTCCGGAACCTCCGCCTCGAGGATCTCGGTGACGAAGCCGATGGCCGAGTGCCCGGGCGCCCGCTCGACGAAGCGCCGCGCCGCGCTGAAGAGCGCGACGACGCCGTCGAGGTTGCGGTTCGCCTCGGCGGCGGTGAGCCCGGTGCCCAGTGCCAGCTCGCGCCAGGAGGAGGCGACGCGGCTCGACTCCCAGGCCGACCAGAGCAGCTCCTCGATCGAGCCCTGCTCGGCGTGCAGCCGCCGGATCCGGTCGATCGTGACGGCGAGGCGCTCGGCCTGCCGGGCCGGCCCGGAGTCGATCGTCGCGAAGCGGCCCGGCGCCTGGAGCGCCTCGACGAGCAGCGGGTCGCTCGCGCGGATGCCCCCGCCCGCGAGCTCCTCGGCGCGGAGGGCGAGGCGCAGGCGGCGGAGCCCTAGCCGGTCGACGCCGCCGAACGGCCCGAGCAGGAGCTCCGCCGCCAGCTCCGCGTCGAGCGGCCGCTCGCCGACCGCGACCCCGATCAGCACGAGCAGCGACCGGGCGGCGTGGTCGTCGCGAAGCGCGCGGCCCGCCAGCACCGAGCGCGTGGGCACCTCGGCGACGGCGAGCGCCTTCAGCAGCGGCTGCACGGCCGCGCCGGAGCGGACGACGACCGCCATCCGCCGCCAGGCCACGCCGTCGCGCAGGCGGCGCTCGCGCAGGAGCCGGGCCACGGTCGCGGCCTCGCGCGCGGCGGTCGGCGCGTGCAGCACGAGCAGGGCGGCGGGAGCACCGTCCACCTCCGCGGGGGCCGTCGCGGCGCGCTGCCGGCCGGCGGCCGCCGTGCCGATCCGCTGCGTCGCCGCGGAGACGAGGGCGCGCAGGGCCGCGCCGTGCCGGTGCACGCGGCCGAGCACCAGCGTCTCGGCGTCGCGCACGCCGATCGCCGGGCCGAAGCGGCCGAGGGTGTCGGAGGCGGCGCCGCGGTAGGCGCTCGTCGCCACGTCCGGGTCGCCGAACGCGATCACGGTGACCCCGCGCTCGGCGAGGGCGCGCAGCAGCACCACCGTCGACTCGCTCGCCTCCTGCATGTCGTCGACGATCACGAGGCGCAGGGCCCGGATCCGCTCCCCGCCGCCGTCGCCGCGGATCGTCTCGGCGGCGAAGGCCGCGAACTCGGCCGCGTCGAGCTTCGTCCCCGCCTGCGGCGCCATCCAGTCGACGACGTCGCGGAACTCCTTCAGCACCGCCGCGGCGGCCGACCACTCGCCGCGATCGGCGTCCACCGCGAGCCGGCGGATCGCGGCGGTGTCGAGTCCGTGCTCGGTGGCCCGCATCCCGAACTCGCGCAGCTCGGTGCGGAAGGTGCGCAGCCGCAGCACCTCCGGGCTGAACTCGTCCGGCCAGCGCGGCCCGGTGCCCTCCTCGAGGTGCCCCTCGAGCAGCTCGGAGAGGATGACGTCCTGCTCGCCGCCGGTGAGGAGGGTCGGCCGGTCGATCCCGAGCTCCTTCGCCGCGGCGGTCACCGCCTCGAACGCGAGCGAGGTGGCGGTGCGGGCGAGCGGGCCCCGCGTCGGGACGCCCAGGCGCAGCGCGAGCACGTCGCGCAGCGCGGTCGCGGCCGTCCGGCTGGCGGCGAGCACGGCGATCGACTCGGGCTCGTAGCCGCGCTCCAGCACGCGCTCGGCGACGAGCTCGACGATCGTGCGCGTCTTGCCCGAGCCGGGTGCGCCGAGCACAGCGGCGCTCCGGCCGTCGGGCAGGGCGAGGACGGCGCGCTGCGACTCGTCGAGCGCCGGCCCGGCCGGCTCGTCGAGGGCAGGGTCGCGGGAGGCCGGGTCGCGGAGAGCCGGATCGTCGCGGACGGGCGCCTCGTCGGAGGCGGGTGCCGGGGTTCGAGGAGCGCTCACGCGACCACGCTAACGAAGACCCCCGACACGGCCGTCCGGCCGCGCGCGGGCCCCGCGCAGACGGTCCGCTCAGCGCGAAACCGGCGCCGTCCGCCGGGCGGGACCCCGTATCCTGACAGCCACGTCCCCTCCCGAAAGGCACTGCTGGTGGAAATCCGTATCGGAATCGTCAACACCCCGCGCGAGCTCAACTTCGAGTCCTCGCTGTCCGTGGCCGAGGTCGAGAAGACGGTGACCACCGCGCTCGAGGCGGGCGCCAAGGTCCTCCGCCTGCGCGACGAGAAGGGCAAGATCTACATCGTCCCCACCGAGACCATCGCCTTCGTCGAGGTCGGCTCCGAGGAGTCGCGCCGCGTCGGCTTCGTCGCCTAGCCCCTCCCGCACGGTCACGTCGTGGAGCTCCTCTTCGTCACGCTCGGCGGGATCCTGCTCGGTCTCGCCGCCCGCTACGGGCTGCCGCACCGGCACCTGCACGGGTCGGTCCTGATCCCGGCGATCGGCGGTGTCGTGGCCGCGGTCGTCTGGGTCGCGCTGACCTGGGCCGGTCTGCCGTGGGACGGCGGGCTGATCTGGATCCTGGCGCTCGGCCTCGCGGCCGTCGCTGCCCTCGCGGCGGACGTCGCGCTGGGCCGCGCGCGGACCCGTCGCGACGACACCGCCCTCGAGGCGATGCTGGCGGGGCGCGTCGCCCCCGATCGCGTCGCTCCCTGAGCGCACCCCTCCATCACGCGAAGGCGCGGGAGTCCCGGACTCCCGCGCCTTCGTCGTTCCCGGCGAGGCCACTGCGAGGTGAGGTCACTTCGGCCTCGGTCTCCCCGGCGCACGGCTGCGCCGAATTCAGGCGGGCAGCGCCTCGACCCGCTCGGTCGCGGCGAGCGCCTCCGCCACTGCCGCGCGGATCGGCTCCACGATCGGGAGCACGCCCGCGAACTCCGCCGCGAGCCGCTCGGCCGCCGCGCTGAGCGGACCGCCGCCGATGATGACCGCCTCGGCCCCGGCGGCGCGCGCCCGCAGCACCGCCGCGTGCAGCTCGCGGAGCAGCCGCTCCGGATCGTCGAGCTCCTCGGCCGGCGACGCGGTCAGGAAGCAGCCCGCGTAGCCGTCGAGGCCGCCCGCCTCCGCGACCAGCGCGCGGATCACCGGCTCCAGCCGGCCCGTGGTCGTCGCGACGGCGAACCGGCGCCCGCCCGCGCTCGCGGCCCGCACCGCCGCCGCGCCGATGCCGACGACCGGCAGTCCGGTCGCCTCCGCCGCCTCCGCCGCACCCGGGTCGCCGAACGCGGCGACCACGATCGCGTCCGGCGCGTGGGTCGATGCGGCCCGCCGTGCCGCCGCGACGACGTGCACCGCCGCGGCGGCCAGGGCCACCGGTGTGGTGATCATCGGAGGACCCTCGGCTGCCGTCTCCCCCGCGACCCGCACGTCCTGCCCGCGCACCGCGTCCCGCGCGACGGACACGAGGAGCCGGGTGGTCGCGAGAGAGGTGTTGGGGTTCACGATCACGAGGGTGCGGCGCACGATCAGTCCTCCGCCATCGGGCGTCCGACCGTCTCGCGCGGGAACTGCACGGCGATCGCGCAGACCGCGAACAGCCCGGCGAGCAGGGCGAACATCCCGCCGACCCCCGAGGCGTCGAGCACGACGCCGGCGAGGAGGGGGAAGAGCCCGCCCGAGAGCGAGCCGAGCGCGAGGATCACCGAGGTGCCGAGCCCGCGGATCCGCGTCGGGTATTGCTCCGGAGCGAAGAGCCAGATGGTGGTGTTGAGCACGATCACCGAGAAGTTGAAGAGGAAGCCGAAGACGAGCACCAGCGCGACCGTGGTGCCGAGGAAGCCGAAGCCGAGCCCGGCGCCGACCCCGAGCACGGCCGCGACCGTGAGGGTGAGCTTGCGCGGCAGCCGACGGGCGGCGAGGGCGGCGACCAGCGCGCCGACGAGCGAGCCCGACTGCATCAGGAGGGTATACCAGAGAGCACTGGTGATGTCGAAGCCGCGGGAGGTGAGGATCAGCGGGATCAGGGTGAGCATCGAGATCTGCGCGGCGTAGGACATGCAGACCGCGACACCCAGGGCGATCGTGGTGCGGCGGTGGCGGCGGCCGAAGAGCTCGGTCCAGCGCGGGGTGGTCGCGGCGGTGACGGGCTGGTCGGCGGCTCCGCCGAGGTAGTCGACCTCGTCGGCGAGCGGACGGTGCAGGCGGCCCTGCGCGAGGCGGTTGATCACGGTGTTCGCCTCGGCGACGCGGCCGCGGGCGGCCAGGTAGCGCGGAGTCTCGGGCAGCGCGCGGCGGTAGACCACGACCGCCAGGGCGGGGATCACCAGGAGGCCGAAGAGCCAGCGCCAGCGGTCCTCGCCGGTGAAGACGGTGAAGACGATCACGCCGAAGAGCGGGGCGAGCATGTTGCCGAGCCCGGCCGCCGCCACGTTGATCAGGCCGACCGCCGTGCCGCGGTGCTTGGCGGAGAAGAACTCGGCGAGCATGATCACGGCCGTCGCGATCTCGCCGCCGAGGCCGAGCCCGACCAGGAAGCGCGCCGCGACCAGGATCTCGTAGCTCGGCGCGACGGCGCAGAGCAGCGAGCCGACCGCGAAGACCATCAGGTTCGCGCCGAGGAGTGTGCGCCGCCCGATCCGGTCCATCACCACCCCGGCGAGGACGCGGCCGAGCGCGACCGCCGTGAAGGTCGCCGTGTTGAGCAGTCCGATCTGCGCCCCGGCGAGGCCCCAGTCGGCGGCGAGGATCGGGCCGGCGACGCCGACCGTGTTCTGCTCGATCGCGTCGAAGAAGACGCCGAAGAGGATCATCGCGACGATGCCCAGGTGCGCGCTCGTGACGCCGATGCGCGAGTAGGCGGCCTCGATGCGGTCGCCCATCGTCGTGGCGGGGGGCGGATTCGTGACGGTGCTCATGGGGCGGGTCCTTCCGGCGAAGAGGATGAGGAGGGCCTCGGTATACCGAAGCACTCCGATCACGGTAGGACCGACCCGGCCCGCGGGTGTTTCGCGCAGATGAAGACGGCGTTACAAGGGGCGACGGAGGCGGCGGTCGCGGCCCGCTACTCTTCGAGGACCGAGGACGGGTAGACCGAAGGGAGCGCCGATGCCGACGAAGAGCCCCGCGCAGACGATGTCGCAGCGGGTCTACGAGGAGCTGCGCGCGCGGATCCTCGACGGCCGGCTGCCGGCGGGCGAGCCGATCCGCGAGCGCGACCTCGCGGCCGAGCTGGCCGTCTCGCGCGTGCCGATCCGCGAGGCCCTCCCCTGGCTCGAGCTCGCGGGTCTCGTCACGGTGCGCCCGCGCAGCACGGCGCTGGTCTCGATCGTCCGACGGCGCGACGTCGAGGAGCTCTACGACATCCGCTCGGCGCTCGAGCCGCTCGTCGCGCGCAAGGCCGCGGAGGCGGTGGCCCGCGGCGCCGATGCGACCGCGCTCACCGCCGTGGTCGCCGAGGCGAGCGCCGCCCTGGCCGCCGACGATCTGGCGCGCTTCCACTCCGAGAGCGGCCGCATCCACGGCGCGATCGAGGCGATCGCGGGCAACCGGCTCCTCATCACGACGATGCGGCCGCTCGACGAGCGCAGCAACCGCCTCAACATCGCGAACATCCAGGCCGAGCCGGGCGTCCGCCACGACGAGCACGTGCGACTGGCGGAGGCGATCGCCGCCGGCGACGCCCCGCTCGCCGTCTCCGTCGCCCACGCCCACGTCGAGTGGGGTCGCGCCCGCACCATCGCCACCCTCGCCCACGTCCCCGGCTTCATCGAGGACTGACCCCCTCCCTCCGCGCTCGAGCCGCCGGCGAAGCACTCCTGAGAATGCCGACCGAGCAGCCCGCCCGACGGGCGTCCGCCATCATGCTGACCGAGCAGCCCACGCACCAGCCCTGCCGAGTCCACGCTGATCGAGCAGCCCACGCACCGACCCTGCCGAGTCCATGCTGACCGAGCAGCCCACGCACCGACCCTGCCGAGTCCACGCTGACCGAGCAGCCCACGAAGCGGGCGTATCGAGATCCACCGTCACCGGAACCCCGGTCTGCAGACCCACCCGCCGACGCACGCGGGTCTCCCCACGCCCCTCGGAAGCCGCTCGACCAGCAGCACGCGCGACGCGACCGAACCTCCGGCACGCGAAACCGAGTCCGGCACGCGAAAACATGTGGATCCAGCGAGCCCGACCCGATTCCACGAGCCCGAGCTACCCGACACCCACCTCCGGCACGCGGAAACACCTCCGGCACGCCAAAACGAGCCGATCCCGCGAGCCGAAGCCGATTCCACGAGCCCGAGTTACCCGACACCTACCTCCGGCACGCAGAAACACCTCCGGCACGCCAAAACGAGCCGATCCCGCGAGCCGAAGCCGAATCCACGAGCCCGAGCTACCCGACGCCCACCTCCGGCACGCAGAAAGACCTCCGGCACGCGGAAACGAGTCGATCCCCCGAGCCGAAGCCGATTCCACGAGCCCGAGCTACCCCGCGCCCACCTCCGGCACGCAGAAAGACCTCCGGCACGCGGAAACGAGCCGAGCTAGCGAGCCGGGGCCGATTCCACGAGCCCGAACCGGCGGAACCCCGGCAGGGCTCCGTCAGGCCGTCAGGCCGAGCGCGTCCATCCGGCGGGTGTGCGAGGCGATCAGCTCGGTGAAGACCGGCTCGATGCGCGACTCGTCCGAGTCGGGGTTGCCCGAGCCCATCAGTGCCGAGCGGGCGACCAGGAGGGTGTCGCCGACCAGCCGGCGCCCCCAGACGGCGAGCCGGGAGCCGAGCCGCTCGTCGGCGGCGATCTCGCGGCGGAGGATCGCCACCAGCCCGTCGACGCCGGTGTCGGCGCCCAGCGTCTGGGCGATCCGCGGACCCACGTCGTTCGGCAGACCGCCGGTGAGCCGGATGAAGAAGTCGTCGAGCAGCCCGGCGGTGATGTACGCCGACAGCAGCGTCTCGTGCAGGTCGGCCCCGCGGGTCAGGTGCTCGAAGGTGTCGATCGCGGGACGGAACGGCGCCATCGCCTCGCTCGGCTCCACGTCGCGACGGCGCAGCTCGGCGACCACCGCGTGGTGCTTCGCC
Organism: Rathayibacter sp. VKM Ac-2856; assembly: GCF_013205055.1. Classification (GTDB taxonomy): domain Bacteria; phylum Actinomycetota; class Actinomycetes; order Actinomycetales; family Microbacteriaceae; genus Rathayibacter. The sequence continues at coordinate 249,850 of NZ_JABMLF010000005.1, forward strand.
AGCGCGGTGCCGGCGGCGGCCGAGATCGCCTCCTTGTCCGCCAGGTCCTCCGTGCCCGCCACTCCGCGGGCCAGCGCCTCGAAGACGGCGAGCTGGAGGTAGGCCACCTGCCCGAGGTAGGGCAGCAGCTCGGGCGTGAGATCGGCCAGATCGACGCGATCGCGCTTGCTCGTCGACTCGCCGCGCGGGGTCAGTCGGGGAGCTTCGCCGAGGGGACGTCGACGTCGGAACCAGGCTGCCATCCGATCAGTGTAGGGCGCACGCCACCCGCGCTTCCGGGGCCGACGACCCCCGGGGCAGTAGACTCGCCGGGATGTCACCGGCGCTGGATCGGTGACCCTGCGCCCGGGTCGTACAGGGGCGTGGACCGTTCGACACGACAGGCGCTTCACTCCGTGACTTTCTCCGACCTCACCATCGACGACGACATCGTCGCCGCACTCGCCGCCAAGGGCATCCTCGAGCCGTTCCCGATCCAGGAGCAGACCATCCCCCTGGCCCTGCAGAAGCAGGACATCATCGGCCAGGCCAAGACCGGCACCGGCAAGACCTTCGGCTTCGGCCTCCCCCTCATCCAGGCCCTCGGCAAGGACCCGGAGCCCGGCGTCAAGGCGCTGATCGTGGTGCCGACCCGCGAGCTGGCCGTCCAGGTCACCGAGGACATCGAGCTCGCCGCCTCGAACCGCCCGACGAAGATCGTCTCCATCTACGGCGGCAAGGCCTACGAGGGCCAGATCGAGCAGCTGAAGGCCGGCGCGCAGATCGTCGTCGGCACCCCCGGCCGCCTGCTCGACCTCGCCGGTCAGCGCCTGCTCTCGCTCGCGAGCGTGCAGACGATGGTCCTCGACGAGGCCGACAAGATGCTCGACCTCGGCTTCCTCTCCGACATCGAGAAGCTCTTCGCGCAGACCCCGGCCACCCGCCACACGATGCTCTTCTCGGCGACGATGCCGGGCGCGATCGTCGCGCTCGCCCGCCGCTTCATGAACAAGCCGATTCACATCCGCGCGACCGACCCCGACGAGGGCATCACGCAGGCGAACATCAAGCACATCGTCTACCGGGCCCACTCGCTCGACAAGGACGAGGTCATCGCGCGCATCCTGCAGGCGGAGGGACGCGGCAAGACCGTGATCTTCACCCGCACCAAGCGCGCCGCGGCCCGCATCGTCGAGGAGCTCAACGACCGCGGCTTCAACGCCGCCGCCGTGCACGGCGACCTCAACCAGGAGCAGCGCGAGCGCGCGATGGCCGCCTTCAAGGCCGGCAAGAAGGACATCCTGATCGCGACCGACGTCGCGGCCCGCGGCATCGACGTCAACGACGTCACCCACGTGATCAACCACACCATCCCGGACGACGACCAGACCTACCTGCACCGCGTCGGCCGCACCGGCCGCGCCGGCAAGACCGGCATCGCCGTCACCTTCGTCGACTGGGAGGACCTGCACAAGTGGGCCCTCATCAACCGAGCGCTCGAGTTCGGGCAGCCGGACCCGGTGGAGACCTACTCCTCGTCGCCGCACCTCTACGAGGACCTCGCCATTCCCGCCGGCACCAAGGGCCGCCTGAAGCCGACCCCGATGCCCGCCGAGGCCAAGGCCGACGCGCGCCCCGAGCGCTCGACCCGCCAGCGCGAGCCGCGGGAGCCGCGCGAGGGCCGCGAGCCGCGTCGCCGGAACCGCGGCGGAGACTCCACCGAGACCGCTCCCGCGGCCGAGGGCGGAGCGGAGCCGACCGGCCAGGCCCCCTCGAGCGAGAGCAAGGAGCACCACGACGGCAACAGCGAGCCGCGCCGCCGCACCCGCCAGCGCCGCCGCAGCCCCCGCCCGGACGGCCAGGCCTAGCCCGCGCCGGGGCCGGGGCCCCTACCCGGCCCCGGCCCCGGCCCCGCCCGATCTCGATACGCCCGCTCCGCGGGCTACTCGATCAGCATGATCGCGCGCGCACCGTGTGAGCCGTCGACATCTGATCACGGCTGACCGTGCCAGTCGCGCACGCCGGCCACCGCCCGTCACGCTGGTCGCGGAGCCCAGCAGCCCAAACATGCTGGTCGAGTAGCCCCGCAGGGGCGTATCGAGACCCCGCGCCCAAGCAGCGCCTACTCCGCGTCCACTCGCGCGCACCGGAGCACGCGAGTGGACGCGCACCGGGCGCTGCAGCAGCAGCAGCCCCCGTCACGGGTCCGCTCGACCGAGCCCCGCGTCAGCGCGGGCGCGCGGAGGCGCGGATCGCGTCGACCGTCGCGCGGGCCGTCGTGTTCTCGCCGAGGCGGTTGGGCTTGCCGGTGCCGTGGTAATCGCTCGACCCCGTCGTGACGAGGGAGTAGCGCGCCGCGAGCTCGCGCAGCCGGCGCTTGCCCGCGGCGGTGTTCTCGCGGTGCTCGACCTCGAGCCCGAAGAGCCCCGCGTCGACCAGGTCCGGCAGCATCGACTCGATCGCGATGCCGCGCGTGCTGGTGGCCGGATGCGCGATCACCGGCACGCCGCCCGCGGCGCGCACGAGCCGCACGGCCTCGACCGGGTCCGGCGCGTAGTGCGGCTGGAAGTAGCCGCCGCGCCAGTCGAGGATACCCGCGAAGGCCGCCGAGCGGTCGGTGGCGAGGCCCCGCGCGACCAGGGCGTCGGCGATGTGCGGCCGCCCGATCGTGGTGCCGGGGCTCGTCTGCGCGAGCACGTCGTCCCAGGTGAGGTCGTAGTCGGCCGCGATCGCCGCGACGATCGCCTGCGCGCGGTGCGAGCGCTCCGAGCGGATGCGCTCCGTCTCGGCGACGAGACCCGGATCCGCGGGGTCGGGCAGATACGCGAGCACGTGCACGCTCGCCCAGCCGACCCGCGAGGACAGCTCCATGCCGGGCAGCAGGTCGATGCCCGCCTCGTCGGCCGCGGCGATCGCCGCCTCCCACCCGCGGGTGGTGTCGTGATCGGTCAGCGCGACGCCGTCGAGACCGGCCTCGGCCGCCGCGGCGACGAGCACCTCGGGCGGCTCGGTTCCGTCGGAGACGAGCGAGTGGGTGTGGAGGTCGTACCCGCCTCCGGGGACATGCATCCCGCCATCGTAGACGCGAGTCCTGCGGACTCCCCCGGATCGATGCCCTAGCCTGAGCCGGGATGGGGACACGACTGGTGAAGTTCGCGGTGGCGCTCGCGGTGGCGATCGTCCTGCTGGTGGTCGCGGCACCCGGCTTCTTCGGCCTCGCCGGGCAGACGCCGTTCGCGCAGCTCGTCTCCTTCCGCACGGCCACCGCGGTGGCCGCCGTCGCCGGAGCCGTGGTCCTCGTCGTTGTGGCCGTCCTGGTCGAGCCCGTGCGCCGCCTCGCCCTCGTCCTCGCCGCTCTCGGCGTCGCCCTCGCGCTCGTGCTCGGCGGCCTCCAGGTCCTCCGCGGCGACGACTCCGCCCCACCGCGCGCGCACCGCCTCGGCGACCTGCGCGTCCTGAGCTGGAACCTCCTGCACGACGGCGTGCCCGCCGAGACGGTGGCCGAGCTCGCGAACGCCAACGCCGCTGACGCCGTGGCCCTGCTCGAGGTCTCCGAGGAGCGCGCCCAGCAGATCAACGACGCGCTCGCCGCCGCCGGCCGCCCGATGATCCTGCACCTGGTCGCGGGCGCGAACCCGACCGACGGCACCGCCCTCCTGCTCTCGCCCTCGCTCGGCGGCTACTCCGTCGACGCCTCGAGCACGCCGACCGCGACCAGCGCCTCCCTCGTCGCACGCCCCGACACTCCGGAGCGCCCGGTGATCGCGGCCGTGCACACCACCGCTCCCCTGCCCGCCCAGGCGACGGAGTGGCGGAGCGACCTCGCCCGGCTCGCCGACCTCTGCACCGCCGAGGAGGACCTGATCGTCCTGGGCGACCTCAACTCGACGCTCGACCACTGGGCCTCCCTGCCGGGCGACTCCGATCTCGGCGGCTGCGCCGACGCCGGAGCGCTCGCGAACGCCGCCGCCGTCGGCACCTGGCCGACGAGCCTCCCGACGGCCCTCGCCGCTCCGATCGACCACGTGCTCTTCTCCGGCCGCTGGGACGTCTCCGGCTTCGACGTCCTGAACGACCAGGACGACGCCGGCAGCGACCACCGCCCGGTGCTCGCCCAGCTCTCGGTGCGCGGGATGGTCAAGGAGGCGTCCTGACCGCTGCGTCCCGCTCCCCCGGCCGCCGTCCACGGCGGGAGGGGGACAATGGAGGCATGACGAACACGGACGAGCAGACCACCACCGCCGCACCGGAGACCGTCGCCGCCGCACCCGCGCCGCGCGCGACCACGAACCGCTCCACGACCCCCGGCTCCGATCAGTTCCGCGACTTCATCGCCTCGGGCTGGGCCCCGCGCGAGGACGCGCTCCCCGCGCCGCGCGAGCAGGCCGCCTTCGCCGCCCGCCGCCGCGAGCGCCTCTCGGCCCTGCACACCGGCGTCCGGCTGATCGTGCCCGCCGGCCGGCTGAAGCAGCGCGCCAACGACACCGACTACCCGTTCCGCGCGCACTCCGCCTTCACCTGGCTCACCGGCTGGGGCTCGGACTCGGAGCCCGGCGCCGTCCTCGTGCTCGAGCCCGCGGGCGAGGGCCACACCGCGACGCTCTACTTCCGCGAGCGCGCCGGCCGCGACTCGGACGAGTTCTACGCGAACTCCGAGATCGGCGAGTTCTGGATCGGCCCGCGCCCCTCCCTCGCCCAGGTCGCGAGCGACCTCGGACTCGAGACCCGCGGCATCGCGGAGCTCGACGCCGTCCTCGACGCGGCAGACGCGCCGGTCGCCGTGCTCCGCGAGGCCGACCCGCTGGTCACCGCGCGCCTGGACGCCCGCGCGGACGGGACGGCGGACGACGACGCGCTCGACCGCGCCGCCGTCCTCGAGCGCGACCTCTCCGAGCTGCGCCTGGTCAAGGACGAGTACGAGATCGCCGAGCTGCGCGCCGCGGTCGACGCGACCGCCCGCGGCTTCGAGGACGTCCTGGCCGACCTGCCCCGCATCGTCCGGCACGAGCGCGGCGAGCGCCTGATCGAGGGCGTCTTCAACGGCCGCGCCCGCGCCGACGGCAACGCGGTCGGCTACGACACCATCGCCGCCGCCGGAGCGCACGCCTGCATCCTGCACTGGACCCGCAACGACGGGCCGGTCCGCCCCGGCGACCTGGTCCTCCTGGACGCCGGCGTGGAGCAGGAGAGCTACTACACCGCCGACATCACGCGCACCTTCCCCGTCGACGGCCGCTACACCGACGCGCAGCGCCGGGTGCACGAGACGGTGCGCGAGGCGGCCGACGCCGCGTTCGCGATCGTCCGTCCCGGCATCCGCTTCCGCGAGGTGCACGCCGCCGCGATGGCTGTGATCGCCCGTCGCACCGCGGAGTGGGGCCTGCTGCCGGTCAGCGCCGAGGAGGCGCTCGAGGCCGACAACCAGCAGCACCGCCGCTACATGGTGCACGGCACCAGCCACCACCTCGGGCTCGACGTGCACGACTGCGCGAAGGCCCGCCGCGAGATGTACCTGGACGGGATCGTCGAGGCCGGCATGGTCTTCACGATCGAGCCCGGCCTCTACTTCCAGCCCGACGACCTCACCGTCCCCGAGGAGCTGCGCGGCATCGGCGTGCGGATCGAGGACGACGTCCTGGTGACGGCGGACGGCGCCGAGAACCTCTCCGCCGGCATCCCCCGCTCGGCCGACGACATCGAGGCCTGGATGGCGCGGCTGGCCTGATCACCGGGGCCCGCCGTCGCGCGCGGCGGCGGGCTCGGACGGCGGACGCGGCCGGCGCGCGCGGACGGTCGGCTCAGGCGGCGACGGCCCCGAGGACGCCCTGCTGTGCCGCGGCCGCAGCGAGTCCCTCGAGCAGGACGGCGAGCTGACCGGCCGGCGCGGCGGGATCCTCCGGGTGCCACTGCACGCCGATGATCGGCGCCTCGCGGTGCTCCAGCGCCTCGACCACGCCGTCGTCCGCGCGCGCGACGATCCGCAGACCCGGGGCGAGGACGTCGACCGCCTGGTGGTGCGCGCTCTGCACGGCGAGCGCCTCCGCGCCGAACAGGCCGCCGAGGGTGGAGCCCGCCGCGAGCGCGACGTCGTGGCGGTGCATGCGCTCGTGGACGGGCGCGTCGATGTTGAGGTGCGCGGCGTCCGGGCCGAGGTCCGGGACGAGCGTGCCGCCGAGGGCGACGTTGACGATCTGCAGGCCGCGGCAGATGCCGAGCAGCGGCGTGCGGCGGGCGAGCGCACGGCGCACCAGCGCGATCTGCGCGGCGTCGGCCCGCTCCGCGTGCGGGCCCTCGCCGGCGTAGCCGCGTGCGACGCCGTAGCGCTCGGGGGCGATGTCCTCGCCACCGGCCAGCACGATCGCGTCGGCGCCGAGCGTGCGCTCGAGCAGCTGCGCGGTGCCGAGGTCCTCGGCGGCGAAGCGCTCCGCCTCCCAGCCGAGCTCGCGGGCGAGGCCCAGGATGCGGCCGTTGAGCATCTGCACGTAGGAGTGGTACTCGTCGCGTCCGGGGCGCGTCGAGGCGACTTCGACGATGGCGAGCGTTCCTGGCATGCCTCCATCCTGGGCGGGCCGCCGCGGAGGGTCGAGCCGCGATGACACGGGCGGTAACACAGGGCCCGTACGATCACGGAGTGACCTCGCCGACCCCGTCCCTCCTCGAGCGGCTGCACCGCTCCCGGGCCGATGCCTCCGTCCTCGCGGGCACCACCTCCGAGCGGCAGGTGCGTCCGCTCCGCGAGGCGATCGAGGCCGCCGCCGAGCGCGACGAAGCCGCCGCGACCGCGCTGCTGGACGCCGTCGACGCCCAGACCGCGCTGCTCGAGCGCGCCGAGACGCAGCTGAGCGCGCTGGAGCGCTCCGTGCGCGACGACCTCGACCGGGCGGGCACGCTGACGGGTGTGCGGACGACCGCGCAGGTCGCCTCCGCCGCCGACGTCGTCACCGCCTCGGCCGCCGCGACGGCCCTGCTGCTGAGCGTCGACGACGCCCGCTCCTCCGAGATCCGGCACGACCCGTCCGCCGTGCTCGCCCTGCTGCTCGAGGCCGACGCGGCGCTGGACGCCGTGGTGGCGGGCTACCGCGACCCGCGCGCGCAGGCCGAGCGGCAGCTCCTGCTGGTCGAGGGCGCCCGGACCGTGGCCCTGCTCGGCGCCGACGCGGTCGCCCTGCTGGCGGCGGTGCACGGCGACCGGGTGAGCGCCGCGCCGCGGATCCTCGCCGAGGAGACCCGCGCCCGGCTGGACGCCGCCCTGCACCTGGCCGCGGCCGATCCCGCCGGCGCGCTCGAGCGGGCGCGGGCCGCCGACGACCGGGCCCGCTCGGCGCTCGACGAGGCGCTGATCGACCTCGACGGCCCCGCGGCGCCCTCCGCGGACGCACTCGGCGGCGCTCCCGGCGAGCTGCCCGCCGCCTGATCCGCGGGCGGGGCGCGCGGAGGCGGACCCCCGTGGACCGCGTGCCATAGTGAGACCCATGGCCTCCTTCCTCGTGGTTCCGCAGTGGCAGGGGTCCGCCTCGACGCGGGCCATGCGCCTGGTCGACGGAGCCGAGGCGATCCGCGGCGATCTGCCCTCCTCCGCCACCACCGTCGTCGAGATCCCCGCTGAGGCGGGCGATGCGCAGGACACCGGCGTCCGCCGCTACGCCTCTGTCGCCGTGACCGCCGAGCGGGTCCGCGAGGCGCTGGCCGGCCGCACCGGTCCCGTCGTCACCGTCGGCGGCGACTGCGGAGTGGAGTTCGCGGCGATCGGGCACGCGGTGCGCACCTCGCCCGGGCCGGTCGCGCTCGTCTGGCTCGACGCGCACCCGGACGCGAACACCCCCCAGACGTCGCCGAGCGGCGCGTTCTGCGGCATGGTCCTCTCGGCGGTCCTCGGCCGCGGCGTGGGGCTGCTCAGCGCGTCCGCCGCCGACCGCATCGCGGACGAGCGGGTCGTCCTCGCGGGCGTCCGCGCCTCCGACCCGGGCGAGCTCGAGGGCCTGCTCGAGCGCGGCGCGACCCACCTCGGCGTCGACGCCCTCGACCCGGAGTCGCTCGTCGCCGCCGTCGAGGCCACCGGGGCGGGCTCGGTCTACGTCCACATCGACCTCGACGTCCTCGACCCGGCCGAGGTGGCCGGGCTGTTCGACCCGGTCCCCTTCGGCGTCCCCTCCTCGCGGCTGGTCGAGTGCCTCTCGGCGCTGCGGGCGCGGTTCCCGCTCGCGGGCGCGGGGATCACCTCCTTCGCCCCGTCCTCGCCGACGGCGGCCGTCGACGACCTGCCGACGATCCTCCGCCTGGTCGGCGCGACGACCCGCGGCGTCTGAGCGCGGACTCCGAATCGGCGCCCCGGCGCGACCCGGTGTCGGCGGCACCGGGCAAGATGGTCGGACGCGACCCGAGCGGAGGACCGATGAGCGACGACCGGCGACGTGTGCGCACCGAGAGGCGCGGGCACGTGCTCGAGATCGTCCTCGACCGGCCCGAGAAGCGCAATGCGGCCGACTTCCGGCTGCTGAGCGAGCTCGCCGCGGCCTACGGCGAGCTGGACCGCGATCCGGAGCTGCGCGCGGGCGTGGTCCTCGCCGAGGGCGCCCACTTCACCGCCGGGCTCGACCTGGCCGACATCGGCCCCCGGCTCGGCGGCGACGGGCTCGACTTCGTGCCCGAGGGCGGCCTGGACCCGTGGGCGATCCGCACCCGCGCGGTCACCAAGCCCGTCGTCATCGGCCTGCAGGGCACCTGCCTCACGCTGGGCATCGAGCTCGCGCTCGCGAGCGACGTCGTCCTCGCCGAGGAGTCGACCCGCTTCGGCCAGATCGAGGTCGCCCGCGGCATCCTGCCGTTCGGCGGCGCCACGCTGCGCTTCCCGCGCGCGGCCGGCTGGGGCGACGCGATGCGCTGGATCCTCACCGGCGACGAGTTCGACTCCCGCGAGGCGCACCGGATCGGCCTGGTCCAGGAGGTCGTGCCGGACGGCACCGTCGCGGAGGCTGCCCGGGCGCTGGCCGGGCGCATCGCCGCGCAGGCTCCGCTCGCCGTCCAGGCGGCGCTCGCGAGCGCCCGGCTCGCGGTCGCGGGGTCCGACGCCGAGGCCGCCGCCGCGCTCCCCGCCGAGCTGGCGCGCCTCGCCGCGTCCGACGACGCGCGGATCGGCATGGAGGCCTTCCTCACCCGCACCCGGGCGGAGTTCACCGGCCGATGAGCGAGCAGGCACCCGTGACGACGACCGTCCCCACCCCGTCCGCGGCGGAGCACTCCTCCGTGCTCGAGGCCCAGCGCGAGCGCGCGGCCCAGCAGCTCGAGGTGCGCCTGCGCTACGGCGACCAGGTCTGGGAGCTGCGCGAGGTCGACCACTTCGCCGTCTTCTCCCGCCGCTCGAGGGCCCGCCGGGCCGGCCGCGCGCTGGTCGCCTCGGGCTTCGAGATCGCGATCTCGCGCCTGCGCCTGCGCCTCGTCCTGGTGGCGAGCCACCACGCCGCGGTGGACGAGGAGGCGACGACGGCCTTCCTCCGCCAGGTGATCGAGGTCGTCGAGCGCGAGGGCGGCCGCTACGACGGCTGGCGGGCCGAGATCGTGCCCGCGCACTGAGCACGTCCATCGAGCCCTTCCCCTGGGCACATGCACCGAGCACATCCACTGAGCACATCCTCCGGGCCGCAGAGCGCCGGAGTCCCGAGCAGAACGGGCGAGCAGCCCCCGAACGATCCGGAGAGACCATGACCACGCCGAGCACCGACACCGCCGACACCGACACCGCCGCCGCGGAGAACAGCGCCGACGTCTTCGACCTGATCGTCGTCGGCGCGGGCCCCGTGGGCGAGAACATCGCCGACCGCGCCGTGCAGGGCGGCCTGACCGCCGCCATCGTCGAGAGCGAGCTGGTCGGCGGCGAGTGCTCGTACTGGGCCTGCATGCCGTCGAAGGCGCTGCTGCGGGCGCCGATGGCGCTGCGCGCCGCCCGCGACCTCCCGGGGGCCGCCCAGGCCGTCACCGGCGGGGTGGACGTCGCCGCGCTCCTCGCGCACCGCGATTCCGTCACCAGCGGCTTCGACGACCACGGCCAGGTGCAGTGGCTCGAGGGCGCCGGCATCGAGCTCGTCCGCGGGCACGGCCGCCTCAGCGGCGAGCGCGAGGTGAGCGTGACCGCACCCGACGGCTCCGTCCGGGTCCTCCGAGCCCGGAGCGCCGTCGCCGTCGCGCCCGGCACCAGCGCCGTCGTTCCCGACATTCCGGGGCTCCGCGCCGCGTCGCCGTGGACCAGCCGCGAGGCGACCAGCGCCGAGATCGTCCCGGGCCGCCTCGTCGTCATCGGCGGCGGCGTCGTCGCCTGCGAGATGGCCACGGCCTACGCCGGCATGGGCTCCACGGTGACCCTGCTCGCCCGCAGCGGACTGCTCTCCCCGTTCGAGCCGTTCGCCGGCGAGCTCGTCGGCGACGCCCTGCGCGAGCTCGGCGTCGACGTCCGCCTCGGCGGCTCCCCCGCGTCCGTCGAGCGCCGCGCTGACGGCACCGTCGCCGTGACCCTCGAGGGCGGCGACGTCGTCGAGGCCGACGAGATCCTCGCCGCCACGGGCCGCGCCCCGCGCACCGAGGACCTCGGCCTCGAGGTCGTCGGCCTCCAGCCGGGCGAGTCGCTGCACGTCGACGACACGATGCTCGTGCTCGGCGAGGACGGCTCCCCGGTCGGCTCCGGCGCGCCCTGGCTCTACGGGGTCGGTGACGTCAACCACCGCGCGCTCCTCACCCACCAGGGCAAGTACCAGGCCCGCGCCGCCGGCGACGTGATCGTCGCGCGCAGCACCGGTGCCGAGGTGAAGGACTCTCCGTGGGGTGCCCACGTCGCCACGGCCGACCACGAGGCCGTGCCGCAGGTCGTCTTCACCGACCCGGAGGTCGCCTCCGTCGGCCTCACCGCCGCCGCGGCCGAGAAGGCGGGCTACCGCACCCGCGTCGTCGACTACGAGATCGGCTCGATCGCCGGAGCCTCGCTCGCCGCGGTGGGCTACACCGGCACGGCGCGGATGGTCGTGGACGAGGAGCGGAAGGTCGTGCTCGGCGTCACCTTCGTCGGCAAGGAGGTCGGCGAGCTCGTGCACTCCGCGACGATCGCCGTCGTCGGCGAGGTGCCGCTGTCGCGCCTCTGGCACGCCGTGCCGTCCTACCCCACCATCAGCGAGATCTGGCTGCGCCTGCTCGAGACCTACGGACGCGACAGCGCGTGAGCGCCCTGCGGCGCGCGGTCGCGGTCGTCGCCCTCGACCCGGCGATCACCCGGCCCGGCTACCTCTTCGCCTGCGCGGTCGGGCTGGTCTGGGGCGCCCTCTGGAGCACCGGCCCGATCGAGCGGCGCAACGGGCTCGTCGTCTTCACCGGACTCCCCTCCTGGGCGTTCGGGCGCGGCGGCTCCTGCGTCGGCACGAGCTACCTGACGGACAGCAACGTCTCGGACCGCGTGCTCGAGCACGAGGCCGTGCACAAGGAGCAGTGGCGGACGTTCGGCATGTGGTTCCCGCTGATGTACCTCGTCTCCGGTCGCGACCCGCTGCGGAACCGCTTCGAGATCGAGGCCGGCCTGGAGAAGGGCGGCTACGTCCGTGGTCGCTGATCAGACCGGACGCGTCGTCGTCCTCACCGGGGCGAGCTCCGGGATCGGCCGGGTCGCGGCCGGCGCACTGGCCTCGGCGGGCGCCCGCGTCGCCGTCGTCGGGCGGAACGCCGAGCGCACCCGCGCCGTCGCGGCCGAGATCGGCGGCGATCCGTTCGTCGCGGACTTCGACCGCCTCGACGACGTCCGCGACCTGGCCGCGGCGCTGCTCGCCCGCTACGACGGCATCGACGTGCTCGCCAACAACGCCGGCGGGCTCGTCTCGCGCCGCGGCGAGACGGTGGACGGGCACGAGCGGACGATCCAGAGCAATCACCTGGCGCCGTTCCTGCTGACCCGGCTGCTGCTGCCCCGCCTGATCGAGACGGGCGCCGCGCGGCCGGGAGCGCGGGTCGTCGGCACCGCGAGTGCCGCGAACCGCATCGGCCGGCTGTCCCTCGACGACCTCGATCGGCGACGCGGTCCGTGGCTCGGCGGCTGGCGGGCCTACGGCACCTCGAAGCTCGCCACGATCCTGTTCGTCCGCGAGCTGGCGGAGCGCCTGCTGCCGACCGCCGTCGACGCCTACTCGTTCCACCCGGGCATCGTCGCGACCGGCTTCGGCGCGGACTCGCGGCTGATGACGGTGCTGTCGGCGCTGTCGCCCGGCTCCCCCGGCATCTCCGCCGAGGCGGGCGCCGTCCCCCTGATCACCCTGGCCTCCGAGCCGGACGTCGGCGCGGCGAGCGGGACCTACTTCGACGGCCTGCGCCCGGGCGGCGCCGTGGCCGCGCAGGCCCGCGACCGGCAGCTGGGGCGCGACCTCTGGTCGCTCTCCAGCCGCCTGGTGGGCGTGCCGACCGCGCTCTGACCGGACCCCTCGTGGACCCTCGAGCGCTCGGCCGCGCTAGTTGGCCTCGGAGCGGCCCGTCCGCCAGTAGCCCATGAAGGCGACGCGCGTGCGGTCGACGCCGAGCTCGGTGACGAGGCAGCGGCGGATGAGCTTGATCGCGCCCGCCTCGCCGGCGATCCAGGCGTAGAGCCCCGGGTCGGTCCGCTCCGCGGGCACCTCCCAGAGGATCTCGGTGTCCACGTCGACGTCCGACACCTCGACCCCGCGGTGGTGCGCCGTCAGGAAGCGGGTCGCCCACGCCCGGACGGAGCCGCCGAGCTGCGCGCCCGGAGTCGTACCCGAGCGCACCAGCCAGTGCACGCGGACCCCGGCCGGATGCCGCAGCGGCAGGCGGTCCTCCGCGCTCGGCACCTCGAGGAACGCGGCGCCGGTGGCCGTGTCCGGCAGGCTCTCGAGGATCGCGCTGATCGCGGGGACCGCGGTCTCGTCGCCGGCCATCAGCAGCGTCGTGGCGGCGCCCGGGTGCCACTCGACGCCGCCGCCCGGCAGCTCGGAGCGCGCATCGGGCGCGATGATGACGACCCGGGCGCCGACGCGGGCCGACTCCACCCAGGCGGAGGCGGGGCCGGTGTCGCCGTGCGCGACGAAGTCGACGTCGACCTCGGCGCGCTCGGGCCGGGTGGCGCGGATCGTGTAGGTGCGCAGCGGATTCCGCAGGGCGTCCGGCAGCTCGCGCCAGCGCGTGTACCAGTCGGGGGCGAGGCCGTCGGGGCCGCCCTCGTCGGCGACCGAGGTCATGAAGTCGTCCGCGCTCGACGTCGGCGTCGGCACGACCAGCTTGATCCGCTGGTCCGGCCCGGTGCAGGCGACCGACCCGAGGTCGTCGCCGGTCAGGGTGATCCGGATGAAGTGCGGCGCGATCCGCACCGCACGGGCGACGGTCGCGAGGTACGGCCGGTAGGCCGGGCGGGCGGGGGCTTCGGTCAGCGGAGGCACCGCTCCAGTCTCGCAGACAAGGTTAGCCTTACCTAATCCTGAGTGGCTCTCAGGGAAAGCGGCCCGCGGTGGAGACCGCCACCGGGCCGAGCGGGGCTCAGCGGGCGGTGTGCTGCGCCGAGACGCGCAGGCGGGCGTCCACGTCGGCGGCGAGCTCCGCCACGACGGCGCCCTCTCCCCCGACCCAGGCGCAGAAGTCGTGCCGGTCGTCCGCCCAGGGGTAGTCGCCGTCGACGACGGACATCTCGCCCATCCAGGCGCGCACCGCGCGGTCGAGAGCGACGCCGCGCGTGCAGGCGAGGCCGGTGCCGGGAGCGCCGGAGCGCTGCGCGCGGCCGAGCCAGGTGACGCAGACGCGACCGGGCGCGGTGAGCGGCGGGAGTCCGCGGGCGTCGTCGACCTCGACGAACACCTGGCCGCGGGCGTTCGCGGGGAGGGCGTCGAGCATGCTCTGGATCCAGGGCACGACGGTCTCGTCGCCCGCGATCAGGAACTGCTTGACGTCGATCGGCTCGTCACCGTCTCGTCCCTCGAACATGCACATCGGAAGTAAGTATAGGCATGCCTAACCTCACGGCCAAGGGTCCGAGGCTGCCCGTTCGCCGAGCGTCGCGTGCACCCGTCGACCGGCGTGTGCGCCCGCCGCCGCCCGCCCGTCACCACTGCGGCGGGTGCCGCCGCTGCCAGCGCACGCGCCGCTCGAGCTGCGCGCCGAGCGAGAGCAGCACGGCCTCGCCGCCCGGTCGGCCGATCAGCTGGATCCCCATCGGCAGCCCGTCCGCCGTGACGCTCAGCGGGAGCGCGATCGCGGGGAGTCCGCTCACGTTCACGAACGACGTGTACGGGGTGTACTGCACCTGCTGCTGGAAGTTCCGCTCCGGATCCCCGGCGTCGTACCAGCCGACCGGCCGCGGCGTCATCGTCATCGACGGCGTGAGGATCGCGTCGAACGGCGAGAACGCGGCGATCACCGCGCGCTCATAGGCCGACAGCACCCCCGCCGCCTCGACGATGTCGCGCGCCGAGCGGCGGCGGCCCTCCCGCACCAGCCACTGGGTCAGCGGCTCGAGCAGCTCGAGCTCGTCGCCCTCGACGGGGAGCGTGGACGCCCCGCTCTGCCAGAGCATCCGGAAGGCGTCGGGGTACGCCGCGGAGGGCGGCAGCACCGCGTCGTCGAGCCCGTGCCCGAGCGCCGACAGCGCCGCGATGCCCTCGTCCAGCGCCGCGCGGGCCTCCGGATCCAGGCCGATCTCGTACTCCTCGTCCCAGGGCGAGGCCGTCAGCACGCCGATCTGGAACCGGCCCTCGCCGCGCACGGCTGCGCCGAGGAACGAGCCGTCGCCGTCGCCCGGTGCGGTCAGGGCGGTGCGCTGCGGGACGACGCCGTTCCGGCGCTCGAGCATCCCCTCCAGCAGCATCCCCGCGTCCGCGACCGAGCGCGTCAGCGGACCGGCGACGACGAGACCGCCCACCCCGCCGACCCCGGAGGACGCCGGCACCCGCCCGCGCGAGGGCTTGAGGCCGACCAGGCCGCAGGCCGCCGCGGGGATGCGGATCGATCCGCCGCCGTCGGAGCCGGGCGCGAACGGCAGCAGTCCCGCGGCCACCGCGGCGGCCGCTCCCCCGCTCGAGCCGCCTGCTCCGCGCGAGGTGTCCCACGGCGTCACGGTCGGCGGCCCGACCCGGTTCTCGGTGTACGAGGGCATCCCGAACTCGGGCGCCGCGGTCTTGCCCAGGCTGATCGCGCCGGCCCCGTCGAGCACCTCGACGATCTCGTCGGAGGCGTCCGGGACGAACGACTCGCGCAGCCGCGACCCGAAGGTGGTGCGCACGCCCGCCCGGCGCCAGAGGTCCTTGTCTCCGCTCGGGAGCCCCCACAGCAGCGCGGTGCGCGGGACGGAGTCGATCGCGGCGGCGCGGGCGCGCGCCGCCTCCGCGGTCACGGTCGTGAACGCGCCGATCTCGGCGTTCCAGCGCTCGATCCGGGCGAGGTAGTGCTCGGTGAGCTCGAGCGGGGTGATCTCGCCGCGCTGCAGCCAGTCCCACTGCTCCTGAGCGCTGAGGTGGTGGAGTTCGAACATGGAACGACCCTATTCCGCCGCCTCGGTCGCGCTCTGCGCGCACCGGGTCGAGCGGAACAGGGTCGTTCCGGGTGGGGCCTAGGCGGCGCGGCGGCCGATCTCGCGGACGCCGTCCTCGCTGCCGAAGCGGCTGCCCGCGGCGACGACCGTGTCGCGGTCGACCCGCGCGCCGGTCGCGACGACGGCCGAGCCGCCGATCCGCGAGTAGCTGCCGATGTGCGCGCCGGGGCCGATGATGGCCTCCGGGCCCACGTGCACGTTCGCGCCGATGAAGGCGCTGTGCCCGATCATCGCGTCGCGGTCGACCCAGCTGCCGGCGCCGATCCACGCGCGCTCCCCGACGGTCGCGCCGGGCTCGACGTAGGCGCCGGTCTCGACGTACGCCGACGCGGAGACGCGCGATCCCGGAGCGACCATGCCGCGTCCGTTCGCGTGACGGCGGTAGACGATCTCCTCGTCGCCGCCGCGCGCTCCCCGTCCCTTGCTCATTCCTGTTCCTGCCATCTGCCTCGAGCTCCTCCGAGCGGTCCGATGGGCGGGGCTGTCGGGCCCCACCCCGCTATCGGAGACAACAGCGCGCACGGCCCGGGCATTCCCCCCGAAGGGGGCGCTCAGTCCCGCGGCTCGACGGCGTCGGCGACGGCGGTGACCACGGCGCGGAAGCGCTGGGGAGCGTCCCGGATCCGGCGCCGCGCGAGCACTCCCGCGAGAGCCGACGAGGCACCCGCCGCGACGATCTCGCACTCGACCCGGGCGCCGTCCTCGTCGGGCAGCACGCGCCACTGCTCGACCCCGGCGACCGGGAGCCGGCGCTCGAGGCCGTCCGCCGTGCGCTCGAACGCCGGCCCGTCGTCGGCCGCCAGCACGTCGGCGAGCGCGGCGAGCACCGGCGCGGGCTCGGCGTGCAGGATCGAGGCGAGGGCGAGGAGGCTGCGCATCGGGGCAGTCTGACACGCTCCGCGGATCCCACCCTGCCGGCCCATGCTGGTCGAGTAGCCCCGCAGGGGCGTATCGAGACCCACCGTCGTCGACAGGGCGGCCCTGCACACCGGACGTCCGATGCCGGTGGATCTCGATACGCCCGCTGCGCGGGCTACTCGATCAGCATGGAGGGGCCTCGATCAGCATGGCGAGGCCTCGATCAGCATGGTGTCGCCCCGCTCAGCCTGCAGTCGCCCCGCTCAGCACGCAGCCGCCCCGCTCACGAGCGCTCGTCGAGCACCCTCCGCAGCCAGTCGAACGAGGCCTTCGGCACGCGGTCGCGGCTGCGGGAGTCGAGCGCGACCAGGCCGTGGGGCCGGGTGTAGCCGTGCTGCCACTCGAAGGCGTCCACGAGCGTCCAGAGCTGGACCGCCTCGAGCGGCAGCCCCTCGTGCACGGCCTCGGCCAGCGCGCCGAGGTGCGCACCGAGCCAGCGGATCCGCTCCGTGTCGACGATCTCGCCCTGCCGGTCCGGCAGATCCGGGTAGCTCGCGCCGAGCTCGGTCAGCACGAGCGGCGGCAGCCTGTCGCCGTAGCGCTCGACGAGACCGCGCAGCACCGACACCGGGGCCCACGGCGCGAACGGCGAGCCGTCCCCGGTGCGGTCGAGCTCCGGCCAGGGCCGCCCGTGGAAGGGCAGCGCCGGCGGGGCGCCCGGCCCGGTCGGCAGCGACGGATCGCGCCCCGTGGCGATCCGCTGCGGGGCGAGCGGAGCGACCCCGTAGAAGTCGAGCGGCGCGCTGATCCGGGCGAGGTCGACCGGATCGACGCCCGCCAGCGGCGCGAGGAACGGCGGCAGCTCCTCCGGACCGGCCGGGTAGGCGCCGGTGAGGAGGGCGTCGGCGACGAGCCGGTTCTGCAGGACGTCGGCGAGCGCCGCCCACGCGCCGTCCCGCTCCGACTCGCTGGCCGGCTCGACCACGGCCTGCGCGTCGACGAGGCCGATGCGCCCCGCGAGGTCCGCCGAGCGCAGGGCCTCGACCGCGACGCCGTGCCCGAGCAGCTGGTGGTGCAGCGCGGGCAGCGCGCTGAAGAGGCGACCGGCGCCCGGCGCCTGCCGGGTCAGCGCGTAGCCCTCGAGGAAGACGGTCGACGGCTGATCGAGGGTGATCCAGTCCGCCACCCGGTCGCCCAGGCGCGAGCCGATCTCGAACGCGACGTCGCCGAAGCGGAAGGCCGTGTCGCGGTTCATCCAGCCGCCGCTGAGCGCCGAGGGGGTGTCCCGGTGCTGCAGGGTGAGCGCGATGCGGATCCCCGCCCCGGCGATCGCGTCGAGCAGCCGGTCGTAGAAGCCGAGCCCGCCGCGGTCGATCAATCCGCGCCCGTCCGGCTGCAGCCGCGTCCACGAGATCGAGAGCCGCAGCTCGTCGATGCCGAGGTCGACCATCAGGGCGAGGTCCTCGCGCCAGCGCAGCAGGAAGTCGGTGGCGAACTCGGGCGTCGCCTCCTCGGCGATGGTGCCGCGCCGCAGCGCGAAGTCGTCCCAGACGGACCGGCCGCGCCCGCCGGCCTCGAGCAAGCCCTCGGTCTGGAAGGCGCTCTGCGCGAGCCCGATCCGCAGGCCCGCCGGGAGCAGCCGCCCCAGCTCCCGCGGATCGTCGAAGCGCGCGGTCTCGGCGCGCACCTGCTGCCGGTCGCGTCCGCGCGCGTCGTCCTCGCTCATCTTTCCTCCGAGTCGTCGATGGGTATATTGTCGCGGAAGCGCTCTCCCGCTCGGACCAGGCCCTCCGCCGCCGGACGGAGACCGGTCACCCCTTCGGTGTACATCCGGCAACGGGGGCGCGCCGCGCTTGACACTGCCCGCGCACGCCCGTGCAATGGACGCACCGTGATTCCGAGTGTCGCCGCGTCTGTACCGGGGGGTTCCGCGACGAGGGGTCCGTCGGTCCTGCCGACGAGCCGCCTCCGCCGCTCCCCCCGTTCGTCGCGCCGTCCGGCCGCCCTGCTGCTCGTGCTCCTCGTCGCCCTGGGCGCCGCCGCCGGGCTGACGGCGCCGAGCGCGGAGGCCGCCGCTCCCCTGACCATCACGGCCCCGGTCACCGGCACGGTCCTGCCGAGCGGCGCGATCACCGCGACCGGCACCGGCACCGCGGGCGACCAGATCCAGGTCGGCCGCACCGGCAGCACCGAGCCGCTCTGCATCACCACGGTCGCCGCCGACGACACCTGGGCCTGCGCGCTCGATCTCGACGACGGCCGGATCAGCCTCACCGCCGTCGAGCTCCTCGCCGCCGGCGGCACGACCTCGGCCCGCACTGAGATCGCCGTCCTCAGCGCCCCGGTGATCGAGTCGGTCGACGGCTCGGCCACCTCCGCCGGGTCGGTGAGCGGCACCGCCTACCCCGGGGCGAGCGTCGCGGTCACCTCCGACGGCGGCGCCTCCTGCCTCGCCACCGCCGACGGCGCCGGCCGCTGGTTCTGCCAGCTCGCCCCCACTCCCGCCCCGGGCAGCTACCGCGTGACCGCCACCCAGTCCGCCTCCTTCGCCGGCAGCACCGTCTCGCCCGCCAGCGCGGCGGTCAGCCTGGTCGTCGATACCGCGGCCCCGGTGGCGCCCGTCCTCTCCTCCCCCGGCCCGGGCGCCGCCCTCCCGCTCACGGGCGCGGTCTACTCCGGCTCGGCGACCGAGGGCACGCGGGTCTACGTCTACGTCGACCTCGTCAACACCTGCGACGCGCCGATCACCGGCGGCTCCTGGAGCTGCACCGGCGGCACGGTGACCGCAGGACCGCACCGCGTCTCGGCCATCGCCGGCGACGCGGCCGGCAACTACAGCTCGCGGAGCCCCTGGATCGACGCGACGTTCTCGGCCTCGACGGGGACGCCCTCCGCCACCCCGAGCGCGACCGCGCCCGGTCCGACCGCGTCGGCCCCCGGCGGCGGCACGCCCAGCACCGCGCCCGGCTCGCCGACCGCCCGGCCGACGGCGCCCGGCGGCTCCGCGACCCCGTCGCCGACCCGCCCGGGCCAGTCCGCTCCTGCACCGGTACCTGCGCCCACCGATGGCGCCACGGCCGCACCCGCTCCCGGCGCTGCGCCCAGCGACCCGCCGCCGACCGTCCCCGCCCCCGCCCCCGACGGCGGTTCCGCCCCCGGTGGCTGGAGCGCCGCGACCGGCATGACCACCGCGCTCTCCTCCGGCGCCCCGATCGGCACGATGGCCGACTGGATGCGCTCGCTCGCCCTGGCCGTCGCGTCCCTCGCCCTGGTCGTCGTGCCCGCCCGCCTCGCCGTCGCCGGACGGGCACCGCGCGAGGCGCGCACCTGGCGCCTGACCGGCCGCAACCGGGCCCGCGTGGAGTACGACGACCGACCCGAGCCCACCCCCGTCTCGGTGCGCACGATGGTGGTCGGGATGATCGGCTGCGCCGCGGGGCTCGTGCTGCTCTCCGGCCGGATCGACGGGCAGCCCGCCTACCTCCGCCTGCTGATCGCGGTGATCGTCGCGGTCGCGCTGGTCAACGCCGTCGCCGCGGGCGTCCCCGCGCTCGTCGGCCGCCGCATCGGCCTGCCGGGCATCCGCATCGTCGCCTCGCCGCGCGCACTGCTGCTGGTCGCCGGGGCCGCCCTCCTCTCGCGCTTCGCGGGCCTGGACCCGGCCTTCCTCTTCGGAGTCGTGATCGGGCTGCTGCTGCCGGAGGGCGCCTCGGCCGTCGATCGCGCGAAGCTCGCGACGGTGCGCGTCGTCTCGCTGCTCGGCCTCGCCGCCCTGGCGTGGGGCGCGTCCGCCGCCGTCCCGACCGACGGCTCCTTCGCCGCCGTGCTCACCGCCGAGGTGCTCAGCGCCACCACGCTGATCTCGGTCGGCTCGAGCGTCGTCCTGCTCTTCCCGGTCGGCCGCCCCGCCGGTCAGAGCATCCTGCGCTGGTCGCCGGCGCTGTGGCTCGGGCTGACGCTGCTGGCCAGCACGGTGCTCTTCCTCCTGCTCACGCCGACGATCGCGAGCTGGGCGACCGACGGCGGGGGCGGCCCGGCGCTCTTCGCGGTCGTGGCGTTCACCGCGGTGTGCACGTCGATCTGGGCCTGGCGCCGCTTCGTCGACGTCGGCGAGTAGCGACCGCTCGCTCCGGCGGTCAGCCGATCGCGGCGAGCTCGCGCACGTCGTCGTCCGGCAGCACGTCCACGACGGCGCCGACGGTCATCTCGGCGAGGGTCGCCAGGCCGTCGTAGACGCTGAGGAACGCCGTGTCCGCCGCATCGCGACCGGTGGCGATGCGCACCAGGCTCGAGCGCGGCGCCAGCGTGGTCGCGTCGACGACCCGCCAGGAGCCCTCGATCCAGGCCTCGGCGACCGCGTGGAAGTCCATCGGCGCGAGCCCCGGCGCGTACACCGCGACCAGGCGGGCCGGCACGTCGAGGGCGCGCAGCAGTGCCACGACGAGGTGGGCGAAGTCGCGGCAGACTCCGCGGCGGGCCAGCAGGGTCCGCTCCGCGCCGTCGGTCGGCAGGCTGGATCCGGTCACGTAGGCGAGCCGGGTGCCGACCCAGGAGCTGACCGAGGCGAGCAGGTCGGCTCCCTCGAGGCCGGCGAACTCCGCGCGCGCCGTCGCCCAGAGGATGTCGGACTCCGCGTAGCGGCTCGGCCGGAGGTAGCGGAGGCGGTCGACCTCCTCGCCGGGCAGCGGCTCGAGCCGGCCGTCGACGCTCGCGGCGTAGTCGACGACGAGGCGGCCGACCCCCGCCTCGAGGACGTGCAGCCGGGTGCCGTGCTGGTCGAGCACCTCGCGGGCGGCGACGGGGCGGCCGTCGAGCTCGAGCGACAGCGTCTCCGGCGACCCGTAGGCCTCGGCGACCGCGATCGAGAAGACGAGCGTCGCGGGTCGCCCGACGTCGAGGACCAGGCGGGCGGAGACGTCGCGCTTCACGCGCCCTGCTCGCCCTTCGGCGGCGGGGTCGGTGCGGCGTCCGGCTCCTGCACGAGCTGCAGTCCGCCGGAGGAGTTCGCGGAGACCGTCAGCAGGTCGATCCAGGTGCGGTTGATCGACGGCACGCGGCCGCCGAAGTACTTGAAGTAGAGCGGCACGGACGGGTCGAGCCAGATGCTGGAGCGCCCGTCGCCGACCGCCGGGTCGTCCCGCCAGGAGAAGAAGAAGCTCTCGCGACGGCGGAGCTTGTTCGCGATGACGATCTGGACGTGCGTGAGCGTGCGGTCATCGAACTCGATCTCGACACCCGAGGCTCCGTAGAGCAGCTTCCCCATGAAGGACTCCCGACCACCCGTCGCCGGGCGGTGCATGACGGTGCCCGCAGGCACGAGAAGAGGAGACGCCACGAGGCGGCCCCGGGCGGTGCGCCTCCGGGACGGCGGCGCAGGCGCTCCGACCGGACGAGGACCGCCCGGCCACGACTCTATGCGAGGGCGGGCACCACTGTGGGGGATTGACGGGATCGCCCGCGTGCGGCGGAGTGCGGACGGACCCGCCCGCCCCACCGCGACGCGCCGATCCGCCGTCCCGCCGATGTCGGAGGTCGGACGTACGGTACCCGCATGATCGAATGCGGAAGCTGCGGAACCGATGCCGTCGTCCTCGACCGCTCCGGCGGGACCGACCCGGAGGGAGCGCCCACCGAGGAGCTCGTCGTCCTCTGCGCCGAGTGCGCCCCCGACGAGATCACCGCCGCCCTCGAGGCGGCCCTCCTCGACTCGGCGCCCCTCATCGAGTCGGCGCCGCTCGCGAGGAGCGCGCACGCGCGGGCGGCGTAGCCGGACCTGGCGCTGGCTCCACGTACTTCGGCGTCGCCACTGACTGAGGCCCCGCAGAACGGGGCCTCAGGCTGGCGACGTTCCGGCGAACGGCCCGTCGTCCGTCCAGGCTATATCGGCGGCAGGAGGGCCGCAGCCGATGGCGCGAAGAGTGCCCCCACTGGGACTCGAACCCAGACTGAGACGATTTTAAGTCGTCTGCCTCTGCCGATTGGGCTATGGGGGCGACCATCGGGCGGCGCGATCGCGCGCGCCGCCCGACGGTGCTGTCAGGACGTCGGAGACGTCAGGACTTCGCGGGCTCGCCGCCGACGGTGACGGGCGCACCGGCCGGGCCGGGCGTGCCGGCCGGAGCCGACTCGGCGGCCGGAGCGGCCGGGCGGGGACGCGACGCGTAGGTCTCGAAGGAGCCGCGCGGGTACTCGCGGGCCTCGATCGAGGCGATGTCGCGACCGAGCCAGAGGTTGTTCCACCAGCCCCAGACCACGCGGAACTTGCGCTCCCACGAGGGCATCGCGAGACCGTGGTAGCCGCGGTGCATGACCCAGGCCGGGAAGCCCTTGATCGCGATCTTGCCGGACTGGAAGACGCCGATGCCGATGCCGAGACCGGCGACCGCTCCCGCGTTCTTGTGGAAGTAGTCCTTCGGCGCCTCGCCGCGGAGGACCGCGATGATGTTGGTCGCCATCAGCTTGCCCTGGCGGACGGCGTGCTGGGCGTTCGGCACGCAGAAGCCGCCGACGCCGCCGCCAGTGAGGTCGGGGACGGCCGAGACGTCGCCGGCACCCCAGGCGCCCTCGACGATGACGTCGTCGTGGCCGACGCGGAGGTCGGCGCGCACGCGCAGGCGGCCGCGCTCCTCGATCGGGAGGTCGGAGTTCTTGATCGACGGGTTCGCCATGACGCCGGCGGTCCAGATGATCAGGTCGGACTCGAAGCTCTCGCCCGTCGACAGCTCGATGACGCCGCCCTCGGCCGACTTCAGCTGGGTGTCGAGGTGCACGGTGGCGCCGCGCTGGTCGAGGTTCTTCAGGACCCAGTGGCTCGTCTCGAGCGCGACCTCGGGCATGATCCGCCCCATCGCCTCGACGAGGTGGAACTTCGTCTCCTCGAAGTCGATCTCGGGGTAGCGCTTGAGCAGCGCGCTCGCGAACGAGCGCAGCTCGGCGAAGACCTCGATGCCGGCGAAGCCGCCGCCGACGACCGTGACGGTCAGCAGGCGCGCGCGCTCGGGACCGGCGGGGAGCGTCGCGGCCTTGTCGAAGTTGGTGAGGATGCGGTCGCGGATGGCGGTCGCCTCCTCGATCGTCTTCAGGCCGATCGCGTTGTCGGCGACGCCCGGGATCGGGAAGGTGCGCGAGACGGAGCCCGCGGTCACGACGATCTGGTCGTAGACGAACTCGTAGGGCTCGCCGACCGTCGGGGTGATCGTGGCGGTCTTGGACGCGTGGTCGATCTTGGTGACCTTCGCGGCGAGGATCGCGGTCTTCTTGAGGTGGCGGCGGAGCGAGACGATCGCGTGGCGCGGCTCGATGGATCCGGCGGCGACCTCGGGGAGGAAGGGCAGGTACGCCATGTAGGGCAGCGGGTCGACGATCGTGACCTCGGCCTCGTTGGCGCGGAGGTACTTCTCCAGCTTCCACGCGGTGTAGAAGCCGGCGTAGCCGCCTCCGACGATCAGGATTTTGGGCACGGTGAACACTCCAGAGGGATGGACAATGCGAACACCCTGCTTCTCGCGAAGTGCCCGCTCTCGATGCGGGTGGCAGCACTGACCCCGACTGGGAATCAGCCTAGCGAACCGCGCGTCGAATCGCGTCGACCCGCCGGGCGGCAGGGCCGCCGACGGCCACCCGGAGCGCTCGGACGGCGAGGGCTCGGGCCTCGAGTGCTCAGACCTCGAGCGGGCGGCACTCGCAGCGCTCGGGCGACCAGTCGGCCCGAGCCAGCGCCAGATCGCCGATCGGGTTCACTCCGGGGCCCGCCGCGAGGGCGTGGCCGGCGAGGGCGTGCAGGCACTTGACCCGCGTCGGCATGCCGCCGGAGGAGATGCCCGCGATCTCGGGCACGACGGCGATGCTCTCGCGGTCGGCGAGGAAGGCGCGGTGCGCGGCCGCGTGCGCGTCGCGGAGCTCCTCGTCCGCGGCCAGGAGCTCGTTGTACTCGACCATGACCTGGGTCGCCTCGAGCTGCGAGATCGCGGCGGTGGCGGCCGGATGGGTCAGGTAGTAGAAGGTGGGGAACGGGGTGCCGTCGCTCAGGCGCGGGCGGGTCGAGACGACCGTCGGGTTGCCGCAGACGCAGCGCGCGCTGATGCCGACCACGTCGCGGGCGGGGCGGCCCAGCTGGGCGGAGACCACGGCGATGTCGTGCTCGGTGGGCGGGTCGAACGGGGGCGTGGTCACGGAGGACTCCAGGGGGCGCGGGGACCGGAGGGAACTCTCCAGTGTAGGCGGGAGCCGGCCGGGCGGCCGGGATCGAGCATCCCGGGGCGAGCACCGCGGGTCAGGGGGCGGGGACGGGCTCCGGCGTGAGCTCGTCCGCCGTCGGGTCGCCGAGTCCGGCGACCGCGATCGAGGAGAGCAGCGAGCCGGCCCAGTCGCTCTGCGTCTTCTGCACCGAGTCGGATGCGGGCTGCGCGGCCTGCTGGGCGACGGCGATGTCGTCGAGCACGAGGTAGCTGACCTCGCCCGGCATCACGAAGTAGAGCCGCTCGCGGGCCTGGGCGCGGATGAACGCCGGGTCGGACCAGCGCACGCGCTGCTCGTCCAGGTTCTGCGACTGCGTCTTGGCCGCGTCGACGGAGCGCTGCAGCTCGGCGATCTCCGCACGCTGCTCGACGAAGTTCTTCACGCTGGGCGCGAGGACGACGACGGCCAGGATCATGATGCCCATCACCAGCAGGGTGAAGCCGGAGCCGCGGACCCCGGCGACCCAGGCGGAGGACGGCGCGACGGGCGGCTGCTTCGCGCGCGGCGGTCGCGAGGACCTCGGCGCGGCGCCGCCGGGCGTCGACCCCGGGCGCTTCGCGGAGGCGGCCTTCGAGCCAGGCGCCTTCGCACTGGACGCCTTCGCGGAGGGCGCCTTCACGGAGCCGGTCTTCGAGCCGGACGCCTTCGAGGAGGCGGGCTTCGACGCTCCGCCGGCGCCGTCACCGGCCTTCGACGCGGACGACGCGGTCGTCGCCTCGGCGGCGGACGGGCGGCGGGAGGCGCTCCCGGGAGCGGAGGGCCGGCGGGGCGGTCGGGCCATGAGCGGGTGCCTCCTCGGGCGGGCGGTCGAGCGGATGGAGGGCGGAACGGAAGCGGCCCCGGTGCCCGCACCGAGGTGCTGGGCTCCGGGGCCGCTCCGGCGGGGAGAGACTACGCCGAGAAGCGGGGGAAGGCGGAGCGACCCGCGTACGTCGCGGCGCCTCCCAGGATCTCCTCGATGCGCAGCAGCTGGTTGTACTTCGCGACGCGGTCCGAGCGCGCGGGGGCGCCCGTCTTGATCTGGCCGCCGTCCACCGCGACCGCGAGGTCGGCGATGGTGGTGTCCTCGGTCTCGCCGGAGCGGTGCGAGAGGATCGCGGTCATGCCGCTGCGCTGGGCGAGGGCCACGGCGTCGAGCGTCTCGGTGAGCGTGCCGATCTGGTTCACCTTGACCAGGATCGAGTTGCCGGCCTTCTCGGCGATGCCGCGGGCCAGGCGCACCGGGTTGGTGACGTAGAGGTCGTCGCCGACGAGCTGCACCTTGTCGCCGATCTCGGCGGTGAGGTGGGTCCAGCCGGCCCAGTCGTCCTCGTCCAGCGGGTCCTCGATGGAGACCAGCGGGTAGTTGGCGACGAGGTCGGCGTAGTAGGCGGAGAGCTCCTCTGCCGAGAGCTTCTTGCCCTCGAAGGTGTACTTGCCGTCCTCGTAGAACTCGGAGGAGGCGACGTCGAGCGCGAGGCCGATGTCCTTGCCGGGGGTGAAGCCGGCGGCCTCGACGGCCTTGAGGATGAAGTCGAGCGCCTCGCGGTTCGTGGGCAGGTCGGGGGCGAAGCCGCCCTCGTCGCCCAGGCCCGTGGCGAAGCCGGCCTTCTTCAGCTGCGACTTGAGCGCGTGGTAGATCTCTACGCCCCAGCGCAGGCCCTCGGAGAAGGACTCGGCGCCCAGCGGGACGGCCATGAACTCCTGGATGTCGACGCCGGTGTCGGCGTGCGCGCCGCCGTTGATGATGTTCATCAGCGGGACGGGCAGGGTGTGCGCGTTCGGGCCGCCGACGTAGCGGAAGAGGTCGAGGTCGGCCGACTGCGCGGCGGCCTTGGCGACCGCGAGGCTGACGCCGAGGATCGCGTTCGCGCCCAGGCGCGACTTGTTCTCGGTGCCGTCGAGCTCGATCAGCTCGGCGTCGACGAGGCGCTGGTCGGTGGCGTCGAAGCCCTCGATGGCCGGGCCGATCTCGTCGATGACGGCGTCGACGGCCTTCTGCACGCCCTTGCCGAGGTAGCGCTCGGCGTCGCCGTCGCGCAGCTCGTAGGCCTCGAAGGCACCGGTGGAGGCGCCGGAGGGGACGGCCGCTCGCGAGGACGCGCCGTCCTCGAGCAGGACCTCGACCTCGACCGTGGGGTTGCCACGGGAGTCCAGAATTTCTCGGGCGACGACTGCCTCGATAAGGGCCACAACTATCTCCTCTTGACGGGTGGGCTCCCGGAGGGCGGGAGCGGTCGGGAAGGAGTCTACTGACCGCCCCGGAACGCGAGGCGTCCGGGAGGCGTCGCTAGACTCCCAGGGCCCGAACGGCACCCGCGCCGATCCGCTCCCGCCCACCGGAGGACCCCGTGACCAGCACCGCCGCCGACCTCGTCGCGCGCCTCACCGAGGTCGTCCCCGACTTCCCGAAGCCCGGCATCCTCTTCCGCGACCTCACCCCGGTCTTCGGCGACGGCGAGGCGCTGCGCGCGGTCGCGGACGCGCTGATCGAGCCGTACCGCGGGCGGATCGACGCGATCGCCGGCGTCGAGGCGCGCGGCTTCCTCCTCGCTGCGGCCGCCGCCTACTCCGCGGGCCTGGGCGTCGTCACGATCCGCAAGCCCGGCAAGCTGCCGCGCGCGGTGCTGAGCGAGCAGGCGACGCTCGAGTACGGCAGCACCGAGCTGGAGGTGCACGAGGACGCGGTGCCGAAGGGCGCCCGGCTGCTGCTCGTCGACGACGTGCTCGCCACCGGCGGCACCCTCGATGCGAGCTGCCGCCTGATCGAGCGCGCCGGCTGGTCCCTCGAGGGCATCGCCGTCGTGATGGAGCTGGACGGCCTCGGCGGCCGAGCCCTGCTCTCCCCGCGCCGCATCGACGCGATCGTCACGGTCTGACCCACGCCCCCCTCCCCTCCCCCCTCTCCCCGCCCGCGAGATGCCACTTGTGCACGCGACACGCCGTGTCGGGCCTGCACAAGTGGCATCTCGCGGAGGGGAGCGGGGCGAGGGGCTCGGGGGTCAGGAGAGGGAGAGGGACATCCGGGACAGGACGAAGGTCTCGATCACCTGGACGACCATGTAGAGGATCAGCGAGACGCCGGTCACGATGACGACGGCCGACCAGATGTCGTCGAAGCGGGCCTGGGCGGTCCAGCCCGCGATGCCGCCGCCGATGCCGTCGCCGGTGGAGAGCCACTCGGCCAGCAGCGCGCCGGTGATGGCGCCGGGCACGGACACGCGGATCGCCGCGAACAGCGAGGGCAGCGCGCCGGGGATCGCGACCTTGCGGATCGCGGTGAGCGTGGATCCGCCGTAGACCGACACGACGTCGAGCATCTGCGGCGAGGCGTTGTTGAGGCCGAAGGCGATCGTCACGAGCGCCGGGAACAGCACGACGATGCCGCCGACCACGGCGACCGAGGCGACCGTGCCCTGGCCGAAGACCAGGATGATCAGCGGCGTCATCGCGATCAGCGGGACCGAGCGCAGCAGCAGCGCGAACGGCATCAGCGCGTGCTCGATCCCCTTGGAGAGCCGGAACAGGATCGCGACCAGGATCGCGACCACGAGACCCGCCGCGAAGCCGATGAGCGAGTCGAGCATGGTGACGGCGAAGAGCCCGCCGAGCTCGGCCCGGTGCTCGGCCGCCGTCTCGTCGGTGACCAGGTGCGCCCAGACGTCCCACGGGCCCTTGATCACGTACGGGGAGACGCCGCTGAAGAGGATGACGCCGATCCAGATCGCCAGGACGATCACGATGGTCGACAGGGCGATCAGCAGGCTCTTGCGCAGGCTCTTCAGCGTCGCGCCGAGGGCGGCGCTGCGCAGCTGACGGCGGAGCTCGTCGACCGCGATGATCTGCGTCGGGCTCGACTGCTCGGTGCGGTCGGGGATCGTGGAAGTCATGTCATGCCCGCTTTCCGGAGGACCACGGGGCGATGAGGCGCCCGATCAGGCCGACGACGCCGTAGCCGATCAGGGCGACGGCCGCGCAGAGGAGGAAGAGCGCCCAGACGCGGGGCGAGTTCAGCGAGACCTGCGCCGCGACCAGGATCGGGCCGACGCCGGTCTCGATCTTGCCGAAGTACTCCCCCAGGATCGCGCCGAGGAAGGCCGCGGGGACGGCGATCTGCAGCGCGGAGAGGATGTTGGGCAGCGCGGCGATCGCGCGGACCTTGCGCAGCTGGGTGAACTTGGTGCCGCCGTAGACGGTCACGACGTCGAGCGAGGCCCTGTCGGCCGCCTTGAGGCCGAGCAGGCTGCCGACGACGGTGGTGAAGAAGACGGAGAGCCCGGCGAGGAAGATCGCGGTGGCGCTCGGCTGCCCCGGCGCGTCGGAGCCGCCGAGGATGAGGAGCACGAGGGTCCCGATCGCGACGATCGGCACGCAGTAGGTGACGACCGCGAGCTGCGAGACGATCCCCTCCAGCCACGGCACGACCAGGACGAGCGCGGACAGCACCAGGGCGATCACGTTGCCCCAGAAGTAGCCGACCGCGGCCTCGCCGATGGTCACCGAGAAGTTGGCCCAGTAGAAGGACGCGCCGTCGTCCGCGATGGTCTGCGCGACCTGGATCGGCGTGGGGACCGGGGCGTAGGTGGTGCCGCCCGTGGGGGCGGTGATGAGGGCGATCACCCACCAGACGGCGATGATGCCGACGATGCCGATCAGCCCCGACGCCCAGGGCGGGAGGGAGCGCGAGCGGCGCTCGGTCGGCGGGACGGGAGCGGGGAGGACAGTGGCCACGGGGTTCCTCAGTGGTCGTCGGCGGCCGCGCCGCCGTCGCCGAACAGCAGCTCGGAGGCCTGGTCGACGTACGCGTGGAACTCGGGGGTGCGCTGCATCTCGGGCGTGCGCGGGCGGGGCAGGTCGATCTCGATGATCTCCTTGACCCGGCCGGGTCGCGGGCTCATCACGGCGACCTGGTCGGAGAGGAAGATCGCCTCGGAGATGCCGTGGGTGACGAGGAGGGTCGTGGCCGGCTTCTCGGTCCAGATCCGCAGCAGCTCGAGGTTGAGCTTCTGCCGCGTCATGTCGTCGAGCGCGCCGAACGGCTCGTCGAGCAGCAGCACCTCGGGCTTGAGGATGAGGCAGCGGGCGATCGAGACCCGCTGGCGCATGCCGCCGGAGAGCTGCGCCGGCTTGGCCTTCTCGAAGCCGCGCAGGCCCACGAGATCGATCAGCTCGTCGATGTAGGACTGGTCGACCGACTTGCCCGCGATCTCGAACGGGAGGCGGATGTTGGACATCACGCTGCGCCAGGGCAGGAGCGCGTGGTCCTGGAACGCGATGCCGAGCTTGTTGTCGCGGCGCAGCTCCTTCGGCGTGCGGCCGTCGACGCGGATGGAGCCCGAGGTGGGCTCCTCCAGGCCGGCGAGGATGCGCAGGATCGTGGACTTGCCGCAGCCCGACGGGCCGAGCAGGGCGAGGAAGCTGCCCTGGTCGGTGTGCAGGTCGGTGTCCTGCAGCGCCGTGACGCTGCGGGAGCCCATCCGGAACGTCTTCGACAGGCCGTGGATCTGGATGCCGGTGCCGCCGGCACCCTGCTCGTGCAGGGTGCCGGCGTCGGTCGTGTCGGTCACGAGTGGTGCCCTCCGTGGTGCTGGTTCGACAGCCGCGCTCAGGCGGCGTACTTGACGAGGTCGGGGTTCTCCTCGTAGACCTCGGCGAGGAGGGACATGTCGAAGAGATCGGCCGCCTCGACCTCGATGCCGGCGCCGGCGAGCGAGGCGAGGGTCTCCTCCTGGAGGCTGTCCGAGATCGTGAAGAGGCCGTTCGAGGCGGTCTCGTCCGAGACGACGAGCTCCTCCGACTGGATCGTGGAGCCCTTCTTGGAGGACTCCTCGTCGAGGCCGAGGTCCTTGCCGTAGGTCTCGATCGCGAGCATCGCACCGGCCTCGGGGTCGTTGACCGCGTCGGTCCAGCCCTTGATCTCGGCGACGAGGAACGCCTTGAGCGCCTCGCGCTTCTCCGCGATCGACTGGTCGGTGACGGTGAAGGTCTCGGCGACGAAGGGGAGGCCGTTGTCGGCGAAGGGCAGGTTGACGACCTCGTAGCCCTCGGCCGCGACGGTGATGGCCTCGTTGGTGAGGTAGGCGATGAAGCCGTCCACGGTGCCGTTGATCAGCACGGAGGGGTCGTACTCGACCGGCACGACGGTGAGGTCGGACTCCTCGAGGCCGTTCGCCTTGAGCAGCGCCTGGAAGAGCGAGGTGTTCGACGCCTGGACGCCGATCTTCTTGCCGGCCAGGTCGGCCGGCGTGGCGATGTTGCCGGCGGTCGCGATGGAGAGGACCGTGAACGGGTTCTTCTGGTAGGTCGCGCCGATGATCTTGAGCGGCGCCTCCTGGGTCGCGACGACGGTGCCGACCGAGACGGCGTCGCTCAGCGCGACGTCGGCCGAGCCGGAGAGCAGCTCGGCGGTGCCGGTGGAGGGGCCCGCCGTCAGCGTGACGCCCGCGAGGCCGGCCTCGGTGTAGTAGCCCTTGGAGTCGGCGAAGAACTCGCCCGCGAACTCCTCGTTCTTGATCCAGGAGAGCTGGACCTTGAGGGTGCCGAGGTCGTCGCCGCCCTCGGCCGCCGCGCCGGAGGAGTCGGAGGCGCAGGAGGCCAGGACGGACACGCCGCCGAGGGCGAGACCGGCGATGCCCGCCATGCGCAGGACGCTGCGGCGGTCGAAGGTCTGCGAGGTGCGGAAGGGCGACAGGGTCAAGGGGACTCCTCGGGTAGGGCGGTGGGGACGCTGCTGTGGTGCGCGGGACGCGACGGGGCCGCTCGGGCGCGCCAAGCCGCGCCGATCGGGGTGCCTCGACGCTATCCTCGGGAGATTTCTCAGGTGTGTCCGCAGATTTCGCGGGGATTAAGGGTCTCACGGATCCGACAACGATCGGACCGCTCCCCCCGAGCCTCCCGGCGGATCGGCTGAACGCCCCCTCAGCTCAGCCGAGCGGCTTGAACGCGAGGTCCGCGGCGGTCGCGGCGTCGCGCGGCACGAGGGCGAAGCGCGTGAATCCGGCCGAGGCGGCGCGGTCGAGCAGCGGCGTGAGATTCTTCGACCGGCGCTCGAGGCGCACCCGGGAGCCTCCGGCGATCAGCTCCTGCTTCAGCGCGAGCAGCGCCTCGGGGGCGGCGTCGCGCTCGTGCACGAGGACGACCGCGTCCGGCCGCTCGTCCAGCGGCACGTCGATCAGCTCGACGATCCGCTCGAAGCCGATCGAGAAGCCGCAGGCCGGCACGTCCTGGCCGAGGAAGCGGCCGATCATCCCGTCGTAGCGCCCGCCGCCGCCGACCGAGGAGCCGGAGGAGGGGTGCGCGATCTCGAAGATGGTGCCGGTGTAGTAGCCCATGCCGCGCACGAGCGTCGGGTCGAAGCGCAGCGAGACGCCGGTCGGCAGCGCGCGCAGCGACCGGGCGAGCGTCTCCAGGGCGAGCACCGCCTCCGGGTCGATGCCCTCGGGCAGCACGTCGAGGATCGCGGACTGCTCGAGCGCCACTCCCCCGGCCGCGACGGCCGCCTCGATGCGCGCGAGGTAGCCGCCGAGCACCGCGGCGGCGTCCGGGCCGTCGGCCTCGAGCTCGGCGACGACTCCGCTCGCGCCGATCTTGTCGAGCTTGTCGATCGAGATGAGGGCGGGGCCGAAGCGCTCGGGGGCGAAGCCGCAGTGCTCGAGGATGCCGGTGAGGATCCGCCGGTCGTTGATGCGGATCGTGCACTCGCGCAGGCCCAGGGTGTCCAGGGCGGCGGCGGTCGCGGTGATCAGCTCGACCTCGGCGAGCTGCCCCGGCTCGCCGATGATGTCGATGTCGCACTGCACGAACTGGCGGTAGCGCCCCTTCTGCGGGCGCTCGGCGCGCCAGACCGGGGCGATCTGGACCGAGCGGAAGACGGTCGGCAGCTCGGCGCGGTGGCTGGCGTAGAAGCGGGCGAGCGGGACGGTGAGGTCGAAGCGGAGGCCGAGGTCGGCCAGGGTCGAGGCGTCGTCGGCGGCGGCCGCGGCGGCGAGATCGTCGTGCGCGAGCCCGCGGCGCAGCACGCTGAAGGCGAGCTTCTCGTTGTCGCCGCCGAGGCCGGAGTGCAGGCGGTCGAAGTCCTCGACGACGGGGGTCTCGATCTCGTCGAAGCCGTGCGCCGCGTAGACCCGGCGGATCACTCCGAGCGCATGCTCGCGCTTCGCCTTGTCGGCCGGGAGGAAGTCGCGCATGCCGCGGGGCGGGGTGATCGCAGAAGCCATGGGGCGATTCTCCCAGACCCTCCGGGCGCGCTCCGCAGGGCGCTGCGCGCACCCGGCCGACGGGTCCTCGCGCGGTCACCGGCCGGTCGAGGGCGTCGGCTAGGCTCGCGGCGCTCGCGCGGTCAGGGGGACCGCTGCGCACCGACGAGGGGGACTCGATGGAGGCACGTGCTCGGGACGGGATCGTGGCCGAGGGGGTGTCGCGGGCGTTCGGGCCGGTGCACGCCGTGCGGGACGCCAGCTTCGAGGCGCGGCCCGGCGAGGTCACCGCGCTGATCGGCCCCAACGGCGCGGGCAAGACGACGCTGATGCTGCTGCTCGCGACGCTCCTGCGTCCCGACGCCGGCCGGCTGCGCGTCGCCGGGCACGACCCCGTCGAGGAGCCGGCCGCCGTGCGCGCCGCACTCGGCTGGATGCCCGACGTGCTCGGCTCCTGGGCGAGCCTGACCTGCGGGGAGACGCTCCGGACGACCGGGCAGCTGTACGGGCTGTCCCGCGAGGCCGCCGGGTCCCGCGCGCACGAGCTGCTGGATCTCGTCGACCTGGTCGAGTTCGGCGACCGGCCGACCCGGGTGCTCTCGCGCGGGCAGAAGCAGCGGCTGAGCCTCGCCCGGGCCCTCGTGCACGACCCGTCCGTGCTGGTGCTCGACGAGCCCGCCTCGGGGCTCGATCCGGGGGCGCGGATCCAGCTGCGCGACCTCGTGCTGCGGCTCGCCGCGGAGGGGCGCACGGTGCTCGTCTCGAGTCACGTGCTCTCCGAGCTCGACGAGATGGCGAGCGCGGCGGTCTACCTCCACGGCGGGGTGACGGCCTCGCACGAGGCGGTCGCCCGTGCCTCGCGAGCACTGCGCGCCTGGCGGATCGACGCGGTGCAGCCGCGCGGCGCCGAGCTCGCGGCGGTCGTCGAGCGGCTGACCGGGGTGACGGTGCGCGTCGAGCGGGAGTCGGCGCTCGTGCCGGTCATGAACGACGCCGCGGCCGCCGACCTGCTCGGGCGGCTGGTGTCGGCGGGAGTGGCGGTGAGCCGCTTCGCGCCGGCGGTCGGCGAGCTTGAGCACACCTTCTCCGATCTGACCCGCGCCGCTGGAGACCCGACCGGACCCGCGGGTCCGGTCGTCGAGGACGAGGGGGACGCCCGATGAGCACCGAGACCACCACCGCCCGGCCGCTCCCGTTCCTGCAGGGCGTCCGCATCGTCCTCGGCCTCGAGCTCGCCCAGCGCGTCCGCGGCACCTCGTCGTTCGTGCTTCTGGGGCTGTTCTTCCTGCTGACCGGCGCGGTCACCGGCCTGCTGGTCGTCGCGACCGGCGTCTTCTCCGGCAGCGGCGCCGTGGTGGGCGGCTGGATCTACTCGATCCTCGTCTACTTCGTGCTGCTGCTCGGCAGCCTCGTCACGCCCGCGCTCTCGGGCACCGCCGTCAACGGCGACCGCGACGCGGGCACGCTCGCGACGACGCAGGTCACCCTCGTCACGACCGCGCAGCTCGTGCTCGGCAAGTTCGCCTCGGCCTGGCTGGTCGCGCTGGCG
The DNA here is from genome assembly GCF_013205055.1 of Rathayibacter sp. VKM Ac-2856. Lineage (GTDB taxonomy): Bacteria > Actinomycetota > Actinomycetes > Actinomycetales > Microbacteriaceae > Rathayibacter. Next base: position 284,204 of record NZ_JABMLF010000005.1, read on the forward strand.
TTCCTCGCGAGCACGGTGCCGTTCCTGCTGGTGGCCGTGCTCGTGGGCGGGGTCTCGCTCGCGTCCGCGTCGGTGTCGGTGCTCGTGCTCGCCGTGCAGCTGGGCGTGGTCGCGGCGATCGGAGTCGGGCTGAGCGGGATCCTGGACCGGCCGCTGATGTCGGTCGTCACCACCTATCTCGTCGTCGCGGCGCTGAGCATCGGATCGCTGATCGCGTTCGGACTGCTGACGTCGGTCACCCAGACGGAGCAGCGGACGGTCTACACCGATGACGCCGAGGGGATCTGCGGGCCGGACTTCGAGTCGCAGGTGCCCCGCGCGGACTACTACTGGGGGCTGCTCGCCCTGAACCCGTTCGTCGTCCTCGGCGACGCGGTTCCGCCGCAGCTCGGCGAGTACGGCTCGCCGGAGGACCTCTTCACCGGCGTCTCGCTGCTCGTGCGCCAGGCCCAGATCGCCCCGGAGCCGGTGATCGAGATCTCCTGCACCGGCGGGTACTCCGGCTCGTCGCGGCCGGACACGCCGGAGGAGGTCTTCGACGCGACCGTGCCGTCGTGGTTCGTCGGGCTGACGCTGCAGGTGGTGCTGGCGGTCGGGATGCTGCTCGGGGCGATCCGGCGGACGGCGACGCCGGCGGCGCGGCTGCCGCGCGGGCGGCGCGTGGCGTGATGCTGCCGCAGCCTCTTCGACGTGGGTCTCGATACGCCGCTGCGCGGCTACTCGACCAGCATGAGGGGGTGACCGCGGAGAGCGGAGCCCGCGCCGCGGGCGCTCCCCGCTCCTGCTGATCGAGTAGCCCGCGGAGCGGGCGTATCGAGCTCCACGTGATCAGCACTCGGGCCGGCAGCTACGCCCCGCGGCGCTCCTGCTCGACCGCGCGGATCTCCTCCTGGAGGTCGCGGGTCGCGGTGCGCAGGGCGCGCTCGGCGTCGAGGCCCTGCGCGCGGGCCGAGGCGACGATGGCGAGCAGCAGCGGGCCGAGGTCCTCCTCCGACTCGATCGGCAGCGGCCCCTCCCCCGCGTCGACGATGCCGAGCGTCGTCGCCTTGCCGATCACCTTGTCGGCCAGCGCGAGGGCCGGCATGCCCTGCGGGATGCCGTCGAGCACGCTGGTGCGGTGCGGCTTCTCCGTCTTCTTCAGCTCGTCCCAGACGGCGATGACGTCATCGGCGGTCTCGGCGGTCGCGTCGCCGAAGACGTGCGGGTGGCGGCCGATCATCTTGGCGTTCATGTGCGCCGCGACGTCCTCGATCGTGAACGGCTCCGGGCCGTCCGCGGCGAGGTCGGAGTGGAAGAGCACCTGGTAGAGCACGTCGCCGAGCTCCTCGATCAGGTCGGCCCGGTCACCCGCCTCGATGGCGTCGACCAGCTCGTGCGACTCCTCGATCAGGTAGCGCACGAGCGACTCGTGGGTCTGCTCGGCGTCCCACGGGCAGCCCCCCGGGGCGCGGAGGACGTGGACGGTGCGGATGAGCTCGTCGAGCCGGGGATGCGCGGTCACCCGGCCATCCTCGCATCGGCTCAGCAGGACGAGTGCCGGTCCGATCTGCAGGCTCCGACGACCAAGGAGGACATCGCGCCGCACGAAGGGGCCTCGACGCGGACGGATCGCCTGCACAGCACACCTCGGATCGTCGAAGCGCACCGGTTGGTCATCGGCGCGAAACACGCGCCGACTACGGTGACCGCGGGACGCGACCGCGGCCCGGAACAGGAACGCCACCGTGACCGTCATCCCTCCCGCCACCGGCACCGCCCTCGACCGGGGCGCGCCGCCGAGCGCTGAGCTGCACATCCACATCGAGGGCACGATCGAGCCCGAGCACATCGTCGAGATGGCGCGCCGCAACGGCATCGCCCTGCCGACCGAGGACCTCGACGCCCTCCGCGCGCGCTACGCCTTCGAGGACCTCGCCTCCTTCCTCGAGCTGCACTACTCGAACCTCACCGTCCTGAAGACGGAGCGCGACTTCTTCGAGCTCGCCACCGGCTACCTCGACCGGGCGAAGCTCGCGAACGTCCGCCGCGCCGAGATCTTCTTCGATCCGCAGACGCACCTGGGCAACGGCGTCCCGCTCGACGTCGTGATGGCCGGGCTCACGCGCGCGCTCGGGCGGAGCGAGGAGACGCACGGGATCTCGACGGACCTCATCATGTGCTTCCTGCGCGATCTCGGCGCCGACGCGGCGGACGAGATGCTGACCGCGATCCTGCCCTACCGCGAGCACATCATCGGCGTCGGGCTGGACTCGAACGAGGTCGGCTTCGGGCCGGAGCTCTTCGTCGACGTCTACGCGCGCGCCGCGGCCGAGGGGCTGCACCTCGTCGCGCACGCCGGCGAGGAGGGCGGGCCGGAGACGGTCGCCGAGACGCTCGAGCTGCTGAAGGTGGAGCGGATCGACCACGGCATCCGCGCGATGGAGGATCCGGCGGTCGTCGCGATGCTCCGCGTGCAGGGCGTGCCGATCACGGTCTGCCCGCTGTCGAACGTGGCGCTCCGCGCGGTCGACACGATGAAGGACCACCCGCTGCCGGCGATGCTCGCGGCCGGGCTGGTCGTCACCGTCTCGAGCGACGACCCGCCGTACTTCGGCGGCTACGTCGACGAGAACTATCGCGCGCTCGTCGAGGAGCTCGGGATGGACGACGCCCAGCTGGAGCGGCTCGCCCTCAACTCCTTCGACGCCGCCTTCATCTCGGACGCCGACCGCGCCCGCTGGCAGGCCGAGGTCCGCGCCCACTTCGCGCACTGACCCCTTCCGCGAGATGCCACTTGTGCACGCTCGACACGGCGTGTCGCGTGCACAAGTGGCATCTCGCGGGGAGGGAAGAGAGTCAGGCCTCGGGGTGGGGGGTCAGGTCGGGGGTCGCGCGGTCGAGGTCGGCGGCCTCCTCCTCGGGGCGGGGGGCGATGGTCTCGTCCTCCACGAGCTCGGGGATGCTCGGCTCGTCGGGGGCGGGGACGCGCAGCGGGGCCGCGTGATCGGCGGAGTGGTCGGCGGTGTCGGTCATGGTCGGTCCTTCGTTCGAGGGTCGGGGTCGTCGATCGTCGTCCGGGCCGGCGGGACCCGCCGGCCGGTGCGAGCGCCGGTCAGCTCGCGACGGCGGCCGGCTCGGGGAAGAGCGCGTCGAGCAGGTTCGCCACCCAGTCGATCAGCGCGCGGTCGCCGAGCGGCACGCCGTCGAGCACCGGCATCGGCACGACCACGGCGTTCGCCTGCTGCAGGTACTTCGCGCTCGGGTACATCCGGCGCAGGCGCACCTGGATCGAGTCGGCGAGGTGCGCGGGGGCGACCCGGACGTTCGAGCCCATCGCGACCACGTCGCTGAGGCCCGCGCGCTGCGCCCGCATCCGCAGCCGCGAGACCAGGACGAGGTTCTCGACCGCCTCGGGCAGCTCGCCGTAGCGGTCGGTCAGCTCCTCGACCACGAGGTCGACACTGCCCTCCTTCGCGGTCGGCGAGGTCGCCGCGGACAGCTTCTGGTACGCCTCGAGGCGCAGCCGCTCGCTGTCCACGTACTCCTCCGGGATGCGCGCGTCGACGGGCAGCTCGAGCCGCAGCTCGGTCTGGCCCTCCGCCACCTCTCCGCGGAAGCCGTCGACCGCCTCGCCGATCATCCGCAGGTAGAGGTCGAAGCCGACGCCCTGGATGTGGCCGGACTGCTCACCGCCGAGCAGGTTGCCCGCGCCGCGGATCTCGAGGTCCTTGAGCGCGATCTGCATGCCGCCGCCGAGATCGGAGTTGGCGGCGAGCGTCTGCAGGCGGTCGTGCGCCGTCTCGGAGAGCGGCTTCATCTCGTCGTAGAGGAGGTAGGCGTAGGCGCGCTCGCGACCGCGGCCGACGCGACCGCGCAGCTGGTGCAGCTGCGAGAGGCCGTACTTGTCGGCGCGGTCGACGATCAGGGTGTTCGCGTTCGGGATGTCGAGGCCGGTCTCGACGATCGTCGTGGAGACGAGGACGTCGAACTTGCGCTCCCAGAAGTCGACGATGATCCGCTCCAGCTGCGACTCGCTGAGCTTGCCGTGCGCGACGGCGATGCGCGCCTCCGGCACCAGCTCGGCGAGCTGCGCGGCGACGCGGTTGATCGTCGAGACGCGGTTGTGCACGAAGAAGACCTGGCCCTCGCGCAGCAGCTCGCGGCGGATCGCGGCCGAGACCTGCTTCTCGCTGTACGGGCCGACGAACGTGAGGATCGGGTGGCGCTCCTCCGGCGGCGTCGCGAGCGTGGACATCTCGCGGATGCCGGTGACCGCCATCTCGAGCGTGCGCGGGATCGGCGTCGCGCTCATCGAGAGGATGTCGACGTTCTTCTTCAGCGCCTTCAGCTTCTCCTTGTGCTCGACGCCGAAGCGCTGCTCCTCGTCGATGACGAGCAGCCCGAGGTCCTTGAAGACGATGTTGTCGCTGAGGAGGCGGTGCGTCGCGATGACCATGTCGACGGTGCCGTCTGCGAGGCCCTCGATCGTCTCCTTCGACTCCTTCGCGCTCTGGAAGCGGCTGAGCGCCCGCAGGTGCACGGGGAAGCCTGCGAAGCGCTCCTGGAACGTCTCGAGGTGCTGGCGCACCAGCAGCGTGGTCGGCACGAGCATCGCGACCTGCTTGCCGTCCTGGATCGCCTTGAACGCGGCGCGCACGGCGACCTCGGTCTTGCCGAAGCCGACGTCGCCGGAGAGCAGGCGGTCCATCGGGATCGGCCGCTCCATGTCGGCCTTGACCTCGTCGATGACGGTCAGCTGGTCGGGCGTCTCGGCGAACGGGAACGCCTCCTCCAGCTCGCGCTGCCACGGGGTGTCCGGCGGGAACGAGTGCCCGCGCGAGGCCATCCGGGCGGAGTAGAGCTTCACCAGCTCGACGGCGATGTCGCGGACCGCGCGGCGCGCCTTGCTCTTGGCCTGCGCCCAGTCGCTGCCGCCCATCTTGCTGAGGGCGGGTGTCTCGCCGCCGACGTAGCGGGAGAGCAGGTCGAGCTGGTCGGTCGGGACCAGCAGCTTGTCGCCCGGGAAGCCGCGCTTGCTGGGCGCGTACTCGAGGACGAGGTACTCGCGGCGGGTCTTCACGGCGTTGCGACCGCCGCTGGAGACCTCGCGCTGGGACAGCTCGACGAAGCGGCCGATGCCGTGGGTGGCGTGCACGACGAAGTCGCCGGGGTTCAGCTGCAGCGGGTCGACGACGTTCTTCCGGCGGGAGGCGAGCTTCTTCACCGCGCGCGAGTCGTAGCCGACGGTGCGGCCGTAGAACTCGGTGTCCGTGAGCAGTGCCACCTTCGCGGCGTCGACCTCGAAGCCGTGGTCGACGGAGGCCTGCAGCACGTAGGCGAGCCCGGGCTCGAGCTCGTCGGGCAGGTCGGCGACGATCCGCGCGGCGACCTCGTGCTCGGCGAGCACCTGATCGGTGCGCTCGACCGTGCCGGTGCCGGGGGCGGTGAGCACGACGCTCCAGCCGTCGGCGAGTCGGGCGCGGACGTGCGCGAGGGCGCCCTCGACGGCGCCGCCGAAGCCGGGCACGGGCTCGCCGTCGACGCGGACGGCGAGGATCTCGTCGATCCCGAGGTCCTCGGGCAGCACCTCGGCCTCGCCGGCGGCGGGACCCTGGCGGAAGGTGCTCATCGTCCACCACGGGTGATCCGGCGTCTCGGCACCCGGGGCACTGAACTTCACGGCGTCGCGGAGGGCGCCGAGCGAGATGAACTCGCCGGAGGCCAGGTCGATCGGGGCCTCCGCGCCGGCGGTCGCGGCGCTCCACGCGGCCTGGAGGAACTCGCGGTTCGTCTCGGCGAGGCTGATCGCGCGGGTGGCGACCCGCTCCGGCGCGAGCACGGCCACGGCGGCACCGGCCGGGAGGTAGTGCGAGATGGGGACGAGGCGCTCCAGCAGCGCGGGCGCGAGCGACTCCATCCCCTCGACGGGGATGCCCTCGGCGATCTTCGCGAGCATGGCGGAGAGGCTCGGGAACTCGTGCAGCATCTCGCGGGCGCGCTGGCGGACCGCCGGCACGAGCAGCAGCTCGCGGCTCGGCGGCAGCACGACGGAGTCGGCCTCGCCCGGCAGCGAGCGCTGGTCGGCGACGGAGAAGCCGCGGATCGAGTCGACCTCGTCGCCGAAGAAGTCGATCCGGCTGGGGTGCTCGGCCACGGCCGGGAAGACGTCGAGGATGCCGCCGCGGACGGCGAACTCGCCGCGGCGGGTGACCATGTCCACGCGCGAGTAGGCGAGGTCGACCAGCTCGGTCGAGATGCGGCCGAGGTCGTAGCCGCGACCGCCCTTGACCAGGCGGATCGGCGCGATGTCGGCCAGGTTGTCGGCCACGGGCTGCAGCGCGGCGCGCACCGAGGCGACGACGACGAGCGGCTTCTCGCCCGACCAGGTCTTCATCCGGCGCAGGGCGTCGAGGCGGCGGCCGACGATCTCGGCGCTCGGGCTGAGGCGCTCGTGCGGCAGCGTCTCCCACGCGGGGAACTCGACCACCTCGGCGTCCGGCAGCACGCAGCTGAGCGACGCGCGGACGTTCTCGGAGTCGCGTCCCGTCGCGGTGACGACGAGGGCGGCCTGCGGACGGTCGGCCTCGGCGCGGCGCTCGAGCAGCCCCGCCAGCAGCGGGACGCGGAGGCCGTCGGCCACGGAGAAATCGGCGTCGCGGATCGCGAACGCGAGAGCGTCGTCGAACGTGGAGGCGCGCGAGAGCGCCGAGATGATCCGGTTGAGAGGCACCGGAGGAGTTTACTGCCGACGTCCGACACCGGCCTCGGCCGGTGTCGGACGTCGGTCCGCGCCGGTCCCCGCCCGGCGCGGCGCGGTCGGCTTCTCGACGGAGTGCGTTCCGCAGAGCGTCCTGCGTTCGGCTCTTCGAAATCGCTTGGCACGCGATTTCGAATTCGCCTCCGAGGCGGTCGGCTGGTCTGCCAGGGTGCTGGTTCTCGATCCGTCAGGGGTGGTTGTCCGGGAGCGGTCGAGGTGACCGTTTCTGACGGATCGGCTCCGGGCGCGGCGTGGGCCATCCATGCTGATCGAGTAGGCCGCGCAGCGGCCGTATCGAGATCCACCGTGGTGCAGGCGGTGGATCTCGATACGCCCCTGCGGGGCTACTCGACCAGCATGGGCGAGGCAGCGTATGGAAGGCGCCGGCCGGGCTACGGGGTGGTGTGCACCTTCAGCTGGGCGGCCTGGAGGCCGGAGTCGGCGATGAGCTCGACGGCGTCGGCCGCGTCGGCGACGAGGATGGGGAGCGTCTCGCGCTCGGGGCCGGCGAAGTCCTTCAGGACGAAGTCGGCGGCCGGCTGGCGGCCGGGCGGACGGCCGATGCCGACCCGCACGCGCAGGAAGTCGCCGCCGTCGGTCGCGGCGAGGATGTCGCGGATGCCGTTGTGCCCGCCGTGCCCGCCGCCCTGCTTGAGCCGCAGTGTGTCGAAGGGGATGTCGAGCTCGTCGTGCACGACGATCAGGCGCTCGGGCGCGAGGGAGTAGAAGTCGAGCAGCTGCGCCGTCGGGCCGCCCGAGAGGTTCATGAAGCTGTTGGGCTTGCCGAGGATCAGCTTCGGCCCGCCGGGGCGGAGGAAGCCCTCGGCGACCACGGCGTTCGCGCGGTTGTGCCGGCGGAACGAGCCGCCGATGCGCGTGGCGAGCTCGTCGAGCACCATCTGCCCCACGTTGTGCCGGTTGCGCGCGTACTGCGCGCCCGGGTTGCCCAGTCCGACGACCAGCCAGGTCTCGCCCATCTCGTTCCCTCTTCTCGATGCGCTCGGCAGGGCGGGGCCCTCCGGACGCGGAACGGGCCCGCTCGCGATCGCGGCGGGCCCGTCCGTGCGGGTGGTGCTCCGACTACTCGGCGGCCTCGGTGGGCTCGGCCGGCTCGGTGGGCTCGCCCTCCTCGCCCAGGTCCTGCTCGACCTCCTCGGTGACGTTCACGATGAGCGCCTCGGGGTCGGTCAGCAGCGTCGCGCCCTCGGGGAGGGTGACGTCGGCGGCGGTGATCTGCGTGCCGGCCTCGAGCCCCTCGACGGAGACGACGACGTTCTGCGGGATCTTGGTCGCGTCGACCTCGAGCGAGAGCGTGTTCGCCTCGGTCGAGACGAGGGTGCCGGGAGCGGCCTCGCCCTCGACGTGCACGGGGATGTCGACCGAGACCTTCTCGCCGAGGCGGATGACCGCGAGGTCGATGTGCTCGATGATCTGGCGGACCGGGTCGCGCTGGATGTCCTTGACCAGCGACGTCTGGGCGACGCCCTCGATGTCGAGCTCGAGGATCGCGTTCGCCTTGCGGGTCAGCAGGAGGATCTGGTGACCGGGGAGCGTGACGTGCACCGGGTCGGTGCCGTGGCCGTAGAGGACCGCGGGGATCTTGTTCTGGGCGCGGATCTTGCGGGCCGCTCCCTTGCCGAACGAGGTGCGGACCTCGGCGACGACCTTGTTGGTGAGTTCTGCCATGGTGTTTCTCCTGGACGGCGCCGTGCGCCGCCTGCTCGGGTCCCGGCCTGGGGCCGCGGACGGGGTTTCGACTCGAACGCGTGTCTGCGTGAGGAAAGGTCCGCGGCGCTCCTCTCGGAGCTCCACCTGGTTCCACCGCGTCGATCACGGATGCACGGGGCATCCCTCGCCGAAGTTCAGCTGCCCACCCTACCGGCGCAGCAGCCCCGCCGCCACCCGCGGGCGCCCCTGCCGCGTCCCCAGCCGGGCTGGCTAGCGTGCGGGCATGACTTCTGACGACTTCGGCTCCTACGTCGAGAAGAACGGCTTCCACCGCGACACCAACTACATCCCGACCCGCATCACCGCGGACGGCCGGGACGGCTACCCGGTGGAGGCGGGCCGCTACCGGCTCGTCGTCTCCCGCGCCTGCCCGTGGGCGAACCGCGCCGTGATCGTCCGCCGCCTGCTCGGCCTCGAGGATGCGCTCTCGATGGGCATCTGCGGCCCGACGCACGACAAGCGCAGCTGGACCTTCGACCTCGACCCGGGCGGCGTCGACCCGGTGCTCGGCATCCCGCGGCTGCAGGACGCGTTCCTCGCCCGCTTCCCCGACTACCCGCGCGGCATCACGGTGCCGGCGATCGTCGACATCCCCTCCGGCCAGGTGGTCACCAACGACTACCCGGTGATGACGCTCGACTTCTCGCGGGAGTGGACGGAGTTCCACCGCGACGGCGCGCCCGACCTGTACCCGGAGGAGCACCGCGACGAGATCGACGAGGTCGCCGAGCTGGTCTTCCAGGACGTCAACAACGGCGTCTACAAGTGCGGCTTCGCGGGCTCGCAGAAGTCGTACGAGCGGGCGTACGACGCGCTCTGGGCCCGGCTCGACTGGCTGGAGGAGCGCCTGAGCACGCAGCGCTACCTCGTCGGCGACACGATCACCGAGGCGGACGTCCGCCTCTTCACGACGCTCGCCCGCTTCGACGCCGTCTACTACAGCCACTTCAAGGCGAACCGGAACCTGCTCTCGGCGATGCCGGCGCTCTGGGGCTACGCCCGCGACCTGTTCGCCACTCCGGGCTTCGGCGACACCATCGACTTCCAGCACATCAAGTCGCACTACTACGAGGTCCAGCGCGACATCAATCCGACCGGCGTCGTGCCCAAGGGCCCGGACCTCTCCGGCTGGCTCGTCCCCTCGCACCGCGAGGAGCTCGGCGGCCGCCCCTTCGGCGACGGCACCCCGCCCGGCCCGCCGATCCCCGCCGAGGTCGTTCCCGAGGGCCACGGCGCCTGAACCGGTGAACGGCCGTGCTCCGGAGGTTCGACCTCCGTGCACGGCCGCTCACGGGCGCGCGTCCGACCCCGGCGCTAGCCTGAATCCGTCCACCCTGAACGTGTACGTCGAGGAGAACCGTGTCTGACCAGCCCACCGCCACAGCCAACATCGGAGTCGTCGGTCTGGCGGTGATGGGCTCGAACCTGGCCCGGAACCTCGCCAGCCGCGAGGGCAACACCGTCGCCGTCTACAACCGCTCCTACGGGCGCACCGAGACGCTGATCACCGAGCACCCCGAGGCCGGCTTCGTCGCCTCCGAGACCATCGAGGCCTTCGCCGCGTCGCTGACGACCCCGCGCACCGCGATCATCATGGTCCAGGCCGGCCGCGGCACCGACGCCGTGATCGAGCAGCTGACCGCCGCCTTCGAGCCCGGCGACATCATCGTCGACGGCGGCAACGCGCTGTTCACCGACACCATCCGCCGCGAGAAGGCCGTCCGCGAGACCGGCATCCACTTCGTCGGCACCGGCATCTCCGGCGGCGAGGAGGGCGCGCTCAAGGGCCCGTCGATCATGCCCGGCGGCTCGGTCGAGTCGTACAAGACGCTCGGACCGATCCTCGCGTCGATCGCCGCGGTCGCCGAGGGCGAGCCCTGCGTGACCCACATCGGCACCGACGGCGCCGGCCACTTCGTCAAGATGATCCACAACGGCATCGAGTACGCCGACATGCAGCTCATCGCCGAGGCGTACGACCTGCTCCGCACCGTCGGCGGCCACGAGCCCGCCGCCATCGCCGACGTCTTCGACGCCTGGAACAAGGGCGACCTCGAGTCGTACCTCATCGAGATCACCGCCGAGGTGCTCCGCCAGGTCGACGCCGAGACCGGCAAGCCGTTCCTCGACATCGTGCTCGACCAGGCCGGCTCCAAGGGCACCGGCGTCTGGACCGTGCAGAACGCGCTCGATCTGGGCGTGCCCGTCGGCGGCATCGCCGAGGCCGTCTTCGCCCGCGCCGTCTCCTCCAAGCCCGCGCAGCGCGCCGCCGTGCAGAAGCGCGTCACCTCGCGCCCGACCCCCGTCGCGCTCTACGACGGCTTCGAGGACGACGTCCGCGCCGCCCTCTACGCCTCGAAGGTGGTCGCCTACTCGCAGGGCTTCGACGCGATCATCGCCGGCGCCGAGAAGTACGGCTGGGAGATCGACAAGGGCGCCGTCGCGAAGATCTGGCGCGCGGGCTGCATCATCCGTGCCCAGTTCCTCAACCGCATCGTCGACGCCTACGCCGAGAACGCGGAGATCACGACGCTGCTCGAGGACCCGTACTTCGCCGAGGCCGTCGCGAACGGCGAGGCCGCCTGGCGCCGCATCGTCTCGACCGCCGCGCTCTCGGGCGTGCCGATCCCCGGCTTCGGCGCGGCGCTGTCGTACTACGACTCGCTCGCCTCCGAGCGCCTGCCCGCCGCCCTGGTGCAGGGCCAGCGCGACTTCTTCGGCGCGCACACCTACCAGCGCGTCGACAAGGAGGGCACCTTCCACACGCTGTGGTCGGGCGACCGCTCCGAGGTCGAGCAGGACCCCTCGACGCACTGACGCATTCGGCGGCGCCCCGGCGCCGCACGGTGCGAACGGAAGCGCCCCCGCAGCCGCGATCCTCGGATCGGGCGCGGGGGCGCTTCGCTGTTCACCGGTCCGACGAGCCGACCGGGCCGTTGGGCCAGCCGGTCAGCGCAGCCAGACGGTGGTGGCCGGGGGCAGCAGACCGTCCTCGAGCGGGGCGCTCGCGAGCAGCAGCTCGCCCTCGGGCAGGTCGACCGGCTCCTCGCCGAGGTTCGTCACCGAGCGCCAGCCGTTGGGCCGCGTGAAGTCCAGCACGCCGGGCTGCGCCTCGCGCCACTTCAGGCTCTCGTCGGTCTGCAGCTCGTGCCGGAGCGCCAGGGCGCGGCGGTAGAGCCCGAGCGTCGAGTCCTCGGCCAGCTCCTCCGCCTCGACGGAGGAGTCGGCGAACCAGGCGGGCTGGGGCAGGTGCGCGCCGCCGGGGCCGAAGCCGAGGGAGTCGCCGGTCGCCTCCCACGGCAGCGGCACGCGGCAGCCGTCGCGGCCGACGTCGGTGCCGCCGCTGCGGAAGAAGGTCGGGTCCTGGCGGTCGGCGTCCGGGATGCCCGCCACCTCGTGCAGGCCGAGCTCCTCGCCCTGGTAGAGGTAGGCCGAGCCCGGCAGCGCCAGCAGCAGCAGGGTCGCGGCGCGGGCTCGGCGCAGGCCCAGCGCGCGGTCGAGCACCGGCTCCGCTCCCCCGCTGAGCAGCCACCGCTTCGCCCGCTCGGTCGTGCCCGCGGCCGCCGCGCCCTCCGCCGGCAGGCCGTACCGGGTCGCGTGCCGGACGACGTCGTGGTTGGAGAGCACCCAGGTGGTCGAGGAGCCGGACTCGGCGGCCAGCGCGAGATTGAACGTGATCAGTCGGCGGAACTCCTCCGCGTCGAGGTCCGCCTCGAGCAGGTCGAAGTTGAAGGCCTGGCCCAGGCCCTCCGGGCTCGCGTACCGGGCGCGGCGGGACGCGTCGACCCACGCCTCTGCGACGGCGGTGCGCGGCGGGTCGTAGGAGTCGAAGAGCGCACGCCACTCGGCGTAGACCTCGTGCACCTCGTCGCGGTCCCAGAACGGGTGGCTGCCGTCGATCCGCTGGCCGTCGATGTCGGCGGCGGCGGGGAGCGGCTCGGTGAGGTCCTTGACCAGCGAGTGCGCCACGTCGATCCGGAAGCCGTCGACGCCGCGGTCGGACCAGAAGCGGAGGGTCCGGAGGAAGTCGTCGCGGATCTCGCGGTTCGCCCAGTTCCAGTCGGGCTGCTCCTTCGCGAAGAGGTGCAGGTACCACTGGCCGTCGCCGACCGGCTCCCAGGCCGGGCCGCCGAAGACGGACTCCCAGTCGCTCGGCGGCAGGGCGCCGTTCTCGCCGCGGCCGTCGCGGAAGACGTAGCGCTCGCGGGCGGGCGAGCCCTTCGGGGCGGCGAGCGCCTCCTGGAACCAGGGGTGCAGATCGGAGGAGTGGTTGGGCACGATGTCGACGATCACGCGGATGCCGGCGTCGTGCAGTCGCGCCGTCATCTCGTCGAACTCGGCGAGCGTGCCGATCCGCGGGTCGACGTCGCGGTAGTCGGCCACGTCGTAGCCGCCGTCGGCCAGCGCCGAGGGGTAGAACGGGCTGAGCCAGACCGCGTCGATCCCGAGCTCGCGCAGGTACGGGATGCGCTGGAGGATCCCGGCGAGGTCGCCGATGCCGTCCCCGTTCGCGTCCGCGAAGCTCCGCGGGTAGATCTGGTAGACCGCCGCCTGCCGCCACCACTGGGCGTCCTGGGCGGTGCCGCTCCTGATGAGTGCCGTGTCCGTCACGGGTGTCCTTCCGTTCTTCGTGTGCGTGGTGTGTGGTGGTCCGTCGGCGCTGGGTCTCGATACGCCCCTGCGGGGCTACTCGACCGGCATGGGGCGCGACCGTGTCGATCGAGCAGCATGCGGGGCGGATGCGCCGGATCATGCTGATCGAGTAGCCCGCGCAGCGGGCGTATCGAGATCCACCCGCGGCCGAGCTCCCGCTCGATGACGGCGGGTCTCGATACGCCCCTGCGGGGCTACTCGACCGGCAAGAGGGCGCGCGTCACTTGATCGCGCCCTGCGTCACGCCCGACATCACCCAGCGCTGGGTGAAGAGGTAGACGATGATCGCCGGCGCCATCGCCATCAGGTAGGAGGCGAAGGCGACGTTGTAGTCGTTGCTGAACTGGGTCTGGAAGATCTTCTGCAGCACGGGGAGCGTCTGCAGCGACGGGTCCGAGGTGATCAGCGACGGCATCATGAAGTCGTTCCAGGAGGCGAGGAAGGCGAAGATGCCGACCGTCGCGCTCATCGGGGCGAGCAGCGGGAAGACGAGCCGCCAGAAGACCTGGTTGGTGCTCGCGCCGTCGAGCCGGGCGCTCTCCTCGAGCTCCTCCGGCAGCGAGCGCAGGAACGCCGTGAAGAGCATCACGCTGAAGGACAGCTGGAACATCACGTGCAGGATCGCGACGCCGAGCGGGTTGTCGAGGCCGACGAGTCCGGTGAGCGAGACCTGCGAGAGCGCGAGCACCGGGAAGGGCAGGAACATCGCCGCGAGCAGGTAGAAGAACGACCAGCGGTAGAGGCGCTTGCCCCAGTTGCGCGAGATCGCGAACGCCGCCAGCGCCGAGAGCACGATGGTGCCGCCGACGGTGATCGCCGAGACGAGCACCGACACCGCGAATCCGCGGGGGAAGTCGGTGAGGTTCCAGGCCTGGACGAAGCCGTCGACCGAGAGCGGCAGCGGGATCGAGAAGGCGTTGCCGTCGACCGCCTGCGCGCCGGTCTTGAACGCCATCGTGAGCGTGACCCAGAGCGGGCCGATCACCGAGAGCGCGCAGACCGCGAGGACGAGGGTCAGCAGCAGGCTCGAGCGCCGCTTGCGCGTTCCGCGGTGCGCGTCGGCGCTGACGGCGGCGCGGGTGCCGGGGAGGGACGGGGCGAGGGGGACCTGGCTGGTCATCAGAAGGCCGCCTTTCCGCGCGAGACGCGCAGCTGAACGAGCGCGATCACGAGCGCGATGAGGAAGAAGATCGTGGCGTTGGCCATCTGGTAGGCGTAGTCGCCGCTGGTGAAGCCCGAGAAGATCGTCATCGCGACGCTGCGGGTCGAGGTTCCGGGGCCGCCGTCGGTCAGGCCGACGATGATGTCGTAGGAGTTCAGGAAGTTCTTGAAGCCGATCACGAGGTTGATCAGCACGTAGCCCGCGACCAGCGGCAGCGTGATCGAGCGCAGCTGCCCCCACGTCGAGGCGCCGTCCAGCGACGCGGCCTCGTACACGTCCCCCGGGATCGAGAGCACGCCCGCGATGTAGATCAGCAGCGCGGAGGGCACGGCCTGCCAGGCGGTCACGATCACGATCGCGAGCCAGGCCAGATCCGGCTCGGCCAGGATGCTGCTCGCGAGCGGCGTCGCTCCGACCGACTGCGCGAAGGCGGGCAGCGAGTTGGAGAAGAGGAAGTTGAAGACGAACGCGATGATGATGCCCGAGACGACCATCGGCAGCACGAACACCGCCCGCAGCGCGACCTTGCCGCGGATCTGCGAGGTCAGCGCGATCGCGAGGAGGAACGCGACGACGTTCACCAGCAGCACGGTCACCAGCGCGAGCCCGATGGTGAAGCCGTAGGAGGCGAGGATCGCCGGGTCGGAGAACAGCGCGACGTAGTTGGTCAGGCCGATGAAGCTCCACTCGCCGAAGCCGATCGAGTCGGTGAAGCTGAAGAAGATCCCCATCAGGGCGGGGAGCGTGATCGCGAGCGTGAACAGCACGAGCGCGGGGAGCAGGTAGAGCAGGAAGGTGCGATCGGTGCGCGTCTTCCTGCGCGGGGCGGCGACCGCGCGGGGAGTCGCGACGGTGCGCTCCTCCGGGCGGACGGGGGCGGAGAGGGCCATGGTGTCTCGTCTCTGAGAGGGGTCGGGAGGTCTAGGAGCGGAACGCGATGCGCGCCCAGTCGGCGTCGATCGTGCGGAGCGTCGAGGCGGGGTCGGAGCCGAGCACCATCCCCTGCACGTAGTTCTGCAGCGGGATGTTCTGCGGCACCAGCTGCGAGGCGCCGAGGCTGAAGGCGGCCCTGTCGTAGAACTCCTGCAGCTCGACGAGCGTGGGCTGGGTGACGGCGGGGGCGTCCGTGGTGACGCCGAAGGCGTTGTTGTCGGCGTTGTAGGCGTCGATGATCTCGGGCTGCATCAGGAAGGAGAGGAACTCGCGCGCCGCCGCCTTCTTGGTCGAGGCCTCGGGGATCCACAGAGCGAGGTCAACGTTCACCCGCACCCGGCGCTCGTCCGGGTCGTCGGTCATCGGCAGCGGGAACGCGCCGATCGAGAGGTCCGGCGCGGTCTTCGCGATCTCGCTGAGCGCCCACGGGCCCTGGAAGTACATCGCCGCCTCGCCGTTCGAGAAGGCCAGGTTGCCGTCGCCGTAGGCCCGGCTCGCGGCGTTCGGCTGCGCATAGCCGGCGAGCTGCACCATCTGCTCGACCGGGGCCGCGAAGTCCTTCTCGAAGGAGACGGGCGAGGAGGGGCCGACCTCGGCGCCCTGCTCCTTCAGCTGCGCGAAGAACGCCTCGAGGTCGACGGTGCCGCCGACGGAGTAGTCGAAGAGGCCCTGCGCGACCGTCCACGGGTCCTTGTAGGTGCCGTAGATCGGGGTGATCCCCGCGGCCGTCAGCGCGTCGCAGACGGCGACGAACTCGGTCCAGGTGGTCGGCACCTCGAGGTTCTGCGCCGCGAAGATCTCGCGGTTGTAGAGCACGGCCGACATCATCAGCGAGTACGGGAGGACGCTGGTGCGGCCCGGGTAGGACGCGGTCTGCTCGATCAGCGGCTGCAGGTCGGGGTTGATCCGCTTCGCCTCGGGCATGTCGGACAGGTCGCTCAGAGCGCCCCGCTCGACGAAGCGCGCGACCTCGAAGTTGTAGTTCAGGCAGCCCAGGTCCGGCGGGTTGGTGCGCACGAAGCCGGCCGAGAGGTTGGAGGAGAAGTCGTGCACGACCCGCACCCGCGACTGCGCGGCGTGGAAGCGCTCGATGACCTCGTCGAAGTAGCCGATCACCTCGGGCTTGGACTGGAAGAAGGTGATCTCGGTGACCCCGCCCGAACCGGAGGGGGAGGCGCAGGCGGCGAGGCCGAGCGCGGCGGCGCCGGCACCTGCGGCGGTGAGCAGGGTGCGCCGACTGAGGGCGGTGGTGGTGAGGGGCACGTCGTCGTCTCCCGGGATGAGGAATAAGTTGCTTCGCTGACTAAATCTAGGTAGTAAATCTAGTACGGGATGTACTGTTGCAGCCGATCCGGCCGAGGTCAAGGGGAAGGTGGACGCGATGTCCGAGAGCAGGCTCTCCATGAGCACCGGCTCGTTCCAGCGCCGACGCAGCGCCCTCGACGTGCTCGAGCGCGCCTGGACCGGCGAGGCGATGACCGCCTCCGACCTGATCGAGCGGACCGGCCTCACCCGCTCCACCGTGATCGCGGTCTGCGACGACCTGATCGACCTGGGCTGGCTCGAGGAGCTGGAGAACCAGCGCGCCGCCGGCGACTACACGAAGGGCCGCCCCGCCCGCCGCTACGCGCTCCGCCGCCGCGCGGGAGTCGTCGTGGGCGTCGATGCCGGGCAGCACAGCGTGGGCGTCTTCGTCGCCGATCTGCTCGGCGAGACCCTCGTGCGCCACGTCGAGCCCGTCGACCACGAGGCCGTCGAGGACCTCCCGCACGAGCGCCGCGTCGCGGACATCGACCGCGTGCTCGACCGCGCCCTCGACCTCGCCGGCGTGAGCGACGACGAGGTGCTCGCCCTGACCCTCGGCGTCCCCGCGCCCGTCGACGCGCTCGGGCACTCCCCCGTCGGCGACAACGGCTTCTGGGGCGCGATGAACCCCGGTCTCGTCGACCGCTACTCCGACCGCGGCTGGACGCCGGTGATCGACAACGACGCGAATCTCGCGGCCCTGGCCGAGGGCTGGCGCGGCGCGGCGGTGGGCTGCGACGACTACCTCGCCCTGCTCTCCGGCGAGCGGCTCGGCGGCGGGATCGTGCTGGGCGGCTCACTGCTGCGTGGGGCCCGCGGGCTCACCGGCGAGATGCGGTTCCTCGACCTGGTCGAGGGCGTCGGCTCGGCCGAGGGCATCGCCGCCCTCGCCCGCACCTGGGCCCGGGAGGCGCTGGCCGTCGAGGGCCGCCCCGCCTCGCTCCTGGACGGCGGAGCGCAGCCGGGTGCCGCCGAGGTGCTGGCCGCGGCGGAGGCGGGCGACCCGCTGGCCGCGGCCGTCGTCGATCGGCTGGTCGACCGCCTCACGGCCGTCGCCGCGACCGTCGCGAACCTGCTCGACGTCTCGCTGATCGTGGTCGGCGGAGCCCTGGCCGCCTCGGCCGGCCCGCTGCTCGCCGCCGTCGCCCGCCGGCTGGAGGGCGGAGTGCACGCCCCCGCACCGCGGATCGTGCCGTCGACCCTCGGCGATCAGGCGGTCGCCCTCGGCGCCGTGCGCGCGGGGCTCGGGCGGGTGCGGGCGGATCCGCTGGTGCTGCGGCTGCCGAGCCGGCTCGCGCAGACGAGCGCGCCGGTCTGAGGACGGCCGTCCGCGCGGCGGGTCAGCGTCGGAAGGCGCGGACGATCAGCAGCAGCGCGAGCAGGATCGCGACCGCGGCCGCCGTCGCCGAGGGCAGTGCCAGCAGCAGGACCAGCGCGCCCGCCGCCGAGACGATCGCCGGCCAGCGCGCGCCCGCGATGCCGCGGTCGAGCCGGCGCAGGATCAGCGCGACCAGCGAGGCGCCGACCGCGAAGGCCAGCAGGGCGTCGGCGTCGAGGACGACCACGGCGAGCACCGAGACCAGGCAGACGGCGAGCTGTCCCGCCGCCGGGACCCCGGTGCGCCGGTTGCGATGGGCGAACGGCCCGGGGATCTCGCCGTCGTCCGCGAGGCGGACCAGTGCCGCGGCGTCGCGGCGGCTCAGGGCGACGAGCGCGAGGAGGGAGGCGAGGACCGCCGCGATCCCGATGAGGACGACCGCGGGGGTCCCGGCCGCGACGGCCGAGAGCGACGCGGGGGCGTCGGCGAGCTCCTGGGGGCCGACGAGCAGGAGCAGCCCGACGCCGACGAGGGCCGCGACGGCGGTGGTGACGCCGATCCCGAGCAGCGATCGCCCGAGGGTCGGAGTCTCACCGGGCGAAGCGGGGGCGAAGAGGACGAGCAGGAGGGCGGCCGCCGTGCCGACCCCTTCCGGGCCGCCGACCACTGTCTCGGACGGGATCGCCGCGGGTGCCGCGAGGGCGACGATCACGGCCGAGGCGAGCAGGAGGAGCAGGACGACGCCGAGGAGGATCCGCGCGAGTCCGGGCGGGAGCGCGCCGCCGCGGAGCACGAAGAGCGTCGCGCCGACGATCAGGAGCACGGCGACCGGCCGGGCGCTGGCTCCGACGATCGAGTCGGCGGCGGTCAGCGCGACGGCGGAGGCGGCGAGGGCGCGGCCGGCCAGGGCGAGCCACTCGGCGGTCGGTCCGTCGTGAATCTCGCGCCCGGAGTCGGCGACCGCGCCGACCACGGCCATCACGGCGGCGAGGCCGAGACCGAGCAGCAGCCACCAGCCGGCCTCGAGGGCCGCCGGCGACCAGACGAGGAAGAGCGCGGCGACGGCGATGGACGCCCGCGACAGCTCGGGGGCTCGCAGCAGACCCCCCGTCAGGGTCTCATCACCATGCACGCGCATTCACTCATGCTAGGGCGTCCCCCGCCCCGCGGAGCGAGCCGCAGGGTCTCGATCCGCCGCTGCGCAGTCGTCACCGGGTCTCGATACGCCGCTCCGCGGCTACTCGACCAGCATGAAGTGAGCGGAGCCGTGCGCCCGGCCCATGCTGATCGAGCAGCGCCGCATGCCCGGCCCATGCAGATCGAGGAGATCCGGGCGCTGTTCATGCTGATCGAGTAGCCCGCGCAGCGGGCGTATCGAGATCCACCGACGTGCAGACCTCGCGTGGTCTCGATACGCCGCTGCGCGGCTACTCGACCGGCATGGGGCGGCTCATGCTGATCGAGTAGCCCGCAGCGCGGGCGTATCGAGATCCACCGTCGCGCAGACCTCGCGCCGTCAGGCGTCGCCGACTGCCGAAGGCGTCAGGCGTCGCCGTCGAACATCGACGTGACGGAGCCGTCGTCGAAGACCTCGTGGATCGCGCGGGCGAGCAGAGGAGCGATCGGCAGGATCGTCAGGCGGTCCCACTTCTTCTCCTCGGGCAGCGGCAGCGTGTCGGTGACGACGACGGAGTCGATGAACTCGGAGCTCAGCAGCTCGCGGGCCGGGTCGGAGAACACGGCGTGCGTCGCAGCGACGACCACGCCGATCGCGCCGGCGGCCTTGAGCGCCTCGGCCGCCTTGGCGATGGTCCGGCCGGTGTCGATCAGGTCGTCGACGAGCAGGCAGACGCGGCCGCTGACCTCTCCGACGATCTCGTGCACGGAGACCTGGTTGGCGACCTTGGGGTCGCGGCGCTTGTGGATGATCGCGAGCGGCACACCGAGCTTGTCGCTCCAGATGTCGGCGACGCGGACGCGGCCCATGTCGGGCGAGACGACGGTGAGGGTCGAGGGGTCGAGCTTCTCGCGGAAGTGCTCGAGCAGGACCGGCATCGCGAAGAGGTGGTCGACGGGGCCGTCGAAGAAGCCCTGGATCTGCGCGGCGTGCAGGTCGACCGACATGATGCGGTCGGCACCGGCGGCCTTGAACAGGTCCGCGACGAGGCGGGCCGAGATCGGCTCGCGGCCGCGGCCCTTCTTGTCCTGGCGGGCGTAGGGGTAGAACGGCGCGACGACGGTGATCCGCTTGGCCGAGGCGCGCTTCAGCGCATCGACCATGATCAGCTGCTCCATGAGCCACTCGTTGATCGGCGAGGTGTGCGACTGCAGGACGAACACGTCCCCGCCGCGCACGGACTCGCCGTAGCGGACGTAGAGCTCGCCGTTCGCGAAGGTGCGCCCCTCGGTGGTGACCAGCTCGGTGCCCAGCTCGTGGGCGACCGCTTCCGCGAGTGCCGGATGCGCCCTCCCCGAGACGAGGACCAGGCTCTTCTTGTTGCTGGCGGTGATGCCCGTCACTGTGCTCCGCTTCCTCCGGTCGCGCGGTCGGTGCCCTCGGGCTCCGACGCCTGGGCGGCCTCGGCGGCGGTGGCCGACGCGGTTCCCGGACGATGGGTCTGCACCCATCCGGCCATGTTGCGCTGCGGAGCGACGGTGATGCCGAGGGCTCCGGCGGGGATGTCCTTGCGGATGACCGTGCCGGCGCCCGTGTACGCTCCGTCACCGATTGTAACGGGGGCGACGAACACGTTGTGCGACCCGGCGCGGACGTGCGACCCGACGACGGAGGACGCCTTGTTCACGCCGTCGTAGTTCGCGAAGATCGAGCCCGCGCCGATGTTCGACTCCTCGCCGATCGTCGCGTCGCCCACGTAGGAGAGGTGCGGCACCTTCGAGCCCGCGCCGATGGTCGCGTTCTTGGTCTCGACGTACGTGCCGATCTTGCCGCGCTCGCCCAGCACCGTGCCCGGGCGCAGGAACGAGAACGGGCCGACCTGGGCCCGCGCGCCGATGACGGCCAGCGTCGCGTCCGAGCGCTTGACGACCGCGTCCTCGCCGATCTCGCAGGAGTCCAGCGTCGTGTCCGGCCCGATGACCGCGCCGGAGGCGATGACGGTCGGTCCCTTGATCTGCGTGCCGGGGAGGATCTCGACGTCCGGCGAGAGCACCGCGTCGACGTCGATCCAGGTGGTCGCCGGGTCCTGGACCGTGACGCCCTCGAGCTGCCAGCGGCGGACGATGCGGGCGTTGAGCTCGAGGGCCGCGTCGGCGAGCTGCGCCCGGTCGTTGATCCCGGCGACGAGCCAGCGGTCCTGCACCGGAACGGCCTCGATGGCGCGGCCCGCGGCCTTCAGCGCGGCGGCCGCGTCGGTCAGGTACTTCTCGCGCTGCGCGTTCTCGACGCCGATCTGCCCGATCACGGCGCGGAGGGCGGCGGCCTCGAAGGCGTAGACGCCCGCGTTGGTCTCGGTGAGGGCGAGCTCGGCGTCGCTCGCGTCCTTCTGCTCGACGATCGAGGCGAAGCCGCCGTCGCTGCCGCGCACGATCCGGCCGAAGCCGGTCGGGTCCTCGAGCACGCAGGAGAGCATCGTGAGGGCGTTGGCCGCGGCGAGGTGCTCGTCGACCAGGCGGCGCAGCGTCGGGGCGTCCAGGAGCGGCACGTCGGCGCTCAGCACGACGACGGTGCCGTCGAAGTCGTCCGGCAGCGCGGCGAGACCGAGCTCGACGGCGCGGCCGGTGCCGGGCACTTCGTCCTGGTCGACGACGAGGGCGGCCGGCGTGTGCTCGAGGACGGCGGCGGCGACCCGCTCGCGCTCGTGCCGGACGACCGTGACGACGTGGCCCGCGTCGAGCGAGGCGGCCGTGTCGAGGACGTGCCCGAGGAGCGGGCGACCGGCGAGGCGGTGCAGGACCTTGGGGGTGCGGGACTTCATCCGGGTGCCCTGACCAGCGGCCAGGATCACCACCGCGAGCGTGCTGTCGACCATCGTGCGCGTGCTCCTTCGTCCGGCACCGGTGCTCGGTGCTCGAGCTCCGCCACCAGGATTCGAACCTGGACCGGACAGCTCCAAAGGCTGCCGTGCTGCCGTTACACCATGGCGGACCGCGCTCGCGCGCGCCGTCCATCCTGCCATCCGCTCGCGCCCGCCGCGGCCCGGTCACCCGCTCCGGAGGGCTCCCGGCGACTCCCGGGCCGCTCACCCGCCAGAATGGACGGGTGAGCGCGAATGACGAGGTGGACGGCATCGTCGACGCCTGGGTGCGCGAGCGGCCCGACCTCGACTTCACTCCCCTGCAGGTCTTCTCCCGGATGCGCCGCCTCGCCAAGCAGCTCGAGCGCGCGCGCGGCAGCGCCTTCGGCCGCTCGGAGCTGGAGACGTGGGAGTTCGACGTCCTCTCCGCGCTCCGCCGTGCCGGTGCCCCCTACCGGATGAGCCCGAAGCAGCTGCTCCAGGCGACCATGGTCACCAGCGGCACCATGACCAACCGGATCGACCGCCTGGTCGAGCGCGATCTCGTCGAGCGGCTCGACGACCCGAACGACGGCCGCGGCGTGCTGGTGCAGATGACGCCGTCGGGCCTCTCCCGCGTGGACGCCGCGATCACCCGCCTCGTCGACGCCGAGCAGGAGCTGCTCGGCGCGCTCACGCACGCGCAGCAGGAGCGGCTCGCGCAGCTGCTGCGCAAGCTCTCGCTCGACTTCGGCTGAGGTCAGCTGCACAACGTCAGCTGAGACGGGGGTCCCTCGCCCCACAGCGGAGGCACCCCCTTCTCAGCTGACGTTGCGCGGCGCGCTCAGCCCTCGAGCAGCTCCGACAGCTCGAGCCAGCGCAGCTCGAGCCCGGCCGCCTCGTCCTGGTGCTCGCGCAGCTTCGCGTTGAGGCCCAGGATGCCGTCGTAGTCGTCCTGGTCGTGGGTCGCCATCTTCTCGTGCACCGCGGCGGTCAGCTGGGTGAGCTTCTGCAGGCGCCGGTCGATCGCCGACACCTCCTTCTCGGCGGTGCGCCGCTCAGCGCCCGCCAGGCCGGAGGGGGCGGCCGCCGCGCTCGTGCCCGAGGAGCCGCCCGCGGGCGCGCCCTTCTCCAGCGCGCGGCGCAGGTCGAGGTACTGCTCCACACCGCCCGGCAGGTGGCGGAACGCCCCGTCCATCACGGCGTACTGCTGGTCGGTGACCCGCTCGAGCAGGTAGCGGTCGTGCGAGACGACGAGGAGCGTGCCCGGCCAGGAGTCGAGGAGGTCCTCGATCGCGGCGAGCATGTCGGTGTCGAGGTCGTTGGTGGGCTCGTCGAGGATGAGCACGTTCGGCTCGCTGAGCAGGATCAGCAGCAGCTGCAGCCGGCGGCGCTGCCCACCGGAGAGGTCCTTCACCGGCGTCGACAGCTGCGCGCTGGAGAAGCCGAGACGCTCGAGCAGCTGCCCGGGCGTCATCTCCTTGCCGCCGATCGAGTAGCTGGTGCGCTGCTCGGCGATGATCTCGCGCACGGGCTGGTGCTGCACCTCGGTCAGCTCGCGCAGCTGCTGGTCGAGGATCGCGACGCGGACGGTGGTGCCGCGCTTGACCCTGCCGCTGGTCGGCTGCACGCTGCCGGCCACGAGGCCCAGGAGTGTGGACTTGCCGGCGCCGTTCACGCCGAGCACGCCGGTGCGCTCGCCCGGGGCGATCCGCCACTCGATGCGGTTGAGCACGGTCCGCTCGCCGTAGCGGACGGTGACGTCGAGCAGGTCGACGACGTCCTTGCCCAGGCGCGAGACGGCGAGCTGCGAGAGCGAGACGGAGTCGCGCACGGGCGGCTCGTTCTCGATCAGCTGGTTCGCCGCGTCGATGCGGAACTTGGGCTTGGCGGTGCGGGCCGGGGCACCGCGGCGGAGCCAGGCCAGCTCCTTCTTCATCAGGTTCTGCCGCTTCGACTCCATCGTCGAGGCCATCCGGTCGCGCTCGACGCGCTGCAGGATGTAGGCCGCGTAGCCGCCCTCGAAGGGCTCGACCAGGCGGTCGTGCACCTCCCAGGTCGCGGTGCAGATCTCGTCGAGGAACCACCGGTCGTGGGTGACGACCGCGAGGCCGCCCGAGCTCGCGGCCCAGCGGCGCTTGAGGTGCTCGGCGAGCCAGGCGATGCCCTCGACGTCGAGGTGGTTGGTGGGCTCGTCGAGGAAGACGACGTCCCAGTCGCCGACGAGCAGCTTCGCCAGGGCGACGCGGCGGCGCTGGCCGCCGGAGAGCGAGCCGATGACGCCGTCCCACGGGACGTCGCGCAGCAGCCCGGCGATGACGTCGCGGGTGCGCGCGTCCCCGGCCCACTCGTGCTCCTCGAGTCCGCCGACGACGGCCTGCGCGACGGTGAGCTCCTCGTCGACGGTGTCGGCCTGGTCGAGCATGCCGAGCGTCACACCGCGGCGGTGGGTCACCCGGCCGCCGTCGGGCTCGATGCGCTGCGCGAGCAGGCGGAGGAGGGTGGACTTGCCGTCGCCGTTCCGGCCGACGATGCCGATGCGGTCGCCCTCCTCGATGCCGAGGGAGACGTCGTCGAAGATGACCCGCGTGGGGTACTCGAGGCGGAGCGACTCAGCGCCCAGGAGATGTGCCATAGGGGCCGAGTTTACCGGGGGCCGCCTCCGCGGATCCCCACGGGCCGACGCGGTGCGCTCAGGCGACGGTGACGGTGCGCATGTGCCAGCCGGTGGCGCCGTCGGGCGCGGGGGGCGCCTCGTCCTGCGTCTGCACGAGGCCCTCGGCGTCGGTGGCGCGGACGAGGACGACGTGGTCGCCCGCGACCGCCTCCCACTCGTAGACCCACTGGATCCAGGTGTCGGCGGTGACGGCCTCGGCCAGGCGAGCGGGCTGCCACGCGCCGCCGTCGATCTGCACCTCGACCTTCGAGATGCCGGTGTGCGGCGCCCAGGCGACGCCCGCGACGGCCACGGTGCCGGCCGGGACGGCCTGACCCTGGCGCGGGACGTCGATCCGCGACTCGACCTTGATCGGGCCGCGCTCGGTCCAGCCGCGGGTCGACCAGTAGGCGGTGTCGGCCTCGAAGGTGGTGACCTTGAGCTCGGTGACCCACTTGGTCGCCGAGACGTAGCCGTACAGGCCGGGCACGACCATCCGCACCGGGAAGCCGTGCTCCACCGGGAGGGGCTGTCCGTTCATGCCGACGGCCAGCAGGCTCGCGCGCCCCTCGTCGGCCAGGACCTCGAGCGGGCTCGAGGCGGTGAAGCCGTCGATGCTGCGCGAGAGCACCATGTCGGCGCCGGCGGTGGGGCGGGCGCGGGCGAGCAGCTCGCGGATCGGGTAGCCGAGCCAGAGTGCGGTGCCGATCAGGTCGCCGCCGACCTCGTTCGAGACGCAGGAGAGGGTGACGAGGTGCTCCTCGAGCGGAAGGGCGAGCAGCTCGTCCCAGGTGAGGGTGATCTCCTCCTCGACCATGCCGGTGATCTTCAGTGACCAGTCGGCCGGGTCGACGCTGGGCACGGAGAGCGCGGTGTCGATGCGGTAGAAGTCGTCGTTCGAGGTGACGTAGGGGCTGATCCCCTCGATGCTGTCGAGGACGCCGGTCGCGGGGATCGGCGCGGCGGTGGCGGCGGGGGCGGGCAGTACGACGGCCTCGCGGACCGCGGTGACGGCGGAGGCGGCGGCGGTGACGATGCGCGCGCCGACGCCCGCGACGACGGCGGCGGCGCCGGCGACACCGACGAGCCGGAGGAAGGAGCGGCGGTCGGTGGAGCCCTGCGCGGGCTCCTCCTCCCAGGAGCGCAGGCGAGCGGAGGCGGCGCGCAGCACCATCGCGCCGGCGACCATGCCGACGACACTCGGGGCGGCGTCGACGCCGGACGCGCCCTCGCGGCTGACGGCGGCGAGAGCGCCGAGACCGGCGACGGCCGCGAGGAGGAGGACGCCGAGCGGGGTCTTGCGGTACTCCATGAGGCCGGCGGCGATCGCGAGCAGCGCGACGGCGAGGCCGAGCGAGACGAGGAGGACGAGCTTGTCTCCGGTGCCGAAGAGGGCGATGACCGTGTCCTTGACGCCGGGCGGGACGATGTCGATCACGAAGCCGCCGACCGCGACCAGCGGACTGCCGCCGGGACCGGTGAACACGGCGACGAACTCGGCGGCGGCGAGGGCGACGGCGGCGGAGACGATCCCGGTGAGGATCGCGAGGAGTGCGACTCTTCTGGCGGGCATGAGCGGCACTCTATGCCAGGAGATCGAGCGTTCTCTGCGGACGGCGTATCCCGGGCGGCGTGCTGCCCGGGGAGGGTCTCGATACGCCGCTCCGCGGCTGCTCGACCAGTATGGAGGGGCGCCGCCGCAGGCATGCTGATCGAGTAGCCCTCGCAGAGGGCGTATCGAGATCGACGCTGTCGATCGCCGGGTCTCGATACGCCGCTGCGCGGCTACTCGACCAGCATGGGCGCGCCGCTCCGCGGCTCCTCGACCAGCGGGACGGGAGAGGTCAGGTCGAGAGGAGGCGGGCTCCGTGGACCGGGCCGGAGACGCGGACGGCGCGCAGGCGGGCGGCGGTCAGCTCGAGCTGCAGGTCGAGTGCGGAGTCGGCGTCCGGGAGCAGGAAGGCGACGGTCGGGCCGGAGCCGGAGACCAGGCCGCCGAGGGCGCCGCTCTCCTCGCCGCGCTCGAGGATGCGCGCGAGGCCCGGCTGCAGGTGCAGCGCCGGCGCCTGCAGGTCGTTGTGCATGGCGTCGGCGAGCATCGCGGCGTCCCCCGCGCGCAGCGCCTGGAGGACGTTGGGGTCGATGCTCGGCGTCGCGGAGATCGGCCGGAAGTCGTGCAGGTGCCGCTCGCGGTGCCGGTCGAGCTCGCGGTAGACCTCGGGGGTCGACAGCCCCTGCTCTGAGAGCACCAGCACCCACTCGAAGCGGCCCTTCGCGAGGGCCGGGCTCAGCTCGTCGCCGCGGCCCACTCCGATCGCGGTGCCGCCGGTGAAGGAGAACGGGACGTCGGCGCCGAGTCCGGCGGCGATCCCGAGCAGCTGCTCGCGCGTGCACGCGGTGCCCCAGAGCGCGTCGCAGGCCAGGAGCGTCGCCGCGGCGTCGGCCGAGCCGCCGCCCATGCCGCCGGCGATCGGGACGTTCTTCTCGATCTCGAGGTGCACGCCGCCGCGGTAGCCGGTGGCCCGGGCGAGCGCGCGGGCCGCCTTGATCGCGAGGTTCGACCCGTCGACCGCCAGACCGCGGGTGTCGATCGAGCCGGCGAACTCGACCGAGAAGTCGGGCGCGTCGGTCGCGAAGACGTCCTCGTAGAGGGAGAGCGACTGGAACGCGGTCGCGAGCTCGTGGTACCCGTCCTCGCGGACGACGCCGACCTTCAGAAAGACGTTGATCTTGCCTGGCGCTCGCGCATGGACCCGGTTCGACGTCGTCGCGCGGTGGGCCATGCGACCACGCTACAGGGTGGCGGAGCCGCGCTCGTCCGCCCCGGGAGCGCCCGGGTCGGCGTCCGCTCCGGCGATCGTGATCGCGCTCTCGGCCTCGTCCTCGCCATCGCCGTCCGGGCCGCCCGCGACCGGAACCGCGCCGCCGCGCACCGGCACCCGCGCGGGGTCGAGCGCGCGCCCGAGGGCGGTGAACGCCGCGACGTCGAGCTCCTCGCCGCGGGCCGTCTGCGGCACTCCGGCCGACTCGAGCGCGGCGATGGCGGCGGTGCTGTCGCCGAAGAGCAGCGCGAGCGACTGGCGGAGCATCTTGCGACGCTGAGCGAAGGCCGCGTCGACCACCGCGAAGACCGCCCGGCGAAGGGTCTCGTCGCCCGGCTCCTCGCCGCGCTCGAACGAGACCAGCACGCTGTCGACGTTCGGGACGGGCCAGAAGATCTGCCGCGAGACGGTGCCGCCGGTGGTGAAGGAGCCGAACCAGGCCGCCTTGACGCTCGGGCCGCCGTAGACCTTCGAGCCCGGGCCGGCCGCGAGGCGCAGCCCCACCTCCGACTGCACCATCACGACACCGGAGCGGATGCTCGGGAAGTGCTCGAGGAAGTGCAGCAGCACCGGCACCGAGATGTTGTACGGGAGGTTGGCGACGAGCCGCACGGGCTCGCCCGGCAGCTCCCGCACCTTCATCGCGTCGGCGCGGATCACCGTGAGCTCGGCCGCCGGCGCCATCAGCTGGACGGTGCGGGGCAGCTGCTCCGCGAGCCGGCCGTCGATCTCGACCGCGACGACGTCGGCGCCGGCCTCGAGCAGGCCGAGGGTCAGCGAGCCGAGGCCCGGGCCGATCTCGACGACGCTCTCGCCCGCCTGCACGCGGGCGAGCTTGACGATGCGGCGGACGGTGTTCGCGTCGTGGACGAAGTTCTGGCCGAGCTTCTTCGTCGGGGTGACGTCGAGCAGCTGCGCGAGATCGCGGATCTCGGCGGGGCCGAGCAGGCGCGGGACGGCGGCCTCGTCGGGCGCCGCCTCCGCCGCGTGCCGGCCGCTCATGCCAGCGGTCCGACCGGCTCCGTCGGCTCCGAGCCGACCTCGCCGCCCCACTCGCCGTAGACCTGCTCGGTGTTCGAGGCGATCGTGGCGGCGAGGTGGCCGACGTCGGTCTCGAGGGTCGCGGCCATCGAGCGGAGCGTGTGCGGGATCAGGTAGGGCGCGTTCGGGCGGCCGCGGAACGGCTCCGGCGTGAGGTAGGGCGCGTCGGTCTCGACGAGGATCAGGTGCCGCGGAGTGGCGACCAGCGCCTCGCGCAGCGACTCGGCGTTCTTGAACGAGACGGTGCCGGCGAAGGAGAGGTACCAGCCCTCGTCCGCGCACATCCGCGCCATCTCGGCGTCGCCGGAGAAGCAGTGGAAGACCGTGCGCTCGGGGGCGCCGACGCGGCGGAGGGTCTCCATCACCTCGCGGTGCGCGTCGCGGTCGTGGATCTGCAGCGCGATCCCGTTCTCCTTCGCGATGCGGATGTGCTCCTCGAACGAGCGGAACTGGGCGGCGCGCCCGCTCTCGCCGGTGCGGAAGAAGTCGAGGCCGGTCTCGCCGACGGCGCGGACCCGAGGCTGGGTCGCCAGCTCGGCGATGACGGCGAGGGCGTCGTCGAGCTCGCCGCGCTCCTCGAGCTCGGGGGCCTCGTTGGGGTGGATCGCGACGGCCGCGAGCATGCGCGGCTCGGAGGCGGCGCGCTCGGCCGACCAGCGGCTGGTCTCGACGTCGGTGCCGACCTGGACGACGCCGCGGACGCCGACCGTGGAGGCGCGGTCGAGCTGCTCGCGGTAGTCCAGAGGCTCGAGGCCGTCGGAGATCTCGAGGTGGGTGTGGTTGTCGTAGACGGGGACGACGAGCGCCTCGGGCAGCGGCGGGTACGTCAGGTCGCGGCCGGACGTGTTCTCGCGGGCGCGGACGTGCTGGCTGTCGGTCATGCGTCCAGGCTACCGGGAGGCCGCGGCGGAGCCTCGGCGGGGGGCGGCCATGCTGGTCGAGTAGCCGCCGGCGGCGGCGTATCGAGACCCCGCGTCAGGCCTCGGGGACCTCGATGCGGGGGAAGAGCGGCGCGAGGGTGCCGACGGTCGTGCCGACGGGCAGCTGGCCCCACTCCCCCGCCGCACGGAGCGGCTGCGCGGGCAGCGTGCCGAGCGCACCCTCGACGCCGAGTGCCTCCCAGAGCAGGGTGGTCGCGCGGGGCACGACCGGCGAGAGCAGCACGGCCAGGGCACGCAGCCCCTCCACCGCCGTGTAGAGCACGGTGCCGAGCCGCTCGCGCTCGCCCTTCTTGGCGAGTGCCCACGGCTCCTGCTCGGTGATGTAGCCGTTCAGCTCGTCGACGATGGTCCAGACGGCGGTGATCGCGTCGTGGATCGCGAGCGTCTCGATCGAGCGGTCGGCCGCGGCGGCCGCCTCCGCGACCGTCGCGCGCACCCGCTCCTCCGCCTCCGTCGGCGCCGCCGGCTCCGGGACGACGCCCTCGTAGTAGCGGTGCAGCATCGCGATCACGCGCGAGGCGAGGTTGCCGAAGCCGTTGGCGAGCTCGGCCTGGTAGCGCGCCGCGAGGTCCTCCCAGGAGAAGGAGCCGTCCTGGCCGAAGGTGATCGCGCGCATGAAGTAGTAGCGGAAGGCGTCCGAGCCGAAGGTGTCGGTGATCTGCTCGGGCGCGATGCCGGTGAGCTTCGACTTCGACATCTTCTCGCCGCCCACGAGCAGCCAGCCGTGGCCGAAGACCTGCTTGGGCACGTCGAGCCCGGCGGCCATCAGCATCGCGGGCCAGATCACCGCGTGGAAGCGGAGGATGTCCTTGCCGACGATGTGGGTGGCCGGCCAGCGGCGCTCGAACTCGGCCTCGTCCTGCCCGTAGCCGACAGCGGTGATGTAGTTGAGCAGCGCGTCGAACCAGACGTAGACGACGTGCGAGTCGTCCCACGGCACCTTCACGCCCCAGTCGAAGCTCGAGCGCGAGATCGACAGGTCCGCGAGGCCCTGGCGGACGAAGCTGACGACCTCGTTGCGCGCCGACTCCGGCTGCACGAAGTCGGGGCGCTCCTCGTAGAGCGCGAGCAGGCGCTCGGTGTACTCGCTCATCTTGAAGAAGTAGTTCTTCTCCTTGAGCAGCTCGACCGGCTTGGAGTGGATCTTGCAGACGTACTGGCCCTCGTCCTCGCCGGTGCCCTCGTCGAGGTCGGAGAGCTGCTTGTACTCCTCGCAGCCCACGCAGTAGTAGCCCTCGTACTCGCCGGTGTAGATCGCGTCCTCGTCGTACAGCTTCTGCAGGAACTTCTGCACGTTGACCTCGTGCCGCTGCTCCGTGGTGCGGATGAAGTCGTCGTTGGCGATGTCGATCGTCGACAGCAGCGGCTGCCAGGCGCTGCGCACGAGGCGGTCGGCCCACTCCTGCGGGGTGGTGCCGTTGGCCGTGGCCGTGCGGAGGATCTTCTGGCCGTGCTCGTCGGTGCCGGTCAGCAGCCAGGTGTCGTCGCCGGCCTGGCGGTGCCAGCGGGTGAGGACGTCGGCGGCCACCTCGGTGTACGCGTGCCCGATGTGGGGGACGTCGTTCACGTAGAAGATCGGGGTCGTGAGATAGAAGGAGGCGCCGTCGGACATGGCGACCATCCTAGGGTTCGGCGCCGGGGCCTCCCTCTGTGTGACGGAGCGGTGTGTGACGGAGCGGTGCCCGCGGCTCCGAGCCGGGCTCAGCCGCGGCGGGAGGCGAGGGCCGCCTCGTAGAGCGCGCGGCGGGACAGGCCGGTGATCTCCGCGACCTCGGCCGAGGCCTCCTTCAGCCGCGCGCCGGCCGCGACGCGCTCGAGCACGTCGGCGAGGCCGTCCTCGAGGGACGCCTCGCGCTCCGGGGCGCCCTCGACCACCAGGCAGATCTCGCCGCGGAGGCCGCCCGCCGCCCACTCCGCGAGCTCGGCCGCGGTGCCGCGGCGCACCTCCTCGAACATCTTGGTCAGCTCGCGGCAGACCACGACCCGGCGCTCGGGGCCCATCGCCTCGACCAGGTCCGCGAGCGCGTCGCCGATGCGGTGCGGCGACTCGAAGAAGACCATCGTCCGGCGCTCGTCGCCGAGGGAGCGGAAGAGCGAGACGCGCTCGCCGTGCTTGCGCGGCAGGAAGCCCTCGAAGCTGAAGCGGTCGGTCGGCAGCCCGGAGACGGCGAGCGCCATCAGCACGGCCGACGGACCGGGCAGGGCGGTCACCCGGACGCCCGCGGCGACGGCCGTCTCGACGAGGTGGTAGCCGGGGTCCGACACGGTGGGCATGCCGGCGTCGCTGAGGACGAGGAGGTCCTCCTCGCGGGCGAGCTCGACCAGCTCGGCCGAGCGCTCGCGCTCGTTGTGGTCGTGCAGGGCGTAGAGCTGCGGCCGGTTCTCGATACCGAGGGCGCGGAGCAGCTGGATGGTGACGCGGGTGTCCTCCGCCGCGACGTGCCGCGCGCTCTCGAGTGCCTCGACGAGCCGCCTCGTCGCGTCGCCGAGATTGCCGATGGGCGTGCCGGCCAGGATGATCATCCGTCCATCCTCCCAGTCGGTGCGCGCCGCCGGACGAACAGGGGCCGGGTCGCGGAACCGCGCGCCGTTAGCATGGCCGGGTGACGGACCGACCGCAGCGCGACTTCGACGACCTGCTCCTCGACTCCGCGGGGCCGGCGCGCTCCGTGCCGGTCGCGTCCGCGGACGACGGCACCGCCGGGAGCACCGCCGACGGCAGCACCGCCGACGGCAGCACCGCGAGCACCGCCTCGGCGCGCAGTCGCTCGAGCGCGCCGGACGTCCCCCGCGGCTCCTGGTTCGACGACGTGCACGACCGCCTGGTCGCGACCGCCGGGCGCCGCCGGCTCTACGAGCTGGGGCTGCCGATCCTCGTCGTCGTGGTCGCCGCGGTGCTGCGCCTGTGGAACCTCGGCCACCCGCGCTCGCTCGTCTTCGACGAGACCTTCTACGTCAAGGACGCCTGGACCCTCTGGAACCTCGGCTTCGAGGGCGCCTGGCCCGAGAACCCCGACCCCGGCTTCGCCACCGGCGCCGTCGACGTCTTCACCGGGGCGCCGTCCTTCGTGGTGCACCCGCCGCTGGGCAAGTGGATCATCGGGCTCGGCATGGGGCTCCTCGGCGCCGACGACAGCGTCGGCTGGCGCCTCGGGACCGCGGTCGTCGGAATCCTCGCGGTCGCTCTCGTGATCGTGATCGGGAAGCTGCTCTTCCGCTCGACCGCCCTCGCCTCGCTCGCCGGCCTGCTGCTCGCGCTGGACGGGCACGCGATCGTGATGTCGCGGGTGTCGCTGCTCGACGGGATCCTGATGTTCGTCGCGCTCTGCGGTGTCGCCGCAGTGCTGCTCGACCGGCGGTGGGCCGAGGAGCGGATGGCCGCGAAGGTGGCCGCGGGCGCCCTGCCCAGCTGGGGCCCGGTGCTCTGGTGGCGGCCCTGGCTGCTGACCGCAGGCGTCCTCTTCGGCCTCGCGGCGGGCGTGAAGTGGACCGGGATCTACTTCCTCGCGGCGTACGGCGTGTACGTCGTCGTCGTCGACGCCCTGCTGCGCCGGCGCACGGGCGTGCCGTTCTGGGGCAGCGGGGCCGTGCTCAAGCAGGGGCCCGTCACCTTCCTGACGGTCGTGCCGATCGCGCTGATCGCCTACCTCGGCACCTGGATCGGCTGGCTCCGCACCTCCGGCGGCTGGGCACGGCAGTGGGCGACGGAGGCACCGGGCAACGCCTGGACCGGCGCGCTCGCCTGGGTGCCGGACTGGGCCCAGAGCCTCTGGCACTACCACGTGCAGATGTACGACTACTCGATCAATCTGCGCGCCACGCACCCCTACGAGGCGAACCCGCTGACCTGGCTGCTGATGCTGCGGCCGACGAGCATGTACTTCGTCGACCAGGCGACCGGCGTCGACGGCTGCGCGGAGGTGCGCTGCGACGAGGCGATCACCTCGGTGGCGAATCCGCTGATCTGGTACGCCGGCGTGCTCGCGCTGGTCTACCTGCTCTACCGGCTCGCCCGCTACCGCGAGTGGCGCGCCGGCTTCGTGCTGATGGGGATCGTCGCCGGCTACCTGCCGTGGATGCTCTACCTCGACCGCACCGTCTTCCAGTTCTACTGCGTGGTCTTCGAGCCGTACATGATGCTGGCGCTCGCTCTGACGGCGGGGGTGGTGATCGGCAAGCGGGGCGACGAGCGCGGCCGGCGGACCCGGGGCATCGTGATCGTGCTCGTCTTCGTCGTGCTGGCGGCGGCACTGACGGCCTACTTCTACCCGCTGTGGACCGGTCAGCAGACGTCCTTCTCGTTCTGGCAGGCGCACATGTGGCTGCCCTCGTGGGTCTGATCGCGAGGATCGGCCCGGGACTCGCGGCCTGCGCGGCCGCGGCGGTGCTCGCGTTCGCGGTGCACCTGGCCGTGCCCGCGGTGCCGATGCTGACGGCCGCGGTGGCGCTCGGGATCCTGGTCGCACAGCTGCCGGCCGCGCGCCCGCTCCTGGGCGGCCGGCTCTCCCCCGGGCTCAAGTTCTCCTCCCGCACGCTGATGCGGACGGGCATCGTCCTGCTGGGGCTGAAGCTCTCGCTCGTCGACATCGCCGCGCTCGGCTGGGGCGCGATCCTGATCGTCGTCGCCATCGTGCTCGCGACCTTCGCGCTCACCTACGCGCTCGGACGGGCGCTGCGACTGCCCGGCCGCGAGCCGCTCCTGCTCGCCGCGGGCTTCTCGATCTGCGGCGCCTCCGCGATCGGCGCGATGGCCGGGGCGACCCGCGCGAAGGAGCAGGAGCAGGCCGTGCCGGTCGCGCTGGTCACCCTCTGCGGCACCCTCGCCATCGCGGTGCTGCCGGCGCTGCGCTACCCGCTCGGGCTGTCCGACGTCCAGTTCGGGCACTGGGTCGGCGCGTCGGTGCACGACGTCGGCCAGGTGGTGGCGACCGCTCAGATCGCGGGGGCCTCGGCGCTCGCGATCGCGGTCGTGGTGAAGCTGACCCGCGTGGTGATGCTCGCGCCGATGGTCGCCGTGGCCGCTGCGGTGACGCGGCGCGGCGGCGGCGAGGGCGGGCCGCGGCCGGCGATCGTGCCGCTGTTCGTCGTGGGCTTCCTTGCGGCGGTGCTGCTGCGGACGCTCCTGCCGCTGCCCGAGGGGCTGCTGGCCGCCGCCGACACGGCGCAGACCTGGCTGCTGGCGGCCGCGCTCTTCGCTCTCGGCACCGGGGTCCGGCTCCGCGCGCTGCTGACGACCGGCTGGCGGGCGCTGGTCGTCGCGCTCGCGTCCTGGCTCGCCATCGCGGTGATGGCGCTGGCGGCGGTGCACGCGACGCTCTGACGACCTTCCTCTGTGACGTCGCGCCCCGCGTGTTACGGGATGCGTCGCTCCTGCGCCTCGGTGTCGGCGGCTCCGGGTAGCGTCGATCGCATGGCAGATCGCGAGTACGGCTTCAAGACGCGGGCAATCCACGCCGGCAACATCCCCGACCCGGTGACCGGAGCGCGAGCGCTGCCGATCTACCAGACGAGCGCGTTCGTCTTCGACGACACCGCCGATGCGGCGGCGCGGTTCGCGCTGCAGAAGTACGGCAACATCTACTCCCGGCTGTCCAACCCCACCGTCGCCTCGTTCGAGGAGCGGGTGGCGAGCCTCGAGGGCGGACTGGGCGCGGTCGCGACCGCCTCGGGCCTCTCGGCGCAGTTCATCACCTTCGCGGCGCTGGTCGGCGTCGGCGACCACGTCGTCGCCTCCGCGAACCTCTACGGCGGATCGATCACGCAGCTCGACGTGACCCTGCGGCGCTTCGGCGTCGACACCACCTTCGTGCAGTCGAGCGACCCGGCCGACTACGCCGCGGCGATCACCGAGAAGACCAAGGTGCTCTACGCCGAGACGATCGCGAACCCCTCCGGCGAGATCGCCGACATCGAGGGCCTGGCCGCCGTGGCGCACGCCGCCGGCATCCCGCTGATCATCGACTCGACCGTCGCGACGCCGTACCTCGTCCGCCCGATCGAGTGGGGCGCCGACATCGTCATCCACTCCGCCACCAAGTTCCTCGGCGGGCACGGCACCACCCTCGGCGGCGTCGTCGTCGAGTCGGGCCGCTTCCACTACTCCGCCGAGAAGTTCCCGCTGCTGCACGATGCGGTCGCGTCCTACGGCGGTCTCTCCTGGGACGGCAACTTCGGCGAGTACGGCTTCCTCACGCGACTGCGCGCCGAGCAGCTGCGCGACATCGGCCCGGTCCTCGCCCCGCACTCGGCCTTCCTGCTCGCGCAGGGCGTCGAGACGCTGCCCTACCGGATCCAGGCGCACGTCGACAACGCCCGCCGCGTCGCGGAGTGGCTCGACGCCGACCCGCGGATCGAGGCCGTCTACTGGGCCGGCCTGCCCGAGCACCCGCACCACGGGCGCGCGCAGAAGTACCTGCCGAAGGGCCCCGGCTCGGTCTTCAGCTTCGTCGTCAAGGGCGGCCGCGCCGTCGGCCAGACCTTCATCGAGTCGGTCGACCTCGCCAGCCACCTCGCCAACATCGGCGACGCGAAGACCCTGGTGATCCATCCCGCGTCGACCACGCACGCGCAGCTCACCGAGGAGCAGCTGCTGCACGCCGGCGTGCTGCCGGGCCTGGTGCGGCTGTCGGTCGGCATCGAGGACGCGGACGACATCATCTACGACCTCGACCAGGCGCTCGCCCGCGCGGTCGAGGAGCACGGCACGCCCGACGCGCCGACCGAGCTGCCGGACGACGTGTCGGCGACCATCGACTCCCCGACCGTGGAGGTCTGACCATGAGCGACACCGCCACCGCGCCCGCTGCGCCGACGACCGAGGCCGACGACACCGTCGTCGCGCACCTGTCCAACGGGCTGAGCTGCTCCGTCCCGACCAACTCGCCGCTGGCGAAGCTGCTGAAGTCGCAGCGCACCTGGGTCGGGCCGGACGCGAAGAAGCGGCTCGAGATCCTCCGCCGCGCGAAGACCGTGGCGATCGTCGGAGCCTCGCCCAACCCGGCGCGCTCGTCCTACTTCGTCTCGACCTACCTGCAGCAGTCGAGCGACTACGAGCTCTTCTTCGTGAACCCCAACGCGAAGGAGATCCTCGGGCAGCCCGTCTACAAGAGCCTGGCCGACCTGCCCGTCGTGCCCGACATCGTCGACGTCTTCCGCAAGGCGAGCGACATCCCCGCGGTGATCGACGACGTCGTCGCGATCGGCGCGCCGACGGTCTGGGTCCAGCTCGGCATCTGGAACCAGGAGGCCGCCGAGTACGGCGAGTCGAAGGGCCTCACGGTCGTGATGGACCGCTGCATCAAGGTCGAGCACGCCCGCTTCCACGGCGGCCTGCACCTCCTCGGCTTCGACACCGGCCAGATCACCTCCCGCAAGACCCTGCGCTGACGCGCCCTCCTCCCCTTCCCCCCTCCCGCGAGATGCCACTTGTGCACGCTCGACACGGCGTGTCGCGTGCACAAGTGGCATCTCGCGGAGGGGGTCAGTCGCCCTTCACGTTGACGAGCTGGCGGAGGGTGTGGCGGATCTCGACGAGGTCGGCCGCGTCTGCCATGACGCGATCGATCGGCTTGTAGGCGGCCGGGATCTCGTCGAGGAAGGCGTCGGTGTCGCGGTACTCGATGCCGGCCATCGCCTCGCGCAGCTGCTCGCGCGTGAAGGCCTTCCGCGCCGCCGAACGCGAGTACTCGCGCCCCGCACCGTGCGGTGACGAGTTCAGCGACATCGCATCACCGCGGCCGACCACCACGTACGAGGCGGTCCCCATCGAGCCGGGGATGAGCCCCGGCCGTCCGGCGTCGGCCTGGATCGCGCCCTTCCGGCTCACCCAGACGTCGCGGCCGAAGTGGCGCTCCTTCTCGGTGAAGTTGTGGTGGCAGTTGATCCGCTCCCGCTCCTCCACCGCGACGCCGCTCCACTCGGCGAGCTGGCGGAGCACCCGGTCCATCATCTCCTCGCGGTTGAGCAGGGCGAACCGCTGCGCCCAGCGCAGCTCGGCGACGTAGCGGTCGAACGGCTCCGTCCCCTCGACCAGGTAGGCGAGGTCGGGGTGCGGAAGCGCGATCCAGTGCCGCTCGCAGTACTCGCGGGCGACCCGGATGTGCGCCGTCGCGATCCGGTTGCCCACGCCCCGGGAGCCGGAGTGCAGGAACAGCCAGACCGCGTCGGTCTCGTCGACGCTCACCTCGATGAAGTGGTTGCCGCTGCCGAGCGAGCCGACCTGCAGCCGCCAGTGCTTCGCCGACCGCGCCGGGTCGAAGCCGGCCTCGACGGCGAGCGCCTCCAGCTCGGCCACCCGCGGCTCGGCGGTCGCGACGACCTTCCGGTTCGCCGCTCCCGCCGACAGTGGCACCGCCCGCTCGATCTGCCGCCGCAGCTCGCCCAGGTCGCGGCCGGCGAGGTCGCTCCGGGAGAACTGCGTGCGCACGGCGATCATGCCGCAGCCGATGTCGACGCCCACCGCCGCCGGGATGAGCGCGCCGAGGGTCGGGATGACCGAGCCGACCGTCGCGCCGAGTCCGAGGTGGGCGTCGGGCATCAGCGCCAGGTGGGGGTGGATGAACGGCATCTCCGACGCGGTGAGCGCCTGCTGCCGCGCGTTGTCGTCCAGGATGCTCGCCCAGGAGACGAGCCGCTCCGTGATTCTCTGCATGGTCCTTCCTCTCGTGAAGGCCCGGCGGACGCCGGGATCGGGGTGGGACGCGCTCGGGGCGGCGGGATGCCGCGAGCCGACCGCGAGGCCCCTCCCCTGCAGAGGAGTGCCGACGCACGAGGGCCCCGAGACGACGTCGTCCGGGAGCCCGCGGCGGATGCCTAGGGGTGCCGGACGACGCCGGGCTGGAGGTTCGCGGAACCGCGCTTCGAGCGTTCGAGCTCGACCGCGCCGACGAGGGCGCGGGGGCGATCGGCGACGAGCAGCTCGACGCGGGTCGATCGATTCGCGGTCATGGGCTGCTCCTTCCGGGCGTCGGGGGTGCGCGCTCCGGTGGCGCGCCCGCCGAAGGTAGCAGCGCTCGGTGCGGCCGTGCAACCCGGGCGTGTCGCGCGGCACCGCCCGTCGTGGAGTCCAGGCGCAGGATCCTCCTGGCCCACCCCTGAGCGCCTCCCCCGTGAGTCGGAGTCTCCTCCGCATCGCGTGAGCGGTCTCTGGGCGATCCCTCCGTGTCACAGGATCGGTGACACAGGCAGGAGTAGGCAGGACCTGCAAGGGAGAAACGAACTCCGCCGATCGTGACAACGAATCAGGCCGCCAGACGGCCACGAAGAGGTGTACGAAACGATGAGAACCAGCCGTCCCACCCCCTCCATCCAGCGCCCGCGCCGCCTCCTGATCGCGGGGGTCGCCTGCGGCGCCCTCGCCTTCGGGTCGGTCGCCACCGCGCCCGCGGTCTTCGCGGCCGAGGCCCCGGTCAGCGCCGTCTCGGCGTCCGCCGCCGCCTGGCCCGTCGTCGCGGAGGGCGAGAACAGCGCCAACGCCCGCACCGTGCAGCACCTGCTGAACGCCGCGGGCTCCTCCGTCGACGCCGACGGCGTCTTCGGCCCCGCCACCGCCGCCGCGGTGACCTCCTTCCAGAGCGCTCGCGGCCTCTCCGCCGACGGCATCGTCGGCGCCCAGACCTGGGCGGCCCTGATCACGACGGTGTCCTCCGGGGACTCCGGCGAGGCGGTCAGCGCCCTGCAGGTCCAGCTCAACAAGGTCGGCGCGAGCCTGAGCGTCGACGGCGCCTTCGGTGCCGCGACCCTCTCCGCCGTGCAGAGCTTCCAGTCGGCGGCCGGCCTCACCGTCGACGGCGTCGTCGGCCCGCAGACCTGGCAGTCGCTCGTCGGCTCCGGCTCGGGCACCACTCCCGACCCCGGTCAGCCGGGCGAGACCTTCGCGACCCTCAGCGCGGAGCAGCTCGAGAACGTCCGCACGATAATCGCCGAGGGCAAGACCGCGGGCGTGCCCGAGTACGGCTGGGTCGTCGCCATCGCGACGGCGATGCAGGAGTCGCGCCTGCGGAACCTCTCCGGCGGCGACCGCGACTCGGTCGGCCTCTTCCAGCAGCGCCCGTCGGCGGGCTGGGGCGACGCGGCCGACCTCGTCGACCCCGTCTACGCCTCGCGCGCCTTCTACGGGGCCGCGAACAGCCCGACCAGCAACACCGGCCTGACGGACATCGCCGGCTGGGAGTCGATGTCGGTGACCCAGGCGGCGCAGGCCGTGCAGGTCTCCGCCTACCCCAACGCCTACGCGCAGTGGGAGACGCTCGCGCGCGAGGCCGTCGAGAGCGAGGGATGAGGATCATGACCGGAACGGACAGCATCATGACGACCAGCACCACGACCACGACAGACACCGCAGCGCCGCAGCGGCGGGGCATCGGCGCCCGCGTCCTCGCCGTCGTCACCGCCCTCCTGCTCGCCCTCGGCGTCAGCGTCGGCACGGCGACCAGCGCCCAGGCGGCCGACTGGCCCGTCCTCTCCTCCGGGGCGACCGGCGACGACGTGACGACCGCGCAGTACCTGCTGCGCTCCTCCGGCCAGTCGCTCGACGCGGACGGAGCGTTCGGCCCCGGCACGCAGGCGGCGGTCACCTCGTTCCAGTCCGGAGCGGGCCTCGCGGCCGACGGCGTGATCGGCGCGGCCACCTGGGGTGCGCTGACGGTGACCGTGCAGAGCGGCGCCTCCGGAGACGCGGTCAGCGCCGTGCAGACGCAGCTGAACGCCAACGGCGCGTCCGTCGCGGTCGACGGCGCCTTCGGCCCGGCGACGACCGCCGCGGTGACGAGCTTCCAGAGCGGCGCGGGACTGACCGCGGACGGCATCGTCGGACCGGCCACCTGGAAGGCCCTGATCGCCGGCACCGGCGGCGGCACCACGCCTCCCCCGTCGGGTGACGCCGCGGCGACAGCCCAGGCCATCCTCGACAACCCGGGCATCGAGCTCTACGAGCTGGGCTCGGACGCCGCCTCCACCTCGCTGGCCAACGTCCGCGACACGGCCGCCGGCCGGCCCGCGAAGACGAGCCCCGAGGGCGACGCGGGCGTGACCTCGGTCGCGCTGAACCCCGCCATGCTCGACGCGCTGCTGAAGCTCAACACGCAGTACGGTCACTCGGTGCGGGTCACCTCCATCGCGGGTGAGGACCACTCCACCGGCTCCGCCCACTACTCCGGCGACGCGGTCGACATCGACCTGATCGACGGCGTGCGGGTCTACGAGGGCGCCGATCACCAGGCGATCCAGAGCGCCTGCGCCGAGATGGGCGCGACGCTCACCCTCGGCCCCGGCGACGCGGGCCACGCGGACCACGTGCACTGCGAGTTCTGACACCGGGACCTCGGTTCCGGCGCGCGGGACGACGGGGGCGGGCACTCGAGAGGGTGCCCGCCCCCGTCCGCGCGCGAGGCGTAGTCTCGGGAGATGAGTGCTTACGTCTCCGCCTTCGACCTGTTCAGCGTGGGGATCGGCCCCTCCAGCTCGCACACGGTGGGGCCGATGCGCGCGGCTCTCGCGCTCGCCGAGCGGCTGCGGGACGCGGGCCTGCTCGACCGGGTGAGCCGCGTGGTCTGCACGCTCTACGGCTCGCTCGGCTCGACCGGGATCGGCCACGGGACCCCCGACGCGGTGGTCGCCGGGCTGTCCGGGCTGCACCCCGAGACCTGCGATCCGGACGAGGTCCGCGGCGCGTGGACCCGACTGGATGCGGACGGCTCGATCGCGCTCGCGGGCGAGACGCGCCTCCCGATGACCCGCGACGACATCGCCTTCGAGCCGCGCACCCGGCTGCCGGAGCACCCGAACGCCCTGACCTTCAGCGTCTGGCTGGGCGACGCGGCGCTGCCGGAGTGGGAGGAGACCTACTACTCGATCGGCGGCGGCTTCATCCGCCGGGCCGGCGAGCGCGCCGAGCTGGCCTCGCTCGCCCCGCACCCCTACTCCTTCGTCTCGGCGCTCGACCTCCTCGCGACCTGCGACCGGACCCGCTCGAGCATCGACGAGATCGCCGCCGCGAACGAGCGTGCGCTGCACCCGGACGTCGACATCGATGCCCGGCTCGACGCGATCTGGGATGCGATGGCTTCCTGCGTCGACCACGGGCTGGCGACCGACGGCGTGCTGCCGGGCGGCCTCGGCGTGAAGCGCCGCGCCTCCGTGCTGCGCGAGCGGCTCGAGGCCCTCGAGCACGACCCGCTGGACCGCGCGCGGGCCACCTCGGTCGAGTGGCTGCACGCGTTCGCCCTCGCGGTGAACGAGGAGAACGCGGCCGGTGGACGGGTGGTCACCGCGCCGACGAACGGCGCCGCGGGCATCATCCCGGCCGTGGCGCACCACTACCTCCGCTTCGTGCCCGGGGCGGACCGAGCCGGCATCCGGCGGTTCCTGCTCACCGCGACGGCGATCGGCTCGCTCTGCAAGACCAACGCGTCGATCTCGGGCGCGGAGGCCGGCTGCCAGGGCGAGGTCGGCTCGGCCTGCGCGATGGCGGCGGGCGCCCTCTGCGCGGTGCTCGGCGGGACCCCGCGGCAGGTGGAGAACGCGGCGGAGATCGCGATGGAGCACCACCTCGGGCTGACCTGCGACCCCGTCGGCGGCCTGGTGCAGATCCCGTGCATCGAGCGCAACGCGATCGCGGCCTCGACCGCGGTCAGCGCGGCCCGGCTCGCGCTGCACGGCGACGGGACGCACCGCGTCTCGCTGGACACGGTGATCGAGACGATGCGGCAGACGGGCATCGACATGTCCTCGAAGTACAAGGAGACCAGCGAGGGCGGTCTCGCGGTCAACGTCATCGAGTGCTGAGGCGGGTCGTGTGACGCCGGATGAAGCGGCGTGACGCCCCGATCCGCGAGTGTCGGCCGTCGCGCCTAGCGTGGGGCGTGTGAGCAGCACAGCAGCCCCCTACCTCGCCCGGCCGATCGTCTCGACCCAGTGGCTGGCCGACCAGCTCGGTCGCGAGCACCTGGTCGTGGTCGACGCGAGCGTGCTGCTCGTGACCGGGTTCGACGGCCGGCCCGGCTACCTCAGCGGGGACGAGCAGCACCTCCTCGAGGGCCACGTGCCCGGCGCCGTCTTCGGCGACCTGCTCGCGCAGCTCTCGGACCCCGGGGTGCCGCTCCCCTTCACCCGGCTCGACCCCGAGCGCTTCGCCGCCGCGACGGCCGCCCTCGGGATCGACGACGACTCGGTGGTCGTCGTCTACGACTCGGCCGTCGGCCAGTGGGCGTCGCGCCTGTGGTGGCTGCTGCGCGCTGCGGGCCACGACGCCGTGGCGGTGCTCGACGGCGGACTCTCCGCCTGGCGGCGCGAGGAGCGCCCGATCGAGACCGGTCACGTCGAGCCGCGGCCGTCCGCGGGCATCACCGTGCGGGCCGAGCGGCCGCTCTGGATCGACAAGGCCGGGGTCGAGCGCGTCATCCGCGGCGAGGAGCCGGGCGCCCTGGTCTGCGCGGTGCCGCCGCGGGAGTTCACCGGCGAGGAAGGCCGCCGCCCGCGCCTCGGCCACCTCCCCGGCTCGATCAGCGTCCCGGCCGGGCGCCTGGTCGACCGCGCGGACAACACGCTCCTGCCGCCCGCGCGGCTGCGGGCGCTCTTCGGCGAGAGCCTCGACGCCGAGCGCATCGTCCTCTACTGCGCGGGCGGGATCGCCGCGACGGCCGACGCGCTCGCGCTCGCCGTGCTCGGGATCGACACCGCGGTCGTCTACGACGGCTCGCTGAACGAGTGGGCGGCGGACCCGGAGGCCCCGCTCGTCGTCACGGCCGCCTGACGAGCTCCGCCGGCAGCTCCGTCGTCGGCAGCGCGCAGACGAAGGCCTCGCAGGAGTAGGCGGTCGGCAGGCCGTCCCGCGACGTCCGGCCCTCGAAGAGCTCGAAGCCCGCGCGCGCCCACTCGGCGGCCGCGGCGTCGGTGACCACCGCGAGCACCCCGAGCTCCGTCTCCCGCGCACCGTGCTGCAGCTCCGCGCGCGCGGTGCCCTCCGTCGGCAGCACGACGACCAGCTGCGTGACGGGCCGCGCGAGGCGCGACGCGAGCGCCAGCACCCCGCCGAACCCCCTCGGCTGCCCGAGCGCGCCCGGCGCGATGCCGGCGACCACCGCCTCCGCCGCCTCGCGGTAGCGCCGCTCGCCGGTCAGCAGGTACAGCACGTGCGCGGCATCAGCGGCCGAGGACAGCCCGGACGGATACGCCCCCTCGGACGGATCCACCGCCAGCAGCAGCCCGCGCGCGGTGAGCGCCGGGTCCCCGCCGCCCGGCAGCGCGAACGGCGGCCAGGACGACGCCGCGTCCAGCGCGCCGTCGATCAGACCGCGCGCGACGACGGCGTACCTGGGCGCCCCCTCGGCGAGCGCCAGCTGCAGCAGCCCGCCGGCGAGCATCCCGAGATCCTCGAGCGCGGGGCGCGCGGTCGACACCGTGCCGTCCAGCGACGCCCGCACGCTCACCCGCCCGTCCGCCAGGTGCCGCTCGAGCAGCAGGTCCGCCGCGTCGCGCGCCGCCCCGATCCAGTCCTCTCGGCCGAGCGCCCGCCCCGCCCGGGCGAGCGCGCCGACCGCGAGCCCGTTCCAGCCCGTGACGACCTTCTCGTCGAGCGCGGGCGGGGTCAGCGCCGAGCGGTCCTCGGCCAGGTAGTAGCCGCCCTCCGAGCGCTGCCCGTCGACGATGCTCTCCGAGTCCTGCGCGCTCGCGAAGCCGCCGCCCGGCCGCCGCAGCGTCTCGAGCAGGAAGGACGCGACGCCCTCCGCCACTTCGGCGAGCGCCTCGCGGTCGGCGCCGTCGCGGCCGAGCAGCAGCGCTGCGACGTCGAGCAGCTGCGCGTTGTCGTAGAGCATCCGCTCGTAGTGCGGGTCGCTCCAGTCCGCCCGGGTGGCGTAGCGGAAGAAGCCGCCGTCGCGGTCCCGCAGCGGCGAGCGTGCGAGCGTCAGCAGCGTCCGCTCCGCGAGCCTCGAACCGCCCTCCCGCGACGCCAGGAACCCGAGCACCGGCGCCACCGGGAACTTCGGAGCCCCGCCGAACCCCCCGTGCACCCGGTCCTCCTCCGCGGCCAGCGCGCCGACGGCCTCCTGCAGTGCGGCGTCGTCCGGCAGCGCCCCGGCCGGCGGCACCACCGCCGTCGCCTCGCGTAGCGCCGCCCCGAGCGATCCCGCCGTCGCGTGCACCTCGTCGCGCCGCAGCCGCCAGGCCTCCGACACCGCGTCGAGCACGTCCGAGAACGCCGGCACCCCGCCGACCGCCCGCGGCGGGAAGTAGGTGCCCGCGTAGAAGGTCTCCCCCGCCGGAGTGGTGAAGACCGTCAGCGGCCAGCCCAGGTTCCGCGTGAACGCGCTCGCCGCCGTGAGGTACGCGGTGTCCACGTCCGGGTGCTCCTCGCGATCGACCTTGATCGCGACGAACCCGTCGTTCAGCCGTGCCGCGAGCACCGGATCCGAGAACGACTCCCGCGCCATCACGTGGCACCAGTGGCAGGTGGCGTACCCGATCGACACCAGCACCGGCACGTCCCGCCGCACGGCCTCGGCGAACGCCTCCTCCCCCCACGGCCACCAGTCCACCGGGTTGTCCGCGTGCGAGCGGAGGTACGGACTGACACTGCTGCGAAGTCTCTCGGCCATGCCCTCCACGCTAGACGCGCCACCCGCCGCGGTCCGGGGCGTTGACACCCGGCCCCCGACGACGGCGGGTCTGCATGACCGCCCCGCTGACAGCGTGGGTCT
This sequence comes from Rathayibacter sp. VKM Ac-2856, assembly GCF_013205055.1. GTDB lineage: Bacteria > Actinomycetota > Actinomycetes > Actinomycetales > Microbacteriaceae > Rathayibacter. The sequence goes on from NZ_JABMLF010000005.1 coordinate 329,147, forward strand.
CGATACGCCCCTGCGGGGCTACTCGACCAGCATGCTCGCGCGCGCCCCCATCGACGGCGGGGCTCGCAGTCATGCTGATCGAGTAGCCCGCACAGCGGGCGTATCGAGATCCACGCTGTCGGAGCCCGAGTCTGCAGAACCGCACCACTGACAGCGTCGGTCTCGATACGCCCCTGCGGGGCTACTCGACCAGCATGCGAGCGCGCGCGTCGACCACGCCGCCCTACTGATCTCTGCGGCGTCGCGAGGGTCTCACCCCGAAGGGGTGGACGCGGTGCCTCGTCGCGGCTCCTGGCTCGGGCCTGGCGGGCGCGCCGCAGGCGCGCGGGAAGGAGCCGCGACGAGGCACCGCGTCCACCCATACGTCGGCCGCAGAAGGCCGGCGCACCCGTCAGCGCTCGAAGAACCATCCCGTCGGCCGCTGCGGCCCCGACGACGAGCCGCCACCGCTCGCACGCCGGCCGAACACCAGGTACGCGATGCTCCCCGCGAACGGCAGGATCACGATCAGCGCCACCCAGCCGACCTTCGCCACCCTCGAGAGCCGCCCGTTCGCGAGCACGCCGCGGATCGCCAGGATCAGCAGGACGATGTTGAGGACCACGAGCAGGGACTGCGTGTTCACACTCCTGCCTCTCTGCCCGGACGGACGCTGCGAAGGGAGTCGCCCGCGGATCGCGCCGGGAGACCTGGGCATCATGTCACGGCGCCGTAGGATGGAGGGCTCATGTCAGACGTCCTCAGCATCCGGTATCCGCCCGAACTCCCCGTCTCGGCGCGCAGGGACGACATCGCCGCTGCCATCCGCGACAACCAGGTCGTCATCGTCGCCGGCGCCACCGGCTCGGGCAAGACGACGCAGCTGCCCAAGATCTGCCTCGAGCTCGGCCGCGAGAGCATCGCGCACACGCAGCCCCGGCGCATCGCCGCGCGCACCATCGCCGAGCGCATCGCGGAGGAGCTCGACGACGAGGTCGGCGGGATCGTCGGCTACCAGGTGCGCTTCACCGACAAGGCGAGCGCGTCGACGCGGATCAAGCTGATGACCGACGGCATCCTGCTGAACGAGATGAACCACGACCGGATGCTCAGCCGGTACGACACGATCATCATCGACGAGGCGCACGAGCGCAGCCTCAACATCGACTTCCTGCTCGGCTACCTGCACCGACTGCTCCCCCGCCGGCCGGACCTCAAGGTGATCATCACCTCCGCGACCATCGACCCGCAGAGCTTCGCCGAGCACTTCCGGGACGCCTCGGGCGAGCCCGCGCCGATCATCGAGGTGTCCGGCCGCACCTACCCCGTCGAGATCCGCTACCGCCCGCTCGTCGCCGAGGAGCCGGAGGAGGAGGACGACACCGACGTCCCCGACGCCACCGGCGGCAGCCGCGACCTGATGACCGGCATCGCCGACGCGCTCGCCGAGCTGGCCCGCGAGGATCCGGGCGACGTCCTCGTCTTCCTCTCCGGCGAGAACGAGATCCGCGACGCCGAGGACGCCATCCGCGGGCGGAACCTGCCCGGCACCGAGGTCCTCCCCCTCTACGGCCGGCTGTCGGCCGCCGACCAGCACCGCGTCTTCGAGCGCGGCCGCACCCCCGGCGTCCGGCGCCGCGTGGTCCTCGCGACCAACGTCGCCGAGACCAGCCTCACCGTCCCCGGCATCCGCTACGTCATCGACGGCGGCACCGCCCGCATCTCGCGCTACAGCGCCCGCTCGAAGGTGCAGCGCCTCCCGATCGAGGCGATCTCGCAGGCGTCGGCGAACCAGCGCTCCGGCCGCTCGGGACGCACCAGCGCCGGCATCGCGATCCGCCTCTACTCCGAGGAGGACTTCGAGCGCCGCCCCGAGTTCACCGATCCCGAGATCCTGCGCACCGGCCTCGCCGCCGTCATCCTGCAGATGATCTCGCTCGGCCTCGGCGACATCGCCGGCTTCCCCTTCCTCACCCCGCCCGACTCCCGCGGCATCAAGGACGGCCTCGACCTCCTCACCGAGCTCGGCGCCCTCCGCACCCCCGCCACCCCCGCCGACTCCCCTCCGCGAGATGCCACTTACGAGGGCGACACGCCGAGGAAAGCGAGCACAAGTGGCATCTCGCGGGGAGCGGGAGCGGGAGCGACGCCGCAGCTGACCAGGATCGGTCGGGATCTCGCTCGGCTGCCGATCGACCCGCGGTTCGGGCGGATGGTGATCGAGTCGCGCAAGCACGGTGTCAGCCGCGAGGTGATGGCGATCGTCGCCGGGCTGACGATCCAGGACGTCCGGGAGCGCCCGCTCGAGCGCCGCGCGCAGGCCGACCAGCAGCACGCCCGCTTCATCGACCCCACCAGCGACTTCCTCACCCTCCTCAACCTCTGGAACCACGTCGAGGAGAAGCAGGCCGAGCTCTCCTCCAGCGCCTTCCGCCGGCTCTGCAAGGCCGAGTACCTCAACTACCTCCGCGTGCGCGAGTGGCAGGACGTCTTCCGCCAGCTCCGCCAGCTCGCCAAGCCGCTGAAGCTCGAGCTCGGCGAGCCGAAGGTCGACCCCGACGGGATCCACCGCAGCCTGCTCGCCGGTCTGCTCTCGCACCTGGGCATCAAGGACACCACCTCGCAGCAGGCGCAGCGCGCGGCGAAGAACCGCGAGCGCCAGAGCGTCCAGTACGTCGGCGCCCGCAACGCGAAGTTCTCGATCTTCCCCGGCAGCGCGCTGGCGAAGAAGCAGCCCGACGCCCTGATGAGCGCCGAGCTGGTCGAGACCAGCAAGCTGTTCGCCCGCTCGAACGCCGCCATCGACCCCGCGTGGGCCGAGGCGATCGCCGGCGACCTGGTCAAGCGGCAGTTCAGCGAGCCGCACTGGGAGAAGGCGCAGGGCGCGGCCGTCGCCTACGAGAAGGTGACGCTCTACGGCGTGCCGATCATCGCCCGGCGCCGGGTGCAGTTCTCCCGGATCGACGCCGGCTACGCCCGCGAGCTGTTCATCCGCCACGCCCTCGTCGAGGGCGAGTGGGACGCGCGGCACGCCTTCGACCGCAGGAACCGGGCCCTGCGCGCCGAGCTCGAGCGCCTCGAGGAGCGCACCCGCCGCCGCGACCTGCTCGTCGACGACGAGGCCGTCTTCGACTTCTACGACCGCCGCGTCCCGCGCGACATCACCTCGGTCCGCTCCTTCGACTCCTGGTGGCGCACTGCGCAGCACGACGAGCCCGACCTGCTGACGATGACGCAGGAGACCCTCCTGCCCGAGGACGCGGAGCAGATCGACGAGACCGCGTTCCCGACGCAGTGGCGCCAGGCCGACCAGCGCTTCCGGCTCTCCTACCGGTTCGAGCCGGGCACCGAGGAGGACGGCGTCACCGTGCACGTCCCGCTGGCGCTGCTGCCGCGCGTCACCCCGCTCGGCTTCGACTGGCTCGTGCCCGGGCTGCGCGCCGAGCTCGTCACCGCGATGATCAAGGCGCTGCCCAAGCACCTGCGCCGGAACGTCGTCCCCGCGAACGACTGGGCCCGCAAGCTCACCGCCGCGCTCCCCCAGGACGTGCCGAATCCGCCGACGGAGACGTTCGCCGCGACCCTCGCCGGCGCGATCCGCCGCGAGGCCGGCGTCGTGATCGACGCCTCCGACTTCGACCTCGAGCGCATCCCCGCGCACCTCCGGGTCACCTTCGCCGTCGCCGACGAGCGCGGCCGCACCATCGCCGCGGGCAAGGAGCTGGCCCCGCTGGCCGAGCGCCTGCGCGGCCGGGTCCGCGACGAGGTCGCCCGGGTCGTCGAGGCGCGCGTGCCGGACGCCCTCGAGCGGCGCGGCATCAGGACCTGGGACATGGCGGAGCTGCCCCGCGTCACCGACACCCGGCAGGGCGGCAACACCATCCGCGCCTACCCGGCACTGATCGACGACGGCGACTCCGTCTCGATCCGCCTGCTCGCGACCGCCGAGGACCAGGCCCGCGAGCACCCGCGCGGCGTCCGCCGGCTGCTGCTGCTCGCGACGCCCAGCCCTGTCGCCTACGTGCAGCAGTACCTGACCGCGAACGAGAAGCTCGTCCTGGCGCAGAGCCCGTACCAGAACACGACGGCGCTGTTCGGCGACTGCCTGCTCGCCTGCGTCGACGCGGTGCTCTGGCGGATGAAGCCGGACGGGATGCTCTTCCTCCGCGCCGAGTTCGACGCGGTGCGCGACCGGGTCTCGGCCAACGTGATGGACTCGATGTTCGAGACGGTGAAGACCGTGACGACGATCCTGACCACGGCGCGCGGTGTCGAGAAGGCGCTCAAGGCGTCGACCAGCATGGCGCTGCTGCCCGCGCTGACCGACGCCCGTGAGCAGCTGACCGGGCTCGTGCACCCCGGCTTCGTCTCGGCCACCGGGCTCGAGCGGCTCCGGCACCTGCCGCGCTACCTCGCCGGCATCACCGAGCGCTTCGGCAAGATCGGCGAGAACGTCGGCCGCGACCGCGTCTGGCTGAACGAGGTGCAGGCCGCGCAGGAGCTCTACCGCTCGGCCGGCGGCACGATCCCGCTGCCGCCGCACGCACCCGAGCGCCTCGTGCGTGCCCGCTGGCTGATCGAGGAGCTGCGGATCAGCTTCTTCGCGCAGGGCCTGGGCACCGTCGAGAGCGTCTCGCTGCAGCGGATCCGGAAGGTGCTCGCGGGCTGACGGCCCCGGCCGCGAGCCGCTTCGGCGGCCGTCGCCACCCGGCCTCCGCGGGCCGCTAGTGTCGTCCGGTGGGCAGCTACACCGAACTCCTGAGAACCCCCGGCGTGGGTCGCATCATCGCGGCCCAGCTCACCGCGCGCTTCCCGTTCGGGATGCTCTCGCTCGCGTTCCTGCTGCACGTGGAGCGCGTGCACGACTCCTACGCCGCGGCCGGCCTCGTGCTCGGCTCGATGTCGATCGGCCAGGCGATCGCCGGACCGCTGACCAGCCGCCTGATGGGCCGGCTCGGGATGCGGCGCGTGCTCACCGCCACCCTGATCGTCTGCGCGGCCGCGATCATCGCCATGGCGCTGCTGCCGCTGGAGATCTGGCAGTTCGTCGTCATCGGCTTCGTCTCGGGCCTCAGCATGCCGCCCGTGCAGCCGGCCGTCCGCACGATCTACCCGAAGATGGTGCCGAGCTCGCAGCTGACCCCGCTCTTCTCGCTCGACGCCTCGGCGCAGGAGATCATCTGGGTGCTCGGCCCGGTGCTGACGACGTTCGTCTCGATCCAGATCTCGACCGTCGCGGGCATCCTCACCGCCGCCGTCTTCCTCATCGGCGGCGGCATCTGGTTCATCGCCTCGCCCGAGGTCGGCCGCGTCCGCATCCCGCGCTCGCGCCGCAGGCTCGGCGTCGTGCTGACCAAGCCGCCGGTGCTGCTCGCGACGGTGGTCGGCTTCCTGCTGGTGGGCGCGTGCGCCGCCGTCGAGGCCGGTGTCGTGGCGGTCTTCGGCGAGGGCGGAGTGGAGTCGGGCATCGTGCTGGCGATCTTCGCGGCCGGCTCGCTCCTCGGCGGCCTCACCCTCGGCCACATCCCGATCAGCCGCTGGGCCACCGCGCGGCGGATGCTCATCGTCACCGTCGGCATGGGCCTCGCCGCCTTCTCCACCGACTTCTGGTGGCTCTCGATCACCCTCTTCCTGGCCGGCGTGGGCATCGCCCCGGCCCTGGCCGCCCTGTTCACGATCACCGCGTCGAGCGTGAAGTTCTCGGACACGGCGGAGGCCTACGGCTGGGTCGGCACGGGCCAGCTGATCGGCGCCGCGCTCGGCTCGGCCATCGCCGGCGTGCAGATCGACCAGTCGGGCCCGACCGCCGCGATCGTCGTCGCCGCGGTGTTCGCCTTCGTCGGCTTCGTCGTGCCCGCGCTCGGCCGCCGCTTCCACCCCGACCTGCGCGGCCGCGACGCGAGCCCGCTGCCCGACACGGAGCCGGTCGAGCTGCCGACCTGAGTCGCCCCGCTTCTCGGCGCGCGCCGCCCCTACGCGGAGCCGGCGCCCACCCGACTCCGACCCGACTCCGTTGAAGCTCCCAGGCTGTCCCCCTTAGGGTGGGCTCGCCGAGGAGACGGAGGGGCCGCCGATGGGACTGCGCGACGACGCGGAGGATCTCGTCCGCCAGCATCAGCGCGAGGCGGAGGAGGCGCACGTCCTCGACCCCTGGGCCGACCCGGAGACGCCCGAGTGGGCCGGCGAGCTCGCCGCGGCGCTCTGGCAGGGCTCCTTCCGCCCGAGCCCCGTCTACTACCGCGCGGAGGACCCCTCGCACGCCTGGCGCGGGCCGCATCCGATCCGCGTGCACCACCTCGGCTTCGGCTGGCAGATCACCGCGCGGCGTCTGCGCTCCGGCGCGATCGTGCCGAGCACCGTCGTGCTGCTCGAGACCGGCACGCTCTGGCTCGGCCTCGGCCCCGCCCGCCGACCGGGCCGCGGACTCCGCGCCCTCGGCGAGCACGGCCTCGTCGACGGCCTCCAGCCCGGGCACGACGACTACTTCGCCGTCCGCCGCTTCGTGCACTCCAGCCAGGCCGCGCGCGACGACCGCCGCCTCCTCTTCGGCGTCGCCGGCCTCGCCGCCCTGATCGAGGACACCGTCCGCGTCGGCCCCCACGGCGAACTGCACTGGCACCTCTGACCCGGCGCGCCCCCCTTCCCCCTCCGCGAGATGCCACTTGTGACCGCCTTCCACGGCGTGTCGCGCGCACAAGTGGCATCTCGCGGAGGGGGAAGAATGGGGGGATGACTGCTCCCCTGGTTCCCCTGAACGACGGTCGGTCGATCCCGCAGGTCGGGCTCGGCGTCTACAAGATCGGCGACGACGAGGCGGCCCGCACGGTCGCCACGGCGCTCGAGGCCGGCTACCGGCACGTCGACACCGCGACGCTCTACGGCAACGAGCGCGGCGTCGGCGAGGGGATCCGCGCGAGCGGACTGCCGCGCGAGCAGGTCTTCGTCACCACCAAGGTCTGGAACGACGACCACGGCTTCGACGAGACGCTCGAGGCCTTCGACCGCAGCCTCGAGCTGCTCGGCACCGACTACGTCGACCTCTACCTCGTGCACTGGCCGATCCCGTCGCGCGACCGCTACGTCGACACCTACCGCGCCCTCGAGCGGATCCGCCAGGAGGGCCGCGCCCGCTCGATCGGCGTCTCGAACTTCGCTATCGAGCACCTCGAGCGCCTGCTCGACGAGACCGAGGTCGTCCCCGTGATCAACCAGGTCGAGCTGCACCCCCGACTCCCCCAGGACGAGCTGCGCGCCTTCGACGCGGAGCACGGCATCGTCACGCAGGCCTGGTCGCCGCTGGCGCGCGGTCGCCTGCTCCAGGAGCCGGTCCTCGCCGCGATCGCCGCGAAGCACGGCGTCTCGCCGGCGCAGGTGGTGCTGCGCTGGCACGTGCAGCTCGGCGTGGTCGTGATCCCCAAGTCGGTGACGCCGGTGCGGATCCGGGAGAACCTCGACGTGTTCGGCTTCGCGCTCGACGAGGACGATCTGGCAGGAATCCGTGCACTCGCGACCGGCGAGCGCACCGGGCGCGACCCCCGCTTCGACTGACGCGCCCTAGCCTGGCCGGATGACGACGCGATCTCCGGGGACGAGAGCGGCCCTCCTCCTGCACGGCCTCGGCGGCGCCTCCGGCACCTGGTGGCGGCTGGCGGACTCGCTCACCGCCGCGGGCTGGAGCGTCACCGCCCCGGATCTCCGCGGTCACGGCGCCGGCAGCCGCGGCGGCTCGTCGCGGCACGACGACTACGCCGACGACGTGCTCGCCCTCCGCGCCCCGTCCGGCAGCTGGGACCTCGTGGTCGGCCACTCCCTCGGCGGCGCGGTCGCGGTGCGCGAGGCCGCCCGCGACACCGGCTGGGCGTCGCGGCTGGTGCTCCTCGACCCGGTGCTGGAGCTGCCGGCCGGGTCGCGGGCGGAGGTGCGCGCGGGCGAGCTCGCCGCCCTGACCGTCACCGCGGACGAGCTCGCCGCCGCCGAGCCGCAGTGGGACGAGCGCGACCGGGCCGAGAAGCTCCGGGCCGCGCACGCCGCCGACCCGGCCGCCGTCGCCGTGACCTTCGACGACAACGACCCGTGGGACCTGCTCGAGGACGTGCCGCTCCTGTGCGCCCCCGTGCTCGTGCTCGCCGGCGACCCGCAGGTCTTCACGTTCTTCCCGCCGTCCCTCGCCGCCCGGGTGCTCCGCGCGAACCCGCGGGTGCGCTACGCCGTCGTCGCGGGAGCCGGCCACGGACCGCAGCGCGACCGCCCGGCCGAGACCCTCGCGATGCTCCGCGAGTGGGCGGAGAGCGACGCGACCGCCTGAGGTCGCCCCCTGGCCGCGGAGCGCGGTTCGTGTTTCCGCGGCGTGAAATGTGCCACGAAGGGGTGTGGCGGGCCCCCAGCTGTGAATACGCTCGCAGAGGGCACCGCCGCTTCTCAGCAGTTCGAGCGACGGAGGCCGTCGGTCCGACGGTCGCTGCCCTCGACGAAAGGGACCACCTGTGGCCACAACCACTGAAGACACCTCCGGCGCACGACGTCGGCGTCCACTCCTCGGCTCGGCCGCGATGATCGGCGCGGGCGCGCTGGTCGCCGGCTTCGCCTTCGCTCCCGCGGCGAGCGCCGCCGAGCCCGCCGACTTCGCCGACGCGGTGACGGTCGACGGCATCATGACCCACCTCGAGGCCTTCCAGGCGATCGCGGACGCCAACGACGGCAACCGCGCGATCGGCACCGAGGGCTACGAGCAGAGCGGCCAGTACGTCGAGGCCGTCCTGAAGGCCGCCGGCTACACCACCGAGCGCCAGGACTTCACCACCACCACCCAGACGATCGACGAGTTCTCGCTGACCACGACCCCCGCGGTCGAGGGCATCCCGATGTCGTTCACCCCCTCCACCCCCGAGGGCGGCGTCACCGGCGAGCTGATCCAGCCGGTCGACCCGCTCGGCTGCGACGCGGACGCGTGGGCCGGGCTCGACGCGACGGGCAAGGTCGCCCTGGTCAGCCGCGGCACCTGCAGCTTCTCGGAGAAGTCGGCCGCCGCCGGCGCCGCCGGAGCCTCCGCCGTCATCATCTACAACAACGCCCCGGGCGAGCCCCTCAACGGCACCCTCGGCGGACCCGACGACAGCTACATCCCGTCCGTCGGCGTCACCCTCGAGGAGGGCCAGGCGCTCATCTCGGCGCTGCCCAGCACGGCGACGCTGGTCATCGAGCAGACGACCACCGACACCGACACCTTCAACATCATCACCGAGACCGAGGGCGGCGACCACGAGAACGTGGTCATGCTCGGCGCGCACCTCGACGGCGTGCCCGAGGGCCCCGGCATCAACGACAACGGCTCGGGATCGGCGACGCTCCTCGAGACCGCCGTGCAGCTCGCGGAGGAGGGCGACACGACCAACGCCGTGCGCTTCGCCTGGTGGGGCGCCGAGGAGGTCGGGCTCGTGGGCTCGTACACCTACGTCGACTCGCTCTCGGAGGAGGAGGCCGGCGACATCGCGACCTACCTGAACTTCGACATGGTCGCCTCGCCGAACTACGTCGTCTCGGTCTACGACGCGAACGAGTCCACCTACGAGGCCCCGGTCGAGGTGCCCGCGGGCTCCATCGCCACCGAGAAGGCGTTCACGGACTACTTCGACTCGATCGGCCAGCCCTGGATCGACACCGCGTTCGACGGCCGCAGCGACTACGACGGCTTCATCTCCGCCGGCATCCCGGCCTCGGGTCTGTTCACCGGTGCGGACGACATCAAGACCGAGGAGGAGTTCGCGCTCTTCGGCGGCACCGTCGGCATCCCGCACGACCCGAACTACCACTCGGCCGGCGACGACCTGGCGAACATCAACCAGGAGGCGCTCGGCATCACCTCGAAGGCGATCGCCTTCGTGACCGCCTCGTTCGCCGAGGACACCTCCGCGATCGACGCCGAGAAGGACCCGACCACCCCGGAGCCCGAGCCCACCACCCCGCCGTTCGTGCTCCCCACCAAGGAGCAGGTCCTCGGGCTGATCGCCGCCGGCCTCTCGCCGCGCGAGATCGCGGCCGAGCTCGGCATCACCGAGGCGATCGCGCGTCCCTACGTGAAGCAGATCATCGACCGCTACGGCATCACCGACCGGGCCGACGCCGAGCGCCTGATCCGCGAGTACCTCGCCGACCGCGGCGTGCTCATCGGCGGCTGACCGCCGCACCACCCGCACCACCCGAGGCGTCCCGCTCCGGTCGACGCGTCCCGCTCCTGCAGGACGCCTCGACGGGGGCGGGACGCCTCACTGCGTCCGCCCGCCGAGTACATGCTGGTCGCGCCGCGCGAGACGTGCCGACGGATGCATGCTGGTCGAGTAGCCGCCCCCGGCGGCGTATCGAGACCCACGTGATCCGGCCTCGGCCCACGAGACGTTCCGACGACGGCGGATCTCGATACGCCCGCAGAGCGGGCTACTCGATCAGCAGGGTCCGCGGCGAGCGCGCGCGAACGCCTCCTCGACGTCCTCGTCCGGGTCCGCGAGGAGCCGCAGCGTCGCGAGCGCGTGGAAGCGGCGCGGGTCCTCCTCCGACCTCGCCGCGGCCTCGAGGACGGGCGTCGCGGCCTCGCCGAGCAGAAGCAGCGCCCGGGTGAGGGCGCGCTGATCCGGCCGGTCGCGCTCGCCGAGGTGCTCCGCGAGCTGCCGGGCGAGCGCCGGCCGCTCCTGCTCGGGCGCGAGCCGTGCGGCGGTGCGCCAGGCCGCATGTGCGACCGCGGGGTGCTCGTCGTGCAGCAGCGCGGGCGTGATCGCCGGCCACGCCCGCGGGTCGCCGATCTTCGACAGCGTGTGCAGCGCCTGGCTGCGCGCCTGCGGGGTCTCGGACTCGAGCTCGGGCAGGAGCAGGTCGACGGTGACGCCCGGGTCGTGCCGGACGAGCGCCCAGGTGAGCATCTCGCGCACTCCGAAGTCGGGCTCGACTGCGCACCGCGCCACCAGCACCGGGGCGTACTCGTCGGCCGGCCGGGTGCCCGCCGTCATCGCGGCCTGCAGCCTCGAGGACGCGTCGGGGGCGGTCAGCGCCGCACGGAGCCTGTCCGCGGGCCGATTCTCATCACTCATCCTCCCCATTCGACACCCCCCGCCCGAAAGGACGTCGAGTGCCCGCCCACCCGCGCGCCTCGCGAGATGCCACTTGTGACCGCATTCTGCGGCGTGTCGCGTGCACAAGTGGCATCTCGCGGGCGGGGAAGGGCTTCCCGCCGCGGCGGCGCACGGTGTTCACTGGGGCCATGCGAGCCATCTGGAAGGGCGCGATCACCTTCGGCCTGGTCAACGTGCCGGTGAAGATCTACAGCGCGACCGAGGACCACGACGTCCCCCTGCACCAGGTGCACGACAAGGACGGCGGGCGGATCCGCTACCAGCGCAAGTGCGAGATCTGCGGCGAGGTCGTCACCTTCGACCACATCGACAAGGCCTACGACGACGGCGAGCGCACCGTCGTGCTGACCAAGGACGAGCTGAAGGCCCTGCCGGAGGAGCGCGACCGCGAGATCGACGTCGTCCAGTTCGTGCCGAGCGAGCAGGTCGACCCGATCATGTTCGACCGCGCCTACATCCTCGAGCCGGACTCCTCCTCCCCCAAGGCCTACGTGCTGCTGCGCCGCACCCTCGAGGAGACCGACCGCACCGCCATCGTCGAGTTCGCGCTGCGGCAGAAGACCCGTCTCGCCGCACTGCGGGTCCGCGGCAAGCTGCTGATGCTGCAGACCCTGCTCTGGGCCGACGAGGTCCGCGAGGTCGAGTTCCCCTCGCTCGAGGGCACCACCCGCATCGCCGCCCGCGAGCTGGAGATGTCCTCGCACCTGGTCGACTCCTACTCCGAGGACTTCGACGCGTCGAAGTTCCAGGACTCCTACCAGGCCGAGCTGCGCACCCTCATCGACGCGAAGATCGAGCAGGGCGACGCCCTCGACACCTCCGCCACCTTCGGCGAGAAGCCCGAGGAGGAGGGCGGCGGCGAGGTGCTCGACCTGATGGAGGCGCTGAAGCGCTCCGTCGAGCGCAGCCGCGGAGCGAAGGCGGGGGCGGCCGAGGCCTCCGAGGAGAAGGCGCCGGCGAAGAAGCGGGCACCGAAGAAGAAGGCGGAGGACGACGTCTCCGCCGGGGAGGACGCGGCGCCGAAGAAGACCGCGGCGAAGAGGGCACCCGCGAAGAAGACCGCGGCAGCGGCCGACGACGACGAGAAGCCCGCTCCGAAGAAGCTCACCCCGAAGAAGAAGCCCGCCGCGAAGAAGGCGGCGCCGAAGAAGGAGCACGCCGCCGCGGACGACGCCGCGTCGGAGAAGGCCGCCTCCTGACCGGAGCCGGCTCGGCCCGGCCCGACCCGTCGGCTCAGGCGAGCTCGTCCACGTCGTCGAGATCGACCGCGACCGAGCTGACCAGCGCGAGCAGCGCCTCCGCGTAGGCGTTCTCGGCGATCTCGTCCTCGAAGTCGCGCTGCTCGCCGGCGAGCTCGACGGTCACCGCGAAGCGCACCGCCCCGCCGTCCGCGACGCGGCGCAGCGAGCGGAACGTCCCGCGCAGCAGCTCGCGCAGCTGGTCCTCGCGCGGCAGCCACAGCGAGTCGTCGAGCGCCACCGAGTCGAGCGCCCACTCGGTCGTGCCGTTGAAGCCGAGCACCGTGCCGGTCTCGTACTCGTGCGCCTCGATCGTCATGTCGCTCACGGTGAAGACGTCGCCGTCGAACCCCTCGCGCTCGATGCGGAAGCGGTCGCCGGTGACCGGTGCCCAGCGCAGCCCCGCGGTGCGCAGCGCCCGTGCCAGTTCGAAGGAGATCATCCCCCGATCATGGCGCGCGTTCCCGGATGCGGGGTGCGAGCGGAGCGGATCCGCGCCGGATCGCGCCGACCGCCCGTTCCGCGTCCACTCGCGAGCGGCCGGCGCTTCGACCGGACGCGGAGCGGGCCCTGCGGGTCGGCCGGGCCCCGCTTCGAGTCCACTCGCCGAACGGACGCGCGCCGAGCGGACGCGGAACGGGGTCGAAGCGCCGGCGCAGCCCCGTTCCGCGTCCGTTCGCGGCCCCCGAGCGAGTACGCCGCGGCGAACCGCCCGCCGATGTCGGTGGGTGAGTTTACGTTCGTGAAACGTCCGGTTCACAGGCCGGGCACCCGCGGTGCATAGCGTGGCTCACTGTGCCCCTTTCAGGGGCGAGGGTCGCCGTCGCCGTGCGGTGACGCACCACCGCTCCCCGGGGCGGCGATCGAGAGGACCACCATGACCGACTCCCCCGACCTCCGCGCGCACAGGCCCCGCGCCGGCGCCCCCCGGAGAGGCCTCGCGCTCGCGGCCCTCGCCGGTCTCGCCCTCGTCGCCTCGCCGCTCGTCGCCGCTCCCGCCACCGCCGCGCCGAGCGGGGACGAGCTCGTCATCAGCGAGGTCTTCGCCCGCGGCGGCTCCGCCGGTGCCGTCTACGCCAACCGCTTCGTCGAGCTCTACAACCCCACCGGCGCCGACATCGCGCTCGCCGGCCTCTCGCTGCAGTACCGCTCGGCCACCGGCACGGCGAACCCGACGACGACCGTCGCGCTCACCGGCACCGTCCCCGCCGACGGCCACTTCCTGATCGCCGGTGCGAGCAACGGCACCAACGGCGCGCCGCTCCCCGCCGCCGACCAGACCGCCAACGGCCTCAACATCGCGGCCGCCGGCGGCACGCTCTTCCTCGTCGAGGGCACCGCGACCCTCGTCGCCCCGCCCACCGGCGCGGCGGACCAGCCCGACGCGGTCCTCGATCTCCTCGGCTACGGCACCTCGAACACCTTCGAGTCGGCGGCCGCGACCGCCCCGACGCTGACCGAGTCGATCGCCCGCGCCGACACCGCGACCGGCGACACCGACTCCAACGCCGCCGACTTCACCGTCGGCGCGACGACCCCCGAGTCCGCCGGCGGCGGCACCGCTCCCGAGCCGACGCCCACCCCCGGGCCCACCGGTTCGCCGACCCCCACGGCTCCGCCGACCACGCCCCCGACGACCCCGCCGACCAGCGCGCCGACCGTCTCGATCGCCGAGATCCAGGGCACCGGAGCCGCGTCCCCGCTCGTCGGGCAGACCGTCACCACCACCGGCGTCGTCACCGCGCGCTACCCCTCCGGCGGCTACAACGGCTACGTGATCCAGACCGCCGGCACCGGCGGGCAGACCACCGGCCGCACCGCCTCCGACGCCGTCTTCGTCTACTCCTCCGCCTCGGTCGGCTCCGTCGCCCTCGGCGACAGCCTGCGCATCACCGGCGCGGTCAGCGAGTTCAACGGCCTCACCGAGCTCACCCCGACCTCGGCCGCGACTGTCGAGAAGCTCACCACCCCGGCCGTCGCGCCGGTGCCCGCCGCCGTGGGCCTGCCCCGCAGCGACGCGGAGCGGGAGGTGCTCGAGAGCATGCTGATCGCCCCGCAGGGCGCGTTCACCGTGACCGACACCTTCGACCTCAACAGCTTCGGCTCCGTCGGCCTCGCCGCCGGCGACTCCCCGCTGCTGACCCCCACCGAGGTCGCGCGCCCCGGCTCCGCCGAGCTGGCCGCGGTCGTCGCCGACAACGCCGCCCGCGCGATCGTGCTCGACGACGGCGCCTCGATCAACTTCCTCGGCTCGGCCGCCAACAAGGCGATCCCGCTGCCCTACCTCACGCCCACCGAGCCGATCCGCGTGGGAGCGCCGGCCGCGTTCCGGACGCCCGTCGTCCTCGACTACCGCAACGGCGGCTGGTCCTTCCAGCCGACGACGCAGCTGACCGTCGAGAACGCCGCGACCGTGCAGCCCGCCACCTTCGCGAACACCCGCCCCGCGGCCCCCGAGGCCGTCGGCGGCGACCTGTCGATCGCGTCCTTCAACGTGCTCAACTACTTCTCCACCACCGGCGACTCGATCACCGGCTGCACCTTCTACACCGACCGCGACGGCGACCCCGTCACGGTGAACAGCGGCTGCGACGCCCGCGGCGCCGCGAACGCCGACGACCTCGAGCGCCAGCAGGCCAAGATCGTGAACGCGATCAACGGCCTCGGCGCCGGTGTCGTCTCGCTCGAGGAGATCGAGAACTCGGCCAAGTTCGGCAAGCCCCGCGACGAGGCCCTCGCCACCCTGACCGCCGCGCTCAACACCGCGGCCGGCTCCGAGCTGTGGGCGTACGTGCCCTCGCCCGCCGCCGTGCCCGCCCTGGCGGACGAGGACGTCATCCGCACCGCGTTCATCTACAAGAAGGCGGCCATCGAGCCGGTCGGCGAGTCCGTCATCCTGAACGACGGCGTCGCCTTCTCGAACGCCCGCAAGCCCCTCGCGCAGGAGTTCCGCCTGATCGGCGACAGCGCGAGCGAGTTCGTCGCGATCGTGAACCACTTCAAGTCCAAGGGCTCGGGCTCCGGCGCCGACGCCGACCAGGGCGACGGCCAGGGCGCCTCGAACGCCTCCCGTGTCGCCCAGGCCACCGCGCTCGTCGCGTTCGCCGACCGCCTGCAGACCGAGAAGGCGACGAAGCTCGTCTACCTGCTCGGCGACTTCAACGCCTACTCGCAGGAGGACCCGATCCAGGTCCTGCGCGACGCCGGCTACGTCGACCAGGGCGCGAAGGACGGCAAGTACTCCTACTCGTTCGACGGCGCGGTCGGCTCGCTCGACCACGTCTTCGCCTCCCCGGCGGCCGACGCGACCGTCACCGGAGTCGACACCTGGAACATCAACAGCGGGGAGTCGGTGGCCCTGGAGTACAGCCGCTACGACTACAACGCGACGATCTTCTACGACACGTCGGCCTACCGCTCGAGCGACCACGACCCGGTCGTCGTCGGACTCGACCTGCCCGAGACCGCGCCGGCGACCGTGATCGACGTCGCGACCAGCGCGACGACCACGCGCCTCGCCGTCCTCCGCACGCTGACGGTCACGGCCGTCAACAACGGCCCGGAGGCGGTCGCGATCGAGATCTCGACGCCCTACGGCACGCGGACGAAGAGCTCGGTGCAGCCCGGCAAGTCCTTCACGACCACGTACCTCACGGTGCTCCGCCCGATCAAGGCCGGCACCGCGACGATCGAGGTCACCGCGAAGGACGGCACCCAGCGCACGTACGAGCAGGCGTACCGCGCCCGCTGATCGGCGGATCCGCTCGCTGAAGCACCGATGACCGCGGAGGGCGGGTCCGCTGAGGAGCGGGCCCGCCCTCGTCGCGCCAGCCCTGACGTCGTCCGGGCCCGGCTCCTAGAGTTCGGAGCATGCCCGAGGGAGACAGCGTCCACCGTCTCGCCGCCCGTCTCCGGCGGGCGGCGGACGGCCGGGTCGTCGCGGACGGCGAGCTGCGCTCGGGCGACGCCGCCGGAACCTCGCTCGAGGGCCTGCGGATCCTCGAGCACGACACCCACGGCAAGCACCTGCTCACCCGCATCTCCGGCGGGCTGACACTGCACACCCACCTGCGGATGCAGGGCTCCTGGACGGTCACGTCGCCCGGGCGCTCCGTGCCGCGGTCGGTGCAGAAGGACGTCCGCGTCCGCCTCCGGCTCGACGACGGGGTCACCCTCTGGGGCATCGACCTCCCCGTCGTCGAGCTGCTTCCCACCCGCGACGAGGCGCGCGCGATCGGCCACCTCGGCCCCGATCCGCTCCGAGCCGACTGGAGTGCGGAGGAGGCGATCGCGCGCCTCTCCCGCTCGCCGGAGCGGCCCGTGATCGCCGCCCTCCTCGATCAGCGCCTGATCGCCGGCCTCGGCAACCTGTGGGCCAACGAGGTCTGCTTCCTCCGCGGAGCCTTCCCCTGGCAGCCGGTCGGGTCGCTCGACGTGCGGGCCCTCGTCGCCACCGCCGCCCGCGGCCTGCGCGCCTCCGTCACCGTGCCCGGGATGTTCCAGACCACCACGGGCGACACCCGCCGCGGCGAGCGGCACTGGGTCGCGGGTCGCGCCGGCCGGCCGTGCCTGCGCTGCGGCACGACGGTGCTCGTCCGCGCGGAGGTCCGCGACGACCCCGAGCAGCGGCGCACGTGGTGGTGCCCGCACTGCCAGCCCGAGCGGTGACGCGGGCGGCCCTCCTGCGTAGGCTGGGCGCCATGACGAGCGGAGGGGTCGCATGAGCGAGAACGTCTGGGGATCTCCGGATCCGTCGGCACGGCGCGACGCGCCGGCGACCGGGGTCGAGCGGTCCGGCGCGGCTCAGCCGCCCGCGCATCCCTCCGGGCAGGACCCCGCGCCCTCGCCGGAGGAGACCGACGTCGAGCTCGCCCGCCCCGAGGACATCGAGCGGGCCCAGGCCGTCAAGGACCTCAAGCGCCGGCGCGACTTCGCCGGCTCGGTCGGCGGCTGGTTGACCGTCTCCGCGATCAGCACCGGCGTCTGGTTCGCCACCGGCGCCGACGGCTACTTCTGGCCGATCTGGCCGATGCTCGGCATCGGCATCGGCGTCGCCAGCCAGGCCGCCGCGCTCTGGGGCCCGGCGAAGAAGGAGATCACCGAGGCCGACATCGCCGCGCAGATGCGCAGGCGCGAGCTGCGCGGCCGCTGACGCCCCGAGGCGCCCGCCGGGCGGCCCCGACGCGCACGACATCAGCCAGGAGCCGTTCTCATCGCCCATCGGAGATGAGAGGCGCTCTCGGCTGATGATGCGTCGTGCCGCCGCGCACGACTGGGGGCCGCAGTCTCTGCACAGCGGATCTCGATACGCCCGCTCCGCGGGCTACTCGATCAACATGGAGCGCCCGACCCCCGGCCACGCGACACGAGCGGCCGCGGCGGCCCCCATGGAGCACGAGCCGCCGCAGCGGCCACCCATGCTGGTCGAGCAGCCGCGCAGCGGCGTATCGAGACCCGGCGAACGAACCAGCACGCGCCATCCATGCTGGTCCAGTAGCCGCGCAGCGGCGTATCGAGACCCCGCGAACGAACCGCCACGAGCCTCCGCCCGGCGGCCCCCTCCCAGGAGCCCCGTCGACCGCGGCTGCTAGGGTGCGTCACGAGCGCGCCGACGTCCCGACGACAGCGCTCACGGCACAGCGTGGCGCGCCGGACCCGCGGCGTGCCGCCTCCGGCACCGCCCACTGACGGTTTGGACACCCTTGGCCGACTCCTCCTCGCCCTCCTCCGCGCAGCCTCCCTTCGACGCGTCGCAGTTCCACGAGCTCCCGCCCCGGCGGCCCTCCCGGCGCGCCGTCGTGCTCGGCGCGGTCGGCGCCGGCCTCGGCCTCGTCGCCCTCGGCGGCGGCGGCTACGCCGCTTACCGCGCGCTGCAGCCCGACCAGCCCGGCGTCTCCGGCGAGCCCGGCACCCCGGCCGCCGAGCTCGACCTGCTCGCGGGGGTTCCGACTCCCACGCCGTCCTTCGGACCGAACGGCACGCACTGGCCCTCGCGCACGCCGTGGTTCACCGGCGACGTCGACCTCGAGGTCGAGGTCGAGTGCTCCTGGTCCGCGATCAGCGAGGCCATCACGACCGCGCTCGACACCGCCGGTCCCGCCGACACCATCCGCATCCTCGTCGCACCCGGGGAGCTCCCCGGCGGCGGCGCCGGCTCGAGCTCCTCGCCGATGATGCAGGACGTCGGCTCGCTCGACCGCGACACCCGCGTCCTGGTCTACCCCCGCGACGGCTGGGGCACGGTCACCACCGCCAACTCCTGGCGCCTGCTCCGCGTCTACAACGTCGCTCTCGTGGGCATCGTGACCAACGGCGCCTTCCTCGTCTCCGGCTGCAGCAGCTCGGCCTTCGCCCGGATCACCACCAACGCCTACAACGTCTACGGCGTCGACGGCACGGACTTCACCGAGAACGTCGAGCTCGTCGAGGTCGTCGTCCCCGACGCCCAGCTGCGCGACGAGGACGTCTCGAGCATGCGCACGCCCACCGACGGCCGCGGCGGCCTGCGCCACGTCTTCCGCATCGGCTGCTACACCGCCCCCGCCTACAAGGAGAAGGGGTCCGGCGCGCACACCGACACCGTCCAGTTCTCCGGCCAGGGCGGCAACTACTACGGCGACATCACCAGCATCGACTGCATCGACTTCGCCTCCACGAACACCGCGTTCCAGATCGGCTCCGCCCAGAACGTGCGCTACCAGCACTGCCTGGTCGTCGGCGCGGACGTCGTGAAGCGCGTCTTCCCCGTCCCCGACGAGGCCGACCAGGACGGCAGCTTCGGCGCCTCCAACGGCCCCGGCACCGAGTACGGCTGCTCCGCCCTCGACACCACCTTCATCGGGCCGATGGGCGCCGCGACCTGGGCGTCCGTCTCCGGCTCGACCGCGGGCTACGAGACGAGCGGCTCGGCGCCGCAGGAGGGCGAGTGGATCATCGACCCGTCGATCCTGGAGTGGAGCGCGGACGACGTCCACGAGCGCAGCCCGCAGGTGACGAGCGAGTACCTGGCGCAGATCTGGGCCTGATCCGGTTCCGGCTCTGATCCGCGGTTCGCCCGGGTCCTCAGCCGGCGTGCCGACCCGCCCGGGCCGGCCGCGCCAGCGCCACGAGCGGCGCCGGCACCGTGAAGAGCGGATCGCCGGGGATCAGCGCGAGCACGCGGCGGATCCCGAGCGACAGCGCGACGATCGCGGCGGTGAGCACCAGCGGGTAGAGCAGCGCCACCACCGGCCGCTCGAGCAGCCCGGCCAGCCATGCGGCCTCCGGAGTCGCGACCAGCGACCACAGTCCCAGCAGCGGCACCTGCAGCAGGTAGATCGGCAGCGTCCGGCGCCCGATCGCCGAGCCGACCCGCGCGGCAGGCGCCCAGCGGCAGAGCAGCGCCGCGCAGGCCACGGCCAGCGGGATCGCGCTCGCGCTCACGACGAAGCCCGCGACCTGGTCGGCCGCCCCGTCGACGACCCGTCCCGCGGCGACCGCGACCAGGAACACGCCGAGCGGCACGAGCAGCACCAGCACACCGGGCCGCGAGAAGCGGCGCAGCTGCTCGGCGCCGAGGACCCCGAGCGCGAAGAAGACGAAGTTGGCCAGCAGCGCGTCGCCGAAGAGGATGACCCGCAGGTTCGCCGCAACGAACCAGGCGATCGTGCCGAGCAGCAGGATCCCCCACCAGGGCACCCGCAGCGCCCGCAGCAGCACGAGCACGAGCGGGTAGAGCGCCAGCGCGAAGAGGAACCAGAGCGTCGTGGTCGGGAAGACGAACTGCAGGAGGAAGCGGTCGAGCGAGTCGATCGAGTGCGGGAAGTCGGGCCGCGCGAGCAGGAGGAAGAAGACGGCGTAGAGGACGACCCACACCGCGTAGAGGTAGTAGCTCGAGACGAGGCGCACTCGCGCTGAGCCGCGCCGCCAGCCGCGGAGGAGGCCGGTCTGCGCCAGCAGCCCCGCCAGCGCGAACAGGATCGGCATCCGGATGCGGCCGAGCGAGCCGCCCACCTGGTCCCAGAGAGCGGCGACGGAGGAGCCCGGATCCGCGACGCCGGCGAAGCTCCAGATCAGGACGTGGAAGAGGACGACGGCGAGGACACCGAGACCGCGGGTGGTGTCGATCCAGGCCAGCCGCTCGCGCGCGACGAGCGCGTCCCCTGATCCCGATGCCACGCGAACCAGTATGCGGGCTCGCCGTGTCGCCGAAAACGCGACACGAGGCGCCCGGCGGCGTCTCGCCGTGGCGCCGGGAGTCAGCTCCCGCCGTCGAGCCGCCCCACCGCGGTGACCCGCACGACCGCCGCGCCGGCCTCGTCCGACTCCGTGAGGTCGACGGTCGCCGAGATCCCCCAGTCGTGATCGCCGGCCGGATCGTCGAGGATCTGCCGCACCCGCCACTCGGTCGGCGTCTCGGTGACGAGCAGCATCTTCGGCCCGCGGGCGTCCGGCCCGATCCCGATCGAGTCGTGCTCGTCGTAGTAGTCGTCGAGGGCCTCGCCCCAGGCGTCGGCGTCGAAGCCGGCCGCCGCGTCGAGCTCGCCGAGCGCCTCGTGGTCGTCGAGCGCCGCGAGCGTGACGCGGCGGAACAGCTCGTTGCGCACCAGCACCCGGAAGGCGCGGTGGTTCGCGGTGAGCCGTCGCGGCGCCGGCGGCACGATCGCCTGGTCGGCGCTGTGCAGGGCCGGGTTGACCAGCTCCTCCCACTCGTCCACCAGCGACGAGTCGACCTGGCGCACGAGCTCGCCGAGCCACTCGATCAGATCGTGCAGCTCCTCGTTCTTGATCTCGTCGGGGATGGTCTGCCGGGCCGCGCGGAACGCGTCGGAGAGGTAGCGCAGCACGAGGCCCTCCGAGCGGGAGAGCTTGTAGAACGCGCAGTACTCGCCGAACGACATCGCGCGCTCGTACATGTCGCGGACGACCGACTTCGGCGAGAGCTCGAAGTCGCGCACCCACGGCTGCACGGACGTGTAGGTCTCGAAGGTCACCTCGAGCAGCTCCTGGAGCGGCTTGGGGTGGGTGACGCTCTCGAGCAGCTCCATCCGCTCCTCGTACTCGATGCCGTCCGCCTTCATCGCGGCGACCGCGTCGCCCCGGGCCTGGAACTGCTGGGCGCCGAGGATCTGCCGCGGGTCATCGAGCGTCGCCTCGAGCACCGAGATCACGTCGAGCGCGAAGGACGGCGACTCGGGATCGAGCACGTCGAACACCGCGAGCGCGAACGGCGAGAGCGGCTGGTTGAGCGCGAAGTTCGGCTGCAGGTCGACGGTCAGCCGGATGCGGACCACGCCGTCGCGGTCGACCACCTGCTCGACCACCTCGGCGGTGCGCAGGGTGCGGTAGATGCCCAGCGCGCGCCGGGCCAGCTGCAGCTGGCGCTTCCACGGCTCGTGGTTGTCGAAGATCAGCGCGTGCACGTTCGCGAAGACGTCGCCCCCGCGCGCGATCACGTTGAGCAGCATCGAGGAGGTGATCGTCATGTGCGAGGTGAGCGTCTCGGGCTCGGCGTCGACGAGCTTGCGGAAGCTGGGCTCGCCCCAGCTGACGAAGCCCTGCGGCGCGCGCTTGGCGACCCACTTGCGGCGCTTCTTCGGGTCGTCGCCCATCTTGTCCAAGGCCTTGCGGTTCTCGGACTCGTGCTCGGGCGCCTGCACCACGACGGTGCCCGCGGTGTCGTAGCCGGCGCGACCGGCCCGGCCGGCGATCTGGTGGAACTCGCGGGCCGAGAGCTGGCGGGTCTTCACGCCGTCGTACTTGGTCAGCGCGCTCAGCAGCACGGTGCGGATCGGGACGTTGATGCCGACGCCGAGGGTGTCGGTGCCGCAGATGACGCGCAGCATCCCCTGCTGGGCCAGCTGCTCGACCAGGCGGCGGTACTTGGGCAGCATGCCCGCGTGGTGCACGCCGATCCCGAGGCGCAGCAGCCGGGAGAGCGTCTTGCCGAACGCCGTGGTGAAGCGGAAGCCGCCGATCACCTCCGCGATGCGGTCGCGGTGCTCGCGGGTCGCGATGTTCGCGCTGGTCAGCGCCTGCGCCCGCTCGAGGGCCGTGGCCTGCGAGAAGTGCACGACGTAGACCGGCGCCTGGTTCGTCGAGAGCAGCTCCTCGATCGAGTCGTGGATGGGCGCGATCTCGTAGAAGAAGTGCAGCGGCACCGGCCGCTCGACGCCGGTGACCGTGGCCGTCTCGCGACCCGTCCGCCGGGTGAGGTCGGCGGCGAGCGCCGTCACGTCGCCGAGGGTCGCCGACATCAGCACGAACTGCACGTGCGGCAGCGTGAGCAGCGGCACCTGCCAGGCCCAGCCGCGGGCCGGGTCGGCGTAGAAGTGGAACTCGTCCATCACGACCTGGTCGACGTCGGTCTCCGCGCCGTGCCGCAGCGCCAGGTTGGCGAGGATCTCGGCGGTGCAGCAGATGATCGGCGCATCGGGGTTCACGGAGGAGTCGCCGGTCACCATGCCGACGTTCGCGGCGCCGAACACGTCGACCAGCGCGAAGAACTTCTCCGAGACGAGCGCCTTGATCGGGGCGGTGTAGTAGCTGCGCCGCCCGTTCGCGAGGGCCGCCGCGTGCGCCCCGATCGCCACGAGCGACTTGCCGGTGCCGGTGGGCGTCGACAGGATCAGGTTCGCGCCCGACGAGATCTCGATCATCGACTCGTCCTGCGCCGGGTACAGCGGCAGACCGCGCGACTCCGCCCACTCCGTGAACGCCAGGTACACCGCGTCGTCGTCGACGCGCCCGTCGGCGTCGGGCGTCGGCATCCGTTCGAGCAGCGTCAGACTCATCCCCGAAGTTTATTCGGGAGTGGCGTCCCCGCCGCCCCTCCCCGCAGTCGGCTCCATGGGAGGGCCGCGTCCCGCAGAGCGTCCTGCGTCCGCTCCGTCGAATCGCTTGGCACGCGATCCGCCGACTCGCTCGCCCCTGATCGACATCCCGCAGGTCTCGGCACGCCTCCCCCTGCTGGTCGAGCAGCGGCGTATCGAGACCCACGCCTGCACAACGGCGGATCTCGATACGCCCTCTCCGAGGGCTACTCGATCAGCATGAGCCGGACGCCCTTCGCTCATGCTGGTCGAGTAGCCCCGGAGGGGCGTATCGAGACCCACGCCTGCACAACGGTGGATCTCGATGCGCCCTCTCCGAGGGCTGCTCGATCAGCATGCTGCGGCTCCCGACCTAGCAACCCCGCATCGGCACGTCGAGACCAGCGCCCGCCCGCGCTCACCGGCGCGCCCGATCGGCCAGGGCGCGGCGCAGCCGCTCGACCGAGCGCTCGGGATGCGCCAGGAACTCCGCCGCGACGATCCGCACCGGGTGCACGCCGATCGCGGGGAAGTCGTCGTAGCGGCCGACGTCGCGCGCGAACTGCCGGTTGCTCGTGCGGTGCCCGTCTCCCTCGTACTCCCACGAGACGCGCTCCCGCTCGTACCAGCCGTCGGGCCGCCCGACGAAGACGCCGGCGGGGGTGAACAGCGGCACCTGGAGCTGCGGCTCCGGCAGTCCCGCGCGCACCGACGCGAGCCGGAAGCCGGTCTCGGGCCGCGACTCGGCGCCGTCGCGCACCAGCGCGATCGCCTCGCGCAGCCGCGCCGCCCCCCGCCCGCAGAACGACGCCACCCGCTCGCGCAGCGCTGCGAGCGGCACCCACGGCCGTGGATCCCAGGGATCTCCGCGGTGCGGCGTCCGCACGAGCGCGTCCCCCACCGCGACGAGGTCGTCGAGCTCGAGCAGCGCACCCAGGTGGCAGAACAGCGATGCCCCGTCGGTCATCGGCACGCCGTGCCGGACGACGCGCCGCACCAGCACATCGGACACCGCGTGCCCGGCCACTCCTGGACGCCGCGGGGCGCGGTGGGGTGCCCGCACGCTGACATGCAGCGGCTCATCCGGCCGGGCGCGCGGCAGCTCCAGCGGCCAGAGCCTCGCCGCCGTCAGATGGCTGAGCACCGCACCCGGCCCGAGCACGGCGAGGAGCGCCCGAGCACGGACCTCCAGGTCCGGATCGCCGTCGCCCACCCGCACACCGCGGAACGGCGTGCGCAGATCACCGCTGCGGAGCCGACCCCGTGCGACACCCACACGCGCGGCCTCCGCGACGGTGAACGGCCGCCCGAGGAGCTCGGTGGGAAGACGTGACGGCTGCTGCATCCCGACACCGTGCCGCACCCGGACCCTTCAGAACCGCTCTCCACAGCCCCGCCCGTTCTCCACAGCCCCGCCGCGCGCGTCGATCCGTCACGAACGGTCGTCTCGGGCGACGGATGACGACCACTCGTGACGGATCAGAGGCCGACGCGGGTGCAGCGTGAGCCGGACGCCCTCGCTCATGCTGGTCGAGCAGCCGCGCAGCGGCGTATCGAGACCCCGCGGCTCAGGCCAGGGCGCGCTCGACGTAGGGCCGCAGGTCGGCGGCGAGGCGCAGCTCGCCCGCGGCCTCGGCGTCGAGGAGGGTCTGCGCGTCGTCGGCGCGGCGCTCGACGAACCAGCGGCCGAGCGGCACGGCCCGCTCCGGCCGCGACAGCAGCTCGATCGCGTCGCCGGCCGCGATGCTCCCGCGGTGCAGCACGCGCAGATACGCACCCGTGCGCCCCGCTTCGGCGAAGCGCTTCACCCACTGCGGCTCGCCGAGCACGCGCTGGAAGGTGGCGCACGGCGTCCGCGGCATCGTCACCTCGACCTCGACCTTCTCGCCGATCCGCCAGCGCTCGCCGATCACTGCGCCGGTCAGGTCCAGGCCCTCCACCCGAAGGTTCTCGCCGAAGCGCCCGGCGGGCATCTCGTAGCCGAGCCGCTCCTCCCACCACTCGGCGTCCTCGCGGGCGTAGGCGTAGAGCGCCTTCGCCTCGCCGCCGTGGTGCGCCCGGTCGGCCTGCACGTCGGCGTAGACGCCGAGATCGCGGATGACGACGGGTCCGTCGACGGGGCGCTTGTCGATGGCGGTGACGCCCACCAGACCCGGGTCGGGGAGCAGGCGGTCGACGCGGCAGACGGCGAGGAGTCGGGGCATGCCGTCATGCTCTCACCGCCCGGCGCCCGCCGTGCGCAGGGGCTCGCCCGCGTAGGCTCGCACGTCATGCGCGCCGCCCTCCCCGCTCCCCGGTTCGACCCGCTCGTCCTCGACGGCCTCGCGGAGGGGTACGCCGGCGACACCGGCGCCCGGGAGCACGCGGAGGGGCTCCGCTTCGAGGGCGTCGACCTCACCGGAGCCGACCTGACCGCAGCCTCCTTCAGCGAGTGCGTGCTCGACGGCGTGGTCCTCGAGCGGGCGCAGCTGCGCGCCGCCTCCCTCGTCGAATCGCGGCTGGAGCGGCTGGACGTGCCCGGGCTCACGGCTCCGCGCAGCCGCTGGCGCTCGATCGAGCTCGCCTCCTCGCGCCTGGGCTCGGCCGAGCTCTACGAGACCACTTTCGAGCAGGTGCGGATCTCGGACTGCAAGCTCGGCTACGTCAACCTCCGCGCCGCGACCCTGCACGACGTGCTCTTCGAGCGCTGCACGATCGACGAGCTCGACCTCGGCGGGGCCACCGGTTCGCGGGTGGCCTTCACCGACTGCGACGTCCGCTCCCTGGAGCTGCCCGGCGCGCGGATCCAGGACCTCGATCTGCGCGGCGCCGAGCTGCACGTGCTCGGCGGCCTCGACGGCCTGCGCGGCGCGGCGCTGACGGAGCTGCAGCTCGGCCTGATGCTGCCGCTGTTCGCCGAGCACTTCGGCGTGCGGGTCCTGGGCTGAGGCGCGCGGCCCGGCCGCGGCATCCCCCGATCAGCTGCGGCGTCGCCCGATCAGCCGCGACGTCTCCCGATCAGCCGGGTCAGCGCCCGGCGGCCGAGCAGGAACACCCCGAGCACGACGGCGGTGACGACCACGAAGCTCAGCTGCACGCCCTGCCCCGAGAGCACGCGCAGCAGCATCCCGCCGGCCACGGTCACGATCCACACCACGATCCCGGAGAGGACCAGGCGGTCGGGCGTGCGCCAGGCCCGGGCGATCACCCAGCCCAGCAGCAGCGCCGCGAGGAACGGCCACAGCGTCACGAGGAAGCCCTCGAGCACCGAGCCGCCGTCGTGCGTCCCCCGCCCGATCAGCACGAAGACCGCGACCAGCACCGCGTCCAGCGCCAGCCCGAGGGCCGCGCGGCGGGTCACGCCGGCTCCGTGACGAAGTCGATCAGCTGCTCGACCCGGCCGAGCAGCGCGGGCTCGAGGTCCTGGAAGGTGCGGACCTGCCCGAGGATGCGCTGCCAGGCGCGGGCGATGTCGGCCTGCTCGTCGTGCGGCCAGCCGAGCGCCTGGCAGATGCCCTTCTTCCACTCGATCGAGCGCGGGATCTCGGGCCAGCGCTCGAGCCCGACGCGGGCGGGCTTCACCGCCTGCCAGACGTCGACGAAGGGGTGGCCGACCACGAGGACGTGCGCACCGTGCGGCCCGGCGGCGACCGCGTCGGCGATCCGCGACTCCTTCGACCCGCGGACGAGGTGGTCGACGAGCACGCCGATGCGCCGCCCGGGCCCGGGTGCGAAGGCGCGGACCAGCTCGTCGAGGTTGTCGACGCCCTCGATGTACTCGACGACGACGCCCTCGACGCGCAGGTCGTGGCCCCAGACCTTCTCGACCAGCTCGGCGTCGTGCCGGCCCTCGACGTAGATGCGGCTCGGCAGCGCGACGCGCGCCTTCGCATCGGCGACGTGGAAGGAGCCGGAGGCGGAGCGCGCCCGGCCGAGGTTCGCATCGCGCTTGAGCCCGGGGGCCTTCAGCGACACCGGCTTGCCGTCGATGAGGAAGCCGGGGCCGATCGGGAAGACGCGGACCTTGCCGAAGCGGTCCTCGAGCTTCACCATCCGCAGCTCGACGCCGACGACGGCGCCGACGAATCCGGAGGCGACCTCCTCGACCACGAGATCGCGCTCGGCCTCGACCACCGCGACCTCGACCTTGTTCTTCGCTCGCCAGTTCCCGGCGAGCACGTCCTGCCCGTACCTGTCGTCGTCCATCGCCTCGAGGGTAGCCCGCTGCTGCTGCGGATGATCATCACTCTCGATTGCGCGAATACATTGCGATGCGTTTATGGATCTGCTCCACTGGTCGAGGTCGTCGTCCGGCGGCCTCCCCTCCGAAAGGCAGCGCCATGAGCACCACCGACCTCCACGCCGAGCACGACGTCACCGAGCACGAGCACGGCGAGGGCTGCGGCCACACCACCGTCGAGCACGACGGCCACGTCGACTACGCGCACGGCACCCACCGCCACGCCCTGCACGGCGACCACTACGACGAGCACGGCGCCCACGCCGAGCACGTCGCGGCCGCCGACCAGTCCTGACCTGATCGGGATCTCGATACGCCCCCTGCAGGGGCTGCTCGATCAGCATGATGCCGCCGCGGCCCGCGCCCATGCTGGTCGAGTAGCCGCGCAGCGGCGTATCGAGTTCATGCTGGTCGAGTAGCCGCGCAGCGGCGTATCGAGACCCACCCATCGAACGACGGTGGATCTCGATACGCCCTCTCCGAGGGCTACTCGATCAGCATGATGCCGCCGCCGGCCCGCACCCACGCCGGTCGAGCAGCGCGCAGCGCGCATCGAGACCCGCCCGTGGACGAGCATGTCGCCGGAAGACGGCGCTCCCAGGCGCGTTGAGTAGGCTGACAGCGAAAGAACGTGCTCCGGGGTCGGTGAGAGTCCGAACCGGCGGTGACAGTCCGCGAGCCGCTGACCACTTCGGTGGGAGGCGGTTGACCTGGTGGAACTCCGGGACCGACGGTGAAAGTCCGGATGGGAGGCAGCACGAGCGTCGCGCGCGAGCGCGGCGCTGAACGACGGTGCCCGCGCACCGCTGTTCGCACCCCGGAGTTCGGCGACGAACGGAACCGGGAATGACGAACGACTTCGAGCACGCGATGCGCAGGGCGCTGGCCCTCGCCGAGCGCGGCCCCGCCCGCGGCGTGAATCCGCGCGTCGGCTGCGTCCTGCTCGCGCCCGACGGCAGCGTGCTGGCCGAGGGCTGGCATCACGGAGCCGGCACCGCCCACGCCGAGGTCGACGCCCTCTCCGCGATTGCCCCCGGTGCCGCGGCCGGCGCCACCGCCGTCGTCTCCCTCGAGCCCTGCGACCACACCGGCCGCACCGGCCCGTGCAGCCGCGCCCTGATCGACGCCGGCGTCACCCGCGTCGTCTACGCCGTCGGCGATCCCGGCGACCGCTCGGCGGGCGGCGGCGACACGCTCCGCGCGGCCGGCGTCGAGGTGATCGAGGGCGTGCTCGCCGACGAGGCGGAGGAGTTCCTGCACGTCTGGCTCACCGCGACCCGTCGCCGCCGCCCCTGGGTGACGCTCAAGTGGGCCTCCACGCTCGACGGCCGCACCGCCGCCGCGGACGGCAGCAGCCGCTGGATCACCGGCGCCGCCGCCCGCCAGCGGGTGCACGAGCAGCGCGCCGCGGCCGACGCGATCCTCGTCGGCACCGGCACGGTCCTCGCCGACGACCCGAGTCTCACCGCCCGCGGCGACGCCGGCGAGCTCCTCGCCGAGCAGCCGCTCCCCGTCGTCGTCGGGTCGCGCGCCGTCCCCGCCGGCGCCCGGGTGCTCGAGCACCCGCGCCCCCCGCTCCTCGAGCGCACCCGCGACCTCCCCGCCGTCCTCGACCGCCTCTACGAGGCCGAGGTCCGCCACGTCTACGTCGAGGGCGGCCCCGTCCTCGCCTCCGCGCTCGTCGCCGACGGGCTCGTCGACGAGTTCCTCGTCTACCTCGCCCCCGCGCTGCTCGGCGGTCCCCGCCTGGCGCTCGGCGACGTGGGCGTCGACAGCATCGCCGGCGCCCACCGCCTCGACCTCCGCTCCGTGGAGGTCCTCGGCGGCGACCTCCTCGTCACCGCCCGGCCGGGCTCCCCCGCCCGCCGGCAGCCCGCCCCGCAGAAGGAGTCCTGATGTTCACCGGAATCATCGAGGAGGTCGGCGTCGTCACCGCCGTCTCGGCAGGGACCGACGCGATCCGCCTGACCGTGCGCGGCCCGCTGGCCGTCGAGGGCGCCCGGCACGGCGACTCGATCGCGGTCTCGGGCGTCTGCCTCACCGTCGTCGAGCAGTCGGAGGACGGCTTCACCGCCGACGTGATGGCGCAGACCCTGCGGATGTCCACGCTCGACGGCGTCGCGGTCGGCGACCCCGTGAACCTCGAGCGCGCGGCGCTCGTCGGCGACCGCCTCGGCGGCCACATCGTCCAGGGCCACATCGACGGCACGGCGACGCTGCTCGCGATCACCCCCGGCGACGCCTGGCGCGTGCTGCGCTTCTCCCTCCCGCCCGAGGCCGCCCCGCTGGTCACCGACAAGGGCTCGATCGCGGTCGACGGCGTCTCGCTGACCGTCTCGGCGATCAGCCCCGCCGCCGAGCCGGAGCAGTGGTTCGAGGTCTCGCTCATCCCCGAGACCCTCGCCGCCACCACGCTCGGCGCCCGCGCCGTCGGCGACCGGGTCAACATCGAGACTGACATCCTCGCCCGCCACGTCGAGCGGATGCTCGCCCTGCGCTCGGCCGCCCCGGTCGGAGGCCGGGCATGAGCCTCTCCACGATCCCCGAGGCCGTCGCCGCGCTCCGCGCCGGCCGGCCGATCATCGTCGCCGACGACGAGGGCCGCGAGAACGAGGGCGACGTCATCGTCTCGGCCCAGCTCGCCAGCCAGGAGACGATCGCCTGGATGGTGCGCCACTCCTCCGGCTTCATCTGCGCGCCGATGACGAACGAGATCGCCGACCGCCTGGAGCTCCCGCTGATGGTGATCGACAACGAGGATCCGCGCGGCACCGCCTACACGCTGTCCGTCGACGCCGCCGACCGTCTCTCCACCGGGATCAGCGCCTCGGACCGCGCGCACACGCTCCGCGTCCTCGCCGACCCGGAGGCGACCCCGTCGCGGCTGCACCGTCCGGGCCACATCCTGCCGCTGCGCGCCGTCGAGGGCGGCGTGCGCGAGCGCGACGGCCACACCGAGGCCGCGGTCGACCTGATGCGCCTGGCCGGCCTCGAGCCGGTCGGCGCCATCTCGGAGATCGTGGCGGAGGACGGCGAGATGATGCGCCTCCCCGGCCTGATCGCCCTCGGCGAGCGCGAGGACGTGCCGGTCACCACGGTCGCCGCGCTCATCGCGTACCTCGAGGAGCACCACCCCGACCTCGACGCGCCGAGCGTGGAGCCTGCCCGCGACACCCCGCGGGTGATCTTCGAGGTCGAGACCACCGTGCCGACCACCCACGGCCCGTTCCGCCTGCGCGCCTACCGCGACCGCCAGACCGGAGCCGACCACGTCGCGGTCGTGGCCGGCGAGGTCGGCGACGGCCGCCCGGCGCTCGTGCGGGTGCACTCCGAGTGCCTCACCGGCGAGGCGTTCGGCTCGCTGAAGTGCGAGTGCGGCCCGCAGCTCGACGCGGCGCTCGACACGATCCAGCGCGACGGCGGCGTCGTGATCTACCTGCGCGGGCACGAGGGCCGCGGCATCGGGCTGATCAACAAGCTCCGCGCGTACCGGCTCCAGGAGGACGGGCTCGACACGCTCGACGCCAACCTCGCCCTCGGCCTGCCCGCGGACGCGCGCGACTACGGAGCGGCCGTCGGCATCCTCGAGGACCTCGGCGTCACCGACGTCCGCCTGCTCACCAACAACCCGGAGAAGGTGCGCCAGCTCACCGATCGCGGCATCACCGTCTCCGAGCGCGTGCCGCTCGTGGCCGGCGTCGGCGCCTTCAACCAGGGCTACCTCGCCACCAAGCGCGACCGGATGGGCCACTTCAGCGATCTCGACCCCCTCGCCGGCGTCGACACCCTCGTCGAACCCGACCCCCTGGTCGACTCGGGCACTCTCGTCGATCCCGGCCCCGGGATCGGACTCGACCCCCTCGACGCCGGACCCTCCGGCGCGACATCGAAGGAGTAAGCCATGGCCGGTAGCGGCGCCCCCACCACCTCCGCCCTCGACGGGAGCGGCCTCCGCGTCGTCGTCGTCGCGGGGACCTGGCACCAGCAGATCAGCGACGGCCTGATCGCCGGCGCGTCGAGCGCGCTCGACGAGTCGGGCGCCTCCTGGTCGCTCGTGCGCGTCCCCGGCTCGTTCGAGCTGCCGGTCGCCGCGAAGGCGGCGCTCGAGGCGGGCGCGGACGCGGTGGTCGCCCTCGGCGTGATCATCCGCGGCGGCACCCCGCACTTCGAGTACGTCTCGGACGCCGCGACCTCCGGGCTGACCACCGTCTCGATCCAGACCGGCAAGCCGGTCGGCTTCGGCGTGCTCACCCTCGACACCGAGCAGCAGGGCATCGACCGCGCCGGCCTGCCCGGCTCGAAGGAGGACAAGGGCCGCGAGGCGGCGGAGGCGGCCGTCGCGACCGCGCTCGTCCTCCGCGAGCTGCGCGGCTAGCTCCCGAGGCACCGGCCACCCCCGCTCCGGAGGTGCGCTCGCGCGCCGGTGACCCCCCTACCGGGGGCGCCGGCGCGCTTTGCTGTGAGAACACGGAGTAAAGTGGCCGGGTCGTCACGAGCGGCCCTACCCTTACTCCCCCTCGGCCCCCGCGGCCCGCAGCGCCCGATCGACGCCGCCCCCGCCGGCACCGGGAGACCCCTCCACCGGAGCAGCTCTCTTCCATGTCTTCTTCCCGTACCGCAGCCGACGCTCCCGCCGCCGCCCCGCAGAACTCGCGGGGCCGGGTGATCCTGGCGAGCCTCATCGGCACCTCGATCGAGTTCTACGACTTCTACGCCTACGCGACCGCGGCCGTCCTGGTCTTCCCGTCGCTCTTCTTCGTCAACGAGGACCCGGCGACCGCGCTCCTCGCCTCCTTCGCCGTCTTCGGCGTCGCGTTCATCGCGCGCCCGATCGGCTCGATCATCTTCGGCCACTTCGGCGACCGGATCGGCCGCAAGGGCACCCTCGTCGCCTCCCTCCTCACGATGGGAATCGCGACCTTCCTGATCGGCTGCCTGCCGACCGCGCTCACCCCCGGCTGGGAGTTCCTCGCGCCGTTCCTGCTCGTCGTGATGCGCTTCTGCCAGGGTCTCGGCCTCGGCGGCGAGTGGTCCGGCGCCGCGCTCCTGGCGACCGAGAACGCGCCCGCGAACAAGCGCGCCATCTACGGCACCTTCCCCCAGCTCGGCGCCCCGATCGGCTTCATCGTCGCGAACGTCCTCTTCCTGGTGCTCGCGAGCACCATGAGCGACGAGACCTTCGCCGCCTGGGGCTGGCGCGTGCCGTTCCTCGCGAGCGCCGTCCTCGTGATCATCGGCCTCTACGTCCGGTTCAAGCTCGTCGAGACCCCCGCGTTCCAGAAGGTCGTCGAGAAGGGCGAGGTCGCCAAGCTCCCGCTCGCCCGCGTCTTCGTCAGCAGCTGGCGCCCGCTGATCCTCGGCACGTTCATCATGCTGGCGACCTACGTGCTCTTCTACCTGATGACCACGTTCACGCTGACCTACGGCACCACGCCCGCCGACGCCGCGACCCCGGGTCTCGGCTACAGCCGCAACGACTTCCTCATCATGCTGATCGTGGGCGTCGTCTTCTTCGGCATCTTCACGCTCGTCTCGGGCCCCCTGGCCGAGAAGTTCGGGCGCCGTCGCACGCTGCTCGCCGTCACCACGGCGATCCTCGTCTTCGGCCTGCTCTTCGTCCCGCTGTTCAGCGGCGGCTTCGCCGGCGTGATGGCGGTGCTGATCCTCGGCTTCACGCTGATGGGGCTCACCTTCGGCCCGATGGGCGCCGTGCTGCCCGAGCTGTTCCCGACCAACGTCCGCTACACCGGCTCGGCGATGTCGTACAACCTCGCGTCGATCCTCGGAGCGGCGCTCGCGCCGATCATCGCGGTGGCGCTCTGGCAGTCGGCCGGCGGCAGCACGCTGCTGGTCGGCCTCTACCTCAGCGGCGCGGCGGTGCTGACGCTCATCGCGCTCCTGCTCTCGAAGGAGACGCAGCACCTCTCGTACACGGACAACGTGTCGTAGGTCCTGCGACCCCGCACGTCCGGCCCGTCGGTGATCCCGGCGGGCCGGACCCGTCTCCGGGCACTGCCGCGACCGGCGCTCGGCGTCGCGACCGGCGGCCGGTTCGCAGCAACGAGGGGGCAGAATGGACGGCGGCCTGCACGGAGCACGGCAGGGGACGAGCGAGGACGAACGAGCGATGAGCAGCACCCCGGAGACGACGCGCGGCGGACGACGACCCCGCCGCGGCAAGGACGACGGGCCCCGCGCCTCCTTCTCGCAGCTCGTCCCGTATCTGCTCGAGCACCGCGGCATCCTCTCCGTCGTGGTCGTGCTCAGCCTGTTCGGCGCCGCCGCCAGCCTCGCCCAGCCGCTCGTCGTCGGCCAGGTCATCACGCGCGTGCAGGAGGGCCTCGACCTCGGCCCGCTGGTCTGGGCGCTGCTCGTCCTGGTCGTCGCCTCCGGTCTCATCTCCGGCTTCGCGCACTACCTCCTCCAGCGCACCGGCGAGGGCATCGTCCTCTCCAGCCGCCGCCGCCTCGTCGCGCGCCTGCTCCGCCTGCCGATCCGCGAGTTCGACGCGCGCCGCACGGGCGACCTCGTCTCGCGCGTCGGCTCCGACTCCACCCTGCTGCGCGCCGTCCTCACCCAGGGCCTCGTCGACTCGATCGCCGGATCGCTGCTCTTCGTCGGCGCGATCATCGCGATGGCGATCATCGACTGGGTGCTGCTGCTGATCATCGTGGTCGTGGTGGCCGTCGCCCTCGGCGCGGCCCTCACCCTCGGGCGCGGGATCCGCGTCGCCAGCCGCAAGGCGCAGGAGAAGGTCGGCGACCTCGCCGCGGCCGTCGAGCGGGCCATCAGCGCCGTCCGCACCATCCGCGCCGCCGGCGCCACCGACCGCGAGATCGCCGTCGTCGACACCCACGCGACCGAGGCGTACCGGCTCGGCATCCGCGTCGCGCACATCTCGGCGCTCGTCGTCCCCGTGGCCGGCATCGCGATGCAGGTGGCGTTCCTCGCCGTCCTCGGCGTCGGCGGCTACCGCGTCGCATCGGGCGCGATCGACATCGCGCAGCTGGTCTCCTTCATCCTCTTCCTCTTCATGATGGTGATGCCGCTCGGCAACTTCATCGGCGCGATCACCTCGGTCAACTCGGCACTCGGCGCGCTCGGGCGGATCCAGGAGATCATCGACCTCCCCATCGAGGGCGACGGCGAGCGCGACGGCGGCGGACTCGGCGCGGGCGTGGCCGACTCGGCGATCGCGTTCGACGACGTCGTCTTCTCCTACGACGAGCGGGCGCTCGACGTCGACGCCGATGCCGCCGAGGAGGCGCGCGACCGCACTGTCCTCCGCGGCGTCTCCTTCACCGTCCCGCGCGGCAAGCGCACCGCGCTCGTCGGGCCCTCCGGCGCCGGCAAGAGCACGATCCTCGCGCTGATCGAGCGCTTCTACGACCCCGAGTCCGGCGTCGTCCGGCTCGGCGGCATCGACATCACCGCGATCGACCGCGACGCCCTGCGCGCCCAGATCGGCTACGTCGAGCAGGACGCCCCGGTGCTCGCGGGCACGCTCCGCGAGAACCTCGTGCTCGGCCGCCCCGACGCCTCCGACGAGGACTGCCTGAGCGTGCTCGAGGCCGTGAACCTCACCGACGTCCTCGAGCGCAATCCGCTCGGCCTGCACGCGCCGGTCGGCGAGAGCGGCGTCATGCTCTCGGGCGGCGAGCGCCAGCGCCTGGCCATCGGCCGCGCGCTCCTCGCCGCTCCGCCGATCCTGCTGCTCGACGAGTCCACCTCCAGCCTCGACGGGCTGAACGAGCAGCGCCTGCGCCTCGCGATCGACGCCGTCGCCGAGAACCGGACGCTCCTCGTCATCGCGCACCGCCTCTCGACGGTCGTCGACTCCGACCAGATCGTCGTGCTGCAGAAGGGCGAGGTCGTCGGCATCGGCACGCACTCCGAGCTCGTCGAGTCGACCCCGCTCTACCGCGACCTGGCGAAGCACCAGCTGCTCGTCTGAGCCGCCCGGGTGCGGGGCCCGAGGCGCGCGGTCAGAGCTCTGCAGTACGGGTCGGCAGCGAGTCAGCGCGGCGGCATCCGCAGCGCGCCGTCCAGGCGGATCACCTCGCCGTTGAGCATCGGGTTCTCGATCACGTGGCGGACGAGCGCCGCGAACTCCGACGGCCGGCCGAGTCGCGCCGGATGCGGCACGGCCTCGCCGAGGGCCGTGCGGGCCGCCTCGGGCAGGCCGGCGAGCAGCGGTGTGTCGAAGGTGCCGGGTGCGATCGAGACGACCCGGATCAGCACGGCGGCCAGCTCGCGGGCGAGCGGCAGGGTCAGCGCGGCGACCGCGCCCTTCGAGGCGGCGTAGGCGGCCTGGCCGATCTGCCCTTCGAAGGCGGCCACGGAGGACGTGGTCACGAGGACGCCCCGCTCCCCGTCGACGGGCTCCGCCTCGGCGATCGCGGCCGCCGCGAGCCGCAGCACGTTCAGGGTGCCCACGGTGTTGATCCGCAGCACCCGCTCGAAGGCGTCGAGCGCGAGCGGCCCGTCGCGGCCGAGCAGCCGGCCGGGAGTGGCGACCCCGGCGCAGGCGACGGCGATCCGGAGCCCGTCCGCGGCCGCGACGGCGCGCTGCACGGCGTCGGCGTCGAGCACGTCGCCCGCGACGCGCACGATCGACTCCGGGACGTCGGCGGCGTCGAGTGCCGCAGGGAGATCGAGCACGACGACCCGCGCGCCGGCCTCGTCGAGGGCGCGCGCCGTCGCCGCGCCGAGCCCGGAGGCTCCCCCGGAGACCAGCGCGGAGCAGCCCTCGACGCGCATCAGGGGGCGATCGTCGGCACGGGGGCGTCGGTGGACAGCGCCTCCGCGGAGCAGTCGGTGAAGGTGCGGTCGTAGTCGGCGATCGCCTGCTGCGCCGCCAGCGACTCCGCGTCGTCCACGGGCTCCTCCGGGGCGAGGGGCCGCTCGCCGAGGCCGTAGCGCGCCAGGCAGCGGGTGATGGCCTGCGAGACGGCGTCTCCCCCCGTCGCGATCCCCGCGGTCGCGGCCGGTGTCGACTCCGTCGCCCCGGTCGTCCGCGAGGGGGCGACCCCGGAGTCCGGGACCTCGGCCGGGTCGAGCGCGCAGCCCGCGGTCAGCAGCGCGAGCAGCACCGCGGAGGCGGCGGGCAGCACGCGGACGGCGCGGGGCCGGGAGCGCTCGGACATGGGCGACCTCGCAGGGGTGCGGTGGCGGACGAGGGACGGGCAGCGGAGCACCGGTGCCGGCCGCTGTCGTGGCGAGCGTAACGCAGGCCCTCGTCGCGGGGGGCGCCGCGGGCGGCGGTCGGACCGGAAAGGGGGCGCTCAGGACCGAACGGGGGTGGCCGGGGCCCGCCTGGCCCGCGGGGGGCGACGGAGGTCGACGGAGGCGAGCGGGCGCACTCAGCTCGCCGCGAGCGCCCACATCGCGACCGCGCTCGCCGCCGCCACGTTCAGCGAGTCGATCCCGTGCCGCATCGGGATCTGCACCGCGACGTCCGCGGCGGCCAGCGCCTCGGGGGTCAGCCCCTCCCCCTCGGTGCCGAGGACGAGCGCGACCCGCTCGGGCGCGTCCGCCGCGAAGTCGCGCAGCGGCACCGCCTCCGGGGTCAGCGCCATCGCCGCGATCGTGAAGCCGGCTTCGTGCAGGAGCGCCTGCGTGCTCGTCCAGTCGCCCACCCGCGTCCACGGCACCTGCAGCACCGTGCCCATGCTCACCCGGATCGCGCGGCGGTAGAAGGGGTCGGAGCAGCGCGGCGTCACCAGCACCGCGTCGGCCCCGATCGCGCCGACCGAGCGGAAGATCGCGCCGACGTTGGTCGGGTCGACCACGTTCTCGAGCACGACCACGCGCCGGGCGCCGGCGAGCAGCCGAGCGGGATCGGCCAGCACCGGCCGGTCGAGCGCGGCGATCAGCCCGCGGTGCAGCGTGTAGCCGGTCAGCTCGGCCAGCAGCTCACCGGGCCCCGTGAACACGGGCACGTCGCGGTCCCCGAGCAGCCGCTCGGCCTCCTCGACGGACCCGCCGAGCGAGAGCACCGAGCGCGGCCGGTGCCCCGCGGCGAGCGCGCGCTCGAGCACCAGCGCCGACTCCGCGAGGTAGAGGCCGTGCGGGCCGCGGGCGTTCTTCAGCGCGACGTCCGTGGCGTGCGCGTAGTCGCGCAGCCGCGGGTCCTCGAGCGAGCGGACCTCGATCAGCTCCACGGATCAGGCGAACGGATCGGGGGTGAGCGTGTACTTGGTGCTGAGGTACTCGTGAATGCCCTCGAGTCCGCCCTCGCGGCCGAGACCCGACTGCTTGACCCCGCCGAAGGGCGCCGCCGCGTTCGACACGACGCCGACGTTCAGGCCCATCATCCCGGTGGCGAGGCGCTCGATCATCCGCTGGCCGCGGGCGAGGTCGCGGGTGAACACGTAGGAGACCAGGCCGAACTCGGTGTCGTTGGCGAGGCGGACGGCCTCGTCCTCGTCGCGGAACGGCACGATCGCCAGCACCGGCCCGAAGATCTCGGTGCGGAGGATCTCGCTGCCGGGCGCGACCCCCGTGATCACCGTCGGCTCGTAGAAGTGGCCGGCCCCCTCGATCGGGTGCCCGCCCGTGCGGATCTGGGCGCCGCGGTCGACGGCGTCCCGGACGAGCGACTCGGCCTTGGCGGTGGCGCGGTCGTCGATGAGCGGCCCGATGCCGACGCCCGGCTCGGTGCCGCGGCCGACCGTCAGCGCGCGGACGCGCTCGGTGACCCGGGCGGCGAACTCCTCGGCGACCGACTCGTGCACGAAGAAGCGGTTGGCGGCCGTGCAGGCCTGGCCGATGTTGCGGAACTTCGCGAGCATCGCGCCCTCGACCGCGCGGTCGAGATCGGCGTCCTCGAAGACGACGAACGGCGCGTTGCCGCCCAGCTCCATCGACGTGCGGAGCACGCCCTCGGCCGCCTGCTGCAGCAGCGTGCGCCCGACCGGCGTCGAGCCGGTGAAGGAGAGCTTGCTCAGCCGCGGGTCGGAGAGGATCGGCTCCGAGACCGCGCCGGCCGACGAGGTGGTGACGACGTTGACGACGCCGTCCGGCACGCCCGCCTCGGCGAGCAGCGCGGCGAAGGCGAGCGTCGTCAGCGGCGTGAGCTCGGCCGGCTTCACGACGACGGTGCAGCCGGCGGCGAGGGCCGGGGCGATCTTGCGCGTCGCCATTGCGAGCGGGAAGTTCCACGGGGTGATCAGGTAGCAGGGGCCGACGGGGTGCTGCGAGACGATCATCCGCCCCGTGCCCTCCGGGTTGACGCCGTAGCGGCCCGAGATGCGCACCGCCTCCTCGCTGAACCAGCGGAGGAACTCACCGCCGTAGGCGACCTCGCCCAGTGCCTCGGCGAACGGCTTGCCCATCTCGAGCGTCATCAGCAGGGCGAAGTCGTCCTTGCGCTCCTGCAGCAGGTCGAACGCGCGGCGGAGGATCTCCGCGCGCTTCCGCGGGGCCGTGGCGGCCCAGTCGGGTCCGGCGGCGACGGCGGCGTCGAGCGCTCGCACGCCGTCCTCCGGGGTCGCGTCGGCGATCGTGCGGATCACCTCGCCGGTGGCCGGGTCCTCGACGTCGATCGTGCCTCCCGCGGAGCCGTCGACCCAGGCGCCGCCGATGAACAGCTGCGCGGGGACGCGGGCGAGCAGGGCCGCCTCGGCGGCGCTTCGAACGACGGAATCACTCACGAGAACACTCTTCCTGTGCGGATCGAGTCGTGCGGACCCCGCACGACCATGCTTCTCAGTCTACGACCGGCTCCGAGGAGGATCAGGAGCCGGCGACGCCTGTGGAGGCGGAGGGGCCTGTGGAGGAGGGTGCCATGGAGGAGGGTGCAGTGGAGGACGACGGCTCCACCCGCACGCCCGCCGCCTCGAGCTCGCGCAGCGCGGCGGCGCTCGCCTCGGCCGACACCCCGGCGACGAGGTCGGACAGGACGCGGACCTCGAGTCCGGCCTTCCGCGCATCGAGCGCCGACGCCCGCACGCAGTAGTCGGTGGCCAGCCCCACCACGTCGAGCTCGGTCACGCCCAGGCGCTCGAGCAGCTCCGGCACCGCCGCGCCGTCGTCCGCCGTGCCCTCGAAGGCCGAGTAGGACGGCCGGCCCTGCCCCTTGCGGATGTGCACGTCGACCGCGTCGAGCGCGAGCGCCGGGTGGTACTCCGCGCCGTCCGTGCCGGCCACGCAGTGCACGGGCCAGGTGTCGACGAAGTCGGGCTGAGCGGCGAAGTGGCCGCCGTTGTCGGAGTCGCCGTCGTGCCAGTCGCGCGAGGCGAGGACCGTCGCGTAGCGGCCGGGCTGCGCGGCGAGGTGGGCGGTGATGCCCTCGGCGACGCGGGTGCCGCCGGTCACGGCGAGCGCGCCCTCCTCGGTGAAGTCGTTCTGCACGTCGACGATCAGGAGTGCCGTGGTCATGGTGGTCCTCTCGGGGTCGGAGTCGGCGGTGTCGGAGTCGGTGTCGGCCGGTCGGAGCGGGCGGGCGGTGGGAGCCACCGCGGTCAGGAGTCGGAGAGCGCGCCGCCGCAGCGGTAGAAGCCGGTGACGAGGGTGTCGATCGCGGTCTTCGCCGAGTCGGAGACGTCGCCGAGCGCGTAGACGGCGAAGGTGAGCGCCGTGCCGTCCTGGGCGTCGACGACACCGGCGAGCGTGTAGCCCGTGTCGATCCAGCCGGTCTTCGCGCGGACGGCGCCGTCCGCCACGGCGTTGTCGCCGGCGAAGCGGTCGGCGTAGGACAGCGATCCGGTGCGCCCGGAGACGGGGAGGCCGTCGAGCAGGACGCCGAGCTGCCCCTCGCGCGCCTGGATCCTCCGCAGCAGGCTCGTGAAGTACGCGGGCGCCACGGCGTTGTCGTCGCTCAGCCCGGAGCCGTCGGCGATCACGATCCCCGTCGTGTCCACTCCGTAGCCCGCGAGGCCCTGGAGGACGCCCGCCTGCTCGGCGCCGAAGTCGCTGCCGGAGCCGGTGCGGATCGCGACCAGGCGGGCGAGCATCTCGGCGATCGCGTTGTCCGAGACCAGCAGCATCTGCTGCACGAGCGTGCTCACCGGCGCGGACTCGACGGTGCCGAGCACCCGCGCCCCCGCCGGGGCGGTGCCGGTGGACACGGTCGGCGAGCCGGGCAGCTCGTCGGCGAAGGCGTCGCCCGCGCGGCCGATCGGGTCGTCGCCGCGGCGGGAGGTGGTGGCGGTCGGGTCGGCGCGGTCGCCGTCGACCTGCAGGGCGGTGATCTCGGGCATGTAGCCGTCGGTCTGCTCCTTGCGGTTCCAGCTCGGCTGCCAGGTCTCACCGGAGTAGAGCGAGGCGTCGAGCACGAGCGAGGAGATCGGCGTGCCCGCGGTCGCGGGATCGGCGGCCCAGGCGTCCTCGACCTGCGCGGCGAGGTCGTCCAGGTGCGCGGCGCCGGCGTAGACCGACTGCTGTCCGCTCGGCAGCCGGCTCAGAGTGAGGTCTCCGCCGCCGACCAGTACGACGCTGCCCGGTGCGGCGCCCGCGACGACGGTCGTGGCGATCCGAGTGTCCGGGCCGAGGACGGCGAGGGCCGAGGCGGCCGTGAGGATCTTGAGGGCTGAGGCGGTGCGCGAGGCGGTCTCGCCGCCGCGGTCGAAGAGCACCTCGCCGGTGGCGGCGTCGACCACTCGCGCCTGCATGGCGCCCAGGCGCGGATCGGCGGCGAGCCCGGCGACCGAGCAGGTGCGCAGCGCCTCGGCGGTGTCCGCTCCGGCGGGGCGCGCGGTCGGCACGAGCGTCGCGGTCGGTGTCGCCTCCGCGGTCGTCGGCGCCGGGCTCGCCGGGGCGGCGGCGGGAGCGGCGGTCCGGCCGAGGGCGGATCCGGCGCCGAACGCTCCGACGCCCAGCAGGACGGCGACGACGGCGGCAGCGGCCACGAGGGCGCGCGGTCGACGGCGGGGCGGGGTGTCGGTCATCCGGACCAGGGTAACGGGCCGGGATCGACGGGGCCTGGGCAAGGAGCGATGGCTACACTTGCGGCTACACCACGGGTTGTTGTTCGGAGCCGCCTGTCGGAATCGAACCGACGACCTTCTCATTACGAGTGAGACGCTCTACCGACTGAGCTAAGGCGGCGTGCTCGCGAGGCGCTGGCCCCGGACACGATTACACAGCATAGCCTGCTCGCGGGCGCGGGCGTGAATCGAGGCGCCGGGCGGGCGTCTACTCGCTCAGGGCGCCGCGCAGCTCCTCGAACGAGTGCACGATCAGCCCCGGCAGCGCGTCGCGGCCGTCGTGGTCGACCCAGCCGGCCCAGGCGTGCCGCATCGCGGCGAGACCGAGCAGGGTGAGCATCCGAGCGCGGCTGCGCACCGCCTCGGGACCCGCTCCACCGCGGGCCAGGCGCTCGGCGACCAGGTCCTCGATCGCCAGCTCGAACTCGCGCATGCCGGCGATCTTGAGGCCGACGAGCTGCGGGTGCTCGCGGAAGAGGGTGCGCCGCAGCAGGTGCAGCTCGCGGTCCTCCTCACCCGGGACCTCGGCCGCCGCGACGAAGACGGCCTGCAGGTCGACGAGGACGGGGGCGCCGCCGGCGAGGAACGCCGCT
Organism: Rathayibacter sp. VKM Ac-2856; assembly: GCF_013205055.1. Classification (GTDB taxonomy): domain Bacteria; phylum Actinomycetota; class Actinomycetes; order Actinomycetales; family Microbacteriaceae; genus Rathayibacter. The sequence goes on from NZ_JABMLF010000005.1 coordinate 371,014, forward strand.
GCCGTCTCGTCGGAGATCACCGGCAGCCCGCCGACGAGCGCGTCCTCCTTCGAGGCGAAGTAGTTGAAGAAGGTGCGGGTCGAGACGTCGGCCGTTCGCGAGACGTCCTCGATGGTCACCCGGTCCGGGCCCCGCTCACCCGCCAGGCGCAGCACCGCGGTCTCGATCGCGCGCCGGGTCGCGAGCCGCTTGCGCTCGCGCAGGCCCGGCTGCTCGGTCGCGCCGCGGCGGTCCTGCTCCATCGCGCCGCGGCGCTCCTGCTCGGTCAGCACTGCGGGTCCTCCTCGGGGACGACGCCCTCGAGCAGGTACGCGTCGACGGTGTCGTTCACGCACGCGTTCGACTTGTTGTAGGCCGTGTGGCCCTCGCCGTCGAAGGTGACCAGGTGCCCGTCGGACAGCTCGCCCGCGAGCGCCTGCGCCCAGACGTACGGGGTCGCCGGGTCGTTGGTGGTGCCGACGACGAGGATCGGGCCGGAGCCGTCTGCGGTGATCGGCTCGCGCGAGCCCTCGAACGCGGCCGGCCACTCGCCGCAGAGGATGTCGCCGTAGGCCAGGTAGCGGCCGAGCGTGGGCGCCGCGGCCTCGATCTCGGCGGCGTCCGCGCGCATCGACTCGGTCCCGGCGTCGTAGGCGTAGTCGACGCAGTTGATCGCGAGGAACGCCTCGGTCGTGTTGCCGTCGTAGGCGCCGTCGGGCGTGCGGCCGTTGTAGGCGTCCGCGTACTGGAAGGCGATCTCCGCGCCGCCCCTCCGGACGTCCGCGAGCATCTCGCTGAGCCCGCCCCAGGCCGAGGCGGAGTAGAGCGGGTAGACGATCGCGGTGAGCAGCGTGCTCGAGCCCAGCTGCCGACCGTTCTCGGCGCGGATCGGCGACGCGTCGACCCGCTCGAGCATCGCGGCCACCTGGGTCATCCCCTCGTCGACGGTGCCGGTGAAGGGGCAGCTCTCGGAGCCGAGGCAGTCGGCCAGGTAGGCGCGCAGTGCGCTCTCGAAGCCGATCGCCTGCTCGCGGACGACGTCGAGCGACGTGGCGGCGGGGTCGATGGCGCCGTCGAGCACGAGCCGGCCGACGCGGTCCGGGAAGAGCCCGGCGTAGGTCGCGCCGAGGAAGGTGCCGTAGGAGTAGCCGAGGTAGTGCAGCGACTCGTCGCCGAGAGCCGCGCGCAGCACGTCGAGGTCGCGTGCCGCGCTGGTCGTGCCGACCTCGGCCAGCAGCGGTCCGCTGCCCTGCTCGCAGGCGGCGGCGAACGCGGCGGACGCGGTGCGCTGCGCGGCGATCCACTCGTCGCTGCCGCGCTCCCCCGGGACGATGTCGTAGAGGTAGGCGTCGAGCCCGGCGGCGTCGAGGCAGGTGACGGCGGTCGAGGCGCCGACGCCCCGCGGATCGAAGCCGACCACGTCGAAGCGCGCGGCGAGCTCCTCGTCGACGGCGTAGTCGACGCTGTCGCGGACGAGGTCGACACCCGAGGCGCCGGGCCCGCCGGGGTTCACCAGGAGGGAGCCGATCGCGTCGCCGCCCGTCGCCGGGTGGCGGATCAGGGCGATCGACGCGGTCTCACCGGCCGGCTCGTCCCAGTCGAGCGGGACGGTCGCGTCCGTGCACTGGGCACCGTCGCCGCAGTCGTCCCAGACCAGGACCTGCCCGTAGTACTGCTCGAGGTCCGCCTCGACCGGCTGGGCCGCGGGCGTCGACGTGCGCTCGAGCGTCGGACCGGGGGCGACGCAGCCCGAGAGCAGCGCCACGACGGCGCCGACGGCGGCGATCGCCGACCAGCGGCCGGGGCGCCTCACGCGGCCACCGGTCGCCGGGCGGCCACCACGAGCATCGCCTCGAGCGCGAGGACGGGTGAGACGTTCGCGTCGATGCGCTGACGCGCCGTCGCCACCGCGTCGAGCACGGCGAGCGTGCGGTCGGGGGCCGTGGCCGTGGCCAGCGCGGTCATCTCGGCGCGCACCTCCTCGTTGATCACGCCGCCGGGCGCGCCCAGCTGCAGGCGCACGACGTCGCGGTAGAGCGAGAGCAGGTCGACGAGGATCCGGTCGAGACCGTCGCGCAGGCTGCGCGTCGCGCGTCGCTTCTGGTCCTCCTCGAGGGTCCGCAGCTGCGAGCGGAGCTGCGCCGGGATCGTGCCGCCGGGCTCGACGCCGAGCGAGCGCAGCGCCTGCTGCCGCTCGACCTCGTCGCGCTCGAGCGTGTAGGCCTTCGCGTCCTCGGTGGCCACCTCGATCATCCGCGCGGCGCCGAGCACCGCGTCGGACACCCCGCGAAGACCCAGGGCGATCCGGAGCGTCTCCTCGCGGCGCTCGCGCGCGTTCGCGTCGGTCGCGAGCCGGTGGGCCATGCCGATGTGGCTCTGCGCCTGGCGGGCGGCGCGCTCGGCCGTCGCCGCGTCGACGCCGTCGCGGCGCTCGAGCAGCCCCGCGACGTCCTCGACGCTGGGCACCCGGAGGCGCACCGAGCGCACCCGCGAGCGGATCGTCGGCAGGAGGTCGGCCTCGCTCGGCGCGCAGAGGATCCACACGGTGCGCTCCGGCGGCTCCTCGAGCGCCTTGAGCAGCACGTTGGAGGTGCGCTCGCTCATCCGGTCGGCGTCCTCGATCACCATCACGCGGTAGCGCGAGACGGACGGCGAGTACTGCGAGGACGACACGAGCCGACGCACCTCCTCGATCGAGATGATCACCCGCTCGGTGCTGAGGACGGCGAGGTCGGGGTGCGAGCGCGCCGCGACCTGCGCGCAGTCGGGGCACTCGCCGCAGCCGCCGCGCCGGCAGAGCAGGGCGGAGGCGAACGCGTAGGCGAGGTTGGAGCGGCCGGATCCGGGCGGGCCGGTGATGAGCCAGGAGTGGGTCATCGAGGACGACTCGTTGCCGCCCTCGTCGCGGGGGGTCGAGGCGTCGCGCAGGGCGCCGATGGCGTGCTCCTGGCCGACGAGTTGGCTCCAGACGGTCACGGTTCCAGGCTAACCGCGAGGTCCGACAGCGGGACGCGCGTCGCGCGACGCCGCCTCGAGCATCGGCTCGACGCGCGCGCGGACCGCGGCGGCGAGCTCGTCGACGGGGCGGCTCGCGTCGAGGACGAGGAAGCGCTCGGGGTCGGCCTCCGCGAGGTCGAGGAAGGCCCGGCGCACTCGCCCGTGGAACTCCTCCTTCTCCGCCTCGAGCCGATCGAAGCGCGTGCGCGCGGCGTCGAGGCGGGTGCGGGCGACGGCGGGATCGAGATCGAGCAGCACGGTGAGGTCGGGGCGGAGGTCCCGCGTCGCCCACTCCGAGAGCGAGCGCACCTCCGCGGCGTCGAGCACGCGTCCGGCGCCCTGGTAGGCCACGGAGGAGTCGATGTAGCGGTCCTGCACCACCACCTCGCCCCGCTCGAGGGCCGGCCGGACGAAGGTGCCGATGTGCTGCGCGCGGTCCGCGGCGTAGAGGAGGGCCTCCGCCCGCGGGTCGATCTCGCCGCGGTGGTGCAGCACGATCTCGCGGATCTGGACGCCGACCTCGGTGCCGCCCGGCTCGCGCGTGCGCCGCACGGTCTCGCCGCGCGAGCCCAGCCACTCCTCGAGCAGCCGGGCCTGCGTGGTCTTGCCCGCGCCGTCCCCGCCCTCGAGGGTGACGAACAGCCCGGTCACGACTCCGTCGCGCCCGTCGCCTCCGCCGCTGTGCCGCGGGTGGTGGCGGGCTTCTTCGCGGCTGCCGTCCTGGTGGCCGTGGTCTTCGCCGCGGTCGTCTTCGCCGCCGGCTTCTTCGCGGCGGTGGTCTTCGCCGCCGTCGTCTTGGCCGCCGTGGTCTTCGCCGCCGTCGTCTTGGCCGCCGTGGTCTTGGCCGCCGTGGTCTTCGCGGCGGTGGTCTTCGCCGCGGTCGTCTTCGCCGCGGGCTTCTTGGCCGGGGCGCGCTTGGCCGGGGCCTTCTTGGGCGCCGGGCCCTTCGCCCGCTTGTCCGCGAGCATCTGGACCGCCTGCTCGAAGTCGATCTCCTCGATCGGCTGGCCCTTGGGGATCGTCACGTTGGTCTCGCCGTCGGTGACGTACGCGCCGAAGCGGCCGTCGCGGATCCGGATCGGCTTGCCGCTGACCGGGTCGGCCTCGAACTCCGCGAGGGCGCTCGAGGCGCGCTTGGCGCCGTACTTCGGCTGCGCGAACACCTCGAGCGCGGTCGGCAGGTCGACCTCGAAGATCTGGTCCTCGCTGGTGAGGGAGCGGCTGTCCGTCCCCTTCTTCAGATACGGGCCGTAGCGGCCGTTCTGCGCGGTGATCGGCTCGCCCGACTCCGGGTCCTCGCCGACGGTGCGCGGCAGGTCGAGCAGGCGGAGGGCGGTGGCGAGGTCGACGGTCGCGACGTCCATCGACTTGAAGAGCGAGGAGGTGCGCGGCTTGACCGCGGCCGCCTTGGCCTTCGCGCCGCGCTTCGCCGGCGCCGGCTCGACGACCTCGCCCGTGGCCGGGTCGGCGGTCGTCTCGGGCTCCGGGTCGACCTCGGTCACGTACGGGCCGAAGCGGCCGTCCTTGACCACGACGGTCTTGCCCGAGTCCGGGTTGCTGCCCAGCACGCGGTCGGTCTGCACGGGGGCGTCGACCAGCTCCTGCGCCTTCGCGGGCGTGAGCTCGTCCGGGGCGAGCTCGAGCGGCAGGTTGACGCGGCGCGGCGTCTCCTGGCCCTCCTCCTGGGCGACCTCGAGGTAGGGGCCGTACTTGCCGATGCGCAGGGTGATGTCGTCGGTGATCCGGACGGAGTTGATGGTCTTCGCATCGATCTCGCCCAGGTTGTCGACCACGTGACGCAGCCCGGGGTGGTCGATGCCGCCGAAGTAGAAGCGCTTCAGCCACTCGACGCGGTCCTCCTCGCCGCCGGCGATGCGGTCGAGGTCGCCCTCCATCGCGGCGGTGAAGTCGTACTCGACGAGGTCGGAGAAGAACTCCTCGAGCAGGCGCACCACCGAGAACGCGATCCAGTTGGGCACCAGCGCCGTGCCGCGCGGGGTGACGTAGCCGCGGTCGACGATCGTCGTGATGATCGAGGCGTAGGTGGAGGGGCGGCCGATGCCGAGCTCCTCCAGCGCCTTGACGAGGCTGGCCTCGGTGTAGCGCGGGGGCGGCGAGGTCTCGTGGCCCTTCGCCTCGACCTCGGCGACGACCAGGCTCTGGCCGACCTCGAGCACGGGCAGCTTGGCGTCCTTCTCGTCGCGGGCGCCGTGGCGCTCCTCGTCGCGGCCCTCCTCGTAGGCGAGCAGGAAGCCGCGGAAGGTGATGACCGTTCCGGAGGCGGTGAACTCCGCCGTGCGGTCGGTGTCGCCGGCCGGGTTGGCCAGGAGGGTGACCGTGGCGGTCGAGCCCTTCGCGTCGGCCATCTGCGAGGCGACGGTGCGCTTCCAGATCAGGTCGTAGAGGCGGTGGTCGTTGCCGCGGAGGGTGCCGGCCAGCTGGTCCGGGGTGCGGAACGTCTCGCCCGCGGGGCGGATCGCCTCGTGCGCCTCCTGCGCGCTCTTGTTCTTGCCGGAGTAGAGGCGCGGCTTGTCGGGCACCGTCTCGGGCCCGTAGAGCGAGGCCGCCTGCGAGCGGGCGGCGTTGAGCGCCTGCTGCGAGAGGTTCGGCGAGTCGGTCCTCATGTAGGTGATGAAGCCGTTCTCGTAGAGCGACTGCGCCACGCTCATCGTCTGGCGCGCCGAGAAGCGGAGCTTGCGCGCCGCCTCCTGCTGGAGCGTCGAGGTGGTGAACGGGGCCGCGGGGCGGCGCGAGTAGGGCTTGGACTCGAGGTTCGAGACGCGGACGAGCGTCTTCGGGTCGCGCAGCGCCTCGGCGAGGGCGCCGGCCGAGGACTCGTCGAGGACGGTGACGTCGCCCTTCAGCTGTCCGCGGTCGTCGAAGTCGCGGCCGCTTCCGATCCGCTTGCCGTCCAAGCGCGCCAGGCGTGCGTCGAAGCCCGCCGAGGCGTCGGACTCGGGAGCGAGGACCGTCGAGAGGTCCCAGTAGGAGGCGGAGACGAAGGCGAGGCGCTCGCGCTCGCGGTCGACGACGAGGCGGGTCGCGGCGGACTGCACGCGACCGGCGGAGAGGCCGGGCCCGACCTTGCGCCAGAGCACCGGGGAGATCTCGTAGCCGTAGAGGCGGTCGAGGATGCGCCGGGTCTCCTGCGCGTCGACGAGGGAGGTGTCGATGTCCCGGGTGTTGTCGCGGGCCGTCTGGATCGCGTCCTTGGTGATCTCGTGGAAGACCATCCGCTTCACGGGGACCTTGGGCTTGAGCTCCTCGAGGAGGTGCCACGCGATGGCCTCGCCCTCGCGGTCCTCATCAGTCGCGAGGAAGAGCTCGTCGGCGTTCTTCAGCGCCCGCTTGAGGTCGGCGACCGTCTTCTTCTTCTGGTCGGAGACCACGTAGTAGGGCTCGAAGCCGTTGTCGACGTCGACGGAGAACTTGCCCAGCGGGCCCTTCTTCAGCTCCGGAGGGAGGTTCTTCGGCTCGATGAGGTCGCGGATGTGCCCGACGGAGGCGAGCACCTCGTACCCCTCGCCCAGGTACTGGGCGATGGTCTTGGCCTTCGCCGGCGACTCGACGATCACCAGCTTCTTCGTGCCGGACACAGTTCTCCTCGATTGATGCTGTCGGGTCGGATGCTCAGCGAGTCCGACGTGTCCCCTTCGACGGGGAGGCGGTGCGCGGCGTCCGCACGAGGAACGACGATCCGTTCACGTCGGCTTCGGGCGCCCGACAGGCACACCATACACACTGACTCCGGGCATCCCTCGCCGCCGTCCGCCCGCCGCAGGCTGGGAGCGTCCCGGTCGCCGCCCGGGAATCGGCCGGATCGAGGCGGCCGCCCCCCGTGACGGATCGCGGCGATCGGCGCATGATGAAGTGCATGGCAACGACGCACACCACCTCAGCACCGACCACCTCCGCCTACACCGCCAAGTTCGTCGACGGGCCGCTCGAGGGAAAGACCCTCCGCCGCTCCTACGGCGAGTCGACGGCCCCGGCGGGCCGCCTCGAGATCCCGGGAGCCCGCGCGGGCACCCGCTACCTCTATCTCCTGGCCGGCTCGCTCGAGCACGACGAGGGAGCGGGCGACCTCCCGACGGCCGCGGCCTACCGCTACCAGCGGGTCACCGCCGACTGATCGCTGGCCGACCGGCGGGTCCGGTCGAGCATCGGAGGCCGGCGACCCTCGGCGGCCGGCGAGTGCCGGACGTCCGTCCGAGCGCCGGGCGGCACCGCGTCGCACCCCGGGCGCGGCGGCGCCGTCACGGCGGCGGTCCGGCGCGCGATCGGGCGGGCAGCGCGAGCGGCCCCGCGGCCACGACGACCTCGACGGTCGCGACTCCTTCTTCTAGAGCGCACTGCGCGAGACCCGCGCTCATCGTGCGTGCCACCCGCTCCGCCTCCCCGCACGGGTCGCCCGGCAGGAGACCCGAGGCGACGTCCGCCGCGGCGAGCGCCGCCGCATCCGCCGCCGCGACCGCGCGCTGGTGACCGACGACGCCGCCGCACCCGGCGAGCACCGCCGCCGTGACCAGGATCGTCCCCGCGACGATCCCGACCGCGACGACCGCCGCCGAGCCCTCCTCGCCTGCGCGATCGCCCACTCCTGCGCGGTCACCCTTCCCCACGCGGACGCCCTTCCCCACGCGGTCGCCCTTCCCCGCGCGATCCCCGGAGCAGTGCGGCTCCGCCCCGGGACTCACCGCCCTCCGCCGAGCGCGCACGACCGGATCGAGACCGGCAGCGCCAGCGCGGGCAGCGGCCGGAGCTGCGCCGCGACCTGCACGCAGACCAGCCCGCCCTCCGCCGAGGTCGCGACACCCGCCCCCGCGTCGGCCCGCGCGATCGGACCCCCGGGATCGTCCCCCCGCGCCAGCGATCGCGCTCCGTCGGCCGCCGCGTCGACGAGCCGGACGTACTGCGCCGAGGCCGCCACCGACCCGAGGCAGAGCGCCAGCACGACCACCACCGCCGGCAGGACCACCGCCAGCTCGGCGGTCGCGGAGCCCTCCTCTCCGCGGGGCGCGGCACCGCCGTCCAGCTCCCGCTCCCCCGGTCCCGACGCCCGCGGGCCGACCGCCGCGCACCGCACCGCTCATCCCCCCGAGGTGAGCGCTCGCGTCACCAGCTCGGTGAGGATGCCGCGCACCTCGTCGCCCTTGAGGATCACCACCAGCAGTCCCGCGAATCCGACCGCCGCCATAGTCGCGATCGCGTACTCGGCCGTCGCCGAGCCCTCCTCGTCGCCGAACCCGCCGAGCGGCCCCTGCTCCCACTCGGGCCTCGGAGCGCCCTCCTGTCGCGCACCGCCCGCGACCGCTCCGATCGTCCCCGCCCCACTTCTTCGTCTGCCGTCCATCCGCTCTCGCTCCGTTCGCCTTCGCTGCCCCCACTCGAGGATCGCCGAGCCGCGGGCCGCCCGGGACGGAGCCGCAGCGATCAGTGGAGAGAAGAGGAAGGAGCGCCCTGTGGAGGGACGCCGTCGCCCCCGGTGCGGCGCTCATCCCTGCGCCGCGAACGTCGACAGCAGCACCGAGATCACCATCGGAGCGACGCCCAGCAGGAGGAACGCCGGGAGCACGCACACCCCCAGCGGCAGCAGGAGCGTCACCCCGAGCCGCGCCGCCCGCTCGCGCGCCTCGGCGGCGGCCCGCACCCGCGCCAGGGCCGCCTCGCTCCTCAGCAGCCGGCCCGCCGGGACGCCCGCCGCGCTCGAGAGCGCCAGCACCGGCTCCGCGGCCTGCAGCGCGGACGGCCCCGCGTCGAGGCCGCACTCGGCCAGCGCCGCCAGCACCCGCTCGCGTCCGCCGCCGATCGATCCGCCGCCGGCGAGCGCCACCGCGAGCAGGTCCAGCGCCAGTCCCGGCGCCGGATCGCCGGGGGCGGCTCGCGTGACGAGGCGCCTCGTCCACGCGGCGGCGGCGAGCATGAGCCCCAGCCCGCTCCCGAGGCAGACGAGCCCCGGAACCGTGCCGACCAGCACGCCGAGCACGTCGAAGCCGAGGAGCGTGCCGAAGCCGAGTGCCACCAGCGGCAGCACGCCGACCACCCGGCTCGTCGCGAGCGGGCCGGCCAGGGCGACCTCGATGTCCCGACGGGCCCGCCCCAGCTCCCGCATCGACTCGGCCAGCTCGGCGAGGGCCGCGGCGATCGGCGCTCCCGAGTCCGCGGCGACCCGCCAGCAGGCGGCGAGGGCGGCCCACGCGGTCTCCTCTCCGCGGTCCTGCCGCCGCCGCGCGGACCGCCGTCGAGACTCCGGCACCCGCCCGCGCGAGGCCGGCACCCCCGCCAGCAGCGCCTCCGTCACGTCCCCGCCGCGTGCGGCCTCGAGCGCCACCGCGCGCAGCAGCCGGCGACGTCTCGCGGCGCCCGCAGCACCCGAGTCGTCGGACGTCGCGAGATGCCCGAGCGCCGACGCCGGCGCCACGCCCGCCGCGAGCAGCACGGCCAGCCGGTGCACGACGGCCGCGACCTCGTCGATCCCGCCGTCGCGCCTCATGCCGAGGACCGCCGCGGCAGAGCGCCCTCCTCGATCCGCAGCCGCCCGGCCTGGTCGAGCCGGAAGCCCCCGGACGCCGCGAGCCGCCGCCGCCCGCCGCGCCGCTCGAGATGCAGCACCAGATCGATCGCGCTGACGGTCTGCCGCGCGACCGCCTCCGGCCCCATCCCGGCGAGCGACCCCAGCGCCTCCAGCCTCGCCGGCACGTCGGCGAGCGAGTTGGCGTGGAGAGTCCCCGCTCCCCCGTCGTGCCCCGTGTTCAGCGCCGAGAGCAGATCGCGCAGCTCGACGCCGCGGCACTCGCCGAGCACGAGCCGATCCGGCCGCATGCGCAGCGCCTCGCGGACGAGCCGGTCCAGGCCCACGCCGCCGGCGCCCTCGAGATTCGGCTGGCGGGCCTCGAGCGAGACGACGTGCGGGTGCGCGGGGCGGAGCTCGCCGACGTCCTCGATGACGACGAGGCGCTCGTGCGGCGGAGCGGCGCCCAGCAGAGCGCCGAGGAGCGTGGTCTTGCCCGACCCGCCGGCACCGGTGACGAGCAGGTTCCACCGCGCCGCGACGGCCCGGCGGAGCAGCGCGAGGCCGGGGTCGTCGAGCATCCCCGCCGTGCGCAGCTCGTCGAGAGTCCAGGCCTCGGCCCGAGGGACGCGCACCGAGATGAGCGTCCCCGCGGTCGCCACCGGCGGCAGCACCACGTGCACCCGGACACCGTGCTTCAACCGGACGTCCACGCACGGACTCGCCTCGTCGACGTGCCGGCCGCCCGCTGCGACGAGGGACACCGCCAACCGCCGGGCGCCTGCTGCGTCCAGCGTCCACGACTGGACCCGCATCGCGCCGCCCCCGCGATCGAGCCAGAGACCGGAGTCGCCGTTGACGAACAGATCGGTCACCGCCGGGTCCGCTGCGAACGGCGCGAGCAGGCCGAGCGCTGCGGCCGCGGGGCGGACGGAGGCGGGTGATGCTGCTGCTGCGGGCGCCGTGGTCGTCCGCGCCGCGCCGACTTCCCCGCCGGGCGGGCGCGGCGCATCGGCGCGATAGGCGGCGGGGACGAGCGGCACGAATCCGGTGGTCATCCGGGAACGCTAGGCGCGCCGCCCTCCGCGCGGGGCGGAGCTACCCGCCCCCGTGGACGACCGAGCGGAAGACTCACCTGGGGAGGAGCCTCGATGCCTCGGCACGCCGCACCCGTTCCGGCACGCGGAACGCGCCCGGCACGCGGCCCCGCATGCTGGTCGAGCAGCCGCCTCCGGCGGTACGTCGAGACCCACCCGCCTGCACACGTGGGTCTCGATACGCCCGCTCCGCGGCCTACTCGACCAGCATGGATCGCGCGAGCGGACCCGCAGCGGGCGCTGCGCCCCTCGCAGGGCCCCACACGCGTCCAGTCGCAGCCCTGGCTCCCCGTGAACCGACCCGTACCGGGCCCTGCGGTCTTCACAGAGCCCCGCACGCGTCCAGTCGTGGACCCCACCTCACGCGAATGGACGCGAACGGGGCTCGCTCCCTGCGGAACACGGACGATTCGACGAGCCGGAGATGGTTGACGAGCCGGAGGTGGAGCGGGCAGAAGTCCGGCACGTGGAACCCGCCTCGGCTCGCGGAATCGGGCCGATTCGACGAGCCGGAGACGGAATCACGAGCCGGAGGTGCAGCGGGCAGGACTCCGGCACGTGGAATGCACCTCGGCTCGCGGGATGCGGCGGAAACGGCGTGCCGGACGCGGTTCCGCGTGCCGGACGCGGTTCCGCGTGCCGGACGCGGTTCCACGTGCCGGACGTGCCCGCACGCGGCGGCGGCGGGCCGAGCCCCGGCCCGCGGATCCTCGCGGGGAGCGGAGCGCTGCGACCGGCGGAGGGAAGAGAAGGGGGCGGCACCCATTGGGGGGAACAGGTGCCGCCTCGGCGGCGCGGGATTGGGGGGAATCACACGCGCCGCTGAGCCGAAGTTCATTCGGCCGTATGCAACGTTAGGGCACGGAGGCCGTTTCGCCAAGTCGAATCCGGGATCTGAGCCGACTCTTCCTGAAACCCCGCCGGACGGTCAGCTTCGCGACTCCCCCTCCCGACCGCGGAGGCTCCCGCTACGGTGGTGCGGAACCGACCACGCCCGCCGGCGCACGTCGCACTCGCGAAGGAGCGAATCGCAGATGTCCACACCCCTCGACGCGTCCGGGGCCGCAGGCTCGAGCGCCATCGACAGCCTCCAGCAGGAGACGCGCCGCTTCCCGCCGCCCGCCGCCTTCGCCGCAGATGCCGCCGCGACCGCGGGCCAGGCCGAGCAGGCCGCCGCCGACCGCCTCGCCTTCTGGGCCGACCGCAGCCGCGAGCTGCTGCACTGGCACCGGCCCTTCACCCGCACCCTCGACTGGAGCGAGGCGCCCTTCGCGAAGTGGTTCGACGACGGCGAGCTCAACGTCGCCTACAACTGCCTCGACCGCCACGTCCTGGCCGGGCACGGCGACCGCGTCGCGATCCACTGGGAGGGCGAGCCCGGCGACAGCCGCGACCTCACCTACGCCGAGCTCACCGCCGAGGTGAAGCGGGCGGCCAATCTCTTCACCAGCCTCGGCGTGCAGGCCGGCGACCGCGTGGCGATCTACCTCCCGATGATCCCCGAGGCCGTCATCGCGATGCTCGCGGTCGCGCGCCTGGGCGCCGTGCACTCGGTCGTCTTCGGCGGCTTCAGCGCCGAGAGCCTCCGCGCGCGGATCGACGACGCCGAGGCGAAGCTCGTCGTCACCGCCGACGGCGGCTGGCGCAAGGGCTCGGTCTTCCCGCTCAAGCCCGCGGTCGACGCGGCGCTCGCCCTGGACGGCGGCGGCTCGAGCGTCGAGCACGTCCTCGTCGTCCGCCGCGGCGGCAACTCCGTCGAGTGGAGCGCGGGACGCGACCTGTGGTGGCACGAGGAGATCGTCGCCGTCGACGCCGACCACGTCGCGCGCCCCTTCCCCGCCGAGCAGCCGCTGTTCATCCTCTACACCAGCGGCACCACCGGGAAGCCCAAGGGCATCCTGCACACCAGCGGCGGCTACCTCACCCAGGTCGCCTACACGCACCGGACGGTCTTCGACCTCAAGCCCGAGACCGACGTCTACTGGTCGACGGCCGACGTCGGGTGGATCACCGGGCACAGCTACGTCGTCTACGGACCGCTCGCGAACGGCGCCACCCAGGTCATGTACGAGGGCACCCCCGACACCCCGCACGCCGGGCGCTGGTGGGAGATCGTCGAGAAGCACGGCGTCACGATCCTCTACGCCGCCCCCACCGCCATCCGCACCTTCATGAAGCTCGGCCGCCAGATCCCGCAGCGCTTCGACCTCTCCAGCCTCCGCCTGCTCGGCTCGGTCGGCGAGCCGATCAACCCCGAGGCCTGGATCTGGTACCGGGACGTCATCGGCGGCGGCCGCACCCCGATCGTCGACACCTGGTGGCAGACCGAGACCGGCGCGATCATGGTCTCGCCGCTGCCCGGCGTCACCACCCTCAAGCCCGGCTCGGCGCAGGTCCCCGTCCCCGGGATCTCGATCGATGTCGTCGACGACTCCGGCGCCGCGGTCGGCCGGGGCTCCGGCGGCCTGCTGGTGATCACCGAGCCCTGGCCGTCCATGCTGCGCGGCATCTGGGGCGACCCCGAGCGCTACGTCGAGACCTACTGGGGGAAGTTCGGCGACCGCTACTTCGCGGGCGACGGCGCGCGGCTCGACGAGGACGGCGACCTCTGGCTGCTCGGCCGGGTCGACGACGTGATGAACATCTCCGGTCACCGCCTGTCGACGGCCGAGATCGAGTCGGCCCTCGTCTCCCACCCGGTCGTCGCGGAGGCGGCCGTGGTCGGCGCTGCGGACGAGACCACCGGTCAGGCCGTCGTCGCCTTCGTCATCGCGAAGGCGAGCCAGGCGGAGGCGCTCGCGAGCGGCCACGACGAGCTCGAGGCGACGCTGAAGGCGCACGTCGCCGAGCACATCGGCGCGATCGCCAGGCCCAAGCGGATCTTCATCGTCCAGGAGCTGCCCAAGACGCGCTCCGGCAAGATCATGCGCCGGCTGCTGCGCGATGTCGCGGAGGGCCGCGCCGTCGGCGACACGACCACGCTCGCCGACACCCAGGTGATGTCGGTCATCTCCTCCGCGGTCGCCGCCGACGACTGAGCCGACGACCGAGCCGGCAGCAGCCGCCCGAAGCGCCGAAGGGCGCCGCCTCCCCGCGGGGAGAGCGGCGCCCTTCGGCGTGCAGGGCGCGGATCAGGCGAAGGCGACGATCAGCTCGACCTCGACCGGCGCGCCGAGCGGCAGCTCCGCCACGCCGACGGCCGAGCGCGCGTGGCGCCCGGCCTCGCCGAAGATCTCGCCGAGCACCTCGGACGCGCCGTTGATGACGCCCGGCTGGCCGGTGAAGCCCGAGGCCGAGGCGACGAAGCCGGTCACCTTGACGATGCGGGTGACGCGGTCGAGCGAGCCGATCACGTCGGCGATCGCGGCGAGCGCGTTCAGCGCGCACACGCGGGCGAGGTCCTTCGCGACCTCGGGCTCGACCTCGGCGCCGACCTTGCCGGTCGCCGGCAGGGCGCCGTCGACGAACGGGATCTGCCCCGCCGTGAAGACCAGGTGGCCCTCGACGACGGCCGGCACGTAGGCGCCGGCCGGGGTCGCGACCGCGGGCAGCTCGATGCCGAGCTCGGCCAGGCGCTCGGCGATCACGCGCCGGCCTCGGCGACCGGGCGCTTGAGGTACGCGACGAGCCCGCCCTCGGGGCCGGTGACGATCTGCACGAGCTCCCAGCCCTCGGAGCCCCAGGTGTTCAGAATCGCGGTGGTGTTGTGGATCATCAGCGGCGTCGTGATGTATTCCCAGCGGGGGACGGACATGGCTCTCCTCGTGAGGCAGGGGTGCGGGATGCCGGGCGATCCGCACCCGGAGGAGGAGGCGCCGGCGGGTCGAGCGCCGCGTCCTCGTCGGATGCGGCGGTTACGCTGATTCTATGTCGGGGGCAGTCGGGAACAGGGTCGTCACGTCCATCGGCGCCGCGGTCGGAGGACTGATCGGGATCGTCGCCATGAGCGTCATCGCCGGAGTCCTCGTCGCGGCGTCGGTCACTCCGGCGATCGCGCTCGGCGGCATGGCGGCGAACAACACGGTCACGATGTTCGACAACCTCCCCGAGTACCTCGAGATCGGCACGCTCGCCGAGAAGAGCGACGTCTACGCGAAGGGCGCGAACGGCGAGGACGTCCTCCTCGCCTCGTTCTACGCCCAGAACCGCGTGGAGGTCGGCTGGGACGACATCTCGCCCTTCGTGAAGGACGCGGTCGTCGCCTCGGAGGACCCGCGCTTCTACGAGCACGGCGGCATCGACCTGCTCGGCACGATCCGGGCCGCCGCCACGGTCGCCTCGGGCGGCAACGTGCAGGGCGGCTCGTCGATCACCCAGCAGTACGTCAAGAACGTGCTGGTGCAGAAGGCCGAGGCGCTCACGGACCCGATCGAGCGCGACGCCGCGTACCGCGAGGCCACCGAGACCACCGCCGAGCGCAAGGTCGCCGAGATGCGGCTCTCGATCGGGCTCGAGAAGGAGTACCCGAAGAACGACATCCTGCTCGGCTACCTCAACATCGCGCTCTTCGGCGGCACGGTCTACGGGATCGAGGCGGCGGCCCGCTACTACTTCGGCACCAGCGCGAAGGACCTCACCCTCGCCCAGTCGGCCGCGCTCGTCGCGATCGTCAACAACCCGGAGAAGTTCCGCTTCGACCGGCCCGGCGATCCGGCCAACCTCGCGGCCGAGGGCTATCCCGAGACGCTCAACCGCCGCAACTACATCCTGACCCGGATGGGCGTCGAATCGAAGGTGACCCCCGAGCAGATCGCCGAGGCGTCCGCGACGCCGGTCTCCCCCGTCATCACCGAGCCGAGCACCGGCTGCCAGACCGCCGGCATCGCCGCCTACTTCTGCGACTACGTCACCTGGGTCATCAAGAACGACGACGCCTTCGGCGCAAGCCAGGACGAGCGCGACGCGACCTTCAAGCGCGGCGGCTACACGATCTACACGACCCTCGACTCCGATCTGCAGGAGGCGGCGGTCGCCGCCACCGAGGACTGGGTGCCGAAGTCGATGGCGCGGGTGAACATCGGCAGCGCCAGCGTCTCCGTGGAGGTCGGCACCGGCCGCATCCTCGCGATGACGCAGAACAAGGACTACTCGAACGACCCCGACGTCACCGGCGCGAACTACACCAGCGTCAACTACAGCACCGACTTCGGCTACGGCGGCTCCAGCGGCTTCCAGGTCGGCTCGACCTACAAGGTCTTCACCCTCGCCGAATGGCTGCAGGAGGGCCGGGCGCTGAACGAGACCGTCGACGGCACCCGTCGCGCGTACACGACCTTCCGCGACAGCTGCGAGCCCGACGGCACCTACTACGGCGACAGCTGGGACCCGAAGAACGACGAGGGCGGCAACGGCGGCGTCTACTCTGCGCTCGACGCGACCAAGGGCTCGATCAACACCGGCTTCGCCGCGATGGCGCAGCAGCTCGATCTCTGCGGCATCCGCAACACCGCGCTCGCGATGGGCGTGCACCGGGCCGACGGCACCGAGCTGCAGAAGCTCGCGCCGACGATCCTCGGCACCAACGAGATCGCCCCGCTGACCATGGCGACCGCCTTCGCCGGCTTCGCCAACAAGGGCACCGTGTGCACCCCGATCGCGATCGACCGGATCGTCGACCGCAGCGGTGCCGACGTCGCCCCGCCCGCGAGCGCCTGCACCCAGGGCATGTCGGAGGAGGTCGCCGCGACCGCCGACTTCGCGCTGCAGCAGGTGATGACGGGCGGCACCGGCCGCGCCTCCGCGACCGGCACCGGCGTCCCGCACATCGGCAAGACCGGCACGACCGACAACGCGGTGCACACCTGGATGGTCGGCGCCAGCACCGAGGTGGCCACGGCCACCTGGGTCGGCAACGTCAGCGGCTTCACCTCGATGCGCGGCTTCAGCCTCAACCGGGTCAACGCCGGCCAGGTGCGCCACCAGATCTGGCCGCGGATCATGCGCGTCGCCGATCAGAAGTACGGCGGATCCGCCTTCCCCTCGCCCCAGCAGTCGCTCGTGGACGCACCCGAGCAGGCGGTGCCCGAGGTGACCGGGCAGAACCCGGCCGCCGCCACGGCGCGCCTGCGCGAGGCCGGCTTCACGGTCTCGGTCGACCCGAACCGCGTGCCGTCCGACCGGCCGGCCGGCTCGGTCGCCCAGACCAACCCGCCCGCCGGCTCCCGGCTCGCGCGCGGCGCCGCGATCTCCGTGCAGATCAGCGCGGGTCCGTCCACCCCGACGCCCGGCGGCTGACGCCGGGCGGTCCCCCGGCCCGCGTCCGGCAGACTGTACGCGGCCGCTCCCGCGGCCCCGCCCCGACGAGAGAAGGATCCATGCCCGGACGCAGCGCTCGCCCCCTCACCACGGCCCTCACGGCCGTCGCCGCCGTCGGGAGCGCCGCCGCCGTCTGGGGCATCGCCATCGAGCGGACGATGTTCACCGTCCGCCACGTGCCGGTCCCCGTGCTGCCCGCCGGCTCGGCGCCGCTGCGGATCCTGCACGTCTCGGACCTGCACATGGCGCCGTGGCAGACGAAGAAGCAGGAGTGGCTGCGCTCGCTCACCGCCCTCGCGCCGGACCTGATCGTCGACACCGGCGACAACCTCGGCCACCGCGACGGCGTCCTCGGCATCCGCCGCGCTCTCGAGCCCTTCGCCGGCGTCCCCGGCGTCTTCGTCAACGGCTCGAACGACTACTTCGGCCCGCGGGTGAAGAACCCGCTGCGCTACTTCCGCGGCCCGTCGAAGAACCCCGCGCGGAACGCCAGCGACCTCGACACGAAGGCGCTGACGGGCTTCTTCACGGACGAGCTCGGCTGGCAGGACCTCAACAACACCGCGCACAGCCTGACCGTCCGGGGCACCCGCGTCGAGCTGTTCGGCGTGGACGACCCGCACATCGGCCTCGACCGGATCGACCTGGTGGCGGGCGCCGTCGACGAGTTGCGGGCGTCGGAGGACGAGCCGGCGGGGGTGAGCATCGGCGTCGCCCACGCGCCGTACCAGCGCGTCCTGGACGACTTCGTCGCCCGCGGCGCGGACGTGATCCTCGCGGGGCACACCCATGGCGGTCAGGTCTGCGTGCCCGGCTTCGGCGCTCTCGTGACCAACTGCGACATCCCGCGCGACAAGGTCTCGGGGTTCACCACGTGGGACAACGGATTGCGCAGCTCCTTCCTCAACGTCTCCGCCGGCGTCGGCACCTCGATCTACGCGCCGGTGCGCTTCGCCTGCCGCCCGGAGGTCAGCCTGGTGACGCTCGAGCCGGTGGCCTGAGCGGCCGCTCGCCCGGCCGCGCGAGCGGTGTCCGACACGGCCGCCGAAATCGGCTACTATTGACGAGGCTCGTGAGCGGTTCACCGCGAAGAGTCCACCGGGGTGTGGCGCAGCTTGGTAGCGCGCCTCGTTCGGGACGAGGAGGTCGTGGGTTCGAATCCCGCTACCCCGACCGGTGAGAAGCCCGGCCAGGATCGATGATCCGGCCGGGCTTCGTCGTTCCCGGGGCGTCGTCGTTCCTCGGGCTTCGTCGTCTCCCGGAGCTCCGTCGTCCCCCGGGCGTCGTCGAGTCGACGGACGAACGCGCAGCGCCGCCGTCCGCGCGCGCTCGACGCCGTCCGGCGACAGGAGCCCCGCCGGAAGCCGCGCCAGGACGTCCGGACACGACGACGCCGGAGGGCCGTGGGGCGGGAGCAGCGCGTCTGCGCGGCTCCCGCCCCACGGCACCTCCGGCGTGACGGCGGACCGGCCCTCAGGGCCGGTCGGCGGGGTGGATCAGCGACCGAGGCCGCGGTAGTCCCAGCCCGCGGCGCGCCAGGCGGCCTGGTCGAGGCAGTTGCGGCCGTCGACGACGAGCGTGCCCGACACGGCCTCGAGCGCGGCGACGGGGTCGATCGCGCGGAACTGCTTCCACTCGGTGACGACCACGACGGCGTCGGCGCCGCGCAGGGCCTCGTCGATGTCGGTCGTGTAGGTCAGGTCGGGGTAGCGGCGGCGCGCGTTCTCGATCGCCTCGGGGTCGGTCGCGACCACCTCGGCGCCGAGGTCGTGGAAGCGCGTGGCGACGTCGAGCGAGGGCGAGTCGCGGACGTCGTCCGACTCCGGCTTGAACGCGAGCCCGAGGACCGCGATCTTCTTGCCCTCGACGGAGCCGCCGAGGCCCTCGGTGACGAGGTCGACGACGCGCTGGCGGCGACGCAGGTTGATCGCGTCGACCTCCTTGAGGAAGGCGACCGACTCCCCCACCCCGAGCTCGTCGGCGCGGGCCGAGAAGGCGCGGATGTCCTTCGGCAGGCAGCCGCCGCCGAAGCCGATGCCGGCGTTCAGGAAGCGGCGGCCGATGCGGACGTCGTAGCCGATCGCGTCGGCGAGCTGCGTGACGTCGGCGCCGGTGACCTCGGCGATCTCGGCGATCGCGTTGATGAAGGAGATCTTCGTGGCGAGGAAGGCGTTGGCCGAGACCTTGACGAGCTCGGCGGTCGCGTAGTCGGTGACGACGAGCGGGGTCTCGGCGGCCAGAGCCGTCGCGTAGACCTCGTCGAGGGTCGCCTTGGCGGCCTCGCCGGCCGGGCCCGCGGGCACGCCGTAGACGAGGCGGTCGGGGCTGATCGTGTCCTCGACGGCGAAGCCCTCGCGGAGGAACTCGGGGTTCCAGGCGAGCGTCGCGCCGCTGGCGGCGATCCGCTCGGCGAGCCGTGCCGCGGTGCCCACCGGCACCGTCGACTTGCCGACGACGAGCGAGTCGGCCGTCAGCAGCGGGAGGATCCCGTCGATCGCGGCGTCGACGTAGGTCATGTCGGCGGCGTTCTCGCCCTTCTTCTGCGGCGTGCCCACCGCGATGAAGTGCACCGCGGCGTCGGCCGCGTCAGCGGTGTCCGTCGAGAAGCGGAGGCGGCCGGAGGCGACACCGGAGGAGAGCAGCTCGGGCAGGCCGGGCTCGAAGAAGGGAGCGGTGCCGGCGGAGAGCGCCTCGATCTTCGCGGGGTCCACATCGATGCCGATGACGTCGTGGCCGAGCTCGGCCATCGCGGCGGCGTGGACGGCGCCGAGGTAGCCGCAACCAATGACAGAAAGCTTCACGGGGTTTCTCCGAATCGTAGGCGGGTCGATGTCGCGTCGGCGACTGCGGTGGGGAGGAAGGGGTGGAGCATGCGGAGCCCGCGCGGTGCGCGCGAGGTCATCTCCGCGCCAATGCTCTCAGATCGCGGGAGATGTCGTGGACGGCCGCGGCGATCTCCTGAGCGACGCGGACGTGCGTGCTCTCGCTGCGGCCGATCGGGTCGTCGATGTCGTCGCCGTCGCCGCGCGGTGCCCGCCCGCGATTGGTCGCCGCGAGGCGGACCACGGCGCGCAGCCGGGCGGCCGGATCCTCGATGTCGGGGATCGGCACCTCGGCGAGGACGAAGGGCAGCACGCGGGCGAACTCGCGGAGGGTGAAGCCGCGCAGCAGGAGCGGCGGGTGGCGGCGCGACGCGTCGACGAGGTGGTCGCGGGTCATGGCGAGCATGAGGTCCGCCTCGCCCGCCGTGGCCTCCGTCAGCTTCGCGCTGAGGTGGCCGGTGGTGTCGCCGCCGAGCTCGGCCGAGAGCCGGGCCGAGGTCGGCTCCATCGGGTAGCCGTCGCGGGTCTGGACCCCCGCGCTGCGGAAGGCGAGCAGCGGCGCGCCTGCCGTCCCGGTCAGGTCGCCCAGCTCGGCGCGCAGCAGCTGCTCCGCCATCGGCGAGCGGCAGATGTTGCCGGTGCAGACGGCGAGGACCGTGAAGACCGGAGCGGTCGAGGCCGCCGCCGTCTCACCGGGCCGCCAGCCGCGCCGGGCGCGTCGCTGTCCGTCGTCCCCCGGGAACGTCATCCCCGGCCGCTCAGACCGCGGACCCGGCCGGTGCCGGCGCGGTCTCGGCCGCGCCGTCCGGGCGGGCGCCCGTCTTCTGCGAGCCGTAGTAGCTCGTGTAGTAGTAGCCGTAGCCGCGACCGACCTGGCCGCGCGGGGGCACGCGGTTGAGGATGACGCCCAGGGTGTGGCCGCTCACCCGCTCGAGGTTCTGGATCGCCTTGCCGAGCTCGTCCGTCGTGGTCCGGCCGGCCGAGATGACGACGAGGGCGCCGTCGGTGCGGGCCGTGAGGATCGCGCCGTCGGTGACGGGCAGCAGCGGCGGGGCGTCGACGAGGACGATCGCCTCGCGCGCGATCTCGTGCAGGAGGATGTCCATCCCGTTCGAGCCGAGCAGCTCGCTGGGGTTCGGCGGGATCGAGCCCGCGCCGAGGATCCAGAGGTTGCCGGAGGGGCCCCACGGCTGGAGCACGTCCTGCAGCTCGGCCTTGCCGATCAGGAGGTCGGTGAGGCCGACGCCGGGGACGAGGCCGAAGGACTTGGCGACGGTGGGCTTGCGGAGGTCGCCGTCGACGACGACGGTGCGCTGGCCGGAGGCGGCGAGCGTGACGGCGAGGTTCGCGGTCACGGTCGACTTGCCGTCCGAGGGCAGCGGGCTGGTCACGACGATGATGCGCGGCGGGCTGTCGACGTTCATGAACTGGAGGTTGGTGCGCAGCTCGCGCAGCGCCTCGGCGAGCGCGTGCTTGCCGTCGGACTTCACGTAGTCCGTCGTGTCCGCCTCGGGCACGATGCGGTTGGTCTCGTTCAGGCGCTTGTCGACCGGCAGCGTGCCGACCACGGGCAGGTCGAACAGGCGCTCGACCATCTCGGCGGTGCGGATCCGGCGGTCGAGGGTGTTGCGCACGAAGGCGTAGACGAGGCCGAGCACGAGGCCGGCCAGCGCGCCGACGCCGAGCACCAGGCGCACGTTCGGGAACTCCGGCGAGGACGGCAGGGCCGCCGACTGCACGCCGGAGAGGCTGACGGTGTCGCCCGCGCCGGACTCCTGGTTCACCTGCTGGATGCGCACGGCGAGCGCGTCGACCCAGGCGTCGGCCAGGGTGCGCGCGCCCTCGGGGGTCGACGCCGTGGCCCGGACGTTCAGGATCGGCGACTGCCCGTCGGGCGTCACCTCGACCGCAGTGATCAGCGACGCCGCGGAGACGTCGAGACCGAGGTTCTGGATGACGATCTCGGCGACGTTGCGCGACTCCGCGATCGGCACGTAGGTGAGGGTGCTCGACTTCGCGACGGAGTCCGCGATCTGGCGGAGGTAGATCGCCTGGCTGGGGTCTCCCCCGGCGTCGGCGACGGCCGCGGAGACGAGTCCCTGCGCCTCGGCCGCGTACCGCGGCTTCTGGGTCAGCGACCAGCCGTAGGCGACGAGGACGCCGAGGAGCACGGCTGCGACGAGCGCGATCCAGTGATCGCGAAGAAGCCGGAGGACGTCTCTAAGTTCCACAGTGTCAAGTTCCTTCACTGGTTCGACCCGATCGGCGAGTGCCGGGCACGGGCTTCAGAATTCTTGCACGCCGGTGTATCGGCGCCGTTTCGGGGCGGATCAGGCGTGCACCCCATCCGGGGTGTGCCGGAGCGGAGCGGCGCTCGCGATCACGCCGAGACCGCGCAGCTCGTCGACGGCGGCGGACACGGTGCCGACGGCGTCGACGCCCTCCGGCGGTGCGCCGAGCTCGGCCAGGACCGCGGCGACGAGGGCCGGCGTCTCGACGCCCTCCTCGGCCGCGCGCCAGATCGTCGGGCCGATCCCCGCCAGGCGGATCACCGTGTTCTCGCGGAAGACGAGGACCTCGCCGCTGGGCAGCAGGAGCGCGTCGTCGACGGGGGCGCGGCGGACGGACGCACCGGAGTCCGCGTCCGCCTCGATCGGCAGGGGCTCGACCTCCTGCCACACCGGCGGCGCCGGCGCGGCCGGGGCGGTGAGCAGGCCGCCGATCAGATCGACGACCCCCTCGGCCTCGGAGTAGATCAGTCGATTCACGCCACCGACCGCGGTGAGGGTGCGGACCAGGGCGGACAGCGACCGCGGCCGCGCCGAGAGATAGGAGGTCTGCGGCACCAGGTCGTCGAGTGCCTCCGCCGGATCGACGGGCTCGAGCCGAGGCTCCTCGACGCCCTCGCGGCGGTCGAGCAGCACGACGCCGGCCAGCACGAGCGGCGCCACCGGGAGGGGGCGGAGGCCCAGGTCCTCCGGGGCGAGCTGCGCCTTCGGCACGCCGGGGGTCGGTGACTTCACCGACAGCGGCTTCGGATAGCGCAGCACAGTCCCCTCGGCGGTCACGGCGACCGTCTCGTCGGTGACGTAGCCGAAGCGCGCGCCCAGCACCCGCGAGGCGGTCGTCTTGCCGGTGCCGGAGGCGGCCACCAGAGCGAGGACGCGGCCGTCGTCGCCGGCGATCCCGCAGGCGTGCAGCATCAGCAGGTCGTTCCGCCGCGCACCGATCGCCTCGAGCGTGAGCACGGAGGTCAGCGACTCCTCGAGCTGCGCCGCCGACCGCGCTCGGACGCGGACGTCACCGGTGGTCGTGTCCGACCCGCCGATGTCTGCGGAGATCAGCCGGGCGCCGGCCGCCTCAGCGGCTGCGCAGGAGCGCCAGCTGCTCCGGATCCGCGCCACGTCCTCGTCGGACAGGCCGGAGCCGAACTCGACGCGGAAGGGGACCTCGAGGATCTCGAGCGCCATGCTCCGCGGCGAGGTGTCGTCCGCGCCCGTCAATACGCTCCGTCCCTCGCCAGGACCGCGCGCGCGGTCTTGAAGAGGATGACGATGTCGCCGGTCATCGACCAGTTCTCGACGTAGTAGAGGTCGAGGCGGACGGTGTCCTCCCACGAGAGGTTGGAGCGGCCGCTGACCTGCCAGAGACCGGTGATGCCGGGCTTCATCAGGAAGCGGCGGTGCACGTGCTCCTCGTACTGCTCGACCTCGCGGGCCAGCGGCGGCCGGGGACCGATCAGCGACATGTCGCCGCGGAAGACGTTGAGGAACTGGGGCAGCTCGTCGAGGCTGAAGCGGCGCAGCACGGTGCCGACCTTGGTGACCCGGGGGTCCTTGGCCATCTTGAACAGGATGCTGTTGCCCTCGTCGCGCTGCTGCGCCGCGAGCTCGGCCAGGCGCGCCTCGGCGTCCACGACCATCGAGCGGAACTTCAGCATCTCGAAGGTCGAGCCGTTCAGTCCGATGCGCTCCTGGCGGAACAGGATCGGGCCGGGGCTGGTCGTCTTCACCAGGACGGCGACGACGATGAGGACGGGCGCGCTGAGGATGATCAGCATGGTCGATGCGGCGATGTCGAAGAGCCGCTTGGCGAAGCGCTGGCGGCCGTCGAAGCGCGGGGTCTCGACGTGGATCAGCGGGAGGCCGGCGACCGGGCGGGTGTGGATGCGCGGGCCGCCGATGTCGGTGAGGCTCGGCGCCACGACCAGGTGCTCGCGACCGGGCTCGAGGGTCCAGCTGAGCTCGCGGATCCGCTGGGGTGCGAGCTCGTCGGAGCTCGTGACGACCACGGTGTCGGCGCCGGTGGCGTCCATCACGGCGCGGACGCCGTCGATCCCGGAGAAGCCGTGCAGCGAGAGGCCGGAGAGCTCCGGCTCGGAGCCGAGCGCCTCCGCGCCGCCCACCGAGGTGGAGACCGCGCCGACCAGCTTGTAGCCGGCCTCGGTGCCGCGGCGGAGCTCGCGCGCCGTGTGCAGCACGCTCGCGCGCGAGCCGAGCAGGACGACCTGGCTGGAGAACCGGCCGACCTTGCGCTGGCGGGTGAGCCACGAGCGCCAGACGAGGCGGCCGACGCAGATCAGCAGGATCCCGGCGGGGAACGCCGTGATGATGTAGCCGCGCGCCAGCAGGATCTGCAGCAGATAGGCGATGATCGCGACGATTCCGAACAGCCAGATCGAGGCGTCGACGATCCGCCGGTACTCGACGTAGCCGGTGCCGACGATCCGGCGGTCGCGCGTGTCGAAGACCTGCAGCGCGAGGAGCCAGCCGATGGAGAGGACCACCGACACCCAGGTGTAGCTGACGGCGATGTCGACGGGGTTGTTGAACCCGACGTCGGAGTTGAGGTCGAGGTCGAACCAGAACAGCTGCGTGCCGAAGACCGAGAGGAGGATCGCGGCCACATCGGTGACGAGGAGGCGCCGACGGTAGTCCTGCTCCCAGGACGGACGGCGCTTGGGCGGAGCGTCCTGTGTCGCCATCGGACCCCCCGGCCTCGCGTGCTGCTTCGGAAGGCCTGCGTGCGTTTCCGGTGATGTCACGCCCGCAAGGCTACCCACTTCCCTGTTTCGGATGGGTCACGCGGGATGAGCCCTGCTCGACACGGCTAGCCGCGCAGGCGGCCGCGGCTCTCCTGGAGGTAGCAGGAACCGCAGAGCGATTCGTAGGTCACCTCGGCGCCGTCGATGGCGACCTGATCGCCGTCGAAGACGAATCGACCGTCCACCACCCGACCGTTGAAGATCGCCTTCCGGCCGCAGCGGCAGATCGTCTTCAGCTCCTCGAGGCTGTGCGCGATCTCGAGGAGCCGCCTGCTTCCGGGGAAAGCGGCGGTCCGGAAGTCGGTGCGGATGCCGTACGCGAGGACGGGCACGTTCTCGAGGATGGCGATCCGGAGCAGATCGTCGACGTGCGACTCGGGCAGGAACTGCGCCTCGTCGACGAGCAGCGCGCTGACGTCGCGGGCCGTCTCGGCGAGCACCCGCGCCCGCGCCGCGGAGAAGACGGCGACCGGATCGCCGTCCGGCTCGAACAGGATGTCCACCGGACGGGTCACGCCGAGCCGGGACACGATGAGCTCGTCGCCCTTCGTGTCGACCGCGGGCTTGGCGAGCAGGACCCGGTGCCCGCGCTCCTCGTAGTTGAACGCGGCCTGCAGGAGCGAGGTGCTCTTGCCGCTGTTCATCGCTCCGTAGCGGAAGTAGAGCTTCGCCATCGGTTCCCGTCTCTGCTCGGTCGCGGGCGGGGCCCGCGGGCTGCGCTCGGCGGGGTCGGCGCCGAGATGGTCGTGGTGGTGGTGCTGGTGCCGGTGGTCGTCGTGGCGGTCGTGCGTCCGAGCGTCACTCGAGGAAGCCGTCCTCGGCGGCGCGGCGGATGAGATCGGCCCGCCTGCTCGCCGGGCGGCCGACCTTGACGTACTTCTGCCGCACCCGCCGGAGGTAGGTCTTCGCCGTCTCGAACTGCACGTTCATCCGCGCGGCGACCTCGGGAGTGCTCGCACCGGCCACGTAGAGCCGCAGCGCCTCCAGCTCCCCCGCGCTCAGCCGGGGCCGCTGCTGAGCCGCGACGCCGATCGGGAGCGGGCGCCACTGCGACGCGGAGCCCGCGGTCGAGCGCATCGCCATCGCTGAGCGGGCGGCCTCCATCACGTCCTGCATCGACTGCGCCTTGGTCAGGTGCCGCGCGGCTCCGGCCCGCAGCGAGCGCTCGCGGATCTCCTCGTCCTCGTGCTCGGCGAGCACGATCACGGTCGCCCCGGCGGCGCGGCAGGTGCGGATCCGCGCCTCGATCGAGATCGGCTCGCTCAGCTCGAAGTCCATCAGCACGACCTGGGTCGGGAAGACGGTGCTGGTCACCAGCTCCATCCAGGTGCCGGCGCTCACCACGAGCTCGAAGTCGGGCGCGTTCGCCGCGATCCAGCTGCTCATGCTGTCCAGGAGCAGCTCGTGGTCGTCGAGGATGCCGAGCCGGACCCGTCGGGTCTCCTCCTCGGAGGCCCGGGGCTCTGCCACTCGGGGCTCCGCGGCCCGGGTGGAGGAGCCGGACGCCGGCTCACCGGGGCGAGGGAGCATGCGACGATCCTAGTCGCGGGCTCGGGGACGCCCGCGGCGGGGTCAGAACAGCGTCGGCTGGCCGACTCCGGGCAGCACCGAGGCGCCGTCCTCGCCGAGCTCCCGGAGGATCAGGCCGCCGTTCCGCAGGCCGCCGTGCGGGGTTCCGGGGGTCGCCGTGCCGTCGTGCGAGCGGCCGCCCTCTCCGCCGAGGGTCCGGAGCATGCCGAGCGACGCGAGCCGCGACTCCCCGCGCGCCGTCGGACCGAGTGCCGAGGAGCGCATCGAGCCGGTCGCCGGGTCGGCCTCCCCCTCCTCCAGCCGGTGATCGCGCATCAGCGGCCGGATCCGCGCGGACAGCCAGCGGCGGTACTCGACCGGCGCGTAGGCGGAGCGACCGGGATACAGCGAGCGGTAGCGGTCGAGCAGCTCGGGATGCTCCTGGGCGAGCCACTGCAGGAACCACTCCTTCACCCCGGGCTTGAGGTAGAGGGTCGAGTACATGATCGTGCTCGCCCCCGCCTCGCGGCAGGCTCGGAGCGAGGCGTCGAGGTGCGCGCGGGTGTCGGTGAGGAACGGCAGGATCGGCATCAGGAAGACCGAGCACTCGAAGCCCGCCTCCCGCGCCGCCGTCACGGTCGCCAGCCGGGCCGCGGCCGTCGGCGCGCCCGGCTCGATCGAGCGCTGCAGGTCCTCGTCGAAGACGGCGATCGAGACGCCGAGGTCGACGGGGACGTGCTCGGCGGCCTCGCGCAGCAGCGGCAGGTCGCGCCGGAGCAGCGACCCCTTGGTCAGGATCGAGATCGGCGTGCCCGAGGCGGCGAGCGCGGCGATGATGCCGGGCATCAGCCGGTAGCGGCCCTCCGCCCGCTGGTACGGGTCGGTGTTCGTGCCGAGGGCGACGGGATGGCGCTCCCAGCTCGGCCGGGCGAGCTCGCGGGTCAGCACCTCGGCGACGTTGACCTTGACCACGATCTGGGAGTCGAAGTCGCGGCCGCCGTCGAACTCGAGGTACTCGTGCGTGGGCCGGGCGAAGCAGTAGGTGCAGGCGTGGGTGCAGCCGCGCATCGGGTTGATCGTCCAGCCGAACGGCATCTTCGACGACGAGTGCACCCGGTTGAGCGCCGACTTCGCCAGCACCTCGTAGAACGTGATGCCGTCGAACTCGGGGGTGCGGACGGTGCGGACGAGCTCGGTGAGCTTGACCAGGCCCGGGAGCGCGGCGTCGTCCGCTGCGCCGATCGCCTGCCCGCTCCACCTCATGCGTCCATTAGAACACGTGTTCGAATGCTTCGGTGGAGCGGCGGTCCTTTGCTGGTCGAGTAGCCGCGCAGCGGCGTATCGAGACCCCCGTCACCCGCACGGCGGCCTCACGCCACCGCTGCTCAGACCGTGGCGCGGAGGTCGAGCGCCTCGGCGGTCGCGGCGACGGTGCGCTCCGCGGTCTCCGGGGCGTCGTTGAGCGTCGAGCCGTAGCTCGGCACGAGCGAGCGGATCCGCGGCTCCCAGGCCTTCATCCGGTCGGGGAAGCAGCGCTTCACGACATCGAGCATGATCGGCACCGCCGTGGAGGCGCCCGGCGAGGCGCCGAGCAGACCGGCGATCGTGCCGTCGGCGCCCGTGATGACCTCCGTGCCGAACTGCAGCACGCCGCCCTTCTTCTCGTCCTTCTTCATCACCTGGACGCGCTGGCCGGCGGTGATGAGGTACCAGTCCTCGGAGCGGGCGGTGGGCAGGAACTCGCGGAGCGCCTTCATCTTCTTGCCGCGACCAGCGACCACCTCGCCGATCAGGTACTTCATCAGGTCGAGGTTGTCGCGGGCGACCGCGAGCATCGGGCCGATGTTGTGCGGGCGGATCGAGAGCGGCAGGTCGAGCCAGGAGCCGCGCTTGAGGAACTTGGGGGTGAAGCCGGCGTACGGACCGAACAGCAGCGAGGCCTGACCGTCGACGACGCGGGTGTCGAGGTGCGGCACCGACATCGGCGGGGCGCCGACCGCGGCCTTGCCGTAGACCTTCGCCTGGTGCCGGGCGACGATCGCCGGGTCGTCGGTCCGGAGGAACTGGCCCGAGATGGGGAAGCCGCCGAAGCCCTTGATCTCGGGGATGCCCGACTTCTGCAGCAGGTGCAGCGCCCCGCCGCCGGCGCCGACGAAGACGAAGCGGGCGACGACCTTCTTGGGCGTGCCGCCGACCTTCTGCTTGAGGTCGAGGCGCCAGGTGCCGTCCTTCTGCCGGGTGATGCCGGTGACCTCGTGGCCGGTGTCGAGGGTGCCGCCGTTCGCGACGACGTGGTCGAAGAGCTGGTGGGTGAGCGCGCCGAAGTCGACGTCGGTGCCGGCCGGGATGCGCGTCGCGGCGTACGGGCCACCGCCCGCGGGGCGCTGCTCCATCAGCAGCGGCGCCCACTCGTGAATGGTCTTCGTGCTCTCGGTGAACTCCATGCCGGCGAAGAGCGGCTGGTCCTTCAGGGCCTCGTAGCGCTTGCGGAGGTACTCGACGTTCGCCTCGCCGTGCACGAAGGTCATGTGCGGGGCGGAGTTGATGAAGCTCGAGGGCTCGCGGATGTCGCCGGCCTCGACGAGGCTCGACCAGAACTGGCGCGAGATCTGGAACTGCTCGTTGATCTGGATCGCCTTGGCCGGGTCGACGGAGCCGTCCGCGGCCTCGGGCATGTAGTTCAGCTCGCAGAGGGCGGCGTGGCCCGTGCCCGCGTTGTTCCAGGGGTTCGACGACTCCTGCGCCACATCGCCCAGGCGCTCGTACCCCGCGATGGTCCAGTCGGGCTGGAGCTTGGTGAGGAGGGCACCGAGGGTGGCACTCATGATGCCCCCGCCGATGAGGGCGACGTCGACCGGTTCCGAGGAGTTCACGAGAGTCGAGTTTACCGTCGCGTGTCGCGCCGCAGGCGGGCCCAGGCCCCGCTCCCCCATCAAATTGACGGCTTTTCCCGTCGGGCCGGGGCGGCGGGGCCCTGCGCACGTGGGTCTCGATACGCCGCTCCGCGGCTACTCGACCAGCATGCCTGCGCCGCTCGCGTCCGTCGCGACCGACCGAGCACCCGCGCACTCATGCTGATCGAGTAGCCCTCGCAGAGGGCGTATCGAGATCCACCGTCGCAGAGACGCCGGCCTGCAGACGTAGGTCTCGATACGCCGCTGCGCGGCTACTCGACCAGCATGCGTCGCCGCTCCGCGGCTACTCGACCAGCATGGAGGCGCCGCTCGCGTCCGTCGCGACCGACCGAGCAGCCCGAGGCTTCATGCTGATCGAGCAGCCCTCGCAGAGGGCGCATCGAGATCCACCGTCGCAGAGACGCCGGCCTGCTCGGCCGGCGCGGATCAGCCGACCGGCTGCTTCGCCGCGATCAGCTCCGCGATCTGCACGGCGTTGAGCGCCGCGCCCTTCCGGAGGTTGTCGTTGCTGATGAAGAGCGCGAGACCGCGGCCCTCGGGCGCACCCTCGTCCGCGCGGATGCGGCCCACGTAGCTCGGGTCGCTTCCGGCGGCCTCGAGCGGCGTCGGCACCTCGCGCAGCGCGACTCCGGGGGCGTCGGCGAGCAGCTCGCGGGCGCGCTCGGGGCTGAGCGCCGACGAGAACTCGGCGTTGATCGAGAGCGAGTGCCCCGTGAAGACCGGCACGCGGACGCAGGTGCCCGAGACCAGCAGGCCGGGGAGCTCGAGGATCTTGCGGCTCTCGTTGCGGAGCTTCTTCTCCTCGTCCGTCTCGTTCAGGCCGTCCTCGACGAGGCTGCCCGCGAACGGGATGACGTCGAACGCGATCGGCGCGACGTACTTGTCCGGCGCGGGGAAGTCGACCGCCGAGCCGTCGTGCACGAGGTCGAGCAGGTGCTCGTCGGCGACGGCCGCGCGGACCTGGCCGGCGAGCTCGTTCGCTCCCGCGAGTCCGCTGCCCGAGACCGCCTGGTAGGTGCTGACGATCAGGCGGGTGAGCCCGGCCTCGCGGTCGAGGACCTTGAGGATCGGCATCGCGGCCATCGTCGTGCAGTTCGGGTTGGCGATGATGCCCTTCACGGCCTGCTCGATCGCGTGCGGGTTCACCTCGCTGACGACCAGCGGCACCTCGGGGTCCATCCGCCAGGCGCTGGAGTTGTCGATGACCACGGCGCCCGCGGCGGCGAAGCGAGGTGCCTGCGTGCGCGACCCCGTCGCTCCGGCCGAGAACAGCGCGATGTCCAGACCCGAGGGGTCGGCGGTCTCGGTGTCCTCGACGACGATGTCCTCGCCGCGGAACGGCAGGGTCGTGCCCGCCGAGCGGGCCGTCGCGAAGAAGCGGATCGACGCGATGGGGAACTCGCGCTCCTCGAGCAGGCGGCGCATGACCGCGCCGACCTGGCCGGTGGCTCCGACGACTCCGACGTGGAGGGGGGTGCTGCTCATGCTGGGCTCTTTCGTCCGGTGCCGCTCGCGGGAGGAGCGGCACGAGGGGTGCGGGGTGCGGCGCCTCGGCGGGCGCGCTCTGCGGAGACGGTACCCGACGCCGGAGGAGGCGGCGGGGCCGGTGGGCGCGATCGGCGGGATCGCGAAGGCGTTCGGCGGTCAGCGACCGGTGCCGGCGTAGACGACGGCCTCGTCCTCGGCGTCGAGGCCGAAGGCGGTGTGCACGACGCGGAGGGCGTCGTTGACCGTGTCGGCGCGGGTGACGACCGAGATGCGGATCTCGCTGGTGGAGATCATCTCGATGTTGATCCCCGCCTCGTAGAGCGAGCGGAAGAGCTTGGCCGAGACGCCCGCGTTGGTGCGCATGCCGGCGCCGACGAGCGCGAGCTTCGCGATCTGGTCGTCGTACTGCAGCGACTCGAAGCCGACCTCGTCCTTCTCGGCGTTCAGCGCCGTCAGGACCGTCTGGCCGTCGGCCTTGGGCAGCGTGAAGGAGATGTCGGTGCGCCCGGTCGCCGCGGCGGAGACGTTCTGCACGATCATGTCGATGTTCGAGCCGGTCTTCGCGACGATCGTGAAGATCTGCGCGGCCTTGCCCGGGATGTCGGGCACGCCGACGACGGTGATCTTGGCCTCGTTCAGATCGGCGGCGACTCCGGCGATGATCGGCTCTTCCACGGGCTGTCCATTCTTCTCGGTGCTTCCGGGGGCGTCCTCGCCGGGCACGGCGTTGTAGACGATGGTGCCCTCGTTGGGGCTGAACGACGAGCGCACGTGGAGGGTGACGCCGTGGCGGCGGGCGAACTCGACGGCGCGGATGTGCAGGACCTTCGCGCCGGCGGCGGCGAGCTCGAGCATCTCCTCGCTGGAGATGCGGTCGAGCTTGCGGGCCTTCTTGACCACGCGCGGGTCGGCGGTGAAGACGCCGTCGACGTCGGTGTAGATCTCGCAGGTGTCGGCGCCGAGACCGGCGGCCAGGGCCACCGCGGTGGTGTCGGAGCCGCCGCGGCCGAGAGTGGTGATGTCCTTGGTGTCGCGGTTGAAGCCCTGGAAGCCGGCGACGATGACGACCGCGTTCTCGTCGAGGGCGGCGCGCAGGCGCACCGGGGTGATGTCGACGATGCGGGCGGCGCCGTGCTGGGCGTCCGTGATCATGCCGGCCTGGCTGCCGGTGAAGGAGCGGGCGTCGTAGCCCATGCTCTTGATCGCCATCGCGAGCAGCGCCATCGAGATCCGCTCGCCCGAGGAGAGCAGCATGTCGAGCTCCCGCGGCGCCGGGATGGGCGTGACCTGGTGGGCCAGCTCGAGCAGGTCGTCGGTCGTGTCGCCCATCGCGGAGACGGCGACGACCACGTCGTTGCCCGCCTGCTTCGTGGCGACGATGCGCTTCGCGACCCGCTTGATGCTCTCCGCGTCGGCGACGGAGGACCCGCCGAACTTCTGGACGATCAGGCTCACGCGCTACTCCCGGGTCAGTGGCTCGGGCCGTGGCGACCCGACGCAGGAGTCTACCGGCGAGCGCATGCGCGAGGGGTCATGTTGCGTCGACCGGTCGGATGCGCTGCACGCCCGGGCTCGCGGCGCCGTTCCGCCGGCACGCGGAACCCGCTCCGGCTCGCGAGAACCGGCCGATCCGACGAGCCCGAACAGGATTCACGAGGCGGAGGTCCGAGTCCCGCAGCTCCGGCAGTGCACCACCTGCCTTCGGCACGCGAAATCGGCCTCGGCGCGCAGGAACCCGCTGATCCGACGAGCCGGAGCAGGATTCACGAGCCGAACACCCGAGTCCCGTAGCTTCGGCACGCGAAATCGGCCTCGGCACGCCGGAACCCGCTGATTCCACGAGCCGGAGCAGAATCCACGAGCCGAATATCCGACTCCCCCACGTTCGGCACGCGAAATCGGCTCCGGCACGCAGGAACCCGCTTATTCCGCGAGCCGGAGCGGAATTCACGAGCCGAACATCCCAGCCACCTAGCTTCGGCACGCGAAATCGGCCTCGGCACGCCGGAACCCGCTGATTCCACGAGCCGGAGCAGAATCCACGAGCCGAACATCCGAGTCACCTAGCTTCGGCACGCGAAATCGGCCTCGGAGCGCAGGAACTCGCTGATCCGACGAGCCGGAGCAGGATTCACGAGCCGAACACCCGAGTCCCGTAGGTTCGGCACGCGAAACCGGCCTCGGCACGCCGGAAACCGCCGATTCCACGAGCCGGAGCAGGATTCACGAGCCGAACATCCGATTCCCGCACGTTCGGCACGCGAAATCGGCCTCGGCACGCGGGAACCCGCTTATTCCGCGAGCCGGAGTGGAATTCACGAGCCGAACATCCCCGTCAGCCAACTTCGGCACGCGAACGTGGCGCGGGCGAGCGGTGGGGCGGGGGTCAGTTCTCGACGAGGCGGCGGCCCTCGAAGGCGCGGCCGAGGGTGATCTCGTCGGCGTACTCGAGGTCGCCGCCGACGGGGAGGCCGGAGGCGAGGCGGGTGATCCGGATGCCGAGGGTGCTCAGCATGCGGGAGAGGTAGGTCGCGGTGGCCTCGCCCTCGAGGTTGGGGTCGGTCGCGATGATGACCTCCTGCACCTCGCCGTCGGCGAGGCGCTGCAGCAGCTGGCGGATGCGGAGCTGGTCGGGGCCGATGCCGTCGATCGGGCTGATGGCGCCGCCGAGCACGTGGTACAGACCGCGGAACTCGCGGGTGCGCTCGATGGCGGGGACGTCCTTCGCCTCCTCGACCACGCAGATGACGGCGCGGCTGCGGCGCGGGTCGCGGCAGATGCCGCAGGTCGCCTCCTCGGCGACGTTGCCGCAGATGTCGCAGAAGTGCACGCGGTTGCGCAGCTCGAGCAGGATCTCGGCGAGGCGGGTGACGTCGAACGTCTCGGTCTGCAGGATGTGGAACGCGATGCGCTGGGCCGACTTCGGGCCGATGCCGGGGAGCCGGCCGAGCTCGTCGATCAGCTCCTGGACGATGCCTTCGTACATGCGGTCGCCTCCTCTCGGGATGCGGGGTGGGTGGAGCGGTGCGCGGTGACGGGGAGAGCCGGGGCGGCACCGGCAGTGACGGAGTGAGCGGAGTCGGGGTGCGCGGCCGTCATGCGCCCGTCACCCGGGGACCGCGCGGGACGTGCGGCTGCTCCTCGATGAACTGGGCGCCGAGGATCTCGCGGACGACCGCCTCGCCGTAGCGCTGCCGGCCGTCGGCCGTCGCCGAGCGGGTGGTGCGGGTCACCGGGCGCGCCGGGGGCTCGCGTCGCACAGGGGCGGGCGCGGGCGCGGCCTCGACCGGGGCGGCGGGAGTCGGCTCACCGGGCGGGGCGACCGTCGCCCAGGAATCGGGCATCGGCGGCTCGACCGGGGGCATGTCCTCCTCCGGCGGCTCCTCGTCGAACGGGGGCTCGTCGTCCGAGGGACCCGCGGCGGGGCGGCCGGAGGCGGCGGGACGCGCCGGCGGCTCCTGGGCGGGGGCGGCCGGAGCGGAGCGCGGGGACGGCGCGAGGACGGGCACGTCCGAGGGCTCGGGAGCGACGACCGCCTCGATCGCGGGCTCGGCCGCGACCTCGGCGGGGGCCGGGTCGGCGGGGATGGCGACCGTCGCCCACTCGTCGGGGTCGCTGGGCGCGGCGGCGGCGGGCGCGGGCTCCGCGCTGGGTGCGGGAGCGGGCGCCTCCGCGGCGGCGCGCTCGGCCTCCGGTGCGGTCGCGCGGGGCTCGACGCGGGCGATGTACTTCACCCGCAGGCCGAGGACCTGCTGGATCGCCTGGCGGAGGTGCTCGCTCACGCCGGGCTGGCCCGCGCTGCCGGCCATCTTGAAGGAGTCGACGTCGTTCTGGCTCGGGAAGGAGAGGGTGAGGACGTCGTCCTTCAGCGCCCGGACCTGCGCGGTGTACGCGACGAGCCAGGCGGTCATCCGCGCCTTCTGCACGACCTCGAGGATCTCGGGCCAGCTGTCCTTCATCCGCTGGAGCGTGACGCCGCCGGGCTCCTCGGCGGCCGTCGGGTGGGCGGCGGCCGCCGACGCGGGCGCGGCGTCGGCGGGTGCCGGCTGCTCCGCGGCCTCGGCGTGTGCGGCCGAGACGACCGGCGCCTCGACGCGGGGCGCCGCCGCGATCGTCTCCGGTACCGATTCGGGGGTCGCCGCCCGCGACGGGAGGTGCGGCTCGAGCCCGCGGGCCTCGGCCGACCTCGAGTCGGCGGGACGGGACTCGGCAGGACGGGGCTCTGCCGGTCGCGGCTCGGCAGCACGAGGCTCGGCACCACGAGGCTCAGCAGCACGAGGCTCAGCCGCACGCGACTCAGCGCCGCGCGACTCAGCACCCGGACGCGCCCGCACCGGGGCGTCCTGCGCGCCGGACGGCGCCGGGACCACGACGGACGCCGGAGCGGCCGCCGTGCCCGCGCCGTGCACGAGCGTGCGCGCGATCATCAGCTCGAGGTGGAGGCGCGGCGAGGTCGCGCCCGTCATCTCGGTGAGCGCGTCGTTGACGATGTCGGCGATGCGCGAGAGCTCGCCGAGGCCGAGCGCGCGCGACTGGCCGGCCATCCGGTCGAGCTCGTCCTGGGAGACGCCGCGCAGGACCGCGGACGCCGCGCCGCCGGTGGCGGCCACGACGATGAGGTCGCGCAGCTTCTCGAGCAGGTCCTCGACGAAGCGGCGCGGGTCCTGGCCGGTCTGGATGACGCGGTCGACCGCGCCGAACGCCTCGGCGGAGTCGTGCTCGGCGAGCGCGTCGACCACCTCGTCGAGGAGGGCGCCGTGCGTGTAGCCGAGCAGCGCGACCGCGCGCTCGTACTCGACGGTCTCGTCCTCCGAGCCGGCCATCAGCTGGTCGAGGAGGGACAGGGTGTCGCGGACGGAGCCGCCGCCCGCGCGGACGACCAGCGGGAGCACGCCCGCGGCGACGCCCACCTTCTCGCGCTCGCAGAGCTCCTGCGTGTAGTCGAGCATCTGCGCGGGCGGGACCAGCCGGAACGGGTAGTGGTGGGTGCGCGAGCGGATCGTGCCGATGACCTTGTCGGGCTCGGTCGTCGCGAAGATGAACTTCACGTGCTCCGGCGGCTCTTCGACGATCTTGAGCAGCGCGTTGAAGCCCTGCGGCGTGACCATGTGCGCCTCGTCGAGGATGAAGATCTTGAAGCGGTCGCGGGCGGGCGCGAAGATGGCGCGCTCGCGCAGGTCGCGCGCGTCGTCGACGCCGTTGTGGCTCGCGGCGTCGATCTCGACGACGTCGAGCGAGCCCTGGCCGTCGCGGCTGAGCTCGACGCAGCTGTCGCAGACGCCGCACGGGGTGTCGGTCGGGCCCTGGGCGCAGTTGAGGCAGCGGGCGAGGATGCGCGCGGACGTGGTCTTGCCGCAGCCGCGCGGGCCGCTGAAGAGGTAGGCGTGGTTCACGCGGTTCGTCCGCAGTGCCGTCATGAGCGGATCGGTCACCTGGGACTGGCCGATCATCTCGGCGAACGTCTCGGGCCGGTACCGGCGATACAGGGCTGCTACCACTCGACAAGAGTAGCCGCGACCTCCGACACCGGACGCGGGTCGCCCGAGCCGCCGCCTCCCGTAGCCTCGAGGCCGTGACCGCCCGCCCGAGCACTCCCCCCTTCGACGCCGTCGTCCTGGCCGGCGGCCGCGGCGAGCGCCTCGGCGGCGCGGCCAAGCCGCTGCTCGAGCACGGCGGCTCGACGCTGCTCGCGCACGCCCTCGCCGCGGTCGCCGGCGCCCGCGGCGTCGTCGTCGTCGGCCCGCCCGGTCTCCGCGGGGCCGTGGGAGCCGCGCGCCTCGTCCGCGAGGAGCCCGCGTTCGGCGGGCCGGTCGCCGCCCTCGCCGCGGCGCTCCCCCTCCTCGAGCGCGAGGACGCACCGGAGCGGCAGGACGCGGAGCAGCAGGCCGCACCGGAGTGGATCGCCGTCCTCGCCGCGGACCTCGTCGCTCCCGCTCCCGCGCTCGACCGGCTGCGGACGGCGGCGGGCGACGCCGACCCCTCGACCGACGTCCTGCTCGCCGTCGACGAGGACGGCCGCGCGCAGTTCCTACTCGGCCTGCACCGCCGGTCCTCCCTGGCGGCGGCGCTCCGACGGCTCCCGGAGGTGGACGGCGCGTCGGTCCGCGCGCTCCTCGCCGGGCTCGCCGTCCGCCTCGTCGAGGTCCCGGCCGGATCGTCGGCGGACGTCGACGACCGCGCCGACGCGCTCCGCCACGGCATCGTCGTGCCGGGCGCAGAATGAACGCGTGACCGACGAGACGAACGCCGCCCCGCCCACCCCGCCCGCCCGCGACGACACCGCCGCCCTGCTCGCCGCGTGGTGGGACGAGCTCGCCGCCGCCCTCGGGCTCGCGGACGTGCCGATCGACCGCGACGCGCTGCTCTCGCTCGCGGGTGACGCGGCCCACGGAGTGGTGCGGCCCGCGGCTCCGCTGACGACGTTCCTCGCCGGCTACGCGGCCGGACTGCAGGGCGGCGACCGGGCGGCGCTCGACGCGGCGGTGCGGACGTCGCTCGAGACGATCCGCATGCGTACGCACAGATCCTGAGACGCTACTCCCCTCTCCTCGATCCGGCACCAGGGTGCGGGCGTACGGTTCGCTCGAGCCCCGACGCCGCGGCCTCCTCCCGGACGACCACGGCGCGGCTCCCGCGGACGCTCACGCACCCGCGGTCACCCACGTGAAGGAGAACCGCATGTCAGGCAACAGAGCCGTCGCCTACAAGAGCCCCGGTGTCGTCGAGGTCATCGACATCGACTACCCGACCTTCGAGCTGAAGGACGGACCGGGCGTGAACCCGGCGAACATCGGCAGGAAGCTGCCGCACGGCGCGATCCTCCGCACCGTCTCGACCAACATCTGCGGCTCGGACCAGCACATGGTCCGCGGCCGCACGACCGCCCCGGCCGACCTGGTCCTCGGCCACGAGATCACCGGCGAGGTCGTCGAGGTGGGCCCGGACGTCGAGTTCGTCAAGGTCGGCGACATCGTCTCGGTCCCGTTCAACATCGCCTGCGGCCGCTGTCGCAACTGCAAGGAGCGCAAGACCGGCATCTGCCTCAACGTGAACCCCGACCGCCCGGGCAGCGCCTACGGCTACGTCGACATGGGCGGCTGGGTCGGCGGCCAGGCCGAGTACGTGATGGTCCCCTACGCCGACTGGAACCTGCTCGTCTTCCCCGACCGCGACCAGGCGCTCGAGAAGATCCTCGACCTCACGATGCTCTCCGACATCTTCCCGACCGGCTTCCACGGCGCGGTCACCGCGGGCGTCGGCGTCGGCTCGACCGTCTACGTCGCCGGAGCCGGACCCGTCGGACTCGCCGCGGCGGTCGGCGCGCAGCTGCTCGGCGCCGCCGTCGTGATCGTCGCGGACCTCAACGAGGAGCGGCTCGCGCAGGCGCGCTCGTTCGGCTGCGAGACCGTCGACGTCTCGAAGGGCGATCCGGCCGGTCAGATCGAGCAGATCCTCGGCGTGCCCGAGGTCGACTGCGGCGTCGACGCGGTCGGCTTCGAGGCGCACGGCAACGGCGCGGACTCGCACCAGGAGGCTCCGGCCACCGTGCTGAACTCGCTGATGTCGATCACCGCGGCGGGCGGCGCCCTCGGCATCCCCGGGCTCTACGTCACCGGCGACCCGGGCGGAGTGGACGAGGCGGCCCAGGAGGGCTCGCTGTCGATCCGCCTCGGCCTGGGCTGGGCGAAGTCGCTGTCCTTCACTACCGGCCAGTGCCCGGTGATGAAGTACAACCGCTCGCTGATGATGGCGATCCTGCACGACAAGGTGCAGATCGCGAAGGCGGTGCAGGCCACGGCCATCTCGCTGGACGAGGCACCGCAGGGCTACGCCGACTTCGACAAGGGCGCCGCGAAGAAGTTCGTGCTGAACCCCAACGGGTACCTCGGCTGATCCCGTCGACGGCGCCGGGTCCGCGGATCCGGCGCCGTCCCCCTGGGTGGTCCGCCGCGACCAGAATGGACGGATGAGCGAGACGGACTGGGAGGGCGCCCGCGCGCGGATCGCGGCGGCCGTCGTCCCGGGACCGCTCGCGACGCTCCCGCTGCTCGAGGCGGCGGGCTGCGTCACGGCGACGGCCGCGCTCGCGCCGCGGCCGCTGCCGCACTACGCCTCCTCCGCGATGGACGGCTGGGCCGTGCGCGGGGCGTCGCCCTGGCGGCTCGGGCGGGGCATCGCCGAGACGATCGTCACCGGCGGGGCGGTCCCGGAGTGGTGCGAGGCGGTCCTGCCCAGCGAGCGCGGTCTGGTCGACGGAGACGTGCTCTCCTCGGAGTACCCGCTGCCGCTCGGGCGGCACATCCGCCGCGCGGGCGACGAGGCGCCGGCCGGCACGGCGCTGGTCGATGCCGGCGTGCGCCTGCGTCCGGCGCATCTCGCGCTGCTGGCGATCGCGGGCTTCGACGAGCTCGCCGTGCGCCGACCCGCGAGCGTCGACCTCTTCTTCACCGGCGACGAGGTCGACCCCGCGGGGCTGCCCGCTGTCGGCCGCGTCCGGGACGCGTTCACGCCGCTGCTGCCGCCGCTCGTCGAGCGCTGCGGCGGGGCGATCGGAGCGACGACCCGGCTCCTGGACGACGACGAGGCGGTCGCGGCGGCGCTGCTCGCGAGCACGGCGCCGCTGCGGGTCACGACGGGCGGCACCGGTCGGTCGCGGGCGGATGCGGTGCGCCGGGCGCTCGGGCTCGCCGGGGCGGCGCTCCTCGTCGACGGCGTGGCGATGCGGCCGGGGCATCCGACGATCGTCGCCGCGCTGCCGGACGGCGCGGTGGTCGCGGCGCTGCCGGGGAATCCTCTCGCGGCGTTCCTCGCGGCGCTGTCGTTCCTGCCGCCCGCGCTCGACGCGGCGGGCGGGGCGGCCGCGGCGCGGCTGCGCCGGGGAGTGCTCGGCGAGGCTCTCGGGCGAGCCGGGACGACCGCGCTGGTGCCGGTCGTCGAGCAGGACGGCCGCTGGCGGGCGGTGCACGGGATCCGCTCGCACATGCTCTCGGGGCTCACCGTGGCGGAGGCGGTCGCGGTCGTCCCCGCGGGCGGCGCCGACGCGGGCGACGAGGTGCGGCTGCTCGACCTGCCCTGGTGAGCGGAGTCTGCAGGCGCGGGTCTCGATACGCCGCTGCGCGGCTACTCGACCAGCATGCAGGGCGCCGCTGCGCGGCTACTCGACCACCACGATGGGCGCGGCTGCTCGACCCAGGCGGTTCATGCTGATCGAGTAGCCCGCGGAGCGGGCGTATCGAGATCCGGTGACGTCGGCGCGAGCGTCTGCAGGCGTGGGTCTCGATACGCCGCTGCGCGGCTACTCGACCACCACGATGGGCGCGGCTGCTCGACCGGCAGGCGGTTCATGCTGATCGAGTAGCCCGCGGAGCGGGCGTATCGAGATCCGGCGACGCGCGGGTCAGGCCGCCGGCTCCAGGCGGACCACGACCGACTTCGAGGTCGGCGTGCCGCTGACCGCCGCGGTGGAGTCGAGCGGGACGAGCACGTTCGTCTCCGGGTAGTAGGCCGCGACGCAGCCGCGCGGGGTGTCGTAGGCGACCACGCGGAAGGACGGGGCCCGTCGCTCCAGGCCGTCCTCCCACTCCGAGACCAGGTCGACCATCGCTCCGTCGGCGAGGCCCTGCTCCGCGATGTCGTCCGCGTGCACGAAGACGACCCGGCGGCCGCCGTGGATGCCGCGGTAGCGGTCGTCCTTGCCGTAGATCGTGGTGTTGAACTGGTCGTGCGAGCGCAGCGTCTGTAGCAGCAGGCGCCCCTCCGGCACCCTCGGGTACTGCAGCGCGTTCGCGGTGAAGCGGGCGAGACCGGTCGCGGTGGCGAAGCGGCGCTCGTCGCGCGGCGGATGCGGGAGGACGAAGCCGCCGGGCTCGTTCACCCGGCGCTCGAAGTCCTCGAAGCCGGGGACGACCGCGGCGATGTGCCGGCGGATCAGCCGGTAGTCCTCGCGCAGCGCCGCCCAGTCGACGACGGGGGCGTTGGGCCGGTCGGTGAGCAGGCGCTCCGCGATGCCGGTGAGGATCGCCACCTCCGACTGCAGGACGGTGCTCGGCGGGGCGAGCCGCCCGCGCGAGGCGTGCACGGCGCTCATCGAGTCCTCGACGGTGACGCGCTGCTCCCCCGTCGCGCGCTTGTCCGAGTCGGTGCGGCCGAGGGTCGGCAGGATCAGCGCGCGGCGGCCGGTGACGACGTGCGAGCGGTTGAGCTTGGTCGAGACGTGCACGGTGAGCGCGAGCGAGCGCATCGCGGCCTCGGTGACGGCGGTGTCGGGGGTCGCCCGGGCGAAGTTGCCGCCGAGACCCATGAAGACGCGCGCCTTCCCGTCGCGCATGGCCCGGATCGCGGCGACCGTGTCGGTGCCGTGCTCGCGCGGCGAGGCGAAGGAGAACTCGCGGTCGAGGGCGTCGTGGAAGGAGTCCGGCATCCGCTCGAAGATGCCCATCGTGCGGTCGCCCTGGACGTTCGAGTGACCGCGGACGGGGCAGACCCCCGCGCCGGGCTTGCCGATGTTGCCGGTCAGCAGCAGCACGTTCACGACGTCCTTGAGCGTCGCGACCGAGTGCGCGTGCTGAGTGAGACCCATCGCCCAGCAGACGATGGTGCCCTCGCTGGCGGCGATCAGCTCCGCGATCCCGCGGATCCGGGCCTCGTCGATCCCGCTCGCCCGCTCGATCTCGGACCACGGGGTGCCGCGGATCTCGTCGAGGTAGCCGTCGAGGCCGTCGGTGCACTCGGCGATGAAGGCGCGGTCGAAGACCCCGCCGCGCGCCTCCTCCGCGTCGAGGAGCGCCTTGCCGAAGCCCTGGAAGAGCGCCTGGTCGCCGCCGAGCCGCACCTGGAGGAAGTGGTCGGCGAGCGCCGTGCCGCCGCCGATCATCCCGCGGACCGTCTGCGGGTTCTCGAAGCGCAGCAGGCCGGCCTCGGGCAGCGGGTTGATCGCGACGATGGTGCCGCCCGCGCGCTTCGCCCGCTCGAGCGCGGTCAGCATCCGCGGGTGGTTCGTGCCCGGGTTCTGGCCGGCGACGATCAGCAGCGGTGCCCGCTCGACGTCGCGGAGGCTGACCGAGCCCTTGCCGATGCCGATCGTCTCGGTGAGGGCGGAGCCGCTGGACTCGTGGCACATGTTCGAGCAGTCGGGGAGGTTGTTCGTGCCGAAGCCGCGGACCAGCAGCTGGTAGACGAACGCGGCCTCGTTCGAGGTGCGGCCGGAGGTGTAGAAGATCGCCTCGTCCGGGTCGGCGCAGGCGCGCAGCTCCTCCGCGACCAGGTCGAGCGCCTCGTCCCAGCCGACCGGGCGGTAGTGCGTCGCGCCCTCGTCCAGGAGCATCGGCTCGGTGAGGCGGCCCTGCTGGCCGAGCTGGTAGTCGTCCCAGCCCTCGAGCTCGATGAGCGGGTGCGCCGCGAAGAAGTCGGCGGTGACGGTGCGGAGCGTCGCCTCCTCGGCGACCGCCTTCGCGCCGTTCTCGCAGAACTCTGCGACATGCCGCTTGTCGGCCTCGGGCCAGGCGCAGCCCGGGCAGTCGAAGCCGGTCTTCTGGTTGACCCGGAGGAGCGTCTCGGCGCTGCGCAGCGGTCCCATCTGCTTCAGCGAGATCTGGAGCGCGTGCGCGACGCCGGGAATGCCGACCGCCCGCCGCTTCGGAGCGCCGACCGTGACGGCGCTCTCGTCGATCGGGTTCTCGCGGGCTTCGGCGTCATCGACCATTCCTGCATGGTACGTCGGGGAGCGGGTGGGAGGATGAGCGCCTGCCGTCCGGGCTCTCAGGTCGCGGGGCGGCGCGCCGCCAGCGTCGAGGAGGACCCCATGAGCCGTGCCGTCGCCCGGACCCGTCTGATCGCCGTCCGCGCCGGGGAGCCGACCCGCCGCCGCGAGGACGTGCTCGCCGTCGAGGAGCCGCTGGAGATCCGCGTGGGCGGGCGGCGCTTCAGCGTCACCATGCGCACGCCGGGCGAGGACTTCGATCTGGTCGCCGGGTTCCTGGTGTCGGAGAGCGTGCTCACCTCGGCCGATCAGCTCGCGGCGATGCGCTACTGCGCGAGCGGGTCCGGGCCGGGCGAGAACACCTACAACGTGATCGATGCGAGCGTGCGCGGGGGCCGCGCGGAGGTGCTGCTCGAGCGGGAGCGCTCCGTGTACACGTCCAGCTCGTGCGGGGTGTGCGGGCTGGCGTCGCTCGAAGCGGTCGCGACGGAGTCGGCGTGGAGCGTCGCGGAGGATCCGCTGCGGGTCTCGCACGAGCTGGTGGTGTCGCTGCCGGACCGGCTGCGGGAGGCGCAGGCGGTGTTCGAGCGGACCGGCGGCCTGCACGCGGCCGGGCTGTTCGACGCGGACGGCGCGCTGCTGGCGCTGCGGGAGGACGTGGGGCGGCACAACGCGGTCGACAAGGTCGTCGGCTGGGGGCTGCGGGAGGGACGGCTGCCGCTGCGCGGGTCGCTGCTGCAGGTCTCGGGCCGCGCCTCCTTCGAGCTCGTGCAGAAGGCCGTGATGGCGGGCATCCCCCTGCTCGCCGCGGTCGGCGCCCCGTCGTCCCTCGCCGTCGACCTCGCGCGCGATTCCGGCCTCACCCTGATCGGCTTCAGCCGCAACGCGGGCTTCAACGTCTACGCGGGCGACGCCCGCCTCGCCGACTGACGCCGCCGCCTCCGCTTCACCCGGCTCGCGCACCGCGCGGCCCGTCCAACCCGACCTCGACCGAGGCGGGTCTCGATACGCCGCGTCCCGCGGCTACTCGACCGACATAAGACGGGCACTGCCACCCCACCCCCTGCCAGCCCGCCGC
>NZ_JABMLF010000005.1:414506-428842 GCF_013205055.1 Rathayibacter sp. VKM Ac-2856
AGGCGGCCCCACCGCGATGCCAGCACGCC
Source organism: Rathayibacter sp. VKM Ac-2856 (assembly GCF_013205055.1). Classification (GTDB taxonomy): domain Bacteria; phylum Actinomycetota; class Actinomycetes; order Actinomycetales; family Microbacteriaceae; genus Rathayibacter. Next base: position 414,536 of record NZ_JABMLF010000005.1, read on the forward strand.
GAAGGCGGCCCCACCACCCGACCAGCACGCCGCAGGCGGCCCCACCGCAATACCGGCTCGCCGCAGGCGGCCCCACCGCGATGCCAGCACGCCGAAGGCGGCCCCACCACCCGACCAGCACGCCGCAGGCGGCCCCACCGCGATACCAGCCCGCCGCAGGCGGCCCCATCACCAGGCCAGCACGCCGAAGGCGGCCCCGCAGTGCGGACGGCTCGCCGGAGGCGGCGCTGAAGCGGCGCGCGCGCTGGGTGAGTCGGTCGGCTCGCCGCTTGCGGCCCCATCGGGAACGTGGGCAGCGCCGGTGTTGCACGGGCAGGGCAGAGGGCTCGACCCGGAATCGCGTGCCAGCGATTCAGGGCAGTCCGACGCGGCCCGCTCTGCGGAACGCCCCCACCTGCAAGAGCCGACCGCGAGTCGTCTAGCGGCTGCGCCGCTAGACGACTGATAAGGACTGCCGGGCGATCTCGAGCTCCTCGTTGGTGGGGATGACGAGGACGGCGACGCGGGAGTCGTCGGTGGAGATGCGGCGGGGGCCGCGGTCGCGGGCGGTGTTGCGCTCGGGGTCGAGCTCGATGCCGAGGCCCTCGAGGCCGCGGAGGGCGCCGGCGCGGACGGCGGGGACGTTCTCGCCGACTCCGGCGGTGAAGACGATCGCGTCCACGCGGCCGAGCTGGGCGTAGTAGGCGCCGACGTAGTGGCGGAGGCGGTGGTAGTAGACCTCGAGGGCGGCGGTCGCGGTCTCGTCGCCCGCCTCGGCCGCCTCCTGCACGTCGCGCATGTCGCCGCGGCCGGAGAGGCCGAGGAGTCCGCTGCGGCGGTTGAGGACGGTGTCGAGCTCGTCGGTGGAGAGGCCGGCCTTGCGGGCGAGGTGGAAGACGACGGCCGGGTCGAGGTCGCCGGAGCGGGTGCCCATCACGAGGCCCTCGAGCGGCGTCATGCCCATCGAGGTCTCGACGGAGGCGCCGCCGTCGATCGCGCAGGCGGAGGCGCCGTTGCCGAGGTGCAGGACGATCGTCTTGAGGTCGGAGCGGCGGCGGCCGAGGAACGCGGCGGCCGCCTCGGAGACGAACTTGTGCGAGGTGCCGTGGAAGCCGTAGCGGCGGATGCGGTGCTTGTCGGCGAGGTCGGCGGGGATCGCGTAGGTGGAGGCCGCCGCGGGGATGGTGTGGTGGAAGGCCGTGTCGAAGACCGCGACGTGCGGGACGCCCGGGAACGCCTTCTGCGCGGCCTCGATGCCCTCGAGGTTGGCGGGGTTGTGCAGCGGCGCGAGGTCGCTGAGGTCCTCGATGTTGATCTTGACCAGGTCGGTGACGACCGTCGGCTCGTAGAAGCGCTTGCCGCCGTGGACGACGCGGTGGCCGACGGCGATCGGCGGGAACTCGTCGAGGCTCGGGCCGTGCTCGGCGAAGGCGCGGATCATCGCGTCGAAGCCGGCCGTGTGGTCCGGGATCGGCGTCTCGAACTCGACCGTGTCGCCGTCGTGGCTGTGCCGGGTGCGGCCGGTCTCCTCGCCGATGCGCTCGACGAGGCCGCTGGCGAGCGTCTCCTCCGTCGTCATCTCGATGAGCTGGTACTTGAAGGACGACGAGCCGCTGTTGACGACGAGGACGACGGACACGGTGGGACTCCTGGGGGTTCGGGGTCGGGAGGGGGCGCTCGGGCGGGTGGCCGTCAGCGCACGACGGGGATGGCGGAGGTGGGCGGGACGATCGCCTGGGTCGCCGCCTGGATGGCGGTGATCGCGACGGTGTTGACGATGTCCTGCACCAAGGCGCCGCGGGAGAGGTCGTTGACCGGCTTCCGCAGGCCCTGAAGGACCGGGCCGATCGCCACGGCGCCGGCCGAGCGCTGCACGGCCTTGTAGGTGTTGTTGCCCGTGTTGAGGTCCGGGAAGATGAACACCGTCGCGCGGCCGGCGACCTGCGAGCCGGGCATCTTCGAGGCGGCGACGGCCGCGTCCGCCGCGGCGTCGTACTGGATCGGGCCCTCGACGAGCAGGTCGGGGCGGCGCTCGCGCACGAGCGCGGTCGCCGCGCGGACCTTCTCGACGTCGGCGCCCGCTCCGCTCTCGCCGGTGGAGTAGGAGAGCATCGCGATCCTCGGGTCGATGCCGAACTGCTGCGCCGTCTCGGCGGAGGAGATGGCGATGTCGGCCAGCTGCGCCTCGGTCGGATCGGGGTTCACGGCGCAGTCGCCGTAGACGAGGACGCGGTCGGCCAGCGCCATCAGGAACACGCTCGAGACGACGGAGACGCCGGGGCTCGTCTTGATGATCTCGAAGCCGGGGCGGATGGTGTGCGCGGTGGTGTGCGCCGCTCCCGAGACCATGCCGTCGGCCAGGCCGAGCTGGACCATCATCGTGCCGAAGTAGGAGACGTCGGTGACGGTGTCGTAGGCGTGGTCGAAGGTGATGCCCTTGTGCGCGCGGATGCGGGCGTACTCCTCGGCGAAGCGGTTGCGGTGCTCCGGGTCGAGGACGCTGAGGACGCGGGCGCCGTCGATGTCCAGGCCCAGGCTCGCGGCGCGGGAGCGGACCTCGACCTCCTCGCCGAGGATCGTCAGGCGGGCGATGCCGCGCTTCAGCACGGTCGCGGCCGCGCGGAGGATGCGGTCGTCGCCGCCCTCGGGCAGCACGATGTGCCGGTCGGCGATGCGGGCGCGCTCGATCAGCCCGTACTCGAACATCAGCGGCGTGACGACCTCGGAGCGGCCGACGTCCAGCAGCGTCAGCAGCTCGACCGGGTCGATCGCCTCCTCGAACAGGGCGAGGGAGGTGTCGCGCTTGCGCGGCGAGTCGGCGGCGAGGCGGCCGCGCGCGGCGGTCACCCGCACGGCGGTGTCGTAGGTGCCGAGCTCGGTCATCACGATCGGCAGGCGGTTGTCGACGCCCTCGATCAGGCGGACGATCGGCTCCTGCAGCTCGAATCCGCCGTTGAGGATGATCGCGGACACCGTCGGGAAGTTGCCCGAGGCGTGCGCCATGATCACGGCCAGGACGACCTCGGGGCGGTCGCCCGGGACGATGACGACGCCACCCTCCATCAGGCGGGGCAGCACGTTGACCATCGACATGCCGGCGACGACCACGCCGAGGGCCTCGCGGCCGAGCAGCTCCGGGTCGCCCGCGACGAACACGCCGTCGACCGCGTCGATGATGCGCGAGACGCTCGGAGCGACGAGGGACGGGTCCTCGTGGATCGCCCAGACCGGGGCGCCGGCGGGCAGCGCCTCGCGGATGGCGGCGACGGCCTGCTCCGAGGTGGCGGGGTCGGCGCGGTTGGCGATGACGCCGATGAGGCTGGCGTGCGCGGTGCGCAGCTCGACGGCGGCGAGCTCGGTGATCTGGCGCATCTCGTCGGGGGTGCGCGCGGGGGCCTGGCCGAGCTGCTCCCGCCGGGACGGGTCGCGGCCGGTGAGGACGAGGAGGACCGGGGCGCCGAGGTTCGCGGCGATGCGGGCGTTGTAGCCGAGTTCGGTCGGGCTGCCGACATCGGTGTAGTCGGAGCCGAGGATGACGACGGTGTCGCACTGCGCCTCGACCGCCTTGTAGCGCTCGACGATGCGGGAGAGGGCGGCCTCGCCGTCGGCGTGGACGTCCTCGTAGGTGACGCCGACGCAGTCGTCGTAGGCGAGACCCGACTCGGAGTGGCCGAGCAGCATCTCGAGCACGTAGTCGCGCTCGGAGGTGGAGCGGGCGATCGGGCGGAAGACGCCGACCCGCTGCACCTGGCTGCTGAGCAGATCGAGGACGCCGAGGGCGACCGTGGACTTGCCCGAATGACCTTCGGCGGACGAGATGTAGATGCTCTGAACCATCGGCGCAAGCCTAGCGACGGGGGCGCTCCGCAGGCTGGGCGGGTGCCCGGGATGGGAGAGCGTGCAGCAGCGGCGTGCTGTGGAGGAGAGGCGGGCCGGGAGCGGGACCCGTTAAAGAGGAAAGACCCCCCGCGCACCCGCCAGAGCCCGGTTACCCTTGCTGCGTTTCCGCCCTGGGGGAGTTGGCCTGGATGGCGCCACGCGGGGAGCCGGGAGACAGTCTAACCGACGCCGGCGGCCTGCGGGCACGGCCCTCGCGGGCGGTGGTCACCGGAGGGCGCCGACACCGGCTAGTATCGATGAGTCGCGGCCACGGTCGCGCCAGGAGGATTCGCCTAGTGGCCTATGGCGCACGCTTGGAAAGCGTGTTGGGTGCAAGCCCTCGGGGGTTCGAATCCCCCATCCTCCGCCGAACGGCGCCGCACGCTCTCGCCAGCTGCGGCGCCGTTCTCTGTTTCCGGGCGCCGAGTCTCCGGGCGCTGAGCGCCCCGTCGAGTCGCCCGAGAAGGCTCGTTCCCGGGCCGGAGAACGAGCCTTCTCGGGCGACTCGGGGCGCGGGTCAGCGCGTGAGGCGCAGGAGCCACTCGTCGAGGAGGGCGGACTCGGCGGTGGTCAGGCCCGCGACGCCGGGCAGCGCGGTGCGCAGGGCGACGGCGTGGGCGGCGAAGGCGCGGGCCGCGGGGTCGGTCGGGCCCGCCTCCGCCGTGGTGATCGCGGCGAGGACGGCCTCGCGGGAGCGTGCGGAGAGCTCGTCGTCGGGGCCCGCCGCGAGGGTGAGAGTGCAGCCGAGCGCGGCGGACTGGATCAGGCGCGCGGCGTGCTCGACCTCGACGGTGAGCCGGCCGGCCTCGGCGACGGCGCGGACGTGCGCGACGAGCACGCCGCGGGCGAGGCGGGCCGCCTCCGACTCCTCCCCCGGGCGCCCGGTGAACATCAGGGCGTAGAGGTGCGGCTCGGCGAGGCCGAAGGCGATGTGGTGGTCCCAGGCGGCGCGCAGGGCGTCGACGGGATCGGCGGGGGCGTCGACGGCGTCGAACTCCGCCTGGGCGGAGGCGAACCCGGCGGCGGCGACGGAGTCGAGCAGTCCGCGGAGGTCGCCGAAGGTGCGGTAGATGGTGGGCGCCTGGACGCCGGCGGCCGAGCTGATCGCGCGGGTCGAGACGGCGTCGCGGCCGCCCTCCGCGAGCAGTGCGGCCGTGGCGCTGAGGATGCGGTCGCGGGTCGTCGGGCTCTCGGTCACGAGTAACGACGCTAACACGCGGGCGTTAGCGCCCATGCCCGCGGGGGTCCTGATCGCGTCGATCTCGATACGCCCGCTGCGCGGCCTACTCGATCAGCATGGGGCCCGCCGCGCGGGCGGCCGGGGTCGGCATGGGCGGCGCGCCGCTCCATGCTGGTCGAGTAGGCGCCCGCAGGGCGACGTATCGAGACCCACCGAAGCATGCACGCCGGATCTCGATACGCCCGCGCAGCGGGCTACTCGATCAGCATGGACGGCCCGCGCAGCAGCGCGACCGGCCGGCGGGTGCTGACGTCGCCGTCAGCATCCACGGGCCGCGGGTGCTGACGGGGTGAGCTGCAAGGCGGAGGAGGGAGCGATACCGGCGGTATCGCGACCGACGACAACGCCGCAGATCGCCCCGTCAGCGCCCGCGGCTCAGCGGCCGCGGCGGGCGGTGCCGAAGATGCCGCGGACGACCTCGCGCAACAAGGTCTTCCCGACCGAGGAGCCGAGGACCTCCTCGACGACGGTCGTGTCGCGGCGGGTGGAGCGGGTGCGGGAGGTCGGGGCGGTGCGGCGGCGGGAGCGCTCGGCGGCCTCGTCGGCGCGGCGCTCGGCGGTGGCGCGGTCCTTCTCCCGGCGGGCGGCGTCCCGGGCGTCGTCCTTGGCGCGGCGGGCGTCGGCGGCGGCCTGCTCCTTCGCGCGGCGGGCGTCCTCCTCCGCCTGCTCCTCGGCGGCGAGGCGCGCCTCCTCGGCGTCGGCGGCCGCGTCGAGGCGCCGGGTGAGGATCTCGCGCGCGGAGTCGCGGTCGAGCGGGGTGCCGTAGCGCGCGAGCAGCGGGGAGCGCTGGACGCTCGCCTCCCGCTCGGCCTCGGGCGTGGGCGCCATCGAGCCGCGCGGCGCCCGGAGCCGGGTCCACGCGACCGGAGTCGGCGCGCCGCGCTCGTTCATCACCGTGACGATCGCCTCGCCGATGGGGAGCGCCTGCAGCACCTCGCCGAGGTCGTAATCGCTCTCGGGGTAGGTCGAGACCGTGGCGCGCAGGGCCTTCGCGTCGTCGGGGGTGTGCGCGCGCAGCTGGTGCTGGATCCGCGAGCCGAGCTGGGCGAGGACGTCGCCCGGCACGTCCTTCGGGGTCTGCGTGACGAAGACGATGCCGACGCCCTTCGAGCGGATCAGGCGGACCGTCTGGGTGATCGCGGCGAGGAAGTCCTTCGACGCGTCCCGGAAGAGCAGGTGCGCCTCGTCGAAGAAGAAGACGAGCTTCGGCCGGTCGAGGTCGCCGACCTCGGGGAGGTCGTTGAAGAGATCGGCGAGCAGCCACATCAGGAACGTCGAGAAGAGCGCGGGCCGGTCCGCGACTCCAGGGACCTCGAGCAGGCTGACCACGCCGCGGCCGTCGGGCGCGAGGCGGAGGAACTCCGCGGTGTCGATCTCGGGCTCGCCGAAGAAGACGTCGGCGCCCTGGTCGGCGAAGGCGATCAGCTCGCGCAGGATGACGCCGGCGGTGGCCTTGGAGAGCCCGCCGAGCTCGGCCAGCTCGGCCTTCCCCTCGTCGCCGACGAGGTAGGTGAGCACGGCGCGCAGGTCGGAGAGGTCGACGAGGGGCAGCCCCGCGCTCTCGGCGTAGTGGAAGACGAGGCCGAGGCTCGACTCCTGGGTGTGGTTGAGGCCGAGGACCTTGGCGAGCAGCAGGGCGCCGAAGCCGGTGACCGTCGCGCGGACCGGCACTCCGGTGCCGATGCCGCCGAGCGCGAAGTACTCGGCGGGCGCGGCCTCCGGAGTCCAGTCCTGGCCGATGGTGCGGGTGCGGGCGAGCAGCTTCTCGTCGGGGGTGCCGGGGGTCGCGAGTCCGGAGAGGTCGCCCTTGATGTCGGCGGCGAAGACGGGGACGCCGTGCGCGGAGAGCTGCTCGGCGAGGACCTGGAGCGTCTTGGTCTTGCCGGTTCCGGTCGCGCCGACGACGAGGCCGTGGCGGTTGAGCATCCCGAGCGGGATGCGGACGGGGACGTCGGCTCGCGCGTCGCCGTTGACGAGCGCGCCGATCTCGAGGGCGGGGCCGGCGAAGGCGTAGCCGGTGCGGACGGCGTCGACGGCGGACTCGGGGAGCGGGCCGGGGGCGGGCGGAGTGCTGGAGAGGCGCGCGGTGTCGGGCGCGGGCGCGGCGTCGGGCACCACGGCGTCCCCCGCGGACGTCTCCCCCGGCAGGCCGTCGACGAGGCTCACGTCGGCGACCACGGCGCTCGCCTCCTCCGGACCGGAGACCGCCTCGAGGGCCGCGGCGGCGGCCTCGGCTCGGGCCAGCGCCTCCGCGGCCTCGGCCTGCAGTCGTCGGGCGGCCTCGAGGGCCGTGCGTGCCTCGTCCCTCGCCGAGGCGAGCCCGTCGTCGTTGCTCATGGGCTCAGCCTAGGCTCGGCGAACCGCTCGCCGGGGCCCGGCCCCGCTCAGTCCTCGCGGACGTGCCACGGCTGGCCGTAGCCGCCCTCGTCGAGCGGCCGCGCCATCAGCTCGAGGAACGGCTCGGCGTCGAACGCCTCCGGGCCGAGCACCCCCGCCCCGGACCACGCGCCGGTGGCGAGCAGCTCGAGCGCGATCACCGGGTTGAGCGCGGTCTGCCAGACGACGCACTGGGTGCCGTACTCCGCCATCGTCCACTCGTTGTCGCTGACGTGGTAGAGGTACACCTCGCGGCGCTCGCCGTCCTTCGACCCCGACACCCAGAGGCCCGCGCAGGTCTTGCCGGTCATCCGCGGCCCGATGCTCGCCGGGTCGGGCAGGCCCGCGGCGACCACGTCGCGAGGGGCCACGAGCACGGGGCCGTCGGCCGAGCGGACCCGGACGGGCTCGGTGCGATCGAGCCCGAGCAGGTTGAGGGTGCGCAGGACGCCGATGAACTCGGCGCCGAGGCCGTACTTGAAGGTCACCCGCTTCGCGTCGAGCCAGCGCGGCATCAGCAGCACCTCCTCGTGCTCGACGTTGACGCACTCGACCGGGCCGATCCCCTCGGGGAACTCGAACACCTCCGGCTCGGAGAACGGCGGCGTCGTGAACCAGCCGCGGTCCTTCTCGTAGATCACCGGCGGATTCAGGCACTCCTCGATCGTCGTCCAGATCGAGAACGACGGCGCGAAGATCTCGGCGCCGGACTCGTCGCGGACGACGAGGTTCGCGCCGTCGCGGACGCCCAGCTCGTCGATCTCGTCGAAGAGGTGGTCGGCGGCGTAGCGGGCGAAGACGTCGGAGAGCCCGGGCTCGACGCCCATCCCGACCACGGCGAGGCGGCCGGCGGACTCCCACTCGGGGGCGGCGGCGAACTGCTCGTCGCCGAGCTTGAGACCCGTCTTCGCGTGCGGCTCCTCGGGGTGCGGCCGGGAGAGGCTCATCGCCATATCGAGGTAGTCGGCGCCGGCGGCGAGGGCGCCCGCGAAGATCGTCGGGACGAAGGACGGCTCGACCGCGTTCATCACGTGGGTCGCGCGGTGCGCGCGGGCGACGGTCTCGACGTTCTCGGCGTCGGAGGCGTCGATGCGCGCCGCGACGAAGCGGTTCTCGACGCCGTCGGCACCGTGGCGCGCGAGGATCCAGGCGACGGTGCGCTCGGCGCGAGCCAGGTCGTAGTCGCAGACGATGATCTGCTCGAAGAAGGTGCGGCGGGCGGCGATCTTCGCGAAGGCGTCGCCGACGCCGCCGGCGCCGACCAGGAGGATTCTCATGGAGTCACCGTAGCGACGGATTCCCTCGCGCTTCAAGGCTCGGACCGCGGGAATCGTGGGACCGGGTGGATCCGGGCGACGGAATCCGTCACTCCTGGCCCGTCTCGGCCGCGATCTCGAGGAGGCGGAGGAAGCGCGAGAGCCGCTCGAGCGCGGCCATCGAGGTGGGCGGCGACGCGGCGAGGGCCGGCGAGTGCACGAGGAACGCGGCCCACTTGGCCCGCGAGATCGCCACGTTCAGCCGGTTGGGCAGCAGCAGGAACTCGAGCCCGCGCGGGACGTCCGCGCCGGAGGACGCGGCGAGCGAGACGATCGCGACGACCGCCTCCCGGCCCTGGAAGAGGTCGACCGTGCCGACGAGGGTCTCCTCGAGACCTGCGGCGTCGAGCGCCTCGCGCAGGAGGGCGCCCTGCGCGTTGTACGGGGCGACGACGATGACGTCGGCGGCCGTGAGCGCGCGCTCACCGTGCTCGTCGGTCCAGGAGCGGCCGACCGTCGAGAGGGCGATCTCGACCACGCGGCGCGCCTCGTCGGGCGAGGAGGTCGTGTCGCCGGCGTGAACGACCGGCACGGCGTGCAGCCCGGGGGCGACGCCCTCGAGCCGGCGCTCCTCGGGGGCGCGCGAGGAGAGGGCGCCCTCGTAGGAGAGCTCGGACACGGCCGCGGCGAGCGCCGGGTGCATCCGGTGGGTCTGCGCGAGGAAGTAGCCGTAGGCGGGCGGCAGGACGTCGTGGCCGTCGGCCAGCCAGCCGAGCGCCGACTCGTCGACCGGCTCGGGGTGCGAGCCCTGGCTGACCTGCGGGAGCTGCTGCGGGTCGCCGAGGAGCAGCACGCGCTGCGCGGCGATCGCGGAGGCGATGGTGGGCGCGAGCGAGAACTGGCCGGCCTCGTCGATCACCAGCAGGTCGAGCGAGCGGCGCGGGACGCTGCCCGCGTTCGCGAACGTCCAGGCGGTGCCGCCGACGACGCAGCCGCCGCTCTCGGCGAGCGCGGCGAGGGCGGCGCCGTTCTTCACCGGCGTCCACGCGGCGGCGGCGAGCGCGTCCGCGGAGGTGCCGGCCTTGGGCACCTTCGCCACCCGGGCGCGGTCCACGCCCTTGGCGACGACGGCGGTCAGGACGTTCTCGACGACGGAGTGGGACTGCCCGACGACGCCGATGCGCCAGCCGTGCTCGGTCACCAGGCGCGCGATGACGTGCGAGCCGACGTAGGTCTTGCCGGTCCCGGGCGGGCCCTGGACGGCGAGCGTGGCGCGCTCGAGGCCGAGCAGCGTCTCGACGACCGCGCCGATCACGTCGTCGCCCCGCACGGGCGCGACGACGGCCGGCGGCACGCGCCGGAGCACGTCGAGGGCGGGGTCGGGCAGCAGCGCCGGCAGGGCGTCGAGTACCTGGCCGCCCCACTCCGCGATGGCCTCGGGCTGCGGGGCGGCACGCGGCGGCGGGGCGGGTGCGAGAGCGATCGGGACGTCGTCGTGCGGGTCCTCCCCCGCGCGCAGGCCCTCCTTCAGCAGCAGCACGATGCGCTCGCCGTCGTCGGAGGCGGCGAGGATCTCGGCGCGATCGGAGGCGCCGCGCATCCCCGGGCCGGGTGAGGGGGCGCCGGGTGGGGCCGGGGAGTCGTAGACGAGGAACGGCTTCGCGCCGATGCTCAGCCGACTGCCCGGGGCGAGGCGACCGAGCATCCGCAGCTCGCGCGAGAGGGTGCGCGCCCGCGCCGGCGTCGACCAGTCGCGGACGACCTCGACCCGCTCGACGACCACGACGTCGCGCGCATCGGCCCAGTCGTCGAGCGGCTGGCGCAGTCGGTCGAAGTGCTCCTGCCAGAAGGTCTTCGCCTCGCGGCGGTGGTAGTCGATCGCCGCGCCGGCCAGGGCGAGCGCCGTCTGGTCGGGCGTGCGCTCCCGCGGCTCGACGCCCTCGACGGCGGCGAGGAGGGCGACCGCGACGGGGTCGGGCTCGCGCGGCACCGGGAGGTCGACCTCGACGAGCGGGAGCGGCTCCTCCTCGCGGGCGGGGACGAGCGAGCGCAGCCAGTCGCGCAGGCGGAGGGTGGAGCGGCAGTCGTAGGCGTTGTACTCGCCGATCTCGGCGAGCCGGCGCCGGCCCTCGAGCCGGTCGGCCGCGGCCGTCGCGGACCCGCGGCCGGCGGGCTCGAGCAGTGCCCGGGCCGCCACGTACTCGCTGATGCTGTCGGCCGCGTTCGTCACTCCCTCGACGTCGCGCGCCTCCTCGCCCATGTAGAGCGGCTCGAGCTTCTTGATGGAGTAGCTGCGCGAGCCGACCCGCAGCGCCCGGCGGACCACCGGGTACAGGTCGACGAGCACGCCGTCGCGCAGGAGCGCGTCGACCTCCTCCTCCCCCGTGCCGTGCCGCTGCGCCAGCGAGAGCAGGTGCGTGCGCTCGTAGGAGGCGTAGTGGTAGACGTGCATCCGCGGGAAGCGGGCGCGCCGCTCCCGCAGGAGCGCGAGGAAGTCGACGAGGGCGCGGCGCTCCTCCGCGAGGTCGTGCGCCCAGAACGCGGTGAAGACCTCGTCCCGGTCGACCATGCCGAAGAGGTAGTCGAGGCCCCAGAGCCCGTCCTCCGCGTGCAGCGGGTCGCCCTCGAAGTCGAAGAAGAGGTCGCCCTCGTCCGGAGCGGGCAGGGCGCTCAGCACCGAGGCGTCGACGACCTCGACGACGGGGACGTGGTCGGCCGAGGCCTCGGTGGCGAGCTGGAGCCGGGCCTGGGCGCGCAGCGTCTCGAGGGCGCCGGCGCTCAGGCCGGGGACCGCGCCCTCGCTCGCGGCGAGCGCGTCGAGGGTGGTGATGCCGGCGCTCGCCAGCTTGCCCCGCTGGTCGAGGCGCATCCCCGCGACGAGGATCGGGTCGCGGTGCGCCTGCACCTCGGGGGCGCAGAGCCCGCAGCGGCCGCAGGCGGTGACGCGCGGGTCGCCCCAGGCCACGGGCTCGCTCGCGGCGAGGTGCTCCTCGAGCACCGCGCGCAGGCGGGCCCGCTGGACGCGCTGGACGGGGGCGATCATCGCGAGGTCGTGGCTGGTGGTCGTGCCGTCGCCGAGGACCAGGTGGACCTTCTCGCCGACGCGGATCCCCCGGGCCGCCATCTGCTCGGCGTAGGCGGCGAGCTGCAGCAGGGCGGGGATCTTCGCGTGCCGGGCGAGCTTGGTGTCGTAGACCTCGTAGGCGCCGTCGGGGGTGCGGAGGAGGAAGTCGGAGAAGCCGATGAAGGTGCCGTCGTAGAAGGTGGCCTGGTAGAGCACGTCGGCGCCCGCCCGCATCGCCTCGACGGCCGCGTCGGCGGCCCGCGCGTAGTCGGCGCGGTCGGGCCGCTCGAACTCGACGACGTCGTCGTGCGTGCGCTTCAGCTCGGCGAGGTAGGCGATCTCGTGCGCGTCGCCGAGGCGCGCGGTGCGCTGGAGCATCGCGTCCTCCTCGACGACGACGCGGGGCGCGCGGCCGAGCGCGGCGTCGAGCCGGCGGAGCACCGCCCACTCGCAGGCCGCCCAGGAGGAGAGATCGGTCGGGCTCGTGACGATGCGGCCGTCCTCGAGATACACGCGGCTCCCTCCCCGGCCACCGGGCGGCGACCGCCTCCAGGGTAGGGCGACCCTCCGACACCGGCGCGTGGGAGGCTGGGCGGGTGACCAGGGCGCGCTTCGAGATCATCCCGTCGGACGGCATCGGCGAGGAGGCGGAGCGCGCGTTCCCGGATCCGTCCGCGGTGACGCTCACCGTGACGAGCCTGCCGAAGCACGGCACCGGGCGGACGATCGACGCCGCCGTGGCGCTGGCCGATCGCGGCTTCCGGGTCGTGCCGCACCTGGCGGCGCGGAACGTCGACGGGCGCGACGCGCTGGAGCGGGCGCTCGGGCGGATGCGGGACGCGGGGATCGATCAGGCGTTCGTCGTCTCGGGCGACGCGAAGAGCGCGTCCGGCAGCTACTCGACGTCGCTCGAGCTGATCCGCGACGCGCTCGAGCTGCGGCCCGAGCTCGCGATCGACATCGCCGGCTACCCGGAGGGGCATCCGCACCTCTCGGCCGAGAGCATCGAGAAGCACCTGCGCGAGCGGGCCCCGTACATCCGCGGGATCGTCACGCAGATGTGCTTCGACGTGGACGCGGTCGTCCGCTACGCCGACGGACTGCGGGACGCGGGGATCGACGCGGAGCTGTGGGCGGGCGTCCCGGGGCCGGTCGAGCGGGCGAAGCTGCTGACGCTCGGGGCGCGGATCGGCGTGGGATCCTCGCTCGGCTTCCTCAAGCGGAGCTCGTCGGTCGCGGGCGGGCTGCTGCGCGGCCGCCGCTTCGATCCGACCGCGTTCGTCGCCCGGCTCGAGGCCGCCGCGGGCGACCGCCTCGCGGGCCTTCACGTCTACACCTTCAACGAGCTCTCGGGCCTGCGCGACTTCTGACCCCCCTCGCGAGATGCCACTTGTGAGCGCCTGACACGGCGTGTCGCGCTCACAAGTGGCATCTCGCGGGATGCGGGGGGCCGGGTCAGCGGGAGGTGCGGATCCAGATGGGCGGGTGCGGGAGCTCGGACTCGGTGCGGAGGCGGCCGGCCAGCGGGGCCCAGACGATCAGGGCGACGGCGAGGCCGAGGAGGAGGCCGCCGATGGTGTCGCTGAGCCAGTGCGCGCCGAGGTAGGTGCGGCTGGCCATCATCGCGACGGAGTAGAGGAAGCCGGCGATCCAGACCCAGAGCAGCGGGAAGACGAGGGCGAGCACCATCGCGGTGGTCGAGGCGTTCGCGGTATGGCCGGACGGGAACGAGCCGTAGTCGCTGGTGACGAGCATGTCCTCGGGGCGGGCGCGGCCGACCAGCTCCTTGACGAGCTGGGTGAGGCCGACGCTCGCGAGTGCCGCGATCGCGTAGTAGAGCGCGGCCCAGCGGCGGCGGAAGACGAGGAGCACGATGATGATGGCGACGGGGATGATCGCGGTGCCGACGATCCCGGCGCCGACGGTGTTCATGATCAGGGCCGGGACGTCCCAGACGCTGGAGCGGTGCTCGACGATCTCGTCCATCCACTCGACGTCGAACGAGAACGCGGAGGTCGGGCGGAAGGCGATGATCACGGCGAGGACGATCGTGACGACCAGGGCGATCGAGGCGGAGATCAGCGGCCAGCGGCGCGAGACGTGGCGGGCGGCCTCCGTCGTCAGGACCTTGGAGACGACGTCGTCGGAGGGCGGGCGCTGGTGGAGCCGCTCGCGCTGCACCGCGTCGGGCTGGGCGACGCCGGGCTCGGTCTTCAGGGGGTCGCTGCGAGGGTCCATCCGGACATGATGCCGTCACCGGGCGTTCGGGCGCGGGGGCTTGCGGCGGGTCGCGGCGTCCGGCACCTCCGGCTCGCGAGAACGAGTCGGGCACGTCGAAACCGCTCGATCCCACGAGCCGAAGCCGATTCCACGAGCCGAAGGTGCTCAGCAGAGACCTCCGGCTCGCAGAAACGCGTCCGGCACGTCGAAACCGCTCGATCCCACGAGCCGGAGTCGATTCCACGAGCCGGAGGTGTCGAGCCTCAACTCCGGCTCGCGGAAACGCGTCGGGC
>NZ_JABMLF010000005.1:428942-449830 GCF_013205055.1 Rathayibacter sp. VKM Ac-2856
ACGTCGAAACCGCTCGATTCCACGAGCCGAAGCCGATTTCACGAGCCGAAGGTGCTCAGCCGAGACTTCCGGCTCGCGGAAACGCGTCCGGCACGTCGAAACCGCTCGATTCCACGAGCCGAAGCCGATTTCACGAGCCGAAGGTGCTCAGCCGAGACTTCCGGCTCGCAGAAAGGCGCCCGGCACGTCGAAACCGCTCGAATCCGCGAGCCGAAGCCGATTCCACGAGCCGAAGGTGCTCAGCAGAGACCTCCGGCTCGCAGAAACGCGTCCGGCACGTCGAAACCGCTCGATTCCACGAGCCGAAGCCGATCTCACGAGCCGGAGGTGCTGAGCCGACACGTCCGGCTCGCGGAAACGAGTCGGGCACGTCGAAACCGCTCGAATCCGCGAGCCGAAGCCGATTCCACGAGCCGAAGGTGCTCAGCAGAGACCTCCGGCTCGCGGAAACGCCTCCGGCACGTCGAAACCGCTCGATTCCGCGAGCCGAAGCCGATTCCACGAGCCGGAGCCGGTTTCGCGAGCCGGAGGTGCTGAGCAGACACCTCCGGCTCGTGGAAACGAGTCGGGCAAGTCGGATCCGCTCGATCCCGCGAGCCGGAGTCGGTTCCACGAGCCGGAGATCCGCAGGTCGCGCGGCGGCGGCGCGGCGGCGGCGCGGCGGCGGCGCGGCGGCGGCGCGGCGGCCGCTCAGTCCTGGAGGGCCGGGACGGTCCGGGGGCGGACGACGAGCCAGAGCGCCACGATCGAGACGGCGGCGGTCGCCATCATGACGCCGGCCATCGGGACGGCGGACTCCGCGCCGAACACGCCGGAGATCGGCGAGAGGATGCCGGCGGTGCCGAAGTTGACCGCTCCGAGCAGCGACGCCGCGGTGCCCGCCTCGCGGCCGTGGTTCACCAGGCCGAGCACCTGCACGCAGGGGAAGCTGAACCCGCAGGAGGCGATGAAGAACCACAGCGGCACGAGGGTGCCCCAGATGCCGAAGCCGAGCACGTCGAAGAGCGCGATCAGTCCGGCGGTCACGAAGAGGGAGACGGTGGTGACGGCGAGGATCCACTGCGGGCCGACGCCGCGGCGGCTGAGGAACGAGGACGCCTGCACTCCCGAGACCACGCCGAGCGAGTTGACCGCGAAGAGCAGGCCGTACTGCTGCGCGTCCAGTCCGTAGAGGCCCTGGAAGAGGAAGGAGGAGCTGGAGAGGTAGGTGAACAGGCCGCCGAAGGTCATGCCGCCGATGATCGCGACGCCGACGAAGACCCGGTCGCTGAGGACCGCGCGGTAGCGCTGCACGAGCGAGCGGGAGTCGCGGTCGGCGCGCGCCACGCGGGGCCGCGTCTCCACGATCAGCAGAGCGACGGCGAGCATCACGAGCAGGCCGTAGGCGGCGAGGAAGACGAAGATGCCGCGCCAGTCCATCACCAGCAGCAGCTGCGAGCCGATGACCGGGGCGAGCACCGGCGCGAGACCGGAGACCAGCGCGAGGCGCGACAGCATCTTCACCAGCGGTCGCCCGCCGAAGAGGTCGCGGACCATCGCCATCGCGACGACACCGCCCGCGGCCGCGCCGGCGCCCATCAGGAAGCGGAAGACGCCGAGCGAGACGATCTCGGGCGCGAACGCCGCGCCGACGCAGGCGAGGACGTGCAGCGAGGTCGCGAGCAGGATCGGCAGCCGCCGGCCGACCACGTCGCTCCACGGACCGACGACCAGCTGCCCGAGCGCGAAGCCGAGCGTGGTGCCGGTGAGGGTCAGCTGCACCGCCGCCTCCGACACGTTCAGCTCGCTCTGCAGCGCGGGGAAGGCGGGGAGGTAGAGGTCGATCGTGAACGGGCCGAGTGCGGTGAGCGCGCCGAGCACGATGACGTAGACGAGGCGCTGACGGTTGGTCAGAGCGTCGCCGGCGTGCCGGTGCACGGGGATCGAGCCGGTGGGGGTCGGGGCGAGAGAGGTCACGGAGCCTTCCTGCGGAGCGCAGAGCGGAGGAGAAGAGGGAGCGCGGAAGGGCACCGCCTCTACCGCCAAGCAGCGGGAGACCGGATTCATTCCCCGACTATCGAATCAATTCGACCGGGTGCCGCGCAAGGGGTCGGGCCCGTCTCGCGGACCGGACTTCGCCTGCGGGACGCCCGCAGCGCCGGTCAGGCCGCGGGAAGTGCTCCGCCGGCCGGGTGCAGCGCGGCCGTCAGCGGATCGGCGAGCAGCCGCTCGAAGGCCAGCTCGGCCGCGCCGAGCATCAGCAGGTCGGCGCCGAGCTCGGTCCGGGCGATGCGCACGGAGTCGAGCGCCACCCGGAACGGACCGCCGCGGCCGAGGCGCTCCTCGAGGAAGCCCGGCGCGACGCCGACGAGCGCGCCGAGGAAGCCGCCCAGCACCACGAGCTGCGGGTTGAAGATGTTGACGACGTTGCGCAGCGCGACGGCGAGGTGGCCGAGCTGCCGCTCCACCTCGGCCCGCACGGCGGGGTCCCCGGACGCGGCGAGCGCCTCCTCGAGCCGCTCGCTGGAGTCGATGCCGAGCACCCGCAGCAGCTCCGCGCGGCCGACCTCGGTCTCGAGGCAGCCGACCGCTCCGCAGTGGCAGTCGACGCCCGCGCTGTTGACGAGGGTGTGGCCGATCTCGCCCGCGTAGCCGTCGATGCCGTGCAGCGGGGCGCCGCCGACGATCACGCCGGCGCCGACGCCGCTCGCGCCGCCGTTGAGGTAGACGAGGTGCGAGACCTCGCGGCCCGCGCCGAGGACGCTCTCGGCGAGCGCGCCGAGGTTGGCGTCGTTGGCCGAGAGCACCGGCAGCCCGGTCGCGTCGGCGAGCATCCGCGAGAACGGCTCGTCGGTCCAGCCGAGGTGCGGGCCGACCCGGACGAGGCCGTCGGCGTCGCGGACGAGACCGGGGACGGCCACGCCGATGCCGACCGTCCGCGCGTCGGCGGGGAGCTCGGCGACCAGCTCGGCGATCGCGTCGGCCGCCAGCCGTGCCGCGGCCTCGGCGCTCGGGACGGCGGCGGTGCGGCGGATGCGGCGGCGCACCTCGGCGTCCAGGCCGACGACCGCGACGGTGACGGCGTCGATCTCGGGGTTCACCGCGATCGCGACGACCCGCGGATCCGTCTCGACGATCGGGCTCGGCCGACCGACCTGGTTGAGGGTCTCGGGCTGCAGCTCGCGCACGAGGCCCAGCTCGACCAGCTCGCCGACGAGGGCGGCGATGGTGGAGCGGTTGAGCCCGGTGAGGCGCGTCAGCTGCGAGCGGGAGCGCGGGCCGCCGCGGTGCACGAGCCGCAGGAGCGCGGAGAGGTTGTGCCGGCGGACCCGGTCGAGGTTGTTGCCGCGCGTCGCGTTCTCGGCCATTCCGCGGTCTCCTCTGCTGTCCGGGGTCAGCCTATCCGCGCGTGGACGCGCGGTCCGCCGCACAACATCAGCTGAGAAGGGGGTCCCTCGCCCCACAGAGGAGGGACCCCTCTCTCAGCTGATGTTGCGCGCGGACCTCGCCGGTCAGGACCCCGCGCGGGTCCAGGTCCAGCTGCCGGCGGGCGCGTCGACGCTCACCTCGGCGCCCGAGCGGGTCACCGTGAACACGGTCTCCTCGCCGGAGTCGTGCGCCGGCACCCGCACGACCGTCTCGCCGTCCGCGCCGGGGAACACCCGCAGCTCGAGCCCGTCGACGTAGTCGTACTCGGCCGTGTCGCTGCGCGCACCGACCGGGATCACCGCTCCCTCGCGGACGTAGAGCGGCAGCGAGTCGAAGCCGTGCACCTCGCGGCGCCACTCCCCCGCCGAGTCGGTGCTCTCGCCGGTCCACCAGCTGGTCCAGCGCCCGCGCGGCAGGTAGAACTCGACCGAGCCGTCCGGCGTGAAGACCGGCGCGACCAGCAGGTCGTGGCCGAGCATGTACTGCGTGTCGAGGTGCGCCGCGTTGCGGTCGTCCTCGAACTCGAGCGTCATCGGCCGCATCACCGGGGTGCCGGTGCGCGCCGCCTCCGCCCCCGCCGCGTAGAGGTAGGGCATCAGCGAGAGCTTCAGCCGGGTGAAGAGCCGGGTGACGTCGACCGCCTCCTCGTCGAACGCCCACGGCACCCGCACCGAGGACGAGCCGTGCAGCCGCGAATGCGAGGAGAGCAGGCCGAAGGCGAGCCAGCGCTTGAAGACGCCCGGATCGGGCGTGCCCTCGAAGCCGCCGATGTCGTGCGCCCAGAAGCCGAAGCCGCCGAGGGCGAGCGAGAGCCCGCCGCGCAGGGTCTCCGCCATCGAGACGTAGGAGGAGGTGTTGTCGCCGCCCCAGTGCACGGGCAGCGCCTGCCCGCCGACGGTGGCGCTGCGGGCGAAGAGCGCCGCGCGACCCGCGCCGAGCTCCTCCTCCAGCACCTCGAACACCGCGCGGTTGTAGAGCTGGGTGTACCAGTTGTGCATGCCCTCGGGGCTGGAGCCGTCGGCCCACACCACGCCCTCGGACGGGATGCGCTCGCCGAAGTCCGTCTTGAACGAGTCGACGCCCTGGCGCACCAGGACGCGCAGCTTGTCCTGGAACCACCGCGTCGCCTCCGGGTTCGTGAAGTCGATCAGCGCCATGCCGGCGACCCACATGTCCCACTGCCAGACGTCGCCCGCGGTCGTCCGCAGCAGGTAGCCCTTCTCGCGGCCCTCCTCGAACAGCGCCGAGGCCTGCGCGATGTAGGGGTTGATCCAGACGCAGGTGTGCAGGCCGCGCTCGTGCAGGCGGGCGAGGATCCCCTCCGGGTCCGGGAAGGTGCGCGGGTCCCACTCGAGGTCCGTCCACTGGAACTCGCGCATCCAGAAGCAGTCGAAGTGGAAGGCCGACAGCGGCAGCTCGCGCTCGGCGAAGCCGTCGATGAAGGAGGAGACCGTCTCCTCGTCGTAGCTCGTGGTGAAGCTCGTGGTGAGCCAGAGGCCGTAGCTCCAGGCGGGCACGATCGCGGGTCGGCCGGCCAGCCCGGTGTAGCGGCGGAGCACGTCCTTCTTCGTCGGGCCCTGGATCACCAGGTACTCCAGCGCCTCGCCGCCGACGGAGAACTGCACGCGCTCGACGGTCTCGGAGCCGATCTCGAACGAGACGAGGCCCGGGTCGTTGACGAGGACGCCGTAGCCGCGGCTGGAGAGGTAGAAGGGGACGTTCTTGTAGGCCTGCTCCGAGGAGGTGCCGCCGTCGGCGTTCCAGACGTCGACGGTCTGGCCGTTCTTCACGAACGGGCCGAAGCGCTCGCCGAGGCCGTAGACCAGCTCGCCGACGCCGAGGTCGAGCTGCTCGTGCAGGTACGCCGCACCGTCGGGTCCGGTGAGGTATCCCTGGGCCTTGTGCCCGGAGCCGGTCAGCCGCGTGTTCGTCGCGGTGTCCCAGAACTCGAGCGACCACGGGGCGCCCTGCGCGACGCGGACCTCGAGGTCGCCGGTGCGCAGGACGCCGCCCGCCTCGGTGAGAATCGCCTCGCCGACCGCGTCGTCCACCAGGTCGAAGCCGCCGCGGGTCGCGGTGCCGCGCCAGTGCTCGATCCGCACCTTCGCGACGCCCTCCGCCGGGGACGAGACGGTGACGGTCAGCGTCGGCCGGTTGAGCACGTCGCCCCGGCCCTGGATCACCTTCGTCGGCGCGATCACCTCGAGCGAGGTGCCGTGGGAGCGGATGTCGTACGCCTCCTGCGCGAAGAGGGGCGTGAATCCGGCCCTCGTCTGCCAGAACCCGTCGGTGAACTTCATGGGGTGGTGCCTTTCTGATGGCGGGAGGACGGCCGGAGCCGTCGAGGAGATCGAAGCGCTTCGATCCGCCATGGAGTGCGCGGGCGGATCGGCGGCGCGGGCCCCGTCGGAGGGGGCCCGCGCCGCGGTGGCGGGCTGCCTACTTGACCGCGCCGGCGGTGATGCCGCGGGTCAGGGTGCGCTGGAAGATCAGGAAGAAGATCAGCGTCGGCAGCAGGCCCAGCAGGGCGCTCGCGCTGGTCGTCGTGACGTCCATGATCTTGTCGCCCTGCAGGCTGGAGATGGCGATCGGGACGGTCTGCGTCGCGTCGCTCACCAGGAACACCAGCGGGATGAGGAACTCGTTCCAGGTCCAGATGAAGAAGAAGATCATCAGCACCGAGAGGGTCGGCCGCGAGATCGGGACGATCACCCGGGTGAGCACCTGCCACTTCGAGGCGCCGTCGAGTGCCGCGGCCTCGAGGATCTCCTTCGGGAAGGTGCCGTAGACGCTCGAGAGCAGATAGGTGCCGAACGCCGACTGGATCACCGTGAAGATGATGATCACCGAGAGCTGGCTGTCGTAGATCCCGACCGCCTTGAACATGTAGTACAGCGGGTAGAGCAGGGCCTCCTGCGGCAGCATGTTCGCCAGCAGGAACAGGATGATGATCCAGCTGCGGCCGCGGACCCGGCCGATGCCGATCGCATAGGCGTTCAGCACCGAGAGGGCGACCGCGAGGATCGCGACCGATCCCGAGATCAGGATCGAGTTGCCGAGCTTCTCCGGGAAGTTCACCCGCTCCCAGAAGGTGGACAGGCCGTCGAAGGAGAGGCCGGTCGGGAAGGCGAGCGGACCGCCCGCCGAGTACTCGGCCGGGGTCTTGAACGAGTTGAGCAGGATCAGCAGCACCGGGCTGATGATGACGAGCCCGATCACGACCGCCACGACCAGGATCGCCCAGTCGCCGACGGTGCGCCGGGTGGCGCCCTTCGAGGCCTTGGGCGCCTTCTTCGGGGTGGTCAGATCGGTGTCGTCGGTGCCGGCCTGAGTGAACGGCAGGGCTTCGATGGCCGACATCAGCGGGCTCCTTCGCTGCGCTCGACGCGCTCCTGTGCGCGGATGAAGAGGACGGCCAGGATCACGATGACGATGGTCAGCGCGGTCGCGATGGTGGCGCCGTAGCCCACCTGCTGCTTCTGGAAGAACTCGGTATAGGAGTAGTAGCTCGGCACGATGGTCGAGTCGCCCGGACCACCGCGGGTCAGCGCGTAGATCGGCCCGAAGACCTTCAGTGCGGCGATCGTGCAGGTGAGGGTGACGACGAAGACCTCGGGGCGGATGATCGAGATCGTGATCCAGCGGAAGCGCTGGAACCAGTTCGCGCCGTCGAGCTCGGCGGCCTCGTAGAGCTCCGGGTCCACGCGCTGCAGAGCGGCCATGAAGATGACGACCGGGTAGCCGAGCTGGACCCAGATCATCACGACCATGATCGAGAGCATCGCGGTGTCGGGCTTGCCGAGCCAGTCGTGCGAGAGCGAGCCGAGGCCGACCGCCTCGAGGATCGAGTTGAGCGCGCCGTTGTCCGGGCGGAGGATCCAGCCGATCACGATGGCCGCGATGACCGTCGGGAGGATCTGCGGGAGGTAGTAGGTCGCGCGGAGGAAGGAGGCGATCCTGCCGCCGAACTTCTTGCCGACGAGATCGAAGAGGATCGCGGCGAGGAGGAGGCCGAGGATCGTCGGGACGATCACCATCGCGATGATCATGTAGACGGAGTTGAGGAAGGACGTCCAGAACTGGTCGTCGCCCATCAGCTCGATCCAGTTGTCGAGTCCGATGAAGATCGGGGGCTTGATCCCGCGCCACGAGGTGAAGCTGATGTAGACGTTCCAGATCAGCGGGATCAGCACGATGAACACGAAGAGCACGAAGCCCGGGATCAGGTAGAGCCAGTACCCGCCGGAGCGCTTCTCGCGGGGCGGCTTCTCGGCCGTGGGAGGCGGCGGGGCGCTCTCCGCGCGACGCGGAACGGTCGTCGTCATGGGGACTCCTTGGACGGTGGGGCTGCGTGTTGGGGGCCGCGAGATGCCACTTGTGCACGGCTTTCACGGCGTGTCGCATGCACAAGTGGCATCTCGCGGAGGGGGAAGTGCGGGGGCGGGTGGAGCTCGCTGGTCGAGTAGCCCCGGAGGGGCGTATCGAGACCCCGCGCGCTTACTTGATGTCGGCGACGCCGTCGTCGTACTTGGACTGGAGCTCGGTGAGCATTCCGCTGGGGTCGGTCGAGCCGTTGATGAGCTCCTGCGAGGCGGCGACGAGGTCGTCGTAGAAGGTCGCGGTGGGCCAGTCCGGGTAGAAGGAGAGCTGGTCCTGCTCGACGACCGTCTTCCACTGCGAGAGCAGCGCCTTGCTCTTCTCGTCCGTGATGGCCGACTCGTCGACCACCAGCGGGATGCCGCCGTTGTTGCCGATGAGGTTCTGGATCTCGGGGCGCATCGTGATGTCGATCCACTTGTAGGCGAGGTCCTTGTTCTTCGCCGTCTCCGGGATGACCCAGTGATTGCCGGCGGAGCCCATCGTGAACTCGGCGCCCGGGAAGAGGAAGGTGTCCCACTCGAAGCCGGTGATCTCGGTCTTGAAGCGGCCGAACCACCACGAGCCCGAGAAGAAGATCGGGTACTCGCCCGAGATGAAGGCGGTGCCCGCGTCCTCGGCCTTGAGGCCCGAGGCGTCGGCCGAGAAGTAGCCCTTGTCGACGTAGGTCTGCAGCTGGTCGGCCGCGTAGCTCCAGGCCGCGTCCTCGAAGTCGACCTCGCCCGTGTAGGTCTGGTAGTCGGTGATCCACTGGCGGTCGGCCTTCAGCAGCGCGAGCTGGTAGAAGAGCTGCTGCAGCGGGTACTCCGCGCCGGCCTCGGCCAGCGGGGTGATGCCCTTGGCGACGAAGGCGTCGAGCACGGCGGTGAACTCGTCGTAGGTCGTCGGGACCTCGAGGCCGTTCGCGGCGAAGACGTCCTTGTTGTAGTAGACGAAGGTGAACTCGCCGTAGTTGGGGATGCCGTACCAGGAGCCGGAGCCCATGATGCCCTGCTCGTCGTACTTGGCGGTGGTCTGCAGCGCACCCGGGATGAGCTTGTCCCAGCCGTAGAACTCGACCGCCTCGTCGAGGTTGGTGAGCAGGCCCTGGCTCGAGAGCAGTCCACTGGTCGCGTTGCCCTTGTTGTACTCGACGACGTCGGGCGCGGAGTTGGAGTTGAAGATCTGGCTGGCGCCGGTGCGCAGCTGCTCGAAGGCCTTGAACTCGTAGGCGATCTCGGCGCCCGTCTCCTTCGTGAAGATGTCGCGGGCCGCGAGCCAGGCGATGCCGCGGTCGCTGTCGGGGGTCTCGAAGTCCCACATGGTGAGGGTGCGGCCGGCGCCGTCGACGTCGGTGGCCAGGGCGTCGGAGCCGGCGTCGGAGCCGCCTCCGGAGCAGGCGGCGAGCGCGAACATCGCGCCGATGCCGACACCGCCGGCGATCAGGCCGCGGCGGCTGAGGGAGCCGACGGTGGCGGCGGAGGGGCGGTGGAAGGCGGTGCGGGGACGAAGCGACATAGCGGGAGTTCTCCTTCAAACGGTGCCGCGGGGCTGTGGACGTGGGGTGGTGCAGGAACGGTCGTGCGAGTCGAAGAGCGCTCTCTCAGGTGGCACGAGCCGTCGAAGCGTTTCGACGATCCGCGCGGGAGGAGCGGGAGGAAGCGGGAGCGGGGAGGGGTCAGGGCGCGGCCGGCACCGCGGCGCCGGTCGCAGCGAGCGCGACGGAGCCGCGGTCGACGTAGTGGGGCGGGAGGAGGTCGACGCCGGTGGTGCGACCGGAGTCGATCTGCTGGAGGGTCCGGGCGACGGCCGCGCGGCACATCGCGTCGAAGGGCAGGGGGATGCTGCTGACCGGCACGGGGAGCGACGCCCCGTCGTAGCTGGCGCAGGCGGCGAGGACCGAGAGGTCGCCCGGGATCGAGAGGCCGCGCTCGACGAGGCGCTCGATCGCCGCCTCCGCCACCGGCTCGTTGCAGTGCAGGACGAGGGCCGAGACGGGAGCGGTGAGCAGCGCATCGACTGCGGCGGCCGCGCTCGGGCGGCCGATGTGCGGCCGCTCGACACTGAGGGTCAGGCCGAGCGCCGCGCACTCCGCCTCGAACGCGTCGTCGAAACGGCGGACGAAGCCGGCGTTGCGGTCGGTGTACGACTGCGGGTGCTCGATCAGGCCGATCGAGCGGTGGCCCTGCTCGGCGAGCAGGCGGACGCTCCGGCGGGCCGCCTCGGCGAAGTCGAGGTCGACGCAGGCGAGGTCGTGCGCGTCGGCCGGCACGCCGATGAAGGTCGCCGGGACGCCGGCTGCGCGGATGAGGGCCGCGCGGTCGTCCTCGTCGTCGACGCCCATCAGCACGACGCCGTCGACGAGTGAGGAGGAGGAGACGCGGGCGATGCCGCTTGACGCCTCGTCCGTCACGAGGAGGAGGACGTCGTAGTCGGACTCGCGGGCCCGCTCGAGCACCTCGGTGACGAAGCGCATGTGGGTGGGCAGATGCAGCTCGCCGCGCATCGGCGCCGAGAGGGCGAGGATGTGGGTCCGCGCTCCGGCGAGCATGCGGGCGCCGGCGTGCGGCCGATAGCCGAGCTGCCGGACGGCCTCGTCGACCCGCTGGCGGGTGGAGGCGGCGATCGAGCGCTTGCCGGAGAGGGCGTAGGAGACGGTGCTGATCGAGACCCCGGCCACGCGGGCGACGTCGTGGATGCTCGCCATCGTTCCTCCTGCCGGACCTCGTCGTCGGTGCCCGGCCGCTCCGCCCTGCTCAGGGGAGCAGTGCTTCGAAACGCTTCGACCGGGTTGCTGCTGAGCACTGTACGCACAGTCGAAACGCTTCCGCAAGGAATTCGTCGGGCGTCGCGACATATCGACGCGAGGCGTCGCGTCGATCCACGGGCGCAGTGACGCAGGGCGTCGCGTCGATCGACGGCGCAGTGACGCGAGGCGTCGTGTCGATCCATGGGCACAGCGTCGCGAGGCGTCGCGTCGATCGACGAGCACGATGACACGACACGTCGCCACGAGCGTTGCGCCGCACGCCCCCGGTCGATATGTTGGGCGCAACAACAATTCGGCGACGTCGCCGGAAAGGATTCGGATCAATGTCCCTGACCCCCACCCGCGCCGACAAGTTCTCGTTCGGCCTCTGGACCATCGGCTACAACGGGACGGACCCGTTCGGCGGCCCGACCCGGAAGCCCCTCGACACCGTGCACGCGGTCGAGAAGCTGAGCGAGCTCGGCGCCTACGGCCTCACCTTCCACGACGACGACCTCTTCGCGTTCGGCTCGACCGACGCCGAGCGCCAGACCGAGATCGACCGCCTCAAGGGCGCGCTCGAGTCGACCGGCCTCGTCGTGCCGATGGTCACCACCAACCTCTTCAGCGCCCCGGTCTTCAAGGACGGCGGCTTCACCTCGAACGACCGCGACGTGCGCCGCTTCGCGCTGCGCAAGGTCCTCCGCAACATCGACCTCGCCGCCGAGCTCGGCGCGCAGACCTTCGTGATGTGGGGCGGCCGCGAGGGCGCCGAGTACGACTCCGCGAAGGACATCCGCGCGGCCCTCGAGCGCTACCGGGAGGCCGTCAACCTGCTCGGCGACTACGTCACCGACAAGGGCTACGACATCCGCTTCGCGATCGAGCCCAAGCCCAACGAGCCCCGCGGCGACATCCTGCTGCCGACGCTCGGCCACGCGATCGCCTTCATCGACTCCCTCGAGCGCCCCGAGCTCGTCGGCGTGAACCCCGAGGTCGGCCACGAGCAGATGGCGGGCCTGAACTTCACGGCCGGCATCGCCCAGGCGCTGTACCACGGCAAGCTCTTCCACATCGACCTCAACGGCCAGCGCGGCATCAAGTACGACCAGGACCTCGTCTTCGGTCACGGCGACCTGCACAACGCGTTCTCGCTCGTCGACCTCCTCGAGAACGGCGGCCCCGGCGGCGTCCCCGCCTACGACGGCCCGCGCCACTTCGACTACAAGCCCTCGCGCACCGAGGACGAGACCGGAGTCTGGGACTCGGCCGCGGCCAACATGCGCACCTACCTGCTGCTCAAGGAGCGCGCCACGGCCTTCCGCGCCGACCCCGAGGTGCAGGAGGCGCTCGCGGCGTCGAAGGTCGGCGAGCTGTCGACCCCGACGCTGAACGAGGGCGAGTCGTACGACGACCTGCTCGCGGACACCGCGTCCTACGAGTCGTTCGACACCGACGCGTACCTGGGCGGCAAGGGCTTCGGCTTCGTCCGCCTGCAGCAGCTCGCCACCGAGCACCTGCTCGGCGCGCGCAGCTGATCCACCCGGGTCGCCCCGTTCTCGGGGCTCCCTGAGACGGACGGGATCCCGTGCCTCGGCACGGGGTCTCGTCCGTTCTCGCATGCTCGGGCGACGGCGCCCCTCCCCCGCGGAGGCCGCGCCGGCGCCCGCCCCTTCCGCGGAGGCGACCCCTCCGCACCCCGACTTCATCGGAGGCCGCGCCTCCACCCGCCACAACGAACGGAGACGGCGATGACGCTCGTCGCAGGGATCGACTCGTCGACCCAGAGCTGCAAGGTGGTCGTCCGCGACCTCGACACCGGAGCGGTGGTCCGCACGGGACGCGCCTCGCACCCCGACGGCACCGAGGTCGACCCGGCCGCGTGGTGGGAGGCGCTGCAGATCGCGCTTGCGGACGCGGGCGGACTCGACGACGTCGCCGCGATCTCGGTCGGCGGTCAGCAGCACGGCATGGTCGTGCTCGACGCCGACGGGCGGGTCGTCCGGCCCGCGCTGCTCTGGAACGACACCCGCAGCGCCGGCGCGGCCCGCGATCTGATCGAGGAGCTCGGCGCCGAGGCGTGGGCGCAGCGCACCGGCAGCGTGCCGGTCGCCTCCTTCACCGCCACCAAGCTGCGCTGGCTGCGCGACGCCGAGCCGGAGAACGCGGCACGCGTCGCCGCCGTGGCGCTCCCGCACGACTGGCTGACCTGGCGCCTGCTCGGCTACGGCCCCGACTCGGCGCGCGGCCCGCAGCTCGACGCGCTGACGACCGACCGCTCGGACGCCTCGGGCACCTCCTACTGGGGCGCCGACGGCTACGACCTCGACCTCCTCGAGCGCGCACTCGGCCACCGGCCGCTCCTCCCCCGCGTGCTCGGCCCGTCGGAGCAGGCCGGCACGACCGAGAGCGGCCTCGTCGTCGGCCCGGGTGCGGGCGACAACGCCGGCGCGGCGCTCGGCCTCGGCGCGGGCCCCGGCGACGTCGTCGTGAGCATCGGCACCAGCGGCACCGTCTTCGCGGTGACCGACGACCCGGTGCGCGACCCCTCCGGCACGGTGGCGGGCTTCGCGGACGCGAGCGGGCGGTTCCTCCCGCTGGTCGCGACGCTGAACGCGGCGCGGGTGCTGGCCTCGACGGCCGGGCTGCTCGGCAGCGACTTCGACGCCTTCTCGGCGCTCGCGCTCGAGGCGGAGCCGGGCTCCGGCGGTCTCGTGCTCGTCCCCTACTTCGAGGGCGAGCGGACGCCGAACCTGCCCGATGCGACGGCGAGCCTGCACGGGATGACGATCGCGTCGACGACGCGGCCGAACCTGGCGCGCGCCGCGATCGAGGGCATGCTCTGCGGTCTGGCCGACGGCCTCGACGCCGTGCGGGCGCAGGGCGTCGAGGCGAAGCGCATCCTGCTGATCGGCGGAGCGGCGCAGAACAGCGCCGTGCAGCTCGCGGCCTCGCAGGTCTTCGACGTGCCCGTGGTCGTGCCGACGCCGGGCGAGTACGTCGCCGACGGCGCGGCGGTGCAGGCCGCCTGGGCGCTGACCGGGGAGCGTCCGACGTGGGAGGTCACCTCCCTCGCCGAGCCGGCGCCGGACCACCGCCCGGTCATCCGCGAGCAGTACGCGGCGGCGCGCGCCTGATCCGCCTGCAGAACATCAGCTGAGAGCACGTCTCATCGCCCATGGGCGATGACGGCGGCTCTCAGCGCATGTTCCGGCGGAGGTGGGTCTCGATACGCGCTGCGCGCTGCTCGACCAGCATGACGAGAGCGCCGCCCACCGGGCGCCCGCCGCTCCCCATGCCGATCGAGTAGGCCGCGCAGCGGCCGTATCGAGATCCCCCCTCAGCCCGTCAGACCGTCGACGTACTCGCGGTTCTCCGTCATCCACTGCTCGAGCGCCGCGTCCTGGTCGTCCGCACCCTCGTTGAAGAGGGCGTTCTCGAGCGAGTACAGCGTGTCCGAGTCCATCCTGAAGTCGCGCATCCAGGTGCTCAGCGTCGGGAAGTCGCCGTCGAAGGCCGCCGAGCCGAACGCGTGGATCCCCTCGGCCTCGCCGAGCAGCCCCTTCGGGTCCTCGAGGTCCTTCACCGGGAACGCGTCGTAGGCCCAGTGCGGGCGCCACAGCGTCACGGCGATGTTCTCGCCGGCCGCCGTCGCACTCGAGAGCTCCTGCAGCATCGCCGGCGTCGACGAGGTGAGGTACTCCATCCCCTCCAGGCCGTAGCCGGGGATGACCGCGTCCGTCGTGATCCCGTTCAGCCCCGAGCCGGGCTCGATGCCGACGAGGCGGTTCCCGACGACCTCGGGGTTCGCCGCGAGCTCCTCGAGGGTGTCGATCGGCGCGTCCTCGTTCACCGCGATGGTGAGCTTCGCGTCGTCGTTCCACGCGCCGAGGTCGACGATGCGATCGCCGTACTCCTCGAGGTAGTCCGCGTGTGTGATCGGCAGCCAGGTGTCCATCGCGAGGTCGTAGTCCCCGCTGGCGAGGCCCGAGAAGCCGGGCGCCACGTCGATGCTCTGCTGCGTCACGTCGTAGCCCTCCTCCTCCAGCACGGCGCTCCAGAGCCGGGAGACGGCGATGCCCTCGTCCCAGCCCTGGAAGACGGCGAGGGTGACGTCGGTGCGGTCCCCGTTGGCGACGGGCCCGGAGGACGCCGGGCCGGCGACCGCGGAGGCGCCGAGCGAGGCGACGACGCCGACCGACACCGCGGCGACGGCCGTGCGGGTCGCGACGACGGCCTTGCGGCTGCTCGCCCGGGCGACGCGGGCCGGCGACGGCGCACCGAGGGCGCTCGTCATCCGGTCGAGGATGATCGCCAGGATCACCACCGCGATGCCGGCCTCGAAGCCCAGCGCCACGTCGATCCGGCCGATGCTCGCCACGACGTCGCCGCCGAGGCCGCCCGCGCCGACCATGCCCGCGATGACGACCATCGAGAGCGAGAGCATGATGACCTGGTTGAGCCCGGCCAGGATCGACGGCAGCGCCAGCGGCAGCTGGATCTGCCGGAGGATGCGCCACTTCGACGAGCCGAACGACTCGCCCGCCTCGACGAGCTCGGAGTCCACGCCGCGGACGCCCAGCTCGGTCAGCCGGACGCCGGGCGCCATCGCGAAGACGATCGTCGCGACGATGCCGGGGACGACGCCGACGCGGAAGAGGATCAGCGCCGGGATCAGGTACACGAACGCCGGCATGGTCTGCATGAAGTCGAGGATCGGGCGCAGGATCGCCGAGGCGGTCCGGTTGCGCGCCGCGAGGATCCCGAGCGGCACGCTCAGCGCGATCGCGACCGCGGAGGCGACCAGCACCAGTGCGAGCGAGTCCATCGCGTTGTCCCACTGGTCCACGCTCGCGATCAGCAGGAGACCGACCGCGGAGCCGAGTCCGAAGACCCAGCCGCGGGCGGCGTAGGCGAGCACCGCGATCAGCGCGATGACGACCCAGAACGGCGGCGTCGCCAGCACGAAGTCGACGCCGGTGTAGGCCGCGCCGAAGACCGTGCGGAGCAGGTCGAAGACCGGCTGGAAGGTGCGCGTCAGCGTGTCGACGAACGACTCGATGGCGGCGCCGAGCGGCAGGCGGAGGTCCGGGTTCATCGCACGCCCCCCTCGCTCGCGAGCACGGCGTCGTCGACGGGACCGCCGGTCGCGTGCAGCGTGGCGGTGACCATCTCGGTCGGGAGCGTCGCGGGCGGCTCGACGAGCGGCAGCTCACCGGTCTGCGGGCCGAGGTTCCCGAGCGCCGCGAGGAGCGTCACCCGGGGGATCGCTCCGAGCAGGCGGCCGTCCTCGTCCACGACCGCCACCGGCAGGGCCGACTCGACGGCCGGCTCGATGATCTCGCTGAGCGCGGTGTCGGGGCCCACGCTGACGACGGCGGAGGTGACGACGAGCGACAGGTCGGTGGTGCCCGCGCGCACCTGCTCGATCACGTCGCGGTCGCGGACGGTGCCGAGCAGGCGCCGTCCGGTGCCGACCACGAAGGCCGCGGCGGTCTGCTGGTCGCGCATCGTGCGCAGCGCGGCCCGCGGGCCGGCGGTGAGCGTCACGAGGGAGCGGACCGGCTCCATCACCGCGGAGGCCGTGAGCACCCGGGCGCGGTCCACGTCCTGCACGAACTGGGCCACGTAGTCGTTCGCCGGGTCGGTGAGGATCTCCTCCGGCGTGCCGATCTGGACGATGCGGCCGTCGCGCATCACGGCGATCCGGTCGCCGAGCAGCATCGCCTCGTTGAGGTCGTGCGTGATGAAGACGATGGTCTTGCCCAGCTCCTGCTGCAGCTCGATCAGCTGCTCCTGCATCTCGCGGCGGATCAGCGGGTCCAGCGCCGAGAACGCCTCGTCCATCAGCACGATGTCGGTGTCGGCGGCGAGCGCGCGGGCGAGTCCGACCCGCTGGCGCATGCCTCCGGAGAGCTCGTCGGGCATCTTCTCGTGCCAGCCGGCCAGGCCCGCCCGCTCGACCGCGAGCAGGGCGCGCTCGCGGCGCTCGGCCGCCGGCACCCCCTGGATCTCGAGCGGGTAGGCCACGTTGTCGAGCACCGTGCGGTGCGGCAGCAGCGCGAAGTGCTGGAAGACCATCGAGACCGAGGATCGGCGGATGCGGCGCAGCTCCTTCTCGGGCACGCCGGTGATCGTCGTGCCGTCGATGAGCACCTCCCCCGCGGTCGGCTCCTGCAGGCCGTTGAGCATGCGGATCAGCGTCGACTTGCCGGAGCCGGACAGCCCCATCACGACGAAGATCTCGCCGCGGCGCACCTCGAAGGAGGAGTCGATCACCGCCGCGGTGCCCTGGCCCGCGAGGTCGGCGCGATCGGCGCCCTGGCGCAGCCGCCGCACGACCTCCTCGGGTCGGCGGCCGAAGACCTTGAAGAGGTTCCTCGCTTCGAGGGCCGGGCCCTCCCGCTCGAGGGTGGCGGTGGCGGCTCCGTTCCCGGGCTCGCTGATGTCCTGCTGGTTCTGCTGCACGTGCACTCCGTCGGCGCGCAGGGACGCATCCCTGCACTCTCATCTCGTGGTGCCGGGTCGGGTGCGGGGGACGCCGTCTCTCCAGCCTCCGCGAACGCCCCACCGCGGGAGGGCGGAGGGGGCGAGGAGGCGATTCCGGTTCGTCCGGGAGGCGACCACGGGGCCGCCTCGCGCACCCGTTGACCGTACGCTCGCGGCACGCCGGGGAGGACGCCGCACGAGCGCGGACCGATTCATCGGGGTCTCGAGGACCGCCGTCCACGGTAGCCGCGGGGTCGGATCCGGCCAAACGACGAGGACCGGGATCGGGGGTCCTGCGGCGATGCAGAGCCGAGCTATCGTTCGCGTTCGAGCCGGTCAGAGAACATTTCCGAAACGTTGCCCGATCGTTACCCGCGGGCAACCAGACGAGTCGGGGTCGAGCGGCCGCCCACGCCATGCCGATCGAGCGGCCCGCGCGCACCATGCCGACCGAGCGGCCCGCGCGCACCATGCTGATCGAGTAGCCCGCGAAGCGGGCGTATCGAGATCCACCCATCTGCAGACGCCGGGTCTCGATACGCCGTCCTCCGGCCGGCTACTCGACCAGCATGAGCGGCGAGCGCCCGTCCCTGCCGGGCCAGCAACCCGCGCGGCAGGCCCCCCTCATGCCGATCGAGCAGCCCGCGCAGTGGGCATATTTCATGCTGATCGAGTAGCCCGCGCAGCGGGCATATCGAGATCCACCCGCCTGCAGACGCCGGGTCTCGATACGCCGTCCTCCGGACGGCTACTCGACCAGCATGGGCGGCGCGGAGCCTCAGTCCGTCGTCTCGCCCGCCGGGCCCGACGGCGCCGCGGCGCCCACGCCGCTGACCGGCTCGCCCTCCCACGAGACGAGCGACCACTCCGAGCCGGAGCCCTCGAGGATCACGACGCCGGTGTTGTCGAGGAGGTGGTCGGCGATGAAGTGCGCGTCGAGGTCGAGCGAGCGCAGCCCCGCCCAGCAGCGGATGGCCGCGCCGTGGCTGACCAGCGCGACGACGTCGTGGCCGGTCGCCTCCGCCTCCGCCACCACCGCGTCGTAGCGCGCGGCGAACTCGTCGCCCGTCTCGCCGCCGGCCAGCTGCACCGACGTCTCGCCGCCCGCCCAGCGGAAGACCGTGCCCATGTACTCCTCCACCGCGGCCTCGTCGCCGCGCATCTCGAGGCCGGCCGCCGCGATCTCGCGGATCCCCGCGCGCTCCGTCGGCTCGAGCCCGAGGGCCGCGGCGAGCGGCGCGGCCGTCTCGTGGGTGCGGCGCATGGTCGAGACGAAGAGGGCGCCGATCGGCTCGTCGGCCAGCGTCGTCGGCAGCGCAGCGGCCTGACGGCGGCCGAGCTCGGTGAGGCCGGGGCCGGGGATGCGGGTGTCGAGGATGCCGTCGACGTTGGAGGGGGTCTGGCCGTGGCGGATCAGGAGGAGGCGCATCCGCCCACGCTACCGGCGGCCGCCGACACGGCTGCTGGACGCGCCACCGCCGGGTCGGCGCCCCGATCCGTGCAGGGCCGACCGCTGCATTGCCGCGGACGCCGCCGACTGCCACGATGAGCCCCGGCGGACCACCGCGGCCCGCGAGAAGGAGCCAGCGATGCCCACCGACGACGGTCTCTCGAAGGAGGAGCGCGCCGCCGTGAAGCAGCGCGCCGCAGAGCTCCGGGCGGAGGCGAAGCGGCAGAAGAGCGCCGACAAGGCGACCGCCGAGAAGGCCGACGCGGAGGCGGCGATCGCGGCGATGACGGACGTCGAGCGTCCGATCGCGCAGATGCTGCACGAGGTCGTCGCCGCGGAGGCGCCCGATCTGCTGCCGAAGACCTGGTACGGCTTCCCGGCGTACGCGCGCGCCGACGGCAAGGCGATCGTCTTCTTCCAGCCCGGCGCGAAGTTCGGCACCCGCTACTCGACCCTCGGCTTCCAGGACGGCGCCCAGCTCGACGACGGCACGATCTGGCCGACCGCCTACGCGCTCACCGCGGCCGACGACGCGACCCGCGCGACCGTCGCCGAGCTCGTGCGCCGCGCGGCGGGCGCGGGGCCGCGCTGACGGAGCGCCGCGCGCCGTCCTGCTGATCGAGCAGCGCGCGCGATCATGCTGATCGAGTAGCCCGCACAGCGGGCGTATCGAGATCCACCCGCCTGCACACGCCGGGTCTCGATACGCCGCCCTGCGGCCGGCTACTCGACCAGCATGCAGTGCGCCGCCCCGGGGCCGGCTGCTCGACCAGCATGCAGTGGGCCGTCCTGCGGTCGGCTGCTCGACCAGCATGCGGGGGCGCAGCCCTGCGGTCGGCTGCTCGGCCTGCAGGGGCGCGCGCTCAGCGCAGGAGCACCGGACCCGCGTCGATCGCGATGCGGAAGAGCG
This sequence comes from Rathayibacter sp. VKM Ac-2856, assembly GCF_013205055.1. Classification (GTDB taxonomy): domain Bacteria; phylum Actinomycetota; class Actinomycetes; order Actinomycetales; family Microbacteriaceae; genus Rathayibacter. The sequence continues at coordinate 448,305 of NZ_JABMLF010000005.1, forward strand.
AGTACGGGTAGGTCCTCAGGTCCGTCCCGCCCTGGTAGTCGGCCTGCCGGTGCAGCTGGTTGGCCGTGACGTAGAGGTGCCCGTCCGTCGCGATCGACATCGTGTCCGGCCAGAGCAGCCGCTCGTCGTGCACGAGCGTCTCCATCGTCCCGTCGGTGCGGCGGCGCACGATCGCGTTGTTCTCGTAGTTCGTCGCGTAGAACCGGCCGCGGTCGTCGGTCTCCAGGCCGTCCGCTCCCCCGCCCTTGTCGCCCTCGTCGACGACCGTCGCGGCGACGTCCTCGTCCGAGACGCCGCGGTCGACCAGCGCCTCGGTCGCCACGCTGTACCAGCGCCGCGAGACGAGCGGGCAGTACCAGAGCCGCTCGCCGTCGGCCGAGATCGCGATCCCGTCGGAACCCATGGTGACGGGCTCCGGCTCGCCGTCGGCCGGCCGCTTCATCAGCACGCGGCCCTCCGCCATCGGCACCAGCTCCGGAGGCGTCAGCGCCTTCGTGCTCGGGTGGTCGTGCAGCCGCCGCCACGCGTCGCCGGACTCGAGGTCGACGACGATCAGGCCGTTGGGCCCGGAGTCGGCGGAGTCGGTGATGTAGGCGACCCCCCGCCGCAGATCGAAGCGGATGTCGTTGAGGTAGGTCGTCGGCAGCGCGACGTCCGGCTCGAGGACGATCACCTTCTCCACCGTGTCCGTGGCCAGGTCGACGCAGACGAGCTTCGGCCCGCCGCGCTTCGTCGGCTGGAACAACGGACTGCCCGTGTCCAGGATCCACAGCCGGTCGGCCGGATCGACCACGATGCTCTGCACCGACACCAGCGCCTGCGCGTCGTCGTCGCCGTCCGGCGAGTTCCAGGCCTCGTCCGGGAACGGCACCGCGACTCCGTCCCGCAGCTCGACCACCGTCGCGGGGACCTCGTCGCCCCACTTCGGGAAGTTCACGAAGATCCGGCCGGTGTGCGAGACGCTCACCCCCGTCGGCATCGGCCCGTCGGCGAACTCGTGCACGACCTCGAGCGAGCCCAGCGGCTCGTCGACCGGGCGCGGCCTGCCGTGCGAATCGTCGTCGTTCGGTCCCCAGAAGCCCATCGGTCGTCCTCTCGTCGGTGCCGCACGGCGCGGCCGTGCTGATGCTGCGAACCGCGACTCCGGTCGTGCCGCGGTCCGGCCGGGGCGCGCGATCGCGTCCCGCCGCCTCATCGTCCGCCCGCCGCCACCGCGCCCGGGAGGTACTGGCCAACCCTCCGGCGAGCGCCTACCATCCCCTCCCCCTGATCCATCCGATCCACCCGCGCCCCTCCGGGCGCCACCCTCCCGCCCACCTCCGGCACGCGGAATCACCTCCGGCACGCGAGAATCCCACCGTTCCACGAGCCCGACTCCGTTCCACGAGCCGGACGTCCGACCTCCTCACCTCCGGCACGCGAAAACAACTCCGGCACGCGAGAACCCGGCCGTTCCACGAGCCCGACTCCGTTCCACGAGCCGGACGTCCGACCTCCTCACCTCCGGCACGCGAAAACAACTCCGG
>NZ_JABMLF010000006.1 GCF_013205055.1 Rathayibacter sp. VKM Ac-2856
ACCGCACCCGACATGCTCGGGGCGGACAACAGAACACACGCATGACGTGTGACCCAGATTTGACCACCACCACGCTTCCGAGCGGGTGGATGTGTCTGAAAGGGTTACGGCGGCCATAGCGAGAGGGAAACGCCCGGTCACATTCCGAACCCGGAAGCTAAGACTCTCAGCGCCGATGGTACTGCAGGGGGGACCCTGTGGGAGAGTAGGACACCGCCGGACACCATTTGCCGATGGCCACCCAGATTCTGGGTGGCCATCGCTGTTTAACGCGCGGTTTTCCAGGAGAGCCGGCCCACCAGCCGCGAGACGCGGCGCCGTGAGGAGTGACGATGTCCGAGGACCGCGCATCCGAAGGCGAGCGCATCGAACTCGCTGATCGCCTCGACGAGATCGAGCAGGCGCCGCTGGGCTCCCGTGCGTCGGCGTACGCCGAGGTGCAGGAGCAGCTCCGCGTCCGTCTCGAGGGCGGGGACGCAGCGCGATGAGCGACTCCGAGGATCAGCGGCTCGACACCGCACTCGCAGTGAGGGGCATCGCCCGCTCTCGAGTGCACGCGGCTCGGCTCATCGCCGACGGCGTCGTCACCGTCGACGGTGCGCCGGCCCTCAAGCCCTCCATCAGAGTGCGGGAGGAGCAGGAGATCGGCGTCGCCACGCTCGACCACTACGTCAGCAGGGCGGCCCACAAGCTGATCGCCGCTCTCGACGCCTTCGACGGCGTGGCAGTGGAGGGCGCTCACGCCCTCGACGTCGGCGCCTCGACCGGCGGCTTCTCCCAGGTGCTCCTGGAGCGCGGAGTCGCGTCGGTCATCGCGCTCGACGTCGGGCACGGACAGCTCGCGCCGCGGATCCGCTCCGACGAGCGGGTGAGCGTCGTGGAGGGCTTCAACGCCCGCGACATGACGGCGTCCACCCTCGCGGCGGCGGCGAAGACCAGCGTCGTGCCCGACCTCGTCGTAGCGGACGTGTCGTTCATCTCGCTGTCGATGGTGCTGCCGGCGGTCGCCGCCTCCGTCGCGCCGACCGCCGACTTCGTCGTGCTGGTCAAGCCGCAGTTCGAGGTCGGCCGGACCGGCATCAAGGAGGGGATCGTCCGTGATCCCGAGCTCCGCAGGGAGGCTCTGTCGGACGCCCTCTGGTCCGCCTGGGACGCGGGGCTCGGGGTGGCCGGGCTGATCGCCTCGCCCCTGCCCGGCGGCGCTGGGAATCAGGAGTATCTGGTGCACCTCCACCGCGACCGCGGAACGATTCCGACAGAATGGAGAGACGCGGTCACCGCGCTCGCCCTCGGGTGACGCGATCGTGTCCGCCGCCGTCGATCGACCCGAAGGACACCCACTCGATGCAGTCCCCTCCTGGCGAGCGCAACATCCTCGTCATCGCCCACACCGGACGGGCGGACTCCCTCGACGCGGCGATCCTCGTGGTCGGACGTCTCCGCGGGTCCGGAGCCCGGCCCGTGCTCTGCGCGGACGACAAGGGCGACATCGTCCGCGCCGCACCCGAGCTGAGCGACGTCTCGGTGCTCGGTGCCGACGTCCCGCTGGCGGAGATCGAGCTGGTCTTCGTCCTCGGGGGCGATGGCACCATCCTGCGCGCGGCGGAGATCGTCCGCAGCCGCACCGCGCCGCTGCTCGGGGTCAACCTCGGTCATGTCGGCTTCCTCGCCGAGAGCGAGCGCGACGATCTGGACGACGCCGTGGCCCGTGCCCTCGACGGCGACTACGCGGTCGAGGAGCGGATGACGCTCCAGGTCCGGGTGAAGATCGACGATGCGGTCGTCTACGAGACCTGGGCCCTCAACGAGGCGACCGTCGAGAAGGGCAGCCGCGAGCGGATGCTCGAGGTGATGGTCGGCGTCGACGGTCGCCCGCTCTCCAGCTTCGGCTGCGACGGCATCGTGGTGTCGACGCCCACCGGCTCGACCGCCTACGCGTTCTCCGGCGGCGGCCCCGTCGTCTGGCCGACGCTCGAGGCGATGCTGCTCGTGCCGCTCAGCGCCCACGCCCTCTTCGCCCGGCCGCTCGTGGTCGGACCCGAGTCCAGCCTCGCCGTCGAGGTGAAGGAGCGCACCGACGGAGTGGGCGTCCTCTGGGCCGACGGCCGGCGCACCTACGAGCTGCCACCCGGTGCTCGCGTCGTCTACCGCCGCTCACCCGTGCCCGTGCGCTTCGCGCGACTGCACGACGCCCCGTTCACCGATCGCCTCGTGCAGAAGTTCGGTCTCCCCATCCGCGGATGGCGGGGGTCGGCGGAGACGGAGTAGCCGCATGCTCGAAGAGCTGCAGATCCGCGACCTCGGCGTCATCGCCGAGGCGACCCTCCCGCTCGGACCGGGGTTCACCGCCGTCACCGGCGAGACCGGCGCGGGCAAGACCATGGTCGTGACGGCGCTGGGCCTCGTGCTCGGCGCGCGCTCGGACGCGTCCGCCGTCCGGTCCGGCAGCAAGCAGGCCTGGGTCTCGGGCCGCTGGCTCGTCCCTGAGGAGGGCGCGATCGCCGACCGCGTCCGCGACGCCGGCGGCGACCTGGACGGACCCGAGCTGCTGCTCGCCCGCTCGGTCTCCGCGGAGGGACGCGGCCGGGCCGTCGTCGGCGGGCGCAGCGCCCCCGTCAGCGTGCTCAGCGAGCTCGCCGACCAGCTCGTGGTCGTGCACGGGCAGTCCGATCAGATCCGGCTGCGCTCGGCGGCCGCCCAGCGGAACGCCCTCGACCGGTTCGGCGGTCCCGAGCTGGCCGAGGCGCTGCGCGACTACGGAAGCGCCTTCGAGCGCTGGCGTGCCAACCGGGAGGAGCTGGACGAGCTCACCGAGGCGCGCGAGGCGCGGGCCCGGGAGGCGGAGCGGCTCCGCAGCGCCCTGGCCGAGATCGAGGTCGTCGCTCCGCAGCGGGGCGAGGACGTCGAGCTTTCTGCGCAGTCCGAGCGGCTCGGCAGCATCGAGCAGCTCCGCATCGCCGCAGGGGAGGCCCGCGAGGCGGTGTCCTCCGAGGACCTCGACGGCCGGGACGCCCTCGGTCTCGTCGAGACCGCCCGGCGCGTGCTCGAGCGGGCAGCGGAGCACGACGCCGCGCTCGAGCCGATGACGCAGACGCTCACCGAGGCGTCGGTCCTGCTCGGCGACGTGGCGGCCGGCCTCTCCTCCTACCTCGCCGAGCTCGATCTCGACGGAGCGCACGACCTGGAGCTGATCGAGAACCGCCGGGCGGAGCTCTCCGCCCTCGCGCGCACCTATGGACCGACCCTGGACGACGTCCTCGACCTGGTCGACTCCTCCGGTCTCCGGCTGCTCGAGCTCGACGGCGACGACGAGCGGATCGCCGCCCTGGAGGCCGACACCGCGGCCGACGCGGATCTCGTCGAGCGCCTCGCCGACCGGCTGACGGAGCTGCGCACCGCCGCGGCTGCGGAGCTGGGGGAGCGGGTCAGCGACGAGCTGACCGCGCTGGCCATGGCCGACGCGCGGCTGCACGTCCAGGTCGGCAGCGAGGGCGAGCCGACGGCCCACGGTCGCGACACCGTCGAGATGCTGCTCCAGCCGCACACCGGCGCCACCCCGCGCGCCCTCGCGAAGGGCGCCTCCGGAGGCGAGCTCTCGCGGGTGATGCTCGCGATCGAGGTCGTGGTGGCGGCGAACGATCCGGTCCCGACGTTCGTCTTCGACGAGGTGGACGCCGGGGTCGGCGGCGCGGCGGCCATCGAGATCGGGCGCCGACTCGCCCGGCTCGCGGAGACGTCGCAGGTCATCGTGGTCACGCACCTCGCCCAGGTCGCGGCCTTCGCGACCAACCACCTCCGCGTGGAGAAGGGCTCCGACGGCTCCGTCACCTCGAGCGCGGTCACCCAGCTGGCCGCGGAGGAGCGGGTCTCGGAGATGGCGCGCCTGCTCTCGGGTCTCACCGACTCCGAGAACGCCCTGGCGCACGCGCGGGAGCTGCTTGAGACGAGCCGCCGGCCCTGAGACGGGTCGGCGCGCCGCCCCCGGACCGGTGGCAAATCGGCGGAGGCGGCGCCCGGACCCGGTTCTGCTGTTACGGTGGAACCCCGTGGTGGACAATTCGAACTCGGGCCTTTCCTCTTCTTCTTCCGACACCTCTGCGGCCGGGCGCGACACCGCCCCCGCGAAGGTCACGAAGCACATCTTCGTCACGGGCGGGGTCGTCTCCTCGCTCGGCAAGGGCCTGACGGCCGCCAGCCTCGGCAACCTGCTCACCGCGCGCGGACTGCGCGTCGTGATGCAGAAGCTCGACCCGTACCTCAACGTGGACCCGGGCACGATGAATCCGTTCCAGCACGGCGAGGTCTTCGTGACCGACGACGGCGCGGAGACGGACCTCGACATCGGGCACTACGAGCGCTTCCTCGACATCAATCTGAACCAGGCGGCGAACGTCACCACAGGTCAGATCTACTCCCGCGTGATCGCACGCGAGCGGGCCGGCGAGTACCTCGGCGACACGGTGCAGGTCATCCCGCACATCACCGACGAGATCAAGCGCCGCATGCGCCTGCAGGCCGAGGACGACCCTCAGCCCGACGTGATCATCACCGAGATCGGCGGCACGGTCGGCGACATCGAGTCGCAGCCCTTCATCGAGTCGGCGCGCCAGGTGCGCCACGAGCTCGGCCGTCGCAACGTCTTCTTCGTGCACGTGTCGCTCGTGCCGTTCATGGGCGCGTCCGGTGAGCAGAAGACCAAGCCGACCCAGCACTCCGTCGCGGCGCTGCGCTCGATCGGCATCCAGCCCGACGCGCTCGTGCTGCGCAGCGACCGGCCGGTGTCGGAGTCGAACAAGCGCAAGATCGCGCTGATGTGCGATGTCGACGAGCAGGCCGTCGTGAACGCGAAGGACGTCGCCTCGATCTACGAGATCCCCTCGATGCTCAACGAGCAGGGGCTCGACTCCTACATCATCGACCAGCTCGACCTGTCGGCCGGCGAGGTCGTCTGGGACGGCTGGTCGCAGCTGCTCGAGGCGGTCCACGAGCCCAAGCACGAGGTCACCATCGGCCTGGTCGGCAAGTACATCGATCTGCCCGACGCCTACCTCTCGGTCACCGAGGCGCTGCGCGCCGGCGGCTTCGCCCAGCAGACCAAGGTCGTCCTCCGCTGGATCGCGTCCGACGGACTCGAGGACCCGGACGCGGCCGCGAAGGCGCTCTCGGACCTCGACGGCATCTGCGTGCCCGGCGGCTTCGGCATCCGCGGGATCGAGGGCAAGCTCGGCGCACTGCGCTTCGCCCGTGAGAACGGCATCCCCACCCTCGGCCTGTGCCTCGGCCTGCAGTGCATGGTGATCGAGTACGCGCGCCACGAGGCCGGACTCGAGGGCGCCTCCTCGTCCGAGTTCGACCCGGACACCGAGTTCCCCGTGATCGCCACGATGGCGGAGCAGGTCGAGATCCTCGCCGCCGGCGACATGGGCGGCACGATGCGACTCGGGCTGTACACGGCCGATCTGGCCGAGGGCTCGATCGTCGCGGAGGTCTACGGAGCACCGCAGGCCGCCGAGCGCCACCGGCACCGCTACGAGGTGAACAACGGCTACCGCGATCGCATCGCCGAGGCCGGCCTGTGGTTCTCGGGGACGTCGCCCGACGGCAGCCTCGTCGAGTACGTCGAGCTCCCGCGGGACAAGCACCCGTTCTACGTCGGCACGCAGGCGCACCCGGAGCTGCGCTCGCGGCCGAACAACGCCCACCCGCTCTTCCGCGGTCTGGTCACCGCGGCGCTCGAGCGCCAGGAGGCCTCGCGCCTGTTCCCGGCCTCGGAGGCCGGCGCCGATGAGTGACGCGGTCGGTTCGGCCTCGGGCGAGCTGCTGTCCGATGAGCTCGTCGAGCCGGAGATCCTGACGAGCGAGCGCGTCTTCGACGGGATGGTCTGGGGTGTCCGCGCCGAGACGTTCCGCTACGGCGACGGCGAGCTGCGCCGGGAGTTCCTCGACCACACGGGCGCCGTCGCGGTGCTCGCCCTCGACGACGAGGACCGGGTCGCGCTGATCAAGCAGTACCGCCACCCGGTGCGCACCCGCGAGTGGGAGATCCCGGCCGGCCTCCTCGACATCGAGGGGGAGGACGCGCTCGTCGCCGCGCAGCGCGAGCTGGGTGAGGAGACCGATCTGCGGGCCGGCCGCTGGGACCTGCTCTCGGAGTTCGCGACGTCGCCCGGGGGGAGCGACGAGGTGATCCGCATCTACCTGGCGCGCGATCTCTCGGCGACCGACGCGGCCTTCGAGCGCGAGGCGGAGGAGGCCGACATGGAGCTGCGCTGGGTCGCCCTCGACGACGCCCTCGACGCCGTGCTCGCTCGGCGGGTGCAGAACCCGTCGCTGTGCATCGCGGTGCTCGCGGCGCACGCCTTCCGAGCGCGCGGCTGGGCGGGGCTCGGCGACGCCTCGGCGCCGTGGACGCGGCACCCGCGGGTCCGCCGGGGGTGACTCCGGCCGCGATCGCTGACGCCTTCCTCCGGCAGGCGAGCGTCGAGCGCGGACTCTCGGCGCACACGATCGCCGCCTACCGGCGCGATCTCGGGCTGTACCTCGGCTGGCTCGAGGAGCGGGGGACGGCCGACCTCGCGGAGCTGCGGCGCTCGGACGTGGGCGCGTTCGCCTCCTGGCTGGCCGCTCGCACCGAGCGGCCGCTCGCCGCGAGTTCACGGGCGCGCATCCTGTCGAGCGTGCGCGGGCTGCACCGCTTCGCTCTCGAGGAGGGGCACGTCGCCGACGACGTCGCCCACGACGTGGTGCCGCCCAAGCTGCCGATGACGCTGCCGAAGGCGATCACGGTCGAGCAGATGAGCGCGCTGCTGGAGGCGGCCCGCGGCGAGGAGCTGTCGGAGCTGCGCGATCGGGCGCTGCTCGAGTTGCTCTACGCCACAGGGGCTCGCATCTCGGAGGCGGTCGATCTGAGCGTCGACGACGTGTTCGACTCCGAGGTGGTGCGGCTGACCGGCAAGGGCTCGAAGCAGCGGATGGTGCCGCTGGGCAGCTTCGCGCGCGAGGCGGTCGAGGATTACCTGGTGCGGGCGCGCCCCGAGCTGTCGCGGCGCGGGCGGGCGACGCCGGCGCTGTTCCTCGGGGTGCGGGGGAGCCGGCTGTCGCGCCAGAGCGCGTGGCTGGTGATCCGCGCGGTCGCCGAGAAGGCGGGGCTCGACCGCGAGATCTCGCCGCACACGTTCCGGCATTCGTTCGCGACGCACCTGCTCGCCGGCGGGGCGGACGTGCGGGTGGTGCAGGAGCTGCTGGGGCACGCGTCGGTGGCGACGACGCAGATCTACACGCTGGTGACGGCGGACACGCTGCGCGACGTCTACACGACGGCGCATCCGCGGGCGCGGCGGTGAGGGGGGTCTCGATACGCCGCTGCGCGGCTACTCGACCAGCATGGAGGGGCCGCTTCGCGAATGCTCGACCAGCATGCGAGGAAGACTCTTCGCCGCTCCGCGACTGGCGGGGGCGCGGCGGGGCGCCGCGAGGAGGGGCGGGGCCGCCGGTACACTCGACGGAGGCCGCGCGGGAGCGCACGCCGACACGGGAAGCGAGGCGACGCAGGTGACACGCAAGACGGACGACAAGGCCGAGCTCACCGGTCTCGAAGCCCCGACGCTCGGCCCGACCGGCCGGCCCCTGCGAGACTTCCCCCTCCCGGTCGAGCTGACCGGCCACGGGCCCGCGCGGATCATCTCCCTCTGCAACCAGAAGGGCGGCGTCGGCAAGACGACGACCACCATCAACCTGGGTGCGACGCTCGCCGAGTACGGCCGCCGCGTGCTGGCCATCGACTTCGACCCGCAGGGCGCGCTGTCCGCCGGTCTCGGCGTCGCGACCTACGACGCGATCACGATCTACGATCTGCTGCTCGGCACCGTCAAGGACCCGAGCGAGGCGATCCGCCCCACCCGCGTCCCCGGGCTCGACATCATCCCGGCCAACATCGATCTGTCCGCCGCGGAGGTGCACCTCGTCAACGAGGTCGCCCGCGAGACGATCCTCGCCCGCGTGCTGCGCAAGGTCAGCGCCGACTACGACGTCATCCTGATCGACTGCCAGCCCTCGCTCGGCCTGCTCACCGTCAACGCGCTGACCGCGAGCCACGGCGTGCTCATCCCGCTCGAGTGCGAGTTCTTCGCCCTGCGCGGCGTCGCGCTGCTGATCGAGACGATCGACAAGGTCCGCGACCGCCTCAACCCGGTGATCGAGCTCGACGGCATCCTGCCCACCATGTACGACTCGCGCACGCTGCACTCGCGCGAGGTGCTCGACCGGGTGGTCGACGCCTTCGGCGACAGCGTGCTCGAGACGGTGATCGGCCGCACGGTGAAGTTCCCCGACGCGAGCGTGTCGGGGGTGCCGATCACGACGTTCGCACCGGAGCACAATGCGGCGAAGGCGTACCGCAAGCTCGCCAGGGAGCTGATCTCGCGTGGCGCGGTCGCCTGAGGCGCTCCTGCTCGACCAGGAGGCGGACACCGCCCCCGTCTCCCGCGGCTTCACCGTCGCGCTGTCGAACTTCGAGGGCCCCTTCGACCTCCTGCTGAGCCTGATCGCGAAGCAGCAGGTCGACATCACCGAGATCGCGCTGAGCGCGGTGACGGACGAGTTCCTCTCCTATCTGCACGGCATCGACACGGCCGAGGGCCTCGATCGCGCCTCGGAGTTCCTGGTCGTCGCGGCGACCCTGCTCGACCTCAAGATCGCCGGGCTCCTGCCTCAGGGCGAGCTGGTCGACGCGGAGGACGCGGCGATGCTCGAGGCGCGCGATCTGCTGTTCGCCCGACTCCTGCAGTACCGCGCCTTCAAGCAGGTGTCGGCGTGGTTCGCCGAGCGGATCGACGCCGAGACCGGCCGGCACGTGCGTGCGGTGCCGCTGGAGGAGGAGTTCCGCGCGAAGAAGCCGGAGCTCGTCTGGACGCTCTCGCCCGAGGACTTCGCGGCGCTCGCCGCCTTCGCGCTCGCCCCCCGCGAGATCCCCACCGTGGGGCTCGACCACCTGCACGCGCCGCTGATCAGCATCCGCGAGCAGGCGGCGTACATCGTCGGCGTCCTGCGCGAGCGCACCACCGCGACCTTCCGCGAGCTCATCGCCGATGCGGACGAGAAGGGCATGATCGTGGCGCGCTTCATCGCCGTGCTCGAGCTCTACCGGCACGCGGCGATCGCGTTCGAGCAGCCGGAGCCGCTCGGCGAGCTGACCCTGCAGTGGGTGGCGGAGAACTGGTCCGACGCGAGCCTCGCTCACCTGGGGGCCGACTATGACCAGTGAGCCCACGACCGTCGGCGCAGGCATCGACTCCGCCTCAGTCGACGGCGCCGTCGCGGGCCCCGGGACCGTCGCGTTCGAGATCGACCGCGCCGTCGAGGCGATCCTGATGGTCGCGGACGAGCCGCAGTCGCTCGCCGCGCTCGCCACGGCGCTCTCGCGGCCGATCCCCGTCGTCCGGCAGTCCGTCGAGCGTCTCGTCGCGGACTTCGACGGCGCGAACGGCGGGATCCGGCGCGGCTTCGAGCTGCGCGAGGTCGGCGGCGGCTGGCGGGTCTACGTGCGCCGCGAGTACGACTCCGTCGTCTCGGACTTCGTGCTGACGCAGAATCCGACGAAGCTGTCGCAGGCCGCCCTCGAGACGCTCGCGGTCATCGCCTACAAGCAGCCCATCTCGCGCGGCCAGGTCGCGCAGATCCGCGCGGTCAACGTCGACTCCGTCGCGCGCACCCTCCTCGGCCGCGGCCTGATCGCGGAGGTCGGCAGCGACCCCGAGACCGGCGCGGTCCTCTACGGCACCACCGAGCAGCTGCTCGTCCATCTCGGCCTCGCCTCGCTCGACGAGCTGCCGAAGATCTCCCCCCTACTGAGCGACGGACGGAACGGATTCGATGAGCGCGGCTGACCTGCCCGAGGGCGAACGACTGCAGAAGGTCCTCGCGGCCGCGGGGGTCGCCTCCCGCCGCGTCGTCGAGGAGATGATCGTCGCGCGGCGCATCCGGGTGAACGGCGAGGTGGCGAGCGAGCTCGGCCGCCGGATCGACCCGGAGAACGACCGGATCGAGGTCGACGGTGTCGCCGTGCAGCTGGACACCTCGCGGCGCTACGTGATGCTGAACAAGCCGGTCGGCGTCGTCAGCTCGCTGTCGGACGAGAACGGCCGTCCGGACCTCCGCACCTACACGCAGAACTTCGAGGAGCGGCTGTTCAACGTCGGCCGCCTCGACTCCGAGACCTCCGGGCTCCTCGTGCTGACGAACGACGGCGAGCTGGCGCACGTGCTCGCGCACCCGTCGTTCGGCGTGACGAAGACCTACATCGCGAAGGTGCACGGACAGGTGCTGCCGCAGACGATCGCGGCGCTGACCGCCGGCGTCGAGCTGGAGGACGGCACGGTCGCCGCCGACAAGGCGCGACTGCTGGGTCGCCCGGAGGGGCGCTCGAACGCGTCGCTCGTCGAGATCACGCTGCACTCGGGGCGCAACCGCGTCGTCCGGCGGATGATGGCGGCCGTCGGGCACCCGGTGCTCGAGCTGGTGCGCCGGCAGTTCGGCCCGCTGCACCTGGGCTCGCTCCGCTCGGGCGATCTGCGCGACCTGACCCGCGACGAGCTCGGCGCGCTGCTGACCATCTCGCGTCAGGGCGGCGAGACGCCGGTGGAGAAGCCGGAGCCGACGCGCCAGGCGAGTGCGGGCGCGCGGCGTCCGCGACCGCAGACAGCGGACGACCGGGGGACCGAGGGACGCGGGGAGCGGCGGACCGAGGAGCGCTCGGTGCGGCGATCGGAGGAGCGTCCTGTGCGGAGGTCGGAGGAGCGGCCCGAGCGTCGGTCCGACGACCGGCCCGCCCGTCGATCGGACGACCGCCCGGTGCGGCGCTCGGACGACCGGTCTGAGCGTCGATCGGAGGAGCGCCCCGTGCGTCGCTCGGACGATAGGTCTGTGCGTCGGGCGGACGATCGCCCGGTGCGGCGCTCGGAGGAGCGTCCTGAGCGCAGATCCGACGACCGCCCGGTGCGGCGGTCGGAGGAGCGTCCCGAGCGTCGATCCGACGACCGTGGCGATCGCCGCTCCGATGACCGCCGTCGCGACGAGCGACCGCGCGAGCGTCCCTCCGACGCGCTGCGGGCCGACGACCGGGCGACCCCGCCGCAGGATCGGCGACGCCCCTCCGCGGGCGGAGCGGAGCGGCCCGACTCCGGCGTGCGACGCAGCGGGCAGGACAAGCGCCGTCGGCCTGATCGGTAGGCTGTCGGGGTGAACGAGCTCCTGCACCCCGCCCCGCCCGCGATGCGGACGACGGGGACGGTGCGGGTGGTCGGATCGGGACTGCTCGGTGCGTCGATCGGCCTCGGCCTCGCCTCGCGCGGGGTCGACGTCGTGCTCGACGACGCCTCGCCGGCCAGCCTCTCGCTGGCGATCGACTACGGGGCCGGCCGCGCCGCCTCCGCCGAGGACCGCCCCGTGCTGGTCGTCGTCTGCGTGCCGCCGGACGTCGTCGCCGGCGTGGTCGAGCGCGAGCTCGCCGCCTTCCCCGAGGCGGTCGTCACCGACGTCGCGAGCGTCAAGATGCAGCCGCTGCGCGAGCTCCGCGCCCGGGGCCTCGACCTCAGCCGCTACATCGGCTCGCACCCGATGGCCGGTCGCGAGCGCGGCGGCCCGGTCGCGGCGCGCGGCGACCTCTTCGTCGGCCGCCCCTGGGTGATCTGCCGCGACGGCGAGACCCCGCCCGAGGCGCTCGCCCGGGTCGAGGCCCTCGCGCTCGATCTCGGCGGCTCGATCATCGAGATGGGCCCGGAGGAGCACGACCGCTCGGTCGGCCTCGTCTCGCACGCTCCGCAGGTGATCTCGTCCCTGCTCGGCCAGCGACTCGTCGACGCGCCCAACGATGCCCTGCGGCTCGCGGGTCAGGGAGTGCGCGACGTCTCGCGCCTCGCCGCCTCCGCTCCGGAGCTGTGGGTGCAGATCCTGGGCGCGAACCGCGAGCACGTCGTCGCCGTGCTCGACGCCTTCCGCGACGACGTCGCCGCGGTCGCCGACGCGCTGCGCGACCTCGACGCTCCGGGCGCCCGCCGCCTGCTCGCCGAGCACCTGGCGGCCGGCAACGCGGGCGTCGCCCGCCTGCCCGGCAAGCACGGCCAGGACCAGCGCTTCTCCACCCTGATCGTCCTCGTCGACGACACGCCGGGGACGCTCGCGCGCCTCCTCGTCGAGATCGGCGAGGCCGGAGTGAACCTGGAGGACGTGCGCCTCGAGCATGCGGAGGGGCGCCGCGTGGGCCTCACCGAGATCTCGGTGGTGCCGGAGGCCGTCGGCCCCCTGACCGAGGAACTGACCGCACGCGGCTGGAGGATCGCCGGATGAGCACGGAGCAGAACAGGCAGGAGGGCGGCCTGAACCGCATGACGCCCGCCCGTCGCGCCCAGCAGAGCATCCCGGAGGACGGGGGAGCCGCTCCCGAGCGCGCCGGCGGTGCGCGCCTCGACGACGCGCCCTCCTTCGGCGACGCGGTCGTCGTCGCCATCGACGGACCGGCCGGCAGCGGCAAGTCGAGCGTCTCGCGCGAGGCCGCCCGCCGCCTCGACTTCGAGTTCCTCGACACCGGCGCCGCCTACCGGGCGCTCGCCTGGCACGGCCTCGAGATCGGGCTCGACTTCTCCGACGAGAACGCGATCGTCGACGCGCTCGACGGCTTCGACTACTCCATCGGCACCGACCCCGAGTCGTACTCGGTCTGGGTGGGCCGCACCGAGGTGACCGCCGCGATCCGCGAGCCGCGCGTGACCGGCCAGGTGTCGGCGGTGGCGAAGGTCCCGGAGGTGCGTCGGCGCATCACACTGCTGTTCCGCCGCATCATCGGCGAGACGCGCAAGGCGGGCATCATCGTCGAGGGGCGCGACATCACCACGGTCGTCGCACCGACCGCCGGGGTGCGGATCCTCCTGACCGCGAGCGAAGAGGCTAGGATGGCGAGGCGTTCGCGCGAGGTCACCACGCAATCCGCTGAGGCGACGGGTCAGGCACTGCGGTCGAGGGACCGCGCCGACTCCCAGGTGGTGGACTTCATGAACGCCGCAGACGGAGTCACTCTTCTCGACTCCACTCACCTCGACTTCGAGCAGACCGTCGATGCGGTCATCGCCGAGGTCCGAACTTCGAGAGCAAGGGCCGATCATGGCACAGGACACGCGCGTCGGTGACGACGAGCTGAACTTCGGAGACGACGACCTCGTCGAGCGCCTCGGCGACCTCGACGAGCAGCTCGCCTCCTCGCGCGCCCAGGCGCTGCGCAGCGGACTCGAGGACTACGACCTCGACGAGGAGGACCGCGACCTCCTCGAGTACGCGAGCGAGGACCCGGACGAGGTCCGCTACCTCCCCGCGCTGCCGGTCGTGGCGATCGTCGGCCGCCCGAACGTCGGCAAGTCGGCGCTGGTGAACCGCATCCTCGGCCGCCGCGAGGCCGTCGTCGAGGACACCCCGGGCGTCACCCGGGACCGCGTCTCGTACAAGGCGGACTGGCTCGACCGCCAGTTCACCGTCGTCGACACCGGCGGCTGGGAGCCCGACGCCCGCGGCATCGACGCCTCCGTCGCGATGCAGGCCGAGATCGCGATCGACCTCGCCGACGCCGTCATCTTCGTCGTCGACGCGAACGTCGGCGCGACCGCGACCGACGAGCACGTCGTGAAGCTGCTCCGCAAGACCAAGAAGCCCGTGTTCCTCGCGGCCAACAAGGTCGACGACGTGCGCCAGGAGCCGAACGCCGCGTCGCTGTGGTCGCTCGGCCTCGGCGAGCCGTACCCGGTCTCGGCCGTGCACGGCCGCGGCGTCGCGGACCTGCTCGACACGGTGCTGGAGAAGCTGCCGCTCGAGTCGCTCGTCGCCAAGCGCGAGGTCGGCGGCCCGCGCCGTGTCGCGATCCTCGGCCGCCCGAACGTCGGCAAGTCGAGCCTGCTCAACAAGGCCGCGGGGGAGGAGCGGGTCGTCGTCAACGAGTTGGCCGGCACCACCCGCGACCCGGTCGACGAGCAGGTCGAGATCGCCGGCAAGATCTGGCGCTTCGTCGACACCGCCGGCATCCGCCGCCGCGTGCACCTGCAGCAGGGCGCCGACTTCTACGCGTCGCTGCGCACCTCGACCGCGCTCGAGAAGGCGGAGGTCGCGGTCGTCGTGATCGACGTGTCCGAGCCGATCTCGGAGCAGGACGTCCGCATCATCGACCTGGTGCTCGAGTCGGGCCGCGCGCTCGTGCTCGCCTTCAACAAGTGGGACCTCCTCGACGACGAGCGCCGCCGCTACCTCGAGCGCGAGATCGAGAAGGACCTGGCGCACGTCGCCTGGGCACCGCGCGTGAACATCTCGGCGAAGACCGGACGCCACCTCGAGAAGCTCGTGCCCGCGCTCGAGCTCGCCCTCGAGTCGTGGGACACCCGCATCCCGACCGGCAAGTTCAACGCGTTCCTCGCCGAGCTCACCGCGGCGCACCCGCACCCCTTGCGCGGCGGCAAGCAGCCCCGCGTGCTGTTCGGCACCCAGGCGTCCTCGCGCCCGCCGACATTCGTGCTCTTCACGACCGGCTTCCTCGACCCGGGCTACCGCCGCTACATCGCGCGCCGACTGCGCGAGATCTACGGCTTCCAGGGCTCGCCGGTGAACGTCAACATGCGCGTGCGGGAGAAGCGCGCGCGCTGAGGCACGTCCTCTTCGGCGGCTTCGGCTCGTCGTTCCGCGTCCGGCTCGCGGGGATCCACAGATCCCGCGAGCCGGACGCGTTTCTGCGTGCCGGAGGTTGCGTGGCGGGTGAGCTTCGGCTCGCGATTCCGGCTCGGGCTCGCCGGAATCGCCGGTTTCGGCGTGCCGGAGGCGCTTCTGCGTGCCGGAGGTCTGCTGCCGGAGGTGCCGACGACGGGTGGTCTCGATACGCCCCTTCGGGGCTACTCGACCAGCAAGACGGGGGCCGCCCTGCGAGCTGCTCGACCAGCGTGGTGGGGCCGCCCCGCGAGCTGCTCGACCAACGTGGGGCCGAGGCTGCTCGACCAGCGTGAGGGATGCCCCTACGGGGCTGGTCGGCCAGCGTGGAGGCCGAGCAGTCGGCGCACCATGCTGATCGAGTAGCCCGCGCAGCGGGCGTATCGAGATCCACCCGCCCGTGCCTCCGGAGATTGATCCGTCAGGAACGGTCGTGCTCCGCGCGCCGATCCGACCACGCGTGACGGATGGAGGCTCGCGGCCCTCAGTCCTGGGTCGCGAAGGGCCACCAGGACGGCAGCAGGCGGCGGTAGGCCGAGAGGTAGATGTCGGGAGTGCGCGGCGCGGGAAGCCGCAGCCACGCCTCCATCAGTCCGGTCGATCCGGCGGCGAGGAACGAGGCGGTGCCGTCCGCGAGGAACGGGCTGATGTCGTCGCCGTCGGGCAGCTGGAGTGTCCCCGTCTCGAGCGTGGCGAGCACCGCGGCGCGGAAGTGCAGGGCGAGCATCGCGCGGAGACCGGAGTCGCCGCCCGGCGAGTCGAACGCGCGCAGGTACAGCTCGCGGCGGGTCTCGAGGTGCGCGAGGATGCGCGCGGTGCCCTGGCGGATGGTCGCGTCGGTCGCGGCCCCGGCGCGGAGGGTCTCGAGATACTCGTCGCGGATCGCGTCGAGCTCGGCGGCGAGTGCCGCACAGAGCAGCTCGGCGGCGGACGTGGCGTGCGCGTAGAAGGTGGAGCGGTTGACGCCGGCGCGGTCGGTGATCTCGGAGACGGTGAGGCTGGAGACGTCCCTGGCAGTCGCCAGATCGATGATGGCTCGGTGCAGGGCCACCTGCGATCGCTTCTGCCGCGCGTCCACTGCTGCTGCCTCCTGTGACGGGTCGTGCCGACCGGTCCACCCGGCGGCCACCGCCCCCGAGATTCTACGGGCGTGGGGCGACGCCCGTTTTCACTCTCGGCCTCGTGATCCGCTAAGGTAGTCGAGTTGCCCGGGCCTCGGTCCGGACTGCCACGGGCTGTGGCGCAGCTTGGTAGCGCACTTGACTGGGGGTCAAGGGGTCGCAGGTTCAAATCCTGTCAGCCCGACGGAAAGCCCTGATGAGACCACGTTCTCGTCAGGGCTTCGTCGTTTCCGGGGGCGTCTCGCGGGCGTCGCCGAGCCGCTCAGCGCAGGATCGCGGCGACCTCGGCGAAGGCCGCCTCGCGTCGAGCCGCTCGCGCCGCCCGCTCGGCGGGGTCCTTCGCGAAGAGGGCCTGCGGTGACGGATGGAACGTGCGCACAACGGCCAGGCCGCGCTCGCGCTCGATGCCCGGGTGCAGCCGGAGCAGACGACGCCAGCCGTGGTCGGCATCCGCGCCCTGGAGCAGGACGACCTCGATGCGCGGCGCCAGGTCGAGCAGGTGCAGGACCGTCGGGATGCCGGCGTCGAGCTGCTCCGCGGTCGGTGCCCTGTTGATGTACCAGGGGTACGCGTTCCAGGGCAGAAGATCGAACGGGGAGAGTCCGACGTCGGTGAGCAGGCGCGACATCAGCTCGGCCGAGCCGTCGTCGTTCTCCGTGCAGAGGAAGCCGCTGCCCGCGCCGTCGCGGGTGCCCGGGCCGGGATCGCGGAGGATGCTCAGCACCCGCGCCTCGGTGCCGCCGTGCAGGGGTGCGACGTAGGGGAGCCAGCCGCGGCCGTACGGGTTCCGCAGCTCGTCGATCCAGCGGTTGATCGGGGCGATGTGGGGCGCGTAGCGCTGCTCCCACTGCTGCCGGCGGAAGTCGAGGTCGGCCATGGAGCGGGGCATGCCTGCACTCTAGGGCGGACCACCGACTCCACGGCTCGCGCCGGTGCGCAGAGACGGTATCGGGCGGCTTCACGATCCGCCTCCTCAGGCCCGGGTCCCGCCCCCGACGCGCGAGGCCGGCCGGGTGGACTGCAGGGCGGCCCAGGCGAGTCCGCTGTAGAGCAGGCAGGTGATCAGCAGCGCGCCGGTGAGCGTGAGCAGCGTCCGCGGAGCGTCGTCTCCGCCCTCGTACAGCGCAGCGATGACGACGGCGCTGACCACCGGGAGCAGGGTCAGCAGCACTGTCGCGACGACTCGGCCGAGGAGCACACCCGAGAGGGTCCGCGAGCCGATGCCCGCCAGTGCGGCGCTCGCGCAGCAGAGCGCGAGCGGAACGACCGCGAGGAGACCGTGACCGATGCTCCAGAAGTGGACGGACGCCCAGAGCACGACCGCCGGGAGCGCCATGGCCAGGGAGACGAGGGCGTGCAGGGCCATGCCCGCGAAGCCGACTCGACCGATCGAGACGTCGGCGAGCGGCAGGTGCTGGTGGTCGAGATCCTCCCCGATGGGCTGCGAGGGTCCGGGCAGAGCGAGGATCACCACGATGAGGATCGCGGTCAGCGGCATCGGCACGGTCTCGCGGAGAAGGGCGGAGAGGGCGGCCAGGGCCAGGAGGGCGATCGCGGTGCCCGGGTCCTGCAGGCGCCGGCGGCGGGTCTGCGCGAGGTGGCTCGCGAGAACGGCGCCCACGGCCGACTTTGGCCACCGCGTCCATGAGGGGACGCCGCCGGCGAATCCCCGTCCGCTCAGCCCGCTCCTCCCGTCGCCCGAGACGGCTCGAGCCAGCTGGCGAGCGAGGATGCTCTCCTCCACCGCGGGCTCGACGAAGGCATCCGCTCGGCGGACGAGCACGCCGACCGCGACGCTCGAGAGCACTGAGATCGCGAGGACGGCGGTGGCGTGAGCGGGTCCGCTCGTCATCGGCGCGAGGACCACCTCGAAGGGGAGGCCGGCGATCCCCGGGGCGGTCGATCCGATGGTCTCCCCTCCTTCGAGGAGCGACTGGGCGAAGGCACCGATCCACGCCGCTCCGGCCGCGAGGACACCGACGAGCGCATACCGACGACGACCCGGTCGGATCCGCCGGCCGAGAAGGTGGCTCATCAGGGACGTCGTCCGCACGAGGAGAAGGACACCGCCCATCGAGCACCCGGAGAGAGCGGCCCACAGGACCGGCTCGCCGCGCAGCAGCAACGCCGTCGCCGACGCCGCAGTGGTCCCGAGGAACGCGATCGGCGCGCTCCCGATCGAGTGCACGAGCAGGACGATCCGCGGTCCGCTCGCACTCTGCAGCACCCAGGAGACGTCAGCCGGCTGCAGCCGGAGTGGCGAGCCTCGCTGCGCGGTCAGCATCACCACGAGAAGGACGAGGCCGAGGACGAACCCCGCGATGCGTGCGGCGGCCGCACCCGGGTGCTCGACGGCGGCGTCGCCCCGGGTCGACAGAACCTGGACCGAGAACGATCCGGCGATCAGCAGCGCGATGATCGCGAGCGGATGGGTGAGGAGAGCCGTCAGGGTCCTCGCCCGGAGACGGACGTACGTCGCGGCGAGAGCGAGAGCGCCCCCGACGAGGACGTGCCGCCGGATCTCAGTCGCCGTCATCGCCGAGAGCTCCCACGATCCGCAGATAGACGTCTTCCAGCGGCGGCTGATCGGCTCGGTGCTCCGGTCGGAGGGAGGCGGTATGCGCGATCCTTCCCGCGTACAGGATCAGCGCCCGATCGGCGATCCGCTCGAGCTCGCCCAGCCCGTGCATCGAGAGCAGGACGCCGCAGCCGTCGTCGGCCAGCCGGCGGATCTCCCCGCGGAGCTCGCGAGTGGACACCGGATCGAGACCGTTGAACGGCTCGTCCAGCAGGAGCAGTCCGGCACCCTTGAGCAGCGCCAGCACCAGAGCGAGCTTGCGGCGCATGCCCTGCGAGAGCTGATGGGGCAGGAGGTCCTGCTTGTCGATGAGCCCGTAGCGCGCGAGGAGCGAGGTCGCGGCCGCCGGCTCCGGACGCGAGGAGCTCAGCCGCTCGATCAGGCGGACGTGCTCGAGGACGCTCAGACCCGGATACAGATCCGGTTCCTCCGGCATGAGGCTGAGGGCCGCACGCGCTTCCGAGGACCCGACGTGTCGACCATGGAAGACCGCGCTGCCGCGGGACGGCTCGTACAGTCCCGCGAGGATGCGCATCAGAGTCGTCTTGCCGGCGCCGTTCGGCCCGACCAGCCCGACCACCTCTCCGGCGCCGATCGTGAACGAGACGTCGTCGAGGACGTCGAGCGCGCCCATCCTCTTCCCGAGGGACCGGACGTCGAGCAGCGCGGGGTCGGCGGCGTCCTCAGGCATCAGCGGCGAGCCAGCGGGTGAGACTGCCACCGGCCTGATCGACCGGTCCGCGCAGTGCATCGAGGCCGCCCTCCGCCAGCATCACCGCGAGCATCGCCCGGATGTCCGGAGAGCCGTTCGTCGCCGCCCTCTCGACCGCGCGGCGGACGGCGGGGTCGTACTGCACCGGTCGGCGGCGGAGGATCCGATCGAGCAGGGACACCGGCGGAGCCGCACCCCAGCCGCGCTCGTCGCCGTACTTCCGGATCGCGCGGGCAGTGCTGTCGCTCGGCACGGAGATCGACGCGCGAGCGAAGGCGACATGCAGCGCCGAGACCGGCTCGTCCTGCTGGCGAGCCGCCTGCCCGGCGATCGTCATGATCCTGCGGAACTGCGCGGTGCCGTCCATGCCCTGCCTCCTCGACGTCATCGAGGAGCGTAGATTCGCGTCGCTCCTGAGACAAGAGGGATCCTCGGGTTGACGCGCGAGGCGGCGGGCCGAGCCGGGTGGGGACCCGGCCTCGGCCGCCCTACTTCGTGAGCTTTCCGAGCTTCGCGTGCGAGCGGGAGTAGGCGAAGTAGATGGCGAAGCCGATGGCCAGCCAGATCAGGAAGCGCAGCCACGTCTCGAGGCTGAGGTTGAGCATCAGGTAGGTGCAGATCAGGGCGGAGAGGCCGGGGAGCCAGGGATTGAGCGGGACGCGGAAGCCGCGCTTGAGCTCGGGGCGCTTGCGGCGGAGGACGATGACGCCGACGGAGACGAGGACGAAGGCGGAGAGGGTGCCGATGTTGACCATCTCCTCCAGGACGCCGATCGGGGTGAAGCCGGCGAGCAGCGCGACGATGGCCGTCACGACGACCGAGGTGACCCACGGGGTGCGCAGGCGCGGGTGCACGGTGGCGAGGCGCTGGGGGAGGAGGCCGTCGCGCGACATCGCGAAGATGATGCGGGTCGCGCCGATCAGCAGGGTCAGCACGACGGTGGTGAGACCGGCGACGGCGCCGGCCGAGATGACCGTCGCCATCCAGGTCTGACCGTGGTACGCGAAGGCGTTCGCGAGGGCGGCGGACGGGTCGAGCTCGCGGTAGGGGACCATGCCGGTGACGACGAGGGCGACGGCGCAGTAGAGCACGGTGCAGATGATCAGCGAGGCGATGATGCCGATGGGCAGGTCGCGCTGCGGGTTGCGGGTCTCCTCCGCGGTGGTCGCGACGACGTCGAAGCCGATGTAGGCGAAGAAGACGAGCGAGGCGCCGGCGATGATGCCGCCGACTCCGAAGGTGGCCGGCTCGATGCCCGAGAGGAACTGCAGCAGCGGCTGGGCGAGGCCGGAGGCGGCCTGGGACGCCTCGGCCGGGGGGATGAACGGGGAGTAGTTGCCGCCGTCGATGAACTGCAGCCCGGCGATGATGACGAACAGGACGATGAAGAGCTTCACGGCGACGAGCACCAGGTTCACGCGCAGCGACTCCTTGATGCCGAAGGTCATCAGGCCGCCGAGCACCAGCACGAGCAGGATCGCGGGGAGGTCGACGACGCCGCCGTAGGAGAGCGCCTCGGGCAGGACGATGCCGAGCTGCCCGAGGAAGGAGCCGAGGTAGGCGCTCCAGCCCTGGGCGACCACGCTCGCGCCGAGGAACAGCTCGAGGATGAGGTCCCAGCCGATGATCCAGGCGAACAGCTCGCCGAGCGACGCGTAGGAGAACGTGTAGGCCGAGCCCGACACGGGCACCGTGGAGGCGAACTCGGCGTAGCACATGGCCGCGAGCGCGCAGGCGAAGGCGGCGACGACGAAGCTCAGGACGATCGCCGGGCCGGCGATGTCGTGCGCGGCGCGACCGGTGAGCGTGAAGATGCCGGCGCCGATCACCACTCCGACGCCGAAGACGGTGAGGTCGAGGGCGCTCAGCGACTTCTTGAGGCGGAACTCGGGCTCGTCGGTGTCGGCGATGGACTGCTCGACGGACTTGGTGCGGAGAAGGCTCACGGTGGTTCTCTCTGGTGAGGTGACGCGGTGTGCAGCGATTCGCGACGCGACGGCACTCCGGGAGGATAGCGGCGCGGCGGGCATCGGCGGTGCGGCGTGCCGATCGCGGCCGCCGAGCCCTGGAGGAGGGCCCGGACGGAGGGCTACCCTTCCACGCATGCACAGGATCTTCTCGACGAGCGTCGCCTCCGTGTATCCGCACTACGTGGCCAAGGCCGAGCGCAAAGGGCGGACGCGGGAGGAGGTCGACGAGGTCATCGGCTGGCTGACCGGCTTCTCCGAGGCGGAGCTGCGCGGCCACCTCGATGCCGGCACGACGTTCGAGGACTTCTTCGCCGCTGCCCCGATGAATCCGAGCGCGGTCCTGATCACGGGGGTGGTCTGCGGCGTGCGCGTCGAGAGCATCGAGGACCCGCTGATGCAGAGGATCCGCTGGCTGGACAAGCTCGTCGACGAACTGGCGAAGGGCAAGGCGATGACGAAGGTGCTGCGCGCCTGACCCTCGTGCCCGACGGCTAGCGGTCGGGCCCGGGCGGTGAGGTCTCCGCGCAGGCGTCGAGGAGCCGCCCGAGGTGCTCGCCCCAGCCCGCCTCGTGCTCGAGTCGGAGCGCGTCCGGCGTGCCCAGCCGGCGGAACCCCTGCTCCGTCACGGTCACCGTCGATCCCTCCGGCGCCGGGCTGACGCTCACCGAGACCGTCAGGACGTCGTCCCAGCCCGGCTCGGTCCACTCGAAGGACAGGTGGGACGGCGCGTCGACGGCGAGGACCTGTCCGGTCGCCTCGAGGGTTCTGCCGCCCTCCGTCCAGGTCTCCCGGAGCGGCGCGCCGGCTCGCGGGTCGAACTCGAGCTCGGGCCACCACGACGAGCGATCGACCAGGAGTCGCCACACCTCTGGAGGAGTCGCCGGAACGGTGACCGCGGCCCGGGCGACGTCGTCTCCGGCCGGGGAGTCATCCATCGGAGCCCGTGCTCCCGCCGGCGCCCTCGCGCGCAGCCGTGCCGGACCGGTCGGCCGTCGCACGCGCCTCGGGGGGCCCGCGGCGGCGGCGGATCGTCACGACGACGAGGGCGATCACGGTGGCGACGAGGAGCCAGGGGAGAAGGAACCCGATGCCGATGAGCGCGCCGTTCCCGGCCACGACCAGTCCGTTCCAGCCGGCGAGGAGACCGTCGAGGAAACCGGTCGGCTGGGCGGACGCGGGCGACGCACCGGGCAGTACCGTCACCGTGAGGGTCGCCAGCGACACCTGACCCTCGAGGGCGGCGAGCTGCTGCTGGGAGGACTCGAGCGACGCCTGACGATCGGCGAGGGCGGACTCCGCGGCGAGGAGATCGGGGAGGCTGCCGGCCTGCGCGATCAGCTCGGTCAGCCGGTCGACGGACGCCTGAGCGGCGTCGACCTGCGCGCGCAGGTCGATCGCCTCGGTCGTGACGTCGCGCCGCTCGATCGACGAGGCGGTCACCCTGCCGACGGTGGACAGAGAGTCGTGCGCGTCGGCGAGCCGGTCGGCGGGGACGCGGATCGAGACGGAGCCGGCGCCCTCGGGGAGGGGCGCCGGGAGGGACGGGTCGTACGGATCGGCTCCGGCCGTCGTCTCGGACGTGCGGGAGCTCTCGACGTAGCCGCCGAGCTCGACGGCGATCGCGCTGAGCGCCGCGATCGCGTCGGGGACGCTCTCGGCCTCGAGCGTCGCGCTCGCCGTGGAGACGATCTCCCGGCCCGTCGCCTGCTCGGACGAGTCGCCGGGCGCCTCCGCGGAGCCCTGCGCGGCGCCGCCGGCGAACTGCGGCGCGGATTCCGCCCCCGACTCCCCGAGGTCGAGGCCACCGGCCTCGCTCGACGACCCCGCTGCGCTCGAGGCCGCCCCCGAGCCGGCAGCGCCCCCGACCAGCGGACCTACGACGACCGCGAGCGCGAGGAGGCCCGCGGCGACGCTCCCCACCGTCGTGATGCGTCGGCGACGGGCGCTCCGCTCGTGTCGTGCGGCGCCGATGGAGCGGAAGACGCGCGCCTCGAGTGCCGAGACTCGGTCGTCGTCGAGGGCCTCGAGCTCGGGCGCCGGGCGATCGGAGTGCTCGTGCTCGCGGCTGCGCACATCGCTGGGTTCGGTCATGACGTCTCTGCTCCTCGGAAGTCGTCGACCACCAGGCGGAGGCGCCGGCGGACGCGCGACAGGCGGTTGCGGACGGTGGCGTGCGAGACGCCCAGGGTGACGGCGGCCTCCTCGTAGCCGCGCCCCTCCGTGGCGCACAGGCGGAAGATCGCGCGATCGAGCTCGGCGAGTCCGGCCGTCTCGCGGAGGATCGCCTCGGCGAGAGCGGCGGTGACGATCTGCTGCTCGAGGTCGTGCGGGGAGGGTGTCTCGTCGTCGGCCTCGACGGTCCGCTCCCGATCGCGACGGCGGGCGCGGAGGTGGTTGGCCGCCTGGAAGCGGCAGATCGTCGCGAGCCAGGGGAGCAGGGAGTCGCTCGCGAGCTCGAGCGCGCCGAGCCTTGTCCAGGCGACGACGAAGGTCTCCTGCGTCACGTCCTCCGCATCGCGCGAATCGCGGAGGAGGCCGTGAGCGAGCCAGTAGACCGGCCGGACGTAGGCGCGGTAGAGGCTGCGGAAGGCGAGCTCGCTGCCCGCGGCCGCGCGACGCACGAGCTCGGCGTCGGTCTCTCCCGGAGCCGTCCTCGACGCGGGCCCTGTGCCGGGCTGCCCTGTGCCTGGCTGCGCGGTGGTTGGCGGCACAGTGCCTTCGTGCGTGGGTGTCATCCGCCGACCTCCTCTCCCTCTCACTGTGACAGTGTCGGGCGGGCGCCGATCGTCTCAGAAGTCGATCGGGCGGGCGCGGCGAGTGCTGGGGCGGGCGCCGTGCGCGGTGCCGTCCTGGATTGGGCGCGCGCCCTCCACAGGGCGGAGGAGCACCCGGCTCTCCCCGGATCCGTCGGTCGCCGCCCACGGAGCTCGCGAAGACGACGACCGTAGCCGCCATGACTGGAACCGATCGCCTCACCACCACCCGCCACCACCCGCACCGGGAGCCGGAGATCCTCCGGGCGAGCGGCCTCGCCGACCTGCTCGCCGCCGTGCCCTCGATGATCGGCGTGCAACCGGACGACGCCCTCGTGGTCGTCCCCTTCCTCGGGAACCGGGCGGGCGGCGGCTTCCGCTTCCCGCTCCCGGCCAGGCTGCGCCGGGCCGAGATCGACCAGCTGGCCGGCCGGTGCGTGCGCTTCGCCGCGTCGATGCCGCGGGCGACCGCGGTGCTCGCGATCGTCTACACCCGGCAGACCTACGCGGACGCGCGCGGAGTCCCGCTGCTCGACCTCGGGCGCGCCGTCCTGCGGAGGCTGGAGCGCACCGACCTCGGCATCGTGGATGTCGCCTGCGTCGCCGGTGACGGCTGGGGCCGCTACACCTCGACCGTCGAAACCCGCGAGCCTCGGCCTCTCGCGGAGATCGAGGGCAGCGAGACCGGGATCCTGGCCCGAGCGGCCGCGCCGGAGCCGCTCGACGCGACGGCGCTCGCCGTGCTGCCGAAGGTCTCGGACGCGGACCGCGCGATCGCCGCCGCGATCGTGCGCCATCCGGCGGCGGGGGTCCGGGACGTGGTCGGACTCGTCGAGCGCTGGCTGCACGGTCCGCCGGCACCGCGTCAGGAGGCGGCGCTCATCCAGGTGCTGCAGTCGCCGCCGCTGCGCGATCAGACGACCCTGCAGATCGCGCTCGGCAGTGGGTCCGCGATCGAGGAGCGCAGGCGGCAGCGGGACCTCGAGGTCGAGATGGCGCGCTCGAGCCGGACGATGGACGAGGTGGTGCAGGAGCAGGCGGAGGCGGGTCCGACGGACGCGCACGACCTCGCCTCCGCATCGCTGATGATGGGGACCGGGCCCTGCCCCGACCTCGAGCGGGTGGAGCAGGCGACCGCACGGCTCGCGCGAGCGGCAGCGCTCGCGCCCGTCTCGGCCCGGCCGCCGGTGCTGACCGTCCTCGCCTGGTGCTGGTGGGCGCTCGGGGTGTCCACCGTCGCGGCCCGCCACCTCGAGGAGGCGCTGCGGATCGACCCGCACTACTCGATGGCGAAGCTCTACTGGACCGTGTTCGAGATGCGGGCCGTCCCCGACTGGGCGATCGAGGCGGCGGCGCGGGCGCTGGACCGGGCGGCGGCCCGCCCTTGAGGGAGAGGCCGCAATCGGTCCCCGGGCCGATCCACCTGAGGAGGGTCTTCCCTCGCACTCGCGGGACCGGTAACGTGCAACCTGATGGTTGTAGATGTGGAGAACGAGATCGACGTCGACCGCGTGTTCCGGGCGCTCGCCGACAGCACGCGACGCGACATCGTGGCGCGGGTGCTCGAGAAGGAGCAGTCGGTGACGGAGCTCGCGGCGCGGTACGAGATGTCGTTCGCCGCGGTGCAGAAGCACGTCGCCGTCCTGGAGCGCGCGGAGCTCGTCCGCAAGCGCCGGAGCGGGAGGGAGCAGCTCGTGCGAGGGGAGGTCGCGCCGCTCGGAAGGGCGTCGCGGCTGCTCGCGTCGTACGAGCTGCTCTGGCGCGATCGCATCGACCGCATCGCCGACGTCCTCGCCGAGGACGGGGAGCGACCATCGGAGGACCGAGGGAAGGGACCAGCACGATGACCGTTGTGGAGTCTGCCAAGGACGTCGAGGAGCTGACGCTGACCATCACCGCCGAGTTCGCGGCGCCCGTCGAGCGGGTGTGGCGGATCTGGGCGGATCCCCGTCAGCTCGAGCGCTGGTGGGGTCCGCCGACCTGGCCGGCGACGTTCGAGGAGCACGAGGCGACGGTGGGTGCCCGCAGCAGCTACGTGATGACCGGTCCGGACGGCGAGAAGGCCCGCGGGTACTGGCGGGTCACCAGGGTCGACGAGCCGACGCGGCTCGAGTTCGACGACGGCTTCGCAGACGACGACGGGAATCCCGTCGACTCCCTGGGGATCACTCACGCCGTCGTCACCCTCGCGGAGGTCGACGGGCGCACCCGGATGATCGTCCGATCGAGCTTCGAGTCGCTCGAGCAGCTGGAGCAGATGGTGCAGATGGGCATGCAGGAGGGCATGACGCAGGCGATGGGCCAGATCGACGCACTGCTCGCGGAGTGAGAGCGCTGAGCGGGTCCCTCCGCCGCGTCAGTCCTGCGGCGCCGGGTCGGTGAGGTCGGCGGCGTAGGCCGCCACCGATCGGCGGTAGCGCGGCAGCGTCGGAGCGAGCGCCTCGAGGGCGGTCCGCAGCGCCTCGTCGGTCCGGCCGGCGCTGTGCAGGGCGAGAGCGAGGAAGACCTCGCGGGCCGCGCCGGTCGCCGGGTGCGGCTCGGTCGCCGCGAGGATCGCGACGGCCTCGTCGGGGCGGCCGAGATTGCGCAGGGTCGAGGCGTACTGGATGCTCAGCCGGGCGAGGCGCTCGCCGTCGAGTCCTGCGGCGACAGCGCGCTCGTACTCCTCCGCGGCCTCCGCCTCGTGCCCGGCGCTGTCGAGGGCGCCGCCCAGCTCGAAGTGCGCGACGCCGTCCGTGCCGGGGTAGCGCGCGGCGAGGACGCGCATGCGCTCGACGACCCCGTCCGGGTCGTCGAGGCCGTCGAGGCGGTCGACCGCCCGCTGCCAGAGGACCGAGGCGTCGTCGTCGGGGAGGCGGAGCGCCCCCTCGGCGTCGTCCGCCGACGCGACGGAGGCGGGCTGCGGGTCGGGGGAGGGCGGGGAGGAGGTCATGCCACGACCGTATCGGGGACTCGCCGAGCCGTCCGGCTGACCTCTCCCCGCCGCGTCAGGAGGCGCTGTCGGCGGATGCGGTGGGGGAGTCCGGGGCCGTGAGGGTCTCGCTGCCGGTCCCCTCCACCTCGGCCGCCTTCGCGCGGCGTCCGGCCTCGACCACGACGGTGGAGGCTGCGGCGCCGGCGGCGAGGGCGAAGAGCGCCCATCCGGCGCCCCACTTTCGCTTGCCGACGAGCCCGTCGAAGGACAGGGCTCCGGGACCGTCGGCGACGATCGCCGCGGCCGCCGCGGACAGGACGCCGTTGTACTCCCAGCCGCCGCCGGCGTTCCAGAGCCCGTTCGACCAGTGCACCTTGCGGACCGCCGTGACCATCGTCGCGATCAGTCCGGCCGCCGCGATCGGCGTCGCCATCCCGAGGGCGAGCGCGGCCCCGCCGGCCGTCTCGGTGACGGCGGCCGCGACCGCGTTCCGGCGCGCCGGGTGCAGCTCGAGGCTCTTCATCATCTCCTCCGTCCCGTCGAGTCCCGGTCCGTCGAACGAGCCGCGGAGCTTCTGCAGACCGTGTCCGACGAACAGACCGCCGACGGCGAGACGGAGAATGAGCGAGCCGACCTTCATGGTGACCTCCGGGAGGGGTGGGGTGGTGGGGACGTGTAGAGCGAGCGTCGCCGCTCGGGCGGGCCGGGTCAAGGGGTCGCGCGGGCGCCTCTCCCGGCGCAGGAGACCGCTAGGCGGTCAACCGGTTCGCCTCCTATGATCGGAGCGGATCGACTCGAAGGAGAGCACGCATGACCGGACGCCTCACTGGCAAGACCGCCCTCGTCACCGGAGCCGGCTCCGGCATCGGCCGGGCCGTGGCGGAGCGCTTCGCGCGGGAGGGCGCCCGCGTCGCCTTCACCGACCGCGACCTCGCCGCCGCCGAGGTCGCCGCGGGCGCCTTCCCGGACGCGGTCGCCGTGCGCCTGGACGTCTCGGACGAGAGCAGCGTCGAGCAGGCGTTCGCCCGGCTCGCGAGCGACGGGCTCGCGGTCGACGTTGTCGTCGCGAACGCCGGCGTGCAGCTGTTCGGCCAGGACGCGCGGATCGCCGACCTCGACCTCGACGTCTGGCGCCGCACGATCGACATCAACCTCACCGGCACCTTCCTCACCGTCAAGCACGCGGTCCGCGCGCTCCTCGGTCGCGGCGGCTCGATCGTCCTCACCGGCAGCCCGACCGGGCTCAACGGCGAGGGGCAGGACTTCACCGCCTACAGCAGCTCCAAGGCCGGCATGCACGGTCTCGCCCGCACCGTCGCCGCCGCGTACGCCGGCGAGGGGATCCGAGTGAACACGGTCGTCCCGGGCTACACCGAGACTCCGCTGGTCACCGCGATCTCCGGTGACGCCGAGGCCCGGGCGGCGATCACCTCGCGAATCCCGCTCGGTCGGCCCGGCTCCGCGGCGGACGTCGAGGGGATCATGGTCTACCTCGCCAGCGACGAGTCGAGCTACGCCACCGGCGCGCTCTTCCGCGTCGACGGCGGCATGACCACCCTCTGATCGTGCCCGAGATCGAGATCCGGCCGGCGGCTCCGACGATCCCGGCCGGTCTGCTCGCGCGCGAGGAGCGCGACGAGCGCGCCCTGCGCTGCGGCCCCTGGTCGGTGCGGTGCTCGGACGGGAGGCTGGACGACCTCCGGTTCGGTGCGGCGCGGATCCTGCGCGGTGTCCGCTTCGTCGTCCGCGACGAGGACTGGGGGACCTTCGAGACCGTGCGCGCGGCCGTCGAGGTGCGCGACGACGAGCTGATCGTCGAGGGCGAGAGCGCCCGGGACGGCGCGCGGGTCGGCTGGACCCTCCGCGCCGTCTTCTCGGCCGACGCGCTGCAGATCTCGCTCGAGGCGCGCGCGATCACCGACGTCCTCCGCAACCGCCTGGGCCTGATCGTGCTGCACGGTCCGGAGAGCGCCGGAGCGCCGTTCGAGGCGCGCCACCCCGGCGGCGGCGTCGACCGCTCCGCCTTCCCCGAGCGGATCGCGCCGCACCAGCCGGCGCAGGACCTCGCCGGTCTCGCCTGGACCGCGGACGGCGTGCCGGTCGAGCTGTCGCTGGAGGGCGACGTCTTCGAGACGGAGGATCAGCGCAACTGGACCGACGCGTCCTTCAAGACCTACTCGACGCCGCTGAGCCTGCCCTTCCCGGTGCGCGTCGCGGCCGGCGAGGTCGTCCGGCAGAGCCTGCGGATCGTCTGCGCCGGCCCGCCGCCGGTCGCCCCCGAGGACGCGCTCCCGCTCCGCTGCGTCCTGGGCACCGGGGGCGTCGGCGGCCCGCTCCCCGAGATCCGCACCTCCGCCTCGAGCGCGCCGACGGGTCTCCGACCGGACGCGCGGCCCGGGCTCGACCTCCTGGTCGAGTGCGACCTCCGGTGGGCGGGCTGGCGGCGCGCCCTGCGTCGTGCACTCGAGGACGCCGGCGGACGCCCGATCGATCTGCGCATCGTCGCCTCGGTGCCGGAGGAGGTCCGGACAGTCCTCGACGAGCTCGGCGACGCCTCGATCGCCCGCCTCGGGGTCTTCGCCGCCCGGGGCCACCGCAGCACGCCCGAGCTGCTCGAGGAGGCCCGGCGCGCGGCCGCCGAGCGCGGTGCCGAGGTCGTCGGCGGGGTCCGCTCGCACTTCACCGAGCTCAACCGCGGCGCCGACGCGCTCGCCGACGGCGACGCTCCGCTCGCCTTCAGCATCACCCCCTTCATGCACGACCGCTCGGGGCACCAGCTGGTCGAGTCGATCGCCGTCGAGCACACGGTGGTCCGCGACGCGACGGCGACCGCGCGGGGCCGCCGTCTGCACATCGGCCCGATCACCCTCGGGGCGCGCATGAACGCCGTCTCGACCTCGCCGTTCGATCCCGGCGACGCCGACATCGACCGGTCCGGCTACGGTCCGCACGCCGTCCCCGGGGCGACCGACGAGCGCCAGCACGCGCCGGAGCTGGCGGCCTGGGTCGTCGGGAGCCTCGCCGCGCTGGCGGCGCCGGCCGTCGCCTCCCTCGCCTACTTCGAGCAGTGGGGTCCCCGGGGGATCGTCGGTCCGGAGGGGCTGACGGCCGCCGGAACGGTGCTCGAGTGGGCTGCGGCGCTCGCCGGATCACCGCGGCTGGACGTCGATGCGGCGGGACTGGTCGCGCTCGGGGCTGCCACGACGAGCGGTCCGGTGGTCCTGCTCGGCAACCTCGGCGGTGCGCCGGTGCCGGTCGATCCGATCGGGATCGCGCGATGGGAGGCGGCCGGGGAGGGGCGAGGGACGCCGTTCGTGCTCGCACCGGGCGAGGCCGCGCGGGTGACGCCGGCCGTCTAGGGCCGCTCGGAAGCCGTGCCCGCGGTGTGCCCGTCCGAGGTCTCGAACGGGCCGTCGGGCGTGCCGCGCCAGCTCTCCGCGCACGCCACATGATGATGAGGATCCGTCGGTAGCGTCGTCGACGGCGCGCGAGCGCGGGACCCCCCGCCCGCGCCGCGCGCCCCTGATCGAGAGGGACCTCCGTGAAGCACCGACGCCTCGCCCATCCGTTCACCCGCACCTCGCTCGCGCGGACCCCGCACGCGAGGACGCTGTCCGGCCTGACGCTCGCCGGCCTGGCGCTGTCCGGCCTCCTGGCGCTCTCGGCCTGCTCGCCCGCCGCGGAGGACACCGGGCCCGCCGAGAAGACCTCGCCGCTGTCGGAGTACTTCGGAGCGCTCTACGGCGGCGATCTGTCCCCGGAGGAGCAGGAGGCCCGCTTCGCGGAGCAGGACCGGGCCCGCGAGGAGCTCATCGCGACCTGCATGCAGGAGGCGGGCTTCGACTACATCCCGAACGTCCAGCCGGCGTCGCTCTCGCCCGGGGCCGACGAGTACGAGCCCGACGATCGGGAGTGGGTCGCCCAGTACGGCTACGGCATCCTGGACTCGCCGGGCCGCAACGACGACCCGGCCGCGGGCGAGGAGTACGTCGACGCCAACGCCGACCACGTCGACAGCCTCTCGGAGTCCGAGCGGGCCGCCTGGTCCGAGGCCCTCCACGGCCCGTCCGAGCCCGAGGACGCCGCCGCCGCCGAGGACGGGTCCTACGAGTACGACTGGACGACCGCCGGCTGCTTCGGTGCCGCCCAGCACGAGATCGACGGCGACGACCCGGCCTCGGACGAGAAGCACAAGCCGGTGATGGATGCGCTGAACGAGTTCTACTCCGGCCTGCAGTCGGTCCCCGAGCTGGCGGATCTCGACGCGGCGTGGTCCTCCTGCCTGTCGGACGCGGGCTACCCGGGCTTCGCGACCCGGTACGACGCCATCGGCTCGATCAGCGAGGAGATCACCGCGATCCACGAGACGGCGGGTGACGCACCGGTCGGGCCGACGGACCCGACCTTCGTCGCCCTGAAGGAGAAGGAGATCGAGCTCGCCCTCGCCGATCTGGAGTGCCGGGAGAAGACCGGCTACACCGCGGCGTTCGAGAAGGTGCAGAACGAGCTCGAGCAGCGCTTCATCGACGACCACCGCGCGGAGCTCGAGGCCCTCAAGGCCGACGCCGAGCAGGGCGAGTAGATGAGCGGCCCGGAGCGACCGCCGTCGAGGGACGCGACGCCGACCGATCCGCTCGACGTCCTCGTGCCCGCCGTCTCCGGCGGTGAGGCGGAGCGGACTCCCGGCACCGCGCCCGGGGACGACCGTGCGCGACCCCTCCGCGGCCGGTTCGCGGCGCTGACCGCCGTGCTCGCGCGCAACCGCGTCCTCTGGATCGTGGCCGCCGCCGCCCTGCTCAGCCTCGTCGCGGGCCTGCTGGTCGGGCGGTTCGTGGTGTCGCCCGCCGAGGCGGCCGCGCAGGCGGAGCCCCCGGCCGCCGGTCTGATCACCGCGCCGGTCGAGTTCGGCGAGCTGAGCAACGACGTCACGCTCCGTGGCGAGGTCCGCTACGCGGACGCGGTCGAGGTGAGGATCGACACCACGTCGATCCAGGGCGCGGCGGTGGTGACCGGCCAGGTCCCCGCGACCGGCGCCGTGCTGTCGCCCCTCTCGATCGCCCTCGAGATCGCCGGGCGGCCCGTCATCGTGCTCCCCGGAGAGCTTCCCGCCTACCGCACCCTGCGGTTCGGCGTGTCCGGTCCGGACGTCGTGCAGTTCAAGACGGCGATGCGCAGCCTGGGGATCGACGCGGGCGACCCGGCCGACGACGTCTTCGACGAGACGGCCGCGAACGCGGTCACCGAGCTCTACGCCCAGGCCGGCTACGGGGCCCCGGCCGCGCAGGAGGACGGCGAGGACGTGGTCCGCGGCGCCCAGGAGGCGCTCCGATCGGCCGAGCAGGGGCTCGTCGCCGCCCGGAAGGACCTCGACGCCGCACGCGCGGGCGCCTCTCCGGTCGAGATCCGCGAGGCCGACAACGCCGTCGCGACCGCACGACGCGAGCTGGAGGCCGCCCGCTCGGCCGACCCTCAGGACGGCCTCCGGATCGCCGACCTCGACGACGCTCTCGCCCTGGCCGAGCTCCGGCGCGCGCAGCTGGGCACGAGCACCGACACCGGGGCTCAGCAGGACGCGGTCGAATCGGCGCAGTCGCAGGTGACCCGGGCGCAGGAGGATCTGACCCGGGCCCGCCGGTCGGTCCTGCCCGCCTTCCCGGCGGGCGAGGTGCTGTTCCTCACCTCGCTCCCGCGCCGGGTGGACGCGGTCACCGCCGAGCGGGGCGCCGTCCTCTCCGGGCCCGCGATGACGGTGTCCGGCGCGCAGGTCGAGCTCTCCGGCTCCGCCGCCGAGGCCGACGCCCGACTGCTGACGGTCGGGCAGAAGGCCTCGTTCGAGCTCCCGGACCGGGCGCAGCACGGCGCCGTCGTCTCGGGGGTCGACCCCGCGAAGGACGGGAAGGGGCGCTGGACGCTGACGCTGACGCCCGATCCGCTCTCGCCGGAGCAGATCGAGCAGCTGCGCGGCACCAACGTGAAGGTCTCCGTCGCCGTCGGTGCGACCGAGGGTGCGGTGCTCTCGGTCCCGCTCGCGGCGCTGTCCGCGGGCTCCGGCGGGGAGAGCCGGGTCGAGGTGGTGGACGGCGATCCGCGCGACGCCGACGCGCCCACGCGCCTCGTCGTCGTCACCACCGGGCTCGCCGCCGAGGGTGCGGTCGAGGTGGTGCCCGTGGACGGAGCGCTCGACGAGGGCGATCTGGTCGTGGTCGGCCGGTGACCGCGCCACTGGTCGAGCTGCGGGACGTCACGCGCTCCTTCCCCGGCCCGCCCGAGGTGCAGGCGCTCAAGGGGGTGAGCCTGCGGATCGAGGAGGGCGACTACGTCTCGATCGTCGGCCCCAGCGGCTCGGGGAAGTCGACGATGCTGAACATCCTCGGACTGCTCGATCGTCCGAGCGTCGGCGAGTACCGCCTCGACGGAGCGCTCACCGGGGCCCTCGACGAGAACACGCGGGCGGCCGTGCGCGCGCAGCGCATCGGCTTCGTCTTCCAGTCCTTCCACCTGCTGCCCCGGCGCACCGTGCTCGAGAACGTGATGCTGCCGATGCTCTACAGCGGGACCCCGCGCTCCGACCGCGAGGCGCGCGCCCGCGACGCCCTGCTCCGGGTCGGCCTCGGACACCGGCTCGGCTTCCTGCCGACCACGCTCTCGGGCGGCGAGCGCCAGCGCGTCGCCGTGGCCCGCGCCGTGGTCGCCCGCCCCAGCCTGCTCCTCGCCGACGAGCCGACGGGCAACCTCGACGGCTCGACGACCTCGGAGGTGATGCGGCTCTTCGAGGAGCTGACGGACACGGGGCTCACCCTCGTCGTGATCACGCACGACCTCGCCGTCGCGAGGCGGGCCCGCCGCTGCCTGCGGATCGCGGACGGGCGCATGCAGGAGGTCACCGCGTGAGCGCGCGGCTCGCGGCGCTCCGCTCCCGGCTCGGGCGCCGACGACCGGGAGCGGTCGCGGCGTCGCCGCTGCTGCGGCCGGTCTCGCGCGCCGACCGCTTCGGTGCGGCCGACCTCCTCGCCGAGGCCACCTCCGACATCGGCACGCGGCCGGCCCGGCTGGTGATGACCCTCCTCGGCACGGTGCTGGGCATCGGCGCTCTCGTCGCCACGATCGGCTTCGCCCAGACGACCGCCGACCAGCTGGCCCGTCGCTTCGACGCCTTCGCCGCCACCCAGGTCGTGGTGCAGCCGGCGAAGGCGGAGGACTCCTCCGGCGCGAGCGTCGCCACCGGACGGCTGCCCTGGGACGCGGTCGACCGCGTCCGCCGTCTCGCCGGCGTCGAGCAGGCGGCCGTCGTCGGCGAGGTCGCCCTGCGCGAGGGGGCGGGCGTCACCGCGGTGCCGGTGAACGACCCCTCCGCCCCCGCCGCAGCGCCGCCGCGGGTGTTCGCCGCCTCCGCCGAGCTCCTCGACACCCTCGAGGGTCGCGTGAGCGTCGGGCGGATGTTCGACTCCGGTCACGACGCGCGCGCCGATCGCGTCGTCGTGCTCGGCACCCGGGCGGCGGAGCGGCTCGGCGTCGAGCGCGTCGACTCCCGGCCCTCGATCCTGATCGACGGCGTCGCCTACTCGGTCGTCGGGATCTTCGCGGACGTCCACGCGCGCGCCGAGCTGCTCGACGCCGTGGTCCTCCCCACAGGGACCGCTCGCGCCGACTTCGCTCTCGCCGCCCCCGGCGATCTCCAGGCGCGGATCGCCATCGGCGCCGGCCCTCAGATCGCGGCGCAGGCGCCGTCGGCGCTCGCCCCCGACGCGCCCGACACCGTCTCCGTCTCGGCGCCCGGCGGCCGCTCGGAGCTCGCGGGCGACGTCCGTGCCGACGTCGACCTGGTGTTCCTCATCCTCTCGGTGGTGGTGCTCCTCGCCGGCGGCGTCGGCATCGCGAACGTCACGTCGCTGTCGGTGATGGAGCGCGTCGGCGAGATCGGACTGCGGCGGGCCCTCGGCGCCACCCGGCGCAGCATCGCGCAGCAGTTCGTCGTGGAGTCGGCGGTCATCGGTCTCCTCGGCGGCCTCCTCGGAGCGGCGACGGGCGTCGTCGCGGTGCTCGCGGTCTCGCTCGTGCAGCAGTGGACGCCGGTCCTCGATCCCGTCGTGGCCTTCGGCGGCGCGCTCCTCGGAGCGGTCATCGGGCTGCTCGCCGGCAGCGTCCCGGCTCGGCGCGCCTCGCGGATCGAGCCGATCGCGGCCCTGCGCGGGACGTGAGACCGGGCCGGCCGCGCCGGCGGCCGGCGCTCCGGTGATCCGCTCCGCCGCGGCTCAGCTGCCGGTGTCGGCGAGGCGCCGGGAGGCGGTGCTCATGTGCGCCTCCATCGCCCGCGCGGCGGCCGACGGGTCGCGCGCCTCGATCGCCTCGAGCACGGCGCGGTGCTCGGTGAAGGCGTCGCGCGCCTGCTCGGGACTGCTGAGCGCGCGCTCGACCCAGAGGCGCAGCAACGAGCGGATGGTCTGCAGCAGATCGCGCAGCACGACGTTCTCCGCGCTGAGCGCGATCTGCAGGTGGAAGCGCACGTCGGCCTCGACGAAGGCCGCGATGTCGTCGAGGTGCGACTCCATCGCCGCCAGATGCGCGCGGAGGCGCTCCAGCCCCTCGTCGTCGATCCGCAGCGCCGCCAGCATCGCGGCCTGCACCTCGAGGCCGCTGCGCACCTCGATCAGCTCGGCGGTGCGGCCGGCGGAGAGCATCAGCCCCCAGCTCAGCGTCGTGGGCAGCAGCTCGGAGGTGCTGTCGCGCAGATAGGTGCCGGAGCCGGGCCGCACCGTGACGATGCCCAGGATCTCCAGCGCTGCGAGTGCCTCGCGCACCGCCGAGCGGCCGACGCCCAGGCTCTCGGCGAGCTGGCGCTCCGGCGGGAGGCGGGAGCCGGGCACGAGATCGCCGCGGGTGAGCAGCGAGGTCAGCTGCTTCGCGACCTCGGCGACGGCGGTGCCGCGGGGGAGGACCTGCAGCTCCAGGCGCACGAGGGACGGGTCGTCTTCGGGGTACGCCGGCATGCTCCGACCGTAGCAACCGCGCCCGCGCGGGGACGGCAGCGACGCGACCGCCGAACCGGTTGACAGCTCCACCAGGGAGAGGGCATCATCGGATTGGTCAACCGGTCAGCCAATTCATCAGGCGATCGGGACAGCCCAACACAGTCGTTGACATGGATCAGGAGATCGACGTGGACCTTCCCTCCCGCACAGGCGGTACGACGGCCGACGCCGCCGTCGAGAAGAGCGCCATCAGGAAGGTGTCGATCCGGCTCGTGCCGTTCGTCGCCCTGATGTTCTTCATCAACTACCTCGACCGCACCGCCATCGGCTTCGCCGCCCCGAACGGCATGGAGGCCGATCTCGCCCTCTCGGCGGCCCAGTTCGGCTTCGCCTCCGGCGTCTTCTTCATCGGCTACATCCTGCTGGAGGTGCCGAGCAACCTCGCGCTGCACCGCTTCGGCGCTCGCCGCTGGCTGGCCCGGATCATGGTCAGCTGGGGCATCGTCGCGCTCCTCTTCACCTGGGTGCAGAACTTCGAGCAGCTCGTCGCCCTGCGCTTCCTGCTCGGCGTCGCCGAGGCCGGCTTCTTCCCCGGCGCGATCCTCTTCCTCAGCCTCTGGGTGCCGGCGAAGCACCGCTCGAAGATCCTGGCGCTCTTCTACCTGGCGCAGCCGCTCACCACGGTCATCGGCGCCCCGCTCGCCGGCTTCCTGATCGAGCAGGACGGCATCCTCGGTCTCGAGGGCTGGCGCTTCATGTTCCTCGGCGTCTCGCTGCCCGCGATCGTCGTCGGCGTCATCGCCTGGTTCTACCTCAAGGACAAGCCCTCCGACGCGAAGTGGCTGACCCGCGAGGAGCAGGTCTGGCTCACCACCGCGCTCAAGCGCGAGGAGGACGTCAAGACCCAGGGCGTCACCACGCACCCGAAGATGTCGACGGCCTTCACGAGCGGTCGCGTCTGGATGCTGAGCTTCGTCTACTTCGGCTTCATCTACGGCCTGTACGCGCTCGCCTTCTTCCTGCCCACGATCATCGAGGGCTTCCAGGAGCAGTACGGCACCACCTTCGGCATCTTCGAGAAGGGCCTGATCACCGCGATCCCCTACGTGCCCGCGGCCATCGCCCTCTACCTCTGGTCGCGGGACGCCACCCGCCGCGGCGTCCGGACCTGGCACATCGTGATCCCCGCGATCGCCGGTGGCCTCAGCATCCCGCTCGCGCTCTTCGCCGGCTCCCCGGCGGCGACGATCGCCGTGATCACCGTCACCGCGATGGCGATCTTCTCGGCGCTGCCCAACTTCTGGACCTTCCCGACCCGGTTCCTCACCGGTGCGGCGGCCGCGGCCGGCATCGCGCTGATCAACACGGTCGGCAACCTGGCGGGCTTCTCCGCTCCGTACATCACGGGCGCCCTCCGCGACGCGACCGGCGGCTACGAGGTCCCGATGTTCATCGTCGGCTTCTTCCTGCTGCTCTCGGCCGTCCTGATGGCCCTCCTCGCGCGCCGCTACAAGGACGCTCCGCTCGACGCGCCCAGCGTCGACGTGATCGCCCACTGACGTCGCACGCGCCGACGTCGCCGGCTCCGCCGTCGCCCGCCCGCTGATCCCCGCTCGCACCGTGAACCCTCCCGAACAGGACCCCCGATGACCCGGCTGTACAACGACCCGTCCGACTTCGCCGACGAGATGATCGACGGCTTCGTCGCCGCGAACCGCCGCTTCGTGCGGCGGGTGCAGGGCGGCGTGGTGCGCTCGACCGTGAGCGCCCCCGGCTCGGTCGCCCTCGTCGTGGGCGGCGGCTCCGGCCACTACCCGGCGTTCGGCGGACTCGTCGGGCAGGGCCTCGCGCACGGCGCGGCGATGGGGAACCTCTTCGCCTCGCCGTCCGCGCAGCAGGTGCACTCGGTCGCCCGGGCGGCCGAGCACGGCGGCGGCGTGCTGCTCAGCTACGGCAACTACGCGGGCGACGTGCTCAACTTCGACGCGGCCGAGCGGCGCCTGCGCGACGAGGGGATCGACGTCCGCACCGTCACGGTGACCGACGACGTCTCGAGTGCGAGCGTCGCCGAGAAGCACAAGCGCCGCGGCATCGCCGGCGACCTGACGGTCTTCAAGGTCGCCGGCGCCGCGGCGGAGGAGGGCGCGTCGCTGGACGAGGTCGAGCGCATCGCGCGCCTCGCCAACGAGCGCACCCGCTCCTTCGGCGTCGCCTTCTCGGGCTGCTCGCTGCCCGGTGCCGCCGAACCGCTCTTCACGGTGCCGGAGGGCCGCATGGCGGTCGGCATGGGCATCCACGGCGAGCCCGGGATCCGCGAGGACGACGTGCCGTCGGCCGACGGACTCGCCGAGCTGCTCGTCTCGTCGCTGCTGGCCGAGCTGCCCGACGGCGTCGACGCGGCCGAGGGGTCGCGCCTGGTCGTCGTGCTGAACGGCCTGGGCTCGGTGAAGTACGAGGAGCTGTTCGTCGTCTACTCGGGCGTCGAGCGGCGCCTGCGCGAGAGCGGCATCGAGGTGCTCGAGCCCGAGGTCGGCGAGCTCGTCACGAGCTTCGACATGGCCGGCGTCTCGCTCACCTTCTTCTGGGTCGACGACGAGCTGGAGCGGCTGTGGAGTGCTCCGGCCGAGGCGCCCGCGTACCGCAAGGGCGCCGTCCGCGCCGCCGAGCAGGCCGAGGTGGCGGAGCAGGAGCGGGCCACGGTCGTCATCGGCGACGCGAGCGACGACTCCCGCACCGCCGCCGTCACGATGCTCGCCGCCCTCGAGGCGACGCAGAGCACGATCGACGACCACGCCGACGAGCTCGGGCGGATCGACGCGGTCGCCGGCGACGGCGACCACGGCATCGGCATGCAGCGCGGAGTGCACGCGGCGGTCGCCGCCGCCCGGGCCGCGCTCGAGGCCGGCGCCGGAGCGGGCACCGTGCTCGCCCACGCGGGCGACGCCTGGTCGGACCGCGCAGGCGGCACCTCCGGAGCACTCTGGGGCGCCGCGCTCGCCGCGGTCGGCTCGGCGCTCGGCGACACCGCTGCACCCACCGCCGCCGCCGTCCGCACGGGCGTCGACGGCGCGCGGGAGGCGATCCTGCGCTTCGGTGCGACGCCGGGCGACAAGACGATGGTCGACTCGCTCGTCCCGTTCGCCGACACCCTCGGCGCGGCCGTCGACGCGGGGGAGGAGCTGCCCGCCGCCTGGACCCGCGCGGCCGCCGCCTGCACCGAGGCCGCCGCCGCGACCGCGCAGCTGCTGCCGCGGATGGGCCGCGCCCGTCCCCATGCCGAGAAGAGCCTCGGCACGCCCGACGCGGGTGCGCACTCGCTCGCGCTGATCGTCACCGCGATCGGCGCGGTGCTCACGTCGGGCGATGCCCCCGCTCCCACCGCCCCCGTCGGCACCGGCGCGTAGCGTCGACCCCGTCCCCACGACCCCGACCCGCAAGGAGAGAACACCCATGAGCGCACCCTTCCGCCTCGTCGTCGGCTCCGACGACGCCGGTCTCGACTACAAGGAGATCGTCAAGGCCGACCTCGAGAAGGACTCCCGCGTCGCGAGCGTCGTCGACGTCGGCGTGGACGCCCAGTCGCACACGCCCTACCCGAGCGTCGCCATCGCGGCGGCCGAGATGGTCGCCCGCGGCGAGGCCGACCGCGCGATCCTGATCTGCGGCACCGGACTCGGCGTCGCGATCGCCGCCAACAAGGTCTCCGGCATCCGCGCGGTCACCGCGCACGATTCCTTCTCGGTCGAGCGCTCGATCCTCTCCAACGACGCGCAGGTGCTCTGCATGGGCCAGCGCGTCGTCGGCATCGAGCTGGCCCGCCGCCTCGCGAAGGAATGGCTCGGCTACGAGTTCGACACGTCCTCCGCCTC
Organism: Rathayibacter sp. VKM Ac-2856; assembly: GCF_013205055.1. Classification (GTDB taxonomy): domain Bacteria; phylum Actinomycetota; class Actinomycetes; order Actinomycetales; family Microbacteriaceae; genus Rathayibacter. The sequence goes on from NZ_JABMLF010000006.1 coordinate 39,617, forward strand.
CGCCGAGAAGGTGCGCGTGATCGAGGAGTACGAGGCCGGGAACCCGGTCGCGGACGACGCCGGGTCGGTCGGCTCGTGCTGAGCCGCGCCGCCGGGGACGCCCCGGCGTTCACCGTCGGCGTGAGCCTCAAGATGTACTTCGGCCACGCGCGGACGATCGAGTGGATGCGGCGCATCGCCGAGATCGCGAGGAGCCACGAGGCCGTCGCGTCCGGGGCCGTCGAGCTGTTCGTGGTGCCGACGTTCCCCGCGCTGGTGCCGGTCGGCGCCCTGGCGGCCGAGGCCGGTGTCGCGCTCGGCGCGCAGGACCTGTTCTGGGAGGACGCGGGAGCGTTCACCGGCGAGGTCAGCGGCGCGGAGGTGCGCGAGGTCGGCTGCCGCCTCGTCGAGATCGGCCACGCCGAGCGGCGCGCGCTGTTCGGCGACGACGACGAGCGCGTGCGTGCGAAGGTCGCCGCGGCGTTCCGCAACGACCTCGTCCCGCTGCTCTGCGTCGGCGAGACCGAGCGCGGCTCCGTGGAGGACGCCGTCGAGCTCGTGCTCGCGCAGATCGCCTCGGCGCTCGAGAGCGCGGACGAGGCCGGCGCGGTCGGCCCGATCCTCGCCGCCTACGAGCCGGTCTGGGCGATCGGCGCCCCCGAGCCCGCCGAGCCGGCCTTCATCGCCGGTGTCGTCACGGCGCTCGAGGCGGCCCTCGCGGAGCTGCCCGGCCGCGCCGGCAGCCGCGTGATCTACGGCGGCAGCGCCGGACCTGGGCTGCTGACCGCGCTCGAGGGCCGGGTGCCCGGCCTCTTCCTCGGCCGCTTCGCGCACGACCCGGAGGCGGTCGGCGCGATCCTCGACGAGGCGCTGGCGCTCACCCGCTCCGCCGGGGAGGCCCGGTCGTGATCGGGCTCAGCAGCTACGCCTTCTTCTGGCGCTCCTCCGACCGCGTCCCCGAGCCGCTCGGCGTCGAGGACATGGTCCGCGAGACCGCCGCGCTCGGCGTCGAGCTGCTGCAGCTCTGCGACGTGCCGGTGCTCGAGGAGTACTCGGACGAGTCACTGGCGTCGCTTCGCTCGCTCGCCGCGGCCGAGGGGGTCGCGCTCGAGCTCGGCACCCGCGGGACCGACCCCGCGCACCTGCGGCGCTGGCTCCGCCTGGCCCGTGCTCTCGACGTCGTCCTGCTGCGCAGCATGTGGACGTCGGGGGAGGACCGGCCGGGCCGCGAGGAGACGCTGCGGCGCCTGCGCGAGATCGCCCCCGAGCTCGAGGAGGCCGGCGTCACCCTGGCCTTGGAGACCTACGAGCAGGTGAGCACCGCCGATCTCGTCGACGTGGTCGCGACGCTCGATCACCCGCGGATCCGCATCTGCCTCGACCCGGCGAACACCGTCGCGAACCTCGAGCTGCCCCAGGACGTCACCGCCCGGTGCGCCCCGTACGTCGCGAACTGGCACGTGAAGGACTTCGACTTCAGCCGGAATCCCGGCTGGGTCGGCTTCGTCTACACCGGCACGGCGCTCGGCGACGGCCGCCTCGACTACGACGGCATGCTCGCGCTGCTCCGGCCCGCCGAGCGCGGCATCACCCAGATCATCGAGTTCTGGCTCCCGTGGCAGGACACCGTCCCCGCCGCGGAGCAGGCACTCGCCACCACCCGGCTCGAAGCCGAGTGGACCCGCACCACCCTCGACCAGCTCAGGAGAAGGAACTCATGACCGACACCACCACCACCACCGCCTCGGGCACCGCCGCCTCCGCCCTGACCGTCGCCGTCATCGGCGCCGGCGGCAAGATGGGTATGCGGGTCTCGAACAACCTGCAGAAGTCCGACTACACGGCCCTCTACAGCGAGGCCTCGCCCGCGGGCCAGGAGCGCACCCGCGAGGCGGGCCGCGAGATCACCGCGACCCCCGACGCGGTGAAGGACGCCGACGTCGTCATCCTCGCGGTTCCGGACGTCGTGCTCGGCGCGGTGTCGGAGGACGTCATCCCGCAGATGAAGTCGGGCGCGATCATCCTCACCCTCGACCCGGCCGCCGCCTACGCGGGGCTGCTGGCGAAGCGCGAGGACATCCACTACGCCGTGGCGCACCCGTGCCACCCGTCGGTGTTCCTCGAGCGCACCACCCCGGAGGAGTGGGCCGACACGTTCGGCGGCATCGCCGCTCCCCAGGAGGTCGTCGCGGCCCTCGAGGACGCGGACGACGACGTGCGCGCCATCGCGGAGAAGGTCATCTCGACCATCTACGCGCCCGTGATCGCGGTGCACTGGGTCACCGTCAAGCAGTTGGCCGTCCTCGAGCCGACCCTGGTCGAGACCATCGCCTGCATGGTCGGCGAGTTCCTCAAGGAGGCGCTGGACGAGACCGTCAACGGCGTCGGCGTGCCCTACGAGGCTGCGCGCGCCATGCTCTACGGCCACACCTGGATCGCGCTCACCAACGGCCTGCGCGGGTCGAACCCGTTCTCCGAGGCGTGCCACATCGCCATGGGCTACGGCCGCGAGTCCCTGATCAAGGACGACTGGAAGAAGATCTTCGACGACTCCGAGCTCGACTCGGTCATCGCGAAGATGCTGAAGATCGACGCCGTCAAGCGCTGACGCTCCGGCGTCACCGGGTCTCGATACGCCGCTGCGCGGCTACTCGACCAGCATGTGCGGCTGCTCACCTGACGTGCCGGCGCGGGGCTGGCTCATGCTGATCGAGTAGCCCTCGGAGAGGGCGTATCGAGATCCACCGCCCGATCGTCGAGTGGGCCGGATCATGCTGATCGAGTAGCCCTCGGAGAGGGCGTATCGAGATCCACCGTCGATCGTCGGGTGGGTCTCGATACGCCGCTGCTCGGCTACTCGACCAGCATGGTCCGGCTGCTCGCGTGGAGCGTCCGGGCGGAGCTCACCATCGAGATCCGGCCCTAGAGGCGGACGATCATCTTCCCGGTGTTGCCGCCGCGCATCATCGAGAGGAACGCGTCGACCGCGTGGTCGATGCCGTCGACGACGGTCTCGTCGTAGGCGATGCGCCCCTCCTGGAACCAGCCGCCCATCAGGCGGTTGAACTCCGGCGCGTGGTCGAGGTACGCCGCGAGCGTGAAGCCGCGCAGCGTCAGCGCGCGGGTGATGATGTTGGCCATGTTGTCCGGGCCGGCCGGCTTCTCGGTGCTGTTGTAGCCCGCGATCGCGCCGCAGAGCGCTGCGCGTCCGCCGTCGTTGAACGCGTCGAGCGCCGCCTCGAGGTGGTCGCCGCCGACGTTGTCGAAGTAGACGTCGATGCCGTCCGGTGCCGCCGCGGCGAGCTGCTCGCGGACGGGGCCGGCGTGGTAATCGAACGCGGCGTCGTAGCCGTACTTCTCGGTGAGCAGCGCGACCTTCTCCGCCGAGCCGGCGGAGCCGATGACGCGCTTCGCTCCCAGCAGGCGCGCGATCTGACCGACGGCCGAGCCGACGGCTCCCGCGGCGCCGGAGACGAAGACGGTGTCGCCCTCCTTCAGCCCCGCGATGGTGGTGAGGCCGACGAAGGCGGTGAGCCCCGTCATGCCCAGGACGCCGAGCCGCAGCGACAGCGGGGCGCCGGGGATCTCGGGGACGACGCGGAACGCCGCGGTCTCCGCCTGGACGATGTCGCGCCAGCCGAGCTGGTGCAGGACCACGGCCCCGACGGGGAACTCCGGGTCGTCCGACACGGTGACCCGGCCGATCGCGCCGCCGGTCATGGTCTCGCCGAGGGCGTACGGCGGGGTGTAGCTCTTGACGTCGTTCATCCGCCCGCGCATGTACGGATCGACGGAGAGGAAGGCGTTCTCGACGCGGATCTCGCCCGCGGCGGGCTCGTCGTACTCGACCCGCGCGGTGCGGAAGTCCTCGGTGACGGGCCAGCCGACGGGGCGGCGGACGAGCTGGATCTGGGTGCTGGTGACGGTGCTCATGGAGCCTTTCGCGGGTCGTGGAACGGTGGTGTCGGGGGCGGTGCTCAGGAGGCGGCGAGGCCGATCGCCAGCGCGAGGACGGCGAGCAGTCCGGGCGCCATCTGCGTGAGGGCCGCGCGGCGCTTGCCGGGGGAGGACAGCAGCAGCACGAGGGCGGCCGCCACCATCGAGCCGGTGCCGGTGAAGACGAGCGCGGCGCCGACGGCGGTCGCTCCCGAGGCGAAGGCGATCACGCCGATGACGGTCACGATCGCGAGGAACAGGTTGTAGAAGCCCTGGTTGAACGCGAGCTCCTTCGTCGCCTCGGCCTCGCCCGCGGTGGTGCCGAAGGTGGAGCGGGCTCGCGGGGTCGTCCAGAGCAGGGACTCCAGCAGGAAGATGTAGACGTGCAGCAGGGCCGCGAGGGCGGCGAGCACGAGTCCGATGACGATCACGACGGGACCTCCTGATTGTGTAACGCTCGGTTCACTATAGAACGCACTCACTCTAGACTGGAACGACCGGTTCACAACAGTCCCGGTCGCCGGCTCGTCCGGAGCAGTCAGCAGAGGGGGTCGCCGTGGGTCGCACGCAGAGCTTCGACACCGACCAGGTCGTCCGGTCCGCCCGCGCCGTCTTCTGGGACCGCGGCTTCGAGGAGGCGTCGCTGCCCGAGCTCGAGGCGGCGACCGGACTCGGCCGCTCCAGCCTCTACCACGCGTTCGGCAGCAAGCGCGGGCTCTTCGACGCGGCGGTGCAGAGCTACCTCGACGAGATCGTGCGGCCGAGGCTCGCACCACTGACCCGCGAGGACGTGCATCCCGCGGGCCTCGGCGAGTACTTCGCGGGGCTGCGGGACGCGCTCGCGGATCCCCGGACCGTGTCCGCGCAGAGCGGGTGCCTGCTCCTGAACGCGGCGGGTGCGCCGATCGCGCGCGACGACGCGGTCCGCGAGGTGATCGCGGAGTACCGGGCCGAGCTGCAGCGGGCGATGCTCGCGGGGGCGGCCGCGCGGTGGCCGGAGGCGCCGGCGGAGTGGTGGGAGCGGCAGGCCGGGGTGCTCGTGTCGCTGCTGGTGACGGCGCTGGTGCTGGCGCGGGTCGATCCGGCGCAGTCGGTGGCGACGGCGGAGTCGGCGCTCGGGCTGGTGCGGGGGGACTGACTCCGGCGCTCTCGTCGTTCTGCGACGTCGTCTTCGGGGGCGGGAGGGACGCGGCACCTCGTCGCGGCTCCTTCCCGCGCGCCTGCGGCGCGCCCGCCAGGCCCGAGCCAGGAGCCGCGACGAGGTACCGCGTCCCTCCCTCGGTCCGATCGGGGCGGGGTGGTGGGGCGAGCCTGCGGCCGTCGGTGGTCGTCGTGGGACGGCGGCCTGCGCGTCGGTTCGGCTCGTGAAACGGGCCTGGGCTCGTGGGATCGGGCGGTTTTCGCGAGCCGGAGGTGATTCGGCGTGCCGGGGGTGGGGGCGGCGGAGGCTCGGCTCGTGAAACGGGTCTGGGCTCGTGGGATCGGGCGGTTTTCGCGAGCCGGAGGTGATTCGACGTGCCGGGGGTGGGGGCGGCGGAGGTTCGGCTCGTGAAACGGGCCTGGGCTCGTGGGATCGGGCGGTTTTCGCGAGCCGGAGGGGAATCTGCGTGCCGGAGGTGGGGCGAGGAAGGTTCGGCTCGTGGAACGTGCTCGGGCTCGCAGGATCGCGACGGGTTCCACGTGCCGGAGGAGATGTCGCGTGCCGTGGGTGCGGGCGGTGGAGGTTCGGCTCGTGAAACGTGCTCGGGCTCGCGGGATGGGCCGGTTTCCGCGAGCCGGAGGTGATTCGGCGTGCCGGAGGTGATTCCGCGAGCCGGAGGTGAGTCCGCGTGCCGGAGGTCGGCCGGACGGGTGCCCGCGACGCACGAAGGGCCGGCGGGGGCAGCCCCGCCGGCCCTTCGAGGGGTGGTGTCAGTCGGTGCCGGCGTCGAAGGCGGCGCCCTCGGAGGCGAGGTCGGTCGCGCGGCCGAGCGCGTCCGCGGCGGCCGAGCCGTTGCCCTCGGTGATCGCCTCGGACTCGCCGATCTCGAGCTTGCCGACCAGCTCGGCGGTCGAGCCGCCGACCAGGCCCGCGGCGGCGTACTGCTCGAGGCGCGAGCGGGAGTCGGCGATGTCGAGGTTGCGCATGGTCAGCTGGCCGATGCGGTCCTCGGGCCCGAACGCGGCGTCGCCCACGCGCTCCATCGACAGCTTGTCGGGGTGGTAGCTCAGGGCGGGGCCGGTGGTGTCGAGGATCGTGTAGTCGTCGCCGCGGCGCAGGCGCACGGTGACCTCGCCGGAGACGGCCGAGCCGACCCAGCGCTGGATGGACTCGCGGAGCATCAGCGACTGCGGGTCGAGCCAGCGGCCCTCGTACATCAGGCGGCCGAGGCGGCGGCCCTCGGAGTGGTACTGCGCGATCGTGTCCTCGTTGTGGATCGCGTTGAGCAGGCGCTCGTAGGTCAGGTGCAGCAGCGCCATGCCGGGCGCCTCGTAGATGCCGCGGCTCTTCGCCTCGATGATGCGGTTCTCGATCTGGTCGGAGTTGCCGAGGCCGTGGCGTCCGCCGATCGCGTTCGCCTCGAGGACGAGGGCGACCGGGTCGGAGTACTCGACGCCGTTGAGCGCGACCGGGCGGCCCGCCTCGAAGCGGACGCTGACCGTCTCGGCCGCGATCTCGACGTCCTCGCGCCAGGCGGCGACTCCCATGATCGGCTCGACCAGCTCCATGCCGCTGGAGAGCTCCTCGAGGCGCTTCGCCTCGTGGGTCGCGCCCCAGATGTTCGCGTCGGTGCTGTACGCCTTCTCGGTGGCGTCGCGGTAGGGGAAGCCGCGGGCGACGAGCCACTCCGACATCTCCGTGCGGCCGCCGAGCTCGTTGACGAACTGCACGTCGAGCCACGGCTTGTAGATGCGCAGGCGCGGGTTGGCGAGCAGTCCGTAGCGGTAGAACCGCTCGATGTCGTTGCCCTTGTAGGTGGAGCCGTCGCCCCAGATGTCGACGCCGTCCTCGCGCATCGCGCGGACCAGCAGGGTGCCGGTGACGGCGCGGCCCAGGGGAGTGGTGTTGAAGTAGGTCTTGCCGCCGGAGCGGATGTGGAAGGCGCCGCACTGCAGGGCCACGAGCCCCTCCTCGACCAGCGCGCTCTTCGCATCGACGAGGCGCGAGATCTCGGCGCCGTACTGCGCGGCGCGCGCGGGCACGCTGTCGATGTCCGGCTCATCGGCCTGGCCGATGTCGGCGGTGTAGGTGCAGGGCACCGCACCCTTCTCGCGCATCCAGGCGACCGCGACCGATGTGTCGAGCCCTCCCGAGAATGCGATTCCGACGCGCTCGCCCACGGGCAGACTGTTCAACACCTTCGACATGGCTCCGATTTTAGGAGACTCGCGGGGCCGCTCGTGACGCGGCCGGTCGCGCGGCATCTGTCGGGTAATTCTGCTCAGGGGGATGGACGCGCCGATGCGCCGCATGGGAGGCTCCGGCTGGCCCGCTCGACGATGAGCGGGCTCCTCTGCATCCGCACTGCGAAAGGCGCTCCATGCCACTGCCCCCCGCCCGCCGCCTCGCGGCCCTCACGCTCGCGTGCCTCCTCGCCTCGGGAGGTGCCGCCGCGCTCGCTCCGTCCGCATCGGCGCTCTCGTCCGCCGTGGTCCGGACGCTCGACACCCCCGGCGCGACCGCCGAGGACGTGTCGACCCTCGACGTGACGGACCGCCTCACCTCCGGCTCGACCCTCTACGCCGACCAGCAGATCACCTCGTCCGACGGCGGATCCCGCTTCGTCATGCAGGGCGACGGCAACGCGGTCGTCTACGACGCCTCGGGCCGCCCGACCTTCAGCACCGAGACCGCTGGTGTCGGCTCCCGCATCGAGATGCAGTCGGACGGCAACCTCGTCGTCTACACGGCCTCGGGCCGCCCCGTCTGGCAGTCCGGCACCGCCGGCAGCTACGGCGCCTCGCTCGTGATGCAGAACGACGGCAACCTCGTCGTCTACCGCACCGACGGCTCGGCCGCCTGGTCGTCGTTCGGCCAGGCCGCCCCGCCGGCAGTCTCCGGCGACACCCTCACCGGCGGCTCGGCCCTGCGCTCCGGCCAGCAGCTCACCTCGCGCGACTCCCGCTCGCGCGCCGTCATGCAGGGCGACGGCAACTTCGTCGTCTACAGCAACGGCTCGGTCCGCTGGAGCTCCGGCACCTCGGGCGCGGGCAACCGCCTCGAGATGCAGGGCGACGGCAACGCGGTCGTCTACTCGGGCAGCCGCTCCCTCTGGCAGTCGAGCACCGCGGGCAACCCGGGCGCGCGCATGGTGATGCAGGACGACGGCAACCTGGTGATCTACTCGGGCAGCCGCCCGGTCTGGTCGAGCACGGCACCGCCGGCCCCGCCCGCTCCGACCCCGCCGCCGTCCGGCAACGGGCAGAGCCAGCTGAACGGCGGCACGACGCTGTACGGGAACGAGAGCCTGCTGGCCGGCGAGTTCCGCGCTCCGATGCAGTCGGACGGCAACTTCGCCGTCTACGGCGCGGGTCCCCGCCTGCGCTGGGCCGCCGGCGTCTCCGGACAGGGCAACCGCCTGGTGATGCAGACCGACGGCAACGCCGTGATCTACTCGGCCGGCGGATCCGCCCGCTGGCAGTCGGGCACGTCCGGCAACCCGGGCGCGCGCATGGTGATGCAGACCGACGGCAACCTCGTCATCTACAGCGCCGGTGGGCGAGCCCTCTGGCAGACGAACACCATCCGGCTGTCGTTCCCGGGCGACACCAGGAATTGCCCGGACTTCGCGACCCAGCGAGATGCGCAGGCGGAATTCAACCGTTACTACCTCGACTACGGGGACGTCTTCATGCTCGATGAGGACAACGATCGAATCGCATGCGAGAGCAACCGCCCGTGACCTGCAGCTAGTTCGAGAGCCGCGATTGTCGAAGGGCTCGCCTTCCCGCTTCGGGGGCGGGCCCTTCGTCGATTCCAGGTCATCTGCAGAGCCCTGACTCGCCAGGGTCGGGCGCGGTCGACCCGAGTCCTCGAGCGGACCCGTCTCGGGCCTCGAAGCAGATGAAGACCCCAGTTCGCGTCCACTGGAGACCGCGGATGAGCGCGAGAGGACGCCCAGCGGGCCTGGCGTCTCCGTCGGACCCCGTCTCGAGTCCAGTCGCCCCAGATCGACCCCGCGCTGGGCAGATGCTTCCGCAGGTCATCCCGAGCGTGGAGGCTGCTTCGCAGCTCGGAAGCCGGGAGAGCACGCATCAGTGCGCGATCGTGCTGGCCGAGTGGCCCCGAAGGGGCTCATCGAGACCTGGCTCGGAGGGTCAGGGGGCGGGGACGCCGCCGCGCAGGCCGACCGCCGGGCGCGGCACGTTGTCGACGAGGGAGATCAGGTAGTCGCGGTCGACGGGCTCGCGCATCAGGAGGACGCGGTAGGTGACCATCGACGGCGTCAGCACCGCGAGCATCTCGACGTCGATGTCGGCCGGGATCTCGCCGCGGTCGATGGCGCGGCGCAGGAGCGTGCGGTTGGCGCGGGCGCGCGGCTCGACGATGGCCTGGCCCTCGGCGCGGTGCTCTCGGTGCTGCTGTTCCGCCGCCGCTCGGCGGGCCTCGCGGTCTCGGCTGGAGCGTCCGCGGAGCCTGTGCTCGCGCACTGATCGGCGGACACGAGTCCGATCGACGCACTCGTCCGGCCGGGACTCCCGCATCAGCGGGGGGTCCGGCCGTTCGCCGTTCCCCGGACGTGTCGGCGTGTTGCGCCGCGGGTCGCCCCAGGTCGCCCCGGGTCGGCCGGCTGCGTAGCGTCGGGGGATGCCCGAGACCCTCGACATCGTCCACCTGCGCACGCTCGTGGCGATCGCCGACTGCGGGGGCTTCGGCCGGGCGGCGGTGGCGCTGCACATCAGCCAGCCGACGGTCTCGCAGCACGTGCGCACCCTCGAGCGGCGGCTCGAGCGCACCTTCATCGAGAAGGTCGGGCGCAGGGCCCGCTTCACGCCGGCCGGCGAGCGCCTCCTCGTGCAGGCCCGGCGCATCCTCGCCGTGCATGACGACGCGCTGGAGCTGCTCGACGCGGCGAGCGAGAACCCGCTCGTCCTCGGCCTGACCGAGCCGGCCGCGGAGCAGCTGCTGCCGCGCCTGCTCGAGACGCTGCACCGCGCTTTCGACGACCGACCGCTCACCTTCACACTCGACCGCTCCACCCACCTGGCGGAGGCGGTGGCGCGCGGCGTCGTCGATCTCGCGGTCATCCTGGGCGTGGGCGGCGACCTGCCGGGCCGCCAGGTCGCGACGCTGCCGCTCGACTGGTACTCGACACCCGGCTGGCAGCCGCCGGAGGGGGCGCCGATCCCGCTCGTCGCCTACTCCGAGCCGTGCGGGATGCGCCAGCGCGCGCTGCAGCAGCTCGGCGCCTTCGGTCACGAGGTGCGGGTGGTCGCCGAGTCGGCGGGGCTGGAGGGCGTGATCGCGGCGGCCCGCGCCGGTGTCGGAGTCGCGGTGCTGCCGACCGCGCACCGCGGCACGGTCGCCGAGGGGCTCGTCGTGCGGCACGATCTGCCGGCGCTGGGCTCGGTCAACCTCCGCTTGGTCTCCAGGCGCGGCCTGGCCCCGGACGTCGAGGACACGGCGCTCGCCGCCCTCGCCGAGGTGTTCGGGACGGTGCGGGCGAGGCCGGTCGCGGTGCCCGCGGGCGCGCGAGTGTGACGTCCGCCGCCACCCTCCGACGCGAGGATGACGAATCGTTACCAACGATCGGGATCGCCGATCGGAACGCATCCGGAATCGTCGTTGGACGCCCGGAGCACCACGCCCGTAGCGTCGGAGCCATGACCTTCCCGCCCGCCCTCACCGCCGCCGCGCCGCTCGGCGCGACCGGTGCAGCGAGCCGCGGGACCGCCGGCGAAGGCTCCGCCGCGCGGACGCCCGGCACTCGAATGTCCTCGGACGGGAACCCCTTCGCGCCGGTGCGCGGATGTTCCTGTCCGGTCTCCCGCTGACGTCTCCGCGTCGCCCGACTCCTCCGCCCGACGGCCGGCTTCCGCTTCCGTCCCGGCCCCTGCGCGCCGCGGCCCGCCTCCGCGGCCGCCGCGCGTCACTCTCTCCGCGCCCTCCCGCGCTCCTGCGGCGTGCCCGCGCTCCTCCGGCGTGCCTGCGCCCCCTCTCGAAAGGACCTCCCATGACCGTCGAGTTCATCTCCGCGATCAACGTCAACCACTCCAACGAGGTCAACGGCCTGGCCGACCCGGCCATCGACGTCGCCTACCTGCGCCGCTACTCCCGGATCCTCGAGGACGGCGGCTTCGACTACACGCTGGTGCCCTACGGCTCGGCCGGGCACGACCCGTTCACGATCGCCGCCGCGGTGACCCAGTACACCGAGCACCTGAAGCCGATCGTCGCGCTCCGGCCCAACACGGTCTACCCGACCGTCGCCGCGAAGGCTCTGGCCACCCTCGACCAGCTCTCGGGCGGCCGGGCCGTCGTGCACTTCATCGCCGGCGGGAACGACCACGAGCAGGCCCGCGAGGGGGACCGGCTGAGCAAGGTCGAGCGCTACGCGCGGCAGGAGGAGTACCTCCGCATCCTCCGGAAGGTCTGGTCGGCGACCGAGCCGTTCGACTACGAGGGGGAGCACTACCGCTTCGAGGACTTCGTCTCGCGGGTGCGGCCGGTGCGCGGCACCATCCCGATCTCGGTCGGCGGCTCGAGCGACGAGGCCTACCGCCAGGGCGGCGCGCTCGCCGACATCTTCGGCCTGTGGGGCGAGCCGCTGGCCGACACCCAGCAGCAGATCGACCGCATCGCGGACGCGGCGCTCGCCGCGGGCCGCGCCGACACCCCGCGCACCTGGGTCACCTTCCGGCCGATCATCGCGCCGACAGAGGACCTCGCCTGGGAGAAGGCGCACCGGATCCTCGGCATCCTGCAGAGCCGCGGCGGCACGACGAACCCGCGCAAGGGCGAGAAGGGGCTCTGGGTGCAGACGCCGAGTGCCACCGGCCCGGCGAACGTCGGCTCGCAGCGCCTCCTCGACATCGCACGGCGGAAGGATCTGCACGACAGGGCGCTGTGGACGCCGACCGCGACCGCCACCGGAGCGGCCGGCGCCTCCACCGCGCTCGTCGGCACGCCGGAGACGGTCGCCGCCGCGATCCTCGACTACGTCGACCTCGGCGCCGACCTGATCTCGATCCGCGGCTACGACAACCTGAACGACGCGGTCGACTACGGCCGGTACGTCATCCCGCTGGTCCGCGAGGAGCTCGCGCACCGCGAGGCGACCGGGCGCCGCGGCGAGATCGTCGCGCAGCCGCCGCTCGAGGCCGAGCTCGCCGGGGCGATCGCGTGACGCTGCTCACGCGACCCGCCGCCGCGGTCGTCCCCGCGCCCGACCTCTCGGACCGCGCGCTCGCCCGGGTCACCGCCCGCCTCGCCGAGACGGCCGAGCACTACGACCGCACCGCCGAGTTCCCCTGGCGCGGGATCCAGGCCGTGCACGAGGCGGGACTGCTCTCCCTCGGAGTCGGCACGCGCTACGGCGGCACGCCCGCCTCCACCGTCGACCTCGTCCGCGTCTTCGGCGCGCTCGGCGAGGGCGACCCGGCGGTCGCGCTGATCTCGGCGATGACCGTGCTGCAGCACGCCGCACAGGACCGCGCCGCGCTCTGGCCCGAGGAGCTCTACCGCTCGGTGCTCGCCGACTCCGCCGAGCGCCCCGTGCTGCTCAACGCGGTGCGCGCCGAGCCCGAGTGGGGCGCTCCGGCCCGGGGCGGCTTGCCCGCCACGACGATCCGCCGCGACGGCGACGGGTGGCTGCTCGAGGGCCGCAAGGGGTTCGCCACCGGCTCGGAGGGGCTCGCGTACCACCTGGTCTGGGCGGTCGACGAGCGGGGGCCGTCGGGCGAGCCCGAGCTCGCGCACGCGATCGTGCCCGGCGACGCCCCTGGCGTCCGGATCGAGCGGTCCTGGGACCACCTGGGCCAGCGGGCCTCGAGCACGCACGACGTGGTCTACGAGCGGGTCCGCCTGCCGCTCGGGCACTTCCGAGGCACGCCCCGCTCGCAGCTCGTGCCCGAGGCCGGGGCGGCCGGCGGCTTCGGCCTCGCCGTCGCTGCCCTCTACGTCGGCGTCGGGCGGGCGGCGCAGAGCTTCTTCGTCCGCTTCGCGAACGACCGCGTGCCCACCTCGCTCGGCCGGCCGATCGCGACGACGGAGCGGATCCGCTCGGTCGCCGGCGAGATCCAGGCGCAGCTGGTGCAGGCCGAGGAGGTGCTGCTCGCACTGGCCGCGCGGGTGGACGCGGACGACCCTCGCGCCGCCGAGCGCCTCGTCGTCGGCAAGCTGCTCGCCACCCGCTCGGCCGTCACCGCGGTCGAGACGGCCGTCGCCGCGCTCGGCAACCCCGGCCTCACCCGGCACCACCCGCTCGAGCGGCATCTCCGCGACGTCCTCGCCTCCCGGGTGCACCCGCCGCAGGACGACGCCGCCCTCCTGATCGCCGGCACGCGCTCGCTCGCCGCCGCCCTCTGACACCGTGCACTTCGACTTCTCTTCACGGGAGACCACAGCCATGACGTTCCACCGCTCACGCCCCCTCCGACGATCGGGCACCGCCACCGCCGCGCTCGCCCTCGCCTCCGCGCTGGCCCTCTCCGCCTGCTCGGGTGCCTCGGGCGCGGGCACGGCCGCCGACGACGCGACCCCGGTCGACGGCGGCCGGCTCTCGCTCGCCTTCTTCCCCGACAACGCCGCGTTCTCCTGCGTCGACCCGTTCCAGACCTACTGGATCGAGCACCGCACCGTGATCCGCAACGTCGCCGACTCGCTGACCGACCAGGACCCGGAGACCGGCGAGATCCAGCCCTGGCTCGCGACCGAGTGGAGCGTCAACGACGCGGGCACCGAGTACACCTTCGACCTGCGCACCGACGTCACCTTCTCGGACGGCACGCCCTTCACCGCGGAGAGCGTGAAGACCTCCTTCGACAACGACGAGGCGACCCTCGCGGAGCTGCCCTCGGCCTACGGAGGCGTCTACCTCGCCGGCTACTCGGGCACGGAGGTCGTGGACGCCGACACCGTGAAGGTCGTCTTCTCCACGCCGAACGCCGCGTTCCTGCAGGGCACCTCGACCACCAACCTCGCGATCCTCGCCGCCTCCTCCTACGAGAAGACGCCCGAGGAGCGCTGCCTCGGCGGGATCGTCGGCTCCGGCCCGTTCACGCTGACCGGCTACACGCCCGGCACCGGCATCACGCTGGACAGGCGTTCGGGCTACGCCTGGGGCTCGGCCCTCCGCGAGAACACGGGGGAGGCGCACCTCGACGGGATCGACATCAGCTACGTCGCGGAGGACAGCGTCCGCGTCGGACAGCTGACCAGCGACGAGATCGACATCGCCTGGCCGCGGAACCCGATCTCGGAGAACGACCAGGCCGTGATCACCGGCTCCGGCGACACCGTCGAGAGGCGCTCGCTGCCGGGCCCGGCGAGCAACTACTACCCGAATGTCGCCGAGGGGAGGATCCTCTCGGACGAGAGGGTGCGGCAGGCCGTGCAGAAGGCGATCGACCGCGAGACCTACGCCACGACGGTCTTCGGCGCCGACTACCCGGCCGCGACCAGCATCTACGACACGACCACGCCCTTCTACACGGACGAGTCCTCGAAGCTCGCCTTCGACGCCGAGGGCGCGAGCGAGCTGCTGGACGAGGCGGGCTGGGAGCTCGGCGACGACGGCTACCGCTCGAAGGACGGCCGGCGGCTGACGCTGTCGGTGCCGATCGTCACCCAGTTCGGTGCCGGCGATCAGCTGATCCAGGACCAGCTGAAGCAGGTCGGCATCGAGCTCGAGCTGAACGTGATCACCAACGCCCAGCGCGCCGACGTGCTGAACAGCGGCGACTACGACCTGATCTCGACCTACTACACGCGGGCCGATCCGGGAGTGATCCAGTGGATCATCGACTCCCGGTACGCCGGCTCGAAGGCGCAGGCGACGAACGGTCTCGACGCCGAGCAGGCCGCGACGGTGCAGGCCCTGCTCGACCAGGGCGTGCAGACGGTCGACACCGCGGCCCGCGCCGAGGTCTACGCCGAGCTGCAGGACTACCTGATCGACGACGCGCTGGTCTTCCCGTTCGCCGAGCGGGTGCAGCTGGCGGGCGTCTCGTCGGCGGTGCACGGCTTCCGCTTCACCTCGGAGGCGTTCGGCGACTTCGCCGACACCTGGATCCAGCCGTGACTGCGCTCGGCTCGGTGTCGGCCCCGGCAACGGCACCGGGGACGGCACCGGGGAGGCCGGGCACCCGCTCGGCCCCCTCGGGCCTCGGCCGCTACCTGCTCGGCCGGCTCGGCCAGGCGGTGCTGGTGCTCTGGGCCGCCTACACGGTGACCTTCGCGGTGCTCTGGCTGCTGCCGAGCGATCCGCTGGCGCTCCTGCTGTCGGCCAACAACGTCGAGGTGGACTCGCTCACCTCGCAGCAGCTCGCCGAGGCTCAGGCGCGCTACGGCCTGGACCAGCCGGTCTGGCAGCAGTACGCGACCATGCTCGGCGACGCGCTGCGGGGCGACTTCGGCACCTCGATCACCAAGGGGATCCCGGTCACCGACCTGATCGCCGAGAAGCTGCCCGGCACCCTGCAGCTCAGCGCCCTGGCGATCGGCCTCGCGCTGATCGGCGGCACCGTGCTCGCCTACCTCGCCGCGTACGTCCGCTGGGCGCCGCTGAAGACGGTGCTCGGCCGGCTGCCCTCCGCGGGCGTGGCGTTCCCCGGCTTCTGGATCGGCCTGCTGCTCATCCAGCTCTTCGCCTTCTCGCTGCACCTGCTGCCCTCCACCGGCAGCGCGACCCCGGCCAGCCTGATCCTGCCGGCGGTCACCATGGCGATCCCGACCTCGGCGATGCTCGCCCAGGTGCTGATCCGCAGCTTCGCCGATGTCGAGGCGGAGGCGTACATCACCACGGCCCGCGCCAAGGGCCTCTCCCGCGGCGCGGTGCAGTGGCGGCACGCCTTCCGCAACGCCTCGCTGCCGACGCTGACGATCCTCGGGATCCTGGCCGGCAACACCGTGACGGGAGCGATCGTCGCCGAGACGATCTTCGCCCGGCAGGGGATCGGCACGCTCGCGCAGGAGTCGGTGCTCACCCAGGACGTGCCGGTCGTCCAGGCGATCGTCGTGCTGGCCGCCGTCGTGTTCGTCGGCATCAACCTCCTGGTCGACCTGCTCTACCCCCTCCTCGATCCGCGCATCACCTCGACACCGAAGGCGAGCCGACCATGACTCTCGAACTCACCCGGCCCGAGGCGCTCGTCGTCCCCGAGCCGCTCACCCGCGCGGCGCACGGCCGAGGCGCCCGCCGCGTGCGGATCCTCCGCCTGCTGCTGCGCCGCCCGGGCTTCGTCCTGGCGCTGATCTTCGTGCTCTTCGTCCTGGTCTCGGCGATCGCTCCCGCGCTCTTCACCGGCGTCGACCCCACGGCGACCGCGCCGGCCGACAAGCTGCAGGCGCCGAGCCTCGTGCACCTCTTCGGTACCGACGAGCTGGGCCGCGACCTCTTCGCGCGGGTCCTGCACGGCGGGGCGCTGACGGTGCAGGCGACGGTGATCGCCCTCGCGATCGCCCTGGTCGGCGGGCTGACGCTCGGCGTGGTCTCCGGGTCCGCGGGCGGAGTGGTGGACGCGGTGATCATGCGCGTGGTGGACGTGCTGCTCGCGATCCCCGGGCTGCTGCTCGCCCTGGCGATCGTGACCGCGATCGGCTTCGGCACGCTGCCGGTGGCGCTCGCCGTGGGCATCGGCATCCTGCCCGGCTTCGCGCGCACCACCCGCGCCGAGGTGCTCCGGGTGCGCACGCTGCCCTACGTCGAGGCCGCGCGCACCGGAGGGGCGAGCCGGCTGCGCGTGCTCGTGCGGCACGTGCTGCCCAACTCCTGGGGGCCGGTCGCCGTGCTGGCCGTGCTCGATCTCGGCACCGCGATCATCGCGATCGCCGCGCTGAGCTTCCTCGGCTTCGGCGCCGCGCCGCCCGCGGCGGAGTGGGGGACGCTGATCTCCAGCGGCCGCAACCACCTCGTCACCAGCCCGTGGCTCTCACTGCTGCCGGGGCTCTTCGTCGGGCTGCTCGTCTTCGCGCTCAACCACGTGGCCAAGAGCCTCGAGGAGGTGCAGCGATGAGCGCGGCCGCCGTCGCCTCGGCCCCGGGTCCGCTCGTGCGGCTCGACCGCCTCAGCGTCGCCTACGGCGACCGCACCGTCGTCCACGAGGTCTCGCTCGAGATCGCGGCCGGCGAGATCGTCGCCGTGGTCGGCGAGTCCGGCTCGGGCAAGTCGACGACCGCGAACGCCGTGCTCGGCCTGCTGCCCTCCGGCGGCCGGATCACCGGCGGCACGATCGCGCTCGCCGGCGAGGACGTGACGCAGGCCGCCGAGAAGCGGCTCCGGCATCTGCGCGGCCGGTTCGTCGGCCTCGTCCCGCAGGACCCGATGGTCGGGCTCAACCCGACTCTGCGCATCGGCGCCCAGGTGGCGGAGGCGGTGCGCCTGCGCGGCGTCGACCGCCGCTCCGTCGACGCCGAGGTGCTCGAGGCGCTGCGCCAGTCGGGCATCGACGATCCGGAGCTGCGCGCCCGGCAGTACCCGCACGAGCTGTCCGGCGGGCTGCGCCAGCGGGCGCTGATCGCGATCGCGCTGGCCGGGCGCCCGCGGCTGATCATCGCCGACGAGCCGACCTCGGCCCTCGACGTCACGGTGCAGAAGCGCCTGCTCGACCACCTGCAGTCGCTCGTCCGCGAGCAGGGCATCGCGCTGCTGATCATCACCCACGACCTCGCCGTCGCCGCCGACCGGGCCGACCGCGTCCTCGTGCTGCGGGAGGGCCGGGTGGTGGAGCAGGGTCCGCCTGCGCAGCTCCTGGTCGCGCCGAGGGAGGAGTACACCCGCGAGCTGCTCGCGGCGGCGCCGGGACTCGGCGGCGAGCTCGTGCCGCGCTTCGAGCAGGTCGAGCCGGCTCCGGAGATCGTCCGGGTCGAGAGCGTGGTGAAGGACTTCGCGCTGCCGGGCCGCCGCCCGCCGTTCCGGGCGCTCGACGACGTCTCGTTCTCGATCCGCGCGGGGCAGACCCTCGCGCTGGTCGGGGAGTCGGGCTCGGGCAAGACGACCGCGCTGCGGATAGCCCTCGGCCTCGAGCGGGCGTCGAGCGGCCGGGTGCTCGTGGAGGGGGCGGACCTCACCGCGGCGAGCGACCGGCAGTGGCGGCCGCTGCGTCGGCGTATCCAGCTAGTGCAGCAGAACCCGTTCGCCGCGCTCGACCCGCGCTTCACGGTGCTGGAGTCGGTCGTCGAGCCGCTGGTCTCGTTCCGGATCGGCGACCGCGCCTCGCGGCTGGAGCGCGCCCGCGAGCTGCTCGACCGGGTCGGGCTGCCCGCCTCCTTCCTCTCCCGGCTGCCGGCGGAGCTCTCCGGCGGTCAGCGCCAGCGGGTCGCGATCGCCCGCGCGCTCGCCCTCGGCCCGGATCTCGTACTCCTGGACGAGCCGGTCTCGGCGCTGGACGTGTCGGTGCAGGCGCAGATCCTCGAGCTGCTGGTCGAGCTGCAGCGCGACCTCGGCGTCGCCTACCTCTTCGTCTCGCACGACCTCGCCGTCATCGCCGAGGTCTCCCACGAGGTCGTCGTCCTCGACCGCGGGCGGGTGCAGGAGGCGGGGCCCACCGCCCGCGTCTTCGGCTCGCCCGCGGCGGAGTACACCCGCACCCTGCTCGCGGCGATCCCCGGCCGAGCGGCGGTGCGCCCATGAGCGGCCGCTTCCTCGTGATCGGCGGCGGGGCCGTCGGCTCCGTCCTCGCCGCGCAGCTGCACCTGGCCGGGCAGCCGGTCCTGCTCGTGGCGCGCGGGGAGCACCTGCGGCTCCTCCGCGAGAACGGGCTGCGGGTGCGGCGTCCCGCGGGCGACGAGATCGTCCGGCTGCCCGTCGCCGGTGGCCCGGCGGAGGCGGCGCCCGTGCGCGGCGACGTCCTCGTGCTCGCGATGAAGGCGCAGGACGCGGAGGCGGCGCTCGCCGAGTGGGCCTGGACGCCGCTCGCCGGGGGCGGGGCCGGCGCCGAGCTGCCGGTGCTGACCCTGCAGAACGGACTCGCCACCGAGGACAGTGCGCTGCGCCGCTTCGCCGCCGTCTACGGGGTGTCGATCGGCATCGCCGCGAGCTTCCTGGTGCCTGGCGAGGTCGTCTCGCCCTCCTTCCCGACCGTCGGCGTGCTCTGGATCGGCCGGCACCCCGACGCCGCCGATCCGCGCGCGGAGGAGTTCGCCGCGATCCTCCGGAGCGCCGGGTTCGCCGCCCGCGCGGTGCCGGACATCGGCGCCTGGAAGGCCCGGAAGCTGCTCGTCAACGCGGCCAACGGCCTCGACCTCTTCGAGGGCCCCGCCGAGCAGCGCGCCGCCGCGCGCGACCTGCTCGTCGCGGAGGCGCGCGCCGCCCTCGCCGCGAACGGGCCGGCGGTCGCCTCCGACGACGGCACCCGCCTCGCCGTCGATCCCGTGCCCGGCCACACCGCCGGCCGACTGTCGACCTGGCAGAGCGCCGCCCGCGGCACGAGCAGCGAGATCGACCACCTCACCGGCGAGATCGTCCTGCTCGCCCGCCGCGCCGGCCTGCCTGCCCCTCTGAACGAGCGGCTGCAGCTCCTGCTCGGCCTGCGCGGCCGCGCCGCGGCCGTCGCGCCGCTCCCGCTCGCGGACCTGCTGGAGCCCGCGTCCGGGCTGGTCGAGCACCCCCGCAAGGCCGCTTCCGTGCTGGTCGAGTAGCCCCGCGGGGGCGCATCGAGACCCCCCGCCGCACCCCACCCTCCCGACCACCAAGGAGCCCCCATGACCCTCACCCACCCGCCCACCGCCGCCGCCGCCCGCGCCTTCGACGAGCCCGAGGGGATCGCCCCCCGCGGCACCCTCGTCGTCCTCGGCGGTCGCGGCGAGACCCCCGCCGTCTACGAGCGCTTCGGCGCCCGCATCGCCCGCGACGCCTACCGCGTCCGCGCCTTCGGCGACGCCACGGCCCCCGGCGTCCGGAACGCCGCGCTCGCCGTCCTCCGCGACCCCGCGACCATCACGCCGCTCGTCCTCGTCGGCTCCGACGCCGGTGCGGCCGTCGCCCTCGAGCTCGCCGCGACGGAGCCGGTCGACGCCGTCGTCCTCGCCGGCCTTCCCGTCCGCGCCGAGGGCGGCGCGGAGATCGGCGAGCGGACGGCCTGCCCGAACCACGCCGGCGTCCTCGAGCGCGAGACCGACTCCGCCGCGCGCGACGCCGCCCTCCCGCCCGAGCTGCTCGCGGTCGCCGCCAGCGCCGTCGCCGTCCCGCTGCTCGCGCTCCACGGCGCGGCCGACGCGATCAGCCCGCTCGCGGAGGCGATCGCCGTCTACCGCACGGCGCCACGCGCCGAGATCCACGTCCTCGCCGACGGCCGCCACGACGCGCTGAACGACGCGACGCACCGCTCGGCCGCCGCGACGGTGATCCTCTTCCTCGAGCGGGTGAAGGCGTCAGCCGCCGCCGCGCCGATCATCGAGCGGGTCGCGGAGTGAGCGCGCTCGCCCCCGCCGTCGACCCCACCGACGCCCCCGCCGTCGAGATCACCGCCGACGTCCCCACCGCCGACCGCTCCGGCTGGTCGCCCGGCGGCATCCCGCTCGGCGTCGTGCGCGCCCGCTCGGTCGACGACGTCCGCGCTGCGCTCCGGCACGCCTCCGCCCACGGCATCCCCGTCGTCACCCGAGGCGCCGCCTCCGGACTCGCCGGCGGCGCCAGCGCGGGGGAGGGCGTCCTCGTCCTCGACGTCTCGGGCCTGGACCGCATCCTCGAGATCGACCCCGTCGACGGCGTCGCCCGCGTCGAGCCGGGCGTGATCGCCGCCGATCTCGACCGCGCCGCCGCCGTGCACGGCCTTCTCTACGCCCCGGACCCGGGCAGCGTCGAGCTCGCGACCCTCGGCGGCACCATCGCCACCAACGCCGGCGGCCTGCGCGGCGCGAAGTACGGAGTCACGCGCGACGCCGTCCTCGCCCTCGACGTCGTCCTGGCCGACGGCTCGCTCCTGCACCTCGGGCGCGACACCGTGAAGGGCGTCGTCGGACTCGACCTCACCGCGCTCGTCGTCGGCTCCGAGGGCAGCCTCGGTGTGGTCGTCGGCGCGACCCTCCGCCTGCTGCCCCGGCCGCGGGCGACCGCGACCGCCGCCGCCTTCTTCGCCGACGTGGCCGCAGGTGCCGAAGCCGCCGTCGCCCTCGCCCGCGCGGGCCTGCGCCCGAGCGTCCTCGAGCTGGTCGACGACCGCACCCTCGAGGCCATCGACGCCCTGCGCGGCTCGACCCTGGCCGGCCGCGGCGGCGCCTTCCTCCTGGTGCAGACCGACGGCTTCGGCGCCGCCGAGGAGATCGCCGAGGTGCGCGCGGTGCTCGCCGCGACCGCGCTCAGCGTCGAGACCACCCTCGACCCGGCCGAGGGCCTCGCCCTCGCGAGCGCCCGCCGCGACGCCCTTCCCGCGATCGAGGCCCGCGGCCGCGTGCTGATCGAGGACATCGCCGTGCCCCGCTCCCGCCTCGCCGAGGCGATCCACCGCGTGCACGCCATCGCCGCGGAGACCGGCGCCGACGTCTACGTCTTCGCCCACGCCGGCGACGGCAACCTGCACCCGATCATCCGCCTGCGCGACGAGTCGGAGCAGTCCCGCCGCCAGGCCGACGCCGCGGCCGAGGCGGTCTTCGCCCTCGCCCTCGAGCTCGGCGGCACCGTCAGCGGCGAGCACGGCGTCGGCGCCCTGAAGCGCGACTGGGCCCGCCGCGAGCTCGGCCCCGACGTCGTCGCCCTGCAGCGCGCGGTGCAGCGGGTCTTCGATCCGCAGGGCATCCTGAATCCCGGTACCGCGCTGTGAGCGCACCCCTCGAGAGGACCGACATGACCACCACCCTCCGCTCCGACGTGCTCGTCACCCCCGACGAGCTGGAGGCGGCGCTCGCCTCGCCCGAGCCGCCGCTCGTCCTCGACGTGCGCTGGCGCCTCGACCGTCCCGACGGCCGCCCCGCCTACCTCGAAGGCCACGTCCCCGGTGCCGTCCACGTCGATCTCGACCACGAGCTCGCCGTGCACGGCGCTCCGGAGGACGGCCGCCACCCCCTGCCCCCGATCGAGGCGCTGCAGGAGTCGGCGCGCCGCTGGGGCCTGCGCCAGGGTCAGGCCGTCGTCGTCTACGACGACCTGAAGAACCTCTCCTCCGCCCGGGCCTGGTGGCTGCTGCGCGCCGCCGGAGTCGTCGACGTGCGCCTGCTCGACGGCTCGCTGCGCGCCTGGACCGGCTCGGGTCGCGCGCTGGAGGCCGGCCCCGTGACGCCGGCTTTCGGCGACGTCGAGCTGGCCTACGGCGCCCTGCCGGTGCTCGAGATCGACGAGGCCGCCGCGCTGCCGTCGACCGGCGTGCTCCTCGACGCCCGCGCCCCCGAGCGCTACCGCGGCGACGTCGAGCCGATCGATCCTCGCGCCGGCCACATCCCCGGTGCTCTGAACGCCCCCGCCACGGAGAACGTCGACACCGACGGCCGCTTCCTCGACGCCGCCGCCCTGCGCGCCCGCTTCGAGTCCCTCGGCGTCCGCCCCGACGCCCCCGTCGGCGTCTACTGCGGCTCCGGAGTGACCGCCGCCGCCGACGCCGTCGCCCTCACCCTCGCCGGCTTCGCCCCCGCCCTCTACCCCGGCTCCTGGTCCCAGTGGTCGAACACGGCGGGCCGGCCCGTCGCCACGGGCACGGAGGCGTAGCCCCCTTCGTGCTGGTCGAGCAGCGCGAAGCGCGTATCGAGACGCGGCCCCCGCCCGGCACCCGGCGCCCGCCGGTCCGTCAGCGCGGGATCTCGATGCGCGCGCTGTGCGCGCTACTCGATCAGCATGAAGTGCCCCTCCGTCGGCGCGCCGCGGTCTTCGCGTGCGCTTCATGCGTCACCCGTGCGTCGGCGTTCGCCGTGGCCGTCGCGTGCGCTTCATGCCTCACCCGTGTGTCGGCGTTCGCCGCGGCCGTCGCGTGCGCTCCATGCCTCGCGCGCGCGTCTGCGTTCGCCGCGGCATTCGCATGCGCTGCACGACGTGCCCGTGCGTCGGTGTCCGCTGCCGCCAGAGCGCGGACACCATGCTGGTCGAGTAGCGCGGAGCGCGTATCGAGACCCACCGTCGAGCAGAACATCAGCCGTGAGGCCCGCTCGTCGCCCATCGCGGATGAGTCGCCTCCTCAGCTGATGTTCCGTCCCGCCTCCGCGGAACCAGCTCCGCAGGCCGGGCTCCGATGCTCGCCACCTCCGCCACCGACTCCCCGAAAGTTGCGGTAGTCGCGCTCGACTACCGCAACTTTCGAGGAATGGCGCGGCCGCGGCGCGTCAGCCCAGGCGGGAGTGCTCGCCGAGGTGGTGCCACGTGCGGTTGTGGTACACCAGCGGCGCGGTCGCGTCGGAGTCCTCGGGCACGTGCGCCTCGAGGGCGTGCACGGCGACGATGGTCGACGAGCCGGCCTCCATGCGGTTGATGACGGTGCCGCGGATCCAAGCGGCCGCCCCGGGGAAGTACGGCTCGCCGGTGGGCAGGCGCGACCAGATCGAGGTGTCGGCGAAGCGGTCGATGCCGCTGGTCGAGCCGAGGCGGGCGAGATCGAGCTGCTCGGCGCCGAGGAGGTGCACGACCAGGGTCTCGGACGCCTGGATGGCCGGCGAGCTGGACGACGCCGACGAGAGCGAGAACACGAACAGCGGCGGCTCCGCGCTCACCGAGAAGACGGACGTCGCGGTCAGCGCGACGGGCCCGGTGCCCGGGTCGGCGGTGATCAGCGCCACACCCGCGGCGTGGTTGCGGAACGCCAGCTTGAAGTCGGCGGGGGAGAGCCCGGCGAAGGCGGCGTGCGGCCGCGGGTCGCCCGCGGGCACGGACTCGGGCGTGGTGGCGAGGTTCTCACGGCTCATCGGAGACTCCTGATCGATCGGGGACGCGGCGGCAGGACCGGCCCGCCGTCGCGCCGCAGCACGGCCCCTCCAGCCTGTCGCATCCGGCAGGGGCCGCTCGCCTCATTGCGGAGTATGACACCCGCGCCTCCGCCCCCGCCGCCCCGCGCGCCCCCGTCCGATCTGCAGGCTCCGCGCCGCGGAGAGCGCATCCATCCGCACACGGCGGGCCGCAGCCTCCCGGATCACCTGCAGATCGGACCGCCGCCTCGAGCGCACCCGTCCGCTCCCCGCGCAACCCGTGGCACCGCCGCCCCCGGGCGCGCACACTCGGAACCATGGCCCACCGCACCCGCGAGTCGAACACCCGCCCCGAGAGCAAGACCTGCGCCTCCTGCGGCCGCGAGATCGAGTGGCGCGCGAAGTGGGCGCGCGACTGGGAGAACGTCCGCTACTGCTCCGACGCCTGCCGCCGCCGCGGCGTGGGCCCGGAGGAGGCGCGCCTCGAGGAGGAGATCCGCACCGTGCTCCTGGCCCGCGCAGCCTCCTCCACCGCCTGCCCGTCCGAGGTCGCCCGCCGCGTCGGGGGAGAGGAGTGGCGGCCGCTGATGGAGCCGGTCCGCCGCGCCGCCCGCCGCCTCGTCGACCGCGGCGAGATCGACATCGTCCAGGGCGGGCAGATCGTCGATCCGTCCCGCGCGAAGGGCCCGATCCGCCTCCGCCGCCGCCCGGGCGGGCCCCTGTCGCCCGGCGGCGCCGCCAGCTAGCCTCGCTGACATGCCCAGCAGCGACGCCGTCGTCCTCACCGTCCCCGGACCGCACGGCGACCGGGAGGTGCGCCTCTCCAGCCCGTCGCGCGTGCTGTTCCCCGACTCGGGCATCACCAAGCGCGACGTGGCGGAGTACCTGATCGCGGTCGGCGAGGCCTTCGTCGCGGCCAACGGCGACCGGCCGATCTCTCTGCAGCGCTTCTCCTCCGGCATCGACGGCGACCAGTTCTTCTCGAAGAACCCGCCCAAGGGCGCGCCGGAGTATGTCCGATCCGTCCCCGTCACCTACCCCAGCGGACGCGTGCACCCGCAGCTCGTCATCGACGAGCCCGCCGTCGCTGTCTGGGCCGCGCAGATGAACACGCTCGTCTTCCACCCGTGGGCGTCCCGCGCGGAGGACTCCGACCGCCCCGACCAGCTCCGCATCGACCTCGACCCGCAGCCGGGCACCGACGTCGCCGACGCCGTCCGCGCCGCGCACGCCCTGCGCGAGGTGCTGCGCGAGGCGGCGCTGGAGTCGTTCGTGAAGACGTCGGGCAACCGCGGCCTGCACGTCTTCGCGCCGATCGTGGCCGAGCACGAGTTCCTCGACGTGCGGCACGCCGTCATCGCCGCCGCCCGCGAGCTCGAGCGGCGGATGCCCGAGCAGGTCACGACGGCGTGGTGGAAGGAGGAGCGCGGCGAGCGGATCTTCGTCGACTTCAACCAGGCCAACCGCGACCGCACGATGGCCGGCGCCTACAGCCCGCGCCCGCTCGCGCACGCCCCCGTCTCCTGCCCGCTGGAGTGGGAGGAGCTCGACGGCGTCGACCCGACCGCCTTCACGATCCGCACCGTGCCCGAGCGCCTTCGCACGACGGGCGATCCGTGGGCGCGGATGCACGACGCCCCCGGCCGCCTCGACGCGCTCCTCGGCTGGTGGGAGCGCGACCTCGCGGCGGGGCTCGGCGAGCTGCCCTTCCCGCCCGACTTCCCGAAGATGCCGGGCGAGCCGCCCCGCGTGCAGCCGAGCCGCGCGAAGAAGCCGGCGGCGGAGCCCGAGGAGCACTGAGGCGCCCGACGCGCACTGAGGAGCCCGACGAGCACTGAGGAGCCCAGCGGACCCGACCAGCGCCGGGACGCCTCAGCCCAGCACGTCCCCCAGGTCGTACGCGACGGGCTGCTCCAGCTGCTCGAAGGTGCAGGAGTCGGCGTCGCGGTCGGGCCGCCAGCGCTCGAACTGGACGGTGTGCCGGAACCGCGACCCCTCCATCTGGTCGTAGCGCACCTCGAGCACCGTCTCGGGTCGCAGCCGCACGAACGAGGTGTCGCGGCTCCCGGAGAACCGGCTGCGCTCGCCGTCGCCGCGGACCGGCTCGCCCGCCTCGTCGCGCTCGACGACGCCGGCGAGCTCGTCGATCAGCTCGATCCGCCGGGCGTCCGTGAAGGCGGAGGCGCCGCCGACCTGGCGCAGCGTCCCGTCGGCGTCGTGGAGGCCCAGCAGCAGCGAGCCGAGCCCCGGCTTCGAGGTGTGCTCGCGGTAGCCGATCGCGATCACGTCGGCCGTCCGGTGGTGCTTGACCTTGAGCATCGTCCGCTTGCCCGGCGCGTAGGGAGCGGCGAGCGGCTTCGCGATCACGCCGTCCAGCCCCGCGCCCTCGAAGCGCTCCAGCCAGTCGCGTGCGAGCGCCTCGTCGGCGGTGGTGCGGCCGAGGTGCACGGGTGACGGCGCGCCGTCCAGCACGGCGGCGAGCGCCTCCCGCCGCGCCGAGTACGGCTCGTCGAGCAGGCTGCGGCCGTCGACGGCGAGCAGATCGAAGGCGACGAGCATCGCGGGAGTCTCGGCCGCGAGGGTCGCGACGCGGCTGGCGGCGGGGTGGATGCGCTGCGAGAGCAGCTCCCAGTCGAGCCGCTGCGCGCCCTCCGGCCCGGTGGCCAGCACGATCTCCCCGTCGAGGACGCAGCCGTCGGGCAGCAGCCGGAGGAACGCCTCCACCAGCTCGGGGAAGTACCGGGTGAGCGGCTTCGAGCCGCGGCTGCCGATCTCGCAGACCCCGTCCGCGACGGAGACGATCGCGCGGAAGCCGTCCCACTTCGGCTCGTAGGAGTAGCCGCCGGCGACGGCGTCCTGAGCGGGCACAGCGGCGACGGCCTTGGCGAGCATCGGGGCGAGGGGGAGCGGGAACGGGAGGTCCATCCTGCGATCATCCTGCGCCGCCCCCGTGCGGCGCACCCCCTGCGGCGAGGCTCCTCCCCAGGGTCGAGCGCGTGACGAACAGATCACAAGCGCCCGCCCGGGTACCGTCCCCGTCGAGGGATACGGAAGACTGCGCCTCATGATGATGTGGGGACAGCACGCCGGAACACGCTCGGGACCAGACCGATCGGCCCCGTCGCTCCGAAGAGGATCTGTGACCCCCGAATGTCGGATCTATGCCGGACGGAGCCGCCGCTGATGGCGCGCACCGCCGTCTCGGCCGCCCGGCAGCTGTTCTCGCGCTCGCGCCGCAGCGACTCCCCCGGGGAAGGGGAACCCCCGTACGGAGTCGAACCCGACGTGACCGAGTACCTGCCGGCTCCGGCGCGCCAGGAGGACGAGCCCCGCCACGGCTCCGACTCCGGGCAGAGCGCTCCCTCGGCGCACGCGATCGGCGAGCACGTCTTCGACGTGCCCGCCCCCGCGATCGGCGAGCACTGCGAGCTCGATGCGGATGCTCTCGAGTTCCCGCATCCGGGGGTCGCCTCCTTCGTCCCCGATCTCTCCCGTCCGGCGCGGGGAAGCGGCTCGCACAGCGCGTTCCGCAGCCCGCCGCCGGCTCCGGCCCCGGCCCCGGCCGCACCGTCGCCGATGATCGATCTCCCGAGGGACTTCGCTCCCGCGGAGGACGTCGAGCAGCCGCTCGCGCCCGAGCAGACGCCGCCGAGCGCGCCCTCGCGGTTCGAGCCGCAGGCCGTGGACGCCGCTTCCGCCCTGGACGCCGCTCCCGTCGGGCCGCAGCCCGTGGACCCGCCGTCGTTCGAGCCGCCGACGACCGAGCCCGCCGCCGTCCAGCCGCCGGCGCCCGTGGACGCCCCGCCGGCGCCGTCCGTCGACCCCGCCCTCCTCCGCGGCTTCGCGCTGGCCCCGACCGGCTCCGCCGTCGCAGCGCCGGCACCGGTCATCGGCGAGGTCTGCGAGCTCGACACCGAGCACCTCGAGTTCCCGCACCCGAACGCGGCGGAGTTCGTGCCCGTCCAGGGCCGCCCCCGCGGCGCCTTCGGACTCTTCCTGCCCGACGCGACGCGCCGCTCCGCGCCCGTCGAGCCCGAGCAGTACGACGAGCCCGAGCAGTACGACGAGTCTGAGCAGTACGAGGGGCCTGAGCAGTACGACGGGTCCGACCAGCACGTCGAGCCCGAGCAGTACGCCGAGCCCGAGCAGTACGTCGAGCCCCAGGGATACGACGAGCCCCAGGGATACGACGAGCCCCAGGGATACGACGAGCCCCGGGGATACGCCGAGCCCGAGCAGCACGACGAGCCCGAGGCGCTCGCCGACACCCGACGTCACGTCGCCGCTGAGCCGCTGCACGGTCTCTTCGACGAGCCCTTCACCGCTCCCGCCCCCTTCCCCGGGCGCGGCGACTCCGACGGCGCTCACGCCGACACCGACTCCGCCGCCGTCTTCCTCGCGCCGCCCGTGCCCGCCACCGCGCACCAGTGGCACGGCGCGCCGCTCGCGGCCGACCCCGAGGACGACGAGAGCCGCCCGCGCTCGCACCGGAAGCCGATCCTGATCGGCGCCGCCGTCGCCGCGGCGCTCCTGGTCGTCGGCGGCGCACTCGTCGCCGTTCCGCTGCTCACCGGGGGCGACGACGGATCCTCCTCCGGTCCCGTCGCCGCCGCCGACCCGGGCACCACCGCGGCCGCCGTCACCTGGGTCGCCGACACGATCGACCCTGCGTCCGTCCTGCTGGTGCAGGACGATCTGGTCGCGGACGTCACGGACGCCGGCTACCCCGTCGACACCGTCGTCTCGGAGTCGACGCTCACCGCCGCGGCCCCCGACTCGGCCTGGCGCGCGGCCGACTACATCCTCGCCACGCCCGCTCTGCGGGACACCGCGACCGGCGAGACCGCGACCGCCCTCGACAACTCCGAGTCCGTGGCGAGCTTCGGCAGCGGCGACACCGTCGTCGAGGTGCGCCGCGTCCTCGACCAGGGTGCCGACCAGGCCGCCGCCGCGGCCGCCGTGCTCACCGCCGCCCGCGCGTCCGCCGGTGCGCAGCTCGCGGCCAACCCCGCGCTGACCACCACCGACGCCGCCCGCGCCCTGCTCGAGGGCGGCCGGGTCGACTCGCGCCTCCTGCTCCTGCTCGGTCAGCAGCTCGCCTTCACGCCGCTCTCGGTCGCCGACTTCCCCGTCGGGCCGAACGAGATCGACGGCGTCCGCCACCGGATGCTCCTGTCCGACTACAACGGCGCCGCGCTCCCGGCCGACGCCGCCGCCCTCCAGAACGCCACCACGTGGCTCGGCAGCCAGTCGGGCGATTTCGTCCCGACGTCCGTCGAGTCGACCCCCGAGGGTCTCCTCGTCGCCCTCGACCTCGATGAGCCGGCCGGGCTGCTCCCGGGCGCTCAGTAGCACGACCCCACCCGAAGGACCCGCCATGAACCCGATCCGCCCCCTCCGCCTCGTCCGAGCCGCGATCGCCGTCGCTGCCGTGTCGGCGCTCGCCGCACTCGGCGCCGCCCCCGCGTCGGCCGCCGAGGCGCCGCCCGCGACGGGCTGGGTGCGGGTCGCGCACCTCTCGCCCGACACGAAGTCGGTCGACGTGACCCTCACCGCACTCGGTGGAGGGGGCGCGGCCTTCGAGCTCGACGGCGTCGCCTACGGCGCGGTCTCGCCCTACTGGACGCTGCAGCCGGGCACCTACGTCGTGTCGATGGTGCCCTCCGATGCGCCCGAGGGAACAGCCCCCGTGATCGAGCAGTCCGTCGACGTGTCCGCCGGCACCCCGCTGACGGTCGCCGCCCTCGGCCGCAACGCCGTCCTGCGCACCACGGTCTTCACCGACGACCTCACCCCTCCCGCCGACGGTCAGGCCCGCGTGCGCGTCGTCCAGGCCTCGACCACGGCGAGCCAGGTCGACGTCGCCACCACCACCGGCACCCTGCTCGCGACCGCAGCCGCCCAGGGCACCGCCACCGGCTACACCAGCGTCCCCGCCGGACCGTGGAGCCTCGACCTGTCGGCCGGCGCCGTGACCGCGAAGGCCGATCTCGACCTCGCCCCCGGCTCCGTCGCGTCGCTGTTCGTCCTCGACGACGCCTCAAACGGCCTCGTCGTCTCGCCCGTGCTCGACTCGGCCGCCATCGGCGACCTGCCCACGGGCGGCATCCAGACCGGAGGCGGCGCCACCGCCGTGCACGTCGCCTCCACCTCCTCGTCCGCGCCGCTCGTCGACGGGCTGCTCGGCGTGCTGTCGGTCCTCGGCGTCTTCGCCGTCGTCGCCGGCGCCCTCGCCCTGATCGCGCGCCGCTCCGCGGTCGGCAGCGGCCGAGCGAGCTGATGCGCCGCACCGCCGGAGCGGGAGCGGCCCTCGCGGCGCTCCTGCTCCTGGCCGGCTGCGCGGCCGCGGGGGAGCAAGCCGCGCCGCCCGCGACCGCCGGCGCCTCCGCCGCTCCCGCCACACCCGCGCCCGCCACGCCGGGCCCGGGCGACGCGGGCGCCCTCCAGGACCCGGTCGCCGCCGCCGCTCCCGCCCGCTCGAGCGCCGTTCCGGTGCGCGTCGTGATCCCCGCGATCGGCGTCGACTCCACCCTCGAGTCGCTGACCCGCGACGAGACCGGCTGGATCCAGCCGCCCGTGCAGGTGGACGAGGCCGGCTGGTACCGCGACGGCGTCGTCCCGGGCGACATCGGCCCCTCCGTCATCGCCGGGCACGTCGACTCCCGGATCGGCCCCGGGGTCTTCCTCGATCTCACGGCGCTCGTCCCCGGCGACACCGTGGACGTCGTGCTCTCGGACGGCAGCACCCGCACCTTCTCCGTGACCGGCTCGGTCTCGGTGCCCAAGGAGGACTTCCCGACCGAGGACGTCTACGGCCCGAGCCCCACGGCGCAGCTGCGCCTGATCACCTGCGGCGGGGTCTTCGACGACTCCTACGGGCACTACGTCGACAACGTGGTCGTCTCGGCGGACCGCATCGCCTGAGCATCCCCGGGGCAACCGCCGACTCGCAGGCGCATCGCCGATTCGAGGCGTAGCGTCGGAGGCTATGAGCACCTCTTGGAAGCGCTGGGTCCCGGCCGCCGCCGTCCCCCTGGTCGTCGTCGCCGCGGCCGTCACCCTGCCCCTGTCCGCGAACGCGGCGGGCGACCTCCCGGAGAAGTCCGCAGCCGACCTCCTGACCTTCGTCGCCGAGAGCGACACGACCGCCTTCTCCGGCGAGATCCAGCAGACCTCCGCCCTCGGCCTGCCCGATCTCTCCGCGCTCGGCGGCTCCGGCTCCGGCATGGAGGGGCCCGACGGCGCCTCCGCCGGCGACGCGCTGATGGAGCTCGCGACAGGCTCGCACCAGGCCCGCGTCTTCGTCGACGCCGAGCAGGGGGCCCGGCTCCAGGTGCTCGACCGCCTCGCCGAGCGCGACGTCGTCGCCACGAAGGCCGACGGTGTCTGGATCTACGACTCCTCGGAGAACTCCGCGACCCACCTGCTGCCGCCGA
Organism: Rathayibacter sp. VKM Ac-2856; assembly: GCF_013205055.1. Classification (GTDB taxonomy): domain Bacteria; phylum Actinomycetota; class Actinomycetes; order Actinomycetales; family Microbacteriaceae; genus Rathayibacter. The sequence continues at coordinate 70,928 of NZ_JABMLF010000006.1, forward strand.
CCGGCGACGCCGCGACGCAGGCGGAGGCCCCGGCCGGCGAGGTCCCCACTCCCTCCTCGATCGCCGAGCAGCTCCTCGCCGCGATCGACCCGACGACCACCGTCGCGGTCGGCTCCGACGTCCGCGTCGCGGGCCGCGACGCCTACGAGCTCGTGCTCACCCCGCGCGACAGCGGCACCCTCGTCGGCTCCGTCACCGTCTCGATCGACGGCGAGACCGGCCTGCCCCTCGGCGTGGCCGTCACGCCCGTCGGCGGCACCGCGCCCGCCTTCAGCGTCGCGTACACGAGCATCGACGTCTCGGCGCCCGACGCCGCGATGTTCTCCTTCACCCCGCCCGCCGGCGCGGAGGTCACCGAGAAGGCCGCGCCCGTGCACGACGAGTCGGCCGCTCCCGCCGAGGGCACGGAGCCGGCGACCGCTCCGGAGAGCGACGTCACCACGACGGGCACCGGCTGGGGCTCGATCGTGGAGCTGCCCGCAGGCGACGCCGAGTCGCTCGCCTCGCTCGACGCCGTGACCACGCCGGTCGACGGCGGCCGCGCGCTCTCCTCCGCCCTCTTCTCGGTCCTGCTCACCGACGACGGACGCGTCCTCGCGGGCGCCGTCCCGGTCGACGCGCTCTCCGCGGCCGCCGGTCGGTGACGAGCGGCGAGCTCGCGGTCGAGACCCGGGGCCTCACCAAGCGCTTCGGGCGCCAGGAGGCGGTGTCGGGTCTCGACCTCGCCGTTCCCCGCGGGGCCGTCTTCGGCTTCCTCGGGCCCAACGGCTCGGGCAAGACCACGACGATCCGGATGCTGCTCGCCCTGGCCGCGCCGACCGAGGGCGACATCAGCGTCCTAGGCACGGCGATGCCGCGCGGAGCCGCCGAGGTGCTCCCGCGCGTCGGCGCCCTCGTCGAGGGGCCGGGCTTCTACCCGTTCCTCTCCGGCAGCGCCAACCTCCGGCGCTTCGACGCGGCCGAGGCCGGCACCTCTTCGCGCAGCCGCGACAGCCGCGCGAAGGAGGCGCTCGCCCGCGTCGGCCTCTCCGCCGCGGCCGGCAAGAAGGTCGGCTCGTACTCCCTCGGCATGAAGCAGCGCCTCGGCATCGCCGTCGCCCTGCTCTCACCACGCGACCTCATCGTCCTCGACGAGCCGACCAACGGCCTCGACCCGCAGGGCACCCGCGAGGTCCGCTCGCTCGTCCGCAGCCTGAACGCCGACGGCACGACGGTCCTCGTCTCCAGCCACCTCCTGGCCGAGATCGAGCAGCTCTGCACCCACGCCGCCGTGATGCGCACGGGTCGCCTCGTCGCGCAGGGCGGGCTGGACGAGCTGCGCGGCGACGCGGCCTCGCTCGAGCTGCTGACGCCCGACGCTGCCGACGCGCAGCGCGCCCTCGTCGAGCTGGGGCTCGCGCCGCGCCTCGTCCCGGCCGAGCACCCGATCGATCCGCCGCTGGTCGTGGCGGCGATGCCCACGACCGCCGCTCCGGAGACCGTCGTGGCCGCCCTCGTCGCCGCGGGAGTCCGCGTGCGCGGCTTCTCGGTGCGCCGCCCCTCGCTCGAGGAGCGCTTCGTCGAGCTGACCGGGGAGGGCTTCGATGTCGAGCGCTGAGACCGCGACCACCCGCACGCCCGGCCCGCGCCCGGCGCGCAGCCTGGGCAGCGGCGCCCTGCTGGCCTCCGAGCTGGCCCTGCTCTTCCGCCGCCGCCGCACCTGGGCGCTGCTCGCCGCGCTCGCGGCCATCCCGATCCTGCTGGCGGTCGCCGTGCGGCTGTCCGGCGGCGACGGCGGCGGCCCCTCGTTCGTCGGTGCGATCGCGGGCAACGGCCTCTTCACGGGGTTCGCGGCGATCACGGTCGCCGTCCCGCTCTTCCTGCCGCTGACCGTCGGCGTCGTCGCGGGCGACGCGATCGCCGGGGAGGCATCGCTCGGCACCCTGCGCTACCTCCTGGTCAGCCCGGTCGGACGGATCCGGCTCCTCGCGGTCAAGTTCGCGGCGGCGATCGCGTTCTGCCTGGCCGCGGCGCTCACGGTGATGGTCGTCGGCATCCTGATCGGCCTCGCCCTGTTCCCCGCCGGCCCGGTGACGCTGCTCTCGGGCAGCACCGTCCCGCTCGCGGACGCGATCGGACGCGCCCTCGCGATCGCCGTCTACGCGGCGCTGTCCCTCGTCGGGCTCGCGGCGATCGGCCTGTTCATCTCGACGCTGACCGACGTCCCGGTCGGAGCGATGGCCGCGACGGTGGTCGTCTCGATCGCGGCGCAGATCGTCGGCTCGCTCTCGCAGCTCGACGCCCTGCACCCGTTCCTGCTCACGGACCGCTGGTTCGACTTCGCCGATCTGCTGCGCGACCCGATCGCCTGGAGCTCCTTCGGCGAGAACGCGCTGCTGCAGCTCGCCTACGTCGCCGTCTTCGGCTCGCTGGCGATCGCGCGTTTCACCACCCGCGACGTCCTGTCCTGAGACCCGGGTCCGCTCGCGCGCCGGGAACGACGGAGGCCGCCCTCCCCGCAGCAGCGGGAGGGCGGCCTCCGTCGTCGTGGGCCGGTGTCAGCCCTGGGGGGTGATGCCGAAGGTGACGGCGCCGCCCTCGTCCACCTGCGCGTCGAGCACCTTGTCGCCGAGGGCCACGGAGGCGGCGACGTCGAGGAAGACCCGCGCCCCGTCCTGCTCCACGACCGCATCGGTGGTCTCCGGGGCCGGCGCGACGGCGACGGCGAAGTTGCGGGCGTCGAGGTCGTCGCCGCTGATGCGGAGTCCGCCCTCGACGGGGGTCTCGGTCTGCCCGGTGATGGTCTTGACGACGGTGCTGGCGTTGTCGGTGAGCGTGAGCATCGGGTCGTTCCTTCCGTCCGTGATCGATGAGGGAGCCACGTTGCCGAGAACCGCGCCGGGTCTCAACCCACGGCGACGGACGTGCAGGGGATGCACACCTGGGGGCGGCGGCCGAGCGGGGCGGGGGGAGCGGCCCGGCCCTGCGAGACTGTCCGGATGCACCCCGCCGACGCCTGTCCGTGCGGAAGCCGCCGCCACTACGCCGACTGCTGCCGCCCCGCCCACCTCGGCGAGACGCCGTCGCCGACCGCGGAGCGCCTGATGCGCAGCCGCTACAGCGCGAACGTGCTCGGCAGCGCCGGCTACCTCCTGGCGAGCTGGCACCCGTCCACCCGGCCGAACCGCGTCGACCTCGACGACGACGTCCGGTGGCGGCGCCTGCAGATCGTCGACACCGCGTTCGGCGGCGAGGACGACGCCGAGGGGCTCGTGGAGTTCCGCGCCTCCTACCGCTCCCCGGCCGGGCCGGGGCTCGTGCACGAGCGCAGCCGCTTCCTTCGCCAGGACGGCCGCTGGTACTACGTCGACGGCGAGCTGCTCGACGACGGATCCTGACCGGCCCGCCCATCGGGCCCGCGCGCGGCCTACCCTGGGGAGATGGCCAAGGACTTCCGACGGGCGGACCACGCGTCCCGGTACGAGCTGCATCAGGACGGGGCGCTCGTCGGCGTCCTCGACTTCCACGAGAACGCGGAGAGCGTGTCCCTCGTGCGCTCCTTCACCTCGCCCCCGCACCGCGGTCAGGGGCTGGCGGGCGAGCTGGTCGCCTTCGCGGTCGACGACATCGAGGCCTCCAGCGAGCGCAGCATCGTGCCGATGTGCTGGTACGTCGGGCAGTGGTTCGACCAGCACCCGGAGCGGGCGCACCTGCTCACGCGCGGCGCCTCGGCCTGAGCGGCCCGAGCCCCTCGCCGGGGAGCGCCGCTAGGTCCTGACGATCGGCTCGACACCCGCGAGATCGGGCCTGAGGCCGATGTCGACCAGCCGGATCCGCCCGGCGTAGGAGCGCGCGGGCTCCAGCAGCAGCCCCGCCTTGATCGCCCCGAAGGTCACCGTCACATCGGCGGGCAGGACGGTCGTGTCCGGCACCGCGCCGTCGTCGGGCCCGATGCCGCTCGGCAGGTCGACGGCGACGACGACGGGCCGGTCCTCGCGGCGGTCGAGCGCGTCGATCACCGTCGCCACCACCTCGCGCGACCGCCCGCGGAGGGCCGGCTCGGCGGTGCCGATGCCGAGGATCCCGTCGACGACCACGTCCGCGCGCGCGACCGCCGCCGCGAGGGCCGCCGGGTCGTCGGCGGCGACGCGGCTGCAGCCGTCGTCGAGCGCGACCGCGAGCCCGCGCTGGTGGGCCCGGTCCGCGGTGAGCACCAGCGAGACGTCGGTGCCGGAGGAGGAGATCTCGGCGGCCGCGTACAGCGCGTCCCCGCCGTTGTTGCCCGGCCCCACCAGCACGAGCACCGATCCCGCGCCGCGCCTGTCCTTCCGCGCGTCGAGCGCCGCGCGCAGCTCGCGCGCGAGCCCGTCCGCTGCCCGCTGCATCAGCGGCTCTCGACGCGCCAGGTGCGGCGCCTCAGCGGCCCGCACCTGCGCGGAGGAGTATCCCTCGGCCATCCCTCCACTCTGCGCCCCTCGCGCCCCGACGGCAACCGCCCCCGCTCGCGTCATGCCGATCGCCGCTCCGTCCTGTTGGTCGAGCAGCCCGGCCGGCCCTCATGCCGGTCGAGTAGCCCGAAGGGCGTATCGAGACCCACGCTCTCGAGCTCCCCCTCACCCCTCCTGCACCGCCCGGTCCGCCTCCTCCACGATCGCGCGCATCGCCGCCTCCGCCGCGCCGCCGTCCCCCGAGCCCACCGCGGCGGCGACCGCTCGGTGCAGCCGCACCGCCTCCGAGTCCGCCTCCCGCGGCATCAGCGCGTGCCTCGTCCGCCCGGCGAGCACCTCCGCGACCAGATCGCCGAGCTGCGCGAGCATCGGATTGCCCGACGCGGCCAGCACCGTGCGGTGGAACGCCGTGTCCGAGGCGAGGTACGCCCCCTGGTCGGCGGCCCGGGCGTGCTCCGACATGCCGCGCGCCGCCTCCTCCAGCGCCGCCCGCTGCTCCGTCGACGCGTGCACCGCCGCCAGGCGCGCGGCGAGCGGCTCCACCCCCAGGCGCAGCTGGCTGAGCCGGTGCAGCTGCGCCTGCCGGTCCGGCCCGTCGAGACTCCAGCCGATCACCCGCGGATCGAGCGCGTTCCAGCACTCCGGAGGCTGCACCCGCGTTCCCGCGCGCCGCCGGGACACGACCAGCCCGAGCGACTCCAGCACCCGCACCGCCTCGCGCATCACCGACCGGGACACCCCGCGGCGCTCCGCCCGCTCGTCCGCGCTGAAGACGCTCCCGGGCACGAGCGCGCCCTGCACGATCTGCGCGCCCAGCTCGTCGAGCACCGCCTCGTGCAGCGAGCGAGGTCCGTCCATGCCCTCAGTATTCCGGCGCGGGCCTCGCGCGACCAACGATACGTCGGACATAATCGAGCCCATGACTGCACCGGCCACCCCCGCCAGCGCCAGCGCCCCCGTCCGCGCCCTCGTCGTGATGGGCGTCTCCGGCAGCGGCAAGTCCACGATCGCCACCCTGCTGGCCGACAGGCTGGGCTGGATCTTCGTCGAGGGCGACGACCTGCACCCGGCGGCCAACGTCGCGAAGATGGCCGAGGGCACGCCCCTCACCGACGAGGACCGCGCGCCCTGGCTCGAGACGATCGCCGCCCGAGTCGACGACCTCGTCGACGCCGGCGACTCCGTCGTCGTCACCTGCTCCGCCCTGCGCCGGCGCTACCGCGACGTGCTCCGCCGCGACGACCTCGTCTTCGTGCACCTCGCCGGCACCCGCGAGCTCATCGCCGACCGCCTCGGCGCGCGGACCGGCCACTTCATGCCGCCCGCCCTGCTCGACTCGCAGTTCGAGGCCCTCGAGCCGCTGGGCGACGACGAGCGGCACCTCACCGTCGACCTCGCCGGCGCGCCGGAGGAGGAGATCAGCCAGATCGTGGAGACCCTCCACCTGGCCTGACGGCGGATCAGCCGAGCAGCGCTCCCAGATCCGCCACCGGCAGGCCGAACGCCTCGGCGACCGCCGCGTTGACGACCTGCCCGTCGTGCGTGCTGAGCCCCTTCGCGAGCGCCGGGTCCGCCGAGAGCGCCCCCTTCCAGCCGCGGTCCGCCAGCGCGATCACGTAGGGGAGCGTCGCGTTCGTCAGCGCCCGCGTCGACGTCTCCGGCACGGCGCCCGGCATGTTCGCGACGCAGTAGTAGACGCTGTCGTGCACCGCGAAGACCGGGTCGTCGTGCGTGGTCGGCCGCGATCCCTCGAAACAGCCGCCCTGATCGATCGCGATGTCGACCAGCACCGAGCCGGCCTTCATGGTCGCGACCATCTCGTCGGTGACGAGCTTCGGCGCCCGCGCACCCGGGATCAGCACCGAGCCGATGACGAGGTCCGCCTCCGCAACCTGCGCGGCGATCTCGTAGGCCGAGGAGGCGCGCGTCTGGATCCGCCCGTCGAAGCGTGCCTCGAGCTCGCGCAGCCGCGGGATCGACAGGTCGACGACCGTGACGTCGGCTCCCATGCCGAGCGCGTTCGCGGCCGCGTGCTCGCCCGCCACGCCGCCGCCGATCACGACGACCTTGGCCTTCGGCGTGCCGGGGACGCCGCCGAGGAGGGTGCCGCGCCCTCCGGCCGCCCGCATCAGGTGGTAGCCGCCGACGGTGATGGAGAGCCGGCCGGCGACCTCGCTCATCGGCGAGAGCAGGGGCAGGTGGCGATCCGGCAGCTGCACCGTCTCGTAGGCGATCGCGGTGGTGCCGGCGGCGAGCAGCGCGTCGGTGCACGGCCGGGAGGCGGCGAGGTGCAGGTAGGTGAAGAGGATCTGGCCGGAGCGCATCCTCGGGTACTCGGCCTCGATCGGCTCCTTGACCTTCAGCACGAGGTCGGCCTCGCCCCAGACCTCGTCCGGGCCCGCCGCGATCCGCGCGCCGGCGGCGGCGAAGTCCTCGTCCGAGACGCGCGAGCCCAGCCCCGCGCCGGCCTCCACCAGCACCTCGTGCCCGCGCCGCACCAGCTCGTGCACTCCGGCGGGCGTCGCTGCGACGCGGTTCTCGTTGTTCTTGATCTCGGTGGGAATGCCGATGCGCATGACTGCTCCTTCGCGGTGGACTGCCCCTATCGTGCGAAGATCGTGTTTCGAATGGGAGAACAACCGCAGGATCGCCGGTATCGAGCGCAAGCGCCGCAGGATCCGCAATCAAGGGAGGCTGCACCGCCGTGAGACCGCACGATCTGCACGACCTGGGGGACCTCGATCCCGTCGACCGCACCCTCGTCCGCCTGCTGCGCGCCGACGCCCGCACGCCGAACAGCCGCCTCGCCGAGAAGGCGGGCATCGCGCCGTCCACCTGCGTCTCGCGGGTGCGCTCGCTCGTGGACCGCGGCATCATCACCGGCTTCACCGCCGAGCTCGATCCCGCCGCCCTCGGCCTGACGCTGCAGGCGCTGATCAGCGTCAACATCCGCGCCGGTCAGCGCCAGGCGATCACCCGGTTCGCCGAGGAGATCCGAGCGCTTCCCGAGGTGGTGCAGCTGTTCTTCCTCGGTGGATCGGAGGACTTCCTCCTCCACGTCGCCGTGCGCGACTCGAACGACATCCGCGACTTCGTGGTGTCGAACCTCTCGGCGCACCCGGCGGTCGCCTCGACAAGGACGAGCCTGGTCTTCGATCACCACCGGAAGGGACCGGCGCTGCCGGAGTGACGCCGGTGACCGCCGGGAGCCGCCGCCGACAGCCGCTGCCGGTCGCGGTCGATCAGTGCGCGCCGGGGCTCAGGTCGCCGCCGCCGCGCTGGGTGAGTCCCGGGATCCGCCGCGCGAGGCCCGCGATGTGCTCCTCGGCGATCTCGATCCGGGTGTCGCGGAGACGCTGGCGCAGCAGCGCCTCGACGTCCTCCTCGGGCCGCAGCTCCGCGTCGGCGGAGACCTGCAGCAGGATGCCGCGGAGCTTCTCGTCCAGGGCGGCGTCGTCGCTGCCGTGCTGAATCGGGTGGTCCTGCGATGCGTTCGTCATGTCCCCATCGTGCCACCGTCGACGCGGGCCGCAGGGCAGGATGGCCGCATGCCGTTCTCCCGCGCCGAGCTGGCCTCGTACCGCGACCGCACCGTCGAGGATCTGCTCGACGGCGACGTCCGCCTGCTCTTCGTCGGCATCAACCCCGGGCTCTGGACCGCCGCGACCGGCGCCCACTTCGCGCACCCCGGCAACCGCTTCTACCCGGCCCTCGCCGCCGCGGGCATCCTCGACCGCGTGCTGCGCGTCTCCGAGGGGATGACGGCGGAGGATCGCCGGGCTCTCGTCGATCGCGGGGTCGGCATCACCAACCTCGCGCCGCGCGCCACCGCCCGCGCCGACGAGCTCACGTCCGACGAGCTCCGCGCCGGCGCCGAGCGCCTCGTCCGGACGGTCGAGCGGGTCCGCCCGGCGGCCGTCGCCATGGTGGGCATCACCGCCTACCGCGCCGCGTTCGGCCGCCGGAGCGCCCGCCAAGGTCGCCAGGAGGAGCCGCTCGCCGGCGTGCCGCTCTGGGTGCTGCCGAACCCCAGCGGACTGAACGCGCACGACACCGTCGCCTCGCTCGGGCGCGCCTATCGCGAGCCGGCCGTCGCGGCCGGACTGATCCAGGAATAGCCGTCACCCCTCGGAGGTTGCAAAGTCCATGAGTACGCATGAAGTGAAGTTCGGTGTCGACACGTTCGGCGATGTCACGGCCGGTGCCGACGGCACACCCCTCTCGCACGGCCAGGTCCTGCGCGACGTCGTGGAGGAGGGCGTCCTCGCCGACGCGGTCGGCCTCGACTTCTTCGGCGTGGGCGAGCACCACCGCGCCGACTTCGCCGTCAGCGCCCCCGACGTCGTGCTCGCCGCGATCGCCGCGAAGACCGAGCGCATCCACCTCGGCTCCGCGGTCACGGTCCTCTCCTCGGACGACCCCGTCCGCGTCTACCAGCGCTTCGCCACGCTCGACGGCCTCTCGAACGGCCGCGCCGAGGTCATCCTCGGGCGCGGCTCCTTCACCGAGTCGTTCCCCCTCTTCGGCTTCGACCTCTCCCAGTACGAGGTCCTCTTCGAGGAGAAGCTGGAGCTGTTCCACGAGCTTGTCCAGGGCGGCCCCGTCACCTGGCAGGGCACCGTCCGCCCGGCCCTGACCGAGCAGAGCGTCTACCCGTCCATGGAGGGCGACCGCCGCCTGCGCACCTGGATCGGCGTCGGCGGCAGCCCGGAGTCGGTCGTCCGCGCCGCGCGCTTCGGCTTCCCGCTCGTCCTCGCCATCATCGGCGGCGCCCCCGCCCGCTTCCGCCCCTACGTCGACCTCTTCGGCCGCGCCCTCGACCAGCTCGAGCAGCCGCGCCTGCCCGTCGCGGTGCACTCGCCCGGCTTCATCGCGGACACCGACGAGGAGGCGCACGAGCTCTACTACGGCCACTACAAGGGCATGCTCGACTCCATCGGCCGCGAGCGCGGCTGGGCCCCGCTCACCCGGGAGCGCTTCGCCGAGGAGGCGGGCCCCGACGGCGCTCTGCACCTCGGCTCGCCCGAGACGGTCGCCCGCAAGATCGCGAGCACGGTGAGCGCCCTCGGCATCGACCGCTTCGACCTCAAGTACAGCGCCGGCACGCTGCCGCACGCGGCGATCATGCGCAACATCGAGCTCTACGGCACGCAGGTGATCCCGCGCGTCCGCGAGATCCTCGCCGAGAGCTGACCCGCCCCCGGAGCACCGACGCGCGTCCGGGCGCCGTGGAGGGTGCGCACTGCGCGCTCCCACCGGGCGCCCGGGCGGCGTCGATATGCTCGGAGACCGGGCACCGTCCCGCCGCCCCCGACCCTCCGGAAGCAGATGCCAGACAGCCACGCCGCCCGCACCCCCTACGAGGTGCTGGGCGTCCCCGCGAGCGCGTCGGAGGACGAGCTCAAGCGCGCCTACCGCCGCCTCCTGCGGGAGACGCACCCGGACACCGGGGGAGACGCGGCCTCGTTCCACGCCGTGCAGGTCGCCTGGGAGCGGATCGGCAGCGCCTCCGCCCGCGGCGACTACGACCGGGGAGCGCCGGCCCCCGGCGCCTCGTCGCCGGCGCCGTTCACCGGCTCGCCGCGCCAGCAGACCGCCTCCTCGGTCCGCGCGCGCTCCTACGGGCACCCGGGCGGCGCGGCCCGCGAGTACTACCTCCGGCTCGTCCGCGAGTGGGTCGGCCGCGGCGTCGAGATCGACGACCCGTTCGATCCCGCCCTCGTGCGCTCCGCGCCGCGCGAGGTCCGCTCCTGGCTCGCGAAGGCGCAGGCGGAGGAGGCCACCGCCTCGCTCGTCGGTGCCCTCGGCATCGCCTTCACCATCTGGAACGACGTCGCGGTCGGCGACGGCGGCGTCAAGATCGACCACCTCGTGCTCGGCCCCTCCGGCCTGCTCGCCCTGACGTCCGCCGACTGGGGCGAGCCGGTGCGCCTGCGCAAGGGCGAGGTCGAGGGAGCGGGCCTGGCCGAGGACGAGAAGCCGCTCGCGTCGCTGTCCAAGGCGGCCCGCCGTCTCGGCCGCGAGTTGGGCGTCCGCTTCTCCGCGAGCGTGATCGTCGTCCCCGACGACGCGCTCGAGCAGCCCTACGAGCAGGTCGAGCGCGGCCGCCACGCGGGTGACGTGCTCATCCGCCGCTCCCTCCTCCCGCAGCTGCTGCGCTCCGGCACCGACGACCCGCGCCTCGGCGGCTACGGCGAGTCCTTCGAGGTCCGCACCCGCGTCCAGAACCGCGTCCGCTTCGTCTGACGCTCCGCGCTAGCTCGGCTCCGCCCGGTCGGCAAGGGGCTGTCGTCGTCGTCGCTGCGCGTCCGACGATGGAGTCTCACGATGAACGCCTGCCCTCCGGCACGGCGACGACGACGAGCGGAACGAGGCGGACGATGGTGCGATTCGGCTACACCCTGATGACCGAGCAGAGCGGCCCGAAGCAGCTGGTGGGCTACGCGGTCGATGCCGAGAGGCTCGGCTTCGAGTTCGCGGTCTCGAGCGATCACTACTCGCCCTGGCTGACCGAGCAGGGCCACGCGTCCTACGCCTGGACGATGCTCGGGGCCGTCGCGCAGGCGACCTCGACGATCGAGCTCGCCACCTACGTGACGGCCCCGACCATCCGCTACCACCCGGCCGTGATCGCGCAGAAGGCGGCGACGCTCGCGATCCTCTCCGACGACCGCTTCCTGCTCGGCCTCGGCTCCGGCGAGAACCTCAACGAGCACGTCGTCGGCGAGGGCTGGCCCGCGGTCGCCGCGCGCCAGGACATGCTCGAGGAGGCGGTGCACATCATCCGCGCCCTGCACTCCGGCGAGCTGGTCACCTGGGAGGGCGAGTACTTCCGCGTCGACTCCGCCCGCATCTGGGACCTGCCGGAGAAGCCCGTCCCGATCGGCCTCGCGGTCTCGGGGGAGAAGTCGATCGAGCGCTTCGCCCCGCTCGGCGACCACCTGATCACCACCGAGCCGGAGGCCGAGCTCGTCTCGCAGTGGACCGCCGTCCGCGGCGCCGACGCCGCCCCGTCGCGCGCGATCGGGCAGATCCCGATCTGCTGGGCGCCGGACAAGGAGCAGGCCGTCGCCCTGGCGCACGAGCAGTTCCGCTGGTTCGCCGGCGGCTGGTCCGTCAACGCCGACCTGCCGACCACGGCCGGCTTCGCGGGCGCGACCCAGTTCGTCCGCCCGGAGGACGTCGCCGAGTCGATCGCGTGCGGCCCGGACCTCGACGAGCTCGCCGAGAGCGTCGTCCCCTACATCGAGGCCGGCTTCACGGACATCGCGCTGGTCCAGGTCGGCGACGCCCTGCAGCAGCGCTTCCTCGACGAGGCGGCCGAGGGCCTGCTCGAGCGCCTGCGCGCCCTGGCCCCCTGACCCACCCTCCGCCTGCCTCCGGAGAGCCCCGGAGGCAGGCGAGGCCTGCCCTGCCTCCGCCCCCGTGCCTGCTGATCGACCAGCCCGCGCAGCGGCCCCCCCATGCTGATCGACCATCCCGCGCAGCGGCCCCCCATGCTGATCGAGCAGCCCGCTCCGGGGGCGCCTCGAGCCACGCTTGCATGCTGATCGAGCAGCCCGCTCCGCGGGCGTATCGAGATCCACGCCTGCATGCTGATCGAGTAGCCCGCTCCGCGGGCGTATCGAGATCCACGCGCAGGTCCCTCACCCGAGGACGGTGATCCCGACCGTCCGCACGGTGTTCGTCGTCCCCGTGTCGACCGCCGTCAGGACGTGCTCGCCCGGCGCCGCCGGCGCGCCGGGCAGCACGATCTCCGTGACGAACCCGCCGTGCTCGTCGGTCACGACGGACGCGAAGCGCGCCCCGCCGTCCAGCTGGAACCCGATGCCGGTGGTGGCGGGCCAGCCCGCCCCGGTGAGGGTGAGGCTCGGCGTGCCGGCCGGGACGGCGGTGCGCAGTGCGGTCACGGTCGGCCCCGCCGCGGGTGCCGCCGGCGCCGCGGCGGCACCCGGCGGGTCGAGGTCGACGGCGAGGGAGAGCACGTCCCCGTTGCGGGCGGCGACGACCTGGGTGCGCCCGCCCGCTGCGTCCGGGTACGCGGAGAGCGAGAAGCCGCCGTCGGGGCCGACGTCGACGGGGTCGGAGAGGTCCGGGCCGTCGCCGTACCCCTCCGACATCCCGGCCGGGAGGTGCCGCAGGACGGCGGAGCTCCCCGGGGGCAGCGTTCCGGTGACGGTGCGTCCCTCCACGCGCAGGTCGCCGAAGGCGAGGGCCGCGGGTCTCGCGGCGCCGGCGGTGCTGATGCCGAGGACGTGGTCGGTGCGGGTGTACTCGCCGGTGTCGGTCGGTGAGGTCCAGAGCCGGTACAGGCGGGTGGTGCCCGGCCCTTGGAAGGGTGCGGGTCCGGAGTCGCAGCGCCAGAGTCCTTCCTCGTCGATCTCCTGCGCACCGCAGACGAGCGCGCCGGTGGCGTCGTCCGTGACTCTCACGAAGGTGGTGGCGGTCCCGGTGCCCTTGAGCAGGGTCGTGGTCTGCTCGGCGACGGTGCCGCCGCGGGTGCTGAACGCGGTGGGCAGGTCGGTGTGGGTGATGGCGTGGACGACGTCGACGGGGTCGACGGAGGGGACGACGAGGGCGTTCTTCGACGGGTCGAACAGGCGCATGCTGTTCTCGGCGTGCTCGTAGAGGTCGAGGGTCTCGTTCGTGATCGAGCCGAACTGCGCGTCCGCTCGGCCGGTGTAGGCGTCGGGGTCGATCGGGTGGGTGTTGTCGGTGGGCAGCTCGTCGAGCGAGACCTTGTGCTTGGCGGAGCCGCACTGGGACAGTCCGCCCTTCTCGTTCACGGCGTCGACCCACTGGGAGCGGAAGTCGGTGAAGGTCTTGCCCGTGTTGACCTCGTCGGTGAGGACGCGGACGGCCTTGCGCAGGTCCTGCCCGCCGGCCTGCCAGGTCAGCTGGAGGGAGTGGTTCGCGGCGGTCCGGATGTCGTCGATCGCGCCCTGCACCGACGGGGGGAGCGTCTCGGCGGTGTAGCCCTGCGCGACGGCGTCCAGGACGATCCGGGACTGGGCGAACCTGGCCCGGTAGGCGATCTGGTCCTGCGCCAGGCGCACCGCGTCGAGCTCCTTCTTCGCCGCGACGCGGGTCATCCGCGAGAGGGCCTCGTGGGCGGGCCACTGGTACGCGTCGATGAGCTTCTGCCCGGGGAACTCGCACTCGCGCGGGTCGGATCCGTGCAGCCACATGTCCATGATCGCGATCACCAGCGCCACCGGCCCCAGTTCCGGGAACGCGAGCGCGACCAGGCCGACGATCGCGCTCGCAAGCTGGTACCCGTCTCCCGTGCTGTCGAAGTTCATGATCCCCTGCAGGGTCCCCAGTCCCACGGCCGCGGGCCCCATCTCCGGCACCACGACCGACGCGACGCCTGTCACGGCGACCGCGTCGGAGAGGGCGTCCGAGTCCCCGTGGAACGCGTCGATCAGGCCCTTCACCGCGAACGCGGCGTTGGCGATGCCCTCGCCGTTCCCCGCCGACGTGCGCACCAGCTCCGCCGCCGTCGCCCGGTAGTCGTTCCACACGCTCGCCCGCGCCTCCGCCGGGACGTACTCCCCGCCGAAGCGCTCGGCCAGCGCCGCCATGCGCGCCGCCGACGCCTCGTCCGCCAGCCCCGCCTCCGGCGCCACGGCCGTCCCGGAACCCGGCGGCTCCGTCGACGAACCCGGCAGCTCCTCAGCGTGCGGCCCCGTCTCCGCAGCAGGTCCCTCGTCGGGCGCCTTCTCCGCCGCAGGGCCCGGGATCCTCCTCGGAGGGGTCGCGGTCGCCTCACCGCCCTCGACGGCGCTCGACTCCACCTCGCAGAGGACGCACAGGGCGTCCGTCGGAGTCGGTGCCGACTCCTCGGGGCTGCTCGTCCGCGACCAGACGGCGTCGAGGGACGTCTCGAGTCGGAGGCTCGGGGACCTGAGCGGGTGCAGCAGGTCGGCGTGCCCGATCGGGCCGGTCCTCTCGAACGCCCCGACGCTGTTGATCAGCTTCCCGGAGGCGATCCTCCGCACCAGCGGCTCGTACTCGGCGCGGGCGGGGATGTGCAGGGCGGCGGCGATCCTGGTCTCGGTGGGGTGCTGCGTCACGAGCCTGTCGAGGGCCTGCGCTCGGCGCGCGAGAGCCTCCCGGACGTGCTCGGGCTCGTCCCCCGCGGCCTGCTCCTGCGTCCTCGCGCGCTCGAGCGCGACGTTCAGGAACGGATTGGGGCTTCGGACGAAGTGGGCCTCCGTGTAGGCGTCGTCCGGCTCGGACTCCGCTGCCGCCGGCGCCCCGGGGTCGGCGTCGTCATCGCTCAGGAGCCAGTCCTTCACCGCTGCGAGCCCGCGTGGTCCCCCCTGCGTCACGAGCTCATCGACCGGGCTGAAGATGCGCAGGTCCTGCTCCGGAGTGCCGAGCGTCCTCAGGTCGCCGCCGCGCACGGGGGTGGGGATCGAGAGCCTGTACTCCTTCCCGACCTGCGCGCCGGCGAGCCCCTGGACCGAGTGGTACAGCTCGTGGGCGAAGGTCGCCGTCGGTGAGAAGGCGCGGACGGCGCCGGTCTCCTCGTCGAAGTACGACGGAACGCGGTCCGGGTCGAAGGTGAGGAACGAGTCCGACCCGGCTCCTCCGATGGCGTCCGCCCCGCTCAGACGACCCGATGACCAGCTGTCCCCCGGGACGATCAGGACCCGGACGTCGGAGACGTCGCCGTTGACCTCCAGGAACCGGTTGCCGTCCGCCTCACTCGGGCCGAGGAGGTCCGGGATCGCCTCGACGAGGCTCCTCGACGGTTCGGCCGTCAGGAGCTCGGCCAGCATGGAGCTCACGAGCCGATGGTTCCGCAGGCCCTTCGGCGAGATCGCCATCCCGCCGACAGCGCTGGGCTGAGCCGCGACCGCGATCCCGGGAGCGACGGTCCACGCCTTGAAGACGCGCCCCGTGATCGGACTCTCGACGAGGGTGAAGGAGGCGGGCGGCAGCTCGCTGCCGCCCGGCGAGTCGCCGCCGGGCGCGGCCGACGCCCCGCTCCCCGAGATCAGGACGCCGACCACCGCGATTGCCGCGACGGCGGCGCTCAGTCGCGCCCCTCGTCCCCGGTCCCCCCGCGCCGACCGGGGGCGCCGGATAGATGCTGCCAGGAGCCGGATCGATGCCGAGAGAGATGACATTCCCTCAGACTAGAAGTCCGCCGAGCAGCCGCGCAGCGCAGTGGCGCGCGATCGCGGAGCGTGCGCGAGGTCGTCGGACCAGCGCCTCAGAAGCCGCGGAGCCGCTCGATCTCGCGCCGGTCGCGCTTGGTCGGGCGGCCCGCACCGCGGTCGCGCTCGATGATCGCGGGAGCCGCCTCCCGGGGCGGCGGCGGGGGAGTGCGGTCCTCGAAGCACTCGGCGGCCACCGGCGCGCCGACCCGCTTCACGATCAGACCGCGGACCACGAGCTCGCGATCGAAGCCGCCGATCCTCACGCGGACCTCGTCGCCGACCCGCACCGTCTGCGCGGCCTTGGCCCGCTCGCCGTTCACCCGGATGTGACCCGCACGGGCCGCCGTCGTGGCGGCGGAGCGGGTCTTGTAGACGCGGACGGCCCACAGCCAGGCGTCCACCCGGACGGAGCCGGTCACCGGGATCTGCATCCGTCCAGTCTACGAAGCCATGATGGATGCAGTCCCCAGCGGCGAGAGCGCCAGCTGTGCAGAAGATGCGGCCCGCACCCGGCCGTCGACCGAGGAGGTTCACCATGAGCACGTACCACAGCTACGGCGAGGACACCGGCGAGGGCGTCCCCGCCCGCGGCGCCCCCGAGCACAGCGGCTCGCCGTCCGAGCTGCGCGACACCGCGTTCCCGCACGCCGGGCTCGAGTTCTCCCTGGTCCCCTCGGGCCACGAGGAGTGGCAGGTCCGCCACCCCGAGGGCCGCCCGGTCGGCGTCCTCGCGATCATCTCCCACAGCGGCGAGGAGGGCGAGGCGGTGTTCGTCACCCGCCGCGTGGGCTCCGACGAGGCCGTCGCCGAGGGCACCGACTGGCGCGGGATCGTCTCCGCGGTGATCAACGACGAGGCGGCCGACCAGCGCGTCCAGGGCAGCATCGATCCCGCGCTCGACTACACCCGCGGCGGCCTGATGCACCACGGGAAGGCCGACATCGAGGACCAGGTCTGACCCGCCGAGTCCTCTAGCGCGCGAGGAGCGCCGCGTTGATCCGGGCCGTGAGCTCGTGATCGACGCGGCGCTCCTGCGCGTCCACCGCGCGGATCGGAGCGGAGTTCCGCGCGCTCGAGACCAGCCAGGCCGCCTCCGCCGCGGCGAGGTCCTCCGCCCGGAGCGGTCGCTCGGCGGTGCCGAGGCCGAGTCCGCCGGCCAGCGCGAAGAGGTCCGCCTGCGTCGTCCCCGGCAGCAGCCCGAGGCGGGGCGGGGGAGTGACGAGCTCGCCCGCCGCGAGCAGCACCAGGTTCGAGGTCGGCCCCTCGAGCAGGAAGCCGTCGCTGGAGACGAACAGTGCGTCGTCCGCCCCGCGCCGCAGGGCCTCGCGCGAGGCCGCGCGGTTGACCGCGTAGGAGAGCGTCTTCGCGCCCGCGAGCAGCCAGGGCGAGGTGCGCTGGACGTCGGAGTGCAGACCGCGATCGAGCAGGACGATGCGCACGCCGTCGCGTCGGGCGGGCCCGAAGTCGGGGCTCGTCTGCACGAAGACGATCCCGGTCGGCCGCCCGTCGCCCTCGACGCCCCGGCTCAGGATCGTCTTCACCATCGCCTCCGGCACGGGAGGATGCGCCTCGACGGCCGCGGCGATCGCGGCGAGCCACGCCGAGCGGTCCGGGCGGGGCAGACCGAGCATGCGCGCCGAGTTCTCGAACCGGTCGAGGTGGGCCTCGAGGGCCTGCAGGCGCCCGTCGACCAGGTTGATCGTCTCGAACACCCCGTCCCCGCGGGTGAAGCCGAGATCCGTCACGTCCAGGCCGCCCCGGCCGGTCGGATCGAGCGCGGGCCCGGGTCCGCCCTCGTGCGCCGGAGCGTCGAGCGAGGGGCGGCCGAGGACGACGAGGGTGTCAGCGGGCATGGGCGGTGCGGTCCTTCCGGAGGCGGAGCGAGGAGCGGGCGAGCACGACGACCAGGAGCGCGCCGAGGAGCGCCCCGGTGCCGTTCGAGACGAGGTCGCGCACGTCCGCGACGCGCGAGGGGAGGGCGAGCAGCTGGATCGTCTCGATCGCGACGGAGACGCCGAGGCCGATCACCGCGGCGAGGAGCCGGCGCCGGGGCGGCAGCTGCGCCGCGAGCAGGGCGCCGAGCGGCACGAACATCAGCACGTTCGCCGTGAACTCGGCGACGTCGAAGGTGAACCAGGAGGTGACCGGCGTCGAGGCGAGGAACGCGATGATCCCGCGGACGAGGGCCGACGGCTGCCCGGCCGGGTACGGAGCCGGGGTCAGAGTGATCAGGGCGACGATGCCGAGGTAGACGAGTGTCGCGACCGGGAGGATCCTCGAGCGCCGCATCCCCCGATTCTGCCAGGTGCCCGCCGGACGGTCCGGAGCGCCCCGCCCGGTGTGGAAGGCTGGAGCGCATGACGAGCGACGGCCCGGCCGACGGCGGAGCGCTTCCGCGCCACCCCTTCGACGCCGCGCTCGGCGACGGCTGGGTCGAGATCGGCGACGGGCGCCGCTTCTGGGGCCGCTTCGGCGCCGCGGGCCTGCTGCTGAGCGACCCGGACGGCCGCGTCCTGCTCCAGCACCGCGCCACCTGGAGTCACTTCGGCGACACCTGGGGCCTCCCCGGCGGCGCCCGCCACCCCGACGAGACCGCCTTCGAGGGCGCCCTGCGCGAATCGGTCGAGGAGGCGGGAGTCCCCGACGGGATCGTCGTGCCCGTCCTCTCCCGCGTCGTCACCGTCGGCCCGTGGAGCTACACGACCGTCCTCGCCCGGGCCCTCGAGCACTTCGCTCCTCGGATCGCCGACGCCGAGAGCCAGGAGCTGCGCTGGGTGCCGCCGGCCGAGGTCGACGCCCTCCCACTGCACCCCGGCTTCGCCGCCTCCTGGCGCGAGCTGCGCGCGCTCGGCACCGAGCCCCGCGTCCTCGTCGTCGACGCGGCCAACGTCGTCGGCTCGCGCCCGGACGGCTGGTGGCGCGACCGCGCCGGGGCGGCGGAGCGCCTCGTCGCCGGGCTGGCGCGACTCGCGACGCTCGGCGCCCCCGGCTCCGTCCTCTCGGTCGACGCGGACACCGCCTGGCCGCGGATCGTCGCGGTCCTCGAGGGCGACGCACGGGCGGCCCGCACCGCCGAGGCGGTCGAGGCCGCCCCGCGCGAGCGCTTGAGCATCGTGAGCGCCGCCGGCTCGGGCGACGACGCGATCGTCGAGCAGGTCGCCGCGATCGGCCCCTCCGCCCGCGTCGTCACCGCCGACCGCGGTCTCGTCGCCCGGATCGAGGAGCTCGGCGCCGCCGCGCTCGGCCCGCGGGTCCTGCTGGACCTGCTCGACGCCGTCCGGGAATAGCCCGCCGACCGGCCCGGTTGCATACGTCATGGCCACGACAGCGATGACTCTCGACACCCACGACCAGACCGTCTCCGACGGCATCGTCCTCATCGACTTCTGGGCGGAGTGGTGCGGCCCGTGCCGCCAGTTCGCCCCCGTCTTCGAGGCGACCAGCGAGAAGAACCCCGACGTCGTCTTCGCGAAGGTCGACACGGAGGACCAGCAGCAGCTCGCCGGCAGCTACGGCATCTCGTCGATCCCCACCCTCGTCGTCTACCGCGACGGCATCCCGCTGATGGCGCAGCCCGGCGCCCTCCCCGCCCCGGCCCTCGACGCCCTGCTCGAGCAGGTCCGCGGGCTCGACATGGTCGCGGTCCGCAAGCAGTACGAGGACGCGAAGGCCGCGCAGGAGTCCGGCGCCCCGCAGCAGTTCGACCACGGCGCGCAGATCTGATCCGCACCCCTCCACGACGACGGAACCCCCGGCAGCCGCTCAGGCCGCCGGGGGTTCCGTCGTTCGTGCGTGGGGCCGATCAGCCCGTGTTCTGCAGCCCGGCGGCCACGCCGTTCACGGCGAGCAGCAGCAGCCGCTGGTTCTGCTCCGTCCCCGATCCGCCCGGATCCGTGCGGAGGGCCCGGAGCGCGCGCAGCTGCAGCAGCGACAGCGCGTTGACGTAGGGCGTGCGCAGCCGGACCGCGCGGCCGAGCACGCGGTGCCCGGTGAGCAGGCTCTCCTCGCCCGTGATCGAGAGCACCCAGCGCCGGGTGAGCTCCATCTCGTCGAGGACGAGTCCGGCGAGGTCGTCGCGGGAGTCGAGCGCGAGGTAGCGGCGGGCGATGCCCTCGTCGGTCTTCGCCAGCGACATCTCGACGTTGTCGATCATCGTGGTGAACAGCGGCCAGGTCTCGTACGCGGTGCGCAGCTCGTCCAGATCGCCGACCGCCTCGAGCGCGCTGCCGAGCCCGAACCAGCCGGTCAGGTTGACGCGCGCCTGCGTCCAGGCGAACACCCACGGGATCGCCCGCAGGTCCTCGAGCGATTCGACCGAGAGGCCGCGACGGGCCGGCCGCGAGCCGAGCGCGAGCAGGCCGACCTCCTCCTGCGGCGTCACCCGGGCGAACCAGGGCGCGAAGCCGTCGGCCTTCACCAGCTCGAAGAAGCGGCGGCGCGACTCGCGGTCCATCGTCGCCGCGACGTCGCGGAAGCGGTCGGCGGCACCGGCGTTGCGGTCGCCGATCGAGGGAGAGGAGGCCAGGAGCGTGGCCCCGGCGACCTGCTCGATGTGCCGCGTCGCGATGTCCGGGTTGCCGTAGCGGGCGAAGATGACCTCGCCCTGCTCCGTCAGCTTGAAGCGGCCGTCGACCGATCCGGGCGGCTGCGCGAGGACCGCGCGGTTCGCCGGCCCGCCACCGCGGCCGAGGGCGCCGCCGCGGCCGTGGAAGAGCGTGAGCACGATGCCCTCGTCCTCGGCCCACTTCGCGATGCGCGCCTGCGCGTCGTAGAGCGCGAGCGTCGCCGAGACGGGTCCGACGTCCTTCGACGAGTCGGAGTAGCCGAGCATGACCTCGAGGCGGTTCCCCGTCGCCGCGAGGCGCTCGCGCACCTGGGGCAGCAGGATCATCTCGGCGAGGATGTCCGTCGAGGCGTCGAGGTCCGCGAAGGTCTCGAACAGCGGGACGGCGTCGATGATCGGCGGGGCGCCGTCCGTGGCCGCCTCGGCGAGGTCGAACACCGTGCGGAGGTCGTCCGCCGACTGCGTGAACGACACGACGTAGCGCCGCGCGGCGTCGGTGCCGAACCGCTCCTGGACCTTCGCGATCGCGCGGAAGACCGAGAGCACCTCGGTACTGCGCTCGTCCAGCTCGCCGCCCGCACGGATCGCCGCGAGGGTCTCGCGGTGCACCTTCGAGTGCTGGCGCACCTCGATCTCGGCGAGGTGGAAGCCGAAGGTCTCCGTCTGCCAGATCAGGTCCTGCAGATCGCCGTAGGCCGAGCGCACGTCGCCCGCCTCGATCAGCGAGTCCTGCAGGGTGCGCAGGTCGGCCAGCAGCTCGGCCGCGGAGCCGTAGGCGAGTGCGCCGCCGGTGCGGGTCGCCGCGAGCCGGTCGGCCGTGAGGAGCAGGACGCGCCGGTGGGTCTCGCTCGGCGAGCGCTCCGCGATGACCGCGGCGAGCTCGGGGGCCCTCTCGACGCCGGCGCTCCAGAGCGCTTCGACGGCGGCGGACGGGGGAGTGGTCCCGGCGTCGAGCGTCAGCGCACGGCCGACGCGGCGGGCGACGCGCTCGAGGCCGATCAGGACGTGCTCGGAGGCGATGTCGACGGCCTCGAGGGTCGTCTCGGCGGTGACGAACGGGTTTCCGTCGCGATCGCCGCCGATCCAGGTGCCGAGCCGCACGAAGGCGGGGGCGATCGGCTTCCGCGTGCCGGAGGCGTCGCCGAGCAGGGCGTCGTCGAGCCGGCGGTAGACCCGCGGCAGCACCGAGAAGAGCGACTCGTCGAACACGCTCATCGCGGTCCGCACCTCGTCCAGCGGGCTGGGCTTCGACTCCCGGAGCGGGGCGGTGCGCCAGAGCGTGTCGACCTCGGCGAGCAGTCGCCGGCGGTTCTCGACCAGCACGACGCCGCCGGTGCGCGGGTCGTCCCGCTGCTCGAGCAGCGCGCTGATCCGGCGGATGGTGGAGGAGACGGCACGGCGGCGCGCCTCGGTCGGGTGCGCGGTGAGGACCGGCCGGAACTCGAGGCGGGAGAGGCGCTCGAACGCCTCCTCCTCGCCCAGCTCGTCCGTGAGCGTCGCCATCGAGGCGATGATCGAGTCCTCGGGGCGCTGGGCGCCCGCATCGGCGTCGCGGCGGCGCAGGACCCGCACGCGGTGGAACTCCTCCGCCACGTTGACGAGGTGGAAGTAGCAGGTGAAGGCCCGCGCCACCTCCTCCGCGCGCTCGGCCGTCAGCGAGGCGACGAACTCCTCCGCCGCGGCGAGCTCGTCGGCGTGCCCGCTGTCGTAGGCGCCGATCGTGAGGGCGCGCAGCCGCTCGACGTCGGTGTAGAGGCTGTCGTCGCCGGACTCGCGCAGCACCTGGCCGAGGAGCTCGCCGAGCAGGTGGACGTCACCGCGGATGCGGTCGTCCATCGGCGGCGCGACGGTCCCGTCGGCGGAGGGGGCGGAGGAGGCGGGTGCTGCGGTCGCGGCTGGCGCGTCGGAGATCGGAGGCACGGCACGACCTTAGCGGCGGTGCGTGTCCGGCGGATGACGCCACTGTCACGCGGCGGAATGGAATGATCGAGGGGTGACCGTGACCCCTGCACCTCCCGCCCCCGCCGTCCAGACCGAGCAGGCCGCCCCCCACGTCGTCGTCCTGTTCGGAGCAGTGGGCGACCTGTCCCGTCGGAAGCTCATCCCGGGCATGGCTCACCTGGCGCTGTCCTCGCTCGCTCCCGACCTGCAGATCGTCGGCACCTCGCTCGAGGAGCACGACGACGAGTCCTTCCGCGCCTTCGCGAAGCTCGCCTACGACGAGTTCGGCAGCCGCTCGCTCACGCCCGCCCAGTGGGACGAGTTCGCCTCCAAGCTGCGCTATGTGCCGCAGTCCGCCGGCCCCGCGGCGCTGGCCGAGGCCGTCACCGAGGCCGAGAAGGTGCTCGGCCCGGACGTCAGCCGCCTGCACTACCTCAGCGTGCCGCCGCGCGCCGCGCTGTCGGTCGTCCGCATGCTCGCCGAGGCGGGCCTCGTCGAGCGCTCCCGCATCATCATGGAGAAGCCCTTCGGCGTCGATCTCGAGAGCGCCGTCGTCCTCAACGCCGAGCTGCACGAGACCTTCGACGAGGAGCAGATCTTCCGGATCGACCACTTCCTCGGCAAGGAGCCCGCGCAGAACATCCTCGCCTTCCGCTTCGCCAACGGCCTCTTCGAGCCGATCTGGAACCGGAACTTCATCGACCACGTCCAGATCGACATCCCCGAGAAGCTGACCCTGGACCGCCGCGCCGAGTTCTACGAGTCGACCGGCGCCTACAAGGACATGGTCGTCACCCACCTCTTCCAGGTCCTCGCCTTCATGGCGATGGAGCCGCCGACGGCCCTCGAGCCGAAGGCGATCAGCGAGGAGAAGAACAAGGTCTTCCGCTCGATGCGGCTGCTGAACCCGGAGAACGTCGTCCGCGGTCAGTACATCGGCTACCGCGAGGAGCCGGGCGTCGCCCCCGACTCCGAGACCGACACCTTCGTCGCGCTGAAGTGCGAGATCGACAACTGGCGCTGGGCCGGCGTGCCGTTCTACCTGCGCACCGGCAAGCGGATGGCGGAGGGGCAGCGGATCATCTCCATCGCCTTCCGCGAGCCCCCGAAGAGCATGTTCCCGCAGGGGTCCGGCGTCGGCGCGCACGGCCCCGACCACCTCACCTTCGACCTGGCCGACGCCTCCAAGGTCTCGCTGTCCTTCTACGGCAAGCGCCCCGGCCCGGGCATGCGGCTGGACAAGCTGAGCATGCAGTTCGCGCTGCAGGAGACCGACCGCGCGGGCGACGCGCTCGAGGCCTACGAGCGGCTCATCCTGGACGCGATGCGCGGCGACCACACGCTCTTCACCACGGCCGAGGGCATCGAGCGCCTCTGGGAGGTCTCGGCCCCGCTCCTCCAGGACCCGCCGCCCGTGCGCCTCTACGCGCCGGGATCGTGGGGTCCGAACGCGATCCACCAGCTGATCGCGCCGCACGCGTGGCGGCTCCCCTTCGAGCGGGTCTGGCGCGACAAGCGCTGACGAGGATCCCCGGCATGGCTCGCGCGCCGCAGGACCGCATCTGGACGGTCCCGAACATCCTGAGCATGGTGCGACTCGCACTCGTGCCGGTGTTCCTCGTGCTGATCATCGAGGGCGAGGACGCCCTGGCGCTGCTGACCCTCGTGCTCTCGAGCCTCACCGACTACCTCGACGGCTGGATCGCGCGCCGGTTCGACCAGATCACGCGCCTGGGTGCCGTCCTCGATCCGGCCGCCGATCGCCTGTACATCTTCGCGACGGTGATCGGCCTGGCGGTGCGCGAGCTGGTGCCGTGGTGGCTGGTGGCGGTCCTGGTCGCGCGCGACCTGATGCTCGTGGTGCTCGCCGTGATCCTCGCGAACAACGGCTACGGCCCGCTCCCGGTGCACCATCTCGGCAAGTTCGCGACGTTCTGCCTCTTCTACGCGCTGCCGCTGATCATGCTCGGGCAGGCGTTCCCGGCCCTCGCGCCGGCGTCGCTCCCCGTCGCCTGGGCCTTCGCGCTCTGGGGCGCGTTCCTCTACTGGTGGGCGGGGATCGTCTACGCCGTGCAGACCCGTGACCTCATCCGGGGGGTCGAGGGAGCGACGGATGCGACCGGCGGGCCCTCCGGTTCCGATACGCTGAGGGGATAGCGAGGAGGTACGTCTTGGTCGAGTCCGTGCGCGGAGCATCATCCGCAGATCCGTCCGTTCCCGTCGAGCCGTCGACGGAGACGACCCTCACGTTCACCGACGACATCGGCGCCCAGCTGGCGGCGCTCGACAACCGGGCGTCCCGCGAGGAGGCCGAGGCCGTCGGCGCTCTGCCCTCCGGCTCGGCCCTGCTGGTCGTCCGCCGTGGCCCCAACACCGGGGCCCGCTTCCTGCTCGACACCGACTCGACCACGGTCGGTCGTCACCCCGATGCGGGCATCTTCCTCGACGACGTCACCGTCTCGCGCCGTCACGCCGAGTTCGTGCGCCGCGGCACCTCCTTCGAGGTCCGCGACCTGGGCTCGCTGAACGGCACCTACTTCGACGGTGTGCGGATCGAGTCCGCGATCCTCACCGACGGCTCCGAGGTGCAGGTCGGCAAGTTCCGCCTCACCTTCTACGCGTCCCGCGCCGACCTCGTCGCCGCTCCGGACGCGTAGCCGTGGGTCGTTCGACCGCTCGCGCACTCCCGTCCGGCTCCGCCGCTCTGCTCAGCATCGGCCAGGTCCTCTCGCACCTCACCAGCGAGTTCCCCGACGTCACCCCGTCGAAGCTGCGCTTCCTCGAGGAGCAGGGGCTGGTCTCGCCGGCCCGCACCGACTCGGGCTACCGCAAGTTCTCCACGGGTGACGTCGAGCGCCTGCGGATGATCCTCGCGCTGCAGCGCGACCACTACCTCCCGCTCAAGGTGATCCGCGGCTACCTCGACGACGTCGATGCCGGCCGCGAGCCCTCCCTGCCCGCCGGTGCCGGCGGAGCGGCCCCGTCCCTGCTCGCCCCCGCCACCCGCCTCACGCGCGAGGGCCTGGCGAGCGAGTCGGGTGCGAGCCCCGCGCTCGTGCGCGAGGCGATCGCCGCCGGGCTCGTCCGCGGCGGCGACGTCTTCGGCGAGGAGGCCGTCACGACGCTCAGGGCGCTCGTCGACCTCGGCCGCTCGGGCATCGAGCCGCGCCACCTCCGCCCGCTGCGCATCGCCGTCGAGCGCGAGATGTCCCTCATCGAGAGCGTGGTCGCCTCGAGCGCCCGCCGCGGCGAGGCGTCCGGCTCGGCCGGCGCCGCCGAGAACGCGATCGGCCTCGCCGCGCACCTCGGCACCATCCGCGAGGCGATGGTGCGCAGCGCCCTCTCCCGGATCGCGCGCTCGTGACGAGCGGCCGAGGCGGGCGACACGCCCTCGCGGAAGAGCGGATGTCGTTTACTCGGCATCCCCGGGTCGGTAGCTTAGGGAACGCGTTCGGAGCGACCGGCGTTCGTATCCGGAAGGCACAGGGATGAGAGAAGTCAGCCGCGACGTCAGCGGCCAGCGCGACCTCGTCCTCTTCACCGACGGGCTGCCCGACCTCGACGCGGACGCGGGCTACCGCGGCGCCGTCGCCGCGCGGGCCGCCGGGATCACCTACCGCCAGCTCGACTACTGGGCCCGCACCGAGCTCGTCGAGCCGACCGTGCGCGGCGCCTCGGGGTCCGGGACGCAGCGCCTCTACGGCTTCCGCGACATCCTCGTGCTCAAGCTGGTCAAGCGCCTGCTCGACACCGGCATCTCGCTCCAGCAGATCCGCACCGCGGTCAACCAGCTCCGCGAGTCCGGGGTCGACGACCTCGCGCAGACGACACTGATGAGCGACGGCGCCAGCGTCTACCTCTGCACCTCCAACGACGAGGTCATCGACCTCCTCAGCCGCGGCCAGGGCGTCTTCGGCATCGCGGTCGGCAAGGTCCTCCGCGAGGTCGAGACCAGCCTCGTCGAGCTCGACCACCAGTCGGTCGACCCCGGCGACGAGCTCGCCCGCCGCCGCGCCTCCCGCAAGGTCGGCTGACCGCCCCACGCGGCGGCTGCCGGCGCTCGATCACGGCCCCATGCTGGTCGAGTAGCCCCGGAGGGGCGTATCGAGACCCACGTCGTCGACACGTCGCTCGTGCAGACCCGCCGTCCGTCAGCGTGGATCTCGATACGTCCGCTGCGCGGACTACTCGATCAGCATGCCCGGTGGACTGCCCTGCTGCGGGATCTCACTGCGTCCGCCGCGCTCGATCAGCATGTCCGTGGACTGCCCGCCTTCGGGATCTCGAGGCGCCCGTTGTGCGGACTACTCGTTCGACATGCTGAGCGGGCCGCTCTGCAGCCCGCCCAGCCGATCCGTCAGCTCGTCGCCGCCGGCACTGCCTGCTCGCCGATGCGGCCGGTGCGGATGACGCGGTCGAGCAGCAGGTCGAAGTTGTGCGCCATCTCCTGCGCGCTCTCGCCGGGCCAGACGTGCACCGGCTTCGCGGCGCCCTGCGCCTGCTGGAGCGAGGTGCGCTCGGGGAGCTGCGGGCTGAGGACCAGCGGGCCGAACATGTCGCGCAGCTCCTTGATCCGGAACTGGTGCTCGAGCGACTGCACGCGCGCGCGGTTCACGATGATGCCCAGCGGCTGGAGTCGCGGGCTGAGACCGCGGCGGATCTCCTCGATCGCGCGCAGCGCGCGGTCGGCGGCGGCCACGGAGAACAGGCCCGGCTCGGTGACGACGGCGACGCGGTCGCTCGCCGCCCACGCCGTGCGGGTCAGCGCGTTGAGCGACGGTGCGCAGTCGATGAGGACGAGGTCGTAGTCGGCCTCGACGCTCGCGAGCGCCTCCTCGAGCTTCCAGATGTCGCGGATGCTGGGGTGCGGTCCGTCGAAGTTGATGGCGGAGGGGCTGCCGATCAGGACGTCGATGGTGCCCTGGCGCTCCTTCGTCCAGCCGGAGGGCGCGATCGCCGAGCGGACGATCTTCTCCTTCGGCGACGTGAGGACGTCCGCGATGTTGAGGTGACCGGCGACGTTGATGTCCATGCCGGTCGAGACGTCGGACTGCGGATCGAGGTCGACGACCAGCGTTCGCAGGCCCTTGGAGAACGCCGCGGAAGCAAGGCCGAGCGTCACCGTGGTCTTGCCGACGCCGCCCTTGAGGGAGCTCACGCTGAGTACATGCATGGCTAGGTACTTTACTTTCCCCGGGTGGGAGAACCTAACCGCTCCCTGCGTAGCACTCCGGTCGCGGGCGGCGGAACCCGGGATCCAGGGCCCGAGTGCGCCGCCGGGCCCGCCGGTACACTGACGGCAAGCGGAAGGAGGCTCGTTCGCATGGATGAGCGCAACGACGACCAGCCCGATCTCGACACCGGCCCGACTCCGCGGACGGCGCTCGACGCGGCGCGGGACTCCGAGCAGTACGCACCGCGCGCGAGCGACACCGCTCCCACCCGCATCCCGGACGGCATCCGCCTGGACACGCCCGCTCCCGCGCGCCGCCGCTCCACGGCTCCGGCGCCCGCCGAGGACCCGGCCGTCGATGTCGGACGACTCGGGATCCCCGACGCTCCCGGCGCCGTCCGGCCCGTCTCCGCCGGCATCCCGCCGCGGGACGAGGTGTCGGTGCTCCCCGAGGACTCCGGCGAGCGGCCGCGAGGTCGCGGCGAGCAGCGCCCGGCCGTGCCCGCCGCCGAGTCCGTCGCGCCCGAGGCGTCCGCCGAGCAGACCCCCGGGGTCACGCGCCGCGACCGCCTCCGCGCCGAGTCCGGCACCGCCGGCACGTCCTCGACCCCCGAGTCCGCGTCGATGCTCACGCCGGACCGCCTGCTCGAGGTCAACCGCAAGACCCGGCCCGCGCCGACCGGCGGCTGGAACCGCTTCGTGTACGGCCTCACCTTCCACACCGTCAACCTCGGCGACTCGGCGAAGGTCCAGGCCTGGAAGGCCATGGACGAGCGGATCGGCCGGCAGTTCGAGGGCGGCACGCGCTTCGTCCCGGTGATGACCCGCAAGGGCGGGGTCGGCAAGACCACCGTCACCACGCTCCTCGGCATGGCCCTGGCCGACTCCCGCGAGGACCGCATCATCGCGGTCGACGCCAACCCGGACCGCGGCACCCTCGCGGAGCGCGTCCCCAAGCAGACCCGCTCGACCGTCCGCGACGTCGTCAACCGCGCTGCCGGAGTGACCGGCTTCACGGAGTTCTCCACGATGGTCTCGCGCGACGAGACCCGCCTCGACGTGCTCGCCTCGGACACCGACCCGCAGCTCTCCGAGGCCTTCGACGAGGACGACTACAACGTCGTCGCGGATCTCGTCGAGCGCTTCTACTCGATCATGCTCACCGACTGCGGCACGGGCATCGTGCACTCGGTGATGCGCGCGACCCTGCAGCGCGCGGACAGCGTCGTGATCGTCTCCGGCGGCAGCGTCGACGAGGCGCGCCTCGCCTCCGAGACCCTGACCTGGCTCGACGCGAACGGCTACGGCGACCTGGTCAGGAACGCCGTCGTCGCGCTCAACACCGCGACCCAGGGCACGAGCCTGGTGAAGCTCGAGGAGATCGAGTCGCACTTCCGCTCCCGGGTGCGCGACATCGTCCGCATCCCCTACGACCCGGTGCTCGCCGCCGGCTCCGTGGTGAAGTGGGAGCAGCTCCGCCCCGCGACCAAGGAGGCGGCGCGCCTGCTCGCCGCGCTCGTCGTCGAGGGCATCCCGGTCCGTCGTGCCTGACGCGCCCGGCTCCGACACCGCCGAGGCCCTCGCGTTCGACCTGATCGTCCTCGGCGCCGGCTCCGGCAACTCCATCGTCGGCCCCGAGTGGGCGGGCTCCCGCGTCGCCCTCCTCGACGACGGCGAGTGGTTCGGCGGCACCTGCCTCAATGCGGGCTGCATCCCGACCAAGATGTTCGTCCACGTGGCCGACATCGTGACCGACGTCGATCAGGGCGACCGGGTCGGCGTGCACGGCCGCGTGGCCCGACCCGAGTGGTCCGAGGTGCGCGACCGAGTCTTCGGCCGCACCGACGCGATCAGCGAGGGCGGCCTGGACTACCGGGCGAACCGCTCCGAGAACGTCGCCGTGCTCCGCGAGAGCTTCGGCTTCGAGTCGCTCGGCGACGGCGTCCGCCCGCACGTGCTGGTGAGCGCGAGCGGCGTCCGCATCAGCGCTCCCCAGGTGGTCGTCGCCGCAGGCTCCCGTCCCCGTCCGCTCCTCGCGGCCTACGAGCCCGACCCCCGGATACACGACTCCGACTCGATCATGCGGATCGACGAGCTCCCGCCGCGGATGCTGGTCCTCGGCGGCGGAGCGGTCGCCGTCGAGTTCGCGCACATCTTCTCGGCCTTCGGCACCGCGGTGACGGTCGCCGTCCGCGGCGACCGGCTGCTCCGCTCGCTCGACGAGGGGATCGCCCGCGGCTTCACCGAGCTGGCGCGCGAGCGCTGGGACGTCCGCACCGGCGTCTCCGCCGAGAGCGTCGAGGCGACGCCGACCGGTCTCGTCGCCGTCTTCGACGACGGCTCCCGCGTCGAGACCGACACGATCCTCGTCGCCACCGGCCGCGACCCGAACAGCGACACCATCGCCGCCGCCTCCGTCGGCATCGATCTGCACCCCGACGGCCGCGTCGTCGTCGACGGCGAGCAGCGGGTCCTCTCCGGCGGCCGCGTCGTCCCCGGGCTCTTCGCGCTCGGCGACGTCTCCTCCGAGTGGCAGCTGAAGCACGTCGCCAACCACGAGGCGCGGCTCGTCGCGCACAACCTCCTGCACCCCGGCGAGATGCTCTCGAACACGCTCGCCCCGGTGCCCGGCGCGATCTTCGCCCACCCGCAGATCGCGCACTTCGGCCTGACCGAGCGGGAGGCGGGGGAGCGCGGCATCGAGGTCGTCGCCGTCACGCAGGAGTTCGGCTCCACCGCCTACGGCTGGGCGATGGAGGACGACTCCAGCATCTGCACCCTCGTCGTCGGACTCGACGGCGAGCTCCTCGGCGCGCACCTGATGGGGCCGCAGGCGAGTATCCTCATTCAGCCGCTCGTCCAGGCCGCCAGTGCGGGGGTCGGGATCCGCGGTCTCGCCCGCAGCCAGTACTGGCCGCACCCCGCGGCGAGCGAAGTCGTCGAGAACGCCCTCCTCTCCGCCGAGGAGGCACTGAGGGAGCGCACCGCATGACCGAACGCCAGATCCGCATCTTCGGGGATCCCGTCCTGAAGACCGTGTCGGCTCCGATCGAGGCGGTCGACGACGGCATCCGCGGACTCGTCGAGGACCTCCTCGACAGCGTGCGCACCCCCGGCCGCGCCGGCGTCGCCGCCCCGCAGATCGGCGTCAACCTCCGCGCCTTCAGCTACAACGTCGACGGCGTCGTCGGCTACGTCCTCAATCCCGAGATCGTCGAGCTGAGCGGCGAGCCGCAGCCGGTCGACGAGGGCTGCCTCTCCGTCCCGAACCTCTGGTACCCCGCGATCCGCTACCCGCACGCGAAGGTCCGCGGCACCGACCTCGACGGCAACGAGGTCGTCCTCGAGGGCGACGGCCTGATGGCGCAGGCGCTCCAGCACGAGTGCGACCACCTCGACGGCCGCCTCTACCTCGACCGCCTGTCCAAGGACGACCGCCGGGCCGCGATGAAGGAAGTCCGCGAGAGCTCCTGGTTCTGAGTTGATTCCGAGCCGGTCCTTGCCCGGCTCGGCGCGGTCGGCTTCCTGAGGTGGCTGCGTTCCGCAGAGCGTCGGGCGTCCGCCGACGTCGAAGCGCTGGGACGCGCTTCGCCGGATGCGGCTCGGCCTTTCGGCCGCGCGCTGACCGAGTGGGGCGAGTTGTGCACACGTGCGGTCTCGATACGCGCTCCGGGTTGCGCGGAGCGGCCGCATCACGCTGATCGAGTAGGCCGCGGAGCGGCCGTATCGAGATCCACGTTCTGCAGGCGTGCGGTCTCGATACGCCCTTCGGGCTGCTCGACCGGCATGGGGTCGCCCTGCGGGCGGACCACCCTGATCGAGTGGGTCGCGGAGCGGCCGCAACATGCTGATCGAGTGGGTCGCGGAGCGGCCGCAACATGCTGATCGAGTAGGCCGCGGAGCGGCCGTATCGAGATCCACCGTGCTGCAAGCGTGGGTCTCGATACGCCCTGCGGGCTACTCGACCTGCATAACAGCGCTGCGGTCGCTCCATGCTGATCGAGGAGGGCGCGGAGCGGGCGTGTCGGGATCCGCCGTCGTGCAGGTGGTGGCCGCGTCGTGGTCAGCGGAGGCTGATGCCCTCCGTGGCGGGGGCGGCGCTGTAGACGCTGCTGATGGTCTGGGCGAAGTCGTCGAGGATGACGTTGCGCTTGATGCTCATCTTCGGCGTGAGGTGGCCGCTCGCCTCGGTGAACTCGGTCGGCAGGATGACGAACTTGCGGATCGACTCGGCGCGCGAGACGCGGGCGTTCGCGGCGTCGACGGCGCGCTGCACCTCGGCGAGGACCGCGGGGTTCACCGCCGCCTTCTCGAGCGAGAGTGACGCGTCCTGACCGTTGTTGGCGAGCCAGGTCGGCAGCATCTCGGGGTCGAGGGTCACCAGCGCCGCGATGAACGGGCGCTGGTCGCCGACGACGACCACCTGCCCCACCAGCGGGTTGGCGCGGATCGGGTCCTCGAGCGCGGCCGGGGCGACGTTCTTGCCGCCCGCGGTGACGATGATCTCCTTCTTCCGCCCGGTGACGCGGAGGTAGCCCTCCTCGTCGAGCGAGCCCAGGTCGCCGGTCTTGAACCACTCGCCGTCGAAGGCCTCGGCCGTCGCCTTCTCGTCGTTCCAGTAGCCGCCGAAGACGTCGATCCCGCGCACCTGGATCTCGCCGTCCGCGGCGATCCGGATCGAGCAGCCGGGCATCGCGGGCCCCACGGAGCCGATCTTGAAGCGCTCGGTCCGGTTGACCGTCGCGGGCGCGGTGGTCTCGGTGAGCCCGTAGCCCTCGAGGATCTTGATGCCGAGGCTGTGGAAGAAGTGCCCGAGCCGGTCGCCCAGCGGGGCCGAGCCGGACACCGCGAAGCGGACGTTGCCGCCCATCGCCGTGCGCAGCTTCGAGTAGACGAGGCGGTCGAAGAGCAGGAACTGCAGCTTCAGCGCGAGCGGCACCGAGCCGGCCTCGACGGCGATCGAGTGGGCCACGGCGACGTCGGCCGCGCGGCGGAAGATCTTGCCCTTGCCACCGGCCTCGGCCTTCTGCTCGGCCGAGTTGTACACCTTCTCGAACACGCGCGGCACGGCCAGCAGGAAGGTCGGCTTGAACGAGCCGAGGGAGGGGAGCAGCTGCTTCGTGTCGGCCTGGTGCCCGACCTTCACGCCGCCGTGCACGCAGAGGATGGCGATGAAGCGCGCGAACACGTGCGCGGTGGTGATGAAGAGGAGCGTCGAGGCGCCCGGCTGGTGGATCAGCTCCGTCAGCGCCACCGCGGAGTTGCGGCTGAGCTCGACGAAGTTGGAGTGCCGGATGATGCAGCCCTTGGGGCGGCCGGTCGAGCCGGAGGTGTAGATGATCGTCGCGACGTCGGCGCCCGTGGCGAGCGAGCGGCGGCGCTCGATCTCGGCGTCGGGCACGTCGACCCCGCGGGCCGCGAGCTTGTCGAGGTCGCCGAGGCCGATCTGCCAGGCGCTCCGGACGTCCGGGAGGTCCGCGCGGATCTCGTCGAAGCGGGCGAAGTGGTCGGCGGTCTCGACGATGACGGCGCGCGCCCCGGAGTCGGCGAGGTTCCACTGCACCTGCGCGGGGGAGGAGGTCTCGTAGACCGGCACGAGGACGCCGCCCGCGAACCACACGGCGAAGTCGATCAGGGTCCACTCGTAGCGCGTCTTGCAGATCAGGCCGATCTTGTCGCCCGGCTCGATCCCCGCGGCGACGAGGCCCTTCGCGAGGGCGGTCACCTGGTCGAGGAACTCGCGCGCCGTGACGTCGCGCCAGCCCGAGCCGTCCGGCAGGGCGAAGAGCGCCCGCTCGGGCGTCTCCCGGACGCGGTCGAGGAGCAGCGCCGTCGTGTTGGCCTGCGGATCCGGCGCCACGACGAGGGGGGAAT
Source organism: Rathayibacter sp. VKM Ac-2856 (assembly GCF_013205055.1). Classification (GTDB taxonomy): domain Bacteria; phylum Actinomycetota; class Actinomycetes; order Actinomycetales; family Microbacteriaceae; genus Rathayibacter. The sequence continues at coordinate 104,078 of NZ_JABMLF010000006.1, forward strand.
CGAACTGCTCCACGGCAACTCCTTCGGTACCTGAACGATTGTCGGGTCCAGCCTACCGGCGGCGCCTGACTGTGTATCCACTCAGGGTAACGATCCGCACGTCGGTTCTCAGCGGGTCACTACACTCGATGTGGCCGCCGCACCGGGGCGGACGCGGCGCAGCGGCGCTCGGTCAGCGAGGGGAAGGCGGTTCGCGTGCACGCGATCGGTATCGACATCGGCGGCACGAAGATCGCCGGGGCGCTCGTCGACGAGTTCGGCGGCATCGTCCGCGAGGACCGCCAGCCGACCCCCGCCGGCCACCCCGAGCTCATCGTCGACGTGGTCGTCGAGATGGTCGCGCGGCTGCGCGAAGGGCTGCCCGCCGGGGACGTCTCCGCCGTCGGCGTCGCCGCGGCCGGCTTCATCGACGCCTCGCAGTCGATCGTCTACTACGCACCCAACATCAACTGGCGCAACGAGCCCTTCCGCGAGAAGCTCTCGGCCCGCATCGACCTCCCGATCATCATCGAGAACGACGCGAACGCGGCCGGCTGGGCGGAGTTCCGCTACGGCGCCGGCCGCCTCGTCAGCGACATGCTGATGCTCACGATCGGCACCGGCGTCGGCGGCGCGATCGTCATCAACGACCGGCTCCTGCGCGGCGGCTTCGGTGCCGCGGCCGAGATCGGCCACATGCGCGTCGTGCCGGGCGGACTGCCCTGCGGCTGCGGCGCCCGCGGCTGCATCGAGCAGTACGGCTCCGGCCGGGCCCTGCAGCGCTTCGCCGCCGAGCTGGCCGACGCCGGCGGGATCGGCCAGGGCATCGCCGACGCGCGGGCCCGCAACGGCGGAGAGCTCGACGGCGCCGTCATCGCCGACCTGATCAGCGCCGGCGACCTCGGCGCCCTCGCGGCCCTGCGCCAGCTCGGCCACTGGCTCGGCGAGGCGGCGGCGAGCCTCAGCGCGGTGCTCGACCCGCAGATGTTCGTCATCGGCGGCGGAGTGGCCCAGGCCGGCGACCTCCTGCTGGACCCGATCCGCCAGGCCTATCTCGACAACCTGCCCGCCCGGGGCTACCACCCCGAGCCCGAGTTCCGCATCGCGGAGCTCGTCAACGACGCGGGGGTCGTCGGCGCCGCCGACCTCGCCCGCCTGCACGCGAGCTCGCTGTGACCCCGGTCGCGGACCGCTGAGGAGCGCCCCTTGTTCTACTGGTTCATGAAGCACATCGTCGCCGGGCCCCTGCTCAAGACGATCTTCCGGCCGTGGGTGGTGGGCGCCGACCGCGTCCCCGCGACGGGCGGCGTCATCCTGGCGAGCAACCACCTCTCCTTCATCGACTCGGTGTTCCTCCCGCTGGTGATCGAGCGGAACATGGTCTTCCTCGCCAAGAGCGACTACTTCACCGGCAAGGGCCTGAAGGGCTGGGCGACGAAGCTCTTCTTCACCGCCACCGGCATGCTCCCGATCGACCGCTCCGGCGGCAAGGCGTCCGAGGCGTCGCTCAACACCGGCCTCCGGGTCCTCGCGAGCGGCGAGGCGCTGGGCATCTATCCCGAGGGCACCCGCAGCCCCGACGGACGGATGTACCGCGGACGCACCGGCGTCGCGCGCATGGTCCTCGAGGCGCGCGTGCCCGTCATCCCCGTGGCGATGATCGACACCGCCCGCATCATGCCGATCGGCAGCAGGATGCCCCGGCTCGGCCGCATCGGCATCGTCTTCGGCGAGCCGCTCGACTTCAGCCGCTTCGAGGGCATGGAGGGCGACCGCTTCATCCTCCGCTCGATCACCGACGAGATCATGTACGAGCTGCTCGCGCTCAGCGGCCAGGAGTACCTCGACGTCTACGCCACCTCCGTCAAGGAGAAGCGAGCGGCCCTGCTCCGCTGAGCACTCCTCCGGAGAAGGCCCCACCGAGCCGATAAGCTCGTCAACCGTCGCCGTCCGACCGGGCGGCGATCACTGCGCGCGCCGCGCGCCCGTCAGAACCAGGAACCCTCGTGGTCATCGATCCGAACGAACCGTACGTCCTCGCCGCCCCCTCCGTGGTCGCCGGCCTGGACTATTGGCGTGAGCTCGAGATCAAGCAGCAGCCGAACTGGCCAGACGCCGCCGCGGTCGCCGCCGCGTCCGCCGAGGTCGCCGCGCTGCCGCCGCTGGTCTTCGCGGGCGAGGTCGACCAGCTGCGCGAGCGCCTGGGTGCCGCAGCTCGCGGCGAGGCGTTCCTGCTCCAGGGCGGGGACTGCGCCGAGACCTTCGCGGGAGCGACGGCAGATCAGATCCGCAACCGGGTCAAGACCGTGCTCCAGATGGCCGTCGTCCTCACCTACGGCGCGAGCATGCCCGTCATCAAGATGGGCCGCATGGCCGGCCAGTTCGCCAAGCCCCGCTCGAGCGACCTCGAGACCCGCGGCGACGTGACGCTGCCCGCCTACCGCGGCGACATCGTGAACGGCTACGACTTCACCCCGGAGTCGCGGGCCGCCGACCCGCGCCGCATCGTGCAGGGCTACCACACGGCCGCCTCGACGCTGAACCTCATCCGCGCCTTCACGCAGGGCGGCTTCGCCGACCTCCGCCTCGTGCACTACTGGAACAAGGGCTTCACCGAGAACCCGCAGAACCAGCGCTACGAGCAGCTCGCCCGCGAGATCGACCGCGCCGTGAAGTTCATGGTGGCGTGCGGAGCCGACTTCGAGGGCATGAAGCGCACCGAGTTCTACACCGGCCACGAGGGCCTGCTGATGGACTACGAGCGACCGATGACGCGGATCGACTCGCGCACCGGCACGCCGTACAACACGTCCAGCCACTTCATCTGGATCGGCGAGCGCACCCGTGAGCTCGACGGCGCGCACGTCGACTTCCTCTCGCGCGTCCGCAACCCGATCGGCGTGAAGCTCGGCCCCTCGACGACTCCGGAGACGATGCTCGAGCTGATCGACAAGCTCGACCCGGACCGCGAGCCCGGACGCCTGACCTTCATCACGCGGATGGGTGCCGGGAAGATCCGCGACGCCCTCCCGCCGCTGCTCGAGGCCGTCAAGGCGAGCGACGCGCTGCCGCTGTGGGTCACCGACCCGATGCACGGCAACGGCCTGACGACGCCCACCGGCTACAAGACCCGTCGCTTCGACGACGTGGTCGACGAGGTCAAGGGCTTCTTCGAGGCGCACCGCGCGGCCGGCACCCACCCGGGCGGCATCCACGTGGAGCTCACGGGCGACGACGTCACCGAGTGCCTCGGCGGCTCGGAGCACATCGACGAGGCCACCCTCGCGACGCGCTACGAGTCGGTCTGCGACCCGCGCCTCAACCACATGCAGTCGCTCGAGCTGGCCTTCCTGGTCGCCGAGGAGCTCCGCGAGCGCTGAGCGAGCGGTCCGCGGAGCGGACCCCCTGCATGCTGATCGAGTAGGCCGCGCAGCGGGCGTATCGAGATCCACCGTCGTTCGGCGGGTGGGTCTCGATACGCCCCTGCGGGGCTACTCGACCAGCATGGAATGAGGACGCTGCCGTAGGCAGCGAGCGCGATGCGCGCTTGCGCGCATGCTGGTCGAGCAGTCCGCGAAGCGGACCCCTGCATGCTGATCGAGTAGGCCGCGCAGCGGGCGTATCGAGATCCACCGTCGTCCGATGGGTGGGTCTCGATACGCCCCTGCGGGGCTACTCGACCAGCATGCAGTGAGGACCACCGTGGTGCGCGGAGCTCATGCGCGCTTGCGCGCATGCTGATCGCACGGTCCGCGGAGCGGGGCCGCGCATGCTGATCGAGCAGGCCGCGCAGCGGTCGTATCGAGATCCGCCGCGGAGGGGCGCCCCTGCCGGGCCGCTCGAGCGGACCGGATCAGATCGAGATGGTGATCGAGAGCTGGATCGTGGTGCCGCGCTGGACGAGGGCGCCCTCCTTGTCGGACTGGTTGGTCACCTTCGTCACCTCGTCCGGCACCTGGTCGATCAGCGGGGTCGTCAGGCCGTAGCTCCACTTGAGGTCGACGGCGGCGAGGGCCGCCTTCGCCTGGTCGCGGGTCATGCCGACGACGTTCGGCACGGCGACCGGCTGCGGACCCTTCGAGACGACGACGGAGACGGTGTCGCCGGTGGTGGCGGGCGCCTCCGGGTTGATCTGCGTGAGCACCACTCCCGCGGCGACCGTGTCGCTCCATTCCTCGCGCTCGCGGTCGAGGGCGAGCCCGGCGTCCTTCGCCGCGGCCGTCGCCTCATCCACGGTGAGGCCGACGACGTTCGGGATCGCGCCGAGGCTGACGGTCATCGCGATCGTGCTGGTCTCGGACATCGTCGCGGGCAGCTCGCCGCCGTCGGGCAGCGAGGCCGAGACGACCACGCCGGACGGAACGTCCGCGTCGAAGATCCGCGTCACGTCGCCGAGAGTGAAGGAGCCGCTCTGGATCGCGGTCGTCGCCTCCTCCTCCGACACGCCGGCGAGAGCCGGCACGGGGAGCTGGCGCGGACCGCTCGAGACCACGAGGGTCACGACGTCGCCCTTGTGCAGCCCCTGTCCGCCCGGCGGATCGGTGCTGAGCACGGTGCCCGCGGGCACGGTCAGATCGTTCGCCTGCTGCGGCTCGACGGTGAAGCCCTGCCCCTGCAGCGCGGCCGTCGCCTCGTCCTGCGACTGGCTCACCACGTCCGGCACGTTCACGATGGCGCCGGGACCCTCGCCGAACCACCACGCGGTGCCGCCGCCGATCAGGGCGAGCAGCAGGACGACGACGGTGAGTAGCACGCCCCGGCGACGGCGCGTGCGGCGCTTCGCCGCGAGGCGGGCGACCGCGTCGTCGTCCTCGCGCTGCTCGAGCTCGGCCGGCGGTCCCTCGATCACCGAGGTGTGCCCGGTGACCGCCTCGTCGAAGAGGAGGGCGGTGGCGGGCTCGGGGGCGGGCAGGGGAGTGACGGCCTGGGTGTCCGCGATGCGGCGGTCGGTCGGCGTGATGCCCATCAGCCGCTCGGCCTCGAGGAGCTGGGCGAGCATGACGCCGGCGTCGCGCGGCCGCATGTCCGGGTCGCGCTCGGTGGCCCAGAGCACGAGCTCGTCGAGCGAGGTCGGCACCGAGGGCACCTTGGCGCTGGGATAGGGGACCGAGTCGTTCGCGTGCTGGTAGGCGATCTGCATCGGCTGCTCGCCGGTGAAGGGCTGCTCGCCGGTGAGCATCTCGTAGATCATGATGCCGATGGCGTAGATGTCGCTGCGGGTGTCGGCCGTGCCGCGGGTGACCAGCTCGGGGGAGAGGTACGCGATGGTGCCGAGGAGCGCCTGCCCCGAGGCGGTGTTCGCGCTCGCGGCCCGCGCGAGTCCGAAGTCGCCGATCTTGATCCGGCCGTCGTCGGCGAGGAGCACGTTCTCGGGCTTGAGGTCGCGGTGCAGGATGCCCGCCCGGTGCGCGGCCGCGAGGCCGGACAGCACCGAGTGCATGATGTCGACGACCTGCTGAGCCGTCAGCCGACCGCGCTCCTTGAGCAGGTCGCGCAGCGTGATGCCGGGCAGGTACTCCATCACCAGGTAGGCCATGTCGGAGTCCTGGCCCTGGTCGAACACGCTCACCACGTTCGGGTGCGCCAGTCGGGCGGCGGAGCGCGCCTCCTGGACGAAGCGGTTCTTGAAGGTGGCGTCGTCGGACAGGTGCCCGTGCATGACCTTGATGGCGACGCGGCGCTCGAGGCGCTGGTCGTGCGCCAGGTAGACGGTGGCCATGCCGCCCCGCGCGATGCGGGAGCGCACCTCGTACCGGCCGTCGACGAGACGGCCGAGGAGAGGGTCGAGCTGGCTGGTGGTCACGCGACGAGTCTAGGCAAGACCCTCCGGACAACCGGCGTGCAACGCGGAGGCGGCTCGTGGCACTCTTGACAGGTGACCGACTCGTCCGCTGCCTCCGCCTCCTCGTCCGCTCCCGAGATCCAGTGGCTGACCGTCCCCGATCTGGTGGAGCTCACCGGCCTCGGCGTCAGCCGGGTGCGCCGCCTGATCGAGGAGCGCCACCTGCTCGGCACCCGGCGCGACGGCAAGCTCGTCGTCCCGTCCGTGTTCCTCCGCGACGGGGAGCCGCTCAGCGAGATCCGCGGCACCGCGATCCTGCTCTCGGACCAGGGCTTCTCGGACGACGAGGCGGTCGAGTGGCTGCTCTCGGACGAGGACAGCCTCGGCACCAGCCCGGTGCAGGCGCTCCTCGCCGGCCGCAAGGCCGAGGTGCGTCGGGTCGCCCAGGCTCTGGCCTGAGCCCACCCGCGGCCGCGTCCTACGCGGACCGCGCGGTGACCCGCTCGGCGAGCTCGCGCAGCTCCGCGACGCCCTCCTCGCGCAACGGTGCGCCGTCCAGCACGGCCAGGGAGTCCGCCACCTCGCGGGCGATGCGCTCCTCGAGCCGGTCGAGGGCGCCGCTGCCCGCGACGATCTCCTGAGCGCGGGCGATGTCGTCGGCGCTCGCGTCGTCGCGGCCGACGACGGCGTCGAGCTCGTCGCGCTCGCTCGCCGAGGCCGCGGCCCGGGCCAGGCCGAGCAGGACGGTCCGCTTGCCCTCGCGGAGGTCGTCGCCCGCCGGCTTGCCGGTCACGGCGGGGTCGCCGAACACGCCCAGGACGTCGTCGCGCAGCTGGAAGGCGATGCCGAGCGGCAGGCCGAACCGGCGCAGGGCGTCGATCTGCTCGTCGTCGCCGCCGCCGAGCGACCCGCCGATGGCGAGCGGCGCCTCGATGCTGTACTTGGCGCTCTTGAAGACGACCACGCGCTCCGAGCGCTCGAGGTGCTCGTGCTCGGGGTGGCGCACCCAGGCGCTCTCCTCGAGGATGTCGAGGTACTGGCCCAGCGTCACCTCCGTGCGCATCAGGTTGAACTCCGCGCGGGCGCGCGACGCGGCGGTGCGGTCCTCGAGGGCCCACTCGGCGTCCGCGAAGATCTCGTCCGACCAGACGAGCAGGAGGTCGCCGAGGAGGATCGCGGAGGACCGGCCGAACTGATCGGCGGAGCCGGACCAGCCGCCGCCGGAGTGCAGGGAGGAGAACCGGCGGTGCGCCGCGGGGGCGCCGCGACGGGTGTCGGAGTTGTCGATCACGTCGTCGTGCACCAGGGCCGCGGCGTGGAAGAGCTCCAGGCTCGCGCCGACGCGGGCGACGGGATCGGAGGCGCTCCGATGCCCGTCGCTGGGGACCGCCGAGACCGCCGTCCAGCCCGCCTCGCAGAAGCGCGCGCGGAAGCGCTTGCCCCCGCTGAGAAAGTCCCGCGAAAGGTCGCCGAGGGCGGAGACGTCCTCTCCTATGGAGCGCAGAATTGGGGTGCGCCCGGTGAGGAATTCATCGATTCGGAACTGGACGCGATCGACCAGACGAGTGCTGTGGTTCACCCGACCAGCCTATGCACCGACGGCGCCTGGCGCCTCGGCGGGCCTCGGTCTACACTGAAGCGCCACCAGCCCGGTCGAGCAGACCGCCCGCCCACCTCGGCGTCGTCCCAGCCGGGTCGACGCCACTCCCTGAAGGGGTCCCGATGCCGCTTTCGGAACACGAGCAACGGCTCCTCGACGAGATGGAGCGCAATCTCTATCAGAACGACGCCGATTTCGTCGCGGCCGTCAGCAAGGGCCGGGGCGGCACCAACTACCGCGCGCTCGTGCTCGGCATCCTCCTCGCCATCGTCGGCCTCGGAGTGCTGGTCGCCGGCGTCATCGTCCGCCAGCCCCTCGTGGGCGTGGCCGGCTTCGCGCTGATGCTCGGGGGCGTCGTCGTCGCCATGCGTCCCGCACCCGGCGGCTCCACCACCTCCGGCGTCCCGGAGGCGGGCCGCCCCGCCAAGCCCCGCTCGGCGAGCGGCCGCCAGGGCTCCAACTTCATGGACCGCCTGAACGACCGGTGGGACAACCGCGGGGACGGTCGCGGCTAGCGCCGTCCGCGGCGAGTCTCCACCTCGCACCACCACAGGGTCGATCCTCACGGATCGGCCCTTTTTTCGTGCCCGGATGCTCCCCGGGAGTGCGATTCTCCTCCACTGCGCTCCACCCGCGCCGATCGCTGCAACGGCGCGGATCGGCGCCGACGTGTCGGCGCGCCGCGGGCTCTTGGATGGTTGTGGGTGGGGGGAAGTGGAGTACTGTGGGGCCCACACCAACCTTGGCCGGAGAGAAGTGGGGGCAGTCCGTTGTTCCTCGGCACTCATTCCCCCAAGCTCGACGAGAAGGGCCGTGTGATCCTGCCCGCCAAGTTCCGCGACGAGCTCTCCTCCGGAGTCGTCGTCACGCGCGGCCAGGAGCGGTGCCTCTACGTGTTCAGCCAGCGCGAGTTCGAGGCGATGCACGAGAAGATCCGCCAGGCGCCGGTCACCAGCAAGCAGGCCCGCGACTTCCTGCGCGTCTTCCTCTCGGGAGCCAGCGCCGAGACGCCGGACAAGCAGAACCGCATCACCCTCCCGGCGCCGCTGCGCGCCTACGCCGGTCTCGATCGCGACCTCACCGTCATCGGTGCGGGTAATCGCGCCGAGATCTGGGCTCAGGACGCCTGGGACAGCTACCTGACCGAGCAGGAGTCCGTGTTCTCCGACACCGAGGAGGAGGTGATCCCCGGACTGTTCTAGCTCCTGCCGCGCGACTCCCAGCCACTCGGCGCCCGGACGCACCTTCCCCGGTGTCCGGTCGTGAGCTGGATGGGGATCGGACGGCAGGAACAGGACGGCGGGACCGCCATGCCAGAGAACACCGAGAGCACAGAGAACACCGAGAGCACCCCTGTGCACCGCGAGGTGCGCCCCACCGAGGAGCGGCACCTCCCCGTGCTGCTCGAGCGCTGCGTCGAGCTGCTCGCGCCGGCGCTGGAGCGCGACGGCGCCGTCCTCGTCGACGCGACGCTCGGCATGGGCGGGCACTCGCTCGCGCTGCTCGAGCGCTTCCCGCGCCTGCGCCTCGTCGGCCTCGACCGCGACCAGGAGGCTCTGCAGCTCGCGGGTGAGCGGCTCGCCGCGCACTCCGCCCGGATCGACCTCGTGCACGCCGTCTACGACGAGCTGCCCGACGTGCTCGACGAGCTCGGCATCGACACGATCGACGGCGCGCTGTTCGACCTCGGCGTGTCCTCGCTGCAGCTCGACGAGACCGAGCGCGGCTTCTCCTACTCCAAGGACGCCCCGCTGGACATGCGGATGGACGCGACGGCGCCGCTCACCGCGGCGAGCATCCTCGCGGACTACGACGAGATCGCCCTCCGGCGGATCTTCCACGAGTACGGCGAGGAGCGGCTCGCCGCGCGCTACGCCAAGAAGATCGTCGAGGCCCGTCAGAACGCGCCCATCGTGCGCTCGGGCCGGCTCGTCGAGATCATCCAGGCGGCCACGCCCGTCGCGATCCAGCGCAACGGCCACCCGGCGAAGCGCGTCTTCCAGGCGCTGCGCATCGAGGTCAACCAGGAGCTCTCGGTGCTCGAGCGCGCGATCCCCGCTGCGCTCGGCCGCATCGCCGTCGGCGGTCGCATCGTCGTCGAGGCGTACCAGTCGCTCGAGGACCGCATCGTGAAGCGCGCCCTGCAGACCGCCTCCTCCTCCACGGCGCCCGTCGGCCTGCCGATGGAGCTGCCGGAGCACCGACCCGAATTCCGACTCGTCATCCGCGGCGCCGAGCTCGCCTCGGACGACGAGAAGGCCGCCAACCCCCGAGCGACACCCGTGCGTCTGCGCGCGGCCGAGAGGATCAGGAGCACCGCATGAGCGCGACCGCCGTCATCGACCCCGTCATCGACCGCAGCACCGCACGACCGGCGCTGCCCGCCGAACCGGCGCAGCGACCCCGCATCGAGGCGGTCCCCGCTCCCGAGCGCCAGGCGCGGCCGAAGCTGGTCTACGGGATCGTCGCCGTCGCCGGGCTCTTCGCGATCATCGTGATCCAGCTCCTGGTCAGCGTCGGCCTGTCCGAGGGCGCGTACCAGATCGCGACGCTGCAGGGCGAGCAGAAGACGCTCACCCGCGGCAACGCCGAGAAGCAGGACGCGGTCGACACCCTCAGCTCGCCGCAGAACCTCGCGACCGCCGCGCAGGGCCTCGGGATGGTCGCGAACACCGCGCCCGTCTACCTCCGCCTCTCCGACGGCGCCGTGCTGGGCGACCCCGCCACCGCCGCCTCGAGCGAGGTCGGCACCGCCGCGACCGCCTCCGCGGTGCCGAACGCGCTGATCGCCCCGCCGGCCGCCGCGCCGAGCGCGTCCTCCCCGGGCTCCGCGACCGCGGTCGTACCGTTGCAGGGCGAGCTGCCCGCTCCCATCACGCACTGAGCCAGACCGAGGCACCGAGCCGCTCCGACCACGCACCGAAGGGCCCCGCCGCCGTGAGACACCACCGCTCGAGCAGGCGACGCACCGCCGTCACCTTCCTCGTCATCGCCGCCGTCGTCGGCCTCTTCATCGGCAAGCTGGTCGACATCCAGGTCGTCCGCGCGAACGAGCTGACCGACGAGGCGGCGCAGAACCAGTCGAACAGCGTGGTCACCTACGGCACCCGCGGGTCGATCGTGGACCGCTCCGGCACGGTTCTGGCCGACGCCACCACCCGCTACCGGCTGACGACCTCGCCGAAGAACGTGGCGCAGTTCCTCCGCGAGATGCCCGACGGCCAGGACGTCGTCGTGAGCGTCGAGCAGGCCGCCTCCGAGATCGGCGCGATCACCGGCCAGAGCGTCGAGCAGATCGTGACGGCGGTGAACGACGCGGTCGCCAAGGACCCGAAGGCGAACTACCTGATCCTCTCCGAAAGCCTGGATCTCGAGGCGTACCAGAAGCTCGTCGCGCTCGACATCCCGTGGACCTACTTCGAGACGCAGCAGGGCCGGACATACCCGAACGGCGCGGTCGCCGGCAACCTGGTCGGCTACGTGGGCGGCGACGGCGCGGCCCAGGAGGGCATGGAGTACGCCGAGAACGCCTGCCTCGCCGGCGCCAACGGCTCCGAGAGCTACGAGCGCAGCGCCGACTTCGTCCGCATCCCCGGCAGCACCGTGGCGGAGACGCCCGCGGTCGACGGCGGGAAGCTCGAGCTCACCATCGACGCCGACCTGCAGTACTACTCGCAGCAGGTGCTCGCCCAGCGGGTCGCCGAGGTGGGCGGCAGCTACGGGATCGTCGTGGTGCAGGAGGTCAAGACCGGCAAGCTCCTGACCGTCGCGGAGACGCCGACGGTCGATCCGAACAACGTCTCGGCCAGCGCCGCGGCCGACCGCGGCTCGCGCGCCTTCCAGAGCCCCTTCGAGCCCGGCTCGACCTTCAAGCCGATGACCGCGGCGATGCTGATCGACCAGGGCCTCGCCACGCCGACCAGCCAGATCGTCGTCCCCGACACCTTCGAGAAGGACGGCGCCTCGTTCAGCGACGACTTCGCGCACACGCCGACCAACTACACGCTGACCGGCATCCTCAAGGACTCCTCGAACGTCGGCATCGCGCTGATGGGCTCCAAGCTCTCCGCCTCGCAGCGCTACGACTACCTGAAGAAGTTCGGGCTGGGCGCCTCGACGGCCGTCGGCTTCCCCGGCGAGTCGGGCGGCCTCCTCGCCGACGCCGCCGACTGGGACAACCAGACCAACTACACGACGATGTTCGGCCAGGGCGTCTCGGCCACCGCCGTCCAGGTGGCGGGGATCTACCAGACCCTCGGCAACGGGGGAGTGCGCCTGCCCGCGCAGCTGGTCGAGGGCTGCACCACGCCCGACGGCTCCGTCATCGACGTGCCCGACAGCACCGGGACCCCGGTGGTCTCCTCCGGAGCAGCGAAGAGCGTCGTCGACATGCTGCAGACCCACTACAACGAGGGCTGGCTGGCGAACGACATCCACGTCGACGGCTACAACATCGCCACCAAGACCGGCACGGCGCAGCAGCCGGACGGCAACGGCGGCTACTCGTCGAGCTACACCGTCTCGCTGGCCGGCCTCGCCCCCGCGGAGGACCCGGAGTACGTCGTGACGGTCACCATCGCCGATCCGGTTAAGATGAACACGTCCCAGGCGACGGCCCCCGTGTTCCAGCAGGTCATGACCCAGGTGCTCAAGACCAACCGCGTGGAGCCGTCCACGGTCCCGCCGGTGGAGTACCCCACCACGTGGTGACCGCCGCGCGGCGGGCACGACCACCGAGGGCGCGAGCACTGACGACACGACCGCAGGCCCTACGGCCGCCGACGACACCCCCCGACCACCGGACCACAGCACCAGCACGAGAGAAAGAGCGGGCATTGCACGACACTCGCCCGCAGACCTCCCTCCGGCCCGAGCATCCGGCGCCCCGCTCGCTCTCGCAGCTGGTCGCCGAGTTCGCGCTCGGACCCGTCCGCGGCGTCGAGGGTGTCGAGGTCAGCGGGGTCACCCTCGACTCGCGCTGCGTCGAGCCGGGCGACCTCTACGTCGGCGTCGCCGGCCGGCGGGCGCACGGCGCTTCCTTCGCGGCCGACGCCGCCTCGTCCGGCGCCGTCGCGGTGCTCACCGATCCCGAGGGCGCCGATCTCGCGGCCGCCGGCGGGCTGCCCGTGCTGGTCACCCCCGACCCCCGCGCCGCTCTCGGCGACGTCGCCGCGTGGATCCACCGCACCCGCGAGGACGCCCCGACGCTGTTCGGCGTGACCGGGACCAACGGCAAGACGAGCGTGGTCTACCTCCTCGACGCCCTGCTGCGCCGTCTCGGCGTCGTCTCCGGACTGAGCTCCACCGCCGAGCGCCGCATCGGCGACCTCGCGGTCGTGAGCGCGCTGACCACTCCCGAGGCGAGCGAGCTGCACGCCCTGCTGGCGCGGATGCGCGAGGCGGCGGTGCGCGCGGTCTCGATCGAGGTGTCCGCGCAGGCGCTCACCCGCCACCGGATCGACGGCATCGTCTTCGACGTCGTCGGGTTCACCAATCTCACGCACGACCACCTCGACGACTACACCGACATGGAGCACTACTTCGAGGCGAAGGCCGACCTGTTCGGACCGGACCGCGCGCGCCGCGGCGTCGTGACGGTGGACAGCAGCTGGGGCCGGGAGCTCGTCGAGCGCAGCCGCATCCCGGTGACGACCCTCGCCAGCTCGCCCGTCGTCGGCGTCGCGCCGACGACCCCCGCGGACTGGTCGATGACCGTGGTCGAGGGCACCGCCGACGGGACGACCTTCCGCCTGGACGGACCGGAGAACCGCTCGGTCGTCGTCGGCATCCCGCTGATCGGCTGGTACATGGCGGCGAACGCGGCGCTGGCGATCGTGATGCTCGTCGAGTCGGGCTTCGACCTCGAGGCCATCGCGCACGCTCTCGAGGAGGGCGCGCTCGACGTCTACATCCCCGGTCGCGCCGAGCGCGTCTCGGGTGATCGCGGCCCGCGCTTCTACGTCGACTACGGCCACACCCCGGACGCGTTCTCGAACGCCCTCGAGGCGCTGCGCGCGCTCACGCCGGGTCGGCTGATCATGGTCTTCGGCGCCGACGGCGACCGCGACCCCACGAAGCGCGCGGACATGGGGCGCATCGCCGCCGAGCTGTCCGACGTCGTGATCGTGACCGACTTCCACCCGCGCTGGGAGGACCCGGCGGCGATCCGCGCCGTCCTCGTCGGCGCGGCGACCGAGGCCGTGCCGGGCCGGGAGATCCACGAGATCCCCGATCCGCGGGCCGCCGTGCGGGCGGCCGTCGCCCTCGCGGACGAGGGCGATGCGATCCTCTACGCCGGACCCGGCCACGAGGACTATCAGGAGATTGCAGGAGTGCACATGCCGTATTCGGCCAGAGACGACGTCCGGCAGGCTCTGCGCGAGGCGGGCTGGCTGTAGATGATCGCCCTCACCCTCACCGAGATCGCCGAGGCCGTTTCCGGGCGCCTCCACCTCGCCGGCTCGTCCGCGAACGCCTCGACCGTCGTCGACGGCGCGACCGAGACCGACTCGCGCGAGATCGCGCCCGGCGGGATCTTCGTCGCCAAGCGCGGCGAGCACACCGACGGGCACCTCTTCGCGCCCGTCGCCGTCGAGCGCGGGGCCGCCCTCCTCATCGTGGAGCGCCCGCTCGACCTGGACGTGCCGCAGGTGCTCGTCGACGACTCCGTCGAGGCGCTCGGCGCCCTCGCGACCGAGGTGGTCCGCCGCGTGCGCGCCCTCGGGAACCTCACCGTGCTCGGCGTCACCGGCTCGAACGGCAAGACGACCACGAAGAACATGCTCCGCACGATCCTCGAGCGCCGGGGCGAGACCGTTGCCCCGCGCGGGTCGTTCAACAACGAGGTCGGCGCGCCGATCACGATGCTGCAGGTGTCCGAGTCGACCCGCTTCCTGGTGGCGGAGATGGGCGCGAGCGCGGTCGGCGAGATCCGCCGCCTCGTCCGGATGGCGAAGCCCGACGTCGGGATCGTCCTCGCCGTCGGCCTCGCGCACGCCGGCGAGTTCGGCGGCATCGAGCGCACGCTCGAGGCCAAGACCGAGATGGTCGCCGACCTGACGGCGGACGACGTCGCGGTGCTGAACGCCGATGACGGCCGGGTCGCCTCGATGCAGGCCAGGACCGACGCCCGGGTGCTGTGGTTCGGCCACGGCGAGGAGGCTGACGTCCGCGCCGTCGACGTCGAGCCGACGGCCGAGGGCACCCGCTTCGTGATCGAGGTCCGGGCCGGCGAGGGTCGCGAGGCCGCCCGCGCGGAGCTCTTCCTCCGCGTCCTCGGCGAGCACCACGTGATGAACGCCCTGGCCGCGACCGCCGCGGCGCTGTCGGTCGGCGTCCCGCTCGACGCGATCATCGAGGCCCTCGGCACCGTCACGCTCGCGGAGCGCTGGCGCATGCAGGTGCTCGGCGGGCCCGACGTCACGATCGTCAACGACGCCTACAACGCGAGCCCCGACTCCACCGCGGCAGCGCTGCGGACCCTCGCTCAGATCAGGAAGCCGGAGGGCCGCACCGTCGCCGTCCTCGGCGAGATGAGCGAGCTGGGGGAGTGGGCCGACGAGGAGCACGACCGCGTGGGCCTGCTCGCCGTCCGGCTCAACATCGCCCAGATCGTCGTGGTCGGAGCGCGAGCGCGCCGGATCCACGTCGCCGCCGAGCGCGAGGGCTCGTGGAGCGGCGAGTCCGTCTTCGTCGAGACCGCCGACGAGGCCTACGAGGTCCTCGAGGGCTATCTGAGGAGCGGCGACACCGTCCTGGTGAAGTCGTCCAACTCCGCCGGGCTGCGATTCCTCGGCGACCGACTGGGAGAGCGCCACCGATGAGAGCACTCCTTCTGGCCGGAGCCTTCTCCGGCGCGTTCACACTGCTGCTGACGCCGCTGTTCATCCGGCTGTTCCACCGTCTGCAGTGGGGCCAGTTCATCCGCGAGGACGGGCCGAAGTCGCACCACGTCAAGCACGGCACGGCGACGATGGGCGGCATCGTCATCATCATCGCCACCGTGGCGGGCTACTTCCTCGGCATGCTCTTCGGCAACCGGGCGCTGGCGCCGTCGGCGCTCCTGGTGCTGTTCATGATGGTGGGGCTCGGCTTCGTCGGCTTCATCGACGACTTCCTGAAGACCCGCAACCAGCGCAGCCTCGGCCTCGGGGGTTGGGCGAAGATCGCCGGGCAGATCATCGTCGCGGCGGCCTTCGCGGTCATCGCGATCATGGTCCGCGACTCCAACGGCCTGACGCCGGCGTCGACGTCGATCTCGTTCATCCGCGATCTGCCGTTCGACTTCGCGACCCTCGGCTGGATCGGCATCGGGCTGTTCGTCCTCTGGATCTGCGTCATCGTCACCAGCACGTCGAACGGCGTGAACGTGGCGGACGGCCTCGACGGCCTCGCGACCGGCTCCTCGATCCTCGCGATCGGCTCCTACGTCATCATCGGCTTCTGGCAGTCGAACCAGTGGTGCTTCGACGCGCAGCTGAACCCCGAGGTGGCCGACAAGTGCTACCAGGTCAGCGATCCGTTCGACCTCGCGATCATCGCGGCGGCGATCTCGGGCGCACTCGTGGGCTTCCTCTGGTGGAACACCTCGCCGGCGCAGATCTTCATGGGCGACACCGGCTCGCTCGGCCTCGGCGGCGCGCTCGCGGCCCTCGCGATCCTCACCCGCACCGAGCTGCTCGTCATCCTGATCGGCGGCCTGTTCGTCATCGTCACCGGCTCGGTGATCGTGCAGCGGATCTACTTCAAGCTCACCCGGGGCAAGCGCATCTTCCTGATGAGCCCCCTCCATCACCACTTCGAGCTCAAGGGCTGGGCCGAGATCACGGTGGTGGTCCGCTTCTGGATCATCGCCGGCATCTTCGTCGCGGCCGGCGTCGGGCTCTTCTACCTCGAATGGCTCTCCCTGGCATGACCGATCCCGCCTCGTCCGCCCGCCCCGAGTCGCTGACCAGCTGGCACGCCGACTGGCGCGGTCTCCGCGTCGCCGTGCTCGGTCTCGGCGTCACCGGCTTCTCCGTCGCCGACACGCTGACCGAGCTGGGCGCCGAGGTGCTCGTGCTGGCCGACCGCGCCGACGAGGAGCGGGAGCGCCTGCTCGAGGTGATCGGCGCGCGCCTGCACCGCGCCGACTCGCTCGACAGCGTGCCGGAGGAGCTCGCCGCGTTCGCGCCCGAGCTCGTCGTGGTGTCGCCCGGCTTCCGCCCGACGCACCCGATCGTCCGCTGGGCGGGGGACTCGGGCATCACCCTCTGGGGCGACGTGGAGCTCGCCTGGCGCGTGCGCGACAAGGTCGTCCGGGCCGACGGGACTCCGGCCGACTGGGTGCTGGTCACCGGCACCAACGGCAAGACGACGACGGTGCAGCTCACCGCGACGATGCTCGTGGCGGGTGGGCTCCGAGCCGCGCCGTGCGGCAACATCGGCGTGCCGGTGCTCGACGCCGTCCGCGATCCCCAGGGCTTCGACGTCCTGGTGGTCGAGCTCTCGAGCTACCAGCTGCACTACCTCGGCCGGATCGAGCCGCTCGCCAGCACCTGCCTCAACCTCGCCGACGACCACCTCGACTGGCACGGCACGGCCGCGGCCTACCGCGACGCGAAGGCGAAGGTCTACGCGAACACCCGGGTGGCCTGCGTCTACAACCGCGCCGACGCCGTCACCGAGCAGATGGTCCTCGACGCCGAGGTGATCGAGGGCGCCCGCGCGATCGGCTTCGGCCTCGGGGTGCCCGGGCCGAGCGACTTCGGCATCGTGGACGGGATCCTCTGCGATCGCGCCTTCCTCGAGGACCGCGCGACCAGCGCCATCGAGATCGCCACCGTCGACGAGCTCGCCGCCCGCGGGCTCGCGGCCCCGCACATCGTGCAGAACGTGCTCGCGGCCGCGGCGCTCTCGCGGGCCTGCGGGATCGAGCCCGGCGCCGTCCGCCGCGCGCTCGCGACCTTCGAGCTCGACGCGCACCGCATCCAGGTGGTCGCGGAGAGCTCCGGAGTGGTCTGGGTCGACGACTCCAAGGCGACCAATCCGCACGCCGCGGACGCCTCGCTCCGGGCCTACCCGTCCGTGGTCTGGCTCGTCGGCGGGCTGCTGAAGGGCGTCGACATCGACGCGCTGGTCGCCGCCCACGTCGAGCGCCTCCGGGGCGCCGTGGTGATCGGCACGGACCGCGCGGACGTCCTCGAGGCATTCCGGCGACACGCGCCCGCCCTCCCCGTGACCGAGGTGGTCCCGGATGACACTGGGGCGGTGATGCAGGCGGCCGTCGAGGCCGCCGCGGTGCTCGCCCGCACGGGCGACGTCGTCCTGCTCGCACCTGCCGCGGCGTCGATGGACCAGTTCCGCGACTACGCGGAGCGGGGCCGCTTCTTCGCGGCCGCCGTGGCGACGTATCTGGGAGGGGGAGCCGATGACCGCTCCGACGACGAACCGCACCCCGGGCCGCTCGCGCATTGACGCGACCGCGGGCGACCAGGGCCGGGAGCACGGTCGCCTGCGCACCGCGCGGATCGTGCTCGCCCGGGTCCTCGCCTCGGGCTCGCCCAACTTCTTCCTGCTCTTCGGCACCACGCTGTTCCTCGTGCTCTTCGGGCTGACGATGGTGCTCTCCTCCTCGTCCGTCACCTCCTACGTCAGCAGCGACGACTCCTTCGGCGGCTTCTTCCGCCAGGGCGGGTTCGCCCTGCTCGGCGTGCCGATGATGCTCGTGGTCTCGCGGCTCCCGGTCCGCTTCTGGAAGAAGGCGACGCCGCTCCTGCTCGGCTTCGGCTGCTTCCTCCAGCTCCTCGTCCTCTTCTCGCCGCTCGGCTGGTCGGTCGGCGGCAACACGAACTGGCTGCGGATCGGCGGCTTCACGATGCAGCCGTCCGAGGTGATCAAGCTCGCGCTCGCGCTCTGGCTCGGCCTCCTGCTCGCCCGGCGCTACCGCGACCCGAAGGACTGGAAGGACGCGCTGCTGCCGGTGCTCATCGTCGCCGGCGGCTCGATCGGCCTGGTGCTCGGCGGCGGCGACCTCGGCACCGTGCTGATCCTCGCGGGCATCGTGCTCGCCGCGCTGTTCTACGCGAACGTGCAGATGCGCGTGCTCGTCCCGATCGTGCTGGTGGGCGCCGTCGGCGCCGTGCTCTTCGCGGTCTCGAGCGAGAACCGCCTGACCCGGATCATGTCCTTCCTCGGCGACTGCTCCGGCGCCGAGCAGTACGAGACGTCGTGCTGGCAGCCCGTGCACGGCACCTGGGCGATGGCCTCGGGCGGCATCTTCGGCGTCGGCCTCGGCAACTCCAAGGCCAAGTGGTCCTGGCTGCCCGCCGCCGACAACGACTACATCTTCGCGATCATCGGCGAGGAGCTCGGCCTGATCGGCGCGATCGTGGTCCTCGCCCTCTTCGTCGTCCTCGCGATCGCGTTCTTCCGCATCATCCACGCCTCGACCGACCCGTTCGTCCGCATCACGACGGGCGCCGTCATGGTCTGGCTGATCGGCCAGGCGTTCGTCAACATCGGGGTGGTGCTCGGGGTGCTCCCGGTCCTCGGAGTGCCGCTCCCGCTGATCTCCTCCGGAGGCACCGCCCTGCTCAGCTCGCTCCTCGCCATCGGCGTCGTGCTCTCCTTCGCGCGCAACCAGACCTCCCCGAACGACGGCGTCTCGCGCGCCGCTCGGAAGGTCGCCGCCCGATGACCCGCTACCTGCTCGCCGGCGGGGGCACCGCCGGCCACGTCAATCCGCTGCTCGCCACCGCGGACGAGATCCGCGCGCGGAACGCGGACGGCGAGGTCCTCGTCCTCGGCACCGCCGAGGGTCTCGAGGCCCGGCTGGTCCCGCTGCGCGGCTACGAGCTGTCGGTCATCCCGCGCCTGCCCTTCCCGCGCCGCCCGAACGCCGCCGCCCTGCGCTTCCCCTCCGCCTTCCGTTCCACCATCGACGGGATCGTCCGCACCCTCCGCGAGCGCCGGATCGACGCCGTCGTCGGCTTCGGCGGTTACGCGGCCGCCCCCGCCTACCTCGCGGCCCGACGCGCCGGCGTGCCGTTCGTCGTGCACGAGGCCAACGCCCGGCCCGGGCTGGCGAACCGGCTCGGCGCGCGGTTCACCCCGTACGTCGGGGTCGCCTTCGAGGGCACGCCGCTGCGGAACGCGCAGGTCGTCGGCATGCCGCTGCGCCGCGAGATCGCGCAGCTGGACCGCGCGGCCGTCCGCGGAGAGGCGATGACCGCGCTCGGCCTCGACCCCGCGCGCCCGACGCTGCTCGTCACCGGCGGATCGCTCGGGGCCCGGCGGATCAACGCGACCGTGCACGCGAGCGCCGCCGCCCTCGTCGCGACCGGCTTCCAGGTGCTGCACATCACCGGCGACCGCGCCGAGATCGGCGACCCGGGCGTCGCCGGCTACCACCTCCTGGCCTACTGCGACCGGATGGACCTCGCCCTCGCCGCCGCGGACCTCGCCGTCTCGCGCGCCGGCGCGGCCACCGTGAGCGAGCTCAGCGCGCTCGGGCTGCCCGCGGTCTACGTCCCGTACCCGGTCGGCAACGGCGAGCAGCGCTTCAACGCGCGCGGCGTCGTCGACGCGGGCGGCGCGGTCCTCGTCGAGGACGCGTCGTTCACCCCCTCCTGGGTCGCGAGCGACCTCGTTCCGCTGCTCGGCGACGCGCTGCGCCGGGAGGAGATGGGCCGCCGCGCCGCGTCGGTCGGGGTGCGCGACGGGTCCGGCCGCCTGGTCGACCTCATCGAGTCCGGCGTCCGCCTACACTGATCCTCTGCCCGGAGTGCGGCACCCCGCACCGCCGAGCCGACACCCGAAAGCGAGAGCCCCGTGATCAAGCCCGACCTCGGCATCACCGTCCCCGACGAGCTCGGCTCGGTCCACTTCATCGGCATCGGCGGCTCGGGGATGAGCGGGATCGCGCGGCTCTTCCACCGCGCCGGTCACCGCGTCACGGGCTCCGACGTGCGCGAGTCGCACCCGATCGAGCAGCTGCGCGAGCTCGGCATCCCCGTCGCCATCGGGCACGACGCGGCCCACCTCGGCGACGCCGAGGCGGTCGTGGTCACCTCCGCCCTCTGGCCGGACAACCCCGAGTACGTGCTGGCGAAGGAGCGCGGGCTGCCCGTGCTGCACCGCTCGCAGGCGCTCGCCTGGCTCGTCCGCGGCAAGCGCCTCGTCGCCGTCGCCGGTGCGCACGGCAAGACCACCTCGACCGGCATGATCGTCACCGGTCTGCTCGGCCTCGACGCCGACCCCAGCTTCGTCAACGGCGGCATCATCGAGGGCCTCGGCACCTCGTCCGCGGCGGGCTCCGGCGAGGTCTTCGTCGTCGAGGCCGACGAGTCCGACGGCAGCTTCCTGCTCTATGACACCGCGGTGTCGCTCGTCACGAACGTCGACCCGGACCACCTCGACCACTACGGCTCGCTCGAGGCGTTCGAGGAGGCGTTCGTCACCTTCACCTCCGGTGCGCGCGAGCTGGTGGTCATCTCCTCCGACGACCCCGGCGCCGTCAGCGTCACGCGACGGATCGACGGGCCGAAGGTGCTGACCTTCGGCGAGGCCGAGGGCTCCGACGTCCGCGTCGTCGACCTCGCGCTGGTCGGCCCAGTCGGCTTCACCGTCGAGTACGAGGGCCGCCGCTACACGACCCGCCTGCGCATCCCGGGCCGTCACAACGCGATCAACGCCGCGGGCGCCTTCGCCGTGCTCGTCGGACTCGGCTTCGAGCCGGCGGCCTCCCTCGAGGCGATCTCGGCCTTCGGCGGCACCGAGCGCCGCTTCGAGCTGCACGGCGCGGTGCGCGGCGTGAGCGTCTACGACGACTACGCGCACCACCCGACCGAGGTCGCCGCGGCGCTCTCGGCCGCCAGGACCGTGGTCGGCACCGGCCGGATCATCGCGGTGCACCAGCCGCACCTCTACAGCCGGACCCGGCTGTTCGCGCGCGAGTTCGCCGAGGCGCTGGAGCAGCACGCCGACGAGACGATCGTGCTCGACGTCTACGGCGCCCGCGAGGACCCGGAGCCCGGGGTCACCGGCGCGCTGGTCAGCGAGAAGTTCGCCGACCCGTCCCGCGTCTCGTTCCTCGCCGACTGGCAGGCCGCCTCTCGGCGGACGGCCGAGATCGCGCGCGAGGGCGACTTCGTGATCACCCTCGGCTGCGGCGACGTCTACCGGATCATCCCGCAGCTGCTCGAGTCGCTCGGCGCGAGCGAGGGCGCGCCGGTCGCTCGATGACCCGCCGACGGCTCCGACGCTCCGGGCGGCGCGCGTGAAGCGCCCGGACGGCGTGCGGCCCCCGAGCGGAGCGCGCCCCGCGGCGCCGCGCCAGGACAGCGGCGAGCAGCCCACCGAGCCGATCGTGCTCACGCCCCGGTCGCTGCCGCGCGTGCCGCCCGCGCCCAGGAGCGCCGCGGGGAAGCTGCAGGCGGAGCGGCTGAAGGCCGAGAAGTCGGCCGCGGCGGAGAAGTTCGCAGCGGCGGAGAAGTCGGGTGACACGGAGTCCGCGAAGACTCAGGAGTCCGAGAGCACTCGGACGTCCGAGGGTCCCGTGAAGGCCCGGAAGGCGGAGAAGCCTCCGAAGTCCTCGTCCGCGGAGACGGAGCCCCCCGCGGCCTCGCGCCGGCGACTCCGCCTCCCGCTGCCCGGTGCGGAGGGCCGCGCCGTCGCCAGGGCCGCCCGGGAGCGCCGGCGCTTCGAGCGCGGCGAGGTCCGCCGGTTCACGAAGCGGGCGCGCCGGCGCCGCACCATCGCGCTGGTCACCGCGGGCTCGCTCGTCCTCCTCGCCCTCGTGGTGGCGGTCGCCGCCTACTCGCCGCTGATGGCCGTCAAGACGATCGAGATCACGGGGACGCAGCGCGTGAGCGCCGAGGCGATCCAGGAGTCGCTCGCCGACCAGGTCGGGGTGCCCCTCACGCTGGTCGACCGCGCGGCCGTCGGGCGCGTGCTCGGCAGCTATCCGCTCGTGCGCAGCTACTCGGTCCAGACGCGGCCGCCGAGCACGCTGATCGTCAGCGTGATCGAGCGGACGCCGGTGGGCGTGATCGCCGACGGCGCCGAGTTCGACCTGGTCGATCCGGCCGGCGTGGTGATCGAGACGGCGCCCGCCGCGCAGGAGGGCTACCCGGTGCTCACCACGCCCACGGGATCCGCCTCGGGAGCCGCGTTCCGCGCGATGGCGCGGGTGCTGCTCACGCTGCCCGACTCCCTCGAGGGCCAGGTCGCCTCGGCGGCCGCGACCACCGGGGACGACGTCTCGCTGACGCTCGCGGACGGCGCGGTCGTCCTCTGGGGCGGCTCCGACGACTCGGCGCTGAAGGCCGTGGTCCTGGAGAAGCTGATGGCCGCGACCGATCCGGCCGCCGTCGCCTCGTACGACGTGTCCTCACCCGAGGCCGCCGTCGTCGCCCGCCGGTGACGGCGGCGACCGGCCCGCAGGACGGATCCGCTCGGCTCTTTGCCGATTGCGGGCGTGTCTGTCGCGGGGCGGCGCGCACTCCGCCTACCGTCGACCCCACACCCCAAATGCATACTCAGCATAACTTTAAGCCTCAACTACAGGTTTAAGGTTCAGCCCGGAGGCCGGACTCGTGACTTCAAACCAGAACTACCTCGCCGTGATCAAGGTCGTCGGCATCGGCGGTGGCGGCGTCAACGCCGTCAACCGGATGATCGAGCTCGGCCTCCGCGGCGTCGAGTTCATCGCGATCAACACCGACGCGCAGGCGCTCCTGCTCAGCGACGCCGACGTCAAGCTCGACGTGGGCCGCGAGCTCACCCGCGGCCTCGGCGCCGGCGCCGACCCCGAGGTCGGCCGCCGCGCCGCCGAGGACCACGCGGAGGAGATCGAGGAGGTGCTCGCGGGCGCCGACATGGTCTTCGTCACCGCGGGCGAGGGCGGCGGCACCGGCACCGGCGGCGCGCCCGTCGTGGCCCGGATCGCGAAGTCGATCGGCGCGCTCACCATCGGTGTCGTCACGAAGCCCTTCGGCTTCGAGGGCCGCCGCCGCCAGACCCAGGCCGAGGCGGGTGTCGCGACCCTCAAGAACGAGGTCGACACCCTCATCGTCGTCCCGAACGACCGCCTGCTCGAGATCAGCGACCGCGGCATCTCGATGCTCGAGGCCTTCGCCACGGCCGACCAGGTCCTCCTCGCCGGTGTCCAGGGCATCACCGACCTGATCACCACCCCGGGCCTGATCAACCTCGACTTCGCCGACGTGAAGTCGGTCATGCAGGGCGCCGGCTCCGCGCTGATGGGCATCGGCTCGTCCCGCGGCGCGGACAGGGCGATCAAGGCGGCCGAGCTGGCCGTCGCGTCCCCGCTGCTCGAGGCGAGCATCGACGGAGCCCACGGCGTGCTGCTCTCCATCCAGGGCGGGTCGAACCTCGGCATCTTCGAGATCAACGACGCCGCGCGCCTGGTCCAGGAGGCGGTGCACCCCGAGGCGAACATCATCTTCGGTGCGGTCATCGACGACACCCTCGGCGACGAGGTGCGCGTCACCGTGATCGCGGCCGGCTTCGACGGCGGCGAGCCCGGCGCGAGCGGCCCCGCGGCCGTCGCGCAGCCGCGCGCGCAGCAGAGCCTGCCCGCCGAGGCGTCGAGCGAGCCCGCACCGGCCCCGGTCGCCGCGCCGTCCGCCGGATCGATCTGGTCGAGCACCCCGGTCGCCGCGCCCGCTCCCGTCGCCGACCCGTCGTTCGACGACGACGAGAGCGACCTCGACATCCCCGACTTCCTCAAGTAGTCGCGGTGGTGGATCGCGAGCTGGCCGAGCGCTGGGCCTCGGTGACCGGGCAGGTCGCCGAGGCGGCGCGCTCGGCCGGCCGCGACCCGTCCGAGCTGACCACGATCGTGGTCACCAAGTACCACCCCGTCTCCCTCCTGCAGGACCTCCTCGCGCTCGGCGTCGTCGACTTCGGCGAGAACCGCCACCAGGAGGCGCAGGAGAAGTCGGTGGAGCTCGCCGGCACCCCGGCGCGCTGGCACTTCATCGGGCAGCTGCAGAGCAAGAAGGCGCGGCAGGTGCGGCGCTACGCGGACTCGATCCACTCGGTCGACCGGCTCGCCCTCGTGCCGCTGCTCGACGCCGGGGAGCCCGGGCCGGGGGAGACCCCGCTCGAGGTGTTCCTGCAGGTCAACCTCACCGACGATCCCGATCGCGGGGGAGCGGCGCCGGATGAGGTCGATCCGCTGGCGGAGGCGCTCCGCGCGGCCCCCGGGCTCGCCCTGCGCGGCGTCATGGCCGTCGCTCCGCTCGGCGAGGAGCCCCGCCCGGCGTTCGCGCGCCTGCGGGCGATCTCGGACCGGGTGCGCGCGATCGACCCCGGAGCGACCGCGATCTCCGCCGGCATGTCGCACGACTTCGCCGAGGCGATCGCCGAGGGCGCGACACACCTGCGAATCGGATCGGCAATCACCGGCAATCGCCCCGCCCGCCCGTAGCCTCGTCGTGACCCAGCTGTGGGGAGAGACGACAACACGGAGGACACTGATGGCCAACCCGCTGAAGAAGACGATGGTGTACCTCGGACTCGCCGACGAAGAGGTCGAGTACGAGCGTGCCGAGACCGTCGAGGCGGCTCCCGCGACCGCGCACCGCGCACCGGTGTCGCCCGTGCAGCCGGTCCCGCCGGTCGAGCAGGCCCCGCAGCAGCCCCGCGCGACGGTCACCCCGCTCCGCAAGCCCACCCCCCAGACCCCGAAGGCGACGGCACACGCTGAGATGAACGAGATCCTCACCGTCCACCCCAAGCAGTACCGCGACGCGCAGGTCATCGCGGAGAACTTCCGCGACGGCATCCCCGTCATCATCAACCTGTCGCAGATGAGCGACGCGGACGCCCGTCGTCTGATCGACTTCGCCAGCGGCCTCTCGCAGGGCCTCTACGGCCGCATCGAGCGCGTCACCAGCAAGGTCTTCCTCCTCTCCCCGTCGCACATCACCGTCGCGGGCGATTCGGCCTCCGCCGAGAGCGACGCCGACGCGTCGTTCTTCGCGAAGTCCTGATCCCGGGAGCCCTGTCGTTCGGTGAGCTCCGTCATCTCGCTCTTCGCGAGCGTCCTCTACTTCGTGCTCCTGCTGTACTTCTTCGCCATGTGGGCGCGCTTCGTCCTCGATCTCGTGCGGGTCATCCGCCGGGAATGGCGTCCGCGCGCTGTCGGACTCGTCGCGGCGGAGACCGTCTACACGGTCACCGACCCGCCGATCTCCTTCTTCCGCCGCGTGATCAAGCCGGTCTCGATCGGCCCGATCGCCCTCGACTTCGGCTGGAGCCTCACCATGCTCTGCGTGATCGTGGGCATGTACATCGCCACCTGGCTCCAGCGCGTCTGACGGCCGGGGGCGGTCCTGCGCGACCGGCACTCCCTGTATCGTTGGCGGCGACCGGACGTTCTCCGTGGTGCCCTGCACTGCGCCGCGCGCTCCCAGTTGCTAGCTTTAGTCGTTGCTAGCCCTAGTCGAACGTTCTTGAACGTGTACCTACTTGAAATCGAAGGTGGAAAGCCATGGCGCTCACTCCCGAAGATGTTGTCAATAAGCGGTTCCAGCCGACCAAGTTCCGCGAGGGATACGACCAGGACGAGGTCGACGACTTCCTCGACGAGGTCGTCGTGGAGCTCCGCCGCCTGAACCAGGAGAACGAGGAGCTGCGCCAGCGCCTCTCCTCCGGGGACTCGCGGCCGATGGACGCCCCTGTGGCCTCCGCGCCGGCCCCCGCCCCGGTGGTCGACGAGGCCCCCGAGCCGGAGCCCGAGCCCGAGCCGGAGCCCACCCCGGCTCCCGCGCCGGTCTCCGCTCCCGCCGCCTCGCAGTCGGCCCCGGTCGACGAGGCCGAGAGCTCCAGCGGACTCCTGCAGCTCGCGCGCCGTCTCCACGAGGAGCACGTCCGCGAGGGTGCCGAGAAGCGCGACTCGCTCGTCGCCGAGGGCCGTGCCACCGCCGCGCGCATCGTCGCCGAGGCCGAGGCCAAGCAGCGCGCCCAGGTCGCGAAGCTCGAGGAGGAGCGCGCGACGGTCGAGCACCGCATCGACGAGCTCCGCACCTTCGAGCGCGAGTACCGCCAGAAGCTGAAGAGCTACATCGAGGGCCAGCTCCGCGACCTCGACACCCAGCCGGTGTCGGCCGAGTCGTCCTCGTTCCCCGGCTTTGGGGCGTAGCACCACCGCAGCGAACGTCAGGCCGAGGGTGCTGGTCACCCTCGGCCTCGTTGCGCTCGCGGTGTTCGCGATCGATCAGACCGCGAAGCACCTCGTCACCACCGGGCTCACGCTCGGTGAGGACGTGCACGTCCTCGGCGACGTGCTGATCCTGCACTACGTGAAGAACCCCGGCGCGGCCTTCTCGCTCGCGAGCGGCTCGACCTGGATCTTCTCGATCATCGCCGCCTGCGTGGTCGTCGCGGTGATCTGGTTCGCCCGGCGGATCCGCTCCGGCGCGTGGGCGCTGTTCTTCGGCCTGCTGCTCGGCGGCACGCTCGGCAACCTGTTCGACCGGCTCTTCCGCGAGCCGTCGTTCGGGCTCGGCCACGTGATCGACTTCCTCTACACGCCGTGGCTCCTGCCGGCGATCTACAACGTCGCCGACATCGCGATCTGCACGGCGATGGGGCTCTTCGTGATCCTCAGCCTGCGCGGCGTGAACCTCGACGGGACGCGCGGGTCGCGGAAGGACGACGAGGCGGCCGTCGAGCCGACCTCGGACGAGTCCGCCGCGATCGACTCCGAGCCCCGCGGCGGCGCCTGATGGTCCAGTCCCGCGCGCTGCCCGTCCCCGACGGTCTGGCCGGCCTGCGCGCCGACGCGGCCGTCGGCAAGCTCCTCGGCTTCTCGCGCACCTTCGCCGCCGAGGTCATCGACGCCGGAGGGGTCACGGCCGACGGCCGGGTCCTCGACAAGAGCGACCGCGTCGCCGCGGGCGCCTGGCTGAGCGTCGAGTGGAGTCCTCGCGAGGAGCCGCGCATCGTGCCGATCGCGGTCCCCGAGCTCGGCATCGTCCACGACGACGACGACATCGTGGTGATCGACAAGCCGGTGGGCGTCGCCGCTCACCCGGCCGTCGGCTGGGAGGGGCCCACCGTCCTCGGCGCCCTGGCCGCCGCGGGCTTCACGATCTCCACCTCCGGCGCCGCCGAGCGCGCGGGCATCGTGCACCGCCTGGACGCGGGCACGAGCGGCCTGATGGTGGTCGCCAAGTCCGAGCGCGCCTACACGCACCTGAAGCGCGCCTTCCACGACCGCCAGGTCGAGAAGATCTACCACGCCGTCGTCCAGGGGCACCCCGACCCGCTCGCCGGCACGATCGACGCGCCGCTCGGACGCCACCCCTCCTCGGACTGGAAGTTCGCGATCCGCGCCGACGGCAAGCCCTCCGTCACGCACTACGAGACGATCGAGGCGTTCCCGTTCGCGTCGCTCCTCGAGATCCGGCTCGAGACCGGACGCACGCACCAGATCCGCGTGCACATGGCCGCTCAGCGCCACCCCTGCGTGGGCGACGCGATGTACGGCGCCGACCCGACGCTCTCCAAGCGGCTGGGTCTCACGCGGCAGTGGCTCGACGCCGTGCGGCTGGCCTTCCTCCACCCGGGAACGGGGGAGCGGGTGCAGTTCGAGGCGACCTACCCCGACGACCTCGCGCACGCGCTGGACGTCCTCCGCGGGGAGTGACGCGGGTAGACTTTCGGTCTCCCTGCCCGCAGTCCGTCGGAGGCGCATCCTTTGCCGAGTAACGATTCCTTCGTCCACCTGCACGTGCACAGCGAGTACTCGATGCTCGACGGTGCCGCCCGGGTCAAGCCGCTGATCGACGCGGCGGTGGAGGAGGGCATGCCGGCGATCGCCGTGACCGACCACGGGAACGTGTTCGGCGCCTTCGACTTCTGGCGGACGGCCACCGCGGCGGGCATCAAGCCCATCATCGGCACCGAGGCGTACATCACCCCCGGCACGCACCGCTCGGACAAGACGCGGATCCGCTGGGGCGACGGCGGCGGCGACGACGTGTCGGGCTCCGGCGCGTACACCCACATGACGCTGCTGAGCTCGACGACGACCGGCATGCACAACCTCTTCCGCCTCTCCTCGCGCGCGTCGATCGAGGGCTACTACTTCAAGCCCCGGATGGACCGCGAGATCCTCGCGGAGCACTCCGAGGGGCTCATCGCGACCACCGGCTGCCCGAGCGGCGAGGTGCAGACCCGCCTGCGACTGGGGCAGTACAAGGAGGCGCGGCAGGCCGCCGCCGACTACCGCGACATCTTCGGCAAGGAGAACTACTTCGCCGAGATCATGGACCACGGGCTCGAGATCGAGCGCCGCGTCATCGGCGACGTGATCCGGCTCGCGAAGGACCTCGACCTGCCGCTCGTCGCGACCAACGACCTGCACTACACCCACTCCCACGACGCCACGTCGCACGCGGCGCTGCTCTGCGTGCAGTCGGGCACCACGCTCGACGACCCCAAGCGCTTCAAGTTCGACGCCGACGAGTTCTACCTCAAGTCCCCGCGCGAGATGCGCCAGGTCTTCCGCGACCACCCCGAGGCCTGCGACAACACGCTCCTGATCGCCGAGCGCTGCGACGTGCAGTTCGACACCTCGGCGAACTACATGCCGCGCTTCCCGGTGCCCGAGGGCGAGACCGAGGACAGCTGGTTCGTGAAGGAGGTCGAGGCCGGCCTGAACGAGCGCTACCCGGACGGGATCTCGCAGGAGGTGCGCGACCGCGCCGACTACGAGACCCGCGTCATCCTGCAGATGGGCTTCCCGGGCTACTTCCTCGTCGTCGCCGACTTCATCAACTGGTCCAAGCGCAACGGCATCCGCGTCGGCCCGGGCCGCGGCTCCGGAGCCGGCTCGATGGCCGCCTACGCGATGAAGATCACCGACCTCGATCCGCTGCGCCACGGCCTGATCTTCGAGCGCTTCCTCAACCCGGACCGCGTCTCGATGCCCGACTTCGACGTCGACTTCGACGACCGTCGCCGCGGCGAGGTCATCCGGTACGTCACGGACAAGTACGGCGACGAGCGCGTCGCGCAGATCGTCACCTACGGCACCATCAAGGCGAAGCAGGCGCTCAAGGACGCCTCGCGGGTGCTCGGCTTCCCGTTCGGGATGGGCGAGAAGCTGACGAAGGCGATGCCGCCCGCGATCATGGGCAAGGACATCCCGCTGACCGGGATCAACGACCCGGAGCACCCGCGCTACAAGGAGGCGCTCGACGTCCGGAACGTCATCGCCGAGGACCCGCAGGCCAAGCTCGTCTTCGAGACGGCGCTGGGCCTGGAGAACCTCAAGCGCCAGTGGGGCGTGCACGCGGCCGGCGTGATCATGTCGAGCGATCCGCTCAAGGACATCATCCCGATCATGAAGCGGGAGCAGGACGGCCAGATCGTCACGCAGTTCGACTACCCCGCCTGCGAGTCCCTCGGCCTGATCAAGATGGACTTCCTGGGGCTGCGCAACCTCACGATCATCGACGACGCGCTCGACAACATCCGCGCCAACCGCGGTGAGGACCTCGTGC
The DNA here is from genome assembly GCF_013205055.1 of Rathayibacter sp. VKM Ac-2856. Lineage (GTDB taxonomy): Bacteria > Actinomycetota > Actinomycetes > Actinomycetales > Microbacteriaceae > Rathayibacter. The sequence continues at coordinate 133,959 of NZ_JABMLF010000006.1, forward strand.
TCGAGGACCTCGAGCTCGACGACCCGGCCGCCTACGATCTGCTGGCCCGGGGCGACACGCTCGGCGTCTTCCAGCTCGACGGCGGGCCGATGCGCGGGCTGCTGCGGCTGATGAAGCCCGACAACTTCGAGGACATCTCCGCAGTCCTGGCGCTGTACCGGCCGGGCCCGATGGGCGCCGACTCGCACACCAACTACGCGCTGCGGAAGAACGGCGTGCAGGAGATCACGCCGATCCACCCCGAGCTCGAGGAGCCGCTGGCGGAGGTGCTCGGCGGCACCTACGGACTGATCGTGTACCAGGAGCAGGTGATGTCGATCGCGCAGAAGCTCGCGGGCTTCACCCTGGCCCAGGCCGACCTGCTCCGCCGCGCGATGGGCAAGAAGAAGAAGTCCGAGCTGGACAAGCAGTTCGAGGGCTTCTCCGGCGGAATGAACGCCAACGGCTACTCGATGGCCGCGGTGAAGACCCTCTGGGACATCCTGCTGCCCTTCTCCGACTACGCGTTCAACAAGGCCCACTCGGCCGCGTACGGGGTCATCTCCTACTGGACCGCCTATCTCAAGGCGCACTACCCCGCGGAGTACATGGCGGCGCTGCTCACGAGCGTCGGCGACTCCAAGGACAAGATGGCCGCCTATCTCAACGAGTGCCGGCGGATGGGCATCAAGGTGCTGCCGCCAGACGTGAACGAGTCGATCGGCTTCTTCACCGCCGTCGGCCCCGACATCCGCTTCGGCCTCGGCGCCGTGCGCAACGTCGGGACCAACGTGGTCGAGGGCATCCGGGCCTCCCGCGAGGCCAAGGGCCGCTTCGAGTCGTTCCACGACTTCCTGCGCAAGGTGCCGCTCCCGGTCGCGAACAAGCGCACCATCGAGTCGCTGATCAAGGCCGGCGCGTTCGACTCGCTCGGCTCGACCCGGCGCGCGCTCGTCGAGGTGCACGAGGACGCGGTCGAGGCCGCCGTCGGCGAGAAGCGCAACGAGGCGAACGGCCAGGTCGGCTTCGACTTCGACAGCCTTTGGGACGAGCCGCAGGCCGCGATCCAGGTGCCCGTCCGACCGGAGTGGGCCAAGCGCGACAAGCTCGCCTTCGAGCGCGACATGCTCGGCCTGTACGTCTCGGACCACCCGCTCGCCGGGCTCGAGACCGAGCTCGCGAAGCACTACAGCACGACGATCGCCGACCTCCTGGTCTCCGAGTCGATCGGCGACGGCGAGACCGTCGTCGTCGCCGGGCTCGTCACGAGCGTGCAGCACCGGATGGCCAAGACCTCGGGCAATCAGTACGGGATGATCCAGGTCGAGGACTTCGGCGGCGAGATCACCTGCATGTTCATGGGGAAGGCGTACCAGGAGTTCGCTCCCGCGCTCACGAACGACTCCATCGTCGTCGTGCGCGGCCGCGTCAGCATGCGCGACGACGGGATGAACCTGCACGCGTTCAGCCTGTTCGCCCCCGAGATGAGCCAGGACGGCGACTCCGGGCCGCTGACGGTCTCGATGCCGGAGTCGCGCGCGACCACCGACACGGTCTCGCAGCTCAGCGACGTGCTCATCCGCCACTCCGGCCGCACCGAGGTCCGCCTCAAGCTGATCAAGGGCGACACCGCCCGCGTCTTCGAGGTGCCCTTCCCCGTGCGGATCACCCCGGACCTCTTCGGCGAGCTGAAGAGCCTTCTGGGGCCCAACTGCCTCTATTAGGCCGTGTCCGCCACATGCTGGTCGAGTAGCCGCGGAGCGGCGTATCGAGACCCGGTGACCGGCGTGCGGTCGGTGGGGGATCTCGATACGCCCGCTGCGCGGGCTACTCGATCAGCATGTGGCGCTGGTCGTGTATCACGACTCCGCCGTCGCCGCATGGTGGTCGAGTAGCCGCAGCGCGGCGCATCGAGACCGGCCGCCGACGGGCGCCGCGGCGGGGGAGCGCGCGAGCGCGGCCGGTAGGCTGGGGCGGCCATGATTCAGACTCTCGATCTGCGGGGGCGGCGTCCGTCCGCCGCCGAGCTCCTCGCCCTCGTTCCTCGCAACCCGGGCACCTCCGCCGCCGTCGGGCCCGTCGTCGCCGAGCTGATCGCCGACGTCCGCGCCCGCGGCGCCGACGCGCTGCTCGAGCAGTCCGAGCGCCTCGACGGCGTCCGCCCGCCGCACCTGCGCGTCCCCGCCGAGGAGATCGCCGCGGCGGTCCGCGACCTCGACCCCGCGATCCGCGCGGCCCTCGAGGAGGCGATCGTCCGCGTGCGGAAGGCCAGCGCGGCGCAGATCCCGCCGGCGCGCACCACGGTCCTCGACGACGGCGCCACGGTCACCCAGCGCTGGCAGCCCGTCGGCCGCGCCGGCCTCTACGTGCCCGGCGGCAAGGCCGTCTACCCCTCGAGCGTGATCATGAACGCGGTGCCCGCCCAGGCCGCGGGCGTCGGCTCCGTCGCGATCGCCTCGCCCCCGCAGAAGGCGTTCGGCGGCTCCGTGCACCCGACCATCCTCGCGGCGGCCGGCCTCCTCGGCATCGACGAGGTGTACGCCATGGGCGGCGCGGGAGCGGTGGCCGCACTCGCCTACGGCGTCGAGTCGCTCGGCCTCGACCCCGTCAGCGTCGTCACCGGCCCCGGCAACGTCTGGGTCACCACGGCCAAGCGCCAGGTGCTCGGCCAGGTCGGCATCGACTCCGAGGCCGGCCCGACCGAGATCCTCGTCATCGCCGACTCCAGCGCCGACGCCCGCCTGATCGCCGCCGACCTGGTGAGCCAGGCCGAGCACGACGAGGCGGCCTCCGCGGTGCTCGTGACGGACGATGCGGCCCTCGCCGAGGCCGTCGGCCGCGAGATCGTCGAGCAGGCCGCGCGCACCCACCACTCGGAGCGCGTCGGCATCGCCCTCGCCGGCCCGCAGTCGGCCCTGGTGATCGTCGACGACCTCGAGATCGCCTGCGCGTTCAGCGACGCCTACGGCCCCGAGCACCTCGAGCTGCACACGGTCGACCCGGAGGCGACGGCCGAGCGGATCCACGACGCCGGCGCCGTCTTCCTCGGCCCGACCACGCCCGTGAGCCTCGGCGACTACCTGGCCGGCTCCAACCACGTGCTGCCCACCCTCGGCCAGGCGCGCTTCTCCGCCGGTCTCGGCGCGCACACCTTCCTCCGCCCGCAGCAGCTCGTCTCCTACGACCGCGCCGCCCTGCAGCGGGTCGCCCCGCACATCCGCGCGCTGAGCGACGCCGAGGCGCTCCCCGCGCACGGCGACGCCGTCGACGCCCGCTTCGCCTGACCTCGAGAGGCATCCGAGATGTTCTGCCCCTTCTGCCGGCACCCCGACTCCCGCGTGATCGACTCGCGCACCAGCGACGACGGCCTCTCCATCCGCCGCCGTCGGCAGTGCCCGTCCTGCGGCCGCCGCTTCTCCACCACCGAGACCGCGAGCCTCGTCGTGATCAAGCGCAGCGGCGTCGTCGAGCCGTTCAGCCGAGAGAAGATCGTCAGCGGCGTCCGGAAGGCCTGCCAGGGCCGCCCGGTCACCGACACCGACCTCGCCGTGCTCGCCCAGCGGGTCGAGGAGAACCTCCGCTCGACGGGCGCCTCGCAGATCGACGCGAACGACATCGGGCTCGCCATCCTCGTGCCGCTGCGCGAGCTCGACGAGGTCGCCTACCTGCGCTTCGCGAGCGTGTACCAGGCGTTCGACTCGCTCGACGACTTCGAGTCCGCGATCGCGCTGCTGCGCGCCGAGCGCCCCGCCGCCCTGCACGCCTCCGACGAGCTGTGAGCGCCGCCGTGTACCCGCTGCTGTTCCGCACCGTCCTCCGCCGCCTCGACCCCGAGCGCGCCCACCACCTCGCCTTCCCGGTCATCCAGGCGCTCGGCCCCGTCGCACCGCTCGTGCGGCGGCTCACCGTGCCGCGCGCCGATCTCTCGGTCGAGGCGCTGGGCCTGCGCTTCCGCACGCCCTTCGGCATGGCCGCGGGCTTCGACAAGGACGCGACCGCCGTGCTCGGACTCGGCGCGCTCGGCTTCGGCCACGTCGAGGTCGGCACCCTGACCGCTCGCGCGCAGCCCGGCAACGACCGTCCGCGGCTCTTCCGGCTGATCGCCGATCGCGCGCTCGTCAACCGGATGGGCTTCAACAACCACGGCGCCCGGGCGGCCGCGGGCCGTCTCGCCCGCCTCCGCGGCGCGCGCGGCCGTCCCGTCATCGGCGTCAACATCGGCAAGAGCCGCGTGGTCGAGGTCGACGACGCGGTCGAGGACTACCTCGTCAGCGCTCGGATGCTCGCGCCGCTCGCCGACTACCTCGTCGTCAACGTGAGCTCGCCGAACACCCCGGGGCTCCGCGGCCTGCAGGAGATCGACCGGCTCGAGCCGCTGCTCGCCGCGGTCGCCGAGGCGGCCGACACCACGCCGCTGCTGGTGAAGATCGCGCCGGACCTCTCGGACGAGGAGGTCGTGCGGGTCGCGGAGCTCGCGGTCCGGCTCGGACTCGCCGGCATCATCGCGACCAACACGACGCTCTCCCGCGAGGGCCTGCGCACCGAGCGCGCCGTCGTCGAGCGCGCCGGAGCCGGCGGGCTGTCCGGTGCTCCGCTCGCGGCGCGCGCCCTCGAGGTGCTGCACGTCATCCGCCGGGCGGTGCCCGCGTCGTTCTGCGTGATCTCGGTCGGGGGAGTCGACACCGCCGAGGACGTGAAGGAGCGGCTCGACGCCGGCGCCACGCTCGTGCAGGGCTACTCGGCGTTCGTCTTCCGCGGACCGCTCTGGGCCCGGCAGATCAACCGCGGGCTCGCGCGCCTGCGCTGAGGCCCGCGGACCCGGCGCCGAGAGCCGGGGCCCGCGGTGCCGGGTCGGTCCGCGAAGGCGGCGGGCCGGTCAGGCCGGGAAGGCGCCGCGCTTGACCTGGGGCTTCGGGAGGCGCATCACGCGCAGCTGCAGGGCGCGCATCGCGGCGTACCACGGGATGCCCTTCTCGACCTTGTCGGCGCCGAAGCGCTCGGCGAGCTTCTTCTTCAGGCGCCGGCCGAGCAGGACGCAGTCGAGGACCGCGAGCAGGAAGAACGCCCACAGGACGATCAGCGTGAGCGAGGCGAGCTCGGGCTGCGGGAAGAAGCTGATCAGCAGGACGACGACCATCACCGGGATGAGGAACTCGCCGAAGCTGAAGCGCGCGTCCACGTAGTCGCGGACGTACTTGCGCTGCGGACCCTTGTCGCGCAGCGGGAGGTAGCGCTGGTCGCCGGCGGCCATGCCGACCCGGGCCTGCTCGCGCATCGCGGCCGTCTTCTCACGGGCGTCGCGCGCGGCCTGCTTGCGGTCGGAGACGACCAGCGGGCGCTTGCGGGCGAGCTCCTGCTCGCGGCGCGTCGGGGTCGGCCGACCCTTGCCGACCGCCGTCACGTCGGCGTCGTCGGGAGTGTCGTGTGCGATCGGGTGCTTGGCCACAGGGGAACGTCCTTGGAATCGAGGGTCTCTTAAGATTACCTCCATGGCTCACGACGCTCAGACTCCGTCCTCCACCGCCTCCACGACCGCCGCCGAGGAGGCGGTGCTGGCCGCCGTCCGCGACGACCTGCCCCGCTCGCTCGCCGAGCTGGGGCGCCTGGTGCGGATTCCGTCCGTCTCGTGGGACGGCTTCGACGCCACCCGCGTCGCGGCCAGCGCCGAGGCGATCGCCGAGCTCGCGCGCGAGACCGGCGTCTTCGACGAGGTCTCGATCCGCAGCTCCACCATCGGCGACTCGGATCTGCTCGGCCACCCCGCGGTCCTCGCGACCCGCGCCGCCCGGAACGGCGCTCCGACCGTCCTCCTCTACGCGCATCACGACGTGCAGCCGCAGGGAGCGGAGGAGGCCTGGGAGACGCCGCCCTTCGAGCCGACCGTGCGCGGCGACCGGCTCTACGGGCGCGGCGCCGCGGACGACAAGGCCGGCGTGGTCTCGCACCTCGCGGCCGTCCGGGCCCTGCGCCGCGTGGCGGGCGACGACCACGACCTCGGCCTCGTGCTCTTCATCGAGGGCGAGGAGGAGTTCGGCTCGCGCTCGTTCCCGACCTTCCTCCGCGAGCACCACGACGCGCTGCGGGCCGACGTGATCGTCGTCGCGGACAGCGACAACTGGGACGTCGACACCCCCTCGCTCACCGTCGGCCTGCGCGGCAACGTCACGCTGACGCTCACGGTGCGCACGCTCGACCACGCCTCGCACTCGGGCATGCTCGGCGGCGCGGTCCCCGACGCGATGCTCGCGACGATCCGCCTGCTCGACACGCTCTGGAACGAGGACGGCTCGGTCGCGGTCGACGGCCTCACCGAGCACGACGGCGTCGTCCCCGAGACCTCCGAGGAGGACCTGCGCCGTGACGCCGGTCTCCTGGACGGCGTCACGCCGATCGGCTCCGGTCCCCTCCTCTCCCGGATCTGGTCGAAGCCCTCGATCACGGTGACCGGGATCGACGCGCCCAGCGTCGTCGACGCCTCGAACACCCTCAGCCCCTCGGTGCGGGTCAAGATCAGCGCCCGCATCGCGCCGGGGCAGCAGGCGGCCGAGGGCTTCGCCGCGCTCGAGCGGCACCTGCGGGCGAACGCCCCGTTCGGCGCGCACCTCGAGATCGCCGACGTCGACACGGGGGAGCCCTTCCTCGTCGACACCTCGGGCTGGGCGGTCGGCCTGGTCAAGCAGGCGATGGCCGACGCCTGGGGCCGCGAGCCGCTCGAGACGAGCGTCGGTGGCAGCATCCCCTTCATCGCCGACCTGGTGCGGGAGTTCCCGGCCGCGCAGATCCTCGTCACCGGAGTGGAGGACCCGGACTCGCGGGCGCACAGCCCGAACGAGTCGCTGCACCTGGGCGTGTTCAAGCGCGCGGCGCAGACCGAGGCGCTCTTCCTGCTCCGCGCCGCCGGTCACCGCGCCTGAGGGCGGCGGGTCCGCTCCGCTGGGGCGGATTCGGAATAGCCCGGCCCGCGGGCGGGTTGCCACCGTAGAATCGACGTCAGCACGCCGACCGAACCCGCCCTGTGCTGTTCCGCCCCGCACCGACCGGGGCCCGGCACCACGACGAGGGCCCCGCACTACCGAGGAGTGACATGTCCGACACGACACTGACCGCCAGCACCACCACCGCGGCGCACGGCGTCTCGATGACCCCCGTCGCCGCCGCCAAGGTGAAGAGCCTCCTCGAGCAGGAGGGCCGCGACGACCTGCGCCTGCGCGTCGCCGTGCAGCCCGGCGGCTGCTCCGGCCTGATCTACCAGCTGTACTTCGACGAGCGCATGCTCGACGGCGACGCGGCGGTGGAGTTCGAGGGCGTCGGCCTGGTCGTCGACAAGATGAGCGTCCCCTACCTCGACGGCGCCTCGATCGACTTCGAGGACACGATCCAGAAGCAGGGCTTCACCATCGACAACCCGAATGCCGGCGGCAGCTGCGCCTGCGGCGACAGCTTCCACTGATCCACCGCGGCGACACGCCGCACAGGCTCGCTTCGACGGCGTCCGACACCCCGCTCCGGCGGGCGGTCGGGCGCCGTTCGTCGTCGCAGCACCACTTCGGCGCGAGGTCAAGAGCGGGTCCCCGTGCACTCCGCCTCCACGACGGCGGGTAGGCTAGGGCCGGTCTAATACAGTTTCGTGTGAACTGGTCCCCAGTCTTCCGAAAGGTCACCGGTGCGCTTCAATCGCCGTCTCCGCCGATGGGTCGCAGTACCCGTCGCAGGAGCTCTCGCCCTCGTCCTCGCGGGCTGCACGCAGGAGCAGCTGCAGGGCTGGCTCCCCACCGAACCCGGCACGACGAACCACGTCGACCGGGTCATCGGACTCTGGGTCACCTCCTGGATCGTCCTCCTCGCCGTGGGTGTCATCACCTGGGGCCTGACGATCTGGGCGGTCGTCGTCTACCGCCGCCGGAAGGGCCAGACCGGCCTGCCGGTGCAGCTGCGCTACAACATGCCGATCGAGATCTTCTACACGATCGTGCCGCTGATCCTCGTGATCGGCTTCTTCGCCTTCACCGCGCGCGACCAGGCCGCCATCGAGCAGCCCTACGACGACCCGGACGAGACCATCCAGGTGTACGGCAAGCAGTGGGCGTGGGACTTCAACTACGTCGACGAGGACGTGTACTCCGCGGGCATCCAGGGCCAGTACGAGGACAGCGGCGACGCCGCCGGATCGCTCGTCGAGTCCGAGGTCCCGACGCTCTACCTGCCGGTGAACCAGAAGATCAAGATCCAGCTCGACGCCCGCGACGTCATCCACTCCTTCTGGGTCGTCGACTTCCTGTACAAGAAGGACATGATCCCCGGCAAGACGAACTACATGTACGTCACGCCGCTGAAGGAGGGGACCTACGCCGGCAAGTGCGCCGAGCTCTGCGGCGAGTACCACTCCGCGATGCTCTTCAACGTGAAGGTCGTCTCGCAGGGCGAGTACGACGACTACATCCAGTCGCTGCGCGACGCGGGCCAGACCGGCCAGCTCGGCGCCGAGTACGACCGCAACAGCAACCTGCCCGGCACCGGCGCGCCGGCCCGCACCGAGAACGAGGAGTAGAGGGAGCATGAGCACCGCCACCGCACCCGCCCCGTCCCGCTCATTCGGCACACCGCCGGTCGAGCGCAAGGCGAACGTCCTCGTTCGCTGGATGACGTCCACCGATCACAAGGTCATCGGGTACATGTACCTGATCACCTCGTTCATCTACTTCTGCATCGCGGGTGTGATGGCCCTGGTCATCCGCGCCCAGCTCTTCGAGCCCGGCCTCGCCGTGGTCGAGACCCGCGAGCAGTACAACCAGCTCTTCACGATGCACGGCACGATCATGCTGCTGATGTTCGCGACGCCGCTCTTCGCGGGCTTCGCCAACGTGCTCATGCCGCTGCAGATCGGCGCGCCCGACGTCGCCTTCCCGCGACTGAACGCGTTCGCCTACTGGCTCTACAGCTTCGGATCGCTGATCGCTGTCGCCGGCTTCATCACCCCGCAGGGCGCCGCGTCGTTCGGCTGGTTCGCCTACGCGCCACTCTCCAGCACGACGTTCTCGCCAGGGCTGGGTGGCAATCTCTGGGTGTTCGGCCTCGCGCTCTCGGGCTTCGGCACCATCCTCGGCGCGGTGAACTTCATCACCACGATCATCACGATGCGCGCCCCCGGCATGACGATGTTCCGCATGCCGATCTTCACCTGGAACATCCTGGTGACGTCGATCCTCGTGCTGCTGGCCTTCCCGGTCCTCGCGGCGGCGATGTTCGCCCTCGGTGCGGACCGCGTGTTCGACGCGCACATCTACGACGCGGCCAACGGCGGCGTCCTGCTCTGGCAGCACCTGTTCTGGTTCTTCGGCCACCCCGAGGTGTACATCATCGCGCTGCCGTTCTTCGGCATCGTGTCCGAGGTCTTCCCGGTCTTCAGCCGCAAGCCGATCTTCGGCTACAAGACGCTGATCTACGCGACCATCGCGATCGCGGCCCTCTCGGTCACGGTCTGGGCGCACCACATGTACGTCACCGGCTCTGTGCTGCTGCCGTTCTTCTCACTGATGACGATGCTCATCGCGGTCCCGACCGGGGTGAAGATCTTCAACTGGATCGGCACCATGTGGCGCGGATCCGTCACGTTCGAGACCCCGATGATCTGGGCGATCGGCTTCCTGATCACCTTCACGTTCGGTGGACTCACCGGCGTCATCCTCGCCTCGCCGCCGCTCGACTTCCACGTGTCCGACTCGTACTTCGTCGTCGCGCACTTCCACTACGTGGTCTTCGGAACCGTGGTCTTCGCCATGTTCTCCGGCTTCTACTTCTGGTGGCCCAAGTGGACCGGCAAGATGCTGAACGAGACGCTGGGCAAGTGGCACTTCTGGCTGCTGTTCATCGGCTTCCACACCACCTTCCTCATCCAGCACTGGCTCGGAGTCGTGGGCATGCCCCGCCGCTACGCGAGCTACCTGCCCGAGGACGGCTTCACCTGGATGAACCAGCTGTCGACGGTCGGCGCGATGATCCTCGCGGTCTCGCTGATCCCGTTCTTCCTGAACGTGTACATCACGGCCCGCAAGGCGCCGAAGGTCACCGTGAACGACCCGTGGGGCTTCTCGCGGTCGCTCGAGTGGGCGACCTCCTGCCCGCCGCCCCGGCACAACTTCACCTCGATCCCGCGCATCCGCAGCGAGGCTCCGGCCTTCGACCTCAACCACCCCGAGGCCGGCATCCCCGTCGGAATCGGTCCGGCGAAGGACGCTCCGGACGCCCCCACGTACGACAAGTCCGAAGGCACGGTGAAGTAGGGCCATGCGCGCCAACGTCAATCTGTTCTGGCTGCTCGCCGGCTTCTTCCTCCTCGCGGACATCACCTACATCGTCTGGTCGCTGCTCGACACCGGCCAGATCGAGTGGGTCGGCACCGTGGGCATCGCGCTCTCGTCCGTGCTGGGTGGCTTCATCGCCTTCTACGTCGGACGCGTGCACAAGGCCCAGGGGGCCGAGCTGCCCGAGGACCGTCTTGACGCCGACATCGACGACGGGGACCCCGAGCTGGGCTTCTTCAGCCCGTGGAGCTGGTGGCCCCTGATCCTCGGCGGCTCCGCCGCGCTGGCCTTCCTCGGCCTCGCGGTCGGCTTCTGGATCACCTACATCGCGGTCGGCCTCTTCCTGGTCGCCATCGCCGGCTGGGTGTACGAGTACTACCGCGGGTACTTCGCCCGCTAGGCGACCTGCACGGCTTCGAGGGCCGGGCGCAGGAGGTTTCGACCTCCGGCGCCCGGCCCTTCTGCGTGCCCGGTGCTGAATCGGGAGTTCTGGAGTCGCGAGTGGACGGGAGCGGGGCTCTGAGGCCCGTCGAGGGCCCCTTCAGCGGCGTCTCGCGGTGCACTGGGCGGCAAGGGATGCGGCGCGAACGGCAGCTGCGGGCGGGGCGGGCAGTGCGGGTGGATCTCGATACGCCCGCGGTGCGGGCTACTCGATCAGCATGGTGGGGGCCGCAGCGTGCTCCCGGTCATGCCGCGTGAGCTGGAAGCGGCGAGTGGACGCGAGCGGGGCTCTGAGGCCTGTCCACGGCCCGCTCCGGGGCGTCTCGTGGCGCTCAGCGGCGAGCGAGGCGGCCGGCCGCCGGCAATTGCTGGGACGGTACGCAGTCCACGCGGATCTCGATACGCCCGCGGTGCGGGCTACTCGATCAGCATGAACCGTGGCGCGGCGCGGCGCGGCGGGGCGGCGCGGGCCGGGGCGGCCGAACCAGGTCGACGCGGTGCTCCTGCCGGTCGAGTAGGCGCCGGAGGCGGCGTATCGAGCCGGATGCTGTCGCGGGGTGGATCTCGATACGCCCGCGGTGCGGGTTACTCGATCAGCATCGTGTCGGGTCGGAGCGAGGTGGGTGACGTGCTCATGCTGGTCGAGTAGCCACCGAAGGTGGCGTATCGAGACCCGCCCTCCTGGGGGAGGAGATCTGGATGCTCAGCGCCCAGCAGCTGCTCGATCAGCCTGATCAGGGCTTGAGGCACGCCTCTGGCGACTCCTTCGTGTATAGGAGGCCTCCGAGTGGACGCCAGCAGGGCTCAGAGGCCCGTCCGAGTCCCGTTTCGCGGCGGCTCGCAGCCGGCTCTGCGGCGAGGGAGGCGGTCGGGGACGGCAGTTGCGGACGGTGCATGCAGGTCACGTGGATCTCGCTACGTGCGCGGAGCGGGCTGCTCGATCAGCATGGGCCGGCCCGGTCCGGGGGATCGCGGCGGATCGGACGGATCGGAGCAGGTCGGTCGCGGTGCTCTTGCCGGTCGAGTAGGCGCCGGAGGCGGCGTATCGAGACCCGACGCTGTCGTCGGGTGGATCTCGATGCGCCCGCGGAGCGGGCTACTCGATCGGCATGGACGGGGCGGGGCTGCGCCGGATCGGGTCGTGTCGGGTCGCAGTAGATCGGATGCCGTGCTCTTGCTGGTCGAGTAGGCGCCGGAGGCGTATCGAACCCGACGCTGTCGTGGGGTGGATCTCGATACGCCCGCTGCGCGGGCTACTCGATCAGCATGGTCCGGCACACGGAGGTGGGGACGACGAAGGGCCCGGACGACGGTGCGTCCGGGCCCTTCGGGGGAGGGGGTCAGTGCTCGCTGTGCGAGCTCTCGAGCTCCTTCTGGGTGACGGGGGTGATGCGGTCCTCGAAGAACCAGCGGGAGAGGCCGGCGCGGACGCGCTGCGGGGCGGTGATGCGGCCGCGGGAGTCCGGACGGATCATCAGCGGCTCGTACTCGTCCTGGCCGACCAGCTTCCAGCGCTCGTAGTCGTCGAGCTGCTGGTGCACCTCGATGAACTCGCCGCCGGGGAGGCGGACGATGCGGCCGGACTCGAAGCCGTGCAGGGCGATCTCGCGGTCCTTCTTCTGCAGGGCGAGGCAGATGCGCTTCGTGATGAAGTACGCGACGAAGGGGCCGATGATGACCACGGCCTGCAGGGCGTGGATGACGCCCTCCATGGTGAGGTGGAAGTGCGTCGCGATGATGTCCGACGACGCGGCGGCCCAGAGGCCCGCGTAGAAGGTCACACCGGCGGCGCCGATCGAGGTGCGGGTCGCGGCGTTGCGCGGGCGGTCGAGCAGGTGGTGCTCGCGCTTGTCACCGGTGATCCACGCCTCGAGGAACGGGTAGAGCATCACGACGGCGATGAACAGACCGAGCCCGACGAGCGGGATCAGGATGTTGAACGAGATCGTGCCGATGCCCGGGATGGCCCACTCGAGTCCCGGCGGGATGAGGCGCAGGGCGCCGTCCGCGAAGCCGATGTACCAGTCGGGCTGGGTGCCGGCGGAGACGGGGGAGGGGTCGTACGGGCCGTAGTTCCAGATCGGGTTGATCGTGAACAGCGAGGCGATGAGGACGACGACACCGAAGACGATGAAGAAGAATCCACCGGCCTTGGCGGCGTAGACCGGGAGCACCGGGTAGCCGACGACGTTCTGCTCGGTCTTGCCCGCACCGGGGAACTGGGTGTGCTTGTGCACGACCACGAAGACGAGGTGCAGGGCGATGAACGCGAGCACCAGGGCCGGCAGCAGCAGGATGTGCAGCGTGTAGAGGCGGCCGACGATGTCGGTGCCCGGGAACTCGCCGCCGAAGAGGAGGAACGAGATCCAGGTGCCGACGATCGGGATGCCCTTGACCATGCCGTCGATGATGCGGAGGCCGTTGCCCGAGAGCAGGTCGTCCGGGAGGGAGTAGCCGGTGAAGCCCTCGGCCATCGCGAGGATGAAGAGGACGAAGCCGATGACCCAGTTGATCTCGCGCGGCTTGCGGAACGCACCGGTGAAGAAGATGCGCAGCATGTGCAGGCCGATCGAGGCCACGAACAGCAGGGCCGCCCAGTGGTGGATCTGGCGCATCAGCAGGCCGCCGCGGATGTCGAACGAGATGTCGAGCGACGAGGCCATCGCCGCGGACATCTCGATGCCCTTGAGCGGCAGGTAGCTGCCCTCGTAGTGCGTCTCGACCATCGAGGCCTGGAAGAAGAACGTGAGGAAGGTGCCCGACAGCAGGATGATCACGAAGCTGTAGAGCGCGACCTCGCCGAGGAGGAACGACCAGTGGTCCGGGAAGATCTTGCGGCCGAACTCCTTGACGACCGCCGAGATGCTCGTGCGCTCGTCGATGTAGTTCGACGCGGCTCCGACGTACCCCTTCTGCAGCTTGCCGCTGCCGAGGATGACGCCGTCGCCGGGCTCCGCGGGCGATGCCGCGGGGCGGGAAGGTGTGGTGGTGGACATGTGTGTCATCGCTCCCAGAAGGATGGTCCGACCGGCTCCGTGAAGTCGCTGCGGGCGACCAGGTATCCGTCGGCGTCGATGGTGATGGGGAGCTGCGGAAGCGGGCGCTTCGCAGGACCGAAGATGACCTCGGCCTCGCGCTTGATGTCGAACTGCGACTGGTGGCACGGGCACAGGAGGTGGTGGGTCTGCTGCTCGTACAGCGCCACGGGGCAGCCGACGTGCGTGCAGATCTTGGAGTAGGCGACGATGCCGTCGTAGTTCCAGGTCTCGCGACCCTCGCTGACGGTCAGGTCCTCGGGCTTCAGGCGCATCAGGAGGACGGCGGCCTTGGCCTTCTCCTCCAGCTTGCCCTCGACCTGGTCGAGTCCCTCGGGGATGACGTGGAAGGCGGAGCCCAGCGTGACGTCCGATGCGAGGATCGGCGCTCCGGAGGGGTCCAGGGTGAGCCGCGTGCCCTCGCGCCACAGCGTGGTCTTGAGGAGGGCGACGGGGTCCTGATCCTGGGGTCCGAGGCCTCGGAACAGGATCACGGCGGGCAGGGGGAAGACGATCAGCGAGCCGATGAGGCTGTTGCGGATCAGGGAGCGGCGGCCGAAGCCGGACTCCTTGTCGGACTGGTCGAAGATCTCGAGGGCGCGGGCGCGGGTGTCCTCCGCGCTGCGGACCGGGTGGCGGATGTCGATGCCCTCGTGGTCGGACATGAGCTGCTTGCCCCAGTGGACCGCGGCGATGCCGATGCCGAGGAGCGCCAGCGCCATGCCGAGGCCGATGAACAGCGTGTTCAGCCGGACCGACTCGATGCTCTCCGTGATGGGGAACGCCATGTAGGCGGCCACCGCGAAGATCGAGCCCGCGAAGGAGAGGTAGAAGAGCGTGTAGACCGTGCGCTCGGCCCGCTTCGCGACCTTGGGGTCGAGGTCGGTCATCCGGGGGCGGTGCGGCGGGAGGCCCGGGTCCTGGACGCGGTCCCGCGTCACGACCGCGGTGCCGGCCGGAGCACTTCCGTGCCCGGGGGCCGACGAGGTGGCGAGGTCGGTGCCACCCTCATCGTGCTCTGCCATGGTTCTCCTTTTCACGCCGTGTCGACGCCGCTCGGCGTCGTGGGGGTCGAGCGCCCGCCAGGGCGCCTGTCGTTGCTAGTTGGATCGTGCGGTGATCCACACCGTCAGGGCGACGATGGAACCGAGTCCGAAGATCCAGAGGAAGAGGCCTTCGGCCACGGGGCCGAGGGAGCCCAGGGCGAATCCGCCCGGAGAGGGGTTGGCCTCGATGTACTTGAGGTAGGAGATGATGTCGCGCTTGTCTTCCGGCGAGATGTTGAGGTCGTTGAAGACCGGCATGTTCTGCGGGCCGGTGACCATCGCCTCGTAGATGTGCGCCTCGGTCACGCCGCCCAGCGGGGGAGCGAACTTGCCCTCGGTCAGTGCGCCGCCGGCGCCGGCGACGTTGTGGCACATGGCGCAGTTGATGCGGAAGAGCTCGGCGCCGTTGGCGGAGTCGCCCTGGCCGTCGAGGACCTCGCCGCTGGGGATCGCGGGGCCGGGCGCCAGGGAGGCGACGTAGGCCGCCAGCTCGGCGACCTGGTCGTCGGTGAACTGCACCGGCTTCTCGAGCGCCTGCGGGCCGTGCATCTGCATCGGCATGCGGCCCGTGCCGACCTGGAAGTCGACCGAGGCGGCGCCGACGCCGATGAGCGACGGGGCGTTGCTGGTGCCCGCGGCGTCGAGGCCGTGGCAGGTGGCGCAGTTGGCGGCGAAGAGCTTCGAGCCCTCGTCGATCGTCTGCTGGCTCGTGGCCGAGGTCTCGGCGGAGGCGGAGGTCGCGACGCCGACGGCCGCGTAGGTGCCGCCGGTGAGCCCGAGGCCGATCGCGATCAGGGCCAGTGTGGCCAGCGGGTGACGGCGACCCTTCTTGGCGCGGCTCTTCTTCGGGGAGGCCATCGAGGCAACCTTCCTGCGGGGTTCGGGAGTGTGGTGGGGCATGGAGGCGGCGGGCCTCACTTGAGGAAGTAGATGACGACGAAGAGGCCGACCCAGACGACGTCGACGAAGTGCCAGTAGTAGGACACGACGATCGCGCTGGTCGCCTCCTTGTGGCCGAAGTTCTTGACGGCGAAGGCGCGGCCGATGACGAGGAGGAAGGCGATGAGCCCGCCGGTCACGTGCAGGGCGTGGAAGCCGGTGGTGATGTAGAAGGCCGAGCCGTAGGCGTTGCTCGAGAGGGTGACGCCCTCGGAGACGAGGGTCGCGTACTCGAGGACCTGGCCGCAGACGAACACCGCGCCGAGGGCGTAGGTGAGGAAGAACCACTCGACCATGCCCCACTTGAACGGGCTGAGCCCGGTGGAGCGCGGCTGCAGGCGCTCGGCGGCGAACACGCCGAACTGGCAGGTGAACGACGAGGCGACCAGGATCACCGTGTTGACGCTCGCGTACGGGACGTTCAAGATGCTGGTCTCGGCCGACCACAGCTCCGGGGAGGTGCTGCGGAGGGTGAAGTAGATCGCGAAGAGGCCCGCGAAGAACATGACCTCGCTTCCCAGCCAGACGATCGTTCCGACCGCGACCGGGTTGGGTCGGTTCACTGCGGGCACGGTGGCCGTGGGGGAGAGAGAGGTGCTCGTCACACAGACCATTATGAACGATCGCAAGGGGGGGAAGTCGCACTTCCCGTGGGGCCTTCGTAGTCGCATAATCTGAGAGCCATGTCGGAAACCCTGTCCTGGCCGCGCATTCTCGGTTCCCTCCTCGACTCCTCCGATCTCTCGGTGTCCGAGGCGACGTGGGCGATGGAGCGGGTGATGCAGGGCGAGGCGACGCCGGCGCAGCTCGCCGGGCTGCTGATCGCGCTGCGCGCCAAGGGCGAGACGGTCGACGAGATCGTCGGCTTCCGCGACGCGATCCTCGAGCACGCGGTGCCGCTGGACGTCGATCCGATGGCCCTGGACATCGTCGGGACCGGCGGCGACCGCTTCGGCACGGTCAACATCTCCTCGACGGCGTCGATCATCGCCGCGGCGGCCGGGACGCCGGTGATCAAGCACGGGAACCGCGCGGCCTCGTCGTCCTCGGGCTCCTCGGACGTGCTCGCGGCGCTCGGCGTCGACCTGACGCTGCCGGCGGAGCGGGTCGCGGAGGTCTTCCGCCGCACGGGCATCGGCTTCGTCTTCGCGGCGATGTTCCACCCCGGGTTCCGCCACGCCGGACCGGTCCGCGCCGAGCTCGGCGTGCCGACCGTCTTCAACTTCCTCGGGCCGCTCTGCAACCCGGCGCGCCCGGAGGCGTCGGCGGTGGGCGTGGCGCACCTCGACCGCGTTCCGCTCTTCGTCGGCGTGTTCCAGACCCGCGGGGCGACCGCGCTCGTCTTCCGCGGCGACGACGGGCTCGACGAGCTCTCGACCACCGGGCACAGCCACATCTGGGAGGTCTCGCGCGGCTCCGTCGTCGAGCACGACCTCGACCCGCGCGACCTCGGCATCCGCCGGGCGAGCATCGACCAGCTGCGCGGGCGCGACGCCGCCTACAACGCGCAGGTCGTCCGCTCCGTCCTCGCCGGCGAGGAGGGCCCGGTGCGCGACATCGTGCTGCTGAACGCCGCGGCGGGGCTGATCGCCTTCGACCTCGCGCGCGACCCGGGCCTCATCCGCACGGCGATCCTGGACCGCTTCCGCTCGGCGCTCGATCGCGCCGCGGCGGCGGTCGACTCCGGGGCCGCGACGGCGAAGCTCGACCAGTGGGTCGAGGAGACGCAGCGCGCGAGCTGAGCCCGTGCCGCACCCGCGCCGAGCCGTCGGCCCGCGCGGGTCGGGGCCTGCGCCGGGACGGGGCTCGGGCGTAACGTGGAGCCGCTGTCCGCGACGGTGCGGCGCGCCCTGGAGGAGACCTCGATGAAGAAGCTCATCAACGACCCGAAGAACGTCGTCGCGGAGTCCGTGGCCGGATTCGGCCTCGCGCACGCCGACCTGGTGCGGGTCGAGCCCGATCCCCTGTTCGTCGTGCGGGTGGACGCCCCGCGGCAGGGCAAGGTCGGCCTGGTCAGCGGCGGCGGCAGCGGGCACGAGCCGCTGCACGCGGGCTTCGTCGGAGTCGGCATGCTCGACGCCGCGGTGCCCGGACCGGTGTTCACCTCGCCGACCCCCGACCCGATCGTGGCGGCCACCAAGGCGGTCGACGGCGGGGCGGGCGTCCTGCACATCGTGAAGAACTACACGGGCGACGTGCTCAACTTCGAGACCGCGGCCGACCTGGCCCTCGCCGACGGCGTCGAGGTGCGCTCGGTGATCGTCGACGACGACGTCGCGGTGAAGGACTCGCTCTACACCGCCGGGCGCCGCGGCGTCGCGGGCACCGTGCTGGTGGAGAGGATCGCCGGGGCCGCCGCCGAGCGCGGTGACTCGCTGGACGAGGTGGCCGCGGTCGCGGAGGCGGTCGTCGCGGGCGTGCGCTCGATGGGCGTCGCGCTGCGGCCGTGCACGGTGCCGCACGCGGGGGAGCCGAGCTTCGAGCTGGCGGAGGACGAGATCGAGATTGGCATCGGGATCCACGGCGAGCCCGGGCGCGAGCGGATCCCGCTCGAGCCGGCCGACCGGATCGTCGACCGCCTGCTCGCCCCGATCCTCGAGGACCTCCCCTTCTCCTCCGGCGACGACGTGCTGCTCTTCGTCAACGGACTCGGCGGCACTCCGCAGATCGAGCTCTACCTCGTCTACCGCCGCGCGGCCGAGGTGCTGGCCGAGAAGGGCGTCGTCGTGCAGCGGAGCCTGGTCGGCAGCTACACGACCTCGCTGGAGATGCAGGGCGTCTCGATCACGCTGCTGAAGCTCGACGCGGCGATGACGGAGCTCTGGGACTCGCCGCTGCAGACGGCGGCGCTGCGCTGGGGCCGCTGAGCGCGCCGGAGCGGGCACGGGGCGGGGCCGCCGCCGGGAGCACGGCGACGGCCGGACGGACGACACGACGACACGACGGTCGCGGGAGCGACGCAGGGAAGAGGACGGATCGATGCAGGACGGACAGGGAGCCCAGGGGCTCGATGCGGCGTGGGCCGCGGCGTGGATCCGCGGGGCGGCGCAGGCCGTGTCGGAGCACCGGGTCGAGCTGATCACGCTCGACCGCGCGATCGGCGACGGCGACCACGGCGAGAACATGGACCGCGGCTTCCAGGCCGTGCTCGCGAAGCTCGACGCGGCGGACACCGGGGCGCAGACGCCGGGGGACGTGCTCAAGCTGGTCGCGACCACGCTGATCTCCACGGTGGGCGGTGCCTCCGGCCCGCTCTTCGGCACGGCGTTCCTCAAGGCCGCAGGCGCGGTCGCCGGCAAGGAGTCGCTCGACGGCGCGGCGGTCGTCGCGCTGCTGACGGCGGCGCGGGACGGCATCGTGCTGCGGGGCAAGGCCGAGGTCGGCGACAAGACGATGGTGGACGCGTGGACTCCGGCGGTCGAGGCCGCGGGGAGCGCCGCGGCGGGCGGCTCCTCGCCGGCCGAGGTCCTGGCGGCGGCGGCGGACGCGGCGCAGGCGGGGGCGGAGTCGACCGACCCGCTCGTCGCGCGGAAGGGCCGGGCGAGCTACCTGGGCGAGCGGGCGATCGGGCACCGCGATCCGGGCAGTGTCTCGAGCGTCCTGCTGCTGCGCGCGGCGGCCGAGGCGGCGGCGTGAGCGTCGGGCTGGTCCTCGTCTCGCACAGTGCGCGCCTGGCCGAGGGGCTGGTCGAGCTGGCGGCGCAGATGGCGCCCGAGGTCGCTCTGATCGCCGCGGGCGGCACGGACGACGGCGGCATCGGGACCAGCTTCGAGCGGATCACCGCGGCGCTGGCCGAGGCCGACTCCGGCGAGGGCGCCGTGGTGCTCTGCGACCTGGGCTCCGCGATCATGACGGCGGAGACGGCGGTCGAGTTCCTCGACGACGAGGCCCGGGAGCGGGTGCGGATCGCGGACGCACCGCTCGTGGAGGGCGCGGTCGCTGCGGCGGTCGCGGCCGGGGCGGGCGGTGCTCTCGCCGACGTGCTCGCGGCGGCGGAGTCGGCGCGGGGCGCGCTCCTCGCGGAGCCGGGGCAGCAGTCGGCGGCGGCCGACGTGCCGAGCGTGCGCCGGACCGTGCGGCTGATCAACCCGAACGGGCTGCACGCCCGTCCGGCGGCCGACTTCGTCACCCTCGCGACCCGCTTCGACGCCCGGATCGACGTCAACGGCAAGGACGCGACGAGTCTGCTCGGCGTGATGTCGCTGGGGCTGGACCGCGGCGACGAGGTGGCGATCTCGGCAACCGGCACCGAGGCGGAGGAGGCCGTGGGCCGGCTGGCGGACCTCGTCGAGTCGGGGTTCGGCGAGGTCTAGGCGCAGCCCGCTCAGGTGGGGGCGGCGCGCGCCTCCTACCCTGAGCGCATGCCTCTGCGCGGAACCCGACCCCCGTCCGTCCTGCTCCGGCGCGTCCTCGCGGTTCCGCGCGCCGTCCGCCGCGCCGACGCCCGCGCCGCCCGGCGGCTGAACGCCCGCCGTCCGGTGCCGCTGCTGGACGGCGCCCTGGTCGGGCTCTCGCGCGCCGCCGACCACGGGGTGCTCTGGTTCGGTCTCGGGGCGCTGCTCGTGCTCGCGGGGCGGCCGCGGGAGGCGGCCCGGGGAGCGGCGTCGCTGGCCGTCGCGAGCGCCGCGGCGAACCTGGTGGGCAAGCAGCTCTTCGGCGGGGTCCGGCCGCTCGTCGTCGACGTGCCGGTGGGGCGGCGGCTCGCCCGCGTGCCCACCTCGCCCAGCTTCCCCTCCGGTCACGCGGCGAGCGCGGCCGCCTTCGCCGCCGGTGTCGCGCTGGAGAACCCGCGGGTCGGGCTGGCGGTCGCGCCCGTCGCCGCGGCGGTCGCGTTCTCGCGACTGCACGTCGGCGTGCACTGGCTGTCGGACGTGCTCGGCGGGGCGGCGCTCGGTGCGGCCGTCGCGGGGCTCGGGCGGGTGCTGGTGCCGGCGCGACCGCGGCACGTGCCCGTCTCGGAGCGCGCGATGCTGCCGCCCGTGGACGTCCGGCCGCTGGGCGACGGCGCGGGTCTGCTGGCGGTGCTCAATCCGAGCGCGGGTCGCGACTCGCACCGGCCGGACCCGGAGCCGATGATCCTGCAGCGCTTCCCCGCGGCGCGCGTGCACCGGCTGGCCGAGGGTGAGGACCTCGCTGAGGTCGTCCGCTCGGCGCGCGCCGGCGACGCTCCGCCCGAGGTGCTCGGTGTCTACGGCGGCGACGGGACCATGGCGGTCGGCGCGGCGCTCGCGCGGGCGGAGGGCATGACGCTGCTCGTGCTGCCCGGCGGGACGATGAACCACTTCGCTAAGGCGCTGGGCCTCGTCTCGATCGAGGACGCGCTCGACGCGGCCGCTCACGGGGAGCGCCGCGACGTCGACGTGGCGGAGGTGACCGCTGGGGACGCCGCGCCGGTGACGGTGCTGAACACGGTCTCTATCGGGCTGTACCCGGAGTTCGTGGCGGCGCGGGAGAAGCGCGAGAAGGTGCTCGGCAAGCCGCTCGCCTCCGTCCTCGCGGCCTTCGAGGTCGTCCGCTCGAGCGACCCGTTCGAGCTGAGGCGCGACGGGCGCACCGAGCTGGTCTGGTCCTACTTCGTCGGGGTGAACGGGGAGCACCCGCGCACCGCGACTCCGCTCGCCCGCCGGCGCCTGGACGACGGGCACCTCGACATCCGCGTGCTGCACTCGGGCCGGACGCCGCGGACCCGCGGGGCCGTGTCGCTGGCGCTCGGCCGCGGCGCGACGCCGGTGGTGGGGCGCGTGCCCGGCTGGCGGGCGCCGGTGGTCGAGTCGACCAGCACGCCGGACGTCGTGGTCGGCGCGCGGCGCCCGGCCGGCGTCGACCCGGAGTGGGCGCACGACGGCGAGAGCGAGGTGTTCGACGGCGAGCCGGCGGGCTTCCACGAGGCGAGCGTCCGGATCGTGCCGCTGGCGCTGCGGGTCTACTCGGCGGCGGACGACCGGGGCCCGCAGGAGGGCGGTGCCCGGAAGTAAAGCCCCCCGTCGACATCCGCCCGGACGGGGCCGGGGCGGGGAGCGCGTGCCACGCTGAGGACGGAGCCGGCCGGGCTCTCCTGCAGCCGGCCGCTCCCCAGCTGAAGGAGTCCGCCGTGCGACGCATCCACTACGCCGAGGGAAGCGTGCTCACCGGTGACGACATCGCCGCCGCTGTGCTCGAGTACGCCCGGATGCTCGCCTCGACGGCGACCGCCGCGACGGTGGAGATCCCCGTCCGGCGCGGCGAGGACGTGCTGACCGCTCGGCTGCTCCTCGGTCCGTCGAGCCAGATGCTCGTCGAGGACGAGCCGGACGTCGGCGCCGAGCTCGTCGACGCGGAGCTCGTGGCGGACATGCTCGACCGGGCCCGGCGACTCGGGCGCCCGGTGCCGATGGCGACCGACGACGACCTGGCGGTGCCGCTGGACGTGCTCGACTACTGAGCGCTCGACGCTCCGGCCCACTGCGCCTCGAGGGCGTCGAGGGCGGGGAGCTGACCGGCGGTGATCAGCTCGCGCGCCCGGTCGATCGGGAGCCACTCCGCGCGCTCGATCTCGGGGAAGGCGCGGACGACGCCGGAGCCGGGCGGCCACTCCAGCTCGAAGGTGTTGCTCGCGACGAAGGCGATCCCGTCGGCGCACTCCGCGGCGAAGACGGTCACGGTCTTGCCGGAGCGCAGGCGCCAGGAGCCGAGCAGCGCGTAGTCGAGCTCTGGCGCGGGCACGCCGATCTCCTCCTCGAACTCGCGGCGGGCGGCGTCCAGCGGCGCCTCCTCGAGGGTGTGCAGGCCCTTGGGGATCGACCAGGCTCGCGGGCGGCGCGTCCACAGCGGTCCGCCCATCCGGCCGAGGAACACCTCGCACCCGCCCTCGTGCCGCCGGTGCAGGAGGAGGCCGGCGCTGGTGGGGGACGTCATCGCCGCGATCCGCTCATCCCGTCATCCTGCCGCGTCGCCGTGGAAGGATCGAGGGGCCGACCCGCGATCCGCCCGGAGTGACCCATGAGCAGCACCGCCGCCCGCAGCACTGACGTCAGCACCGACGTCAGCACCGACGCCAGCGCCGACGCCGCCGTCGAGAACCGCCCCGAGAGCGCCGAGGGCGCCGAGAGCGCGGTCCTTCGGCGGCTGCGCGAGGAGCTCGGCGAGGCGGTGACGACTGAGGGGCCGGCCTTCGAGGCCGCGCACATCGACAAGTCGGGCTGGACGGCGGAGGGACGCGCGCTGGCGCTCGTCCGCGCGCGGTCGATCGCCGACGTGCAGGCGACGCTCCGGCTGGCCTCCGCGCACCGGGTGCCGGTCGTCCCGCGCGGCGCGGGGACCGGGCTCGCGGCGGGAGCCGTCGGTCGCGCCGGCGCGATCGTGCTGTCGACGGCGGCGATGGACCGCATCCTCGAGATCTCGCTGGAGGACGAGCTGGCGGTCGTCGAGCCGGGCGTCCTCAACCAGGCGCTCTCGGACGCGGTCGCCGCCGACGGGCTGATCTTCTCGCCCGACCCGGCCAGCAAGGCGATCTCGAGCATCGGCGGCAACATCGCCACGAACGCGGGCGGACTGCTCTGCGCGAAGTACGGGGTCACCCGCGAGTCGGTGCTGGGCCTCGCGGTCGTGCTGGCCGACGGGCGCCTGCTGCGGACCGGGCGCCGCAGCGTCAAGGGCGTCGCCGGCTACGACCTCACGGCGCTGCTGACGGGGTCGGAGGGGACGCTCGGCGTGATCGTGGAGGCGACGGTGAAGCTGCGGCCGATCCCGGCCGGCCGGGTCGTGACGATCGGCGCCTACTTCCCGAGCGTCGTCGCCGCGGCCGCGGCCTCGGCCGCCGTCACGGCCGCGCGGCTGCGACCCGCGGTGATGGAGCTGATGGACGAGGCGGCGCTCGCCGCGATCGGCCGCTACACCGGCACCGCGCTGGACCGCGGCGCGGCCTACCTGCTCGTGCAGACCGACGGCGGGGGAGCGGAGGACGAGGCGCGCCGCATCCTGGCGATCGTGGCGGAGGCGGGCGGGGACGCCGAGTCCACGGACGACCCGGCGGCGGGCGAGGCGCTGCTGGCCGTGCGGCGGGCGTTCCACCCGGCGCTCGAGGCGGAGGGGGAGGTCCTGATCGAGGACGTCTGCGTGCCGCGCTCGGCCCTGCCCGCGATGTTCGCCGCGATCCGCGGCATCGAGGAGCGGACCGGGCTGAGCATCCCGACCGTGGCGCACGCCGGCGACGGCAATCTGCACCCGAACTTCGTGGTGCCGCCGGGCTCGGACGGCGTGGGAGAGGACGTCTGGGCGGCCGCGGGGGAGCTCTTCCGCACGGCGCTCGCCCTGGGCGGCACGCTGACCGGCGAGCACGGCGTGGGGCTGCTGAAGCGGCGCTGGCTGGCGGAGGAGCTGGGCGAGGACTCGATGGCGCTCCAGCGCGGGATCAAGGCGGTGTTCGATCCTCTCGGGATCATGAACCCGGGGGCCGTGTACTGAGGAGGCCCCGCTCCGTCGTCGCCCGTCAGAGCAGCTCGGTCAGCTGCGCGGCTGTGAGGACGATCACGGCGGCCGACATCAGCCAGTAGAGGATCGTCTCGCGCCACGAGCCGGCCGAGCCGAGCACCGGGACCGCCGCGTAGCCGCCGGAGGTCCAGAGGCGGCGCAGCACGGGCGTCCGCCGCACCCAGCGCGGCGAGCGGATCCGCAGCGGCCACAGCCAGTTGATCCCCTCGGTGGTGAGCGCGTCGCCGGCGACGTGCACGAGGTAACCCAGTGTCGCGGCGACCTGCAGCCAGGCCCAGGTGCCGTCGGCGAGGGCGACCAGGAGCGCGGTCACGACGCCCGCGCCCGCCCACGCGATCGGCCAGGAGGGCGCGGCCCGCACCGCCTTCGCGGCGAAGGCGAGGGCCGGCAGCGTGAGGACGGCGGCGAGGGACACGGGACCCACCAGCGGCACCGGGAAGCGCAGGGCGACCAGGATCGGGATCAGGTACCAGACGACGGCGACGGCGAGCAGGGAGTGCATCCCGTGCCGGTGCCCGCCGCTGATGCGGCCCGCGGTCGCGGTGAGGAGCGAGGCGCCGGGTGCGGAGCGCGAGATCGTCGCGCGGGCGTGATCGGCGTCGGGGACGAGCGCCCAGCCGGCGGCGACGCCGAGGCCGACCAGCCGGAGGTCCGGCGGCAGGCCGTCGAGGCCGAGCGGTGCGGCGAGAGCCGGGACGGTGGTCGCGACGGACCAGGCGAGCGCGCCGGAGACGGCGTGCGAGCGACCCATCACGAGGTGCCTCCGCGGGGTGGAGATGCGGAAGAGGGAGGAGAGGAGAGGGAGTGGGCGATACCGGACTCGAACCGATGACCTCTTCCGTGTGAAGGAAGCGCGCTACCAACTGCGCCAATCGCCCTGACAGCCGTCTTGTGGACGACCCGAGAATCGATCGTAGCGGATCCGCGACGCCCCGGCGCACCAGGACGGGCGCGCCACGCCCGGGTGAACAGCGGGTTGCGGGGCGGTTTCGCGCGGAAAGACGCGGCTCGCGAGACGCGGAGCCCGAATCGGTGCGCCGTCGATTTGGAACTTCGCGCGGCGTTCGGATACAGTCTTCTAGGTCGAGCCGGGCAGCGAAAGCGCCGGGGAGACAGGCAAGGCAGTAGCAAATAGCAAGTGGCAGCAAGACAGTGTTCCAACACATCATGCGGATGTGGCGCAGTGGTAGCGCATCACCTTGCCAAGGTGAGGGTCGCGAGTTCGAATCTCGTCATCCGCTCGAAGAACCGGCCCCCGGGCCGGTGTTTCACCAGGTCGGCCTCGAGGAATCATGAGGGGCCGCCGACACCGAATCCCGTACACGGTGGATTGGCCGAGAGGCGAGGCAGCGGCCTGCAAAGCCGTATACACGGGTTCGAATCCCGTATCCACCTCGATCGTTCACCGAACGAGGTGCTCCTTCTGGGGCAACGGGCGATTGGCGCAGCGGTAGCGCGCTTCCCTGACACGGAAGAGGTCACTGGTTCGATCCCAGTATCGCCCACCACTCAGGACACCCCCGGCTCCGGCCGGGGGTGTTCTGCGTTAACCGCCCGGAGTCCGTGCGCCGACGGCCCGGGTCGGTCTAGCCTCGCAGGGTGTCAGCCTCGATCGCCGTCGGTCACGGCACCGTCCTCCGTCTGATCGCCCGCGAGGACGGCCCCGCGCTCGCGGCCGCCTACCGCCGGAACCGCCGCCGGCTCGCGCCGTGGGAGCCGCTGCGCTCGGCACGGTTCTTCGAGGCGGGCGGGCAGACCGACGCGATCGCGGACGCGCTGCACGCGCACCGGTCGGGTGCCTTGCTCCCGCTGGTCCTCGAGCGCGGGGACGAGCTGGTCGGCCGGGTGACGCTCTCGAACGTCGTGCACGGCGCCTTCGACAGCGCGGACCTCGGCTACTGGGTCGACGGCGAGCTGGAGGGCCGCGGCGTGATGACCCGCGCGGTCGGCGCCACCCTGGGACTCGCCCGCGACGAGCTGCGGCTGCACCGGGTGCAGGCGGGCACGCTGCTGCACAACGTCGGCTCGCAGACGGTGCTCGAGCGCAACGGCTTCGAGCGGATCGGCGTGGCCCGGCGATACCTGCGGATCGCGGGGGAGTGGCAGGACCACCAGCTCTTCCAGGTGCTGCTGGAGGACGCGGCGCCGCTGCCGCTGCTGCCGCCGCAGCCCTCGCCGATGCGGCTCGTCTAGGGTGAGCGGCGCCGACGCTCGCTCGGCGCGGGCAGCCGGAGGGACGACGACGATGAGGCGCACGATCGGTGGACGCGCATTCGACTTCGAGCGCGAGGTCGCGGTGATGGCGGTCGTGAACCGCACGCCCGACTCCTTCTACGACAAGGGCTCCACCTTCGCGCTGGACCGGGCGGTCGAGGCCGCCGTGCGGGCCGCGGAGCAGGGCGCGGACTGGGTCGACATCGGCGGGGTGCCGTTCGGGCGGGGGCCCGCCGTCTCACTGCAGGAGGAGCTGGACCGGGTGGTGCCGGTGGTCGCCGGAATCCACGAGCGCAGCGACGTGGTGATCTCGGTCGACACGACGCGCGCCGAGGTGGCCCGCGCGAGCATCGCCGAGGGCGCCTCCGTGGTCAACGACACCAGCGGGCTGCACGATCCGGGGATGCTCGCGGTGCTGGCCGGGTCCTCGGCGCAGCTCGTCGTGACGCACAGCGTCGGTGCGCCGCGCAGCGAGCCGGTGGCGCCGCAGTACGACGACGTCGTGGCGGAGGTGATCGAGCACCTGCGCGTCCGGGTCGAGCGGGCGCGGGCGGCGGGCGTCCCCGACGACCGGCTGATCGTCGATCCCGGCCACGATCTGAACAAGAACACGCTGCACACGCTGGAGCTGACGCGGCGGCTGGGCGAGCTCGGGGTGCTCGGGCTCCCGGTGCTGGCGGCGGTGTCGAACAAGGACTTCATCGGCGAGACGCTGGACCGGCCGCAGGGGGAGCGGCTGGAGGGATCGCTGGCGGCGGCGGTGATCTGCATCCTGAACGGGGCGCGGATCGTGCGGATGCACGACGTGCGCCAGGCGGTCGACGCGGTGCGGCTCACGGAGGCCGTGCTGGGCTGGCGGGCGCCGGCGTTCCTGCGCCACAACACGGCGGCGGATCCGGCGGCGGTGGCGGCGGCGGCGACGGCGACGGCGGCGGGGTCTGCGGGCACGGCCGGCGCGAGCGGCGCGACGGCGGTGGGCGCGTGAGCGCGGCGATCGACCGGCTGCGGCCGGCGCCCGCCGCGGACCTCGACGACGGGCAGCTGCTGGCGGCGTACGCGGACGGCGCCGGCGACGCGTGGCTCCGGGTCAACTTCGTCTCGAGCATCGACGGCGCGGTGACGCGCGAGGGCGTGTCGGGGGCGCTGGGCGGCGAGGCGGACCTCCGGGTGTTCGACCTGCTGCGGCGACTCGCCGACGTGGTGCTCGTCGCGGCCGGCACGGTGCGGAACGAGGGCTACGGGCCGATGGTGCTCGGCGAGGAGGGGGCGGCGGCGCGGACGGCGGCGGGGCTGCCGCCGCACCCCGTGTTCGCGGTGGTGTCGGGGTCGCTCGACCTCGATCCGGCGGACCGGCTCTTCACCGAGGCGCCGGTGCGGCCGATCGTGGTGACGACCGCGGCGTCCCCGGCGGATCGCCGGGCGGCGCTCGCGGAGGTGGCCGACGTGCTGGTCTGCGGCGAGGACGCCCTGGACGTGCCGCGGCTGCGCGAGGAGCTCCTCGCGCGCGGGCTGGCCCGGATCCACTGCGAGGGCGGCCCGGGGCTGCTCGGCACGCTGCTGGCCGCGGACGCCGTCGACGAGCTGTGCCTGACGATCAGCCCCTCCCTCGAGTCGGGCGACGCCGGCCGCATCGCCCGCGGCACCGCGACCGCCCGCGACATGCGCCTCGCCCACGTCCTCGCCGCCGGCGACACCCTCCTCCTCCGCTACCTCCGCTGACCCCTCCCTCCCCTCCCCGTCCCCCCTCCCCGCCGCGAGATGCCACTTGTGCACGCGACACGCCGTGGAGAGCGTGCACAAGTGGCATCTCGCGGGAAGAGAAGAGGGGGAGGGGGAGGATGAGGGGGTGAGTGGGCCGGATCTGGGGAGGCAGACGTCGATGGCGGGGGTGCGGGTGCCCGCGGTCGCGGTGGCGATGAACGGGGGTGCGGTGCCGGCGCTGGTGTGGCGGAATCAGCTGGACGGGCTGACCTTCCGGGTGCGGGACGGGTTCCTGAAGTGGAATCCGCGCTCGAGTGGCGTCGATCTCGGGCGGGAGGCGCTCCGGCTGGAGTGGGTCGCGGGTCGGCATCCGGTGCCGCGCGTGCTGGAGCGCGGCGAGGACGCCGAGGCGCAGTGGCTGCTGACCGCGCCGCTCGTCGGGACGAGCGCCGTTGCTCCGGAGTGGATCGCCCGCCCGGAGGACGCCGTCCGGGCGATCGCGGCGGGCCTGCGGGCGCTGCACGCGCTGCCGGTGGCCGAGGTGCCCGCGGCGCTCCGCGGGGACTCGTGGTTCGACCGTCGCCCGGACGTGCTCGGGGCGGCTCCTCCCGTGCCGGAGCCGGTCGTGGTGCACGGGGACGCCTGCGCCCCGAACACCCTGATCGGCGCGGACGGACGCTGGAGTGCCAGCGTCGACGTGGGCGATCTGGGCGTCGGGGACCGCTGGGCGGATCTCGCGGTCGCGGCGGTCAGCCTGGGCTGGAACTACGGCGAGGGCTTCGCGCCGCTGCTGCTGCAGGAGTACGGGATCGAGTCCGACGAGCGCCGCGCGCAGTACTACCGGGAGCTGTGGCGCCTGGAGTCCTGAGCGGCGCGCGCGTCGCCGGCCGTCACTTCCTCTCGGCGGCCTCCTCGGTCTCCTTCGCGCCGTCGTCGTCCTGCGAGGGGCCCTTCTGCCCGCGGTTCTCGCTGGAGAGGCGCAGCCAGCGGCCGTCGCGGACGTCCTTCTCGTGCACCTTCGCCTTCTTGTCGCTCGCCGCGGTGTCGCGCGGGGGCAGCTGGATGGTCTCCTCCGCCGCGATGCCGGCCTGGAGCTCGCGGCCGCGCTCGAGCTCGGCGTCGAACTCTGCGCCGAAGAGCAGGGCGATGTTGGTGATCCAGATCCAGAGCAGGAAGACGATCACGCCACCGAGGGAGCCGTACGTCTTGTTGTAGTTGGAGAAGTTGGCGACGTAGAAGGCGAAGCCGACCGAGGCGAGCAGCCAGATGAAGAGGGCGAGGATCGAGCCGGTGCTGATCCAGCGGAACTTCGGCTGGCGGATGTTCGGCGCCCAGTAGTAGAGGATCGCGATGGTCAGGACGGCGATGACGATCAGCACCGGCCACTTGGCGATGTTCCAGACCGACAGCGCGGCGGGGCCGAGGCCGACGACGTCGCCGACGGCGGTGGCGACCGGGCCGCTGAGCACCAGGATCAGGGCGGCGACGACGATGAGGACCACGGTGACGACGGTGACGCCGAGCATGGTCGGGCGCAGCTTCCAGAACGGGCGGCCCTCGTCGATCTCGTAGACGCGGTTCATCGCGCGGCCGAAGGCGCCGACGTAGCCGGACGCGGACCAGAGGGCGCCGAGGAGGCCGGTGACGAAGGCGACACCGGCGGCCGGGGAGTTCACCAGCGACTCGATCGGGTCGCGCAGCAGGTCGACGACCTCGGCGGAGGCGAGGTTGCCGACCAGGTCGAGCACGGTCTGCGTCGTTGCCTGGGCCTGGCCGAACAGGCCGAGCACGGAGACGATCGCGAGCAGCGCCGGGAACAGGGCCAGCACGGCGTAGTAGGTCAGCGCGGCGGCGAGGTCGGTGCACTGGTCGGCGCCGAACTCGCGGCCGGTCTTCTTCAGGACGTAGAGCCAGGAGCGCTTCGTGATGTCGGTGACGTCGTCGGGCTTGCGCGCGTCGTCGGGCTCGGGCGCGGTCTTCTCGCGGGTCGTGCTCTTCTCGGCCATGCCGGACACGCTATTGCCCCGCGGGTCCCGAGGGAGGCCCCTTGACGCCGCGCTGCGGGATCCGAGCGGGAAGCGCTCTCAGACGGTGCGGCCCTGGCGGGTCGCGGCGAGGATCCCGAAGGCGAGGAAGGAGCAGGTGGCGGTGAGGACGATCAGCAGCGGCGCGCTCCAACCGCCGGTGAGGTCGTGGGCGAGTCCGATGACCGTGGGGGCGGTCGCGGCGACGGCGTAGCCGAGGCCCTGCACCGTGGCGGAGAGCCGAGAGGCGTGCCGATCGGAGCGGGAGAGCCGCACGAGCAGGACGAAGACGACGGTGATGCCGCCGCCCTGGGCCGCACCGCCCAGCAGGCACCAGAGCGCCCAGAGCTGGGGCGCCAGGAGCAGGCCGAGCGGGACCGTGCACCAGAGCACGCCGATCAGGACGATGCTGCCCAGCGGCCGGAGCCGGCGGACCACCAGGGGCACGCCGAGGGCGCCGATGATCGCGGCGATCTGGAACACGGAGGAGCTCGCTCCGGCCGCCTCGATCGAGAAGCCGTTGGTGTCGACCAGGAGCGAGGGCAGCCAGGCGGTGACGCCGTAGTAGGAGAAGGCCTGGCTGGCGAAGCAGACGGCCAGGGCGAGCACGGTGGCGCTGCGCCAGATCCGCGGCGCCGGCTCCTGGGGGCCGCGGGCGACGGGCGGGCGGGGCGCGGGGCGCAGCGCCCGGGCCGGGCCGCGGGCGAGGAGCCAGCCGGCGATGGCCAGGGCGTTGAGCGCGAGCCAGGCGAGGAGCGCGCCGCGCCAGCCGAGCGCCACGGCGAGGGGCGCGGTGCCGAGCGAGGTGATGGTCGAGCCGATGTTGAGCGCCGCGGTGTAGACGCCGGTGGTGAGGTCGACGCGCTCGGGCGCGATGTCGCGGCGGATGACGACGGGGACGACGACGTTGCCGATCGTGATGACGACGCCGATGACGATCGTCCCCGCGACGACGAGCGCGACGTCGCCGGCCGAGCGCAGGATCGTGCCGAGCGCGACGCCGAGCACGGTGATCGTGACGGCCGCGTCCGGTCCGGCCCGCCGGATCACCAGGAGGGCGAGCGGCGTGGCCAGGGCGAAGCAGAGCACCGGGATGCTGGTGAGGACGCCGGCCTGGCCGGACGAGAGCGAGAGGTCGTCGCGGATCGCGTCGATGACCGGTGCGACGGCGACGATCGGCCCGCGCAGCACCAGCGCCACCAGGGCGACGGCGAGGACGAAGAGCCAGGGGGCGCTCCGCCCGCG
This sequence comes from Rathayibacter sp. VKM Ac-2856, assembly GCF_013205055.1. GTDB lineage: Bacteria > Actinomycetota > Actinomycetes > Actinomycetales > Microbacteriaceae > Rathayibacter. Next base: position 165,353 of record NZ_JABMLF010000006.1, read on the forward strand.
CACGGCGGTCAGCTCGTGATCCCGGCGATGCGCCCGAGGACGGACAGCGCGCCGAAGGCGATGCCGATGATGCCGGTGATCAGGCCCGCGGACGCGAAGCCGCGGCCGCCGAGCTGGACCGAGGCGGCCCGGCCGCGGACGCCGAAGACGATCGCGAGGATCGACGGGACGAGCAGCGGGTTGACCAGGAGGCTCGCGATGCCGAGGACGAGGCTCGCGATCGCGAGGGTGTTGCGGCGCGCGGGGGCGGTGCCGTAGCCGGGGGCGGCGCCGTAGGCGGGCGTCTGAGCGTAGTCGGGCGTCTGGCCGTAGCCGGGGGCGGCGGGGTACTGCGGGACGGCGCCGGCACCGTGGCCGGGGTCGCCGTAGGCGGGCTCGCCGTACGGGGACTGCTCGGGCGCGTCCGGCTGCGGGGGCGTGCCGTAGGCGGGAGCGGGCGGCGCGGCGGGGCGCGAGCGGTCGGTCCAGGCCGCTCCGTCCCAGTAGAGCTCGGCGCCGAGGTCGGCGGGGTGCGGATACCAGCCGGGCGCGGGCAGAGGGGCGGAGTCGTCGGGCATGGGGCGAGTCTAGGACGGCGCAGGAGCCGCTCGCGGCGGGGCGGGGCGGGGCGGGTGGTGCAGGGGGCGGCGCAGGGCAGGATGGACCCGCTGAGCGGGTTCGCCGCGCGCGCCGGAGGAGGAGCCATGGGCTGGAGCATCGTCGAGGTCGAGTGGGCGGATCCCCGGGCCGAGAGCCTGCGCGCGGCGCAGCGCGTCGAGCTGGACGAGCGCTACGGCTCGGACGACCACGAGCCGGGGACGCCGCCGTCCGCCGAGGACGTGCCCGTGTTCCTCGTCGCGCTCGACGAGGCGGGAGCCGCGGTGGCGTGCGGCGGACTGCGGCCGCTGCCGGAGACGGTGCTCGGCGCGGACGTCGTCGAGGTCAAGCGGATGTTCGTCGACCGCGCCGCCCGCGGGTCCGGCGTCGCCGCGGCGGTGCTCGCCGCGCTGGAGGAGAAGGCCCGCGAGCGCGGGGCCGTGCGCCTCGTGCTCGAGACGGGGACGCTGCAGCCGGACGCGATCCGCTTCTACACGCGGCAGCGCTACGCGCCGATCCCGCTCTTCGGCTCGTACATCGGCTCCGAGCACTCGGTCTGCTTCGGGCGCTCGCTGCGGCCGGCGCGCGTCGAGGCGTCCGCGGACGTGGATCCGCGGGCCGGGATCGGCGACGGGACGCTCGTCTGGCACCTCGCGCAGGTGCGCGAGGACGCGCGGGTCGGCCGGGACTGCGTGATCGGCCGCGGAGCCTACGTGGGACCGGGGGTCGTGGTCGGCGACCGCTGCAAGATCCAGAACCACGCCCTCGTCTACGAGCCGGCCGTGCTGGGCGACGGCGTCTTCGTCGGCCCCGCCGTGGTGTTCACGAACGACCTGCGGCCGCGGGCCGTGACTCCGGAGGGTGCGCTGAAGTCCGCCGACGACTGGCACGCGGTCGGCGTCGTCGTGGAGGAGGGCGCCGCGATCGGCGCGCGGGCGGTCTGCGTCGCGCCGGTCCGGATCGGGGCCTGGGCGATGGTCGCGGCCGGCGCCGTGGTCGCGGCCGACGTGCCGGCCTTCGCCCTCGTGGTCGGGGTGCCCGCCCGGCGGGTCGGCTGGGTCGGCCGCGCCGGCGCTCGCCTCGAGGCCGCCGGCGACGGGCCGGACGGCGCGCTCTGGCGCTGCCCGGAGACCGCGGAGGAGTACGTCGAGCGCGACGGGGTGCTGAGCCGGCTCTGAGACCGGGACCGGCCCCGGGTCAAGGCCCCGTCGCTCCGCCGCGCACAGCGCTCAGCGCCGGGTGCCGGCGAGGCCGCTGCGCTCGGGGACGGGTGTGCGCGGCCGGACGAGAGCGGGGGCCGCGGGGGCGACCGGGGCCGCGATCGCCGCATCGAGCGCCGGGCGGGCGGCGTGCGACGGCCCTGACGAGGGCCCCGGCCTGGCCGAGCGCCGGCCCTCGACCGCGCGGGCGATCGAGATCGCGCCGAAGAGGAGCACGATGCCGCCGACGGCGACCATGATCACCGCGCGGAGCCGGTCCGAGATCTGCTCGACCGCCTTGCCGGGGGTCTGCACCTCGAGCGCGGTGAAGAGGTAGCGGTCGTCGGCGCCGTTGACGGTCTGGATGCCGCGGAGGGTGTCGACGAGTCGGTCGCCGAGCGCGGTGGTCGTCGCGAGCGAGCCGTCGGCCGTGGGGGCGTCGGCCGTCACGCTGAGCAGCAGACCCTGGCCGGACCAGGCCGAGCGCTCGACCGCGAACTGCGTGCTGAGCCCCTGGGCGGCGAGCGCCTCGGCGGTCTCGTCGCTGTTCAGGACGGTGACGAGCACCTGCGCGGCGAGCGAGTTGTCCGAGGAGCGCAGGTAGGGGTTGTCGGAGTTCAGCGCGGCGACCGCCGGATCCGCCTCCAGCTCGGCGGTGGTGGGGAGCTTGGGGTTGACGAGCGCGTAGGTCGCGGTCGAGGCGTAGGTGCGCGGGGACAGCACGAGCACGTACGCCATCGCGGCGACGGTGAGGACGAGGACGACACCCGCGAGGAGGCGGTGGCGCCAGAGCGTGCGGAGGACGGAGACGGGGTCCATCAGGACAGCCTTTCTGAGACGTGATCGATCTCGCCGCGGGAGGGGACGGGAGTGTCCGAGCGCGGGGCGGAGGGGAGCGCGAGCTCGGCGCGCACGAGGAGCCAGCAGCTCCCGGACAGGCCGAGCACGAACGGGAACAGCAGGGCGAACACCGGGAAGCCCAGTGAGTCGAAGGTGGCGGAGGCGACCGCGGCGACCGTCGCGGAGGCGGCGACGCTCCCGGTCAGGGCGCGCAGGCGCGGGTCCTGCGCGAACTGGGCGGCGATCAGCCCGAAGAGGGCCGGGACGCCGAAGTAGGCGAGCACCGCGGCGGCGCCGAGGAGCCCGAGCGTGATGGCGGCGCCGAGGTACTGGTTGTCGAGGATGAGCAGGGCGCTGTCCGGGAGGTAGGTGCCCGGGCCGGTGCCGAGGTAGGGCTGGTGCGCGACGAGGGCCGCCACGCGCGGGTAGTTGTCGAGGCGGTTGGTGATGGAGGAGTCGCTGGTGCCCGCGCCGATCGAGCCGGTGAGGGTGCCGAGCAGACCCGGGGTGGCGACGAAGAACGCGGCGACGGCGATCGGTGCGATCACGTATCCCCACCTCCGTGCGGCCCGGGGCAGGAAGACCGCGCAGACCGCGGCGCCCACGACCAGCGAGAGCACTCCCGAGCGGGAGACCGTCAGCGCCAGCGCGGTGACCAGCAGCACGCAGGAGCCGGCGAGGAGGACCCGCGGGGTCCGCCGGTCGTAGAGCAGCCGCCAGACGGCGAGTGGGAGCAGCATCGCCGAGACGACGGCGAGCTCGATCGGGTGGAAGGTCGTGCCCGCCACCCGGGTGAGCCCGTCGCGGTCCTGGAAGGGGGTGCTGCCGCCGTTGTCGACGAAGCCGACCATGACGCCGCGGATCAGATCGACCGGGTCGGTGTGGGTGGTGAACTGGATCACCGCGACGATCGCGCAGAGCGACGCCGCGTTCACCAGCGAGCCGAGCAGCACCCGGGCGTCCTCGAGCGTGCGCACGCTCTGCGTGGTCACCAGGGCGATGCCGGCCGACGCGAGCAGCAGCAGCAGCCAGCGGTCGGCGCTGAGCTGCCCCTCGCCGGTCCGCGGCACCGTGTCGCCGCTGGTGTAGCGGACGTACGACGCGATGCTCACCAGCAGGAGGAGCGCCAGAGCGGCCCGCCCGGGGTGGCGCATCGGGATCGGGTCGTGCAGCCCGAGCAGGGCCGACGCCGCCCAGGCCCCCGTGAGCAGGAGGGCGAGCACCATCGCCACCGAGCCGGACGCGCCCAGCGGCGCCAGGACCTGGTCCGCGGGGAAGAGGAACAGCGCGTAGGGGATCAGGCGCAGCAGCGTCGGGGGTCCGGTCCGCTCGATCGGGGTGGTCACCGGTCAGCCCTCCGACCGCGCGGCGCCGGGCCGACGGGTGGTCTCGTCGCGGGTCCACTCCGTGCGGCCCTGCGCGCCCTGCCGACGGGGGAGCCGGCTGGCGAGGGCGAAGCAGAGGTAGACGGCCGCGTCGGCGAGCTGGATCGGGCCCTGCGCGGACCGCAGCACCTGGACGGCGGTGCCGGACGAGCGGCGCTCGCCGTCGGGGACGGCGGCCGCGAGCTCCGCGCTGCCGCGCTGGGTGCGCCGGAGCACGCCGAGCAGGCTCGCAGCGCTCCGGGGCACCTGGACGACGGCGGGGGCGGTGGCGACGACGGCGCGCTCGGCGACCGAGAACCGGCCGTCGACGAACTCGTCGTCGGCGATCAGCGCCGGGAAGGCTCCGATGCGCTCGTGGCCGGAGCCGCTCACCGCGTAGCCGCCGGCGCCCCAGAGCGCGGTGTGCAGCGACGCGGTGCGCGAGCGGGCGCGGTAGTAGGCGCGCACCAGCGGGTCCGCTCCGGTGGCGTCGTAGACCGCGGTCGGCCGGGCGGCGAGCAGTCCGCCGCGGGTGACGGCGTCGAAGACGGTCCAGACCGCGTCGGCGGTGACGCCCACGTCGGCGTCCAGGTAGAGGCGCGGCCAGGTGGCGGCCACCGCGTCGCCGGCGTTGAGGGCCGCGGTCTTGGACGCCTCGGCGATCTCGACGACCGTGACGCCGGCGAAGCCGCGCGCGATCTCGGCGGTGCGGTCGGTGCAGGCGTTGCAGACGACGACCACCTCGAGGGCGCCGCTCGCGGCGGCGGCGGCCAGCGGGGCCAGGGTGCGGGCGATCACCGCCTCCTCGTCGTGCGCGGGGACGACGACCGAGCCGCTGGGGTGCGGTGCGGCGACGGGCCGGGCCGGGGCGCCGGAGGGGAGTGCCGCGAGCCGGGCGCCGACCGCGAGGGCGAGGGCCGCGTGCCGGTGCGCGCGGCCGCGGTCGCCGGGGAGGAGGCTGCGGGCCGACTCCGCCGCCAGGACCACCAGGCGGAAGGTGCCGGAGTACAGCGCGCCGTGGAACTTCTGCACGTAGCGCACCCGGTTCACGGCGAGCAGCGCACCGAGCGCGCTCGACGAGCCGGAGCCGGCGCCGTCGTGCACGACCTGGGCGGCGGGCTCGAACCACGCCTCCGCGCCGAGCTCGCGGGCGCGGCGGAAGTAGTCGGTCTCCTCGGAGTAGAGGAAGAAGCGCTCGTCCCAGTCGCCCAGGCGCGCGGCGACCAGCGCGTCGATCAGCATCGCGGCGCCGGTCGCCCAGTCGATCCGGTGGGCGTGCCGGTAGCTCTCCGGGTCGCTGTCGGTCTCGCTGGAGAACGCGGGGCGATCGAGCACGCGGTCGCCCAGCAGAGCGTCGCCGAGGGCGCGCAGGCGGGTCGGCTCGCGGCGGAGCGAGCGGGACGCCGCGCCGGTGGCGTCGCGCAGCAGCGGCACGACGATGCCGGCCGAGGAGGAGTCCATCCGGTCCAGCAGCACGGAGACGGCGCCGGGCAGGACGACGAGGTCGGGGTTCAGGACGAGCAGCGCGCCGGCGTCGCCCGCGTGGCGGCGAGCGATGTTGATGGCCGCCGCGTAGCCGACGTTGGCACCCGCGTCCACGGCGATCACGTCGGAGTGCGCCGCCGCGAGGGCGAGCGAGCCGTCGTCGGAGGCGTTGTCCACGACGACCACGCGGATCCGCAGGCCCGTCGCCGCCTCGGCGCGCAGGCTGGCGAGCAGGCGCTCCATGGTCGCGGCGGAGCGGTAGCTGACGACGAGGGCCGCGACATCGGCGCGCTCGCCCGGGCCGACGAAGCGGCCGAGCTCCACGGGCACGGGCACGGGCAGCAGGTGCGGGCCGCCGCGGAGGGCGGGGCCGGTCTGCGGCGCGGTCGTGCTGTGCTGGCGCAGGCGTGCGTAGGCGAGCGGGCCCTCGACGAGGTAGCGGCGGGCGAGGCGGCGCGGCTCGAGGGCGAGGCGCCACAGCCACTCCACTCCGCGGTCGGCGACCCACTGCGGGGCCCGCCGGACGGAGCCGCCGAGGAAGTCGACCGCCGCGCCGAAGGCCAGCAGCACGTGCGCGCCGGTGCGCGGGCCGTGCTCGTCGATCCAGAGCTCCTGGCGGGGCTTGCCGAGACCGACGATGAGCAGGTCGACGCCGGCCGCGCGGATGGAGTCGACGAGCGCCGCGTTGGCGGTGGCGTCGGCGAGCTCCTCGCGGGAGGGGGACCACAGGCCGGCCATCACCAGGTCGGGCCGCTCCTCGGCCAGGCGCGCCCGCAGCCGCGACTGGGCGGCCTCGGAGCCGCCGAGCACGCCGACGCGGACGCCGTCGGTCGCGGCGCGGTCCAGCAGCGGGCCGATCAGGTCGCTGCCGGCCAGCCGCGGCCAGGCGGAGCCGGTCAGGCGCTCGGCCTGCTTGGCGATCGGGCTGCCGTCGATCAGGGAGAGCCACTCGACCGGGCGGACCGGGGCGTCCTCCGCGACGGAGGCGGCGGTCCACTCGGGCGAGCCCTCCGCCACGGGGACGAGGACGAGGGTCGGCGGCTCGACGGGCGGCAGGGCGCGGCGCTCGAGGACGTGCTGCCAGCGTCCGCCGTGGCCGAAGTGGTTGACGTGGTCGACGTTGACGGAGAGGACGCCCAGCGGGGCGTCGTGCGCGGCGGCGGCGCGGTCCGCGATGGTGCGGACCGCCTCCTCGTGCCGGGCGAGGTCGACGGGGCTGCCGCCGAGGACGACGCGGCGGGGGGATGCGATGGTCATGGTCGGCTGTCCGATCGAGCGGGGGCGAGTGCGGGAACGAGGGTGAGGGTGCCGACGAGGTCGGGGGCGACCTCGGGCACGAGGGCCGGGGCGGGGGCGGCGGCGAGGGGAGTGACGGAGCGGCGCGCGAGCTCGTCGAGCACGACGCGCTCCACCACCTCCTGCGCGGGACCCCAGCCGTGCCGGACGCCGGCGGCGACCTCGCGGCCGGGACGGGCGGCGACGACCGCGCGGCCGAGCGCCTCCGCGATGCCCGCCGGGGTCGGGCGGGCCCAGCTCGCGCCGGGGTGCGGGAGGTCGGCGCGGGCGTCGACGGCGTCGTTCACCACGGCGACGGCACCGCAGGCCAGCAGCTCCTCCGCCACCAGCGAGATGTTGGTGAAGGAGAGCGCGAGGCCGGCCGAGCAGCGGTTGTAGAGCGCGGCGAGCTCGCGCGGCGCGAGGGTGCCGTGCTCGATCACCGGCACGTCCCACGCTCCGGGCGCGGTGCCGTACACGTGGATCGGCACGTCGGGGTGCTCGGCGTGGAAGAGCGAGAGCGCCCGCCGGCCGAGGAGGTAGCCGCGGCGGTCGGCGGCGGGCTTGGCGTAGAAGACCACGCCCGAGCGCTCGCCGTCGGGGTTCTCCAGCGTGTAGGTGGCGGTGTCGCAGCCGAACGGGGCGGTCTCGCTCGGCACGTCGATCGCGTCGAGGTGCGAGCGGACCATCTCGCCGAGGGCGATGGTGCGGAAGCCGAAGCGGTAGCTGTCCTCCGCGAGCGCCGCGAGGGTGCCGCGGGGGTGGAAGAACGGCTCGAAGTCCTGCACGAAGTAGAGCCGGGCCATCGGCGCCGTGCCGCGGGTGGCGAGCACGTGCGCCGTCTCCCACGAGGTCGCGACGGCGGCGTCGACGCCCGTCACGCCGTCGTCGATGCTGCGGATGTCCACGTCGAGCCAGGGCCAGCCGGCGCGGATGATCGCGGCGCGCGTCTCGAAGTCGGCGCCGTGCCGGTCGTAGAGGAAGAGGGTGCCGCGGTGGCCGCGCTCGACGAGGCCCTGCACCATCCGGAACAGGGTGGTGTGACCGCCGGAGCCCCGATCGGGCGGCGTGCAGATCCAGCCGATCGAGGCGGGACCCTCCGCGCGCACCGGGGCGGCGGGCAGGTGGAGCAGACCGGAGTCGGCGATGTCGCCGGGGAGCAGCGGCATGTCCAGCTCGCGGACGCCGACGCGGTCGCCGAGCGCGCGGACGGCGCGCTGCAGCAGATCGCGGCCGCCGGTGCTGCGCAGGCGGCGGACGAGCTCGCGCGGGACGCGGGAGGCGCGCATCAGAAGCTCCCCTCGCGGTGCCAGCGGCGCCAGGACCGGTCGGTGCGCAGACGCCGCAGCACCCGCTCCGCGACGAAGCGCGGGGAGAAGCGGTCGCTCGGCGCGCTCAGCAGGCGCGACTGGAGCCGCTCCCACTCGGGCAGCCGCGCCGCGTCGCCGTAGACCATGTGCGCGAAGCCGAGGTGCTCCTCGAGATCGCTCGCGGTGGAGCCCCCGCTGTCGAAGCGCTGGGCCCCCTTCACGAGGGCGTCGCGGGCGAGAGCGCGGCGTGCGAGGTGCTCGAGCTCGTCACGGTGCTCGAGCGGGCCGCCCGGTGCGGCGAAGAAGGTCTCGAAGGCGAGCAGCCGCTCGCGCAGGTCGTGCAGCGGCGTCACCGTGTCCGAGCGGCTCCCCGCGTGCTCGCGGTGCCAGGCCTGATCGACGCCCTGGATGTAGGCGACGTCCGACGCGGCCGACAGCCGGAGCCAGAGCTCCATGTCGTAGGTGTGCGGCAGCGGTCGCGGCCAGCCGACCCGGTCCAGGACCGAGCGGCGCACCAGCACCTCGGGGGAGGTGATCACGTTCAGCCCCGTGCGGCAGCGCTCGTGCAGCCAGTCGCCGCCCGACCACAGCAGCCACGACGTCGGGGTCGTCCGCGCGGTCGGCAGCTCAGCACCGTCGGGGAAGTGCACCGGGTGGCCGTAGACCAGCCCGACCGACGGGTGGGCGCGGGCGACGGCGACCGCGCGGGCCAGGGCGCCGGGAGCGATCACGTCGTCGGCGTCGAGGTACCAGGAGAACTCGCCGGTCGCGACGGCCAGCGCGGCGAGCACGCTGCCGACGGGACCGAGATTCCGCGGGTTCGCGAGCACCAGCACGCGGTCGTCCCCGGCCGCGATGGAGCGGGCGACCGCGAGCGAGTCGTCGGTGGAGCGGTCGTCGACGATGACCAGCTGCACCCGGACGCCCGTCTGGCCGAGGGCGCTCGCCGCGGCCGCGGGCAGGAACTGCGCGTAGTCGTGCAGCGGGATCAGCACCGAGACGGTGGCGTCGGAGGTGTCCACGTCCTCGACGGGCACCGCGCGTCCGCGCCGCGTCGAGACCGCGAGGGCGGCCGTCACGACAGCACCCCCGCCGGGCTCGAGGCGGCGGCGGCGGCGGTGCCGCGGAGTGCGGAGACGAGCGACTCCGCCACGTACTCCTGCTGCGCCGCCGTGATCCCGGGGAACAGCGGCAGGGTCATCAGCTGCCCGGCGAACGCCTCGGCGCGGGCCAGCGGCTGCGGACGACCGGACTCGGGGAGGAAGGGGGCCAGCTGGTGCACGGGGGTCGGGTAGTGCACGCCGGTGGCGACGCCGGCCTCCGCGAGCGACGCGCGCAGGCGCTCGCGCTCGGGCGTCCGCACGACATACAGGTGGTGCACGTGCTCGTTGCCGGGCGCGGTGCGGGGGAGGACGAGCTCCTCCACGCCGTCCAGCAGCTCCGCGTAGCGCGCGGCGGCGTCGCGGCGCTGCTGGTTCCACTCGTCGAGGTGCGCGAGCTTCGCGCTCAGCACGACCGCCTGCAGGGAGTCGAGCCGCGAGTTGGTGCCGACGACGTCGTGCCGGTAGGCGCTGAGGCCGCCGTGATTGCCGAGCCGGCGGACGGCCGCGGCGAGCTCGTCGTCGTCGGTCATCACTCCGCCCGCGTCGCCGTAGGCGCCGAGGTTCTTGCCCGGGTAGAAGCTGGTGCCGGCGATCGCGCCGAGCGAGCCGGCCCGCGCGCCGAAGCGCCGAGCGCCCTGGGCCTGCGCCGCGTCCTCGACGATGCGCACGTCGTCGCCGAGCGCCGCGGCGAGCCGCTCCACCGGCGCGCACTGCCCGTAGAGGTGCACGGCCATCACCGCGCGGGTGCGGGGAGTGCGCGCCTCGGCGGCGGAGGCGACGTCGATCAGGTAGTCGTCGTCGCAGTCGACGAAGACCGGGCGGGCGCCGGCGCGGACGACGGCCTCCGCGGTCGCGACGAAGGTGTTCGCCGGCACGAGGACCTCGTCGCCGGGGGACAGCTCGAGCGCCATCAGGGCGAGCTCCAGCGCGTCCGTGCCGTTGCCGACGCCGATGCTGTGGCGGACGCCGCAGTACGCGGCGAACTCCTCCTCGAAGCGGGTCACGTCCGGACCGCGGACGAAGGACGAGTCCGCGAGCACGCGGTCGAAGCCCTCGCGGATCACGTCGGCGACGACGAGGTGCTGGAGGTGCAGATCGGCGAGCGGGACGATCGGCTCGGTGGTCATGACGGGATCCTTCGGTCGGAGGTGAGCTCGCGGACGCGGCGCAGCAGCCAGGTCCGCAGGAGGAGGAGGTAGATCAGGCCGCCGGTCGCGCCGCCCAGCAGGAGGGCGAGCCAGTCGGCGTCGAGGCCGACGGCGGCGAGGCCGAGCGGCACCAGGAGGGCGCCGGCGGCGGCGGCCGCGGCGGCGAGCGCCGGCGGCAGCAGGGAGCGGCCGACGGCGCGGAGGTCGACGTCGATCGAGCGCAGCAGCCACGCGAAGACGGGGCCGACGACGAGCGCGGCCACGGCGACCTGCGCCCAGGCGGCGCCGACGAAGCCGCCGCCCAGCACGGCGGGCACCAGGGCGAGCGTGAGGGCCGTGAACCACACGCCCTGCACGATCGCGACGCGGCCGGAGCCGCCCCGCGCGAGAGCGGCGGAGCTGAAGAGGTCGGCGACCACGCGCAGCGCGCCGACGATGCCGAGCAGCCCCAGGGCCGCGGCGGCGGGAGCCCACTGCGCGCCGTAGACGACGTGCACGAGCGGTGCGGCGAGGGCGGCGAGCAGCGCGCCGAGCGGAGCGGCGAGCGCCCAGGTCAGTCCGGTCGCGGCGGCGACGGGCAGCGGGCGGCCGTCCTCGTGCGCCCGGGAGAACGCGGGCAGCGCGACGGAGCGGACCACCTGGCCCACCGCCGTCATCGGCCAGGTGGAGATGTTGAAGGCGAGGACGTAGTACCCCAGGGCGACCGGATCGATCAGCCCGGCGATCACGACCTTGTCGGTGCCGAGCACGCCCCAGGAGACGAGGTTGGCGATCGCGACGGGCAGGCCGAAGCGGAGCGCGGAGGGAGCGACGGAGCAGTCCCAGCCCAGGCGCGGCCGCTCGCGGGCCGCCACGAAGAGCAGCACCATCGTGCAGGTCTGCGCGACGACGCGGGCGACGGCCAGCGCCACCACGCCGGTGCCGGCGGCGAGCAGGGCGAGGGTGATCGCGGTCGAGACGACGAAGTCGACGGCCGCGATCAGGAACAGGGGCCGCTGGGCGAAGCGGCGCTGCAGCGCGGCGTAGGGGACCACTCCGGCCCCCGCCAGCGGCAGGGTGATCGCGAGGACCGCGAGCACTCCCGCGGTCTCGGGCGTGCCCGTCGCCGCGGCGATCGCCGGTGCCGACGCCGCCATCGCCGCGCCGAGGGTGCCGCCGAGGACGAGGCCGAGCACCGCCACGGTCGGCGCGCGCCGCTCCGGGTCGCTCGAGCGGATCAGATCGGTGCTGAGGCCGAAGTCGGAGAGTGCCATCAGCACGGACTGCACGGTGAGCGCCAGCGCGTAGACGCCGAACGCCTCCGGAGCCAGCACGCGGGCCAGCACGATCCCGAGGGCCAGGCTGCCGAGCCGGAGTGCGATCGTGCTGAGCGCGCTCCAGCCCAGCGCCGACGCGATGCGGCTGCGGCCCGCCGCGGTGGGCGGGGACTGCACGGCGGTCACGAGAGCGGCCTCCGCGCGCGCTCGCCGCGGCGGACGAAGCGGCGCCACTCGGCCGAGCCGACGACCGCCGGCCAGCACTCGGCGGCGACCGAGGCGAAGCGGGCGCCCTCGGCCTGGTCCTCCGGCCGGGCGGAGGCGCGGCTGCGCAGAGCCCAGCCCATCGCCTCCTGAGCGAGGGCCCGGCCGGCCTGCGCGCGCCGGTCCCCGCCCTCGGCACGGCGCCCGGAGGAGTCGTGGCCCGCGACGGCGAAGAAGTGCTCGATCATCCGGTGGCGCTCGCGCAGCTCCGCCAGCGGATCGGTGCTCGGCTCCGGGTTGCAGCGGGTCTGGACGACCCCGTTCACCCTGCCGATCCCGCCGAGGGCGGCGAGGCGCAGCCCGTGATCGAGATCGGCGGTGCGCGGGAGGTCCTCCGCGTAGCCGCCGAGCGCGTCGGCGATCGAGCGGCGGACCAGGAAGGCGTGGTCGCGCAGCAGATCGGAGCCGTGCCGGCTCGTGCGCTCGATCCACTCGGCGCCGCTCCAGAGCGTCCAGTCGAGACGCCCGGTGGGCGCCGTCGCCGGTCGCACCGAGATCTCGGCCTCGCCGTGCACGGCGCCCACCCAGGAGTGCGCGGCCAGCAGCGCCGCGGCGCGCTCGAGCGCCCCGTCGGTCAGCTCGTCGGTGCTCGGCAGCACCAGCACGGACTCGCCGCGGACCAGGCGGAGGCCCGTGTTCCGCGCCGCGATCGTGCCGGTCCCGCTCTCCGCCGCGACGACGCGCACGCGCTCGTCGTCGAGATCCGGATCCGCGTCCGTCACGAGGACGACGTCCAGGCTCACGCCGCGCTGCGCCAGAACGCTCGCCAGCGAGGCCGCCCACGGGGTGCCGTCGACCGCCGCGATCACGACGGAGACGAGCGGCGCGGGTCCCGCGAGGGGGACCGCCGGGAAGCGGTGCCCGCGGACGGCGCTCATGCGCTCGCCCCCTCGAGGGTGCTGTCCGCGCGCCGGACGTCGTCGGAGTCGATCCGCGGCCCGGCGGGGACGCCGAGCCAGGTCTCGCCGGCCGGCTGGTCGCGCAGCAGCACGGCGCCCATGCCGAGCGTCGCCCGGCGGCCGATCCGCGAGCGCTCGCGGACGGAGGCGCCCATGCCCAGGTACGCCTCCTCGCCCACCCGCACGCCGCCGCCGAGGATGACCCCGGCGCAGAGGGTGGCGAACGAGCCGATGCGGTCGCCGTGCGTCAGCGTGACGTTCGGCATCGCGACCACGTGGCGGCCGATGGCGACATCGGCCGTCAGCACGACCCCGGCGAGCAGGATGCTCCCCGCGCCGATCCGGCAGTCGTCGGGCACGTGGACGCTCGGGTGCACGAGGCGGGCGTAGCGGTGGTCGTGCACGCCGAGCGCGCGGAGGCGCTCGACGATCCGCGCCCGGCCGCTGCCGTGGCCGACGCAGACCGCGATCTCGGCGCGGGGGTGCGCGGTGATCGCATCGAAGCCGCCGATCACGGGGACCCCCGCGAGCTCGGTGCCCCAGCGCGCGGCGCCGTCGTCGACGACGCCGATCACGCGGTGGCTGCCGCTCGCGGCGAGGAGCGCGAGGGTCTCCCGCGCCAGCCCGCTCGCGCCGACCAGGATGAGCTCACGCACGGAGGACCGCCGTCTCGTGCTCGCGGGCCAGGCGGGCCGGAGCCAGAACGGCCTCGATCACCCGGTCCTGGTCCTGCTCGGTGAGGGCGTGGAAGAGCGGCAGGATCAGCGTGCGATCCGTCAGGCGCTCGGTGACCGGCAGGCGGTCGGCGCCCGGGTGCTGCCGGTAGGGCGGCTGGCGGTGGGCGGCCATGATGCCGCGCCGCGCGGAGACGTCGCGCGAGGCGAGCTCGGCCATCAGGCCGTCGCGCTCGAGCGGGTAGTCGTCGCCGACCTCGATCCAGAAGGACTGGAAGTTGCTCGTGCCGTGCTCCGGATCCGTCACCGTGCGCAGGCCGGGGACGTTGGCGAACGCCTCGGCGTAGCGCGCCGCGAGGGCGCGCCGGCGCTCGATCAGGGCCGGCAGCCGGCCGAGCTGCACGAGGCCGAGGGCCGCCTGCAGATCGGTCATCCGGAAGTTGAAGCCGACCTCCTCGTAGTGCTCCGGCGCCGCGAGCACGCTGCCGTGCCGGTCGGCCGCCGACACCGACATCGAGTGCTCGCGGAGCTTCCGCGCGCGGGCCGCGAGGTCCGCGTCGTCGGTGGTGAGCATCCCGCCCTCACCGGTGGTGAGGAGCTTCCGCGGGTGGAACGACCAGGCGGTCAGCGCCGCGCCGGCGCCGACGGAGCGGCCCCGGTAGCGCGAGCCCGCACCGCAGGCCGCGTCCTCGAGGACGAGGATGCCGAGCGGGTCGCAGAGCGCGCGGATCGGCTCGAGGTCGACCGGGACGCCGCCCTGGTCGACCGCGATCACCGCGCGGGTGGCCGGGGTCAGCGCGGCGGCGATCGTCTCCGCCGTGACGTTCCCGGTGACCGGGTCGACATCGGCGAAGACGGGGCGGCCGCCGGCGTGCACGACCGCGTTCGCGGTGGCGATGAAGGAGAAGGAGGGGACCACGACGTCGTCCCCGGCGCCGATGCCGCCGACGACGAGCCCGAGGTGCAGGGCCGTGGTGCAGCTGGACAGCGCGACCGCGTGGCCGACGCCCATCGCCTCGGCGAAGGCCGCCTCGAACCGCGCGACCCGGGGGCCCTGCGCGATCCAGCCGGACGCGATCACCTCGGCGACCGCGTCGCTCTCCTCGGTGCCCAGCCAGGGGCGCATCACGTCGATGCGCCCGGTGCTCGCCGCGCCGCTCATCGGGTCGCTCCGCTCAGGACGGGAGCGTCGGCCCGCTCGGCGCGCCACCACTCGACCAGCGAGCGCAGACCGCTCTCCAGATCGAACGCGGTGGTGAAGCCGAGCTCGTCGCGGGCCGCCCGGGTGTCGGCGAGGCGCCGCGTGACGCCGTTCACCGAGCGCGCCGGCGCGAAGTCGACGTCGAGGTCCGACTCCATGACGTGCAGCAGGGTGCGGGCGAGCTGCAGCAGGCTGGTCTCGACCCCGGTGCCGATGTTGAAGGCGCCGTCGCGGCCGGCCGTCGCCGCGACCACGTTGGCCCGCGCGACGTCGTCCACGTGCACGAAGTCCATCGTCTGGAGGCCGTCGCCCATGATCAGCGGCGGGACGCCCGACTCGATCCGCTCCATCCAGCGCACGAGCACCTCGGTGTAGAGGCCGTGCACGTCCATCCGCGGTCCGTAGACGTTGAAGTAGCGCAGCGCCGTCGAGCGCAGGCCCGACATCGCGCCGAAGCTGGTGAGCATGCCCTCCGAGAAGGCCTTGGCTGCGCCGTAGATCGTGTCGTTGGCGTAGGGGTTGTTGCTCTCGGGAGTCGGGAACTGCGTCGCGAGACCGTAGACGGACGCGCTCGACGCGGCCACCACGCGGCCCACGCCGTGCGCCGCCGCCGCCTCGAAGACGGTGAAGGAGCCCTGGGCGAGCACGTCGAAGGCCAGGCGCGGGTCCTCCGCGCACTGCGTGATCCGGATCGCCGCCTGGTGGAAGACGACGTCCTTGCCGCGGACGACCGCGTCGACCGCGTCGCGGTCGCGGATGTCGCCCTCGATCAGGTGCACCCGGCTGTCGCCGAGCGCGCGCTCGAGGTTCTCGCGGCGTCCGCGGACCAGGTTGTCGAGCACGTCCACGCGGCTGACGCCGGTGTCCAGGAGGCGGTCGACGATCGTCGAGCCGATGGTGCCGGCGCCGCCGGTCACCAGGACGGCCGCGCCCTCGAGCGAGACGGGGGAGGGGGTCAGCTCAGCCACGACGCCTCCTCCATGCGGACCGCCGGAGCGGTGGTGCGGCTGACCTGGCCGGCGTCGAGCAGCCGGTCGCTGACCTGCTCCAGGACGCTGAGGACGCGCAGGGCGGCGCGGCCGTCGGTGCGGGGCGCACGGCGCTCCGAGATCGAGGTCGCGAACTCCGTGACCATGTCGGCGAGCGGCTCGCGCTCGGGCAGGGCGGGCGACCAGGTGTCGCCGAGGCGGTAGGAGATCGCCGCGTCGCGACGGGAGGTGCCGCCGCGCAGCGAGGTGCCGAGGTCGACCCCGCGGTCGAAGACGCTGAGGCGCTGCTGCGGGTTCACGTCGTCCCAGACCAGCGTGCGCCGCGAGCCGCCGATCACCATCCGGCGGATCTTGGTCGGGCTGAGCCAGTTCACGTGCACGTTGGCGATGGCGCCCTGGCCGAGCGGGACGGTCAGGTAGCCCACGCAGGCGCGGCCGGAGCCGAGCGGGTCGGAGCCCTGGGCGGCGACGTTCCCGGGGCGCAGGCCCCCGGGGATGATGAAGTCGAGGATCGACAGGTCGTGCGGGGCGAGGTCCCAGAAGACGTCGACGTCCGGCTGGATCAGCCCGAGGTTGATCCGGACCGCGTCGACGAAGAGCACGTCGCCGAGCGAGCCGGCGGCGATCAGCTCCTTCATCTTCAGCACGGCCGGGGTGTAGCAGTAGGTGTGGTCGGCCATCAGCACGACGCCCGCGCGCTCGGCGGCGTTGACCATGTCGATCCCGAGCACGCTGGAGTCGGCCAGCGGCTTCTCGACGAGCACGTGCAGCCCCGCGGCGATGGCGGCCATGGCGATGGCGTGGTGGGTGCGCGCCGGGGTGGCGATCGCGATCGCGTCGAGACCGGGCAGGTCGAGCACGTCGGACAGCGAGCGCAGCACGGGCACGTCGCCGTTGGCACGGGCGACGTTCTGCGCCCGGATCGGGTCGAGGTCGCAGACGGCGACGAGCTCCCAGTCGGCGCTGGCGGAGAAGTTCCGGGCGAGGTTCGGGCCCCAGTAGCCGGCGCCGACGAGAGCGACGCGGAGCCTCCGGGAGGGGACGGTGGTGGTCATGGCGGTTCCTTCGGGTGAGGAGGGCGGCGCGCGGGCGCGCCGAGGAGACCGGACGCTCCGACCAGGGATGAGGGAGCGCGCGGACGGGGGAGCCGGCGCGTCAGGGCGCGCCGGAGGAGGAGGCGGCGCAGCGAGCGCCGTGCGGGGGAGGAGAAGAAGGAGAGGAGCGGCGGCGCGTCAGTAGGCGCCGACGGGGCGGAGCATCACGCGCAGCGTCCGCCAGAGGATCAGCAGATCGCCGGCCAGCGACCAGTTCTCGACGTAGTAGAGGTCGAGACGGATCCCGTCCTCCCAGTCGAGCTCGGAGCGGCCGCCGGTCTGCCACAGCCCGGTGATGCCGGGCTTGATGTAGAGGCGCCGGTTCACGACGTCGTCGTAGCGCTCCACCTCGCTGGGCAGCGGCGGGCGGGGACCGACCAGGCTCATGCTGCCGCGCAGCACGTTCCAGAACTGCGGCAGCTCGTCGAGCGAGTACCGGCGCAGCACCCGGCCGAGCGGGGTCACCCGGGGATCGTCGCGCAGCTTGAACAGCAGGCCGGAGCCCTCGTTCGCCGGGCTCAGCTCCGCGAGCCGCGACTCCGCGTCGGTGCTCATCGAGCGGAACTTGAGCATCGTGAACGGATGCCCGGCCCGCCCGACCCGCTGCTGCCGGAACAGCGCGGGGCCGGCGCTGTCGCGGCGGATCATCACGGCGAGCACGGCCAGCACCGGTGAGAGCACCAGCAGCGCGAGGGCGGAGACGCTCACGTCGAGCATCCGCTTCAGCGCGTGGCGCGGCCCGGAGTAGCGCGGCGGCTCGACCCGCATCAGCGGGAGGCCGTCCACCGGGCGCCAGTGGATGCGCGGTCCGGCGACGCTGCTGAGCCCCGGTGCGAGCACCAGCTCGACCGCGAACGGCTCGAGCGCCCAGCAGAGCCGGCGGAGGTAGGCGTCGCCGCCGTCCACCTGACCGGCCACGACGACCGCGTCGGCGCGCTGCTCCACGACCGCCTGGGCGATCGTGTCGATCGCTCCGACGACCGGGACCGAGCGGCCGCGCACCGTGATCGAGCGCCGCGACTCCGCGGGGCGCAGGCTCCCCGCGCCGTCGGCCGAGAGCACGACGCCGACGACGTCGTACTCCACGCGGCCGCGCCGCCGGTCGATCTGCGTGCAGATGTGCTGCACGTCACCGGCGCCGCCGACGACGATCACCCGCGACAGGGCGCGACCGGCCCGGCGCTCACGCGCCAGGTGGCCGCGGGTGACGGCGTGCGCCGCCAGCATCCCGCCGAGTCCGACGGGGAGGGCGACGAGCACGAGCACCCTCGGCAGGTCGACGTGCGTGAGGACCGAGGCGACGGAGGCGACGCCGAACGTCGCGACCGTGGCCGAGAGGAGACGGCGGAACTCGTCCGCCCCCGCCCCGATGCGGTGCGCGAGGCGCCGCTGGGCGAGGAGGACGGAGCCGGCCCAGAGCACTCCGAGCGCGCCGGCGACGACGAGATCGGAGGTCCGGGTGCCGGCGGAGGCCGGATCGGCGGTCGAGCGCAGGCCGGCGGCGAGCGCGACGGCACCGAGAACGACGAAGACGTCCGCGGCCAGGACCCTCCGCGAGAATCGGCGGCGCCAGCTCGAGGCCTCGGCCGGCGGTGCCGGGACGAGGACGAGGGCGCGCGGATCGCGCTGGGGAATCGGGGCCGCGGTGGAGACGGCGGTCACCGGCGTCTCCTGCTCTCACCACCGCTCGTATGCCGGGTCGCCGGGGGGCGGCGACAGGGTCTCGAGGAGGGATGGAGCCGTGGAATGGGCGCGCTGAAGGCGCGCACCAGTGGTGCATACAAAGGATCAACCTGCATTTCGGGTTTACAGGGAAAGGGGGTACTGCAGGGCGGGCTCGGAGGAGAGCGCGGTTTCGGGGCCGCGTCGGATCGTCGCCACGTCGACACCGAGCCGATCGTCGCGCTCCCAGGATGAGCAGGACGATCGAGGCGGGCCTCGCGTCGGGAGACGATGCACGACAGGGTTCGTGCACTGCGTTTCCCGGTGGTCGGGTGGTTCTCAGCTGAACATAGCGGCAGGGGCAACCCGGTACCTGGCCCCAGTACGGGGGGAGAAAAAGCGGTGACATCCTCGTGCACTCTCACAGCCCTCCCGGAGCCCTCCCGGAGCCCCTCCTACAATCGATGCGATGCAGGGAGCGCGATCGGGTCGCGCCTCGGCGTCGAGGGAGCACCGCCGCCCCCGATCGCCAGGAATCGAGACGGAGCGACGGTGTCCCCGCGCGGTCCGGGAGGTCACCTCCCGGGCCGCGTCGCCGCGTCGGGCGGGTCGTGCCGGCGACTAAAGTCGAGGGGTCACCCCAGCCCCGAGGAGTCCCCGCGCGTGTCGAACGAATCGTCGAACGTCCCCGAATCGTCCCGTCCGAGCGCCGAGGCGGTCCCCGTCGTCGTCGCCGAGGCCGGCACCGGGTTCACGCACTTCAGCGACCGCGCCGTCGTGGCGATCCGCGTCAACGGCGAGCTGAAGGACCTGGCCGCCGACGTCGTCCCCGGCGATCGGATCGAGCCGGTCCTGATCTCCTCGCCCGACGGCCTGAGCATCCTCCGCCACTCGGCCGCGCACGTCCTCGCCCAGGCCGTGCAGCAGGCCAACCCGGACGCGAAGCTGGGCATCGGCCCGCCCGTCACCGACGGCTTCTACTACGACTTCGACGTGGCCGAGCCCTTCACCCCCGAGTCGATGAAGGCCCTGGAGAAGGCGATGGACCGCATCGTCCGCCAGGGGCAGCGCTTCGTGCGCCGCGTCGTCACCGAGGACGAGGCGCGCGCCGAGCTCGCGGCCGAGCCGTACAAGCTCGAGCTCATCGGCCTGAAGGGTGCGGGCGCCGACGGCGAGTCGGTCGAGGTCGGCGGCGCCGAGCTCACCATCTACGACAACGTGGATCCGCGCACCGGCGAGACGGTCTGGAAGGACCTCTGCCGCGGGCCGCACCTGCCCAACACCCGGATGATCGGCAACGGCTACGCGCTCACCCGCAACGCCGCGGCGTACTGGCGCGGCTCGGAGAAGAACCCGCAGCTGCAGCGCGTCTACGGCACCGCCTGGCCGACGAAGGACGAGCTGCGCGCGCACCAGGCCCGCCTCGAGGAGGCCGCCCGCCGCGACCACCGCAAGCTCGGCCACGAGCTCGACCTCTTCTCCTTCCCGGACGAGATCGGCTCCGGCCTCGCGGTCTTCCACCCCAAGGGCGGCATCATCCGCTACGAGATCGAGCAGTACATGCGCGAGCAGCTGCTCGCGCACGACTACGAGCTCGTCTACACGCCGCACATCACCAAGGGCGATCTCTTCATGACCAGCGGCCACCTGCAGTGGTACGCCGAGGGCATGTTCCCCCCGATGCACCTCGACGAGCTGCAGGACGAGGACGGCACGGTCACCCGCCAGGGCCAGGACTACTACCTGAAGCCCATGAACTGCCCGTTCCACAACCTGATCTTCCGCTCGCGCGGACGCAGCTACCGCGAGCTGCCGCTGCGCCTGGCCGAGTTCGGCACCGTCTACCGCTACGAGAAGAGCGGCACCCTGCAGGGGCTCACCCGCGTGCGCGGGCTGACCCAGGACGACGCGCACATCTACGTCACGCAGGAGGACGTGTCGGCCGAGCTGACCCGCAACCTCGAGTTCGTGCTCCAGGTGCTGCGCGACTACGGCCTCGACGACTTCTACCTCGAGCTCTCCACCAACGAGGAGGGCAACCCGAAGTTCGTCGGCGACCCCGAGCAGTGGGAGTCGGCGATCGAGTCGCTGCGTGCCGTGGCCGTCGAGTCCGGCCTCGAGCTCGTCCCCGACCCGGGAGGAGCGGCGTTCTACGGCCCGAAGATCTCGGTCCAGGCGCGCGACGCCATCGGTCGCACCTGGCAGATGTCCACGATCCAGCTCGACTTCAACCAGCCCGAGCGCTTCGAGCTCGAGTACACCGCGTCCGACGGCTCGAAGAAGCGCCCGGTGATGATCCACCGCGCGCTCTTCGGCTCGATCGAGCGCTTCTTCGCGATCCTCACCGAGCACTACGCCGGCGCGTTCCCCGTCTGGCTCTCGCCCGTGCAGGTGGTCGGCATCCCGATCGCCGACGAGTACCTGCCCTACCTCGAGGACGTCGTCGGACAGCTGAAGAAGGCCGGCGTCCGCGCCGAGATCGACTACTCCAGCGACCGGATGCAGAAGAAGATCCGCAACGCGACCCTGCAGAAGGTGCCGTTCCAGATGATCGTCGGCGAGAAGGACCGCGACGCCGGAGCGGTCAGCTTCCGCTTCCGCGACGGCACCCAGGAGAACGGCATCCCCGTCGCCGACGCCGTCGCCCGCATCCGCGAGGCGATCGCGACGAAGGCGCAGGTCTAGCGGTGGCGGAGCCGTTCGACGACGCCGTCCCCGAGGGAGCGGAGTCCTCCGCGCACCTCGCCGGCGTGCCCGACGAGTTCCAGCGTCTGTGGACTCCGCACCGGATGGTCTACATCCAGAAGGGCCAGCCCGGCGCCGACGACTGCCCGTTCTGCGTCGCCCCCACCCTCGGTGACGAGGAGGCGCTGATCGTCGCGCGCGGCGAGCACGCCTACGTGCTGCTGAACCTCTTCCCGTACAACTCCGGCCACCTCCTGGTCTGCCCGTACCGGCACATCCCGCTCTACGACGAGGCCACTCCGGAGGAAGTGGCCGAGATCGGCGCGCTGACCCAGACCGCCATGCAAGTGATCCGCGAGGTCTCGAACAACGACGGCTTCAACCTCGGCATGAACCAGGGCGCCGTCGCCGGAGCCGGCATCGCCGCGCACCTGCACCAGCACGTCGTCCCCCGCTGGGCGACCGACGCGAACTTCTTCCCGATCATCGCCCGCACCAAGGCCCTCCCGCAGCTCCTCGGCGACGTCCGCGCCGGCCTGGCCGCCGCCTGGCCCCGCCCCTAGCCCGCGCCGTCCGCGTGCGGACGCACCCTGGCCGGGCAGGCCGGCGCCCGCGCCGCATGCTGGTCGAGTAGCCGCGCAGCGGCGTATCGAGACCCACCCATGCCGACCGTCACCCGCGCAGCGCCCTCCATGCCGGTCGAGCAGCCGCGCAGCGGCCTTCCATGCTGGTCGAGCAGCCGCGCAGCGGCCCTCCATGCTGGTCGAGTAGCCGCGCAGCGGCGTATCGAGACCCACCCGCCCCCCATTGTCCAGAGCCGATCCCACCCGGCTCCGTCTCGTAGACTGGACGCTGCCGTCGGCGGAAGACGCCGCACAGAACAGGACTCGCGAACATGACCGACACCACCCCCACGTCCTCCTCCGCCTCGGAGCAGTTCGGCTCGAGCCGCGTCAAGCGCGGGCTCGCCGAGATGCTCAAGGGCGGCGTGATCATGGACGTCGTCGACGCCGACCAGGCGCGCATCGCCGAGGACGCCGGAGCCGTCGCCGTGATGGCCCTCGAGCGCGTCCCCGCCGACATCCGCTCCCAGGGCGGCGTGGCGCGGATGAGCGACCCGGACCTGATCGACGGGATCGTCTCCGCCGTCTCCATCCCCGTCATGGCGAAGGCGCGCATCGGCCACTTCGTCGAGGCGCAGATCCTGCAGGAGCTCGGCGTCGACTACATCGACGAGTCCGAGGTCCTCTCGCCCGCCGACTACGTGAACCACATCGACAAGTGGAACTTCACCGTCCCCTTCGTCTGCGGCGCCACCAACCTCGGCGAGGCCCTGCGCCGCATCACCGAGGGTGCGGCGATGATCCGCTCCAAGGGCGAGGCCGGCACCGGCGACGTCTCCGAGGCGACCAAGCACATCCGCACCATCTCCGCCGAGGTGAACCGCCTGAAGTCCCTCACGAAGGACGAGCTCTACGTCGCCGCCAAGGAGCTGCAGGCGCCCTACGAGCTGGTCGCCGAGATCGCGCAGACCGGCAAGCTCCCCGTCGTGCTCTTCACCGCCGGCGGTGTCGCGACCCCGGCCGACGCCGCGCTGATGATGCAGCTCGGCGCCGACGGCGTCTTCGTCGGCTCCGGCGTCTTCAAGTCGGGCGAGCCCGCGAAGCGCGCCGCCGCGATCGTCCGCGCCACGACGTTCTTCGACGACGCGAAGGTCGTCGCCGAGGCGTCCCGCGGTCTCGGCGAGGCGATGGTCGGCATCAACGTCGCCGACGTGCCCGCGCCGCACCGACTCTCCGAGCGTGGCTGGTAGCGAGCACCCGCCCGTGGCGGGCGAGGCCCGGATCGCGGGCGAGGGCGAGACGCGGGAGTCCCTGGAGGGGCTCCGCGTCGGCGTCCTCGCCCTGCAGGGCGACTTCCGCGAGCACGCGCACGTCCTGCGCGAGCTCGGGGCCGAGGTGGTGCTGGTGCGCCGCCCGTCCGAGCTCGCCTCCGTCGCCGGCCTGGTCATCCCCGGCGGCGAGTCCACCGTGATGGACAAGCTGTCGCGCCTGTTCGACCTCGCGGAGCCGGTCAAGGACGCGATCGCCGCGGGTCTGCCGGTCTACGGCACCTGCGCGGGCCTGATCATGCTGGCGGACCGCGTCCTCGACCGCATCGACGGCCAGCACAGCTTCGGCGGCCTCGACGTCACCGTCCGCAGGAACGCCTTCGGCAACCAGCTCGACTCCTTCGAGACCGACCTGCACATCGCCGAGATCGGCGACCCGCCGATGCACGCGGTCTTCATCCGCGCTCCCGTGGTGGAGGAGCTGGGGGAGCGGGCACAGGCCCTCGCCACGCTGGCCGACGGCCGCGTCGTGGCGGTGGAGCAGGGCGCCCTGCTCGGCACCGCGTTCCACCCGGAGATCACCGGGGACTACCGCTTCCACGAGCTGTTCCTGCGGAAGGTCGCCGCGACCCGCTTCGGCGCGGCACAGTAGGGGCATGCCCGAACTCCCCGAAGTGCAGGCGCTCGCGCGCGACCTCGACGAGCGCCTCGGCGGTCGGGTGCTCGAGCGCCTGGACGTCTTCGCCGTGTCCGCCCTGAAGACGGTCACCATCCCGCCGTCGTCGCTGGCGGGGGAGACGGTGCACGGGGTGAGCCGGCACGGCAAGTTCCTCGACCTCGCGATCGGGGACGCGCACGTCCTGCTGCACCTGGCCCGGGCGGGCTGGGTGCGCTGGCGCCCGGAGCGCCCGACCGCGCCGGTGAAGCCGGGCCGCGGCCCGCTCGCCGCGCGCCTCGTCCTCGACGACGGCTCCGGCTTCGACATCACCGAGGCCGGGACGAAGAAGAGCCTCGCGATCTCGATCGTGCCGGATCCGCGGGACGTCCCCGGCGTCGCGAGGCTCGGACCGGACCCGCTGGACCCGGAGTTCACCCGCGAGATCCTCGGCGCGATCCTCGCCACCGCCGGCCGCTCCCAGATCAAGGGCGTGCTGCGCGACCAGTCCCGGATCGCCGGGATCGGCAACGCCTACTCCGACGAGATCCTGCACGTCGCGCGGATGTCGCCGTTCAAGCCGGCCTCGCTGACCCCCGACGAGCTCGACCGCCTCTACACCGCGCTCCGCTACACCCTCGAGGAGGCGCTCGGCCGGGCCGAGGGCCTGCACGCCGCCGACCTCAAGCGCGAGAAGAAGCTCGGGATGCGCGTGCACGGCCGCACCGGCGAGGCCTGCCCCGTCTGCGGCGACACCGTCCGCCAGGTGACCTACTCCGACTCCACGCTGCAGTACTGTCCCACCTGCCAGACCGGCGGCAAGCCCCTCGCCGACCGCGTCCTCTCCCGCCTCCTCAAGTAGATCTCCGGCCCCCGCACGCTCGTCCCCTTCGCCGTCCGGCGTGCCGGAGACCTTCCTCAGTGCTGGAGTCCCGCGGGGCGGACCTCCGGCTCGTGATTCGTGCTTCGGCTCGTGGATTCGGCCCGTTCGAGCGTGCCGGAGGTGTTCTCGCGTGCCGGAGCCTCCCGGGGTGGACGTTCGGCTCGTGATTCGCGCTCCGGCTCGTGGTTCCGGCCCGTTCCGGCGTGCCCGACCCGGATCCACGTGCCGAGCGCGCGGAGCAGCGACGCCCGTACGCGCCGGGAGCCGCCGCGAGCAGGCGCCCGGGCGCGGCTCCGGACGCCCCGACCGGCGCTCGATTACACTGGACCAGCCATCAGCGGCGCCCGCGGGAGTCGCACGAACGAGATTTCCGAGGGAGCACCGTGTCCGGGCATTCCAAGTGGGCCACGACCAAGCACCAGAAGGCGATCAAGGACTCGCGTCGCGCGAAGTCCTTCGCCAAGCTGATCAAGAACATCGAGGTGGCCGCCAAGATCGGCGGCGCCGACCTCTCCGGCAACCCGACGCTCGTCGACGCCGTGCAGAAGGCGAAGAAGACCTCGGTGCCGAACGACAACATCGACCGCGCGATCAAGCGCGGCGCGGGCCTCACCGGCGAGGTCATCGACTACACGACGATCATGTACGAGGCCTACGGCCCGAACGGCATCGCGCTGCTCGTCGAGTGCCTCACCGACAACAAGAACCGCGCGGCGGCCGACGTCCGCACCGCGATGACCCGCAACGGCGGCACCATGGCCGACCCGGGCAGCGTCGCCTACAACTTCGCGCGCAAGGGCGTCATCACGGTCCCGCACGGCGACGGCGTCACCGAGGACGACGTGCTCGGCGCGGTCCTCGACTTCGGCGTCGACGACGTCATCGACCACGGCGAGACCTTCGAGGTGCGCACCGAGGCCAGCGAGCTCGTCCCGGCCCGCTCCGCCCTCCAGGACGCCGGCATCGACTACGACGCCGCCGACGTCGAGTTCGTCGCCTCGCTGCAGGTCGAGGCCGACGCCGAGACGGCGCGCAAGGTCTTCCGCCTCATCGACGCCCTCGAGGACTCGGACGACGTGCAGAACGTCTACACGAACCTCGACATCACGCCCGAGGTCCGCGCCGAGCTCGAGAACGACGAGGAGTAGCCCGGTGACCCCGGCTCGTCCCGGGCGGGCGCGCTGATGCGCGTCCTCGGGATCGACCCGGGGCTCACCCGCTGCGGCGTCGGCATCGTCGACGTCGGACGCGACCGTCGGGCGACGCTCGTGCACGTCAGCGTCCTGCGCACGCCGCCCGCGGCGCCCCTCGAGCGCCGGCTGCTCGCGCTCGGCGACGGGATCGAGGCCCTGCTCGACGAGCACCGGCCCGACGCCGTCGCGATCGAGCGCGTCTTCGCGCAGAACAACGTCAGCACCGTGATGGGCATCGCCCAGATCAGCGGCGTCGCGCTCGTCGCGGCCGCCCGCCGCGACCTCGTGGTCGGCATGCACACGCCGAGCGAGGTGAAGGCGGCGGTGACCGGCTACGGCGCGGCCGACAAGCGCCAGGTCACCACGATGATCCAGCGCATCCTCCGCCTCGACGCCCCGCCGACGCCCGCCGACGCGGCCGACGCGCTGGCCCTCGCCGTCTGCCACGCCTGGCGCGGCGCGGTCCGCGCGGCCACCGCGGAGGCCGAGGGGGAGACCCCGGCCCAGCGCGCCTGGCGCGCCGCCGAGGCCTCCACTCGAACGCCTGTTCGAGCCTCTAGACTGACGCGGTGATCTCCTCCCTCCGCGGCACCGTCCTCTCCGCCCGCGGGAGCCTCGCGGTCGTCGACGTCCACGGCGTCGGCTACGCGGTCAACGTCACCCCGCAGCACGCGCTCGAGCTGCGCGTCGGCGACGAGACCGTGCTGACGACGACGCTGATCGTCCGCGAGGACTCGCTGACGCTCTACGGCTTCCCGGACGAGGAGCAGCTCGAGATCTTCGAGCTGCTGATCGCCGTCACCGGCGTCGGCCCCAAGTCCGCGCTGGGCGTGCTCGGCTCCGTCGAGCCCGACCGCATCGCGCAGGCCGTCGCCGACGAGGACGACGCCGTCTTCCGCAAGGTCTCCGGCATCGGCCCCAAGACGGCGAAGCTCATCATCCTGTCGCTCGCGGGCAAGCTCGCGGTCCGCCCGCGCGCCGCCCGGGGCTCCGGCCCCGCCGCGACGGCCGCGCAGAGCGTGCTCTCGGCGCTCGTCGGTCTCGGCTGGCCCGAGCGCGTGGCCGCCGAGGTGGTCGACGAGATCCTGCTCGACGCCCAGGTGTCGGACGCCGCGAGCGTGCAGTCGCTGCTCCGCCTCGCCCTGGCCCGGCTCGGTCCGGCGGCGCGCTCGTGAGCGGCGACGACCTGATGGGTCCCGAGGTCGCCTCCGAGGCCGAGATCGCCTTCGAGGGCGCGCTCCGCCCGAAGAACCTCGGCGAGTTCGTCGGCCAGCGCAAGGTCCGCGGCCAGCTCGAGCTGCTGCTCAAGGCGGCGGCGATGCAGGGCCGCACCCCCGACCACATCCTGCTGGCCGGCCCGCCCGGGCTCGGCAAGACCACGCTGGCGATGATCGTCGCGGAGGAGAGCTCCTCGCCGCTGCGGATGTCGAGCGGCCCCGCCATCCAGCACGCCGGCGATCTCGCCGCCGTCCTCTCCTCGCTCCTGCCCGGCGAGATCCTCTTCATCGACGAGATCCACCGCATGGCGCGCTCCGCGGAGGAGATGCTCTACCTCGCGATGGAGGACTTCCGGATCGACATCATGGTGGGCAAGGGCGCCGGAGCGACATCTGTCCCCCTGGATCTCGCGCCGTTCACCCTCGTCGGCGCGACGACGCGATCGGGTCTCCTGCCCAATCCGCTGCGCGACCGCTTCGGCTTCACGGCCCACCTCGAGTTCTACGCCGAGGACGAGCTGCGCCAGGTGCTCAGCCGGGCGGCGCGACTGCTCGACCTCGACATCGACGGCGAGGCGGTCGCCGAGATCGCCGGCCGCTGCCGGGGCACCCCGCGCATCGCGAACCGGCTGCTGCGCCGCGTCCGCGACTTCGCGCTCGTGCACGGCGGTCGCGCCGACGTCACCGCCGTGCGCGCGGCGCTCGACCTCTACGACGTGGACGAGCTCGGCCTCGACCGACTCGACCGCGCCGTGATGGACATCGTGCTCACCCGCTTCGACGGCGGGCCGGTCGGTCTCAACACGCTGGCGGTCTCCGTCGGCGAGGAGGCCGAGACGGTCGAGGCCGTCGTCGAGCCGTTCCTCGTGCGGATCGGCCTGCTCACCAGGACGCCGCGCGGCCGCGTCGCCACACCCGCGGCGTACCGGCACTTCGGCGTGGATCCGCGCGGGGGAGCGGCCGCCGGCTCCCAGCGGCCCCTGTTCGGAGATGACCTATAATCTTCAAGGCCCGACGGGCCGCTCGGTCCGCCGTACCGCCCCCTGAGCCCATCGGCTCTCGGACTCGCGGAGGACCGCCCTCAACTCCGGAAGGCTCACCCATGGATCCGACGATCATCCTGCTCGTCCTGCTTCTCGCCGTGATGATCATCTTCATGTTCCGCAACAACAAGAAGCGGCAGCGCGAGGCGGAGAAGATGAAGACCGGGCTCGTCCCCGGCGTCGAGCTGATGACCGGCTCCGGCCTCTTCGGCACGGTCGTGTCGGTCGACGAGGACGAGAACAAGATCGTCATCGAGTCGACCCCCGGCACCCTGCTGACCATCCACCGTCAGGCCGTCGCCCGCCTGGTCGACCCGGCGGAGAACGCCGTCGTCGCCGACGAGGACGAGGCCGCGATCGCGCCGGCCGCCGAGTCGCCCGCGTTCGGCGAGCGCGACGTCGCGCACTCCTCCGACCCGCTGGTCGACCCGGCGGAGCGCGACCGCAGGCCCGACGCGCAGTAGTCTCCAGGGCGGGCAGGGTGCCACGGCACCCCGCCCGCTCTTCCACGTCCGGGGTGCGCCCCGGTCCGAAGACCGTCGGCCGAGGGGTGGGCACGGACCGCGAGGTCCGCGCGGCGCCCGGGGTCGACGTCGACCGCAGAGCCAGCGTCGGCCGGAGAGCCGGCGCCGACCGAAGAAGAAGGTGA
This sequence comes from Rathayibacter sp. VKM Ac-2856, assembly GCF_013205055.1. Taxonomy (GTDB): domain Bacteria; phylum Actinomycetota; class Actinomycetes; order Actinomycetales; family Microbacteriaceae; genus Rathayibacter. The sequence continues at coordinate 193,848 of NZ_JABMLF010000006.1, forward strand.
GCCCTGGGTGGCCGCATCAACCCCCGTCCGGAAGGCCAGGCGCTCCCTGAGCTGGCTCGGCGTCCTGATCCTCGCGCTCGTCGGCCTCAACGCCGCGGCCGTCGCCTTCGGCGGCGGCTCCTGGACGCCGAAGCTCGCGCTCGACCTCGAGGGCGGCACCCAGATCGTGCTGCAGCCGCAGCTCTCGGACGGCGAGAGCGTCTCCTCCGAGCAGCTCACCCAGGCCGTCTCGATCATCCGCCAGCGGATCGACGCCGCGGGCGTCTCCGAGTCGGAGATCACGACCCAGGGCTCGAGCAACATCGTCGTCTCGATCCCCGGCACGCCGGACGACGCGACCCTGCAGCGCATCGAGGCGTCGGCGAAGCTCGACTTCCGCCCCGTGCTCGTGGCCAGCCAGGCGACGAACAGCTCGGTCGGCGGCGACTCCACCGCCTCGCCCACGCCGACGCCGGTCGACCCCTCGCTCGCCACCGAGCCGACGGCGGAGCCCACCAGTGCGAGCGACCTCGCCTACATCACGCCGGCGCTCGAGGCGCAGTACACCGCCTTCGACTGCGCGTTCCTGAACGACCAGGACCCGAACCTCGCGCCGGCCGATCAGCCCCTGATCACCTGCGACGACAACGACACCGCCAAGTACATCCTCGGCCCGGTCGAGATCACCGGCGAGGACATCTCCGACGCCTCGAACGGCCTGATGACCACGTCCTCCGGTGCCAGCACCGGCACCTGGGCCGTCAACCTCTCCTTCGACGACCAGGGCACCCAGGCCTTCGGCGACGTCACCTCGCGCCTCGTCGGCCTGCAGGGCGCGCAGAACCAGTTCGCGATCGTCCTCGACGGCCGCGTCATCTCGGCGCCCTCCACCAACGCGGCGATCACCGACGGCAACGCGCAGATCTCCGGCTCCTTCACCCAGGAGTCGTCGAAGACCCTCGCCGACCAGCTGAAGTACGGCGCGCTGCCGATCGGCTTCCAGGTGCAGAGCTCCGACAGCATCTCGGCGACGCTCGGCTCGACCCAGCTCGCCAGCGGCCTGCTCGCCGGTCTGATCGGCCTCATCCTCGTCGTCGTCTACTCGATCGCGCAGTACCGCGTGCTCGGCGCGGTGACCATCGCCTCGCTGATGGTCGCGGCGATCGTCACCTACCTCGTGGTCACGCTGCTGTCCTGGCGGGAGGGTCTTCGCCTCTCGCTCGCGGGGGTCGCGGGTCTGATCGTCGCCATCGGCATCACGGCGGACTCCTTCATCGTCTACTTCGAGCGCATCCGCGACGAGCTGCGCGACGGCCGCGGGCTGGAGTCCTCGGTCGAGGCCGGCTGGCGGCGCGCGCTCCGCACGATCTTCGCGTCCGACATGGTGAACCTTCTCGCGGCGGTCGTGCTCTTCGCCCTCGCGGTCGGCAGTGTCCGCGGCTTCGCGCTCACCCTCGGCATCACGACGCTGATCGACCTCGTGGTCGTGATCCTCTTCACGCACCCGATGCTCCAGCTGCTGGCGACGACGAAGTTCTTCTCCGAGGGGCACAAGGCCTCCGGGCTGGATCCGCGGGCCCTCGGCGCGGTCTACCGCGGCCGCGCCGCGTTCCGCCCGCAGGACGCGGTCCTCGCGGGCAAGGGCGCCTCGGGCAAGGCGTCCTCGGCCTCGCGTGAGGCGGCCCGCCGTCAGACCATCGCCGAGCGCAAGGCCGCCGAGGCGGCCGCCGCGCGCAGCTCCTCGAACGACTCGAACGGGAAGGACGCGTGATGGCCAGCTTCTCGCAGTTCGGAAACGACCTCTACACCGGCAAGCGCTCGGTCGACTTCGTCGGCCGCCGCCGCACCTGGTACCTGATCTCGATCGCGATCATCCTGCTGACCGTGCTCGGCACGGCCGTCCGCGGCGGGTTCAACTTCAGCATCGAGTTCACCGGCGGCTCGGAGTTCACGGTCACCGACCCGGCGACGCTCGACCAGTCGGCGGCGACGGACGCCGTCACCTCGGTCTCGCCCGACGCGGTCCCGCGCGTCTCGATCGTCGGCGACGACTCGATCCGCGTGCAGACCAGCCAGCTGTCGACCGACGAGTCGACCCAGGTCCGCAACGCGCTGTCGGAGGCCTACTCGGTCCCGACCGAGCAGGTCGCCTCGTCCTTCATCGGCGCGGCCTGGGGATCTGACGTCACCCAGCAGGCCCTGCGCGGTCTGATCATCTTCGTGATCCTGGCCGCCCTGGCGATGTGGGCGTACTTCCGCACCTGGAAGATGTCGCTCGCCGCCATCGTCGCCCTGCTGCACGACCTCGTGATCGTGGCCGGCGTCTACGGCGTCACCGGGACCGAGGTGTCGCCCGCGGCGGTCATCGGCCTCCTGACGATCCTCGGCTACTCGCTCTACGACACCGTCGTGGTCTTCGACAAGATCCGGGAGAACACGGGGGAGTCGCTGAAGAGCAGCACCCGCACCTTCTCCGAGACGGTGAACCTCGCCGAGAACCAGACCCTGGTCCGCTCGATCAACACCTCGATCGTCGCCGCCCTTCCGGTGGCCGCGATCCTCGTGATCGGCGCCTTCGTCCTCGGCGCCGGCACGCTGCGCGACATCTCGCTCGCGCTGCTGATCGGCATCATCGTCGGCACCTACTCGACGATCTTCGTCGCGGCCCCGCTCTACGCCCAGCTGCGCAGCCGCGAGCCCGAGATCGCCAAGCACGACAAGCGCGTCGAGTCGACCCGCACCCGCGCGACGACCCCGGTCGTGCAGGGCTGATCGTGGCCGAGTACGCGCAGGTCACCGCCGCCGACGCCGTCGGTCTCGTCGCCCGCGACGAGGTCTGGCTCCTCGACGTCCGCGAGCCGCACGAGTGGGCCCTCGGGCACGCCCCGGCGGCGCACCACATCCCGATGGGCAGCATCGGCGAGCGGCAGGACGAGCTGCCCCGCGACGCCGCGATCCTCGTGGTCTGCCACTCCGGCGTCCGCTCGGCGATGGTCGTCCAGGCGCTCGACGGCGCCGGCTACGAGACGGCGAACATCGAGGCCGGGATGACCGCCTGGGCGGCCGCCGGCGGCGAGGTCGTGGACGGCGAGGGGCGCCCCGGTCGGATCGACTGAGCGCGGCCCTGTCCGCTCCCGGCGGACCGGTCACCGGCACGCCCGGGACGGGCGATAATAAGGCGATGGAGATCCCCGCGTGAGCGACACCACGACCACGTCCTCGACCGCTGCCCTGCGCAGACTGGTCCCGCGGATCTTCTCGCGCGCGCAGCCCTCGGGCGCCGTCGATACGCTCGTCCGCACGGTGCGCACGCACCACCCCAAGAGCGACATCGCGCTGATCGAGCGGGCGTACTCGGTCGCCGAGCGCGCGCACGCGAACCAGAAGCGCCGCAGCGGCGAGCCGTACATCACGCACCCGCTCGCCGTCGCGCAGATCCTGGCCGACCTCGGCATCGGATCGAAGACGATCGCGGCCGCGCTGCTGCACGACACCGTCGAGGACACCGACTACAAGCTCGACGAGCTCCGCGCCGACTTCGGCGACGAGGTCGCGATGCTGGTCGACGGCGTCACCAAGCTCGACAAGGTGAAGTACGGCGACAGCGCTCAGGCCGAGACGGTCCGCAAGATGATCGTGGCGATGTCGAAGGACATCCGGGTGCTCATCATCAAGCTCGCCGACCGCCTGCACAACGCGCGCACCTGGGGCTTCGTCCCCGCCGAGTCGGCGGCGCGCAAGGCGACCGAGACCCTCGAGATCTACGCGCCGCTCGCCAACCGCCTCGGCATCCAGGCGATCAAGTGGGAGCTCGAGGACCTGTCCTTCGCGGTGCTCTACCCCAAGATCTACAACGAGATCGAGAGCCTCGTGAAGGTGCGGACCCCGCAGCGCGAGGAGTTCGTCCAGAGCATCATCGACCTGATCGGCGAGGACCTGCGTGCGGGCAAGATCCGCGGTCGCGTCGTCGGCCGGCCCAAGCAGTACTACTCGATCTATCAGAAGATGGTCGTCCGAGGCCGCGACTTCGACGAGATCTACGACCTCGTCGGCATCCGCGTGCTCGTCAACTCGGTGCGCGACTGCTACGCCGTGCTCGGCTCGATCCACGCGCGCTGGAGCCCGATGCCCGGGCGCTTCAAGGACTACATCGCGACGCCGAAGTTCAACCTGTACCAGTCGCTGCACACGACGGTGATCGGCCCCAAGGGCCGTGCGGTCGAGATCCAGATCCGCACCAACGAGATGCACCAGCACGCCGAGTTCGGCATCGCGGCGCACTGGAAGTACAAGGAGCAGATGGCGACGGGCAAGGTCGCCTCCGGCTCGAACGACACCGACCTCGCCTGGCTCGCGCACCTCTCCGACTGGCAGTCCGAGACGACGGACCCGAACGAGTTCCTCGACTCGCTCCGCTTCGAGATCGGCGCGAAGGAGGTCTACGTCTTCACGCCCAAGGGCCGCGTGATCGGCCTGCCCACCGGCGCGACCCCGGTCGACTTCGCCTACGCCGTGCACACCGAGGTCGGCCACCGCACCATGGGCGCGAAGGTCAACGGACGCCTGGTGCCGCTGGAGTCCTCGCTGACCACCGGCGACGTCGTCGAGGTCTTCACCTCGAAGAACCCCGACTCCGGCCCGAGCCAGGACTGGCTGAACTTCGTCCAGAGCCCGCGGGCGCGGAACAAGATCCGCCAGTGGTTCACCAAGGAGCGCCGCGACGAGGCGATCGAGCAGGGCAAGGACTCCATCGCGCGGGCGATGCGCAAGCAGAACCTGCCGCTGCAGAAGCTGATGAGCCAGGACACCTTCACCGAGGTGGCCAGCCAGCTGCGCTACAACGACGTCGAGGCGCTCTACGCCGCCGTCGGCGAGGGCCACGTCTCGACCCAGTCGGTGCTCGAGAAGGTCGTCGCGACGATCCAGGGCGACCCGGAGTCGGACGAGCACGAGGTCACCCTCCCGCGGTCCCCGCGCCCGCGCAGCCGCAGCAGCGAGTCGGGTGTCCTGGTCAAGGGCGCGCCGGACATCCTGGTGAAGCTCGCGAAGTGCTGCACCCCGGTGCCGGGCGATCAGATCGTCGGCTTCGTCACGCGCGGCGCCGGCGTCTCGGTGCACCAGGCGAACTGCCACAACGTGCAGGAGCTGCTCAAGGAGCCCGAGCGGATCGTCGACGTCGAGTGGGCGCCCTCGTCCAAGAGCATCTTCCTGGTGCAGATCCAGGTCGAGGCGCTGGACCGGTCCGGCCTGCTGAGCGACGTCACGCGGGTGCTCTCGGAGCACCACGTGAACATCCTCTCGGCGACGGTCTCCACCTCCAGCGACCGCCTGGCGATCAGCCGGTTCGTCTTCGAGATGGGCGACACGACCCACCTCGACCGCGTGCTCAACGCGGTGCGGCGGATCGACGCCGTCTACGACGTCTACCGGGTCAACGCGGGCTGACCGCCGCCCGACCGCCGGCGCCGGGTGCAGTCCCGGCGCCGGTGCCGGTGCCGGCCTCAGCTCAGAGCGCTCCGCAGCCGCTCGAGGGCGATCCGTCGGCCCGCGACCGGCGCGCCGTCCTCCAGGCGCTCGAGCACGCGGGCGAGCGGAGTGGCGGTCACGGCGGCCAGTGCCCGCAGGAGCCCGTCTCCGGAGGCGTCCCGGGTGCGCGCGAGGTCGATCAGCGTCCGCTCCGGCGTGGTCACCGGGCAGCCGCCGAGCACGACGACGTCCTCGTCGGTGAGGCGCACCTCGTGGAAGCGCACCCGCGCCAGCATCGGCGGGTGCAGGCGGTTCCGCCGGTCGATCGAGGCGCTGTGCACCCGCGGAGCGTCCGTCACGGCGCCGTGAACCCAGGCGGCGGACGTGCGGTCGGCGACCGTCCCCGTCGGCAGGACTGCGAGCAGCGCCGCGCCCCGCTCCGGCGGGCCGAGCGGCAGGTCGGCGAGGAGGAAGCCCTCGTCGAGCGCGACCACCTCGCCGTCGAGCCGCGCGGCGCACAGCTCGGCGAGCGGCAGGTGTCCCGGGAGCAGAACGGAGGGGAGGCGCGTCATCCGCCCATGGTGGACGACGCACCTCCCCTCCGGGGAGCACCGAGCGGATCTGTGGAGGGATCCGCTCCGCCGGATCAGCCCAGGGCGTCCAGCCACACCTTGCGGGCGTCGAGCGCCTCCTGAGCCTGGGCGATGGCGGCGCGGTCGCCGCGCGCCTTCGCCTCGTCGAGCTCGTCCTGGAGCTTCTGGATGGCGGCGGTCAGCTGCGACGCGAGACCCTCCGAGCGTGCCTTGCGCTCGGGGTTGCTGCGGTTCCAGTGCTCCTCGTCGAGCTTGCGCACGTGCGCCTCGACCTTGCGCAGGCGGTCCTCGATCGTCCGCACCTGCTCGCGCGGCACGCGGCCGATCGCGTCCCAGCGCTCCTGGACGGAGAGCAGCACCCGCTTCGCCTTCTCGCGGTCCTGCTCCTGCAGGAGTGGCTCCGCCTCCTCGAGCAGGGCGAGCTTGAGGTCGAGGTTCTCGGTGTACTCGACGCTCTCCTGCGCGACCACCTCGGCCTTGGCGCCGTAGATGGCGTCGCCGGCGGCCTTGAAGCGCGCCCACAGGGCGTCGTCGAACCGCTTGCCGGCCCGACCGGCGACCCGCCAGCGCTCGAGGAGCGCCCGGTACTCCGGGATCGCCTCGGCGCCGCGCGAGACGAGGGCCTCGGCCTGGTCGATCAGCGCCTGCTTGGCCGACTTCGCCTCGCGGTGCGCCGAGTCGAGATCGGCGAAGAACGCCTTGCGGTTCTGCTCGATCGTGGTGCGCGCCCCGCGGAAGCGGCGCCACAGCTCGTTGGCGTCGTTCTTGGGCAGGCGCGGACCCTGCTGCTGGTGGCTCTGCCAGCGGGCGAAGAGGTCGTCGATCGCGGCGCTGGCCTGCTTCCACTGCGTCTTCGCCGGATCGACCGCGGCCAGGGCCTCGGCCTCGGCGACGATCGCCTCGCGGTGCGCGATCGCGTCGGCCAGGGCGGCCTTCGTCTCGGCGGCCTGCTGCTCGGAGAGGTCCTCGACCGAGCCGCTCAGCGCGCTGACACGGGCCTGCAGGGCGGCGAGGTCGCCGACCGCGTGGGCCTGGGAGATCGCCGCGGTGAGGGTCTGCACGCCGCGCGAGACGTCCGTCGCCGGAGCGCCGCGCTTGGCGCGCTGCTCGAGCAGCGACACCTGGCCGGCGAGCTCGGTGTACTTGCGCTCGTAGTAGGCGAGAGCCTCCTCGGGAGACGCGTCGGGGTACTGGCCGACCTCGCGCTCCTCGTCGCCCACGCGGACGAAGACGGTGCCGTCGTCGGCGACGCGGCCCCACGGCTGCTGGGCGCCCGCGCGCGGACCGGGGGTCGCGAGAGCCGCGGGGGTCGCCGCGGCCGGAGCCGGTGCGTCCTCGGAGGACGGAGCCTCGTCGGGAGCCGGTGCCTCGTCGGGAGCCGGTGCCTCCTCGTCGGGAGCCGCCGCGTCCTCGGGAGCCGCCGTGTCCTCGGAGCTCACCGTGTCCTCGGAGCTCACTGCGTCCTCGGAGTCCGCCGCCTCGGGGGAGTCCCCTCCGCGCTCGGGAGCGTCCGTCTCGGCCGGGGCCTCGGCGCCCTCGGGGGCGCCGCTGCTCTCGGGGACGGCCGTCGTCGCGGAGGACGGGCTGTCGTCGGGGGACACGGTGTCGGGGGTGGACACGGTGTCGATGTCGCCATCTGGAGTCAGCATCGGGTGCCGCCTTTCGCTGTCGTCCCGCCCCTCGGCCTCGGTGCTCGACAGCCGGAGGCCGACGACCGCGCTCAGCCGCGAACGGGCAGTGACGACAAGCCTATTGCACACCCCCGTCCCCCGTCCGTCCGCGGTCCCGCGGGTCGCCGACGAGGCTCGCGCGGCGGCTACTGGAGCGAGACGCCGCCGATCGCCACGGGCTCGGCGGGGGCGCCGTCGCCGGAGCCGTCGGCCGTGCCCTTCGCGACCACGTCGCTGACGAGCGCGTCGAGTCCGGAGGTGACCTGCCCGACGACGGTGTACCCGCCGGCGGCGTCCTCGGGGAGCTGCGTGTCCTGGTAGACGATGAAGAACTGGCTGCCCTGGCTGTAGCCGTTGCCGCCCTGGCGGGCCATGGCGACGGTGCCGGCGGGGTAGACGCCGTCGGCGGGCGCGTTCTCGACCGGACCGTAGCTGTAGCCGGGGCCGCCGGTGCCGTCGCCGTTCGGGTCGCCGCACTGGAGGACGTAGAGGCCCTCGGTGGTCAGGCGGTGGCAGGAGACGCCGTCGTAGAAGCCGGACTGCGCGAGCGAGACGAAGGACGAGACGGCCTGCGGGGCGGCGGCCCCGGCCAGCGTGATGCCGAGCTCGTCGCTGTTGATCGACATCGTGCCGGTCCAGTCGCGGCCCTCGGCGAGGTCGGCGGAGGGGACGTCGCCGGTGTTCTGACCGGTCGCCTCGGGGGTGGGCGTGGGCGTGGCGCTCGCGGACGACGTCGGCTCGGCGACGGGCGTGCCGGGGCCGCCGGAGAAGTAGAGGAGCTGCGCGATCACGGCGAGGGCGATCACGACGACGCCCGCGACGGCCGCGACGACGTTGTCGCGCGCCCGGCGCTTCGCGCGCGTCCGGTGCAGGGTCTGCCGCGCCTGGTAGGCCCTGAGTCGGGTGCGCGCCTCGCGATCGTTCGTCCTGCCCTGGGCCACGTGTTCCTCCGCCGTCCTGCGTCGCGCCTGCGTCCGGCGCGGCCCCGCGCGAGCGCGGAGCGCGTCGAGCCTACGAGAATCGCCGCGCGCCCGCGGGACGCGGCGGCGCAGGGCGCGCGGTCGGCGCCGTGGACACCGAGCGGCGGAGGGGGCGGCGGAGGGCGCCGCGGAGGGCGCTGCGGAGCGGACTGCGGCTGCGGCCGGGAAGGCCCCTGTCGGAGGGCGTCGTTACGCTGGAGCGATGACCATGCAGCAGGCCGGACTCCGCTCCGGGGCGACCCCGCTCGCCGTGCGCATGCGTCCCCGCAGCCTCGAGGAGGTCGCCGGGCAGCGGCACCTTCTCACCCCCGGCTCGCCGCTGGTCGCCCTCGCGGCCGACACGACCGGCGAGCGCGGCGCGGTGTCGGTGATCCTCTGGGGTCCCCCCGGCACCGGCAAGACGACGCTCGCCCAGGCCGTCGCGCACTCCAGCGGCCGCCGCTTCGTCGAGCTCTCTGCCGTGACCGCCGGAGTGAAGGACGTCCGCCAGGTGATGGAGGAGGCGCTGTCCACCCGCGACCTCTACGGCACCTCGACCGTGCTCTTCCTGGACGAGATCCACCGCTTCACGAAGGCGCAGCAGGACGCGCTGCTGCCCGGCGTCGAGAACGGCTGGGTCATCCTCATCGCGGCGACGACCGAGAACCCGTCCTTCTCCGTGATCGCCCCGCTGCTCTCGCGCTCCCTGCTGCTCACGCTCAACACCCTCGACGACGACGACCTCGGCCTCCTCGTCGACCGCGCCCTGCACGACGAGCGCGGGCTCCGCGACTCGGTGCGGCTCGACGACGAGGCGCGGGCGAGCATCGTCCGGCTCGCCTCGGGCGACGCGCGCCGGGCGCTGACGGCGCTCGAGGCCGCGGCCACCTCCGCGAAGTCGGAGGCGCGCGAGGCGGACCGGCTCGCGCGCGCGACGGCCGGTGAGGTCTCGGCGGCATCGGACGACGACGAGGACGACGAGGACGACGACGAGGACGATGGCGGCCCCGCAGAGCCGGTCGTCGCCGAGGAGCCGGAGCTCCCGCTGATCACCGTCGAGGTCGTCGCCCGGGCCGTCGACCGCGCGCTGCTGCGCTACGACCGCAACGGCGACGAGCACTACGACGTCATCAGCGCCTTCATCAAGTCGATCCGCGGCTCGGACGTCGACGCCGCGCTGCACTACCTCGCGCGGATGATCGAGGCGGGGGAGGACCCGCGCTTCATCGCCCGGCGGATCATCGTCTCCGCGTCCGAGGACATCGGGATGGCCGATCCGCAGGCGCTCGTCGTCGCGATCGCCGCGGCGGACGCCGTCCAGTTCATCGGCATGCCCGAGGGGCGCATCCCGCTCGCGCAGGCCGTCGTCCACCTCGCCACGGCGCCCAAGTCGAACGCCTCGTACTCGGCCATCGACAAGGCGATCGCGGACGTCCGCGCCGGCAAGGCGGGCCGGGTCCCGCCGCACCTGCGCGACGCGCACTACCCGGGCGCCAAGCGCCTCGGCCACGGGAAGGGGTACCGCTACCCGCACGACGCCGAGCTGGGCGTCCTCGAGCAGCAGTACCTGCCGGACGAGCTCCGCGGCGCGCGCTACTACGCCCCGACCGAGCACGGCAACGAGCGCGACGTGTCGGCGCGGCTGGCGAAGCTGCTCCGCATCATCCGCGGCCGCGGCTGACGACGGCGCGGCCGACCGGGGGAGACCGTGCGTGACGTGGCCCCCTCCGCCTGGTAGTCTTGCGAGGTTGCCCGCCGCTCTGTAGCCGAGCGGAGCAGCGCATCCCTCTGAATCGCGCAGTCCGCCACCGCGGTCACCCTGCCTCCCGCACCCGCGGGGGGACACGACCTCGGCGCCCGCCCTCCTCCCGGAGCCGGCGGACGAGGACTGCGACCGAACCTCTCAGACCCTGGAAGGACCACAGTGTCGACCACCTCACGTACCCGTTCGAAGACGCGCCTCTCGCGCGCCCTCGGCATCCCCCTGACCCCGAAGGCCGCCCGCTACCTCGAGAAGCGTCCCTACGCTCCCGGTGAGCACGGCCGCTCGAAGCGCAAGGCCGACTCCGACTACGCGGTCCGCCTGCGGGAGAAGCAGCGTCTGCGCGCCCAGTACGGCATCCGCGAGAAGCAGCTCCGCATCGCCTTCCAGGAGGCGCGCCGCACCCAGGGCCTGACCGGTGAGAACCTGGTCGAGCTCCTCGAGATGCGCCTCGACGCCCTCGTCCTGCGCTCGGGCTTCGCCCGCACCACCGCGCAGGCTCGCCAGTTCGTCACCCACCGCCACATCATGGTGGACGGCCAGACGGTCGACCGCCCCTCCTTCCGCGTGAAGCCGGGTCAGGTCATCCACGTCAAGACCCGCTCCGAGGGCACCGAGCCCTTCCAGGTCGCGGCCGCCGGCGGTCACGTCGACGTCCTGCCCAAGACCCCGGGCTACCTCGAGGTCGAGATCGACAAGCTCCAGGCCACGCTCCTGCGTCGCCCGAAGCGCGCCGAGGTCCCCGTGACCTGCGAAGTCCAGCTCGTCGTCGAGTACTACGCGGCCCGCTAGTCGACCGCACCCCGTTGGAGAGGCCCCGGCTCACGCCGGGGCCTCTCCTCGTTCCCGGACCGACTCCGCGTTCCCGGCCCCTCGTGTCGTCCGCGTCCCTCGTGTCGTCCGCGTCCCTCCCTCAGCGTGCGTCTCGCCTCTCGCCCTCCGGTTCGTCCCCCGACATCCGGCTCGTGATCCGCGCTCCGGCTCGCTGAATCCGGGTGATCTCACGTGCCGGGACCGTTCCCGCGTGCCGGACGTGTCGCTGCGGGATCTCCGGCTCGTGATTCGTGCTCCGGCTCGAAGAATCGGGGCGTTCCAGCGTGCCGAGGGTCTTCTCGCGTGCCGAAGGCAGTGCTGCTGGATCTCCGGCTCGTAGTTCCTGCTTCGGCTCGCAGCAGTCGAGTGTTCCCGCGTGCCCGACGTCTTCTCACGTGCCGGAGGTGTTGCTGCTCGCTCTCCGGCTCGTGATTCTCGCTCCGGCTCGCAGAATCCGGCTGTTCTCGCGTGCCGGGGGTCTTTTCGCGTGCCGGAGGTGGGGGTGCTGGAGCTTCGGCTCGTGATTCTCGCTCCGGCTCGCAGAATTCGGTGATTACAGCGTGCCCAGCGTCTTTTCGCGTGCTCGAGGTGTGGCTGCTGGAGCTTCGGCTCGTGGTTCGTGCTTCGGCTCGCAGAATCCGGCAGTTCTCGCGTGCCGGGGGTCTTTTCGCGTGCCGGAGGTGTGGCCGCTGGAGCTTCGGCTCGCGATTCTCGCTCCGGCTCGCAGGATTCGGTGATTACAGCGTGCCCAGCGTCTTTTCGCGTGCCGGAGGTGCGGCTGCTGCAGCTTCGGCTCGTGGTTCGTGCTTCGGCTCGCGGAATCAGGGCGTTTCAGCGTGCCGAGGGACTTTTCGCGTGCCGGAGGTGGGGGTGCTGCATTCTCGGCTCGTGGTTCGTTGTCCGGCTCGCAGAATCCGGCAGTTCTCGCATGCCGGGGGTCTTCTCGCGTGCCGGAGGTGTGGCTGCTGGAGCTTCGGCTTGTGGATCGTGCTTCGGCTCGCGGAATCAGGGCGTTTCAGCGTGCCGAGGGACTTTCCGCGTGCCGAAGGTGTGGCTGCTGGAGCTTCGGCTCGTGGTTCGTGCTCCGGCTCGCAGGATCCGGCAGTTCTCGCGTGCCGAGGGACTTTTCACGTGCCGGAGGTGGGGCTGCTGGAGCTTCGGCTCGTGGTTCGTGGTTCGGCTCGCTGGATCGGGGCGGTTCCCGCGTGCCGGAGGTGGTTCCGCGTGCCGGGGGTGCCGGCGGGGAGGCGCGGGCCGGGGGAGTCGGGGTGCTCCGGCGGCCGGCGCGCTGCGGGGCGGCCTGTGCGCTGCGGGGCGGCCGGAGCCCGCGGGACGGCGGCGACGGGGCCGCTCCGCGCCGCGGATAGGGTGGAGTGCCGCATCCGGGCGGCGCCGAAACGGAGGTCATCGTGTCCGGTGGAGACATCGCAGGGCTCATCGCCGCGGGGGTGTTCGCGATCCTCGTGGCCGTGGCCGCCGTGCCGCTCTGGAAGCTCGGGCGGGTCTTCGACAGCACGAGCGAGGCGATCAAGCAGGCGAGCGACGGCCTGACCCCGATCCTCGACGAGTCGGCCTCGACGCTGCGCGAGGCGAATCAGCAGCTCGCCCGCGTCGACACGATCACGAAGGACGTGGCCGAGGTCACCGGCAACGTCAACGCGCTCGTCGCCCTCACCGCGGCGACCGTCGGCGGACCGCTGATCAAGCTCGCCGGGTTCACCGCCGGCGTCCGGGCGGTCCTCGTGGCCGGCCGCACGGCGGACAAGGCCGGCAGCGCGGTCGGACGCGGCGTCGCGCGCCGCTCTCGGCGCACCCGCAGGTCCTCCTCCAGGTAGGCCGCCGCGCGCGCCCTACAATCGAGGGGGTCGTCGCGCCCTCGCGCCGGTCGCCGTGTGGAAGGAAATGCTGTGAAGAACGTCGTGCTGATCGTCATCGGGATCGGTCTCGGGTTCGCCGTCGCGCACCAGGTGTCCCGCACCGCCGCGGGCGCCCGCCTGTTCGAGGACATCAACCGCACGGCGAAGGAGCTCGGCGACGCCGTCTCCGAGGGCTACCACCAGCGCGAGGCCGAGCTGAAGGCCGCCATCGGCGAGGGCTGACGCCCCGCACCCCCGACAGACCCGCCCGACACCCGCGTCGACCCGCTCGACCGACACCGTGATGGAACCCATGCAGACCGCAGACATCCGCAACCGCTGGCTCGACTTCTTCGGAAGCCGCGGGCACACCGTGGTCCCCTCCGCCTCCCTCGTGAGCGAGGACCCGAGCCTGCTCTTCACCGTCGCCGGCATGGTGCCGTTCGTGCCCTACCTCACTGGCGTCGTGCCCGCGCCGTACCCGCGTGCGACCAGCGTGCAGAAGTGCATCCGCACGAACGACATCGAGGAGGTCGGCAAGACCCCCCGCCACGGCACGTTCTTCCAGATGAACGGCAACTTCTCCTTCGGCGACTACTTCAAGGAGGGGGCGATCGGCTACGCCTGGGAGCTCCTCACCGGCAGCGAGAGCGACGGCAACCTCGGCTTCGACGAGAAGGACCTCTGGGTCACGGTCTACAAGGACGACGACGAGGCCATCGCGCTCTGGAAGAAGATCGCCGGCCTGCCCGACGAGCGGATCCAGCGCCTCGACAAGGACACCAACTACTGGTCCACCGGCCAGCCCGGCCCGGCCGGTCCCTGCTCCGAGATCTTCTTCGACCGCGGTCCCGCGTACGGCGCCGACGGCGGCCCGGCGACCGACGACGACCGCTACGTCGAGATCTGGAACCTCGTCTTCATGCAGTACCTGCGCGGGCAGGGCACCAGCAAGGTCGACTTCGACATCCTCGGCGAGCTGCCGAGCAGGAACATCGACACCGGCATGGGCCTCGAGCGCGTCGCGTTCCTCAAGCAGGGCGTCGAGAACATGTACGAGATCGACCAGGTTCGCCCCGTCCTCGACCGCGCCGCCGAGCTCTCCGGCCGCCGCTACGGCGCCGTCCACGAGGACGACGTGCGCATGCGCGTCATCGCGGACCACGTCCGCTCCTCGCTGATGCTGCTGTCCGACGGCGTGACGCCGTCGAACGAGGGCCGCGGCTACATCCTGCGCCGCCTGATGCGCCGCACCGTGCGCGCCATGCGCCTCCTCGGCGTCGACACCGCGACGTTCCCCGAGCTGTTCACGGCCTCGCGCGACGCGATGGCGTCGGCCTATCCCGAGGTCTCCACCGAGTTCGAGCGCCTCTCCACGAGCGCCTACGGCGAGGAGGAGGCGTTCCTGCGCACCCTCGCGGCCGGCACCGAGATCCTCGACCTCGCCGTGCTGAAGACCAAGAAGGCCGACGCGGCCACGCTCCCCGGCGACACCGCCTTCCTCCTGCACGACACCTTCGGCTTCCCGATCGACCTCACCCTCGAGATCGCCGAGGAGTCCGGCCTCAGCGTGGACCGCGAGGCGTTCGACTCCCTGATGACCGCGCAGCGCACCCGCGCGAAGGCCGACGCGAAGTCGAAGAAGTCGGCCCTCGCCGATCTCTCCGTCTACGCCGACTTCCGCGCCAAGGGCGAGACGCTCTTCACCGGCTACGACGTGCTCGACACCGAGTCGCGGATCCTGGGCCTCATCGTGGGCGGCCACTCCGTCTCGAAGGCGGTCGCCGGCGACATCGCCGAGGTGATCCTCGAGGCGACCTCGCTCTACGCCGAGTCCGGCGGTCAGGAGGCCGATGCCGGCCGCATCGTCGGCAACGGCTTCGACCTCGAGGTCCTCGACGTGCAGAAGCCGGTCAAGGGCCTGATCAGCCACAAGGTCCAGGTCGCGAGCGGAGAGGTCGGCGTCGGCGACGCCGCCACCTCCGTCGTCGACCGCGACTGGCGCCGCGGCGCCCGGCAGGCGCACTCCGGCACCCACCTCATCCACGCGGCGCTCCGCCAGGTGCTCGGCCCGCAGGCGCACCAGTCCGGCTCGTTCAACAAGGCCGGCTACCTGCGCCTGGACTTCTCCTGGAACCAGGCGCTCTCGCTCGAGACCCGCAGCGAGATCGAGGACATCGCCAACGGCGCGATCCGGGACAACCTCGAGGTCGTCACCCGCGAGCTCCCGCTCGACGAGGCCAAGGCGCTCGGCGCGATGGCGCTCTTCGGCGAGAAGTACGGCGAGGTCGTCCGCGTCGTCGACATCGGCGGCCCCTGGTCGCGCGAGCTGTGCGCCGGCACCCACGTCGGCACCTCCGCCGAGATCGGGCTGATCAGCCTGATCAGCGAGTCCTCGGTCGGGTCCACCAACCGCCGCGTCGAGTCGCTCGTCGGCCGCGAGGCGCTGAGCGAGCTGGTCGCCGAGCGCGCGCTGGTCAGCACGATCTCCTCCTCGCTGAAGACCCCGCGCGAGCAGCTGCCCGACCGCATCGCTGAGCTCGTCGCGAGCCTCAAGGCGGCCGAGAAGCGGATCGCGGGCTTCGAGGCCCGCGCCCTCGCCGAGCGCGTCCCCGCGATCGCCGCCAACCGGCGCGCGATCAACGGCATCACCGTCGTCGCCGAGAACATCGGCACCGCCGGTTCCGGCGACGAGCTGCGCTCGCTCGTGATCTCGGTGCGCGAGCGCCTCGGCCAGGAGGCGGCGGTCGTCGCCCTCGCGGCCGACGTCGCCGGCAAGCCCGCCGTCATCGTCGCGACCACACCCGCCGCCCGCGAGCTCGGTCGGAAGGCGGGCGTGCTCGCCCGTCGCGCCGCCGGGATCCTCGGCGGCGGCGGTGGCGGCAAGGACGACCTCGCGCAGGGCGGCGGGTCGGACGTGTCCGCCATCGGCGCCGCGCTCGAGGCCGTCGTCGAGGAAGCGACCCGCTGAATGGAGCGGTTCGGCGTCCGGCTCGGCATCGACGTGGGTCGCTCCCGCATCGGTGTCGCACGCTGCGACGCCGACGGTCTCCTCGCCGTGCCGGTGGAGACCGTGCCGCGTGCGGCGGAGGCGCCAGACGGCTCCGACGTCGCCCGCATCGCCGCCCTCGCGGCCGAGTTCGGGGCCACGGCGATCGTCGTCGGCCTCCCGCTCTCGCTCTCCGGCGCCGAGACCGCCTCGACCGAGGACGCGATCGACTTCGCCGGCCGCATCGCCGCCGCCGTCCCGACCGCCCCGGTGCGGCTCGTGGACGAGCGGCTCTCGACGGTCAGCGCCCAGAGCGCCCTGCACCTCTCCGGACGCAGCACCCGCGGCTCCCGCGCCGTGATCGACCAGGTCGCCGCCGTGGTGATCCTGCAGCACGCCATCGATTCCGAGCGCTCGTCCGGTTCCCCGGCCGGGTCCGCGCTCGAACCGAACGAAGGACGGCCCACCCGTGACCGACGTCCCCCCGAGCCGCCGCGCCGCCCGCGCCGCCGAGGCCGATCAGCAGAGTCAGCTCCCGCACAGCCCGGAGCGGTCCGCCTCGAGTGAGGCGGAGCACGACCCGATCGATCACCTGTTCGCCGGCCCCGAGGTCGGCGCCCCGCGCGACCGCGGAGACGCCGTCGCCGCCGCGCACCCCGATGCCGCGACGTCGACCCGTCGCCGCCGAGCGAAGCGCGAGAACCGTCCGCGTCGCAGCCGACGCGGACTGATCGGCGGGCTCCTCGCCTTCGGCGTCTTCGTGGCGCTCGTCGCCATCGCCGTGACGATCTTCGTCGAGCCGGTGCGCGCGCTCTTCGCCGAGCCGGAGCCGACCGACTACACCGGCACCGGCACGAGCGAGGTCGTCTTCACGATCCACCAGGGCGACGGCGGCAGCACCATCGCCGAGAACCTAGTCACGGACGGCGTGATCAAGTCGTACGCGCCGTTCTACGACCTGCTGCTGGCGCAGAGCTCCGAGCCCGTCTTCCAGCCGGGCGCCTACTCCCTGAAGGCCGAGATGAGCGCGAAGGCTGCCCTCTCGGCGCTCCTGGACTCCGAGTCGACCCGACTCGCGAACACCTTCGTCATCCCCGAGGGCACGTCGCTCAAGGGGGCGCTGCCGCTGATCGCGGACGGCTCGGGCGTCGCCCTCGCCGACCTCGAGGCCGCGGCCGCGGACTGGGGCTCGTACGGACTGCCGGCCGAGGCGACCAGCCTCGAGGGCTTCCTCTTCCCCGCGACCTACGACATCGATCCGGGCACCTCGGCGCACGACATCCTGCAGACGCTCGTCAACCGGATGTACCAGTCGCTCGACGCCGCGGGCGTCCCGGTCGAGAACCGCTACCGGACGGTCGTCTTCGCCTCGCTCGTGCAGCGCGAGGCCCGCGTCGCCGAGGACTTCCCGAAGGTCGCGCGCGTGTTCCAGAACCGACTCGACCAGGGCTGGCGCATGCAGTCGGACGCGACCGTCGCCTACGGCACCGGCGCCACCGACCGCGTGACGACGACCGACGCGGAGCGCAACGACGCGAGCAACATCTACAACACCTACCAGCGCGACGGACTGCCGCCCGCGCCGATCTCGAACCCCGGCGACGTCGCGATCCAGGCGGTGCTCCAGCCGGCGGACGGCACCTGGCTCTACTTCGTCACGGTGAACCTCGAGACGGGTGAGACGGTGTACTCGACGACCGACGCCGAGCACAACGCGGCCGTGGCGCAGTGGCAGGCGTGGATGCGGGACCACCCGGAGTACCAGTGACCGAGGGCGCGGCGGCGGTCGGCGGCCGACGCCTCGCGGTCCTCGGCTCGCCGATCGCGCACTCCCGCTCGCCCGAGCTGCACGCTGCGGCGTACCGGGTGCTCGGCCTCGACTGGAGCTACACGGCCGTCGAGGCGACGGAGGCGACGCTCGCCGACGTCGTCGCCGATCCGGCGGCACGGTGGCACGGCCTGTCGCTGACGATGCCGCTCAAGCACGCGGTGCGCCCGCTGCTCGACGAGGAGGACCTGGTCGCGCGGGCGACGGGAGCGGTGAACACCGTGTTGCTCGACCGCTCCGGCGCAGCGCCGCGCCTGCGCGGCTTCAACACCGACGTCGCCGGCATCGTCCGCGCACTCGGCGAGGCGGGCGTGCACACGGCCGAGCGCGTCGAGATCCTCGGGGGAGGGGCGACGGCCGCCTCGGCCCTCGCCGCGGCGGCCGAGCTCGGTGCCGCACGCGTGCGGGTCACCCTCCGCTCGCCGGGGAAGGCCGCGCCGCTGGCCGCGATCGCCGCCGCGGTGGGGGTCGCCCTCGACGTCCGCCCGCTCTCGGAGTGGGACGGCCGGGACCCGGCGCCGCTGCTCGTCTCGACCCTGCCCGGCGGCGCCTCCGCCGAGCTCGCGGTGCCCGACGCCGTGGTCGCGGCGTCGACCCTCTTCGACGTCGCCTACTCGCCCTGGCCGAGCCCGCTCGCGCTGCGCTGGGGCGCGGCCGGCTCGCCCGTGGTCTCGGGCCTCGGCATGCTGCTGCACCAGGCGCTGCTGCAGGTGCGGGTGTTCGTCGGCGGCGACCCCGCCGTGCCGCTGCCGGACGAGGACGCGGTGCTCGCCGCGATGCGCGCGACGCTGCCGCCTCACTCCGGCGCCTGAGCCGTCGCGCGCGGGCCGTGCTCGCGGGGCGCCCCCGGGAGCGGGAGGGGCCGCCGGGCGCGTGCGGCCCGGGGTGCGTGTGCGAGAATCGGAGGATGCTCCGTTGGCTCACGGCCGGGGAATCCCACGGTCCCGAACTCGTCGCCGTCCTCGAAGGACTGCCGGCGGGTGTCCCCGTCTCCCTCGACGACATCCGCGCCGACCTCGCTCGGCGCAAGCTCGGCTACGGTCGCGGCGCCCGGATGAAGTTCGAGCAGGACGAGCTGAACGTCTCGTCCGGCATCCGCCACGGCGCCACGATGGGCAGCCCGATCGCACTGCGGATCGGCAACACCGAGTGGGCGCGCTGGGTCGACGTGATGGCGGCCGAGCCGCGCGACCCCGAGACGCTGCCCAAGGGCCGCGGCGCCGCGCTCACCCGTCCGCGCCCGGGCCACGCCGACCTCGTCGGCATGCAGAAGTACGGCTTCGAGGAGTCGCGCAACGTCCTCGAGCGCGCCTCGGCCCGCGAGACCGCGGCCCGCGTCGCGCTCGGCGCCGTCGCCCGCCGGTTCCTCGGCGAGCTCGGCATCACCCTCGTCAGCCACACCCTCGCGATCGGCCCCGTCCGCGTCCCCGAGGGCTCGGCCCTACCGACGCCCGCCGACGTCGACGCGCTCGACGCCGATCCGCTGCGCTGCCACGACGCCGCGACCAGCGCCCTGATGGTGGCCGAGGTCGACCGCGCGCACGACGACGGCGACACGCTCGGCGGCGTGGTCGAGGTGCTCGCCTACGACCTGCCGCCGGGACTCGGCTCCTACGTGCACTGGGACCGCCGGCTCGACGCGCAGCTCGCGGCCGCGCTGATGGGCATCCAGGCGATCAAGGGCGTGGAGGTCGGCGACGGCTTCCTCACCACCACGCGCCGCGGCTCCGAGGCGCACGACGAGCTCTTCGCGGCCGAGGGCGGCATCGGCCGCTCGAGCGACCGCGCCGGCGGCACCGAGGGCGGCATGAGCACGGGCACGGTCCTGCGCGTCCGCGCCGGCATGAAGCCGATCGCGACCGTCCCGCACGCACTGCGCACGGTCGACGTCGCCACCGGCGAGGCGGCCGGCGCGCACCACCAGCGCTCCGACGTCTGCGCCGTCCCCGCCTCGGGCGTCGTCGCCGAGGCGATGGTCGCCCTGGTGCTCGCGAACGCCGTGCTGGAGAAGTTCGGCGGCGACAGCGTCACCGAGACCCGCCGCAACCTCCAGGGCTACCTCGCCGCCATCCCAGACGAGCTGCGCACGCTCGCCGCCAGCGATCCGGCGCTCGGTCTCGTCTGATGCCCGAGCACTCACCGGACCGGGCCCGCTGATGGCGGGTCACGATACCGGCGCGGCCCGCGCCCGCGTCGTCCTGATCGGCCCGATGGGGGCCGGCAAGACGACGATCGGCAAGCGGGTCGCGAAGGCCCTGGCGGCCGAGTTCGTCGACTCCGACGCCGAGTTCGTCCGTCGGCACGGCCCGATCGCCGCGTACTTCGACCTGCACGGCGAGGCCTCCTTCCGCATCGAGGAGCGCCGCGTCGTCGAGCAGGCCGTCCGCCGCGAGGTCGTGCTGAGCCTGGGCGGGGGAGCGGTGCTCGACGAGGGCACGCGCGCCGACCTGGCCGGCGTGCCCGTCGTGCTGCTGACGACCACCGCGGAGGCCGTGCGCGACCGGCTCGGCTCCGGCCGCCCGCTCGTCCGCGGCGGGGTCGAGGACTGGACCCGCATCTTCGACTCCCGGCGCGCGGTGTACGAGTCGCTCGCCGACACCGTCGTCGACTCGTCGCGCCGCCCGATCACGACCCTCGCCGCCGAGGTGACCGCCTGGGTGCGCGAGCGCGAGGCGGCCGCGGGACGCGCGAGCGCGACTCCCGCCGCCGCGTCACACGCCGGCACGACCCGGCCCGCAGGCACGACGCCGCCCGCCGGCACGACACAGTCCACCAGCACGACAGAACCGGCGGCCCCCACCGGCCGCCCGACCGGAAGAAGAGCATGAACGACGGCGCCACCGCCCTCACCGTCACCGGAGAGAACGGCTACGACATCACGGTCGGCCGCGGCCTCCTCGACGGCCTCGCCGACGCGATCGGCCCGCGAGCGGCCAAGGTGCTGATCGTGCACCCGCCGACGCTCGCGGTGCTGGCCGCGGAGATCCGCGAGAGCCTCCTCGACCGCTACGAGGTGCTGCTCGCCGAGGTGCCGGACGCCGAGGCCGCGAAGCGCGTCGAGGTCGCGGCCTTCTGCTGGCAGGTCATGGGCCAGTCCGACTTCACCCGGACGGACGCGGTCGTCGGCTTCGGCGGCGGCGCGATCACCGACCTGGCCGGCTTCGTCGCCGCGACCTGGCTCCGCGGCGTCGACCTCGTGCAGGTGCCGACCACGGTGCTCGGCATGGTCGACGCGGCCGTGGGCGGCAAGACCGGCATCAACACGGCCGAGGGCAAGAACCTCGTCGGCGCCTTCCATGCGCCTCGCGCGGTCGTCGCCGATCTCGACGTGCTGACGAGCCTGCCGCGCAACGAGATCCTGGCCGGCTTCGGCGAGATCGTGAAGTACGGCATGATCGCCGAGCCGCGGATCCTGGACATCATCGAGTCGGACGTGGACCTCGCGACCGACCCGACGTCGGAGGAGTTCCGCAGCCTGGTCGAGCTGTCGATCGGCATCAAGGCGCGCGTCGTCAGCGAGGACTTCACCGAGAAGGGCCTGCGCGAGATCCTGAACTACGGCCACACCCTCGGGCACGCGGTCGAGCACGCGGAGCGCTACCAGTGGCGCCACGGCGCGGCCGTGTCGGTCGGCATGATGTTCGCCGCCGAGCTCTCCCGCCTCACCGGCTCGCTCAGCGACGCGGTGGTCGACCGCCAGCGCAGCGTCCTCGAATCGCTGACCCTGCCGACGAGCTACCCGCTCGGCCGCTGGGAGACGCTGCTCGCGGCGATGCAGCGCGACAAGAAGTCCCGTGCGGGCATGCTGCGCTTCGTCGTCCTCGACGACCTCGCGCGGCCGAGCATCCTGCAGGGGCCGGAGACGTCGCTGCTGTTCGCGGCCTACCAGGAGATCGGCGCGTAGAGCGGACTCGGGCGGAGGTCAGCTCCGCCCGTCGTCCCGCCCGCCGCCGTCCCGCCCGCCGCCGCCCACGAGCGCGGCCTCGCGGGCGCGGGCGTGCTCCTCGGCGCTGATGGTCCCGGCGGCGCGCAGGCGGTCGAGCTCGGCGAGCCGGTCCGTGAGGGACGTGCCCTCCGGGCCGACGCCGTGGCGCAGGTAGCGCGCGGCCATGTCCGTCCGCATCGTCGTGGGGTCGATCCCGAGCTGCCGGGAGCGGCGGACGTTGCGGACGATCAGCACGATGATCAGGACGATCACGAGGGCGATCACGAGCGGGACGACCGTGAAGGCGACGGAGTACCACGGCGGCAGGATCACCTGGTTCGGGATCGTCGGCGCGTGGAAGTCGGAGTGGAGCGCCGCGGAGACGGTGCCGGCGGAAGCGGTGCTGAGGGTCATGCGACCTCCTCGGTCGTGGGCGTCCCTCCAGTCTGCTCCCGGTGCTCCGCGACCGCATCGTCCGGCCGGGGGAGCCCGCCCGGCCGCTCGCGGGCCGGACCGACTACACTCGATGGGTTGGCCGGATCGGCCGACCAGCAGACCTCCACGAAACGGATCCCCCTTCGCATGGCCTCTACCACCGACATCAAGAACGGCACCGTCCTCAGCATCGACGGTCAGCTCTGGAACGTCATCGACTTCCAGCACGTGAAGCCGGGCAAGGGCGGTGCGTTCGTGCGCACCAAGATGAAGAACGTGCTGACGGGCAAGGTCGTCGACAAGACCTTCAACGCCGGCGCCAAGATCGACACGGCCAACGTCGACCGTCGCGACTTCCAGTACCTCTACCGCGACGGCGCGGACTTCGTCTTCATGGACACCTCGGACTACGACCAGATCACGGTCCCCGAGGCCGTCGTCGGCGACGCGGCGAACTTCATGCTCGAGAACCAGAACCTGACCCTCGCGCTGCACGACGGCGACCCGCTCTACGTCGAGCTCCCCGCCTCCGTCGTGCTCGAGATCACGTACACCGAGCCCGGCCTGCAGGGCGACCGCTCGACCGGCGGCACCAAGCCCGCCACGGTCGAGACCGGCTACCAGATCCAGGTCCCGCTCTTCCTCGAGCAGGGCACCAAGGTCAAGGTCGACACCCGCACGGGCGACTACCTCGGCCGCGTCAGCTGAGCCGGGGCTCCCGTGAGTGCTCGGACGAAGGCGCGCAAGCGCGCCCTCGACATCATCTACAACGCCGACGTGCGGCAGATCTCCTTCGCGGAGTCGCTGCGCTCGGAGGCCGAGCGGGCCGCGAACGAGCCCGCGCGTGAGGCGTCCTGGCTGTACGCGCGCGAGATCGTCGACGGCGTCATCGACAACGCCGACGAGATCGACGCGTTGATCGCGCAGCTCGCCAAGGGCTGGACGCTGTCGCGCATGCCGCTGGTCGACCGCGCGATCCTGCGGATCGGCGTGTGGGAGATCCTGCACAACGACGCGGTCCCGGACGGGGTCGCGATCGCGGAGGCCGTCGAGGCGGCGACCGTGCTGTCGACCGACGACTCGGCCGGCTTCATCAACGGGCTGCTCGCCTCCGTCGCGGAGACGCGCGCCACGGCCTGACGCCGCCGGTGGCGGTGGGCGCCTGCGGCGCTGCTCGATCGGCGTGGGTCTCGATACGCGCCTGCGGCGCTACTCGACCAGCATGGATGGCACCTCTGCGGCGGTGCCTCCGCTCATGCTGATCGAGTAGCCCGCGGAGCGGGCGTATCGAGATCCACCATCGCCGGACGGGTGCGGTGCAGACCGCCGTTCCGACAATGGCGGGTCTCGATACGCCGTCCGGCGGACGGCTACTCGACCAGCATGGACGGCGCCTCGACTCATGCTGATCGAGTAGCCCGCGGAGCGGGCGCATCGAGATCCACCGTCGCCGGGCGGGAGCGGGCGGACCCCTATACTCGCAGAGGCATTTCCTTTAAGGCCGTCCAGAGAGACGGGGAAGGAGGTCGGTGTGACGGCACGAATCGTGCTCAGCAGCGCTGACATCACGCGCGCTCTGACGCGCATCGCTCACGAGATCCTCGAGTCGAACCGGGGTGCGGAGTCGCTGGTGATCCTCGGGATCCCGACCCGCGGAGTCGCCCTCGCGCGGCGCATCGCCGAGACGATCGCCCGGATCGAGCCCGGCGCCGAGCCGGTGTTCTCCGGCTCCCTCGACGTCACGATGTACCGCGACGACCTCGCCCACCACCCGACGCGCACGCCCGCGCGCACCGCCGTCCCGGCGAGCATCGACGGCCGCACGGTCGTCCTGGTGGACGACGTCCTCTTCTCCGGCCGCACCATCCGCGCCGCCCTCGACGCCCTCAGCGACATCGGCCGCCCGCGCGCCGTCCGCCTGGCCGCACTGGTCGACCGCGGGCACCGCGAGCTGCCGATCCGCGCGGACTTCGTCGGCAAGAACCTGCCGAGCAGCCTCAGCGAGCGGATCAACGTCCGCCTGGTCGAGACCGACGGCGAGGACCTCGTCGCGATCGAGACCGTCGCCGTCGAGTCCGCGCCGGAGGGAGGGACCCGATGAGGCACCTGCTCTCCACCCGCGACCTCGACCGCGCCTCCGCGATCGGCCTCCTCGACATCGCCGAGGACATGTCGGACGTGCAGAACCGCGAGGTCAAGAAGCTGCCGACCCTGCGCGGGAAGACGGTGGTGAACCTCTTCTTCGAGGACTCCACCCGCACCCGCATCTCCTTCGAGGCCGCGGCGAAGCGCCTCTCGGCCGACGTGATCAACTTCAGTGCGAAGGGCTCCAGCGTCTCGAAGGGCGAGAGCCTCAAGGACACCGCGCAGACCCTCGCGGCGACGGGCGCCGACGGCGTCGTCATCCGCCACCACGCGTCGGGCGCCCCGGCCGTGCTCGCGGCGAGCGGCTGGATCGACGCCGCGATCCTCAACGCCGGCGACGGCACGCACGAGCACCCCACCCAGGCGCTGCTCGACGCCTTCACCATCCGCCGCCGGCTGCACGGCGCGGGGGCCTCCCGCGGCAAGAGCCTCGACGGCGTCGCCGTGACGATCGTCGGCGACATCCTGCACTCCCGCGTCGCCCGCTCCAACGTCTGGCTGCTGACCGCGCTCGGCGCGGAGGTGACGCTCGTCGCACCGCCGACGCTCGTCCCGGTCGACACCCTCGACTGGCCGGCGACGATCCGCTTCGACCTCGACGACGCGATCGACTCCGGCCTGCCCGACGTGGTGATGCTGCTGCGCATCCAGCTCGAGCGGATGTCGAGCGGCTTCTTCCCCAACGGCCGCGAGTACGCGCGGATCTGGGGCCTGGACGACGAGCGGCTCGCCCGCCTCGGCCCGGATACCATCGTGATGCACCCCGGACCCATGAACAGGGGCGTCGAGATCTCCTCGGCCGCCGCCGATTCGAGCCGCTCCACGGTGCTCGAGCAGGTCGCGAACGGGGTGTCCGTCCGGATGGCTGCGCTGTACCTGCTGCTGTCCGGTGAAAGGGAGGTCCTGTGATGACCGGTACGAGGATCCTCCTCTCGGGAGCGACGCTCGCCGACGAGACGACGGCCGACGTCCTGATCGACGGAGGCGTGATCGTCGAGATCGGCACCGATGTCGACTCGAGCGGCGCGCGCGTGATCGACGCCGACGGGCTCCTGGCGCTGCCAGGCCTGGTCGACCTGCACACGCACCTCCGCGAGCCCGGCTTCGAGCAGAGCGAGACGGTGCTCACCGGCACCCGCGCCGCCGCGGCCGGCGGCTTCACGGCCGTCTTCGCGATGGCCAACACCTCGCCGGTGCAGGACACCGCCGGCGTCGTCGAGCAGGTGCAGAGCCTGGGCGAGGACGCGGGCTACGCGACCGTCCGCCCGATCGGAGCGGTGACCGTCGGCCTGGCGGGGGAGTCGCTCGCCGAGCTCGGCGCGATGGCCCGCAGCCGCGCCGCCGTCCGCGTCTTCTCGGACGACGGCAAGTGCGTCTCGGACGCGCTGCTGATGCGCCGCGCCCTCGAGTACGTGAAGGCGTTCGACGGCGTCGTCGCCCAGCACGCGCAGGAGCCGCGGCTCACCGTCGGCGCGCAGATGAACGAGGGCGCCGTCTCCAGCGCCCTCGGGCTGCAGGGCTGGCCGGCCGTGGCGGAGGAGGCGATCATCGCCCGCGACGTGCTGCTGGCCGAGCACGTCGGCTCGCGCCTGCACGTCTGCCACGTCTCCACCGCCGGCTCGGTCGACGTGATCCGCTGGGCCAAGGCCCGCGGCATCGACGTCACGGCCGAGGTCACCCCGCACCACCTGCTGCTCTCGGAGCAGTTGATCGCCGGGAACGGGAACGGCGACGGCGCCGCCTACGACGCGCGCTTCAAGGTCAACCCGCCGCTGCGCCGCGACGAGGACGTCCTCGCCCTCCGCGAGGCCCTCGCCGACGGCACCGTCGACATCGTCGCGACCGACCACGCCCCGCACCCGGTCGAGGCGAAGGACTGCGAGTGGGACGCCGCCGCCTTCGGGATGGTCGGCCTCGAGAGCGCCCTCAGCGTCGTGCACGCCGCGATGGTCGAGGACGGCCGGCTGAGCTGGGCCGACGTCGGCCGCGTGCTCTCCTCCGCCCCCGCCCGGATCGGGCGCCTCGACGGCTACCAGCACGGACTCGCCGTGGGCGCCGCCGCCAACGTCGTGCTCTACGACCCGGAGGTGCGCCGCCGCTTCTCGACCGGGGACCTCCGCGGACGCAGCACCAACTCGCCCTACCTCGGTCGCGAGCTGCCGGGACGCGTCGTGGCGACGCTGCACCGGGGCGTCCCGACCGTCCTCGACGGCGAGCTCGTCGACGCGGCGACCGTCTCGGCGGCCGCGAGGAGCGCTCGTGGATAGGACCGTCATCGCGATCGTCATCGCCGCGGTCGTCGCGCTCGTCTTCGTCGGGATGATCCTGTCCTGGCGCGCGCGCCGCCGCCGCTCGGCCGCCCTCGCTCCAGACCCCGTGGCCGCCGAATCCCTCGGCGCCGAGCGCGAGGCCGTCGAGCTGCCCTACGTCGCGACGACCCGGTTCGAGCAGCCGCTCGAGCGCGTCGTGCTGCCGGGCCTCGGCTTCCGCGGGAAGGCGACGCTGCGCCTGCACGAGCGCGGCGTCGTCCTCGCCCCCGTCGGCGAGCGCGAGACGGTCATCCCCGCGGCGCTCCTGCGCGGCGCCGGCGAGGGCTCCTACGCCATCGACCGCGTCGTCGAGGAGGGCGGGCTGCTCGTGCTCTCCTGGTCGCCGCGCGGCGACGAGGTCGTGGACAGCTACCTCCGCGTCGCCGACCCCGCGCTGCGCCGTCGCCTCGTCGACGAGCTCCGCCGCCTCGCCGGCCCCGATTCCTCCCCCTCCCACCCCGGGACCGCCGACGGCGGCCCCGACTCGACCCAGAAGGGCTCCTAGTCCGTGCCAACCACACGCCTCAGCACCGAACCCACCGCAGTCCTCGTCCTCGAGGACGGGCGACGATTCTCGGGTCAGGCCTACGGCGCACGCGGCCGCACCCTCGGTGAGATCGTCTTCGCGACCGGCATGACCGGCTACCAGGAGACGCTGACCGACCCGTCCTACGCCGGTCAGATCGTCGTGCAGACCGCCCCGCACATCGGCAACACCGGGATGAACGACGAGGACGAGGAGTCGCGCCGCATCTGGGTCGCCGGCTACGTCGTCCGCGACCCCTCCCGCGTGGTCTCCAACTTCCGCTCGCAGCGCTCGCTCGACGACGACCTCGAGAAGGACGGCATCGTCGGCATCTCCGGTGTCGACACCCGCGCGATCACCCGGCACATCCGCTCCGTCGGCTCGATGCGCTCCGGCGTGTTCTCGGGCGAGGACCTCTCCCTGCCGGAGGAGGAGCAGCTCGCGCTGGTCCTCGGCGGCGCGCAGATGGCGGGCCTCAACCTCTCCTCCGCGGTCTCGACCGAGGAGCGCTACACCGTGCCCGCGACGGGCGAGCGCGTCGGCTCCGTCGCCGTGATCGACCTGGGCGTCAAGACCTCGACGGTGAACTACCTCGCCGAGCGCGGCTTCGACGTGCACGTGCTGCCCGAGTCGACGACCGCCGAGCAGGTGCTCGCGCTCGAGCCCTCCGCGCTGTTCTTCTCCAACGGCCCCGGCGACCCGGAGGCCTCCGACCGCCACGTCGACCTGCTGCGCACCACGCTGCGCGCCGACCTGCCGTTCTTCGGCATCTGCTTCGGCAACCAGCTGCTCGGCCGCGCGCTCGGCTTCGGCACCTACAAGCTGCCGTTCGGCCACCGCGGGATCAACCAGCCGGTGCTGGACAAGCTGACCGGCCGGGTCGAGATCACCTCGCAGAACCACGGCTTCGCGGTCGACGCGCCCATCGACGGCGAGCTCGACTCGCCCGAGGGCTTCGGCCGGGTCGAGGTCAGCCACTACAGCCTCAACGACTCGGTCGTCGAGGGGCTCCGCTGCCTCGACATCCCCGCCTTCTCGGTCCAGTACCACCCGGAGGCGGCGGCCGGCCCGCACGACTCCAACCACCTCTTCGACCGCTTCCGCGCCATGGTCGTGCAGCGCACGGCCGAGCAGGGCGGCGCCGAGCCCGCCCGCGCAGACTCCACCGACACCACCGCCACCACCGGAGAGCAGAAGTAATGCCCCGCAGGGAAGACATCAGAAGCGTCCTCGTCATCGGCTCCGGCCCGATCGTCATCGGCCAGGCGGTCGAGTTCGACTACTCGGGCACTCAGGCCTGCCGCGTGCTGCGCGAGGAGGGCGTCCGCGTCATCCTCGTCAACTCGAACCCGGCGACGATCATGACCGACCCGGACTTCGCCGACGCGACCTACGTCGAGCCGATCACCCCGAAGGCGATCGAGGCGATCATCGCCAAGGAGCGCCCCGACGCGATCCTGCCGACCCTCGGCGGCCAGACCGCGCTCAACGCCGCGATCCAGCTGCACGACCTCGGGATCCTCGAGAAGTACGACGTCGAGCTGATCGGCGCGAGCTTCGAGGCGATCAACCGCGGCGAGGACCGCCAGATCTTCAAGCAGCTCGTGCTCGACGCGGGCGCCGACGTCGCGAAGTCGTACATCGCGCACACCGTCGAGGAGGCGATCGGCTTCGCCGAGGACCTCGGCTACCCGCTGGTCATCCGCCCCTCCTTCACCATGGGCGGCCTCGGCTCCGGCTTCGCGTACACCCGCGAGGAGCTCGTGCGGATGGTCGGCGACGGCCTGCACCAGAGCCCCACCACCGAGGTCCTCCTCGAGGAGTCGATCCTCGGCTGGAAGGAGTACGAGCTCGAGCTGATGCGCGACACGGCCGACAACACGGTCGTCGTCTGCTCGATCGAGAACGTCGACCCGGTCGGCGTGCACACCGGCGACTCGATCACCGTCGCCCCGGCGCTGACGCTGACCGACCGCGAGTACCAGAAGCTGCGCGACATCGGCATCCGGATCATCCGCGACGTGGGCGTGGACACCGGCGGCTGCAACATCCAGTTCGCGATCGACCCCGCCGACGGCCGGATCATCGTGATCGAGATGAATCCGCGCGTCTCGCGCTCCTCGGCGCTCGCCTCCAAGGCCACCGGCTTCCCGATCGCCAAGATCGCCGCGAAGCTCGCCATCGGCTACCGCCTCGACGAGATCCCGAACGACATCACCAAGGTGACGCCGGCGAGCTTCGAGCCGACCCTCGACTACGTCGTGGTCAAGGTGCCGCGCTTCGCCTTCGAGAAGTTCCCCGCCGCCGACAAGACGCTGACCACGACCATGAAGTCGGTCGGCGAGGCGATGGCGATCGGCCGCAACTACGCGCAGGCCCTGCAGAAGGCGCTCCGCTCGCTGGAGAAGCGCGGCTCCTCCTTCCACTGGGGCCCCGAGTCGCGCTCGGTCGACGAGCTGCTCGAGATCGCGCGGACGCCGACCGACGGCCGCATCGTCACGGTGCAGCAGGCGCTGCGCCTCGGCGCGAGCGTCGAGCAGGCCTTCGAGGCCACGAAGATCGACCCCTGGTTCCTCGACCAGATCGTGCTGATCAACGAGATCGCCGAGCTGGTGCGCGAGCACGACGGCCTCGACGCGGGTGTCCTGCGCCTGGCCAAGGACCACGGCTTCTCGGACGTGCAGATCGCGCAGCTGCGCGGTCTCGGGGAGGCCGAGGTGCGCCGCACCCGGTACGAGCTCGAGGTGCGCCCGGTCTACAAGACGGTCGACACCTGCGCGGGGGAGTTCCCGGCGCTCACGCCGTACCACTACTCCTCCTACGACGAGGAGACCGAGGTCGTCGCGGCCGACCGCCGCAAGGTCGTCATCCTCGGCTCGGGCCCGAACCGCATCGGCCAGGGCGTGGAGTTCGACTACTCCTGCGTGCACGCGTCGTTCGCGCTCTCGGCCGCCGGGTTCGAGACGATCATGATCAACTGCAACCCCGAGACGGTCTCGACCGACTACGACACCTCCGACCGCCTGTACTTCGAGCCGCTGACGCTCGAGGACGTGCTCGAGGTCATCCACGCGGAGTCGCGCTCCGGCGAGCTCGTCGGCGTCGTCGTCCAGCTCGGCGGCCAGACCGCGCTCGGCCTCGCGGCGGGCCTCGAGGCGGAGGGCGTGCCGATCCTCGGCACCACGCCCGCCGACATCGACCTCGCGGAGGAGCGCGGCGCGTTCTCGCGGATCCTCGACGAGGCGGGCCTGCTCGCTCCGCGGAACGGCACGGCCACCGACCTCGAGGGCGCCCTCGCGGTCGCGGTCGAGATCGGCTACCCCGTCCTCGTGCGCCCCTCGTTCGTCCTCGGCGGCCGCGGCATGGAGATCGTCTACGGCTCCCCGCAGCTCGAGGACTACTTCGCCCGGATGGCCGACGAGGGCATCATCGACGCCACGCACCCGCTGCTCGTCGACCGCTTCCTCGACGACGCCATCGAGATCGACGTCGACGCGCTCTACGACGGCGAGCAGCTCTACATCGGCGGCGTGATGGAGCACATCGAGGAGGCGGGGATCCACTCCGGCGACTCGGCGTGCACCCTGCCGCCGGTCACCCTGGGCCGCCAGCAGATCGACAAGGTGCGCGAGGCCACCCTCGCCATCGCCGAGGGCGTCGGCGTCCGCGGCCTGCTGAACGTGCAGTTCGCCATCGGCCAGGGCGTGCTCTACGTCCTGGAGGCGAACCCGCGCGCCTCGCGCACCGTGCCCTTCGTCTCGAAGGCGCTGGGCATCCCACTCGCGAAGGCCGCCTCGCGCCTGATGGTCGGCGAGACGATCGCAGAGCTCAAGGCCGAGGGCCTGCTGCCCGAGCGCGACGGCTCCGACGTGCCGATGGACTCGCCGATCGCGGTCAAGGAGGCGGTGCTGCCCTTCAAGCGCTTCCGCACCAAGGACGGCCAGATCGTCGACTCCCTGCTCGGCCCCGAGATGCGCTCGACCGGAGAGGTGATGGGGATCGACCGCGACTTCCCCCGCGCCTTCGCTAAGAGCCAGGAGGCGGCCTACGGCGGCATGCCCGCGAGCGGCACCGTGTTCATCTCGGTCGCCGACCGCGACAAGCGCTCGATCGTGCTGCCGGCGCTGCGCCTGCGCCAGCTCGGCTTCGAGATCCTCGCCACGGAGGGCACGGCCGAGGTGCTCAACCGCAACGGCATCCAGGCCCGGGTGGTCCGCAAGTACAGCGAGGAGGCCGTCGACGACGCGCCGTCGATCGTCGAGCTGGTCAACCGCGACCAGGTCGACGTCGTGATCAACACGCCGAGCGGTGGCGCCTCGCGCGCCGACGGCTACGAGATCCGCGCCGCCGCGGTCGCCGCGGACAAGCCGCTGTTCACCACCATCGCCCAGCTCGCCGCGGCCGTCGCCTCCCTCGACGCCGCCGCCGAGCCGTTCGAGGTGACGAGCCTGCAGGACTACGCGATCCGCCGGGCGGAGCGCACGGCGTGACCGACGGGGTCGCGCAGCCGGGCGCCGGGTCCTTCGGCGCCCGGCTCGAGGCAGCGTTCGACGCGTTCGGGCAGCTCTGCGTGGGGATCGACCCGCACGCGTTCCTGCTCGACGCCTGGGGGCTCGCGGACTCCGCGGCCGGGCTGGAGTCGTTCGGCCGGC
This sequence comes from Rathayibacter sp. VKM Ac-2856, assembly GCF_013205055.1. Taxonomy (GTDB): domain Bacteria; phylum Actinomycetota; class Actinomycetes; order Actinomycetales; family Microbacteriaceae; genus Rathayibacter. The sequence continues at coordinate 225,755 of NZ_JABMLF010000006.1, forward strand.
GCGTCGTGGAGGCGGCGGCCGGGCGGGTCGGCCTGGTGAAGCCGCAGGTGGCGTTCTTCGAGCGGCACGGCTCCGCGGGCTACGCGGCGCTCGAGCGCGTCCTCGCCGACGCGCGCGCCGCGGGTCTGCTCGTCATCGCCGACGCCAAGCGCGGCGACATCGGCACGAGCGTCACGGCCTACGCCGAGGCGTGGCTGCGCCCGGGCTCGCCGCTCGAGGCCGACGCGATGACGGCCGCCGCCTACCAGGGCGTCGGCTCGCTCGAGGGCATGCTCGCCCTCGCGGAGGAGTCGGGCAAGGGCGTCTTCGTCCTCGCCGCGACCTCCAACGCCGAGGCGCGGCCCGTCCAGCGCGCGCTGCTGCAGGACGGCCCGGCCGCCGACTCGACCGTGGCGCACGCGGTGCTGGCCGACGTGGCATCCTGGAACGAGGGACACGCGCGCTCGTCGATCGGCTCGGTCGGCGTCGTGCTCGGGGCCACGGTCGCGCTCGGCGACTACGGCATCGGCACGGGCACTCCGCTCCGCCCCGCACTGCCGGTGCTGGCCCCCGGCTTCGGCCACCAGGGTGCCGACACCGCGGAGGCGTCACGGCTGTTCGGAGCGCTGGCCGCCTCGACGATCGTCAGCGAATCGCGCAGTGTCCTCGGCGCCGGACCCGACGGGATCGCCGCCGAGATCGACCGCCGAGCCGCACACCTCCAGGAGACCCTTGTCCGCTGAAGCCGTCAGCCCGATCGATCCCGCCGCCGCACCGGACGGCCCGCTCGCCGCGCAGCGCCCCGCACCGCCCGCGGTCGACCGCCGCGCCGCCTCGGCCGCCGCGATCGCCGCCCGCCGCGCCCGCGCCGTGGTGAAGAAGGCCGTCGCCGCCGGCGACCGCCCGGCCACCGCCGTGCTCGCCGCCGCGCAGGAGGACCCGACCGGGGTCGAGGGGCGGATGCGCGTCAGCGAGCTGCTGCGCTCGGTGCCCGCCCTCGGCGTCGTCAAGACCCCGCGCGTGATGGAGCAGCTGGGCATCGCCCCGTCCAAGCGCCTCGGCGGCCTCGGCCGGCGCCAGGTCGAGGGCCTCGGCGCGTTCCTCGAGGAGCGGGAGTCGCGCCAGCGCCGCGGAGAGCGCAACCGCCTCGTCGTCCTGGCCGGACCGACCGCGGTCGGCAAGGGCACCGTCTCGACCTACATCCGCGAGAACTACCCCGACGTCCTGCTGTCGGTCTCCGCGACCACCCGCGCGCCCCGCCCCGGCGAGGTCGAGGGCGTCAGCTACTACTTCGTCGACGACGCCGAGTTCGACCGGATGGTCGAGGCGGGGGAGTTCCTCGAGTACGCGACCGTGCACAACGCCTACCGCTACGGCACCCCGCGCGGGCCGATCGACGCCGCGCTCGCGGCCGGCCGCCAGGTGATGCTCGAGATCGACATCCAGGGCGCGCGGCAGGTCCGCGAGCGGATGGCCGACGCCCGGCTGGTCTTCCTGCTGCCCCCGAGCTGGGACGAGCTGGTGCGCCGGCTGGTCGGCCGCGGGACCGAGAGCCCGGAGGAGCAGGAGCGCCGTCTGGCGACGGCACGCGTCGAGCTGGCCGCGCAGGACGAGTTCGATTTCGCGGTCGTGAACAGCACCGTGCCCGAAGCGGCCCGCGAGGTCGTAGAATTGATGTCGCCTCGTGCCGACAGCACGCCCGCCGATCCGGGCCGCTGAGACCGAGACCACCGACCACCTCCGGGCCGACGCCCCGATCGCCCTCCCCGGTGATCGCGCGCCGTGCCGCTCCGGAGCCGCAGATCGGCGCTTCGCGCCACGCTAGGAGACACCATGGCCAACAACCTCGGCATCATCGACCCGCCCATCGACGAGCTGCTCTCGAAGGTCGACTCGAAGTACGCGCTCGTCATCTTCGCCTCCAAGCGCGCGCGCCAGATCAACGACTACTACGCCGACCTCCACGAGGGCAGCCTGTTCGACAACGTCGGCCCGCTGGTCGACTCGACCATCGACGACAAGCCGCTCTCGGTCGCGCTGCACGAGATCAACGAGGACAAGCTCGTCGCCCAGCCGCTCGCCGAGCCCCTCGCCGAGTAGCACCGTCCCGGTGCGCTCCTCGGGATGCGGGCAGTGCGGACGCCGCCGGTGAGCGGCGCCCGCTCGACGGGGCGCTCTGCCCGCCGGCTCAACGTCGTCGTCGGGATCACCGGCGGCATCGCCGCCTACAAGGCGGTCGGCGTCGTCCGCGCGCTGGTCCTCGAGGGGCACGACGTCCACGTCGTCGCCACCGAGGCCGCGCTGCGCTTCGTCGGCACGCCCACCCTCGAGGCGATCTCGCGGAACACGGTGCACACCGGGCTCTACGAGGGCGTCGCCGAGGTGCGGCACGTGGCGATCGGCCAGGCGGCCGATCTCATCGTGATCGCCCCGGCGACCGCGCACACCCTGGCCAAGCTCGCCACCGGCCTCGCCGACGACCTGCTCGGCAACACCGTGCTCGCCAGCACCGCGCCCGTCGTGGTCGCGCCGGCGATGCACACCGAGATGTGGGCGAACGCCGCCACCGTCGCGAACATCGCGACCCTCCGCTCCCGCGGCGTCCACATCGTCGGCCCCGCGGTCGGCCGGCTCACCGGCGCCGACTCCGGACCGGGCCGCATGGAGGAGCCCGCGACGATCGTCGCCGAGGCCCTCGCCGTGCACGCGCGGGCCACCGCCGCCCGGCGCGATCTCGAGGGCCTGCGCGTCCTCGTCACCGCGGGCGGCACGCGCGAGCCGCTCGACCCGGTCCGCTTCGTCGGCAACCGCTCCAGCGGCCGCCAGGGCGTCGCACTCGCGGTCGCGGCGGCCGCGCGCGGCGCGAGCGTGACCGTCCTCGCCGCTAACCTCGACATCGAGGCGCCGCAGGGCGTCGAGGTGGTCGAGGTCGGGACGGCTCTCGAGCTGCGCGAGGCGGCGCTCGTCGCCGCCCGCGACGCCGACATCGTGATCATGGCCGCGGCCGTCGCCGACTACCGGCCGGCCGACGTCTCCGAGGCCAAGATCAAGAAGGAGCAGCAGGGCGACCGCCTCGTCCTCGAGCTCGTGAAGAACCCGGACATCCTCGCCGAGATCTCCGCCGCGAAGACCGACGGGCAGCTGATCGTCGGCTTCGCCGCCGAGACGGAGCCGGACCGCGACGCGATGCTCGCCCTCGGCCGCGCCAAGATCGCCCGCAAGGGCTGCGATCTGCTCGTCCTCAACAGGGTCGGCTGGGCCGAGGGCTTCCAGAGCGACAGCAACACCGTGGTGGTCCTCGATCGGGCCGGAGATATAGTGATCGAGGCTTCCGGCAGCAAGGCGTCGGTGGCCGATCGCGTCCTCGACGTGGTCGCGCGCTAGGGCGTCACCCTGGCCCGGTCCGCCCCCGGTGAGAGGGCGAGCCCGGTGCGGGACTGCACCGGATCGAGACAGCTCCGGCTGCCGCGCCGATACGGAATGAGACGCTCGACATGACCTCCGGCCCCCTCCGCCTCTTCACCTCCGAGTCCGTGACCGAGGGTCACCCCGACAAGATCTGCGACCAGATCTCGGACCGCATCCTCGACGCGCTCCTCCGCGAGGACCCGCGCAGCCGCGTCGCCGTGGAGACCCTCGTCACCACGGGTCTCGTGCACGTCGCCGGCGAGGTCTCCACCTCCGGCTACGTCGAGATCCCCGCGATCGTCCGCGACACGATCGTCGAGATCGGCTACGACTCGTCGCTCAAGGGCTTCGACGGGCGCTCCTGCGGCGTGTCCGTCTCGATCGGGCAGCAGTCCCCCGAGATCGCCGCGGGCGTCGACACGGCGCTCGAGGTGCGCGGCGACTCCTCCGACGACGACGTCTTCGACCGCCAGGGCGCGGGCGACCAGGGCCTGATGTTCGGCTTCGCCACGGACGAGACGCCCGAGTACATGCCGCTGCCGAGCTGGCTCTCGCACCGCCTCGCCGAGCGCCTCGCGGAGGTCCGCAAGACGGGCGAGCTCGACTACCTCCGCCCCGACGGCAAGACCCAGGTCACCATCGGCTACGACGGCACCACGCCCGCCACGATCGACACCGTGGTCCTCTCGACCCAGCACGCCGAGCACGTGAGCACCGCCACGATCCACGCCGACATCGAGGCGCACGTGATCCGGCCCGTCCTCGAGCGGGTCGACCTCGACTCCTCGGCCGTCCGCCTGCTGATCAACCCCTCGGGCCGCTTCGAGATCGGCGGCCCCCAGGGCGACGCCGGTCTCACGGGCCGCAAGATCATCGTCGACACCTACGGCGGGGCGGCCCGCCACGGCGGCGGCGCCTTCTCCGGCAAGGACCCGTCGAAGGTCGACCGCTCGGCGGCCTACGCCATGCGCTGGGTCGCGAAGAACGCGGTCGCCGCGGGTCTCGCCCGCCGGATGGAGGTGCAGGTCGCCTACGCGATCGGCAAGGCCGCGCCCGTCGGCCTCTACGTCGAGACCTTCGGCACCGGCGTCCTGCCCGACGAGCAGATCACCGAGGCGATCCGCTCCGTCTTCGACCTGCGTCCCGCCGCGATCATCCACGCGCTCGACCTGCTCCGCCCGATCTATGCGCAGACCGCGGCCTACGGGCACTTCGGCCGCGAGCTGCCCGACTTCACCTGGGAGCGCCTCGACCGCGTCGACGACCTCCGCTCCGCCGCGGGTCTCTCGTAGGCGCCGACGCGGCGGGGGAGGCGGTGACCGGTCCCGGGGGGCGCGTCGCGCGCGTGCTCCTCGACTCGCCGCTCCCGCAGCTGGACCGGCTGCTCGACTACGCGATCCCCGAGGCGCTGCGCGAGGGCGTTCGGCCCGGCGTGCGCGTGCGGGTGCCGCTGCGCACGGGCGGGCGGATCGCCGACGCGTTCGTCGTCGAGGTCGGCGAGGGCTCCGAGCACGCGGGGGCGCTGAGCGAGCTCGAGGAGCTCGTCTCGCCGCTCGTCGTGCTGACCCCCGAGGTCTGGGCGCTCGCGCGCCGCGTCGCCGACCGCGCCGCCGGGGGAGCGAGCGACGTCCTGCGCCTGGCCGTGCCGCGGCGCCACGTGCGGGTCGAGCGGGCGCACCTCGCCGCCCTCGCGGAGACGGAGGCGCAGTCGGACCCGGAGTCCGAGCCGGGCGTGCAGGTCGAGGCCGGTGCGGTCACCGGCTACCCGCCGGAGACCTTCGAGGGGCTCCTCGACGGCGGCCGCCTCGCGGTGAACGCCGTGCCCGCCCCGGTGCAGCTCGACTCCGGCGCCTGGGTCGGCGGCTGGGCGGTGACGCTCGCCGAGCTCGCCCGGACGGCGCTGGCGGCCGGGCGCGACGCGATCCTCGCGGTGCCCGACTACCGCGACCAGGAGCAGCTCGAGCAGGCCCTCGCCGAGCACGTGCCCGGGGACGCGGTCGTCCGCCTCGACGCCCGGCAGAAGGGCGCGGGCCGCTACGCCGCGTTCCTGCGCTGCCTGACGCCCGGGCCGCGCGTGATCGTCGGCAACCGCTCGGTGCTCTACGCGCCCTCCGCGGCGCTCGGACTGATCGCGCTCTGGGACGACGGCGATCCGCTCTTCGCCGAGCCGCTCGCGCCCTACGCGCACGCCCGCGACGTCGCGCTCGTGCGGCAGGAGCAGAGCGGCGCCGGCCTCGTGCTGCTCGGCAACACCCGCACCGTCGAGGTGGAGCGGCTGGTCGGCCTCGGCTTCGCCGCCCCGGTGCAGCCCCGGCCCTCGCGCCGACCCCACGTCGTGCCGACCGCGCAGCAGACCGCGGCGGACGAGCACGACCAGGCCGCGCGGATCCCGTCGACCGCCTGGCGGCAGGCCAGGATCGCCCTCGACTCCGGCCCGGTGCTGGTGCAGGTCGCGCGCCCCGGCTACGCGCCGGTGGTCGCCTGCGCCCGCTGCCGCACGGTGGCGCGCTGCAACCGCTGCCAGGGTCCGCTGGCCGTGCACTCCGCCGGGGCCCGGCCCAGCTGCGGCTGGTGCGGCCTGATCGCCGCCGACTGGCACTGCTCGGTCTGCGAGGCGACGGCGCTGCGACTGGTGAGCCTGGGCGCCGGCCGCACCGCGGAGGAGCTCGGCCGCGCGTTCCCGGGCGTGAAGGTGGTCGTCGCGGACGGTGCGCATCCGATCCTCACCGTGCCCGGCACGCCCGCGCTCGTCGTCGCCACCCGGGGCGGCGAGCCGCGCGCCGACGGCGGCTACCACGCGGTGCTGCTGCTCGACGGCGAGCGGATGCTCGCGCGGGAGAGCCTGCGGGTGGCGGACGACGCCCTGCGCACCTGGTCGAACGCGGCCGCGCTCGCCCGCCCCGGCGCCCCCGTCCTGCTCGTCGGCGTCGCCGGCCGCCTCGCCACGGCGCTCGCGACCTGGCGCCAGGACGAGTACCTCCGCGCGGAGCTGACCGAGCGGCGCGAGCTGCGCTTCCCGCCGGCCGTCCGGCTCGCGACCGTCAGCGGCGACGCGCACGCGGTGACGGAGGCGCTCGAGGCGCTCGACGAGGCCGACCGCCACGAGGTGCTCGGCCCGGTCGGGCTCGAGGACGGCTCCGTCCGCGCGATCGTGCGCTTCGACTACGCTCGCGGGGCGGAGGTCGCCGCCCGCCTCCGGTCCGCCGTGATCCGCAACGCGACCCGCCGCCGCCGGCCGCCCACCACGCCGGGCCGCTTCCGTCCGGCGCCGAAGCTGCGGGTGCGTCTGGACGACCCGGACATCCTCTAGCGCCGATCGCCCGTCCCGCCGCCCGCCCGTCCCGCACGCCGCCCGTCCCGTCCCGCCCCTCACGCCCAGGAGTCCTCCGTGCGCCTCGTCTTCGCCGGCACCCCGGCCGCCGCCGTCCCCACCCTGCGCGCCCTGGCCGCCTCGTCGCACGAAGTCGTCGCGGTCGTCACCCGGGCCGACGCCCCCGTCGGCCGGAAGCGCGTGCTCACCCCCTCGCCCGTCGCCGCGGTGGCGGAGGAGCTCGGTCTGCCGGTCCTCAAGGCCAACCGCCTCGACGAGGAGGTGACCGACCGCATCGCGGCCCTGGCGCCCGACCTCGGCGTGATCGTGGCCTACGGCGGTCTCGTGCGCGCCCGGCTGCTGGCCGTGCCGCGCCTGGGCTGGATCAACCTGCACTTCTCGCTGCTGCCGCGCTGGCGCGGAGCGGCGCCCGTCCAGCGCGCGCTGATGGCGGGGGAGGAGCGGATCGGCGCCGCGGTCTTCCAGCTCGTCGCCGAGCTCGACGCCGGCGACGTCTTCGCCGAGATCACCGAGGAGGTCGACGGGCGCACCGCCGGCGAGCTGCTCGAGGTGCTGGCCGAGCGCGGTGCGGTGCTGACCGGCGAGGTCGTCGACGCGCTGGCCGCCGGCCGCGCGGTCGCCGTGCCGCAGTCGGGCGAGGTGACACTCGCCCCCAAGCTCGACGTCACCGACGGCCGGATCGACTGGACGCTGCCCTCCGCGCGGATCCTCGCCCTCGTCCGCGGGGTCACGCCGGAGCCCGGCGCCTCGACCGCGGTCGGCGACGCGCGGCTGAAGGTGCTGGCCGTCCGCGCGGCGGCGGTTCCCGGCGCCGCCGCGCTGGCCTCCGCCCCACTGGCCCCCGGCGCGGTGCTGCTGGACGCGGGCCGCGCGCTGGTCGGCACGGGCGACGGCCTCGTCGAGCTCGTCTCGGTGCAGCCCGCGGGCAAGATCCCGATGCCCGGCTCCGCCTGGGCGCGGGGCCTGCGCGAGAGCACGGTGCTCGCGTGAGCGCCCGCACCCGGGTCGCTCCGGCCCGCCAGGTCGCCTACGACGTCCTGCTCGCGGTCAGCGGCGGCGACGCCTACGCGAACCTCGTCCTTCCCGCCCGCATCCGCGCCGCGGAGCTCTCGCCGGCCGACGCGGGGCTCGCCACCGAGCTCTGCTACGGCACGCTGCGCCTCTCCGGCTACTACGACCGGGTGATCGCCCTCGCGGCGGGCCGCACCGTCGACACGATCGACGCCCCGGTGCTCGATGCGCTCCGCCTCGGCGTGCACCAGCTGCTGGCCACCCGCGTCGCCGCGCACGCCGCGGTCAACGAGAGCGTCGCGCTGGTCGCGGGCGGCTCCTCCCGCGGCGCCGTCGCCTTCGCGAACGCGGTGCTGCGCGCGGTCGCCCGCTCGAGCGCCCAGGAGTGGCAGCAGCGCGTCGCCGACGCCGCGACCTCCGGCGACGACCGGATCGCGGCGGCGAGCTCGCACCCCGTCTGGATCGTCAAGGCCCTGCGCCGCGCCCTCGCGGCCGAGGGCGCCGCCGATGAGCTGGAGGCGCTGCTCGCCGCGGACAACGCGGCGCCGCGGGTCAACCTCGTCGCCCTGCCCGGTCTCGCCGACGCGTCCGAGCTGCCCGATGCGGAGCCCGACCGCTGGTCGCCGGTCGGCCTGGTCAGCACCGGCGGCGACCCCGAGGGCATCGCGCCGGTGCACGAGGGCCGCGTCCGCGTGCAGGACGAGGGCTCCCAGCTGGCCGCGCTGGCGCTGTCGCGCGCCGAGCCCGTCCGCGCCGGCGAGCGCTGGCTCGACCTCTGCGCCGGCCCCGGCGGCAAGGCGGCGCTGCTCGCCGCCGAGGCGCGCGCGGGCGGTGCGACGCTGCTCGCCAACGAGGTCGTGCCCGCGCGGGCCGGCCTCGTCCGCCAGGCGCTCGCGGCCGCCGATCCGTCCGTCGAGGTCCGCACCGGCGACGGCCGCGCGCTCGGCGACGAGCAGCCGGCCGCGTTCGACCGCATCCTCCTCGACGCGCCGTGCACGGGTCTCGGCGCGCTCCGCCGCCGCCCCGAGGCGCGCTGGCGGAAGACCGCGGACGACGTCGCCCCGCTGGCGGCCCTGCAGGGCGAGCTGCTCGACTCCGCCCTCGCCGCGCTCGCCCCCGGCGGACTGCTCGCCTACGTGACCTGCTCGCCGCACCTCGGCGAGACCAGGCGCGTGCTCGCCCTCGCGGCCGAGCGCCACCCGGACGCCTTCGAGCTCGTCGACACCCCCGCGGTGCTGCGCGCCGTCACCCGCGAGCCGCTGCCGCTGGCCGAGGGCGCGCTGCACGCCCAGCTCTGGCCGCACCGGCACGGCACGGACGCGATGTTCATCCAGCTGCTGCGCCGCACGGGGGCCTGAGCGCCCCGCCGCCGCGCCTAGGCTGGTGGGCATGCCCGCACGGATCAACCCCAGCATCCTGTCCGCCGACTTCGTCAACTTCGAGGCCGAGCTGCAGCGGATCGCCGGGGCCGATCTCGTGCACGTCGACGTGATGGACAACCACTTCGTGCCGAACCTGACGTTCGGGCTGCCGATGGTGCAGCGCCTCCAGGAGGTCTCGCCGCGCCCGCTCGACGTGCACCTGATGATCGACGACCCGGACCGCTGGGCTCCCGGCTACGCCGAGACGGGCGCCTACTCGGTCACCTTCCACGCGGAGGCCGCGGGCGATGCCGTCGCCCTCGCGCGGCGCCTGCGCGAGATCGGCTCCCGCGCCGGCATCGCGCTGAAGCCCGGCACCCCCGTCGACGCCTATCTCGACCTGCTGCCCGAGTTCGACCAGGTGCTCGTGATGACCGTCGAGCCGGGCTTCGGCGGCCAGTCCTTCATGGCCGAGACGATGCCCAAGCTGCACGCGCTGCGCGAGGTCGTCGACCGCACCGGCCTCGACGTCTGGCTCCAGGTCGACGGCGGCATCGCCCCCGGCACGATCGAGATCGCCGCGGAGGCGGGCGCCGACACCTTCGTCGCCGGCTCGGCCGTCTTCGGCGCCGACGACCCCGAGGCCGCTATCGCCGCCCTGCGCGACACCGCGTCCTCGCTCCTGCACCGGCACTGACCCGCCGGCGCGTTCTGCCGGTGCCCGTCCGTTGTGCAGGTGCCCGTCCGTTGTGCAGGTGCCGGTCCGTTCTGCAGGCGATTCGAGCGCAGACCCCGATCCGGCGTGCTCCGGAGTGCTGATCCCGGCCGATCACCTGCACACCTCACCTGCACCTGCAGACGGCACCGCGTCCTGCGCGCTGCGCGCCGCTGGTCCGATCTGCAGGCGATTCGACCTGCGCCCGACAGCACCTCGCGCACGGATGCGTGCTCGCAGACGGATCGCCTGCAGATCGGACGGTCGCCTGCAGATCGGACGGTCGCCTGCAGATCGGACCGTCGCCTGCAGATCGGACCGTCGCCCGCCGCCCTCGCGGGCCCGCCGCCGCGTATAGACTTCCCCGGTGAAAACTTTCGACGACCTCTTCGCTGAGCTGGGCGAGAAGGCCGCCGCGCGACCCGAGGGTTCGGGCACGGTCCGCGAGCTCGACGCCGGTGTGCACTTCATCGGCAAGAAGATCGTCGAGGAGGCCGCCGAGGTGTGGATGGCCGCCGAGTACGAGGGCGACGAGCGGACGGCCGAGGAGATCTCGCAGCTGCTCTACCACCTGCAGGTGCTCATGCTCGCGAAGGGCCTGACGACGGCCGACGTCTACCGACATCTGTGAGCGTCCCCCCGATCGCCGGAGTGCGCCGCCGCCACGTGGCGGACCGCTCCCACGCTCTCCGAGGCGCCGTCGCGCCTCCGCTCACCGAATCACCCTCGACCTCCAGAGGACGTCCCGTCGTGACCACGACCCAGCCCACCACCCCCCAGCCCACCGCCCCCGAGCCCACCGCTCCCGAGACCTCCGCCCCGCCCGCGCTCCTGCGCGTCGCCGTGCCCAACAAGGGCTCGCTCTCCGAGACCGCCGGCCAGATGCTCGCCGAGGCCGGCTACACCGGCCGCCGCGACCCGAAGGAGCTGCACGTCGTCGACGAGCGCAACGGCGTCGAGTTCTTCTACCTGCGCCCCCGCGACATCGCGACCTACGTCGGCTCCGGTGCGCTCGACGTCGGCGTCACCGGCCGCGACCTGCTGATCGACTCCGGCTCCGAGGCGCGCGAGATCGCCAGTCTCGGCTTCGCCGACTCGACCTTCCGCTTCGCCGGCCCGGCCGGCCGCTACACCGACCTGCAGCAGATCGACGGCCTCCGCGTCGCGACCAGCTACCCCGGGCTCGTCGGCCGCTTCCTCCGCGAGCACGGCGTCGAGGTCACTCTGATCCGCCTGGACGGCGCGGTCGAGTCCGCGATCCAGCTCGGCGTCGCCGACGTGATCGCCGACGTCGTCGAGACCGGCACCACCCTCCGCAAGGCGGGCCTCGAGATCTTCGGCCCGGTCATCCTGAAGTCGACCGCCGTCCTCGTCTCGGGAGCGGGCGAGCCCGAGGGGATCCCGGTCCTCCTGCGCCGCCTGCAGGGCGTCCTCGTCGCGCGCGAGTACGTGCTGCTGGACTACGACTGCCCCGTCGCCCTGCTCGAGACCGCCACGGCGCTCGCGCCGGGCTTCGAGTCGCCGACCGTCTCGCCACTGCACGACCCTGAGTGGGTGGCCGTCCGCGTGATGGTGCCGCGCGCCGACATGAACCAGGTGATGGACCGCCTGTACGACCTCGGCGCCCGCGCGATCCTGGTCACCTCCATCCACGCCGCGCGCCTGTAGGAGGGGAGCGATGAGTCTCGCCGTCCGCGTCATCCCGTGCCTCGACGTGGCCGCCGGCCGCGTCGTCAAGGGCGTCAACTTCCAGAACCTCCGCGACGCCGGCGACCCCGTCGAGCTCGCCCGGCTCTACTTCGAGCAGGGCGCCGACGAGCTGACGTTCCTCGACGTCACCGCCACCGTCGACGACCGCTCCACCACCTACGACGTCGTCCGGGCGACGGCCGAGCAGGTCTTCATCCCGCTCACCGTCGGCGGGGGAGTGCGCAGCGTCGAGGACGTCTCGCGCCTGCTCGCCCACGGCGCCGACAAGGTGGGCGTCAACTCGGCCGCGATCGCCCGGCCCGAGCTGATCGGCGAGATCGCCGACGTCTTCGGCGCGCAGGTCCTGGTGCTCTCGCTCGACGTCAAGCGGAGCGACGCGGCCCCGTCGGGCTTCGTCGTCACCACCCACGGCGGTCGCCGCGAGACGACCCTCGACGCGCTCGCCTGGGCCGCCGAGGCCGTCGAGCGCGGCGCCGGCGAGCTGCTGGTCAACTCGATCGACGCCGACGGCACGAAGCAGGGCTTCGACCTGCCGCTGATCACCGCCATGCGCGAGCTGAGCACCGTCCCGGTGATCGCCTCGGGCGGCGCCGGTGCGCTCGAGCACTTCGCCCCCGCCATCGAGGCCGGCGCCGACGCGGTGCTCGCCGCCTCCGTCTTCCACAATCGCGAGCTGACGATCGGCGACGTGAAGCGCGCCCTCGGCGACTCCGGGATCGAGATCCGCCGATGACCCACGCCGCCGCCCCCTCCGCCACCGATCCCGCCGACGTTGCCGCCGTCCTGGACCGCGCGACCTTCGACGCGAGCGGGCTCCTGCCCGCCGTCATCCAGCAGCACGACACCCGCGAGGTGCTGATGCTCGGCTGGATGGACCGCGAGGCGCTGCGCCGCACGCTGACCGAGGGGCGGGTGACCTTCTGGTCGCGCTCGCGGCAGGAGTACTGGCGGAAGGGCGACACCTCCGGTCACGCCCAGTACGTCCGCGGGGCGGCTCTCGACTGCGACGCCGACACGCTGCTCGTGCAGGTCGAGCAGATCGGCGCCGCCTGCCACACCGGCGAGCACTCCTGCTTCGACGTCGACCCGCTCGACCCGGCGACCGACTCCGGACCGCGGGCGTGAGCGGCCGGCGCCTGAAGTACTCCGCGATCCTCGGGATCGTGCTGCTGGCCGCGCTCGAGCTCACCTCCTCGACCCAGCCGTGGGCGACGCTCGTGCTCGCCGAGGGCGCCGGCGACGGCCGCGCCCTCTCGGTGGCGGGCACCGTCGCCGCGCCCGCGCTGTCCGCCCTCGCGCTCGCCGGGCTCGCCCTCGCGGCTGCGCTGGCCATCGCCGGGCCCGCGTTCCGGATCGTCCTCGGACTGCTGCAGGTCGTGCTCGGCGGCTGCGTCGTCCTCGCCGCCTCGACGGCGCTGGCGGATCCGGTCCGCGCCGGCTCCTCGCTCGTCACCGACGCGACGGCGATCGCCGGCCGCGAGTCCGTCGCGGCGCTCGTCGCGTCGTCCTCCTCGACCGCGTGGCCGGTCGTCGCGCTGGTGGCGGGCGTGCTCACCGCCGTCATCGGCGTGCTGGTGCTGGTCACCGTCCGGCGCTGGCCGGATGCGAGGAGGAAGCGCGCCTCGCGCTTCGAGCCGGCCGACGGCTACGGCCACGGCGCCAGCACCGTGCGCACCGACGACGGCGACATCGACCCCGTCGTCTCCTGGGACGAGCTGTCGCGCGGCGACGACCCGACGTCCCCCCGCTGAGCGACCCGCGAGAGGTCCCGCCCGTCGTCGGAGCCCTTCAGGCGCGAGCCGCTAGACTGCTCTGGTTCCCACGCACGTCCAGGAGGAGAGCCATGAGCACCGAGCACGACGACGACAACCACGGCCACTCGCCCGCAGCGTGGACGGCCGTCGTCATCATGCTGGTCGGCTTCACGGTCGGCACCATCGCGTTCTGGTTCGAGCTGCCCCTCGTCGTCTGGCTGTCCGCCGGACTCGTGGTGGTCGGCCTCCTCGTCGGCGTGATCCTCGCCCGCCTGGGCTACGGGGTCGACGGCGCGAAGGCCAACCCGAAGGCGCGCGCGTAGAGTGCTCAGCGATCTGACCGCGGGCGCCCTGGCCGACGCGGCCCGGCGACGCGAGACCGTCCCGCTCGACGTCCTCGAGCGCCTCGCCGCGGAGCGTCCGCCCGCCCTCGACGCGCTCGCCGCTCTGGCGCCCGCCGAGCGCGTCAGGATCATCGCCGAGGTCAAGCGCTCCAGCCCCTCCCGCGGCGCCCTCGCCGAGATCCCCGACCCGGCGCTGCTCGCCGGGAAGTACGAGCTCGGGGGAGCGAGCGCGATCAGCGTCCTCACCGAGGAGCGCCGCTTCAAGGGCTCGCTCGCCGACCTCGAGGCGGTCCGCGCCGAGGTCTCGATCCCGGTGCTGCGCAAGGACTTCATCGCCGAGCCGTACCAGGTGCTCGAGGCCCGGGCCGCCGGCGCCGACCTCGTGCTCCTGATCGTCGCGGCGCTCGAGCAGCCCGTGCTGGCCGAGCTCCACGCGCTCGTCCTCGAGCTCGGGATGACCCCGCTGGTCGAGACGCACTCGGGCGACGAGCTCGAGCGCGCGGCCGACCTCGGCGCCCGCCTCATCGGCGTCAACGCCCGCGACCTCTCCACCTTCGAGCTCGACCGCGACCTCTTCGGCCGCCTCTCCGAGCGCTTCCCGGCCGACGCGGTCAAGGTCGCGGAGTCGGCGGTCCTCTCGGCCGACGACGTCGCCCACTACCGCCGCTCCGGCGCGGACGTCGTCCTCGTCGGAGAGGCCCTCGTCACCGGAGGCGACCCCGTCTCCACCCTCGCCGGCTTCCTGGCGCACTGACCACGATCCACTGATAGGCGGCACTGCCATGGCACTCCGAGACGAACTCGGTCCCTACTTCGGCGACTTCGGCGGACGCTACGTCCCCGAGTCCCTCGTGGAGGCGCTCGACGAGCTGAGCGCCGAGTACGAGCGCACCAAGGTCGACCCGGAGTTCCAGGCCGAGCTGAAGGAGCTGCACCGCAGCTACACCGGCCGGCCCTCGATCATCACCGAGGTGCCGCGCTTCGCCGAGCACGCCGGCGGCGCGCGGATCATCCTCAAGCGCGAGGACCTCAACCACACCGGCTCGCACAAGATCAACAACGTGCTGGGCCAGGCGCTGCTCACCAAGCGCATCGGCAAGACCCGCGTCATCGCCGAGACCGGCGCCGGCCAGCACGGCGTGGCCACCGCCACCGCCGCCGCGCTGTTCGGCCTCGACTGCGTCGTCTACATGGGCGAGGTCGACACCGAGCGCCAGGCGCTCAACGTCGCGCGGATGCGCCTGCTCGGCGCCGAGGTCGTCTCGGTCACGACCGGCTCGCGCACCCTCAAGGACGCGATCAACGACGCGATGCGCGACTGGGTCACGAACGTCGAGACGACCAACTACGTCTTCGGCACCGTCGCGGGTCCGCACCCCTTCCCGGCCCTCGTCCGCGACTTCCAGAAGATCATCGGCGAGGAGGCGCGCGAGCAGGTCCTCGAGCTCACCGGCGCCCTGCCCACCGCGGTCACCGCCTGCGTCGGCGGCGGCTCCAACGCGATGGGCATCTTCCACGCGTTCCTCGACGACCCCGAGGTCCGGCTCGTCGGCTTCGAGGCCGGCGGCGACGGGATCGAGACCCCGCGCCACGCCGCGACCATCAGCAAGGGCCGCCCCGGCGTCCTGCACGGCGCCCGCAGCTTCCTGCTGCAGGACGAGGACGGCCAGACCGTCGAGTCGCACTCGATCTCGGCCGGTCTCGACTACCCCGGCGTCGGCCCCGAGCACGCCTGGCTCTCCAGCATCGGCCGCGCCGACTACCGCGCGGTCACCGACTCCGCCGCCATGGACGCCCTGATGCTGCTCAGCCGCACCGAGGGCATCATCCCGGCGATCGAGTCCGCGCACGCCCTGGCCGGCACGCTCGAGCTCGGCCGCGAGCTCGGCCCCGACGCGACCATCCTGGTCAACCTCTCGGGCCGCGGCGACAAGGACATGACGACGGCGGCGCGCTACTTCGGCCTCGTCGACCAGGGCGCGGTGCAGTCGTGAGCACCGTCGCGCCGAGCGTCGCCGAGACCGTCCGCCGCCGCAACCAGGAGGCCGCGGGTGCCCTGATCGGCTACCTGCCCGCCGGCTTCCCGGACCTCGCGACGAGCATCGACGCCGCGGTCGCCCTCGCCGAGAACGGCGTCGACGCCATCGAGCTCGGCCTGCCCTACTCCGACCCGGTCATGGACGGGCCGGTCATCCAGGAGGCGACCCAGGCCGCCCTCGCCGGCGGCTTCCGCCTGCGCCACGGCTTCGACGCGGTCCGCGAGATCCGGGCGCGCGTCGACGTGCCCGTGCTGGTGATGACCTACTACAACCCCGTGCTGCAGTACGGCGTCGAGCGCTTCGCCACCGACCTCGCCGAGGCGGGCGGCTCCGGCCTGATCACCCCGGACCTCATCCCCGACGAGGGCGCCGAGTGGATGGCCGTCTCCGAGCGTCTCGGGCTCGACCGCGTGTTCCTCGCCGCGCCCTCCTCGACCGACGCGCGTCTGCGCGCCACGGTCGAGGCGAGCCGCGGCTTCGTGTACGCCGTCTCGACGATGGGCATCACCGGAGCGCGCGCCGACGTCGACCGCGCCGCCCGCACGCTCGTCGAGCGCCTGCGCACCGCCGGCTCCGAGAGCGCCTGCGTGGGCGTCGGCGTCTCGACCGGCGACCAGGTCGCCGAGATCCTCGCCTACGCCGACGGCGCGATCGTGGGCTCCGCCCTCGTCCGCGCGCTCGCCTCCGGGGGAGTGGCCGGTGTGGCCGAGGCCGCGCGCGGCCTGGCCGAGGGCACGCGCCCGCGCGCGGCGAGCTGACCCCCTCCCACTACAATCGGGATGCCCTCCGCGGCGCGGCCTCGTCGTCGCGCCCGGGCGAACCCTCCTCTGAAAGGTCGACGTACCGGTGTCCGTACCGCTGAGCATCCCGAGTCCGCCCGAGGCGTGGAGTCAGTACGACTTCACGCTGTTCGACCGCGCGTTCTCGATCCACACCTACGCCGTGTGCATCCTGGTCGGCATCGTCGTCGCCACGATCATGACGAACGCCCGTCTCAAGCGCCGCGGCGCCGAGCCCTGGGTCGTCCTCGACATCATCGTCTGGGCCGTCCCGCTGGGCATCATCGGCGCGCGGCTCTACCACGTGCTCACGCACCCCGGCGACTACTTCTTCGCCGGCGCCGACCCGTGGGAGATCATCCGGATCTGGAACGGCGGCAACGCGATCTTCGGCGGCCTGATCGGCGGCGCCGTGGGCGCCTGGATCGGCTGCCGCTGGACGGGCGTCCGCTTCTGGACGTTCGCCGACGCGCTCGCCCCCGGCATGCTCGCCGCGCAGGCCATCGGCCGCCTCGGCAACTGGTTCAACCACGAGCTGTTCGGCCTCCCCACGACCCTGCCGTGGGGCCTCGAGATCGAGAGCAGCAACCCGGCCTTCCCCGTCGGCCTGCCCGCCGGCACGCTCTTCCACCCGACCTTCCTCTACGAGATCCTCTGGAACGTCGTCGGCATCGCCGTCATCCTGCTGCTCGAGCGCCGTCTCAAGCTGCAGTGGGGCACCGTCTTCGCCGCCTACCTGATCTGGTACGGCATCGGCCGCGTCTGGTTCGAGTCCATCCGGATCGACCCGAGCGAGTTCTTCTGGGGCATCCGGACCAACGTCTGGGCCGCGCTCCTCGCGGTCGTCGTCGGCCTCGTCCTCGTCGTGATCCAGCGGCGCGAGCACCCCGGTCGCGAGACCTCGGCCTACCGGCCCGGTCGCGAGTGGACGCCCGCGGCGACTGAGATAGAATTCGAGGACGTCGAGTCCGACTCCGACGCACCCACCACTCCTTCTTCCGGCACCGACGCCGAGAAGTCGACGGTCTCCCGCAGCTGATGCGGTCCGCGGCACCCCCGCGGCACCGCCCCCAGCTCCCACCTCCGTCCGATCGCTCCTCCGCGGCTCAGCCACAAGCGCTGCCGCGGGGGCGTGACCGCTCGGCCACGCCGACGGCGCCCGACCACCGCTCCGCGACCACCGAATGCACGGCCCTCCCGATCGGGGAGCCGCTCCTCCACCACCACACCGCGGGCCAGCGACGTCCCGATCCGCTACGACTCTCGTGAGGACGGTCCCCATGGCTCCCGTTCAGCCCTCGACCCGTGTCCCCGCCGTGCCGTTCCTCGGCACTCCGCCCGCGCAGGGGATGTACGACCCGGCGGCGGAGAAGGACGCCTGCGGTCTCGCCATGGTCGCGACCATGCGCGGCACGGCGGGCCACGACATCATCGACGCCGCGCTGAACGCGTTGCGCAACCTCGAGCACCGCGGCGCCGTCGGCTCCGACGCCGGCACCGGTGACGGCGCGGGCATCATCACCCAGATCCCCGACGACTTCCTGCGCGCGGTCGCGGCCGTCGAGCTGCCCCCGGTCGGGCAGTACGCGGTCGGCAACGCCTTCCTCCCCGTGGACGTCTTCGAGCGCGAGCGGGTCAAGTCGACCATCGCGGAGATCGCCCGCGAGGAGCACCTGAACGTCCTCGGCTGGCGCTCGATCCCGGTCCAGCCGGACGAGATCGGCACGCTCGCCCGCGCCGCGATGCCCGCGATCGAGCAGCTCTACGTCTCGAGCGAGCTCACCGACGCCTCCGGAGTGCCGCTCGCCGGTCTCCGCCTGGACCGCCTCACCTTCCGGCTGCGCAAGCGCGTCGAGCGCGAGCTCGAGGTGTACTTCATGTCGCTCTCGAGCCGCACCCTCGTCTACAAGGGCATGGTGACGACGCTCCAGCTCGAGCCGTTCTACCCGGACCTCTCGGACGAGCGCTTCACCTCGAAGCTCGCGCTCGTGCACTCCCGCTACTCGACCAACACCTTCCCGTCCTGGCCGCTCGCGCAGCCCTTCCGGATGATCGCGCACAACGGCGAGATCAACACCGTGCAGGGCAACCGCAACTGGATGCGCGCGCGCCAGTCGCAGCTGAGGAGCGCCGAGCTGGGCGACCTCTCGCCGCTGTTCCCGATCGTCTCGACCGGCCGCAGCGACTCCGCGTCCTTCGACGAGACCGTCGAGCTGCTCACGCTGGCCGGCCGCTCGCTGCCGCACGCGATCATGATGATGGTCCCGGAGGCGTGGGAGAACCAGGCCGCCGCGATCGACCAGAAGCGCCGCGCCTTCTACGAGTACCACTCGATGCTCATGGAGCCGTGGGACGGCCCCGCCGCGATCGTCTTCACCGACGGCGACCTCGTCGGCGCCACGCTCGACCGCAACGGCCTGCGCCCCGGCCGCTACGTCGTCACCGACGACGGCCTCGTCGTGCTCGCGAGCGAGATCGGCGTGCTCGACATCGACCCCGCGAAGATCGTCCGCAAGGGCCGGCTGCAGCCGGGCCGGATGTTCCTGGTCGACACCGAGCAGGGCCGCATCGTCGAGGACGAGGAGATCAAGGCGCAGCTGGCCGAGTCCGCGCCCTTCGACGAGTGGCTCGACAAGGGCCGCATCAACCTCAAGGACCTGCCCGAGCGCGAGCACATCGTGCACACGCCCGCGTCGGTCAACCGCCGCCAGCGCACCTTCGGCTACACGGAGGAGGAGGTGCGGCTCCTGCTGCTGCCGATGGCGAAGGCGGGCGCCGAGCCGCTCGGCGCCATGGGCTCCGACACCCCGGTCGCGGTGCTCTCCAAGCGCCCGCGGCTGCTCTTCGACTACTTCACCCAGGCGTTCGCGCAGGTCACCAACCCGCCGCTCGACTCCATCAGGGAGGAGGTCGTCACCTCGCTCCGCCTGGGTCTCGGCCCCGAGCGCAACCTGCTCTCGGCCGGTGCCGAGCACGCGCGCCAGGTCGTCCTCGACTTCCCGGTGATCGACAACGACGAGCTCGCCAAGATCCAGCACATCGCGCCGCGCCCGCTCAGCCACATCACCACGACGATCCGCGGCCTCTACCGCGTCGACGCCGGCCCCCGCGCCATGCAGGACCGCCTCGACGCCATGTGCGCCGAGGCCGACGAGGCGATCGCCGCCGGCGCGCAGTTCCTCGTGCTCTCCGACCGCGACTCCACCAAGGACCTCGCGCCGATCCCGTCGCTGCTGATGCTGGCGGCCGTGCACCACCACCTGATCCGCACCGAGAACCGGATGCGCGTCGGGCTGGTCGTCGAGGCCGGCGACGTCCGCGAGGTGCACCACGTCGCGACGCTGATCGGCTACGGCGCCTCCGCGGTGAACCCGTATCTCGCGATGGAGACCTGCGAGCAGCTCGTGCGCAGCGGCATGATCTCGGACCTCTCGCCCGAGCAGGCTGTCAAGAACGTGATCAAGGCGCTCGGCAAGGGCGTGCTCAAGATCATGTCCAAGATGGGCATCTCGACGGTGTCGAGCTACGCCGGCGCGCAGACCTTCGAGGCCGTGGGCCTCAGCCAGGTCTTCGTCGACCAGTACTTCACCGGCACCGCGTCCAAGCTCGGCGGCATCGGGATCGACGTCGTCGCCGAGGAGAACGCCGCGCGCCACCGCGCCGCGTACCCCGAGGACGGCGCGGTCGTCGCGCACGAGCGCCTCGCGGTCGGCGGCGAGTACCAGTGGCGCCGCGACGGCGCACCGCACCTGTTCAACCCGGACACGGTCTTCCGGCTGCAGCACTCCACCCGCAACCGCCGCTACGACGTCTTCCGCGAGTACACGAAGATGGTCGACGACCAGGCGTCCTCGCTGATGACCCTGCGCGGCATGTTCTCCCTCGACACCGAGGGCCGCACGCCCGTCCCGATCGACGAGGTCGAGCCGGTCGAGTCGATCGTCAAGCGGTTCTCCACCGGGGCGATGAGCTACGGCTCCATCTCGCCGGAGGCGCACGAGACGCTCGCCATCGCGATGAACCGCCTCGGCGCGAAGTCGAACACCGGCGAGGGCGGCGAGGACACGGAGCGACTGCTCGACCCCGAGCGCCGCTCCGCGATCAAGCAGGTCGCCTCCGGCCGCTTCGGCGTCACGAGCATGTACCTGACGCACGCCGACGACATCCAGATCAAGCTCGCCCAGGGCGCCAAGCCCGGCGAGGGCGGTCAGCTGCCGCCGACCAAGGTGTACCCGTGGATCGCGCGCACCCGGCACGCCACCGCGGGCGTCGGCCTGATCTCGCCGCCGCCGCACCACGACATCTACTCGATCGAGGACCTCAAGCAGCTGATCTTCGACCTCAAGCGGGCGAACCCGAAGGCGCGCATCCACGCGAAGCTCGTCAGCCAGTCGGGCATCGGCGCGGTCGCGGCCGGCACCGCCAAGGCCCTCGCCGACGTGATCCTCGTCTCGGGCCACGACGGCGGCACCGGCGCGAGCCCCGTCAACTCGCTCAAGCACGCGGGCACGCCGTGGGAGCTCGGCCTCGCCGAGACGCAGCAGACGCTGATGCTCAACGGCATGCGCGACCGCGTCGTGGTGCAGGTCGACGGCCAGATGAAGACCGGTCGCGACGTCGTCATCGGCGCGCTGCTCGGCGCCGAGGAGTTCGGCTTCGCCACCGCGCCGCTGATCGTCGAGGGCTGCATCATGATGCGCGTCTGCCACCTCGACACCTGCCCCGTCGGCGTCGCGACGCAGAACCCGGAGCTGCGCAAGCGCTTCAACGGCAAGCCCGAGTTCGTCGTCAACTTCTTCGAGTTCATCGCGCAGGAGGTGCGCGAGTACCTCGCCCAGCTCGGCTTCCGCTCGATCGACGAGATCGTCGGCCACCGCGAGCTGCTCGACGTCAACCGCGCCATCGAGCACTGGAAGGCGAGCGGGCTCGACCTGACGCCGATCCTGGTCGGCCCGGTCTTCCGCGCCGAGGAGCCGCGCCGCCACGGCCGCGTGCAGGAGCACGAACTCGAGAAGCACTTCGACAACGAGCTGATCCGCCTCGCCGCGAACGTCCTCGACCACCGCGGCACCGTCGTGATCGACCGTGAGATCAAGAACACGGAGCGCGCGGTCGGCACGATGCTCGGCCACGAGGTGACCGTCCGCTACGGCGAGAACGGGCTGCCGGCCGACTCCATCACGGTGAACCTGCGCGGCTCGGCCGGGCAGTCGCTCGGCGCGTTCCTGCCCGCGGGCATCACGCTGCGCCTCGAGGGCGACTCGAACGACTACGTCGGCAAGGGCCTCTCCGGCGGCCAGATCGTGGTGCGGCCCGACCGCCGCAGCACTTTCGACGCCTCGGCGAACGTCATCGCCGGCAATGTGATCGGCTACGGCGCGACGCAGGGCACGATGTTCATCCGCGGGATGGTCGGCGAGCGCTTCCTCGTCCGCAACTCCGGCGCGACGGCGGTCGTCGAGGGCGTGGGCGACCACGCGCTCGAGTACATGACCGGCGGACTCGCCGTCATCCTCGGCGGGACCGGCCGCAACCTCGGCGCCGGGATGTCGGGCGGGACCGCCTACATCCACGACCTGCGGCGCGAGCTCGTCAACCGCGACGCGATCGCCACGGGCGAGCTGACGCTCTCCGAGCTCGGCAGCGCCGACGTGGAGATCCTGCGCGACCTGCTCGAGCGGCACGTCGCCGAGACCGAGTCGACCCTGGCCCAGGGGATGCTCGACGATTTCGACGGAACCGTCTCGCGTTTCGTCAAGGTACTGCCCCGCGACTTCGCCGCGGTGCTCGCGACGCGAGCATCCGCCGTGGAGGAGGGGCTCGACCCCGACGGCGACGTCGTCTGGGGACGGATTCTGGAGGTGACCGGTGGCTGATCCCAAGGGATTCCTGAAGGTGCAGGACCGGGAGCTGCCCAAGCGGCGCCCGGTGTCCGTGCGGCTGATGGACTGGAAAGAGGTGTACGAGCAGGGCGACACCGCCGTGCTGCGCCGGCAGGCCGGCCGCTGCATGGACTGCGGCATCCCGTTCTGCCACAAGGGCTGCCCGCTCGGGAACCTGATCCCCGAGTGGAACGACCTGATGTGGCGCGGCGAGGGCCGCCAGGCGATCGAGCGCCTGCACGCGACGAACAACTTCCCGGAGTTCACCGGCCGCCTGTGCCCGGCGCCCTGCGAGTCGTCCTGCGTGCTGGGCATCAACCAGCCCGCGGTCACGATCAAGCAGATCGAGGTCTCGATCATCGATCAGGCCTTCGGCAACGACTGGGTGCAGCCGCACCCGCCGGAGCGCCTGACCGGCAAGACGGTCGCCGTCGTCGGCTCCGGCCCCGCCGGTCTCGCCGCCGCGCAGCAGCTCACCCGCGCCGGCCACACCGTCGCGGTCTACGAGCGCGACGACCGCATCGGCGGCCTCCTGCGCTACGGCATCCCGGACTTCAAGATGGAGAAGAAGCACCTCGAGCTGCGTCTGAACCAGATGAAGGCCGAGGGCACCCGCTTCCGCGCGGGCGTCGACATCGGCACGGACATCACCTGGGACGACCTGCGCGCGCGCTACGACGCCGTCGTGGTCGCGACCGGCGCGATGGTCCCGCGCGACCTGCCGATCCCCGGCCGCGATCTGGCGGGCGTGCACTTCGCCATGGAGTACCTCGTCCAGTCCAACCACGCCATCGCGGGCGACCGCGTCTTCGAGCAGATCTCGGCGGAGGGCAAGCACGTCGTCGTCCTCGGCGGCGGCGACACCGGCGCCGACTGCATCGGCACCGCGCACCGCCAGAAGGCGGCCTCGGTCACCAACCTCGCGATCGGCACCCAGCCGCCGTCACAGCGGCCGGACAGCCAGCCCTGGCCGATGGACCCGACGGTCTTCGAGGTCTCCAGCGCCCACGAGGAGGGCGGCGAGCGCATGTTCCTCGCCTCCACGGTCGAGTTCCTCTCGAACGAGGTCGGCGAGGTCCGCGCCGTCCGCGTGGCGGAGACCGAGTACCTCGACGGACGCCGCGTGCCCAAGGCGGGCACCGAGCGCGAGATCCCGGCCGACCTGGTCCTCCTGGCCCTGGGCTTCACCGGCCCGGAGTCGGAGCACCTCGCCGGCCAGCTCGAGGTGCCCTTCACGGACCGCGGCAACGTGGTCCGCGGCGACCGCTTCGAGACCAGCGTCCCCGGTGTCTTCGTCGCGGGCGACGCCGGGCGCGGCCAGTCGCTCATCGTCTGGGCGATCGCCGAGGGCCGCTCCGTCGCGGCCGAGATCGACCGCTACCTCGAAGGCACGACCCAGCTGCCCGCACCCGTCGGGCCCAACGACCGGGGCTTCACGCTCTAGTCCCGCGGACGCGATAGTCTTCGCGCGCCAGCTTCACAGCTCACCCTCCCCGCTATCGACGCGCCCGCGGGCGCAGAACAACGGAGCACCCCCTCAATGAGACGAGCGAAAATCGTCGCCACCCTCGGCCCGGCAACGTCGTCGTACGAGACCATTCGTGCGATCATCGACGCCGGCGTGGACGTGGCCCGCATGAACCTCAGCCACGGCAGCTACGACGTCCACGAGGGCGTCTACCGCCTCGTGCGGAAGGCCGCCGAAGACTCCGGACGCGCCGTCGCGATCATGGTCGACCTGCAGGGCCCGAAGATCCGCCTCGGCAAGTTCGAGGGCGGCCCGTACCCCCTCGCCGAGGGCGACGTCTTCACCATCACCACCGAGGACGTCCTCGGCACCAAGGAGCTCTCGGGCACCACGTTCAAGGGCCTGCCCGACGACGTGAACCCGGGTGACATGCTCCTGATCGACGACGGCAAGGTCGCGGTCCGCGTCACGGCCGTCGAGGGCCCCCGCGTGATCACCGAGTGCGTCGTCCCCGGCAACATCTCGAACAACAAGGGCATCAACCTGCCCGGCGTCGCGGTCAACGTGCCCGCGCTGTCGCAGAAGGACGAGGACGACCTCCGCTGGGCGATCCGCCTCGGCGCGGACATCATCGCGCTGTCCTTCGTGCGCAACGCGAGCGACATCGTCCGCGTGCACGAGATCATGGCGGAGGAGGGTCGGAAGGCCCCGGTCATCGCCAAGATCGAGAAGCCGCAGGCCGTCGACAACCTGCAGGAGATCATCGACGTCTTCGACGGCATCATGGTCGCCCGCGGCGACCTCGGCGTCGAGCTGCCCCTCGAGGCCGTGCCGATCGTGCAGAAGCACGCCGTCGAGCTCGCCCGCCGCTGGGCCAAGCCCGTCATCGTCGCCACCCAGATGCTCGAGTCGATGATCGAGAGCCCGCGCCCCACCCGCGCCGAGGCCTCCGACGTCGCCAACGCGATCCTCGACGGAGCCGACGCGGTCATGCTCTCCGGCGAGACCAGCGTCGGTGCCTGGCCGGTCGTCACCGTCCAGACCATGGCGCGCATCGTCGAGTCCACCGAGGAGCACGGGCTCGAGCGGATCCCCCCGCTCGGCAGCAAGCCGCGCACCCAGGGCGGCTCCGTCACCCTCGCCGCCGCCGAGGTCGCCGAGTTCGTCGAGGCGAAGTTCCTCTGCGTCTTCACCGAGTCCGGCGACTCCGTCCGCCGCATGACGCGCCTGCGCCACGGCATCCCGATCATCGGCTTCACCCCCGAGACCTCGGTCCGCCGCCGCATGGCGCTCAACTGGGGCGTCCAGTCCTACGTGACGCCGCGCGTGAACCACACCGACGCGATGTTCGCCCAGGTCGACGCCGTCCTCCTCCGCGAGGGCCTCGCCAAGGCCGGCGACACCGTCGTCGTCGTCTCCGGGTCGCCCCCCGGACGCGCCGGCACCACCAACGACATGCGCGTGCACGTCGTCGGCTCCTCCAGCTCCTCGGAGCCGGTGGAGAACTGGGACCACTGAGTTCCTGCAGAAGGGCCCGGTCGCACAGCGACCGGGCCCTTCTGCGACGGACTCCTCGTTCCTCGTCGTCCGTCGGCGGTCGGCTTCGCGACGGGGTGCGCGGGGAGGAGCCGGTCGCGTTCCGGGTACGACGATCCGCTGCCACGCGGATCGCCGGTGACCCTGCGAGGGGGCGCGGCCCCTGCGGGGCGCGGCTTCGCCGGGACTCGGGCAGCGTGTCCCGCTGCTCGAGCCGCCGCGAGGCACACGCTGCTCGACCCGCTGCGAAGCCCACGCTGCTCGACCCTCCGCGAGGCACACGCTGCTCGATCCATGCTGGTCGAGTAGCCGCGCAGCGGCGTATCGAGACCCACGCTGACCGAGCGGCGGTCTGCACGGGCCGCGGCCCCTGCGGGGCGCGAGCCACCACTCGCCGGCTCCTAGCGCGGAGCGGCCCCCTCATGCTGATCGACCGAGCGCGCAGCGGCCCCCTCATGCTGGTCGAGTAGCCGCGCAGCGGCATATCGAGACCCGCGCTGACCGACCAGCCGCGGAGGCCACGCTGATCGACTCATGCTGGTCGAGTAGCCGCGGAGCGGCGTATCGAGACCCACGCTGATCGAGCTGCCGCCGCAGAGGGAGGCCGCGCGCGAGCGAGCGGGGCCTGCGGCCGCGGTCCGGGAGGCCCGGCCGCCCGCGCTAGCGTGGGGGGATGCGACTCGGCGTGCTCGACATCGGCTCCAACACGGTCCATCTGCTGCTCGTCGATGCGCACCCGGGAGCGCGGCCCGTGCCGTACCGGTCGCACAAGCGCAGCCTCGCGCTGGTCGCGTACCTCGACGCCGCGGGCGACATCACCGAGGAGGGGCAGCGCGAGCTGATCTCCTTCGTCGCCGAGGCGCACGAGGTCGCCCGCCGCCACCGCGCGGAGGACCTGCTCGCCTTCGCCACGTCCGCGATCCGCGAGGCCGGCAACGGCGCCGCGGTGCTCGAGCGCGTCCGCGCCGAGACCGGCGTCCACCTGCAGGAGCTCGGCGGCGAGGCCGAGGCCTCCGCGACCTTCCTGGCCGTCCGCCGCTGGTTCGGCTGGGGTGCGGGCTCGATCCTCGACCTCGACATCGGCGGCGGCTCCTTCGAGCTGTCGATGGGCGTCGACGAGGTCCCCGAGCTCGCCGTCTCCGTGCCGCTCGGCGCCGGACGCGTGACCCGCGACCTCCTCGACGGCGACCCCGCCTCCGCCACGAGCGTCAAGGCCGCCCGCCGCCACGCGCGCGACGTGCTCGCCGAGCCTGTCCGCTCCTTCCTGGCCCTCGGGACCCCCGACCTGGTCGCCGGGACCTCGAAGACCTTCCGCTCCCTCGCCCGCATCGCCGGTGCCGCCCCGAGCGCCGCCGGCCCGCTCGCGCGCCGCGAGCTGCACCTGGTCGACCTGCGGCTCTGGTCCTCCCGGCTCGCCGCGATCAGCGCGGCCGACCGCTCCGCGCTGCCGGGCGTCTCGACGCTCCGCGCGCCGCAGCTGCTGGCCGGCGCGCTCGTCGCCGAGGCGGCGATGGAGGCCCTGCACATCGAGACGCTGGTGATCTGCCCGTGGGCGACCCGCGAGGGGCTGATCATCCGCCGCTTCGAGCTGCTCGACGCGCAGCTGCAGCGGGACGAGCCTCAGCTGAGCGTGATGCTGTAGGAGAACGCCCGCTGCTCGCCCGGCGCCAGGACGAACTGCCGCGGCTTGTCGACGATGTCGCCGTCCCAGCCCTCCGGCGTCGGGATGCTCCGCCACGGCTCCACGCAGACGAACGGCGCGCCGACCGGCTTCCAGACGCCGACGACGTCGAAGTCACCCGTGTCCACCGCGATCGAGCGGGCGCCGTCGGCCTCGAGCGTCAGCGTCCGGCGGCGCGGCTCGTCGAAGATCAGCACGCCGTCCTCGAAGTGAGCGTCGTCCACCGCGAGCACGCCGTCCTCGAGCGGCGCCGGGTGGCGCTCGGCGACGAGCAGGTTCTCGGGAGCCCGGCGGAAGCCCTCCGGCTCGGCCTGCGCGAAGCGGATCCGGTGCCCGCCCGTCGCCCCCGGCAGCGGCAGCGCGAAGGCGGGGTGGTTGCCCACCGAGGCACCGAGCGGCTCCGTGCCGCGGTTCTCGACGGTCTGCGTGATCCGCAGGGTCGAGCCCGTCACCGCGTAGGCGATCAGCAGGGTCCAGTCGAAGGGGAAGACCGCGCGGGTCGCCTCGTCGCTGCGCAGGCGGAAGACGGCCTCGTCCCCGCCGACGCCGGTCAGCTCGAAGACGCGATCGCGAGCGAAGCCGTGCTGGCCCATCGCGTAGTCCTCGCCGCCGTGGTGCAGGGTGTCGCCCGGCAGCCTCCCGATGATCGGGAAGAGCACGGGGGCGTGGCGGCGCCACTCCGGGCCGGCCTGCCAGAGGTACTCGCGGTTCGCGTCGTCGCGGAGCGAGGTCATCTCGGCCCCGGCGGTCGTCAGGGCCACGCGGAGCTCGTCGCTGCCGATCGTGAGGACGGTGGGGGCGGGGGAGTCGTTGCTGCTCATCCTCCGATTCTGCCGCCGTCGGGTGTCCGCGCGCTGACCCCGTTCGGCCGCGGCGTGCGGGGCGCTGCCCCTCGGGCGACGCGGCCGGTGTCGGAGCGGCGTGACAGCATGGGGCGATGCCTCCCGAGAACTCCGCCGCCTCCTGGCGCGCCCGCGTGGGCGAGCTCAGCGGCGGCGGCGATGCCCGCGAGGCGGCCCCGCCGCTCACCCCGATCGGCCTGCAGTTCGAGCTGCGCCGCCTCGTCCGGCGCGCCGACGACCCGTGGCGGGCCCCGACGAGCGAGCGCGTGACCAGCGCCGGCTACGACCCCGCCGATCGCGACGACCACCGCCTCGCCACCCGGCCCGTCGTGCCCGGTCGCGGCGGTGCCTGGAACCGCTCGACGCTCACCTGGAAGTCGCTGAACTTCCAGACCCACCGGCTCTCGCTCGACCCGGCGCACCAGCGCTGGTTCGCCGAGTTCGCCGCGCTGCACCGGGCGACGCGGACCGTGCACCTCGGGCAGGACCCCGACTGGATCCACCTCGACGACTACGAGAGCCCGCTGCTCTGGCGCCTGCTCGAGCAGGCGGAGGGCCTGCGCATCCCGCTGCTGAGCACAGGGACCGGGTCGATCGCGCGCGCCGCTGCCGCGCACGTCGCCCTCGTCGCCGCCGATCGCGCGGGTGCCCTCGAGCTCGCGCCCGTGCTCCGGCTCGACGTCGGCGAGCGGCCGCTCGAGACCGCCCGACCGATCGCGCGGCACGGCGTCTACCTGGTCGAGGCGGGCGACCCCACGGCGCTGCTGCTCGCGCCGACGCCGCAGCCGCTCGACGACGAGGAGCTGCGGCTCCTGCGCCATCCCGAGGCGGCGAGCGTGCCGGTGGAGGACGTGCCCGAGTTCCTGGAGGATCACCTGCCCCCCCTGCGCGCCCGGATCGCCGTGCGGAGTGCGGACGGCGGGATCGAGCTCGACGAGCCGGAGCCGCCGCGGCTCGTCTGCACGGTCTCCTTCGAGCCGCGCCGCGTCGTCCGGGTCGGCTGGCACTGGCGCCGCGCCGCGGACCGCGCCCGCGAGCTCGACGGCGCGGGCGACGACGCGCTCGAGGTGTCGATCCTTCGCCGTGCCCGCACCGTCCTGGCCGCGGCGCAGTCCGACGTCGTCCCCGACCTCGAGAAGCCGGCCCTGCTGCGCGGCGCGGCGGCGGCGGTGTTCGTCGTCGAGCAGCTGCCCCTCCTCGAGGGCGTCGGCGGCGTGCGGATCGAGCGCGAGGGCGTCCCGCCGGACTACCGGATCCTGAACGGACCGCTGACCCTGACCCTCACCGCCGTCGACACCGAGAGCGCCGACTGGTTCGACCTCGGCGTCGTCGTCACCATCGGCGACGCCAGCGTCCCCTTCGGCCCGCTCTTCCGCGCGCTCGCGACCGGCGGCGACCGCGTCCGCCTCGTCGACCACTCCTACCTCTCGCTCGCGCACCCCGGTCTCGACCGGCTGCGCGAGCTGCTGAACCGCGCCGACGAGCTGGAGGAGTGGGAGACCGGCCCGCGGATCGGCCGGCACCAGACCGCGCTATGGGAGGAGCTCGACGAGCTCGCCGACGCGAGCGTCGCCTCCGACGCCTGGAAGGACGTGCTCGCGACCGCCCTGGCCGCCGGCGCCCCGGTCGACGTCGCACCGCCGGCCGGGCTGGCGGGCGAGCTGCGCTCGTACCAGCGCGAGGGCTACTCCTGGCTCGTGCACCGCCGCCGGCACGGGCTCGGCGGGATCCTCGCCGACGACATGGGACTCGGCAAGACGCTGCAGGCCCTCGCGATGATGCTGCAGGCGGTCGAGGAGGCGCGCGCCGCCGGTGGCCGCGCCGCGCCGTTCCTCGTGGTCGCGCCCACCTCGGTGCTGCCCGGCTGGCTGTCCGAGGCGGCCCGCTTCGCCCCCTCGCTCCGGGTCGCGGCGGTGACCAGCTCCCGCGACGGACGCGGGGACACCCTCGCGGCCCTGCCGCCCGACGTGGACGTCGTGGTCACGAGCTACGCCGTGCTCCGGCTGGTCGGCGAGCAGTGGGCCGAGCGGAGCTGGTCGGCGCTCGTGCTCGACGAGGCGCAGTTCGTCAAGAACCCGTCCTCGCAGGCGCACAGGGCCGCCCGCGGCGTCGGAGCGCCGATCACGCTCGCGCTCACCGGCACGCCGCTCGAGAACTCGCTCGACGAGCTGTGGGCGGTCCTCGCGCTCACCGCTCCCGGTCTGCTGCCGTCGCTGCGGCGGTTCCGCGAGGAGTTCACCCGCCCGATCCTGCACGCCGACGACCCGGTCGGCATCGCCTCGCCCGACCTGTCGGAGGGCCGCACGATCGCGCACGCCGAGGGTGCGCGACGGCGCCTGGACCGGCTGCGGCACCGGATCCGCCCGTTCCTGCTGCGCCGGACGAAGGAGGCGGTCGCACCCGAGCTGCCCGAGAAGCAGGAGCAGACCCTCGAGGTGACCCTCTCCGCGAGCCACCGCGTGCTGTACGACGGCTATCTCCAGCGCGAGCGGCGGAAGCTCCTCGGACTCGTCGAGGACCTCGACCGCCAGCGCTTCACGGTGTTCCGCTCCCTCACGCTGCTCCGCCTGCTCGCGCTCGACGCGTCGCTGGTGGACCCGTCCTACCGCCACGTCCCCTCGGCCAAGCTCGACGCGCTCCTCGAGCAGCTCGACGACGTCCTGGCCGAGGGGCGCCGCGCGCTCGTGTTCAGCACCTTCACCTCGTACCTCGAGCGGGCGGCCGAGCGGCTGAGGCGGCGTGGGATCCCGTTCGTCCAGCTCGACGGCTCGACGCGGGACAGGGCGGCGGTCATCGACGAGTTCCGCTCCGGCGCCGCACCGGTCTTCCTGATCAGCCTCAAGGCGGGCGGGACGGGGCTCACGCTGACGGAGGCCGACCACGTCTTCATCCTCGATCCCTGGTGGAACCCCGCGGCCGAGGCGCAGGCGGTCGACCGCGCCCACCGCATCGGCCAGGAGCGCCGCGTCAACGTCTACCGGCTGGTCGCGAAGGACACGATCGAGGAGAAGATCGTGCGGCTGAAGGAGCGGAAGGCGCGCCTGAGCACCGCCGTGCTCGACGAGGGCGAGCTGTTCGCGCAGTCGCTGACCGCGGACGACCTGCGGGAGCTGCTGGCGGAGTGATCGCGCCGCCCGACCCTGGCCCATGAAAGGGTGACGGAACGGCCAGCCGTGGCACAGGATCCGAGCGCAGACTCGGCGGATGAGCCGTCGCCGTCCCCGTCCCCGCCCCGACTGGGTCGCCGCACTCGAGACGGGGGACGACGCAGGGCTGTTCGGACCCGGCAGCGCCGTCTGGGCCGTCAACGGCGCGATGCCGACGATGGTGGCCGGGGTCCGCGCGCTGCTGATGCAGACGCTGCACGCGGGCGCCATGGCCGGCGTGCACGACCACTCCCGCTACCGCGAGGACCCGATGGGGCGCCTCGACAACACCGTGCGCTGGGTGCTCACCACCAGCTTCGGCGACACGGCCACCGCCAGCGGCGCGGCCCGCTGGGTGACCGGCGTGCACGAGCGGATCGTCGGCACGTATCACGACGCCGCCGACGTCGAGCGCTCCTACTCGGCGCAGGACCCGCGGCTGCTGCTCTGGGTGCACGACGCCTTCACGGACGCCTTCCTCGGCTCGCACCGGCTCTGGGGCGGGCCCATCCCGGGCGGACCGGACGCGTACGTCCGCGAGTGGGCCGCGTCGGGTCGTCTGCTCGGAGTCGAGAGCCCGCCGGAGAGCGTCGCCGAGCTGCGTGAGCAGCTGGCCGGATTCGCGGGGGAGCTGCGCCCGGACGAGCGCGTGCACGAGGCCGTCGACTTCCTCCGCCGGGTGAAGCTCCCGGGCGAGGCGGGCCTGATCTACCCGCTGCTCTTCGCCGGCGCCACCGCGTCGCTGTCGCGGGACGTCCGCCGACTCCTGGGCCTCCGCCGCCCCTGGTGGCCCGCCATCACCGCGACCCGCCTGCTCCTGCGCGCCCTCGAGCTGTACCTCGGCACCCTGTCGCCGAGCGAGCGGGCCGCGCGCACCCGCCTCGGCCGCCTCGCAGCGACCCGCACCGCCACCGGCTGACCCCGCCCGCGCCACCCCGCCTCCCGCTGCGCCCTCCGGCTCGCGCAATCGTCCCCGGCTCGCGGGATCCATCGATTTCCGCGGGCCGAAGTCGGTTTCGTTTGCCGAAGTCCTGGAGACGGGCCGTCGCAAACCATGTTCGGCTCGTGGATTCGTCTCCGGCTCGTGGAATCGTCTCCGGCTCGTGAAATCTGTCGATTCCCGCGTGCCGAGGGTGCTTCCACGTGCCGGAGTTCGGGCGAGAAGCCCGCGCACTCATGTTCGGCTCGTGGAATCGTCCCCGGCTCGTGAGATCTGTTGATTTCCGCGTGCCGGGGTCGATTCCGCGTGCCGGAGTTCGGGCGAGAGGCCTCCGCACCGTGTTCGGCTCGCGAGATCGTCTCCGGCTCGAGGGTTCGGCTGTTTCCCACGTGCCGAAGGTGCTTCCGCGTGCCCGAGGTCGGGCGAGGGGTCGCCGCACCGATGTCGGGCTCGTGGAATCGCCTCCGGCTCGTCAAATCTGGTGATTCCCGCGTGCCGAGGGCGCTTTCACGTGCCGGAGTTCGGGCGAGAAGCCCGCGCACTCTTGTTCGGCTCGTGGAATCGACTCCGGCTCGTCAAATCTGGTGATTCCCGCGTGCCGGGGGTGCTTTCGCGTGCCGGAGTTCGGGCGAGAAGCCTGCGCACTCTTGTTCGGCTCGCGGGATCGTCTCCGGCTCGTGGAATCAGGTGGTTCCCGCGTGCCGAGGGTGCTTTCGCGTGCCGGAGTTCTGGAGAAAGATTTCCCCACCGAGCTCTGGGTCGTGGAATCGTCTCCGGCTCGTGAGATCGGCCGTTTCCCGCGTGCCGAGGCCGATTCTGCGTGCCGGATCCGAGCACCTCAGCGGATTCGCCGGGCTTCTCGAACACCTGTCCGGGAAGTGGTAGACTGACTCCGATGTCTTCCGCTCGAGCCGCCTCCCCGCACGGGGCGGAGTCGCCCTCGGGCCCCGCATCGGCCGATCCGCGGGCACGACGCACCCGGCGCCGGGTCTTCGACGCGGTCGAGCGGCTGGTCATGCAGACCGACGGTGAGCGCGCCGAGGGCATCGCCGTCAGCGATATCGTGCGCGAGGCCGGCATCAGCCGCAGCTCGTTCTACGCGCACTTCGAGGACGCCTCGGCCGTCGCCTCGGCGCTGCTCCGCGAGGACCTCGTCGTCGCGGACGTCTCCGGGCCGGATCCGGCGGACCGCACCGGCGCCCTCGCGCTCCGCCGCGGCTACGTCCGCCTCGTCGACCGCCTCGTCGACCGGCACGCCTTCCACGCCCGGCTCCGCGCCCGCGCCTCGGCCCGCGTCGCCTCCGACGACGCCGTCCTCGACACCGTGCTGGCGCTGCACCGCGCGGTGCTCGCCCGCGTCGACGCCCCCGCCGACGTCGATCCCGAGCTGACCGCGGTCTTCGCGGCCGGCGGCGTGCTCGCCGTGGTCGGCGCCTGGCTGGCCGGCGGTCTCGACGGCACCGACGAGGAGCTCGTCGAGCAGCTCGTCGCCCTGCTCCCGCCCTGGCTGGCCGACGCGCCGCTGCGCACCCCCGGCTCCTCCCTCCCACCACTACGCCCCACGATGAAAGGCACGACATGATGACATTCGAGGTCGGCGAGACCCTGGTCTACCCGCACCACGGAGCGGTGACGATCACCGGGCTCGAGAAGCGCTCGGTCAAGGGCGTCGAGAAGACGTTCATGACGATGAACGTGCACACCAGCGAGCTCACGATCACCCTGCCCGTCGAGAACGCCGAGCTCGTCGGCGTCCGCGAGATCATCGACGACGCCGGTGTGCAGGCCGTCTACGACGTGCTCCGCAGCGACGTCGCCGAGGAGGCCAGCAACTGGTCGCGCCGCTTCAAGGCCAACCAGGAGAAGATGGCCAGCGGCAGCGTCTACCGCGTCAGCGAGGTCGTCCGCGACCTGTGGCGCCGCGAGCAGGCCGGCGGAGTCTCGGCCGGCGAGAAGCGCATGCTGCTCAAGGCCCGCCAGATCCTGGTGTCCGAGCTCTCGCTCGCGCTGAAGGCCACCGACGAGGAGGCCTCGGCCAAGCTCGACGAGGTCCTCGCCTCGGCGATCTGATCCCCTCCCGACGGCGCGTCCACCCTCCGGGGCGGGCGCGCCGTCGGCGTTCCGGCGCGGTCCCCGGGCACGGTCGCGCCCGTCCTAGGCTGGAGCGGCGGAGCACGGCCCAGCACCGCGGAGTCGAACGGAGCGCAGCCATGACCTCATCGGACGAGGCGGTCCGCGCCGCCGACGCACTCCGCGAGCTGCTGGCGCAGACCGTCGTCGAGCTCGAGCTCCGCGGGGTGCCGGACCAGGCTCTCGCCGAGCTCCGCCGACCGCGCGCGATCCTCGGCTTCCGCCGCGCTCCCGTGATGCAGCCGGTCACCCGCGCCTGGCGTCTCGGCGTCCTGCTGCTCGGGCACGACGGCGAGCTCTTCGCGACCGGCTCGGTCACGCGCTCGGTCGCCCCGCTGCACGCGAACAACCAGTCGGAGTCGCAGGAGGCGCGCCGCGCCATCCGCAAGGCGGCGTTCGACGGGCCGTTCCGCGAGGGCGAGATCGTCAACCACGGCTGGCGCCGCCTGGAGATCGATCCGGAGAGCCTCGCCGCCGGGCAGGAGCCGCTCTCGCTCCGCGGCGATCAGGCCGTCGTGCGCTGGGCTCCCGGCCTCGGCGACCAGGGCCTCATGCCGCTCGAGCGCTATCTCGCCGACCGGCTCGACCTGCTCGAGGGGGCGTAGGAGCCGTCCGGACGACACGGCCCGGACGGCTCCGCCGCGTCACTCCTCCTCGGCGACCGGGTGGAACCAGGGCGGGTAGACCGCGACGCGCGGCGAGGCGCCGCTGTTCTCGAACATCGCCTTGACCTTGTTCTTCATGGTGACCGACGGCACGCCGACGACGGCGATCTCCTCGATCGGGAAGCGGTCGGGCACGAGCGCCTCGGCGCTGCGCAGCGCGGGCTCGTCGACGAGGAGCCGGGCGAAGGTCCGCACGAGGGCGTCGCCCTCGGTGAAGCGGGTCAGGACGTGCGACGCGTCGCCGTCGCTCAGCACGGAGGCGGAGGAGAGCGAGCCCACCAGCACGACGAACTGCGAGGCGGTGGTGGTGTGCGCGCGGGGCGACCAGTGCGGGAGCACGCGCTCGCCGCGGAGGTCGGCCCAGAGCGCGGCGTCGGGGGAGAGGAAGAACGGCACATGGCCGGCGACGCTGACGCCGTCCTTCACCTGGACGGCGCGGCGGTGCTCGCGGGTCGTCTCGGCGCTGACGTCGACGGCGGGTCGCGTCTCGAGGCTCTGGTCCGCGAGGACCGCGCCGGCGGCGACGATCGCCTCGAGGTTGTCGAGGTGGGTCACGTGGTAGATGCGCTGCGCGGCGATGTCGACCTGGGGGAGCGGCTTCTCGCGGGCGGTGCCCCGGGCTGCGGCCCGCGCGGTGGCCGCGCGGGAGGTCCCCGGGACGCGCACGGGCGCGCGGGTGCGGCCCTGCGGCTCGGGCAGCTTGGCGGGGGAGCAGACGTCGCAGAGAGCGATGTCGAGACCGTGGATGCATTCTTCGGGCACGCGTGAAATCCTTCTGCGCGCGGTCTCGGGGTTCCGGCGCAAGGACGACGTTACGCGACCGCGGCGGCCCTGCACCGTCGCGGCGGTGATCCGCGGACCTCCGACGCGGGTGGCCGCGCATCGCCTGGGAGCGGGAGAGCAGCCGCGCCGGCCGCGCGTAGCGTGGGCGGGATGAAGCGCACACCCCCCGCCGAGGGACAGGAATCCGTCTGGGACTACCCGCGACCGCCCAGGGTCGAGCCGACATCGGAGCACGTCGTGGTCCGGCTCGGCGGGGTGGTCGTCGCCGACACCCGCGAGGCGTTCCGCGTCCTCGAGACCAGTCACCCACCCGTCTACTACCTGCCTCGCTCCGCCTTCGCCGACGGCGCGCTCGAGCCCGCGCCGGGCCGCAGCATCTGCGAGTTCAAGGGCGCCGCCTCCTACCTCACCGTCCGCGGCGGCGGAGCGGTCGCCGAGTCCGCGGGCTGGATCTACCCCGACCCGATGCCCGGCTTCGAGCAGCTCGTCGACACGGTCGCGCTCTACCCGGGCCGGATGGAGTCCTGCACCGTGGACGGCGAGACCGTGCAGCCGCAGCCCGGCGACTTCTACGGCGGCTGGATCACCTCGCGGGTGGTCGGCCCGTTCAAGGGCGCCCCGGGCACGATGTTCTGGTGAGCGTCCCCGGGCCCGGTCGTAACGCCGGGTAACCGCTCGACGCTCCGTCCGCCTCCTCTGCCACCGTGGTGCCCACTGCCCCGGGTGCGGGCACGAGGAGGCGGATCATGGCGGAGGACGAGCGCGAGCGCGAGGACGGCTGGGGCTTCTCGACGCGGCAGCTGCACGCGGGAGCGGTGCCGGAGGCGCTGCACGCCCGGCGCACCCCGGTCTATCTGACGGCAGGCTTCAGCTTCGACTCGTTCGACGAGGCGCGCGAGCGCTTCGCGGGCGCCGACGGCTACACCTACACGCGGGTCGGCAACCCGACCACCGATGCGGTCGAGCGCCGCCTCGCCGCGCTCGAGGGCGGGGTCGAGGCGCTCCTGGTCGGCAGCGGTCAGGCGGCCGTCTCGGTCGCCCTGCTCGCCCTCGTCTCCGCCGGCGACCACGTCGTCGCCGCCGCCAGCCTCTACGAGGGCACGCGCAACCTCCTGCTGGAGAACCTCGCCCGGCTCGGCGTGACGACCACATTCGTCGAGGACGCGGACGACCCGCTCGCCTGGGCGGCCGCCTTCACGCCGCGCACCCGCGCCGTGCTGGTCGAGTCGATCCCGAATCCGCGCAACGACGTCGTCGACATCGGGCTCGTCGCCGACGCGGCCCACCGGGCCGGCGTCCCCGTCGTGGTCGACAACACCTTCGCGACCCCGTACCTGCTCCGCCCGCTGGAGCACGGCGCCGACGTGGTCGTGCACTCGGCGAGCAAGTTCCTGGCCGGTCACGGCGCCGTGATCGCCGGCGTGATCGTGGACGGCGGCCGCTTCGACTGGCGCAACCACGCATACCCGCACCTCGCGGCGGCGATCGAGCGCGGCGGCGACCCCGAGCGCGCCTTCATCGACTACGCGCGCCACGTCGTGGCGGGGCGGCTGGGGCCGACCGTCTCGCCGCTCACTGCCTTCCTCCTCGATCAGGGACTGGAGACGCTGTCGCTCCGCGTCCGCCACCAGTCGCGCAGCGCCCTTGTCGTCGCCCGCTGGCTGGAGTCGCGGCCCGAGGTCGCCGGCGTCGACTACAGCGGACTCGCGTCGAGCCCGTCGCACGCCCTCGCCCGACGCCTGCTGCCGCTCGGGCAGGGCTCGGTCTTCTCCTTCACCCTCCGCGGCGGCCAGGAGGCGGCCCGCCGCTTCTCCGACGCCCTCGGCCTCTTCACCCGGATGACCCACCTCGGCGACGTCCGCTCGCTCGTCCTGCACCCGGCGTCGACCACGCACGTCGGCCGCACGCCCGAGCAGCTCGCGGCGGCGGGGATCGGCCCCGGTCTGCTGCGGCTGTCGATCGGCATCGAGGACGTCGAGGACCTGCTCGCCGACCTCGAGCGCGGGCTGCGCGCGTCCGCCGTGCGCCCGCTGCTGCTGGCGGAGGCGTCGTGAGCCGGCCGCAGCACTTCGCCTGGTTCCTCTCCCGCGGCTTCGGCCCGCAGGCCTGGGGGCAGCCCGGCTGGGAGTGGGATCACTCCTGGACGACGCCCGAGGTCTACCGCCGCGGCGCCCGCGAGCTCGAGCAGGCCGGCTTCGACCTGGTGATCATCGAGGACGCGCTCTCGCTCGGGAACGCGAGCACCCTCGACCTCCGCATCCGGCGCGCCTACGGCGGCCCCAAGCACGACCCGCTGCTGCTCGCGCCCTCGCTCTTCGAGGCGACGCAGCACCTCGGCGTCGCGCCGACCGTGAACCCGATGGCGTACAGCCCGTACCAGGCGGCCCGGCAGTTCGCGACGCTGCAGCACCTCAGCGGCGGGCGGCTCGGACTCAACGTGGTGACGGACGTGGGCAGCAGCCGGCACTTCGGCCTCGAGCCGCTGGCGCACGACGGCGCCTACGACCGGGCGCACGAGTGGCTGGACTCGCTCCGCGAGCTCTGGCGCAGCTGGCAGGACGGCGCGCTGATCCAGGACGCGGCGACCGGCCGCTTCGCCGACGGCGGCCGGCTCGACGCGCTCCGGCACCGGGGAGCGCACTACTCGTTCGACGGTCCGCTGAACGCGCTGCCGTTCGGCGCCGCCTCCGCCGCGGGGGCGGCGTCCGGCCCGGGCGAGCCCGTCATCGTTTCCCCGGGCGGATCGCCGCGCGGCATCGACTTCGCCGGCGCTCAGTCCGAGATCCAGCTGGCCCTCGCCCCGCTCGACGCGGCGAGCGTCCGCGCCTACCGCGAGCGGGCCCGGACCGCCGCCGCCGCGCACGGCCGCGACCCGGACGACCTCACGATCCTCTTCGTCGTCAAGCCGATCATCGTGTCGAGCCGGGAGGAGGCGCAGCGCCTCGTCGACGCCTCCGCGCACCCCGACGACGCGGCACTGCTCACCGCGGCCGCCGCCTGGTCCAGCGATCTCGAGACGGACCTCACCGCGCTCGACCTCGACCGGCCGATCGACCCGTCCGTCTTCGGCGAGCACGTCTCGCGCGGCAGCATCGCCGGCCTGTACGGCGGCGCGGACGCCGACGCCCCGCTGCGCGCACTGCTCACCGCTAAGGCGCGCCTCGGGCTGATCGCCGAGGGGCGCGGAGCTGTGGGCACGGCGGAGGAGGTCGCGGACGTCGTCCAGGAGCTCGGCGACGACGCGGACAACGACGGCGTCGCGTTCTCGGGCGACTTCCACCCGGTCACGCTGCACCGGATGCTCGACGAGCTGGTGCCGATCCTGCGCCGACGCGGGATCCTGCGGCGGGAGTACCCGGGCGGCGGGCTGCGCGGGAGCCTCGCGGAGTTCTGACCGGCTCGCGCCCGGGCCGGTCGGAGGCCGAGCGGCCGAGCGGGCGAACGTCAGGCGGTCGGGCCGGGCTCGGCGATCAGCAGCGCCCGGGCCGCGTCGAGGCCGGACACCTCGAGCGCCCACTCCGGGCGGCGGAACGTCCGGGGCGTGACGCGGAAGCGGGTCTCCTCGACGGCGACCCCGTCGGCGCCGACCGTCCGCTGCGTGCCGTTGGTCTCGTAGCCGAGCGCCGTCGACACCCCGATCGAGGCGGCGTTCCACGCGAGCGCGCTGCTCTCCGCCACCTCGGCGCCCAGGTTGTCGAAGGCGAGCAGCAGCGCGGCCGCCCGCATCTCCCGCCCGAGTCCGCGGCCCTGCGCCGAGCGCGTCAGCCAGGAGCCCGAGGACACCGTGCGACGCGCCGCGAACTCGTCGGCGAGGAGGTCCTGGCAGCCGATCACGGCGCCGTCCTCGACGATCGCGAAGGCGACGCGCCACGAGTCCGGCCGGGTCGCCGCGCGGAGCGACCACTGGTACCGGGCGAGATCAGCGGGCAGCCGCTCGGCCGGGACCTGGGCCCACGCCGCCGGGAAGGGCGAGCGTCCCGGCTCGTGGATCCCCGCGACGGCCGCGGCCGCGAGGCCCGGCAGATCGCCGTCGCGAACGGGATGCAGCTCGAGGCGGGGCGTGCGCAGCACGAGGGAGAAGAGCGGCCAGGCCGCGGAGGCGTCGTTCATCCGACGACGCTAGCGAACGCCCGGCGCGGGGAGGGCCGCCGCCGCACCGCGCACGCCCACTCCGGTACCGGTGGTGGGACTCGAACCCACAAGCCCTCTCGGACAGAGCATTTTGAGTGCCCCGCGTCTGCCATTCCGCCACACCGGCTCATCACGAGCCTGTCGAGAATACCGTAGGCTCTTCGGCGTGACAGACCAGGAAACTCCGCCGACCGCACCCCGTCGGGTCGTCGTCGCCGAGGACGAATCGCTCATCCGCATGGACATCGTGGAGATCCTCCGCGACAACGGCTTCGAGGTCGTCGGTGAGGCGGGCGACGGCGAGACGGCCGTGGCCCTCGCCACCGAGCTGCGCCCCGATCTGGTGATCATGGACGTCAAGATGCCCCAGCTCGACGGCATCTCGGCGGCCGAGCGCCTCTCGAAGGCGCACATCGCCCCCGTCGTCCTGCTGACCGCGTTCAGCCAGAAGGAGCTGGTCGAGCGCGCGAGCGAGGCCGGCGCTCTGGCCTACGTCGTCAAGCCGTTCACGCCGAACGACCTGCTGCCGGCGATCGAGATCGCCCTCTCCCGCTACGCGCAGATCCTCACCCTCGAGGCCGAGGTCGCCGACATGGTCGAGCGCTTCGAGACCCGCAAGCTCGTCGACCGGGCCAAGGGCCTGCTCAACGAGAAGATGGGCCTCTCCGAGCCCGAGGCGTTCCGCTGGATCCAGAAGGCGTCGATGGACCGCCGCCTGACGATGCACGACGTGGCGCAGGCGATCATCGAGCAGCTCAGCCCCAAGAAGTAGGGCGGCGGCGGCCCGAGGGCCGCGCCGTCACGGCCAGAGGCGGGTGCGCTCCCACGGGGAGCCGCCCGCCTCCGTCGTTCCCGCGTCCGTCGTTCCGGCCGCGGGCGCGCGGTACTCGAGGCGCGTGTGGTCCTGCTCGGCGGCGGTGGAGCCCTGCCAGAACTCGATGCGCTCGGGGACGACGCGGTAGACGGCCCAGTCGCGGTCGAGCGTCGCGGGGGAGCAGGCCACGGCCACGCCGGTCTGCAGCGTCACCAGGTCGAAGTCCTCGGCGCGCTTCATCGGCTCGCTCTGCCGGCCGACGAGCAGCGCCGTCCGCGCCGTCTCCGAGCGCCGCTGGAAGTCCTTCGCCGACTCGTCGGCCGTGCCGCGCTCGACGCGGCCCTCCACGCGGACCTGCCGGCCCTGCACCGGCCAGAAGAAGGTGAGCGCGGCGTGCGGGTTCACCGCCATCGCGCGGCCCTTCGGGCTCGAGGCGTGGGTCGAGAACGCCCAGCCGGTGTCGTCGATGTCGCGCAGCACCAGCACGCGCGCGGACACGGTCCCGTCGTCGTCGGCGGTCGACAGCGTCGCGCCGTGAGGGAGGAGCTGGCCGGCCTCCTTCGCCTCCTCGAGCCACTGCCCGAACAGCTCGACGGGGTCCGCCGGAGCGGCCTCCGCATCGAAGTCGGGCAGCTCGGAGGGCATGGACGGCAGGGAGCGGAGCAGGTCGCGGAAGGTCACGCCCCGAGCCTAGGTCGCGCTCGGCGCCGTGTTCGGGGCTTGCGCGCGGCGCTGCCGGGGGTCGACGGCGGAACGGTGCGTCGTGCCGAGCGGCGCAGGCGCGCGACGCGCCGCTCGACCGGTCCGCCGCGCCAGACGGGCTGGTTCGCAGGGAGCCGTCGGTAGAACGGTCGAGGTCCGGCGGCAGGGCCGGACCGGGACACCGGGAGACGGACAGTGGACGACGGATCGACGCGGCAGCTGAGCGGACGCCCGAAGGTGCTCCGGGGCGCGCCCCGGACCCGTCTCGAGCTGATGGTCCTGACGACCGCCCTCGCTCTCGCCGCCCTGATCGGAGCCGTCCACCCGGAGCTGCGGACGACGCCGCCCGTCGTGCTCCTCCCGGTCGTCGTCTCCGCCCTCGTCCTGCTCCCGCGTCCCGTCCCCGTCGCGCACGACTCCTGGCTGCTGGAGCGGATCGCTCCGCGCACGGCGCTCGTCGCCTGCTGCGCAGCGCCGGCGATCGGCGTGGCGGGAGCGCTCCTGGCGGTCGCCGTGCAGTCGCCGAGGCCGCTCGTGCTCACCGCCGGCGCGGTCCTCGTCCTCGGCTTCGTCGTCGTCGCCCTCGTCCCCGCGGCGGGCCGAGGGCAGCAGTCAGTGCGCAGCGGTCAGTGCACGCCGGTCAGCGCGCGTCGCGGAGGATGTTCGTGATGCGGACCGTGCTGAGGCGGCGGCCCTGCTCGTCGCGGACGACGATCTCGTGAGTGGTGAGAGTCGAGCCGAGGTGGATCGCGTCGCAGGTCGCGATGACGTGGCCGTGCGTGATCGAGCGGCTGTGGCTCGCGTTCAGCTCGATGCCCATGGCGAGGCGGCCCGGGCCGGCGTGGACGTTGGCGGCGATCGAGCCCATCGACTCGGCGAGGACGACGTGCGCGCCGCCGTGCAGGATCCCCACCGGCTGGCGGTTGCCCTCGACGGGCATCGACGCGACCGAGTGCTGCGGGGTGAGCTCGTGCCAGACGATGCCCATCCGCTCGGCGAGCTCGCCCATGCCGCGGCCGATGCTCGCGTCGAGGTCGAGGGCCGGCGGGCGGGTCCAGGCGGCGGCTGCGGCGGCGGGGGCGGAATCGGTCACGATGCTCCTCGTGCTGGGCCTCCCGGAGGCCCTCCGCGCAGGGCGGGAGCGGGCCCGGACCGGTGTCGGAGGCGCTGTGTAGTCTTGCCCTGTGTCAGATCCGGAACAGCCTACCCTCCTGCTCATCGACGGTCATTCCCTCGCGTTCCGGGCGTTCTACGCCCTCCCGGTCGACAGCTTCCAGACCCGTGCCGGCCAGCACACGAACGCCATCCACGGCTTCCTGTCGATGCTGATCCTGCTGCTGAAGAACGAGAAGCCGACCCACCTCGGCGTCGCCTTCGACATCTCCCGCTACTCGTTCCGCACCCGCGAGTACCCCGAGTACAAGGGCACCCGCGGCGAGACCCCGCCCGAGTTCAAGGGCCAGGTCCCCCTCCTCGAGGAGGCGCTGCACGCGATGAACATCCGCACCGTCTCGAAGGAGGACTTCGAGGCCGACGACATCCTGGCCACGCTCGCGCGCCAGGGCGCCGAGGCGGGCTTCCGGGTCCTGGTCGTCTCGGGCGACCGCGACACCATCCAGCTGGTCACCCCGGACGTCACCCTGCTCTACCCGTCCACGCAGGGCGTCTCGCAGCTCACCCGCTACGACCGCGACAAGGTCTTCGAGAAGTACGGCGTCGAGCCGCACCAGTACCCCGAGATCGCCGCGCTCGTCGGCGAGACCAGCGACAACCTGCCCGGGGTCGACAAGGTCGGTCCGAAGACGGCCGCCAAGTGGGTCAACCAGTACGGCACCGTCGCCGACATCATCGCCCACGCCGACGAGATCAAGGGCGTCGTCGGCGAGAAGCTGCGCGAGCAGAAGGAGAACGCGCTCCGCAACCGCCGCCTCAACCGCCTGATCACGGACGTCGAGCTGCCGCTCGGCCCCGACGACCTCGGCCGTCGCCCGATCGACCCGGACGCCGTGCGCGAGATCTTCGGCCGCCTCGAGTTCAAGACGCTCCAGGAGCGCGTGCTCACCATCGCCGCCGACGAGGGCGTCGAGGGCGCGGCCGAGGCGCTCGCCGGCGACACCGTCGTGACGGCCGCTCCCGCGGTGCGGAACATGGTCGACGAGGAGCTGGCGCACTGGCTCGACCGCGTCTCGGCGGGCGGCTCCGTGCCGGTCGCCGTGCAGGTGCAGCTCGGCGAGGGCGGACTCGAGGGCATCGGCCTGTCGGTCGAGGCGGAGTCGGCCTTCGTGCCCTGGGCCGCCGGCCGGCCCGACTACACGGCGCTCGAGGAGTGGCTCGCGAGCGACGCCCCGAAGCACTTCGCCGACGCGAAGCCGCAGATCAAGGCGCTGCGCCGCGCGGGCCTGCCCGTCGCGGGCCTCGCCTTCGACACCCGCGTCGCCGCCTGGCTCCTGCAGCCCACGGGTCACGCCGCGACCCTTCCCGCCCAGGTGCAGCAGTACCTCGACGAGGCGATGGTCCAGGGCGACCCGAACCAGCTCGTTCCCACCGCCCCGCCGATCGGACCGGCGACCGAGGCCTGGTACGCGCACCGCCTGGTCGGCGTGCTCACCGAGCTGCTCGGGGAGGGCATGCTCTCCGTGCTCGTCGACATCGAGCTGCCGATCGTGCAGGTGCTCGCGACGATGGAGCTCACCGGGGTCGCGATCGACTCCGGGGTGCTCGCGCGCCTCCGCGGCGAGCTCACCGCCACCTCGGTCGACCTCGCGAACCGCGCGTTCGCCGAGATCGGGCACGAGATGAACCTCGGCTCGCCGAAGCAGCTGCAGCAGGTCCTCTTCGAGGAGCTGGCGATGCCGCGCACCCGCGCGACCAAGACCGGCTACACGACCGACGCCTCCGCCCTGGCCGACCTGCAGGAGTCGCA
This sequence comes from Rathayibacter sp. VKM Ac-2856, assembly GCF_013205055.1. Taxonomy (GTDB): domain Bacteria; phylum Actinomycetota; class Actinomycetes; order Actinomycetales; family Microbacteriaceae; genus Rathayibacter. The sequence continues at coordinate 269,829 of NZ_JABMLF010000006.1, forward strand.
CCCGCACCCGTTCCTCGGCCTCCTGCTCGAGCACCGCGACGCGACCAAGCTCAAGCAGATCATCGAGACGCTGGAGAAGTCGGTCACCGCCGACGGCAGGATCCACACCAGCTACGACCAGACCGGCACGGCGACCGGCCGCATCTCCTCGAACGACCCCAATCTGCAGAACATCCCGGTGCGCAGCGAGGTCGGGCGCCGCATCCGCACCGCCTTCGTGCACGGCGAGCAGGCGAGCACCCTGATCACCGCCGACTACTCGCAGATCGAGATGCGGATCATGGCGCACCTCTCCGGCGACGCCGGTCTGATCGAGGCCTTCCACAGCGGTGAGGACCTGCACCGCTTCGTCGGCGCCCGGATCTTCGGCGTCGAGCCGTCCGACGTCACCTCCGCGATGCGCAACAAGGTCAAGGCGATGTCCTACGGACTCGCCTACGGCCTGAGCGCCTTCGGCCTCTCCAAGCAGCTGCGCATCTCGAGCAACGAGGCGAAGCAGCTGATGACCGACTACTTCGTCCGCTTCGGCGCGGTGCGCGACTACCTGCGCACCGTCGTCGAGCAGGCCCGCGAGACCGGCTACACCGAGACGATCTTCGGCCGCCGCCGCCCGTTCCCCGACCTGCAGAGCGGCAACCGCGTGCTGCGCGACAACGCCGAGCGCGCCGCGCTGAACTCGCCCATCCAGGGCTCGGCCGCCGACATCATGAAGATCGCGATGATCGGGGTCCAGGCCGACATCGGCGAGAAGGGCCTCGAGTCGCGGATGCTCCTGCAGGTCCACGACGAGCTGATCTTCGACGTCGCTCCCGGCGAGGAGGACGTGCTCGAGGAGGTCGTCCGCACCCGGATGGCCGGCGCGGTCGATCTCTCCGTCCCGCTCGAGGTGCAGGTCGGCCACGGCTCGGACTGGGACGTCGCGGCGCACTGACGCCCCGGCATCTCAGCCGGGCGCGGGCGCCCGTCCCGCGCCCGGCTCGGCCGCTTCGAGCCTCTGGCTAGGCTCGAGAGCATGACCTCCGACACCTCCCGCGAGCCCACCGCCGTCGACCTCGTCGCCGAGCGGTGGGTCGACACCCTCGTCGAGCTCGAGCCCGTCCTCGGCACGACGATCGGCCGGCCCGAGGCGAACCGCCGGCTGGGCGACCTGTCCCCGGAGGGTGTCGAGCGCTCCCGTGCGGCGACGGCCGCCGCCCTGGCGGAGCTCGAGTCCGCCGTGCCGGTCGACGCGGTCGACGCCGTCACGGTGGCCGATCTCGGCGCCGATCTGCGGCTGTCGCTCGAGGCCCACGACGCGCGCCTGCCGCTGCGCGATCTCAACGTGATCGCCTCGCCCGCGCAGGAGCTGCGCGACGTCTTCGACCTGATGCCGACCGACTCGGTCGGCGACTGGGAGGACGTGGCGGAGCGGCTGCTGGCCGTCCCGGCTGCGCTGGCCGGCTATGCGGAGACGCTCCGCGCCGGCATCGGCGCCGGAGTGACGCCCGCGCGCCGCCAGGTCGGCCTGGTGGCCGAGCAGGCCGAGACGATCGCGGGACCGCGCGGGTTCTTCGCCGCGCTCGCCGCCGACGCGGCCCCGGCCACCGGCTCGCTGCCCGCGTCGCTCTCGCTGCGCCTCGAGGAGGGCGCCCGTCGCGCGGCCGCCGCCTACGGGGGACTCGCCCGCTTCCTGCGCACCGAGCTGGCTCCGGCCGCGACGGAGCAGGACGCCGTGGGCCGCGAGCACTACGCCCTGCAGTCCCGCCGCTTCCTCGGCGCGGTCGTCGACCTCGACGAGACCTACGAGTGGGGGATCGACGAGCTCGCCCGGATGACCGCCGAGCAGGAGGCGATCGCCCGCGAGATCCTGCCCGGCGCGTCGGTGGCCGAGGCGATCGCCCACCTCGACACCGACCCCACCCGCACCCTGCACGGCGTCGACGCGCTGCAGCGCTGGATGCAGGAGACCAGCGACCGCGCCGTCCGCGAGCTGGCCGGCACCGCCTTCGACATCCCCGAGGAGCTCCGCCGCCTCGAATGCCGCATCGCGCCGACCCAGGAGGGCGGCATCTACTACACCGGCCCGAGCGACGACTTCTCGCGGCCGGGCCGCATGTGGTGGTCGGTGCCCGCCGGCGTGACCGAGTTCGCCACCTGGCGCGAGCTGACGACGGTCTACCACGAGGGCGTTCCCGGCCACCACCTGCAGGTGGGCCAGGCGGTGCACAACCGCGCGAGCCTCAACACCTGGCGCCGCCAGCTGGCCGGCAGCTCCGGGCACGCCGAGGGCTGGGCCCTGTACGGCGAGCGGCTGATGGAGCGGTTCGGCTACCTCGACGACCCGGCCGACCGCCTGGGCATGCTCGACGGGCAGCGGATGCGGGCGGCCCGCGTGGTCATCGACATCGGCGTGCACCTGCAGAAGCGGATGCCGGGCACCGGCGACGTCTGGACCGCCGAGTCGGCCCTCGCCTTCCTCCGCGCCAACGTGAACATGGACGACGCCTTCGTCCGCTTCGAGGTCAACCGCTACCTCGGCTGGCCGGGCCAGGCGCCGTCCTACAAGATCGGCCAGCGGATCTGGGAGGAGCTGCGCGACGAGGCGGCGGCGCGCGAGGGAGCGGACTTCTCGCTCGCCGCGTTCCACCGCCGCGCCCTCGATCTCGGCGGAGTCGGGCTCGACACGCTGCGTGCGAGCCTCGCCGCCGGTCGCTGAGCTCCGCGGGTCGCGTCCCGACCGACGGGACCCGCCAGGACACGCGGAACGACGCCCCATGAGATTGCTCTCACCCCGGTGGGTTCGATAGTCTGGAACGTCACATTCGTGGCGCCGCCGTGCCCAGGTGCGCGACGAGGTCCAGGACCACGGTCCCGGTCGTCGGAGCTCCGCCGGGTCGCAGCACCCCCATCACCTCCGCAGTGGTCACCACCGCGTCACGCCGCAGGGCGTGTCGGTGCCCGCCGCCCGATACCCATCCATCCTGGAGCATCCCTTAATGACAACCGCAACGACCGAAAAGGCAACCAAGCAGGTCGCGATCAACGACATCGGGTCTGCTGAAGACTTTCTTGCCGCGGTCGAAAAGACTCTGAAGTTCTTCAACGACGGAGACCTCATCGAAGGCACCGTCGTGAAGATCGACCGCGACGAGGTCCTCCTCGACGTCGGTTACAAGACCGAGGGCGTCATCCCCTCGCGTGAGCTCTCCATCAAGCACGACGTCGACCCCTCCGAGGTCGTCAACGTGGGCGACAGCGTCGAAGCCCTCGTCCTGCAGAAGGAGGACAAGGAGGGTCGCCTGATCCTCTCCAAGAAGCGTGCGCAGTACGAGCGCGCGTGGGGCGACGTCGAGAAGATCAAGGAGTCCGACGGTGTCGTCACCGGTTCGGTCATCGAGGTCGTCAAGGGTGGGCTCATCGTCGACATCGGCCTCCGCGGCTTCCTCCCGGCCTCGCTCATCGAGCTGCGCCGCGTCCGCGACCTCACGCCGTACCTCGGCCAGGAGATCGAGGCGAAGATCCTCGAGCTCGACAAGAACCGCAACAACGTGGTCCTGTCGCGCCGTGCGCTGCTCGAGCAGACGCAGTCCGAGAGCCGCACCACGTTCCTGAACAACCTGCACAAGGGTCAGGTCCGCAAGGGCGTCGTGTCCTCGATCGTCAACTTCGGTGCGTTCGTCGACCTCGGCGGCGTCGACGGTCTCGTCCACGTCTCCGAGCTCTCCTGGAAGCACATCGAGCACGCCTCCGAGGTCGTCGAGGTGGGCCAGGAGGTCACCGTCGAGATCCTCGAGGTCGACCTCGACCGCGAGCGCGTGTCGCTCTCGCTCAAGGCGACGCAGGAGGACCCGTGGCAGGTCTTCGCCCGCACCCACGCGATCGGTCAGGTCGCCCCGGGCAAGGTCACGAAGCTGGTCCCGTTCGGTGCCTTCGTCCGCGTCGCGGACGGCATCGAGGGCCTCGTCCACATCTCCGAGCTCTCGGGCAAGCACGTCGAGCTCGCCGAGCAGGTCGTGTCCGTCGGTGAAGAGGTGTTCGTCAAGGTCATCGACATCGACCTCGACCGCCGTCGCATCTCGCTCTCGCTCAAGCAGGCGAACGAGAACGTCGACCCCGAGGGCACCGAGTTCGACCCGGCGCTCTACGGCATGGCCACCGAGTACGACGACCAGGGGAACTACAAGTACCCCGACGGCTTCGACCCGGAGACCAACGAGTGGCGCGAGGGCTTCGAGTCCCAGCGCGAGGCCTGGGAGCAGGAGTACGCCGCTGCTCAGGCTCGCTGGGAGGCCCACAAGGCCCAGGTCGCCAAGTCGCAGGAGGAGGCCGCCACGGTCTCCGAGGGCGTCTCGGTCGGCGGGGGCTTCACCAACACCGAGTCGGCTGCCGGCGGCGGAACCCTCGCCGACGACGAGTCGCTCGCCGCGCTGCGCGAGAAGCTGTCCTCGAACAACTGATCCACGGCGTCACCACGACGAACGGCCGGTCCCCTCGGGGGCCGGCCGTTCGGCGTTACGGCGGCCGGTGCTGCTCGACCGCGCGGGTCTCGATACGCGGCTGCGCCGCTGCTCGACCAGCATGCGCGGGCATCGCCTGCACGCGTGGGTCTCGATACGCGGCTGCGCCGCTACTCGACCGGCATGTGCGGGCATCGCCCGCCCTTCCATGCTGATCGAGTAGCCCGCGGAGCGGGCGTATCGAGATCGCCCACCGAGCGGACCTCCGCAGGAGCCGCATCGCGCTCACCCGCTGGCTAGGCTTGCCGGGTGCATCTCGCCGCTCTGACCGGAGGCATCGCCTCGGGCAAGTCCACCGTCGCCCGCCGCCTCGCCGAGCTCGGGGCGGTCGTCGTCGACGCCGACCGGCTCGCCCGCGAGGTGGTCGAGCCGGGGGAGCCCGCCCTGGCCGCGATCGCCGAGCGCTTCGGCCCGGGCACTCTGCGCGCGGACGGCACGCTCGACCGCGCCGCACTCGGCGCGATCGTCTTCTCCGACTCCTCCGCCCGCGAGGATCTCAACGCCATCACCCACCCGGCGGTGTCGCGCCGCTCGCAGGAGCTCTTCGCCGCCGCGGCCGCCGCCGATCCGTCCGCGGTCGTCGTCTACGACGTCCCCCTCCTCGCGGAGGCGCGCGGAGCGGCGGAGTTCGACGAGGTCGTCGTCGTCCACGCCCCGGAGGAGACGCGCGTCGAGCGCCTCGTCGCGCTGCGCGGGATGACCGAGGCGGAGGCCCGCGCCCGCGTCGGATCGCAGGCGAGCGACGAGGAGCGCCTCGCCCTCGCCGACGCCGTCATCGACGCCTCCGGAACACTCGAGGAGACCCTGAGCCAGGTCGACGCGCTCTGGGAGCGGCTGCGCCGCCGCTCAGACTGAGCCCACCGCGCGGCGGAGGACCGTCAGACCCCGCTCCTACGGTGGAGCGGCCGCAGAGCCACCGCCGAGTCGAGGGGTACGACGCATGAGCGCTTCAGGATCACGACCGCCCACCTCCGACACCCGTCGCCTGCTGCTCGCCTCGGGTGCGGGCGCCCTCCTCGGCGCGGGTGCGGGAGCCGCGGCGGGAGCGCTGACCGGCCGGACCGACGCCCCGCCGATCGAGGTGATCACCCGTCCGGCCGGGACCGCGCGCATCATCGACGTGCACGACCACCTCGACGAATCGCTGCCCGCAGGCGCCCCGCGGGACACCGCCGCGTGGCAGGCCGCGCTGGCCGCCGCCGCGGTGCCCGAGGACGGGGTCGACCCGACGGAGCACCACGCGGTGGTCACCGCCCTGGGCGGCAGCTTCGTCGTCGACGAGACGCTCTCCTGGGATGCGCGGGTGAGCATCGACGGCCACTGCGAGATCCGCTACACCGGCACCGGCTTCGCCCTGCAGACCGTCGGCCCGGTGCTGCAGACCTCGGCCGCGGGCTACACGCGGCAGCACCAGACCGTGCTGAGCAACCTGCAGCTCATCGGCGACGGATCGAACAGCGGCATCGGCGTGAGCGCTGCTCCGCATCTGCGCGAGCCCGGGCCCAAGCCCGCCTACCTCTCCTTCGCGAACGTCGTCGCGCGGAGCTTCGACACAGCGGTCGAGCTCGGCTCGCACGCCTACCTGCTCGAGTTCCGCTCCTGCTCCTTCCAGGGCAACCGGGTCGGAGTGGTGGCCACCGAGGACGCGGTCGACGCGGGGGAGCGCATCGCGTTCCAGGGCTGCGACCTGACCAGCAACACCGGGAGCGCGCTCCAGATCCACGGCGACCAGGAGTTCTTCCTCGACCAGTGCTCGTTCGACACCTTCTCGACGAACCAGGGACGCGCGGTCACCATCGCGCGCGGTCAGGCCCACTTCTCGCACTGCCACTTCGAGATGCAGATCCCGGACAACCACGGCTGGTTCGAGCTCGACGGCTGGGGCGCGCTGCTCTCGCTCACCGACTGCCGGTTCCTCGTCCGGGCCCGCAAGGAGGTCGACGGCGACGCCGAGCGCGGACTGGTGGAGTTCTCGGGTGCCGGCGGCCAGCGGGCGGTGGTCCGGGGCGGGCAGTTCCAGGGCGGCAACTCGCGCCTGCCGTTCCTCGCGCGCGGCGACGGCACCCTGACGATCTCGGACACCTCCGCGCTGCCGTCGACCGCGCTGCGCTTCCACGCCGCCGAGCGGATCCGCGGTGTGCTCGACCCGCACGGCTCGCGCTCCGTCCTCGCCGACGACTGGGCGAGCGCGGGCGGCGCCTCGGTCGCGCCGGGCGACTCGCCGGTCGCGGGGCTGCGCTCGCTCGTCCTCGAGGACGGCTCGGGCTCCGGGGCCGTCCACCTCTTCGTCCCGATCGCCGCGGGGGCGCGGGTGCTCGCGTCGCTGGACGCGCTCTACGAGGGCGACGGCACGGCCGAGATCTCCCTCGGCTTCTCGACCGCGCGGCGAGCGGACGGGCTCGGCGCGGACCGGTACTCGGCGACCGAGGTCTCGGCGCGGGACTCCTTCGCGGGCGTCCGGCTCGACGACGCCTACGCGATCCCCGCTCCCGACTGGGCGGTCGCGGTGGTGATCCGGGTGCGCACCGACGGGATGGCCGCCGGCGACCGGCTCCACCTGCGGGATCTGCGGGTCTCCCGGCTCTGACCCGGACGGACGTCCTGCTCCGCGAGCCCCGTTCGCCGTGGGCGCAGGGCCGCGTCGATGTCGGTGGTCGCGGTTACGCTTCGACCATGGAGCCAACCCGTGCCGTGCACCCCTTCGAGGTCATCAGCGAATACAAGCCGAGCGGTGACCAGCCCGGAGCGATCGCCGATCTGAGCGCCCGGATCAACGCCGGTGAGACCGATGTGGTCCTGCTGGGCGCCACCGGCACCGGCAAGTCCGCGACGACCGCCTGGCTGGTCGAGGCCGTCCAGCGGCCGACCCTCGTCCTGGCGCACAACAAGACGCTCGCCGCGCAGCTCGCCAACGAGTTCCGCGAGCTCTTCCCCAACAACGCCGTCGAGTACTTCGTCTCGTACTACGACTACTACCAGCCCGAGGCCTACGTCCCGCAGACGGACACCTTCATCGAGAAGGACAGCTCGGTCAACGCGGAGGTCGAGCGCCTGCGGCACTCCACGACCAACTCGCTGCTCAGCCGGCGCGACGTCATCGTCGTCTCGACCGTCTCCTGCATCTACGGCCTGGGCCAGCCCGAGCAGTACCTCGAGGCGATGGTCGCGCTCCAGGTCGGCCAGCGCGTCGATCGCGACCGCCTCATCCGCAAGTTCGTCTCGATGCAGTACGCCCGCAACGACGTCGACTTCGCCCGCGGCACCTTCCGCGTCCGCGGCGACACGATCGAGATCATCCCGATGTACGAGGAGCTGGCGATCCGCATCGAGATGTTCGGCGACGAGATCGAGGCGCTCTACACGCTCCACCCGCTCACGGGCGACGTCGTCCGCAAGCTCGAGTCGGTGTCCGTCTTCCCCGGGTCGCACTACGTCGCGAGCCAGGACGTCATGCACCGGGCGATCGACACCATCCAGGAGGAGCTCGAGGTGCGCCTGGCCGACCTGGAGAAGCAGAACAAGCTCCTCGAGGCGCAGCGGCTGCGGATGCGCACCACGTTCGACCTCGAGATGATGCAGCAGATCGGCTTCTGCTCCGGCATCGAGAACTACTCGCGCCACATCGACGGGCGCGAGTCCGGCGAGGCTCCGCACTGCCTGCTCGACTACTTCCCCGACGACTTCCTCGTCGTCATCGACGAGTCCCACGTCACCGTGCCCCAGATCGGCGCGATGTACGAGGGCGACGCGTCGCGCAAGCGCACCCTGGTCGAGCACGGCTTCCGGCTGCCCTCGGCGATGGACAACCGCCCGCTGAAGTGGGAGGAGTTCAAGGGCCGCGTCGGCCAGACGGTCTACCTCTCGGCGACGCCGGGCCGCTACGAGATGGGCATCGCCGACGGCATCGTCGAGCAGATCATCCGCCCGACCGGTCTGATCGACCCCGAGATCGTGGTCAAGCCGACGAAGGGCCAGATCGACGACCTGCTCGAGGAGATCAAGCTCCGGACCGAGCGCGACGAGCGCGTGCTGGTCACGACCCTCACCAAGCGGATGGCGGAGGAGCTCACCGACTTCCTCACGGAGGCCGGCGTGCGGGTGCGCTACCTGCACTCGGACGTCGACACGCTCCGCCGCGTCGAGCTGCTGTCCGAGCTGCGCCAGGGCGTCTACGACGTCCTCGTCGGCATCAACCTCCTCCGCGAGGGCCTCGACCTGCCCGAGGTGTCGCTCGTCGCGATCCTCGACGCCGACAAGGAGGGCTTCCTCCGCTCGTCGACCTCGCTCATCCAGACCATCGGCCGCGCCGCCCGCAACGTCTCCGGCGAGGTGCACATGTACGCGGACAAGATGACCGACTCGATGAAGCTCGCGATCGACGAGACCGACCGCCGCCGCGAGAAGCAGGTCGCCTACAACCTCGACCACGGCATCGACCCGACCCCGCTGCGGAAGAAGATCGCGGACATCACGGACGCGCTCGCCCGCGAGGGAGCCGACACGGCGAAGCTCCTGGCCGGCCGGGACGCGAAGAAGAAGAGCCCGACGCCGAACCTGCGCCGTGAGGGGCTGGCCGCGAACGGCGGCAACGACCTCGAGGCGATCATCGCGGACCTCAACGGCCAGATGCTCCAGGCCGCCGGCGAGCTGAAGTTCGAGCTCGCGGCGCGACTGCGCGACGAGGTCTCCGAGCTCAAGCGCGAGCTGCGGCAGATGGAGAAGGCCGGGCACCTGTCCTGACCGCGCAGGGCCGGCCCGGAAGGGTCGGCCCTCCGTCGTCATCGCGCAGGGCCGGCCCGCCGGTGCGCCCGCGAGCTCCCGGCGCAAGCCGCGGGCTCCGGGATCAGCGGCCAGCGAACGCTCCGAGCGATGTCGGTGGCTCCGCTTACACTTTCGAGGTGTCGATCCTGAACGCCGTTACGGACCCTTCCACCACCCCCTCACCCTCCTTCCACCGCTTCGTCTCCTCATTGGACGAGTCGGTCTCGAAGCTGGTGGTGAGCGGGGCCAGAGTGCACAACCTGCGCGACGTCGACCTCGAGATCCCGCGCGACTCGATGGTCGTCTTCACCGGTCTGTCGGGCTCGGGCAAGTCGTCTCTCGCCTTCGACACGATCTTCGCCGAGGGCCAGCGCCGCTACGTCGAGTCGCTCTCCGCGTACGCGCGGCAGTTCCTCGGGCAGGTCGACCGCCCCGACGTCGACTTCATCGAGGGCCTCAGCCCCGCGGTGTCGATCGACCAGAAGTCGACGAACCGCAACCCGCGCTCCACCGTCGGCACCATCACCGAGATCTTCGACTACATGCGCCTGCTCTGGGCGCGGATCGGGATCCCGCACTGCCCGGTCTGCAGCGAGCCGATCTCGGCCCAGACCGTCCAGCAGATCGCCGACCAGCTCATGGAGCTCGAGGCCGGCACCCGCTACCAGATCCTCAGCCCCGTCGTCTCGCAGAAGAAGGGCGAGTTCGTCGACCTCTTCAAGGAGCTGACGGCGGGCGGCTACTCGCGCGCCATGGTCGACGGGAAGCTGATCCAGCTCAGCGAGCCGCCCGTGCTGAAGAAGCAGTACAAGCACGACATCTCCGTCGTCGTCGACCGCCTCGTCGCCGGCCCGGACATCCTCGGCCGCCTCACCGACTCGCTCGAGACGGCCCTGCGCCTGACCGACGGCATCGTGCAGATCAACTTCGTCGACGGCGAGGGCGACGGAGCCTGGACGACGTACTCCGAGAAGCTGTCCTGCCCCAACAACCACCCGATCTCGCTCACCGAGATCGAGCCGCGCACCTTCTCCTTCAACGCGCCGTTCGGCGCCTGCCCCGAGTGCTCCGGTCTCGGCACGCGGATGTCGGTCGACGACGAGCTGCTGCTCGGCGACCCGGACCTCAGCATCGCCGAGGGCGTCATCATCCCCTGGACCACCCAGGGGAAGGGCCTCTTCCAGTACTACGAGAAGCTGCTCGACGGCCTCTCCCGCGACCTCGGCTTCAAGCTGACCACCCCGTGGAAGCGCCTGAGCTCCGAGGTGCAGCAGGCCGTGCTCCACGGCGACAACTTCGAGGTCAAGGTCAAGTGGAAGAACCGCTACGGCCGTGAGATGAGCTACACCTCCGGCTTCGAGGGCGTCGTGCCCTACATCGAGCGGCAGTACGTCCAGGCCGAGACCGATGTGCAGCGCTCCCGCTGGGCCGAGTTCCTCCGCGAGGTGGCGTGCCCCGTCTGCAAGGGCTCGCGCCTCAAGCCCGAGGTGCTCGCCGTGCTCGTGCACGGCGCGAGCATCGCCGACGTGGCCGACCTCAGCCTCGGCGACGCGCAGGCGTTCATGAGCGAGCTCCAGCTGACCCCGCGCGAGGCGACGATCGCCGCGCAGGTGCTCCGCGAGATCCGCGCCCGCCTCGACTTCCTCATCGAGGTCGGGCTGAACTACCTCAACCTGTCCCGCGCGGCCGGCTCGCTCTCGGGCGGCGAGGCGCAGCGCATCCGCCTGGCGACCCAGATCGGCTCCGGCCTGACCGGTGTGCTCTACGTCCTCGACGAGCCGAGCATCGGCCTGCACCAGCGCGACAACCGGCGCCTGATCGACACCCTGATCAAGCTGCGCGACCTCGGCAACACGCTGATCGTCGTCGAGCACGACGAGGACACCATCCGCACCGCCGACTGGATCGTCGACATCGGACCGGGCGCCGGCGTCAACGGCGGCCAGGTCGTGCACTCGGGCTCCTACGAGTCGCTGGTCGAGAACACGCACTCGCTCACGGGCGACTACATCGCCGGGCGCCGCTCGATCGACATCCCGAAGAAGCGCCGCAAGATCGACCGCAAGCGCCTCATCAAGGTGGTCGGCGCCAACGCGAACAACCTGCGGAAGGTCGACGTCGAGTTCCCGCTCGGCACGTTCGTCGCCGTCACCGGCGTCTCGGGCTCCGGCAAGTCGACGCTGGTGAACGACATCCTCTACCGGGTGCTCGCCAACCAGCTCAACGGGGCCCGCAAGGTGCCGGGCAAGCACACCCGCGTCACCGGCCTCGAGAACCTCGACAAGGTCGTCCACGTCGACCAGAACCCGATCGGCCGAACCCCGCGCTCGAACCCGGCGACCTACACCGGCGTCTTCGACCGCATCCGCAACCTCTTCGCCGAGACCACCGAGGCGAAGGCCCGCGGCTACCTGCCCGGCCGCTTCAGCTTCAACGTCAAGGGCGGTCGCTGCGAGGCCTGCTCGGGCGACGGCACGATCAAGATCGAGATGAACTTCCTGCCCGACGTCTACGTCGCGTGCGAGGTCTGCGGGGGAGCGCGCTACAACCGCGACACCCTGACCGTGCACTACAAGGGCAAGAACATCGCCGAGGTGCTCGACATGCCGATCGCGGAGGCGGCCGAGTTCTTCGAGCCGATCACCGCGATCCACCGCTTCCTGAAGACCCTTGTCGAGGTCGGCCTCGGCTACGTCCGGCTCGGTCAGAGCGCCACCACGCTCTCCGGCGGCGAGGCGCAGCGCGTCAAGCTCGCCACCGAGCTGCAGCGCCGCTCGAACGGCCGCAGCGTCTACGTGCTCGACGAGCCGACGACCGGTCTGCACTTCGAGGACGTCCGCAAGCTCCTGCTGGTGCTGAACGGCCTCGTCGACAAGGGCAACACGGTCATCACGATCGAGCACAACCTCGACGTCATCAAGTCGGCCGACTGGCTGATCGACATGGGTCCCGAGGGCGGCGCCGGCGGCGGCCAGGTCGTCGCGATCGGCACCCCCGAGCACGTGGCGAAGGTGAAGGAGAGCCACACCGGCTCCTTCCTCGCCGAGATCCTCCCGTGAGCCGGCTCCGACCGACGGGGCAGGAGCGGAGGATCGCGCGTCGTCGGCGGGCCGGGGGAGCGGAGGCGGCGCGGGCATGACGCAGACCGTCGACTTCCGGCCGAAGCCGGGCGAGATCCCGACCCTCCCGGGCGTCTACCGCTTCAAGGACGCCCGGGGCCGGGTGCTCTACGTGGGCAAGGCCAAGAACCTCCGCGCGCGGCTCAGCAACTACTTCGCGCCGCTGCCGAGCCTGCACGAGCGCACCCGGCGGATGGTCACCTCGGCCTCCGGCGTCGAGTGGACGGTCGTCGGCACCGACGTCGAGGCCCTCCAGCTCGAGTTCACCTGGATCAACGAGTTCGATCCCCCGTTCAACGTCAAGTTCCGCGACGACAAGTCGTATCCGTACATGGCGGTGACGCTCGGCGACGAGGCGCCGCGGGTGATGGTGACGCGCAACGCGAAGATCCGCGGGGCGCGCTACTTCGGCCCGTACCCGAAGATCTGGGCGATCCACGAGACGATCGACCTGATGATCAAGGCGTTCCCGATCAGGACCTGCAACGACTCCAACTACAAGCGGGCGATGCAGAGCGGCAAGCCGTGCTTCGCCTCGCAGATCGGCCGCTGCGGCGGCCCGTGCTCGCACCGCGTCACCTTCGCGGAGCACCGGGAGATCGTCGACCGCTTCGTCGCCTTCATGGGCAGTCACGACCGGAAGATGATCGGCGAGCTCGAGCGCGAGATGCGCGAGGCCGCCGAGGCGATGCAGTACGAGCGCGCGGGAAAGCTGCGCGACCAGGCCGCCGCGCTCGACGCGGTGCTCGCCAAGAGCGCCGTCGTCCTGAAGGACAACGTCGACGTCGACCTCTACGCGATCGTGCACGACGAGCTCGCCGCCTCGGTGCAGCAGTTCCGGGTGCGCGGCGGGCGGATCCGCGGCGAGCGCGGCTGGGTCGTCGACAAGGAGCTCGACATGAGCACCGCCGAGCTGGTCGACACCGCTCTGCAGGCCGCCTACGAGGGCGGCGACATCCCACCGCGCGAGGTCGTCGTGCCCGAGCTGCCGGAGGACTCCGAGGCGCTCGAGGAGTGGCTCGGCTCCCTGCGCGGCGCGAACGTCCGCCTGCGCGCGGCGCAGCGCGGCGACAAGGCCGCCCTGCTCGAGACGGCGACGCAGAACGCCAAGCACTCGCTGATGCTCTACAAGACCCGCCGCTCCGCCGACTTCACCGCGCGCACGCAGGCCCTGGAGGACATCCGCGACGCGCTCGGGATGGCCGAGGCCCCGCTGCGGATGGAGTGCTATGACGTCTCGCACCTCAGCGGCACCAACATCGTCGCCTCGATGGTGGTCTTCGAGGACGGACTCGTCCGCAAGGACCAGTACCGCCGCTTCACGATCGCCGAGTCGACCGACGACACGGAGTCACTGCACCAGGTGCTCACCCGGCGCCTCGCGTACCTGAAGGAGCCGACCGAGCCGGCCGAGGTGGATCCGGAGACGGGGGAGGCGAAGCGGCGCAAGTTCTCCTACCCGCCGAACCTGCTCATCGTCGACGGCGGCCAGCCCCAGGTCGCCGCCGCCCAGCGGGCGCTCGACGAGTCGGGCGTCACCGGGATCACGCTCTGCGGGATCGCGAAGCGGCTCGAGGAGATCTGGCTGCCCGACTCCGACTTCCCGGTGATCCTGCCCCGGAACAGCGACGCGCTCTTCCTCTTCCAGCGGATCCGGGACGAGGCGCACCGCTTCGCGATCACGCACCAGCGGCAGCGGCGCAAGCGCGACATCTCGTCGCAGCTGGCCGAGATCCCCGGGCTGGGTGGCACCCGCGTCCGCGATCTGCTGAAGCACTTCGGCTCGGTCACCCGGCTCCGCGAGGCGTCGGACGCCGAGATCGCCGAGGTCAAGGGCATCGGGCCGACGCTCGCCGCCGCGATCCACGGCCACCTGCATCCCTGAGGCTCCACCCTCCGCCGGGTGCTCCGTCCAGGGGCACGCCCTAGGCTGGAGGCCCCTCCACGACGGAGGGTCCACGACCACCCCACACGAGCACGGAGACCCCATGAGCACCGAGAGCGAGCAGCAGAACGTGCTGATCGTCACCGGGATGTCCGGAGCCGGACGATCCACCGCCGCCAACGCGCTGGAGGACCTCGGCTGGTACGTGGTCGACAACCTCCCGCCGCAGATGCTGCGCCCGCTGGTCGACCTCGCCCAGCGGGCGGGGGACACCGTGCCCAAGGTCGCGGCGGTGGTCGATGTCCGCGGTCGCGACTTCTTCGCCGACCTCGGCGAGATCGTCCGGGAGCTGCGCGTCGGCGTCGACCTGCGCGTGGTCTTCCTCGAGGCCACCGACGCCGCCCTCGTGCGCCGGTTCGAGCAGGTCCGGCGCCCGCACCCGCTGCAGGGGCGCGGCACCCTCCTCGACGGGATCTCCGCCGAGCGCACCCGGCTGGCGCAGCTGCGCGAGTCGGCCGACATCGTGATCGACACCTCGGACCTCAATCCGCACCAGCTCGCGACCACGATCACCGAGCGCTTCGCCGAGGCCGGGCGCGCCGGTCTGCAGATCACCGTGATGAGCTTCGGCTTCAAGTACGGCCTGCCGACGGACGCCGACATGGTCGCCGACGCGCGCTTCCTGCCCAACCCGTACTGGATCCCGGAGCTGCGGCCGCACACGGGTCTCGACGAAGAGGTGAGAGACTACGTGCTGGCCCAGCAGGGCGCGGAGGAGTTCATCGACTCCTACTCGCGCGCCCTCCGGCCGGTGCTCGACGGCTACCAGCGCGAGAACAAGCGCCACGCGACCATCGCCATCGGCTGCACCGGCGGCAAGCACCGCTCGGTCGCCGTCGCCGGCCGTGTCGCGGCCCGACTGGCCGAGCTGCCCGGTGTCGCCGTCAATGTGGCGCACCGCGACCTCGGTCGAGAATGATCCCCGCGCGCTCCGCCGCGCACCCGACGTAAGGAAAGAAGACTCCGTGGCCCTCACTGCAGATGTCAAGGGCGAACTGGTCGCGATCGTCTCGCGCAAGAACACCGTCCGTGCCGCTGAACTGGCGACCATCCTCCGCTTCTCCGGAGGACTGCACATCATCTCCAACCGCCTCGCGGTCGAGGTCGAGCTCGACTCGGCGCCGCTGGCCACCCGTGTCCGCCGCGACCTCGCCGAGCTCTACGGCGTTCGCAGCGAGGGCAGCATCGTCTCGGCCGGCGGCTCGCGCCGCACGACCAGCTGGCTCGTCCGCGTGGTGGAGGGCGGCGACACCCTCGCCCGCCAGACCGGTCTGCTCGACCAGCGCGGGCGGCCCGTGCGCGGGCTGCCGAACCGCCTGACCACGGGCACGCGAGAGGAGCTGGCCGCCGTCTGGCGCGGCGCCTTCCTCGCGCAGGGCTCGCTCACCGACCCCGGCCGCTCCGCCGCCCTCGAGGTGGTCTGCCCCGGGAACGAGGCCGCGATGGCGATCGTGGGAGCGGCGGGGCGCCTGGGCGTCCAGGCCAAGTCCCGCGAGGTGCGCGGCGTGCACCGCGTCGTGGTCCGCGACGGCGAGAGCATCAGCGCGATGCTCACGCTGATGGGGGCGACGTCCACCGTCGCGAGCTGGGAGGAGCTGCGCCAGCGCCGCGAGGTCCGGGCCACCGCCAACCGCCTGGTCAACTTCGACGACGCGAACCTCCGCCGCTCCGCGCAGGCCGCCGTCGCCGCCTGCTCGCGGGTCGAGCGCGCGATGGAGATCCTCGGCGAGGACATCCCCGAGCACCTCCGCTACGCCGGCCGGCTCCGGCTGGCCCACCGCGACGCCAGCCTCGACGAGCTCGGCCACCACGCCGACCCGCCGATGACGAAGGACGCCGTGGCCGGCCGCATCCGCCGCCTGCTCGCGATGGCCGACAAGCGCGCGGCCGACCTCGACATCCCGGGCACGGACGCCAACCTCCCCGCCGAGCTCCAGGACCTCTGACCCGCCGGAGCCGAGCGGCGACGAGGCGCGGACAGCCGTCCGGCGAGCGAACGCTGAGTGTCTCCTGGTCGAACGGCGGAAACGCTCCGAGCGCCAGGGGTGCCTCTCACTAGACTGGGGAGGTCGCCCAGGACACCCCGGCACACCCTCCCGCACAGCGGTGAGGGGCCGTGAGACCCGGCGGATCACTGAGGTCGACGACCACGAACAGGAGATCGCACATGGCTGACTACACGCTCGCCGAACTGCCCTACGACTACTCGGCTCTCGAGCCGCACATCAGTGGACGGATCATGGAGCTCCACCACGACAAGCACCACGCGACGTACGTGACCGGGGCGAACACCGCCCTCGCCGCGCTGCAGGAGGCTCGCGACAGCGACAACCTCGCCAACGTCAACAAGCTCCAGAAGGACCTGGCGTTCAACCTCGCCGGACACGTGAACCACACCGTGTTCTGGAACAACCTCTCGCCCGACGGCGGCGACAAGCCGACCGGCGAGCTCGCCGCGGCGATCGACGAGAACTTCGGCTCGTTCGACAAGTTCAAGGCGCACTTCACCGCGTCGGCCCTCGGCATCCAGGGCTCCGGCTGGTCGATCCTCGCCTGGGACTCGCTCGGCCAGAAGCTGCTCATCGAGCAGCTCTACGACCACCAGAGCAACCACGCCGCGGCGACCGTCCCGGTGCTGCTGCTGGACATGTGGGAGCACGCCTTCTACCTCGACTACGTCAACGTGAAGGCCGATTACGTCAAGGCGTTCTGGAACATCGTGAACTGGGCCGACGTGTCCGCGCGCTTCGAGAAGGCCCGCCAGAACACTTCCGGCCTCCTGCTACTGTCGTAGCGATTCCGGCGTCCCGGGTCCCGATCCGGGACGCCGCGCTTCCAGCGATCCACACCCTCCACTGCACCGTCGAGGTGCCCTTCCTCTCCAGGAGATATCTGTGTCCGTCAAGATCGGCATCAACGGCTTCGGCCGTATCGGCCGTAACTTCCTCCGTGCGGCCCTCGCCAAGGGCAGCGACCTCGAGATCGTCGCGGTCAACGACCTCACCGACAACAAGGCGCTCGCGCACCTCCTGAAGTACGACTCCATCACCGGCCGTCTCGACGCCACGGTGGAGCTGGACGGCGACAAGATCGTCGTCAACGGCAAGCCGATCATCGTGCTCGAGGAGCGCGACCCCGCGAACCTCCCCTGGGGCGAGCTGGGCGTCGACGTCGTCATCGAGTCGACCGGCCGCTTCACCAAGTCGGAGGACGCGCGCAAGCACATCACCGCCGGCGCCAAGAAGGTCATCGTCTCGGCTCCCGCCACCGGCGACGACGTCGCGACCATCGTCCTCGGCGTCAACGAGGGCACCTACGACCCCCAGGTCCACGACATCGTCTCGAACGCGTCGTGCACCACGAACTGCCTCGCGCCGCTCGCCAAGGTCCTCCTCGACAACTTCGGCATCGAGCGCGGTCTCATGACCACGGTCCACGCCTACACCGCCGACCAGAACCTGCAGGACGGCCCGCACAGCGACCTCCGTCGCGCGCGCGCCGCCGCGGTCAACATCATCCCGACGTCGACCGGTGCCGCCAAGGCCCTCGGCCTCGTCATCCCCGAGCTCGTCGGCAAGCTCGACGGCTACGCGCTCCGCGTCCCGGTCCCGACCGGCTCGATCACCGACCTCACCGTCGAGCTGACCAACCCGGCCACGGTCGAGGAGATCAACGCGGCGTACAAGGCCGCTGCCGCCGGCGACCTCGAGGGCATCCTCAAGTACACGGAGGACCCGATCGTCTCCAGCGACATCGTCACCGACCCGCACTCCTCGATCTTCGACGCCGGCCTGACCAAGGTCATCGGCAACCAGGTCAAGGTCGCCTCCTGGTACGACAACGAGTGGGGCTACTCCAACCGCCTCGTCGACGTCGCCGAGCTCGTCGCCGGCAAGCTCTGAGTCACGACTCCGTGACGAGTGACACCGTGACGCTCCGCACTCTGGACTCACTGGGCTCCCTCGCCGGCACGCGCGTCGTCGTCCGCTGCGATCTGAACGTCCCCCTGAAGGATGGAACGATCACGGACGACGGCCGCGTGCGCGCGTCGGTGCCCACGCTCCAGAAGCTCGTCGCCGAGGGTGCCCGAGTCGTGGTCGTGAGCCACCTCGGGCGCCCCGACGGCGCTCCCGACTCGAAGTACAGCCTCGCGCCCGTCGCGAAGCGGCTCGGCGAGCTCCTCGACGCCCCGGTGTCGTTCGCCGAGGACACCGTCGGCGAGGCGGCCTCGGCCGCGGTCGACGCCCTCGAGGACGGCCAGGTCGTCGTGCTGGAGAACCTCCGCTTCAACCCGGGGGAGACCAGCAAGGACGCGGACGAGCGCCGCGCCTTCGCCGAGAAGCTCGCCGCCTTCGGCGACGCGTTCGTCTCGGACGGCTTCGGCGTCGTGCACCGCAAGCAGGCGAGCGTCTACGAGCTCGCGCAGCTGCTGCCCAGCGCGGCGGGAACGCTGATCGCCGCCGAGCTCGAGGTCCTGGACCGCCTGACCGAGAAGCCGGAGCGTCCGTACACGGTCGTCCTCGGCGGCTCGAAGGTCTCGGACAAGCTCGGCGTGATCGACCACCTGCTCCCGCGGGTCGACTCGATCCTCATCGGCGGCGGCATGCTCTTCACCTTCCTCAAGGCCCAGGGCCACGAGGTCGGCAAGAGCCTGCTCGAGGCGGACCAGATCGACACCGTCCTCGGCTACCTCGCGAAGGCGAAGGAGCTCGGGGTCGAGATCATCGTCCCCACGGACGTCGTCGTCGCGTCGAAGTTCGGCGCGGACGCGGAGTACGTGACGGCGCCCGCCGACGCGATCGAGGACACCGCGTTCGGCGCGGAGGGCCTCGGTCTCGACATCGGGCCCGACACCGCGAAGCGGTTCGCCGAGGTCGTCGCGGCCTCGAAGACCGTGTTCTGGAACGGCCCGATGGGCGTCTTCGAGCTCGAGCCGTTCGCGGCCGGCACGAAGGCCGTCGCCCAGGCCCTCACCGAGGTCGACGGACTCAGCGTCGTCGGCGGCGGCGACTCGGCCGCCGCGGTGCGCGCCCTCGGCTTCGAGGACGAGCAGTTCGGCCACATCTCGACGGGAGGCGGAGCCAGCCTCGAATTCCTCGAGGGGAAGCGCCTCCCCGGACTGGAGGTCCTCGGATGGCAGTGACATCCCGCACCCCGCTCATCGCCGGCAACTGGAAGATGAACCTGGACCACCTCCAGGCCATCGCCTTCGTGCAGAAGCTCGCCTGGAGCCTCAAGGACGCGGACCACGACTTCGACGGCGTCGAGGTCGCGGTGTTCCCGCCGTTCACGGACCTGCGCCCCGTGCAGATCCTCGTCGACTCCGACAAGCTGCCGCTCAAGTACGGCGCGCAGGACCTGTCGAAGTTCGACAGCGGGGCCTACACCGGTGAGATCTCGGGTCAGTTCCTCAAGCAGCTCGACTGCGACTACGTGATCGTCGGCCACTCGGAGCGTCGCACGCTCCACGGCGAGACGGACGCGGACATCGCGGCGAAGACGGCCGCGGCCGTCAAGCACGGCGTCCCGCCGATCGTCTGCGTCGGCGAGACCGCCGAGGACCTCGAGAAGCACGGCCCGTCCGCGGTGCCGGTCGCGCAGCTGAAGGAGGCCCTCACCGGCCTGCCCTCGGACGCCGACCTGGTCGTCGCGTACGAGCCGGTCTGGGCCATCGGCTCCGGCCAGGCCGCGACGCCCGAGCAGGCCCAGCAGGTCTGCAAGGCCCTCCGCGACGTCGTCGCCGACATCCTCGGCGCCGACACCGCGGCGAAGACCCGCATCCTCTACGGCGGCTCCGTCAAGTCCGGCAACATCGCCGGCTTCATGCGCGAGCCCGACGTCGACGGCGCCCTCGTCGGAGGCGCCAGCCTCCAGGTCGACGAATTCGCTGCGATCGCACGCTATCGGAACCACGTCGGCGTCTGACGCTCTGACTCAGAAGGGGTGGGCCCACGGGCCCACCCCTTCTGTCGTTCCGGCGACCGACGTCCCGGTGAATCGGTTCCGCTAGCGCGCGATCGTCCACGCCGCTCCCTGCGCGGCGTGGCGCAGTCGGCTTGGTCAGGTGGTCCTGTCCCGCAGAGCGTCCGGCGCCCGTCCACGACGATTCGCTGGCACGCGAATCGCCGGTTGCCCTCGCCGCCGCGCGGTTGGTCGTTCGCCTCGACCCCGTGGTGGGGGTCGGTGGTGGGTGCCTCGCGCTGGCGCGGGCGGAGGGAGTGGCCTCGTCGCGGCGACAGGCTCGGGTCTGGCGGGCGCTCCGAAGGAGCGCGGGATGGCGCCGCGACGAGGCCACTCCCTCCGCCCCTCTGCAGACGCCGGCGTATACAGCGCGGGGGGACACGAGGCGTCGCATTCCCCGGGGGTTCGCAGGCGCCGTTATACTCGTCGAGGCGTGCAACGCGCCAGAACTTCGAAAGGTACCGCGTGGACATCCTCCAGGTCGTGCTCCAGGTCGTCCTGGGCATCACGAGCCTCCTGCTCACCATGCTGATCCTGCTCCACAAGGGGCGCGGCGGCGGACTGTCCGACATGTTCGGCGGTGGAGTCACGTCGAACCTCGGCGCCTCGGGCGTCGCGGAGCGCAACCTGAACCGCATCACCGTGATCCTCGGCCTCGTCTGGCTGGCCTGCATCGTGGTGCTCGGTCTCCTCACCAAGTTCGACACCGGAGCATAGGGGTAAACGGAATGGCATCAGGCGGCAGTGCAATCCGCGGTTCGCGCGTCGGCGCGGGACCCATGGGCGAGCAGGACCGGGGCTACCACGCCGAGCGCGTGGCGGTCTCCTACTGGGACGCCCTCGGCAACGAGACGGTGCGCCACTTCTCGGCGGCCCTCCCCGAGGACGAGATCCCCGAGGTGATCGACTCCCCGCAGTCCGGTCTTCCCGCCGGTCGCGACCGGGCGAACCCGCCGCAGGTGGCGAAGTCGGAGCCCTACAAGACGCACCTCGCGTACGTGAAGGAGCGCCGCACCGAGGCCGAGGCGGCCCAGCTCCTCGAGGAGGCGCTGCAGCAGCTGCGCGCCCGCCGCGGCACCGCGACCCCCTCCTGAGCATCGCCGGCCCCGCGGCCGGCACCGACGACGAAGGGCCCGTCCTCCCGAGGAGGCGGGCCCTTCGTCGTTCCCGGATGCGGATCCGAGGGAGAGCTCAGCGGCTCAGTAGCTGGGCGCGATCAGCGACTCCGGGACCTCGGCCGCGGCCTCCTGGTCGACGAAGAACACGGTGCGCTTGCGGCCGAACGCGCCCGCGGCGGGCACCTCGTTCGTGCTCGCGCCGGCCAGAGCCAGCCCGAGGGCGGAGGCCTTGTCGGCGCCCGCGAGGACCATCCAGATCCGGTCGGACTGGTTGATCAGCGGGAGGGTGAGCGTCAGGCGCTCGGGCGGCGGCTTGGGGGAGTTGCGGACCGCCAGCACACCGGGCTGCGGGTGGCGGATGGCCGAGCGCTCCGGGAACAGCGAGGCGATGTGGCCGTCGGGGCCGACACCGAGGAAGGTGATGTCGAAGCGCGGGTAGTCGCGGCCCTCGGTCGCGTGCGCGCGCAGCTCCGCGTCGTAGGCGGCCGCGGCGCCGTCGAGGTCGAGGCCCTCGTCGGACGCGGGGTAGGAGTGCACGTTCTCGGCCGGCACGTCGAGGCGGCTGAAGAGGTCGCCCGCCTGCACGTCGTTGCGGTCCTCGTGGCCGCGGGGCACCCAGCGCTCGTCGCCCCACCAGAAGTGCACGCGCGACCAGTCGACGTTGCCCGAGGCGGAGGAGCCGCCGATCTCCTTGAGCGTCGCGGCGCCCATCGTCCCGCCGGTGAGGACCACGTTCGCCGTGCCCAGGTCGTCGAGGATGTCGATCGTCTTCGTCAGGAACCGGGCGGCGACCGAGCCTGCGAGGGTCTGCTTGTCTCGGTGGACGAGCACACGGCGGTCAGTGGTCATCGGGGTCTCCTTCGGGTCGGGCGCCGGCGGTGGATGGCCGTCTCCGCGGCCGCCGCGCCCGTGATCGGGGCGCGGCGGCCGGGGGTGGCGGTGTCAGGACGTGTGGCGGGCGTCGTTCTTCTCGGTGAGCATGTCCACACCGCGCGAGATCACTTCACCGTACAGGTCATCCGGGTCGAGCCTGCGCAGCTCCTCGGCCAGGCAGTCGCGGAGGCTCCGGCGCGGCAGGGAGATGTCGTGGACGGGCTGGTCGGGCTGCGTCAGCGTCGCGACGTTCGGGATCGAGCGCTCCAGCTCGATCACCCCGGACTCGCGGAACAGGCGCACGCCGTGGATGCCGCTGGACCCCGTCGCGCTGATGGTGAGCTCGTGGTCGACGGGGATGTCGAGCTCGAGCTGCAGCCAGGCGGCGAGCAGGATCGTCGAGGGGGAGTCCGGAGCACCGGACACCTCCACGGCGGTGATCGGCTCGTACGGCGGCTGGTCGAGGACCGCGGCGAGCTGCGCGCGCCAGAGGGTGAGGCGCGTCCAGGCGAAGTCGGTGTCGCCGGGGGCGTAGGTCGAGGCGAGGTGGTGCAGCGCCTCGGCCGGGTTCGACTGCGCGGACGCGTCGGTGATCCGGCGGGTGGCGATGCGGCCGATCGGCGACTTCGAGGCGCTGTCGGGAGCGCTGTTCGGCCACCAGGCGACCACCGGGGCGTCGGGGAGCAGGAGCCCCGTGACGAGGCTCTCCTCGTCCGTCGCCGCGTCGCCGAAGGGGCGGAGGACGACGACCTCGCTCGCGCCGGCGTCGCCGCCCACCCGGATCTGCGCGTCGACGCGCGGGGTGGCGTCGACCGGGACCGTGGTGAGGCCGTCGTCCTTCGAGACGACGATGACGCGCATCGGGTGCTCGCGGGACGCGTCGTTCGCGGCGTCGATCGCCTCCTCCTCGTGACCCCGGGAGGTCGCGATGATGAGGGTGAGCACGCGGCCGAGGGCGACGGCGCCGCCCTCCTCGCGGATCTTGACGAGGGTCTTCGAGACCTCGCTCGTCGTGGTGTCGGGCAGATCGACGATCACGGGCGCCTCCAGGTGCGGCCGTCGCGAGCGAGGAGCTCGTCGGCGGAATCGGGGCCCCAGGTTCCGGGGCGGTACTGCTCGGGCTGGCCCTGCGTGGCCCAGTACTCCTCGATCGGGTCGAGGATCTTCCAGGACAGCTCGACCTCCTCGTGCCGCGGGAAGAGCGGCGGCTCGCCGAGGAGGACGTCGAGGATGAGGCGCTCGTAGGCCTCGGGGCTGGCCTCGGTGAACGCGTGGCCGTAGCCGAAGTCCATCGTCACGTCGCGGACCTGCATGCCCGCGCCGGGCACCTTCGAGCCGAAGCGCATGGTGACGCCCTCGTCGGGCTGCACGCGGATCACGAGGGCGTTCTGCCCGAGCGAGGTGGTCTGGCTCTCGGCGAAGAGCTGCTGCGGGGCGCGCTTGAAGACCACGGCGATCTCGGTGACGCGACGGCCGAGGCGCTTGCCGGCGCGCAGGTAGAACGGCACGCCGGCCCACCGGCGGGTGCCGATGTCCAGGCGCATCGCGGCGAAGGTCTCGGTGGTCGAGGTGGGGCTCATGCCGTCCTCCTCGAGGAAGCCGAGCACCTTCTCGCCGCCCTGCCAGCCGCCGGAGTACTGCCCGCGGGCGGTGACCGTCGAGAGGTCCTTCGGCAGGCGGACGGCCGCGAGGACCTTCTCCTTCTCGGCGCGCAGGTCGGCGGCGTCGAACGAGATGGGCTCCTCCATCGCCGTGAGGGCGAGCAGCTGGAGCAGGTGGTTCTGGATGACGTCGCGCGCGGCGCCGATGCCGTCGTAGTAGCCGGCGCGGCCGCCCACTCCGATGTCCTCGGCCATCGTGATCTGCACGTGGTCGACGTAGTTCGAGTTCCAGAGCGGCTCGTACATCATGTTGGCGAAGCGCAGCGCCAGGATGTTCTGGACCGTCTCCTTGCCGAGGTAGTGGTCGATCCGGAAGACGGAGTCGGGCGGGAAGACCGACTCGACGACGGAGTTGAGCTCGCGCGCGGTCTTCAGGTCGCTGCCGAAGGGCTTCTCGATGACGACGCGGCGCCACTGGCCGTCCTTCTGCTCCGCGAGGCCCGAGTTGCGCAGCTGCTCGGTGACCTGGGGGAAGGACTTCGGCGGGATCGAGAGGTAGAAGGCGAAGTTGCCGTTCGTGCCGCGCTCGCGGTCGAGGTCGTCGACGGTCGTCTTCAGGCGGCTGAAGGCCTCGGGGTCGTCGAACTCGCCCTGGACGAAGCGGATGCCCTGCGCCAGCTGGGCCCAGACCTCCTCGTGGAACTCGGTCCGGGCGTGCTTCTTGACCGAGTCGTGCACGACCTTCTCGAAGTCCTGGTCGTCCCAGTCGCGCCGGGCGAAGCCGACGAGCGCGAAGCCGGGCGGCAGCAGGCCGCGGTTGGCGAGGTCGTAGACCGCGGGCATGAGCTTCTTGCGGGAGAGATCGCCGGTGACGCCGAAGATGACGAGGCCGCTCGGCCCCGCGATCCGGTTCAGCCGGCGGTCGAAGCTCAACCGCAGCGGGTTGAACTCGGGAGTGATGTCCACAGACATGTGCAGTGTCCTTCTGTGTGCCGCGGGAGCCGGCGGGGCCGGACGCCGAGGCGCACTGCTATCGGTGACGGAGGGGGAGGGGGACGCCGGCCCGCTCCGCTGAGGGCTTGCGAGCGCGGTCGTGGCGGACCGCGCGGACGACCGCGGGCGCGGCGCCCCGCCTCCGCGAGGAGGACGGGACGCCGCGCCCGGCGGATCAGGTGTTGAGCGCCTCGAAGAGGGTCTCGAGGTCGGCCTCGGGGTCCGTCAGCGTCAGCGTGAGGACGGGGCGGCCGTGCTCGGCGAGCACGCTCGCGTCGCCGGCGGCCTGGGCCTGGATGAGCTGACCGAACGTGAACGGGCTCTCGGGGATCTCGAGGTCCGTGCTCGCGCGCTCGGCGATCTGGAGGAAGACGCCGGTCGGCGCTCCGCCCTTGTGGTACTGACCGGTCGAGTGCAGGAAGCGCGGGCCCCAGCCGAAGGTGACCGGGCGCTTGGACTGCGCGGCGAGGAGGTCGCGGACGCCCTCCAGCTGCGGCAGCGCGAGGCGGTCCACGTAGGCCTGGATCGACACGTAGCCGCCCTCGCCCAGCTGGGCGAGCAGGCGGTCGACGGCCTCGGCGACGGTCGAGACGCCCTCGGTGACGGCGGAGGTGCCGGTCACCGCGATGCCGGCGTCGGTGAACGCCGGCGCGGCGGGCTCGGGGCGCTTCTCGAGCAGGGCCCGGGTCGCGACCTTCGCCGACTCGACGTCGGGCTGGTCGAACGGGTTGATGCCGAGCAGGCGCCCGGCGACCGCGACCGCGTACTCCCAGGTCAGCATCTGCGCGCCGAGCGAGCCGGACAGGAGGATCTCGCCCTCGTGCCGATCGCGCGGGAACAGGTGCAGCGCGCTCGCGTCCTCGACCAGGCGGACGACCTGCACGTCGGCGAGGTCCTCCGACAGCTCGGGGGCGAGGGTGCCGAGGACGACGGGGAGGATGCCCGTGCCGTCCTTGCCGGTGGACTCGGCGATGAGCTGCTCGGCCCAGTCGGCGAAGCCCACGATGTGGGTGCCGTCGGCGACGATCGCGAGCTTGTCGCGGCGCGGGCTGGTCGCGGCGATCGCCGCACCGAGGAGCAGACCCGGGTTCTCCGGGGTGTCCACGGCCAGGCCGAGGGACGCCTCCGCCGCCTCGTCGAGGAGGGCCTCGATGTCGGCGCCGGCGAGACCGGACGGCACGAGGCCGAACGCGGAGAGCGCCGAGAAGCGGCCGCCGATGTTCGGGTCGGCGTTGAAGACCCGGTAGCCCGCCTCGCGGGAGGACGAGTCGAGCGGCGAGCCGGGGTCGGTGACGATGACGATGCGGTCGAGCGGGTCGATGCCCGCCTCGGTGAACGCCTTCTCGTACGCCTTCTTCTGGCTGGCGGTCTCGACCGTCGAGCCGGACTTGGACGAGATGACGACCGCGGTCGTGGCGAGGCGGTCGTTCAGGGCCGCGAGGACCTGGCCGGGCGCGGTGGAGTCGAGCACGGTGAGCTCGACGCCGGCGGTCCGGGTGATGACCTCGGGCGCGAGCGACGAGCCGCCCATGCCGCCGAGCACGATGTGGTCGATGCCCTTCGCCTGGAACTCCTCGCGCAGCGCGAGGATCTCCGGGATCAGCGGGCGGGAGACCGTGGTCGACTCGGTCCAGCCGAGGCGCTTCGCGGACTCCTCCTCGGCCGCCGCACCCCAGAGGGTCGGGACCTGGGCGGTGATGCCCGAGGCGACCTCGTCGGCGACGAGCTCCGGCACGACGCGGTCGGCGGCCTTCTCGGCGTCGCCGCTGAGGTGGATCTGGATCGCCATGATCAGGCCTTCGCCTTCGCGCCTTCGAGCGCGGCGGTCACGGTGTCGAGCAGCTCGTTCCAGGAGACGACGAACTTCTCGACGCCCTCCTTCTCGAGCAGCTCGGTGACCTCGGCGTAGGAGACGCCCTGGGCGGCGACGGCGTCGAGAACGGCGTTCGCGTCGGCGTAGGAGCCGGTCACGGTGTCGCCGGCGATGACGCCGTGGTCGAAGGTCGCCTCGAGGGTCTTCTCGGGCATGGTGTTGACGACGCCCGCGGCGACCAGCTCGGTCACGTAGAGGGTGTCGGGGAGGTCGGCCGACTTGACGCCGGTCGAGGCCCAGAGCGGACGCTGGCGGTTGGCGCCGGACTCCTGCAGGAGCAGCGCGCGCTCGGTGGCGAACGCCTCGACGAAGACCTCGTAGGCGAGCTGCGCGTTGGCGACGCCCGCCTTGCTCTTCAGGGCGAGGGCCTCGTCGGTGCCGACGGCCTCGAGGCGCTTGTCGATCTCGGTGTCGACGCGCGACACGAAGAAGGAGGCGACGGAGTGGATCGTCGACAGGTCGATGCCGGCGTCCTTGGCCTTCTCGAGGCCGGCGAGGTACGCGTTGATGACGGCGCGGTAGCGGGCGAGCGAGAAGATCAGCGTGACGTTGACCGAGATGCCGGAGCCGATGGCCTCGGTGATGGCCTCGAGGCCCTCGACGGTCGCGGGGATCTTGATCATCGCGTTCGGGCGGTCGACCTTGGCCCAGAGGGCCTTCGCCTGCTCGATGGTGCCCTGCGCGTCGTGCGCGAGGCCCGGCTCGACCTCGATCGAGACGCGGCCGTCGTAGCCGTTGGTCGCGTCGTAGATCGGGCGGAAGACGTCGGAGGCGGCGGCCACGTCGTCGGTGGTGATCGCGAAGACGGCGTCGGTCACCGAGGTGTCGGCGGCGGCGAGCTCCTCGACCTGCTCGTCGTAGGACTCGCCCTTGGCGAGGGCCGCGGCGAAGATCGTGGGGTTGGTGGTGACTCCGACGACGTTCTTCTCGTCGATGAGCTTCTGCAGCCCGCCGCTCGAGATGCGCGAGCGCGACAGGTCGTCGAGCCAGATGCTGACGCCGGCGGCGGAGAGGTCTGCGGTGGGGGTGTTCTCGGTCATGTCTCTTCTTCTCGTTCGTAGGTGGAGCGGGTCGGTGGGGAGTCGTGGGCCCGACGGCGAAGGCCGCGCCCTGGTGGACGCGGCCTTCGTGATCAGGACGCCGCGAGCGACTCCTTGGCGGCGGCGACTGCCGCCTCGGTGGTGATCCCGAACTCGCGGAACAGGGTCTTGTAGTCGGCGGAGGCGCCGAAGTGCTCGATGGAGACCGAGCGGCCGGCGTCGCCGACGTACTTCTGCCAGCCGAGGCTGAGGCCGGCCTCGATCGAGACGCGCGCCTTCACGGCGGACGGCAGCACCTTCTCGCGGTACTCGGCGTCCTGCTCCTCGAACCACTCGAGCGACGGGGCCGAGACGACGCGGACGTTGACGCCCTCGCCCTTCAGCTGCTCGCGCGCCTCCACGGCGATCTGGACCTCGGAGCCGGTGGCGATGAGGATCACGTCGGGGGTGCCGTTCGGCGCCTCGGCGAGGATGTACGCACCGCGGGCGACGTTCGACGCGTGGGCGAAGGTCTCGCCGGAGGCGTCGCCCTCTCCGCGCTCGAAGACGGGGATGTTCTGGCGGGTCAGCGCGAGGCCGGCCGGGCCCTCGCGGCGCTCCAGGATCGTCTTCCAGGCGTAGGCGACCTCGTTCGCGTCGCCGGGGCGGACGATGTCCAGACCCGGGATCGCGCGGAGGGCCGCCAGCTGCTCGACCGGCTGGTGCGTCGGGCCGTCCTCGCCGAGGGCCACGGAGTCGTGGGTCCAGACGTAGATGGCCGGCGCCTTCATGAGCGCGGCGAGACGGACCGCCGGGCGCATGTAGTCGGAGAAGATCAGGAAGGTGCCGCCGAAGGGGCGGGTGTTGCCGTGCAGGACGATGCCGTTGAGGATCGCGCCCATGGCGTGCTCGCGGATGCCGAAGTGCAGCACACGGCCGCCCTTCCTGCCGGTCCACTCGTGCGTCGAGAACTCGCTCGGCACGAAGGAGCCGGCGCCCTCGATGGTCGTGTTGTTCGACTCGGCGAGGTCGGCGGAGCCGCCCCAGAGCTCGGGGACGACGCCGGCGAG
This sequence comes from Rathayibacter sp. VKM Ac-2856, assembly GCF_013205055.1. Taxonomy (GTDB): domain Bacteria; phylum Actinomycetota; class Actinomycetes; order Actinomycetales; family Microbacteriaceae; genus Rathayibacter. Next base: position 298,658 of record NZ_JABMLF010000006.1, read on the forward strand.
GGCGTTGATCACCTTGCCGGACGCGGCGCGGGTGGACACCTCCTTGCCGGGCTCGAAGACCGGCAGGGCCTCCTGGACGCCCTCGGGCAGGTCGCCGCTCAGGACGCGGTCGAGGAGGACCTTCTTCTCGGGGTTCGCGGTCGCCCACGCCTCGAGCTTCTCGTTCCACTCGGCGTGCTGCGCCTGGCCGCGCTCGACGGCCTTGCGGGTGTGCTCGATGACCTCGTCGGCGACGTCGAAGGTCTTCTCGGGGTCGAAGCCGAGCACCTCCTTGAGGCCGCGGAGCTCGTCGGCGCCGAGGGCGGAGCCGTGGATCTTGCCGGTGTTCTGCTTCTTCGGCGAGGGCCAGCCGATGATCGTGCGCAGGATGATGAGCGACGGCTTGTCGGTCTCGCCCTTCGCGGCCTCGATCGCGGCGTGGAGCTCGGCGACGTCCTCGTGGTACTCGCCGGTCTTCTTCCAGTCGACGACCTGGACCTGCCAGTCGTAGGCCTCGTAGCGGGCCTTGACGTCCTCGGTGAAGGCGATGTTGGTGTCGTCCTCGATCGAGATCTGGTTGGAGTCGTAGATGACGACCAGGTTGCCGAGCTGCTGGTGGCCGGCGAGCGAGGAGGCCTCGCTGGTGACGCCCTCCTGCAGGTCGCCGTCGCCGGCGATGACGTAGACGAAGTGGTCGAACGGCGAGGTGCCCGCGGCGGCCTCGGGGTCGAACAGGTCGCGCTCGAAGCGCGCGGCGTAGGCGAAGCCGACGGCCGAGGCGAGGCCCTGGCCGAGCGGGCCGGTGGTGATCTCGACGCCGTCGGTGTGGCCGTACTCGGGGTGGCCGGGGGTCTTCGACCCCCAGGTGCGCAGCGCCTTGAGGTCGTCGAGCTCGAGGCCGTAGCCGCCCAGGTAGAACTGGACGTACTGCGTCAGCGAGGAGTGCCCGACGGACAGGATGAACCGGTCGCGGCCGATCCAGGTGGCGTCCGACGGATCGCGGCGCATGACCTTCTGGAACAGGAGGTACGCGGCCGGCGCGAGGCTCATGGCGGTTCCGGGGTGGCCGTTGCCGACCTTCTCGACCGCGTCCGCGGCGAGAACCCTCGCCGTGTCGACTGCCTTCTCGTCAATGGAATCCCATTGCAGTTCTGACACTAGGTACTGACCCTTCTCGAGACGTGGGGCAGACGGGGACCGTCCGCCCTCTCGCATGGTGGAGCGCGCCGCATGACGACTTCGACACGATGCTTCCGACACGCCCCGTTCGGCCTCGCGCGACTGATCAGTCGGACGGACTCGGGTGCGGGCCGGGCGCTCTGGCGAGCAGTTCCGAGTATACGGAGGGGGGTGCGCCGGGGATCGGGGGTTGCGGCATCGCATATGTCGGCGATCGATTGGACAAGCGTGCACTCCGAGCCGGCCCCCATCCGGCGCGCATTACACTCGTTCGGGATCATCGATCGTTAGAGGAGCAATGGACGTAGTCGCAGAGACCACCGCGATCGAGCGGGGAGGGCCCGTCCGGTCGCCCCTGTCGCGCAAGGTGAGGGCGTACGTCGCGCTGACGAAGCCGCGCGTGATCGAGCTGCTGCTCGTGGTCACCGCGCCCACGATGATCCTGGCGCAGGGCGGGATCCCGAACCTGCTGCTCGTCCTGAACGTGCTGATCGGCGGGGCGCTGAGCGCCGGGTCGGCCGGCGCGTTCAACTGCTACATCGACCGCGACATCGATCGCGTGATGAAGCGGACGCGGAACCGCCCGCTCGTGACGGGCGAGGTCTCCGACCGCGAGGCGCTGGTCTTCGCGACCACCATCGGCGTCCTGTCGATCGTCTGGCTCGGCCTGACGGCCAACTGGCTCGCCGCCTCGCTCTCGCTCGCGGCGATCCTCATCTACGTGCTCTTCTACACGCTGTTCCTCAAGCGCCGCACCCCGCAGAACATCGTCTGGGGCGGGATCGCCGGCTGCATGCCCGTGCTGATCGGCTGGGCCGCGGTCACGAACTCGCTCGACTGGGCGCCGATCATCCTCTTCACGGTGATCTTCCTCTGGACCCCGCCGCACTACTGGCCGCTGTCGATGAAGTATCGCGAGGACTACCGCGCCGCGGGCGTGCCGATGCTCGCCGTCGTGCGCGGCCGCACCATCGTCGGGCTCCAGGTCATCCTGTACGCCTGGGCGACCGTCGCCTGCTCGCTGCTGCTCATCCCGGTCGCCGGAATGGGTGTGCTGTACACGGTCGTGGCGCTCGGCAGCGGCATCTGGTTCATCGCCGAGACGCACCGCCTCTACAGCCTCGCGATCCGTCACGAGCACGTCTCGCCGATGCGCGTCTTCCACGGCTCGATCGGATACCTCACGCTGGTCTTCCTCGCCGTCGGCATCGACCCCCTGCTGCCGTTCTGATGGTGACCCCCTTCTCGCTCCTGGCCGAGCGCGTCACGCTGAGCCCCCGCGCACTCCGCTGGGGCACGACGGCCGCCCTGGTCGCGAGCATCCTGATCATCTTCTTCGGCGGCGTCGTGCGACTGACGGGCTCGGGACTCGGCTGCCCGACCTGGCCCGCCTGCGACGCCGGGTCGCTCACCTCCACCCCCGAGCTCGGGATCCACGGGTTCATCGAGTTCACCAACCGCGCGTTCACGGGCGTCCTGATCGTCGCCGTCGGCTGGGCCATCACCGCGGCGCGGCTGCAGAAGCCGCGCGACCGCACGATGACCCGGCTCGCCTGGTCGCAGTTCTGGCTCGTCGTGGCGAACGCCCTGGCCGGCGGTGCCACCGTGCACTCGGGGCTGAACCCCTACATCGTGGCCGGGCACTTCATGCTGGCCATCGCGCTGCTGACCACCACCGCGCTCACCTGGCACCGCGCTCACCGCTCGCAGTCCGTCGCGTTCGAGCCCGACGCCCTCACCCGCGGCGTGAGCATCGCGCTCGTCGCGGTGACCCTGCTCGTCATCGCGGTCGGCACCCTCGTCACCGGCACCGGCCCGCACGCGGGCGACTCGGCCGAGGTCCCGCGGATGCGGTTCCACTGGGAGAGCGTCACGATCGTGCACGGCGTCCTCGGAACGGCCACCCTGGTGCTCGGCGCCGCCCTCCTCGTGCTGCTCGCCCGCGCGCCCGGCTCCGAGCTGGCGCGCCGCCGCGTCGTCGCCTTCCTCGTCGTCGTGGGGCTGCAGGCGCTCGTGGGCGTCGCCCAGTCGCTCCTCGCCCTGCCCGAGGCCCTGGTGGCCGTCCACCTGATCGGCTCCGCCTTCGTCTGGGTCGGCGCCGTGCGCGTGCTGCTCGACGTGAACCCGCGGCTCTTCACGGTCCGCGCTCAGCGCCGGCAGCCGGTCGAGGAGCTGGCCCCCGCGCTCTGAGGCCGCCCCCGGTCTGCCCGGGCGCCGTCGTCGGCCGAGCGCAGGTGCCTCCGCAGTCGGACGAGTGCGAGCGGCAGCGCGCGCACCGGCAGCTCCCGTGCGAGTGCCGTGCCGAGCGGCTCGAGGACGGCCGCGGCGCTCGGGTCGAGCCCGGCGCGGGCGAGGGCGAGGAGGAGGTGGGGGAGGAGTGGGATCCTGTCGTGGTTCGTCATGCGCTCACTCCACCACGGACCACCGACACGGGTGTGGTCACGCCGGTCTGGCGTCGTGCGGTCCACTGCCCGGGCGACACCCAGGTGCAGAGGTTCCACTGGGAGCACGGCGTCCGTAGAATGAGTAGTTGGTTCAGGTTCGGCGTCACCGGCGTCGACCGCCCCCGAGGCGGAGCCCGGACCGACGGCCCGATGGAGCGCCACCGCAAGCCTCAGGACTTCCCGGGACGCACCGCTCCGCTCCGACCATCGACATCGATGGCGCGACCGGCCCGATGCGCTCCTCGGATCCCCCTCGGGGAATGACTCCGGAACCCGACCGGTTACCAGTGGGTAGGAAACGAGGTACTTATGTCAGACATCCTGATCGACCGCCCCGAGCTCGAGAGCCTGGGCGTCTACGAGTTCGGCTGGTCCGACTCGGACTCCGCCGGTGCGTCCGCGCGCCGGGGGATCTCGCCCGAGGTCGTCTCCGACATCTCCGCGCTCAAGAGCGAGCCCGCCTGGATGCGCGAGCGGCGCCTGAAGGCCCTGGCCCTCTTCGAGCGCAAGCCGATGCCCACCTGGGGCGCCGACCTGTCGGACATCGACTTCGACAACATCAAGTACTTCGTGCGGTCCACCGAGAAGCAGGCGCAGACCTGGGACGACCTCCCGGACGACATCAAGAACACGTACGAGAAGCTCGGCATCCCCGAGGCGGAGCGCCAGCGCCTCGTCGGCGGCGTCGCCGCGCAGTACGAGTCCGAGGTCGTCTACCACCAGATCCGCGAGGACCTGGAGGAGCAGGGCGTCATCTTCATGGACACCGACACCGCGCTGCGCGAGCACCCCGAGATCTTCGAGGAGTACTTCGGCACCGTCATCCCGGCCGGCGACAACAAGTTCGCCGCGCTGAACACGGCGGTCTGGTCGGGCGGCTCGTTCGTCTACGTCCCCAAGGGCGTTCACGTCGACATCCCGCTGCAGGCCTACTTCCGGATCAACACCGAGAACATGGGCCAGTTCGAGCGGACGCTGATCATCGCGGACGAGGGCAGCTACGTCCACTACATCGAGGGCTGCACCGCGCCGATCTACAAGTCGGACTCGCTGCACTCGGCGGTCGTCGAGATCATCGTGAAGAAGAACGCCCGCGTGCGCTACACGACGATCCAGAACTGGTCGAACAACGTCTACAACCTCGTCACCAAGCGCGCGATCGCGCACGAGGGCGCGACGATGGAGTGGATCGACGGCAACATCGGCTCCAAGGTCACCATGAAGTACCCGTCGATCTTCCTGGTCGGCGAGCACGCCAAGGGCGAGACCCTCTCCGTCGCGTTCGCGGGCCCCGGCCAGCACCAGGACGCCGGCGCGAAGATGATCCACATGGCGCCGTACACGCAGTCGTCGATCGTCTCCAAGTCGATCGCGCGCGGCGGTGGACGGGCCGGCTACCGCGGCGAGGTCCGGGTGGACGCGAACGCGCACCACTCGGCGAACACGGTGCGCTGCGACGCGCTCCTGGTCGACACGATCTCGCGCTCGGACACCTACCCCGCCATCGACATCCGGGTGGACGACGTCCAGCTGGGCCACGAGGCCACGGTCTCGAAGGTCAGCGAGGAGCAGCTCTTCTACCTGATGTCCCGCGGCATGCCCGAGGACGAGGCGATGGCGATGATCGTCCGCGGCTTCATCGAGCCGATCGCGCGCGAGCTGCCCATGGAGTACGCCCTCGAGCTGAACAAGCTCATCGAGATGGGGATGGAGGGCAGCGTCGGCTGACGCTCGCCCCTCCGTACCCGAGGCCGCCCGCGACGGGCGGCCAGCACCCCCTGAAAGGAACCACCGCCTGATGACGGTCCCCACGAGCGCCCCGACGTCCTCTGCGATCGACGGCGCGGACGCCGCCGCGCGCCTGGGCATCTCCGCGCACTCCGACGGGGCGTTCACGCCCGTGCAAACCCGCTCCGAGCGCTTCGCGTCCACCGACGTCGACGCGTTCGAGACGGTCACCGGTCGCGAGATCGCCTGGAAGCTCACCCCGGTCGCCCGCCTCGGCGACCTGATCGACGGCCCGCTCGACGGCTCGGCCGCTCCGCTGGAGTCGGCGGCCGTCGAGGGCGTCGAGGTCTCGTGGGTCGGCCGCGACGACGGGCGGATCGGCACCGCCGGCCTCCCCGAGGACCGCGCCGCCGCCAACGCCTGGTCGCAGTTCGAGCAGGCCCTGGCCGTCCGGGTCACCGGCGAGGACGAGAAGGTCGCGACGCTCGTGCGCACCGGTCTCGGCTCCGCGCCGCGGGCCGCGCACACGATCATCGAGGCCGCGCCGTACGCGCGCGGCGTCGTCGTGCTGCAGAACGAGGGCGAGGCGACCCTCGCCGAGAACGTGGAGATCCTCGCGGGCGAGGGCGCGCAGCTGACGATCGTCACGCTGCAGGAGTGGGCCGACGACGCCCGCCACCTGGCGAACCACTTCATCCGGGTCGGCCGCGACGCGAAGGTGAAGCACATCGTCGTCACCCTCGGCGGCTCGATCGTCCGGGTCAACCCGTCGGCGCACCTCGTCGAGCGCGGGGCCGACGGCGAGTTGCTGGGCCTCTACTTCGCCGACGGCGGCCAGCACCTCGAGCAGCAGGTCTACGTCGACCACGACGCCCCCGACACCCGCAGCCGCGTCACCTATAAGGGCGCGCTGCAGGGCCAGGGCGCGCGGACCGTCTGGATCGGCGACGTGCTGATCCGCAACAGCGCGACCGGCACCGACAGCTACGAGCAGAACCGCAACCTCGTCCTCTCGGACGGCACGCGGGCCGACTCGATCCCGAACCTCGAGATCGAGACCGGCGACATCGCCGGAGCGGGCCACGCCTCGGCGACCGGCCGCTTCGACGACGAGCAGCTCTTCTACCTGCAGTCGCGCGGCATCCGCGAGGACGAGGCGCGCCGCCTGGTCGTGCGCGGCTTCCTCAGCGAGATCGTGCAGCAGATCGGCGTGACCGAGCTCGAGGACCGCCTCCAGCTCGCGATCGAGGCCGAGCTGGCCGGCAGCGCCGGGCAGACCGGCTCGCGCACCCCGGAGGTGTCCGCGTGAGCGACGCCGCCCGGATCTGCGCCGCCTCGGAGCTGATCCCCAACCAGGCCGTGCGCTACGTCGTCGACGGCATCGCCATCGCGATCGTCCAGGACACCGCGGGTGAGATCCACGCCATCGGCGACACCTGCACCCACGGCGAGGTCTCCCTCGCCGAGGGCTTCGTCGAGGACGACACGCTCGAGTGCTGGGCCCACGGCTCGGCGTTCTCGCTGCGCACCGGCACCCCCCTGAACCTGCCGGCCTTCGAGCCGGTTCCCGTCTTCGTCGTCGAGGTCATCGACGGCGACGTCTACATCGATCCGACCGTCACGAAGGAAGTCTGAATGTCCGTTCTCCAGATCAGCGATCTCCACGTCAGTGTCGAGACCGAGCAGGGGACCAAGCAGATCCTCCGCGGTGTCGACCTCACCATCAACCAGGGTGAGATCCACGCCGTCATGGGCCCCAACGGCTCCGGCAAGTCCACCCTCGCGTACACGATCGCGGGCCACCCGAAGTACCACGTCGACGGCGGCTCGATCACCCTCGACGGTGTCGAGGTCCTCGACATGTCCGTCGACGAGCGCGCTCGCGCGGGCCTCTTCCTCGCGATGCAGTACCCGGTCGAGATCCCCGGCGTGACCAACACCAACTTCCTCCGCACCGCCAAGACCGCGATCGCGGGTGAGGCGCCCGCGATCCGCACCTGGACCAAGGACGTCAAGAAGGCGATGGCGGACCTGCGGATGGACCCGTCCTTCGCGGCCCGCAACGTCAACGAGGGCTTCTCGGGCGGCGAGAAGAAGCGCAACGAGATCCTCCAGCTCGAGCTGCTCGCCCCGCAGTTCGCCGTCCTCGACGAGACCGACTCCGGTCTCGACGTCGACGCGCTGAAGATCGTCTCGGAGGGCGTCAACCGCGCCCACGCCTCGACCGGTCTCGGCGTCCTGCTGATCACGCACTACACGCGGATCCTGCGCTACATCCAGCCCGACTTCGTGCACGTCTTCGTCGCCGGCCGCATCGCTGAGCAGGGCGGCAAGGAGCTCGCGACCCGACTCGAGGACGAGGGCTACGACCGCTTCCTCGCCCCGGCGACGGCCTGATCATGGCGGTCACCACGCTCGACCCGAAGCTCTTCGACCAGGTCGAGGAGGCGCTCAAGGACGTCATGGACCCCGAGCTCGGCGTCAACGTCGTCGACCTCGGCCTGATCTACGACCTCGGCTGGGACGACGAGAACGACGCGCTGGTCATCCACATGACGCTGACGTCGGCGGGCTGCCCGCTGACGGACGTGCTCGAGGAGCAGACCGCGGAGTCTCTCGACGGCGTCGTGGAGGCGTTCCGGATCAACTGGGTCTGGATGCCGCCGTGGGGCCCGGACCGGATCACCGAGGACGGCCGCGACATGATGCGCGCGCTCGGCTTCTCGATCTAGTCCGCAGAACAGCGAACCGCAGGACAGCGAACCGCAGAACAGCGAAGGGCCCGGAGGATCATCCTCCGGGCCCTTCGTCGTGCGTGCGGTGCGGGTCAGCCCTTGCGGCGGCCGAGCAGCGCCCAGGTGGTGGGCAGCAGCGCGGCGGCGAGCAGGATCTTGAGGGTGTCGCCGACGAGGAACGGCACCAGGCCGCCGGTCAGCACCGAGCCGAGGTCGGCGGGGTAGCCGAGCGAGCCGAGCGCGGTGGCGAGCCAGGGGAGTCCGACGAGGTAGATCGTGGCGGTGCCGGCGAGGAAGGTCACGATCGTGCCGACGACGCGGCGGTCCCACTCGCGCTGCGCGAGCCAGCCGGTGACGATCGACGCGAGGACGAAGCCGACGATGTAGCCGCCGGTCGGGCCGGCCAGGACGGCCCAGCCGCTCGAGCCCTCGGTGAAGACGGGGGCGCCGAGGGCGCCGACGAGGGCGTAGACGCCCATCGAGAGCGCGCCGCGGAGGGCGCCGAGCGTGGTGCCGACGAGCAGGACGGCGAAGGTCTGGCCCGTGATCGGGACCGGCCACATCGGAATGTACAGCTGCGCCATGCCGGCGGTGAACGCGGCGGCGGCGAGGACGAGCACCAGATCGGTGACGAGCGAGCGGGTGAGCAGCCGGTCCGCCAGGACCGGTCGCGACGGGGCGAGAGAGTAGCTGGACATGTCTGTTCTCCAAAGACCGTGTCGCCCGAGAGCGAGGAGCGAGCGCGTCCGCGGTGAGCGGACGTGGATCCGCCCCGCGGCTCAGGAAATATACTAGGGGGCTGCCGCGTCGCGGCCTCTTGCCCCACACCTCCCGAACCGAACGCCATTTCTTGGCGGGAACGGACAGCACAGTGCTCAGCGTGCACGACCTCGAACTCCGAGTCGGCGCCCGACTCCTGATGGAGAACGTGTCCTTCAGAGTCGGCGACGGCGACAAGGTCGGCCTCGTCGGCCGCAACGGCGCGGGGAAGACGACGCTGACCAAGGTCCTCGCCGGCGACCTCATCGCCGCCAAGGGCTCGGTCGACCGCGGCGGCGAGATCGGCTACCTCCCGCAGGACCCGCGCTCGGGCGACCCGGAGGAGCTGGCGCGCACGCGCATCCTCGACGCCCGCGGTCTCGGCCAGCTCGTGCTGGGCATGCAGGAGGCCACGGTCGCCATGTCGAGCAGTGACACGACGGTGAGCGAGGCCGGCATGAAGAAGTACGGCAACCTGACCGACCGCTTCCTCTCGCTCGGCGGCTACGCGGCGGAGGCCGAGGCGGCGTCGATCGCGAGCAACCTGAACCTGCCGGACCGGATCCTCGACCAGCCGCTGAAGACGCTCTCCGGTGGTCAGCGCCGCCGGATCGAGCTCGCCCGCATCCTCTTCTCGGACGCGCAGACGCTCATCCTGGACGAGCCGACCAACCACCTCGACGCCGACTCTGTCGTCTGGCTCCGCGAGTTCCTCAAGAGCTACCGCGGCGGCTTCATCGTGATCAGCCACGACATCGAGCTCGTGGGCGAGACCGTGAACCGCGTGTTCTACCTCGATGCGAACCGCCAGGTCATCGACGTCTACAACATGAACTGGAAGAACTATCTGCGCCAGCGCGCGGCCGACGAGGAGCGCCGCAAGAAGGAGCGCGTCAACGTCGAGAAGAAGGCGGGAGCCCTGCAGCTGCAGGCCGCCCGCTTCGGCGCGAAGGCGTCCAAGGCCGCGGCGGCGCACCAGATGGTCGCCCGCGCCGAGCGGATGCTCAGCGGCCTCGAGGAGGTCCGCGCCGTGGACCGCGTGGCGAAGCTGCGCTTCCCGACCCCGTCCGCGTGCGGCCGGACGCCGCTGCAGGCGCAGAACCTCTCGAAGAGCTACGGCTCGCTCGAGATCTTCACCTCCGTCGACCTGGCGATCGACCGCGGGTCGAAGGTCGTCATCCTCGGGCTGAACGGTGCGGGCAAGACGACGCTCCTGCGCATCCTCGGCGGCGTCGACGCTCCCGACACCGGCGTGATCGAGGCCGGCCACGGTCTCCGGATCGGCTACTACGCCCAGGAGCACGAGACGATCGACGTCAAGCGCTCGGTGCTGGAGAACATGGTCTCCTCGAGCCCGAACCTCACCGAGACCGAGGCCCGTCGCGTGCTCGGCTCGTTCCTCTTCACGGGCGACGACTCGCACAAGCCGGCCGGCGTCCTGTCCGGCGGTGAGAAGACGCGCCTCGCCCTGGCGATGATCGTCGTCTCCGGCGCGAACGTGCTGCTGCTCGACGAGCCCACCAACAACCTCGACCCGGCCAGCCGCGAGGAGATCCTCGACGCACTCGCGCACTACGAGGGCGCGGTCGTCCTGGTGAGCCACGACGAGGGCGCCGTCGAGGCGCTGAACCCGGAGCGCGTGCTGATCATGCCCGAGGGCACCGAGGACCACTGGACCTCGGACTACCTCGACCTGATCATGCTGGCCTGACCGATGCTGATGCTGATCGAGTAGGCCGCGGAGCGGGCGCATCGAGATCCACCGGCGTCAGGCCAGGGGTGTGCAGACCCGCCCCGCAGTCGACGGTGGGTCTCGATACGCCCCTTCGGGGCTACTCGACCAGCATGACCCGCCGCCGGCGCCTCCTCCGGGGAGATCCTCGAGCTCAGCGGGCGTCGAGCAGCTCGTCCTCGATCTCGGCGTCGCTGCGGCCCCGGCGGAGGCGGCGCTGCTCGCGGCGCTCCTCCGCGGCGATCACCTCGGGGTCGTCCGCGTTCCGGATGCGGTACTCGTGCCGGATCGCCCAGGCGAGTCCGCCGAAGCCCATGATCGCGAACAGCACCCACTGGATCGCGTAGCTGATGTGCAGGCCCTCGTCCGCGACGGGCTTGATCGCGGCGAGCGGCCGCTCGTCGATCGGCGCCGGGTCCTCCTGGACGAGGAGTCCGTACCCGGTGGTGCGCACCGGCTCGTCGAGCTGGGCCGAGAGGTCGTCGAGCTGGATCGTGGCGATCTGGCCGGCGGGTGCGCCGCGGCCCTCGATGCGGCCCTCGCCGGGCTTCAGGCGGGCGGTGACCGTCACCTCGCCCGCGGGCGGAGCCGGGACCATGTCGGGAGAGTCCTGCTCGGAGCCGACGGGGACCCAGCCGCGGTCGACGACGAAGACGCTGCCGTCGGCCAGGCGCAGCGGCGTCAGGATCTCGAAGCCGGGGTTGCCGTTGTACGGGCGGTTGCGGACGAGGGTCTCGTCTCCGGTCTCGTACACGCCGGTCACCTCGACCGGCCGGTACTCGAGTGCGTCGTCCCAGGCGGCACCGGCCGGGAGGAGTCCGTCGAGGGCGACCGGGTCGGCGTTCCAGTTGGCGGTGACCAGGCGGTTCGTGCTCGCGGCCTCGTCGAGGCGGGCGACCTGCCAACGCGACAGCAGGACGCAGGCGATTGCGAAGACGATCGTGAGGGCCAGGTAGCCGAACCAGCGGCGCGAGAACGCGAAGCGCCAGGACGGGCGCGACGCGGGCGCGGTCACAGCGCGGCTCCGCGATCGGTGGTGAGGAGCGGCTTCACATCGAGCGGGAACTCCCGGGCGGCGAGGAACTCGCGCAGGAACTCGAGGTGCTCACCGCAGGCCAGCCAGGTCTTCCGGCGGTCCTCCGCATGGATGCGCGGGTTCCGCCACTCGATGGCCCAGGTCGCGGTGAGCGGGCAGCCCGCGCGCGAGCAGGCGTGCTGGTCGGGCACGCCGCCGAGCGGGATCACCGCCGGCCCTCGGTCGGGTCGCCGCCCTCGGGGGACTCGGCGGAGCCGGCTGCGCCACCGGCGGTCGGCGGCACGTACGGCGGCACCGGCCGGGAGAGCACGATCGCTCCGGGGCGCTCGACCGATCCGCTCTCGCCGGCGCTGCCGACGTTCGCGAGCACGACGGCGAAGTAGGGGAGCACGATGGCGCCGAGCGCGAAGAAGAGCAGCCACCAGCCCTGGGCGAAGATCAGGCAGATCACGCAGACCATCCTGATGCCCATGGCGATGGAGTACTTGATCGCACGGGAGCGACGCGCCGCACTGGGCGACGGCGGGAGGGAGGTGAGCGATTCGCGGGGTTTCACAGCTCGATAAGACTACGTCGTGGGCGGCGGGCGGACCCCTGGCGTTCCCTCTCAGCGGATGTGTTGCGCATCGCGCCTCTAGGATGTAGGGGTCGTCCGGAGCCGCCCGCGCGCCGGCGGAGAGGGACACCATGACCACGCCGCGCACCGTCCTCGTCACGGGGGGCAACCGGGGGATCGGCTACGCCATCGCCGAGGAGTTCGTGGCGGCCGGTCACCGGGTCGCGGTCACCGCGCGCTCCGGGTCGGGCCCCGAGGGCTCGTTCACGGTCGTCGCGGACGTCACCGACTCCGCCTCCATCGACGCCGCCTTCGCCCAGATCGAGGCCGAGCTCGGCCCGGTCGAGGTCGTCGTCGCCAACGCCGGCATCACCCGCGACATGCTGCTGCTGCGCATGTCGGAGGACGACTTCACCTCGGTCGTCGACACGAACCTCACCGGCGCCTTCCGCGTGGTCAAGCGGGCGTCGAAGGGGATGCTCAAGCAGAAGTTCGGCCGCATCGTCCTGATCTCCAGCATCGTCGGCCTCTACGGCGGACCCGGTCAGATCAACTATTCCTCCTCCAAGGCCGCGCTCGTCGGCTTCGCCCGGTCGCTGACCCGCGAGCTCGGCGCCCGCAACATCACGGCGAACGTGGTCGCCCCGGGCTTCATCGAGACCGACATGACGGCGGAGCTCCCGGCCGAGCAGCAGGCGGAGTACCGCAAGAGCATCCCGCTCGCCCGCTACGGCACGGCCGCCGAGGTCGCGAAGGTGACCCGCTGGCTGGCGGGCGACGAGGCGGACTACATCTCGGGTGCGGTCATCCCCGTCGACGGCGGCCTCGGGATGGGGCACTGACCGTATCAGCTGTGGGCTTATATCCGGCGGATATCAGCTTTATGCTTATGGGATGACCGAACCCTCCGTCGTCGCGGTGCTGCTCGACCTCGTCGACTCGCGCGAGATCGCCGAGCGATCGGCGGTGCAGCGCGAGATCGAGCGCGGCTTCGCGGCGGTCGACGCCGCGGTCCCCGCCCTCGAGCCTCTGCATCCCACGGTGGGCGACGAGTTCCAGGCGGTCTACGCCTCCGTGCCGGCTGCACTCGGCGCCACGCTGCAGGCGCGGCTCGCACTGCCGCCGGGGATCGACTGCCGCGTCGGTCTGGGCCGCGGCCCCGTCCGGGTCGTCGGCTCGGGCGTCGCGGGCGATCTGCAGGACGGGCCCGGCTGGTGGCGCGCGCGAGCGGCCATCGACCGGGCGCACGCGCTCGAGGACGGCCCGGTGCCCACCGCGCGCGGCTGGTTCGTCGGCTCCGACGCGCCCGACGCCGAGGAGGCCGCGATCAACGCCTACCTCCTCGCCCGGGACGCGCTCGTCGGGCCGATGAGCGACCGCGAGCGGCGCCTGGTACTCGGGACGGCCCGCGGCGTGCCCCAGCGGGTCCTCGCCGAGCAGGAGTCGATCACCCAGTCCGCGGTCTCGCAGGCGCTCCGCCGCGCGGGAGCCGGAGCCCTGCTGACCGGCGCGGCGCTCCTGGCGGACGCGTGCTGACCGCGCTGCTGCTGGCGCTCGTCGGAATCGCCGACCTCGCCCGCACCCATCTCGGCCGGCCCGCCGCCGCTGCCGCGATCGCCGTGCTGTGGGCGGCCGCGGCACTCGCGGCTGTCCTCGGCCTCGGCGCCGCGGTGCCGGGCGCCGTCATCGTCGTCGCCCTCGCCGGCGCCTGGCTGCTGCTCACCACCACCGCGGCGAGCGCCCGTCCGCCCGGGGGACTCCGGCCCGCCGTCGGTCTCGTCGTCGCGGTCCTCGTGCTCTCGGTCGTCGATCGCGCGGGCGGTCCCGCCGCGGGGGTCCTCGTCGACGCGTACGACGGACTCGGGCGCTCGGGACCCGTCCCGCAGATCGGCCAGGCGCTGCTCGCGGTCGGCGCCGCGCTCTTCCTGCTCGAGAGCGGGAACGTCGTCGTCCGCGCCGCCCTCTACCGCGAGCTTCCGCAGCCGGTCGCCGCTCGCGCGCGCTTCTCGCTCCGCGCCCGGTTCGCCCGCCCGGTGCCCGAGGAGGTGCGCGTGCCGGACCTGCGGGGCGGGCGCGCCATCGGACCGCTCGAGCGCCTGCTCGTGGCCGGGCTCACGCTGGCCGGTGCGATCGGTCTCGCCGGCGCCGTCTTCGCGGCGAAGGGCATCGTCCGCTTCCCGGAGATCTCCCGCGACGGCGAGAACGGGTCGAAGGCGGAGTACTTCCTGGTCGGCTCGCTGGTCAGCTGGGCGCTGGCGCTGGGCGCGGCGGCGCTTGTCGCTCTCGCCGGCCGCTGACGCCCGACGCCTGCGTCGCGCCCGGCGACGGGCCGGTGCTCAGCCCCGCAGGCCGAGGACCGGCAGCAGCTGGCTGAGGTCGAGGCCGTCGACGACGAGGTCGGCGCGCTCGCGCACCACGGGCTTCGCGTTGAAGGCGACGGAGAGGCCCGCGACCCGCATCATCTCCAGGTCGTTCGCGCCGTCGCCGACCGCGATCGCGCGCTCGAGTGGCACGCCGGACTCCGCCGCCCACTCGCACAGCGACGCGGCCTTCGCGGCGGCGTCGATCACGGGACCGTCGACCGCGCCGGTGAGGCGCCCGTCGCGGCTGCCGAGCCGGTTCGCGCGGACGAAGTCGAGACCGAGAGCCCCGGCGACCGGGTCGAGCACCTCGTGGAAGCCGCCGGAGACGACGCCGATGCGCCCTCCTGCGGCGTGGATGCCGGCGACGAGCGCCTCCACGCCGTCCGTCACCCGGACCCGGCCGCTCACCCCGGCGCAGACGTCGTCGAGGACGCCCGCCAGGGTGGCGACCCGCTCGCGCAGGCTCTCGCCGAAGTCGATCTCGCCGTGCATCGCGCGCTCGGTGATCGCCGCGACGCGCTCCTCGGAGCCCGCGTGCGCGGCGAGCAGCTCGATCACCTCGTCCTGCAGCAGCGTGGAGTCGGCGTCGACGACGACCAGGAAGCGGGCGGGTGTGCGCAGAGGCTCACTCAAGGACGGGCCAATCGATCGGGTCCGCGCGCCGGCCTGACCGGCGGCGCGGAAGCGCAGTGCTCTCGACCCGCGGGGGTGCTACGGGCGGACGACGACGCCCTTGCCGACGACGGTGATGCCCGACTCGGTGACGGTGAACCCGCGCTCGCGGTCGTGGTCGTGGTCCACGCCGACACGGGCGCCGGGCTCGACGACGACGTCCTTGTCGAGGATAGCGCGCGCCACCACGGCGTCCGGGCCGATCCGGACCTTGTCGAAGACGACCGAGTCGGAGACCGTCGCGTTGGACTCGATGACCGCCCACGGGCCGACGACGCTGCGCTCGATGTGCGCGCCGGAGATGACCGTGCCGAGCGAGACGACCGAGTCGACCGTCGTGCCGAGGTTGCCCTTGCCGTCGCGCACGATCTTCGCCGGGGGCGAGTTGAGCTGCGACGAGAAGATCGGCCACTGCTGGTTGTAGAGGTTGAAGACGGGGAGTGCCGAGATGAGGTCCTGGTGCGCCTCGAAGAACGAGTCGATGGTCCCCACGTCGCGCCAGTAGTAGCGGTCGCGGTCGGTGGAGCCGGGGACCTCGTTGAGCTTGAGGTCGTAGACGCCGGCCTCGCCGCGCGCGACGAAGTCGGGGATGATGTCGCCGCCCATGTCGTGGTCGGAGGTCGAGAGCTCGCCGTCGCGGATGACCGCGTCGATCAGGGCGTCGGCGTCGAAGACGTAGTTGCCCATCGAGGCGAGGACCTCGTGCGGGGAGTCGGCCAGGCCGACCGCGTCCTTGGGCTTCTCGAGGAACTCCGCGATCTTGGTCGGGACGATGCCGTCGCCGGCCTCGTCGCCCGCGAGCTGGATGACGCCGAACTGATCGGCGAGCTCGATCGGCTGGCGGATCGCCGCGACCGTCGCCTTGGCGCCGGACTTGATGTGCGCGTCGATCATCTGCGAGAAGTCCATGCGGTAGACGTGGTCCGCGCCGACCACGACGACGATGTCGGGCTTCTCGTCGCGGATCAGGTTGAGGCTCTGCAGGATCGCGTCGGCCGAGCCGCTGAACCAGCGCTTGCCGAGCCGCTGCTGCGCCGGGACGGACGCGACGTACGAGTTGAGCAGCCCCGAGAGCGTCCAGGTCTGCGAGACGTGGCGGTCGAGCGAGTGCGACTTGTACTGCGTCAGCACGACGATCTGCGTGAGACCCGAGTTGATCAGGTTCGACAGCGCGAAGTCGATCAGGCGGTACTGGCCGCCGAAGGGGACCGCGGGCTTGGCCCGGTCCGCCGTGAGGGGCATGAGCCGCTTGCCCTCGCCGCCGGCGAGGACGATGCCGAAGATCTTCTTTGACTGCATGCCCCCACAGTAGAGGTCCGGCGCAGTCGCGTGGCTGCGGGTGTCGGCGGAGGATCGCGCTGTACTACGGTTCGGGGGTGCGAGTCGATCTGCTGACCAAGGAATATCCGCCCGAGGTGTACGGGGGAGCCGGCGTGCACGTGGCCGAGCTCACCAAGGCCCTCCGCCACGACATCGAGGTCGTGGTGCGCTGCTTCGGCGCGCCGAGGGACGAGGAGGGCACGTTCGCGTACCCGGTGCCCGCCGAGCTGGCTGCGGCCAACGGCGCGCTGCAGACCCTGGGCGTCGATCTGCAGATCGCGCAGGACGCGGCCGGCGCCGATCTCGTGCACTCGCACACCTGGTACGCCAACGCGGCCGGCCGCCTCGCGCAGCTGCTGCACGGCGTGCCGCACGTCGTCTCGGCGCACAGCCTCGAGCCGCTGCGGCCGTGGAAGGCCGAGCAGCTCGGCGGCGGCTACCGCGTGTCGAGCTGGATCGAGCGCGAGGCGTACGAGAACGCCGACGCGGTGATCGCGGTGTCGGGCGGGATGCGCAACGACATCCTCCGCTCCTACCCGGCTCTGGACCCCGCGAAGGTGCACGTCGTCTACAACGGCATCGACCTCGACGCGTGGCACCCGGTCGAGGACGAGGCCGTCCTCGCCGAGCTGGGCATCGACCCCTCGCGTCCCTCCGTCGTCTTCGTCGGGCGGATCACCCGGCAGAAGGGGCTGCCCTACCTGCTGCGCGCGGCCGCGATGCTGCCGCCGGAGGTGCAGCTGGTGCTCTGCGCCGGCGCCCCCGACACCCCCGAGATCATGGCCGAGGTCACCGAGCTCGTCCGCGGACTCCAGCAGGAGCGCACCGGCGTCGTGTGGATCGACCGCCATCTGCCGCGCCACCAGCTCTCCGCGGTGCTGACCGCCGCCACGACGTTCGTCTGCCCGTCGATCTACGAGCCGCTGGGCATCGTGAACCTCGAGGCGATGGCGTGCGGGGTGGCCGTGGTCGGGACCGCGACCGGCGGCATCCCGGAGGTCGTCGTCGACGGCGTCACCGGGCGCCTCGTGCCGATCGAGCAGGCGACGGACGGGACGGGCACGCCGCTCGACCCCGAGCGCTACGTCGCCGACCTCGCGGCCGCGATGGCCGAGGTCGTCGCCGACCCCGCCGCGGCCAAGCGGATGGGCGAGGCCGGCCGGCTCCGGGCGCAGAGCGACTTCAGCTGGACGCAGATCGCCCGGGACACCCGCGCGATCTACGACTCGCTCGTCTGACCCCGCAGCCCGCTCCCTTTAGACTGGATCTCATGCCCAGCGTTGTCTCGTTCGTCGATGTGTCCTTCGTCCGGAACGGCAAGCGGATCCTCGACCACGTCGACTGGACCGTGTCCGAGGAGGAGCGCTGGGTGATCCTCGGCTCCAACGGAGCGGGGAAGACCTCGATCCTGCAGATCGCCGCGGCGCAGAACTACCCGTCGACCGGCACCGCGCAGCTGCTCGAGGAGACGCTCGGCCGCGTCGACGTCTTCGAGCTGCGCCCCCGCATCGGCTACGCGTCGACCGCGATGGCGCGACGCCTGCCCGCGGGCGAGACCGTGCTCGACGTCGTGATGACCGCCGCCTACGCCGTCACCGGCCGCTGGAACGAGGGCTACGACGAGATCGACGAGCGCCGCGCGCGCCGCGTGCTCGTCGAGTGGAAGCTCGACCACCTCGCCGACCGCACCTTCGGCACGCTCTCCGACGGAGAGCAGAAGCGGGTCCAGATCGCGCGCGCGATCATGACCGACCCGGAGCTGCTGCTGCTCGACGAGCCGGCCGGCAGCCTCGACCTCGGCGCCCGCGAGGAGCTCGTGCAGCTGCTCGGCGGCTTCGCGCAGGACCCGGCGTCGCCCGCGATCGTGATGGTCACCCACCACGTCGAGGAGATCCCGGCCGGCTTCACCCACGCGCTGCTGCTGCGCGACGGCGCCGTCGTCGCGGCCGGTCCGCTGGCCGAGGCGCTGACCGAGGCGACCCTCGCGGAGGCGTTCGGCCTCGACATCGCGCTGACCCACGAGAACGGGCGCTACTCCGCTCGAGCGCGCTGAGCGCGAGGCCGGACCCGCTGAGCTCGGCGCGCCACGGCTGATCCGCGCGCCGCACCTCCTCGGGTGGCCCGCGGTCTGCTATTCTCGGTAGCTGGTTCGGGCCCGTTCGCGGTGCGCCCGCCACTCATCCACCCGCATCGGTCGACGACGGACGCGGTTCAGGACCACAAGCGACAGGACACGATCATGCAGACCGACATCCACCCCAAGTACGAGGCCATCGTGTTCCGCGACCTCGCCTCCGGTGAGACCTTCCTCACCCGCTCGACGGCGACCAGCAACAAGACGATCGAGCTCGACGGCGTCACGTACCCCGTCATCGACGTCGAGATCTCCTCCGCCTCGCACCCGTTCTACACGGGCAAGCAGCGCATCATGGACTCGGCCGGCCGCGTCGAGAAGTTCAACTCGCGCTACAAGAACTTCGGCAAGTAGGCTCACGCCGCTTCCCCTCGAAGGGCCCTCGACCTCACGGTCGGGGGCCCTTCGTCGTTCCCGGACGCTGCCGCGGTGCCGGGCGAGGATCTTCGGCTCGTGGAACCGCCCCGGGCTCGCGGAAACAGGCGGCTTCCGCGTGCCGAGGGTGATCGCGCGTGCCGGAGGTGGGTGCTGCGTGGCGAGCGGGGACGTTCGGCTCGTGAACCGAGCTCCGGCTCGCAGGAACAGGCCGATTCCACGTGCCGAGGGTGGTTTCGCGTGCCGGAGGTACGTGTTGCGCGGCGAGTGGGGACGTTCGGCTCGTGAAGTGAGCCTCGGCTCGCAGGAATCGGCTGATTCCACGTGCCGAGGGTCGTTCTGCGTGCCGGAGGTGGGGTGGGAGGGGTTCGGCTCGCGGAACGGGCTTCGGCTCGTGGGAAGCGGCGGATTCTGCGTGCCGAGGGTGGTTTCGCGTGCCGGAGGTGGGGGAGGAGAGCGTGTGGGGACGTTCGGTTCGTGAAGTGAGGTGGGGCTTGTGGCGGTCGGGGTTGTAGGTGCCGAAGCCGGGAGGGAGGCACTCGACCAGCAGAGCTCCCTCGCCGATCGCGGAGGTGGGCGGCGGGTGCATCGGGATCCGACTGCTGCTCGCACGGCGGTCGGCGGGCCTCGATACGCCGCTTCGCGGCTACTCGACCAGCATGGAGGGATCGTCTCGTCCGCGCGGTTCGCCCGTTCGTGCTGATCGAGGAGGGTGGGCGCCCGCTCGCACGTCGTCGCGGGGTCTCGATACGCCGCATCGCGGCTGCTCGACCAGGATGTGCGGCGTGCTCGTCTCGCCGGCGCGGCGCCGCCTCCTTCATGGTGATCGAGGAGGCCGCGCAGCGGGCGCATCGAGATCCGCCGACCGACCGCACGCCGCTGGGCGGCTTCGGCGGATCAGTAGCGGTAGAAGCCCTCGCCGGTGGCGGTGCCGAGGCGGCCGCGGTCGAGGTACTCGGTCTTGAGGTGCGCGGCGAAGGCCTGGGAGGCCTCGTCGGGGGATGCGACGGCGACGTGGTAGGCGGTGCTCAGGCCGATGACGTCGAAGATCTGGAAGGGGCCGAGGGGGGCGCCGGTGCCGATGCGCCAGGTCTTGTCGATCGTCTCGGGGTCGGCGTAGCCGCCCATCAGCAGGCCGCTGGCGGCGTTCAGGAGCGGGACCAGCAGCGAGTTGAGCAGGTAGCCGGCCTTCTCCTTCTGCAGGACGATCGGCTCGAGTCCGCTCTCGACGGCGAAGGCGACGACCGCCTCGACGACGGCCGGATCGGTGTCGGCCGTGCCCATGATCTCGGCGGTGTTCTGCACCCAGACGTGGTTGGCGTAGTGCAGGGCGAGGAAGCGGTCGGGGCGGCCCGTCGACTCCTTCAGGTCGCTGGGGAGGAGCGTCGAGGAGTTGGTGGCGAGGATCGTCCGCTCCGGGGCGAGCGCGCCCAGGCGGCCGTAGAGCTCCTGCTTGAGCGCGAGGTCCTCGGGGACCGCCTCGATGACGAGGTCGGCGTCCGCGACGGCCTCGGCGAGATCGGAGGTGAGTCGGAGCGACTCGAGGGCGGCGGCGGCACCGCCGGGGATGCCGCCGGCGACCTGCTGCGACTCGTAGACGCCGGCGAGACCGCGGAAGCGCTCGCGCGCGGTGGCGAGCACCTCGTCGGAGACGTCGTAGCTCGTGACGGCGAAGCCGTGGAAGGCGGCCTGGAACGCGATCTGGGAGCCGAGGACTCCGCTGCCGAGGACGGTGACCTTGTGGATGGTGGCCATGACTGCTCCTTCGTGCGGGACTCGGGCGGTGCCGCGGTCCTCCGAGTCAACCGTCGAGCCTCGCCAGGGTCGAGCGGTTGCGCTCGGCCGCGAGGGTGGTGACGCGGTAGCGTCCGGGGCATGGTGTCCTTCGCCGACAAGCCGATCCTGCCGTTCACGACGCCCGAGGAGTGGGACGAGTACCTCCGCGGTGCTCCCGATCCGGGTGGCGTGCGGCTGAAGCTGCGGAAGAAGGCGGCCGTGGATCCGGGCATCACCTACGCGGAGGCGCTCGACGTCGCGCTCTGCCACGGCTGGATCGACGGGCAGGCGGGAGCCTTCGACGAGCAGTTCAAGCTGCAGGCGTTCACCCCGCGCCGCCGAGCGAGCCCGTGGTCGAAGGTCAACCGCGACCACGTGGCGCGGCTGCTCGAGGAGGGGCGGATGCTGCCCGCCGGGCTCGCCGAGGTCGAGCGCGCCAGGGCCGACGGGCGCTGGGACGCGGCCTACCGGCAGCGCGACGCCGAGGTCCCGGCCGATCTGCTGGCGGCGCTGGAGGCCGAGCCGGCCGCCGCCGCGTTCTTCGCGACGGTCGGCGGGCAGAAGCGCTTCGCGTTCCTCTTCCGGCTGTCGCAGCTGAAGCGCCCGGAGACGCGCGAGCGGCGCATCGCGGAGTACGTGGCGCTGCTCGCGGAGGGGCGCACGCTGACCTGAGCCGGGCGCGACCGGGCCGCGGGATCAGTGCCGGACGGGCCAGGCGCCGTCGGCGACGAAGCTCTCGTCGCGGACGCGGCGCATGTACTCCTGGAACGACTCGGCCTGCGTGCGGCACCAGTCGACCTGGAGCGCGTGCAGCGCCTCGGCGTCGCCGCCGAGCTCCTCGGCGAAGGCGCGGCCGAGGGCTTGGGCGACCCGGCCCGCGGCGATCGCGTCGGCGCCGGCGTCGTGCGCCTCGGTCAGCGGGACGCCGTAGTGCAGCGCCGCCTGGACGAGGGTGCGCTTGCCCTTGCGGTAGCGGTCGACCGCCTTGTCGATGACGAGCGGGTCGATGACGGGGCAGGGGTCGATCAGCACCGGGACGCCCCAGCGCCGGGCCTCGAAGGCGAGCAGCGAGAGGTCGTAGGGGGCGTTGTAGATGACGATCGGGACGCCGCGGGCGAGGAGCGAGCGCAGCGCCTCCGACACCTCGGCGACGACCTCGCCGGCCGGGCGGCCGTGCTCGCGGGCGTGCTCGGTGCTGATGCCGTGGACGGCGCTGGCGCCGGCCGGGATCTCGATGCCGGGGTCGGCGAGCCAGGTCGTGCCCTCGATCGGCGTGCCGTCGGCGTCGATCACGCCGACGTGCGCGGTGACGATCCGGCTGGTGCGGACGTCGATGCCGGTGGTCTCGAGGTCGAAGACGGCCAGGCGGTCGAACCAGCGGGTGCCGTCGGCGTCGGCCGATGCCTCCGACGGGCCGGCGGACGACGAGTCGGCGGACGACGACCCGGTGGACCCGGACTCGTCGAGCAGGCTCTCGTCGAACAGCGTCGGTGCCTGGTTCGTCTCGGTGGTGCTCACGCAGCCAGCCTAGGCGGGGCCTCCGACATCGTCGGGAGGCCCCGCGGCGTGCTGGCGAGCCGGGCGCGGGAGGGACGGGACCCGGTCAGCGGGTCTGGCCGGCCTTCGCGACGTGCAGCCAGAAGAAGCCCTGCGTGCCGAGCGTCATCGTGAGCGCGCCGTCCTCGGAGAAGCCGGGGAAGCGGCCGCCGCCGAAGAGGTCGGTCAGCGTCGAGCCGGGGTTCTCGGGGTCGGTGATCGTGACCGAGACCGGGTTGTGGTTGAAGCTGAAGACGCAGAGCACCTCCTCCGGCTGGTCGCCCATCGCCGTGCCGGAGCCCGCGTAGTCGCGGACGAAGGCGAGCACCGACTCGTGGTCGGTCTCCAGCACGCGCATCGAGCCGAGACCGAAGGCCGGGTGGCCGCGGCGCACGTGCAGGACGTTCCGCATCCAGTGCAGCAGCGAGCGCGACTGGGCCAGCTGCGCCTCCACGTTGACCTGGTTGTAGTGGTAGACGAGCGACTGCACGATCGGCTGCACGAGCTTGCCCGGGTCGGCCGCCGAGAAGCCCGCGTTGCGGTCCGGCGTCCACTGCATCGGCGTGCGCGAGGCGTCGCGGTCGTTCAGCCAGATGTTGTCGCCCATGCCGATCTCGTCCCCGTAGTAGAGGAACGGGCTGCCGGCGAGCGAGAAGAGCAGGGCGTTGATGAGCTCGAGCTCGGCGCGCGAGTTGTCGAGCAGCGGGGCGAGCCGGCGGCGGATGCCGATGTTGGAGCGCATCCGCGGGTCGTAGGCGTACCAGCCGTACATCGCCTGCCGGTACTCCTCGGACACCATCTCGAGCGTGAGCTCGTCGTGGTTGCGGAGGAAGACGCCCCAGGCCGCGCCCGAGGGGATGTCGAAGGTCTCGGAGAGGACCTTCTTCAGCTCGTTCGCGGTCTGCGCGCGGAGCGAGTAGAAGATGCGCGGCATGACCGGGAAGTCGAAGGCCATGTGGCACTCCGGCTCCTCCTCGGTGCCGAAGAACGCGGCGACCTCGCGCGGCCACTGGTTCGCCTCGGCGATCAGGATGCGGCCGGGGTAGTCGCGGTCGACCATCGTGCGCAGGTTCTTGATGAAGTCGTGCGTGGGCGGCTCGCCCTCGCCGTTGCCCTCGTCGGACTCGTAGAGGTAGGGGATCGCGTCGAGCCGGATGCCGTCGACGCCGAGGTCGAGCCAGAACTTGACGACGTCGTGGATCGCCTCGTGCACGGCCGGGTTCTCGAAGTTGAGGTCCGGCTGGTGCGAGAAGAAGCGGTGGAAGTAGAACTGGCGGCGCTCGGCGTCGAAGGCCCAGTTCGAGTCCTCGGTGTCGACGAAGATGATCCGGATGTCGGGGTACTTGTCGTCGGTGTCGTTCCAGACGTAGAAGTCGCCGTAGGGGCCCTCGGGGTCCGAGCGCGACTGCTGGAACCACTCGTGCTGATCGCTGGTGTGGTTGAGCGGGAAGTCCATGACGATGCGCATGTTGCGCTCGTGGGCCTTCCGCACCAGCTCGCGGAAGTCCTCCATCGTGCCGAACTCGGGGAGGATCGCCTTGAAGTCGGAGACGTCGTAGCCGCCGTCGCGCAGGGGCGACATGTAGAAGGGCGGCAGCCAGAGCGCGTCGATGCCGAGCCACTGCAGGTAGTCGAGCTTGGAGGCGAGGCCGTTGATGTCGCCGGCGCCGTCGCCGTTCGAGTCGTAGTACGACCGGATCATGACCTCGTAGAACACGGCCCTGCGGTACCACTGCGGATCGAGGGCGAGCCCGGGGAGTTGGATCGGGGACGTGAAGCTCACGGTGCTCCTTCTGCTGCTGCCTGAGCGGGTGACCGGCGCCGCGCCGGGATCGGAGCGGAGGACGGGGGGACGGGCGGTGCGTCGCGCGCGAACGCGCCTTCATGCTTGCGGCTCGGATCGAGGGCCCGCAAGGCGTTGCGGCGGGAAGTTCGACGGGGTTTCCCTACGATGGGGACCGTCATGACCATAGCCTCCCCCTACGCCGCCGACCTCGGGCGACTCGCCATCACCCGGAGCACCGTCGACGTCGCCGGGGCCGCCACCGCCTACTGGAGCTACGGCGATCCGGACGCCGGGACCGTGCTGGTCCTCGTGCACGGGTTCCGCGGCGAGCACCACGGGCTGGAGCCGGTGATCGCGCGCCTGCTCGCGGGCGGCGCGGATGCTCGGGTGATCGCGCCCGATCTGCCCGGCTTCGGCGAGTCGCCGCCGATGACGGCGCACGCGCACGACGTCGACGGCTACGCGGCCTGGCTCGGCGGGTTCCTCGACGCGCTCGGGCTCCGGGGGCGCGCGGTGGTGCTCGGCCACTCCTTCGGCTCGATCGTCTCGGCGGCGGCCGTCGCGGGTGGGCTGCCGACGCCGCTGCTGGTGCTGGTGAACCCGATCGCGGCGCCCGCCCTGGCCGGTCCCCGCGGGGTGCTGACCCGCCTCGCGGTGCTCTACTACCGCGTCGCCGCGCTGCTGCCGCGCCCGCTCGGGCTGCGCCTGCTCGGGGATCCGCTGATCGTCCGGGTGATGAGCCTCGCGATGGTGAAGACGAAGGAGTCGGCGCTGCGCCGCTTCGTCCACGACCAGCACGACCGCTACTTCAGCGCCTTCGCCTCGCGCGACACCGTGCTCGAGGCCTTCCGCGCCTCGGTCTCGCACCACGTCGGCGAGTACGCCGCGCGGATCGAGGCCCCCACGCTGCTGATCGCCGCGGCGCAGGACGACATCACCCCGCTCGCCGCGCAGTACCGCCTGCTCGAGGCGCTGCCGCACGCGTCGCTGCACGTGATCGACGGGGTCGGCCACCTGATCCACTACGAGACGCCGGACGAGGCGGCCGCCGTCCTCCGCGCGGCCCTGGACGAGGGGATCGACCGATGAGGATCGTCGTCGACTGCCGGTACACCCGGCTCGAGCGCCACGACGGCATCAGCCGCTACACGGCCGAGATCGTCGGCGAGCTGTCGAGGCTGCACGACGTGACGATGCTGATAAGCGACCGCCGCCAGCTGGCGATGCTGCCGGATCTGCCGTGGGAGCGGGTGACGTCGCCGACCGGGCCGTTCGAGCCGTTCGTCGCGCTGCTGGTGAACCGGCTGCGGCCGGACGTCGTCTTCTCGCCGATGCAGACCATGGGCTCGCTCGGCCGCCGCTACCGGCTCGTGCTGACCGTGCACGACCTGATCTACTACCGCCACCGCACGCCGCCGCGCGATCTGCCGCTGCCGGTGCGCGGGCTCTGGCGGCTCTACCACCTGGCCTGGTGGCCGCAGCGGCGCCTGCTCCAGCGCGCCGACGCGATCGTGACGGTGTCGGAGACGACCCGCGGCCTGCTGCGCACGCACCGTCTGACGACGCGGCCGGTCGTGGTCGTGCCGAACGCGGCGACGGCGCCGGACGAGGCGAGTGCGGCGCTGGCCGCGGCGCTGCCGGACCGCTCCGACGCGCGCTCGCTCGTCTACATGGGCTCCTTCATGCCGTACAAGAACGTGGAGTCGCTCGCGCGGGCGATGCGGCTGCTGCCCGACTACGAGCTGCACCTGATGAGCCGCGCGAGCGACGAGACGGTGGAGACGCTGCGCTCGCTCGCTCCGACGGCGAAGCTCGTCTTCCACCAGGGCGCGGACGACGCGGAGTACCGGGCGACGCTGGCGCGCGCGACGGCGCTCGTGACCGCGAGCCGGGACGAGGGCTTCGGCATCCCGCTGGTCGAGGCGATGGCGCTGGGCACTCCGGTGGTCGTCAGCGACATCCCGATCTTCCGCGAGATCGGCGAGGACGCGGCGGTCTACGTCGACCCGTCGAGCGCGAAGAGCATCGCGGAGGGCGTGCGCTCGCTCGAGGACCCGGAGCGCTGGCGGGCGCTGTCGGCGAAGGCGCGGGTGCGGGCCGCGGCGTACTCGTGGCGCGACTCCGCCCGGGTGCTGCTGGAGCTGCTGACGAGCGTCGGGCGCTGACGGCGGGGGCGCCGCTGACGGCGCGACCGCCCCGGGCGCCGGCTCAGGCGGGCGCGCTCGGACTGAGGACGTCCTCGAGGTCGGCGTCGACGACGACCACGTCGCCCGAGTCGTCGACGGCGACGATGCGGAGCGACCCGTCGACGATCGCGAAGTCGTGGCGCGAGCCGTTGCCCACGGTGGTGCCCTGGGCCGGCAGCGCGTCCTCGCTGAGGGCGCGGAGCAGGCTGCCGATGACGGCGCCGTGCGTCGCGACGATCACCCGCTGGTCCGGGAAGCGCTCGGCGATCTCGAGGAGGGCGGCGGTGGCGCGCTCGACGACCTGGGCCCGCGTCTCGCAGCCGGGGATCCGCGCGCCCTCGATGCCGCCGGGGAAGAGCTCGCGCAGCTCGTCGCCGGTCATGCCCTCCGCCTCGCCGTAGGCGCGCTCGGCGACGCCGTCGACGACCAGCGGCTCGGGGAGGCCGAGGCCGCGCGCGATGATCGCGCCGGTCTCGTGGGCGCGCTGGAGGGGGCTCGCGACCACGGCGTCCCAGTCGCGCTCGCGCAGCAGGCGCGCGGCGGCGCGGGCCTGCGAGCGCCCGGTGTCGTTGAGCGGGATGTCGCTCGCGCCCTGAATGCGGCGGGCGGCGTTCCAGTCGGTCTGGCCGTGCCGGACGAGGGTGAGCTGGGTCACGAGGGCCTCTCGGGTGGTGGGGGAGCGGTGGGTCAGCGCGACGGCAGGCGCTCGGCGAGGGCGCGGAGGACCTCGCTCGTGCCGCCGTCGATCTTGATGCCGGCCCGCGAGTCGCCCTTGGTGGTGCCGCGGTTGACGATCACGATCGGCATCTTCGCCCGCCGGGCGATCTCGAGGAAGCGGATGCCGGAGTTGACGACGAGCGACGATCCGGCCACCAGGAGCGCGTCGGCGCCGGCGACGATGGCGCGCGCCTCCTCGAACCGCTCGGTCGGGATGAATTCGCCGAAGAAGACGATGTCGGGCTTGAGGATCCCGCCGCAGACCGTGCACTCCGGGACGGTCATCGCCGAGACGTCGTGCACCTCCGCGTCGCCGTCGGGGTTGAGCGAGGAGATGTCGGGGTCGTCGAGCCAGGGGTTCAGCGCCTCGATGCGCTCGGCGATCGCGTCGCGGGCGAAGTACTGCCCGCAGGTCATGCAGCGGACGCGGTCGGCGGAGCCGTGCAGATCGACGACGCGCTGCGAGCCGGCGCGCACGTGCAGGCCGTCCACGTTCTGGGTGACGACGCCGGTGAGCAGGCCCCGCTCCTCGAGCCGGGCGAGGGCGCGGTGCCCGTCGTTGGGCAGGGTGCTGGTGAAGCGGCGCCAGCCGAGCTGGCTGCCGGCCCAGTAGCGGCGGCGGTAGTCGGGGTCGGCGACGAACTGCGAGTAGGTCATCGGGCTGCGCACGGGCGCCCCGGCCCCGCGGTAGTCGGGGATGCCGGAGTCGGTGCTGACGCCCGCGCCGGTGACGGCGGCGATGCGCCGGCCGGCCAGGAGCTCGACGGTGCGGTCGATCGCGGCGGAGCGCTGCTCGTCGGCGCGACGCAGATCGGCACCGGGGGTCGCCGCCGTCGCCTCGGTCTCGAGCTCGTCGGCTCCCTGCGCTCCCGCGCCGGTGCCGTCGGCGATCGGTGTCGGACCCGACTCCATCCACGCCTCCCTCGGACACCCGCGCACACGGGCACTCCATCGGCCAGTTTAGACCGCGCCGTGCCCTAGGGTTCCGGGATGCCGATCGTGCACATCGAGGACCTCGACCATCCGCTCCTGGCCGACTACCACCGCCTGACCGATGTGGCGCTGCGCCGGGTGCTCGAGCCCGAGGGCGGGCTCTACATCGCGGAGTCGTCGAAGGTGATCGTGCGCGCGCTCGACGCCGGGCACGTGCCGAAGTCGGTGCTGGTGCAGGAGAAGCGACTGCCGGACGCGGCGGAGGTGCTCGAGCGGTTCCCCGACGTGCCGGTGTTCGTCGGGCCGGACGCCGTGATCGAGGAGCTGACCGGGTTCCATCTGCACCGCGGGGCGCTCGCCTCGATGCGGCGGCCGGAGCTGCCGTCGATGGCCTCGCTGCTCGAGGACGCGCGGCTCGTGGTCATCCTCGAGGACCTGGTCGACCACACGAACGTCGGGGCCGTCTTCCGCGCGGCGGCCGGCATGGGGGCCGACGCGGTGCTGGTCAGCCCGCGCTGCGCGGATCCCCTCTACCGTCGGAGCGTCCGGGTGAGCATGGGCACGGTGCTCCAGGTGCCGTGGACGCGGATCCCCGAGTGGGGACCGGCGCGCACCGAGCTGCTCGCCGCGGGCTTCTCGGTCGCGGCGCTCGCGCTCGCGCCGGACGCGGTGCCGCTGGACGAGTACGCCGCCGCCCGGCCGGAGCGCGTCGCGATCGTGCTGGGCGCCGAGGGCGACGGGCTGAGCCGGGCGGCGCTGGACGCGGCGGACACTGTGGTGACGATCCCGATGCTGCACGGCGTGGACTCGCTGAACGTCGCCTCGGCGAGCGCCGTCGCACTGTGGGCGCTGACGCGCGGGCGCTGAGCGGCGTCGGGTCGGCCCGCGCCGCCTCCGCGGTGCTCGCGGGGCGTCCGCCTACGATGACCGGGTGACCTCTCCGACGCGCCCCGACCGCTCGCCGATCGACGTCGTGGGCAGCGTCACCGCTGCACCGGCCGACCCCGCGCCGCGCCGCCGCCGGCCCCGCGCCCTCGCGGTCGTCGGGGTCGTCGTCGCGGCGGCGCTGGTCAGCGCGGGCGGTGCCTACGCGGCGAACGCGGCCGGGGCCGAGCTGCCCGTCGCGACGGCGGTCGTGCAGGAGACGCCGCCGACCGTGATCGACGCACCCTCCGTCGCCTGGCCGTCCTACGGGGCGGGCGCGATCTCGGCGGTCGGCGTGCAGGGGCCGGAGGACGGCGGGATGCTCTCCACCTACGGCTCGACCGGGCAGCTGCCGATCGGCAGCATCGCGAAGGTGGTGACGGCGCTGGTGGTGCTCTCGGCGAAGCCCATCGCCGAGGGGACCGACGGCGGGACCATCTCGTTCACGAGCGCGGACGTCGGCTACTACAACGACTCCGTCGCCGAGAACGGCTCGGTCGCCCCGGTCTCTGCCGGGCTGGAGCTCACGGAGCGCGAGGCGCTGACCGTGCTGATGCTGCCCTCGGCCAACAACTACGCGAAGTCGCTCGCGATCTGGGCCTTCGGCTCGGAGGAGGACTACCTCGCCGCCGCGCGCACCTGGCTGGACGAGCGCGGACTCACCGGCACGGTGATCGCGGACACCAGCGGGCTGTCGCCGGCGACCGTGAGCACGACGCTCGAGATGGTCGTGCTGGGGGAGCTGCTGATCGGCGATCCGGTCCTCGCGCCGATCGTGGCGATGCCCTCCGCGGTGATCCCGGGGGTCGGCACGGTCGAGAACACGAACACGCTCCTCGGGCAGGCCGGGGTGGACGGGATCAAGACGGGCACGACCGACGAGGCGGGCGCGTGCCTGCTGTTCTCGCTCGACACCACGGTCGAGGGGCGGCCGGTGACGCTCGTCGGCGTCGTCGTCGGGGCGCGGACGCATCCGCAGCTCGCCGCGGACGTCCTCACGCTGATCCCGAGCGTCGAGGCGGGCTTCCGCACGGTGACGCTGACGGAGGCGGGGCAGGACTTCGGGAGCTTCACCAGCGCGTGGGGCGAGAGCGCGGTCGCCGAGAGCAGCGAGGCGCAGTCGCTCCTGGTCTGGGGGGCGACCACCGTCTCGACGAGCGTGTCGCTGGACCCGGTCGAGGTCGTCGCGGACGGGCAGGAGGTCGGCACGGTGAACGTGGACGTCAAC
This sequence comes from Rathayibacter sp. VKM Ac-2856, assembly GCF_013205055.1. GTDB lineage: Bacteria > Actinomycetota > Actinomycetes > Actinomycetales > Microbacteriaceae > Rathayibacter. The sequence goes on from NZ_JABMLF010000006.1 coordinate 328,756, forward strand.
GGGCAGGCGTACCCGGTGCCGCTCGTCGCGGACGGGGCGATCGAGGACCCGGGGTTCGGCTGGCGCGTGACGAACCCGGGGGAGCTGTTCGGGTAGCGGGGGTCTCGATCCGCCGCTGAGCGGCTGCTCGACCGGCATGTGCCGGGGGCCGCTGCAGCGGGGTCAGGCGTCGTCGATGACGATGCGGACGCCGGCCGTCGCGATGTCGGCGGCGACCTCCTCCGGGGTCGCGTTGCCGGGGACGGGGCTGCCGGGGATCGACTCGGGCGGGCGCTGCAGGTAGGGGCCGGCGTCCGGGCGCTTGGCGGTGACGTAATCGCCGGAGGACTGGTGGCGCACCCGGCGCAGCACCCACGGCACGAGGTACTCGCGCGCCCACTTCACGTCCTCCGTGCGGGCGGCGCGCCAGGTCGTCGACGGCAGCGGCTCGGGAGCGAGCGGCCGCAGCGAGTTCTCCACGTTGAGGGCGCGCAGCACCATCCGAGCCACCTCGTGGTGACCGTGCGGATTGAGGTGCAGGCGGTCGGGCGCCCACATGCGCACGTCCTGGATCTCCTGCAGCGCCCACTGGTCGGCGACGATGCAGTCGTAGCGCTCGGCGAGCGCCCGCAGGTTCTCGTTGTAGATCGCGACCTTGCCGCGGATGCGGCCGAAGACGGGGGAGAAGCTCACGTCGACGCCCGTGAAGAGCACCACCGTCGCTCCGTCCGAGCGCAGGCGCGCGAGACCGTCCTCGAAGCGGCGGGCGATGTCGTCCGGGTCGGTGCCGGGGCGGATCACGTCGTTACCGCCGGCGGAGATCGTGATGAGGTCCGGGCGCAGCGCGAGCGCCGGCTCGATCTGCTCGTCCACGATCTGCTGCAGGAGGCGGCCGCGCACGGCCAGGTTCGCGTAGGCGAAGTCGTCGGTCTGACCGGCGAGGACCTCCGCGACGCGGTCGGCCCAGCCGCGGTGACCGCCGGGGCTGGAGGGCTCGGGATCGCCGATCCCCTCGGTGAAGGAGTCGCCCAGGGCGACGTAGCGGGACCACGGATGACGCTGCTCGACCATCCCTCCATTCTGCGCTCCGTGCGCGCGGAGGGGGTCCCCCGCCCGGACGATCCCGACACGCCGGGACCTCGCCCGCCGGGGCGCGGAGCGGAGGCCGGCGTCGGAGGTGTCGGCTAGCCTCGGTCCACGTGAACAGTCCCTCGAACTTCGGTCATCAGGTCGGCACCTCCGCCGCGGAGCACCTGTCCCCGTCGTTCCCCGGGCGGGCGCCCTGGGGCACCGCGAACAAGCTGCGGGCCTGGCAGGCGGAGGCCCTCGAGGCCTACTTCCAGCAGGAGCCGCGCGACTTCCTCGCGGCCGCGACGCCCGGCGCCGGCAAGACGACCTTCGCCCTCCGCCTCGCCGCCGAGCTGCTGCACAACCGCACCGTCGACCGCATCACCGTCGTCGCGCCCACCGAGCACCTCAAGCGCCAGTGGGCCGAGGCGGCGCACCGCGTCGGCATCCGGCTCGACCCCACCTTCACCAACCGGATGGGCCGGCACGCCCGGCACTACCACGGCGTCGCCGTCACCTACGCGCAGGTCGCCGTGCGGCCCGAGCTGCACCGCGAGCTGACCCTGTCCGGCCGCTCGCTGGTGATCCTCGACGAGGTGCACCACGGCGGCGACGCGCTGAGCTGGGGCGACGCGATCCGCGAGGCGTTCGAGCCGGCCACCCGGCGGCTCTCGCTCACCGGGACCCCGTTCCGCTCGGACACGGCGCCGATCCCGTTCGTCAGCTACCTGCCCGACCAGGAGGGCATCCGCACCTCGCTGACCGACTACGCCTACGGCTACGGCCGCGCGCTCGCGGACGGGGTCGTCCGCCCGGTGCTCTTCATGGTCTACGCGGGCCAGATGCGCTGGAAGTCGAAGGCCGGCGACGAGATGGAGGCGCGGCTCGGCGAGGGCAACACCAAGGACATCACCTCGCAGGCCTGGCGGACGGCGCTCGACCCCAAGGGCGAGTGGATCCCCTCCGTCCTGCGCGCCGCGAACACCCGGCTGACCGAGGTGCGCCGCGGGATCCCCGATGCCGGCGGCCTCGTCATCGCTACCGACCACTACGCGGCGCGGGCCTACGCGGCGATGCTGCGCGAGATCAGCGGCGAGCCGGTCACCGTCGTCCTCTCCGACGAGAAGGAGGCCAGCGACCGGATCGAGGAGTTCTCGAAGGGCGACAGCCGGTGGATGGTCGCCGTGCGGATGGTGTCGGAGGGCGTGGACGTGCCGCGCCTGGCCGTCGGCGTCTACGCCACCTCGGCCTCCACCCCGCTGTTCTTCGCGCAGGCGATCGGCCGCTTCGTCCGGGCCCGCCGCCGCGGCGAGACCGCCTCGATCTTCCTGCCCAACGTGCCGGGGCTGCTCGCCCTCGCCGGCTCGATGGAGCAGCAGCGCGACCACGCCCTCGACCGGCGCGTGTCCGACGACGAGGAGTACCCCGAGGCCGACCTGATGGCCGACGCCGAGCGCGAGGCCAAGGCGTCGTCGGACCTGCTCGAGGAGGGCCGCTTCGAGTCGCTCGGCTCGGCCGCCACCTTCGACCGCGTGATGTACGAGGGCGCCGAGTTCGGGATGGAGGTCGAGGTCGAGAGCGAGGAGGAGCTCGACTTCATCGGCCTGCCCGGACTGCTCGAGCCCGAGCAGGTGCGCGAGCTGCTGCAGCACCGCCAGCAGCGCCAGGCGAAGCGCGCGGGCGGCCGCGCGGGCGCCCACGGCGCCCAGGCGCCGGTGGAGGCGAAGGAGAGCGAGATCCCCGCGCCGCTCTACCGCACGCTCAAGGAGCAGCGCAGCCTGCTCAACTCGCTCGTCGGGCTGTGGGCCCGCAACACGGGGGAGACCCACGGCCAGGTGCACACCGAGCTGCGCCGGCTCTGCGGAGGGCCGGCGGTCGCGCAGGCGAGCGTGACGCAGCTCCAGGCGCGGATCGATCTGCTGCGCAAGAGGATCGGCTCGCACTAGAGGCCCGGCACTATCGGATCGGCGACGGGCGGTCCAGCCCTCGCCGCGGATTCTCGCGGTCCGTACTGTCTGAGCGTGGCCTCCCCGGAAGCACGGGAGGAGCCTCTCGCTAAGCTGGGCAGTCGGTCCGTCGCGAAGGTGACGGACCATCACCCCCGACGTCGGGCATCCGCAGACCGCCCGTCGGCCTCCCCCGGATCGCCCGAGACCAGAACTCAGAGGAGTCTCGTGGAGACCTGGCCCGGAACCGCCTACCCCTTGGGCGCCACCTTCGATGGAAGCGGCACGAACTTCGCCCTGTTCAGCGAGGCCGCCGAGCGCGTCGAGCTCTGCCTCTTCGAGGAGGACGGAACCGAGACGCGCGTCGAGGTCCTCGAGTCCGACGCGTACGTCTGGCACTGCTACCTCCCCCAGGTGCAGCCCGGCCAGCGCTACGGCTACCGCATCCACGGCAGCTACGACCCGGCGAGCGGGCAGCGCTGCAACCCCAGCAAGCTGCTGCTCGACCCCTACGCGAAGGCCGTCTCGGGCGAGATCGACTGGGACCAGTCGCTCTTCTCGTACACCTTCGGCGACCCGGACTCGACGAACGACGAGGACTCGGCGCCGCACATGATGATGGGCGTCGTCATCAACCCCTTCTTCGACTGGGCCGGCGACCGCCGTCCGCGCACCTCGTACGACAGCACCGTCATCTACGAGGCGCACGTGAAGGGGCTCACGAAGAGCCACCCCGACGTGCCGGAGGAGCTGCGCGGCACCTACGCCGGCGTCGCCCACCCCGCCGTCATCGCGCACCTCAAGCACCTGGGCGTCACCGCGATCGAGCTGATGCCGGTGCACCAGTTCGTCAACGACTCGACGCTGATCGAGAAGGGCCTCTCGAACTACTGGGGCTACAACACGATCGGCTTCTTCGCGCCGCAGAACACCTACGGCGCCACCGGCGACCTGGGCCAGCAGGTCCAGGAGTTCAAGAGCATGGTGAAGGCGCTGCACGCGGCCGGCATCGAGGTCATCCTCGACGTGGTCTACAACCACACCGCGGAGGGCAACCACCTCGGCCCGACGCTGTCGTTCCGCGGCATCGACAACGAGGCGTACTACCGCCTGGTCGACGACGACAAGCGCTACTACATGGACTACACCGGCACCGGCAACACCCTGAACGTGCGCCACCCGCACTCGCTGCAGCTGATCATGGACTCGCTGCGCTACTGGGTGACCGAGATGCGCGTCGACGGCTTCCGCTTCGACCTCGCCTCGGCGCTGGCCCGCGAGTTCTACGACGTCGACCGGCTCTCGACCTTCTTCGAGCTCGTCCAGCAGGACCCGGTGGTCTCGCAGGTCAAGCTGATCGCCGAGCCCTGGGACGTCGGCCCCGGCGGCTACCAGGTCGGCAACTTCCCGCCGCAGTGGACCGAGTGGAACGGCAAGTACCGCGACACCGTCCGCGACTTCTGGCGCGGCGAGCCGTCGACGCTCGGCGAGTTCGCCTCGCGTCTCACCGGCTCGGCCGACCTCTACGCGCGCTCCGGCCGCTACCCGGTCGCCTCGATCAACTTCGTCACCGCGCACGACGGCTTCACCCTGCGCGACCTGGTCTCGTACAACGAGAAGCACAACGACGCCAACGGCGAGGACGGCAACGACGGCGAGTCGCACAACCGCTCCTGGAACCACGGCGCCGAGGGACCCACCGACGACCCGACGGTCCTCGGCCTGCGCGCGCGCCAGCAGCGCAACTTCCTCGCGACGATGCTGATCTCGCAGGGCGTGCCGATGATCCTGCACGGCGACGAGCTCGGCCGCACCCAGAACGGCAACAACAACACCTACGCGCAGGACAGCGAGCTGACCTGGATCGACTGGGAGAAGGCGGACCGGCCGCTGGTCGAGTTCACGGCGGCGCTGATCCGCCTCCGCGCCGAGCACCCGACCTTCCGCCGCGGCCGCTTCTTCGACGGGCGCCCGGTGCTCCGCGGCACCGGCGAGCCGCTGCCGGACATCGTCTGGTTCAAGGCCGACGGCACCGAGATGACGCCGTCGGACTGGGACTCGGGCCTGGACCGCTCGGTCGGCATCTACCTCAACGGCAACGGGATCCGTGAGCGCGACGAGCGCGGCCAGCCGGTCGTCGACGACAGCTTCCTGCTCTACTTCAACGCCGACGACGTCGACGTGGAGTTCACGATCCCGAGCGACGAGTACGCGGTCGAGTGGGCCGTCCTCGTCGACACCGCCGGTGCGGAGGCCGACTCCGTGCCGCGGCCGGCCGGCGCGATCCTCACCGTGCAGGCCAAGTCGCTCGTGATCCTGCAGGAGCACAGCGCCCCCGAGCCCGAGGTCGACCACTCGGTCGCCGCCTCGCTGGCCTCGCTCGCCGCGACCTCGGCGATCCCGATCATCACCACCACGGGCCACACCAGCCCCCACGAGGAGTCGACCGACTCCGCGACCGCCTCTTCGACAGGAGCCTGACGTGCGACTGCCCGCTTCGACCTACCGACTCCAGATCCGCTCCGGCTTCGACCTCGACGAGGCGGCGCAGATCGCCGACTACGTGCGCTCGCTGGGCGCCGACTGGCTCTACTTCTCGCCGCTGCTGACCGCCGAGCCCGGCTCGGACCACGGCTACGACGTCGTCGACCACACGCAGGTCGACCCGGCCCGCGGCGGCGGCGAGGGCCTCGCCCACGCCTCCGCGGCGGCGAGGAAGGAGGGCCTCGGCGTCCTCATCGACATCGTGCCGAACCACATGGGCGTCGCCACTCCGGTAGAGAACGCCTGGTGGTGGGACCTGCTGAAGAACGGCCGGAGCTCCCGCTACGCCGAGGCGTTCGACATCGACTGGGAGGCGGGCGCCGGGAAGCTGCGCGTGCCGATCCTCGGCGACGGCGCGTCGGAGGGCGACAGTGAGAGCGAGCTCGACGCGCTCGAGGTCGTCGGCGACGAGCTGCACTACTACGAGAACCGCCTGCCGATCGCGCCCGGCACGGCCGAGCCCGGCGACTCCGGCCGCACCGTGCACGCCCGCCAGAGCTACGAGCTGGTCAACTGGCGCCGCGCCGACGCCGAGCTCAACTACCGCCGCTTCTTCGCGGTGAACACCCTCGCCGCGATCACGGTCGAGCGGCCCGAGGTCTTCGACGCCTCGCACCGCGAGATCGTGCGCTGGTTCACCGAGGGCCTCGCCGACGGCCTGCGGGTCGACCACCCGGACGGCCTGGCCGACCCGGGCGGATACCTGGACGATCTCGCGCGGGCGATCGACGGCGCGCCGGTCTGGGTCGAGAAGATCCTCGAGGGCGACGAGCAGCTGCCCGCGCACTGGGCGACCGTGGGCACCACCGGCTACGACGCGCTCGCCGACATCGACCGGATCCTCGTCGACCCCGACGCCCGTCCGGTGCTCGAGGGCCTGGACGCCGAGCTGGGCGACGGCGGCGCCCCGGTGGAGTGGGCGGATCTGATCCACGACACCAAGCGCGGCATCGCCGACGGCATCCTGCGCTCGGAGGTCCTGCGCCTGGCCCGCCTGATCCCGCAGGTCGACGGGGCGGACGACGCCCTCGCCGAGCTGCTCGCGACCTTCCCGGTCTACCGCAGCTACCTGCCCTACGGCGCCGAGCACCTCGAGCACGCGCGTCTCGACGCGCGGCACCGCCGCCCCGAGATCGCGGCGACGATCGACGAGGTCGCCGCGCTGCTCGAGGAGACCGGCACCCCGGTGTCGATCCGCTTCCAGCAGACCTCCGGCATGGTGATGGCGAAGGGCGTCGAGGACACCGCGTTCTACCGCTACAGCCGCCTGACCTCGCTGAACGAAGTCGGCGCCGACCCGGACGAGTTCGCGATCGACCTGGAGGAGTTCCACCGCCGCCAGGGCGTCCGCCAGGCCTCCTTCCCGGCCTCGCTCACCACGCTGTCGACGCACGACACCAAGCGCGGCGAGGACACCCGCGCCCGCATCACCGCTCTCGCGGAGGACGCCGAGGCCTGGGCCGCGACGCTGCGCGAGCTGCACGGGCTGGTCGGCTTCGGCGACGGACCGGTCGAGCACCTGCTCTGGGAGGCGATCGTCGGATCGTGGCCCGCGTCGCGCGAGCGCCTGCACGCCTACGCCGAGAAGGCGTCGCGCGAGGCCGGCAGCTCGACGATGTGGACCGCGCCGGACGAGGCGTTCGAGAAGCGGATGCACGCGGCCGTCGACGCCGCCTTCGACGACGCGGCCGTCCGCCGCCTGATCGAGGACACCGTGGCGCGCGTCTCGGCCACCGGCTGGTCGAACAGCCTCTCGGCCAAGCTCGTGCAGCTGACCGCGCCGGGCATCCCGGACGTCTACCAGGGCAGCGAGCTGTGGGAGACGTCGCTCGTCGACCCCGACAACCGCCGCCCGGTCGACTTCGCCGAGCGCCGGGCCCTGCTCGAGCGGATCGACGGCGGCTGGCAGCCGGAGATCGACGCCGAGGGCGCCGCCAAGCTGCTCGTGACCTCGCGGGCGCTGCGCCTGCGCCGCGACCGGCCGGAGCTCTTCACGCGCTACGCCGCCGTCCCCGCCATCGGCCCCGCGGCCGAGCACGCCATCGCCTTCGACCGCGGCGGCGCACTCACGGTGGCCACCCGCCTGCCCGCGCGCCTCGAGGCCGAGGGCGGCTGGGGCGAGACGCTCGTCGTCCTGCCCGGCCACCCGGTCGAGGACGTCCTGACCGGCCGCACCTTCGCCGGCGGGCCGACCGCCCTCGCGGAGATCCTCGGCGGCGGCTACCCCGTCGCCCTGCTCGTTCCGGTCGCCTGACCCCGCGAGCCCCGTCCCCCCTCCCGATCCGCTCGAACGACCCTGGAGAACACCGTGATCAGCACGACGCCCTACCGCTACGCCCTGCCCGTCTCCGGACCCGAGCGCTTCGACGTGTGGGCACCCGAGGCGTCCTCCGTCGAGCTCGCCCTCGGGGCGGGCGGGACGGTCTCGATGGCCCGCCACGGCGACGAGGGCTGGTGGCGGGTCTCCGGGTCGGTCGCCGCGACCGGCGAGGTCGACTACGGCTACCTCGTCGACGGCAAGGGGCCCTTCCCCGACCCGCGCTCGCGACGTCAGCCCGGGGGAGTGCACGAGCTCTCCCGCAGCTACGACCCGAGCGCGTTCGAGTGGGCCGACCAGGCCTGGACGGGCCGCCAGCTGGCCGGCGCCGTGATCTACGAGCTGCACATCGGCACGTTCACCCCGGAGGGCACCCTCGACTCGGCCGCCGGCCGGCTCGAGCACCTGCGCTCCATCGGCGTCGACTTCATCGAGATCCTGCCGGTCAACGCGGTGAACGGCACGCACAACTGGGGCTACGACGGGGTCCTCTGGTACGCCGTCTCGGAGGCGTACGGCGGACCGGAGGCCTACCAGCGCTTCGTCGACGCGGCGCACCGCGCGGGCCTCGGGATCGTGCAGGACGTGGTCTACAACCACCTCGGCCCGAGCGGCAACTACCTGCCCGAGTTCGGCCCGTACCTGAAGAACGAGAAGGCCAACACCTGGGGCAGCTCGATCAACCTCGACGGGGAGGGCTCGGACGTCGTCCGCGGCTACATCCTCGACAACGCGCTGATGTGGCTGCGGGACTACCACGTCGACGCCCTCCGGCTCGACGCGGTGCACGCGCTCTCGGACGAGCGCGCCGTGCACGTACTCGAGGAGATGGCGGCCGAGGTCGCCGTCCTCTCGGCCGACGTCGGGCGCCCGCTGACCCTGATCGCGGAGTCGGACCTCAACGACCCGACGCTGATCACCCCGCGCGAGGCGGGCGGCTACGGGCTCGACGCGCAGTGGAGCGACGACTTCCACCACGCCGTGCACGTCGCACTGACCGGCGAGACGACCGGCTACTACGGGGACTTCGCCCCGCTCGGTGCGCTCGGCAAGGTGCTCACCCGCGGCTTCTTCCACGACGGCACGCTCTCGACGTTCCGCGGCCGCCACCACGGTCGTCCGATCGACACCGAGCGGATGCCGACCTGGCGTCTCGTGGTCTGCAGCCAGAACCACGACCAGATCGGCAACCGGGCGATCGGCGACCGGCTGACCGCGACCCTCGACGAGGGTCGACTCGCGATCGCCGCGGCGCTGACGCTGCTCGGCCCGTTCACCCCGATGCTCTTCATGGGCGAGGAGTGGGCGGCGTCGACCCCGTGGCAGTTCTTCACCTCGCACCCGGAGAAGGACCTCGGCGAGGCGACTGCGAAGGGCCGCATCGAGGAGTTCGCGAAGATGGGCTGGGACCCGGAGGTCGTGCCCGACCCGCAGGACCCGGAGACCTTCGAGCGCTCGAAGCTCGACTGGTCCGAGGCCGAGGAGGGGCGCGGGGCGCGCATCCTCTCCGTCTACCGCGAGCTGGCGGCGCTGCGCCGCCGCTTCCCCGAGCTGACCGACCCGCGCTTCGGCTCGGTGCAGGTCGAGCTCGACGAGGACGAGCGCTGGCTCACCCTCGGCCGCGGTCGCGTGACGATCGCGATCAACGTCGGCGAGGCGTCCGCGCGGGTCCCGCTGCCCGAGGTGGCGGAGACGCTCCTGGGCGTCGGCGAGTACGCGGTGCAGCCGGGCGACACCGAGGTCGACCTCGGCGCCTCCTCGCTGCTGATCACCCTCACCGACGCCGACTGAGGCGACCGGCGCGCGGGCCGGACCGGGGCGACCCGGGCCCGCCTGCGTGCCGGAGCGCTCGCGTGCCCGAGCGCCCGTGCGCCCGTGCGCCGGGCCGTCCTGCGCGGCAGCACGGTGCACGACCGCTCAGCGGGCCGGCACCGAGTGCTCGGCGTCGGCGATGATCCGCACGCCGTCGTCGTGCACGAGCAGCAGGGCGCGCAGCGGCATCGCCCGCCGGTGGCAGGCGGCGGTGAGCTGCCGGGCGAGCACCCGGTCGGTCTCGCCGAGGAAGGCGCGGCCCGGGCGCTCGAGCGCGAAGGCGATCGAGCCGACGTCGTGGTGCGCCACCGCCTTGGCGAGCGTCGCCACGATGCGCTCGGTCCTCTCCTCGTCGGGGTGCACGGGCAGTCCGTCCACCGGGTAGAGGATCGGCAGCTGGTAGCCGGCCCGGTCGAGCAGGATCGGCCAGAGCGCGCGCCGGTAGGCGGGCCCGATCAGCGAGGAGACGCGCTCGCGCAGGTCACGGTCGTCGCGCAGCGGCACGTCGAGCGCCGAGGGGTGGAGGGCGTGGTCGATGTTCGTCATGGTGTCGCTTTCTCGCGGATGATGCGGGCGCGGGAGCGCTCGCGGTGCTGTGGCGGTCGGGGTCCGACGGCGGTCATCGGAAGTTGCGGGCGGTGGTCCGGGCGGTGACCGAGAGTGCTTCGAAGCGATCGGCGAGGAGGTTCGTGACCCCCTCCTCGGAGCGCTCGAGGATCCCGCGGATGAGCAGTGCGGGGGCCTCGCGCGCCACGCGCCGGTAGCGGTTCCATACTCCGACGGAGCAGATGACGTTGAGGATCCCGTGCTCGTCCTCGAGGTTCATGAAGGTCACTCCGGCGGCTGTGGAGGGGCGTTGGCGGTGGATCACGACCCCGCCGACCTCGATCCGGGTGCCCGAGGGCGTGCCGGGGAGGTCGGCCGTGGAGCGCGCTCCCCGCCGGGCGAGGCTCTCGCGCAGGTGGCGCAGCGGGTGGTCGTCCGGTGAGATCCCGGTGGCCCAGAAGTCGAAGACGACCCGCTCCTGCGCCGAGAGCATCGGCAGCAGCGGCGGCTGGACGGCGACGATCGAGTCGGGCAGGAACTCCTGGCGGTCGGCGGCGGCGGACCCCGCCTCCCACAGGGCCTGGCGGCGCTGGAGCCCGAGGGAGTCGAACGACCCCGCGGCGCCGAGCGCCTCGAGCTGGGTCGCGTTCAGGCCGACTCGGCGCGAGAGGTCGGCCATGCTCGCATAATGACCGCCGCGCTCACGCTCGGCGACGATGTGCTCGGCCAGCGCGGCGCCGATGCCCTTGATCCCGGCGAGGCCCAGGCGGATGACGAAGCCGGCGTCGCGGCGGTGGTCGTCGGTGTCGAAGTGCTCCGAGCGGTCGAAGAGGCCGGTGGGCGCCTGCTCGGCGGACAGGCAGGTCTCGTGCCCGTGCGGCGCTCCGCCCCGGCGCCGGGCCGGCGGCCCCTCGAGCGCCTCGAGCCCGGGGTGCGGCAGCGAGCGGTTGACGTCGGGGGACTCGACGCGGACCCCGTGTCTGCGGGCGTCGGCGACCAGCGTGTGCGGCGCGTAGAAGCCCATCGGCTGGGCCCGGAGCAGCGCCGCGGTGAAGGCCGCCGGGTAGTGCAGGCGCAGCCAGGCGCTCGCGTAGACCAGCAGCGCGAAGCTGATCGCGTGGCTCTCGGCGAAGCCGAAGTTGGCGAAGGCCTGGATCCGGCGGTAGATGTCGTCGGCGACCTCATCGGTGATGCCGTTCCGGGCCATGCCCTCGTAGAGCCGCTCGCGGAGCGACTCGATCTTCTCGGTGCCGCGCTTGGAGCCCATCGCGCGGCGCAGCAGGTCCGCGTCCTCCGCGTTGCAGTCGCCGACCGCCACCGCGACCTGCATCAGCTGCTCCTGGAACAGCGGTACGCCGAGCGTGCGCTTCAGCGGGGTCACCAGGAGGGGGTGCTGGTAGGTGACCGGCTCCTCGCCGAGCTTGCGCCGGATGTAGGGGTGCACGGCGCCGCCCTGGATCGGGCCGGGGCGGATCAGCGCCACCTCGATGACGAGGTCGTAGAAGCGCCGCGGCTGCAGCCGCGGGAGGGTGCCCATCTGCGCGCGGCTCTCGACCTGGAAGACGCCGATGGAGTCGGCCCGGCAGAGCTGGTCGTAGACGCCCTTCTCCTCGCGCGGGATCGTCGAGAGGTCCCACTTCTCGCCGATGTGCTCGGCGACGAGGTCGAAGGTGTACTGCAGGGCGGCGAGCATCCCCAGCCCGAGGAGGTCGAACTTGACCAGTCCCATCCAGGCGCAGTCGTCCTTGTCCCACTGCAGGACGGTGCGCTTCTCCATCCGGGCGGGCTCGATCGGGCAGACCTCGCCGACCGGCCGGTCGGTGAGCACCATGCCGCCGGAGTGGATGCCCAGGTGCCGGGGCGTGCCGAGCACCCGCTTGGTCAGCGCGACGACGTCGTCCGGGATGTCGTGCTCGGGGCTCTCGGTGATCGAGCCCCAGTGCTCGATCTGCTTCGACCAGCCGTCCTGCTGCCCGGCGCTGTAGCCCAGCGCCTTCGCCATGTCGCGGACGGCGAACTTGGGACGGTAGGTGATGACGTTCGCCACCTGCGCCGCGTTCAGCCGCCCGTACTTCTCGTAGACGTGCTGGATGACCTCCTCGCGCCGCTCGGAGTCGAAGTCGACGTCGATGTCGGGCTCCTCGTCGCGGATGCTGGAGAGGAAGCGCTCGAAGGGCAGCCCGTAGAAGATCGAGTCGACCGCGGTGATGCCGAGGACGTAGCAGACCGCCGAGTTGGCGGCCGAGCCGCGCCCCTGGCAGAGGATCCCGCGGCTCTTCGCGAAGTGCACGATCTCATGGACGATCAGGAAGTAGCCCGGGAAGTCCTTGGCCTCGATCACCGCGAGCTCCTTCTCGAGGCGCTCGTGCACGTCCGAGTCGGCGCCCGGGTACTTCGCCGGCACGGCGAGCTGCACGAGGTGGCGCAGCCAGCTCATCGGCGTGTGCCCCTCCGGCACGTCCTGGCGGGGGAGGCGCGGACGCACCCGCCCGAGCTCGAAGGCGATCTCGTCGGCGACCAGCACGGTGTTCTCGACCGAGCCGGGGTAGCGCGAGAAGCGCTCGGCCATCTCGGCGCCCGAGCGCAGGTGCGCACCGCCCGCGGCGGGCAGCCAGCCGTCCATCTCGTCGAGGCTACGCCGGGCGCGGACCGCGGCGAGCGCCGTCTGCAGCGGGCGGTCCTCGGGCCGGGCGTAGTGCACGTTGCCGGTGGCGACGAGGCGCAGCTGCAGCCGCTCGGCGATCCCGGCGAGCCGGTCGTTGTGCAGGGAGGCGAGCGGGTCGCCGTGATCGAAGAGCTCGACCAGGACGTTGCGGGCGCCGAAGAGGGCGACGAGCTCGCGCACCTCCTCCTCGGCCGCCGCCTCGCCGCTCGCGACCAGGGCCTGGCGCACCGCGCCCTTGCGGCAGCCCGTCAGCACGATCCAGTGGCCGTCGGCGGCCCGGGCGAGCTCCTCGAGGTCGTAGCTCGGCTTGCCCTTCTCGGCCCCGGCGAGCTGCGCGGTGGTGATCGCGCGGGCGAGCCGGTGGTAGCCCTCCTCACGGCGGGCGAGGACGAGCAGGTGCGTCCCCTCGGGGTCGGCGACACCGTTCTGCGGGGCGCGGAGCCCGAGCGAGAGCTCGGCGCCGAAGGCGGTGCGCACCCCGTGGTCCTGGGCGGCCTCGGCCATCCGGACGATCCCGTAGAGCCCGTCGTGATCGGTGAGGGCCAGGGTGTCGATGCCGAGGCGGACGGCCTCCTCGATCAGCTCCTCGGGCTTGCTGGCGCCGTCGAGGAAGCTGAAGTGCGAGTGCGCGTGCAGCTCGGCGTACGGCACCTTCTCGTCCGGCGGCCGGACGTCGGCGCCGGGGGTGTAGGCGGGGCGCTTGTGCGACCAGGCGGGGCTGTCGCCGCCGTCGCCGCGGACGGTCGTGCCGTCGCTCCTGGTCGTGCTGGAGAGGCGTCGCTCGAACTCCGACCAGGGGATCGGGGGGTTGTTCCAGCCCATGGGGGCTCCTTCGGTCGTCGTGCGCGGGAGGATCGGATCGTGCCCGGGAGGGTGCGGCGGTGGTCGCGGGCGGGCTCGGCGGCCGGTCAGTCGTAGCGGGCCTCGGCCGCCCACTCCCCGTCGAGGCAGAGCAGCAGCCAGGCGACCCCGTCGGAGTCGACGACCTGGAAGCGGTCGTAGCGGACGGCCGTGCGCGCGTCCCACCACCGCTCGTCGATCGGCCAGGGGCCGGCCCAGCCCGTCACCGGCTGCAGGCGGGCCTGCGAGGAGCCGGGGGCGAAGTAGGCGGGCACGGAGGTGAGCGAGCCGCGGTCGTCGACCGAGACCTGCTCGCCGCGCGGCCCGCGCACCAGGACGGCCGCCGGCTCGGCGAAGACCGTGGGCGGCAGGGGCGGCGGCAGCGCACCGGGCCACGGCAGTCCGCGCGGGCGGGCGTCGCCCGGCTCGCGGTCCCCCCAGGGGATCAAGTGCTGGCGGTCGCGCAGCGAGCGGCCGCCGCCCACCGACGCCGTGACGACCGCCTCGTGCCCGAGCATGCTCTGCACGCGGCTCAGACCGTGGTGCACCCGCTCCTCCGGAGCCGTGCCCCACAGGCCCTGCTCGTGGTTGCCGATCGCGTCGACCGCCTCGGGCTCGACCGACAGCCGGGCGATCGGAGAGCCCAGACCGGCGTCGATCGACCCGTTGCCCTGGAGCTGCCAGCGGACGCGGTCGACGACGTCGCCGGGGGTGAACCAGCGCGGGTGCAGCCAGCTGCGGGAGGACACCTCGCCGCGGTCGCTGACGACCTCGATCCGGATCGCGGTCGCCACCAGCTGCGCCCGGGTGAGCCCGGCGACGAACTCCTCCGCCGGGACGCGGAAGGCGAAGGCGGCCTGGTCGATCCGGTCCAGCGGCGGCTCGAACTCGAGCACCCGGTCGAGCCGCTCGGGCGGGAGCCGCGGGACGACCGTCTCGGTCTCGGCACCCGAGGCGAGCACGTGCGCGCGCGCTCCGTCCGGGCCGAAGCGGGCCGAGACGTCGTCGCGGGGCAGCTGGGCGAAGGCGCCGAGCGTCCGCACGCCCAGCCGGCGCAGCAGCGCGATCAGGTCCTCGCCCTTGCCGGTCGTCCGGGTGTGCGCGCCGACGGCCTCGGTCTCGAGCGCGTCCAGCGGGAGCGGGGCCAGGAAGGCGGCGCTCTCGCCGGCCGGCACGATCGACACCGCGGTGCCGGAGTGCTTGGCGGCGAGCTCGGAGGCGAAGAGTCCGTCGGCGATCCCGGCGCGCGCCCGGGGCACGCCCAGCTCGGTGAGCCGGCGCAGCACCGCCTCGGCGGCCGACTGCTCGCTGCCGTAGTAGCGGCGCGGCCCGCGGGCGCGGATCGCGCAGAGCCCGGGACGGATCAGCTGCACGCCCGGGGTGATCTCCTCCAGCGCCTGGACCAGCGGCTCGAAGGCGCGGTGATCGAGCACGGGGTCGTAGGGGAGCACGGCCAGCCCGGTGCAGCGCGACTGCGCCTCGCGGATCCGCATCCCGCGGCGGACGCCCTCGGCCCGCGCCTCGGGGGAGCAGGCGAACACCCGGCTCCTCTCGGTGAGCGCGAGGGGCGTCCCGGCCTCGAGCGCGGCGTCGGCCGCGGCGGCGAGCAGCGGCCAGTCCGGGCACCAGACGAGGATCGTGCGGCGCAGCTCGAGAGCGCCTGCGGAGCGGCTCACCTCACACCGCCCGCTCGTGCAGGAGGCGCTCGCTCCGCGACCGCTCGGCCGGACGTGCGTGCTCGCCGAGCACGCCGAAGGGTCGCCCGGTGCCGGGCATGCTCATCCGCACGGTGCGCACCCGCGTCCCCGCGCGGCCGACGACGTCGACGAGGGCCTCGCGGGTGCGCAGGTAGCCGTGCCCGGCGCCGAGCCCCTCCCATCGGCTGCTGCGGATGCTCAGGCGCGCCTCGGCCTGTGGCCACTCGCCGAGGACGACGAGCGCCGCTCCGCGCTGCCGCAGCCGAGCGCCCAGACGGGAGACGTCGGCCGAGGAGACCGAGGCGGGCGGCCGGGTCAGCACGACGGTGAGGACGTCGACCAGGGCGGCGGTGACGGTGAGCCAGTGCTCGGCGGGGGAGGGCACGAGCACGAGCCGCTCGAGGTCGATCCCGAGGCCGGCCGCCGCCTCGGCGCCGAACTCGGGCACCCCGACGACCCCGCACCAGGAGCCCTCGGAGGACGGCCCGGCCAGCAGCCCCATCGCGAGGCTCATCGAGCCCTCGACCGAGTAGGCGGCGCCCTGCTTGAGCGAGCCGCCGGGCAGCACCGAGGCGAAGGCCGGCAGCGTGGCCAGGCTCTTCGTCTCGAGCGTCGTCGCCTGCATGTCGCGGATCCGCGACTGCAGCTCCTTCACCGACGCGAGCTGCCGCAGCAGCGGTTCCGCGGTGTCGGCGACCCCTGCGGAGGGGTGCGGGGAAGGGGGGCTCATCTGCCCATGTTCGAACATGTGTTCGAGTATGTCAATCGCCACCGACATCCGCCGCGCCGGGTGCCGGACCGGGGGAGAGGGCCCCGGATCACCTCCCTGTGGAGGAGCCCGGAGCCCCGGCCCTACCCCTCCGCGGAGCCCGGCACGCGCAGCCCGTGACCGAAGCGGAACAGCGGGTCCTCGGTGTCGAACGGCACGTCCGGCCGCCGTGCCGCCGCCGCGGCCATCGACCGCGGAAGGTCCATCGGCAGTGTTCCACGGGCCTCCGACACTCCGAACACCACGTCGAGCACCGCCGCCCCCGACGCGCCGAAGTCGCCCAGCAGCGCCGCCGTCGAATCGACCAGCGGAGTGAGGACCGCCGGGCGGTCCAGGAAGACGTCGACGACCGTCGGCACCTGCGCCGCCACCGCCCGCACGTGCTCGACGACCTCCGCCGGGAAGTCGAGCGAGCCGGCGTGGAACACGTTCTCGAACGCCGTCGCGCGCTGCTCGAAGGGCGCCTGCAGCCGGATCACCGCGAGCTCCGCCTCCGCCGGCGTGCCGACGACGACGCCGTGCTCCGCGGCCACCGCCGGATCGATCCCCTCGACGTAGAGCCGGATCCCGCGCCGCGCGGGCAGGACGCCGTCGTGGGCGAGCACCGTGATCGCCGCGCGCTGGGCCGCCTCGCCCGCCGCGCGGAACTCCGCCGAGCCGACCACGGCCTCCGCCGCCATCGGATCGACGGCGCGCTCGTTGAACAGGCCGAGCACGAACTTCTCCCGCAGCAGCCGCCGCGCGGACACGTCGAGCCGCTCCTCGGCGATCGTCCCGTCCTCGACGAGGGCGACCAGCGTCTCCGGGATCGACTCGCCGCCGAACTGGTCGACGCCCGCCTCTAGCGCCTTCGCCATCCGCTCGGGCACCGTCAGGTGCTCCACACCCCAGGCGCGCGCCACGTGGTGGTCGCCCATGATGTCCGAGTCCGAGAGCAGCCCCCAGTCGGTGCAGACGATCCCGTCGAAGCCGAACCGCTCGCGCAGCAGCCCCGTGATCACCGAGCGGTTGAAGCCGAAGCCGACCTCCTCGTGCTCGGTCCCGACCGGCATCCCGTAGTACGGCATGATCTGGCTCGTGCCCGCCTCGAACGCCTGCACGAAGGGCCGCAGGTGGTACTCGGCGTTGTCGCCCGGGTAGACCTGCTCGCGGCCGTAGGGGAAGTGCGGGTCCTCACCGTCCTTCTGCGGACCGCCGCCGGGGAAGTGCTTGGTCATCGTCGCGACGGAGCGGGCGCCGAGCTCCGCGCCCTGGAATCCGCGGATGTAGGCGGCCCCGAGCCGGCCGGTGAGCTCGGCGTCCTCGCCGAAGGTGCCCACCTGGCGCGCCCAGCGCGACTCGGTCGCCAGATCGATCTGCGGGTGCAGGGCGACGCGCAGGCCCACGGCCAGGTACTCCTGGCGCGCGATGTCGCCGAAGCGCTCGACCAGGTCCTCGTCGCCGATCGCCGCGAGGCCGAGCGGCTCCGGCCACTGCGAGAACGCCTCCGCCTGCGCCCCCGTGCCGGGGTTGTCGGTGAAGGAGTGGCGCGGATCGGTGGACAGCGTCACGGGGATCCCGAGGCGGCTCGAGGACGCCAGCTCCTGGACCCGGTTGTGCCACTCGGCGAGCTCGCGCGCGGTCGCCGTCCCGCCACCGAGCAGATTGAAGTGCGTCATCCGCTTCTCGAGGACCATCGTCGCGGTGGAGGGCAGCCCGAACGCGCCGTCCTCGGCCAGAGCGCCGCCCTCGCCCATCACGACCATCGTCTGGAAGAAGAGGCCCGCCTTCTCCTCGAGCGTCATCTGACCGAGGAGGATCTCGACCCGCTCGCCCACCGGGCGCAGGGGATCGAGGTAGCGGCGGTCGACCTGCTGGTCGAGCGGCTCGCCGACGGGTGATGACGTCGGTGTCATGGGGGCGTCCTTCGAACGGGGGAGCCCTCGTCGGCTCCGCGAGAAGGATACGCCGAAAACCGACCAGCACTAGGGAAATAGGGCGAGCCCGTCGCGAGAGCGCCCCTACCATGGGAGCCATGTCCGACGCCCTGCCCGAAGCCGCCGCCGAGAACCCCTCCTCCCTCCCGGCGCGGCGGCGGACCCTCGTCGTCAAGATGGGCTCGAGCTCGGTGACCAAGCAGTCCGGACCGGACCCCGTGCTCCTCGCCAGCGCCCTCGAGAGCGCGTTCGGCGCCCGGGCGCTCGGCTGGGACGTCGTCCTCGTCTCCTCCGGTGCCGTCTCCTCCGGCCGGGCGCTCTTCGCCCGCGTGCAGGACGCCCCGATCAGCCCGCGCCTCGCGGCCGCCGTCGGCCAGACCGTGCTGATGGGCTTCTACCGCTCGGTGGCCGAGCTCTCGGGCTCGCTCGTCGCTCAGATCCTGATCGGCGAGTCCGACCTCGCGTCGCCGCGGCAGATGGCGCACGTCGCGGAGGCGATCCGGCACGCCCTCGACGCGGGCGTCGTGCCGATCGTCAACGGCAACGACACCATCGACTCCGCCGGCTCCGACAACGACGGCGTCGCCGGCGGGCTCGCGATGCTCCTCGGGGCGGACCTGCTCCTGCTGCTCACCGACGTCCCCGGCGTCTTCGCCGGCAGCATCGCGGAGGGCGTGCACCTCGACGAGCTCGGGATCACCGAGCTGCGCGGCATCGGCGTGCAGAAGGGCGGGACGGGCCGCGGCGGCATCCGCTCGAAGCTCAAGGCCGCCGAGCTCGCCGCGCACAACGGCGTCTCGACCCGCATCGCCGGCGCCCGCACTCCCGACGTCATCCTCGGCGCCATCGACGGCCCCGGGCCCGGCACCCTCGTCCGCGCCGTGCACGCGCACCCCGCGGTGGAGCAGCGCTGGATCTCGGGCGTCGCGACCTCCCGCGGCCGCATCGAGATCAACCTCGAGGCCGAGCGGAGCATCGCCTCCGGCTCGAGCCTGTTCGCCTCCGGCATCAAGCGCGTCTCCGGCGACTTCGTCGGCGGCGACGTGATCGAGGTCCGCGCCCTCAGCGGCGAGCTGCTGGCGCGCGGAGTGTCGCGGGTGTCCTCGCGTCTGCTCACCCTGGTCCGGGCCCTGCGGGTCGACGAGATCGCGCGGGTGTTCGTCGCCGTCCTCGCGCACGCCGCCGACGCCGATCCCACGGCGATCGCCGCCGAGGGGGAGCGCCCGCAGCTGACACGCGCCCTGGAGTACGCGCGCGCCCTCTCCTTCGAGCACGGCAGGGCGGCGGCGATGGAGATCGTCTCGCTCTTCCCCGCCGAGAGCATCGGCGCGCTGGTCGGCCAGGGCGCGGCGGTCGAGGAGCTCGTCGAGCGCTACACCCGGCTCGTCCGCACCCTGGCGATCGTCGGGAACGAGCAGCTGGTCGTCTTCCGCGACTGACGCCGCCGTCGTCGGTTCGCGCGCATCGATGGACGAATCGCGCCACAGAATGCGAATCCCGCCACGCGGCGACACGATTCGTGCCACGACTGCGCGCATCGTGTCACCGATCGTGCCCGCGGCCGTCTCTCGTGCTCTCCTGTCTGCACAGGAACGGCGCCCCCTCCGCGCCCCGACGGATCGGACCAGCATGACTGCAGCAGCAATCGCCACCGCGACCCTCACGAGCCCCGCAACCCGCCACCCGTTCGACGGACCCATCTCGCGCGAGCACTACCAGTCGGACCGGCTCGCCCGCCGCCTCGAGCTGATCGAGGCGACGATCGCCGAGTGCGAGCGCGACCTCCGCGGCTTCCTCGACCCGCGCACCGGCGCCGTCGTCCCGCCCGCCCGCGGCTCGCTCCGCGACCAGCTCCTCAGCAACCTCGCGATCGAGCACGCGCTCGCCGACCGCCTCCGCGGCGCCCTGGGCCTGCACCTCTGACGCAGCCCGATGCGGCACGATGAGGCCATGGTCACCATCACCGTCGCCGGGATCGCCCAGCACTTCCACCCCGCCGAGCGGGGCACCGTCCGCCTCGAGATCCGCCGCGAATCGCGCTCGCGCTCCCAGGCGCTCGCCGAGGTCACCGCCCTGCACGCCCGGGTGCGCGAGGAGGCCCGCGCCGAGCAGGCCTCGGGTGCGGCGACCTGGTGGTCGGCCGACCAGGTGTCCGTCTCGACCGTGCACCGCTACCTCAAGGACTCCGACGTCTCCGAGCCGTTCCACGTCGCTGCGGCGAGCGTGCGGGTGAAGTACCGCGACTTCGACGCCCTCGGCCGCTGGGTCGCCTCCGTCTCAGAGGTCCCCGGCATCGTCGTCGCCGGAGTCGACTGGGACGTCACCGCCGCCCGCCGCGCGAGCGCCGAGCGCGAGGTGCGGGTCGCCGCGGTCCGGGATGCGCGGGAGCGCGCCGCCGCCTACGCCTCCGCTCTCGGGCTGGACGAGCCGCGCGTGCTCACCCTGTTCGAGCCGGGGCTCCGCCCGCACACCCGGATCGAGGGCGGCTCGGCCGTGATGAGCCGCGCCATGGCCTTCAAGGGCCAGGAGGAGCTCGCGCTGAAGCCGGAGGACATCGAGGTGTCGGCCTCCGTCTCCGCCGACTTCGAGGCGAGCTGAGCCGGACGCTCGTGACCCCGGCCGCTCGACGCCGGGAATAGCGCGGGCGCGTCCGACGCTGGAGCAGGCATGGTCTCGCGCATCGGCTTCCTCTCCTTCGGCCACTACCAGTCCGTCGAGGGGTCGCTGACGCACACCGCCCGCGACGTCCTGCTGCAGACCATCGAGCTCGCGGAGGCCGCCGAGGAGATCGGGATCGACGGCGCCTACGTCCGCGTCCACCACTTCGCGCCGCAGCTGGCCTCGCCGTTCCCGCTGCTCGCCGCGATCGCCGCGCGCACGCGCCGCATCGAGATCGGCACCGGCGTCATCGACATGCGCTACGAGAACCCCCTCTACATGGCGGAGGAGGCGGCGGCGACCGATCTCATCTCCGGCGGCCGACTCGAGCTCGGTGTGAGCCGGGGATCGCCCGAGACGGCGCTCCGCGGCTCGGAGGCGTTCGGCTACGTCCCCGCGGAGGGGACGACCGACGCGGACCTCGCGCGCCGCAAGGTGCAGCTCTTCCGCGAGGCGCTCTCCGGCGCCGCCGTGGCCGAGACCGATCCGGCGCGCACCGGGATGTCGAGCCCGCTCGCGATCGAGCCCCGCTCGCCCGGGCTCGAGGACCGCATCTGGTGGGGTGCCGGCAGCTTCGCGACGGCGCGCTGGGCGGCGGAGCAGGGCATGAACCTGCAGTCCTCCACACTCCTGCTCGAGGAGGAGGGCATCCCCTTCGACGAGCTGCAGGCGCGCCAGATCCGCGAGTACCGCGCGGCCTGGGAGGAGGCCGGCTGGGAGCGCTCGCCGCGCGTCTCCGTCTCGCGCAGCGTCCTCCCGATCACGACCGACCTCGACCGCCTCTACTTCGGCGGCCGCGGCGAGCGCGACCAGGTCGCCTCGCTCGAGGGCGTCCGCGCCCGCTTCGGCCGCAGCTACACCGGCGAGCCCGACCGCCTCGCCGAGGAGCTCGCCGCCGACGTCGCCGTCCAGGAGGCGGACACGCTCCTGCTCACCGTCCCCAACCAGTTGGGCGTCGAGTACAACGCCCGCCTGCTGCAGACCGTCGCCGAGTCGATCGCCCCGGCCCTCGGCTGGTCCCCCGCGGGAGTTGTCGCCGCCTGAGGCGGCATGCCGGTCGAGCAGCCCCACGCCGTGCTGGTCGAGTAGCCCCGCAGGGTCGCACCGATGGGAGGGGATCTCGATACGCCCGCTCTGCGGGCTGCTCGATCGGCAGGGAAGCGGGGACGCTCGCTCCGCCGCGCGCGAGCTTCGATGACGGTCAGCGAGAGGACGCTCGAGGGATCGGCCGTCCCGGTGTCTCGCCGGTGCCCTTCCCGCGGTTCAGGGAGGGCAGCGTCAGCAGATCCGGCGCCGGGGTCTCGGCGCGAAGGATGTCCTCGAGCAGGAGGAGTGCTCGATCGGTCAGCTCGTCCGCCGGGTAGAAGGCCCGGTGCAGCTCCTCCGCCTCCTCGATCGAGTCGATCGCATGAGGGCGAGGAGCCGAGCGATGTCGTCGTCATCGCGTCCAGGGCGGCTCGCTCGGAGCTTCATCGCGAGGAGCGCGCGAGTGGAGGCGATCTCGACGACGACGTCGTCGGCTGAGTGGATCACGGTCCATTCGACCGTCTCGCCGTAGTCGGGGAAGAAGATCGACGCGTCCGGGTTCAGCCAGCGGGTGGGCCAACCGCGCCTCGCGCCGACCGTCTCGGAGGCTGCCAGCACGTCCTCGGCAGGAGTCAGGCGCGCATCGACGTCGTCGGTGAGCCGACGGTCACCGAACCAGAACGCGATCGCCGCACCGCCGACGATCCGGATCCCGGCGGGCTGCCGCGATCGGGCCAGGATCGCGACGACCTCCGAGAGTCCGTCGATGATGTCCTCGCGGCTCAACTGGTCCATCAGGCGCTCACCAGCGTCTCGGCCTCGATGAGGACGTTGCGCCGGGCGAACTCCTGTGACACACGCGCCAGGTCCACCCGCGTCCGGACTCCGCCCGTCGGCGGCTGCCACGGTGCTGCGAGGAAACGCGACGGGTCGTCGATCCACTCGGCGTGGGGGAGGCCTTCCTCGTCGAGTCGGTGCGCGCCGATGGCGGCGAGCGCCGCTCCCCAGCCCGGGTCGGCGAAGGGCGGGGGCTCGGCGAGGGTCAGACCGACCCGGAGCGCGCCGTGCACGTCGGCGAGATTGTCGGCGAGCTGGATGAGCTGGCGGTAGGCGGTCCTGATGTCATCGGCGTCCAGAGCCTCGGAGATGATCGCCCCGATCGTCGCTGCGTCCTTCCGGACGGTCGGCACGAGCACGATCGAGTGCTGCGTGCGAGAGAGCAGCCGCTCGAGCAGATCGACCGACGGCTGCCGCCTGTCGTTCTCGATCCGAGAGAGCGTGGCCTCGGCGACGTCGGAGGATGCGGAGAGCTCGCGCTGGGACAGCCGCGCTCCCCAGCGGGCGGAGCGCAGCAGCCGGGCTGCGGTCATCAGGACCTCCTCGGTTGACGGATCAGTCAACCTTAGCTTGTCTGCTGCAGTCGCCTTCTTGCGGATGTGCTGGTCGAGCAGTCCCGAAGAGGCGGATCGAGAGCGGCCGGCGCCGGGCGTATGGTCTGCAGGCTGCTCGATCGGCGCTGGTGGATCTCGATACGCCCGCTGCGCGGGCTACTCGATCAGCATGAAGAGGGGACCTGCTGCGCGAGCCGCTCCACCAGCATGGGGCGCGGGCTGCTCGATCGGCGGCGGTGGATCTCGATACGCCCGCTGCGCGGGCTACTCGATCGACATGAAGGTCGCCCGCTCTGCTGCGAGCGCGACTCGTGCTGGTCGAGCAGCCTCGCAGGGGCGTATCGAGACCCGGCGTCTAGACGGCGGAGAGGGCGAGCCGCACGTCGTCGAGGCCGTCGGCGGAGACGAGCACGGTGATCGCACCGGCGCCGGTCGGCCGCACGACGGCGAGGGCGCGGCCGTCGAAGGTGGTGCGCGCGACGGCGTCGAAGCGCTCGGTCGTGGCCGGCGCGCCGCTGCCGAAACCCGCGAGCACGCCCGCGCCCTCGACGGCGACCGAGACGACCCGGTCCGCCCCGGTGATCAGCACGCCCGCGGCATCCCGCAGCTCGATCGCCACGTACGCGAGGTCGGTGTCGTCCGCACGAAGCTCCGTCCGATCCGCCGATGCAGTCAGGACCACGGGTCCGGACGCCGACACGAGCGAGCTCCGTCCCGTCTCCCTCCCCGCCCGGTACGCGACCGCCGTCAGCTCGCCCGGCCGGTACACCGTCTCGATCGACGCCAGCATCGGCCGCACGACCCCGACCGCCGCACGCCCGACCTCGACGCCGTCGAGCAGCAGCGCCACCTCGTCCGCCTCCGCCGCCACCTCGACGGTGACGGGGGAGCCCTCGAAGCCGGGCCAGGTCCACGAGTCGACCGAGTCGCTCCAGGCCCACGGCGACTGCATCGTCACCGCTTGCCCGTGCCGCTCCGGCCGGACGACCGCGATCGCCGGCTCCGAGCGCAGCCCGAAGACGATCTCGCGGTAGTAGGAGGCGGGCCGTCGCCGCCCGGTGATGTCGAGGTCGCCGCACCACGCCGTCAGGTACGGGTACTCCCGCTCCAGCGCGCCGTTCGCCGCCGGGTCCTCCGCGTAGGAGGTGGCGCCGATGCCGACCTCGCCGAGGTAGTCCCAGCCGGTCCAGGTGAAGTCGCCGACGACGTTCGGGTTCGCCAGCACCTTCGGCCAGAGCTCGCCGATCTGCGAGGGGAACGTCTCGGACCCCACGATCACGCGCTGCGGGAACAGCTCGGCGTCGCTCGCGTAGCGGCCGTCGGCGTAGTTCAGCCCGAGGACGTCGAGCGCCGCGCTCGACTCCGCGGTGCGGCGGGTGACGGCGTCGGAGGAGCCGATCGCCGCCATCATCCCCGCGCCGGCCTCGCCCATCAGCTCGTTCAGCCCCTGCTCCGACGCCAGGATGCTGTCCAGCTCGTCGAGCACCGCCAGGGTCGGATTCACGCCGTTCGTGACCGGCCGCGTCGGGTCGAGCGCGCGCACGTGCTCGGCGAGATCGCGCGCCAGGACGGCCCCGTGCGGGGTGCCGACCTCGACGATCTCGTTGCCGATCGAGTAGAGGATCACGCTGGGGTGGTTGAAGTCCTTCGCGACCATCGACTCGAGGTCGGCCCGCCACCACTGCGCGAAGTCGAGCGAGTGGTCGTGGTGGGTCTTGCCTCGCACCCACATGTCGAAGGCCTCGTCCATCACCAGCATGCCGAGGCGGTCGCAGGCGTCGAGCATCGACGGCGAGGCGGGGTTGTGCGCCATGCGGATCGCGTTGAAGCCGGCGTCCTTGAGCAGCCGGATGCGGCGCTCCTCCGCCCGGGCGATCGAGGCGGCGCCGAGGACGCCGTTGTCGCTGTGGATGCAGGCGCCGCGCAGCAGCACGGGCTCGCCGTTGATTCGCAGGCCCTTCCGCGGGTCGACGGTGACGGTGCGGATGCCGTGCACGGTGACGACGTCGTCGCCGATCCCGATGCTCGTGCGGGCGGTGTGCAGGGCGGGGGAGTCGACGCTCCAGAGCGCCGGGTCCTGCACGTAGAGCCGCTGGCGCACGAGCGCGGTGCGGCCGGGGGCGACGGTGACGGGCGTCGTCGCGCTCTCGACGACCTCCCCGGACGGATCCGCGAACTCGGTCGACACGGTGAGCGTCGAGGTCGTGAGCCCGCGGTTGACGATGCTGGTCGCGACCTCGACGACGGCCTGGTCCTCCTCCACGCGCACGGTCGTGATCCGCACGCCGTCCGGCTCGATGTGGACCGGCTCGTCGACGTGCAGCAGCACCGGCCGGTGCAGCCCCGCCCCCGCGTACCAGCGCGAGTCCTGCCCCGAGCGCACCTCGATCCGCAGCGTGTTCGCCTCGCCGAAGCGGAGGAACGGGGTCAGCTCGACGAAGAAGCGCGCGAAGCCGTCGGCGCGGTTCCCCGCGAACTCGTCGTTGAGGAAGACCATCGCGTGCCGGTACGCGCCCTGCACCTCGAGGCGCACGACCCGGCCGGCCCACTCCGTCGGCACCTCGAAGGTCTTGACGTAGCTGAAGGCGCCCGACGGGTAGTAGGCGGCGCCGCCCCTCGACACCGCCTCCGGCGAGCGCTCGGCGTCACGCAGCGCGTCGTGCGGCAGCGTCACCGCGATGGAGTCGTCGGCTCCGCCCTGCACGGCGGCGAACGGCCCCCGCGGCGCCCGGACGACCCAGTCGGCGGTGAAGGAGGTGATCGTCATGGCGGGTCCGTTCGCTCGAGGTCATCCGGCGCAACACCGGTGATGGGGAAGCCGTGATCACGGTCTAAGAAACTGTTTCATTAGGTTTCTCACTCGGCGAGAGCCTAGGAGCGACGCGGCCGACCGTCAAGGAGCGCGCTTCGTTCTCGACAAGGGAGCGGCGACTCCGACAGGAGTGCGACGCTCCGCAGCAGACGGCCTAGGCTGCCCGGATGATCGGACGCCGCATGCTCTCTCCGAGGAGCTCTCCCTCTTCTCCCGTCGGAAGCGGCTCGTGACTCCGGACGTCATCGTCCTGAACGGCGGATCGAGCTCGGGCAAGACGACGATCGCCCGGAGTCTTCAGGCGCTCCTGCCCGATCCGTGGTTGAGCATCTCGATCGACACCCTGGTGGACGCGCTGCCGCCCGACCTCGACGGAGGCGGGGAGGGCGTCTCCTACGGAGACGACGGCGTAGTGGAGCTCGGCGACGCCTTCCGTCGACTCGAGTCGGCCTGGATGGCAGGTGTCGTCGCGACGGCTCGCGCCGGCGCACGGATCGTCTTCGACGACGTGTTCCTGCAGGCGTCGGAGTCGCAGGAGAGACTGCGCGGCCACCTCCGCGGACTCGACGTCGTCTGGGTGGGCGTCCGCTGCGCCCCCGAGGTCGCGACCGCGCGGGAGCGAGACCGTGGCGACCGCTCCACAGGGATGGCTGCACACCAGGCGGAGTCCGTCCATCGCGGCGTCACCTACGACCTCGAGGTCGACTCCGGCCAGACCTCGGCTGTGGAGTGCGCGCGTCGGATCGTCGAGCACACCACCGCTCTGCAGCTGCGCGGAACGACCGCGACATCGGGAGAGCTCGACCGCCGCTGAGCGGCGCACTTCCCTTGCGTCTCCGATAGACTTCCTGCCATGACCCTGCAGGAGCTGAAGTCCGTCGCCGATGTCGCGCGAGAGCGCGGCGTGAGTACGGCGCGCATCCGTCAGCTCATCGCCGAAGGGCGCATCCGGGCGGAGAAGGTCGGAGGCGTGCATGTCATCAGGGGTGATCAGGACGTCCCCTCGCCGCGAGTCTCTCGTCCGCTCGGCGACCGGATGGCGTGGGGACTCGTCGCCGCGCTCTCGGGCGCTGTGGACCCGGCCCTGACGAGGTCCGAGCGGAGTCGCATCACCCGGATGATCCAGCGACTCGAGAGCGCGGAGGATCCCGTGGCGGTGACGCGCTCGTGGACCGCGGAGCTTCTGCCGCCGGAGTCCCTGGACCTTCCCACGGAACTCGTCGACCAGCTGCGGGGAGAGCGGGAGCTGCTCCCCGTCGGAGCATCGGACCCCCGAGCGGGCCCGCGCGACGTCAGCCGCCTCGAGCTGCTCGTCTCCACCCGGCTGAAGGCTCAGCTCCGAGAGGAGGTCGCCGCAGCCGGCCCGTCATCGACTTCCGTGATCCTGCATCACGTCCCCGATGAGCGGTGGCCGTTCGTCAGCGAGGGATCGGTGCCGATCGGGCTGAGCATCGCCGCGCTCGCGCGACGGACCGACCGGACGACGGCGCTCGCCGCGCGTCGTCTCCTGAGGCGCGCCCTCCCCTCCCACGCGGCGGTCATGGCCGAGGTCGAGGCGGATCGTCGCGAGCGTGATCGGTCACTGCGTCGCGAGACCACTCGCTCCGTCCAGCTCCACCGCGCCGCGCTGGAGCTCCTCGACCGCTCTCCGGACTTCCGTCCTCGGGCGGAAGCGCGGCTCGAGCAGCTGCGAGGAAAGGTCCGAGGGGATGCGCACCAGTGGCTGGACGAGTGGGCGGAACTGCTCCGCAGTCCGCTCTCCACGCAGATCGAGGCCCTGCTCGCGGAGACGGAGCACGCTCACGACCTGCGCTCGGTCTCGCCGCTCGCCGGACTGATCCCCGACGAGGAGCGATCGGCGCTGCTCGAGGCGAGCGCGTGAACAGGGACGAGCTGGAGCACGGGATCCGCGCCGCGACCGAGATCATCCAGGCGGACGAAGTGATCATCATCGGCTCCCAGTCGGTGCTGGGCACGTGGAGTGAGTCGGAGCTGCCTGCCGAGGCGACGGCGTCGAACGAGCTCGACGTTCTTCCGCTGAACGACACGGACAGCGAGGCGCTGGCGACGAGACTCAGCGGAGTCGCCGGCGAGCTCTCGTCGTTCGACGCTGCGCACGGGTTCCACCTGGACGGCGTCGGCCGGAAGACGGCGGTTCTTCCCCACGGGTGGGAGGACCGTCTCCGGCGAGTGCAGAACGACAACACCCTTGGACGGATCGGGTGGTGCCTCGATCCGCACGACCTGTGCGTGGCGAAGCTCGTCGCGAACCGAGACAAGGACCGGTCCTTCGTCTCCGCGCTCGTCCGACACCGTCTCATCGACCCGGAGCTCCTGCTGGAGAGGCTGGTCGACACCGACCTGGACTACCGGACGAGCGACACCGTCTGGAGCACCGCTCACGGTCTTCTCGACCTCTGACCGCATCCTCGCCGCGACAGCCCGACGAGACGCCGCAGCAACGAGAAGAACCCCCCGATCTCCATGAGATCGAGGGGTTCTGCCGGTGTCCGAGGGGGGACTTGAACCCCCACGCCCTATACGGGCACTAGCACCTCAAGCTAGCGCGTCTGCCATTTCCGCCACCCGGACGGGTGTTTCTTCCGGCCTGCGTTTCCGCGGCCGAAGAAGACATTAGCACGGTTCGAGAGCCCTGGATGACACCGCCCGGGAGGGGTGCCCGGAGGGATGCCGCGAGGGGTGCCGCGAGCCCGCCCGCTAGCGTGGGGGCATGACGTCCTCCGACAGCGCCGCCGCCCCCTCCGAGTCGGATCTCGACGAGACCGCGATCATCGCGCGGGACCTCATCCGCTTCGACACCAGCAACTACGGCGACGGGAAGGCCGAGCCCGAGCGCGAGGCGGCCGAGTACGTCGCCGCCCGGCTGCGCGACCTCGGCCTCGAGCCCGAGCTGATCGACTCCGACCCGGGCCGCACCAGCGTCGTCGCCCGGGTCGCGGGGGAGGACCGCGAGCGCGGCGCCCTCGTCGTGCACGGGCACCTCGACGTCGTCCCCGCGATCGCGGACAACTGGAGCGTCGACCCCTTCGGCGGCGTGATCAAGGACGGCATGCTCTGGGGCCGCGGCGCGGTCGACATGAAGAACATGGACGCGATGATCCTCGCCTCCCTCGGCGACATCCTCGGCAGCGGCCGGAAGCCCTCGCGCGACCTCGTCGTCGCCTTCTTCGCCGACGAGGAGGCCGGCGGCGTGCGCGGCTCCGGCCACCTCGTCAAGACCCGGCCCGAGCTGTTCGACGGCGCGACCGAGGCGATCAGCGAGGTCGGCGGCTACTCGATCGAGCTCGGCGGCAAGCGCGCCTACCTCGTGCAGACCGGCGAGAAGGCGCTGCTCTGGCTCACCCTGCGCGCCCGCGGAACGGCCGGGCACGGCTCGCAGATCAACGGCGAGAACGCCGTCACCCGCCTCGCCCAGGCCATCGCGCGCATCGGCAGCGAGGAGTGGCCCACCCGCCTGACCGACACCACGCGCGAGCTGCTCGGCGAAGTCGCCCGCATCCTCGGCCACGACCCGCAGCGCAGCACCCCGGAGGAGCTCGCGCTCGCCACCGGCACCGCCTCGCGCTTCATCGCCGCGACGCTGCGCACCACGGCGAACCCCTCGATGCTCTCGGCCGGCTACAAGGCCAACGTCATCCCCGACACGGCGGAGGCGACCATCGACGTCCGCGTGCTCCCCGGCGAGGAGGACGCCGTGCTCGAGCGGCTGAAGGTCCTCGCGGGCGAGCACGTCGAGATCCTGGTGCAGCACCGCGACATCGGACTCGAGGTGCCCTTCGCCGGGCCGCTCGTGGAGAGCATGGCGGCCTCGCTCCGCCGCTTCGACCCCGAGGCCGAGGTGCTGCCGTACCTCCTGTCCGGGGGTACCGACAACAAGGCCCTCTCGACGATCGGGATCACCGGCTACGGATTCGCGCCGCTGCAGCTGCCGGGCTCGCTCGACTTCCCGGCGCTGTTCCACGGGGTCGATGAGCGGGTTCCGCTCGACGCACTAGTGTTTGGCAGGAAGGTCCTGACCGATCTCCTCCTGCGATCCTGATGGTCAGATCCACGACCACCACCGACCGCCTGCTGGCCGATGACGCCCCAGCCCTCCTCGAAAGTGACGCATGGGCCTGCTCGAAGCGCTGATCCTGGGACTCGTCCAGGGTCTGACGGAATTCCTCCCCATCTCCTCCAGCGCCCACCTCCGGATCGTGAGCGAGCTGCTCCCCGGACTGGACG
This sequence comes from Rathayibacter sp. VKM Ac-2856, assembly GCF_013205055.1. GTDB lineage: Bacteria > Actinomycetota > Actinomycetes > Actinomycetales > Microbacteriaceae > Rathayibacter. The sequence goes on from NZ_JABMLF010000006.1 coordinate 358,987, forward strand.
GCAAGGACACCGGAGCGGCGTTCACCGCCATCACGCAGCTCGGCACCGAGACCGCGGTCATCATCTACTTCTGGCGCGACATCGTGAAGATCGTGTCGAACTGGTGCCGCTCCCTGGTCGGCAAGGTGCCGCGCACCGACGCGAACGCCCGCATGGGCTGGCTGATCATCGTCGGCAGCCTCCCGATCATCGTGCTCGGCCTGCTCTTCCAGGATCAGATCGAGACCACGCTCCGCTCGCTCTGGGTCGTCGCGACCACCCTCATCGTCTTCGGCATCCTGCTCGGCGTGGCCGACGCGGTGGGCGCGAAGAAGCGCCGCCTGCGCGACCTGAACGTCCGGGACGGCCTGATCTTCGGAGGCGCGCAGGCGCTCGCCCTCGTCCCCGGCGTCTCGCGCTCCGGCGGCACGATCACGGCCGGCCTCTTCATGGGCTACGAGCGCAAGGCCGCCGCGCGCTACTCCTTCCTCCTCGCGATCCCCGCCGTCTTCGGCAGCGGGCTGTACCAGCTGTACAAGAGCATCAGCGACCCGGAGATCCTGCCCAACCAGATCCAGGTCGGCGGGCTCGAGACGCTGGTCGCGACGATCGTCGCCTTCGTGGTCGGCTTCGTCGTGATCGCCTTCTTCATGAGCTACATCTCGCGCCGCAGCTTCCTGCCGTTCGTGATCTACCGCATCGTCCTCGGCGTCGTCCTCATGGTCGCGCTGAGCACGGGCGCCCTCGCCGCGTAGATGCGCACCTGGAGCGCCCCCGCCGTCCCGGCTCTGCCCGGTCGCGGTCCCGTGCCCGCCGTGCACGACACGGCGACCGGCGGACTCGTCGAGCTGGCCGCGGAGGACGGCACGGCCCGTCTCTACGTCTGCGGGATCACCCCCTACGACGCGACGCACCTCGGCCACGCGTCGACCTACCTCGCCTTCGACACGGTGCAGCGGCTCTGGCGCGACGCGGGCTACGCGGTGCTCTACGCGCAGAACGTCACCGACGTCGATGACCCGCTGCTGGAGCGCGCCGCGCGCGACGGAGTGGACTGGCGCGACCTCGCCGAGGAGCAGGTCGAGCTCTTCCGCGGCGACATGGCGGCGCTGCGCATCCTGCCGCCCGACCACTACGACGGCGTCACCGAGACCATCGAGCCCATCGCGGCGGCGGCCGACCGCCTCGAGCGCGCCGGCATCGCCTACCGCGTCGCGGCCCCGGACGCCTCGGCCCAGGACGGCGCGGACCTCTACTACGACATCGCCGCGGGCGAGAGCGACGTCTGGCGCCTGGGCAGCGAGAGCCGCCTCGACGCCGCGACGATGGCCGAGCTCTTCGCGCAGCGCGGCGGGGACCCCGACCGCGCGGGCAAGCGCGACCCGCTCGATCCGCTGCTCTGGCGCGCCGAGCGCGACGGCGAGCCCGCGTGGGACGCCGCCGTCGGCCGCGGCCGCCCGGGCTGGCACATCGAGTGCTCCGTGATCGCGCTCGACCGCCTCGGCGCCGAGTTCACGCTGCAGGGCGGCGGGAGCGACCTCGTCTTCCCGCACCACGAGTTCAGCGCGGCGCACGCGGCGTCGCTGTCGGGGCGTCCGCTCGCCGGTGCGTACGCGCACGCGGGCATGGTCGCGTACCAGGGCGAGAAGATGAGCAAGTCGCTCGGCAACCTCGTCCTGGTCTCGCGGCTGCGGGCGCAGGGAGTCGACCCGCGCGCGATCCGCCTGGCGCTGCTGGCGCACCACTACCGCTCCGACTGGGAGTGGCTGCCCGAGGACCTGCCCGCCGCCGAGGCGCGCCTCGCGCGGTGGGAGGCGTCGCTCGCCCGCAGCGGGACGGCGTCGGCCGTCGACGTGCTCGCGCGCTTGCGCGGCGTGCTCGCGGTGGACGCCGACACCCCGGGCGCCCTCGCGGTGCTCGACGAGGCGGCGGCGACCGGGGTCGACGACCCTGCTCTGCTGCGCGACGCGGTCGACGCACTGCTCGGCGTCCGCCTGGGCTGAGCCCGCGCCCGGCGTCCGGGCGACGGCGGATCTCGATACGGCCGCTGCGCGGCCTACTCGATCAGCATGCAGGGCGGCTGCCTGCGCTTTCGGCGCGGGTGGAACCATGCTGGTCGAGTAGCCCGCAGGGCGTATCGAGACCCGGTGTGCAGAGGCGGGTGGATCTCGATACGCCCACTGCGTGGGCTACTCGATCAGCATGCAGGGGGCGTCGCCCGGCGGCGCTACGGGCGCCAGGGCTCCTCGCCGGAGCGGCCGTCGCCGCGGCGGCGGAGGTAGCGCTCGAACTCCTGGGCGATGGCCTCGCCGCTGGCCTCGGGGGAGTCGACGGTGTCGCGCGCCTGCTCGAGCTGGGCGATGTAGGCCGCCATCTCCTCGTCGTCGAGCGCGAGGGCGTCGATGCCGCGCTCCCACTCGCCGGCCTCCTCGACGAGGTCGCCGCGGGGGATCGCCAGACCGACGACCTCCTCGAGCTTCTCGAGCAGCGCCAGCATCGCCTTGGGCGACGGCGCGTTGTGCACGTAGTGCGGGACCGAGGCCCACAGCGACACCGCCGGGATCCCGACCTTCTGCGCCGCCTCGCCGATGACGCTGAGGATGCCGACCGGCCCCTCGTAGGTGGAGCGCTCGAGCTCGAACTGCGCGCGCATCTCGGCGTTCTCGCTCGAGGCGAAGAGCGAGATGGGGCGGGTGTGCGGCACGTCGGCGAGCATCGCGCCGAGGAAGACCACGGCCGAGATGTCGATCGCGAGCATGGCGTCGACGACCTCCGCCGCGAAGCTCTTCCAGCTGCGCGAGGGCTCGGTGCCGATCATCACGTAGAGGGCGCTCTCCGCATCAACGGAGGTGTCGGCCGGGCCGAAGATCTGGGTACCGGGCCAGGAGAGGCTGCGTCGGCCGTCCTCGCCGATGGAGAGCATCGGGCGGGTGTACTGGAAGTCGTAGTACTGCTCCGCGTCGACGGAGAAGAGAGGCACGAACTCGCCGGCGTCCTTCACGAGGCGCACCGCTCCGCTGGCCGCGTCGCCCGCGTCGTTCCAGCCCTCGAAGGCCACGACCAGGACGTTCCCCTTGATCACGTTCATAGGCGAGGTCTCCGTGTTCGGCTCGATGTCCGGGGAGCGCTGCGTGCGCCGGACCCGTTCGTCAAGGATAGGACCCGGCCCCGGCCCCGCCGTCCGGGCCCCCGTCTTTCCGCTGTCCGCGTACGGTCGGCCGGACGAGGCCTGCCGGTACCATGGTCGCTCGTGACTTCCGACACCTCCCCGCCCGAGTCCCGGCCGCAGCCCCCGCTCCCGGACGGCGCTCCGGCGGCGGTCCTCTGGGACATGGACGGCACCCTCGTCGACACGGAGCCGTACTGGATGGCGTCCGAGCACGCCCTCGTCGCGTCGTTCGGCGGCGTCTGGACGCACGAGGACGCGATGAGCCTGGTCGGCTCCGGCCTCCCCGCCTCCGCGCGCATCCTGCAGGGCAAGGGCGTCGACCTGCCCGTCGACGCGATCATCGACCGGATGACCGACGAGGTGATCGCGCAGCTCGCCGAGAGCATCCCGTGGCGCCCGGGCGCGCTCGAGCTGCTCTCCGCCGTCCGCGAGGCCGGAGTGCCGCAGGCGCTCGTCACGATGTCGATCGGCCGGATGGCGCACGCCGTCGTCGACCGCCTCCCGTTCCCTGCCTTCACCACCGTCGTCAGCGGCGACATGGTCGAGCAGAGCAAGCCGCACCCGGAGGCGTACCTCCTCGCGGCGCGCACCCTCGGCGTCGAGGTGCGCGCGTGCGTCGCCATCGAGGACTCGCACGCGGGCCTCGCCTCCGCCGTCGCCTCGGGCGCGGCCGCGATCGGCGTGCCGCACCAGCTCGAGCTCGACCCCGCCGCCCCCTACGCCCTCTGGCCCACCCTCGCGGGCCGTACCGTCGCGGACCTCGCGCTGGTGTCCTCCGAGCACCGCAGCCGCGCGCTCACGACCGAGACGGAGGCCCGCCGATGACCGGTGAGGCACTGCAGCATTCCGGACCCTTCCGCGCGGGCGACCGCGTCCAGCTCACCGGGCCGAAGGGGCGGATGAACACCATCACGCTCGTCCCTGGCAAGGTCTTCCACACCCACCGCGGCGGGATCGAGCACGACACCGTGATCGGCCTGCCCGACGGCTCGGTCGTCGTGAACACGGTCGGCGTCGAGCACCTCGCCCTGCGCCCGCTGCTCGCCGACTTCGTCATGTCGATGCCCCGCGGAGCGGCGATCGTCTACCCGAAGGACGCGGCGCAGATCCTTGCCCTCGCGGACGTCTTCCCCGGCGCCCGCGTCGTCGAGGCCGGCGTCGGCTCCGGGGCGCTCTCGCTCTGGCTGCTGCGCGCCATCGGGCCGACCGGCCGGCTCTCCTCCTTCGAGCGCCGCGACGAGTTCGCCGACGTCGCCCGCGCGAACATCGAGACCTTCCTCGGCTACACCCCCGAGAACTGGACCGTCACCGTGGGCGACCTGGTGGAGGAGCTGCCCGGAGCCGTCGCCCCGGGTGAGGCCGACCGCGTCGTCCTCGACATGCTCGCGCCCTGGGAGTGCCTCGACGTCGCCGCCGACGCGCTGACGCCCGGCGGGGTCCTGCTCTGCTACGTCGCGACCGTCACGCAGCTCTCGCGGGTCGCGGAGGCGATCCGCGCCTCGGGGCTCTTCACCAACCCGGCCTCGAACGAGACCATGGTGCGCGGCTGGCACGTCGAGGGCCTCGCCGTCCGCCCGGACCACCGGATGATCGGCCACACCGGCTTCCTCATCACCGCGCGCCGTCTCGCGCCGGGCGCCGTGCTGCCCGAGCTCAAGCGCCGCCCGTCGAAGACCGACTTCAGCGACGAGGACGTCGAGGCCTGGACCCCCGGTGCGCTGGGGGAGCGGGCCGTCAGCCCGAAGAGCCTGCGCAAGCGCGTGCGGGAGTCCGCCACCAGCGCCGAGCTCTCGCGGGCCCGCGGCTTCGGCGAGGCGGACGGCGACGCCGGAGCGTCGCAGGACTCCGGCGACGACGAGGGCATCGTCTAAGCTGAACCCGGTTTTCCGGCCTCCCGGCCGAGCCGCCGTCCCGATCGTCTCGCACTCGGGCCCCACCACTCCCACTTCGTGAAACGAGGACCCGTGCGCAGGACCACCGCGCTCATCGCCGGCATCGGCATCGTCGCAGCCCTGAGCGGATGCTCCGCGTCCTCGCCGACGGCCGACTGCGACACCCCCTACTCGTCCGGCGCCTCGTCGTCGGCCGTGAAGGCGACCGGCGACTTCGGCGAGCAGCCCGACGTCACGGTGCCCACGCCGCTGAACGCCGACGGCACCCAGGTCAGCACGCTGATCGAGGGCTTGGGCGACCCGCTCGAGAAGGGCCAGCTCGTCACGATCGACTACACGCTGGTCAACGGCGCCGACGGCACGGTCCTCGAGGCCTCGCCGTACGACGGAGCGAGCACCGCCACCTTCACGGTCGGCGGCGCCGGTCTGGTCGGCCTCAACCAGGGCCTGCTCTGCACCCAGGTGGGCTCGCGCGTCGCGATCGCGATCGCTCCCGAGGACGGCTTCGGCGACTCGTCGGCCCAGCTCGGCATCTCGGCCGACGACACCCTCGTGCTCGTCGCCGACATCGAGAAGGCCGCGCTCGCCCGTGCGAACGGCGAGGCGCAGCCCGTCCCCAACGGCTTCCCGGCCGTGACGCTCGACCCCGACGGGATCCCCGGTCTCGCCAAGCCCGCGGGCGACGCGCCGACCACGCTCGAGATCGCCCAGCTCAAGAAGGGCGACGGCGCGGTCGTGGAGGACGGCGACCAGGTCGTCGTCCACTACACCGGCTGGCTCTGGGAGAGCGGCGAGATCTTCGACTCCAGCTGGCAGAAGGGCGCTCCGGCGACCTTCCTCGCGACGGAGGGCCAGGGCGGCGTCATCCCCGGCTTCGCCAAGGCCCTGATCGGCCAGCCGGTCGGCTCGCAGGTCATCGCGATCATCCCGCCCGACGCGGGCTACGGCGACACCCCGCCGCAGAACAGCCCGATCACGGCCGACTCCACGCTGGTCTTCGTCGCGGACGTCCTCGCGGTCGACTGACCGGCTCGGGTGCGCGTGGTGCGGGCGCCTCTTGTTGATCGAGTAGCCCGCTGCGCGGGCGTATCGAGATCCGCCGTCCGTCGATGGTGGGTCTCGATACGCCCCTGCGGGGCTACTCGACCAGCATGAGGGGCGAGGCGCCCGCAGGGTGTTCGTCCCATCGCATGCTGATCGAGTAGCCCGCTGCGCGGGCGTATCGAGATCCGCCGGCCGGCGACGGTGGGTCTCGATTCGGCTCGGTGGGGAGGGATGCGGCCCGGCCCTAGACTGGAGGGCGTGCCCGCCGACGCTTCGACCTCGAGCCGCATCCCGGCCGAGGAGCGTCTGTTCAACCTGGTGCTGGCCCTCGTCGCCGCCGAGAACGGGCTGACCAAGGCCGACGTGCTCTCCACCGTGCAGGGCTACCGGCAGCGCTCCGACCGCGGCGACCGAGCCTCGCTCGAGCGGCAGTTCGAGCGCGACAAGGACGATCTGCGCGAGCTCGGCATCCCGATCGAGACCGTCGACGCCCCCGGGGATCCCGGCAACACGCAGACCGTCCGCTACCGGATCGCGAAGCGCAGCTACGACCTGCCCGCGGACCTCTCCTTCGATCAGGAGGAGATGGCGCTGCTGCGGCTGGCCGGCGCCGTGTGGCGCGAGGGCACGCTCTCCGCCGAGTCGAGGCGGGCGCTGATCAAGCTGCGCTCGCTCGGCGTCGACTCGGTCGACCCGGTGATCGGCATCAGCCCCTCCATCCGGGTGCGCGAGGCCTCCTTCGAGCCGCTGAACGCGGCGCTCGACCGCGGACAGGTCGTCCGCTTCCCCTATCTCAAGCCCGGCGGCGCCGAGCCACGGATCCGCACCGTGCGCCCGCGCGCCCTCGTCAACCACCAGGGCCGCTGGCACCTGCACGGCTGGGACGAGACCGCCGAGGGCACCCGCACCTTCCTCCTCTCGCGCATCGTCGGGCCGGTGACGACCACCGGCCGCACCGCCCCCACCGAGCCGGGCGACCACGCCGCCACGGCCCTCGCCCAGCTCGACGAGGTCCTCGCCCGCAGCACCGCCCTCCTGCACGTCGCGGGCGACTCCGACGCGGCGCTCCGCCTCGGCGTGCGCGCCGAGGCAGCGGGGGAGGGCGCGAACGTGCTGCGCCTGCACTTCACCGACGCCGACGTCCTCGCGGACGAGCTCGCGGGCTACGGTCCCGAGGTCGTCGTCCTCGAGCCGGAGGAGCTGCGGCGGAAGGTCGTCGACCGTCTGCGCCGCACCCTCGCCGACCACGAGGAGGCCGCGCATGGCTAGGCCCCGCTCCCTCCAGGCCCGCGACCGCCTCGCCGTGCTGCTCTCCCTCGTCCCCTACCTCCTGGACCGCGGGCGCGTCAGCGTCGCCGAGGTCGCCGCGCACTTCGAGATCCCCGAGGAGGAGGTCCGCCGCGCCGTGCGCCTGATCGCCGTCTCCGGCATCCCCGGCGAGACCTCGCAGTACCAGTCCAACGACCTCTTCGACATCAGCTGGGACGACTTCGAGGAGAACGACCGCATCGTCCTCACCCAGCAGGTCGCCATCGACGACTCCCCGCGCTTCTCGGCGCGCGAGGCCGCGGCGCTGATCGCCGGGATGCAGTACCTCGCCGCCCTGCCCGAGAACCAGGGCAACGACCGCATCGCCTCGCTGATGGGCAAGCTCGCCCGCGGCGCCTCCTCCGCCCCGACCGCCGTCGCGGTGGCCCGGGGCGTCGGCGCCGACGCGTCGCTGGCCACGATCCGCACCTCGCTCGAGGCGGGGACGCAGCTCGCCTTCGACTACCGCAGCGCCCGCGGCGAGACGGAGTCGAGGCTCGTCGATCCGTTCCTGCTCGAGTCCGTCGACCGCGACTGGTACCTGCGCGGCTGGGACCACCTGCGCGAGGGAGTCCGCACCTTCCGGGTCGACCGGATGCGCTCCCTGACCGACACCGGCGCGCCGATCGTGCGCCGGCGCAACGAGGTCACGCTGCCCGACCGACTGTTCGAGGCCTCGGCGTCGGACCTCCTCGTCGACCTCCGGGTCGCCCCCGGCTCGGTCGCCCTGCTCGGCGATTACGCCGCCGACGCCGAGTTCCCGTCGGTTCCCGCCGGGAACGAGGGCGCGGGAGTCCTCGTCCGCATCCGCGTCGCGCACCTGGCCGGTCTCACGCGGCTGGTCGCCTCGCTGCCGGGCCTCGTGACCGTGGTCGCCCCCGAGGCGGCGCGGACCGCGGTCGTCGAGTGGACGCGCGCCGCCCTGGCGGCCAACGGAGAGGAGACGCCGTGACCTGGTGGTCCTGGATCCTGATCTGGCTGGGCCTCGCGATCGCCGCGCTGGCGGTGCTCGTGCTGTTCGCCCTCTCCTACTGGCGGAAGGGCCGGCTGCTGCTGCGCCAGCTGGAGGAGGTCACCGCGAAGCTCGACGCCCTGCAGGTGCCCGAGCCGGTCGAGACCCCGGCCCGGCCGCCGTCCTCGCTCTTCGCCGACCGGGACGAGGTCCGCCGGGGCCACGAGTCCCGACGCGACGCCCGCCGGGAGAGGACCGAGGATCGCCGGTCCGCCCGGGTCGAACGGGGTAGGCTCCTGGTACACCGCAACCGACAAGTGAAGTGAGACTGCAATGTTCGCTGGACTCCAGGGGTGGCACCTCGTCATCATCCTCGCCGTCATCCTCCTCCTCTTCGGTGCGCCCAAGCTCCCGCAGCTGGCCCGCAGCGTCGGGCAGTCGATGCGCATCTTCAAGAGCGAGGTCAAGACCATGAAGGACGAGGACGGGAACGAGCGCAAGGACGCGACGGACTCGACCACGACCTCCGGCTCGACCGCCACGGGCACCGCCTCGGGCACGACCACCGGCACCGGCACGACGCTGCCGCCCGAGTCCCCGCTCAAGTAATGACCTCCGTGGCAGCGAAGAAGCCACGGACGAAGCGAGCGGGCAAGAACCCCGAGGGACGCATGTCCCTCGGCTCTCACCTGATCGAGCTTCGCAACCGGCTCTTCATCGCGGCGATCGCGATCGCGGTCTGCTGCGTCGCCGGGTGGTTCCTCTCCGACTGGGTGCTCGAGGCTCTCAAGGCCCCGATCGCGGAGGTCGCGGAGGACCAGAACAAGACGGCGGTCCTCAACTTCGAGACCATCACCGGCGCGTTCGACCTGAAGCTCCAGATCGCGATGACCATCGGCGTCGTGATCGCCAGCCCCGTCTGGCTGTTCCAGATCTGGGCGTTCCTCGTTCCCGGCCTCACGGGCAAGGAGGTCCGCTACGGACTCGGCTTCATCCTGACGGCGATCCCGCTCTTCTTCGCGGGCTGCGCCTCGGGCTGGTTCGTCTTCCCGCACATCGTCGAGCTGCTGACGAGCTTCACCGGCTCGGACGCGGCGAGCGTGCTCAGTGCGAAGACGTACTACGACTTCGTGCTCAAGCTCGTGCTGGTCGTCGGCATCGCCTTCGTGCTGCCGGTCTTCCTGGTGCTGCTGAACTTCGTCGGCATCCTGCCCGGCTCCGTGATGATCAAGTCGTGGCGCATCGCGATCATGGTGATCGTGCTGTTCACGGCCATTGCGACCCCGGCGGCGGACCCGATCTCGATGTTCCTGCTGGCCATCCCGATCACGATCCTGTTCTTCGCCGCGTGCGGGATCGCGCTCCTCCACGACAGGCGCGTCGCCAAGCGCCAGATCGTCTTCGACGGCAGTCCCTCCGACCTGCCGGCGTGAGCGAGGCCACTCCCGCGGAGCGCTTCGCCGCGTTCCGCACACGACAGGGCCACGCGAGGGTCGAGGCGTTCCGCTCGACCCTCGCGTTCGACCTGGACCCCTTCCAGTACGAGGCGTGCAGCGCGCTCGACGACGGCCGCAGCGTCCTCGTCGCCGCGCCCACCGGCGCGGGCAAGACCGCCGTCGCCGAGTTCGCCATCCACCTGGCGATGCAGGACCCGAACGCCAAGGTCTTCTACACGACGCCGATGAAGGCGCTGAGCAATCAGAAGTTCCAGGAGTTCGTCGAGGACTACGGAGCGTCCGAGGTCGGCCTGCTGACCGGCGACTCGAACGTCAACGCGCGCGCCCGGGTCGTCGTCATGACGACCGAGGTGCTGCGGAACATGCTCTACGCGGACTCCGATCTGCTCCGCGACCTCGCCTACGTCGTGATGGACGAGGTGCACTACCTGGCCGACCGCTTCCGCGGCGCCGTCTGGGAGGAGGTCATCATCCACCTCCCGCAGTCGGTGCGGCTGGTGTCCCTGAGCGCCACCGTGTCCAACGCGGAGGAGTTCGGCGACTGGCTGCAGACCGTCCGCGGCGAGACCGAGGTCATCGTCTCGGAGGAGCGCCCGGTGCCGCTCGACCAGCACGTCCTCGTGGGCGGCAAGCTGGTCGACCTCTTCGACTCGTCCGGGCGCGCGGCGACCAACCGGGTGAACCCGGAGCTCGCCCGCCTCGCGCAGGGCGGCACGCGCGTCGAGCGCGGCGGCCGCGGCTCCGGTCGCGGACGCGGCGGTGGCGGCGGGCGCTTCCACGAGATGCGGACCGAGGACCTCGTGCCGCGCTCGGAGGTCGTCGAGATCCTGCGCGGCAAGAACCTGCTGCCCGCCATCTTCTTCGTCTTCAGCCGCAACGGCTGCGATCAGGCCGTCCGGCAGGTGCTGCGCTCGGGGGTCTCGCTCACCGAGCGGCACGAGCGCGACGAGATCCGCGCGATCGTCGAGGAGCGCTGCCGCACCATCCGCGACGAGGACCTCGCGGTGCTCGGCTACTGGGAGTGGCTCGACGGCCTGCAGCGCGGAGTCGCCGCGCACCACGCCGGGATGCTGCCCGCGTTCAAGGAGGTCGTCGAGGAGCTCTTCCTCCGCCGCCTGGTGCGCGTGGTCTTCGCCACCGAGACGCTCGCGCTGGGTATCAACATGCCGGCGCGCACGGTCGTGCTGGAGAAGCTCGAGAAGTTCAACGGCGAGTCCCGCGTGCCGATCACGCCGGGCGAGTACACCCAGCTCACCGGCCGCGCCGGGCGCCGCGGGATCGACGTCGAGGGCCACTCGGTCATCCAGTGGCGCGGCGGGATGAACCCGCAGGCCGTCGCCTCGCTCGCCTCGCGCCGCACCTACCCGCTGAACTCGAGCTTCCGCCCCAGCTACAACATGGCGGCGAACCTGATCGACCAGTTCGGCCGGGGGCGCACCCGCGAGATCCTGGAGTCGTCGTTCGCGCAGTTCCAGGCCGACCGCTCCGTCGTCGATCTGGCGCGCCGGGTCCGGCAGCAGGAGACGTCGCTCGAGGGCTACGTCACCGCGATGCAGTGCCACCTCGGCGACTTCGGGCAGTACGCCGCGATCCGCCGCGAGATCGGCGAGCTGGAGCGCCGGGGCGCCGTCCGCGGCGAGTCCGCGTCGCACAGCGAGCGGGAGAAGCGGCAGGCGCAGCTGACCGAGCTCCGCCGGCGGATGAAGGCGCACCCGTGCCATGCCTGCTCCGATCGCGAGCAGCACGCCCGCTGGGCCGAGCGCTGGTGGAAGCTCCGCAAGGAGACCGACGAGATCGAGCGCCAGATCCGTTCGCGGACCGGCGCTGTCGCCCGCGTCTTCGACCGCATCACCGACGTGCTGATGGAGCTCGGCTACTTCCGGCGCGACGAGTCCGGCGAGCTGTCGCTCACCCCCAACGGACGCACGCTCAAGCGGATCTACGGCGAGCGCGACCTCCTCGTCGCCGAGTGCCTGCGCAAGCAGGCGTGGACGGAGCTGGACCCGGCCGGGCTGGCCGCGATGGCGTGCTGCCTGATCTACGAGCCCCGGCGCGAGGAGTGGACGCTCGGTGAGAAGTTCCTGCCGCGCGGCCACTTCCCCGAGGCGCTCGAGAAGACGCAGCTGCTCTGGGCGAAGCTCGACGACGTCGAGCGCGACCACCGGCTGCCGGGCAGCAACCCGATCTCGACGAGTCTCGCGCTGCCGATGAACATGTGGGCGCGCGGCATGCCGCTCGACGCCGTGCTGCGCGAATCCGACATGGCGGCCGGCGACTTCGTCCGCTGGGCCAAGCAGACCATCGACCTGCTCGACCAGCTCTCGCTCGTCGCGGAGGGCAAGGTCGGGCGCGCGGCCCGCTCCGCGCTCGAGCTCGTCCGACACGGCATCGTCGCGTACTCGACGGTCGCATGAGGCCGGAGATCTCGGCGCCCACCGGGCGCACGGCTCCACTGTGGCTGGCGATCCCGCTCGCGGCCCTCGGCGGGGCGGTGCTCGACCGCGGCTTCCCGGACTCCGACGTCTGGCCGCTCGCGATCGTCGGCACCGCCGCGATCCTCTTCGCCCTGGCCGGCCGCGGCTTCTGGAGCGGCACGCTCGTGGGCCTCGTCGGCGGCGCCGTCTTCTGGGGCGTGCACATCGAGTGGCTGACCCTCTACCTCGGTCCGGTGCCCTGGGCGGCGCTGGCCGGTCTGCAGGCGATCTTCTTCGCGCTCTCCTCGGGGCTCACCGCGATGATGCTGACGCGGGGTCAGCGGGTCTGGACCGGTCCCGTCGGCCGGATGATCGGGCTGCCCGCCCTGGTCGCCGCGCTCTGGGTGGGCCGCGAGACGATCACGATCCAGTGGCCGTACGGCGGCTTCGCCTGGGGGCGCCTCGCCCTCTCGCAGTCGATGAGCCCGCTCGCGGACCTCGCCGCCTGGGTCGGCTTCTCGGGGCTGAGCTTCGTCGTCGCGTTCCTCGCGGCCGCGCTCGCGCAGGCCGTCCGGACGACCTCGGTGCCGGCCTCGGGCCGCGTCGCCGTCGTCGCCGGCTTCTCGATCGTCGCGCTCGTCTTCCCGGCCTGGCCCGCGCCGACCGACGGCACGGCCCGGATCGCCGCGGTGCAGGGCGACTCCGACGCCGGGCTGTTCTCGCAGAGCTACCGCGGGCAGATCCTCGAGGACCACACCTCCGCGACGCTGCCGATCATCGACGAGGACGTCGACATGGTGGTCTGGCCCGAGAACGGCGTCGACATCGATCCCACCCGGAACGCGCAGTCTGCCGCCGTGCTCGACTACCTCAGCAGCCGGATGGACGCGCCCTTCATCGTCGGGACGATCACGAACCCGTCCGAGGACGTCTTCTACAACAGCTCGCTGCTCTGGAAGGCGGGGGAGGGCGCGACCCAGGTCTACGACAAGGTGCACCCGGTGCCCTTCGCCGAGTACATGCCGGACCGCGCGTTCTGGCGGATGTTCGCGCCGGACCTGGTGGACCTGGTGAGCCGCGACTACTCGATCGGCACGCGCTCGAACGTCTTCGACATCGACGGGATCCTCGCGGGCATCGCGATCTGCTTCGACATCTCGGACGACTCGCTGACGAACGCGATGGTCGACCGGGGCGCGCAGGTCGTGCTCGCGCAGACGAACAACGCCGACTTCGGGCGGACCGACGAAAGCGTGCAGCAGCTGGCGATCGCGCGGCTGCGGGCGATCGAGACGGGCCGCAGCGTGGTCAACATCTCGACGGTCGGCACCAGCGCGATCATCGCGCCGGACGGGTCGACGATCGACTCCCTGGAGTGGTTCGAGCCGGGGACCATGGTGGACGAGGTCCCGCTCGCGTCCACGGTCACGCCGGCGCTGGTCTGGACCCGGAGCCTCGGCTGGTACTTCCTCGCCGCGAGTCTCCTCGGCCTGGTCTCGTTCGTGCTGAGGACGCGAGAGCCGCGACGCCGGCGCTAGGAGCGCGGACCTCGTCGCCCGTACCGGGAGCGCGAGCCGCGTCCGGGCGCGAAAAAGGGTCCGCCGGCCGGCGAGGACGCCGGCCGAGCAGGACCCTGGGGCGCTACGCGCCGATCTTGTGCTCTCCGCGGCGGGCGCGGAGGTAGGCGAGCCGCTCCTCGAGCAGCTCCTCGAGCTCCGCACGCGTGCGGCGCTCCAGCAGCATGTCCCAGTGGGTGCGCGGAGCCTTCTGCTCGCCACGATCGATGACGACCGGCTTCGAATCCACCAGAAGCACGGCCTCGTGGCCGCAGTTGCGGCACTCCCAGGTCTCAGGTGCTTCGGCGTCGGCCGAGAACACCATGTCGGTGTCGTGGCCGCAATCCGAGCAGTGGTACGTGAACGTCGATCGCGGTGAGAAGACGACGCCTTCCTCGCTCTGCAGGCTCTGTGAGCCGAGCCTCATCCCGCGCAAGCTTCGATCTGCCATTGTGTGGTCTCCTCTCGCTGTGCTCCGACAAGTGTCGACCGCGTACCTGGAGGTGGTCCCGGGGGGCCCGCGTTTGCCAGAGGATCGTCAGGTGAGCGGCCCTTTCCGTGCGCTGTCCGCGGGGTCGGCGCCGTGCTGTGCCCGCTCGTCCACGGCCGCCCGGGCGAGGTCGGTCCGGTCGGTGACGAGGCCGTCGACGCCGAGGGCCAGCAGGGCGCGCATCCGCGTCGGATCGTTGATCGTCCAGAGGTGGATCTCGGCGCCGGTGCTGCGGAGTCGCGCGAGGATGCGCGGGTCGGTGACCTGCAGACCGGCCGCGCGCTCGGGGACCTGCAGCGCGTCGATGCCGCGGAGCGCGCAGCGGACGAGCGGGGCGAAGCGCAGGTGCGCGCCGAGGAGGGCGGCGACGAATCGGGGTGCCGAGGCGGACGTCGCCACTCCGGGGAGCAGGCGAACGGCAGCACGGCGCCGCGACTCCGAGAAGGAGGTGATCAGCACGCGGTCGCGGGCGCCGGTGGCGAGGACGGCCTCGACCACGGGGACGACGGCGCCGCGGGCCTTCACGTCGATGTTGAAGTGTGCGCCGGGGAGCCGGCGGAGCGCCTCGGCGAGGGGGAGGAGCCGCTCACCGGAGAGCGGGAGCTCGATCGCGGCGAGCTCCTCCCAGCGCGTGTCCGCGATGCGGTGGCGGAGGCCGCGGGCGTCGACGACCTCCTCGTCGTGGACGAGCACGGCGACGCCGTCGAGGGAGGCGCGCACGTCGGTCTCGAGGAGGTCAGCGCCGGCTGAGAGGGCCCGCTCGAACGACTCGAGGGTGTTGCCCTCGCCGTGCGGGCCGAAGCCGCGGTGGGCGATGACGCGCGGCCGCCGTCCCGAGAGGAACGGCGGCCGCGGGGTCGACATGAGAAGCGCCTACAGGACGGTGGGCGCCGGGGGCGTCATGCCGGCGGCGTCCTGCGGGCGGTCCGGGCGGGTCGGCGAGTTCTTGCCGAAGGCCTGGCCCATGCCCTTGAGCGCCTCGGTGAGCTCGCTCGGCACGATCCAGAGCTTGTTCGCGCTGCCCTCGGCGATCTTCGGGAGCATCTGCAGGTACTCGTAGGCGAGCAGCTCGTTGTCCGGGCGGCCCTCGTGAATGGCGGAGAAGACGGTGGTGATGGCCTTCGCCTCACCCTCCGCGCGGAGCACGGCGGCCCTCGCGTCACCCTCGGCCGCGAGGATGGCAGCCTGGCGGTGGCCCTCCGCGTTGAGGATCTGCGACTGCTTCGTGCCCTCGGCGGTGAGGATCACCGCGCGGCGGTCGCGCTCGGCGCGCATCTGCTTCTCCATCGAGTCCTGGATGGAGATCGGCGGGTCGATCGCCTTGAGCTCGACGCGTCCGACGCGGATGCCCCACTTGCCGGTGGCCTCGTCGAGGACGATGCGCAGCTGGCCGTTGATGTTGTCGCGGGAGGTCAGCGCCTCCTCGAGGTTGAGCCCGCCGACGACGTTGCGGAGCGTCGTGGTGGTGAGCTGCTCGACGGCGCCGAGGTAGTTGGCGATCTCGTAGGTGGCGGCGCGCGCGTCGGTCACCTGGAAGTAGACGACCGTGTCGATCGAGACGACCAGGTTGTCCTCGGTGATCACCGGCTGCGGCGGGAAGGAGACGACCTGCTCACGGAGGTCCACCGACGGGCGGACCCGGTCGATGAACGGGATCACCAGGTTGAGTCCGGGGAGGAGGGTGCGGTGGTACTTGCCCAGCCGCTCGACCACGCCGGCCGTGGCCTGCGGGACGATGCGGACGGCCTTGAACAGCACCACCAGGGCGAAGAGGACGATGATCGCGATGATCACCGTCGTCACGATTGCTGCGGCGTTCACGACGTGCTCCTTTCGGCGGGGACGACGACAGCGGTCGCTCCCTCGATGGCGGTGACGACGACGCGTTCGCCGACACCGAGCGGGCGGGTGGTGACGAGCGGGGACAGCTTGAGCGTCCACGTCTCGCCGTTGACGAGCTTGACCTGGCTCGGGCCGGGGCCGGCGATGACGACGCTGCCGGCGAGGCCGAGCAGGGCGTCGGCACCGGTCGGGGTCGGATCGCCGCCGCGCTTCAGCAGCCGCAGCAGGGGCGGTCTGACGGTGAAGAGCAGCAGGACGGCGAGGACGGCAGCCACCGGGACCTGCACCCAGAACGGTGCGCCGACGAGGCCGGTCACGAGGCCGCCGATGCTGCCGACCGCGAGCATCAGGAAGGTGAACTCGAGAGTGATCATCTCGACGATCACGAAGATCAGGATGAGGGCGATCCAGAGGATCCAGGCGTACTGAGTCACGGCGTCCATGCGGTGCTCCTTCCCCTTACGAGCACGGATATGAAGGATAGCGAGGGGGCCTGGGAGGGGAGTGGGCGGCGCGGGGCCCGGCGGGGCCGACGGCGCCTTGGTAGGCTCCCTGGTCGGGCCGTGGGCCCGTCACCGTGCCCGATCCGGCTCCCGCGCCGGCGTTCCTGGAGGATCTCCTCGTGTCCAACCCCCTCGCTCCCGGCTCGCTCGACGGCAAGCGCGTCCTCGTCACCGGCTCCTCGCGCGGCATCGGCGCCGACACCGTCCGCTACTTCGCGGAGGCCGGCGCGAGCGTCGTCGTCAACTACCGCTCGAAGGCGCCGCGCGCGACGAAGCTGGTGGACCAGATCACCGCGGCGGGCGGCTCCGCCTTCGCCGTGGGCGCCGACCTCACCGACGCCTCCTCGCGCGCAGACCTCTTCGCCGAGATCGAGCAGAAGCTCGGCGGCCTGGACGTCCTGGTGCTGAACGCCTCGGGCGGCATGGAGAGCAACATGGGCGAGGACTACGCGATGGTCCTCAATCGCGACTCGCAGGTCGCGACCCTCGAGGCGGCGCTGCCGCTGCTGGGCGAGGGCTCGCGCATCGTCTTCGTGACGAGCCACCAGGCCCACTTCATCAGGACCACGCCGACGATGCCGGAGTACGAGCCGGTCGCGCTGTCCAAGCGGGCCGGTGAGGACGCGCTCCGCGAGCGCGTCCCGGCGCTGACCGAGCGCGGCATCGAGTTCGTGGTCGTCTCGGGCGACATGATCGAGGGCACCATCACCGCCACGCTGCTGGAGCGCTCGAACCCGGGCGCGATCAGCTCGCGCCGCGAGTCGGCGGGCAAGCTCTACAACGTGAGCGAGTTCGCGGCCGAGGTCGCCCTCGCCGCGGTCGAGCCGATCCCCGCGGAGAACACCCGCCTCGTCGGCGACACGACCGACTTCGCCTGATCGCCGCCCGCGGGGCGGTGCGCTGAGGCGCTGACGGCCCGTCGCCCACCCCGGGAGAGGAGTCGCAGGGCGGTGCGTGATCGGGTGCAGCACCGCCCTGCCGGACCAGGACGTCCTGGTGCTGTTCGACGCGGTCGGCCGAGTGGATTGGTCTCTTCTCGAGAGGGCGCGGCGGGGTCGCGGTTCAGCTGCGGTCGGCGGGGCGCTCGGGCAGGTAGGGCTCGATGGCGGCGGCGAGCTTGGCGGGGGTCATCGACTGGAGCCAGACGTGGCCCGGGCCGTGCAGCTCGGCGAGGAAGAGCGAGTCGCCGAAGAACTTGTTGCGGACGCCCTTCACGGTGGCGAACTCGAGGCGCATCTCGGCGCGGTACATCGCGAGGTGGCCGGGGTGGATGAGGAGGGACTCGCCGGCGGCGAGGTCGTACTCGGTGATGTCGCCCGCGAGCTGGACCCAGGCGGTGCCGGAGCCGGAGAGCTTCTGGAAGACGACTCCCGCGCCGCCGAAGACACCGGCGCCGAGCTTCTTCTGCAGCGCGACCGACACCTCGACGCCGCTCGTGCTGGCGGTGTACGAGCCGGCCTGGATGAGGAACTGGTCGTCGGGGTCGACGGTGATCTCGCGGATGGTGCCGGGCAGCTGGGCGGCGAACGCGATGCGTCCGCCCCGCGGCGCGGTGTAGCGGGTGAGGAAGAGCTGCGCTCCACCGAGGACGCGCTTGAGGCCGCTGAGGAAGCCGCCCTGCCCGCCGGAGCCGTGGGCGGTGGAGGTGTCCATGTCCATGCCGGGGGTGAGCCAGGCGACGTCGCCTCCCTCGGCGACGATCGACTCCCCGGGGGAGAGGGTGATCTCGAGGACGGGCATGGTGGTTCAGGCGATGACGGTCTGCACGCGGTCACCCTACTCGCGCGAGCGGGGTGGGCGGGGGCCTCCGACGCCCCCGCCCACCGGGGGTCACTCGAAGAGGGAGAGGGTCAGCGCGCCGGTGTAGTCGCCGGCGGCGACGTCGGGCTCGGTGCGGAGGACGAGGTCGGCGGAGGCGGTCCAGGCGCCCTCCTCGGCGACCGCGCCGGAGTCGAGGGCCAGGGCGAGCAGCTCCTGATCGACGAGGCCGACGGCGTCGTCCCCCTCGTCCAGGACCGTGTCGACGGGGTCGCCCTCGGTGACGAGGCCCGAGTCGCCGCCGTCGAGGAGGCGGGGCGTCCAGCCGAGGTGGTCGGCGCCGATCGGCTCCTGGCCGTCGGGGGCGGTGAAGGCGGTCGCGGAGCCGAGGACGTACCAGCCGGCTCCGGTGGGGATCTCGTCGGGGCTCCGGGTGTCCGTGACGGTCACGGTCGGGAGGGTGCCGGTGAACCGGCGGACGAGCTCGGTCGAGCCGTCCTCGGTCAGGGCGGTCGAGTCGGCGGCGACGGTCATCGCGAGCACTCCGGGGGCGGTGGGCTCGGCACACGGCCCAGCCCGAGGGCTACTTCCCGCCTGACAGACAATCAGACGCGCTCGCTGGAATGGATCAGCGACGGACCGGGGCGACACTCCGCCCTTCACCGGCCGCGCTCGCGGCGTCGATGCCCTAACTCGTGCTCGAGGAGCCCACCCCGCCCGTGACAACGGCGGGCCCCGAAGCGACGACCGCGGCGTCGGCCCCTGTTCCGGGTCGGAGGGCGTCACTGCAAGGTCGACATGCCGTCTTGGGCATCGGCATCTGGTCTAAGGTGCAGGACATGTCAGAACACATCGATGTGTTGATCGTCGGCGGCGGACTCAGTGGAATCGGAGCCGCCAGCCACCTCCGGCGAGATCTCCCGGGGAAGAATCTTCTGATCCTCGAATCGCGATCCGACGTCGGGGGAACCTGGGATCTCTTCCGCTATCCCGGCATCCGCTCCGATTCGGACATGTACACCCTCGGATACTCGTTCCGACCATGGACCGACGGGAAGGCGATCGCCGACGGCGAGTCCATCCGTCGGTACGTGCTCGACACGGTGGAGGCTGAAGGACTCTCCGACCGAATCCGCACGAACCACCGAGTGATCGCTGCCGAGTGGTCGACAGCGGAGGCCGCCTGGACCGTCACCGCCGTGCACACCGACCATCACGAGTATCCGACGGGGTCGGGCGCGGAAGGCCTCGATCCGGCCACCACTGTGACCTTCACCTGCTCCTTCCTGTTCGTGTGCTCGGGCTACTACCGGTACGACGAAGGTTTCACTCCGCAGATCCCGGGCATCGAGGACTTCGCGGGCACGGTGGTGCATCCGCAGCACTGGCCCGCCGACCTCGACTACGCCGGCAAGCGGGTGGTCGTGATCGGAAGCGGCGCGACCGCGGTGACACTCGTGCCCTCGATGGCCGCCTCTGCTGCGCACGTCACGATGCTTCAGCGATCGCCGACCTACATCGGCGCCGTGCCCTCGCGCGATGCGCTCGCCGACCGGCTCCGCGGACGGCTGCCGGCCCAGCTCGCCTACAACCTCATCCGGGTGAAGAACATCGCGTACTCGATGTTCACGTACCAGCTGAGTCGGCGTCGTCCCGAGGTGATGAAATCACTTCTGCGCAAGGCCGCCGTGGCGGCGCTGCCTGCCGACTTCGCCGTCGACACCCACCTCGCTCCGAGCTACCAGCCCTGGGATCAGCGCCTCTGCGCGATCCCCGACGGCGACCTCTACGCCGCGATCAGCAGGGGCGCCGCCGACATCGTGACCGACCGCATCGAGCGGGTGACCGACGGTGGAATCGAGCTGGCATCGGGGGGATGTCTCGACGCCGACATCATCGTGACTGCGACCGGGCTCAACCTGCTCGTGATGGGCGGCATCCGACTCACGGTGGACGGCCGATCCGTCGATGTTCCCGACACGATCTCGTACAAGGGGATGATGCTGACCGGCGTTCCCAACTTCGCGCTCACGATCGGGTACACGAACGCGTCCTGGACCCTCAAAGCCGACCTGGTGGCGCGCTACGTCGCCAGAGTCCTACGCAGGATGGATCGACGCGGATACGACATCGTCACACCTCAGGCTCCCGTATCCGTCCGCGAAGGACCGCTCGTCCCGCTCATCGACCTCCAGGCGGGATACATCCTGCGCGGCTCGGCCCAGCTGCCCAGGCAGGGGCAGCGCTCACCGTGGCGACTCCGTCAGAATTATCTGCGCGATTTCCTCCAGCTCCGACGGGGGAGGATCACGGACGATGTGCGTTTCAGCCATCGAGGCGATCCGATCCGGAGCGGCGTCGCGGGGTCCGACGGCCCGGAGCTCGCTCTGCCGGGAAGCGGCTACCTGACCGTCGGCGGCCTCCGTCTGCGGTACCGGGACACCGGTACCGGCCCTCCTCTCCTTCTCCTCCACGGCATCGGCCAGAGTCTCGAGGACTGGAGCGAGCAGCACGATCGGCTCTCGGCCTCGCACCGGGTGGTCAGCCTCGACCTGCCCGGCTTCGCGTACTCGCAGCGGCCGGCGGCACCGTTGACTCTGCAGATGCTGGCAGGCGTGCTGCCCGGCTTCCTCGATGCTCTCGGCGTGGTCGGGCCGGTCGGGATCCTCGGCAATTCGCTCGGTGGCGCCGTGGGGATGATCGTCGCCGTGGCGCATCCGGATCGAGTGTCGGCGATCGTCCTCGCCAACAGTGCGGGATTCGGCACCGAGGTGACCGTGGTCCTGCGGCTGCTGGCCGTCAAGCCGATCGGAACGCGCCTGATGCGGCCCGCCATCAGCAGATCCGCTCGAACGGTGCAGTCGCTCTTCCACGACAGATCCCTCGCCACGCAGGAGCGGATCGCCCGGGCCTTCGCTCTCGCTCAGCGCCCTGACCATGCGAGGACCACGCTGGACATCGTGCACGACCTCGGAACGTTCCGCGGCGTGCGCCCCGAGTGGCGCGAGCGGCTGCTGCGCGAGCTGGCCGAGCTGGACATCCCGCTGTTGATCCTCTGGGGCGACCGTGACCGTGTGCTCCCCTCGCATCAGCTCAGAGCGGCGGTGGCAGCTCTGCCCGATGCCCAGTCGCACGTGTTCGCCGATACCGGGCACATGCCCCAGATCGAGCGGCCGGACGAGTTCGCCGCTCTCGTCGCGGCGTTCCTCGCGCGGTCCGGTGCCGACGTCAGCACATCACGATCCGAAGGAGCACCTGCATGAACACCTACCGATTCGCCGGCGGAACCGCTGTCGTCACGGGCGCGGCGAGCGGCATCGGAGAGGCGCTGGTGCGCGAGCTCGGAGCCCGGGGAAGCAGCGTCGTCCTGCTCGACCGGGATGCCGTCGGTCTCGCGCGGGTCGCCGGGGACCTCCGCGCCAAGCACCCCGGCATCTCGGTGAGCACGGTCATCGCCGATCTCGCCGATCGTGATGCCACCGATGCGGTCGCAGCACAGCTCGCGGCCGATCATCCCGACACCACGCTGCTCGTCAACTGCGCGGGCGTCGCACTGGGCGGGAACTTCGATCAGGTCAGTCTGCAGGACTTCACCTGGCTGTTCGACATCAACTTCCACGCGACGGTGACGCTCACCCACCATCTCCTGCCCGTGCTCCGCCGCAATCGTGGCTCGCATCTCGCGAACGTGTCCAGCGTCTTCGGCCTGTTCGCTCCCGCCGGCCAGGCGGCCTACGTGTCGAGCAAGTTCGCTGTGCGCGGCTTCACGGAAGCGCTGAGGGCGGAGTCCGAGGGCACCGGCATGGGGGTGACCTCCATCCATCCCGGCGGGATCAGGACGGCGATCGCGACGAACGCCCGCGCCGGCGCCGGGCTGTCCGCCGCCGACGCCGCGAAGAAGGTCGATGCCATGAGCCGCGTGCTCACCATCACGCCGGCCTCGGCCGCGACGTCCATCCTCGACGGCATCGAGCGCAGGAAGCCGCGCGTGCTGATCGGGTCCTCCGCGAGGATCCCCGACCTGATCGTCCGCGTTCTCCCGGGGAGCTACATGAAGGTCCTGAACCGGCTCCTGTAGGTCGGGGCCACTCTCGTCCCGGTCGGTGAGGATCGCGCGTCCGGAGCGAGGCCGATCCACCCGCCTCACGGCCCTCTCACAGGAGTCGCACTCCGGTCGAGGAGAGTCAGGACAGCGCACCTGGTGGAAGAGCCTCCGAGGCGAGGAGTGGAGGGCCGCAGCGTCGGGGGGATCGACGGCGCGCCGGTGCTCGTCCCTCCGGTCGGGCCGTCGGCCCGACCGCGGAGCGGCCGGAGGATGAACACGATCTCGATCCTGCTCAGTTCGGACGCATCCTCGAGGTGGTCGCGCCCGTCATCGCGACGGCTGCGGGCCCCGCACCGCGACCGCATTCGGATGAGCAGGGCCGGAGGCGGTGGCTCATCGCTCAGGTGCCAGGCCTCGCTCGTCCAGCCACGTCCTGGTGACGGTGTTCTTCACCTGGCCGCCGAGTCCACCCTGGGGGGCGTCGAAGGCGTGCCACGCGAACGGAACGGGGACGATCGTCGCATCGACGCCGGCCCGGGAGGCCTTCTCCATCGCGCGGTAGTTGTTCTCGGCGGGGATGAAGTCGTCCCGGTCGGGCTGCAGGACGAGGGTCGGCGGGGTGGCGTCGCCGAGGTACGTCAGGGGTTCGATCGCATTCAGGCGGTCCGGGAAGTCGGCCGGCTCGCCGCCGAGGAAGAGCCGAGTGAACTGCTGGGGGTCGATACCGGGAACGGGTGCCACGCCGTAGTCGTAGATGTACTGGACGTCGCTGGCGGGGTAGGCGGCGACGACGGCGTCGGGGACGGGGACGACGCCCTGATCGGCGCAGGTGGAGGCTGCGGCACCGGCGCCGGAGGACCAGCCGAGGAGCAGGGCGAGGTGCCCGCCTGCGGAGTCGCCCAGGACGGTCAGCCGCTCGGAGTCGGCGCCCGCCTCGGCCGAGTGGCGATCGGTCCACGTGAGGGCGCAGGCCAGATCGGCGGGCGCCTCGTCCCATGTCGGCCGCTCTGCGCCGGAGAGGCGATAGTCGACGCTCACGACGTACCAGCCCTCCGCGGCCCAGTGCTGGGCTGTCTGCTCGGACTCCTCCGCTGAGCCCGTCGCCCAGCCGCCGCCGTGGATGTACATCATCACGGGAGCGCCCTCCGCGCCGCCCTCGGGCTCGTATACACGTGCCTCGAGAGGTGCGCCGTCGACCGTGCTGTAGCTGGTGATCTCCGTCGCCGGCTCGGTCGGCGTCGCCAGGGTGAGGGCCTGCACGAGGTTCACGGACCCGCCGTTCGAGGTGGCTGCAGTGACCAGCGAGCCGGTGATGACGGTCGACGCGATCAGGGCGACTGCTGCCGCCCCGGAGGCGATGCCGCGGAGCACGGGACGGCGTCCCGCCCGCCACAGCGGAATGGTCAGCAGCACGGCCACGAGGCTGAGGACCGCCAGGTGCGGGGCCGAGCTCGCCCAGACGTACGTGCCGGCCAGGGTGAGGATGTTCGACGATGCCGGGAAGAGATTCGCCGCGGCGAGGAGGACGACGAGCACGCCCAGGGCGGCCGCGATCACAGCGGCCGCCGTGCGCGATCGGGGGAACCGCGTTCTGCGGGGCGGAGAAGCGGCGGGATGCTGTGGCATGTGCGTGACGTCCTTCGGGATCCGACCGCGGATTCGTCCTAGGTTAGACGGAGTCGATAATTCGACGGTATCCAGCGCGCGCTGTGCAGAGGGTGTGAGTGTGCCGCGACGGCGCCTCGATGACCACCGCGACAGCCGAGCCCGTCGCTCCGATCCCGCAGGGCTTCCGAGGGCTCGCTCGGGAAGTCCAAAGTTGGATCAGGTCCATCGTTGTACTGGTTAGGATCGGACTCATGGTTTCCGCTGCCCCCGCTCAAGGCCGACGCTCGATGCTGAAGGAGCGATCGCGGCGCTCGATCCTCGATGCGGCGTCCGCCCTCGTCGTCGAGCGGAACGGCCCGAAGTTCACCGTCGAGGAGCTCGCGGAGCGCGCCGACGTATCGCGCGCAACGGTCTTCAACTACTTCCCGTCGGTCTCGGACGTCCTCGTCACAGCGAGCGTGGAGCGATTCGACCGGATCCTCGCCACGTTCGACGCGGCGACCACCGCCGAACCGGCGACGGACGGATCGAGGGAGGCCGTCTTCGATGAAGTGGCGCGGCTGCTCGGTGCCGCGGATCTCCCGGATGTGATCGTCTCGGTGGGCGCCGTGCTGGGATGGAACGATCAGGCGTCGTCCAAGCACGAAGTCCTCCTCCGCCAAGTGATCGACCGGACGTCGGCGCACATCGCCGATCATGTCGCTCTGCGGTACCCGGCCTGGAATCGCCTGGAGGTCGAGCTCCTCGTCGGAGCCCTCATGAACGGCGTCATCGTCGCATCCGGGCACTGGCTCCTGGGCTGCGACGGGGAGCTGACCCGGAAGTCGCGCGCCGTCTGGTCCGACATGCTCGACCGGGTCGTGGAGGGTGCCCGCTCCGGGTACGGCCGCCCCGACCGATCAGCAGCCTGATCAGGCCCCGACGGCCGCGGCCCATCAGCTCTCGGCCGCGCCGGGACCGGACGCTACGCGGCTCATCGGCGGCAGCTCGAATCGGAACGGTGTCGCGGGAATGCCCGCTCCGTTCACCAGGGGGACGTTGTAGAAGCCCGTCCATGCGAAGCTGACGACGGATCGCGGCGGGAACGAACCGATGACGACGAGACGGTCGCCCTCGACGCGCAGACCACTGACGGCGATCCTGCGGCCGGAGGGCGAGCGGACGTCGAGAGGGACCTCTCCCTGCCGGAGCCGCAGCCCATCGGCGTCGGCGAATCGCACATCGACGCCCTCCCGGGTGCGCTCCGCCGACACGAATCGGGGAGGGTCGCCCTGGATGCTCTGCCCGTACAGGTGCCGACGGGCCAGGAGCGCGAGGCGCGCGCCGATCGGCCTCTTCCGCTTGGGGTGGACGTCCCACTGCAGGCCCGAGTCGGAGGAGCTCGCCATCCAGGTGCCGGGTACCGTGTCGGCGACAACCTGCTGCTGGCGGCGCAGCTCGGGGTAGGCCTCGCCGGTCGACACCAGCCACTCGCCGAAAGGAGCGAGCTGGACGAAGAGGAACGGGATGTCCTCGCGCCAGAGGTCCCGCCAGG
Organism: Rathayibacter sp. VKM Ac-2856; assembly: GCF_013205055.1. GTDB lineage: Bacteria > Actinomycetota > Actinomycetes > Actinomycetales > Microbacteriaceae > Rathayibacter. The sequence continues at coordinate 384,538 of NZ_JABMLF010000006.1, forward strand.
ACCGGATCAGGGCGCCGAACACGTCGGCGTAGATCTCGGGATGGGTCGCATCCGACTCACCCTGATACCAGATCACTCCGCGCGTCGTGTACGGGGCCACCCGCTTCAGCATGACCTCGTGAAGACCCGCGGGACGGAACGGGTGGAGGGGGCCGACGACCGGGTACTTCAGTCGTCGGCCGCCCAGGGCGACCAGCGCCTTCTGCACCGGACGGGGGAAGCCGGGGGAGAGGAGCAGGGTCAGCAGCGACGGCATGAGCGGATCGGTCGTGTCGTTCAGGGGATCGGCGCGGTACGCCGCCGAGATGATCTCGAGATCGACGCCCTCGAGCTGGGCGCGGTGCTCGTCGAGCCAGACCCGCCCCTCACCGGCCTCGAGACGCTCCTCGCTCGTCCAGGCGCTCGCCGGCGTGCCTCCCCAGTTGCATCCGACGATCCCGACCGGCACTCCGAGGGACGCGTGGAGGTCGGCGGCGAAGTAGTAGCCGACGGCGGAGAAGTAGGGGAGGTCCTCCGGCGTGCTGGTGCGCCAGGTCCCGAAGCGCGAGTAGTCCTTCTCCTCCAACTGGCCCTCGTACGAGGTCCGAGGGGAGTCGAAGAAGCGGATGTCGGGATCGGGAGGGCCGGCCAGCACCTCGCGCCGGTCGCCGTCGAACGCGAGGAAGTACTCCATGTTCGACTGGCCCCCCGCGATCCACACCTCCCCGATCGCCACTTCGGTGAATTCGATCCGCGTGCGTTCATCGGCGAGGACGAGGCGGAGACCGCGGTCCGCTTCGTGGGGCTGCAACGACGCCGACCACGTCCCGTCCGAGGAGACGGTCGCGCGCACCGCCTCGTCCTCCGCCAGCCGGATCTCCACCGTGCTGCCCGGTCGCCCGGTGCCCCAGATCGCGATCTCCTTCTGCCGCTGGAGCACCATGCGGTCCCCGAACGGCAGTCCGGCCGCGAGCGCGGTCTTCTGCAGAACTGCGTCGTCCACGGTCTCTCCTTTGCGGCTGTCCGTCTCGGCCGCTTCGAGGACACGGACGAGTCGGTAGTTTTTTCGATTATCGGCATGATATGCGAGAAGATGAAATTCTTCGATCGGTCGGCACGGGCCGGCCCGGCGGCTCCGCACTCGAGCGATCCGCCCTCGCACCAGAGGAGTTGCACATGGCATCGACGATCACGACCGCTTCACCCGGATCGCGGATCCTCCGCGTCCGGCTCTCGGCGCACCGGTCGCGGAGTGCGACATGCTGAGCAGCGACCGGATCTTCGAGCTCGTGGTCCCGCTCCTGCGCGGGACCGCGACGAAGAGGCGCCGCGAGAGGCGCGAGTCCTTCCTGACGGAGACGGTCCCTCCTCGCGCGGTCGTGTTCCTCGGTGACAGCATCACCGAGGTCGCCCCGCTCGGGGAGCTCTTCCCTGGGCTCCCGGTCGTGAACCGGGGGATCGGCTGGGACACCAGCGTGGACGTGCTGGATCGGCTGGACGAGGCGGTGGTCGACCCCGCGGTCGTCTCGCTCCTGATCGGCACGAACGACCTGCACACGAGTCGGCGCACGAAGGATCCGCGTGGGATCGTCTCGCGGGTCGGGACCATCGTCGAGCGCGTCCGCGCCACGGCTCCGGACGCGCTCGTCCTGGTGAACGGGGTCCTGCCCCGCACCACGCTCTACGGTCCTCGCCTGCGAGCGCTCAATGCGCAGTACCGGGTCCTCGCCGAACGGACCGGATGCACCTACGTCGACGCTTGGCCCGCGCTCGCGGACGCCGACGGCGCGCTGCGCAAGGAGTTCACCACGGACAACCTCCATCTGTCTCCCGACGGCTACGCGGCCTGGGGCGACGTCCTCCGGCCGCTGCTCCCGGGGCCGACGGCATGACGAACGGGTTCCGGCCCCGCCGCGCGTCGGCGGGGCCGCAGGGGGGCGGTGTCCCGTACGACGTTCGGCAGGCAGTGGTCGACGGTCGGAACGGGGCCGTACCGGTGCGCGACTACCTCCCGGAGACACGATCGACGGATCGACCCCTGCTCTGGGTCCACGGCGGCGGATTCTCCGCCGGCGGGCTGGACGACGGGGAGTCGGATGCGCCTGCGCGAGCCTGGGCCGCCGCGGGTCGGTGGGTCCGCACGGTCGACTACCGCCTCGCGCCCCGGGTGAGCCTCCTCCGCGACCACGCTCTGCGCGAGGGTCCGGGTCGCTTCCCCGCGGGTCTGCACGATGTCGCAGACGTGATCATCGCCTCGACCGCCGCCGCCGGGACGCCGGTCGACGCGGCCGGAGCGAGCGCCGGCGCGAATCTGGTGGCCGCTGCTGCGCTCCTGCTGAGAGACGACGACGGTCCCGTTCCGCGCCGGCTCGCGCTCGCGTACGGCACGTTCCACAGCGGTCCCGTCCCCGGATCCGAGGTGTACGACCGGCTGCGGGGCCCTCTCGCACGATGGGCCTTCAACCCGCGGATGCTCCTCCGCATGAACCGGAACTACGTCGGCGACGACCGGCTGCTCGTGCCCGGTCTCGCCTTCCCCGGCGGAAGCGATCTGCACGGGCTGCCGCCGACTCTGGTCGTCGACGCGGACAACGACCGTCTGCACGCGTCCGGCCGGCTCTTCGCGGCCGAGTTGCGCGAGGCCGGCGTCGACGTCCGGGAGGAGGAGCTCCGGGCGATGCACGGTTTCCTCGGCTTTCCGCGGTCCGCCGCATTCGGAGCGGGTGCCCGGATGATCCGCGAGTGGTTCTCCGAGGAGTGACGACGAGCACCCGGCCCGCTGGAGCGGTTCCTCGCGAACCGAGCGGGCCAGGTGCTCTCGACGTCGGGCGGGCGCAGCGCGCCCGCCCGGATCACGGCGCCAGGCCGTAGCCGTCGAGCCAGTTCACGACGACGGTCGTCTTGAGCTGACCGCCGATCGATCCGGGGTCGCCGTCGAAACCGTGCCACGCGAAGGGGACCCGCGCGATCGTCACGTCGGCTCCTGCCTGCTGCGCCTGCTCGACGAGGCGGTAGTTGCCCTCCGCGGGGATGAAGTCGTCACGCTCCGGCTGGAGGACGAGCGTCGGAGGCACGTCGGCCGAGAGGTAGGTCGCGGGCGACACGGCGCGCAGGCGCTCGGGGAACGCCGTCGGCTCGCCGCCGAGGAAGAACCGGGTGAACTCCCGCGGGTCGACGCCCAGGGGTGCGGCGCCGTTCTCGTAGGTGTAGGTCAGGTCTCCGACGGGGTAGGAGGCGATCACGGCGTCCGGCACCGGTACCTCGGCCTGGGCGCCGCAGGACGACGCGGCCGCCCCTTCCGCGGCGGACCATCCCAGCAGCAGCGAGAGGTGCCCGCCGGCGGAGTCCCCGAGCACGGTGAGCCTCTCGGTGTCGGCCCCGGCGGCGGCGGCGCGCTGGACGGTCCAGCTCAGCGCGCAGGCGACGTCGGCAGGGGCCGTGTCCCACGTCGCGGTGTCGGCGTCCGCGAGCCGGTAGTCGACGCTGATGACGTAGAAGCCCTGAGTCGCGTAGGAGCGGACGATGTTGTCGACGTCCGCGGCTGCTCCCATGTACCACCCGCCTCCGTGGATGAACATCATCACCGGGGCGCCCTCGGCGCCGCCCTCCGGCTCGTAGATCCGCGCCTGCTGCGCCTCGCCGTCGACGGTGACGTAGCTGGTGACGTCGTCGGGGCCCTCGGTCGAGGTCGACATCGTCACGGCCCGAACGAGGTCGATCGATCCTCCCGCGGCGTAGGCGGACTGCACGATCATGCCCGTGATCGTCGTCGAGGCGATGAGGGCGACAGCGGCGAGTCCGACGGCGACGCTCCGCAGCACCCGACGGCGGCCGGCACGCCACAGCGGGATGCAGAGGAGGACGGCCGCCACGCTCGCCAGCACGATCTGCGGCCCGTAGTGCGCCCAGACGTGCGCCGGGGCGAGGGTGAGCAGGGAGCCTCCTCCAGGGATCACATTGCCCAGTGCCAGGTAGGTGATCACTCCGCCGATGATCGCCGCGACGACGGCCGCCGCGGTGCGAGTGCGACGGAGTCGTTCGGGTCGGCGAGTCGGAGCGGTTCCGGAGCTCGGAGAAGAGGAAGAAGCAGCGGGCTGCTCGTGCGTGGTCAAGAGGGTCTCCTGGAAGTGAGGGGGTGCGATGCGATTTAGACTAGGTCTAAATCTGGACGTATTCCACGCTTCTCGGCGACTCTCCAGCATGACGATTGAGTGTTGGAGTTATTCCAATGATGCGTATAGCATCCCGATTATTGGGATAGCGGAGCCGCACGAGCGGATTCTGCTCTGTGCCGCGAGGCACGCCATCCAGACAAGGAGATCCGCGATCATGACGGAAACGACCAGGGCGTCGCAGGTCGACCACCCCGCCTTCATCAGTGCGGGTGAGCCGTCCACGTCCGACACGCCCGCGGTGTACTTCCGCAAGGAGTTCGTGGTCGAGCCCGGACTGCTCAGCGCCACGCTCAAGATCACCGCCCTCGGGATCGTCGTGCCCTCGCTCAACGGGGCTCGTGTCGGCGACGAGGTGCTGGCACCCGGCTGGACGTCGTACGCGAATCGCGTCCTGGTGAGCAGCTACGACGTGAGCGGGTCGGTCCGCACCGGGCCCAACGCCCTCGGCGCCGTCGTCGGCGAGGGCTGGGCGGTGGGACCCCTCACGTGGGAGCTGAACCGCGCGATCTGGGCCGACCGCCCCGCCCTCTGGGTCCGTCTCGAGCTGGCCTACGCCGACCGCATCGAGGTCGTCGGCTCCGACGACTCGTTCCGCGTGGGGAGTGGAGCGGTCCGCGCCAACGGCGTCTACGCGGGCGAGGACTACGACGCCCGCCTCGAGACCGACGGCTGGGACTCACCCGGTTTCGACGATGCGGCGTGGGCGCCCGCACAGTCGTTCGAATGGGACCTCGCCTCGCTCGAGGAGGACGTGCCTCCGCCCATCCGCCGCATCGAGGAGATCGCACCCGTCTCGATCACGACCAGTCCCGCCGGCGCGACCATCGTCGACTTCGGGCAGATCATCTCGGGATGGGTTCGGCTCACTGTGACCGGGGAGGCGGGCAGGACAGTCACCCTCCGCCATGTGGAGCTCCTCACCCCTCAGGGGGAGCCCGAGTTCGAGACGCTCCGGCTCGCGGAAGCCACCGACCGCTACACGCTGCGCGGCGGGGCGGAGGAGTCGTGGCAGCCCGAATTCACCTTCCACGGATTCCGCTACGTGCAGGTCGAGGGCTGGCCCGGGACGCTCACCGAGGACGCGCTGAGAGCTGTCGTCGTCCACAGCGACGTGGCGCGCACAGGCTGGTTCGAGACCTCCGATCCTCTCGTCACCAAGCTCCACCAGAACACGGTCTGGTCGATGCGGGGCAACTTCGTCGGCATCCCCACCGATTGCCCCCAGCGCGACGAGCGGCTGGGCTGGACCGGCGACATCAACGCTTTCGCCCCCACCGCCGCGTACCTCTACGACGTCCGCGGCGTTCTCGGATCGTGGTTGAAGGACCTGGCGATCGAGCAGAAGCAGGCCGGGACGGTCCCCTGGATCGTCCCGACCGTTCTGGCCGCTCCCTCGACGGCGACCGCGCTGTGGAGCGACGTCGCGGTGAGCCTGCCCTGGGTCCTCTTCCAGGAGTACGGCGACCTGGAGATCCTGCGCTCGAGCTACGAGTCGATGACGAGCTTCGTCGTCGAGGTCGAGGGGCAGCTCGACGAGGGCGGTCTCTGGAGCTCCGGCTTCCAGTTCGGGGACTGGCTCGACCCCGACGCGCCGTCCACCAACCCGTCCGACGGCAAGACCGACCGGTACCTGGTCGCCTCGGCCTACCTGGTCAAGACGACTCGTGAGATGGCGGACACCGCGGGGCTGCTCGGCGAGGTGGAGGACGAGAAGCGCTTCCGCGCACTCCACGAGCGGGTGACGACGGCGTTCCGCCGCGAGTACGTCGCGGAGTCGGGGCGACTGGTGAACGAGACAGCCACGGCCTATGCCCTCGCCATCACCTTCGAGATCCTCGACGGAGAGCAGAAGCGGCGTGCCGGTGAGCAGCTCGCCGCGATCGTGGCCAAAGCCGGCTACCGGATCTCGACCGGCTTCGCCGGCACCCCTCTGCTCACCGACGCGCTGACTCTCACGGGTCACCTGAAGGAGGCGTACGCGCTGCTGCAGCAGACCGAGGCGCCGTCGTTCCTCTACCCCCTCACCATGGGAGCTACCACGATCTGGGAGCGCTGGGACGCGGTCCTGCCCGACGGCTCGCTCAATTCCACCGGGATGACCTCGCTCAACCACTACGCCCTCGGCGCCGTCGCGGACTGGCTCCACCGCGTCGTCGGGGGGCTCCAGCGGACCGAGCCCGGCTGGCGGCGCTTCCGGGTCGCACCCCAGCCCGGGGGCGAGCTCACCTGGGCGCGAACGGCGCACGAGACTCCGCACGGACGGGCGGAGATCGTATGGAGGGCGGAGGGCGGCGAGGTCTCCGTCGAGCTGACGGTTCCCCAGGGCACCAGCGCGACGGTCGTGCTGCCGCTGCATCCCGACGGCCTGACCGAGGAGGTCGGTCCCGGATCGCACTCGTGGCGGTACTCGGACCCGACCGGCTACGGCGGACGCCCCCTGCTCACCACGGACACCCCTCTCGGACGCCTCAGGAAGGACGCCCCGCAGGTCTGGGACGCGATCCTCGAGGTCATGCGGATCCACTACCCCGGCATCCCCGTCGCGGCGGCCGGCTCCCAGTTCGACGGCCTCTCGATCGCGGACATGCTGAAGGTCCTGCCCGCCGGCCTGCCCGGCGCGGAGGACGCGCTCCAGGCCGCGCTCGACGCCGGCAACGACGCGTCCCGCTGAGTGCGGGTGCCGCAGGAGCCGCTCCTGCGGCACCCGCACTCCCTCGTCCCGATCGACACCATCCACATCACCTGAACCACCCCACCACCATCGCCGGGATCCCGGTCGCTTCGAAGGAGAAGACATGAACGAGAAGACGAGTCGGCGCGCGCCGGGTCCCTGGCGAGTGGGTGTGATCGCGGGGATGGCCTCGTACATCGACGCCGCCGCCATCGTGAGCTTCAGCACCGCGATGGTGATCTACCAGCAGGCGCTCGGGATCACTCCGGAGCAGATCGGTCTCGCGTCGGGCGCCCTGACGCTCGGCATCGCGGTGGGCGCGGTCACCGGTGGACGCCTCGGGGACCGCTTCGGACGCCGCCCCGTCTTCACGGTCACAATGCTCGCGATCATCGTCGGAGCCGTCGTCCTCGTGCTCGCCGATTCCTTCCCACTGGTGATCATCGGTGCGATCCTCCTCGGTCTCGCGACCGGGGCCGACCTCCCCGTGTCCCTCTCGACGATCTCCGAGGCGGCGGACGACTCGAACCGAGGGAAGATCCTCAGTCTCTCCAACCTGCTGTGGCTGGTCGGATCCATCGTCGCCGGCGGCCTCGGAGTGCTGGCGGCCGGGCTGGGTCGTTTCGGTGGCCAGATGCTCTTCGGCCACATCGCCGTGGTGGCGACCGTCGTCATGGTCGCGCGGCTGGGCGTGCCCGAATCGGACAGCTGGAGGGCTGCTCGAGACGAGCGCCGTGCCGGCGTCTCCACGGTCCGCGCGGCTCGGTCCGGAGTGCGCGAGCTGCTCCGGCAGCCCTATCTGACGCCGTTCCTCGGTCTGGTCGTCTTCTACGCCTTCACGAACCTCGCCGCCAACACGGGCGGCCAGTTCGGCACCTATCTCCTGGTCAACTTCACCGACGTCGACATCGCGACCGCCGCCCTGATCGGTCTCCCCGTCCTCCCGCTGGCGGTGATCGGGATCCTCTGGTTCATGAAGATCGCGGACTCGCCCAAGCGGTTCACCTACTTCACCGCGGGAGGCGTCCTCTGGATCGTCGGACTGCTGATCCCCGTCGTCTTCGGCTACTCCTTCCTCACTTCGTTCATCGCGGGGATCGTGGTCCTCGGCGGCTCCATCTTCGCGTTCGAGGCGATCATGAAGATCTGGACCCAGGAGCAGTTCCCGACACTCCTCCGCACGACGGCGCAGGGCGCGATCATCGCGGTCGCGCGGCTGTTCGCCGCGATCCTCGCCGCCTTCACTCCGTCGATCGCCGGCGCGGGGGGACCCTCCCTGCTCTACGCTCTGCTCGCGCTCTTCGCCGCGATCGGGGTCGTGACCGCCTACGCGGTGTTCAAGACGCGCGACCAGCACAACGAGTTCGACACCGAAGCGGCCGAGCGGCCGCTGCAGCGGACCTGACCCTCTCGGCCCGCTCTTCGACCGCGGAAGTCGGAGGGCGGGCCGGGGTGGGTGCGGCGGCGCGTCCGGCTCGAGGCGCGCCTCTCCCAGCCCCGGCCCAGATCGTGGAGTTAGTCTAAATTTAGACGTCGTCTCATAAGTATCGTGATGCGGCACTCCTTGACCGAAGGGCATCATGAACGCGAGCGGGCTGCGGGGCGCCTCCGAGACCGAGTCGAAGCGGACGTCCGTGACGAGGCTCCGCTCGAGACGACTCCTGCGCTCGCGCCGTCTCCTCGGATGGCGCACAGCCGCGGCGATCGTCGCCTTCGCGCTCGGCGCGCTCGTCGCGGTTCTCGCACTGGGCAACGGGCTCCCGCCCCGGACGAACGTCGTCACGATGACCGCGGCTCTCGTCTGGGCATCCGTCGGACCGCAGCTGGTCCTCGTCTCCGTCGTCGCGGCGATCCTCTGCATACCGATCTGGTGCGCCGGCCATCGCCCCGTGGTCACGGGACTGTCCACCGCGATCGTCGCTGTCGCCCTGGTCCTCTCGACGGCGATCACCGGTGCTCTCGTCGGATCGGCGGGGCCGTCGGGCGGCTCGGTGGATCTGGCCCGTGCGGTGGCGGGGGCGGCGCCCTCGCGCGGCCCGGACGAGATCACCGCCTACGCCACGGTCGAGGGTCGGTCGCTGGAGGCTCGGGTCTTCGAGCCCGCCGCCGCAGCCGATGCGCCGGTGCTGATGCAGATCGCGGGTGGAGAGCTGATGGGCGCGTCGGCGGAGTCCTCCGATGCGACCGCTCGCTGGTATGCGAGCAGGGGCTGGTTCGTCGTGACCGTCGACCATCGCCGGGGCGACTCCTCGGACCCCGCGTGGGACGACGCTCCCGCCGATGTCGGCTGCGCCCTGAGCTGGACCGCTCGTCGCGCCAGTGAGGCCGGAGCCGATCCCCGCCGCTTGGCTGTGCTGGGCGACTCCGCCGGCGGTCATCTCGCGCTGCTGCTCGGTTGGTCCTCGGCCGTCGACTCCGCGACCACGTCGTGCCCCGCGCTCGGATCCGTCCCGGTGCCGGACGCCGTCGCGACCGCCTCTCCGATCGGGGACCTCTCCCACGCGGACGCCCACGGCGCCGTTCCGCTCGGGAGCAGCCCGCAGCAGTTCGTGCGCGACTTCCTCGGTGGCGCACCGGAGGCGATGCGCGACCGGCTGGTCGTCGTCTCGCCCTGGACCTATCTCTCGGCAAAGACGCCCCCGACCCTGATCGTCCAGCCCGAGCGCGACGACGTCGTTCCGGCGGAGGGCAATCGGGGCCTGATCGCCCGAGCGCTGCAGGCCGGCGTCGACGCGACGCTGGCGGAGATCCCGTTCGCCTACCACGGCTTCGGGCAGGACCCCGACTCGTTGGGCGGGCAGATCCGCAACACGATCGTGGAGAACTGGCTGGCGGACAAGGGGCTCCGACCCTGAGGCGTCGGAGCGCCGCGTTTCATCAATCGGCACGGCGTGCAGTCACTTGAAATATCAGCTCTGCTCTGAAAGTCTGAAGAGCTGTCTCCGCGCACGTGGCCGGAGACCGCCGAGCTGTCGACGACGAAGGAGTTGCGCATGATCCGCAGGAGCACGGGGCGGCCTGTCCCGGTCACGGGGCGATCGGCCGAGCGCGATCCGGAGGTGGCGGCGTGACCCCCGAGTCCGGTGACGTGCGCTCCGCCGTCGAGTACGACCTCACCTCCCGTGACGAGAACGGCACCGGGCGGTTCGCCTGGCACCCCTTCACCGGCGGCTGGAGCGTGGAGCGGGCGGGGGCCGCGCCGATGGCCGTGGAAGTCCCTCACGACGCGATGATCTCGGAGACCCGTCGCCCGGACGCTCCGAGCGGTTTCAACGGGGCGTACTTCCCCGGAGGCCGGTACGTCTACCGCAAGCGCTGGATCCTGAGCGGTGTCGAGCGGGAGGAGCGCGTGCTCCTGCGTTTCGAGGGGATCGCCCGCGTCTCCACCATCGCGGTCAACGGCGTTCGCGTCGGCGGTTCCTCCAACGCCTACCGCGAGCTCGAGGTCGACGTCACCGACGTGCTGCGCCACGGCGAGGAGAACGAGATCGAGGTCGTGGCGGACACCAGCGAGCAGCCGAGCAGTCGCTGGTACGTCGGTTCCGGCCTGCACCGCGCGGTCGCCCTGCAGGTGCGCGGACCGATCACCCTCGGCCCGCACGGAGTGCGGATCCGCACCACCGGGATCGCCGACACGGCGACCGTCGACATCGATGTCGCCTTCGCGAACGCCGATCGCGCCGGCGTGCGCGTCGACGTCGAGATCGCCGACGCGGGTGCCGTGGTCGCCCGTGCGCACGCCACGACCGACGGCACCTCGTCCCGCCTCGCTCTCGCGATCCCCGACTCACGGCTCTGGTCGGCGGAGGATCCGCATCTGTACGTCTGCCGAGTCGTGCTGAGCGTCGGCGAGGCGGTCGTCGACGCGCAGGAGCACCGGATCGGGCTGCGCATCATCGCCCTCGATGCGCAGCGCGGGCTCCTGGTCAACGACGAGCCCGTCCTGCTGCGCGGAGCGAACGTGCACCACGACAACGGGGTCATCGGCTCCGTGGCGCTTCCCGCCGCCGAACTCCGCCGAGCCGGGCTCCTGAAGGAGAACGGCTTCAACGCGATCCGCAGCGCGCACAATCCTCTGTCGCGCGCGATGATCGACGCCTGCGACGAGGTCGGCCTCTACGCTATCGACGAGACGACCGACGTCTGGTGGAATCCGAAGACCCCCTTCGACGACTCGCGCCGGTTCATGGAGGACTGGCAGGCGGACCTCGAGGCGCTGACTCTTCGCGACCGGAACCGGGCGAGCGTCATCATGCTCTCGATCAGCAACGAGAACAGTGAGACCATGTCGCGCGCCGGCATCGAGCTCGCCCGTTCGATGCGGGACCTCGTCCACTCCCTGGACGGGACGCGGCCGGTGACCGCGGGTGTCAACCTGACGCTCAACGCACTCGGCAAGAAGGATGCCGCGCCGCCCCGGGAGGGCGAGAGCGCGCAGGCCCCGATGAGCAGCACCGCCTTCAACATCTCGATGCAGTTCGCGGGCCCGATCATGAAGACCGTCGCCGTGACGCCCTTCGCCGATCGCGCGACCAGGGGTGTCTTCGACGTCCTCGACGTCGCGGGATACAACTACGGTGCCAACCGGTGGCGCAAGGACGCCGAGGCGCATCCCTCCCGCATCGTGCTCGGGACCGAGGAGAAGCCGGGCGACATCGCGGCGGTCTGGCCTCTCGTCGAGAGCCTGCCGAACGTGATCGGCGACTTCGTCTGGGCCGGCTGGGACTATCTCGGCGAGGTCGGCATCGGCCACTGGACCTACGGAACACGGCTCGCGTGGCTGATGAAGGCGTATCCGCACCTCACGAGCGGATCCGGCTCTCTCGACATCACCGGGATCCCCGGCGCCGGCGCCCTGCTCTCGCAGGCCGCGTGGGGGACGGAGCAGCGGCCGCAGATCGCGGTCCGCCCGCTCGACGTCTCCGGGAAGCCCGTGGCGAAGGCGGCCTGGCGTGCGAGCGACGCGATCAGCAGCTGGTCGTGGCGGGGTCGGGACGGCGAGCGGGCCCACGTCGAGGTCTACTCCTCCTCAGAGGAGGTCGATCTGCTCCTGAACGGGAGGAGGATCGGCACGCGCAAGGCGGGTGCGGCGCACGGATTCCTCGCGCGCTTCCAGGTCCCGTACCGTCCGGGCGAGCTGGTCGCGGTGGGGCGGAGCACCGGGGCGCGCCCCCTCGAGGGCCGACTGCGATCCGCTCGCGGACCGCTGCGCCTGGTGCTGCGACCCGAACGCACGGACTTCTCCGCCGACGGCGGCGACTTGGCCTACGTGAACGTCGAGATCGCCGACGCCGACGGCGTGGTCGAGTCCCTCGCGGACGATCTCGTCACCCTCGCGGTCGACGGTCCCGCCACGCTCGCCGGCTTCGGCAGCGGAGTGCCCGCGACCGAGGAGTCCTTCGCCGACGATCGGCACCGCACCTACTACGGTCGCGCGCTGGCGGTCCTCCGCGCGACCCGGCAGGCGGGTGTCGTCACGCTGACGGCGACCTCTCGGCGCCACGGCAGCGTCTCGACCGAGCTCGTCTTCTCCTGACGCGCTGGACCGACCGGCATACTCGTCCGATGAACTGGCGTGCGCTGCTCAAGACCGTTCCTGCCGTCGTCCTCGTCGTGGATGTCCTGATCCGGCTGACGGCCGTCGTCACCGTGCCCCGCAACACGCGCCCGAGCTCGGCGATGGCCTGGCTGATGGCGATCTTCGTCGCGCCGATCCCCGGCAGCATCCTCTACGCGGTGCTCGGCAGCACCCGGCTCCCGCAGGATCGTCGCGACAAGCAGCGCGACGTCAACGCCCTCTTCGTCCAGGTGACCGAGGACGTCCCGTCCCTCGACACTGCTTCCTCGACCGACCCGGCGCCCAGCTGGCTGCCGTCCGTGGTGCACCTCAATCGCCGTCTGGGCTCGATGCCGTTGCTGGGGGGCAACGACGTGACACTGCTCCCCGACTACCTCGCCTCCGTCAGGGCGATGGCCGACGCCGTCGGCGCGGCCAAGCGGTTCGTGCACGTGGAGTTCTACATCCTGGCGCGCGACGAGACCACCGGGCCCTTCTTCGACGCCCTCCTGGCCGCGCACAATCGCGGCGTGGACGTCCGCGTCCTCTACGACCACTGGGCGACGATCCGCAATCCGCTCGGACCCGCCACCCGGCGGTGGCTCGAGGAGAACGGGATCCCCTTCCAGGAGATGCTGCCGTTCCGTCCATTCCGCGGCTCGTGGCGCCGCCCCGACCTGCGCAACCACCGGAAGATCGTCGTCGTGGACGGAGGCCTCGCCTTCACCGGCTCGCAGAACATGGTCGACGACAGCTACAACAAGCCGGACAACATCCGCCGCGGGCTGCACTGGAAGGACCTGATGATCCGGCTCGAGGGGCCCTCCGCTCTGGCGCTGGACGCGCTGTTCCTCACCGACTGGTTCTCGGAGACCGGCGACTTCCTCCCGACAGCCGATGAGCTGCCCGCCGAGCGGACCTCCTCCACCGCCGTGGCCTGCCAGATCGTCCCGAGCGGACCGGGCTTCGAAGGGGAGAACAACCTGCGGTTGTTCAACGCCCTGGTCTACGGCGCTCAAGAGCGCCTGATCATCGCCAGCCCGTACTTCGTTCCCGACGACTCGATGCTCTACGCGATCACGACGGCCGCCGAGCGCGGTGTCGACGTGCAGCTCTTCGCCTGCGCCGTGGCCGATCAGTACGTCGTCTACCACGCGCAGCGCTCCTACTACGAGACCCTGCTGCGGGCGGGAGTTCGGATCTTCCTGTACGAGGAGCCGACCGTCCTGCACTCCAAGCACTTCACGGTGGACGACGACATCGCGGTCGTCGGGTCCAGCAACATGGACATGCGCTCGTTCAGCCTCAACCTCGAGGTGTCCGTCATGATCCACGGCGCGGAGTTCGTCGAGCGGCTGCGCGCGATCGAGGACGACTACCGGGCGATGTCGAGGGAGGTCACCCTCGACCAGTGGTTGACCCGGCCCGCCGCCGCGCAGATCCTCGACACCGTGGCACGGCTCACTGCCGCCGTGCAGTAGCCGGACGTCCCCGGCGGCACGTCTGCTCGTCGTCCCGGAGTCCCGCGGTCGGCCGCGGACTCACGGGCGGCGGCGCGCGCTCACCGCCCGTGCGATCCCCGTCGACTAGGGCGCGAGGCCCTGCTCCTGGAGCCAGGCGACGGTGACCGTCCTCTTGATCTGATCGCCGAGCGAGCCGGGGATGATGTCGAAGCCGTGGTGGGAGAAGGGGATCGAGGCGATACTCGCGTCGACTCCGGCGCTCTGCGCCTGCTCGACGAGGCGATGGTTGCCCTCGGCGGGGATGAAGTCGTCGCGCTCGGGCTGCAGGACGAAGGTCGCGGGTGCCGCCTCCGAGAAGTAGGTCGAGGGGGAGACCGCTGCCAGGCGGTCGGGGACCTCCGACGGCTCGCCTCCGAGGAAATCGCTGATGAAGTCCTTCGGCTCGAGGCCCAGTGCCGCGTTCCCGTAGTCGTAGGTGTACTGGATGTCTCCGACCGGGTACGAGGCCACGACGGCCTCCGGCACGGGGACCTCGCCGAGGTCGGGGCAGGACGTCGTCGCCCGGTCCGCGGCGGCGGACCAGCTCAGGAGCAGGGCGAGGTGCCCGCCGGCGGAGTCGCCGGTCACGGTCAGGCGCTCGGGATCCGCTCCAGCCGCGCCGGCTCGCTGTGCGGCCCAGCTGAGCGCGCAGCCGACGTCGGCCGGCGCCTTGTCCCACGTGGGATCCTCCGCCGTCGAGAGCCGGTAGTCGACGTTGACGACGTACCAGCCCTGGTCGGCGTACCAGCGGGCGCTGGCGTCGGATTCCGCAGCGGTGCCGATGGCCCAGGCTCCTCCGTGGATGTACATCATCACCGGCGCGCCCTCGGGGTCCTCCGGTTCGTAGACGCGCGCCTCCTGCGCCTCGCCGTCGACCGTGGTGTAGCTCGTGACCTCATCGGGTCCCTCCTCCGACGCCGACAGCGCCACGGCACCAGCGAGGTCGACGGAGCCGCCGAGCGTGCTACCGGCGTTCACCAGCACGCCGCTGATGATCGTCGAGGCGACCAGGGCGGCGACGGCCAACCCGGACGCGACACCTCGGAGCACCTTCCGGCGGCCCGCGAGCCACAGTGGGACGCTGAGGATCACCGCCAGTGCGCTGACGACGACGAGCTGCGGTCCGACCCACGCCCAGACGACCGCCGCTGCCAGGGTCACGTAGTTCGCGGTGGGCGGGAACGCGTTGCCCAGCGCCAGGACGAGGACGAGACCGCCGAGGATCGCCGCGACGATCGCCGCAGCGGTCCGGAGGCCCCGAGTGCGGCGACCGGCTCGGCCTCGGGTCGAGGGGGTGCTGGTACGCGGATGCGATGTCATGGGCGTCTTCCGTTCGGGGGGCGATGTGGTCATCACACTAAGTCTAATTCTAGACAGAGTCTAGCTTTATCGAGCGGAATCACGGAGGCAGGAGATCGAGACGATCCAGGAGGACTCGGTCTGCTCGCCCGGTCACCGAACAGGAGCAGCGACGGCCGGATCACCGCGGATCACGCGCGGTCCTCGCGCCTTTGCGCCCTGACGCGCAGGCCCGTCCCCGCCGGTGCAGGAGGGCGTCAGAAGGCCGAGGCCCTTGCGGGCCCCGGCCCCCTTCTCCGGTGCCGGCGACAGGGGGATGCGGCACCAGTCGGTTCCCGCCGAGGGCGGGAGGCTGGGGGACCCGGAGGGTCAGGCGGGGACGGCGTCGAGAGTCCGGGCGGCGACGGCGAGAGGGAGCTTGGGCAGCCGGCCGCCTGCGAGCGTCTCGAGGACGCGGACGACCTGCGCGCTGTAGCCGGACTCGTTGTCGTACCAGACGTAGAGCACCACCCCGTCCGGCGTCTCGATGGTGGCGAGGCCGTCCACGACTCCCGCGTGCCGGGAGCCCAGGATGTCGGTCGAGACGATCTCCGGGGATTCGACGTAGTCGATCTGCCGGCGCAGCGGCGAGTCGAGCGAGGCCCGGCGGAGATGCTCGTTGACCGTCTCCTTCGTCACCGGCCTGCTGGTGCGGAGGTTCAGGATCGCGAGCGAGACGTTCGGGGTCGGAACCCGGATCGAGCTCCCCGTGAGCCTTCCCGCCATCTCCGGAAGCGCCTTCGCGACCGCCTTCGCCGCACCGGTCTCGGTGATGACCATGTTCAGGGCCGCGGATCGGCCGCGCCGGTCACCGGCGTGGAAGTTGTCGATCAGGTTCTGATCGTTGGTGAAGGAGTGGACGGTCTCGACGTGACCGCTGACGACCCCTGCGAAGTCGTCGATCACCTTGAGCACGGGCGTGATGGCGTTGGTCGTGCACGACGCGGCTGAGACGACGCGGTCGGCCGGGGAGAGACCCTCGTGGTTGATGCCGTGGACGATGTTCTTCACCTGACCGGAGGCGGGCGCGGTGAGCAGGACCTGCTTGGCACCCGTCGATAGGAGGTGGCGTTCGAGGCCCGCCTGGTCGCGCCACCGACCGGTGTTGTCGACGATGATCGCGTCCGCGATGCCGTACAGGCTGTAGTCGATCGTCGCCGGGTCGTCCGAGTAGAGGAACTGGAGGAGCGTGCCGTTGGCGAGGATCGTGTCGCGCTCCTCGTCGACCGAGAGGGTCCCGGCGAAGGGGCCGTGCACGCTGTCGCGGCGGAGCAGGCTCGCCCGCTTGCGCACGTCGTCGGCGGAACCGCGCCTCACGACGACGGCACGCAGGCGCAGGCTCCGGCCGCCGTGCTCGATGAGCAGCCGGGCCACCAGCCGGCCGATGCGGCCGAAGCCGTAGAGGACGACGTCGCGGGGGCGCTCGGGGATCCGACGCTCCATCCCCAAGACCGGGGCGAGCTCCCGACGCAGGAACTCCTCGAGGGTGACCTCGCCCCCGCCCGCTCGGTGGAGTCGGGCGAGCTGGGCGAGGTCGAGCGACGCGGGAGCGAGATCGAGCACCGAGAGCGCGCGGAGGATCGCCAGAGTCTCGTGGAGAGGGAGCTCCGTCTCGTCGAGGTGGCGTGTGAAGCGGTGAGCTTTGAGGAGCTCGATCGTCGATCTGTTGATCAGGCTCGTGCCGTGCAGCGAGGTGATGACTCCGTGCCGGCGGTAGAGGTCGCCGATGAGCGGGATCATAGTCTCGGCGCAGGCCTCGCGATCCTCCCAGCTCGCCGCTCGGAGGTGGTGCTCGGTGAGGTTCATTCGTTGCTCCTGGGGGTCGGCGTCCGCAGTGGCGGCTCTCGGGGGTCGTGGCGGTGTCACCGCAGCGGCTCGCCGTGCATCGAGAGCGGATGCCGGACGGTACGGGCGGCCGCCACGACGGCCTCGACCACGAGCTCGACCGGGTAAGCGCCGTTGATGCGTCGCAGCAGGCCGCGCTCCTCGTACTCCCGCGCGATGGGGTGGGTGAGTTCCTGGTAGCGCGCGAGCCGCTCCCGGACGACATCGGGTCGATCGTCCGCACGGTCCTCTGATCGGTTCGAGAGGCGGTCCAGCAGCGTCCTCTCGTCGACGTGGAGCAGGATCACGGCGTCGATCTCCTCAGCGTCCTCCTCGAGGAGGTCGTCGAGTGCCGCGACCTGGTCGATCGTCCGGGGATAGCCGTCGAGGACGAACCCGGTCGCGGCGTCGTCGCGCCGGAGCCGCCCGCGCAGCATGGCGGTCGTGAGGGAGTCGTCGACGTACTGGCCGTTCCGCAGGGCGTCGGCGACCTGAAGCCCGAGCACGGTGCCGCGGTCGACCTCGTCGCGGAACAGTCCGCCTGTCGTGACGTGCGGGACGCCGAGGGCTGTGGAGAGCAGCGCTCCCTGGGTGCCCTTGCCCGCGCCGGGCGGGCCCATGATGACGATGCGGCTCATGCGAGGCTGCTCCAGGTCTCCACGACGGTATCGGGGTTGAGGGAGAGGGACGAGATCCCCCGGTCGAAGAGGTATCGGGCGAGTTCGGGGTGGTCACTCGGAGCCTGGCCGCAGATGCCGACGTAGCGTCCGCGAGCGCGGCAGGCGTCGATCGCGAGCTCGATCAGCTGCATGACCGCGGGGTTCCGCTCGTCGAAGCTCTCGGCGACGAGCGCGGAGTCGCGATCGATGCCGAGGGTGAGCTGCGTGAGGTCGTTGGATCCGATCGAGAAACCGTCGACGTGGTCGAGGAACTGGTCGGCGAGAAGCGCGTTGGAGGGTACCTCGCACATCATGATCAGCTCGAGCCCGTTCTCGCCCCGGCGCAGGCCGTTCCAGGCGAGCTTCTTCACGACCGCGCGCGCCTCCTCGACGGTGCGGACGAACGGGATCATCACCTTGATGTTGCGCAGTCCCATCTCGTCGTAGACGTAGCGGATCGCCTCGCACTCGAGTGCGAACGCGGCCGAGAACTCCTTGGAGAGGTAGCGCGCCGCCCCGCGGAACCCGATCATCGGGTTCTCCTCGATCGGCTCGTAGCGGCTGCCGCCGAGCAGACCCGCGTACTCGTTCGACTTGAAGTCGGAGAGGCGGATGATGACGGGCTTGGGATCGAAGGCCGCGGCGAGAGTGGCGACGCCCTCGGCAAGCCGGCGGACGAAGAAATCGGCGGGGCTGTCGTATGCCGCGATCCGTTCCTCGATCTCCGCCCGGATATCGGCCGGCTGGTCCTCGAGCTCGAGCAGGGCGCAGGGATGAACCCCGATCTGCCGCGAGATGACGAACTCCATGCGCGCAAGGCCCACGCCGTCGTTGGGCAGAGCCGAGAGCGCGAAGGCGGACTCCGGATTACCGACGTTCAGCATGATCTTCCCGGGGAGCACAGGCAGAGAGTCGAGCTCGATCCGCTCGATCCGCACCTCCTGGATGCCGGAGAGAACGACTCCGGTCTCGCCCTCGGCGCAGGACGCGGTCACGTCCTGGCCGTCGCGGAGGACCTCGGTGGCGTTCCCGGTACCGACGACGGCGGGGACGCCGAGCTCGCGGGCGATGATCGCAGCATGGCAGGTGCGGCCGCCGCGGTTCGTCACGATGGCCGAGGCGCGCTTCATGATCGGCTCCCAGTCCGGATCCGTCATGTCGGCGACGAGAACCTCTCCTGCCTGGAAGTCGGCCATCTGGTCAGGCGAGGTCAGCACGCGGACCGCGCCCGAGCCGATGCGCTGTCCGATCGCCCTGCCCTCGAGGAGGAGGGGTCCGGTGCTCTCGAGCCGGTGCCGTTCGATGGTGCCGGCCGAACGGCGCGACACCACGGTCTCGGGGCGCGCCTGCAGGATGTAGAGCTTCCCGTCGAGAGCATCCTTGCCCCACTCGATGTCCATCGGGCGCCCGTAGTGGCGCTCAATGGCGAGGGCGGACCGGGCGAGCTCGGTCACCTCGGCGTCGGTGAGCGAGAAGCGCCGGCGATCGGCGGGCTCGGTGTCCACGAAGGCGGTCGTGCGTCCGACAGCGGTGTCGTCGGTGAAGACCATCTTGATCGCCTTCGAGCCGACGCGGCGCGAGAGGACGGCCGGGCGACCGCGGCGCAGAGTGGTCTTATGCACGGTGAACTCGTCCGGGTCGACCGCGCCCTGGACGACGCCCTCTCCCAGGCCGTAGGCGCTGGTGATGAAGACCGCGCCGTCGTGGCCCGACTCGGTGTCGAGGGTGAACATGACGCCGGAGGCGGCCTGGTCGGAGCGGACCATCCGCTGCACTCCGACGGAGATGGCGATGTCGGTCTCGCCGAAGCCCTGGTGCACCCGGTAGGCGATGGCCCGGTCGGTGAAGAGCGAGGCGAAGACGCGGCGGGTCGCGTCGAGGATGTTGTCGATCCCGCGGATGTTCAGGAAGGTCTCCTGCTGGCCGGCGAAGGAGGCGTCGGGGAGGTCCTCGGCGGTCGCGCTGGAGCGCACCGCGAAGCTCGTTCCGCGCGAGTCCGCTTCGAGATCGCGGTACGCCTCGCGGATCGCGTCGGCCAGCTCGGCCTCGAGCGGGACGCTCTCGATCTGGGCCCGGATGCGGGCGCCGGTCTCGGCGAGAGCGGTCACGTCCTCGACGTCGAGGCCGATGAGCTTCTCGGCGATCCAGTCCGCCAGGCCGGAGGCGGCGAAGTGCCGACGAAAGGCGGAGGCGGTGGTGGCGAAGCCGCCGGGCACCCGGACGCCGGCCGCGCTCAATGTCGCAATCAGCTCGCCGAGGGACGCGTTCTTGCCGCCCACCTCCGGCAGATCGGTCAGGCGCACGGCGGTGAACGGAAGGACTGTGCGGTGCGTGACCTCGAGGTCGTGGAGCAGCGTCATTGGCGTGGCCCTTTTCGTTTGGTGGAACGTCGGTCAAACTGATGGTGGTCCGTTACTCGGGCCGTCGACCCGATCGGCTGGCGTGAAGAACTCCGGTTCTTGCGCTTTCGTCAAGCGAGACGATCGCGAGCCGAGTCCTCCCTCCGATCCGCGGCGACGCGGCCGGACGGACGGGCCGTTCTTGCCCGTGACGCCGACCCACCCCGGATCGTGCTCCGCCCGACGCACCGTGTGAAGGAGCGCTTCTCGTGCCTCCCGTCCGACCTCTCCCCGCCGACGACGACCACGCCCTGGTGCTCGGCGCTCGTCTCCGCCACTACCGCACCGGCGCGGGGATGACCCTGGACGACCTCGCCGCCGCGCTGGGCACGAGCGCCAGCCGGATCTCCTTGATCGAGAACGGGCATCGGGAGCCGCGTCCGTCCGAGCTGCCGGCGTTCGCCCGCGTGCTCGGAGTGTCCGTCGAGGAGCTCATCAGGCTCGAGGCCCCGAACGACCGCTCGGGCCTCGAGCTGGAGCTGCGGCGCTTCCAGGACTCGCCCTCGTTCTCAGGACTGGGTCTGCCCGCGGTGAAGGTAGGGCGCGGCATCTCGGACGACGTGCTCGAGGTCCTCGTCGGGCTGCACCGCGAGCTCGAGCGCCGCGTGCGGACGGCGTCGGCGACGCCGGAGGAGGCGCGCCTGCGGAACACCCAGCAGCGCGCCGCGATGCGCGCTCGGAACAACCACCTGTCCGAGATCGAGGGCCTTGCCGAGGAGCGCCTCCGCGCGGTCGGGCACGTCTCGGGCGCGCTCACCCATCGCGAGGTGCACCTGATGGTCGAGCAGCTCGGACTCGAGGTCGTCTACGTGGACGACCTGCCGCGCTCCACTCGGAGCATCACGGACGTGGAGAACGGGCGCATCTACCTCCCGCCGGCGTCGATCCCGGGCGGGCACGGCCTGCGGTCGATCGCGCTCCAGGCGGTCGCCCACCAGCTCCTCGGGCACACGCCGCCCGAGTCCTATGCCGACTTCCTCCATCAGCGGCTCGAGATCAACTACTTCGCCGCCGCCTGCCTGATGCCGCAGCGTCAGTCGGTCGAGTTCCTCGCGAACCGGAAGAAGGTGCGCGATCTGGCAGTGGAGGACTTCCGCGACGCGTTCGGCGTGACCCACGAGGCCGCGGCGCTGCGGATGACGAATCTCATGACCGAGCACTTCGGCATCCGCGTCCATTTCCTCCGGGTCGGAGCGGACGGCGAGGTGCTGAAGGCCTACGAGAACGACGACCTCCCACTGCCCGTCGACGTCACCGGCGCGGTGGAGGGGCAGATCGTCTGCCGGAAGTGGGGAGCGCGCAAAGCCGCGGAGATGGCGCACCGCACGACCGAGTACCGGCAGTACACCGACACCCCCGTCGGCACCTACTGGGCGTCCGTGCAGACGGGCCAATCCACCCAGGGGCCGTTCGCGATCACCTTCGGCGTGCCGTTCGACGACGCTCGATGGTTCCGCGGCAGGGAGACCACGCACCGGCAGACGTCCACCTGTCCCGACCCGTCGTGCTGCCGACGTCCACCGAGCGACCTCGAGGCGCGGTGGGCGGGCAAGGCGTGGCCGAGCGCCCGACTGCACGCGCAGATCCTCGCCTCGCTGCCGACCGGGCGGTTCCCGGGCGTGGACGAGGCCGAGATCTACAGCTACCTCGAACGGCACGCCCGCTCGTGATACGGGGAGGCACTCAGCGCCTCCCCGTTCAGGAGCGGGTCACGTCGTCCAGCACTTGGAGGACGTGACGGTACGGCTCGCCCGTCGCCCGCGTCATGCCGAGCTCGCACGTGCGATTCACGGAGGCGTGCACGGCGGCATCCGCGCGCCGCACCTCCTCCGCCTCCGGCCCGGTCGCCGAGGCCGTGAGCTCGGGGTGCAGCATGCCGCGGTCGCCCGCGAAGGCGCAGCAGCCCCAGTCCTCGGGGATCAGCACGTCGTCCGCGGCGGCCGCGGCCACCCGCGACAGCGCACCGTCGATCCCTAGCCTCTTCGAGGAGCAGGTGGGGTGGAGGGCGAGGGAGGAGACCTTCGACGCCTCGGGGAGCCGGGGCAGGACGGTCTCGTCCACGAACGCCACCGCGTCGACGACCCGGATGCCGAGCTCGCCGGCGCTCTCGAGGAGGACGTGAAGCCCCTCGGTGCAGGACGACGCATCGCAGACGACCGGCAGTGCGCCTCCCCGGGTCGCCCGGAGCAGCGACGCGGCGACCCGGTCCTTCATCACCGCGTACCCCTGTGTCAGTCCCTTCGACTTCCACGGAGTCCCGCAGCAGAGTGAGGGCAGATCGTCGGGGGTCGAGATCGCGACCCCGGCGCGCTCGCAGAGCCGGACGAAGGACTCGCCCACGCCTCCGCCTCCCTCCGAGCCGAACATGGTCGTCGTGCAGCTCGAGAAGTACACGGCGACGGGCTCATCAGCCGTGAGCACGGGCCGCCGGCGACCGCCGCCGGGGAGCTCGCTCGAGTACTGCGGCATGACGTCGTGGCTGATCACCGCGCGTGCTGCGGTGGTCGCGAGCGCGGGCAGGACCGACGGCACCTTCTTGGCGATCGATAGCGCGACGCCGCCCCCGCGACTGACGGCGTCCCAGTTCTTCGCGAGAGCCTTCCAGCCTCCCTGGCTGAGGGCGTCGGCGCTCTCAGCACGGAGCCGACGGGTGAGATCGCCGGTGTTGATCAGCACCGGGCACGCGGTCTGGCACATCCCGTCGACGGCGCAGGTCTCGACGGCGTCGTACTCGTACTCCTTCTCGAGCGTCCGCAGCAGGACGGTGTCACCGGCCTCCTTCGCCCGCGCGATCTCGCGGCGCAGCACGATCCGCTCGCGCGGGGTGGTGGTGATGTCCTTGCTCGGGCAGACCGGTTCGCAGTACCCGCACTCGACGCAGCGGTCGACCTCCTCCTCGACCGTGGGAGTGGTCTTGAGGTCGCGGATGTGCGAATCGGGATCCTCGTTCAGGAGCACGCCGGGGTTCAGCAGGCCGTCGGGGTCGACGAGCGCCTTCACGCCGAGCATCACGTCGTAGAGCTCGTCCCCGTACTGGCGGCGCACGAAGGGAGCCATGATCCGGCCCGTCCCGTGCTCGGCCTTCAGGGTCCCTCCCTGCGAGAGGACGAGGGCGACCATCTCCTCCGTGAACGCCTCGTAGCGCCGGAGCGAGACGGGGTCGTCGAAGCGCTCGTTGAGCATGAAGTGGATGTTGCCGTCCTTGGCGTGACCGAAGATCACGCTGTCCTCGTAGCCGTGCCGGTCGAAGAGCCGGATGAGCTCGGTGCAGGTGCCGTACAGCTTCTCGACCGGTACCGCGATGTCCTCGAGGAGCGCCGTCGTCCCCGACGGTCGCGCTCCGGCGACGAGCGTGTACAGGCCCTTCCGGATGTGCCACAGCTGCGCCCGGCGGACGGGATCGGTACTGAGGACCGCCTCCCCGGCGAGCGGCAGAGTCGCGAAGACCTCCACCGCCTGAGCCAGGCGGACGGCGAGCGACTCCGCGGAGTCCTCCTGGTACTCGACGAGCAGCGCGGCCTGGTCGACGACGCGCAGCTCGAGGAGGTCGGCGGTCGCCTCGGGGTCGCGCTGGGCGACTCGGAGGCTGGTGGCGTCGAGCAGCTCGATCGTGGCGAAGCCCGCTGCGACGAGTGCGGGGAGAGAGGTGGTCGCGGCCGCGAGATCCGGAAACACGAGAAGGCCGGTGGCGACGGAGGAGTGGACGGGCACCGTCCGGAAGACGGCTTCCGCGACGAAGGCCAGTGTGCCCTCGCTCCCGATCACAAGGTGGGTGAGGAGGTCGATCGCGCTGTCGTGGTCGAGGAAGGAGTTGAGGCCGTACCCCATCGTGTTCTTGATCGAGTAGAGCGCACGGATGGTGTCGATGGAGGCGGGGTCCGCGCGGACCCGGTCCCGCAGGCCCAGGAGTCCCTGCGCGAGAGCGGGCTCGTCGCGGTGCAGCTGCTCATCGGCCCCCGCAGCGGCGGTGTTGACGATCGTGCCGCTCGGCAGGACGAGGACCGCGGACGCGAGGGTGCGGTAGGTGTTGCCGGTGATCCCGCAGGCCATGCCGCTGGAGTTGTTGGCGATGACGCCGCCGATGGTGCAGGCGATCTCGCTCGCGGGGTCGGGGCCGAGCTTGCGCTTGTAGCGCGCGAGTCGGGTGTTCACGGCGCGGACGGTCGCTCCCGGGCCGGAGCGGACCAGAGCTCCTCCCTCGAGGACCTCGATGGAGCGGAAGTGCCGACGGGTGTCGAGGAGGACGCCCGAGGAGCCGGCCTGCCCGCTGAGGCTCGTCCCTCCGGAGCGGAAGGTCACGGGCACGCCGCGGCGGCGGGAGGCGGCCAGCACGTCCGCCACCTGGCGGGCGGAGGAGGGGGTGACGACCGCCTGCGGGGTCAGCTGGTAGTGCGAGGCGTCGTGGGCGGAGGCGAGTCGGTCTGTCGCTCGGACGGCGACTCCTCCGGGCGCGGCGGCCTCGAGCTCCGCGACGAGCGCGTCGGGGACCGGCGCGAGTGTGGTGGAGCGCTCAGTGCGACTCACGGGACACGTCCGATCCGCGCGAGCCGCGCAGGAAGTCGAGGTCGGCGCCGGTGTCGGCCTGGAGGACGTGGTCGACGTAGAGGCGCTCCCAGCCGCTGCGCGGGTTCGCATACGCCTGCACGGTCTGCTCGTCGGGGGTCCGGGCGGCGAGCTCCTCCGTCGGCACCTCGAGGTCGAGGCGCCCGGCGCGGACATCGAGGAGGATGCTGTCCCCGGTGCGCACCAGTGCCAGCGGACCACCCGCGGCGGCCTCCGGCGTGACGTGGAGGACGACGGTGCCGTACGCGGTGCCGCTCATCCGGCCGTCGCAGATGCGGACCATGTCGCGGACACCGCGCTCGAGCAGCTTCTTCGGCAGCGGCATGTTCGACACCTCGGGCATCCCGGGGTAGCCCTTCGGGCCGCAGCCGCGGAGCACCATGATCGAGTTCTCGTCGATGTCGAGATCCGGGTCGTCGATGCGAGCGTGGAAGTCCTCGATGCTGTGGAACACGACCGCGGGACCACGGTGCTTCAGCAGGTGGGGGGAGGCGGCGGCGGGTTTGATGATGGCGCCTCCAGGCGCGAGGCTCCCGCGCAGGACCGAGATGCCCGCGCGCGGGATCAGCGGGGCGTCGCGGGGCATGATCACGTCCGCGTCCCAGACAGTGGCGTCGTCGAGGTAGTCCACGAGAGGCTGGCCGGTGATGGTCAGCGCGTCGGGATCGAGGAGGTCCTTCACCTGGCGGAGCACGGCGAGGAACCCGCCCGCCCGGTGGAAATCGTCCATGAGGTAGCGTCCCGCCGGCTGCAGATTGACGAGCAGCGGCACATCGGCGCCGATGCGGTCGAAGTCGTCGATGGTGAGGTCGATGCCGAGTCGCCCGGCGATCGCGAGCAGGTGGACGACCGCGTTAGTCGATCCGCCGATCGCCGCGAGGGCCACGATCGCGTTGTGGAAGCTGGCCTTGGTCAGGAACGTGCTCGGGCGGCGGTCCTGGCGGACGAGCTCGACGGCGAGGCGCCCGGTCTCGTGCGCGGCCTCGAGCAGTCGGCTGTCGGGAGCAGGGGTGCCCGCGAGGCCCGGCAGGATCGTGCCGAGCGCCTCGGCCACGAGCGCCATCGTCGACGCGGTGCCCATCGTGTTGCAGTGGCCCTTGCTGCGGATCATCGACGACTCGGACTTCAGGAAGTCCTTCTGCCCCAGCTCTCCGGCGCGCACCTCCTCGCTCAGCCGCCAGACGTCCGTGCCGCAGCCCAGGTCCTGGCCTCGGAACGTCCCGGTGATCATCGGGCCGCCCGGCACCACGACAGCGGGGAGGTCGACGGAGGCCGCCGCCATGAGAAGGGACGGGATCGTCTTGTCGCAGCCGCCGAGGAGGACGACGCCGTCGATGGGGTTCGCGCGGAGCATCTCCTCCGTCGCCATGGCCGCCATGTTCCGCCACAGCATCGCGGTGGGGCGCACCTGGGTCTCGCCGAGAGAGACGACCGGCAGGTTGAGGGGGATCCCACCCGCCTCGTACACGCCGTTCTTCACCGCCTGCGCGACCTCGTCGAGGTGGGAGTTGCACGGGGTCAGATCCGACGCGGTGTTGGCGATCGCGATCTGCGGGCGGCCCTCGAAGGCACTGGACGGCGCTCCCCGTCGCATCCACGCGCGGTGGATGTACGCGTTCCGGTCGTCGCCGCTGTACCACTCGGAGCTTCGGAGGTGAGACGCCATTGCTTTGCCAACTTTCGGAATGACTGTTTAGCAGTTCGAAACTAGGGCTAGCATAGCCCCGCACCCGAGCGGAGCGCCGGTCGACCCGGGAATCCCACTCCGCAGCTCGTCCGACTCATCCGCCTCGCTGCGCCGTGGTGCCGGCGGCGGAGCCAGGGAGTCTCCGGCGATCCGCTCAAGGACGACTACACCGAGATCGCCACGGGCGGCTTCCCGTTCTGGGACCCCACCTGTTCCAGGACGACGACGGGAGGACGTACCTCCACTGGGGCTGCTCGAGCCGGGCGCCTGTGCGCGGGAGGGACGTCGACCCGTCGACCTTCGAGGGGAGGGGCGAGTGCCGGGATCTGATCTCGTCGGATGTGGGCCGGCGCGGATGGGATCGCAGGGGAGGGGGCTCCGTGCGGAAGACGTCACCGACCCTCGTCGATCGGATCTCGGACGCGATCATCGGCGACGGTCCTTTCCTCGAGGGTGCGCGGATGACGCGGCACGGTGATCGGTACCACCTCCAGTACGCCGCCCCGGCCACCCAGAGCAGCGCCTAAGCGGACGGCGTCGTCGCGGCCTCGTCGCCGCTCGGGCCGTTCGAGGCCTCGCCGCACAATCCCTACTCCTCCAAGCCCGGTGGCTTCGTCACCGGGGCCGGCCACGGCAGCACGTTCCAGGACGTCCACGGCAACTGGTGGCACACCGCGGCGATGCGCATCTCGGTGAACCACGTCTTCGAGCGCCGGATCGGTCTGTTCCCCGCCGGCTTCGACGCCGACGGCGTCCTGTTCTGCAATCAGAACTTCGCGGACTACCCGATGGTGGTGCCCGACGGTCCGTTCGACCCGTGGCGCGACGCGTTCGAGCTCCCGACCCTCACCGCAGGGCGGGACTACTGGGTCGCGGTGGACTCGTTCGGGGAGACGGGGATCACCGAGGGGGGG
>NZ_JABMLF010000007.1 GCF_013205055.1 Rathayibacter sp. VKM Ac-2856
CGCCATGGGCGGCGCGCCGTAGAAGTGCGAGAGCACGGGATTCAGGTGGTGCCTCACCGCTGTACCGCGGTAGCGGACCCAGTGCAGCCCGGTCGCGACCGTCAGCGCGACGAGCAGCAGTGCGGCGATCGCCCAGACGACGGTGGCCCCGGTGCGGAGTCCGGGGAACTGGAGGGGCAGGGACGCGGCGGCGACCGCGACGATGCCGGTGCCCATGATCGACGCGAACCAGTTCGGCGTCAGGTTCGACACGATCAGTCCCGGATGCTCCAGCTCCCGGAACAAGCGCCTCGACCGCGGAGGATGCCCGATCGAGGAAGATGCGCGGGCGGGGGAGAGAGTTGTCATGACTCCAGCCTGAGCATCGCCGTCACCAGCCGATACAGCGATCGGGTTGGCGGGGCACAATGAGTGCTTGTGGCGACGCGGCGATTGACGGACCGGATCCTGGATCTCGACACGCTGGAGGTGCTCGAGCGCATCGCCGAGGCGGGCTCGCTCTCCCGCGCTGCCGAAGCCCTCGGCGTCACCCAGCAGGCCGTCTCGGCGCGTCTGCGGGTCGCGGAGCGCGCCATCGGGCAGCCGCTCGTGCGCCGCTCTCCGACCGGGTCCCTGATGACCGACGCGGGCCGGCTCGTGCTCGAGCTGGCCGGCCCGGTCCTCGAGGCGTCCCGCCGCCTCGAGGCGGGCGCGGCAGCACTGCGACAGCCGACCGGCTCACTGGTTCTCGCGGCGTCGCAGACCATCGCCGAACTGCTGCTCCCACGCTGGCTCCTCGAATTCCGACAGCGCACACCCGAGGTGAGTGTGCAGCTGATCGCCGGCAATTCAGCCACGGTCACAGAGCTCGTGAGATCCGGTGCCGCGCAACTCGGATTCGTCGAGACACCAGCGTCCACGGCCACGCTCTCCTCTGACGTGGTCACGGAGGACGAACTCGCTGTCGTCGTGGCACCCGACCACCCCTGGGCACGCGCGGCGAGTATCAGCGCCGAGGACTTGGCCGGCACCGCACTGCTGACACGAGAGGAAGGCTCCGGCACCCGGACGACCCTCGAAGCATGGCTCCACGACGCCGGGCTCGCACTCACGACTCCCGCCGCGATCCTTGAAACGACGGCGATCATCCGAGCGAACGCCCGCGCCGGCATCGCGCCCGCAGTCATGAGCATCCTCACCGTCGAAACAGATCTCGCCGCGCGCTCACTGATACGAGTGCCCCTCCGCGGACCAGCACTCGTGCGACCCCTCCGCGCCATCTGGTCCGATCGCATCGGGTCGTCCGCGGCGGCGTTCCTGGAGATCGCGCACGAGATGCGCTGACCGGTGCACGGCTCGTCGCAACGCCGATCACGCCAGCGGCCGTGTCTGCTCGAGCTGGAAGGCGGTTTTCCGCCTTAGCAACCGGAGGGCGCAGTGCAACCCGCAGGGCGAGGGGGGAGAGAGTTTCGGCGCGAAATAAGGGAGCGCAGCGACCGCGTGCTGAAAGTCTCGGAGGAGTCGGTGGCGCAGCCACTTGAACGGAGCCCGTAGGTAGCTACGACCGCAGCGAAGCGGAGGGAGCCGCCGAAGGCTTCACGGCAAAAAAGGGTGTGAGCCCGCACGGCGACCAACGGCGGCCGGCGCAGCCGGTCGACCTCCGGGCGTCGCTCCGTCGACGCTGCGCGGGCGGAGCTCGCGCCCCGCCGCCGGCGGAACATCGGGGAGTGTGAGGGGGTCGCCCCTCACGGGCCGGCCCGGTCCGGGGCGGCCCGCGCCCGCGCTCAGAGGGTGAGGGTGTGCAGGATCAGGACGGTGGAGCCGATGGGCTTTCCGAAGTCGGTGTAGTCGAGGGTTTCGCGGCGGTTGCTGATGAGGTCGAGGGCGACCAGTTCCTCCTCGGACTCATCGCTCATGCCGCCCGGGTCGTC
The DNA here is from genome assembly GCF_013205055.1 of Rathayibacter sp. VKM Ac-2856. Taxonomy (GTDB): domain Bacteria; phylum Actinomycetota; class Actinomycetes; order Actinomycetales; family Microbacteriaceae; genus Rathayibacter. Next base: position 1,911 of record NZ_JABMLF010000007.1, read on the forward strand.
CTCCCACTCGCGGAGGGTCTGACGGTCGGCGTCGAGGACTCTCCACAGTCCCCAGACGTGGGCGATGGGGCCGGTCGTCTCGTACTTGAAAACGAGGGCGGTCGCGGTGGGCCAGGCGTGCGCGGCCGCGGCGACGATCAGCGCGCGCGCGGCCGCGGCGATTGCGTCGGGGTCGCCGGTGGCGGTGGCCGCGTCGACGGCGGCTTGCGCGTCGCGTAGCGCCGGGGTGTGTCCCCACACGTCGACGTCGACGGCGGGAGTCGTGGTGGTGGTCATGGTGGGCCTTTCTGCAGGAGTCGGGAGCGGGGGTGCGGGGACCGGCGGATGCCGGTCCTCGCGGAGCGGCTAGCTGATCCCGGCGGCGTCAGCCGGGGTGCTCTCGCCTGTGACGACCTGCTCGACCGGGGAGAGCGCGTACCCCCACTCGGCGAGCTGGCGGAAGTGGGCGGCGGCGCGCTCGTCGCCGCGTCGCCACGACTCCTTGCTCGTGTTCGCCTCCTGACCTCCCAGCACGACCGCCAGCGCGACCAGCCGGGCCTTCGCCGGGTTCGCCTCGACCAGCGCGGCGAGAGCGTCGGTGCGGTAGCCGGAGGGGCGGTCGATGCCGAGCAGCGTGTGGGCGAGGTCGCTGCCGTTACTCATCCCGGAGGACACCGCGAACCGGTGAGCGGTGAGCCCGAGAGCGATCACCCGATCCGCGTCCTTCGGGAGGGTCTTGCGGCTGAGGAACGTGGCGATCCACTGGCGGCGGACCGTCTCTGCGGCGGTCCACGCCTTGTTGTTGGCGATGAGCACCTTCCGCTCCGCGGACTTCTCGACGCGCTCCTCCTCCGCCTCCTCGGGGGTGAGCGCCGCGGCGGGCACGTCGCCGCGGTAGGCGTAGGTGAATCCAGCCTCCGTGGGCTCCTGCACGAAGTGGGTCACGTCGATGTCGCCGTTCCAGCGGGTGTCGATGAGCGCGCCGCGGACCGGGATCGCGGCGATGTGCTCGGCGGTGACCTGCGCGTCGTCCGCGGTGCGGAGCTTGCGGAGGGGCACCCACGGGCTGCCCTCGCCGTAGGCGTCGGAGCGGGTGAGGACCTGGAAGCCGTTCGCGATCTGCTCCTGCTCGACGGCGGCGAGGCGAGCCTTCTCCGCGGCGTCCTCGCGGAGGCTCTGCGCGGTGTGGTCGAACTGGGTCGGGTCGTTGGTGGCGACCTCGACCAGGTGGGCGCGGGCGTCAGCGTCGTCCTCGAACTCCAACAGGACCGCGGCCTGATCGAGAGTCAGCTCGTGCTCGTGGAGAGCGGACGCGACGGTCGCGGACTCCGCAACGGCGAGGCCCTTCTTCACGGCGTCGGTCTTGGTTCCGGTGCGCTTGGCGATCTGCGAGGCGGTGATGCCCTCGAACGCGAGCTGCGCCCAAGCGGCGGTGCGGTCTGCGACGCTCAGCTCGGCGCGCTGGTCGTTCTCGATGATCTGCTGGATGATGCGGTCCGCGGTGGTGTCGTCGCCCTCCACGACGTAGACGGGGACCGTGGGCACGGCTGCCTCGCGGGCGGCGAGGGTGCGGCGCTGTCCGGCGCGGACGATGACGTTTCCGTGCTCGTCGCGGCGGGCGAGGATCGGGGTGATGACGCCGTTCTCGCGGATCGACGCCATGAAATCCTTGGTCACGGGAGCGCTGGTGCGCACGTTCGCCTCGATCACGAGGGTGGTCGGGTCGATGTGCTCGACGGTCCCGGTTCCGGTGGTGATAGTCACGATGGGTTCTCCTTGATCGGTGTGCGATCATTGAGGCGACAGGTCCCGTGGTTCTAACCCAACTACGGGGCCTTTGTCGTCTCTTCCTGATCGTTTTTCTTTGCCTCTCCGGCGAGTGAAAACCAATTGAGTGGAGTCGGCGGAGTGACGCCGATCCCGGGCGAAATAAGCCCGCAGGGCGCGTCCGGGATCGGTGGCACGCAGCCGATGGAGCGAGATAGGTTGAAACCGCGGAGAGGTGAAGAAAACCTGGAAACGCGCCGCGTAGCGGCTCCCGCCGGCGGTGCTCCGTCACCGCTGCGCGTGCGGAGCTCGCGCCCCGCCTTCGGCGGAACACGGGGGAGCGCGAGGGGGTCGCCCCTCGTGGCCGGCCCGAAGGTCGGCCCCTCCCCCGCGCTACTCGGCGGGCGTCAGGAACGCGATCAACGCGGCCGCCTCGGCGGTCCCGTCGTCGTAGACGGGCATCCCGCCGGGTCCGCACTCCCCCGGCAGTCCGAGCGTGTTGCGGGTGTGCGCGAGGATCTCCGCGTCGGTCGCGGTGGCGTTCTCCGGGTCCTCGTCGCGACTGGTTGCGAGGATGAGGGCGAGCTGTTCAGCCGTGGCGCGGCCGGTGTCGGTGCGGGTCATGGTGTGGTCCTCTCAGCGGTTCAGGAACGGGGCGACGCGGCGGATCGCTGCGCGGCGGGCGTGCGCGACGCAGTGGCGGAACGAGCCGCTGGTGATGCCGTGCAGCTCGTCGGAGTGCCACGCCTCCCAGACGCCGGACTTGCGACGGGTGACGTGCACCGAGGGCGTCGTCTTGGGGTCGGTGCCGACGACGCGGATATCGACCGCGCGGGTGTTGGCGAGGGTGAGGTAGGTCTTAGCCGTGGTCTGCAAGTCGGTGGTGGTCTGCATGGTGTGGGTGCTCCCTCTGGCTGATCGTTTTTCTTTGCCTCTCCGGCGGGGAAAACCGTTTGAGTGGAGGCGGCGTAGTGACGCCGATAGCGGGCGAAATAAGCCCGCAGGGCGCGTCCGCTATCGGTGGCACGGAGCCGGTGGAGCGAAATAGGTTGATACCGCGGAGAGGTGAAGAAAACGGGTGGAATGGGCCGCATCGCGGCCTCCCATTGGCGGCGCTCCGTCGCCGCTGCGCGAGTGCAGCTCGCGCCCCCGGAACGGGATGCCGGGGAGTGTGAGGGGGTCGCCCCTCACGGGCCGACCCGGCGGCCGGCCCTCGCCCCTCAACTCGCCGCGGCGGCCTCCGTGGTGGTGGCCTTCTGCTCGGCGGCGGCTCGCGCGGCCTCGACCTCGGCGGCGGTGTGGTGTCCCTGCACGTCGGCGTAGTTCACCTTGTAGGGGCGGGTTCCGTCGTTCCAGTCGAGAGCGACGGTCACGCTCTTGGGGTTCACGCGGGTCACAACGTGCCAGCCGAACCGGTGCTTGATCATGTCGCCCTTGGCGATCGTGTCGCGGCTGTGGATCGTGACCTCTCCGGCGGCGGCCTGCGCCTCGCGGACCGCGGTCCAGTAGGCGTGCTCGTCCTCGAGCTGCGCCCGCTGGGTCAGCAGTCGCTCCCGGTAGGCACCGGTCGCGGGGCTGGTCGTCTCGATGTACCCGCCGCCGAAGTTGTGCGAGCTGCCCTCGATCTTCCGGCTGTACCCGCGAATGTCGGTTGCGATCCGGTCGATGCGGCGGGCGACCATTCCGGGCGCGTAGCGGTGATCGGTGGTCTTGGCTGCGACGTCGGCGCGGGCACGGGCGCGGGTGGCTTCGCGGTCGGCCTCGACGCTGCGGCCCATCGCGGCATCCGCCTTGGCGATCGCGTTGCGGTGCCGGTTCTCGGAGTGGTGGCCGATCTTGATCGGCTCGCCTCCCTCGGGGAGCCGGTCGAGCGCGCGGCGCGCGGCCGCGTCGGCGGTGTTCGCGTCCGCGGCGCGCCGGTCGGCCTTCGCGTCGAGCGCATCGACGCGGGCGGCCTGGCGCTCGGTCTTGTCCGCCTCGACCTCGGCAGTAGGCCGGAACGTCTCGTCAGCGTCGATCGTGACCTCGTGGCCGGCCTCGCGCAGCGCGGTCGCGGCACGGTTGATGGTCCACCACTTCGGGAGGCGGTCGCGGGACTGCGGGACGTACCAGGCGCCGATGGAGCGGCCCCAGCGCCAGCCGTCCGCCTTGAGGATCTCGGCGGTGCCGTCTCCGCGGCTGGTGCCCTCGATGATCGTTCCGGCCTCGGGGGTGTGGGTGATGGTGAGCATGTCGGTTCTCCTTCTCGGGTCGGTGATCAGTCGTTGGCGAGGTAGTCGGCGGGCGTCTCGCTGCGGTCGTGCAGCGAGTAGGCGGCGGGGTACAGGTCGAGCGCTCGGGCGACCGCGACCGGCACGACGACATAGGCACCGGAAGCCATGTAGCCGATGCGATCCGCGGGCAGCGGCTCGACGGGCTCAAAGTGCTGCAACGTCACCCCGGCCACCGCGCGGCCACCGCTGCGGGTGACCAGGCGCACGGCGGGCGTCTGCTCGGTCACCGGGTCGTTGCCACCGGCGCCGACGATGACCACCTGACGCGCGGTCCGGCTGATGCCCTCCGCTCCGGGTCCGTGGTTCTCGCTCGTGATGACCTCGGTACGTGTGCCGCGCTGCTCGCTCATGGTGCGTCTCCCTCTGGCTGATCGTTTTTCTTTGCCTCTCCGGCGGGGAAAACCGTTTGAGTGGAGTCGGCGGAGTGACGCCGATTACGGGCGAAATAAGCCCGCAGGGCGCGTCCGGGATCGGTGGCACGCAGCCGGTGGAGCGAAATAGGTTGAGACCGCGGAGAGGTGAAGAAAACCCGAAGGATGGGCCGCTCTGCGGCCTCCCCACGGTGTCGCGCAGCGACGCTGCGCGAGGACCCTCGCGCCCCCGGAACGGGTGTCTAAGACGCGCTCAGCGGGGTACAGGGCATGACACAGCGTCCAGCGTGCGAAGTACCCCGGGCGTGATCGTCTGGGCCGACTAGCGGCCGAGGCCTCCGATTTCGGGGCCGCGGGCCGGCTTCCTGCTCGTGGGGAAGCTCTGAGCGGCTGTTGCGCGTGTCTGCACGAGGGCGGTATCGACTAGCGGGCGTCCAAACGCCGTGCGGGACTTGTCGACGTCGACAGTGCGCGGCTGTCCTTCGCCGGCGGTGTTGAACCGGCGGAATCGCATCACGGTCGGGCCGGTTTCTGCGAGCTGTTCAGCGGAGAACTCGGGGAACGAACGACCCTCGGGGCCGGCGTAGACGTTGCGGGCGTACTCGCTGGGAACCCATCGGCCGCCGAGCTCATCGGCGCCGGCGAGGGCGCGTTCGTAGGACTGCTGCCACCGACCGGCGATCCGCGCTTCCGACAGCTCGAACGGCACCTCGACGTCGATCACTTCGACGCTGTAGCCGGCGGCCGCGAACCGTTGCCCCAGCTCGACTGCCTTCTCGGGTGAGGAGAGCACGGTGTCGATGACGACGTTCTGGCCGTCTCGCATCGCCGCAGCGCGGAGCTGGGTGGCGAGGAGGGAGGATTCTTCGTGCACGAGGGAGGCCAGCTCGAGCGGGAAGAACTTCTCCCCCGCCGCCTCGGCGGAGCGCACCTCTGGCGGCAGAATGGCGCGGTCGTAGCTGCCGTCCTTGATCGCCTCGGTGAGCAGCGCTCGCTTGAACTCGTCGGCATCGACCGTGAGCCACGCGCTGCGGTCGGCGCCGAGCACGTCTGCGAGAACTGTCGACTTTCCCGCTCCTGGTGGGCCGGCGAGGATGATCGCCTTCTTCTCCGAGCGGACGTCGGGAAAGTGAGCGCGGTACTCGTTCACGAGGCGGGCGTGCATGAGTCGGCGGGCAGCGCGAGGCTGGACCGATCCATCCGACTCCTGGGTGAACCAGTCCCGGTTGTTGACCGTCGCGCGCTCACTCGCAGGGCTCAGTGGGCCTCCCGCCCGAGCCCACGCGCGCACCGTCTCACGGTGCGCGGCGATCGCTGACGAGTCCTCCGCCGTCACCGACCTTGCTCGCTGTAGCGGTCAAGGATCTCGTCGTACGCGTCCGCGTCGATCAGGTGCTCAGTGAGAGCGCGACCTACTTCCTCGAACTCCCCCGGGTCCAAGGTGGTCCAGTCGTAGCCATCGCTGGGCGAGCCTGGACGATACGGCCAGCGGCCGAGCTCATCGATGACTTGCTCCCGTGTCAGCTCTCCCGCGTCGTAGCGCTGGGCGATTTCGTAGGGCGTCGCGCCAGAGAACCCGGGACGCACGTCGGGCACTGCGGCCGCAGACTTCAACGCACTGTTGACCGACGGCTGCGAGATGCCGATGTCGCGGGCGAGCTGCGACTGAGTGGTGCCTTCGGCCGCCGTCCGCAACGCGCGGAGGTACGACACGCGGGTTACGACCTGCAAGCTGCGTAGCCGGCGAACAGTGTCCCCATTGGGCCTCTCAGCGATCGACACGGCAACCACCTCCTATAGAACATTCTATCCCATCGCGAGAGCAGCCGACAGAGGTCACCGTGCGTGCGCGGTTGCCAGTTCTCCCCAGTGCGTTGTCGCGCGCAGCGACAGCGCATCGCGTTTCATCGTCCACACCGGTCCTTTGCGGATGCCGGCGAGGCCAAGGCCGAGCGCGGAGCGGCCGTGGCGCTTCGTCACGGCGTCGATCGTGGCGCCGAGGCCCTTGGTGTCGAAGTCGTTGTCGAACACGTCCAGCAGGGCGTGGGAGCCCTTCGCAGACAAGTTGGTGAGGATGACGCCGGCGCGCACGTAGCGCGCACCCTCGCGCAGCCTGGGCACAAGGGTGCCGGTGGCGGCCTTGACGATGGTCACCGGGTCGTCGGTGGGGACGGGGAAGCCGGCCATGCCGCCGGCGGACTCGTAGGGCGCGTCGGCGTAAGGCGACGTCGACGCGAACACGCTCATCGTCTTGGTGACCGACCCCTGCGCTCGGAGGCGGTGCGCGGCACGCTGCGCGTAGACGGAGAGCACCTGTTCCATGTCCGCGATCGTCGTCACGGGTGAGGAAAACGAGCGCGAGAAGATCAGCTGGTCCCGGACCGTGCGTGCGGCCTCGAGCGGGATGCAGTCGATCCCGCGCAGCTCGTAGACGGAGCGCTGCAAGACGACGGAGAACTTCTTGCGGATGAGGATGGGATCGGCGTCGCGGAGGTCGCGGATCGTGTGGATGTTCAGCTCTGCGAGGCGCTTCGCGGTGCGGCCGGCGACGCCCCACAGCTCGGTGACGTGTTGCGAGGCCATGAGGCCGTCCATCTGCTCGGGGGTGTACCAGTCGGTATCGCACACTCCCCCGAGGCTCGGGTGCTTCTTCGCCCCGCCCTTGTTGACGAACTTCGCGAGAGTCTTGCTCAGCCCGAAGCCGACGCACACCGGCAGGCCGACGTTCTTCGCGACGGCCGCGCGCATTGCTCGGCCGATCTTCTCCCGCTCCGTCACATCGCCGTCGACTCCGACGAAGCTCTCATCGATCGAGTACACCTCCTGCCAGGCGGAGTACCGGCCCAGCAGCTCCACGACGCGCGCGGACAGCTCGCCGTACAGCTCGTAGTTGCTCGAGCGGGCGATGACCTCCGGGAGTCGGCCGGCTCTGATCAGAGGTTCGATCTTGAACCAGGGGGTGCCGTTCTCGATGCCGAGCTGCTTCACCTCGTCAGAGCGGGCGACCACGCAGCCGTCGTTGTTCGACAGGACGACGACGGGCCGCCCGCTCAGCTTGGGATCGAACAGGCGCTCGCACGACACGTAGAAGGAATTGACGTCGATGAGGCCGATGCGGCGCTCAGAGCGCACGGTGGAGCCGGTGCAGGCAGACGGTGACGACGCCCCACACCTGGAGGTCGCTCAGCTCGGGGACGACGATCGGGGGATAGTCGGGGTTCTCGGCACGCAGCACCACTCCCCCGCGGTGCAGTTCGAGCCGCTTGACGGTCAGCTCGCCGTCGAGAATCGCGATGACGACGCTGCCGTGGGTCGGTGTGATCGAGCGGTCGACCACGAGCTCGTCGCCGTCGCTGATGCCGGCGCCGGTCATGCTCTCGCCGGACACGCGGACGATGAACGTCGAGGTCTTGTCGCGGATCAGGTGGTTGTTGAGGTCAAGAGAGCCGTCGAAGTAGTCCTGCGCCGGCGACGGGAAGCCTGCGGCCACCGCGTCGCCGGTGACGAGGAAGGCGATGGAGACGGCCTCCTCGGCCGGTGTGGCTATGCGGTCCACGACGGTGACGCTCATGCCACCCTCCCTCACTTAGTCGAACGTGTGTTCGAATGCGTTCGAGTGTATGTCGACTCCACCGACATGCGATCACGGCCCAGGCGGCGGGCGGCTCGAAAGGTTTCGGTCAGGCGTGTCCTACCCAGATACCTATATAGGTATCTGGGTAGCTTGCTATCTGTGTAGGTATCAAGATAGGTTGCGACCATGCAGACGATGATGATCTACAGCGAGAGCGGTGGTGCGACCAAGAGCACCACCGCCGTCTCCCTGGCGACAGTGGCGGCGGAGGACGGCAAGCGCGTCATCCTGATCGACCTCGACCCGCGCGGGGCGACGACCAAGTGGCTCGACGCGCAGCCCGTCGACGTCGGCCTCGACGTCGGCGCGATCCTCGGCAACCAGGACCCGCGGGGGTGGGCGGACGAGCTGGCCGTGCCGTCACCGTTCCACGAGAACCTTCGAGTCATCCCGTCCGACCGCAGCGTGAGTGCCCGCGAGACGGACGACCCGGGGGAGGTCGGGCATCGTCTGGCCGATTCGCTCGAGGGAGTGCCTGCCGACCTGGTGATCATCGACTGCCCGAACCGCCAGGGCGGCTCACTGATCTTCAACGCTCTGACGGCGGCCGAATCGGTGATCTACGCGGCCACGCCGACCGCGGACGGCGTAGACGGGTTCCTGGGGGCACAGGAAAGCGTGATGCGCTACAACGCCACCAGCGGCCGCCAGGCGGTCGCTGAGGCCGGCATCATCGTCGGCGGCTACAAGGAGACGGTAACGCCGCGCGAGGCGACCCACAGCATCGAGCAGATGCGGGGGACGGGCCTTCTGCTGACGCCGCTCATTCCACATCGGACGATCGTGGGGGAGGTCCGGTACTCGCACGACTGGTACGGCCGCTTCCGCAAGGGAGCCCCCGTCGCCCAGGCATACCGAGAACTCGCACGAAAGGTGATCCGATGACCAACGAGGACCGCCCCCAGAGCCTTCCCGCTCGACGGGCACAGCCGGCGCCGGACCGGCGCGACCCGATTGACTCGAAGCCGCGCCCGGCGCCGGCCCCTGCTGCGGCCGCACCGGCGACGTCGGCCCCGGCGCGAACGGGTGCCACGGCTCCTCGTTCTCGGCCGCGGAAGGCTCCTACGGAGGTTCTGCACGCCGATATCGAGGCGGAGCTGTCGTACTACGTCGAGGACCTGCGCGTCGCAACAGGACGAACCAAGCGCGACATTGTGGAGTCGGCGCTGCGCGAGTACCGCGATCGCAACCCGCTGGCCTAGCCAGCCGCGTGGTACTAGATAGCCAGATACCTATATAGGTATCTGGCTATCTAGCTTTTGACGGGGCGTCAGAGCGTGGCTGCGCACCAGGTTGTGACGGCCTTCTCGAAGACAGCCGGGTCAGCGTTCCATTCGAGGGCGTGAGCGGAGGGCCGGGCGGGCACGAGAGGAGCCTGCTCGTGCGTCTGGCTGAACGCACGGGAGTCGCTGAACGGGGTGGTGCGGTCACCTTCGGAGTGGATCAGGAGTGCAGGCACGGGGACTTGCACTGACGCTCGGGTCCAGTCGAGAGCGTGGAAGTCCAACGGAACCGGCGACCCGAGGAGGCGGCTGAGGATCGGCGTCGCGAGGGCGGCTACGGCCGCGGAGGCGATGACGCGGGGGACGCCGGCATTGGCGGCGCTGTAGAGCACGCTGCTGCGCCAGCTGAGGACGGGGGAGACGAGGATCAGCCCGGCGATCTGCGAGCGGTGCGCCGAGCTCGTAGCGAGGCGCAGAGCGATCGACGCTCCGCTCGACCAGCCCACGAGCAGGACGCGGCGGGCTCCGCGCTCGAGGGCGAGAGCGATCGCGGCGTCGACGTCGGGCCACTCCGTCTGCCCCAGGGTGAAGGCATCCAGCGGCGCAGGCGGGCCTTCTCCGTCGCCTCGGAACGAGGGGACCAGTGAGGTGTACCCGGTGCTTCTGAGGGCGTGAACGGAGCGGAAAGCGCCGTCTCGTCCGGACAGGCTGCCGTGAACGTGGATCGCCCAGGTGCTCGCGGCGTCTCCGTCGCCGGGGAACAACCACGCGGGCGCGTCGCCCAGCTCGGTTGCTACCGGAACCTCCCGGGCCTCGGGGTCAAGTTCTTTCGCCGTGGCGAACACGTTGCCGATTGGTCGGCTGACGGAGCCGGCGGCGGGGGAGGGGCTGCCGGGAGGGACGGTCAGCGTTCGCTCGATGCCGTCCGCTCCGGTGCGCAGAATCGGGCCGAGAACAGCGTGCCGAGATTCGTCGTCGTAGAGCAGCCCGAGGGTACCGTCCTGCTTGGTGATCGGCGTGGGCGCGAGCACGATGCGATCGGGCGCCGGAACGGCGGCGATTGGTGTCGGCTTGCTGCGCTGGGGTCGGATGACGCGGCCGGCCACGGTCGCGACGATCCCGGCGCCGGCGGCACCGACGACGGCGGCGGGGATCGCGATCCAGAGGGCTCCCACGGGGGCTACGCGGCCTTCCCGATGCCGTTGCCGCCGATGACCCGAGGGATGAATGCCCGGTCGGGTGAGATGAGCGCCCGCAGGCGCTCGAGCGCAGCACACGCGGCGGGGGTGAGGTCGATGTCCCCTCGAACCTGAGCGTTCTTGGTGCTCACGAGCACCTGCTGAGCGTGAGCGATGAGTCGGCGCTCTCCGAGATAGGTGGTGATGGTCGGCCGCTCGATGAGGTTGTGGCGGACGGCGTAGCGCGACGCGCGAGCGACGACGAGGCGGTGGCGGATGGGGAGAATGATCGCGGTCCATCCGATGCCCAGCATGATGATGAGCAGCCCGACAAAGAAGGGGATCTCTGCAGCGTTCCATGCGGAGTAACGGAAGGCGTCTCCGCCGTATCCGAAGTGCGAGGCGGTAAGGAAGCCGATTTCGATCAGGCATCCCACGGTTGTCACGGCGAAGCCGGTGGTGAACACGACCTGCACTCCGCGCCAGTTGCGGCGGGCGTTGATGATCGAGGAGACGGACAACCACACGAGAGTCGCCATGTAGGCCGATCCGTAGAGCCACACGGCTGTCTGGTCGAGGCGATCGATGATGAAGTCCTTGCTCGTGTCTCCGCGGTCGCGGATGAGCAGGAACGGGACGATGTAAGAGCCGAACATGAGGGCGAGGCCCCACCGGCTGCCGATGCGGCCTTCGCCGCCGGCGCGACGTCCGAGAGCTTCACGGAAGAACCAGAATGCGGACGTGGCCGCGAGGTCGCGGACGAGGGTGATCACGTTGGATCCACCCAACAAGGTGTCGTAGGTGTCGAACGGGACTGGCCAGCCGTAGGTGGAGAGGGCGACGATGCCGCTGACGGTGGCCCAGAACGCGGGGCGACCGGCGGGTGACGCGATGGCACGGGGCGCGCGCACCATCACCAGGGCGATGAGGAGCGCGAGGCATACCTGCTGGATCATCCGAAATACGTTTCTTCGCTCGTCCTATTGAGTGTTTGGATGCGGCGGACCATGGCGAAGGCTACTTCTTCGACTGCAATCTCCGCCTTGGCTTCCACACTGTCCGGATCGTCGGTAGGCGCGCAGAGGTGCGTGGCGCCGACCCTGCGGTCGGGGTGCACCAGGCGCGGGATCTGCTCGCTGAACCAGGCGTCGGGAGCGTAGACGAAGAGGATGTGAGCGAGCTCGTGGCAGGCGTTCTGGCTTTGGTAGTGCAGCTCGTCGCTCTCTCGGCAGACGACGGTGCCGAACTCGGCCGTGTCGATCCACAAGCCGGTGACCGTTTTGAGGGCAGTGCTGGCGGAGGCGATCAAGTAGATGGGCTTGCCGTAGACCTTCTCGACAGCCGCTTGCAGGTCATCCCACGTCGCGGCCGCGGGAAGGGCGAGCTGCGCTACGAACTCGTCGGCGGCTTGGACGATGGAGCCGCTGCGACCCTGGCCGTTGCGGCGGAGCATCCGCCACCGGCCGCGGCCTCGTTCCGTGGAGTCTGACGCCATAGATGGACTCCGTTCGCCTGGCCGGGACAAGCTCATCCACTTTAGACGGCATTGCGCGCAGGGCGAAGCTGCGAGCCCGGCGGGGCGGAGCGTGCGCTAGCGGCGCAGCTCGGTGACGATTTCGGAGACGACGGCAGCGATGCCGCGCAGCTCGGCGGGCTCAATCGTGCCGAGGGAGCGCGCAGCGACGCGCTCGATGCCGAGGGTGCGCATGGCACCGTCGAATCCCAGCCGCGCCTCCACGGCTTCGACCAGCTCGGGATCGTCGCGAAGTAGGTAGTCAGGGTCGATGTCGAGTGCTTCGGCCACGGCGAAGAGTACGTCGACTCTCGGCGCGGAGGGGAGTTGCCCGGTCATGAGCAGGCCCCATTCTTGGCGGTCGATCGAGGCCCCGCTGAGGAGAAGGATCTCGGAGATTTTGGTGCGGGAAGAGGTCGCATCGAGGCCACGTGAGTTGAAAACGAGCGAGAGACGGCGCGCCAGTTCGGCGGGCCGGAGTGCGCTGGATTCTTCACCCGTGGTGTTCCCGTCTACGACGTAGCCAACCAACTCCTTGAAGGCTACGCGCCCGCGAAGTTGCTTCACGAGTGCATCCAGGTCGGCGTTGGTGGCGTGCACGAGGGCAAGAAGTACCGGTACCGGCATATCTCGCTCGCCCTTGATGTAGCGAAGGACGGTCCGATAGGGGAGGCCGGCTCTTTCGGCCGCGGCCTTCACGTTGAAACCGGCTTCGTAGATGGCGCTCTTGACGGCCTCGCCTATTGCGGCATTGACGTTCGTTGAGTCCACCTCCACACCACGATTCTAGGTCGGCGGGTGTCGCCTGCCGTCAGTGTAGACAGGCAGTGTCCCATTTGGGCAACTTTCGAGTGTCCAAACGGGCAGTTCTGGTCTAGATTGGTGCTCACGGCGATGAAGGGGACCACCGGCATGAAGCACACACGGCAGCGCAACAGCGTTCAGCTCGGCGCGGTCGCCGTCGCAGTCGGGCTCGCCTTGGCGGGTTGCTCGAGCAGCGAACCGGCGGTGCAAACGTCCTCAGGCTCGACTCCTTCTGTATCGGCCACGCCCTCCGTTGAGGCATCCGCTGAGGAGACGCCCGATGCCGAGTCGGTGCCGCACGACCACGACGCCGAAGCTGACCCGGATGTCGAAACCGACTCGACGGCTCTCGCGACCCGCGCAGTGACACTGTTCTGTCGTCCGTCCCTCGACTACGACACGTGGATCGCTGAGCTGTACCCGGTGCTGTCGCAGGCTGCGGCGGTTGCTTACGAAACCGTCGACCCGGCGAACGTGCCCTGCACGGGCGTCACCGGTACCGCGCAGATTCGGGACACCGACGGTGCCTACACCTCGCGCGTCCTGGTCCCCACGGATGCCGGCGACTACTCGGTGTACGTGCACCGCCCCCTCGACACCTCTCCGTGGGCTGTCGAGCAGATCACCCCCTTGGCATCGGAGTAACCCGGTGGCGAAGGGGGGAGTGGGGGTGCTGGCAGCGATCATGGTGCCCGTCGTCGCGATCGCGATGCTCCTGTGGGTGCTGTTCTTCGGCGGCTCGGCCGCTGCGGCATGTCTGCCGGGCGGGGGACCGGTCAACGTGGCCGCGATCCCGGCAGATGCTCGAGTCGGTGGCTACGGCCATGATCAGCTCGTCAACGCGGGCCTGATCGTCAACGCCGGGGCCGCGAAGGGCCTCGGCGCGGACGGGCAGACGCTCGGCGTGCAGACGGCGATCGGTGAGTCCTCGCTGGTGAACATCAACTACGGGGACGGGGCGATCAACCCGGACGGCTCGGTCGCTGACTCGATCGGCCTGTTCCAGCAGCAGTCGAGCTGGGGCACCGTCGAGCAGCGCATGGACCCCACGACCTCCGCGGGCTTCTTCTACGACCGCCTCGTGGCAGTCGAGGGCTGGCAGACGATGGAGCCCTCCATCGCGATCAACAAAGTCCAGCGCAACGCCGACCCGAACCACTACACGAAGTACCGCGCCGACGCCGTGGCGATCATGGCCTACCTCGCCGGCCTCGGCAGCACCCCGGCCCCGACGACCGGGGCCGCAGTGCCCGTGTCTACGTCGACGGCCACGCCGCCCCCCGTGGCCGCCGGATGCGCGGCTATCTCCGGCGATGCGCAAGCTCTCGCGCAGGGCCTCGTGAAGGCGATGGATGAGGGGCGTCTGCGCTTCCTCGAGGACCGCTACGCGCAGCAGGTCCGCGACGTCGCCGCGGGCACCGCGTCGGCAGACTGCGGCCTCGACGTCCGCATCCTCCAGATCATCACCATTGCGCTGAACACGTTCGACACGGTGGGCGTCTCCGACCTCAACCGCAAGTGCACGAACGAGACCGGGCTAGGGGCGGGCACCGCCTCCTCCCACTACATCGACGGCGGCGGTCACGCGGTGGACTTCACCGCATTCAACGGCACCGCCACTACGGGCTGCGACGCGAACGCCTTGCAGCTGCTCAGCGTCCTCGACCCCCAGGTGCCGAACGGTTCGCGGGCCGGCCAGATCCAGTGCCGCTCGACCCACTACACGAACATCGGCGGGTTCTACGACACCCCGAACCACCTGCACTTCGACATGGGCTTCACCGACGCCCCTCTCACCCTCGCCGGATAACCGGACCTTCTCGGCGCCCCAACCGGCGGCACCGATAACCCCGCACCACCAACCAAGAAAACGGAGCACACCATGTCTGTTCTCGCTCTTTCCTCCGAGCTGATCACCGCCGCCGGCGCCCTCGCCGGTGTCGTGCCCGACCCGGGCCCCGGCGGCATGCCCCCCGGGTTCGAGGCCTTCACCACCGTCATGGGCTGGGCCAAGTGGGTCGGCCTCGGCGTCGCCGTCGTCGGCCTGATCATCCTCGGCGTCACCATGACCGTCTCCGCCCGCCGCGGCGAAGGCGGAGAAATCGGCGGCTGGCTCGGCCGCCTGCTCGTCGGCGTGATCATCGTGTCCGCCGCGTTCACGATCGTTGGCTTCCTGATGGGCGCGTAGCGTCCCGGGGAAACCAACCGATCAACGAAAGGCACGACGTCATGAGCGACACGGGATCCCGCAGCCCCTTCACCAGTCGAGGATTCATCTTCGGAGCGATCATCTTCGGAGTCCTCGTACTGGCGGCGATTCTGCTCGCTGTCACGTCCCTCGGCGGTGGTGGCGGGCAGCAGAGCGCGCCCGCCACCACCGCGACGCCGACGAGCGCGGCGACGCCCGAGGCCGACGCGGACGCCGCAAGCGTCTGCGGACTTCCCGGGTACGAAGAGAGCGGCACCCTCACCGCCGCCCCCGTGACCGAATGGACCATCGTCGGCACGATGGCCGCTCCCGGAGGCGCCGACGTCGGCCCGGGTGCGACCGACAGCGACGGGCTCCGCCGCTGCTACGCGCACACGGTGGAGGGTGCCCTGTTCGCCACGGCGAACATCTGGGCGATGGGTACCAACGGAAGCCTTGGCGACTCCATCACCGACAAGCTCTCGGTCCCCGGGCCTGGCCGCGATGCGGCAATGGCTCGCCAGAGCTCCAACACAAGCAACGGACTGAGCGCTCAGATCATCGGTTTCAAGACGCTGGCCTACACCGGCGACGCCGCGACGATCGATATCGCGTTCCGCCTGAACACGGGAGTACAGATGAGTATCGCAACGGAGCTGCGCTGGTCGGAGGGCGACTGGAAAGTCCAGCTCACCGACGACGGCCAGAGCTCCTACCGCCCGGTCACCCTGCAGAGCCTGGGTGGCTACGTGCCATGGGCGGGTGTTGAGTGAACCCCGCCGCCGCTACGGACGCCCCCTGCGACTTCTGGGACCTCGGATGCCAGGCCGGTCAGGGCCTCGGTGAAATCGTCTCTCAGGCATCGAACGATGCCTTGCAGCAATTCGTGAACAACATCCTCGAGGGCTACGGCAAAGCGATTGTCTCGCTAGGCACCCTCTGGGTGAACGTCCCCTCCCCGGTGACCGTGGTCGACAGGGGAGGCGGCGTCAACGGCGGCGGAACCCCGCCGCTGCCTGAGGCATTCGAGACGATCCTCGGTTACGTGACGTGGGTCGCCGCGGGCCTCGCCGTCATGTCGCTCATCATCGCTGGCGTGATGATGAGCAGCCGTCGTCGCCACGGCGACGGCGAGGCGCACATGGGCCGCATCGGCGTCATCATCCTCGCCGTGTTCCTGCTCTCCTCGGCATCCGCGCTCGTAGCTGGGTTCCTCCCGCTGGCGATGCACCTCAATGAATCCTCGAGCGTGGTCGGCTGGGTGCAGGGGCAGCTCGAGTGGTACGCCGGCGGCCTTGCAATCCTCTCGATCCTCGTCGCCGCGGGCCGCATGGTCTGGACGCAGCGCGCGGGCGAGCTGCGCACCCTCGCCCGCTCCGTGCTGACGCTGATCGCTGTCGCCGGGGCCGGCCTCGTCGTAATCCGTCTCGCCACGCAGGCGGGTGACGCCTTCTCCATCTGGATCCTCAACAACTCCACCAACTGCGACGTCACCAACGGTGAGAGCAACTGCTTCGGCACCAACATTTTCGCGATGATCAGCCTCACCGCGACCGCGCCCATCGGCCTGATCGGTCTGTTCTTCCTCGGCATGCTCGCCGTCCTGATGACCTATATCCAGATCGCTCTGATGATCTTCCGCGGCGCGATGCTCGTCGTCCTCGCCGGCATCTTCCCCATCGCCGCGGCCGCGACGAACACCGAAATCGGTCAGCAGTGGTTCAAGAAGGCGATGGCCTGGACTCTCGCCTTCATCCTCTACAAGCCCGCCGCCGCGATCGTCTACGCGATCGCGTTCCGGATGACCGGCACCGACCTGTTCAAGTCGGACGGCACTGGCCTCTTCCAGATTGTCACGGGCCTCGCACTGATGCTGATCGCGCTCATTGCCCTACCTGCGCTGATGCGCTTCCTCGTTCCTGCTATCGCCTCGGTTGGTGGCGGCGGCGGCGCAGGACTCCTGCTCGGCGCAGCAGCGGTGAGCGGGGCCGGAGACATTGCCACCGGTGCGATCCGGGCTAGCAACGGGGGCGGAAAGTCCGGAGGCGGAGGCGGCGGCTCGTCGACGAACGGACCGACCGGAAGTAACTCCTCTCCGGGATCGCCAGCGTCGTCATCCGGGACGGGTGCCGCGGGTGCGGCGCCTACCGGCGGTGCGGGAGCTGCAACAAGCGGAGCGGGTGCCGGAGCGGGTGCCGGAGCGGCAGCCGGAGGCGGAGCGGCCGCGGGAGGCGTGGCCGCCGCTGGGCCGATCGGCGCCGGCGTCGCCGTCGCGATGAAGGCCGCCGAAGGCGCGAAGCACGCGGCGGGAGCCGTGAAGTCGGCCACCGACGACGCCACCGGCAGCAACCAGAACGGGAGCTAGACCATGACCACTACCGCACCCGAGCCGGTCAAGGCTCGCACCTACGGCAACTGGCGAAAGCCCCAGACCGCCGGCCTCGGCGGGCTCGGGCAGCTCGCCACCCTCGTGATGTTCGTGGGCATCTTGTCCTCGATCGTCGCGTCCATGTTCGCCGGCCTCGGGCCGGCACTCATCGTCGCCGGGGTCTTCGGCGGCATCCTCCTGACCGTCTCGGTCAAGGACAAGCACGGGCAGTCAGCCCTAGGAAGGACGGTGGTCCGCGTGAACTGGTGGCGCACCAAGAGCAAGGGAGCGAACATCTACCGCTCCGGCCCGATCGGCCGCGCGAAGTGGGGGACGTTCCAGCTGCCTGGCCTGGCCGCACCCTCGCAGCTCACCGAGCACGAGGACTCCCACGGCCGCCGGTTCGCCCTGATCAGCACCCCCATGACGAAGCACTTCACCGTGGTCCTGGCGACGGAGCCGGACGGCGCCGCGCTGGTGGATCAGGAGCAGATCAACAACCAGGTCGCGGAGTACGGCATCTGGCTCGCCAACCTCGGAGACGAGCCCGGTATCGAAGCCGCCTCCGTCACTGTCGAGACGGCTCCGGACACCGGCACCCGGCTGCGCGGGGAGGTCGAAGGGTCGATGGACCCAGACGCCCCGCTGTTCGCTCGAGCGATGCTCGCTGAGGTCGTGGACAGCTACCCGGTCGGCTCCGCGACCATCCGCGCGTACATCGCACTGACCTTCACGGCCACGGCTCGGATCGGCGGAAAGCGCCGAAACGCCAAGGAAGTGGCTGCGGATCTTTCCGCGCGCATTCCCGGTCTGACGAACTCCCTCGCAGCAACCGGCGCCGGCGCTGCTCGGCCTCTGAACGCGCAGGAGCTGTGCGAGGTCATCCGCACCGCCTACGACCCCGACGCCGCAGTCCTGATCGACCAGGCCCGCGCAGCGGGCGAGACGGCAGACCTGTCCTGGACCGACGTCGGCCCCGCCGCGGCAGAAGCACACTGGGACTCGTACCGGCACGACGGTGCCGTGTCGACGTCGTGGACGATGACCGCCCCGCCGCGCGGCGTCGTGCAGGCCGGAATCCTCGCCCGCCTGCTCGCCCCGCACCGCGACATCGCCCGCAAGCGCGTCACCCTGCTCTACCGCCCCATCGACCCCGCCCGCGCCGCAGCGCTCGTGGAGGCAGACCTCAACGCCGCGCAGTTCAACTCCTCCGCGTCGACCAAGCCGACCGCCCGCTCGACGCTCTCGACGCGCTCGGCGCAGGCGACAGCCGCGGAGGAAGCCTCCGGCGCCGGGCTGATGAACTTCGGCCTGATCGTCACCGCCACGACGATGCAGCGCACGCAGGAGCCCGAAGCGCGCGCCGCCGTCGACTCCCTCACCTCCGCCGCACGGCTGCGGATGCGACCGGCCTACGGATCGCAGGACTCCGCCTTCGCCGCCGCGCTCCCGCTCGGCCTGGTCCTCCCGCGACACCTGCGCATCCCGAACGAGGTCCGAGAAGCGCTGTGACCTCGATGAGCGCGCAGGGGACGGCACCGGGCGAGTGTCCGGTGCCGTCCCCGCTTAAGTCCCACCGCCCCGCCCCGATCACTGCCGGAGGTTCCCAGTGAGCATCATCAGCACCAAGTTCTTCTCTCGCCACCGCGACGAGACGCCCGATGACGTCTCCACGGATGCCGACGAGCTGCCCACCGGCGCCGGCGGAGTCGATGAGGAGCAGGAAGCTCTCGACGTCGACGTGTTCGACACGGCCGTGCCCACGGGTGCGGTCGGCGCTCCGTCGACGGCGGAGGCCGCGTCGGCGTCGACGTACAGCCGTGCCGGCTCCCGCCGAGCCCGCAAAGAGGAGGAGGAGGCTGCTGCGGCTCGCGCTGCGGCATCACCGCTGGCGCGCGAGAAGCCCTCGAAGCGGTCGCGGAAGAAGCGGGCGATCCCGCACCAGGGCGGCAAGCAAAAGGTCGAGAAGAACGTCGCGCCGATCCGGCCGATGCGCCCGACCTCGACGGGGTGGCTGGGACGTGGCGGCGGGCAGGCCGTCTCGATCCAGCCCGCCGATGAGTTCCGCGCAACGACCGTGCAGGTGTGCGGGCTGTACCCGTTCTCGGTCGGCACCGGAACTCCCATGATCGGCGTGCCGCTGGGGAAGAACCTCGCCACCGGGGCGTCGGTGCTGTGCGATCCGATCAGCTGGTTCCAGCGGGCGCAGCTCATCTCGAATCCGTCGATGTTTGTCCTCGGTAAGCCGGGCCTCGGGAAGTCCTCGCTCACCCGCCGCATGGCGACCGGGCTCGCCGGATACGGCACCCTCCCGCTGGTCCTCGGTGACTTGAAGCCCGACTACGTGGACCTGATCCGCGCCCTCGACGGCCAGGTCATCACCCTCGGCCGCGGCCGCGGCTACCTCAACATCCTCGACCCGGGCGAGGCGACGGTCGCCGCGCAGCGACTCCGCGACGACGCCGACCAGGCCCTCGAGCGCGCCTCCGAGCTCGACGCTCGCGGCGAGAACTCGGCGGAGGAGCGCAAGCACGCGGTGAAATCGCAGCGCCTCGCGTCGCAGGTGCTCGCGGACGCTCACGGCCGCCGGCACACGATGATCGCCGCGTTGCTGACGATCCTCCGCTCCGAGCCGCCGAGCGACCGGGAAGAGACGATCATCGACCGGGCGCTGAAGTACCTGGACGAGACGCACGAGGGCATCCCCGTCCTAGCGGATCTTCTGGCCGTGATCCAGGCAGCGCCCGACGAGATTCGCCAGGTCGCCCTCGACCGCGGCGACCTCGCCCGCTACAAGGCGATCACCGAGAACCTCGAAGCCTCCCTCATCGGCCTCACGACCGGCGGCCGGCTGGGCGAAATCTTCTCCCGCCAGACCACCACCCCGATGCGCCGGGACCGCCCCGTCGTCTACGACGTGTCCTCGATCGATGACTCCGAAGGCGATCTGCAGGCCAGCATCCTGCTCGCCTGCTGGTCCGCCGGCTTCGGAACGGTCAACGTCGCCTCCGCCCTCGCAGAAGCGGGGCTGGAACCGCGCCGGCACTACTTCGTGATCCTCGATGAGCTGTGGCGGGCGCTGCGCGCGGGCAAGGGCATGGTCGATCGCGTCGACGCGCTCACCCGCCTGAACCGTGCCCGCGGTGTCGGCCTGGCGATGATCAGCCACACGATGAGCGACCTGCTGGCCCTGTCCTCGCAGGAGGATCAGATGAAGGCCAAGGGCTTCGTGGAGCGCTCCGGCATGGTGATCTGCGGCGGGCTCCCCGGCGCGGAAATGCCGCTGCTGACCTCCGCAGTGCCGATGTCGAACGCGGAACAAGCGATGCTGACGAGCTGGCAGGACCCGCCCGCGTGGGACCCGGTATCGGGACATGAGTCGGAGCCTCCCGGGCGCGGCCGGTTCCTGATCAAGGTGGGCGGCCGGCCCGGTATTCCGATCCGGGTGCAGCTGACCAGCGCCGAGCTCGACGTCAACGACACCAACAAGCTCTGGCACACCACCTCCCGTGCCGGACGCGCGAACGAGCCGCTGGCGACCGATCCGGTCGTGGTGGAGATCCTGCCGTGAACCTCTGGCTGGGCTTCGTCGGAGTCGTGATTTTCGGCCTCGGCAGCCTGTGCCACGTCGTCGTGCAGGGCACCGACGTTTGGACGCAACGCACGTTGACCCGGCCACACGCGCTCTCAATCGCCGGCTGGCTGTTCACCGCAGCCGGCGCGGCGACCGTCGCCGCCGTGATGATTCCCGCGCTGCCATGACCTGCCCCTCGACCCTCGCGTTCGAGGGCTACCTGTGGTCCTGCGTCACCAGCTCGCCCTGGCATGAGTTCCACGCCGCGGACCTTCCGATCGAGTTCGTAGAACGCGGTCTTGCCCTCGTGCACTGGGGCACCACGCAACAGGCACCCGACGACGACCCGACCCCGCGGTGGGTCGGCCCGATCTACACGACCGAGAGGACGAACTGATGAGCATGACCAACAACCGCCGCAGAGAGCCGGGGAAGGCCGGCGGCGGGTTCGGGATAGCGATCGCGGCCGGCGGTGCACTCGTGGTGATCCTGGGGCTATACATCGCGATTCGCGTCGGATCACAGGCGGACGGGGTCAACCCCGACATGAGCACCGACCCCTCGAACTTCGTCAGCGTCGTGGTCGACGTGTTCCGCGGCCGCCTCGTCTGGCCTGCGACTGCGACGTGGATTGCGGGCGGCATCGGCGCCGTTCTCGTCGTGCTGGTCGTGTTCTTCCTGCTGATCAAGTCCAGCGGCGGCAAGCACCGCACCCCGCTCGACTGGGCTGCCCGCCACATGGCGACGCCGAACGAGCTGCGTCAGATGCGCGGCAAGGAGGCCAAGCAGAAGTCGGCGCGTCTCGGTGTGCCCGACTCCTTCGGCGTCCCTGTGGGGGCGCTGCTGACGGACGGCCGTCCGCTCTACGCCTCGTTCGAGGACATGACGCTGCTGCTCGCCGGTCCCCGTGTGGGCAAGTCGACATCGTTCGTCATCCCGGCGATCGCCAATGCGCCGGGCGCGGTCGTCACGACGTCGAACAAGCCGGACGTGCTCTATGCGACGCGGGACCTACGTGCGCAGGCCGGCAACGTCTGGGTGTTCGATCCGCAGCGGGTCGCCGTCGAGCCGGCGTCCTGGTGGTGGAATCCGTTGTCCTACGTCACCGACGACACCAAGGCGGCCAAGCTCGCGCAGCACTTCGCGTCGGGGTCGAGCGAGCTCGGCGCACGAACCGATGCGCACTTCGAGCCCTCCGGCCGCGAACTGCTCGCGGGCTTCCTTCTGGCGGCGGCGATCGACGGCCGCCCGATCACCGACGTCTACGAGTGGACGACGACCCCGGGCGACGAGACGGCCGGCGACATCCTCGCAGCGAGTGAATGGACCCTGATGGCACGCAGCGTGCAGGGCTCCTCCCGCCTCGAGCACAGGGAGCGCGGATCGGTCTACTCGACAGCCCGCCGCATGGCGTCCTGCTTGAAGGACTCCGGCACCCGGCAGTGGGTGAACCGGCAGGGCGAGAACGACCCGCGCCCGGAGTTCGATCCGGCCGCGTTCGTGCGCTCGACCGGGACGCTCTACAGCCTGTCCAAGGAGGGCGCCGGCAGCGCCGGCCCTCTCGTCCTTGCCCTGACCGCCGCGACGGTCGAGGCGGCGGAGGAGCTGGCAGCGGTGTCGCCCGGCGGCCGGATGCAGACGCCGATGCTCGGCGTGCTCGATGAGGCCGCGAACGTCTGCCGCTGGCGGGACCTCCCCGACCTCTACAGCCACTACGGCTCCCGGGGCATCCCGATCATGTCGGTGTTCCAGTCCTGGTCGCAGGGCATCGGGGTATTCGGCAAGGAGGGCATGTTGAAGCTCTGGTCGGCCGCGAACGTGAAGCTCTACGCCGGCGGAATCTCCGAGCCGGAGTTCCTGGGCATGGTGTCCGATCTGATCGGCACCTACGACCGCGAGACGACCTCCGCGAGCATGAACAAGGGCGTGCGCTCGACCACCACCGCGTTGAAGCGAGAGAAGATCCTCGACGTCGCGGAGCTGGCGACGCTCCCGATCCCGCGGAAGGGACGCAAGACCGGTCGAGCGATCATGATGTCCTCCGGCTCCCGTGCAGCGATGCTGCGCACGGTGCCGTGGTTCGACGGCCCCAAGGAGTTCGTCGCGGGTATCAACGCATCGATCGCGCGGAACCAGCCCGGCGGCGCTGCACCGGCAGCACCAGCACCGGCGCCGGGCGCTGACCGGCCGCTCGCCCCGGTGGAGGGATCATGAGCGACATCTACGGCGGCGTGGACGACGACGACCTCACCCCGGGAGCCTACGAGGGCGCAGAGGAGGAGCCGACGACGTTCTTTGGGTCAGCGGATGAGTTCGTGCGCAAGCAGCTGATCGGCACCTACCGGCGCCGCGTCATCCGGGGTGGCTCCGGCAGCGGACTGCGCTGGAAAGCCGCCTGGTGGTCGAGCGCGGAGGCGCAGCAGCGCATCGAGGCCCTGTGGCGAGCGTGGGAGGCCGCCAGAGCCGACGAGAAAGCCGGGATGAGCACCTGGTGGATCAACCACTGCGATCCGCACATGACCGCTCTGCTCTCCCCAGACGGGCCGTTCGCGGACTCGCAGGACGAGAACCGGGTCGGGGAACCTCTGCCCTACGAGCGTCCCGTCGAGGGCCTGTTCGAGCCCGACCGTCAGCCGCCGCTCTACACCGAGCGGACGACCGAGGGAGAGCCTGCGGGCACCAACGCCTGAACGGCAAAGAAGAAGGGGAGCACCAGTCGGTGCTCCCCTTCTTCGCGCGTGGTGGCGGTTACCTGCTGAGGTCCCCACGGTCGGCGCCCTGGCCGCGGCCGCGGGTGCGCCGCGTCGACGGGACGGTGCTCGTGGCCGCCTTCGAGGTAACAGCGGAGCTGGCCGGGGTCGCGTGGGCGCTGTCAGCGCTCATCCGCGCTTCGATCAGGTGCGGCGGGACTCCCTTGGACTCCATCGCGTGAACGGTGGCCTGTCGACGCTCCGAGCTGTCGTAGGCCACCTCGCCCGCCTCGCGCGCCGCTGACGCACGAGGATCGGACGCCGGGGTCGTGGGGTCGCCTGAGGTGCCGTTGGCGCTCTGAGCGGCGTCCTGGCGCTCGGCGGGGGCGGTGTCGCGGTAGAGCTGCGCCTGCGCCCGGGCGTCGGCTGCGAGCTCGCGCAGCTCGTCCGGGCTCGCGTGCTCGGTGCCGCCGGCGGCGGCATCGCGGTCGTAGTCGTTGGCGCGCGCTTCCAGCTCGGCAGCCATGACGGCCTGGCCGTTGTCGACGTCGGCCGCGCCGGGAACCTCTCGAGCTGCTGCGTCGGATCGGGCGTCGTTGGCGCGGTCGAGCCGGTCCGCCTCAGCGATGAGCACCTGCGCCTCGGTCAGTTCGGTGCCGGCACGCGCGCGCTCGGGAGCAACAGCGTCCTTCCACTCCTCGACCAGTGCAGCACGAGCGGCTGCGACGGTCGCGGGGTCCGGCGTGGACACCTGGCCGGCGTCGTTCCAGTCGATCGACGTCTGGACGCGGTATCCCTGGAACCCGGCGGGGTCCGTGTCCCGCTTCCACTCCTCGGCCACCGACAGCTCGACAGTCGCGACGTCGCCGGCGAGAGCGGCGCGGTAGTCGGTGATGAGGGCGCGCTGCGCGCCGGTGTCCGGCTCCGTGCGGTCCCCGACCTGCATGGTGAGACGGTCCTCGTCGTGGCGGTGGTAGTGCTCCGGCGCAGACGTGGCCGCCCATTCCTTCGCCAGATCCAGCTCGGACTTTCCGCGGGTGGCGGCGTCGCGCAGGACGGCAGTGTCGACGCCGTAGCGCTCCATCACCTCGCGCTGCACGACGGCCGCGGCACGCTCCGCGATGGGGTCCTGGCCCTTCCACGCCTGAGCCGTCTCCGCGACGCGGGCGACGTCCTGGATGCTCGCGCGATCCCACCACTCCGGCCGGTCCACGACCTGCAACGTTGCTCGTGCGGCACCCCGCTCGGCGTCGAACCGCGCAGCGAGCTCGCGCGCCTGAGCTGCCGATCGAGCCTGCGCGTCGCGCGCCAACTCCTCCCGCAGGCGGGCGAACTTCTCGCCCATCTGCATCGCGATCGTCAGTGCTACTCGAACGTTCTGACCGACCTCCTGGCCGACCTCATCGTCACTCATGACTTCCTCCCCCTATGGCTGTCGTGCCTGGTTATCGGTCGAGTCCGCCGCGGTCGTGACCGGGCTTCTCGCGGGCGTCTCGGGCGCGCTTGGCGAGGAGCGCGTCGGCGCTCTCCTGCTCGCGCGGCGTGAGCTTGGTCGGCACCGGGCTCCCGGTCGGGAACGACGCGGCGACCGCCTCGCGCGACTGCCGCAGCTCGGGCGGCAGAGCGGCCCGCTGGGCCTCCCACGCCTCGGCCTTGTTCGCGGTGTCCTGCTTCGTGTAGCTGTCTCGCACTGCGGTCAACTGACCGCGGAGCGTCTGCGACAGCTCGCTCATCCGACGTGCGTCACCGGCGGCCTTGTGCGCCGAAGCGATCGCGTGAGTCATGCGGGCGAGCTGGTGCAGCAGCAGCAGCTCAGCGGCCGCGTTCTTCTTCTTGCCGGCGGCCGCCAGGATCAGCGCAGTGGTGTGCGCGCTCGAGGGCATCGCTGCGGGTCGCGGTCGCGTCTCGTGGGCGCGCAGGTGTGCCGACCGCGCGAGCGATCGCGCAGCGTCCGCGAGCGGTCCGGGGGTGGGTTCCATGCGCCTCGACCACGCGGCGTAGGCGCCGGCCGTCTCACGCGCCACGTGTGCCCACGTCGACCGGTCGGACGGGTCGACGGAGTTGATGTACTGGTGCAACCGGTCCATGTCGGCGGCGTACTTCGCGAACAGATCGGGCGAGGGCTCGGCAACCTCGCGGCCCGGGTTCACCGGCTGATAGCGCCACGGGTTCTTCGACGTCGCGCGCCATTCCTCGGCCGCTTCTGTCGCCTTCAACGGCTCGTCCGGCCACCCCTCGCGCAGTCGCGGGAGGGTCAGGTCGCGCGCGAGGGTCCCGCCGCCGTGCCAGCGCACGGGCTCATGCTTCTCGGGGCGCAGCGCCACGCTGTAGCCCTGCACGACGTCGTTGCGGCCCACCGCGAAACGCGGGCGCACCAGCAGCCCCTCTTGACGCATCCGACGCACGAACTCGCCCTCATCGACGCTGGACGATGCAGCAGCGCGGACGCTGCGCTCGAGGCGGCGCACGTCGGGCTCAACCGCGTTGCGTGTGCGGGCCGCCTCGCGGGCTCCGGGGACGATCCCGCGCTCTCCGAGCTCACGCCCCTCGGGGTGCAGCTGCGTCAGACCGTGATCGCGTTCCAGCTCACGGCTGACCTTCTGAGCGAGCCGCTTGTCGTAGGGGATGTGCGCCTTCGTCCCGTCCTCGCGCACGAGGGAGACGGCGATGTGGATGTGGTCGTTGCCGTTCTTCGACGCGCCATGACGAACCGCGACCCATCGCGCGTTCGCCTTCCCGATGTCGTCGCCGGCGAACCCCATGCGCTGCACGAAATCGGTGGCGATCGCTCCCCACTTCTCATCCGTCAGCG
The DNA here is from genome assembly GCF_013205055.1 of Rathayibacter sp. VKM Ac-2856. Classification (GTDB taxonomy): domain Bacteria; phylum Actinomycetota; class Actinomycetes; order Actinomycetales; family Microbacteriaceae; genus Rathayibacter. The sequence goes on from NZ_JABMLF010000007.1 coordinate 28,285, forward strand.
TGCCCTCTTCGGCACTGAGAGAGAGCGAGCAGTGCCACACGTGCACGTCCTGCTTCACGACGGCCTGCTTGCCCGTCGACGGATCCACGATCGGCTCTCCCGTCGCACGGTCGAACTGCTTCACGGACCGCATGACCTTCGTGCCGTACACCTCGGCCGGCTCGTCAAGATCGCGTGCGATCGCGAGAGCTGCGTCGCGGTCCAGCACCTCGTAGCCGTACAGCGCCATGATCGCGGAGTCGCCAGCGACCAGGTGCTGCTCGGTGTGCTCGTTCGAGCGACCGGGGCCAGCGAGATAGGTCATCAGCCCGCCCATCTGCGAGCCGTAGGTGACGTTAGGAATCACTTGCCGGCCACTGCACGGCACGCTGCGCTGATTTGCGGGACAAGTGCCGCGAACTGCGCTCGGAAGTCCTCGACCTGTGCGGGGAACTGCCCCTCGGTGTTCGCGAACCGCGCGAGCTGGTTGAGGTTACGAGCCATGCCGCCAAGGTCAGCGCGAACCTGCATCAGCTCGGCCACTGCGCTCTTCCACTCGGCGTCCGTGCGGACCTGCGCGTTCATCGCAGACTCGAACAAGAGTCGCGGAACCGTGATGTCGCCGGCCACAACTGCGCGAGCCTGCAACGCCGCATCTTCTTCGGCGGTGACGTACACGCGGTAGTACTTCTCGCGTGCCCCCTCGGGTGCGTTCTCGCGCCTTTTCCGAGCGAACAACCGTCGAGGAGTCGACTCCGACACTCGAACCACCCGCCCTTCCCTTGCCAGCGCAGCGAACCCGCCACCCGGCGGGGACCACACCTCTAGTGTGCACCCGGAGCCAACGCAGCGCCAGCCCGGCAAGCCATTTACCAGCGGTAAACGGACAGCTTGCTCCAAAAACCGCTCTGCCCGAGCGTAGCGATGGTGCAGCAAAGCGGCTCCACGAACGGGCACCCGTCGCGGGAAGGAACAGCCTCCGGATGGGCGACGCTGCGGCGCCTTCCGGATGCCCATTTGGGCATGTAGCCTGATCCCATGAGCGACAACACGAGGAACCCAGAGGACGCCGCCGACGCCGCACGCCGGCTGCTCGAAGCGAGTGTCGAGAAGAGAGTCGCAGCGGTGCGCACGATCGTCACCGCCGCGAACGACACTGACACTGCACGCGCGGCTCTCACTGACGCGCAAAGTCGGCACACGAGGGCGTGGGCCGATGCGCTCGCTACCGGGTGGTCCGAGAAGGAACTCCGCGCAGCCGGAGTACCGCGGCCCGACCAGTCCCGCGGCCGTGCACCTCGTTCGCGTCGCTCACCGGGGAGCGACAGCGCTCCCGGCGACTCGACGGAAAACAGCGCTACGGAATCGACTGACGACGCAGCCTGAGCGACCGGACGATCGCCTTCGTCGGTCCCGCAAGCCCCCACCGCGGTAGGACGGAACACGTAACGTCGACCGTGACGCAGCGACCCCCCTCGCTCGCGTCGGAGCCCCCCGCTCGAGCACAGCTCGCGGGGGCTTCTTCGTTCCCGGGCTGATCGCGCCGACTGCGGTCCGGCCGTCCATCCGACGCTTCACTCTTGCCTACGCTGATCACCCGTCAAGAGCGCTCCGCGTCCCTTCGGGATGCCCCTGCGGGGCACTCCTGACGGCTGCCCATCTCCGGCATCGCGCCGCTTATCGGATGGATGGCCTCGGTGCGTGCTCAGCCCCGTGATCGTAGCTCCGCGGTACGGATCGCAAGTTCCTCGCGAGCCTCGGCGGCGGCGCGCTTGCGTGCCGCCTCGCGCTCCCGAGCTGCCCGCTCGTACTCGTGCTGATCGCGCTTCATCTGAGCGATCACCCGATCCACTTCGTCCTGGTCGATGTTCGCCAGCCGTGCAGCCTCCGCGGCTCGCTCGGCGGCGCGTCGCTGCTGGTCAGCGGCCCGCTCCGCCGCAGCGTCACGACGAGCCTGGTCGAACCGCGAGTGCTCGGTGATGACCTGGCGGATCGCCCAGCCGTAGAACCCGAGAGCGTTGCGACTGGTGAACGTGTCCGGCACGCGGCGACCGTCCCGCGTCAGCCAGGCAGTGATAGCGAACATCAGCCCCTCGACGCTCCACTCGGAGACGTCGATCCCTGACCGCTCGAGCATCCCAACCACGTGACCGACGTGCACACCGCGAGCAAGCCAAGGGATGCGCTGAGCCAGCGCAGCGGCGAAGCGTTGAAGTTCAATGGGTCTCGGAACCGCCGGCCGACCGATCGAGCTGCGCCGTGTGTCACTTCCTCGTCCGGGCTGCCGCGAAGCGGCTTCCAAGCGCGGTCCACCGCGCGTTGGTGGGATCTTCTTAACTGGAGCTGTAGGAGGAACGTGGCGCCTACGGGGTAGGTGGACATTCTCCACAGATCGAGTGATCCGGCCGCCCTGCGAGACGCGGGACGGAACCGGAGCCGGCGCCGCGCACGCGGCGCGCAGGGCAGCCGCACGGGGCATCACGAGCGCCCGCGTGGAAGCCATGCGGAGCTGGCGGCCACCGTGCGCGAGCTGCGCGGCAACGCGCTCACCTTCGCACAGGTATCGGCCCTCGATGACGACTGCGGCGAGGCCCAACAGCAGCAGGATCTCTCGGGCGCGCTGCACGGTCCTCTTGCACATGCCCAGGCGATCCGCGACCGTCTGGTGCGCTGTCGTGACGCCGCGTCCCGTACCGACGTCGGCCGAGCGCATGTCCTCCTGAGCGACGAGCAGCAGCGTGTGCGGTGCGACCTTCACAGCCGCTCGCACGGCTTCGCCCTCGGGCGTTGCCAGGGCGTCCAACACGGCGTCGAACCACGCGCTACCGGACGTCCAGCACGGCAGCGGCGCGTAGGCGCCCGGTGCCGGCTCGGGGCTCCACGAGCCCGACCGCGATTTGTTCGGCCGCGACGCGGCCGCCTGTGACGTCTCGGATGCAAGCTCGACCGACCGCTCCCCTGAAAAAAGGGTGGGTCGGGAGTGCACGGAGACGAACTCCGCTGTTACGATGTGGTCATTCCTTCCGGGTACGTTCCGGCGGGTACACCAAAGGCCCGGCTGGTAACCGGTTCTTGGGTGGGACTGCTTCACACCTCTGAGTCGCCAAACTGTGCGAGGTGGGAAGCCAAGGCTTCTAGGCCCGTCGCGAGAGCGACGGGCCTAATGCGTTAACGGGTGTCGATGGGCAGCTCCTCATCGGAAAGAAGGGTCGGCTGCGACGGCCACCACGAGGGAACACCCTCGTCGGTCAGCTCGCTTTGCACGTGCTCGACCAGGCGCTCGAAGAACACCGCCGACGACACGTTGGCGTGCGACGCCATGTCGTTGAAGCGATCTCGCGCCTGCTTCTCGACGGTCCAGGCAACGTTGGTGGGTTCCACCATCGTTCCTCGGGGACGCCGCGTCGTAGCCATGTGATTAACGTAGAGCTGTGGCTGTGATTAGCGCGACGCGACACGCCGCTTTAGATGCCCATTTGGTCACTCGCGGCTGAGGGCTACTCCGCTGCGGGAAGCGGGAGCGTGACGTCCACAGCGCGGAACTCCGAGACGGTCGCCCGCTCGACTGCGCGGTAGACCGTCGAGCGCGTCACACCGAACTGCTCCGACAGCTCCGCGACGGTGTAGTTCCCGGAGCGGTACTCCGCGACCAGGTGCGCCTCGATCTTCGGGGAGAGCTTCGGCGCGCGGCCGCGCAGCCGGCCCTTCGCCTTGGCGACCCGCATGCCCTCCTTCGTGCGCGCGCGGATCAGGTCGCCCTCGAACTCCGCGATCATCGCCAGCACGTTGAACAGCAGCCGCCCGATCGGGTCGTTCGGGTCGTGCAGCGACCCGCCGATGTTCAGGCGCACTCCCCTGCGCGTGAGCTCGTCCACGATGTCGCGCGCATCGGTGATCGAACGGGCGAGGCGGTCGAGCTTCGTCACGAACAGAGTCGAGCCAGCGTCGCACGCGGCCAGGGCCTCGCGCAGCGCGGGCCGCTCGCGGTTGCTGCCGGTGAGGCCGGCGTCGACGTAGATCCGCTCCGCCGGCACACCGGCCGCGAGCAGCGCGTCACGCTGCGCCTGCGCGTCCTGCTTGTCCGTCGAGACGCGGGCGTATCCGATCAGCTCAGCCATTGGACCAGTATCCCGTTTGACGCCCCCCTACCGAACAAATCACCGGACGGGTCTAACGGGACACTCAGCTGTGGATGTTGCCGCTCAGTGGCGGCGTTCTGACGCCGCTTCGTGGCGCAGTTCGGCGTCAGCGGTCTTCGGTCAGGTGGCGGTAGATGGTGCCGCGAGAGACACCGAAGGTGTCTGCGATCTGCTGGACCGTGTAGGTCTTCTCGTCGTACATCGCGCGAGCCTGCTTCGCCTTCGTGGGCGTCATCTTGAAACGCCCGCCGCCCTTGCGTCCGCGAGCGCGAGCGGCGGCGAGGCCGTCGTGGGTGCGTTCCACGATGAGGTCGTGTTCGAACTCTGCGATCGCGGCGAGCATGTGGAAGAACAGTCGCCCGCCGGGAGTGGTCGTGTCGATGCCTTGCGAGAGCGCCTTCAAGCCCACCCCCCGCTGCTGCAGATCGTCGGCCACCTCTTTCAGGTTCCGCACCGACCGGCCGAGACGGTCGAGCTTGGTCACCACGAGGGAGTCGCCCTCACGCAGATAGTCGAGCGCTTTGCCGAACTCGGGTCGCTTCGCGAGCACCCCGGAGGCGTGCTCCACGAACACCTTCTCGCAGCCGGCGGCCGTCAGCGCGTCAGTCTGCGCATCCGGGTTCTGGTCCCTGGTCGAGACTCGGGCGTATCCGATCGATGCCATGGGCCGACTGTACTGTGGACGTGCCTCGCGGTACGTAGCTCTCGGACACGAGCCGTTGAACACGACTCGCCGGACGGTGGAGTGGTCCTGGGCGGTGTGCCACCGACGTTCGTTTACGGGAGCTCGTTGTGAGAGCCCGTGATGATCTGGCACACGCTGCTCGCGGTGCAGTCGGCGGGGTCGAGTGCACGGCTCGCGTCGAGGGCGTGCTCCAGCTCGGTTTCCAGGATCGCGAGTTCCCGCTGTCGGGCGCGGACGTCATCGAGCCTGCTGGTGAGCAGGGTGGTGACGTGCTCGCAGGGCGTCTCTCCGGCCTGTCGGAGGGCGAGGACGCTGCTGATGTCGGTGAGGGTCAGGCCGGCGGTCTGGGACGCTCGGATGAATCGCAACCGAGAAGCGGCGTCGTCGTCGTACTGCCGGTACCCGTTCGTCTCCCGCTCAGGGAAGGGCAGGAGTCCTTCGCGTTCGTAGAACCGGATCGTCTGTGCGCTCACTCCGGTGGTGCGGGCAAGTTCTCCGATTCGCATGACCTCATTCCACCACTTGACCTTGTAGTCGGGTGCAGGGTTTACGGTCGGGTCGTGGAAATCACCTTGCAGTACTTCGATGGATGCCCGAACTGGACGGTCGCCGCTGCGCGCCTCGCGGACCTCGCCCAGGACCGGCCCGATCTGACTGTGACGCCGTTGTTGGTGGAGTCGGTGGAGCAGGCGGAAGCGATCGGTTTCCACGGTTCGCCGAGCCTGGTGGTGGACGGCGCTGACCTGTTCCCCGACCCGAACGCGACGGTCGGGCTCGCCTGCCGCATCTACGTCACACCCGACGGGCTCGCGGGCGCGCCGACGATGGAGCAGCTGCGCTCCGCCCTCTCCGCCGCATGAGCGAGGGGAGTGCGACCGCGACGAACGCTGCCGGCGGGAAGGAGCATGCGATGAGCGAGGAGTTCGACCTGTTCGTCATCGGTGCCGGGATGGCCGGCACGACGGCTGCGAACAAGTGCGCCGCTCAGGGCTGGCGCGTGGGCATCGTGGACGCCCTTCCCTACGGAGGGACGTGCGCGTTGCGCGGCTGTGATCCGAAGAAGATCCTCCGGCGTGGAGCGGAAGTCATCGACGCCGCCCACCTGATGCGCGGCAAGGGCATCACCGAGGGCGCGGTGTCGATCGACTGGCCGGCGCTGATGGCCCACAAGCGAGGATTCACCGATGGGGTCCCTCAGGGAATGGAGGACGAGCTCGTCGGGAACGGGGTCGCGACATTCCACGGCAGCGCCCGGTTCGCCGGCCCGAACGAGATCGACGTCGACGGGACGCGACACCAGGCGAAGAGGTTCCTCATCGCCTCCGGCGCCCGCCCGCGGCCGCTGACGTTCTCGGGGCATGAGCACTTGATCGACAGCAGCGACTTCCTCGAGCTCGATCGGCTTCCGGAGCGGATCGTGTTCGTGGGCGGCGGGTTCATCTCGTTCGAGTTCGCGCACATCGCCGCCCGCGCCGGAACGAGCTGCGTGATCATCGATCACGGCGAGCACCCGTTGAAGGAATTCGACCCGGACCTCGTCGACCTGCTCGTGGAGCGCACCAGGAGCACGGGCATCTCCGTGCAGCTCGCAACCACCATCCGCAGCGTCACTGCCACCGCAGCGGGTCTCGACGTCGCGCTCGAGCGCGACGGTGAGACGTTCGTGATCGGCGCCGACCTCGTGGTGCACGGCGCCGGGCGAGTGGCGAACCTCGACGGCCTGAACCTAGACGCCGCGAACATCGCCTCCACCCCCCGCGGAATCACGGTCACCGGACACCTTCAAAGCACCACCAACCCCGCGGTCTACGCGGCCGGCGACTGCGCCGACACGCCAGGAAGACCCCTGACCCCGGTCGCCGTGTTCGAGGGCAAGGTCGCAGCCTCCAACATGCTCAAGGGCACCACCACGACCCCCGACTACACGGCCGTGCCCACCACCGTGTTCACCATCCCCGAACTCAACCGCGTCGGCGCGCTCGAACGCGACGCGAGAGCCAGCGGCGCGGACATCACCGTGCGACACCTCGACACCAGCGACTGGTACTCCAACTACCGCATCGGCGAGACGACCGCCGCGACGAAGATCATCATCGACAAGGCCACCGACACGATCCTCGGCGCACACCTCCTCGGCCCCGGCTACGCCGAACTGATCAACATCCTCAGTCTCGCCATCAAGCTCCGCCTCACCACCCGACAGCTCAAATCGATGACCGCCACCTACCCCTCCCTCGGCTCCGACCTCGGCTCCATGCTCTAGCTGCTCCCGTTCCGCACCAGACCCGAGCGGGGAGAACCCGCCGGGAGGATGATCGGACCATGCCCATCGATGCTTGCGAGACGCGACCCACTCGCGTCAGCGTTCGCCTACGTAAACCGCCTCTGCCGGAGGGCTGGGACCGCCGACACGATCAGCTCCCGTGACCGTTGACAGCCGAGTCGTCTGCTCCTGCTGCGGCAAGCTCCGCAACAGGCGTCACGTCCACGCCCTCAATGGAGGCGCCGCGTACGTGTGTCGCCGCTGCGGTCTCTGGATAGCTCTACGCCCACACGACGACGACCGGCGCTCACCCTCCCGCTAGCTCACCTTTCACCACGAACCCGCACGCAACCACGCACAACCGCTGAGCTCATACGACACGGAACGGCATCAAAACGCCGCCACCAAACGTCGAAATTCACACACTCAGCACCGCGGATTTTCGCGGCGCTCGATGTCGCGTCTGCGTGTACCGGTCACCGATCCCCATACGGGACGCTTCATCGACTCTCCCCTGGGCGCGAGACTCGGACCTCGCTTGAACCCGTACCCGTCGAAGTAGGGTGACCTGAACGCGACGGGGGGCATTATGAGCCAGGCAAGACCGATCCACCTCCCGCCGAAGCGGCACCGTCGAGCGGTCGGCTTCACCCTCGGCCTCCTCGCAGCAATCCTCGCGGCTGGCGGCTGCGCGCAGTTAGCAGACGACCAGGACGCTACCCCGTGTCTTGCGCTCGAGAACGCTTGGACATCCTTCGCGGCAGAGCGTTCACCCACCACGAGCACCCAACTCAACGAAGCATTCGACTCATTCGACTACTCCACCTCCACGGACACCGCCACCGACGCGGCTCGACTCGGGAAACAGAACCTTCTAGCCGTCCTCGGCGGCGACCAGTCAAAGAACCAGTACTTCTGGAACTCCCTCGACCTGATCAGCGCCGAATGCGCAGACGTTGCCGAAATCACCTTCGAGCCACACGGGCGATCGCCGGCGGAACTCGACGCAAGTTGATGACAGGGAGCCGCCGTGCCGGGGGGAGGGGGATCCCCCTCGCCAACGTCCGGTCGGCCATCCCCATACGGGACAACCCGCAGCACCCTGGTGTCGCTGATTGAAGGTCGACGGAGAGTGTGGCTCAGAGGACGCCCACGGACGATCGTGCAAGGGTCGAGAGATGGGCGCTGAACAACTGAACGGATCCATGAGCGAGGCTGACTCGAGCTTCGGACACGTCGGCGGCCGAGAGGCCCGGGAAGGTGATCGATCGGGGGTGTCCTCCAGGGTTTGGAGCGAGTTCGACGTCCTCGTTGAGGCGATCGCCATCATGACCAACTGGCGAAAGCGATTCTCGTACCGATGCACTGCTACCCGCCAGGAGCGCGGTCGTATCGAGACGTATCAGCTCGAATTTTGGCCCGGGCAGGCGTCGTACCTGTGCGTTGATGACCGGACTGGCGTGACCGACTCGCTCAACGCGACGACCGGCCGGTACATCGCAGCAGGTGACCCTCGGGACCTGTCGACGAACCAGCTGATGCCAGAACCTCTCGCCGCTCGCCTGGGGTTTCCTCTAAACCTGCCCGTCTGGGGCCGGCCAAACGACGCCTACCGGATGGTCGGGGCGACCCGAGCGGACCGTGAAACCGTGATCCGGCTTCAACACCCGGCCGATGCCCATTTACTCGGAACCATGACAGTCGACCGCGAGAAGCGGCTCGTCACTCGTCTCGATACCGTGACTGAAGTCTGCCGCTACAAGAACATCGAGGCCGGCACGAGAGCCCTCACCGACCTCTAACGAGCTGCACCGAACTTCTTCACCGTCTACTCACGAGGGGATGGGTGTTGCGCATCCCCCGAAACCTTCCAGAGGTCCTCGGCGACACTCGGGACGGTGAGGTGCACGAGCAGTCACGACGAGGCTCCCGGGTCGACCGCGGACCGTGCTCGCTTTGAAATTCGCGCGCCCGGTGAACCATCCCTCTGCGGAACAATTCGGCGGCGCTCGCGTCAGTTGTGCAGGGGACCTTGAGCATCTGAATGTTCACGGTCGTCTGCACGAGTGCCGGGGTGGCGCGACGCGTTGTGCAGGCATCTACGAGAAGCGACACTGAAGCCGACGCCGAACGTCCGCGCGACGACCCCTTGTCGCGACCACCCTCCGAAGCCTCTACGGAGGCTGCTCGCCACGTCGTACGTGATTACACGGCATGATGGCCGAGTGATTATTGTCTACCCGGATGCAAACGCATTGAACGGCAACCCCTATCTGCAGGGGAAGGCCCAGCAGCTCCTTGGCGAACTCAAGACCATTGGGGGCGAATTGCGCATTTCACCGGTCGTAGTTGCAGAACTTCGCCGCCAGGAGATGGACGACGTAGCCGAGGTTGAGCAGTCGGTTGAGACCGTCGTGCGCAAGCGAAGTCGCGGGCATCCGGAGAAAATGCGAAAGATTTCTGGCCAAGTGTCCAGTAGCTTGAACTTGCTTCGTGCGGAAATCCACGACCGCCTGAGTGAGACGTTCGCTGCCGATCATGTAGTCATCGACTCGTACCCACGAGTCGAAGTTGACGTACTTGTGAAGCGCGAATTAGAGCGGCGGCGCCCTTTCCTTGAAGTCGAAGTACACGGAACGACACAGTCCATCGGATTCAGGGACTACATTATCTGGGAAGGCGTCCGCGCGGTCGCGAATGATCTCAACATCGATGATACGTTGATCTTTATTTCCAACGACAAAGGATTTCTGAATGACGACAAAAGTGGCCTGCACACCGATTTAGAATCAGACCTTCGCGACGATGGCAGCAACGACGGTCGTGTAATGCAAGCACAGACACTTCAACAAGCCATCATTCGGATCGAGCAGATCAAGACAAAAATTACCAAAGAGCGGGCCGACGTCTCCAATAAGATCATTTCCCTTGCGCTTACTCTAATCGGTAAGTCGGTGGGATGGCAGTATGATCCGCGCGAGGGGGGCGTCGTAGAAAGTGAATATGGCGACCTAGACCTTCCAAGAGAACTGGAAAATGCTCATATCGTTGCCGTGGATCTTATTGGCGGGCCTATAGTCAGTGACTCGTCACCTCACCGTGCTTCGCAAGCTGTCGAATTATCTATCACGGGTGAGATGTACTCCTCGGACTGGTACATCCTAGAGAACAGTGCCGACTTGGAGTTTTGGGGAAACTTGAATGAACGCTATGTCGAGGTGGGGGCAGTACGCCGTGTAGCAGTCGAAGCCACGATAAACTTGGAACCCGCCTCGAAGGAGCCAGAACTCATTTTGCGATTATTGACATTCGGAGAAAGCAGCGAGAGCGATCCATTTTGAGCGATTGAGGCAGTCGGCTCATGCCACCTCGTTCCACCAGGAAACCTGTCGTTCAGTTGCTGGTCGAGTAGAGCAATTTGATTCGTCGAAACAGCTAAAGGACAAGCTATACAAATCGCTGGAGGAGTGACCACCGTCCGTCTGGCTCTGGCCACGGAGGTCATAACGGAGCTCACGCTCGACAGCGCCTCGGTGCTCCTCGGTTCTTCGACAGCAGACGCGTTGACGGGCGTTCTTCGGTGGCAGCCCGAACGTCGGCGGCACCAGGACGAGGCAGTGACGGCGCAGACCCGATGACGTCACGACGTTTGCCGCTCCCGCGGGCGCTGGAGGCGTGGGTACCCGTTATGCCAGAACCGGCGTATCGATTCCCCGCACGTCCGTGACGAGGAGCGGCGGTGCGGGCGGAGAGACGAACACGGACATATGCATGCGCGCCTCGTCTCTCAGTAGCAGATCGATCACCGGGTACAGACCCGGCTTTACGCCGGCCCTGATTCCTGGAATGACTCGCACCTCGCCCTGTGATCCGAGATCGTGCGCGCGCAGCCATGCCAGGGTGACAGGCCTCTGCTCCGATATATCGATGTCCGCCATACCAGACGCTTTGAGCGAGAGCTGCTCGAATATTGATGACAGCACGACATGGGCTACGTCCGCGGCATTCTTTAACAGAAAGTCAGCGATCGAGCTGTCGCCAAAGACGTTGAGTCTTGTTCGATCGAGGACGGGCGAGATAGTTGGTGAGGTGTGCGAGCCGAATGTGTTTGCGATCATCGACACTGTACTTCTCCAAGTGTTAACCCGTTTACCTGGCACCCCATCGACAACCAGGCATGTCCGGTTGCGCCAAACGGAGTAGGGAATCTGCGAGTGTGTAATCTCGGGCAGCTCATCGAACCCTTCCGGGATGAGGACGGCGCCTACGGAGAACAACGTAGATTTTTGATCGTCGGCGTCAGAGCCGACCGCCACCAGTGGCGACGTGAGCTTGAACTGCCTGATCGCTCGCCCCAGCACGTCATCGTCGATGAGCGTCCGCAGGATCGCGGCCAAGTCCTCGTCCGATCCAATCTCTCCTTCGAGCCAAAACCTGTAATGGCGTGCGAATCGATGACCCATCCGCACAAGGGCGGCCTTGAACTCGATGTCGGACAAGTTCCGGTCTTGCGGTGGTGGCCTCTTAGACACGTATTCCCTTCGATCGAGTGGCTTCAACCGTTACTAGCGACCATGACATCGCGGCACGACGACAGACTGTCCAGTCTGTGGTCGGCACGGGCAGCGCTACGCCCGCGCGAGACACGTACACTCCTCGACCGTCTTGCAAGTCACGAGCGGCGGGTGACCGTCGCCCAGACAACCCTAAGCGGGATGACCCGGCTCGCTGTCGGGTAAACCATCCCGCGACGGGACGTTCCTGGCTCTAGGAGCGACAGTGACGTCACCCTCGATCTAGCGCCGGCTGCACGACGCTGATTAGAGCCAGCACGATCACCACGGCGGCGGTGACTGTTGCTGCCATGAGTGCTTGGCGAGCGGGCGAGTCGAAAAGCCCCGGCGCTTCGGCCGGCTCTAGGTCAGCGGAGTGAGCGCCCTTGGACGCAGCGGCGCGGATGGAACGGCCCTCCTGTTGCCCTTCGCGCACGCTCCTCTCAGGAGGAAGCTGGTGACGCAAGCTCGGGTAAGCCGTTGCCATGACCATGAGTGGAACGAGGACGACGAGAACGAGCGGTTCGTCCCACAAGTCGGGCCACGTGTTCAGCAACACGATCGCGACGACGACGAGCAGTAGCGCATGGGCGGATGCGTAACGCAACACCCGCGAACTGATGGACACGTGCTCAGCATGACGGCACGGCACGACCACCAGCCGACCCTATTACTGGTTAACAACCGCGGCCGAGAGGAGGGGCGCCAGACAGCAGGTGAGAAGCCTAACGATTAGATGTGGACCTGGCGCGCTCAGGAAGCAGATTCTCGGCGCAAGAGAATCTCCTGCAGGTCATGGATGCTTTGTAAGTCCGGGGCACGCCTCACCGTGTTCATGTAGGTAGCGATTACCGCGAGCGGCGCCGTAATGACGAGCAAGCCGACGGAAATCGGGGTAAGAGCCTGCGTGGAGGGGCCCCCGAAGAAAAGATTGCCCAGCAGCAGGCCTCCCGCGAGACCGGCCGCCAGACCGAAGTCAAAACTGGCCCGCGCTCGTCGACGCACTCGACGGCACACTGCCGTGATCATCTCTTCCAACTCCGCGCTCGATCGGTCATTCAGGTCCACGCGCGGAGAATACCCGCCTGAGACCTAGCGCGCTTGCCACTCGCCAGCCAGAACCTGGCATCGCTGAGCTGACGCCGCACGCGACAGCCCGGCGGGGGGGGGTGTCGCCCTGCTCTCGGCCGCGACGCACAGCGCGGCTGAGATCAACACCCGCCGGGAGCGGCCCATTGAACGATCTCCATAAGGGTCGAGGCGGTGTCGGGTGGGAGACTCTGCGGTAGTTTCACGACCGAGGGTGGTCATGGTGGAAGTGCTCAAGGGCTCGAGCCTGCTCGCGTCGGGTGTTGTGATCGCCGTGATCTGCTCGCTGTTGCAGTTTCAGGCCGGCGTTCGTGCGGATTTGAATCAGACAGGGGGCCAGCTCAGCCCAGTCCTGCTCGTGGGAATTCTGATCGGATTTGTCGTCTCAGCCGTCGGCGCGATTCAGCTGTTCCAGTGCTACGAACGGTGGGTCACCGCTTCCGCTAGCCGCCGTGCGAAGCCTGCGGACCTGGTTCCTCGGCGTAGGTGAGGTAGCACCGCACGACCGCGTGTCCCCCGCCACATGCGCACCGCTGGGTGCTACGTGAGACGCTGGGTGCTATGTGAGACGCTGACTGCTATGGGAATTCTTGCGAGTGTGTTTGGTGCTGGTTCCGATGAAGAGGCGGGCGCGGCGCTGTCGGGATCGGACGGTCTCGTCTGCGACATAGATCCGACCGAACTCTGGGAGCTCGAAGGCATCCTGACCTCGACACCAGCGCTCGAGGTTCCCGCGGCGCAGTACCAGCCGGTTGCGGCGACCGATGACTACGAGAGCTTCGTCATCGCAGTCAGCACCGGCCTGGGTGGCGCGCTAGACGCCGCAGGTGAGACGGGTCGTGCCGCCGCAGCGCGGCAGTGGGAGGATGCGTCGTCCGAGCTCGAGGGATGGTCACCCGAGCAGGTGCACCGCCTCGTCGAGGATCTCTCTTCGACACTCGCCTCAATCGCCGCGGCCGGTCAGCGCCCCTACCTGCGGGTGAGTGTCTGATCTGTGAACTGAGCTGAGTCAAGAAGTTGCTCCGCTGGGACATCAACTAGATGAGGTGGAAGGTGCGGCGTCGGCTCAGTGCCCAGACGAGTGCGCCGGCGAGGAGTACCACGCATGTCAGGCCGGCGACGTGCAGGACGAGCGACAGCGTCCCATTCTCGGGGAGCAGGAAGCCGTACGGCACCCATCCGTCGGTCGCTCCGCGGACGAGCACGACGACGACCCAGACGATCGGGTAGGGCAGGACCACCCACAGCCGCCGCCACGAGAGCGGTCCGCGGTCGGCGATGACGATCCAGTCGAGGAGGACGAACGCGGGGAGCACCACGTGCAGGACGGCGCTGACCCAGGGCGGAGCCGTCCCGGTACCGGGAACGAGGGTGTTGTAGATCACGGCGACGACGATCAGGTAGGCCGTCGCCGCGCCGCGGACGTAGCTCAGCCACACCGGAGTCGAACGGCGGGCGAGCCCGACCGATCCGGCGACGATCAGCACCGCGCTCGCGAGAAGGCTGGTCTGGTTCGTGAAGTAGCCGAAGTAGTCAAACGGATTCGGATCGCCGGCCGCGATGCTCAAGGCGTAGGTGTGGAGGATCACCGCGATCGCCGCTGCACCGACGGCGACGCGAGCAGCGCCCACGAACGGGCGGGTCGGTGCCGGGGAACTCATCGGGTCAGCCTAAGAGCCGGTGGGCTTCTTGATGACCCGCGACAGACACTCCCCTTTCGGAACGGCGCTGCGCATTTCAGGCCGAGACGCGACCATGAGGCAACGCTAGGGCAGGCAGGGACCGCAGCGTGCACATTCAAGGCCGCGACAATGCTCAGGTGGCAGCTTGAACCAGGAGCTGGGCAGCCATGCCAGTGAGGACGATGAGCCCGACGCCCGTCCACGGGATCCACGCGCTGACCCCGCGCGGCCCGACTTTGAAGAGGAACGCCGCGATCACAGCCACGGAGACGCCGAGGGCGCCGAAGAAGCCGACCGCCATGCCCGCATCAGCCAGTCCGCGGTCGCAGGGCCTCGCGCTTGCACACGAGTCCGTCGCGAAGCCCATTAGGACGCTGCTCAGCATCGTCCACAAAGCGGCAGGTAGGAGCACGACGACACCGCGGCCGACCGCCCACCGGTTCGCTCGGTCGCTGGCGTCGTCCACGCCCGTCACCGTACGCCCTCCGAACCGACGTCGTCATAGCCCGTTCATCGGGGCGACGACGCTGTCCCTCCTCGGGTAGTCACGCCGTGGTGGATAGGCTCGCTGCAGCCGCTCATCGGCTTCCCGTGAGGAGAGAGCTGTGCGCCCTGCCAGAGTGCTTGTCCTAGCCCTGAGCGCTGTGTGCGTCGCGGGAGCCGGCGCAGCGGTGATCGCCGGCCTCGCATCCTCGTCGTCGCAGAACGAGGCGATCTCGACGGCACTGATCTCAGACCTCGAGCACCGGAACGCTCAGAGCCTGGTCGAAGGATCGCCGCAGCTCACCGGCCTCGGCGTCCCGGAATCGACCTCGACGCCGGGGCGGCTTGCGGTGATCATGGAGGATGACGCCCGGCTGCGCGTTCAGCGAGACCGCTACCTCGAGCTCGGGGAGTCCTTCACGGCGTTCGAGACCGACGTGTCGCTGGACTCGGTGCAGATCACGGGCGACTCGGCCACGGTGACGTTCACCGAGAGCACGACCCTTCAGCGGAGCCCGTACGAGACCGGCGAAGCGGCTCCGGAGTACGCCTACTCGTTCCCGCAGGAGGCGACGCTGCGCCTACACGCGGGCACCTGGTCAGTCGACACCCTCACCCACGAGACGGCGCACACCCCGGCAGACTTCCCGGAAACCGTCGCACCGGACGTCTCCCCCACCAGCTGACACGGCATCACTCCCCAGGAGCATCGCCCGGACCTGACCGGTGAACGCTCGAGACGCGGAGTGGCGGTGAACTGCGCAGCAGCATCCAGCTCGGATGACGCTCGGGCAGTGCGCAGGTGGCTCCACTGTGGCGGTGCGGTCGAGAAGTGGGGATTTTGCTGACGCCGCACGCGCCAGACCGGCGGGGAGCCGTCGGTGTCGCCCTGCTCTCGGCCGCGACGCACAGCGCGGCAGAGAGCAGCACCCGCCGGCTCAGCAGCCCGCTGAACCATCCCCATATGGGACGCGACGCTGGGAACGTCGAGGAGGATGGCTGTTATGCCAGTCGTCTTCGATGGAACCGTGTGGACGCACTACTCCCAGCTGCAACTCACAACCGGCGCTGCGTCGGTTGAGGATCCTCGTGATGCGTTCGACGGACAAGAGAATGGGCTGTGCGGAGCGAGTTTGCCCGGCGCCCTCTTCATGCGGACAGGTATCCACACCGGGTACGTACAGGTTCGAGTCAGCACGTTGGACACAGCGCCTGAGCTCGGCTTGTGGGAGGAGATCGTCGAGGCGAGCTTCCAGCCCGAAGGACCGGATGCGGTGCTTAGCGGATGGTCTGGGGACTCCGCCGCGTCGTTCCAGCTCACGGCGTCCGCCTATCGGGCCCGGTGGTGCGCTTCCGGCATGGAAGAGGGCCGGCGACAAGATGTCGCCGACGAAGCGCATCCGGCGCCTGACCGGTACGCGCTGTATCTGTGGCCGGCGCCTGCCTCGGCGGACGCGGTAGTGCGGCGAACCTCGGCAATTGCCGCGTACTGGCACAACGACGCCTCTCCGCGCAGCTAGCTTCACTAGGGCGATCGCTCGTTCGGTGAACGATCTCCAGCAGCGATGCGGGTGAGAGCGGCACACCTAGACTCCTGCGCATGACTGCTTCGTCATCCGTGGACGTGTCGCGGCGCCGACGTCGTCCGGCTCGTCGCCGCCTGTCCTTCTTCGGCGTCTTGGGTGAGCTGCTGATGACCGCAGGGGTGCTCGTTCTGCTGTTCCTCGCCTGGCAGCTGTGGTGGAACGATGCGGTGATCGCAGGGCGGCAGGAAGATCAAGCGGCCGAGCTGCGCCAGAGCTGGGGCGATGACGCGCCGTCCGCGGAGGCGCCGTCCGAGCCGACCGCTGAGCCGGCCGTCCCCGGTGACCCGGTGATCGCGCCGGTCGCAGCTCTGGACACCACGTTCGGCAACCTCTACATCCCCCGGTACGGCGAGGGGTGGGTGCGCACGATCGCTGAGGGCGTCGACGCGGAGAACGTGCTCGACGTGGGCAGCATCGGCCACTACCCGGGAACGCAGATGCCCGGCGAAATGGGGAACTTCGCGATCGCGGCGCACCGCTCCGCCGCCGGCGGAGGAATGCACCTCATCGATGAGCTGCAACTAGGTGACGCGATCTACATCGAGACCGCCGACGGCTGGTACACCTATCGGTTCCGGAACCTCGAATACGTGCAGCCCTCCGAAGTGCAGGTCATCGATCCGGTCCCCTGGACGAGCGACGTCGTTCCGACGGATCGTCTGATCACGATGACGAGCTGCAATCCGCTGCTGTCGACCGCGGAGCGGATCATCGCCTACGGCGTCTTCGAGTCGTGGCAGCCCCGCTCCGCAGGAGCGCCTGCCGAACTCGCTTCTTCCCTCGCGACCTGACGTCCGGCGTCGGCGCTGGCACCGCGACGAGGGCGGCGAGCCGGTTTCATGCTGCGGCAGACGTTTGCGGGTGGGGTGGACATGTACAGGATGAACCCGCTTTCGAAGGAGCCCGTCATGACTGCCGCCCCTGACCGAGACCCCCTGGACGTCCTGCTGGATGAGTCCAGCCCCCGCACATCGACAGTGACGAACGACGTCGCTGTCGAGCTGGCCGAGCTTCAGCAGCTCGCGGCGGCAGAGGCCCGCGTCAACCGTCACCGCTGGGCGCGTCCTGCGGTCGCCGGAGTGGCGTCGCTGGTACTGCTCGGTGGCATGGCGACCGCGGCCGCCGCGGCGACGGGCGCGTGGTCGCCGTGGGCGGAGACGCCGGACGCCTCGATCACCTATTCGCTGCCCAGCGGCGTCCAGTGTGAGGAGCGCATGGGAGACGTTCAAGGGACCGATCCGGCGGCCGTCGCCGTGGTCGAGAACTTCTACCAGACGACCGACGTCGACGCCCTCCTCAGCGACGGCGCGCTCGAGGCGACCATCGCGCAGCTGCGTACCGAGGACCGATCCTTCATCAACGCTGACGGATCCCGCACGCCGGCCGGCTACGGCACCGAGTTCTACAACGCCGACCGGGAGTACTCGACCGCCGTCGGGCGCATCATCAGCAACGCTCTCGACGCCGAACTTGCTGCGCAGGACGTCGCCGTCGACGCCGCGAACCTCAGCATCGCCGGAGAGGCCCACTGCCCCGGAGCGACCTGGTGACCCGCCAGAAGTCCGATGAGGCGGAGCGACTCAGTGAGGCTCTGCGCGTCGCCTCGCCCGACCTGCTCAAGTACCTGCAACGCCGCCTCCCTCTCGAGGACGCCGCCGACGCGCTCGGGGACGTCATGCTCACCGCATGGCGCCGTGTCGGCGCCCTCCCCCGCACCGCGGAGGAGTCGAGGATGTGGCTCTTCGGCATCGCCCGGAACGTCCTCTCGAACAGCACCCGCACTTCGAACAGACGAACCGACCTCTCCGGCCGGCTCCGCGGCGTCCTCGCGACCGCTCCCACCGAAGGACGCCCCGCCGACGAAGGAGTCGACGTGCGCGACGCGATCGCCAGGCTCGCGCCAGAACAGGCCGAGCTCGTCCGCCTCATCCACTGGGACGGCTTCTCCATCACCGAAGCCGGACAACTCCTCGGCTTCCCCGCGTCCACCGCACGCACCCGCTATCAACGAGCACGAGAAGACCTGCGGTCAACCCTGGCGGCATCACCAGCACGCGACGACGACGCCAAGCCTCTTCGAGCGGTCCGCTGAAAGCGTCCCGCTGATCGATCCTCCTACGGGGCGAGGCGGTCGCGGGGTGGAACACTCTGCGGTAGCTTCACGACCGGGGGTGGTCATGGTGGAAGTGCTTAAGGGCGTGAGCCTGCTCGCGTCGGGTGTCGTGATCGCCTTCCTCTGCTCGGTGTCGGGGTTTCAGGCCGGCGTTCGTGCGGACCTGGATCAGACCGGGGGCCAACTCAGCCCGGTCCTGCTCGTGGGCTTTCTGATCGGACTCGTCGTGTCAGCCGTCGGCGCGATCGTGCTCTACCGGTGCTACGAGCGTGCCCGCGGCGTTCGCTAGCTGCTAGCCGTAATCCGCAGCCGGGGCGTCACGCGCTGTGGACACGCGGCCTGTGGCGATGCGGTCGAGAAACGGAGACTTCGCTGACGCCTCACGCGACAGACCGACGGGGGCCGCCGGTGCCGCCCTGCTCTGGGCCGCGACGCACAGCGCGGGCGAGAGCAGCACCCGCCCGCTCACCGGCCACTGAATGACCCCTGTGCGGAACGACGAACGGGCGGGCGCCCCCTAAAATCAGCGCTCGTGCGGTTTCGCCCGAATATCCAGCTCCGTTTCGGCATACTCCTGCCCGCAGCTCTGATCTGCGTGCCGGCAGCGACAGTATGGAAGCCCGGCCTCGCGCTGGACGAGCAGCTGGTCTTCATCGTCATCTTCGCGGTCGTCATACCGCTCGCTGCGCGGTGGGTTGTTTTCAGCGGCGTCAGCCTGCGAGAGAACGACCTCACCGTCCACGGGGTCTGGTGGTCCCGACGCGTCCCTCGCGACCAGACCATCCGAGTGCGCCAAAAAGCCGGCTTGATGGTCCTGCACTGGCGCGACCGTCACGGCCGCATCCGGCACACACCGATGATCGCCTTCACGTCCGCATCCAACGATCCCTCATGGGCCGCAAGTCACAACACTCACGTAGCTCGAGCGGTCAACGACTGGATTGCCGGCGGAGACGGGCGCGGCGCGGGTCGCAGAGTCAAGGACAACTAGAACCTTGCGTGCCGGTGAACCATCCCCATACGGAACGCTCCATCGACTCTCCCGTGGGTGCGAGACTCGGAAGAAGACCCATCGTTACAGTGCCAGCGCTCCTCTCCTTCGCAGCGCGGTACGTTGTGCTGACGAGGCACAGGGGGATGCGGTGGAATCGACAACGCGCCTGAGGTGGGTGACCGGAGCCGCAGTGATGGCGCTCACGACGACGCTCATGGCCGGGTGTTCCGGCCCCGACACCGAGGCCTACTCCGATTTCAAGCGGGCACAAGACGAGCGAGACGCTCTTCCCGACGTCGGCACTGTAGGAGACGGCTACGACCCCGCCTCGATCCGTTACGTCGGCTCAGCCGACGGATTGGACGTCTGGATCGGGTCGCAGATCACGACCGGAGGCCGGTGCGTGATCGTGGACGGAGAAGGCGAAAACGAAGACGGAAGCGGCTGCGGGGATGAGTTGTCGCTGAACGGAGCATGGGTCGTTCAGATACACACCGATGGCGCCGGTCCGGACGACGCTGATGGCCTCGACTGGACGAGCCTCGGTGAAAACGTCTCTATCCGCCGGTACTAACCACCCCGTTCCTCACGTCGACCGCGCGGACGAGCATGTGAGAACGACCCCTACCGGCCGTCCGGTCGACCATCCCCATACGGGACGCAGGACAGTTGCAGTCGTCCGGCGGGCGGCGCTCCCGGCAGTAGAGGATCATCCGTGTCATGCCAGCATTCACAGGGCGGCCCTGGGTGTTCGATGCGCTCGGGTCAAGCTCCGACCTCGATACCGCAATCGAGTCGGCAGAGGACGACGGCGGTCTCGTCCGCCTCGACGCGCGGGCGATGCGGACGGCGGACGAACTCTGGGACGTGTACGGCCGTCACTTCTCGTTCCCGACCACAGTGGAGAACTGGCCGGCTTTTCACGAGTACATCCGCGACCTGTCCTGGTTCCAGGCCTTCTCCTACTTGACCGTCATCGAGCACGCCGCGTTCATCCTCGCCGACGAACCGCTGGAACGAGCGACCTTCCGGCGGCTGCTGAGCTCCGCCGGGCAAGCGTGGGAGAACAGCCCGGTGAAAGAGTTCCGCTTCAACTCAGTGTTCCTGTTCGATGTGAGCCCATCGACAGGGTGACGCGAGGCGGGATCCGGTTGCTTGAGGATCCTCTCGCGGCCAGGAGGAGCACGCGTCCGCTCAGCCGCCCGATGAGCGATCCCCATACGGAACGCTCCCGGCACCTTGGTGCGGTTGGACGGTCGAGGAAATCACTGCTCATCTGCTCAGGGGCGTCAGAATGGCGAAATGATCGACGTCGACCTGGCACTGAGCCGCTTCGTAAGCGGAGTCGACGCAGAGGGGCTCCGCGCCCTGGGCGTCGTCATACGGGTCGGTGATCAGCAGAGACAACACCGCTGGCGCAACGACGACCGCACGAACATCTACTCGGTCTCCAAGGGCGTGTCGGTCCTGGCCGCTGGACTCGCCTTCGATGAGGAACTGCTGACCCCTGCCTCGCGGGTCGGACAGCTGCTACCAGCCGCCTCCCTCGGAGCGGACGTCGACGGAGTGACGATCGAGCACCTGCTGTCGATGACCAGCGGTATCGACTTCCCGTGGTTCGAGAGCGACCCCTGGCCGGAAGCCGACCTTGCACACGCCATGCTCAGCAAGCCTTCCCGCGGGCCCGGCCTCGTCTTCCAGTACTCCGACGCCAGCACGTACGTCGCGATGCGGATGCTGGGCGCGATCGTCGGCGACGTCCGAGACTGGCTGATCCCCAGGCTGTTCACACCGCTGGGCATCGACGATCCCGAGTGGCACCGATGCCCGCACGGATGGATCATCGCCGGCAGCGGCCTCGAGCTGCGAACGGAGGAGTTAGCCAGCGTCGGCCAGCTCCTCCGCGACCGCGGGATGTGGAACGGCCGACAGTTGATCAGTGCACAACGGATCGACCGCATGCACAGTTCGTGGATCGACACGGGCGGCCCCGCTCCGTTCACGCGCTACGGCTTAGCGGGCTGGGACGGACCGCGTGACTGCTGGCGACTCGACGGTGCACGAGGACAGTACGTCGTTGTAGACGCTGCACTCGACGCCGTCATCACCATCACCGCCGACGAGCCAGAACGCGACCACCGGCTCGCTGAACTCGCCGCGGACGCCCTACTCGGATAACAACGCCGGAGGGGCATAGGCACCCAGCGACTCCCTACAAGATCACCGTTTCGGTGGACGATCCCCATACGGGATGTCCTGCTCCGGGCGGGTTCCGCTTCATCGTCGCGGTGCCATTTCTTCGGTAGAGGCGATCCGCTCGCCGGAGATGTCAACCTGGACCGGCGCGGTGCTGTCGAGACCTTCGGGTGCATCGAGCACGAAGCTCCACAGCGCGGCGTCCTCCTGACATCCGGCGGGGTCGACCTGCTGCTTCGTCTCGATCAGCAGGCGGTCCGGGGCCAGGACTTCAATCGTGACGGGGACGACCGGGCAGTTCCCACTTCCCGTGAGGGTCAGCTCAAAGCCATCTCCGTCATCGAGCCAGCGGACTCGACTCGCCTCGAATGCCTCGACACCACCTCGATAGAAGGAGCGATACACCGCCCCTTCTGGAGCTGGCTCACTCGACCCCAGCCCCGGTAGCCTCTGCGGCTCGGCACGTGCGCAGCCGAGCATCAGCAACCCGATCCCACAGATCCCGACCACTATCACTGCACGCCCTCGCATGCGCGACAGCCTAAGCGGCTCGTCCGATCGCAGGAGCGGTCCAGGATCGCAGAGCTATCCCCGACCGCACTCGCTCTCCGCGGTGGAGCCGCTGCGTCAGGATGCGTCTGTGACCGCCCCCCCGTACGGGACGGCCGCGCTCCGCTTCCGGGGCTCGACTACCGGCGCCGAAACGCTCCATACAGTGCGCCGAGGACGATCAGGCTGCCGATTCCGACGAGGACCCAGGTACGGGGATCCTCGTTGACGCTGGTGCACACGCCTGGCGAGTTCACGTACTCCACGCAGCTACCCGAACGGTCACCGGCGAGAAGGACCACCGCGACGAGAGCAACCAACGCGATCGCGAGCCACCACCACCGAACGCGACGCCGAACCAATGCACCCATGACCAGACCGTACGACGACAGTGGTTCATCGAGGAGGCGGCCAGGTCTCGATAGTTCATCGATGTGGCCTGCCGCTGGCCTCTACCGACGGAGTTGACCGGTGCCAGAAGGTGGCAGGAGCGTTAAGTACCCCTGAGCTGTCCCCACCC
This sequence comes from Rathayibacter sp. VKM Ac-2856, assembly GCF_013205055.1. Taxonomy (GTDB): domain Bacteria; phylum Actinomycetota; class Actinomycetes; order Actinomycetales; family Microbacteriaceae; genus Rathayibacter. The sequence goes on from NZ_JABMLF010000007.1 coordinate 51,116, forward strand.
GAAGAAGCTCTCCGCGATGAAGTCTTGAAGGTCGCTCTGCACGGCCAGAGCGAGGACGGACACGGAGACGCCGCTCTGAAGCTCTCGCGATGAGCCCATCTCGTCGAGGACAGCCCACTGCGCGATGACGCTGCCGTCCTCGAGGCGATCTGCAGGACTCAGAGGAGAACCGTCCGGCCACTCTGCGAGCCGCACGAAGTGCAGCCGAAGTGACGAGCGTTCGTCCTCGTGCAGCATCTCCTCGAACACGGGAACGAGCGCCAGTCGAAGCTCCTCGATCGTCGTCACCGCGCACCAGGGCTGTCGACGTAGACGTTCTCGCTGAGCGGCGTCCACGTCTCTTCGACTCCCCCGCCGTCCGGGACGACGTGGACCGTGTCGCGGCCGATCGCGCTGTCGAACCCGCCGGCCCCGCAGCTCTGGCCCCATGTGTCCTCGTCAGCGAAGCTCGTCAGGCACGTCGTCTCCGGATCGCTCGTGCGCGCCAGGAACAGCGATCGGTCTCCGACTCGGCCGACGAGCCGGGAGCTGGTCTCGTCCATCTCGGACCAGGAGGCCCGCGGGGGCAGCGTCGGGAACGTATCGGCGTCGGTCGCCGCCCGGTCGAGGTCCGCGAAAGTGAGCGGCGGCCGCTCGGCGGTGGTGAAGCACCCGCTCAGCGAGGCCGCGCCCGCGGCAGCGATGGCCGTGATGGCGAGGGTTCGAGCGGTCACCCTTGCGATGCTGCGCGGTCGACTTGTCCAGGTCACGAGGTCAGCCTAGGAAGCGCGGGACCAGGGCGCGCCCTTTCCGGAAACTAGGGTGAGGGGATGTTCCCCGAGCTCGGCACCGCGTTCCTCGCGGGCGCGCTCGCTCTGCTCTCCCCCTGTGCCGCACCGATCCTCCCCGGCATCGTCGGCGCGCTCACCTCGACAGGGGACGGACGGGCTCGACCGTCTCGGCAGGTGTGGTCGATCCTCGCGTTCGCGGTCGGGGCCGCTCTCGTGCTGATCGGGTCGGTGGCGTTGCTGCTCGCGTTCGGCGCGAACGTGAACCTCGCCCGGCCGCCGTACACGTTCATCGCCGGCGGACTGCTCATCGCCGCCGGCCTCTACTCCCTCGGCGTCCTCCGGATCCCCTGGATCACGAGAACGTCAACTCCGGGCGGCTCGGCCGCGAAGGCACTGCTGCTCGGAGTCAGCTGCGCCGCCGTCTGGTACCCCTGCCTCGGCCCGTCCCTCGCGATCGCCTACGGCCTCGCCTCCAACATCGACACCGTGGGACTCGGCGTCGCGCTGGGGTTCGTCTACTTCCTCGGCATGCTCACTCCATTGTTCCTGCTCGGACTCGTCCTCGCCCGCGCAGCACGCTCACGCCGCTGGCTGCGCCGCATCGGCGCCTACGCCAACAAGGCCGTCGCCGTGCTCCTCATCGCGATCGGCGTCCTCGTCATCACCGGGCTCTGGAACTCCGTGTCGCTGTGGATCGTGGACAACTCGAGCTGGTTTCCCACCCTCTGACCTTCGGGTGGGAAGTGTCGCACTGGGCGATCCCCTACCGCGACGGTCAGGACGGGCGTCGACGTTCGATGAGGATCGTGTCACGCCAGGTACCGGCGGCTGGTCCGTAAGTCATCAGCGCGATCCGGTCGCGGGTGCCGACGCGGCGGAAGCCGGCGCGGTCGTGGAGGGCGAGGCTGGCGGTGTTCTCGGGGAAGATGCTCGACTGGATCGTCCAGAGACCAGCAGCGTCCGCGGTCTCGATGAGAGCCCGCAGGAGTGCCGCGCCGGCGCCGCGGCCGCGGGCTGCGGCGGCGACGTAGACGGAGTGCTCGACCACTCCGCGGTAGACGGGCCGGCTCGACACGGGCGAGAGCGCCGCCCACCCGAGGACACGGTCGCCGTCGACGGCGACCAGGCGCCCGACGTCGAGCTTCCCCGCATCGAACATCTCCCACGTCGGCGGTTCGGCCTCGAAGGTGGCGTGCCCGGTCGCGATGCCCTCTCGGTAGATCGCCTCGACCGCCGCCCAGTCCTCGGGGAGCATCGCCCGGACCGCCATCACGAGCAGCAGCTTCCTCCGGCGGATCCGATGTCAGTCGAGCAGACGCCGGTCTCGGGGAGCACGAGCTGCACCCGCCGGGCCGCGGCGTGATCGCCCGCGAGCTCGTCCGCGATAGAGCGGACCTGCTCGTAACCGGTGACCAGGAGGAAGGTCGGGGCGCGGCCGTAGGACTTCATGCCGGCGATGAAGAAGTTCGGTTCGGGGTGGGCGAGTTCCGCGACGCCGTGCGGGTCGACGGTGCCGCAGGAGTGCAGGTTCGGATCGATCAGCGTCGCGAGCGCGCGGGGCGCTTCCACGATCTCGTCCAGGGAGACGCGGATCTCGCGCAGCATGTCGAGGTCGGGCCGGAACCCGGTCGCCTGCACGACGACATCCGCCTCGACGCTCTCGCGCTCCTTCCGGCGGCGCCCGAGGACGGCGACCCGGCCGGTGGTGGTCTTCTCGAGGCGGTCGATCTCGAAGCGGTCCAGGAGGGTGATCGCGCCGTCGCGGACGAGCTGGTGGACGGTACCGCCGAGCTTGCCGCGCTCCTCCAATTCGTCGTCGCCCGAGCCGAAGACGCGCAGCGGGCTGGTGCCGCGGATCGCCCAGGTGATCCTCGTCTCCGGCTCCTCGCGGGCGAGTCGGGCGAGCTTGATCAGGGTGTTCGCAGCGGAGTGGCCGGCGCCGACGACGAGGACGCTCTTCCCGGCGAACCTGGCACGGTCGGCGCCGAGCACATCGGGCAGCGCGTGACTGAGATGCTCGGCGACGTCGGCGGCGCCGATCGGGTCGAGGCCGCCCGAGGCGAGGGCGTTGGGCGTGGAGTAGGTGCCCGAGGTGTCGATGACTGCGCGGGCGGTGACGTCGACGGCGCCCTCCACAGTGTCCAGACGCAGCAGGAACGGGGTGCCCGCGCGTCCGGTAGAGCGAGTGCGGTCCATGCCCTCGCGGGTCACAGCCAGCACGCGGGAGCGGTATCGGATGACGGAGTCGAGCTGCGGGGTCGCGGCGAGGGGCGCGAGGTAGTCGCGGACGAACTCGTGCCCGGTGGGCAGTTTCTTTGCCGCGGGCGCCTCCCAGCCGGCGGCGTCGAGCAGGCGCCCGGCGGCCGCGTCGACCAGGTACTCCCACGGCGAGAACAGGCGGGTGTGGCCCCACTGCTGCACGGCGGCGCCAGCGCTCTCGCCCGCCTCGTAGACGATGACGTCGAGGCCGCGCTCGAGCAGCTGCGCGGCAGCAGCCAGACCAACGGGCCCGGCGCCGATGACGGCGACGGGCAGGCCGGTCAGTCGGCGCTCATCGGTGCGGGGCGGGACGGTCAGCAGCATGGTCATCAGGTGCACTCCTCAACATCGACGATCATCGATGGATCGAGTCTGCCCCGGCATATCGATGACTGTCAATGTGTGGGAGGGTGGAGGCATGGCGACGACCGAGCTGACTCTCACCGCGGCGGCGGCCGCGTGCTGCGCGCCACTCGCGCGCGAGCCGCTGAGCGCCGAGGGCGCGGAGCTGCTGGCGAGAGCGTTGAAGGCGATGGCGGATCCGGCAAGGCTTCGCCTGGTGTCGATCGTCGCGTCGAGCAGCTCGGGCGAGGTGTGCGTGTGCGACTTCACGGAGCCGGTCGGGCTGAGCCAGCCCACGGTGTCGCACCACTTGAAGATCCTCGTGGACGCCGGGATCCTGGCCCGCGAAAAGCGCGGCACGTGGGCGTACTTCTCCCTCGTCCCCGGCGCGCTCGACTCTCTCGCGGGGATGCTCACCCGCGTCTGATCAGGCGGCCGTGACCCTCGCCGCGAGAGCGTCGACGCGAGCGGCGAGCTCGTCGTAGGCGGCATCGAACGCGGCGTCCGTGCCGGCGGGCACCGGGTCGGGGATCGACCAGTGCAGCGCCTCCGAGCCGAGCTCCTCGTGCGCGGCGTCGCAGACAGTGATCACGAGGTCGGTGTCGGCGGCGACGTCCGCGAACTGCTGCGGAGTATTCCCTGTCAGCGTCAGGCCGTGCCGCTCGGCAGTCGTGATGGCGCCAGCCGCGATCGCCGCGGCGGGGTGCGTGCCGGCGGACGCCACGGGGATCGAGCTGCGCTGCGCCCAGAGCTGCGCGGCGAGCTGGGAGCGGGCGGAGTTCGCGGTACACACGAACAGCACCCGCCGCGCCGCGGCGGTGGTCGAGGGCCCGAGCTGATCGAACGCGCCGGGGATCAGGTGCACGTAGCTGCGGCGCCGGTCCGCCTCCGAGCGGCGACGGAGGATCATGCCCTCGCGCTCGAGGACGGCGAGGTGGTGCGCGACGAGGTTCGAGGGCATCCCCAGTCGGTCCTGCAGCTCCCGCGGCGCCAGGTCACCGAGGGTGAGCAGGTCCACGATCCGCAGGCGCGCGGGATCACTGAGGGCCGCGTGCCGGGCGGCCCGCGCTTCCAATTCGGTTCGCTCGGTGTTCATTGACTCAATCTTGACTGAGTGAACGTGAGGGGTCAAGATGGCCGACGACATGGACACCACTTCCCTTCCTCCGCTCGCTCGTCGGGCCGTGGCCGAGTTCCTCGGCACGGGCCTGCTCGTGGCGATCGTCGTCGGCTCCGGCATCGCCGCCCAGTCGCTCTCCCCGAACGATGTCGGCGTGCAACTGCTGGAGAACTCCCTCGCGACCGCGCTGGGCCTCGCGGTGCTGATCCTGACACTCGGGCCGGTGTCGGGGGCGCACTTCAACCCGCTCGTCTCCGCCATCGACGCGCTCCTCGGCCGCCGCGACCGGACCGGCGTGTCGGGGCGGGAGCTGGCGGTGTTCGTCGGCGCGCAGCTGCTCGGCGGTATCGGTGGCGCGGTCCTCGCGAACGCGATGTTCGAGGTCCCGACCTCGATCGCGACGACCGAGCGGGTCACCGCCGGGCACCTGCTCGGGGAGGTCGTCGCCACCGCGGGCCTGGTCCTCGTGGTCCTCTCCCTCGCCCGCACGAACCGCGGCCCGCTCGCCGCGGCCGCGGTCGGCGCGTACATCGGTGCGGCGTACTGGTTCACGTCCTCGACCTCGTTCGCGAACCCCGCCGTGACCCTCGGCCGCGTCTTCACCGACACCTTCGCCGGCATCGCCCCCACCTCCGTCCTGCCGTTCATCGCTGCGCAGCTCGTCGGCGCCGCGATCGGCGTCGGCATCGCCGTGTTCCTCTTCCCGGGCGCCGCCCGGACCGCCGGGCACCTCGTGGTCCCGGCCACCACCTCCACCTCTTCACACGTCTGATCCGGAAGGCCCATCTGATGCATCTCGTCGCCATCGGCGGCAGCGACGCGGGGATCTCCGCCGCGCTGCGCGCCCGCGAGCTCGACCCGTCCGTCGACGTGACCGTCGTCGTCGCCGACTCGTACCCGAACTTCTCCATCTGCGGGATCCCGTACTACTTCTCCCGCGAGGTCCAGCCGTGGCAGTCGCTCGCGCACCGCACCCACGCCGACCTCGAAGCCACCGGCATGAGCCTGCGCCTGGACACCTTCGCGACCGACATCGACGTCGCCGGGCAGCGGCTCACCGTCCGCACCCCGGACGGCTCGCTCGATCGGATCGGGTACGACGAGCTGATCGTCGGGACCGGCGCCCTCGCGTCTTCCGCCGGCATCGCCGGCGTGGATGACCTGGGGCCGGAGGACGGAGTGCACGTGCTGCACTCGATGGGCGACACCTTCGCCCTCGAGCGGTTCCTCGATAGCCGCGACCCGCAGACGGCGATCATCGTCGGCGCCGGCTACGTGGGCCTGGAGATGGCCGAAGCCCTCACCGTCCGCGGCCTCCACGTCACCCAGCTCCAACGCGGCCCGGAAGTGCTCTCCACCCTCGACCCCGAACTCGGCGCCCTCGTGCACACCGAACTGACCGAGCGCGGCGTCGAGGTCCTCACCCGGACCACCGTCGCCTCGATCGAGAAGACCGCCGCCGGGCTCGCCGTGCACGCCGACCACGACGGCACACCCCTCATCCGCACCGCCGACGTCGTCCTTCTCGTCGTCGGCGTGAAGCCGAACACCGACCTGCTCGCCCGCGCCGGAGCGTCTCTCGGCGCCGGCCGCGGGGTCGTCGTCGACAAGGCGATGCGCACGGGCCTGCCGCACGTGTTCGCGGCAGGCGACGGAGTGACCACGCACCACCGTCTGCTCGGCAGCACCTACCTGCCGCTGGGCACCACGGCCCACAAGCAGGGACGGGTAGCCGGCGAGAACGCTCTCGGCGGCGATGCCCGCTTCGCCGGCTCCGTCGGCACCCAGGTCGTCAAGGTGTTCGACCTCGTCGCCTCCCGCACCGGCCTGCGCGAGCACGAGGCCCTCGCCGCCGGCTTCGCGCCGGCGTCGACGACCGCGGTCGCGGACGACCACAAGCGCTACTACCCGGGCGCGCAGCCCATCACGATCCGCATCACCGGTGACACCCGCGACGGGCGCCTGCTCGGCGCGCAGCTCGTCGGACGCCTCGGCACCGAGACCGCCAAGCGCATCGACACCTACGCGACCGCCCTGTTCGCGGGACTCACCGTCGAGCAGGTCTCCGACCTCGACCTCTCCTACACACCCCCGCTCGGCTCCCCCTGGGACGCCGTGCAGATCGCCACCCAGACCTGGACCCGCACGAACACCGGAGCAGTGACCCCCGCATGACCGAGAAGCCCACCGTCCTCTTCCTCTGCCAGCACAACGCCGGCCGCTCCCAACTCGCCGCAGGCCTGCTCCAAGTCCTCGCCAGCGACCGCTACACCGCCACCTCCGCCGGCCTCTCCCCGGCCGAAACGGTAAACCCCGCGATCGCTGCGACCGTCGCTGAGCTCGGCCTCGATATCAGCGACCGCACCCCCCGCTCCGTCACGGTGGAGGACCTCGAGAACGCGGACATCGTCGTCGCCATGAAGCCCGGGCTTACCCTCCCTGCGACTCCGACCGGCCGGTTCCTGGAGTGGAAGTTCCCCGACCCAACCGACTGGAGCGCCGAGAGCGTCCGCCCCCTCCGCGAGGCGGTCGCCGCTCGGATTCAGGCCGAGCTCCTCAACTAGGCGCGACACGGAGCGGCATCAGAACGCCGCCACAGAACGCTGAAACTTACATCGCGGCGGTCGGTGTCGCTCATGCGTGTACCGGGGAACGATCCCCTTACGGAACACCCCTCGCGCCTAGGCTTCCTCGGTAAGCGGCGGATACGTCGCAGCGATGTCACCTCTCGAAGGGATCCGCCGTGACCGCGAGTCAGCCGACCTGGTTCTTGGACGAGAGCACGTCTCTCGGGCGGGAGAACACCGACGCCGAGCACGTCGCACACTACGACGAGAAGGAAGACGCCGGCGCCGCCGCCGAGGTCGAGTGGCTGAGCACAGTCCTCCCGGAACGGGAGGGCACGGTGATCGATCTAGGAGCGGGAACGGGACAGTTCGCGCTCCTCGCCGCCGGGCACTGGTCGAACGTGGTCGCCGTCGACCCTTCGCCCGTGATGCTGCGCGAGCTGCGCCGCAAGGTGGCGGCGACGGGTGCGCCGGTCACGGTCGCGGAGGGTGGCTACCTCACCTTCGAATGGCCGGCGGGGAGCGCGGATCTCGTGTACTCGCGGTACGCCCTGCACCACCTCCCTGACTTCTGGAAGGCGCTCGCGCTCGACCGGATGCGGCGCATGCTGCGGACCGGCGGGGTCCTCCGCATCTGGGATGTGGTCTACAACTTCCCCGTCTCCGAAGCAGTCGAACGCATCGAGCACTGGTGCTCCACCGGGTACTCCGACGAAGAGGGCGGGTGGACGCGCGCCGACCTCGAGGAGCACGTCACCGACGAGCACTCGACGTTCACATGGCTCCTGGAACCGATGTTCACCCAGGCCAGCTTCTCGATCGAGCGGGCCGAGTACGACGACGACGGGATCTTCGCGAAGTACCTCCTCCGCGCCGTGTAGGTGCGGAGGCGTCCGGTGCTGGATCCTCTTACGCGATGCTGGTGAGATGGATGGAACCACGCTGGACGTCGTAACGGGGATCGCTCTGCCGGCGGCCGCGATCGTGATTTCGACGCTGGTCGCTGTTGGGCTAGCCGCGTCAGAACGGAAAGCTGCGGCCGCCGCTCGGGTCGAGGAACGAATCGATGCCGCCTTCGTTCGCGCTCTTACTGCTCTCGCGATTCTGAACACGATCAACCTGCGAGCGGAATCGGTCGCGGAGCCGCTGCGAGAACTTCGCGTGAGCCTCACCCTCCTAGAAGCACTGAGCACACACGCGGACGGCAACCTCCTAGGCGAATGGTTTGAAGCCGAGCGGGTGGCAGGAAACGAGCAAGCCACCGAGTCGATGCGCCGGCTCCAACTGGTGCCGGATCCGCTGCGCACGGATGCCGACGTAGAAAGCGCTCTGGCCGCGGGCGGTCCCGTGAACACCTGGGCGCGCGACTTCGCGAACCGCCTCCGCGATTGGCACCGTCGAGGGACGTCTGACGACGAAATGAGGGCGCACATCGCGTCCGCCAAAGCGCTGCACCCCGGGACGAGCGCGGCTTAGTTCACGGCAGCGCGGACGTCTCGTCGTGGACACGTCCAGCCTGCGGTGAAAGGGTGAGGGCATGTCGAAGCCTCGGACCAAGCTCGCGCGTGCCGCGCTGATCAGCAATGGCATGGTCTGGTTCGGGCTGTCCCTGATGCTTTTCTCCATCGCCGGCGAGCAGACCTATGCGGCATTCACCGGGACGTGGTTGAACGTGCTCGGGTGGGCGCTGATCGTCCTCGTTGCCGCGGGCCTGGCGGTGGTCGGTGTGATCGAGAACCGGAACATCCGGGCCGGGAAGAAGTACAAGCCGCGTCCTCGCAGCTGACTGTCGCTCGAGCGCGCGGCCGTTCCACGTGGTCGGGTGGGGGGTCGAGGGGGCTCTCCCCCTCGCGGGCCGGCACTGCCGGTCCGCCGCGCTCAAGGCGCTCGTGTCGGCGCCGGGTGCGACGATGGGAGCATGTGGGAACTGGCACACCGGACGCGCGCTGAATCGGCATCGACGGTTGTGCAGAGCAACGCGGCGACGTCGGCCGCGGCGATCGCGGAAGTGCGCGCTGCGATTCCGGAGGATCACGTCATCCTCTACGTGCTCCGGATCGGCTGAGCGGGCGCGCTACTCCCCCGCGGGTGTGGCGCTGCGCCGTGGCGCGCGTCGCGTGACAGTGGTGACGACAGCGGTCGCGCGGGTGAGGTTGGGGCCGATCGCGTCGGCTTCGAGGACGCGGCCGGTGCGCCGGTCGTCGCCTTCGCCCCAGGAGACGGTGCGCTCGTAGCCGACGACGATCACGCCGTCGCCCTTGTGGAGGGAGGCGAGCACGTGCTCGCCCAGCTCGAACTTCGCTTCCACGAAGTGCGTCGTCGGGGCCTCGTGCGGGGTCCATTCGCCGCCGCGGTATTCGCCGGTGTTCTCGATGACGCGCAGCTTCACGATCTGCACGCGGCCCGCCTGCACGGCCTCGGGGTCGGTGGCGAGGTTCCCGGTGATCGTCCTGGTGCTCATCTGTCGTCTCCTGCTCGTGCGGTTGGTGGGTCCCGTCGCCGTCGACGGGCTCGGGGTCGCGGGCTCGGCCGCGGGGGTGTCTGCGGGCTCCTCGGTGGGCGGTTCGATCCCCCAGGATGCGAGCGCTTCGCGCCGGGTGATTTCCACGGGCGGCTCGGACAGCGCTCTGCGCTGTTCGAGCTCGGCGCGGGTCACGTACTGACCGGGGATGCGGCGTTCGTCGCCGTAGGCGGCGCGGTAGAGCCGGTCGGCGTCGTTCTCCAGCCGGTCCACCTCGGCCTGACGGTCCGCGAATCCGGCGAGGTATCCGGCGCGGAACTCGTCGCCTGGGATGTCGCCGGTCATGCCGCGTGCTTCTCGATGAGGTCAGGACGGAACCCCGACCAGTGGTCCTGATCGCTGGCGACGACGACGGGAGCGGCAAAGTAGCCCAGCTCCTCCATGACGTACTCGAGCGCGGCCGGGTTGGTCGTGAGGTCCACGACCTCGTACTCGATGCCCTTCGCGTCGAGCGCGCGGTAGGTCGCGGTGCACTGCACGCACGACGGCTTCGAGTAGACCGTGAGCATCAGTCGGCCCACCCGTCCGACTCGTCGCCGCGGTGCGGGTCGTGCTCGTCGTTGAGCCGGGTCCAGGCGTGCAGCTCGGCCCACTGCTCGGCGGCGTCGGTGTGTCCTGCCTCGGTGAGGAGGTCGATGATCGGCGTCGCGCGTGCGCACGTGAGCGTCGGGGCGATCGCTTCCGCGACGGCGGGGTCCGAGAGAGTCACCGCGAACGTCGCCACGGCCGCCTGGTAGATCGCCACCGCGTCGGGGGTGGCCTGCTGCTCGCTCATCGCTCCGATCCTCCCTCAGCGTGGTGCCGATCGCCCTCGTCGTCGTCCGTGGCGTGCTCCGCGATCCACAGGTCCGCGGCCTCGTCACGTCCGAATGCTCGCAGGAGTCCGGCCAGCGCGTCGACCTCGGCACAGCTGAGTCGGACGGCCAGGTCGTCGGCGGTGTCCCCGTGGGAGAACACGGAGGCGAACTCGGCAACCGCGTCGAGGAGGGTCGGCTCCTCCGCCGCGGGGCTGGTGGTGATGGTGTCTGACATGGCGTTTCCTCCTCGATGGTGGTGCGGGCTACTGCTGGGTGCGGGTGAGGGTGTCCACGAACATGACGCCCTCGGTTCCGGGGATCGTGGCGGTGTGCGCGAGCGCCCAGCCGTTGCGTGCGTGGGCGGCAAGGTCCTCGTCGCGCTCCGCGATCTTGCGGAACTGGGTGCGCATCCCCTCCTCGGTGGCGGCCGGGACGAAGGTGCTGACGGTCGTGATCTGCTGCATTTCTCTTCCTCTTCCTCATCGTTTTTTTGCCGTGATTCTCAATCAGGTTTGTCAAGCCAGCGGGGGTGGTCTGGCTCGCCTGTTCTTCCTTCTCTCCCAGCGTTTTTTTGCCTGGAAGGCACGTAGTGCCGAGCAGAGGCGGAGGCGGGAGCGCAACCCGGAGGGCGGCGGAGGAGAGGTTGTCGGCGCGATGTGAGGGAGCGCAGCGACCGCGTGGCGGGAACCTCGGAGGAGCCGGCCGCGCAGCGGCTTGCGTGGACGCCGCAGGCCCGTACGCTGCCGAAGGCTTCCAGGCAAAAATGCGCGCAGCGCACACCACAGCGCCGACCGAGGTCGGCGTCTGCTTGCTCGCGGAGACTTCCGCCGAGGGGGTTCGATCGGCCAGAGGACGAGCCTCTACTGGGAGGCTGTCTGCTCTTGAGCAGGAGCGCGCCGAGTGGCGTCCGCCTCGTGGCGATACAGCGAAGCCCGATCCCACCTGACGAGGTGGCCCGGATCCTCAGCAGTACGGCCGCGGGTACCGTTCCCTGGCGGTCTGCGTGCTCGTTCGCCTCGGTCTGCGCGGGGATGGAGAGCAGCGCGCTGCCTCGGGCCTTCACGCGAAGGAGCGCGCAACGGATCGTCGCTCTCGCTGAAGCCGCCCGCCGCGCGGATGCTCTCCCAGCGATCTTCTCGCCTCGTTGAACGTCCGCGACTGCTGTGTCGTGTCCTCGGTGGGACCACCTCGGCCCCCGCACTACAGGAGGCATCATGCTCAAGCGAATCGCGACCACTGTGACCACTGCGGCGTTCGCCGCCGTCCTTCTCGCCGGATGCTCGACGGCCGCCGGCTCGGCCGCCTCGTCGGAAGCGCCGGCCGACAGCCCTTCCGCCACCGCCTCCGCCTCCGCTGAGACGGCGGCTCTCACGACGGCGTCCTCGCCGCTGGGCGAGATCATCACGGACGAGGCCGGCTCCACCGTCTACACGTTCACGAAGGACACGCAGAACTCGGGCAGCAGCAGCTGCTACGACGAGTGCGCCACGACCTGGCCGGCCGTGTCGGCGTCCAGCACGACCGCCGCGGATGGGATCACCGGAGAGGTCGGCTCGATCACGCGCACCGACGGGACGACCCAGCTGACCGTCGACGGATGGCCGGTCTACCGGTTCGCGAAGGACACCGCACCGGGCCAGGTCAACGGGCAGGGTGTGAAGGACGCCTGGTACGTCCTCCTCCCTGACGGCACGATGAACAAGGAAGCTGCGGGCATGAGCACCGCCACCCCGGCGTCCTGATGCGACGGCGACCCGTCCCCGCGCAGCGAAGCGCATCGCCCGGACGGGTCGCCGGTTCTCGACAGGCAAGGACCGGAAGGGATGACCCGCAGTGATCGGAGCAACCGAGATGACGGAGTGCGCCGTGGCGCTTCGAGGCGGTGAGCACTGTGCCCCGCCCCGTCGATGAGCTCCTGGCGGCGCTGTACGAGAGTCACGGCCCGGCGTTGCGGCGATTCGTGCAGAACCTCACTCGGAACGCGGCGCTGACGGAGGACGTCGTGCAGGAGACGATGGTCCGGGCCTGGCAGCGCCCGCAGGTCCTCGAACGCGACGCCGACGCCGCGCGCGCGTGGCTGTTCACCGTCGCCCGCAACCTCGTCATCGACGACGCCCGCTCCGCTCGGAGCCGACGCGAAGTGCCGGCGAAGGACGAGGACGGCGGCGGCGCCGTCCCCGATCGCACCGACGCGGTCCTGGACAGCATCCTCGTCGCCGACGCTCTCGCCTCGCTGTCGGTGGAGCATCGTCGGATCGTGGTGGACGCGTACTTCCTCGGACACACCGTCCCCGAGATCGCCCGCCGGCACTCCATCCCCGAGGGAACAGCGAAATCTCGATTGCACTACGGACTGCGCGGACTGCGACTGGCTCTGCAGGAAAGGGGCGTCACCCGATGAACGACCACCACGGAAGCTCTGCGACGGAGGACGAGTACCGCGACTGGGACGCGTCCTACGTCCTCGGCGCTCTCCCCGCGGATCAGCGACTCGAGTACGAGCAGCACCTCAGCGGCTGCGCGGCCTGCCGCGCGGCCGTGGCAGAGCTGGCAGGACTGCCCGGCATCGTCGGTCGGCTCTCCGTCGAGGATGCTCTCGCCATCAGCGCATCGGACGACGGCGAGGACGCGCCGCCCTCCCCGGTGACGCTGCCCGCCATCGCTCACCGTGTCCGGACGCGCCGACGTCGGCGCCGGCTGGTGACGTCCCTCGCCGTCGCGGCCGCCGTCACCGCCTCCGTCTTCGGAGGCGTCGCTCTCGGCACGGGCATCGCGGGCGCTCCCGTGGCGAGCGAGGCGATCCTCGAACCGATGGACCCGATCGCGGCCGATCCCGCTCTCGCTGCGGACATCCAGGTCGAGGGGAAGCCGTGGGGCACCCGGCTGGAGTGGAGCTGCACCTACAGTGGTGATGCGCCCGCCGACGCGGAGTACGAACTCGTGATCACCCGCACAGACGGCAGCACGATCACCGTCGCCACCTGGACGGCGGCCGGGCAGCGCGCCGTCGACCTGGCGGCGTCCACGGGCATCGCCCGGTCGGAGATCACCGGTGTCGACATCAGGGTCCGCGGCACGAACTCCCCCCTCGTCCGCACCGACACCTGAGACACCGCCCACCCGCAGGAGACACCGGCACTGCCCGCGGTGCCGCGGACACCGGACAGGAGCAGACCATGAGCACCGAGACCACGCCGCTGCACATCACCCGCGAGGGCCCGAGAAGCTTCATCGGCCGCAACGCGCGAGGAGCCGAGGTCCGCATCGGCGGGTCGGACGCCGACGGCGTGTTCTCGCCCGGCGAGCTGCTGCACCTCGCCCTCGCCGCCTGCGGCATGCTCTCCTCGGACCACCTCCTCGCCAGCCGGCTCGGAGCCGACTTCGAAGCGACCACCGACATCACCGCGACCAAGCCCGAGGGTGAGGACCGCTACGACTCCATCACCGCCGTGATCCGCGCCGACCTGTCGGCGCTCGATCCCGAGCGGATCGCCTCACTGTCCGAACGCACCCACCGGGCCGTGGATCGCCAGTGCACCGTCGGCCACACGCTCGAGCACGGCGCGGCGTACACCGTCGACGTCGTGGACGACCCGGCCGCTCCCGTCAGCGGTCCGAGGACGGGGACCGTCTGAGATCAGCGCCTCATCGGTCACGACGACCGGTGCCGACCGAGCCGCGGACGTCTGCCTTCAGTGCCGTCAGTCTGCGATTCGCCGACCGGATCCGAGACGATTCGCGAGGCGGAGCGCGTTCACGGAGCGGAGGTGCTGGTCGGCGCGGTGACGTCCGTTGGCCGGTGAGGGGTGCGGTGCCGCGAGTACGGGGACGACACGGGGATCATCGTGCAGGGTCAGATAGCGCATGACCCCGTCGAGCGCCACGGTCCCGTAGGTGACGACGGCGTCGAGCGCGGGCAGCAGCTCCAGCAGCTCACCGAGCGCGAGCCGACCCTGCTCGATGTCCGCGGGGCGGACGCGGCCAGGGATCTCCCACGGGATGAGGTTCCATCGGAGGTAGTGGTCGCGGGAGAGTCCGGACTCGATTCGGGCCGCCCGGAACGCGGCGGCGGTGGGCCCGAGGTTGTCCTCGCTGCAGACGGCAGCGGATCCCGCGGCGATCGTCCGAGGGCCGGGTGACTGCATCAGCACCAGGACGCGACTGGCGGTGCCGCCGGAGCGGGGATCGAAGCCCGGAACGAAGCGTCCGGTCGCGTCCGCGGTACTCCGCCAGGTCTCGGCGAGGGCGTTCAGGGTCCGGATGTCCACGATGGTCCTCGATCCCGGTCAGGCCGGTCGCGGTGGTGCGAGCAGGGTTCCGCGGATCACGGAACCGTGGAACGTGCGGGCGGCGACGATGATCCACGCGGCGACCAGGCCGACGTAGTAGAGCACCGCGAGGCCGGCGACGACCGTGAGACCGGAGTGCAGGGCGAGGCCGTTCAGTCCGGTGACGCAGGTGCCGACGGGGAACGTGAACGACCACCACGTCAGGCTGAACGGCAGGTGCTCCTTCGCGGTGCGGAGGGTGATCGCGAGGGCGATGACGGTCCAGAGCAGTGCGAAGCCGAGCATCGCGAAGCCGTACACCAGAGCCACGACCAGCAGCGCACGCGCCGTGCCGGCGTCCACGACGGTGGGCGCGTTCGAGGCGAGCAGATTCACGGCGGTGATCGACTGTCCGACCGGACCGAGGACGATCCACAGCGTCGGCACCATCCCCGCTGCTCCGACCTTGTGCTGCGCGAGCCGGTTCCAGATCAGGGTGATCACCACCAGCGACGCGACCAGGCTGAGGCCGAAGAAGCCGTAGCAGGACCACAGGAGCGTCTCCCGCGCTTGCCCGGCGGGCGCGTACGGCAGCAGCAGTGCGCCGGTGGAAGCGGACACCATCGGCGGAACGATCGGCATCAGCCAGCCGCCGAACGCCGAATCGGGCTTGTTCTCGTGCCGGGTGAACGCGAGGTAGGGCACCAGGACCGCCGTCACCAGCCCGCCGAGAGTCCCCGCACCCCAGAGCACCCAGTCGATGGTGACAGCGGCCGGCAGGCCGATCCAGTCCTTGCCGAGGAGGAGGGTTCCCGCGCCGACGGTGAGGAACGCCATGGGCGGCGCGCCGTAGAAGTGCGAGAGCACGGGATTCAGGTGGTGCCTCACCGCTGTACCGCGGTAGCGGA
>NZ_JABMLF010000008.1:0-1179 GCF_013205055.1 Rathayibacter sp. VKM Ac-2856
CTTTTAGTAGGGAAGAAGGGCTTCGGCTTGACGGTACCTGCAGAAAAAGCACCGGCTAACTACGTGCCAGCAGCCGCGGTAATACGTAGGGTGCAAGCGTTGTCCGGAATTATTGGGCGTAAAGAGCTCGTAGGCGGTTTGTCGCGTCTGCTGTGAAAACCCGAGGCTCAACCTCGGGCCTGCAGTGGGTACGGGCAGACTAGAGTGCGGTAGGGGAGAATGGAATTCCTGGTGTAGCGGTGGAATGCGCAGATATCAGGAGGAACACCGATGGCGAAGGCAGTTCTCTGGGCCGTTACTGACGCTGAGGAGCGAAAGCGTGGGGAGCGAACAGGATTAGATACCCTGGTAGTCCACGCCGTAAACGTTGGGAACTAGATGTGGGGACCTTTCCACGGTCTCCGTGTCGCAGCTAACGCATTAAGTTCCCCGCCTGGGGAGTACGGCCGCAAGGCTAAAACTCAAAGGAATTGACGGGGGCCCGCACAAGCGGCGGAGCATGCGGATTAATTCGATGCAACGCGAAGAACCTTACCAAGGCTTGACATATACCGGAAACTTCCAGAAATGGTTGCCCCGCAAGGTCGGTATACAGGTGGTGCATGGTTGTCGTCAGCTCGTGTCGTGAGATGTTGGGTTAAGTCCCGCAACGAGCGCAACCCTCGTTCTATGTTGCCAGCACGTCATGGTGGGAACTCATAGGAGACTGCCGGGGTCAACTCGGAGGAAGGTGGGGATGACGTCAAATCATCATGCCCCTTATGTCTTGGGCTTCACGCATGCTACAATGGCCGGTACAAAGGGCTGCGATACCGTAAGGTGGAGCGAATCCCAAAAAGCCGGTCTCAGTTCGGATTGAGGTCTGCAACTCGACCTCATGAAGTCGGAGTCGCTAGTAATCGCAGATCAGCAACGCTGCGGTGAATACGTTCCCGGGCCTTGTACACACCGCCCGTCAAGTCATGAAAGTCGGTAACACCCGAAGCCAGTGGCCTAACCGCAAGGAGGGAGCTGTCGAAGGTGGGATCGGTGATTAGGACTAAGTCGTAACAAGGTAGCCGTACCGGAAGGTGCGGCTGGATCACCTCCTTTCTAAGGAGCATCTGGGCACTTCGGTGTCCCAGGCGCCAGATCAAAGCGAATGTCTTTGCTGGTAGCTCATGGGTGGAACATTGAACT
>NZ_JABMLF010000008.1:1279-4654 GCF_013205055.1 Rathayibacter sp. VKM Ac-2856
GTCCTTGCCAATCATTGGATCTGCAACTTTTCGAGTTGTGGTTTCTTAAACTCATGTGATTTTCAAGTTTTTAAGAGCAAACGGTGAATGCCTTGGCATCTGGAGCCGAAGAAGGACGTCGTAATCTGCGATAAGCCTCGGGGAGCTGATAAACGAGCTGTGATCCGAGGATTTCCGAATGGGGAAACCCCGCCAGGCCCCTTGTGGTGACCTGGTGACTCCCGCCTGAATATATAGGGCGGGTAGAGGGAACGTGGGGAAGTGAAACATCTCAGTACCCACAGGAAGAGAAAACAACAGTGATTCCGTCAGTAGTGGCGAGCGAACGCGGAAGAGGCTAAACCGAATCATGTGTGATACCCGGCAGGGGTTGCATGGTCGGGGTTGTGGGACTTTTCGTTGTGTTCTGCCGAGCACTGAACGTTACAGCGCATCATAGACGAACAGGTTTGAATGCCTGGCCAGAGCGGGTGCGAGCCCCGTAGTCGAAATGGTGTTATGGCGTGAAGAGTATCCCAAGTAGCACGGGGCCCGAGAAATCCCGTGTGAATCTGTCAGGACCACCTGATAAGCCTAAATACTCCCAGATGACCGATAGCGGACAAGTACCGTGAGGGAAAGGTGAAAAGTACCCCGGGAGGGGAGTGAAATAGTACCTGAAACCGTTTGCTTACAAACCGTCGGAGCTCCCATGTTGGGGTGACGGCGTGCCTTTTGAAGAATGAGCCTGCGAGTTAGTGCTCTGTGGCGAGGTTAACCCGTGTGGGGCAGCCGTAGCGAAAGCGAGTCCGAATAGGGCGATTCAGTCGCAGGGTCTAGACCCGAAGCGAAGTGATCTATCCATGGCCAGGTTGAAGCGACGGTAAGACGTCGTGGAGGACCGAACCCACTTCAGTTGAAAATGGAGGGGATGAGCTGTGGATAGGGGTGAAAGGCCAATCAAACTTCGTGATAGCTGGTTCTCTCCGAAATGCATTTAGGTGCAGCGTTGCGTGTTTCTTGCCGGAGGTAGAGCTACTGGATGGCCGATGGGGCCCAAAAGCTTACTGACGTCAGCCAAACTCCGAATGCCGGTAAGTGAGAGCGCAGCAGTGAGACTGTGGGGGATAAGCTTCATAGTCGAGAGGGAAACAACCCAGACCACCAACTAAGGTCCCTAAGCGCGTGCTAAGTGGGAAAGGATGTGGAGTTGCACAGACAACCAGGAGGTTGGCTTAGAAGCAGCCACCCTTGAAAGAGTGCGTAATAGCTCACTGGTCAAGTGATTCCGCGCCGACAATGTAACGGGGCTCAAGCACGCCACCGAAGTTGTGGCATTGACATTAGTGGTAGGCCTTCGTGGTCCAGCCGTGTTGATGGGTAGGAGAGCGTCGTGTGGCGAGTGAAGCGGCGGTGTGAACCAGCCGTGGACGCCACACGAGTGAGAATGCAGGCATGAGTAGCGAAAGACGGGTGAGAAACCCGTCCTCCGGAAGACCAAGGGTTCCAGGGTCAAGCTAATCTTCCCTGGGTAAGTCGGGACCTAAGGCGAGGCCGACAGGCGTAGTCGATGGACAACGGGTTGATATTCCCGTACCGGCGAAGAACCGCCCAAGACAATCCAGTAGTGCTAAGTATCTGAATCCCTTTGATGGATCCCTTCGGGGTGAAGCGTTGGGCCTAGCGTACGACCCCGTGCTGGTGCGTTTAGCGTATTAACAGGTGTGACGCAGGAAGGTAGCCGAGCCGGGCGATGGTTGTCCCGGTCTAAGGATGTAGGGCGAACGATAGGCAAATCCGTCGTTCACATAGCCTGAGATCTGATGGGTAGACGCAAGTCGAAATCGGTGATCCTATGCTGCCAAGAAAAGCATCGACGCGAGGTTCTAGCTGCCCGTACCCCAAACCGACTCAGGTGGTCAGGTAGAGAATACTAAGGAGATCGAGAGAATCGTGGTTAAGGAACTCGGCAAAATGCCCCCGTAACTTCGGGAGAAGGGGGGCCTGAGGCGTGAACGGACTTGCTCCGGGAGCGTTCGATGGCCGCAGAGACCAGTGGGAAGCGACTGTTTACTAAAAACACAGGTCCGTGCTAAGTCGCAAGACGATGTATACGGACTGACGCCTGCCCGGTGCTGGAAGGTTAAGAGGAACGGTTAGCCGCAAGGCGAAGCTGAGAATTTAAGCCCCAGTAAACGGCGGTGGTAACTATAACCATCCTAAGGTAGCGAAATTCCTTGTCGGGTAAGTTCCGACCTGCACGAATGGCGTAACGACTTCCCAGCTGTCTCAACCGCGAACTCGGCGAAATTGCATTACGAGTAAAGATGCTCGTTACGCGCAGCAGGACGGAAAGACCCCGTGACCTTTACTATAGTTTGGTATTGGTGTTCGGTGTGGCTTGTGTAGGATAGGTGGGAGACGTTGAAGCGGGCACGCTAGTGTTCGTGGAGTCATTGTTGAAATACCACTCTGGTCACTCTGGATATCTAACTTCGGACCCTAATCGGGTTCAGGGACAGTGCCTGATGGGTAGTTTAACTGGGGCGGTTGCCTCCTAAAGAGTAACGGAGGCGCCCAAAGGTTCCCTCAACCTGGTTGGCAATCAGGTGTCGAGTGTAAGTGCACAAGGGAGCTTGACTGTGAGACTGACAAGTCGAGCAGGGACGAAAGTCGGGACTAGTGATCCGGCAGTGGCTTGTGGAAGCGCTGTCGCTCAACGGATAAAAGGTACCTCGGGGATAACAGGCTGATCTTGCCCAAGAGTCCATATCGACGGCATGGTTTGGCACCTCGATGTCGGCTCGTCGCATCCTGGGGCTGGAGTAGGTCCCAAGGGTTGGGCTGTTCGCCCATTAAAGCGGTACGCGAGCTGGGTTTAGAACGTCGTGAGACAGTTCGGTCCCTATCCGCTGCGCGCGCAGGAAATTTGAGAAGATCTATCCCTAGTACGAGAGGACCGGGATGGACGAACCTCTGGTGTGTCAGTTGTTCCGCCAGGAGCACCGCTGATTAGCTACGTTCGGAACGGATAACCGCTGAAAGCATCTAAGCGGGAAGCCGGCTTCGAGATGAGATTTCCATCCCTTCGGGGGAGAGGCTCCCAGCCAGACGACTGGGTTGATAGGCCGGATGTGGAAGACAGGACTAAAGACTGTCGGAGCTGACCGGTACTAATAAGCCGATAACTTGATAATCACTACACTCATACCGTTGTAAAGGCTGGTAGGAGTGGTCAGAGATTGCTTGCGTCCACTTTGTGGTTCCCAGAATACGGGCTCCATACCGCGGGTCTTGTTCGCAAAGACAAGACCTGCACACCGCACCCGACATGCTCGGGGCGGACAACAGAACACACGCATGACGTGTGACCCAGATTTGACCACCACCACGCTT
>NZ_JABMLF010000009.1 GCF_013205055.1 Rathayibacter sp. VKM Ac-2856
GGTTTACAACCCGAAGGCCGTCATCCCCCACGCGGCGTTGCTGCATCAGGCTTTCGCCCATTGTGCAATATTCCCCACTGCTGCCTCCCGTAGGAGTCTGGGCCGTGTCTCAGTCCCAGTGTGGCCGGTCACCCTCTCAGGCCGGCTACCCGTCGTCGGCTTGGTGAGCCATTACCTCACCAACTACCTGATAGGCCGCGAGTCCATCCTTGACCGAAAAACTTTCCACCCGCACCCGATGCCGGGGCAGGTCGTATCCGGTATTAGACGCCGTTTCCAGCGCTTATCCCAGAGTCAAGGGCAGGTTACTCACGTGTTACTCACCCGTTCGCCACTAATCCACCCAGCAAGCTGGGCTTCATCGTTCGACTTGCATGTGTTAAGCACGCCGCCAGCGTTCGTCCTGAGCCAGGATCAAACTCTCCGTAAAAAAATTACGAACACCAACCCCGAAGAGAAGGCGCTCAAGTTTGACCTCTAGCAAATAAGACATCATTACTGACATCAATTTCCAAAGGAACCCAACCGGATCACAAGACCCGGACGGGGTTATAAATTTGGCATTGAACATAGTGCACGCTGTTGAGTTCTCAAGAATCGGACACAT